>NC_009092.1:0-2400000 GCF_000016065.1 Shewanella loihica PV-4
TATATAAATAAAGATGATCTTACTGGGGATAAATCTATTTAAAGGATAGCGATCCTAGTGATCTCGCTATAGAATACACCTCTTTTGTATGATCTTTTGGGGATAAGTACGTGGCGGTTTCACTTTGGCAGCAATGTATCGGACGACTACAGGACGAGCTTTCCGCTCAGCAATTCAGCATGTGGATCAGACCGTTACAAGCCGAAATGGATGGGGAAACTCTAGTGCTATATGCACCGAATCGATTCGTACTCGATTGGGTGAGAGATAAGTACCTCAATACCATCAATCAGTTCTTCACCGAACAGATGGGTAGCGACGCCCCCAAGCTGCGTTTCGACATCGGTAGTCGCCCTGCGAGCAAACCGGCAGCGCCGGCTGCCTCGACCAAGAGCCCTGTTGCACCTGCGGCAAAATCCCCAAGCAAGCCGTCATTTAATAGCAACGAACCCGCGGCCACGGCGAATCATAGAAGCAATATGAATCCCACCTACCAGTTCGACAACTTCGTCGAGGGTAAGTCTAACCAGCTGGGTAAGGCAGCCGCCTTGCAGGTGTCTGAAAATCCAGGTGGCGCCTATAACCCCTTGTTCCTCTACGGTGGTACGGGCTTGGGTAAGACTCACCTGCTGCACGCCGTGGGTAATGGCATCATCAAGAACAATCCGAATGCCAAGGTGGTTTACATGCATTCCGAGCGCTTCGTACAGGATATGGTGAAGGCGCTGCAGAACAACGCGATCGAAGAGTTCAAACGTTACTACCGTAGCGTCGATGCGTTGTTTATCGATGATATTCAATTCTTTGCTAACAAAGACAGATCTCAGGAAGAGTTCTTCCATACCTTTAATGCCCTGCTAGAGGGCAATCATCAGGTGATCCTGACTTCAGATCGCTACCCCAAGGAGATCGACGGGGTGGAAGATCGCCTCAAGTCGCGCTTCGGTTGGGGTCTGACGGTGGCCATTGAGCCGCCCGAGCTAGAGACCCGTGTGGCGATCCTGATGCGTAAGGCCCAGGAGAGTGGTATCAACCTGCCCGATGAGGTGGCCTTCTTTATTGCCAAGCGTCTGAGATCTAACGTTCGTGAGCTGGAAGGCGCGCTTAATAGGGTGATCGCCAACGCCAACTTTACCGGACGTCCGATCACTATCGATTTTGTGCGTGAAGCCCTAAGAGATCTCTTGGCTCTGCAGGAAAAATTGGTCACTATAGACAACATTCAGAAAACCGTAGCTGAATACTATAAGATCAAGATGGCCGACATGCTGTCGAAGCGCCGCTCACGCAGCGTTGCCAGACCGAGACAGATGGCGATGGCATTGTCGAAAGAGTTAACTAACCAGAGTTTGCCCGAGATTGGCGATGCCTTTGGTGGCCGTGATCATACGACAGTGCTACACGCCTGTCGCAAAATTGCCCAGCTACGTGAAGAAAGTCATGACATTAAAGAAGATTATGCTAACTTAATCCGTACGCTATCTTCATAAACTCTGGGAAATTGAAACTGATGAAATTTTCAATTGATAGGGATGCCCTATTAAAGCCGCTTCAACTCGTGAGTGGGGCGGTGGAGAGACGACATAACTTACCTATTCTGGCAAACCTTTTAGTTGAAGTAAGTGGTCACTCACTTAAGTTGACCGGTACCGATTTAGAGGTCGAATTAGTCGGCCAGGCAGAGCTGCAGGGTGAGGTTCAAGAGGGCCGCACCACAGTACCGGCAAAGAAATTTCTCGATATCGTTAAGTCCCTTCCCGATCAAGTCGAACTCAAAATAGAGCAGCAGGATAACCGTCTGTTGCTGCGCTCGGGCCGCAGCCGCTTTACCCTGGCGACCCTGCCGGCCGAAGAGTATCCCAATGTGGATGCCTTCCAGGCCGATATCGAATTTACCCTCAAGCAGGGCACCCTGAAGTCGCTGATCGATGCGACTCAGTTCTCCATGGCTAACCAGGATGTGCGTTACTACCTGAATGGTCTGTTGCTGGAAACCGAAGGCAATGTGCTGCGTGCCATCGCCACAGACGGTCATCGTCTGGCCTTGAGTCACCGCATGGTGCAAGACTCTCTGCCGGAGAAGCAGGTGATCGTGCCGCGCAAAGGCGTATTAGAGCTGCAGCGTCTGTTCGAAGGTGAAGATCTGGATGTGACCCTGTCTATCGGTGAAAACGCCATTCGTGCCACGACTCAGAGCGCCGTGTTTACCAGTAAGCTGGTGGATGGTCGCTTCCCTGACTATCGTCGTGTGTTGCCTAAGGGCGGTGACAAGATCGTTATCGCCAGCCGTAACCATCTCAAGCAGGCGCTGCTGCGTGCCTCTATTCTCTCGAACGAGAAGTTCCGCGGTGTGCGCGTGCAGCTGGAGCAGAACCTGATTAAGATCACCGCCAACAACCCCGAGCAGGAAGAGGCGGAAGAGATCCTCGATATCGAATATGACAACGCACCGCTAGAGATCGGCTTCAACGTCAGCTATCTCCTGGACGTGCTCAACAACCTACCATCGGATGACGTGCGCATCACGCTGATCGATGGTAACTCCAGCGCCCTGATCGAAAATCACGTCGAAGAAGATTCTATGTACGTCGTGATGCCGATGCGTCTCTAGTCTTAAGTTATGCACGCCCGCAAGGGCGTGCATCTTCTTAGATGGCCCTTGAGCCATTGCCATGAGTATTAGATGAGTTTATCTCGCCTTCATATCGATTCCTTTCGTAATATCGCCAGTGCCCAGTTGCAGCTCGGTGACGGCCTGAATCTAATCTATGGCCAGAACGGCAGCGGCAAGACCAGTATTCTCGAAGCCATCTTCTTTCTGGGGATGGGGCGCTCCTTTCGCAGTCACCTGTCTCAGCGAGTAATTCAGAACGATCAGGACAAGCTGACCCTGTTTGCCCAGCTCGAGCAGGGTGAGCAGGAGACCAAGATAGGGCTTAGGCGTTATCGCTCGGGTGAAACCGAGGTCAAAATGAACGGCGAAAAGGTGAAACGTCTGTCCACCTTAGCCGAAACTTTGCCCATTCAGGTGATCACGCCGGAGAGTTTTTCATTGCTTTTTGAGGGGCCAAAATCCCGTCGTCAGTTTATCGACTGGGGCGCCTTTCATACCGACAAGAGTTTCTATACTGCCTGGGCAAATGTAAGGCGAATTTTAAAGCATAGAAATCAGATGCTTAAAAGCGAAACCCCTTATCAACAGATTCAATTTTGGGATAAGGAATTGGTGCGCTATGCCGAAATCGTGACTGAGATACGAAAGCGATATGTAGGCTCGTTAAATGAACGACTTAAGGGTATAATCGAAGAGTTTTTACCTCAGGTTGATGTTAAGGTTTCCTTTACCCGAGGCTGGGATAGTAAAACTGATTATCAGACCCTGTTGCAGGCACAATATCCCAGAGATTTAGCGGCGGGACACACGGCCAGTGGTCCTCATAAGGCCGACCTGAGATTAAGGGTCGGGACTTTGCCGGTACAAGATGCCCTGTCCCGAGGGCAATTGAAGTTGCTTGTATGCGCACTGCGTATTGCACAGGGAAAGTTGCTCAAACAACAAATAGATAAAAACAGTATTTATCTGGTGGACGATCTGCCATCGGAATTGGATGCTAGGCACAGGCAACTCTTGCTGCAGCAGCTAAGCGATACGGGCGCACAAGTCTTTGTCACCGCCATCGAGCCTGCGGCAATAATGGATTCGTTAAACACGCCACCCGTTAAGGTGTTCCATGTGGAACAAGGGCGTGTAACGGTAATTGAATAACCGACGAGAGAACAATATGTCAGAGAATAGTTACGATTCTTCGAGTATTAAGGTACTAAAGGGCCTTGATGCGGTACGGAAGAGACCTGGGATGTATATTGGTGACACCGACGACGGTACGGGTCTGCATCACATGGTGTTCGAAGTGGTCGATAACTCTATCGATGAGGCGTTAGCGGGTTACTGTAATGACGTGATCATTACTATCCATGCCGACGGTTCGGTATCGGTAAAGGATGACGGACGTGGTATTCCTGTTGCTATCCACCCAGAAGAGGGGGTATCGGCGGCTCAGGTTATTATGACGGTACTGCACGCCGGCGGTAAGTTCGACGATAACTCTTATAAAGTATCTGGTGGTCTGCACGGCGTGGGTGTTTCTGTGGTTAACGCCCTGTCTGAGAAGCTTAAGCTGACCATTCGCCGTGACGGCAAACTGTATGAACAGTTCTACACCATGGGTGAGCCCGATGCGCCTATCGCCGAGATAGGCGATGCCACCAACACAGGTACTGAGATCCGTTTCTGGCCAAGCGCCGAGACTTTCTCGGACACTCTTTTCCATTTCGATATTCTGGCTAAGCGTGTTCGCGAGCTGTCATTCCTTAACTCGGGCGTAGGTATTCGCCTAATCGACGAGCGCGACAACAAGGATGAGTTTTTCAAGTATGAAGGCGGTATTAGTGCATTCGTCGATTACCTCAACCTTAACAAGACCCCGGTCAACAAAGAGATCTTCCACTTCGTGCAGGAGCGTGAAGACGGTATCACAGTAGAAGTGGCGATGCAGTGGAACGATGGTTTCCAGGAAAACATCTTCTGTTTCACCAACAACATTCCTCAGCGCGATGGTGGTACTCACCTTGCTGGTTTCCGTGCTGCCTTAACCCGTAACCTCAACAGTTACATGGACAAGGAAGGCTTTAACAAGAAAGGCAAGACCTCTGCTACCGGCGATGATGCCCGTGAAGGCCTGACCGCCGTGATCTCGGTTAAGGTGCCGGATCCTAAGTTCAGCTCTCAGACCAAAGACAAGCTGGTATCGAGCGAAGTGAAGTCGGCCGTTGAGCAGACCATGGGCGAGAAGTTGGGTGACTACCTGCTGGAGAATCCTAACGAAGCCAAGCTTATCGTTGGTAAGATCATCGATGCGGCCCGTGCCCGTGAAGCGGCGCGTAAGGCCCGTGAGATGACCCGTCGTAAAGGCGCATTAGATTTAGGTGGTCTGCCAGGTAAGTTGGCGGATTGCCAGGAGAAAGACCCAGCGCTTTCTGAAATTTACATAGTGGAGGGTGACTCTGCGGGTGGTAGTGCCAAGCAGGGTCGTAACCGTAAGAACCAGGCTATTCTGCCGCTTAAGGGTAAGATCCTTAACGTTGAGAAGGCCCGTTTCGACAAGATGCTCTCTTCACAGGAAGTAGCGACCCTGATCACCGCCCTGGGCTGTGGTATCGGCCGCGACGAGTATGATCCCGATAAGACCCGTTATCACAACATTGTCATCATGACAGATGCTGACGTCGACGGCTCGCACATTCGTACCTTGCTGTTGACCTTCTTCTTCCGTCAAATGCCAGAGCTTATCGAGCGTGGCTATGTATTTATCGCCCAGCCGCCACTGTACAAGGTGAAGAAGGGTAAGCAGGAGCAGTACCTGAAAGATGATCCGGCGCTGACCGAATACCTGACTAACCTGGCCCTGGACGGTGGTGAGATCCATCCGTCTCAAGACGCACCGGCCATGTCTGGCGCGCCGCTAGAGAAATTGGTGTACCAGTACCGTGAAGTGGAAGCGATTTTCGATCGTCTCGAGCAGCGTTTCCCTATCATGTTGACCGAGCGCATGCTGTATCAGCCTGGCTTGAGCAACGATATCCTGGCCGACGAAGCCAAGGTGAAACAGTGGTGCGACAACTATGTGGCAGCCCTGACCGAAGCAGAATCGGGTGGCTTCATCTTCAGCGCCGAGGCTTTCCTCGACCCAGAGCGTCAGGTCTATCTGCCTAAGGTGACGGTACGTAAGCATGGTATCGATACCCACTACCTGTTCTCTTACGACTTCCTGCAGTCGAGCGACTACCAGCGTATGACGGCCTTGGCCGAAGCGCTTGAAGGCCTGATCGAAGAGGGCGGTTATGTGAAGCGTGGCGAGCGCATGAAGGAAATTTCTTCATTCGTAGACGCCCTGGATTGGCTGATGAACGACTCTAAGCGTGGCCTCTACATCCAGCGCTACAAAGGATTGGGTGAGATGAACCCTGAGCAGCTATGGGAAACCACCATGGATCCTGAGTCGCGTCGCATGCTGAAGGTGACCATCGAAGATGCCATCGCCGCCGACCAACTGTTTACCTGTCTGATGGGTGATCAGGTTGAGCCGCGTCGTGACTTCATCGAGTCTAATGCCCTCAACGTGGCCAACCTCGACGTATAACGGCTAGCGAGTTTTAAAAGCCCCGGTCTTCCGGGGCTTTTTTGTATCTGTGCCAAGGCTTTACATCTTAAGGCTCGCCCGTTAGGTTAATCTACTGGGTTTCGCGAAAAGGATGTCGACGATGAAAAAGGCTTATCTTGCCGCGCTGTCTATCTTGTTACTTGCCTTAGGCTTCGGTCTGTTCCTTAGTCATACAGATACAGGGGCCGTGGTGGAGCAAGGTGCGATGCAGGAGCTGGTAAAACATCTGCAAGCACAGGATGAAGCCGACATTAAGGCAGCTATCGTAGACAATCAGCCTCCATTAGAACAGGACTCAAAGATCAGCCTGTCAAACGGTCAGCCTGATGCTGATTTAGCATCGGCAGACCAGCAGAATAGTTCGACAAGGTCCGCTCCTTTATCCTCTTACCGAGTAACGCCCTCTCAGGCTGAATATGCCAGCTTAATGGATCTGTACCTAGCAGCCGAGGGCCCTTTCATGCGAGAGGGGACCGCCTACTTCTACGTTGCCAATCTGCAAGAGCCCTATTTCTTGGCATCTCCCCCTGAGCTTAACGATTTAATGGCTAACGATACCGACCAATACATAGAGCTTAAGGTCGAGGAGTTTAACCAGATTGATGAGGCCTACGGCGACAATTGGGGTGGTGACTTTACCGAGTTAGTTGTGAATTATCACTATTGCAAGCAGAGTCGCTGTCTGCTGCGAGCGAGTCATGAGTCGGTAACCTTTCTTCGCGATTATGTCGCCCGCTATGAGCAGAGTCATCCGGAGTTAGAGGTCGATAGTATGACAACAGCTGCTGGCGATCTGCTGCTGATTTATCGCCGACGCTAATTTGTCTTAGACCTTGTCTATATCGGACCTTTGTTAATGATCTAGGCTGGCGCGAATTGCCCTGGCGAACTCAAGTGCCTTCGGGGTGTCACCATGCAGGCAGAGGCTGGTGGCATGGCAGCTTACCGATTCACCCGTCACCGCCGTCACTTTCTGCTCTTCGACTATGGAGCTAACTTGTTCAAGTACCTTCTGGGCATCTTCGATAAGCGCGCCAGGCTGTGAGCGAGGGGCAAGCCGACCATCGGCGAGGTAGCCGCGATCGGCGAAGGCCTCTTCGATCACCTCAAGGCCGGCGCGTCTCGCCTGCATGACCAAGGGGCTACCCGCCAATATCATCAGCTTAAGCGTTGGATTGATCGTCTCTATGACCCGAATGAGAATACGGCCTAGGGCGGGATCCTGAGCCGCATCATTGTACAGGGCACCGTGAGGCTTCACGTGGTGGAGATCGACGCCTAGCTCGTCGCATACGGCCTTTAAGGCATTAATCTGTTGTAATAGCGAGTTAAAAAGCGGTTCCGCCTCTATGGCTATAGATAGGCGGCCGAAATTAGCTCTGTCGGGATAGCTGGGGTGAGCCCCGACCTTTACATGGTGCGCTTTTGCGAGTTTGACCGTCGCCAGCATGCTCTGGCGATCGCCGGCGTGACCGCCGCAGGCGATATTGGCCGAGGTGACCAGTGTCAGCAGCGCCTCGTCCTGTGGGCCTCCCTCGCCGAGGTCGGCGTTGAGGTCGATTCTTAGCGGCTTAACTCCCATCCATTGCCCTCGCTAAGCGATAGAAATAGTGTTGCCATTCAAGGTTAGCATCTTCCACCTGATTGGGGCTGACATGCTGAAAGCGGATCGCTTGCCCTGCTCTGGCCTGGGCCAGTTTCCAGCGGTCGGCCTCGATCACCATGGCCATTCTCGGGTAGCCGCCGCTGGTTTGGGCATCGGCCTGTAGCACTATAGGTTGGCCACCCGGCGGCACCTGAACCACGCCCGGTAGCACGGCGTGGGAGCGCAGACTCAGATGTTTACCAGAGTCCAGAGACTCGCCTGTCAACCGGGCGCCCATGCGATCATTCTGGGGCGAAACGGTCCAGTGGCCATGCCAGAAGGCCTTGCGATCCTGATCGCTGAACTGGCTCATCTCTGGCCCGGGGAGGGCGCGCAGTATGCCGTCGTTGGCCCTGTGCACCGCACCGACCGGGCGACTGAAGTTTGCTTCAGTATGGGGATTCAGGCTAAGAGTATCGCCCGAGGCGAGTTGTCGCCCCTGATGGCCACCGAACCGTCCTGCCAGGAAGGTGCCGTGACCTCCGAGAACCTCGGGGACCTCGATACCGCCGAGGATTGCCAGGTAGCCCCACACGCCTTGTCTCGGTCCCTTCAGCGTCAGGCGTTCCCCCGGATTCACCCGGCCGCGCCAGCTGTGCCACAGGGGACGATCATCTATCTTGGCCTCGAAGCTGGCGCCGCACAGGGCGACCCAGCTCGGGGTCTTGAAGGTGAACTCATAGCTGCCACTGGCGAGCTCGATGGCGGGGGCGTTATCCTCATTGCCCAGCAGGCGGTTGGCCAGGATCAGCGAGAAGCTATCCATGGCGCCACCGCTTGGTATGCCTAGGTGCCCCTGTCCCTGCCTGCCAAGGTCTTGAATGCTGGCTAGGCCGTTTACCCTATCGAGCCGCATCATAGCGCTATCTCCACAGGGATGAACCGTACCCTGTCGCCTGGCTTGAGCAGGCATAGGGTATCGCTGGTGGGATCGAATAGTGCTAGCTGGGTTTGCCCTATGATCTGCCAGCCACTCGGGCTCGTCAGTGGGTAGATACCCGTCTGCTCGCCGCCTATGCCAACGCTGCCTGCGGGAATGGTTAATCTCGGGGTCGCCAGCCTGGGCGTGTGTAAGTGCTTGGGCAGGCCTTCGAGGTAGGCAAACCCTGGTTGAAAGCCGATGAAGAACACCTGATAGCAGGCCTGGCTGTGAAGCTTGACCACTTCTTCTGGGCTGAGGTGATGGAACTGAGCCACAGAGAGCAGATCCGGCCCCGCGTCACCGCCATAACTCACCGGGATCTCTATGGTGCGACTCTCACGTGTCTCGGCGGGTGCGCTCTGCCACAGTTCAGCCAGTCTCGCCTGCATGGCCTTTAACTGCCTGGTCTCTCTGACAACTATGGTCAGGTTGTTCATGCCGGGGATAGCCTCTTCGACTATGGGGAACTGGCGTAGCTGCTCGGCGATCCAGCACAGCTTAGACTGCACGGCCCAAGAGAGTGTGGCCTCGGGCGAGGGATCGAGTACCAGGGCGCGCTCGCCCAGGGGATAGATATTGATCTGCAAAGAGGGGATAAACCTATGACTGTCTCTCATCATTTGAGTCTAACGAGCTTGAGACGCAATAGCCATCAATAGCATGTCCGGACATAAAAAACGCACCCCTGAGGATGCGTTTTTTGTTTTTAAGCAGTAACTTATTGCAGCAGCGAGATATCGGCGGCGTGCAGGAACTGGGCTCTGAGCTTAGACAGCAGCGCCAGACGGTTCTGCTTGAGGGCCTCGTCGTCGGCCATCACCATCACATCTTCGAAGAAGGTGTCGACGCTTTCACGCAGGCTGGCCAGCAAGGCCAGTGCCTGTTGGTAGTCTGCGTTGGCAAACAGCGGCTCCAGTTGTGGCTGCAGCTCGTTTAGCTTGCTGGCCAGTGCCTGTTCGGCGCTCTCTTGTAGCAGGTTGCTGTCGATATCGCTGGCGATATCGCCTTCGACCTTGGCCAGAATGTTCGACACACGCTTGTTGGCTGCGGCCAGTGCTGCGGCCTGCTCCAGGCTTCTGAAGTGGGTAACTGCCTTGATGCGGCTGTCAAAATCGGCTGGCGAGGTTGGACGACGTGCCAGTACCGCCAGGATCACATCGACGCTGATGCCTTGATCTTGATACCAGGCGCGGAAACGGCCCATCAGGAATTCCAGTACTTGCTCTGCGGTGTCGGCGTTGCTCAGGTTAGCACCATGAAGCTCCTGTGCCTTGGCAACCAGATCGACCAGGTCGAGTGGCAAGTTGTTTTCGACACAGATACGCAGGATACCGATAGCCGCGCGGCGCAGGGCGAAAGGATCCGCCGCACCTTTTGGTGCCTGACCTATGCCGAAGATACCCACTAAGGTATCGAGTTTCTCCGCCAGTGCGACCGAGATAGAGATAGGCTGAGTCGGTACGCTGTCGCCTGAGAACTTAGGCTTGTACTGCTCTTCGAGGGCAAGGGCAACCGCCTCGGTTTCACCGTCCAGGCGCGCATAGTGCATGCCCATGGTGCCCTGTAGATCGGTAAATTCCATCACCATGTTGGTCATGAGATCTGACTTAGAGAGTAGACCGGCGCGGCCTGCCTGCTCGCTGTCGGCGCCAATGCCTTGGGCAATGAAGGCAGCGAGGGCAGAGATGCGCTCGACTCTGTCTTTGATGGTACCAAGCTGCTGCTGAAATACCACGGTTTCCAGGCTGGCGAGACGAGATTCCAGACTATGCTTCTTGTCGGTCTCGAAGAAGAATTCGGCGTCGGCAAGACGTGGACGAACCACCTTCTCGTTACCCGCGATGATCTGCGCCGGATCCTTTGATTCGATATTCGATACGAAGATGAAATGCGGCAGCAGAGTGCCCGCCTTGTCGAATACCGGGAAGTATTTCTGATCGCCTTTCATGGTGTAAACCAGGGCTTCGGCCGGTACGTCGAGGAATTTTTCTTCGAAGTTGGCGGTGAGCACTACCGGCCACTCGACCAGAGAGGTCACCTCTTCCAGTAGATCTTCATCGATCTCGGCGATGCCGCCCATGGCGTCGGCTGCCGCCTGAGCATCGGCCTTGATGATGGCCATACGCGCCTGATAGTCGGCCATCACCTTGCCCTGGGTTTCCAGCGCGGTGAGGTAGTTATCGGCATGATCCAGTTCCAGAGTGTCGACACCCATGAAGCGATGGCCGCGGATGGTGCGCGCCGATTCAATGCCCAGCAGCTCGCCAGGGATCAGCTCGTCGCCCATCAGCATGGTGACTGTGTGTACCGGACGGATAAATTGGGTCTTGTTGCTGCCCCAACGCATAGGCTTAGGGATAGGCAGCTTGTCCAGGGCGCGTTGGGCCATCTCGGCTACCAGCGACTTGGTTTCTACACCGACGACCTTGGCCTTGTGTAGTAACCATTCGCCCTTGTCTGTGGTAAGACGCTCGGCCTGTTCTACCGTGATGCCGTTACCACGGGCCCAGCCCATGGCGGCCTTGGTTGGGTTACCATCGGCATCGAAGGCCTGGGCGATTGCCGGACCGCGCTTCTCGACAACCTTGTCTGCCTGGGCGGTCACCAGGGCATTAACCTTTAGGGCCAGACGGCGCGGCGCCGCATACCAGGTTGCCGACTCATAGCTAAGTTCGGCCTTCTGCAGCTCTTCTTCGAAGTTAGCCAGAAAAGATTCGGCTAAGGTGCGCAGGGATTTTGGCGGTAACTCTTCTGTGCCTACTTCAATGAGTAAGTTTTCAAATTTCATCTTAATATACCTCTACTTACACATTGGGAAGCCGAGTGCTTCACGGGCTTGGTAATAGGACTCAGCCACTGACTTGGCCATGGTGCGCACACGCAGAATATAGCGCTGACGCTCGGTGACCGAAATAGCATGACGGGCATCGAGTAGGTTGAAGGCGTGAGAGGCTTTCATCACCTGCTCATAGGCAGGCAAGGGCAGTGGCGTCTCGAGTGCTAGCAGCTCGTTACAGGCTTTCTCGCAGTCGTCAAACTGCTTGAACAGTACTTCTACGTTGGCGTGTTCGAAGTTATAGGTCGATTGCTCAACCTCGTTTTGATGGAACACATCGCCGTACATGATCTTGCCCATAGGGCCGTCGGTCCACACCAGATCATAGACGCTGTCAACTTCCTGGATATACATGGCCAGACGCTCTAGACCATAGGTGATCTCACCTGTCACAGGGCTACACTCCAGGCCACCAACCTGCTGGAAGTAGGTAAACTGAGACACTTCCATGCCGTTTAGCCAGACTTCCCAGCCCAGTCCCCAGGCACCCAGAGTCGGAGATTCCCAGTTGTCTTCCACGAAGCGTACGTCATGAATATTCATGTCGACACCCAAGGCTTCAAGAGAACCCAGGTAGAGTTCCTGGATATTGCTTGGCGACGGCTTAAGTACTACCTGGAACTGGTAGTAGTGTTGCAGACGGTTAGGGTTTTCACCGTAACGACCATCGGTAGGACGACGACATGGCTGAACATAGGCGCTGCTCATCGGCTCAGGGCCAAGAGAACGCAAGAAGGTCATAGGGTGGAAAGTGCCCGCGCCTACTTCCATGTCCAGCGGTTGAACGATAGCGCAACCTTGCTGCGCCCAGTATTCCTGCAGGGTTAAGATGAAACCCTGGAATGTTTTTACGTCATGTTTCGTCGTCATGTCTACTACTGTCAGCTTGTGATAGAAAATGGTTTCGATTATACCTTGTTGAAAAAGGCTTATGTAGGTTATTTTTTACCTTAACGGCGGAAAAATAGGAAAAAACACCATGGATGTAAAGCGTTGTGGCTGGGTCGGCGAGGATCCGCTATATAAGGCGTATCATGACGAGGTTTGGGGACGTCCCGTGTATGACAGTCGGGAGCTGTTTGCCAAGCTCTGTCTCGACGGGCAACAGGCGGGTCTATCCTGGATTACCATACTCAAGAAGCAGCAAAATTATGAGTCGGCCTTTGCCGATTTTGACCCCTATGTCATAGCCAAGTTCGATGAGGCAAAGGTAGAGGAATTACTACAAAATCCCGGCATCATTCGTAACAGGCTCAAGGTCAATTCCATCATCAAGAATGCCAAGGGTTACATCGCCTTCGTGGAGCAGGGCAACGACTTCTCCGAGTTTCTCTGGAGTTTTGTCGGCGGTCAGCCCAAGCTGAATCATTTTCAACGGCTGGATCAGCTGCCGGCACAGACACCCGAGTCGGAAGCCATGTCAAAGGCATTGAAAAAGCTTGGTTTTAATTTTGTCGGCCCGACTATCTGCTATGCCTTCATGCAGGCGGTAGGTATGGTCAACGACCACACCGCCGACTGTTTCTGTTACCAAGATAAGTCTAACTAAGATGCTTAGTAACCTTTAAAGCGCATGGTGGAAGGGTCATCTGTCTGTAGGTAGATGGCCTGAAACTGTGTCTCACCTGTGTCGAGTTGAGTCTGCTTGATAAATGCGTAGTTTTTATCAAATTCACTCAATTTATCAATACTTTGTTGGCTGATAGTGTCCGTTGTAAGGCTTAGGACGCAGATTCTGTCTCCGCAGGCATATTTTTCACTGTATATGGTCTCTGGCAAATGGGTGAGTCTGTCTGCCAGAGCCGTCTGGCGCTGTTGGCTGGTGGCATCATGGTTGTCGAGGGACTCGATGAGATCGACATAGGCTTCCAGGTCTTCATCAAATAGCTTTTTAATCTGCTCACCATCAACGACCCCCTGCGCGTCAATGATTTGAGCCACCAGCAGCTTGGCCGAGGTCTGCTTGTCTTCCTCTACCTCTACCTCATTCCATTCGGGTGTATCTGTATCGACCTTATTACCGTTGTCTGTGTCACTCACAAGGCTTTCTGTTTCTACCTTGCTGTCTGTTTGAGTCTGGGCCGGAGACTGACGTTGAGCACTCCTGTCCTGGTCAGCTTGAGCGATGGGAATCTTTGGCTCATCTCTTGGCTGAGCATGGTCTGCCTCTAGCATCAAATAGGCGATGGCCGAGGCGGATAATAATATGAGTAGGGGAAGTTTTAGGGATTTCATTTCCAGCGTCCTTTTGGTTGTGCTCTTCCTGATTGAGCTTTGGTCGATTAGCTTAGGCTAATTTGTTGGCGAGTGTAAATGCAAGATATAAAAAAAGGATGTTCCACGTGAAACATCCTTTTTGCTTTTTAAGTCATTTTTGATCTGTTTTTAAATTTTTCTGAAATTAAAATTTGTGGCTTATCTCTGCCAGATTTTAAAATTGAAAATGTTTAAATTTCGAAGAAAAACGGCTTACGTTTAGTCTTGTCACCATTGAGTTGATTCATCGACTCGGCATCGAACAACTTACCGTTGACCATGGTGTAACTCACCTTATCTGTGACACGGATATTCTCAAGTGGATTTCCGTCGATAACGATCAGGTCGGCAAGCTTACCAGTCTTGATCGAACCGAGTTGATGATCCATGCCAAAGGTTTCCGCCGGGTTGATGGTTGCCGTCTTCAGCACCTCCATGTTGCTCATGCCACCCTGGGCAAACATCCACATCTCCCAATGAGCGGCTAAGCCTTCGCGTTGACCGTGGGCACCAATGTTGGGTTTCACACCCAGCTCGTTGAGTTCGTTGGCGACTCTGGCAACGTTGAAGTGGTTATAGTGAGCATCGGGAGCGGTAGGGCGACGCATAGAGCGGGCCTCTAGCAGATCGCTTGGCACATACTTAGACAGGCGAGGGTGAGCCCAGACATCCGTCTTATCGTACCAATAGTTCTCGCCCGAGATACCACCGTAGGCGACGACCAGTGTCGGCGTGTAGTGAACCTCTGTCTGACTCCAGAATTGCTTGATGTCGCTGTAGATGGCTGCGGCGGGCAGCGAATGCTCTACCGTGGTGTGGCCATCGGCGATCATGGTCAGGTTATGCTGCAGCAGGCTGCCACCTTCCGGGACTACCATCATCTCAAGTTCTCTCGCCGCGGCAATCACCTGTTGACGCTGATTGCGCCTTGGCTGGTTATAGCTCTTCACACTGAAGGCGCCAACCTTCTTCAGGCGCTCCAGATGGAACTTGGCGTCGTCTACCGAGTCGATGTGAGAGGTATAGCCCGGCATGTTGGCACCATAGAGAATCGTCCCGGTAGAGAAGATTCTCGGCCCGACAATGTTACCGGCCTTCTGCTGCTCAGAGGCGGCGAAGATCTCTGTAGTGTCGTTTGAAGGGTCGTGAATACTGGTTACCCCAAGCGCCAGATTAGCGTAGAGCTCCCAGTTCTGCTGTGGAATGATCTCATTCTCGCCCTGAGCGCCGTGGGCGTGGGCATCGAACAGGCCTGGCATTATGCTCTTACCCTTGATGTCGATAACCTGTGCACCCTTAGGCACCTGAGTGTTGGCGTCGCCGACGGCGACGATTTTGTTATTCTCGACGATTACCACACCGTTTTCGATCACCTTGTCCTCTTCCATGGTGATCACTCGGCCACCGACGAAGGCTATGGTTCCACGTGGAACATCAGCTCGCTTATCGAAACCAATCTGAGTGATCTTAGGTTCGATGGCTGCAGCCTTCTCATCACTCTGATAGTCGGCGTCGACATCCATCTGGTACAACTCTGGGCCTAGGGTCCAGTAGAGCTGGTCGCTGTCGCCGTTCCAGCTGATGCTTTCACCGGCGCGCACGCTGAGCTGAGTCACTGGGAGATTATCGGCCTTAGGACCTATCTCTATGGTCTCGCCATGCTTGGCAAATGGGGTAACCCACACCTTGAAGCGCTCGGCAAAGGCGAGTTGCTTGCCGTCTGGAGAGACCCTGAATTCGGTGGCATGCTTGCTGGTGTAGTGCACCCGTTTCTGGAAGCCATGCAGGTTGATCGAGGCGAGCTGAGGTGTCTCGCCATGATCCATGAAATAAACACGGTCACTCTCGGCACCAAACTGGGGTTGAAAGCCATCGGGTGTTATCTTGCGGCTCTCTTTGCCCTTGATGTCGACAACATAGAGGCCGGGCTCCTGTGACCAGGTGCGTGGTGTGATATAACCGCCCTTGATCTTACGATAAACTACGAGTTCACCATCGGGTGAGAAGGTGGGCTCTACATATTTGCCCGGCTCCTGGGTCAATGTCTTGCTACGACCGCCTCTGGCGTTGATGACACGAACACTACCCTGTTGGTCGTCGTCCCAGGTGGTGAAGACAATCTTCTTACCGTCGCGAGACCACTGAGGATAGAGTTCTCTGACTTGGTCGTCCAAGTCCGTTAGGCGGCTTACCTTACCCTCAGGTAGACGCTTAACCCAGAGTTTACCAAGGGCTTCATATACCACCTTGTCGCCGTCCGGTGATACCTGCGCCATGCGCAGCATCTTCACGTCGAAGCTATCTTGATCGAGATTCTGCTTGAAGCGCACCGAAGGCTGAACTGCCAGTTCGGTTTTCACCTTGAAGGGGATCTCTTTTGCCGACTTACTCTCGATGTCCAGACGATTGATCTTACCGCCTGCCCAAAAGACCAGTTCTTCATTATTTGCCGTCCAGCTCATGGTTGGGTAGACGCCGTGGATGGCCCAGGTTTCCTGCATGTCACGGTCGAGCTTGTCATAAAGCTTGGTCTTCTTGCCAGACTTGAGATCCAATAGGTAGAGGGTAGATTGGAAACCATCACGCTTGATGTAGGCGAGCTTAGTGCCATCCGGGCTAGGGGTTGGGCGAATCGCGCCGCCAGTGCCTTCGACCAATACCTCTATGTCACCTGTCTGGGTGTCGTAGCGTTTGATCTTATAGATGCCTTTCACCGAGTCTTTGGAGTAATGGAAGGTCTTACCCGGTGTGGCATCTTGGCTGAAGTAGACGTAGCGGCCATCTGGTGAGTAGGCGGGTTCGCCCAGGTCTTTCTGCTCATTGGGGCGCTCTGTTAGCTTAACGCCTGTACCGCCGGCAACGTGATATAGCCAGACTTCGCCAGCTCCCAGGCTGCGGCTGCCGGTAAAGTGTTTGCGGCCTATGAGATATTGAGAATCTGGGCTCCATGCCGGGCTATTGAGCAGGCGGAAGGTTTCCTTGGTGACAGGGCGGGGATCTGTGCCGTCGGCGTTCATCACCCAAATATTGTCGCCGCCATCTTCATCTGAGGTGAAGGCGATGTATTTGCCATCCGGGCTATAGACGGGTTGCATCTGCCAGGCGATACCTTGAGCCAGGGGCTTAGCTTCGCCGCCTTCGATGGGCATCTGATAGATATCACCCAGGAGGTCGAATACTATCTGCTTGCCATCTGGGCTGACACTGACGTTCATCCAGGTGCCTTCGGTGACATCTATCTTAACCTGTTCCAGTGGGGCTTTGGCGGGTGCATTAACCTGCCAGGCCGGAGGCGCATCTTTGTCTGCCGCCCAGGTCGGCAGGGCAAGTGTGAGGGCAATTGCCGTGCATAGGGGCGTTAATTTTTGTTTTAGCATAGGAGTTCCCAGTTTCATTATTATCCTTGGTTGGGCGCCTTCGAGTGGCTACAGAGAGGTAGTTGTATACAATCAGTACTAGTTATCGCACAAATTCGATAACAGTAAAACCTAAATTCTGTGACATTTGGTGAATGGTGAGGATAGCCTGGATGGCTTAAATTGGGCTTAAGTTAGATAGGCTGAAAGCCTTGATGAATATATCAAGGGATGGCTAAGTCGGTATTACCTAGCTGCTAAAGTTGTGTAACCGGAAGTGAAATCGGGTTAAAAGTATAAAGGCAGCCTAGGTGGCTGCCTGTGGAGGAGATAAAGCTGGGCTAATCGGCTAACTGTACGCTATCGCCGATGCTGATCTCGGCATCGTTGAGTACGCGACAGGTGACGCCGCCGCGCCAGTCTGGTCGCAGGGCCGCCTCGAGTCCAGCATAGGCCATCTCCATTTTCTTACAGGGATCGGTTTCGCCTGTGATCTCCAGTTGTAAGGCGCCTACGTGAATCACCTTGCCGAGATCTTTTTCGCTGAAGCTAATGCCATCTATGAGTAAGTTGGCTCTGCGGGTGGTCCAGGGAAGTTCGGTATCGAGTGCCTCGCAGGCGGCGAGCCATTGCTGCGCCGACAGTAGGGTGACCTGACGTTTACCTGGCTTTCCAAATACATCTTGTGCAACCCCTGTGCTGGTGGTGACGAGTGCCGCCGAGGTTTCCAGCATGGGTCCACCTTTGACTACCTTGTAGCTAATGCCTTGTAAACTTGCCATTTATATCAATCCTTTTGAATGCCGAATCTCAGTGTAAACCGTGACTCGAACCGCTGGCAAGGGGAATCGGCTGGGGGCCGAGTGCGCATAGGCGCTGGGGAAGGTGCGGGTCGATTAAGGCAGAAGAGCGTGAGCGACTGCCTTAATCGGGGAACTCAAGTTGGGTTAGAGACCCTTCTTGATCAGATATTGATAAGGCGTCGACTCGGTCTGGCTGGCGATCAGGGTGTGATCCATAAACTCGCAGAAGCTGGGAATGTCACGTGTGGTCGCCGGGTCGTCGGCGATGATCAGCAGGGTCTCTCCCTCGTTCATCTTGCGCACCGATTTTCTCACCATCATCACAGGCTCGGGACAACGTAGTCCCAGGGCGTCGAGTTGGTGTTGTGCTTGTGCGAAAGGGTCGCTCATATCGTAAACCTTAATTGAAGTGAGACCGGATAAAATCGAGGGGGCTAATATTACGCTAGCCGGGCGTTTAAGCCAAGTCGTGCTCCCTGGGTTTGTGATCCTATAAAGGATGTTTCACGTGAAACACCCTGGATTATACCAGAGAGACGAAACGCGCCTGAGTAACATCTTGCAGAGCCGTTGGGGTGAGTTCGATATCCAGGCCGCGGCGTCCACCACTGACATAGATCTGCGCCAGCTGCTGGGCGCTCTCGTCGATAAAGGTGGCAAGTCGTTTCTTCTGCCCAATAGGGCTAACGCCACCTAACACATATCCTGTGCTGCGCTGTACCTTTTCCGGCGCGGCCATGGCAGCCTTCTTGGCTTTCGCCGCCTTCGCCAGTTGTTTCAGGTTGAGCTTCTTGTCTACCGGGATGATGGCGACCACCAGGGTACCGTTATCGAGCTCGGCGACCAGGGTCTTAAAGACCCATTCAAGTGGAAGCTGAAGTTTCTCTGCCGCCTCCAGTCCATAGGCGCCGGCATTGGCGTCGTGTTGATATTCATGGAGACGATAGGGGATCTTGGCCTTATCGAGCATCTTAGTTGCGGGTGTCATGATTCTCTCTTTCTAAGGATTTACGCATCACGCTGACCAATAGGTCTGAGTAGGGAAGTGTAGCGACAAGCTGCCAGCCTAGGCTGTGATAGAGGGCGAGGTTTTTGGCTTCGGTTTGCAGATAGAGGTCGTCTGCATCGAAGGCTAAGGCATATTGTTCGGCAACGGCGATTAACGCTTTAGCTATGCCGAGACCTCGATAAGAGGGGCTTACATAGATGCCGCCGAGCCAGACGCTATCGGCAGGATATTGAGGGTTTTCCTGATACCTGAGCTGGATAGCGCCGACGGGAACATTGTTATGCAGGGCTAGCCAGAGTTGGGGAATGCCCGCCAATTGCAGATATTGGCTCAGGGTGTGGGTCAACTCTGCCTGGCTGCGATTCGGCCCCAGGTGACCCCATTCCTCATGATACCAGGTAGCCACTTGGCCTATGGCCTCAGGCTTGTCTATCAACCGAATAATGTCCATATGCCTCCATCTTAAATCAAGCGCCTGATGTTGATATTACAGCAGTGGTGGCGAAGTTAAAGCCAGAAACTATCTTATGCCAATCGTAGTAAATAGCTGTTCATTCTAGCTTGTTAAAATGCGCGATAACGGCGTTAGTATTTTTGATTGTAGAATAACTACTTATCTAAAAATCCTGCCTTGTTCTCACGCGTTTTCCATGCGCTATTTCTGACCATCTACTTACTGTGATTGGTATTAGTCGCTTGAGGCGTAAAAGGCCTGCTGAGGAAAGTGTGGTCTTGGTGTTTCACGTGAAACAAAAAAGGAGCGACCCAGTCGCTCCTTTTCTTAGGCAAAACGGTAAGGGACGCGTTAGGCGCGTTCGAATACGGTTGCTATGCCTTGGCCCAGACCGATACACATGGTCGCCAGACCTAGGGTCGCATCTTTGCTTTCCATCAGGTTGATCAGCGTGGTCGAGATACGTGCGCCCGAGCAGCCCAGTGGATGACCCAGGGCGATAGCGCCGCCGTTGAGGTTCACCTTCTCATCCACCAGATCCATCAAGCCAAGATCTTTCACACATGGCAGTGACTGCGCGGCGAAGGCCTCGTTGAGCTCGATAAGGTCGATGTCGTTCATGGTGAGGCCGGCGCGTTGCAACGCCTTCTGGGTGGCCGGTACTGGACCATAGCCCATGATGGCGGCGTCACAACCAGCAACCGCCATAGAACGGATACGAGCACGGATCGGCAGACCTAAGGCCTTGGCTTTCTCTTCTTCCATGACCAACATGGCCGAGGCGCCGTCAGACAGTGCCGAAGAGGTACCCGCGGTGACAGTACCGTTGGCTGGGTCGAATACCGGACGCAGGGTCGCCAGTGATTCCAGTGAGGTCTCAGGACGAATCACCTCGTCATGCATTACCTTGATCAGTGCGCCGTTGGCATCATGACCCTCGATAGCATGGATCTCGTTGGCAAAGCGGCCTTCGACCGTTGCCGCGTGGGCACGTTGGTGTGAACGTACTGCAAACTCGTCTTGTTGTTGGCGTGTGATGCCGTGCATCTTGCCTAGCATCTCGGCGGTGAGGCCCATCATGCCAGAGGCCTTGGCGACATTGGTGGCCAGGCCTGGGTGGAAGTCGACCCCATGGTTCATTGGCACGTGGCCCATGTGTTCGACACCGCCGACGATGAAGGTATCGCCCATGCCAGTCATGATAGCGCGAGCCGCCTGATGAATGGCTTCCATGGAAGACCCACATAGACGGTTTACCGTCACCGCTCCGGCCTGTTTCGGAATGCCGGCTAGCAGCGCCGCATTACGTGCGATGTTGAAGCCCTGTTCCAGCGTCTGCTGCACACAACCCCAGATAACGTCTTCAATAGTATTAGGATCGAGTTGAGGATTGCGAACCAAGAGGGCCTTCATCAGCTCGGCAGAGAGCGATTCGGCGCGCATGTTTCTGAATACCCCAGCCTTAGAGCGGCCCATGGGAGTACGGATGCAATCTACAATAACTGCTTGTTTCATTATTCTATTCCTTCCGGGTGATTAGGCTGGGTAGTAACTGCCGTTGGTGGCAGCCAGTTCACGCATCTTGTCGGTTACCTGATACAGGCCACCCAGGTGGGCGTACTGATCGGCAAGGGCGACGAAGTTAGCGACACCTAAGGTGTCTAGGTAGCGGAACACACCTCCTCTGAATGGAGGGAAACCGAGTCCATAAACGAGTCCCATATCGGCTTCGGCCGGCGTGGCTATGATGCCTTCTTCCAGACAACGAACCGTTTCGATGATCATAGGGATCATGGTGCGGGCGATGATCTCGTCACTGCTGAACTCCTTCTGCTCACCGAAGGCGTTGCCCAGTAGTTCATAGCTGAGTGGGTCGACCTCTTTCTTAGGCTTGCCACGACGATCCACCGAATATTGGTAGAAGCCTTTGCCATTCTTCTGACCGAAACGATCGGCTTCGAACATGACGTCGATGGCGTCTTTGCCTTCTTTAGCCATTCTGTCAGGGAAGCCTTCGGCCATAACGGCCTGGGCGTGATGACCCGTGTCCAGACCAACTACGTCAAGTAGGTAGGCGGGGCCCATAGGCCAACCGAATTGCTTCTCCATCACCTTGTCGATGGCAGCAAAGTCGGCGCCATCTTCTAGCAGGCCGCTGAAACCGGCGAAGTAGGGGAAGAGCACACGGTTAACGAAGAAGCCTGGGCAGTCGTTGACCACGATGGGCGTCTTGCCCATCTTGGCGGCGTAAGCCACGACAGAGGCAACTGTCTCTTCTGAGCTATGCTCGCCGCGGATCACCTCAACCAGTGGCATCTTGTGTACCGGGTTGAAGAAGTGCATGCCACAGAAGCGCTCAGGTTTCTGCAGGCTCTTGGCCAGCAGATTGATTGAGATGGTGGAGGTGTTAGAGGTGATGATGGCATCTTCGCCCACGACCTGCTCGACTTCCGCCAGTACGGTCGCCTTCACCTTAGGATGCTCGACCACTGCTTCGACAACGACATCGGCTTGCTTAAGTGCGTTGTAGTCTAGGGTTGCCGTGATGTTGTTGAGCACGCCCGCCATCTTGGCTGGTGTAGAGCGACCACGATTGATCTGCGCCGTGAGCAGCTTGGCTGCCTCGTTGAGGCCAAGATCCAGTGCCGCCTGATTGATATCTTTCATCACGATAGGCGTGCCCTTGCTTGCGCTCTGGTAGGCGATACCGCCACCCATGATGCCTGCGCCCAGCACGGCGGCGGAGTTAACCGCCTGTGCCTGTTTGGCTGCCTTCTTGGCCTTGCCTTTAACTAGTTGGTCGTTAAGGAAGATACCGATAAGTGCCTTGGCCACGTCTGTCTTGGCCAGCTTGATGAAGGCTTGATGTTCTACCTGTAGTGCCTCGGCGCGCTCGCTCAAGGCGGCTTTCTCGATCACCTCGACAACAGCCATTGGCGCAGGATAGTGTTTACCGGCAACCTTGAATACCATGCCCTTGGCGGTGGCAAATGACATCATGGCTTCCAACTTAGGCAGGGTCAGCGGCGACAGTTTGCGCTGACGACGGGCTTGCCAGTCAATTTTCTCGCTGATGGCATCTTGCAGCATCTGGCACGCCGCCGTTTCCAGCAATTCTGGAGCAACTACGGCGTCGATGGCGCCAACCTTGAGGGCGGCTTCCGGGCGTTGATCTTTACCTGTGGTGATCCACTCAAGTGCGTTGTCGGCACCTATCACGCGAGGCAGACGCACTGTACCACCAAAGCCTGGGATGATGCCCAGCTTAGTCTCTGGCAGGCCGATACGCGCCGAGGTATCGGCGATACGTAAGTCAGTGGCTAGGATAGTTTCGCAGCCGCCGCCCAGGGCGAAGCCTTTGATGGCTGAGATAGTTGGGAAGGGCAGATCTTCGAGCTTGTTGAACACCTTGTTGGCGTCTTCCAGCCAGCCCTGTAGCACGTTGTCGTCTTGTGCAAAAAGTCCCAGGAATTCTGTGATATCGGCGCCTACGATAAAGGCATCTTTGCCCGAGGTGAGCATCAGGCCCTTAACCCCTTGGGTTTGTGCTAGGGCATCGAGTGCGTCGTTAAGGGAGTTGAGGGTCTCTCGATCAAACTTATTGACTGAGCCCTCGGCGTTAAAACAGAGCCGAGCGATATTGTCTTCAAGTAATTCCACTTGAATCGTAGGACTTTGGTAGATCATTGCTTGCTTCCTTATTGCTTAAAGAGCGCCACCCACTATTAGAATCTTATAGCGTAGGTAAAAATCTCTATCTTACAGCAGGCCATCATTTGACCAGTTGCTGCTCAGTGTGCGTCTAAATCAGATAAATTTCAACACCCAATTTAAACACTTGTTTAATTTTGTTCGATTAGGGGGATTTTTGCCCTTATGTTAGACTCACTAGATCATAGTCGCTGTGCTAAAAATAGGGCCTTGGGATAGCGCATTTCAGCCAAAAGAATGGGTGCAACCTAGGGCCGCAGAAGAATAACAGGAAGCTTATTATGGAAAACTTAGCCACCCTCTATCCCGCCCACATTATTGAACTGAACCGGCGCGTCGCCGAGATCACCGCAAGAGAGCAGTTGGCCGGCTTAGTGATTCATTCGGGTCAGCCTCATCGTCAGTTTCTCGATGATCTGGATTACCCCTTTAAAGTTAATCCGCACTTCAAGGCCTGGCTTCCGGTTATCGATAATCCCCACTGCTGGCTGATCGTCAACGGTCGGGATAAGCCGCAACTCATCTTCTATCGTCCGGTGGATTTTTGGCATAAGGTCGCCGATCTACCAGAGGATTTTTGGACGACCGAGATAGAGATTAAAGTGCTGACCAAGGCCGACAAGGTGGCAGATCTGCTGCCGGGCAAGTTGCAGGAGTGGGCCTATATTGGCGAGCATCTGGATGTCGCCGATGTGCTGGGCTTCGGAAGCCGTAACCCCGAGGCGGTGATGAGCTACCTGCATTATCACAGAGCCAGCAAGACGGCCTATGAGTTGGCCTGCATGCGCCGGGCGAGTGAGATCGGTGTGCGTGGTCATGTGGCGGCCAAGAGTGCCTTCTATGCGGGCGCGAGCGAGTTTGAGATCCAGCAAGCCTACCTGGCTGCGACTGATATGGGCGAGAACGATGTGCCCTACGGCAACATTATCGCACTGAATCAAAACGCCGCGATTCTGCACTACACGGCGCTGGAGCATGTGTCGCCCAAGCAGCGACTCTCCTTCCTTATCGATGCCGGTGGTAGCTTCCATGGCTATGCCTCGGACATCACCCGTACCTATGCCTTCGAGAAGAACCTGTTCGGCGACCTGATCGCCGCCATGGACAAGTTACAGCTGGCCATCATCGAGATGATGCGTCCGGGCGTGAAGTATGTAGATCTGCATCTGGCGACACACCAGAAGCTGGCACAGCTGCTGCTGGACTTCAAGTTAGTGCAAGGCGATCCCCAAGGACTGATAGAGCAGGGGATCACCAGCGCCTTCTTCCCCCATGGTCTGGGGCATATGTTGGGCCTACAGGTACATGATATGGGCGGCTTCCTCCACGACGAGCGCGGCACCCACATTGCACCGCCGGAGGCGCATCCCTTCCTGCGCTGTACCCGCACCCTGGCCGCTAACCAGGTGCTGACCATAGAGCCAGGGCTTTACATCATCGACAGCCTGCTTAACGAGTTGAAACAGGATGGTCGCGCCGATTGGATTAACTGGCAGATGGTGGATCAGGTGCGCCCCTTCGGTGGCATTCGTATCGAAGACAATGTGATCGTCCATAGCGATCATAACGAAAATATGACTCGCGATCTGGGTCTGCACGGTTAACAGGTTAGGCGTTTTTGAGCGAGAGTTATCCCATTCCGGCCAAGCCGATCACCATAGAAGAAGAGATAAAGCATAGCCGCTTTATCTCTTTTCTATTTCACTGCCCATCGGAAGATGTGTTGAAGTGTGTGCTCACTAACATTAAGGCCGAGTATCCGGGGGCGAATCACTATTGCTACGCCTTTATCGCCGGAGCGCCGGACAATAATGTGGCCATGGGCAGCAGCGATGATGGTGAGCCGTCCGGCAGTGCCGGGCGTCCCATGTTGGCCAGCCTGCAGGGTGCCGAGATAGGTGAGATCGGCGCCGTCGTGGTGCGCTATTTTGGCGGCACCAAGTTAGGTGTCGGCGGCCTGGTGCGCGCCTACAGCTCTGGCATCAAACAGGGGCTGGCGCAGCTAGAGACTGAGATAAAGCAGATCCGTTATCCTGGAAGGCTGGCGTGCGATTACCATCAGCTCAAAGATGTGGAACACTTTCTCGAGCTCTGTGAGGGGCTGGTTGTCGACAAGGTGTTTACCGACAGGGTGAGCCTGAGTTTCGAGATGCCCAAGGCGACTCAGAGCCGTTTCAATCAGGAGCTTGCGACCCTGAGTCAGGGACGCCTCAAGGCGGAGTTTTCCAACTGATGCCCAAGCGGAAGCGAGAGCGGGCTAACATGTTCGCAAAGGGCTTTTTGCCTTGGGTCACAAAGCGCCAATAAATTTTATACAACTGCCGGGATAAACTATGCGAGAATGCGCCAGTGCGTCTTCGCAAATGGAATAATAAAAACGCCCTAATGCAATATAGAACCATTATAAGAATTACAGGCCTACTCATGGGGCTGTTTTCTTTGTCGCTTCTGCCGCCAGCGCTGGTTGCCGTGATCTACAAAGATGGCGGGGGCACAGCCTTTCTGCAGGCCTTCTTCCTCAGCTTGTTACTCGGCTTCGTGCTCTGGTATCCCAACAGGCGTCACAAGAAGGATCTGCGCACCCGAGAGGGCTTTATGCTGGTGGTGCTCTTCTGGGGCGTGTTGGGCTCCATAGGTGCTGTGCCTTTTATCTTCTCCAGTCAGCCCGATCTTTCGCTCACCGACAGCTTCTTCGAGTCCTTCTCGGCGCTCACCACCACAGGGGCGACCGTGCTGGTGGGGCTAGATAGCCTGCCCAAGGCGATCCTCTTCTATCGCCACCTATTGCAGTGGCTCGGCGGAATGGGGATCATCGTCCTGGCGGTAGCCATTCTGCCCGTGCTCGGGATTGGGGGGATGCAGCTCTACCGTGCGGAGATCCCCGGGCCGGTGAAAGACAGTAAGATGACGCCGCGAATCGCCGAGACCGCCAAGGCGCTCTGGTATATCTATCTGGCGCTGACCATCGCCTGTGCCTTCGCCTACTGGGTCGCCGGCATGGATGTGTTCGATGCCATCTGTCACTCGTTTTCTACCATCGCCATTGGCGGCTTCTCTACCCATGACGCCAGCATGGGATACTTCGATAGCACGGCGATCAACATGGTGTGTGTGGTGTTTCTGTTGATTGCGGCGCTGAACTTCAGCCTGCACTTTGCGGCCTTTACCCGCCGCGGCATCAACCTCAAGGTTTATCTGAGAGACGCCGAGTTTAAGGCGCTTATCGTGATCCAGCTGGCGCTGACGCTGATCTGTTTTGCGACCCTGTACCATACCGGCATCTATGACAGTGCCGAGGAGACTTTCGACTTCGCCCTGTTCCAGGCGGTCTCTATCTCCACCACGGCGGGCTTCGGTACCGAAAGCTTCCATATGTGGCCGCTGTTCCTGCCTATGCTGCTGATCTTCTCCAGCTTCATCGGTGGCTGTGGCGGCTCGACTGCCGGCGGCATCAAGGTGATGCGGATGATTTTACTGCTGCTGCAGGGCTCACGAGAACTCAAACGCCTGGTGCACCCCAGGGGCATGTTCTCCATCCGTATCAATGGTAAGGCGCTGCCGGATCGCATCATAGATGCGGTATGGGGCTTCTTCTCTGCTTACGCCCTCGTTTTTGTGGTTTGCATGTTGATCCTGATGGCGCTGGGCATGGATAATATCACCGCCTTCAGCGCGACCGCGGCCTGTTTGAATAACCTGGGGCCTGGGCTAGGTGAGGTGGCCAGTAACTATGCCAGCATTGGCGATGGCGAGAAGTGGGTGTTGGTGGTGGCCATGCTATTCGGCCGATTGGAAGTGTTTACCTTATTGGTGTTGTTTACACCGACTTTTTGGAAGAATTAATGAGTCGTACCCTAATTATCTATTCTACCGTAGACGGTCAGACGAAAGCCATCTGTGATCAGATTGCCGAGCAGTGCAAGTCGGATACCCAGCCGGTGACCATGGTCAGCCTGGAAGAGGCCCAGTCGGTCAACCTCTCCTATTTTGACAAGGTCATCATAGGGGCGAGCATTCGTTACGGCAAACACAGACCCGAGCTGTTCCAATATGTGAACCGTCACAGAGCCGTGTTAAATGGCAAGAAGAACGCCTTCTTTACCGTGAACGTGGTGGCGAGAAAGCCGGAGAAGAATACGCCCGAGACTAACCCTTACATGAAGAAGTTTCTGCAGCTGTCGCTGTGGCAGCCTCAGCAGCTGGGAGTCTTTGCGGGTAAGATCGATTATCCCAAGTACCGTTTCTTCGATAAGTTCATGATCCGTTTCATTATGTGGATCACTAAGGGCCCCACAGATACCTCGGGTACCTATGAATTTACCGATTGGGATAAGGTGCAGGAGTTTGCGAAAGCCTTTAGCGAGCGTTAAAGGCTTTCATCTTCGCAGGAATTATACGCAGTAACGCTTGTAGAGAATCGAGATCACCTCGGTGACCTGTTCGTTCTTCAGTGTGTAGTAGACGATCTGTGAGCTCTTGCGGGTCGCCACCAGATCTTCGGCGCGCAATACCGCCAGGTGTTGTGACAAGGCAGACTGGCTCAGGGGCACGTTTTCATTTAGCTGTGTCACGCTCAGTTCATTGTCGAGTAGCTGGCACAAGATCATCAGTCTATAGGGATTGGCTATTGCCTTAAGCCACTTGGCTGCGCTCTGGGCATTGGTGACCATTGCATCTACATCAATATCTTTTTGCATACGGCAACTCTCTTGTACTCTATTAATTAGATTATTCTAATTGAATGGGGAAGTGAAAACAATGATACTCAGCCAGCCTGGGTAACTCAATGGGAGCCGACCTGTGTCCTTTTAGGATTGCTCATGATTTTGTAGTTATTTTACCCCGAGTTAAATATCCAATTGGTGGTGTATTTCACAAAAACCTTAACTAAATTGTGATCCAATTTGGGGTTTCTCCCGCACTTTGCTGCAACAATGTGACTCTCTTTTCCGATACAGATGAGTCGCTTATGGCTTCAGTGCTAATTGTTTACTATTCTCGCGGTGGCCATACGGCCAAGATTGCCCAAGCGATAGCGGCGCACTTGGACGCTCAAGGGCATAGTTGCGACGCCCTGCGTATTGGCGAGTTTGAGCATATCGATTGGGAAAAATACGACTATGTTGCCGTGGGCGCCTGCGTACTCTATGGCAGCTACCATAAGTCCGTGTTCGAATTTGTCACTCGCTACCAGGCTGAGCTGGCGGCCAAGCCTAACAGCTTCTTCAGCGTCAACGTGGTGGCCCGTAACCCCGAGAAACGGATCCCCGAGAACAACAAGTATCTGCAGAAGTTTATCGAGCTCTCTCCCTGGAAGCCGAATGACGTTAAGGTGATTGCCGGCAAGGTGGACTACCCCTCCTGGCGTTGGTATGACAGGTGGATGATCCAGCTGATCATGAAGATCACCGATGGCCCAACCGATCCTAAGGCGGTGATCGATTACACCGACTGGGAAGACGTTAAGCTATATGCAGAGCACCTGCTGACCCTCAAGGATTAGCCGCAACTCTCTATTCATCGCGCCCTGGCAACAGCCCTTGCTTCGGCGTGATCTTGCTTGTCACCTGGTCTGACCTCTGGTAGCCTTTGCCCTTCATTTAAGGGAGCTGGGTGAGATGAACCTCTATTTTCGTTTGTTTTGGTTGATGTTTTGGCGGGTACGTCATTGTCGTCGTATCGATTTTCTGGGCACGAGTACCATTAGCTATCGCGCCTTGCCGCTGGATTGCGACATTAACCTGCACCTGACTAACTCCCGCTATCCCGCCCTGATGGATCTGGCCCGTACCTACATGTTGGCCGAGATGGGGCTGCTGAAACGCTTCTTGAAACTCAAGTGGTTGCCGATCGTCAACGCCGCCGAGTTCACCTATATTCGCGACATCAAACCCCTGTGTAAATTCGACATTCAGAGTCGAGTGGTGGGTTGGGACGAGAAATACTTCTATGTCGAGCAGCGCTTCGTCAGCGGCGACACCCTTCACTGTATCGTGCATGTGCGCGGCGTGTTCGTGAACAACCGCAAGCAGGTACCGATTCCTGAGATGCTCAAGGAGGCGGGCTTCGATGGCCCCGAACCTTGTTTACCGCCGGAAATCGAAAAGTGGAAAGCCTTCCTGACGCTCAAGAAAGAGCGCAACCTGCCTGCTTAACTCTTCTAGGGTTTAGGGGATGGGGCGAAATCCGGCCTGCACCGCGATGCGGGTGAGTTCTATCTCTTCCTGTACCTGGATCCAGGCGCCTCGGGTGTTGGCCTGATTTAGATATCTGTCGATGGGATCCAGTTGGTACAGCTTGAGGCGATTTCTGGCGTGGATCAGGCAAGGGATCAGGGCGCAGTCCGCCATGGTAAAGGCATCGCCGCAGAGCCAGTGATGCCGCTGCAACTTGTCGTTCAGCTCATTCAGTAGCAGCATGATCTCCTTCTCTAACTGCCTCACCTTAATCGGATTCTCTTCTTCACGGGCTTCCATCTGTTCCAGCAGATAGAGAGGATTGTTCAGGTCGTTGTCGATGAGGCGATCATATAGGCGCACCTGTAGGCGCTGAGAGTAATCCTGTGGCAGTAGTCGGGTGCCGGTGGCAAATTCATGGTCTATGTAGTCTATGATGATGCTGGATTCGGGCAAGAGGTCGCCGGTGCGTGTCTTGAACAGGGGTAATTTTCCCAAGGGATACTGCTGCTTAAATTCGTTGCGGGAAAAGGGATCGCTCAGCTCTATCACCCTGGGATAGAAGTTGGCCTGTTTTTCGTAGAGGGCGATCAAGACTTTTTGGGAATATCGTGACAGGGGATGGTAGAAGAGTTCCATCAAATGCACCTCCCATTTGTCCAGAACCAATAAGCTAATATTAGTTCGAAATCCCCTATCTGGCCTGCTTTTTAGCCTGTCTTATGCCGCCGGTGTGAGTCGCTCGGTCAGCAGTTCGATAAGTGCCCTGACTCTTGGCGGAATCACCTCAAGATAGGGATGTACCAGGTAGAGGGCGCCTCGTCCCAGATGATAGTCTGGCAGTAGCTGTACCAGCTGCCCATTGGCAAGGTGCTGGCTTATCAAGGGGGAGGGCAGCAAGGCAACGCCCAGCCCCTGCATCGCCAGGCTTAGGGTTCCCTGTAGGCTGTTGCAGTTGATGAAAGGGCTAAGCTGCAGGCGGACACGCTCGCCTTCGCTGTTTTCAAACTGCCAATGTCTGGGGAGCCTGTCGCCCGCCAGGCCTATCCAATGATGATGGCTGAGATTGTCCGGGTGCACAGGCGCGCCATGGTGCGCAACATAGTCGGGGCTAGCCACCAGATATTCATCGAAGCGACCCAGTCTGGTCTCATTGACGCTGGGCTGACTGGCGGCCCCTATCTGAATCGCTACATCTATCTGATGCTCGGTGAGGTCCAGCTGTCTGTCCTGAATCAGTAGGGAGAGATGCACCTTGGGATAATGCTGGTGAAATGTCTTGATGATGGGGGCTATCTCTCCATCGCCTAGCGCCTGGGGGACGGCGAGGGTGATGCTGCCTTGCAGCTCGGCATCTGCTGGCTGCAGCGAGGTTTCCGCCTGCTTGGCGAGTTTGAGCAGCTCGGCGCAGTAGCGGTAAAAGGACTGACCCTCCTGGGTGAGCGACAGGCTGCGGGTGGTCCTGTTTAATAGACGCGACTGGCATCTATGCTCCAGTTTCTTTAGGTGTTGACTCACCATGGAGCGGCTAATGTTTAGCGACTCGGCGGCGCGGGTCAAGGAGCCATGCTCGACCACACTGGCAAAGACCAACATACGATAGAGTTGTGATGCGTCCATAATTAACCTCAACGGCCTCGCACCGACCTAAGTGCTAGCCAATTGCAATCATCTCTGGTTATTGTTTACTAATGTTGTAAAAATAAACCCATATATGGGTTATTTATTGTTCATGGTAACCAATATGTCAAAGTTGGCCGGGGTCGTCTCGTGTCGTTTGGTGGGTGATCGACATGGCTGCATGGCGCGTAATCTGTATTCAACAAGCATTTAAGGAGCTGCTTATATTATGGCGCGATTAGAATCGTTCGACAGTATTTACCAGCGCGCCTGTGAGCGCAAAGGCGGCGAAGCAGGCTTGGCCGCTCGTCTGCCAGAGGTGTTATCTCAGGATCAGATTGCCGAGTATACGGATGCCGAGCTGCTGTCTGAGCTGAGTAAGAAGGTGTTTCAATCGGGATTTGTATGGCGCATCGTCGACAACAAGTGGCCAGCCTATGAGGCGGCCTTCTTCAACTTCGAGCCCCACAAGATCTTGATGCTATCGCCTGAGCAGATCCAGCAGCGTGCCAGCGACCCCGAGTTGATCCGCCACCTGAAGAAGACCATGGCGATATATGACAACGCTCTGATGGTGCATGATATTAAGCTCGCTCACGGCAGCTTTGCCAAGTTTATTGCTCAGTGGCCCAGCGATAATATCATAGGGCTCTGGGCCGAGCTGAAACGCCTGGGCTGCCGACTGGGTGGCAATACCGGCCCCTATTTTCTGCGCACCATAGGCAAAGATACCTTTCTGCTGACCGAAGATATCAAGGGATATCTTCAGGCCCACAAACTGATCGATGCCGGTTTTACCTCTACACGAGGCCTGACCCAGGTGCAGGAAGTATTCAATGAGTGGCAGGCACAGTCGGGCCGCTCTCTGGCGGAAATCAGCCGTATCCTCGCCTGTGGCGTGGGTGATAACCGGATATAACCTAGCTCCGTCTAAACATCTGGGATAAGTATTCTGACCCCCATGGATGGGGGAAATGCCAAAAAATGTCGGGAGCATTTTTGGCCATGTGCAAAAAAGCCAGCCCAAGGGCTGGCAAAGACGTGCAGAGATTGGAAACTGCTGTGCTTAGAAACTCTTGCTGACGCCGATAACGACTCGGTCATCAAAAATCTTGGTTTGTGTACCGTACACCTTGTGGCTCTCATCCACTGTGCTGCCGTGGTATCTGAGATCGAAACTCAGGCCGGCGAATGTTTTGCTGACACCCAGGTTCCAGTGACCCCAGCCTTCGGCGCCGTTACCGTCCAGATCCTGATAGCCGACGCTGGCAGACAGGTTAATGCCATTGTCGAACTGGTAGCTTGGATGGACGGCGTAGTTCACGCCTTGCCAGCCATCGACACCAAACCAGTCATCGACGGTCGGGGTCACTTCCAGTTGTAGGTTAGTGCGGCCGAACTGCTTACCCACCTTGAGCCATAACTCTGTGTAGTTAGAGTATGAGGCGCCCGGGTAGAGATAGGAGAAGAGCATGACATCATAGGTGATACCAGAATCGCCGAAGGTGCCCGCCTTACCTATGTAGGGTGCGGTGACGATTTCAAGATTTGGATCGGCAAACTTGATGTTGGAGGCATACACACCGCCGTACCAGCCTTGAACATTTCCCCATCCCAGCGTGCCTTGCACGACAGGGACATCGCCATCCATGGTTTCTGACTCACCACGAAAGACATAATCTGAGGCAAAGGTCAGCTTGCCTGTGATATTGCCGCCTAAGACTTGGGTGTCTTGCGCTTCGGCCATGACGCCGCTTGCGGCTAATAGGCTGCCAAGGAGTATCGAGCATTTTAACTGGGTTAAGGTCTTCATCATCTTCATCTCATCTAGCTGTTGTTTGGCTGATGAGGCGACTATAGGCGCAAGATGTGAATGGCCTTGTCGGCACAGATGAACTGATCAAATAAAGATGTGAATAATTATGAATAGGCCTGAATTAACCCCATGTTTCATATGGTGTTAGTTTTCATCATGTCTAAATGACAGCGATCACATTTTAGACACAAAAAACGCTAAAACAGGGTGAAAACACGCAATTTTTAACTGTTTTTTAACAAGAAAACATGATTAAAAATAAAAATTTGCATTAACTTACAATATCTCTGCCCACATCTTCTTGTTGACCTTGGCTAGGTGTGAGATAAATAGTTTCTAAATCTTTTTTTAATTTTGCTTCCTCAAGATACCCCATAGCGCCTTACCCGTGCATGGGTGTTTTTTGTTGCGGCTTTGATTAGGAGTTCTCATGCGGCAAATAGTAAAAATTGCCTCGTTAGTTAGTGTGGCGTTATGGATAACAGGTTGTGGCCAGGACGAGAACCAAGGTCATTCGGCAGCAGCCCCAAGAAGCATGGAGGTTGGGGTGGTTCAGGTTGTCGAGCAGCCCCAGGCTATTCAGGTTGAGCTACCGGGTCGCAGCAAGGCATATCTTGAGGCCGAGGTGCGTCCTCAGGTGTCGGGTATCATCACTGAGCGCGGCTTCGTCGAGGGTGGTGAGGTAACCGAAGGCCAATCTCTCTATCAGATCGATTCGTCGACCTATAAGGCGGCGCTGGTCAGTGCCGAAGCCGATCTGGCCCGTGCCAATGCCAGCCTGGTGTCTGCCAAGGCCAAGGCTGCCAGATATAAGGCCTTGATCAAGACTGATGCCATCAGCCAACAAGATTTCGACGAGGCTGATGCCCTCTACAAAGAGGCGCTGGCTAACGTGACTGTGGCCAAGGCGGCGATTAACACGGCTAAGATCAACCTGGAATACACTCAGGTGAAGGCACCTATCTCGGGCCGTATCGGTAAGTCTTCCGTGACTGCCGGTGCCCTGGTGACCGCGAATCAGAGCGCCGCACTGGCGACGATTCAACAGCTGGATCCTATCAACGTCGATATCGCTCAATCTAGCGCTCAGCTGCTACGCCTCAAGGCCAAGCTTAAGCAGGGACAACTGCAGGCGGCTGACAATGCCGATGTACGTCTGATCCTGGAAGATGGCACGGCATACGAGCACATGGGGTCGCTCAGATTCGCCGAGGTGAGTGTCGATGAGAACACGGGTTCAGTAACCCTAAGGGCCGAATTCCCTAACCCGGATGGCGTATTGCTTCCTGGCATGTATGTGCGCGCCGTATTGAACGCGGGTACAGATCCTAAGGCGATTCTGGTACCGCAGAAGGCGGTAACCCGTAATACCAAGGGTCAGGCCGTTGCCATGGTGATTGGCGCCGAGAGCAAGGTCGAGCCAAGAGTAGTGACGACTGCCGAGGTGATCGATCATCAGTGGCGCATCACCAGCGGCTTGAAGGCTGGCGATCAGCTGATTGTCGAGGGATTACAGAAGATACGTCCGGGCGCCCCTGTGGTGGGTAAACCACTCAGCGAGATGCAATCAGACAAGCAACCACAGAAGTAAGGTAAAGTTATGGCTCGTTTTTTCATCGATCGCCCTATCTTTGCCTGGGTGATTGCAATTATTGTTATGTTGGCCGGGGTGCTCTCTATCATGAAGCTTCCCGTGTCGCAGTACCCGAGTATTGCGCCGCCGACCGTGGTGATTAACGCCATCTATCCGGGTGCGTCTGCCAAGACCATGGAAGACACTGTGACCCAGGTGATCGAGCAGCGCATGACGGGTATCGACCATCTGCGTTACATCTCGTCTACCAGTGACAGCTTTGGTAATGCGCAGATCACCCTGACGTTCAATGCCGAGGCTGATCCCGATATCGCCCAGGTTCAGGTGCAGAACAAGCTGCAGCTGGCGATGCCTCTGCTACCGCAAGAGGTGCAGGCGCAAGGGGTTAAGGTCAACAAATCCAGCTCGGGTTTCTTGATGGTACTGGGCTTCGTGTCCCAGGATGGCTCGCTGGAGAAGAATGATATCTCCGACTATGTGGGCTCTAACATCTTAGACCCTATGAGTCGTGTGCCCGGTGTGGGCGAGATCCAGCTGTTCGGTGCCCAGTACGCCATGCGTATCTGGCTAGACCCGCTCAAGCTGACTCAATACAACCTCACCAGCCTGGACATCATGGCCTCGATTCGTGAGCAGAATGCTCAGGTGTCTGCGGGTCAGTTGGGCGGCGCGCCCTCTATTGCGGGTCAGGAACTCAACGCCACGGTAACGGCTCAGAGTCGTCTACAGACCGCCGAAGAGTTTAGAAAGATCATCATCAAGTCCGATCCGTCGGGCGCCAAGGTTTACCTGGAAGATGTGGCCCGAGTCGAACTGGGCTCGGAAAGTTATTCGGTAGAGTCCTTCTATAACGGCCGTCCGGCTGCCGGTCTGGCGATCAAGCTGGCTACGGGGGCTAACGCCCTGGCGACCGCCGAGCGTGTGCGTGAGAAGGTCGATGAGATGAAGCCTTTCTTCCCGCAAGGGCTGGAAGTGGTTTATCCCTATGACACCACCCCCTTCGTTGAGAAATCGATCGAGGGCGTAGTGCATACCCTGCTGGAAGCCGTGGTACTGGTGTTTGTGATCATGTACCTCTTCCTGCAGAACTTCCGTGCGACCCTGATCCCGACCATTGCGGTACCTGTGGTACTGCTGGGGACCTTCGCCATCCTGTCGGCTACCGGCTTCTCGATCAACACCCTGACCATGTTCGCCATGGTATTGGCCATCGGTCTGCTGGTGGATGACGCCATCGTGGTGGTAGAGAACGTCGAACGTGTGATGTCCGAAGACGGCTTGAGCCCGATTGAGGCCACCAAGAAGTCGATGGACCAGATCACCGGCGCCCTGGTGGGTATCGGTCTAACCCTGTCGGCGGTGTTCGTGCCTATGGCATTCATGTCGGGTTCGACCGGTGTGATCTATCGTCAGTTCTCCGTGACTATCGTATCGGCCATGGCGCTTTCTGTGCTGGTGGCGATCATCCTGACGCCGGCACTGTGTGCCACCATGCTTAAGCCGATTGCCAAGGGCCACCATGCGGTCGAGACGGGTTTCTTCGGTTGGTTTAACCGCACCTTCGACAAGATGACCTCGCGTTACGAGGCTGGCGTGGCAGCGATGATCAAGCGCGCCGGTCGCGTCATGTTGATCTACGTGGCCCTGACGGTTGCCGTGGGTTGGATCTTCATGCGCATGCCGACCGCCTTCTTGCCGGACGAAGACCAGGGTATCTTGTTTACCCAGGCGATCCTGCCGACCAACTCGACCCAAGAGAGCACCAAGAAGGTGATGAGCAAGATCTCCGACTTCTATCTCAACGAGACGGGCGACAGCGTCAAGTCGGTATTTAGCGTATCAGGCTTCAGCTTCGCCGGTAGTGGTCAAAACATGGGTCTTGCCTTCGTTGGCATGAAAGACTGGTCTGAGCGTACCGGCCCGGGTCAAGACGTTAAGTCGGTCGCCGGACGTGCCATGGGCATGTTCATGCAGATGAAGGAGGCCTTCGTGTTTGCCTTCGTACCGCCTGCGGTGATCGAGCTGGGTACGGCAAACGGTTTCGATTTCTATCTGCAAGACAGAAATGGCCAAGGCCATGAGAAGCTGCTCGAGGCCCGTAATATGCTGCTGGGCATGGCGTCGCAAAATCCTAACCTGGTGGGTGTGCGTCCAAACGGTCAGGAAGATGCGCCTATGTATCGCATCCATATTGATCACGCCAAGCTTCGCGCCCTGAGTATCGATATCGACGCGGTCAACAGCGTGTTGGGTACTGCCTGGGGTGGTAGCTATGTGAACGACTTCATCGACCGTGGTCGTGTGAAGAAGGTCTATGTGCAGGGTGATGCCCAGTACCGTATGCAGCCGGAAGACCTCGATACCTGGTATGTGCGTAACAGCCAGGGTGAGATGGTGCCTTTCTCGGCCTTCGCCACAGGTACCTGGGAATATGGTTCGCCGCGTCTAGAACGTTTCAACGGTCTGCCTGCGATGAACATCCAGGGCGGCACGGCACAAGGTTATAGTACGGGTGCGGCTATGGCCGACATCGAGGCTATGGTGGCCAAGTTACCGCCAGGATTCGGCGTCGAGTGGAACGGCCTGTCATACGAGGAACGTCTCTCGGGTAACCAGGCGCCGGCGCTGTATGCGCTGTCTATCATGGTGGTCTTCCTGGTTTTGGCGGCCCTGTATGAGAGCTGGTCTGTGCCGTTTGCGGTGATCTTGGTGGTACCACTGGGGATCATAGGAGCCTTGCTGGCGATGAACGGTCGTGGCCTGCCTAACGACGTGTTCTTCCAGGTGGGTCTGTTGACTACCGTAGGTCTGGCGACCAAGAACGCCATCCTGATCGTCGAATTCGCCAAAGAGTTCTACGAGAAGGGCGCGGGTCTGGTGGAAGCGACCCTGCACGCGGTGCGTGTGCGTCTGCGTCCTATCCTGATGACCTCGCTGGCCTTCGGTCTGGGTGTTGTGCCGCTGGCCATCAGCTCGGGCGTAGGTTCGGGCAGCCAGAACGCTATCGGTACCGGCGTATTGGGCGGCATGATGAGTTCGACCTTCCTGGGGATCTTCTTTATCCCTATCTTCTTCGTGATTGTGGAGCGCATCTTCAGCAAGCGCGAGAAGAAGGGCGCCGCAACTCAGGTCGCCGACTCGACACCACAAGAATAGGCCTAGCCATTTCGTCAAAAAGCCCGGTAATAACCGGGCTTTTTATTGCCTTAGGGGCTGTTGACCGTTCAGGTTTAATTTTTGTTCAATCTAAATGGGTTTTGGTCAAGGCAGGTGTTGTGCCGCATAGATATTCTGTGCAAAAAAGTCCTTAACGTATTGCACTTACTGGTTATTTATTGAAAGATAATCGGCTAATAATAAGCCGTTAGGTAACTTAAGATGTCCCTATATTCTCGCGCTACGCTCCTCTGTCTCGCCACCTTCGGCGCATCCGCCATGGCAGAGACCAGCGGCCCTCAACCGGCCCAAGTCTCGTTAAATAAGACTTATATCAATGATGCCATCTTGCCGCCGAGCATCACCTGGCACGGCGCCAGCGAAGCCTTGCTGCGCGCGGCAGATGACCCTTGGGCGACCCCCTTCGAGCAGGGCGGCCTAAAGTCCAGCCCCAGCTATGACGACACCTTCGCCTGGCTGGATAAGCTGCTCGCCACCAGCGATAAGCTCCACAAGGTTTCCTTGGGTAAGAGTCCTCAGGGGCGAGATATCTGGATGATAGTGGCGAGCCAGGAGGGGGCAGCGACCCCCGATGAACTGCAGGTCAATGGTAAGCCAACACTCTTGGTGCAGGCGGGGATCCACTCGGGCGAGATAGATGGCAAGGATGCGGGCATGATGTTGCTGCGCGACATGGTGATGGGAGACAAGCAGGCGCTGTTAACCGGTGCGAACCTCCTCTTCGTGCCTATCTTCAGCGTCGATGCCCACGAGCGCAGCGGCCAGTTTAACCGGGTTAACCAGAGGGGCCCGGTGGAGATGGGCTGGCGCACTACGGCCAAGAATCTTAACCTTAATCGCGACTATGCCAAGGCAGATACCCTGGAGATGCAGCATATGTTGGCGGCAATTAACCTTTGGCAGCCGGATCTCTATATCGATGTGCATGTCACCGACGGCATAGATTATCAATATGATGTCACCTTCGGCTATAACCTGGCTCAGGGACTGAGTCCCGCCAGCTATCGCTGGCTCAACGACAAGTATCGTCCCAAAGTCGAGCAGGCGCTCAGCGCCCAGGGACATGTGCCCGGCCCCTTGGTGTTTGCCATCGATAATCGCGACCTGAACCAGGGGCTCTCCCTGTGGAATGCCAGCCCACGCTACTCCAACGGTTATGGCGACGCCCGTCATCTGCCCACCATATTGATCGAGAATCATAGCCTCAAGCCCTTCAAGCAGCGAGTGCTCGGCACCTATTTGATGCTGGCCTCGACCCTGGAGGTGTTAGGCGAGCAGGGCACGGCGCTGCGCAGCGCCATCAAGCAGGACAGCTATCGCTACAGCGACCGCATCACACTGACCTGGCAGTCGGAGACCCAGCCTAAGGGGTGGGACTTCAAGGGGATAGATTATCGCCTGGAGCAGAGCCCCATTAGCGGCGAGACGGTCGTGCGCTGGACCGGCGAGCCCAAGCTGTACGAGAACCTGCCCGTGATAGGTAAGACACGCGCAGACATTAAGGTGAATCGTCCAAAGGCCTACTATATTCCGCCTCAGTGGCAGGAGGTGATCGAGCGTCTGAGCATTCATGGCATACGCATGACGCGCCTGGAGCAGTCCAAGACTCTTACCCTGACTCAATATCGATTCGGTGAGCCTGCGTTCGACGCCAAGGACTACGAGGGACGCCAGCGGGTCTCAGCCCCTGTGTCGAGCCACAAGGCTAAGGTGGCGCTGCCGGCGGGCACGGTGAAGATCAGCACTCAGCAGCCCCTCGGCGATCTGGCTATCCTCTTGCTGGAGCCGCAGTCACCCGACTCGCTGCTGCAGTGGGGCTTCTTCAATCCTATCTTTACCCGCACCGAATATATCGAGCACTACGCGGTAGAGCCGCTGGCGGTAAAGATGCTCAAGGAGGACGCATCCCTGGCCGCCGAGTTTGAGGCGGCGCTCAAGGATCCTGAATTTGCCAAGGATGCCGAGGCGAGACTGCGCTGGTTCTACGAGCGTAGCCCCTATTTTGATAAGCAGTACAGGGTCTATCCCGTACTGAGAGACTAAACAAAAAAAGCAGGCCTGGCCTGCTTTTTTTATGTCGGTTTATTCATCCCTAGGTGAAGGATTACTCAGGTTTACGGGCCGACAGGCTGTAGACCATAGGGATCGGCTTGCCCTGATGTAGCTGATAATACCTGGGCCTGTCGCTTGAGAGCCCTAGGCTCTCTCCCGTCACCAGATTGTCGAAGGCATCATAGGGGCTGAAGGGATACTCCTGAATCGCCTCTACCTTGAGTCCGGCTTGGATGAGCGCCCCTATCACATCGGCCAGGGAGTGGGGCCAGGTCACCATGGTGTGTTTGGTGTCGCTGGCGTTTTCCGTATAGGTGCCTTCCTCCTCAACATCCGGCTCCTGCTGGGTAAAATAACTGTAACCCTCCATCATTGCCTGCACGGGATGAAACTCCACCATATAAAACTCACCACCGGGTAGCAGCGACTCATAAATCAACTCTGCCCAACGACCTAGATCCGGCAGCCAGCAGAGGGCGCCATAGGAGGTGTAGACCATATCGAACTGCTGCTGCAGCTGCGTGCCCGCTTGGTAGAGATCGCTGCAGATAAAGTCGGCCTTAAGGTCGCAGGCCTCGGCCAGTCGCCTGGCATGATGGATGGCGGTGTCGGAGAGATCCACGCCAGTGACCTCGGCGCCGAGGCGAGCCAGGGAGAGAGTGTCCAGGCCGAAATGGCACTGTAGGTGCAGTAGGCTTTTTCCCTTTACCTTAAGGTCGGCTAGCTCTATCTCCTGCAGCGAGCTGTTGCCGGCGAGAAAGCCACTTACATCGTAGAAGCTAGAGTCTAGATGTTCTAGGGTCCTGTGATTCCAGGCCGTTCGATTTAGGGTCAGATAATCCACTGCGCGCCTCATAAGTTGATGAAGTATTTCACTAAATAATAACTAATCCTACGAATCGGGTGGCGGCATCACCATCCAAAAATCGGTTAAGCAAGATAATAACATAGCAAAAACAACTAGATAACTTGTTGGCATGTTATCTGCTTAGTTGGGCTATCTAAGCCGCCCCATCGAGGCGGTTCAAATGACTTTAACAGAGATTAAGGAAGGTGTTTATGTTGGCTCGTGTAATGACTATGGCGACGGTACTGGTATTTGGCCTCACTGGATGCATAGTAAATGTGAACAGTGCGGGAAGGGACGATTTCGACTATCACAAACAGACGCAGCTGACGCTGGATGCTCAGTCGCTGGAGACACTGGTCGCCGATACCGGCGCCGGTAGCCTGAAGATAGTGGGCGACGCCTCGGTTGAGCAGATCACCCTGGATGCCGACATTTATGGTTTTGATGGCGCCGAGCCCGAACTGACGCTCACCCGTTCGGGCAATAAGGCCAAGCTGGTTGCCAACTTCGATGCCTTTCACCGCGCCAGCTTCTCAAATGGTAAGTCGCCCTACATAGATCTGTTGGTGAAGGTGCCAGCTGGAATCAAACTGGATATCCATGACGGCTCAGGCAGCATTGTCATTCGCGGCGTGCAGGCGGATATGGAGATCGAAGACGGCTCAGGTGCTATCGAGATTGATGGCGGCCATAAGCTCACCATAGATGATGGCTCAGGCAGCATTACTCTCACCAATGTGGCGGGCGGTATCCAGGTTAAGGATGGCTCAGGCAGCCTGACCATAGCCTCGGTACAAGGAGATGTGGAGATTGACGACGGCTCGGGTGCCATAGAGGTTAGAGGTGTTCAGGGTAAGGTTACCATAGACGATGGCTCTGGCGGCATCCGTGTGGTGGACACCCAGGGGCTTCACATCATAGACGCGGGCTCAGGTAGCCTAAGCTTCGACAATATTCAGGGCCAGGTCAGCATAGACTAAGGCCAGGACTTCCCGGCGCAGAGGCTAATCTCGGGGTCGCACGAATCCGTGGATTAGCCGATGCCCACCCCATTAAGACTCTAAAAGGCTTAGGCTCTGACCCACTTACGCGGGGTGAGCGGCTGGCGAGACTGCAGGTATTGGCGAAGCACCAGCACGCCGGCTAGCAGCAGGAGTCCCCAACGAAGGCCAATGATCTGCCAGGCCATCTGCGAAGAGGTCTCCTTGTACTGGCATACCAGCAGCGTTAGCAGCAAGATGCCCATCAGGATTTTCCAGTGCCTTGGCGACAAATGCACCAGGGGAACATAGGAGGCGACATAGGCGCAGCTTAATCCCAACAGGGCGCCCGCCAGCGTGTCTACCGGCCAATGGGCGCCGACCAAGATGCGTGACAGCGCCACCATGGCCGCCCCCATCAACAGGACCCACTTACTCTTCTTATCCTGCATTACCATCAGCAAGCTACCGGCGAACAGGAAGGCACTGGTGCTATGGCCAGAGGGAAAGCTGTGGTGCAGACGCGTCTCGCCGACGATATAGAGAAAATCCAGGGTTGCCGCCGGTCTGGGGGCATCGAAATACTGTTTTAGCAGCGGGACCAAGATCATCGACAGCAGGCTGGCGGTCAGTACCCGCGGCATCAGCTCGGGGCGACGCAGCAGACAGATGAGTACGATAGTGCCTAGGGTGCTGCCGTGGCCGAGATCGGTTATCCCTAGCTGTAGCCACTGGGGCAGGCTAGGTGAGAGGCCGTTGATGGCACGAAAGAGGCTCAGGTTGAGATCCTGATTCAGGCAGAGCAGCGCCAGCATGCTGACCAGTAGGATCAGCGTGCCGTAGCGGCTGCGATCTGTGGTCATCGTCAGGGCTGTTTCTCTGGTGGTCTGAGCCTGGGTCAGTCTGAACATGGCGCACCTCTTCATCTTAGGAGCCTCCAGTGTAGGCATCTAAGTGTGAAGAAAGCGTGAATGTTGGTGAAAGTCTTACGCCTTTTGGGCTGTTAACCTTGAAACGCCAGCCAACGTCTTACCCTGTGCATGGCGCCATATTCACGCCAGATCAACAGGGCGGCCGTGGCAATTAGGCCCCATCTGAGCATGAGTATTGGCCAGATATGATCTTTGTCGAAACTCTTATCCAGCTCGCTCACCACCAACACACACCAGAGGAAGGCCAAGATGAGCGCCTTGTGGAACTGGGTGAGCTTGACCAGGGGGCAGTGGGCCGCCGCATAGGCGCAGAAGAGACCGACGAAGGCGCCCATGATCACGTCCTCTGGCCAGTGCGCGCCGACGACGATGCGAGACAGGCCCACCAGGCTGGCGAAAGCGATTGCCAGGCATTTAATCTGGGTCTGCCGATAGGCGAAGAAGAGAGTGCCGGCAAACAGGAAGGCGGTGGCGGTATGGCCCGAAGGAAAACTGTGTTTCAGGCGGATCTCACCGACGATATTCAGTGTCTCTAATATTACTGCCGGACGAGGCGCATCGAAGGTCTGCTTCAGCAGGGGCACCAAGATCAGCGACAGCACGCTGGCGATGACAACCCTGAGCAGAAGCTCTGGCCGTTTCACCAGACAGCAGAGAGTGATCACCCCGAGGGTGATGCCATCGCCTAAGTCTGTGATCAGCAGGAGGAGATCGGCTGGGGCGTAGGCCGCAATGCCGTTAAAGAATCGAAATAGGGATAGATTGACTGCCGAGTTCAACACCAAGAGGTGAAGACAGAGCAGAAACAAGAGTAATCCAATAAAGCCGCGTCCCTGGTACTTGTCTTGCGCAGGCATTCCCATTGCCTTTGCTTGTTGTTGTAAATTCATAGTCTTTCCACATAAACGCGCCCGCCTAAGATAGTGGTTTGTTATGGGTAAGTAAAGACGTTTAACCTGAGGTAAATCTGTGGTTTACATCTTGTTGAGCCGGACCGGTCTGGTTTGTTCTGGCCTTAGCCTATGATTTACGGCTGCTTTCCCCTGTAATTTTTAGGGGCATTCACCATTTGCATCAAAGTGTATTAGGGCGACTTTTTGCGTTTTTGTGAGCCTTTTCACGGCGATCTCCCGCTTCAGGGCATCCGAGCGGCAGCCGACCTGCTCGTGATAGACCAGGGTCAGTGGCCCCTTGCCCCTGAGGTATTTGGCCGTCTTGGGGCCATTGTCGCTATGTTCCTTGAAGCGGCGGTCGATATCTGTGGTGATCCCAGTATAGAGGTGACCGTTGGCGCAGCGGATCATGTAGAGGCTCCAGGTGGTGCTAGCTAACTTCTCCTGGGGCATCTTAGGCGAGTCCCAACAGGCCGAAGAAGAAGGCGTACTCTTCGGCCGTGTCCTCAAAGTGACGATAACGGCCGCTCTTGCCGCCATGACCCGCCTCCATGTCGATATGAAACAGCAACAGGTGCTCGTCTTGTTTATATTCTCTGAGTTTCGCCACCCATTTGGCGGGCTCGAAATATTGCACCTGAGAGTCGTGCAGGCCTGTGGTGACCAGCAGGTGCGGGTAGGCCTGACGGCTGATGTTGTCGTAGGGCGAATAGCTCAGCATGTAGCGGTAAGCCTCGGCCTGATTCGGGTTACCCCACTCATCATACTCGTTGGTGGTCAGGGGCAGCGATTCGTCGAGCATTGTGGTGACGATATCGACGAAGGGCACGTGGGCCGCCACGGCCAGATAATGCTGCGGTGCCTGATTGATCACCGCGCCCATCAGGAGGCCACCGGCACTGCCGCCACTGGCAACCACCTTGTCCCGGGCGCAGTAGCCTAGCTCCACCAAGGCTAGGGTGACGTCGATAAAGTCGTTGAAGCTGTTCTGTTTTTGCATCAGGCGGCCGGCGTCGTACCAGGGACGCCCCAACATCTCGCCACCGCGCACGTGAGCGACCGCATAGACGACGCCGCGATCCAACAGGCTGAGGATGGCGCTGTCGAAGTCAGGTTCTATGGTGTAGCCGTAGGCGCCATAGCCATATTGATACAAGGGGTTGCTGCCGTCCTGGCGAAACTTGTCCTTGCGATAAACCAGGGTCACGGGCACCTTGGCGCCGTCTCTGGCGTCGATGAAGAGCCGCTCAGTCTGGTAGTGTTGGCTATCGAAGCCGCCGAGTACTCGCTCCTGTTTCAGCAGGCGTCTCGGGCTGGCCTGGGTGAGATCCACCAAGTAGATGGACTCGGGCGTCGATGGGCTGGCGTAGTAGATGCGCAGATGATGGCTATCTTGAGTCGGGTTAACATCAAGACCCACCACGTAGGCGGCATCGTCGAAGTCGAGTTCATATTCCGGGGCGCCGTTGAGGGGCAAGATGCGGATCTGACTCAGCCCCTGCTGGCGATACTGCACCACAAGATAGTCTTTTAACACCAGAAGATCTTCCAGGCGGCGCGACTCATCTGCGGGAATGATCTCCTGCCAGCTGCGCTTATCGGCGAAGCTCGACTCTGTGGCCTTCATCAGACGGAAGTTCACCGCCTGCCAGTTGGTGAGTATGTAATACTCCTCACCGCGCTTAGCCACCGAATATTCGTGTCCAGTTTCCCGCGCAAGCAGTGGCTTAAAGCATGCCTCTGGTTGGTTGGCATCTAAGATGGACACCTCGCTGGTGAGCGTACTCTCGTGGGTGAGCAGGATGCGCGACTCATCCAGGCTCTTGCCGATCGACAGGTAGAAGCTGTCGTCCGCCTCCTGATACACCAGGCGGTCATTGGCCTGGGGATCACCCAAGCGGTGGCAATAGACGCGATTGCCCAGTAGGGTTTGAGGATCCTTGGCAATATAGAAGATGTGTTGGTTATCCTTGGCCCAGACGATTTCGCCATCCGTGTCGCTAAGGCTGTCGCTGAGCCATTCACCCGTGTCCAGGCGCTTGATGCTAATGCGATAGAGGCGCCGACTCAGGGTATCTTCGCTGATGGCCAGCAGGGTTTCATCTGGGCTGACGCTCAGCCCGCCCATGCTATAAAACTCCTTACCCTGGGCGCGCTCGTTGGCATCCAGCAGTAGCTGCTCTTCGCCCTCCAGCTCGCGTTTGCGGCCAAACAGCGGGTACTCCTGCTCTCCCTGATAGCGCTTGTAGTACCAATGTTGGTGCCAGCGATAGGGGACGCTCGACTCATCCTTGTCGACTCGGCCGATAAGCTCCTGAAACAACGTCTGCTGCAGTGGCTCGAAGGGGGCAAAACAGGCCTTGTGGTAGGCGTTTTCCGCCTCCAGATGAGCCAGTACCTCGGGGGATTGGCGCTCGTCATCTCGAAGCCAATGGTAGTCATCGATACGCTCGATACCGTGATGTTTGAGAGGGTGGGCTTGTTTGCGTGCGACCGGGGGCGTTATCCCTGACATTGGATTGACCTTATTCTGAGCCGAAAGTGAGCGGGTACTGGAGCAAGAGCTTAGGTGATCTGGCTTATATTTGTCACCCCTAGCGCTTGTACTTTGATGGTTTTAGGCGCACCATAGCGGCGCTTTCCATCAAAGGAGAGTACATTCTCAGGGCGGGGTGAGACTCCCCACCGGCGGTAATCATCCTATGGGATGTCAGCCCGCGAGCGCCTATTTGCATCTAGGTATTAGTGTGCAGCTAGGGTCAGCAGATCTGGTGAAGTGTGCAACAAGCCATCTATTCCAGAGCCGACGGTAATGAGCACCGAGTGCACTAAGTCCGGATGAAAGAGAATATAAGATTGCGTGACCGCGAGAAGATGAGCCTAGCCTCATACTTTTCTCGTGCCTGCACACCTCTTATTCGGCGAGCCTGGATATCTTTTTCAAAGAGACTCCAAGGCACGTCATTTTCTGCATGCCCTGATTCTGGAAAAACCATTTTATTAGTCTTACTAAGGATTTAACCATGAATCAGTCTCTACTTTCTCCCTTTGGCGATGCCATCACTCGCGTCGAAGCAGCTCTCACGGCGCTTAGAGCCGGTCAAGGCGTGCTGGTGGTCGACGATGAAGATCGCGAAAACGAAGGGGACCTTATCTATAGCGCAGAACACCTGACCCAAGAACAGATGGCACTGCTGATCCGTGAATGTAGCGGTATCGTCTGTCTCTGTCTCACCGACGAGCGGGTGAAGCAGCTGGAGCTACCGCCCATGGTGGAAGACAACTCCAGCCAATACGGCACCGCCTTTACCGTGAGTATCGAAGCCAAGGTGGGGGTGACCACAGGTGTGTCGGCGGCCGATCGCGTAACCACTATCAAGGCCGCCATCGCCGATGATGCCAAGCCTAGCGACCTGGCCCGTCCCGGCCATGTCTATCCGCTACGGGCGCAGCCCGGTGGCGTGCTAACACGTCGGGGCCATACCGAGGGCACCATAGATCTGATGAAGCTGGCGGGACTCAAGCCGGCCGGCGTGCTGTGTGAAGTGACTAATGTCAACGGCACAATGGCGCGTCTGCCAGAGATCATCGCCTTCGGCGAGCAGCATAAGATGCCTGTGCTGACCATCGAAGATATCGTCTGCTATCGCAAGTCATTGCTGGAAAAGGCGAGCTAACCCAAACGCGTTAGCGCAAATCAGCTAACTCATATGAGCTAATTGATTTGTCATGTGTGGCTAAACAAACAGTTAATTATTGGTTATTTGTTTAGTTGAAATCGATAAAATGGCCGATCTCATCGGCTTTTTTTGTGTCAATCCCTGTGCCAACCTCGCTCTGCTTGCGCCGAACGCCTTCCTGCAAAATCTTCTCTTCAATTTAAATGTTAATAAAAAATAAAGGCTTATCTAATAATTCACCATCGAAGCGTTAATTTCGTGACCTAGATTAGACTTTGGTGAAATAGGTATGACGGCGGGGGTTAGGCTATGTTACTACTCTCAGACCCTAAATTCCTCGCGTCTGCTTTTGTGATAATCGAGCAAGGAGCGCTTAAGATGTCATCTATGCTGAACCGGTATAGTCTGAGCCAGAAATTAATCTTGCTGGCGACTATCCCCATGTTGCTGCTGCTGATCTTCGGCAGCTTGCGCATGCTCGATCTGATCGAGCGTCAGCAGACGGCCCAGCGCAATGCCCTGGGGGTGATGATCACAGAGCAGACCCAGAAGCTCATCTTCGCCCTGCAGAACGAGCGCGGCCTGTCGGCCGGTTTTGTCGCCAGCCAGGGTAATCGATTCGAGCGGCGGCTACAGACCCAGCGGCGCCAGACAGACAAGGCATTGCAGGATCTGCTGGATGCCCCCAATATCGCTAACCTGCATCTCTCCCTCAGCGACATAGACAGGCCGAGCGTCAACCTGCAACAGAGTGTCGATACCATTCATGCCCTGGGCGCCCGCCTCAAGCAGGTGCGTCAGGGAATAGATAGTCGCACTGAGGGAAGCGGCTTTAACTTCTACAGCGAGTTCACTCAGCACCTCTTGGTGCTCATCTCCCAGATCCAGTCCCAGGTACAAAACACCCTGCTCGCCAAGGCCTACAATGACCTTATCCATATGCTCAAGCTACAGGAGTTGGCGGGCAAAGATCGCGACCTGCTCAACCGCCTGCTGGCCGCCGACAGCCTAGATCATCAGGCATATCTCGCCCAATACTCGATGCAGGATGACCTGCTGGACGCCTTCCACGAAATGCTCTCGACCACTTCCCCGGCGGATCTTGCCCTGATCAAGGAGACCCTAGATAACGAGGCGACCCAGGAGCTGCTGCTGATGAAAGGGCGGGTGAAGGCGCAGGTGAATCTTATTCTGCTGGCCAATCGCCTCAGGGAGCGGCTGGGGTATGGCGGCTTGATCGATCACTATCAGGATTACCTGCTCTCGGGCGAAGAGACCAACATCATACTGTTCGAAGAGGACTGCCTGGCCATACAGGGGCTTTTGCAACAGGCCCAGAAGCTGCCCCATGTGACCTCGCCACAGCGCGAGGCGCTGGCCCAGATAGATAATACCGTGGAGCAGTATCGTCAGGCGGTGGATGCCCAGCGCCAGCACAGATTATCAGGTCATGCCGGACCCCTTCCACAAGAGGGGCGAGCCATCATAGCCGATCAGGCCATGTTGGCGGCTCTTTCTCAGCTGCAACACCAACATCCGGCGGTAGCCAGTGAAGCATGGTGGGCGCTGGCCACTGAGGCCCTGGGGCAGATGAATCAGGCGAGCCTGACCCTGAGCAATAACATAGCTAACTTGGTACAACGTCAGGGGCGCGAGGCGCTCAGCTTCCTGGTGTTAGGCATCATGGCGGCCATGTGCAACTTTCTGTTTTTGATCGTCTTGGGTCGTCTCATAGTCAATAACCTGGTGACCCGTATCGGCACCATAGCCTCCCTGATGCAGCGCATGGCCCAGAATACTCAGCTGCAGCTGTCTGTGCCGGTGGATGGGCGAGACGAGGTCGCCAAGATGGCGATGGCCCTCAACGCCATGTTGAGTGAGCGCCAGGAGGCCAACCGTGAACTCTCCCTGGCCTCGGCGGTGTTTGAATACTGCGCCGAAGGGATAGTGGTCACCGACAAGGATAACCTGATCGAGGCGGTAAACCCCGCCTTTACCCAGATCACCGGCTATACCCTGGAGGAGGTGAAGGGTCGCAGCCCGGCCGTCCTCAATTCCCATCAGCAACCCCATCACTTCTATGAGCAGATGTGGCAGTCGCTCAAGCAATACGGCAAGTGGCAGGGGGAGATCTGGAACAAGCGTAAGAATGGCCAGATCTTTCCCGAATACCTGGCCATTACCGTGGTGAAGGATGACAAGGGGCGGGTGGTGCAACATATCGGCCTCTTCCTGGATATCAGTAACCGTAAGAAGTACGAGCAGGATATCTGGTACAAGTCCAACTACGACGCCCTGACCAACCTGCCTAATCGTCAGCTCTATACTTCGCGCCTGTCACAGATGTTGCAGCTGGCGGAGCAGCGTTGCTGCTCTGTGGCCGTGCTCTTCATCGATCTGGACAGGTTTAAATACATCAACGACATCTATGGCCACGCGGTGGGCGACGAGCTGCTGCAGGTGGCGGCCGCTAGGCTGGAAGCCCTGCTGGAACAGCATGACTTCGTCGCCCGTCTCAGTGGCGACGAGTTTGTGGTGGTCATGGGGCACACCAAGCATCAGGGCGAGATAGAGCAGCGGGCGCAGAATATATTGCAGCACCTGTCGTCGCCTTTCGGCATCAACCGCAACGAGCTGCTGATCTCCGCCAGTGTCGGCATCAGCTGTTACCCCAGCAACGGCACCAGTGTCGAGGTGCTGACCCGTAATGCCGAGACCGCCATGTATCAGGCAAAGCAAGATGGCCGCAACTGCTTCGGCTACTTCTCTCCCGACATGAACAACAACATGCTGGCACGTATCACCCTGGAGCAGTCGCTGCGCAGCGCCGTGCTGCAACACGAGTTCTGCCTGCATTATCAGCCGATTGTCGATACCAGCAGCGGTGAAGGTGTCGCCCTGGAGGCCTTGCTGCGTTGGCGTCATCCACAGCGTGGTCTGGTGCCCCCCGACGAGTTTATCCCCATCGCCGAAGAGACAGGGCTGATCGAGCCTATCGGCGAGTGGGTGATCCAGCAGGCGCTGCGTGATCTGCGCCAGTGCCATAGCCAGGGGATAATGATCAACATGGCGATCAACGTCTCTGGTCGTCAGCTGGCCCACGGCGATCCCAGCCATTTCGCCTGCATGCTCAACGGCTTGCTACAGAAATATGATGTAGCGCCCCAATATGTCCACATAGAGATCACCGAATCGATTCTGATGGCCGACACCGAGCTGTCGCTTAAGGCGTTGACGGCGATTCGTCACCTCGGGGTGGAGATCTACCTGGATGATTTCGGCACAGGCTACTCCTCCCTCAGCTATCTGAAGCAGTTCCCCATCTCGGTGATCAAGATAGACAAGAGTTTCGTCGACAACATGTTGGAAGACAGGGCGGATGCCAACCTGATCAAGGCGATCATCACCATGGGGCAGAGCCTGGATATGCGCCTAGTGGCCGAAGGGGTGGAGAGCGAGCCGCAGCGCAGCTTCCTGCAGGGGTTAGGCTGTGACTTCGTGCAGGGCTATCTTGTGGCCAAGCCCATGCCGCTCAAGGAGCTCGAGCCCTTGCTGCGCCGCATCGTTAGAGAGAAACCGACCTCATTGCTTTGACTGCTCAACTCAATCGCTGCCGATAGCCAGATTGCTTAGAAACGGTTTGGGAGAGGTGCTCGAGTATTAGGCTTGAGACAAAGCTTACTGGGCGAGTGCCTTCGCGGAAAACTAATGTGGAAAGCCCATTTGGGAAACATAGCGGGGGAAAGGCGGGGCGCCATGCCCCGCATCTGGCTTATTCGCCGACTGTCATCACGCTGGCAGACTCCTGCTGAGCCATCTGCGCCAGATCTTTATCGACGAAGAAGAGCGCCTTGCCATCTTCGCCCACCAGACGGATCTTATCGACGATAGACTTGAACAGCTTCTCCTCTTCGTGCTGCTCAGACACATACCATTGCAGGAAGTTGAAGGTCGAGTAATCCTGATTGGTAAAGGCTGTGTGGGCCAGCGCGTTGATCTTGCTGGTGATCATCTGCTCGTGCTCATAGGTGTATTCGAACAGGGCCAGTAGCGAATCGAACTGTGACTGTGGCGCTTCGATTGCCCCCAGCAGCGGCATGCCGCCAGTTTCGCTCACATAGGTAAACAGACGATGCATGTGCTGCATCTCCTCTTCGGCGTGAGCACGCATAAATTTCGCGGCACCCTCAAAGCCCTTGTCTTCACACCAGGCGCTCATCTGTAGGTAGAGGTTAGAGGAGAAGAACTCCACATTAATTTGCGCGTTCAACTGATCTATCATCGTTTGTGCCAGCATAGTTACATCCTTAAATTAAGTCATTTCTTGGTGCTAGGGCCTGTTCACCTTTCAGGTTTAATTTTTGTTCTATCTAAACGCGTTTTGCTCGAGGCGAGAGCAATGAAGCATAGTTACTCTATGTGAATTGCGAGCAACAAAGTGCAGGGCGCGTTTAGATGAACCCATAGGGCAGCGTTTGCAGGCCATTTCTACTGCGTTATCGCCAGTTTGTGTAGAACCACTACACGACTCAGGCTCTGCCTTGTATCAATCACCTTCAAACTGCTGCAAAAACAAACAGGAAAGGTCAATAGGCCCTATTTATTGTGTTTAACCCCCCAGTGAATTGCAACCATCTTTACTTAACTCAATGTTTTTAAATGCAAATAATTATCGTTAACGGCCTGTTGGGGTGCATTCATGTCTGCTTGTTACATTTGCTAACCAAATCAGGCGGATTTATTAACATTTTGTCTCTAGGCTTTAGGGTCAAGAAACTAAGCTCATAACCCCAGCCGGGTCTGACGTGCCTGGGGTGGGACAATCGATGAACCTCACCAAATTAAGCACCAATAACCCTGCCGGTACCCTAGTGGCCCTGCTGCTGATTGCCATATTCGGCGTGTTAGCCATAGGCAAGCTGCCGATCCAGCTGCTGCCGGACATTCAACGGCCGCAGATCTCCGTCTTCAACAATTGGCGCTCGGCGGCGCCCCAGGAGATGGAGTCCAACATCATAGAGCCCCAGGAAAATGTGTTGCGCCAGGTGCCCGGCGTGGTTGAGATGACCTCCAACATCTCCCAGGGCTTTGGCGGCATTACACTGACCTTCGAGGTGGGCAGCGACATGCAGGCGGGGATGATCAATGTGATCAACGCGCTCAATCAGACTCCCCCCAGGCCGCTGGATGCCAATGAGCCATTCATCAATGTCGGCGGCGGTAACGGCGCACCCAACCTGGCCTCCCTGTTGATCCGCATGGCGCCGGACAATCCGGCTACCGACTTCGCCCAGTATCAGAAGCTGATCGATGATGTGGTGGAGCCCAGACTGAGGCTGATCTCAGGCGTAGGCTCGGTGCGCCTGCAGAGTCGCTTGCCGAAAGAGTTACATATCGAGTTCGACCCCTATCGCGCCGCGGCGCTGGGGATCACTCTGGATCAACTGCGCAGCACACTTTCGCGGGCGGCGGATATTTCGGGCGGCACCGCCAATGTGGGTCGTCGCCAATATACGGTGCGTTTCATCGGCCAATACACGCCGGAGAATCTGGGCAATCTCATCGTCACCTACAACGAGGGGCGTCCCATCTACCTCAACGAGCTGGCGGATGTGGAAGTATCGAGTGCCGATGTGCAGGGTTTTACCAAGCGTAACGGCTATCCTGCCTACTATATGACGGTGGAGGGCACCTTCGATGCCAATACGGTTAAGGTGCTCGATGGCGTCAACGAGGCGATTGCCGAGCTTAATCAGGGGCCGCTGAAGGAGGCGGGGTTGGTGTTGGATCTCTCCTTCGACGCCTCTGTGCATATCAAGCGGGCTATCTGGTTGGTGAAGGGCAACCTGGCGATCGGTGTGGTGCTGGCACTGGTGATCCTCTATGCCTTCCTGCGCAGCTTCCGCGCGACCCTGATGATCGCCTCGACTATTCCCGTCGCCCTGCTGATCGCCTTCTTCTTCCTCGAGATGATGGGACGTACCCTGAACGTGATCTCCCTGGCGGGCCTGGCCTTCGCCGTCGGCCTGGTGCTGGATGCTGCCATCATAGTGCAGGAGAATATCGTGCGCATCCTGCAGCAGGGGACGCCGATCCGCGAGGCCATCGCCAAGGGCACAGATCAGGTCAAGGGCGCCTTGTTGGCCTCCACCGCCACGACGGTCGCCATCTTCCTGCCGATCCTATTTATGCCCGGGGTGGAGGGGCAGCTGTTTTCTGATCTGGCGCTCACCCTGTCGGTGGCCGTGGTCTCCTCCTTTATCAGTGCCATCACCCTGATCCCGGTATTTAGTCTGCTCTGGCTCAAGCTCTCACCCCAGGATGATGGCCAGCAGAGCGGCCGCCTGTGGCGCTGGATATCGGCAACCGTGCAGCGCCTCACCGGTGACACCAAACGCGCCGTCTTCTGGTGTGTCACCCTGATCCTAGGAGCCGCCATGCTGACGGCGGTCCTGATGCCGAGACCCGACTTTTTGCCCCAGGCGCGCTCGGACGGCATATTTGCCTTCTTTGCCCTGCCACCGGGTGCAAACGTCAAGACGCTGGAGAAGGAGGTGGGCGATGTGATCATAGAACGCCTCAAGCCATACTATGACAAGGAGAAGCAGCCCTATATCAAGGGATATAACTTCTCCATGTACAGCGCCTTCAACGTGCTGTTTATCTATCCTGAAGATCCGTCCCAGGCCGATGCCATGATAGAGCTGCTCAACAAGGAGATCTTGGTGGGACTGCCCGATACCCAGGCCTTTACCAACCGCGGCTCCCTGCTGCAGTTTGGCTTTAACGGCGGTCGGGCGATCAATATCGACCTCCAGGGGGCCGACATGGAGGCCCTGATGGAGACGGCAGGCAAGGGAATGGGACTGATCCAAGAGGCGCTGCCCGGCGCCGTGGTTAGGCCGATTCCAGGCCTCTCCATGGCACAACCCGAGCTGCAGTTGATCCCCAACGAGCGCCGCTTGGCCCAGGCTGGTGTCGACCGGATTCAGATAGCCAACGCCATTCGCGCCTACACCTCTGGCTTGTTTGTGGGTGAGTATTTCGACGGTAACGAACGCATGGATGTGCTGCTCAAGGGGCCCAAGTGGCAGGTGCCCGAGCAACTATCGGCGACTCCTGTCTATACCCAGGCCGCCGGTATTCAGACCATAGGCGAGCTGGCGACCCTCAAGCGAACTGTGGGGCCAACCCAGCTGCAGCGAGTCAATGGCAAGCGCAGCGTCAGCCTGTTGATCTTCCCGCCAGCGGATATGTCCCTGGATGAGGCGCTGGAGAAACTCAACCAGTCGGCGGTACCAACCCTGAGAGCCAGCCTGCCGGAAAACAGCTCACTCGGGTATCGTGGCAGCGCCGACAAGCTCGACAGTACCATCAAGGATATGGGCGCCAACTTCGCCCTGGCCGTGGTGATCCTCTTCCTCTTGATGGCCGCCATGTTTAAGTCGGCCAAGGATAGCCTGCTAGTCTTGCTCTCTATGCCGCTGGCGATCTGTGGCGGTGTGGTCAGCCTGCGACTGCTAAACTTGTTTAGTTTCCAGAGCCTGGATCTGCTGACCATGATAGGTTTCATCATCTTGCTGGGGTTGGTGGTCAATAACGCCATCCTGCTGGTGGATCAGACCCGCCAGAGTTATCGCGAGACGCCGGATATCGACCTGGCCATCGCTCAGGCCGTGGCGACCCGTGCCCGCCCTGTGTATATGAGCACCCTGACCTCCATCTTCGGCATGCTGCCGCTGATGCTGGTGCCCGGCGTCGGCAGCGAGATCTATCGCGGCCTGGCGGCGGTTATCGTCGGCGGCATGACCTTTAGCGCCTTGTTTACCCTTATTTTGATGCCCAGCCTGTTGCGTCTGACCCATAGGCTGAGCCCAGTTACCAATAGGCTGGCCGACGAGCCAGCCCTCTCATCCACCACAGGAGTGAAGTCATGAGATCCTTAATTGCCGCTGTGCTGGCGCTCTCTCTAATCGGCCCCACGAGCTGGGCCCAGGGCGAGGCGCCCGAGCGTCTGGTGCAGGTGGTTCAGGTTGAGAACCGCGCCCTGTCGCCCAAGATCATGGTGATAGGATCTGTGCACTCCCGTAACTATGCCGAGCTGACCGCGGGCATCGAGGGTAAGCTCGAGTGGGTGATCGAGGCCGGTACGCTAGTGAAGGCGGGTGAGGTGGTCGCCCGCATCGAGAAGACTCGCCTTGAGTTGCAGAAGGCTCAGCAAGAGGCGCAGATAGAGTATGAGACTGTGGGGCTGTCTAGGCTTAATCGCGAGCTGAAGCGCTTGCAGAAGCTGATGGCTAATAAGAACGCCTCGGAGACCGAATTGGATAAGGCGCGTTCGGATCGCGACCTGGCCGCCGCTAACCTCAAGCTGGCACAGATCAAACTCGAGATGATCCTCGATGATATTGCCCGCACCCAGGTGAAGGCGCCCTTTGCAGGCATCATCACGGCGCGTCAACGTCAGGCGGGTGAGGATATCAGCCGCGCCGAGTCAATCGTCGCCATCACAGACCCGGACAACCTGGAGATCAGACTGCATGCGCCGCTCAAGCACAGTCGCCGGGTGAAGGTGGGGGATGAACTGCGGGTCTATCATGGCCTGGGGGAGTTCTCCGCTAAGATCCGCAGCCTGATCCCCGTGTCTGATGTGCGCTCCCAGACCTTCGAGGCTCGCATCGACCTACCACTCGAGCGGCAGGATATGCTCAACGTCGGCGAGTTGGTCTCCCTGGCACTGCCAATTGCTCCTAAACAGCTGACCACCTTAGTGCCCCGCGACGCCGTGGTGCTGCGCTCCGCCGGTGCCTTCGTGTTCAAGATAGACGAGAGTAACAAGGCGGTGAAGGTGGCCGTGGAGCTGGGCGATGGTGAAGGGGAGTGGATCGCCGTCAAGGGTGAACTCAGCGACAGCGACCAGGTGGTGATTCGCGGCGCCGAGACGCTGCAAGATGGCCAGCAGGTGAAGGTGCAGGCCAATAACCAGGAGCTGAGCGCCGGTTAATCTATACCTTTGGAGATAGTCGAGCCGACATCCGCCCAGCTGGTGTCGGCTTTTTGGTTGAATCTCGGCGGATTGTGGCCAAAAACTGCCGTCGAGATCATAGTCTTCTGATCTCAGCGTGGCATAATGAGCGGCAATATTCGCTTTTACTCATATCCTACAGTTAACGCTAAGGTACTCTATGTCTATGCAAGCCGATCCTTGTGCAAAACCCAGCCTAATGCATCCCGATGAAGCCATCATCAAGCTTTTGGAACAAGTTCGTCCACTGGAAGAATCGGAAATGGTGCAGCTTCCCCATGCGTTGGGGCGTGTGCTGGCCGAGGACCTGGCCTCTAGCATAGACCTGCCACCCTTTGATAACTCGGCGATGGATGGCTATGCTTTCCGCTTCGAGGATCTGGCTCAGGGCAATCGTTTCACCCTCATAGGTCACTCCTTTGCCGGGCACCCTTTCGAGGGTGAGGCCAGTGCTAATACCTGTGTGCGCATCATGACGGGCGCGCCTGTACCGCCGGGTTACGACACAGTGCAGATGCAGGAAAAAGTCGAGGTCGACGGCGACAGCATAGTGATTGAGGCGCCAAAGGCGTTAGGCGCCAACGTGCGTCGTCGCGGCGAAGAGGTGATGACGGGTGGCAAGGTGCTCTGCGCCGGCACCCAGATCGGCGCCGCCGAGATGGGCGTACTGGCCACCATAGGCGCCAGCCAGGTACGGGTGACCCGTCTGGTCAAGGTAGCCTTCTTCTCTACCGGTGACGAGCTGCGCCCGGTGGGCACAGAATTGGCGCCGGGTCAGATCTACGACTCCAACCGTTACAGCATTCAAGGCCTCTTGAGCCGCGCCAACGTCGAGTGGATAGACCTTGGGGTGATCGAAGACGACCCAGAGGCGATCCGTGCCGCGTTTCGTAACGCAGCGGCCAACGCCGATATGGTGCTCACCTCGGGCGGCGTCTCTGTGGGGGATGCCGACTTTACCAAGCAGATCCTCGACGAGGAGGGGGAGATCACCTTCTGGAAACTGGCCATCAAGCCGGGCAAGCCGTTCGCCTTCGGTCGTATCGGCGAGGCGGTCTTCTGTGGTCTGCCGGGTAATCCCGTCTCCTCCATGGTGACCTTCTACAAGTTGGTGTGGCCGCTGCTTAACAAGATGCAGGGCCTGCCTCAGGTGAAGCCACTGCAATTGCAGGCCAAGCTCAAGGGTAACCTACGCAAGTTCCCAGGCCGGGTCGAGTATCAGCGTGGCGTGCTGAGTCAAAATGCCCAAGGTGAGGCCGAGGTGAGTGTCACCGGAGGTCAGGGCTCTGGCATGCTTACTTCCATGAGTCTGGCCAACTGTTTCATTATCCTGGCGCAGGAGCAGGGCGATACGCCTGACGGTAGCCTGGTGACTGTGGAACCCTTCAACTCAGTGCTGGCACTCTAAGGGCGGACAGATGGAGCCGAATACCCAAGAAGAGATCCTCTCCGACGCAGAGATCTTGCGCTATAGCCGCCATATCTCCATCAAGGCGATGGACTTCGAAGGCCAGGAGCGACTCAAGCAGGCAAAAGTGCTGGTGATAGGTGCCGGCGGCCTAGGCTGTGCCTCTACCCAATATCTGGCGGTCGCCGGAGTGGGTCAGCTGACCCTGGTGGATTTCGATACCGTCGAGCTGTCGAACCTGCAGCGGCAGGTGCTGCACCACGACGCCACTATCGGCCAGCCCAAGGTGGAGTCGGCCAAGACCTCCTTGATGCAGCTCAATCCCCACCTCAGGGTCGAGACCATCAACGCCGTGCTCGATGACGAGCAGATCCTGGCGCTGGTGGCCGAGCATGATCTGGTGATGGACTGTACCGACAACATAGTGGTGCGCGAGCAGCTCAATCAGGCCTGTTTTCAACACAAGGTGCCTTTGGTGTCGGCCGCTGCCATCCGTATGGAGGGTACGGTTACCGTATTCGACTATGGTGAGCAGAGCCCCTGTTATCATTGTTACAGCAAGCTGTTTGGCGACCAACAGCTGACCTGCGTCGAGTCGGGCATTCTGGCGCCCGTGGTGGGTATGATAGGTTGCCTGCAGGCGGTGGAAGCGATTAAGGTGCTGGCTAAGATGGGCAAGACCCTCAGCGGCCGCATCCTGATGATAGATGCCATGACCATGGAGTTTCGCGAGATGAAGCTACCTAAGCAGCCTCATTGCCAGGTATGCGGTATGTGAGCATTTACTTACTTCTGAGTGGTTTGATCTAGGTAGTTGAATAAGAAGCGAGGCTAAGGCCTCGCTTTTTTGTGTGTCATCGTTTGACTCTCGCTCGGGGGCGATATCAATCGGCAGTCTATTTCAGCTGCCGGCCACCATCCAATGCCAGGGAACGCCCCGTCACATACTGGCTCTGCATCAGGTAGTCTATCGCCTGCAGCACTTCGACTTCGCCGCCCTCTCTGGCTAATACCGACTTGGCCCTGGCCTTCTCGCGATAGGCGGCATCGTCATGCTCGTTGAAACAGATCAGCGCCGGGGCGATGGCGTTGACCTTCACCTTTGGGGCCAACTTGGCGGCGAAGGAGAGGGTCATGTTTTCCAGCGCGGCCTTGCTGGCGGCGTAGGCGATATGCTTCTTGCTGCCTTTCTGCGCCACATAGTCGGTGATATGGATGATGTCTGTCATGGCCTGCTGGTTTTGCAGTAGCGGCGTGAGGGCGAGGTTGAGCTGGTAGGGCGCATAGACATGGACCTGCATCATCTGGGCGATCACCTGATCGGCGCCCGCTGGGTCATTGTCATCTAGCCAGAGCGAGGCGTTGTGGATCACCGCATCCAGCTGACGATAGTTCTGCTTTAGCGTCTGGATAAGCTCTTCGAGCTGGCTTTGAACGGTGAAGTCACAGGGGTAGAGGTCGGCGCCCAGTTTGGTGAGGGCATCTATGCTGGGGTAGTGGCTGCGATAGGTGCCTATCACCTTGTATCCGCGGGTGAGAAAGGCCTCGGCCAGATAGAGGCCGATACGCTTGCCTACGCCTGTGATGAGTATGGTTTTTTGCATCCTGATGCACCCTTTGATTCCCGATATTGCAGCCGATAGTAGCTTTCGCGGCTCGCCGGGTTCAAGTGCTTTTAGGGAATATGAGTCCTATCCTCGGCCTGACCCATGTGAATAGTCGTAAGTTTAATCTCTATCCATAATCACCTTTATTGTTTGTATTCAAATCAATGTGTCGTTCATCCATATGCAGTATAAATGGGGTTTTTAGCGCTTAAATTGGATCTAAATGGTCGAAAACTGGCTGTAATTTGGAATAAAAGCGCTATGGCGTTACAATAGTGCCGAATATTTTAATTGTATTGCTATGAGTTCAAATCATTTTAATCAAATCTAAATGATGGCCTGGTGGCGATTCTTTGAGGTCTTAACGGAGAGAATCGATGACGAAAGGTATTGATAAATACAGCATTGAAAGCACCGACTATACGATCGGCCAGGACAATGTGCAGAAGTGGGGGTTCGACGTACACAACCCCGTATTTGGGGTGAGTGCCGGGCTAATTGCCGCCTTCCTGCTGGCGACCCTGTTGACCGATGCCGAGACGGCCAAGTCCGTGCTCGATGGCATTAAGTGGAAGATTATCGGCGCCTTCGATTGGCTGTTTATCTGGTCGGGGAATATTTTCGTGATCTTCTGCCTGGGCCTGATCCTCTCGCCCTACGGCAAGATACGTCTCGGCGGCAACGAAGCCACTGCGGACTACTCCTTCCTCTCCTGGCTATCTATGTTATTTGCCGCCGGTATGGGGATAGGCCTGATGTTCTGGAGTGTGGCCGAGCCCGTGGCCTACTTTACCGGTTGGTATGAGACGCCGCTCGGGGTCGAACCCAACACGCCGGAGGCGGCCAAGTTGGCGTTGGGGGCCACCATGTTCCATTGGGGTCTACACCCCTGGGCCATCTATGGTGTCGTGGCGCTGTCGTTGGCCTTCTTCACTTATAACAAGGGTATGCCTCTCTCCATCCGCTCCATCTTCTACCCCCTGCTAGGTGACAGAGCCTGGGGCTGGGCGGGACATATTGTCGATATCCTTGCCGTGCTGGCGACCCTGTTTGGTCTGGCAACCTCGCTAGGACTCGGCGCTCAGCAGGCGGCCAGCGGTATCCACCATGTGTTTGGTATAGAGGCCAGCCTGGGGCTGCAGATGATAGTGATCGTCGCCGTGACCCTGCTGGCAGTAGTGTCCGTGGTACGGGGTATCGACGGCGGCGTTAAGGTGATCAGTAATATCAATATGATAGTCGCTTTCCTGCTGCTGATCCTGGTGGCCATGATCGGCTACGCCGTCAGCTTGGGCAGCATTCCTACCACCCTGATGGCCTACGTGGAGAACATTATTCCGCTTAGTAATCCACACGGGCGCACCGATGAGGCCTGGTTCCAGGGCTGGACAGTATTCTACTGGGCCTGGTGGATCTCCTGGTCACCATTCGTGGGCATGTTTATCGCCAGGGTTTCTAAGGGGCGTACCGTGCGTGAGTTCATCACCGCAGTGCTGCTGGTACCTACGGCTGTGACTCTGATCTGGATGTCGGTATTTGGTGGCATGGCGATCGATCAGGTAGTCAACAAGGTGGGTGAGCTGGGTGCCAAGGGGTTGACCGACGTGCCGCTGGCCATGTTTGAGATGTTCGATGTGCTGCCGTTCGGCACACTGCTCTCAATCATCGCCGTGGTGCTGGTATTGGTGTTCTTCATCACCTCGTCGGACTCGGGTTCACTGGTGATCGACAGCATCACCGCCGGCGGTAAGATAGACGCGCCTGTGCCACAGAGGGTGTTCTGGGCGCTGCTCGAGGGTGCAATTGCCATGGCCCTGCTGTGGATCGGTGGTACAGAGGCGATTCAGGCCCTGCAGGCCGGCGCCATCTCGACCGCGCTGCCCTTTACCGTGATACTTCTGCTGATGTGTGTCAGCCTGCTCAAGGGGATGCGCACCGAGCGCTTCTAACGCGGGAATCGTGGAAAATAGAGGAGGCCGTTGGCCTCCTTTTTTATTGGCAGCGCCTATGTCAGAGCAAGTATAAACGCCAATACCAGAGCTTATACAAGCGCTAGCACCAGAACTCTTTGATGGGACGGCTGGGGTCGAAGTGATGGGCGATCTGCGCCTGCAGCAGCTCGGCGGTGGCGATGGCGTCGGTCAGGGCGTTGTGGGGCGGATAGCTGGGCAGGCCGTATCTGGAGCGGCTCTGACCCAATCGCACCGAGCCCGGCTTGTCGCCCTTGAGGCGCTGTAGCAAGCCGCCATGCTGGCGCTTCTGTATCTCTGATTCCAGCGCCATAGTATCTATCAGGGGAAACTCTATCCCCTGATGGATGCGGCGGATCAGTGCCCGCTCCAGGAATAATCTTTCTATCGCTTGATAGTGCACCACCATGATCTTGCCCGCCATCTGCTCCAGCACCTGTTCGAAAATGGCGGAGAGATCCGGCGCGTCCAGTATGTCGCTGTGGGTGATGCCGTGGATGATCACCGACTCCTCGGCCAGCTGTTCTCTGGGTCTGACGGTCCAGTGCTGGGCACGGTTGAGAAAGATGCGCCGAAGTGTAAAGGGCACAGTGCCTATGCTGACGATATCATCCTTATCGACGTTCAGGCCCGTGGTCTCGAAGTCCATCGCCAGCAGCTCGACCTCTGCCAGTGGCGTGTCGGGATCCGGCAGGCCGCCCAGATAATACTGGCGTAACCCCTGATGTTCCGTGGTCTTGAGCCGCTGCTCAAACTTACCCGGCCAGTCGATGCTCGGCGGTGACAATAGCTTCTTCAGCATCTTAGGCTCACTTAAACTGGTTGCTGGCGTTGTAGCGGAACTTGAGGAAGTTCTGGGCGTTACTCAAGATCTGAAACGCATCTTTGAGGTTGCGGCGCTCGAAATCCGACAGGTGCTCTGGCTCTATGTTGTTGTCGGGATCGATTCCCTGCTCAACATCTAAGGCCTGATGGCGGATGCGCACCATGGAGATGAACTCCATGGCGTCCCGCAGATCCTCGCCGCGCCCCTTGGGCAGTATGTTGGCGTCTATGATGTCATCCAGGCGCTCGAAAGAGTTGCGTGCACGGGAGCCCACCGCCAGGGCGTGTACCCGAATGAGGTCCGCCAGCGGCGCCGTGCCCCGGCGCTTGAGGTTGATGGAGTTGTTGTGGCGGCCATCTTTTTCCATCACGAAATCTTTGAAGAAACCCAATGGCGGGGTGCGATTCAGGGCGTTGCGGGCGAGGCAGGCCAGGAAACGGTTGTTCTTGCGTGCCCTGCGTACGATGAAGCCGTTGAGCTGCTCGGCCCACTTGAGGCGGCCATAGACGCCGTCGAGATCGAAGAAGATGGAGGCATTCAGTAGCGCCTTAGGGTTTGGATCGTCTATCCAGTCGGCGAAACAGGCCTCCCATTCTTTGCGAGTCATGCGCCACATGGGGTTGGTGGCCATGATATCCCCGGTGCAGTAACTGTAGCCGCAGCTATCCAGTCCATCGCAGACGAAGTTGGCCAGCTGGCTGAAGTAGTCGTCGTGCTTCGCCTTGTCGAAGTCGTCGTCGAGTATGATGGCGTTGTCCTGATCGGTCACGATTAGCTGTTCGTCACGGCCCATGGAGCCCAGCGCCAGGAAGCAGTAGGGGATGGGCGGTGGCCCCAGTTTCTCTTCCGCCAGCTCGAGTATCCGCTGCTTGAAGCTGCGGCCGATCACCGACATGGCGCTGCCCACCATATGAGAGTTGGCATCTTCGTTCACCAGGCGCACGAAGCTGTCTTTGACCTGGGTGGCGAGGGCGGCCAGCTCCTCCAGACTCTGTTGCTGGAAGATGCTGCTCACCAGCAGCAGGGAGTTTTGCGATTCGTACCTGACGATATCCGTGGCTTCGATGATGCCAATCGGCTTGCGTCCCTTACACACCGGCAGATGATGCACGTTGTAGCGCAGCATGGTGAGCATGGCCTCATAGACATAGGCGTTATGATCTAGGGTGATCACCTCTGTACTTACCACGCCGGCCAGCTCGGTGGCCGGGTCTATCCCCTCGGCCACGACTCGGGTGCAGAGATCCCTGTCTGTGATGATCCCAAGCAGCGGGCTGGTGTCGCCGTCCTCATCCTCCAGGACATCTGGGTCGATCACCAGGAGGGCAGAGACATTCTCCTGGGCCATCATAATGGCGGCCTGCTGTATGCTTTCGCCCTTGTGGATCACAGGGGCATCGCGGGTGAGCAGTGTCTTCACCTTGGAGGTGGTCAGGTCATTCTGTTCGCTGGTGTTCGATACCGTCTGGCGCAGCCGGGCGCTGTCCTCCACCTCGACGAAGTCGGCGAAGGTGTCGTACTGATCGTACAGCTGCTGGAAGATCGCCTCAGGGATGCAATAGACCAGGGTGTCCTCGATCGCCTTGACCGGGAAGCGTACCTTGTTGTTGGTCAGCAGGCCCATCTGGCCGAAGAGATCGCCGCTGTCCAGGCGGTTATAGAGTTCGCCCTTGCGGCGGTAGACCTCTACCACGCCGCTGCGCACCATGTAGAGGTCATGGATCTGATCGCCGAAGTGGATGATGGGGGTGTCTTGGCGGTAGTAGGCGATCTCCACATGGTGGCTCACCATGGCGACCACCTCGTCGGGCAGGGCGTTAAACGGGGGATATTGGCTTAAGAAGTTTTGGATCTCGTTTAACTCTGCTTCCATAGATCTGCCTGTGGCTGATGTTCTCCTGTCATGACTAACATACTACCCCATAGACCAGGCTATGTGTGGCGCCTGGTCTAAAAAGATCCCTCAGCTTAGTGGGCCGTCCACAACATCTGGCCGCACTGGCTGAGATCATAACCCCCCAGCTGAGCCGCCAGTTGGCGGGTCTGGGTGCTGCCGAGCATCTCGAACAGGGCCTGGAGCTGACGACGGAAGTAGATCCCCTGAGGCATCACGAAGTCGAAGGATTCGGTCACCAGAGGCACGAAGCTCAGGCCGCTCTCCAGCGCCACCGACTGACAGCCGAAGCCGATGTCGGCCTCGTTGCGGGCGATGAAGCCCGCAAGTTCACGCTCGCTATAGGCGGTGATCTGCGGATTGAGCTGCTCTATGCTGGCCCCCTGCTTGATCAGCCAGTGTTCCAGATGTTGCTGACTTCCTGCACCGGCTTGGCGGCCGACCCATCGCCAGGGCTGGCCGATCACTTTCTCCTCTTCCTGGCATCTGTGGTGCATCTCGCTGCGCATCATCAGCCCCTGCTGGCGGGTGTAGCCGTGTACCATCACCCACTGCTGGTGGTTGGGGTAACCCTTGAGCAACGCCGGGTGACGTATGTTGCGCTCCTCCACATTGCCCCAGTGCAGGGTACAGACGTCGGCGTAGCCGCGAGACAGAAGATCCAGCCCCATGCGGGAGCCGGTTGAGCTGTAGCTAATCAAGTCGCTCTTGCCTATCTTTGACATGAGACGGGCCACCAACATGGAGAGCAGGGGATCGTCGCTGCCTGTGATATGCATGCGATCAGACAGCATGCCGCTATGGCAGGAGTCCATGACCCAACGGTCGATCAAAATCTTGGGAAACAACCATTTACCCGTCACCTTGGTGGCGGGCAATATGCGGTCGTTGGCCATGGAGTAGACCTTCTTCTCGTTCAGATCGAGATATTCGGCGACCTGTTTGGCGCTCATGTAGACGAGTTCGCTGGGTTCAGTCATGGATAATCCTTTAACCTTCTCTGTTAACCTAGGTTACGTTTCGGCGGTGTGGCATCAAATTCGATATTTTCCGCACCATGATAGATGAGGAAGTGGCGCCCCTTGGCACGGGCGATCATGGTGATCCCTAGCTTCTGGGCCAGTTCCAGCCCCATCTGGGTGGCACCGCTGCGCGAAAGCAGGACGGGGATGCCCATCTTGGCCACCTTGATCACCATCTCTGAGGTGAGTCGTCCCGTGGTGTAAAACAGCTTGTTGCCGCCGCCCTGCTGCTTGAGCCACATCTCGCCGGCGAGGGTGTCGACCGCGTTGTGACGACCGACATCTTCGACGAAGCCGATGATCTGATCGCCCTCGCACAGGCCACAGCCATGCACGGCACCTGCATTCTTATAGGTCTCGTTGTAGGCGCTGATGTTGTTGAGCAGGCTGTAGAGCATGCTCTGTTTCAGCTGCGGCGTGGGCAGGCGAATATCCTCGACGCCATCCATGAAGCCGCCATAGACAGTGCCTTGGCCGCAACCTGTGGTGACTGTCTTCTCCGCCAGTTTCTCCTCCAGGTGCGCCGTCGACTCCTTGGTGATCACCGCCGCCGAGTTAACCTCCCAATCCACAATCACAGACTCGAGCTGATGGACGTCGCTGATGAAGCCCTGGTTCTTCAAATAGCCCAGTGCCAGCGCTTCGGGACGGGCACCCAGTGTCATCAGGGTCACTATGGGGCGCCAGTTTAGATAGAGGGTGAGGGGGCGCTCGCAGGCGATATATTTGTCGACCACTTCGCCCTGCTCGTTGATGGCTTTCACCGCCATGGTGAGCGGGGCATCGGCTTGGGTCTTGACCAGTGTGGGGTGTTTAAAACTTGTCATTGCTCTCGTCTTATTGCATTGGGGGCGCACTGAGCATAGCAAGTATCGTTCCCACGCAAGGATTTCGAGTGTAAATGCGTGATCCAGGCGTCGACTTTGTGCGATGTCGCCCTTTTCTGTCCCGGCCAAAATGGCTTTTAGGACAAATTGTCCTACGCTTGTTAGGGATTTGATGATCCAGTTCAAACTATTCCCCTTCTAGCGATGGCATGTAAATTGCTTTGTTAGGTCTATCGCTAACCCAATGCCCGGCGAATCAGCAATACGCCGGCCTGCTAGGCAAAACGGAGACGCAATGCAACATACCGAAAATCAATGGCCCATGTATGTTTCACTGAAAAAGGTGGAGAAACAGATGGGGCGCTGGACCGCTGAAAGTTGGGAATTGGATCAGATAGTTCCCGCCACTCAGCCCGCGCCTACCGGGGCCCACATAGTGATGCTTGAACTCTACAAAGATGAGCGCGGCAGCTATCGCATTAACCTGGATATGGACAACGCCATGCTCTACGTGGTGTGCGACGAGCTGGAAGATGGCACCTGGGTGCCCGCCTATATCTCGGCCGACCAAAATGTCGCAGCCGGTTGCCTCGAGGGTGACACCCCAGTGCTGAACTTCCCCATGCCCAAGGCGATCGCCTGCTGGATCGAGGCCTTTATTACCCGTCACGGCGAGGTGGAGATCTGCGCCCATAGGCGTAAGCATGTCAATCGCCGTAAGAACGAGGGACCGAGCACCAATCCGGATAGGGGGCTAGTGTCCTGATGAGTGATAAGCCAAGCGGACTCTTCGCACGCTGGACTCAGCGTCGCCAACAGGTGCAGGCCGAGGAAGAGGCGGCACGTCTGGCCGAACAGGCCCAGGAAACGCCGGTCGAGCCATCGGTTGAGGCCGAAGGCGCGGATGGTGTCGAAGCTAGCGACCAAGTCGCTCCCGAAGAGAAGAAGATACTGACCGCCGAGGATCTGCCGGATCCGGAGAAGATAGAGGTGGGCGGCAGCTTCGCCAGCTTCATGGCCGACAATGTCGATCCTGATGCCAAGACGGCGGCCCTGAGGGCCCTGTGGAAGCAGCCACACTATCACGAGATCGATGGCCTGCTGGAATACGCCCTGGACTATACGGATCAGCCCAAGTTGACCGCCGAGGTATCGGCCGAGTTAGCCAAGAAGGTCTTCCGGCATCTGACCAAGGATGAAGAGAAGGTCGAGGCGGCTGCCGAGACGTCGGAAACCCAGCTGGCACAGCAGGAAAACGCTGCGGCGCAGGTCGAGGACAATTTGGACAGGGCATCCGACGAGGTGTCCCAAAATGAACCAGAAATACAGGCCTCAACCAAGCCTCCTGTTGTTTAAGGTAAGTTTAGAGTGCTTTTAAATCCATAAATTTGGTACGTGAATTGCTGTATTAACGACAATTAACAACGAGTTAGATAATCGTTGAACTCAGGGTGAAGCTGGCGCAATAAGCGCATGCCGTTAGAGCACAACAGCCACCCGGCTGATACAGCAGCCAAATACTGCTTAGGAACGCAATGTGAGCATGCATTTAGAGACGAGCGACAATTTGGCCCACCTGAAACAGGTGCGCCAGCAAGTGTTGGGACAGACACAAATTCTGCAAAACCTGATCCCACCCACGGTGAGTTACACCACAGAGGGCAATGTGTTGATCATTGGCCCGGAAGACTTGGCACGCCTGGCGGCCGATAAACTGGCCAACATGGGTCAGCGCGCCATTCTGGCCAACGAGTCGATCACCAGTCAGGATGAAGACCACCTGGAGAAGGTGATGAACGCCGCCGAAGATGTCGAGAGCTACTACAACAAGCTCATCGAGATCAAAGGCTTCCTGGGTCAATTCCAGGTCAAGGTCGAGCATGACAATGGCACTGCCGATCTCAGCCTGGTGGCCATTCGTAAGGCCCATTTCGATCTTATCCTCGACCTTAGCCAAGCGCCATGCATCAATCTCGAGATGCTGCCGCCGGGTTACTTCTACGTGGGGCAGGATGAGGCCAAGTTGACGGATGCCATCGCCCAGCTGCCCGAGCTGATCGGTGAGTTCGACAAGCCACGCTACGTCAAGGTGAACAGCGATATCTGTGCCCACCACAGAAACGGTATCGATGGCTGTAGCCGCTGCCTCAACTTCTGTCCCGCCGATGCCATCGCCAGCGTGGACCATAAGATAGAGATCGACCCTTACCTCTGCCACGGTGCGGGCAGCTGTACCAATGCCTGCCCGACCGGCGCCATCAGCTATGACCTGCCGACGCCACAGGCGCTGCACTCCTACCTGAACAAGTTGGTGACACGCTTCCGTAGTGCGGCGCAGACCGCTCCAGTGATTTTATTCCACGATGCCAGCCTGGGTGCCTCGCTGATCGGCGACGAGCTCCCCGGTGCCATCTTGCCGGTGGAGCTGGAGGAGATCACGGTTGCCAGCATGGATCACTGGATGGCGGCCCTGGCCTGGGGCGCGCGTCAGATCTTGGTGCTCAACACAGAGGCCACGGCGCCGACCCTGACCCAGATGCTCAACGGCGAGCTCAAGCTGGCCAACGAGATCCTCGACGAGATGGGTCAGCCGCAGCGCGTCAGCGTGATTGAGGCCAAGCAGATTGCCGACCTGGCCACTCTGATCGAGCCGAGCGCCAGCTGGCCCATGATAGTGCCGGGCGAATTTGCCGCCACCACCAAGCGTGAGACTCTCTACGAGGCGATCGATCACCTCAATAGCCAGGCCGCCTCTACCGATGCCTGCCTGAGCAAGAGCAATATTCCTTACGGCAAGGTGAGTGTTAATACCGATAACTGCACCCTGTGTCTCTCCTGTGTGTCGACCTGTCCGACTCAGGCGCTGACCGACGGCGGTGAGAAGCCGGCGCTCTATTTTGTCGAGCAAGCCTGTGTGCAGTGCGGCCTGTGTGAGTCGGCCTGTCCGGAGAAGGTGATCAGCCTGACACCACAGATTAATTTCGATGCGACTGCTCGTCAGAGCCGTCAAACCCTGAATGAGGAGGCCCCTTTCGAATGTATTCGTTGTGGTACCCCATTCGCCACCCAATCCATGGTGCAACGGATGCTGGATGTAGTCGGCGGACACAGTGCCTTCAGTGCCAATACCGAGCGTCTGAAGATGTGTAGCGACTGCCGGGTAAAAGACATGTTTGAAGACATACTTCAAGATCCTGAAAAGCAACTGCGATAAGAGTTTAGCCATGACCGAATTAGTAAGAGAAGTTTCAGAAAACGATCAGTTAAGAGCCGATATCTACCAGCTTTTGGCGGCGCTTTTACGCAAGCAGCCAAGTGCTGAACTTTTGCAGTTCCTTTCCACCCTGGAGATAGATGCCGACGATGACAGCGACATGACCAAGGCCTGGTTGGCGCTGAAATTGGCGGCGGAGCAGTTTACCCCTGAGCAGCTGGAAGATGAGTACTTCAACATCTTCCTCGGCGTGGGTAGCGGTGAGATCTTGCCCTATGGCAGCTGGTTCATGACGGGCTCGCTGATGGACAAGCCGCTGGCCCTGCTCAGACAGGATCTGGCTCAGCTGGGGTTTGAGCGCAGCGAAGAGGTGAAGGAGCCGGAAGATCATGTGGCCGCCCTGTGTGAGGTGATGGGCACCCTGATCCTCGAGGCGCCTGGCTTCCGCCAGTTGGCGTTTTACCAACGCCACATCGGCAGCTGGATCGAGCGCTTCTGTGACCATCTGGGACGGGCGCCAAGTGCGGCCTTCTATGCCACTGTGGCCCAGCTGGCCAAGGCGTTCTTCGTTATCGAAGCCAACGAATTTGAACAACTTAAGTTAGATATTCCGGTGAACTGCCCCGGCAGCGAAGCGGAGAAGATTGAACCGACAGCCAGCGAACTCGCGTCCTAGGTTGTGGTTTAGCTTAGTGGTCGGCGCCAACGCGCCGACATATTGAAACCGAGGGGCAACCCTCACCAAGCGTCGGGTTCTGGTCTTAGTGTCGACTTCTCTGCAAAGCCGAATCGACCAAGATGATGAGACTAGAGCCTAAATTGAGTCAACATCAAGGAGACACTATGAAGAAGCAAGCTTCTGATATGGGTCGTCGTCAATTGCTAAAAGCATTAGCCCTGGGCAGTGCAGCGGGTGCCGTGGCAACCGTGAGCGGTCAGGCCGCGGCGGCAACGCCTGCACCTCAAAAAGATGCAGCGCACGGCGATGGTTACCACGAGACAGATCATATTCGTAGTTATTACGCGTCTTTACGTACCAAGTAAGCCTTGGACGAGTAATTACGCAGTAATTCAATAACATTAGGAGAGTGTGTGATGCGATTAACCCGCAAAACAGACCAGGCAGAAGTCGCTAAAAAGCCTGCCCTGGGTCTAAGTCGTCGTCAGTTCCTTCAGTCTGCAGGTCTTGCTACTGGTGGTATTGCCGCGGCCTCTATGCTTGGCGCTGGAATGATGCGCAAAGCCGAAGCGAAAGAAGTGCCACATGATGCGCCAACCGAAGTGAAGCGTACCATCTGTTCTCACTGTTCAGTGGGCTGTGGTATCTATGCCGAAGTACAAAATGGTGTGTGGACAGGCCAAGAGCCAGCTTTCGACCATCCATTCAATGCCGGTGGCCACTGTGCCAAGGGTGCGTCTCTGCGTGAGCACGGCCATGGTGAGAAGCGTCTCAAGTACCCCATGAAGCTCGAAGGCGGTAAGTGGAAGCGTATCTCTTGGGATCAGGCTATCGAGGAAGTGGGCCAGAAGGCACTGGATATCCGTAAGGAATCGGGCCCGGATTCAATCTTCTTCATGGGTAGTGCTAAGTTCTCTAACGAGCAGGCTTACCTCTACCGTAAATTCGCTGCCATGTGGGGCACCAACAACGTCGACCACTCGGCACGTATTTGTCACTCTACCACTGTAGCCGGTGTTGCCAACACCTGGGGCTATGGTGCGCAAACCAACTCGTTCAACGATATCCGCAACGCCAAGGCGATGATGTTTATCGGTTCTAACCCTTCAGAAGCTCACCCGGTTGCCATGCAACACATTCTGGAAGGTAAAGAGCGCGGCGCGAAGATTATCGTTGTCGATCCTCGTTTCACCCGTACTGCGGCTAAGGCCGACGAGTACGTGCATATTCGCCCAGGTACCGATATTCCTTATATCTACGGTCTACTGTGGCATATCTTCGAAAACAAGTGGGAAGACCAGACCTTCATCGATCAGCGTGTCTACGGCATGGAGCGTATCCGCGAAGCTGCCGCTAAGTGGAACCCTGAAGAAGTTGAAAACGTGGTCGGTGTACCGAAAGAGCAGATGTACCGTGTGGCCAAGACACTGGCCGAGACTAAGCCTGGCACCATAGTCTGGTGTATGGGTGGTACTCAGCACCACATAGGTAATGCCAACACCCGCGCTTACTGTATCCTGCAGTTGGCCCTGGGTAATATGGGCGTTTCTGGTGGCGGTACTAACATCTTCCGTGGTCACGATAACGTACAGGGCGCAACCGACTTCGGTCTGCTGTTCGACACCCTGCCTGGTTACTATGGCCTCAAGACAGGTTCTTGGAAGCACTGGTGTAACGTATGGGATCTGGACTATGAGTGGGTGAAGGCTCGCTTCGACCAGGAACAGCGTTTGGGTCAGGATCCTATGACCTCTACCGGTATTCCTTGTTCTCGTTGGCACGACGGCGTGCTGGAAGACAAGTCTAAGATCGCTCAGAAAGACAACATCCGTATGTCATTCTTCTGGGGTCAGTCGGTTAACACAGAAACCCGTGGCCGTGAGGTGCGTGAAGCACTGAACAAGATGGACACTGTAGTGGTTGTGGATCCATTCCCAACCATGGCGGGTGTGATGCATACCCGTAAAGATGGCGTCTATCTGCTGCCAGCGGCGACTCAGTTCGAAACCTATGGTTCGGTATCTGCCTCTAACCGCTCACTGCAGTGGCGTTCACAGGTTATTGAGCCGCTGTTCGAATCTAAGCCTGACCACGTCATCATGTACAAGTTGGCGAAGAAGTGGGGCATAGAGAAAGAACTGTGTAAGCATATCCAGGTGAATGGCGACGAGCCGTTGATCGAAGATATTGTCCGTGAATACAACAAGGGTATGTGGACCATCGGTTACACAGGTCAGAGCCCAGAGCGTCTCAAGATGCACCAGGAAAACTGGGGCACCTTCGACATCAAGAGCCTGGAAGCACCGGGTGGCCCAGCTAAGGGTGAAACCTACGGTCTGCCTTGGCCATGTTGGGGCACACCTGAGATGAAGCACCCAGGTACCCAGATCCTCTACCGTACCGACCGTGAAGTCCGCTTCGGTGGTGGTAACTTCCGTGCCCGTTACGGTGTTGAGCACGATGGTAACAACATCCTGGCCGAAGGCTCTTACTCTAAGGGCAGTGAGATCAAGGACGGTTACCCAGAGTTTACCGACAAGATGCTTAAGCAGCTTGGCTGGTGGGACGACCTGACCGCAGAAGAGAAAGCCGCTGCCGAAGGCAAGAACTGGAAGACAGATATCTCTGGTGGTATCCAGCGTGTCGCCATCAAGCACGGTTGTATCCCATTTGGTAACGCTAAGGCCCGTTGTATCGTTTGGAACTTCCCTGATGATATTCCGGTTCACCGTGAGCCTCTGTATACGCCTCGTCGCGATCTTGTGTCTAAGTACCCAACTTACGATGACCGTATGGTTGCGCGTCTTCCTACCCTGTACAAGTCAATTCAGGATCAGGACTTCGCCAAAGAGTTCCCACTCGCCTTGACCTCTGGTCGTCTGGTTGAGTACGAGGGCGGTGGTGAAGAGACACGTTCTAACCCTTGGTTGGCAGAGCTTCAGCAAGAGATGTTTATCGAAATCAACCCTGCTGATGCGGCGGATCGTGGTCTACGTGATGGCGATGTCGTATGGGTTCACAGCCCAGAAGGCGCCAAGATCAAAGTGCAGGCAATGGTGACACCGCGTGTGATTGAAGGCGAGTGTTTCATGCCGTACCACTTCGCGGGTATGTTCGAAGGCGAGAGCCTGGAGAAGAGCTACCCAGAAGGTACAGTGCCTTACATCATTGGTGAGTCGGCCAACACCGTATTGACCTATGGCTATGACGTGGTGACCCAGATGCAAGAGACTAAGTCTAGCTTGTGTCAGATCACTAAAGCCTAACGGAACTTGATGAGGAGATAAGCCATTATGGCAGTCATGAAATTTCTATGTGACACCAAACGCTGCATCGAGTGTAACGGTTGCGTCACAGCATGTAAGAACGAAAACGATTCCGCTCTCGAGTGGGGTATCCAACGCCGTCGCGTCGTGACCATCAACGATGGTCAACCCGGTGAAGCCTCGATCTCTGTGGCTTGTATGCACTGTACCGACGCCCCTTGTCAGGCCGTTTGCCCAGCAAACTGCTTCTACAAGACGGAAGATGGCCTAACACTACACAACAAAGATACCTGTATCGGTTGTGGTTACTGCCTATACGCCTGCCCATTCGGTGCGCCTCAGTTCCCTAAGAAGAGCACCTTTGGCAGCCGCGGCAAGATGGACAAGTGTACTTTCTGTGCCGGTGGCCCAGAAGAGACCTTCTCCGAAGCCGAGCGTAAGAAGTATGGCGCTAACCGTCTGGCCGAGGGTAAGTTACCTATGTGTGCCGAGCTTTGTTCAACCAAGGCACTGCTCGCTGGTGATGCGGAAGTGGTTTCCAACATCTACCGTGAGCGTATTGCGGCCCGTGGTAACCCCAATGCGATCTGGGGCTACACCCCTAAGACTGGCGTTTAAAGTGAATAGTACCGTAAGCCTTCGGGCTTACGGTCTGTAAAGGAGTGACTATGTTATTAAAATCACTGCGCAGCCTATTCACTGTGTTGTTATTGCCATTGGTCTTGGCAATGGGCTTAGGCTTGACGACGTCAGCCTATGCCGTTGACGAACAGACCAGTCAACAGATGGCAAATACCAGCGACGCTGAGCTATGGCGAGCCGTGAAGTCAGGAGACAAGGGATACACCACAGCCAAAGGCGCTGAGGGTGGGGTCATGATTAACGTGTCGGCTATCGAAGGCACTAACGTTAAGAACGACTATCTCACCCCAGTGATGGCGCTGGCCGTTTGCGGTGTGTTCGGTGCTTTCTTGATCTTCTATCTGGTGAATGGCCCTTCAAAGCTAAGTCATGGTTTCTCTGGCAAGATGGTATTGCGCTGGAGCAAGGCCGATCTTTGGATTCACTGGGTGATGGCGCTTTCCTGCCTGGCGTTGATCTTTACTGGTCTAAACATCATGTTGGGTAAGCATGTGCTACAGCCCTATGTGGGCACAGGCATTTGGGGCTCGCTGATCTACGGCAGCAAGACGATCCACGATTACGCGGGTCCCTTGTTCATCGTGGCCTGGGCTATCTGTGTGGTTAAATGGATGCCGTTGCAGACATTTAAGCTGTATGACCTTAAGTGGTTCCTGGTGGTTGGTGGCTACATCAACTTCGGACCCTTCAAGGGCAAGCACCCAGACAGTGGCTTCGCCAACGCCGGTGAGAAGATGTGGTTCTGGACGCTAACCCTGTTCGGTCTGTTTATCGCGGTATCCGGTATCATGCTGGTGATGCCTGCCCTGGAACTGCCACGTGAAGCCTCTATGGCGGCACTGCTGGTTCACGGCCTCAGCGCCATCATCATCATCGCCTTTACTATCGTCCACATCTGGATGGCGACGGTACTGAGTGAAGGTGGTATGGAGTGCATGAAGTCGGGTTACTGTGATGAGAACTGGGCAGTACAGCACCACAACCTTTGGTACGATGAGATCAAAGATAACGGTACCCTGACTTATAGGGACTAGACCTACAGCGACTAGACTCAAAGCGCAGACGCGTTATTGAATAAAAGCGCATAGATGAAGCACCCCACCTAGGCATTAGGCGGGGTGTTTTTTTATGGTTAAAGGTTGAGAAATTTAGCGGATCCAGATCACCTTTGGCTGTTTTTTGAACGCGCTTTTTATTTTCAATAACAACAACTTCATTACATCTACTGGATCCCGGTTTTAGCTATTTTTAGGGATTGCCAGCAAAGTGTATTGGCTAAAGTATGACTGGCTTAACACTTTGGCCATTTATTCATTTTTTCCGCTTATTGACCCCTGTTTAGATCAATATCTCTGCCTCGCTTCTTACCTATATTGCAACGGCAATTAATCGGATGTTTTTAAAAAACATAGCATTTTTACCAAACCGCCACCTGTGAATAACATTGCCTTAACCAAGGTGCCGATGGCGGTTTTGAATAAATCATCCCTACCAATCGAAACTTCCTAATCCACTAGGAGCAAGAATGAAGAAGCAACAGCCCGATCTCAATCGCAGATCTTTGCTGAAAGCACTCACCATCGGTGGTACGGCCGGTGTGGCCATCGCCGCGAGTGGTGTGAGTGTTGCCAATGCAACCGAAAGTAAATCTCAAGAAAAACATGCCGATGGCTACCATGAAACTGCACATATCCGCAGTTATTACAATAGCTTGCGTAGCTAATTAGGAGAATTTGAGCGATGAAGTTAACGCGCAAAACAAATGAGGCAGTCGCAACGGCTAAGCCAAGCTTAGGCATCAGCCGTCGTCAATTCATGAAGCATGCGGGTATCACAACCGGTGGTATTGCTGCAGCCTCTCTTCTCGGTACCGGCATGATGCGCCGCGCCGAAGCGAAAGATATTCCACACGATGCCCCAATCGAGATCAAGCGCACCGTATGTAGCGCCTGTGCCGTGGGCTGTGGTCTGTATGCAGAAGTCCAAAACGGTGTCTGGACGGGTCAGGAACCAGCATTCGATCACCCATTCAATGCCGGTGGTCACTGTGCCAAAGGTGCTGCGCTGCGTGAACATGGTCACGGCGAGAAGCGTCTTAAGTACCCAATGAAGCTGGTCGACGGTAAGTGGAAGAAGCTCTCTTGGGAGCAGGCCTTCAACGAAGTTGGCGACAAGATGCAGAGCATCCGTCAAGAGTCGGGCCCAGATTCACTCTACTTCATGGGTAGCGCCAAGTTCTCTAACGAAGGCTGCTACATGTACCGTAAATTTGCGGCCATGTGGGGTACCAACAACGTCGACCACTCGGCACGTATCTGTCACTCTACCACTGTAGCCGGTGTTGCTAACACCTGGGGTTACGGTGCGCAAACCAACTCTTTCAACGACATTCAGAATGCGAACGCGATCTTCTTCATCGGTTCAAACCCTGCCGAGGCACACCCTGTTGCCATGCAGCATATTCTGATCGCCAAAGAGAAGAACAACGCCAAGATCATCGTGGTTGACCCACGTTTCTCTCGCACCGCGGCTCACTCTGATCTGCACTGTGCACTGCGTCCAGGTACCGACATTCCTTTCATCTACGGTATGTTGTGGCACATCTTCGAAAATGGCTGGGAAGACAAGGCCTTCATCCAGCAGCGCGTGTTCGAGATGGACACCATCCGCGAAGAGGTGAAGAAGTTCCCACCACAAGAAGTGGCTAACATCACAGGCGTGAGTGAAGAGCAGGTTTACCAAGCGGCTAAGCTGATGGCGGAAAACCGTCCTGGTACTGTGGTTTGGTGTATGGGTGGTACCCAGCACCACGTTGGTAACGCCAACACCCGTGCCTACTGTATCCTGCAGCTGGCTCTGGGCAACATGGGCGTATCTGGCGGCGGTACTAACATCTTCCGTGGTCACGATAACGTACAGGGCGCAACCGACCTTGGTCTGCTGTTTGATACCCTGCCTGGCTACTATGGCCTCAAGACAGGTTCTTGGAAGCACTGGTCACACGTTTGGGATCTGGATTTCGACTGGGTTAAGGGTCGCTTCGACCAGAACGAATACCTGGGTCGCATCCCAATGAACACTCCTGGTATTCCATGTTCTCGTTGGCACGACGGCGTATTAGAAACGCCAGAGAAGCTGGCGCAGAAAGATCGCGTGCGCATGGCCTTCTTCTGGGGGCAATCTGTTAACACAGAAACCCGTCAGCGCGAGGTGCGTGACGCCCTAGATAAGATGGACACGGTTGTTGTTGTGGATCCATTCCCAACTATGGCGGGTGTCATGCACCGTCGTAAGGATGGTGTCTACCTATTACCAGCAGCGACTCAGTTCGAGACCGAAGGTTCAGTGTCTAACTCTGGCCGTAGCCAGCAGTGGCGTGAGAAGGTGATCGAGCCGTTATTCGAATCTAAGACAGATATCGAGATCATGTATCGCCTATCGCAGAAACTCGGTTTCGACAAGGAATACACTAAGCGCATCGCAAAAGATGCCAAAGACATGCTAGTGATCGAAGACATCACCCGCGAGATCAACCGCGGTATGTGGACTATCGGTATGTCTGGCCAAAGCCCTGAGCGTCTGAAGCTGCACACCCAAAACTGGGGCACCTTCAGCAACAAGACGCTTGAAGCAGAAGGCGGCCCAGCCAAGGGCGAAACCTATGGTCTGCCATGGCCATGTTGGGGCACACCAGAGCAGAAACACCCTGGTACCCAGATCCTCTACAACACAAACAAACACGTGCTGCAGGGTGGTGGTAACTTCCGTGCCCGTTATGGCGTCGAATACCAAGGCAAGAACCTGCTGGCCGAAGGCAGCTTCTCTAAGGGCAGCGAGATCCAAGACGGTTACCCAGAGTTCAGCGACAAGCTGCTCAAGCAACTGGGCTGGTGGGACGATCTGACCGCCGAAGAGAAGGCAGAAGCCGAAGGCAAGAACTGGAAGACCGACCTTTCTGGCGGTATCCAGCGTGTGGCCATGAAGCACGGCTGTATTCCATTTGGTAACGCTAAGGCCCGCTGTATCGTGTGGACCTTCCCGGATCAAGTGCCTGTGCACCGCGAGCCGCTGTACACACCACGTCGCGATCTCGTGTCTAAGTACCCAACCTATGACGACATGCAGGTACATCGTCTACCGACGCTTTACAAGTCTATCCAAGAGAAAGACACGGCAACCAAGTACCCACTGGGTCTGACCTCTGGTCGTCTGGTTGAGTACGAGGGTGGTGGTGAAGAGTCTCGCTCTAACCCATGGCTGGCCGAGCTACAACAAGAGATGTTTGTTGAGATCCACCCAGGCGATGCCGCCGACCGTGGTATCCGCAACGGCGATACCGTATGGCTGGAAGGCGCCGAAGGCGGCCGCATCAAGATCAAGGCCATGGTTACTCCTCGCGTTAAGCAAGGTGTTACCTGGATGCCATACCACTTCGCCGGTGTGATGCATGGTGAGAGCCTAGAGAATAACTATCCAGAAGGTACTGTGCCTTATGTGATTGGTGAGTCTGCGAACACGGCATTGACCTATGGTTATGACCCTGTCACGCAGATGCAAGAGACCAAAGCGTCGCTTTGTCAGATCACTAAAGCTTAAGTATCGGGAGATTTGCCATTATGGCTACAATGAAATTTTTATGTGATACCAAGCGCTGCATCGAATGTAACGGCTGTGTCACGGCATGTAAGAACGAAAACGACTCTGCGCTGGAGTGGGGTATTCAACGTCGCCGCGTGGTGACCATCAACGACGGTCAGCCAGGCGAAGCCTCTATCTCTGTGGCTTGTATGCACTGTACCGACGCCCCTTGTCAGGCGGTTTGTCCGGCAAACTGCTTCTACAAGACGGAAGATGGTCTGACGCTGCACAACAAAGACACCTGTATCGGTTGTGGCTACTGTCTGTACGCCTGTCCGTTTGGCGCGCCTCAGTTCCCTAAGAAGGGCGCCTTCGGCAGCCGCGGCAAGATGGACAAGTGTACCTTCTGTGCCGGTGGTCCTGAAGAGAACCACTCAGATGCAGAGCGTCAGAAGTACGGCTCTAACCGTATTGCCGAAGGCAAGCTGCCTATGTGTGCCGAGTTGTGTGCGACTAAGTCGCTACTTGCCGGTGATGCTGAGGTTATCTCAAACATCTTCCGCGAGCGTGTTGCATACCGTGGTTCGAAAAATGCGATTTGGGGCTAATCCCCAGCTTGTATAAGGCCACAACAATCCACACCGGGCTCGCCCGGTGTGGACGATAAGGATGTAATATGAACAAATGGTTCAAACAATTTAGCGTGATCTTAGCGCTAGTGATAGGTACCACCTTCAGTGCCCTGTCGTTCGCCCATGGCGACGCGACCGACCATACCCATGCCGCCACCGAGGGGCAGATCTGGTCTGAGATTCAGGCGGGTGCTACCGGATACACTACCTCTCACGGTCAGTTCCACAACCAGCCGATCAACAGCTATGATCTGCGGGTACTCGAACTTCGCAGCGACTGGCTGGCACCAGCCCTGATGGCGGCGCTGTTTGGCATGATCATCATCTTCGTGCTGTTCATCAAGGTGAACGGTATCTCCAAGTTGCATCACGGCTTCTCGGGCAAGATGGTGTATCGCTGGTCGAAATTTGATGTCTCTATCCACTGGTTGGGGGCGATCCCTTGTCTGCTGCTGATCCTCACGGGTCTGACGTTGCTGGCGGGACGTTTCTTCTTCCAGCCATACCTAGGTGAAGGCTTCTGGGCCGGTCTGGTCTATGGTGCCAAGCAGATCCACGACTACATGGCGATCCCCTTCATGATTGGTTGGGCGCTGATGACCACGCTGTGGGCCAAGAATCAGCTGCCTAAGATGTATGATGTTAAATGGTTCCTGGTCGTTGGTGGTTACATCAACTTCGGTCCCTTCAAGGGTAAGCACCCGGATGCAGGCTTTGCCAACGCCGGTGAGAAGATGTGGTTCTGGGCCTTTGCCTTCTTTGGACTGATCATCTCGGCTTCTGGCATGTTGCTGCTGTTCCCGAACCTGTTCGAGCCTAGCCGCACCCTGAGCCTGATCGCCCTGGTACTTCACTCTGTCAGTGCCATCGTTATCTGCGCCTTCTCTATCGTACATATCTTCATGGCGACCGTGATGTCAGAAGGTGGTATGGAGTGTATGGTGTCGGGTTACTGTGATGAAAACTGGGCGACTCAGCATCACAACCTTTGGTATGACGAGATCAAGGCCAACGGCACGCTGAAGTACAAAGCGTAAGGCGTTCGCCGCTCGCAACAGCGTTTCTGTTACCATGAAAAACACCTCACCGGGTTGCCGGCGGGGTGTTTTTTTATGCCTGCTGTTTAATGCCTGCTGTTTAATGCCTGTCGTTTAATGTTAGTGGTTTAATGCCTAGAGCAGAGAGTAGCTGCTAGCTAGAGTAGCTTTTAGCAACATTAGCCGGTAGAAATATTAGTCATTGAGAATGTTGACAATAACCGCAAAGCCACTAAGTTGTGAGAAAAGCAATTTCACCATAAAGGAGCTGAATATGATCAGAAGGATCTTGATGGCACTCGCCCTGAGTGTGAGTGTTAGTTTGAGTTTAAGTGTGAGCTTTAGCAGCCTTGCCGATACCTACAGGATGACCTCAGAGGTCAGCCTGCAGGGCGAGGTGCTTGGCGCGCCGACGCTAGTGATTGATAAGGCCGAGGCCGAGCGGGTGATGCTGGCGGATAAGTACCAGTTCAGCGTTAAGGTTACGCCACACGATGCGGCTCAGGTGTTGGTGGATTTTAGCCTGAGCGGCGAGGGCTATGAGACAGAATCACAGGCGATAGTCGACCTGGACAAGGCCGCCTTGCTCACCTTTGGAGACCAGACATTTATCTTTCTCATCAACAGGGTAGGCGACTGACTTAACAGTCGTTGTCCATGATTTTGGTGGTCACGCTATCGGCAGTCGTGTCGACCCTCAAATAGCAGGCGAGGGCGCCGTCTGCCATGAGATCTCCAGGGGTCTTATATAGGCTGCGATCGCCGATGCGCAGCTCGATATCTTCCACCGTCCAGCGCCCGCCATAGAACCATTCACTCATGGTGACCGTCAACAGCTGAGTTACCGCATCGCCGCCCCATACCGGGTTGCCATATCTCACCTGGATTTTTTGGCTATCGCCTGGGTTGAGGAAGAAGCTGGCCTTAGGCTGCTTCTCTAGCCCCAGGATGGCCGAGCGGGCATAGACAAGTTGATTCGCGGCCTGCACCGAGGCCTCAAGCTGCTTGAGCTGGGCGATCCTCGCCTCTCGCGTCAGGCTTATCCACCTGCTGGCGGCCGCTACGCTGAGAATGGCCAGTATGATGATCACCACCACCATCTCTATCAGGGTAAAGCCAGAGGCTCCTTTATGTCTCATGGTTACTCGCATCTTCAGGCTAACGCTTGGTAATAAATAAAGTGGAGGCAGCCTAACTCCTTGGGAGACATTTGCAAGCGAAATTGAGTCGATTCTTGCAATAAGGTATTGAATGATAATGGGTTGTTTTTTAGCTGTTGCGACCAGGTTTGCGCAGTGTTGCCGGGTCGCGACCCGGCAGAAATTGACCTAAGATCAAGCTAGTCTCAACAAGCAGGAGAGAGAGATGGAGAGTAAAGCGGTAAGCGACAGCATGGGCGACCTCAATATTCCCGCCGATGCCCTCTACGGCGCGCAGACGGCGCGGGCGATCAAGAACTTTCCCGTGAGTGGTCGTCCCATGCCCCGCAGCTTCATCCGTGCCTTGTTGCTGGCTAAGCTTGCCGCCGTCGAGGCCAACGTGGCACTTAGACTGCTGCCGCCCAATATTGCCCCGGCGGTCGCCCAGGCGGTGCAGGAGCTGCTGGCGGATCCCCAGATGATGCGCCATTTTCCCATCGACATGTTTCAAACTGGCTCGGGCACCAGCAGCAACATGAACGCCAACGAGGTGCTCGCGACCCTGGTCTCGAAGAGCCTGGGTCAGGCGGTGCATCCCAACGATGTGATTAACCTGGGGCAGAGCAGCAACGACATCATTCCCAGCACTATCCATATCAGCGCCCTGCTGGCGGTAGAGCAGTCGCTGCTCCCCTCGTTAACCCTGCTGTCGCAGACCATCACCACTAAGGCACAGCAGCTGGCCGATGTCACCAAGACGGGGCGAACCCACCTGATGGATGCCATGCCGGTGCGTTTCGATCAGGTGTTGGGGGGCTGGGCGAGTCAGATCGATGATTGCCGCGAGCGGATCGCCAGCCAAGGCGACGCCCTGGCCCAGCTGCCCGTGGGCGGCACGGCGGTGGGGACAGGGGTCAACACCCACGAGGAGTTCTCCCGGCTGTTCTGCGAGAGACTCAGCGCCCTGACCCGCACCCAGTTTCGTCCGGCGGATAATCTGTTTAGCCGCATGGCAAGCCATGATACCGCCGTCGCCCTCTCGGGCCAGCTGAAGACGCTGGCGGTGGCCATCATGAAGATCAGCAACGACCTGCGCTGGATGAACTCCGGCCCACTGGCGGGCCTGGGTGAGATTAGCCTGCAACCTTTGCAGCCGGGCTCCTCCATCATGCCGGGCAAGGTCAACCCTGTGATCCCCGAGTCCGCCTGCATGGTGGCGGCCCAGGTGATGGGTAAGGATATGGCGATCACTATCGCTGGTCAGTCCGGTAACTTCGAGCTCAACGTGATGCAGCCGCTTATTGCGGTTAACCTACTAGAGAGCATAGAGATCCTCAGCAATGTCTCGCGCCTCCTGGCGGATAAGGCGATTGCGAGTTTCGTGGTGAATCGAGGCAAGATAGCCGACTCACTGCATCGCAATCCCATACTGGTGACCGCACTAAGCCCCAAGGTGGGCTATGTGCAGGCCGCTAAGATAGTCAAGCAAGCCTATCAGGAGCAGAGGCCCATACTCGAGGTCGCCATGGAGCTCACAGACCTTAGCGAGGAGGAGCTCAGGCGCCTGCTGGATCCCGAACGCCTGACCCGCGGCGGTCTGGCGTAGAGGCCGATGCCGTCAAGCGATGGCAGCATAGCTCAGGGCGCCCGTCAGCGGATCTCTGTGGTGAGCCGATAGCGGGCCATCTCCTGTTGCGTCATCCAGTGGGCACCTTCAGACGGTGCCGAGGTGAGGGTAAACAGGTAGAAGGGGATCCCTTGTTTGCCCAACATGCGGCTGAAATAGGTCGCCTGGCTGCGATGGGCGGCATTGCTGTAGGAGATCTCTGTGGCGTCGCGGCCAAGCTCGCCATCGCTCCAGCTGTGCACGCCAATCTGTTGGTTTCCTGCGACACTAAACTTGCTATCTTGCAGCTCCAGGGTGCGCCTTACCCCGGCGGCAAACAGATCCGTGGCGCCGGAGAAGACACGTCCCGCGCGGCTGACCTTGGTATCCAGTCCCTGCTCGCGGATCAGCAAGCCGGTATACATGTTGACCTCATCGTCGGCGGAGCCGCCGACAAAGTTATCGAACACCAGCACCTTCTTCCTCTTGGGGTAATGCTCCACCAGGCGTTTAAGCGCCTGATAGCTGGTGATCCCCAGGGTCGAGCTAGCCGGGTTGTCGCAGTCCGCCGTGCACCACTGGTTGTTGATCAGCGGCTCGAAATAGTTGCTGGTGAGGATCTCGATGCCCGCGTCAACTTCCCGAGGCGAGAAGAGGGTCGAGCCTATCGAGGAGGCGTACTCCAGCCAGTCGCTGACAAAACTCAGGCGTAGGTATTGCTGCTTCTCGCGGGTGCGCAGTTCGAAGATGCTCTTGTCATCCTGGGTCAGTCGCTGGGCGTCAGAGCAGTCGAAGCTGTCGATGCGGTGGGGGCCGGAAAATATCTGACAATCCAGCAGCTGCCACTCGTCAAACTTGATCCCTAAGGTGAGGCTATGACCCTTCTCGCTGCTCAGTGCCAGCAGCAGATATGGAACCTGTTTTTGGGTGTCGAGGAAGATGTCGGCGTATTCCAGCCTGTCGTAGTGGGTGTGTTGGTACTCGAGTTGAATCGATGAGAATATCGGCTCGCGCTCCTGGATCAGCGCCTCGAGCTTCGCCTGAGTAAAGGCGAAGTTAGCCAGCGGCGGCTCCACTCTGGGTTGGTCGGCGTTACAGCCCAGTAGACTGCTGAACACCAGCAGCAGGGGGAGGGTAAGGCGTGGCATGGCGGTCTCCTGCGATGAAAAATATCAGTGTAATCAGGGCCGCGGGTGATTACTGTCAGCAGTTTGTATCGCTTTGTCAGTCGACCAGAATGGGGAGGAATTGCTGGGAGGAGTTGCTGGAGGCGGCATAGCAAAAAGGCATCCCTGAGGATGCCTTTATCGTGTGATGTTTTGCGCCTTACCAGGCCAGCTGCAGGATCTCGCGGCTGATATCCAGGCCGAGATCGCCAGACTCTGATAGGGCCGTCATGCCGTGGGCTTCAAGCGCCGCGACTATGTCGTCAATCTGCTCCTGGGCGATATCATAGTCGCGAAGGTGGGTCTTGAGGCCCAGTTGCTGGAAGAACTGCTCCGTCTTGTCGATCGCCAGGTCGACACGGCTGGCTTCGTCGCCCTCTGTGATGTCCCACACGCGCTCGGCGTATTGCAGCAGCTTGGCGTGCTTCTGGATTTTGCGTACGCGCCAGACAGACGGCAACACGGCGGCCAGAGTCTGGGCGTGGTCGATGCCAAACTGGGCCGTCAGCTCGTGACCAATCATATGGGTCGTCCAGTCAAACGGCACGCCGGCACCTATCATGCCGTTGAGGGCCGAGGTGGCACTCCACATCAGGTTGGCGCGGGCGTTGTAGTTCTCCGGCTCTTCCAGTGTGATGGGGCCAATCTCGATCAGGGTGCGCATGATCCCTTCGGCGGTTCTGTCCTGTACCCGGCCATCTACCGGATAGGTGGCATATTGCTCTAGCACGTGGACGAAGGCGTCGACCACACCGTTAGCCACCTGAATCTTTGGCAGGGTGAAGGTCAGAGTCGGATCCAGCAGCGAGAAGGTGGGGTAGATGCTGGGATGGTTAACCGGGAACTTGCCGCCGTTATAGCTGACCACGCCGAAGGCGTTCATCTCTGAGCCCGTGGCAGGCAGCGTGGCTATGGTGCCCAATGGCAAGACCTGATCCGCCTCTACCGGCACAGGGGCGAAACCGTGGAACAGCAGGCTGTCGCTGTCACCCTCGAAGCGTGTCGCCAGGGCGATGAACTTGGTGCCATCCATCACCGAGCCGCCACCGACTGCCAGCAGGAAGTCGATAGACTCCTCTCTTGCCAGCTTGGCCGCCTTGGCCAGGGTCTCATACTGTGGATTGGCCTCGATGCCGCCGAATTCGACGACGGTGCGATCGCCCAGGGCGCTGAGTACCTTGTCCAGGGTGCCGAAGCGTTTCACGCTGCCGCCGCCATAGGTCACCATGACGCGGGCGCCGGCGGGGATCAGCTTGTCTAGCTCGGCCAGGCGGTCTTTGCCGAAGACGATCTGTGTGGGATTACGATAATCGAAGTTAAGCATGGGGATACCTTGTGTCACCTAATAATATGCTGCACATACTAGTCTCTTGACGCGAGTTTTAAATACCTATTGCTGCACGACTCTTGCCTATTTCTGCTTTGTTGAGTTTAAAAGGCATGTATTTGATAAATTTTGATGCCTTTTTCTGCTTGGGTGATATTATCGCCATCAGTTGAATCCTTATCCTGTCCCAAGAGGTAAAGTGTGAAGAGTATTGCCGAGTTGATGTCTGAGCTGGCCCCAGATGAGGGGATGAACGACAGCGTATTGCCTGGTATCAAGCTGTTTCGCTGCTCCGCCTACGGTGCCCGTGGCCCCTTGTGTTACTCCCAGGGAATCATGATAGTTGGGCAGGGCAAGAAGCGTATCTATCTGGATAACAGGGTGTTTGACTATGATCCCCAGAACACCCTGGTGATGACAGTGCCCATGCCGGTGGAGTGCGAGACCTTCGCTAGCAAGGAGGAGCCAGTGCTGGTGATGATGATAGATATCGATCTGGCGCAGCTTAATCGCCTCATCCCCGTCATGGATAATCACCACAGGGTACCCCAGGCCCTGAATGAGTCGCGACTGCCGGGCTATTTTATCGCCCCGACCGGCGAGGCGATAGAGTGCAGCATTCATCGACTGCTGCAGGCGTTGCAATCGCCGCTGGAGGCCGAGGCGCTGGGTGAGGCCATGGTGCTGGAGATCCTATATCGCCTGCTGGCCCTGCCTAACGCCGCACCCCTCTATGCCCTGGCGCTGAGTCATACTAGATTGTCGCGCATCGACAAGGCGCTAAGCTACCTGCATAAACATTACGCTGCCAGTATTGAGGTGGATCAGCTTGCCGCCCTGGTGAACATGAGCCCCTCGGCGTTTCATCGCTGCTTCAAGGAGGTGACCGCATCATCGCCCATCCAGTACCTGAAGAAGGTGCGCCTGAACAAGGCCAAGGAGCTGTTGCAGCGTCCTGGGGTGAAGGTGAAGCAGGCCGCCATCGAGGTGGGCTACGAGAGCCCGGCCCAGTTTAGCCGCGAGTTCAAACGCTACTTCAGCCACAGTCCGGGGGAATGTGCCAGATAAGGTTTTCTTACTGCTTGATGCACTGCAATAGCACAACGAAAGGCGGCATATTGTTGTGGGCGACGCTGTGGCCTTCGGGCTCGGTGCGACGTTTTTGATGTTGGCGCATGCCCACATCGTCTCCTTCGCCTGTCGCGTATTCCGGCTCGTCGCCCGAATCATAGTAGTACCAGTCGTCATAGACGTGGGTGTGCTTGGGTAGTTCGGCGAGTGTCAGTTTATGTTTCTCTTCGCCGCCGGAGTCGTTGAGCTTGCGTACCGACAGCGCATTCTCCTGATGATTAACGGCTAAGGTAAAGCGGCCACGCCCCTCGGTGTAGGGCTGCCACCCCTCTGGGCAAGCGGCTAGATCGAAATAGGCCACCGTCTTGGCCGGTATGATGCTGCCGGTTTCGGCGATCTGTTTGCTCAGGGCGGAGAGTCCTTGGGTGTTGGCGAGGTTGTTGGCCGCGAGTTCTGTGTATTTCACATAGCCAAAGAGTGCCAGCGATGCGGTGAGCAGCACCGAAACCAGTAGATTCCATTTCATTTTTAACGTCCTTGTGTCGAATTGTGCTCCACTGAAACAGCCGGAGTCTATATCATTATTTTTATTAACTATTTAACCTACGCTATTTATTTTATCGCCGCAACAGGTCGATGCTTGCTGTCCACTCGTTGCGTCATCTCTTTGCCTCTATTGGGTCAAAATGGGCGATCACATTTATTCAACATTTCCTAAAACATGACATGCTTAACAATTCTTCGGCTAATCTAATGCTAGGTGTTGTAACTCCAAGCCAGTTCACGTTTTATATATTCCTTAAGTGATACTTTTGTGTTCCGCAAATGGATGTGTATCGCTTTAAGTCCTTATTTATTAAAAGGCTTTGTTCTCAAGGCCGGTTCAGCTAGGAATATCTATGTCTTCGTCTTCTATTATTCAAACGGCGCCAGGTGCATTGATTAAGCCGTACCAAGCTAACATTACCGTCCCTAACTGGATGCTGAGCTCGATGGAACGAGTGATGCAGTATTATGTCGACAAGAATCTGCGACTCGATACCCAGTCCGCCTCCATGATGCCGGCGCCCGTCGAAGGCAAGAAGTACATGCTCTATGCTCATGTGCCTTTCTGCCATACCCTGTGCTCCTTCTGCACCTTCCACCGTTTCCTGTTTAAGGAGGAGAAGGCGCGCGCCTATTTCGTCTCGCTGCGTAAGGAGATGGAGATGGTTAAGGCGCTGGGCTATGACTTCGAGTCCATGTATATCGGCGGCGGCACCACAACCGTATTAGAAGATGAGCTGGCGCGCACGATTGAATTTGCCAAGAAGCTGTTCCCAAGCATCAAAGAGGTTTCCTGCGAGTCGGATCCTCAGCATCTGGACAGCCCAGGCTTTAAGCAGCTGGAAGGCCTGGTGGATCGCATGTCTATCGGGGTGCAGAGCTTCAACGACGACATCCTGGCGATGACAGATCGTCTGGAGAAGTTTGGCTCGGGCCAGCAGACCTTCGATAAGATCATGGCGGCCAAGGAGCTGTTTCCTATCATCAACGTGGATCTTATCTTCGGCTTCCGTGGCCAGACAGATGAGGTGATTCAGCACGACCTGGATATGGCCTCACGCCTGGATCCCCGCCAGATCACCACCTATCCCTTGATGATCACCCATCAGACCCGAAAGAGCGTCAAGGGCAAGCTGGCCGCGCCTCAGGGGGATATGGCGCGTCAATACCGCCAGATCCTCAACAGCCTGAATGGTCAGTACAACCAGCTGTCGGCCTGGGCATTTGGCAAGGCCAACAACGAAGGTTTCGACGAGTATGTAATCGACTATGACGAGTATCTTGGTGTAGGTTCGGGCTCCTTCAGCTTCCTCAACGACACCCTGTATGTGAACACCTTCTCCCTGCGTAAGTATCAGGAGAATATCGCCTCGGGTCGCATGGGCGTCGAGCAGCAGAAGAACTATAGCCAGAAGGATGTGATGCAGTATCGCTTCCTGCTGGGGATGTTCTCGGGTCGCCTGTCGCGCAAATATTTCCGTGACACCTTCGGCGTCAATCTGGATTGGGCCCTGTTTAAAGAGATGACCTCGATGAAGGCGATCGGCGCCATCAAGAATGACCCGAACGACCCCGATAATCTCATCGTCACGGATAACGGCAAGATGATGGGCCTCTTGATGATGAAAGAGTTCTACTCAGGCATGGACAACGTGCGGGCACAGCTGCGTAAGCCGCTCAAGCCCTGCGATATGTAGCCGTGTGATATGTAGCCCTGCGAGATGTAAGGGGCATTTGCTATCCGAGCGAAAGAGGCCGATCATAGATCGGCCTTTTTTATTGCCGGAGTTCGCCCCATGCAGGCCTTTGAGTCGCTATTTTCCCAGTTTGTTGCCGCCAGCTCGCCAGCCGATGCCGCCCATGATCTCGCCCATGTTAGGCGGGTGGTGAAGACGGCCAAGCGCCTGTGCGATCTCGAATCTGCCTGCGCCGAGGTAGTGGTGCCGGCCGCCTGGCTGCATGATTGTGTCACTTTGGCAAAAGACGATCCGAGGCGCAGTCAGGGCTCTTTGCTGGCGGCCGATAAGGCAATCACCTTCCTCGCTGGCGTGGATTATCCGTAGCAGTACTTGGCCGCCATTCATCATGCCATTCTCGCCCATAGTTTCAGCGCGGGTATCGCCCCCGAGACGCTGGAGGCCAAGATAGTACAGGATGCCGACAGGCTCGATGCCCTGGGTGCCATAGGTGTGGTGCGCTGCCTACAGGTGGGCACCGCCTTGGGGCGGCCCCTGTATGCTGCGGAAGATCCCTTCTGTCGGGAGCGGGAGGCGGATGATAGCCGCTACACCTTAGATCATTTCAAGCAGAAGCTGTTTACCCTAGCGGATACCATGCAGACGACTGCTGCGAGGGAAGAGGCGCGGCATCGCACCCGGGTGATGCAGGACTTTCTCGACCAGCTGGCGCAAGAGATCTAGGGGAGCCGCTTGGGCGCCTGTCTGTGATTAGCCTTGGCGCGGCGTGCTAGCTTCTGCTCAAGCTGACGAGCCTCCTGGCGTATCTGTTCGATAAAGAGATCTTGGTAGCCCAGCAGCTCAAATTCTCTCAGGCACTGTTGGTAGCGGCGCAGTTTTTCTTCCTTGCATAGGGGCTTATCCATCAGCTCTTCTAATGTCAGTATTGAGTCCATTCAATAACCTCACAACCTCTTTTGCTTGTTAGCCTAACGTCAAGTTGGCAGCTTGTAGAGGCTGATTTTTATCCTAGAACCTCATAAGCCGAAAGATTGACGAGTTTTTATCAAATTTTTCAAATTCTTATTTCATTACCAAGGTTGGCTCAGGTATTAGGGCGCATATCACCTAAGCTAATATGGGCGATCGCTTACGCACTCATTGGTCGAAAAGCTCATAAGAGACGTTTGTGGAGCATTCGGTAATAGGGTAGCTTGGTGAATTGTTCATTTTGTACAGGGAAATCAGATGATAGTACGTATTGGCGAATTTCAGGCCGCGCCGGGCCAGGCCGAGGCATTGAAGGCCTTCCTCCTCTCATTGAGCGATTATATTTGCAACTCACCAGGCTGCCTCAGTTATGAGGTACTGTGTCCGGTCGACGAGGCAGGTCGCCTTATGGTGATCGAGCGTTGGGAGTCAGCCGAGCAGCACAGGGCCTCGGTGCAGGCTTATCCAAAGGATAAGATGCAGGCCGCCATGTCACTATTCGCCGCGCCGCCGAGCGGCGGTTACTATTCGTTGGCTCAGGCTTAGGCTTACGGCAGGGCTTTATTGATGATCTATTTCGAGACAGAGCGGCTTATCTGCCGCGCCTTCGAGCGGGCCGATCTTCAGGCCTTCACCGCCTACCGCGCCGATCCTGAGGTGGCCCGCTATCAGAGCTGGCAAGACTACCAGTATCAGGATGCCCTGGCACTGTTCGAAAATTTGCAGCAGACACCTTTCGGAGCAAACGGCACCTGGATGCAGCTGGCCCTCGTGTGTCGTCAGACCCAGGCCTTGGTGGGAGATCTGGCGCTGCATTTCATCGATGCGCAGCAGGTCGAGATAGGCTTTACCCTGGCAAGCGAGCATCAGGGTAAGGGGCTCGCCCGTGAGGCGTTGCAAGGGTTGTTGGTGTATCTGTTTGAGCGCCTGGGTAAACACAGAGTCTCGGCCATCACAGACGTGAAAAATCGCGCTGCCTGGGGGCTACTGGAACGGTTGGGCTTTCGCCGCGAGGCCCACTATCGCGACAACATCTTCTTCAAGGGCAGCTGGGGCAGCGAGTATGGCTATGGCCTGCTGGCGCGGGAGTGGCGCCAGGCGCAAGTGGGTGAGCCACTGCAGGAGTTTCGCCTGATCAAACGTGTGGCGCCTCTCAATGATTTCCTGCGCCTTCGGCAGATAACAGGCCTGACCCCAAGGTCTCGCGAGGCGGCAGAACTCGGCCTGCCCCTGAGTCTGTTTGGGGTGCATCTATTGGCGGGTGACAGGGTGCTCGCCATGGGCCGGGTGGTGGGCGACGGCGCCCTCAATTTTGAGCTGGTGGATATCGCCGTGGATCCCGAATATCAGGGGCGCGGCCTGGGCAGCGCTATCATGAGCGCCATCATGGCCTATCTCGACGAGATGGCGCCTAAGGGGGCCTACATCACCTTAATGGCTGATGTGCCTGCCCTTTATCTCAAATTTGGCTTCGAGTACTCGCGCCCGGCGAGCGAAGGCATGTATAAGTTACAGGCCTAATTGGTTGAGAAGCCCCGCGGGCCTTGATATAAAGGAGGCTCGGCGGGCCCCAAAGTATTAGGTTTCCGGGGCTAATTTTCTCAACCCGTTTAGGCGAGCTTCTTTTTCTCCTGATCCGCTGTTACTCGGAGCATGCATGGCCAAAATTCTGCTGGTAGCCAACCTCAATTGCGATCGTATTCTCAGACTCGATAAACCCTTGAAGATGGGGGGACGGTTTCATTATCAAGATGGTGGCCAGCGCCTGGGGGGCGGTGGTGCCAACACAGGCATAGGCCTGGTGTGGGCAGGGCACGAGGTAGCCCTGGTGAGTCAGGTGGGCCGCGACGAGATAGGCGACTGGCTGCTGGCCGAGACCAGCACACTAGGTATAGATTGCCGCCTGATGCAGCGCTATCAGCAACATACCTGTGAGATGCTGCTGGTGATGACCCCGGATGGCGAGCGCACCATCATACGTCCCGAGCGTCCTAGATTCGAACTGGCGGCGCCGCCTAATTGGCGCCAGTGGGATGCCCTCTATATCAACTCTTCCGCCGAAGGCGCTGTGAGCTGGGCCAAGACTGCCTTGCCCCACAGCCTGGTGGTGGCGCAGCTGGCCAAGGATAACCGTGAGCGTCCCTGCCACGTGCTGATTGCCTCGCGAGCCGACATGCAGGGTCGCAGCGAACTGTCGCCCTGGCAGTATGGCCTCTCCATCGCCGGAGACAGTCTGCAGGCCTTCATAGTGACAGATGGCGAGTCGGGTGCCATTCTCTATCAGGCAGATTCGCAGACTCATGTGGCGGCCGAGTCGGCCAGTGTGGTGGATACCACAGGGGCGGGAGATGCCTATGCGGCGGGCCTTATCCATGGACTGGTGCGTGGCGATGAGTTTTGTCAGGCCATGGCCGAAGGTGCCCGTTGGGCCGCCTTTGCGGTGGCCACAGAGAGTTCGATACCGGGAGCGGAACTCAAAAACTATCTGGAAAATGAGCGAGCAAAAGAAGAGGCCTAGCGGGCACAACTTGTCATCATAATGTCATTAACTCGGCTTAGAGTATCGGCATTGGTCGCAAGCAGTTCCCTGACCTTGTTTTGTGTAGCTTCTTTTCTAACATAGTGTGTTTTTCTGTTCTCTCGCCCCATCTTCTGGGGCTTTTTTTTTGCCCGAAAAAAAAACCCGACCTTTTGGTCAGGGCTTAGGCCGAACGCTTGTCGTTAGTTGTATTTAAATACCGGGATCATGCTGGTGCACTGGGTCTTGATCTTCTGATCTGGCGCCGCCAGGAAGGCCATGGTGATGCCGTCAATACAGTTGCGATAAGGGTTCTGTGAGGTCAGCTGTACGTGGCCACCCTGAGGGTTGGTGAACAGCTGGGCATTAGGCATGTTCTTCACCACTAACTCACCCCATGCCGGTGGCGTCTGATGATCGTTACCACCGTTGATCACCAGGATCGGCAGATTACTGGTGACGGCCTGGGTCTCTATGCTGTCGGCCGCGGCCACATCCCACGCCTTACAGCTGTCGATATCGAATCCCTCATGGAACATCTTGTTCACTGTCAGTGTGGTCGTGGTGGACCAGTTCTTGTCGTTGCGACCCTCTAGAGCCGTCTGGTTGAGGAAGGCATATTCCTCGGCGCAGACCACTGACAGGGCCATAGGGGCAAAGTAGCCTTCGGCCTCTTCGTTGTCTTTCTCATTGATGATGATGTTCAGGTCCTTGTCGATCGCCAGTATCAGGGGGACGACCCTGGCATCACCCGCTAGACTGGCGATGTAGTTGACGAAACGGATGGCTGCCTGCTCCTCCCCCTGATTCTGTAGTCGCTCGATGATGGACTCGATCATCGGCTTGAGGATCTCTGATGCACAATTAATCGAGGCATCGCAGTTGGCGACGATGCGATCCAGCGTGGCATAGGTGGCCCAGGGCGTATCTGACAGGCCGTTGACCTCGATGGGGAATACTCCGTCAAGGATGACGCTACGAACCCCTTGGCTATCTTCGCGTATGATGGTCTCAGCTAAGCGGGTGCCGTACGAGGCGCCGTAGAGATTCCAGCTGTCGAGCTTGAGCGCCTTTCTCAGCATGATGAAGTCGTGGGCGCTCTGCACACTTTGATAGGCGCTGAAGTCGACGCCCTTGGCCTTGAGGCGAGCCTTACAGGCCTTGACCTGCTCGATTGAGCCCTTGACCGTGTTAAATTCGGTGCACTTGTAGGCGGGCTTGGCGTGGCCTGTGCCGCGCTGATCCACCAGATAGAAGTCGCGGTCGTTCCAGAGGTATTTCGCCTTGCTCTGGGTGAAGTCTTCCAGGCTGTCGATGGCCGAGTAGCCTGGACCGCCCTGCAGGTAGACCACGGGATCGGCCTTGGCCTCAGTCTTGGTCGCCGGGATCTTCAGCACGGCGATCTCCATGGTTTTCTTGGAGGCACTCTGGCCCTTGATGGCGTGTTTTTCCGGGACCGTCAGATAGCCGCAGCTGGCGCCTTTGGGCAGATCCTTACTCTTGGTGAACGTACTGCAGTCGACGCTGGCGTAAGTGCCCACCTTGCTGGTGACCTCCTTCTTAGTGTCAGACTTGCTCGATTGGTTACAGCCGCCGAGGAGGGCGGTTGCCATGACGAGTGTGCCAAAGGCCAATAGATTGGGCTTGTGTGTCAGGCTCATATACAACTTCCTTATGGGTTACAGACGAAGGCAATGAACCTGGCGAGCCGTAGGACTCGACGCCTTTGGGTTCTGTGCCGTGATTATCTGTAGCGCATTATGGGGAGGCGGGACCCAGGGAAACAGAAGCACTCTGTATGGCTTTGTCTCGGCTTTGTATCGGAAGGCTTTGAATAGAAAAGCTTTGAGTGGGATAGCACTAATTGGCTAAGTGCTAAATCGGTAAGTTTAGGTCTCATCTGGGCGCCGAGCTCTTAACGGGCTCATTCTGCCTTGGGCAGGCGCAGGGTAAAGCAGGGGCCGCCCAGCTCGCTGTCGCCCAGGGTCAGCTCGCCCTGATGCTGACGCACTATCTGCTTGGCGATGGCCAGTCCAAGGCCGTGGCCGCCACTCTGCCTGTCTCTGGCCTTGTCCAGACGCACGAAGGGCTCGAAGATAGACTGCCAATAGTCCCGGGGAATGGGCGGTCCGTCGTTGGCGATCTCGATCAGCACGCTCGTCTCGTCGCTGCTAAGAGTCACGTTGACGCAACTTTGGGCGTACTTGTAGCCGTTGCGTATGATGTTGCTGGTGGCTCGCAGCAGCAGGTGGTTGGCGATGGGAGCAATCAGGCTGTCGTCACCGCTAAGCTGCAGGCGTTTGGGCGTCTCGAACTGCAGGTGTTCCAGCTGGCTGGCCAGCAGCGGGTAGAGCCTGGTTGGTGTCAGGCTGAGTTGGGCATCAGGCCTTTCCAGCTTGGCGAAGTGCAACAGCTCCTCGATCATGCCGCCCAGTTCGTTGAGATCTTCCTGAATTCCCTCCAAATACTGCATCTGCTCCGGGCGTACGCCCGAGTCGTCCAGCATGTCCAGGTTGCACTGGATGCGAAAGATGGGAGTGCGTGACTCGTGAGCGATGGCGTTGGTGAGGTTCTTATGGCTCTGGATCAGCTGAGAGATGCGATCGGCCATGATGTTGAACGACAGGTTAAGCTGTCCCACGCTGTGAAGGCTGCTGGTGGAGGCGCGGGCGCTAAAATCGCCGTAGGCGAAGGCGATACAGGTCTTCTCCAGTCGCGCCAGTCGCCGGGAGATCACAAACAGCACCATGATGCTGATAAGCGCCAGTGCCGCACACAACTCGACGAAGACAAACCACTCTTTGCGGTTGAGGGTGTTGATAAAGGGGGAGTCCGGGTCGTTGATGATGCCAAAGACCACCTCTGGGTTGCTCTTCAGGCTGAAGTAGGCCTGATTCTCGTCCACATCTTCAATGTAGAGGCCGTAGTCTTTAACCCCTTGTTTGATCGCCTCGCTCAGGGTGTCATCCTTGATGTCATAGCGGGTCAGCGCCAGGTGGATATCCTTGGCAAAGCCTTGCAGCGCCAGCTCAGCCGCTTGCGCTCCCTGAGCCTCGCCTATCTTGTCTACCAAGTTGCGGGTGGCGGTGATCTCGTTGGCCAACGAGGTGGCGTCCAGAGAGTCGGTGGAGAAGAGTTCAAACTGGTCCATGGCGATCACCGCAATAAAGAAGATCGCCAGGGCAGTGCTATAGATGAGAATAAACAGGCGCGTCACAGGGGATCACCAACGGTCGGGGACAAACAGATAGCCCCTGGCCCTGACGGTGATGATGCGCCGGGGCAGGGCGGGGTTGTCGCCCAGCTTCTTGCGCAGCACCACTATCTTGTTGTCTATGGTGCGGTCGATGCCGTCGTACTCTATGCCGCGGATCTGTTTGACCAGATATTCCCGGGTCAAGATCTCGTCGGCATGGGCGGCCAGCAGCCAGAGCAGGTCGAACTCGCTGGTGGTCAGGCTGATCTCTTCTCCCGCCAACAGACACTGCTTGCGCTGCTGATTGAGCTCAAGCTCGCCGAAGCTGAGATGATGCTGCTCCTGGGGAGCAGACACCTTGGCCCGGCGCATCAGCATGCGGATACGTGCCAGTAGGACCCTGGGCTGTATCGGTTTGATGATGAAATCGTCGGCGCCCATCTCCAGTGCCGCCACCTGATCCATGTCGTCTTCGCTGGCGGTGAGAAACAGTATCTTGCCATCGAAGACGGGTTGCAGCTGACGGCAGATGCTGAAACCGTCCAGATTGGGCAACATGAGATCTAAGATGACCAGATCCGGCTGCTCGGCCAGTATGGTGGCGACGGCGTCGGCGCCATCATGGACACAGACTGTCTCTATCTGCTGCATGGTCAGATAGGAGGACAGCAGCTGGCTGATCTTTTCGTCATCTTCAACGAGTACAACTTTGATGCTCATGTCGAGTGAGTCGTCGTGGGAGTGTGTTGATAAATCTAACATTATTTATCTAGCTCCAACAGGGACGAGTTCACACTCTTTTTGAGGACCCGGCCTACCATGTGAGGTGATCGATCAGGTAGGCGGCGTCATATACCTTGGTTGTCTGCATCGATTCCTTATCCTGCAGGCCGGTAACTTCGACGATCACTGAGGTCTCATTTTCCACCTTACCCAGGCCATAGCCCCAGTCCTTGTGGCCAAAACCCAGGGTGTCGTTGCCGACCGCGTCGCGGTGGTTCTGCTCTGTGGTTAGGGCAAAGTAGGGGTAGCCATGGGCCTGGACTATCTCGGCGGACTTGCGCAGAACATATTTGCGGGCTAGGGCGCGATCTGTCATGTCGTTACCGACGAAGCTGATCTGCCAGCTATCGTCGGCTATCTGTACCACGTCGAAGCCTTCACCGAAGCTCCAGAAGGATTTTTCTGTGTCGTAAGAGGTGGCGCAGCCGCTCAGCAGGAGTATGAAACTCAGTATGAAGGCGGCCAATGGAGTTGTTTTCATGATATCTTTCCCAAGGAGAACTAAGCCGCTATTGTGCAGGGGCGATCCCCGGGGCGACAGAGGGAGTTTGTATTGAATTGTCTCGCCTTTGTCAGCGGGCGAGACGAGTAGGCAGTAGTCAGGGGGAGAAGAATATGCCGAGTTTGGTAAACAAGATTTCGGGCCTGTATCGTGGCGACAAGGCCGAGGCGTTCGAGGGAATACCCAGCATGATCGACGCCAAGCGGGCGTGCACTCGTTTGGTGGTGGGTGAGCTGGGCGTCGAGGGTGACGGCCAGGCGGATCCCAAGCATCACGGCGGCGCCGACCGTGTGCTGCACCATTTTCCTCGCGAACATTATGGTCAGTATCGTCGCTGGGACATGATGCAGGGATTCAAGGATGTGCCCGCCATGGGCGAGAACATCAGCACCGTTGGGCTGGACGAGACCCAGGTGAACATAGGCGACATCATCGCCATCGGCGAGGTGCGCCTGCAGGTGACTCAACCGCGCTCTCCCTGCTTCAAGCTCAATCATCAGTTCGGTCATCCCGAGTTTGCCCTGGCCATGCAGACCAGCGGCCTGTGTGGCTGGTTCTATCGGGTGATCACGCCGGGTGAAATCAGCCTGGAGGACGATATCAGGCTTATCGAGCGCCGCACCGACATCAGCCTGCGCGAGGCGATGAGTATCTATTTCTCGCCCACCTTTGATGCCGGCGCCTACGATCGCCTTGCCAGTTGTGATGGGCTGGCGAAGTCTTGGGTAAATAGCTTGCAGCGCCGCCTGGAAAGTCGCAAGATTGAGCCTTGGGAAATGCGCTTATTTGGGCCTAATCGCCCATAACTCTGCTTAAAATTAAGAATGAATCATCAAGGAGTGTAATTCGTGTCTGATATTGAACAACTGTCCCGTGACGACAGAAACATGGGCGTGGCGGTGCATCTGGCCAGCTTTTCCGGCTATCTGATCCCCTTCGGTTCTATCCTGGGGCCCCTGATTGTCTGGCTGATGAAGCGCGAGGAGATCGCCTTCGTCGACAGCTGTGGTCGCAACTGTCTGAACTTTAAGATAAGCGTGATGGTATACGCCATCATCAGCATGATCCTCATGTTCGTCGGTATCGGCTTTATCCTGCTGGGTGTGCTGGCGATCTTCGATATCGTGGTCACCATCATCGCCGCCATGAAGGCCAGCGAGGGCATTAGTTACCAGTATCCGCTGACGATCAAGTTTCTTAAGGCTTGATGCTTGTTCGGCAAAATAAAAAAGCCCGCGATTGCGGGCTTTTTTGTGGCTGAAGCACTTTAAGCTGCGAACCGCCTAGACCTTGAAGCCGGCGACCAAGGTATCTAGCCTGTGGGCCAGCTGGTTGAGCGACTGGCTGGCCTGGGCCACTGCCTGGGAGGTCTCGCTGGTACGCTGGGTGATCTCGCTGATCTCCGTGACGTTGCGGTTGATATCTTCCACCACGGTAGACTGCTCCTCGGTGGCCGCCGCGACCTGAATATTCATGTCAGTTATGGCGCCTATCTGCTGGCTGATCTCCGTCAGGGTATGGCTGGCCTCGTCGACCGCCTGTACCCCTTCCTGGCTGCGGCTCTTGCTCTGGGTCATCGCCTCGACGGCGCGGGCCGCCTCGCTCTGTAGGTTGTCGATCATCTTCTGCACCTCGTCGGTCGACGCGGCGGTGCGTGAGGCCAGGTTACGTACCTCCTCGGCGACCACGGCGAAGCCTCGTCCTGCCTCTCCGGCACGGGCGGCCTCAATGGCGGCGTTGAGGGCCAGCAGGTTGGTCTGATCCGATACGGCGCGGATCACATCCAGGATACTGCCGATGGAGGTGGTATGGGTGGCCAAGGATTCGATCACATTACCCACCTGTTCCACATCCTGAGACAGCTGATTGATGGTGTCGCGGGCGCGGGTCACCACTATCTGGCCGTTGCTGGAGGCGTTGTCGGCGTCCTTGGCGTTGTCGGCGGCCTGGGCGGCGTTGCCGGCGATCTCGTGCACGGTCGCGCCCATCTCGTTGATAGCGGTGACCACCATCATGGTCTGATCTTTCTGCAGCTGGCTGTCGTCCTGGGTCTGCTGGGCCTGATTGGCCACATCCTTGGCGGCGTGACTCAGCTGCACGCTGGTGTCTGTCACCTCTATGATGGAGTGCTGGATCTTCTCGATAAAGCTGTTGAAGCCCTTGGCCAGCTGCGCTAGTTCGTCGTTACCTTCGACCGGCAGGCGTTGGCGCAGATCCCCTTCACCCTGACCTATGTCTTGCAGCATGTCGGCTACCTTGGCAATGGGCTGGCTCACCGAGGCGGAGACGAAGGTAGAGAGGCCGATAAAGGCGGCGGCGATCAGCACTGTCCAGACGAGGATCTGATAGGCCGACTCTTCCAGCAGGGCGAATACCTCGGCCCTGGGCACCTGGGCTACCAGATACCAGTCCATTGAGGGAATATAGCTGCTGGCGACCAGCAATGTCTCACCGTCTAGCTCTGTCTGTGTCAGGCCAAAGTCGCCCTTGTTGAGCAGCTCTCTGGTCACGTTACCGCCATAGAGTGAACTCAAACTGGCCTTGCCAATCTGGCTGGTGTCCGAGTGCAGCTTGACGTCACCCTTGGCATCCACCAGGTAAACGAAGCCTGTATCTTCGATCTTGAAGGATTTCAGCAGGCGTACCATGTCGTCCAGCGACTTGGCCAGTCCCACCAAGCCGCGGTCGTTGGGCTGTTGGTAGTTGATGAAGAGCTTCACCTCGCCATTGGCCTCGGTGAACACGTTGAGCATGCGCTCTGTGCCGCTGTTTTTATAGTTGAAGAACCAACCATCCTGATCCGGGGTAAGGATCCGCAAGAAGCCGTCCTGGGTGTAGTAAGCGGCGGTCTGCCTGTCGGCATAGGAGGCTTGCACCAGCTTATATTGCTGCTGCACATCCTTGAGCTGGGCGATCACCAGAGGCTCTGTCTCGGCAGGGCGGCCCTCGACCAGCCACTGCTTGAGCATCTTGCTGCTGGCGAGCTGCTCGGCGGCGTTCATCAGGGTGGCGATGTCCATCTCCACCTTGTTGCGGATCGCCTGCAAGGTGTTGGGCAGCTCGGAGGTGAGCATGCGCTGCTCGACGACTTCCTTGGCGCTACGTTGACTCAAGACACCCACGAGCACGGTCGACAGCAATACCGCGACGGTAACCGTGAGTAAGATCTTCTGCTTGATGGTGAGCATGTTTAGTTTCATCGTTTATGACTCGCATCTACTCTGTCCGAGCATGCCTCGGATGTGTGAATACTAGATTATTAAGGTTAGTCGCTGTTTTCTAAACACGCTAAACCATTGAACTTTTTTGAGGGCAGGAGGATCCTTTAGGATCACTTAGTGCGTCTTGGTAACGCTTGTAGGTATGGCGCCATTATGGTGGCCTGGGATGTTAAGCGCAAGTAAAAACGCGCCCTAAGGCGCGTTTGAATCTGTCTGTTTGCCGAGCAACAAGGCCTGGCTTACATGTTCGGATAGTTAGGTCCGCCGCCGCCCTCTGGGGTGACCCAGGTGATGTTCTGGCTCGGATCTTTGATGTCACAGGTCTTACAGTGGATGCAGTTCTGACCGTTGATGACAAATTTCTTCTCGCCGGCTTCTTCCACCACCTCATACACACCCGCCGGGCAGTAACGCTGGGCCGGTTCGTCGAACTTGACCAGGTTCACCTCGATAGGGATACGCTCGTCTTTGAGACGCAGGTGACACAGCTGATCTTCTTCGTGGAAGGTGTTCGACAGGTAGACGGAGGAGAGCTTGTCGAAGCTTAACTTACCGTCAGGCTTTGGATAATCTATCTTGCTGTAGGCACTGACCTCGGCCATCTGGGCATAGTCGGCCTTTTCATCCCGCAGGGTGATAGGGAACTTGCCGCCAAACCAGTTCTGGTCGATATAGTTGAAGGCGCCGCCCAGGTATGCTCCGAACTTGTGCATCGCCGGGCCGAAGTTGCGTGAGCAGTAGAGTTCATCCTGTAGCCAGCTCTGTTCGAACTTCTCCTGGTAGCAGTCGAGATCTTTGCCGCCTTCTACGCCGGCATGCAGGGCGTGGCAGATGGTTTCGGCCGCGATCATGCCGCTCTTCATCGCCGTGTGGGTGCCCTTGATCTTGGCGAAGTTCAGGGTACCTGCGTCACAACCTATGATCAGGCCGCCAGGGAAGCTCATCTTAGGCAGCGAGTTGAGACCACCCTTGGTGATGGCGCGGGCGCCATAGCAGAGGCGTTCACCGCCCTGTAGGTACTGGCTGATCACTGGATGTGTCTTGTAGCGCTGGAACTCATCGAATGGGCTCAGATGTGGGTTCTGATAGTTGAGATCTATGATGAGACCCACGGCGATCTGGTTGTCTTCCATATGATAGAGGAAGCCGCCACCTGAGGCGCCGTCTGTCAGTGGCCAGCCACCCGTGTGAACGACTTTACCCTGCTGGTGTTGCTCGGCGGGGACCTTCCAGATCTCCTTGAAGCCCAGGCCGTAGTGTTGCGGCGTCTTGCCGTTGTCCAGGTGGAACTTCTCGATCAGCTGCTTGCCCAGGTGGCCACGGCAGCCTTCGCTAAATACAGTGTACTTGGCGTGCAGTTCCATGCCCGGTTCATAGCTGTCTTTGGGCTCACCATCGGCGCCGACGCCCATATCGCCTATGATGATCCCCTTGACGCTGCCATCCTCGTTAAACAGCAGCTCGCTGGCGGGGAAGCCAGGGAAGATCTCGACGCCCAAGGCCTCGGCACGCTCGGCCAACCAACGGGCCAGGTTGCCGACGCTGATGATATAGTTGCCATCGTTGTGCATCGTCTTAGGGATAAAGGCATTGGGCATGGCGCGTGAGGCCGAGTCTGAGCTAAGCATAAACAGCTCGTCATGGGTCACCGCCGTGTGCAGCGGTGCACCTTGCTCTTTCCAGTCACCAAATAGCTCTTCGAGCACCTTAGGTTCGAACACGGCACCCGAGAGAATGTGCGCGCCCACTTCCGAGCCTTTCTCGACCACACAGACTGTCAGCTCCTGGCCGGCGTCTTGTGAGATTTGCATTAGTCGACATGCGGTAGCCAGGCCAGCTGGGCCTGCGCCAACGATAACGACGTCGAACTCCATCGATTCGCGTTCCATCACTTCACCTCTTTTAGCTTTCCCCCGATTGAAACGGGTGTTTTATTCTTTGTCTCCACCTTACCCTAAAATAGCGAAATGGCACAGAGTTTAAGCAGTCAGGATAGACTAATTGATGGTATTTATCTTCGTGAGCGGTGTCACATTATGTTAACGCCCGATTGATCTTAAACAAAAAACGGGAAGTTTCTGCTATAAAACCCGGTCTATATCGGCCTATAATTGAGAAACGACGGTTCTCCGAGCTTTCTCTCCTACGTCCACAGATAGGGAGATTAAGCCGTGGCAATAGTGCCACCGGGGTGAGGAAAGAAATTGACTCACCTCCCCTTACTTGGAAAGGTGATCATGTCTCAACTACAAGACAATTTTGGTCGAAGATTTCACTATTTACGGATGTCGGTAACCGATGTCTGTAACTTCAAATGCACATACTGCCTCCCAGATGGTTATCGCCCCGACGGTAAGCCTAAGTTTTTAGATCTCAACGAGATCGAGAATCTAGTGGGCGCCTTTGCCGAGGTCGGCACCCAGAAGATCCGCATCACGGGCGGCGAGCCCACATTGCGTAAAGATTTTACCGACATCGTGCGTATCGTCGCGGACAACGACAAGATCAAGACGCTGGCGACCACCACCAATGGCTATCGCCTCGAGAAGCATGCCAAGGAGTGGTTCGATGCCGGTCTGAGACGCATCAACGTCTCGGTAGACAGCCTGGATCCGCGCATGTTTTATCAGATCACCGGCGAGAATAAGTTCGACGAGGTGATGCGTGGCGTCGATGCCGCCCTGGAGGCGGGTTTCGAGCGGGTGAAGATCAATGCCGTGCTGCTCAAGGGCTTAAACGACAAAGACTTACCGCGCTTCCTGCACTGGATCAAGCACACCCCAATTGACCTGCGTTTCATCGAGCTGATGGAAACCGGTCTGGGACGCGAGTACTTCAAAGCCCATCATCTGGCGGGTGCCGACATCAAGTCGCAACTTGTTCAGGATGGCTGGCAGTTGGATCAGTCGGCGGTCGACGATGGCCCGGCGCAAAACTTCAGCCATGACGACTTCAAGGGACGCATAGGGCTGATCATGCCCTACGAGAAGAACTTCTGCGCCAGCTGTAACCGCCTGCGTGTCTCTGCCAAGGGGAAACTGCATCTCTGCCTCTTCACCGAGCACGGTGTGGATCTAAGGGATCTGTTGCAGTCCCATGAGCAGCGCGCTGAGCTGATCGAACGGCTCCATGGTCAGCTGAGGGCGAAGAAGGAAACCCACTTCCTCCACGATGGCATCACAGGCGTAACACAGCATCTGGCGTCTATCGGCGGCTAGAGGGCTTGCGCTAGCGCAAGAAGTTGCGTATGCCGTGTGGGTATACTCTGCCCATATTCCTGTCGGCGCATCTGATATTCGCAAACCAAACCAAGAGTGAAGAGAGACGTTATGGGTCATTGCACGAGAACTCAATTTGAACCGCTCAATATCGCGGTATTAACCCTGTCCGACTCCCGGGAGCTGAGCCAGGACACCTCGGGACAATTTTTACAAGACGCCTTGTTAGAGGCCGGGCACAAGCTGGCGGAGCGCCGCCTGATTAAAGATGACAAGTATCAGATACGTTCGGTATTGTCTCAGTGGATCGCATCGAATGATGTGCAGGTGATTATCACCACAGGCGGCACAGGCTTTACCGAGCGCGACAATACGCCTCAGGCGGTCAGACCGCTATTTGATCGTGAGATTGAAGGCTTTGGTGAGCTGTTCCGTCATATCACCTATACAGAGCTGGGCACCTCGACGGTGCAGTCCCGCGCCCTGGGTGGCTTCGCCAACAAGACCGCCATCTTCTGTCTGCCGGGCTCAACCGGTGCCTGCAAGACGGGCTGGAACAAGATTTTAAGAGAACAACTGGATGCCACTCACAGACCCTGTAACTTTGTGATGCACGTGAAGAAGGTAGCAATTGATGAGTAGTGAATTTACCCATATTAATGCCGATGGCAATGCCCACATGGTGGATGTCACCGAGAAGGCGGTTACCGAGCGCGAGGCCCGCGCCGAGGCCTTTATCGAGATGGCACCAGAGACGCTGGAGATGATCATGAGCGGCAGCCACCACAAGGGGGATGTGTTCGCCACGGCTCGCATCGCCGGAATCCAGGCTGCGAAGAAAACCTCAGATCTGATCCCGCTGTGCCACCCCCTGATGCTGACCAAGGTCGAGGTGGATCTCGAGGCGCAGCCCGCGCATCACAGAGTGCGTATCACCAGTCTATGTAAGCTGTCGGGTAAGACAGGTGTCGAGATGGAGGCGCTTACCGCGGCCTCGGTAGCGGCGCTGACCATCTACGACATGTGCAAGGCGGTGCAGAAAGATATGGTGATCTCTCAGACACGCCTGCTGGAGAAGCGGGGCGGCAAGTCGGGACATTTCAAGGTTTAGTTCAAGGTTTTAGCCAAGGTTTAAGCGACAAGTATTTAGGGTAAAGATTATGATAAATGTGCTGTTTTTCGCCCAGGTGCGCGAACTATTAGGTGAGAGCACCATAGAAGTCGAGGCAAGCGAGCAGACCACCACAGCCGAAGGCCTGCGTGCCTTGCTGGCGGCCAAAGATGACAAGTGGGGCAAAGTATTGGCTTCAGACAAGCTACTGGTGGCGGTCAATCAGACCATCAGCAGCTGGGATACCCAGGTCGAAGACGGCGACGAGGTAGCCTTCTTCCCGCCAGTCACTGGAGGTTAAGATGAGCCAAGCGAGCGACCGGGTATTGGTGCAGACCCAAGACTTTAGCGTTCCGGATGAATATGCCAGAATCGCGGCGGACGACAGCGACGGCGCCGTGGTCACCTTCGTGGGCAAGGTGCGCGACTTTAACGATGGCAGCGCGGTGACCGATCTGACCCTGGAACACTATCCAGGCATGACAGAGGCGGTGCTGAATCAGATCGCCGTCGAGGCAAGAGAGCGCTGGCCGCTGACCCACGTGACCATCATTCACCGGGTCGGCACCATGGCTTTGGGCGAGCAGATCGTCTTTATCGGTGTCACCAGTGCCCATCGCAAGGCGGCGTTCGCGGCCTGTGAGTTCCTGATCGATTTCCTCAAGACCAAGGCGCCATTCTGGAAGTTAGAGGCGGGCGATCAGGGCAAGAACTGGGTCGAGGCTAAAGATGCCGACGAACAGGCCGCCAAGATGTGGGAAAAGCAGTAAGCCGGGACGAGTACCCGGTTGATGAGGGTTGAAATGGATTTACTCAGAGGTTTTGTCTTAGGCTGCCTGCTGCTGTTGGGAGTTACCCCAAGCTGGGCGGCCGAGGTGCCGGCCATCGCCGCCGCCTCCAACATCAAGTTTGCCTTGGATAAGATCGCCGCCGACTTTACCCAGGATACGGGCAAGCGGGTGCGCATCTCCTATGGCTCCTCAGGCAACTTCGTGGCGCAGCTGCGTCATGGCGCGCCGTTCGAACTTTTTCTGTCGGCAGACGACAAATATATCTATCAATTACATAAGCTTGGTGTAACTCAGAGCGACGGTGAGATCTACGCCATTGGGCGTCTGGCGCTGGCGGCGCCTAAGCGTTCGCCTTTGAGCCTAGATACCGAGCTTGTCGGCGTGAAACGCTTGCTTGAGCAGGGTGAATTGAAGCGTTTTGCCATCGCCAACCCAGATCACGCTCCCTATGGCGAGCGTGCCCGGGAGGCGCTGCAACATCTGGGACTCTGGCAACCTCTGCAGCCCTATCTCATCTACGGCGAGAACGTGTCTCAGGCGGCGCAGTTTGCCCTGAGCGGTTCCACCGACGGCGGCATAGTAGCCCTGTCGCTGGCGATGGCGCCTCAGTTTCGCGCCGCCAGCCACTATGTGGCCCTGCCGAGCGAGTGGCATTCGCCCATGAATCAGCGCATGGTGCTCACGCCTAAGGCGGGGGAGACCGCCAAAGCCTTCTATGCCTACCTGTCGCAGGCAAAGGCGAGGGCGGTATTCCTTGAGTTTGGCTTCGGCCTGCCCGCTGACAGCCAGGGTGATGAAGTCGTTGATGCTGCTAACCAGCCGGCCGGAGACCACTGATGGATTGGCAGGCGCTGCTGCTTTCAATCAAGTTAAGCTGTGTCACTGTGCTGGTGTTGATCCCCTTTGCCATCTGGGCCGGTCGCTTCCTGGCGTACCGTCAGTTTAGAGGCAAGTCCTGGCTGGAGGCGCTGATTATGGTGCCTCTGGTGTTGCCGCCGACGGTGATCGGCTACTACCTGCTGGTGGGGCTGGGCAGCCAATCCTGGCTGGGTCAGACGTTAGAAGCCCTGCTGGGGCAGCAGCTGGTGTTCCATTTCTCTGGCCTGGTGGTGGCCTCAGTGCTGGTCAATATTCCCTTTGCCATACAGCCGATTCAGCGCGCCTTCGAGTCTGTGCCCGAAGAGGTACGCGACGCCGGTGCCTGCTGCGGCATGAGCCCGGCCAAGGTGTTGTTTAAGATAGAGCTGCCCCTGGTGTGGCCCGGTGTGCTAACCGCGCTGGTGCTCTGTTTCTCCCATGTACTGGGCGAGTTTGGTGTGGTGTTGATGATGGGCGGTAATATCGCCGGCGAGACCAAGACGATCGCCATCTCCATCTATGACAGCGTGCAGGCGTTCGATTTCGCCGCAGCTGGGCAGATGTCACTGTTGCTCCTGCTGTTTGCCATTACCGCGTTGGCGCTCACCACGAGCCTATCCCGTCGATTAGGAGGCGTGAGTGTCTCAAGACGTCGCTGATCTCAGTTGTAAGATCTTTCAGCAAGAGGGCATCGCCCTGGACGCCGAGTTTGTCTGCAAGGCAGGCGAGGTGCTGGCGGTTGTTGGTCCCTCGGGCGGCGGTAAGTCGACCCTGATGCGGATGATCGCCGGCCTGACCAAGCCTGAGTCGGGCGAGATTCGCTATGGTGACAGCGTCTGGTTCAGCAGCGAGAGCGGCCGTTATCTTACGCCTCAGCAACGCCACCTTGGCTATGTACCGCAGCATTTTGGCCTGTTTCCTAACATGACGGCGCTGGCCAACGTAGTGGCGGCGCTGGATCATATTCCTAAGGCTGAGCGGGTCGCGCGGGCCAAAGACTGGCTCGAGCGGGTAAACCTTCACGGTCTGCCGGACAGGCTGCCGGCCAACCTGTCCGGCGGGCAACGCCAGCGGGTGGCCCTGGCCAGGGCCCTGGCCCGAGAGCCAAGAGTCCTGCTGCTGGATGAGCCTTTCTCCGCCGTCGACAGGGAGACCCGCGAGCGTCTCTATCTCGAACTGGCCCGGCTCAAGGAGCAGCTGGCGATCCCTGTGATCATGGTGACCCACGATCTCAACGAGGCGCTGCTGCTGGCGGATCGCATGATCCTCATCAGTCAGGGCACCTTGCTGCAGCAAGGCAGTCCGCGGGAGGTGTTGAGCCGTCCGCGCAACGAGGCGGTTGCCAAACAGATGGGGCTGAGAAACCTGTTCGACGCCCATGTGGTGGCCCAGGAGGCGGAGCGGCAGATCACCTGGCTCAGGTTTGGCGAGCATCTGATTGCCGGCAACTACTGCGAGCAGCTGGCCATAGGTGCCAAGGTGCGCTGGGTGATCCCCAATCAGGGGGTGAGGTTTAACTCCATTACCAAGGGGCGCCTGTGCCGCAGCTTCAACAAGCTCAGCATCACCATAGAGTCCTGCCTCAGCATGGGGGAGACCATGCGCATCCTCGCCAGTATCAAGGGGGTGAAGCATCACCTTAATGCCGAGGTGCCGCTGCATTTCGCCCAAAAGATGGGCCTGGCGCCCGGCGTGGAAACAGAGGTGGCCCTCAAGTCTGAGCTGATCCATATCCTGGAAAATGACTAAGCTGTTACGTCGCTGAATAGAATATGATCAATCCTTAATACGGCTTCCATCTCCCCGATAATTGCCGTCATCTATCCTTGGGTATTAAGACTCGAGGAGACACATGATGCAGAAGAAACTCACCGGCACCCTAATCCTTTCTTGCGTACTCACCCTACCTGCCTTCGCCGCCTATAACGGCCCCAAGGCGGGCGGGGTGATCCAGCAAGCTAGCGACGCCCACACGGCCAAAGATGACACACCAGTGGAGCTGACAGGCAAGCTGATCAAGAGCCTGGGCGATGAGAAATACCTGTTTCGCGACAGCAGCGGCGAAGTCGAGGTGGAGATAGACAACGCCCTGTGGCGCGACATAGAGGTCTCCAGTGACACAACTGTCACCCTGAGGGGCGAGGTGGACGACGAATGGCGCGGTATCGAGATAGAGATCGACAGCATAGAGTTGGTGGATCAGGCGCATTAGGCCGAGACCAAAGCGCTGGCAGGGGTGAAATGGGCCAAATGAGTTTAAACTAAATTTAATCTTGAAAGCCCCAAGCCCCTCGTCTATCCCATTGGTACTGGGATTTTTTGCGTGTAAGATACCGATATTGAAGAATTTAATGGAGGAGCTATGGCTCGTTGGTTTATCAGTTTAATGCTGTTGTCTGGACTGGCGGGGGTGAATGCGGCCCAGGCCAATCCGGCAGTGCTTGAGTTGCTATCGGATAGCCAAAGCCTGACTCCACAGAAGATGATCCTGCAGGCGGAGAAGAGCTACCCTGGGGTGATATCCGAGTTTCAGATCGATGTGGAAAATGGTCAGTTGATCTATGAGATCAGCATGATCAACACCAAGGACGACACCATCAGCGAATTTGAGTTTTGGGCGAAAGATGGCCGACTCATTCGCCAGAAGGTGGAGGCCCTCGAGGCCGACGATAAGGATGAGCTCAAGGCGGTGCGCCTGCTCAAAGAGATGGAGCAGAGCTTCTCGCAACTGCTTAAGCTCGCCATGGGTGACAGCAACGCCCATATTCTCGAGGCGCAGCTGGATCACGACCTGGGCATCAGCTACTTGGAACTCAAGCTTATCGATGCCAACGGCAAACATAAGATAGCCTTCGATATCGAAAATCAGCGGCCTTTGCCCCTGTTGAAGTGGGATTAACAGATGAAAATATTACTGGTAGAAGATGATGCGACCACCACAGAGTATGTGGTCAAGGGATTTGCCGAACAGGGGCACAATATCGAAACCGCTAGCGACGGCCATCAGGGCCTGCTGCTGGCCACCAGTATGCAGTATGACCTGGTGATACTGGATCGCATGCTGCCGCAGCTCGACGGCCTCAAGCTATTGGCGGCGCTGCGCGCGACCGGCAACCAGACACCGGTACTCATCCTGTCGGCGCTGAGCCATGTGGATGAGCGCGTCAAGGGCCTCAGGGCCGGTGGCGACGACTACATGACCAAGCCTTTTGCCTTCTCCGAACTCTTGGTGCGCGCCGAGAAGCTGATGCAGCGTGGTAACTCCGCGCCGGCGCAGACAGAGCTTAAGGTGGGCGAGTTGGTCATGGAACTGCTGACCCGCAAGGTAACCCTGGCGGGCAGTGAGATCTTGTTGCAACCCAAAGAATTTCAATTGCTCAAGTACTTGATGGAACACCCGAATCAGGTGATCAGCCGCACCCTCTTGTTCGAGGCGGTGTGGGATTACCATTTCGATCCTCGCACCAATGTGATCGACGTGCATATCGCTAAGCTGAGACGTAAGTTTGAAGAGCTGGGCTTTGGCGAGCTGATTGAAACGGTTCGAGGGGCTGGCTATCGCCTCCGTCAAGGGCATTAGACCCTATCAGAGTAGTGCCTGGCGCATTACCATCATCTTCTCTGCCCTGGTGACCCTGATTATCGGCACCCTGTTGTTTGGCATGTATCGTCAATTGATCAACGAGCAGGAGCTGCAGACTAATCAGCACCTGGCGGCAGAAAAACTGCGTTATCAGCAGATGGCGCTCACCCTGGACAGACGCAGCTTTGCCACCCAGATCCGCACTGCCGATCCCAAGACGGCCCTGGTGGTGTGGCGCAGCTCGCTGGATCTGGTGGGGGCCCTGAGCCTGATGCCCGATGACATGCCGCTGCTGCCGGAGACGCGTGACTTTCCCATTCTTACCAGCGGGCCGGACAAGCTGCATATCTTAACCGGTGGCCTGGTGATCACCCGTTATGGTCCCGTACTGATCGCAACCCGTACCGATCAGCTGGCCACCCTGATTGAGCGCTTCGTCAACGCGGCCATCACGGCGCTGATGTTGACTATCGTGTTGACCCTGGCCCTAGGCTACCTGTTTTCCAAGGCGATTCTGCGCCGCCTGGTGCAGTACAACCGCCTGAGTCGCCGCATCGAGCGGGGCGAGTATTCCACCCGTCTGCCGGTGAGCTGGCGCCAGGATGAGTTTGACATGCTGGCGGGCAACTTCAACCAGGTGTTGGATACCCTGGAGGCTAACCTGCACGCGGTGCGCGGCGCCACTGACAATATCGCCCACGATCTCAGAACTCCGCTGTCTCATCTGAGGATAGGCCTGGAGCAGTTACCGCAGAGGCCCGCCGAGGAGCTGGACGAGGCCAGCGCGATTCTGATCGAGGAGCTGGATCACTGCCTGGCGACCTTCGATGCCATGTTATCTCTCACTCGCATCGAGGAGGGGCAGCAGGATCTCGAGCTACAACCCTTGAGCCTTAACGACTTGTGTCAGGACTTGTTTGAGATGGCCGAGGCGATGGCCGAGTCCAATGGCCAGACCCTAAGCCTGTCACTGGACCAAGACTATAGCGTGATGGGGGATAAATACCTGCTGTTCCAGGCGCTGTTTAACCTGGTGGACAACGCCATCAAGTATTCCGGCGAGGGCGCCAAGATAGAGATAATCCAGCAAGGCAATGAAATACTGATCCGCGATAACGGGCCGGGGATCCCGGATGATGCCACCGAGAAGGTGTTCGATCGTCTGGTGCGTTTGGACCCGAGCCGTCACAACAAGGGCACGGGATTGGGGCTTTCGCTGGTCAAGGCTATCCTGCAACGTCATAATGCCCGCATCGAGCTCTCCGACAACCAGCCTGGGCTGCAGGTGAGCATACGTTTTTCATAGGGCCGACATTCCATGTACAAGATCATTGCCGACGAGACCGACTTTCTGGTGATCGACAAGGCGCCGGGCGTTCATTTTCACAGCCAGGACGGTAGCGCCGGCGTGATGGCGCAGCTGGAGAGTGATCTCGATATCAAGCTCTATTCTGTGCATCGCCTGGATACCATGACATCTGGCCTGCTGCTGTTTGCCAAGTCGAGCGAGGCGGCGGCAGCTTTTACCCAGCGCTTTAGCGAACACAAGGTGCAGAAGTACTATCTGGCGCTGGCCAAGGGCAAGCCGAAGAAGAAGCAGGGCAGTATAGTGGGTGACATGGCCAAGTCCCGTCGCAGCATGTACAAGCTGCTGCGCAGCAAGGAGAATCCGGCGATCACCCAGTTTTTCTCTCAGTCGGTGGCCGAGGGGCTGCGCCTCTATCTGCTTAAGCCGCTGAGTGGCAAGACACACCAACTCAGGGTGGCGCTGGCCAGCCTTGGGGTGCCGATTCTCGGTGACCAACTCTATGGTGGCGAGGATGCCGACCGTGGCTACCTGCATGCCTATGCCTTAGGCTTTGAGTGGCAGGGGCAGGCGTATGCCTATCATCAGGCCCCGGAGCAGGGCGAGGCATTTAGCCTGGATGGGGTAAAAAACCAGTTGCAAACATGGAGTAAGCCTGAGAAGTTAGATTGGCCAAAACGAAATTGATTTAATTAAGGAAGCCCGTCTATGGATACCAATAAACTTCTGCTGGTCATCATCGCCATCCTGTTGCCACCGGTTGCCGTCTTCTTGAAGAGCGGTGTCGGCAAGGATCTGCTGATCAACATCATTCTCTGCCTGCTGTTCTTTATCCCAGGCCTGCTGCACGCCCTTTGGGTGGTGACTAAGTCTTAGGTGTGCTAAGTCTTAATGGGGCAAAGTCTTAGTGAGGCTCAGTCTTAGCTTGTTAGAGGCTAAGTCTTAGCTTGTTTGAGACTACATGATAGCGCGGCCTAGGCTGCGCTTTTTTTATGGCTGATTGTCACCCTTATCCTGAACTATGAGTTCAGGTGTCCCGCCTTTTTCTCTGCATCCTTAGCGGCCAGACTAACTTCTCTTAACATGAATGAGGGAGAGAAGATGAATAAGATCTGGAGTCCGCATACCCTGGCGGCCCCTGCGGCCAACTACCATCAATGTGCGCTGGTTTCACAGCCCTCGCGCTGGCTGAATATTGCCGGGCAGCTGGGTATAGACCAGCAGGGCACACTTGCGCCTGATACCGAGGGGCAGATAGTACAGGCATGGGAGAACTTACGCGCCGTGCTACAGGCCAACGACATGGACCTGCAAGACTTGGTATCGGTGCGCCTCTATCTGGTTGACCGTGGCGATCTGCCTGCTTACCAAGCCGCCAAGGCGCGTTTAGGCTTCGATGTGGGCGGACTGCCGACCACCTTGCTCTTCGTTCAGGGGCTGTTCGACCCGCTGTGGCGGGTAGAGATAGAGGCGCAGGCGGCTAAGGTATTCGAGGGGGACTAGGCGGCTTTCGCTGTACACAAGCTGAACTGACTTGCGTTAAAATTGTACTGTTAACTTTTTGATAACCCAATGGGGCGGCGTTTTAGGCTATAATCGCCGCCATGAACAGAAAGAAGAAAATCAATCAAACACTTAAGGCCAAGGCGAAGAAGGCGAACGCTAAACTTCATCGCTCAGGTAAGCCTAAGTATATCGCCAAAGCCGAACGCGAACGACTCGCCGAGGCGGCAGAAGCACCCGCTGAATTCGTCTCTTAGATTAGAGACCTTCCTCAATTTATTTTCATTCGTCCCCTTGGGGCTTTTCGCCGACCTCTTTCCCTCGTTAGCCTTTGGACGGGCTACACTTTGGAGATATGTCCGGCGTGGGCGACCCAAGACCGGGTAATGATTGGGCGGCTGAACAGCCCACCCAATGACAAGGCAAGATAGGCAGGTATGGCTATCGCCTAATAAGGAGAACCATGAATACTGTTTATACCGTTGGAGAGCTGGAGTCATTTCTAGTGGCGATCTTAGTGCTCTTTATTGGCCATTCGGTTAATCGTCACGTGGCATCGTTTCGTAAATATAATATTCCCGAACCCATAGTGGGTGGTCTGCTGGTGGCGGCGGTGATCACCATATTGCACTCTTACAATATCTCGCTTGAGTTTTCTCTGTCGATGCAAAACACCCTGATGCTGATGTTCTTCAGCAGCGTGGGGTTGGCGGCCAGCTACAAGCTATTGATGAAGGGGGGCAGCAAGGTATTCCTCTTCCTGGCGATCGCCTCGCTCTACATCATCATTCAGAATGCCGTCGGCGTCAGCATGGCGACCGCACTGGGGCTGGAGCCATTGATGGGACTGATCGCCGGGTCGATCACCCTGTCAGGCGGGCACGGCACGGGAGCGGCCTGGGCACAGACCTTCTCGGATCAATACGGCATCAACACCCTGGAGCTGGCGATGGCGGCGGCGACCTTCGGCCTGGTGATGGGCGGCATCATAGGCGGCCCGGTAGCTCAGCGTCTGATCAATAAGAATGGCCTGCTATCCTCTTACGGTGTCGGGGGGAATCACCACAAGGACCATCCTGACTTGGTGACCTACGACCAGCTGGAAGAAGACAGGGTAACGGCCAAGAGTATCCTGGAGGTGCTCTTCATTCTTCTACTGTGTGTCGCCGGTGCCAAGTGGTTTGGCTCTTTGATCGCCTACCTGGATATCGGCTGGTTGAAGATGCCTGACTTTGTCTATGCGCTCTTCTTCGGTGTGGTGATCACTAACATCACAGAGGTATCCCGTGGCTTTAAGATCAACCGTGAGTGTGTCGACGTCCTGGGTACCGTCTCGCTGGCGCTCTTCCTTGCCATGGCACTGATGAACCTCAAGCTGTGGGAGATCTTCGACCTGGCAGTGCCGCTGCTGATCATACTCCTGGTGCAGACGGCCGTGCTGGCGGTATTTGCCTACTGGGTCACCTTCAAGCTGATGGGTGCCAATTATGACGCCGCTGTCATGGCAGGTGGTCACTGTGGTTTCGGCCTGGGCGCCACACCGACGGCCGTGATGAACATGGGCGCCCTGGTGTCGCGCACGGGTCCATCGCCGCAGGCCTTCATGGTGGTGCCTATCGTCGGTGCCTTCTTCATCGACATAGTCAATGCCATCATATTGCAGGGCTATCTCAGCTTTATCGGTTAGCGCCATTATCTGAGCATCAAGCATTAAAAAAGCACCCTAGGGTGCTTTTTTGTTATTGGTTTTTCGCCTGTGGATGATCCCGGCGGTAGAGATCCCAGTGCTCTATCTGTTCACCACTTGGCAGGGTGCAGATGCCGCTGTCGAGGTCGAGCGCGCCATCCAGGGATTCGCAATAGACGGCCGCCGGGTTGGCCATGGATAGCGGTTTGGACTCTGCGGCGTCTTGCTCCTTGTCTACCTGCGTCTGACAAGCGGCTAAGCCAAGGGGGAAAAGCAGCGCCGCTATGGTGTGGGATATCTTCATGTCATTTTCCTATTCTCTGATTAGCGATTAACCCCTTATAACGTTGGCGCGTCGAAAAAGGGTTAAGCGCGAAGATCAATGTAGGGCCGGAATGAAGTAGAGGCTGTTGGCGTACACCTTCTGCGAGCCGAGCCAGATATTGCGAAACAAGAGGTTATCGGCCAAGGCGACCAGGGCGCCCTTGCCGTGGCGCTCCACGACAATGGCTGGGGTCTGACTCAGGCTGCGCTGATACTCCTCGGCTAGGAAACCATCCAGCAGGGGCTCGTCGGCATAGCTGGCGGCCGTGATGAAGGGGGCCTGGCTCTTACTCAGACCAAATACCTTGTTCTTCAGCACGGGTAGGCGATTAGTGCCTAGGCCGAAGGTGATCGGGTGGCTGGTGTCGAGATCCAGCGCCAATACGGCGCCGCCGATCGCCTGGCGGGCATCCAGCTTAGCCTTATCGCCAAAAGAGAGACCATCGGTGGCAAACAGCTGGCTGAAGTAGCGCTTCTCTCTGATGTCGCTCTTGAGCAGGTTGCCCTTGGAGAGCCACTGCAGCGCGCCTTTCTGCGCGACGATCACTCCGCCTTCAATGGCGAACTGCCCAAGCTTGCGGGCATATTTCTCATCCAGGTTGGCATAGCTGCCATCCATCAAGAACAGATGGGTGTAAGCTGCCAGCTCTATGCTCGGTAGGCGGCTGATATCGACCTGGGTCAGGGGCGCGCCGATAAGATTGTCCATGAAATACCAGAGCTCACCCACCTCGGCCGATGAGGTGCCATAGCCGGTGACAACCAAGGCCTTGATGGGGGCTATGTCATGAAAATCCGGGCTGCCAAGATCTATCCCTGAGCTGGCGAGTCCACTATCGACTCCCTGTAGCTGCACCCGATACTGCTCGGCGAGCGAAGTAAGCCTGTCGATCAGTTCCCTCGGCGTCATGGCGGCTTGGGCAACTGGGATCTGCAGGGTGCCGGCCTCCATGTTCAGAGACTGGCCATCGACCTTAAGGCTAAAGGGTTTGGCAGCAAACTTGACCCGAACACCCTCGCTAAGCAGGGTCTGCAACATGGGCGCGGCGTTCTGCTGTCGCCAATCGATTAATACCGCGACGTTATTGCTGCTCAGGGTGTCGGGCACTCTGGCGTGCGGCTCGGTGAGCAGGTCGTCGACATTCAGGTTAACGTTACGGGCCATCTGCAGGTTATAGGAGAAGGCGAGGTTCCAGCTGGAGACGTCGTAGAAAGTAGCGTCTTCAAATTCGGTGCGCAGATCGAACATCGCCAGCAGCAGTGTCTTCTGCGGCTGATTGATGGGGACAAACAGGCTGTCGTCCTGGCTGTATTGGTGTCTGCCCTGTTGCATCTTGTCCTTGAGATAGAAGAAGGCTATTCCATGACGGCTCAGTAGCTGGGCGAGATCGTCACGTCTGCCCGGATCCCCCGGCGCGCCAAGCAGGAAGCCGGCCTCACGGCCCGAAGGTGGGTGTTTGTCTTTGCGCTGATAGAAGCGGCTCTGATACTGCTTCAGCTCATCTGCCAGTGCCAGGGCCCCCTTGAGACTGGAGAAGGAGGTCGCGATCTGGTTGTTTATGGCCTGACTAAAACGCAGCAGGCCGTTTTCAGAATCCTGCTGCTGGCCGCGCACGCTGGCCTGTTCGAACAATATGCCCACGGCGCCGTTGATGTCTGGATAGGTCGAGCCCTTGCCGTAGTAGAAGTCATCAAACATCTGCTTGGTGAAATAGCGCTGCTTGCTCTCATCCAGCGCCTTGGCGTGGAAACTGGCGAGCTTTGAGGTTATCACCTGATTCTCTTTGGGAGTCAGCGGATGGGTACGTGTCGGCACGCCCGGCTGGAAGAAGAAGGTCTGGTTATGGCCCATCTCGTGGAAGTCGCCCAGATAGTGCGGCTGCCACTTATGGAACAGGGCGATGCGCCCCTGAGACTCTGGATGGCGCAGGAACAGCCAGTCGCGGTTCAAGTCGGCAAAATAGTGGTTACGCCTGCCGGCCGGCCAGTTCTGTCTGTGCTCGTTGTGATTCTCATCGCTCACCTTCACCTTGCCTGTGTAGTTGTTGGTCCAGGTGGAGAAGCGATCCAGGCCGTCGGGGTTTTGCGATGGGGTGATCAGTACCACGGCCTTGTCCAGTAGCTCCTGCACCCAGGGCTCCTGGTTCTGGCTGAGGCGATAGCTGACCTCAAGCGCCGCATGGGCGCCGCTGGCCTCGTCGCCATGAATCGAATAGGCCAGCCAGATGATAAGTGGGCTTTCGGGTGCCTTACCCGCCTTGACCTGTTGACGTCCCTGGACTATCTCTGCCAGCCTGGCCTGATTGGCGGCGGAGGTGATCACCGCCGTGAGCTGCTGCCTGGTCTCGTGGCTCTGTCCGGTGGATTCCAGGCTGACTCTGGGGCTGTTTTGGGCCAACTGCTTGAGGTAGTAGTTGATCTGGTCGTGGCGCAGATGCCACTGGCCGAGGGGATAACCGAGAAACTCGCTAGGCGACGCTAGGCTGCTGTCACTCTGGGTAGCGGACGCGACTGAGATCACGCTTTGGGCATTTGTCGCAAAGCTTAGGAGCAGGGGGACGATAGAAAGCAGCAAAAGGCAGAGTCGCAGCATGGTAATGCTCTTTATTATTGTATATAAAGGCTAAATTAACAGTTAGGCCAATGAGTTTCCAGCATCAGGCCTGACTTTAGACCATACTGCCAAGGCAAAAATCTCGCGACTATTAGACAAAGGGGCTACAAAGCTGATGATAGTCGGAGTATTATAGGCTTAATTCTTACTAAATCACTCGGGTTTATCCTGACGGAGCATGTCTTAATGATCACCATTTCCGATGCAGCTCAGGCGCATTTTGTTAAGCTACTCGCTGACCAGCCTGAAGGAACTCATATTCGCGTTTTTGTTATCAGCCCAGGTACCCCTTCGGCTGAGTGTGGCGTGTCTTACTGTCCGCCGGATGCCGTAGAGGCAGACGACATCGAACTCGAATTTAATGGTTTCCATGCCATGGTAGATGAGAAGAGTGCTCCTTTCCTCGAAGATGCTTCTATTGATTTCGTCACCGACCAGCTGGGTTCTCAACTGACCCTGAAGGCGCCCAATGCCAAGATGCGTAAGGTCGATGCCGACGCGCCGCTGAAAGAGCGTATCGAGTATGTGATCCAGTCTGAGATCAACCCACAACTGGCTAGCCATGGCGGTAACATCATGCTGGTGGATATCGACGAAGCCGGTATTGCTATCCTGCAATTCGGTGGTGGCTGTAACGGTTGTTCTATGGTCGATGTGACCCTGAAAGATGGCATCGAGAAGCAGCTACTGGATATGTTCCCTGGCGAGCTCACCGGGGTGCGCGATGTCACCGAACATCAACACGGTGAGCATTCTTACCAATAATCTTGATGATTAGATACAGCGGGATGACTTAGGTCATCCCGTTTTCGTTAGGGTCTTACTCAATCGATAGCGGTAGTCCAGTGCCAGGCTGAGGCTGCGGGTCACCATAAACAGGCTCATGGCGGCCCACAGGGCATGGTTACCATAATCCTGCAACAGTAGCCATGTGGGGAAGAAGACCCCGAAGGTGGCGAGTATCATGGTGTTGCGCATCGCCTTGCCTTGGGCGGCGCCGATATAGACGCCGTCGAACAGGTAGGAGCCGAAGGCGAGTAGCGGCAGGGCGACCACCCAGCCCAAGTAGGCCAGGGCCTCCTGGCGCACCTCAGAGATATTGGTCAGCAGCTTGATGATCTGCTCGCCCCAAAGGGCAAAAAACAGGGTAAACAACAGGGCAAAGATGGCCGACCAGAGCCCGGCCAGAGTGACGCTCTGGGTCATGCGCTGGTGGCTCTTTTCGCCCACGGCTCGGCCCACCTCGGCCTCACCATAATAGGCGATGCCATCCAAGGCGTAAGAGATGAGCAGCAAAAGGTTGAGCAGCACGGCGTTGGCGGCCACCGTATTGTCGCCCAGGTTAGCTCCCTGAAAGGTCATGAAGGCGAAGGCGAGTTGCAGGCAGAGGCTGCGGATAAAGATATCCAGATTGAGGCGCACCAGGCGCTGATAGCTATTGAGCGACAGGCTGCGAAGTAGAGGCAGGAACTCGAAACCTCCCTCTCGCTTGATGGTGCGAACCACCATGCTGGCGGCAACGGCAAAGCCCGTCATGTCCGCCAGTACAGAGGCCAGAGCGGCTCCTTCGACGCCCCAGCCAAGTCCGATTACGAATAGCAGATCCAAAAGTATGTTAGTGAGGTTGGCGGCGATGAGCTGCCACATGGCGGCCTTAGGCTGCTGGCGCCCCAGCAGCCAACCCAGCAGGGCCAGGTTGACCAGGGCGAAGGGGGTCGACCAGATGCGGATGTTAAAATAGGCCTGGCTGTAATACTGCACCTGCTCGCTGGCGTCGGAGAGTGCCATCGCCGCGGTGATTATGGGTTGCTGCAGGAGTAGCACCAGCAGGGAAAGCAGCAGCGCCAGGCTGGCCGACTGCATCAATAAACGGTATTGGGTGTGAAGCTCCTTGGCGCCGAAGGCCTGTGCCACAAGCCCCGTAGTCGACATGCGCAGGAAGCCCAGAATCCATAAAATCAGGGTGATCACCGTTGACCCGACGGCGACTCCCCCTAAATAATAGGCGTTACTCAGATGTCCCACGACGGCAGTATCGACCAGCCCCAGCAGGGGAACCGTAATGTTAGACAGGATCATAGGCACGGCGAGCGCGAACAACTGGCTGTTTTTCTGTTTATTTAACAATAAGTTTAGTGGCGACATAGACTCTCAGAGGTTACTCAATATGTTTAGAAGCGTGATTGCGGCGCTATTGGCCTGTCTCAGTTATTCGGCTCATGCTGTGGTGATTCTACAATATCATCATGTATCCGAGGATACCCCTAAGGTGACCAGTGTGATACCTGCTCAGTTCAGAGAGCAGATGAGCTACCTGAGGGAGAATGGCTTCAAGGTCAAGCCCTTGACTCACGTGGTCGAGGCGATAAAGCAGGGACGAGAGCTGGCGGACAAGACGGTGGCAATCACCTTCGACGATGGCTATCAGAACATTGCCGATACCGCTCATCCTATCTTGAAGGAGTTCGGCTATCCCTACACCATCTTTATCTCCATCGACCCTATAGAGCGCAAGCATAAGAATGTGATGAGTTGGGCGACCCTGAAACGCCTGAGTGATGAGGGGGTAACCCTGGCCAACCATAGCTGGGGCCATGAGCATCTTATTCGCCGTCTACACGGTGAAGACGAACAGACCTGGTTGACCCGAATTACAGAAAATCTGCTCGCCACCGAGGCCGAGATAGAGGCGAAAACCGGTCAGAGCGTGAAGATGTTAGCCTATCCCTATGGCGAATATAACACGGCCATAGAGACGCTGGTGCAGAAACTGGGCTTCGTGGGCTTCGGCCAGCAGTCTGGCGCTGCAGGCGGTTATTCTTCGCTTACCGCCTTGCCGCGCTTCCCGGTGGCGGGTGCCTATGCGGATCTCACCTCGCTCAAGGCCAAGCTCTATAGCCTGAATATGCCTGTGTTAGCGCTCACCCCGCGCAATACCCAACTGCCCCTGGGGCAGTGGCGGCCCGAGATGCAGGTGACCTTAGATATGGCAGATATCGTCGCCAGCCAAGTGATGTGCTTCGTTCAGGGGCAAGGCGCCATGAAGCCTAGCTGGGAGAGTGAAGATACCTTCAGTATACAGGCGGTGACAGACCTGCCGCCGGGGCGTTCGCGCTACAACTGCACAGCCCCAAGCAAGGCGAGCGGACGCTATTATTGGTTCTCCCAGGCCTGGGTGCGGCCAAAAAACGACGGCACCTGGGTGAAGGAGTAGCCCAGGTAGATGAGTCGACCTAGGTTATTGACTAGAGTCGCTAAATGAGTCGCAAGCCCTAGGAGATCTCCGCCGTCTTGCTGGTATTGAGTAGCTGCATCAGCCGGGCGGGGATCTTATCCAGATGCAGTATCTCTCTGTGAGCGTTGAGCTCGGCGGCGGCGCCCGGCATGCCCCACACCACAGAGCTGGCCTCATCCTGTATTATGGTGTGACTGCCGGCAGCCTTGAGGCGTTCCAGCCCCAGGGCTCCATCTTTTCCCATTCCCGTCAGCAGTATGCCTATGGTGTTGGCACCAAAGCAGTCGGCGATACTGTTGAATAACACATCCACAGCAGGTTTATGTCTATTGACCGGATCTGAGTCCAGTAGCTTGGTATAGAGCCTGGCGCCGTGTTTCTCCACCGTGAGATGAGCATCCCCAGGGGCCAGATAGGCGGTGCCTGACGCTATGAGCTCGCCGCCCTTGGCTTCGATCACCTTCATCGCCGAATGGCTGTCCAGTCGCTTGGCGAAGGAGAGGCTAAAGGCGGCGGGAATATGTTGGGTGATCACTATGGGCGGCGTATTTGCCGGCAGCGGGGTGATCACCCGCTGGATCGCCTCGGTTCCGCCGGTCGAGGCACCGATGGCGATCAACTTGTCCCCCGTAAGGGAGAACTTATTATTGGAAGCGACCTGAACAACCGGCCGGGTGAGCGGCTTAACATGACTGACGGCGGCGGTGCGCACCTTGTCGATCAGCTCATCGGTATAATCCAGCAATGTATTGGTGAGATCCGACTTGGGCTTAGAGATGAAGTCCACCGCGCCTAGGGCCAACGCCTCCAGGGTGATCTCGGCGCCCTTGTGGGTCAGGGTCGAGACCATGACGACCGGCATGGGTCTGAGCTTCATCAGATTGCGCAGGAAGGCGATGCCGTCCATCTTGGGCATCTCGATATCCAATGTCAGTACATCTGGGTTGAACTGCTTGATCAGGCTCCTGGCCTCATAGGGGTCTTCGGCGGTGGCGACCACCTTGATATCCGGCGCCTGTGAGAGCATATGGGTAAGCAGCTGCCTGACCAGAGGTGAGTCATCTATGATCAATACTTTTATCATATGGCGCCATCCTTTTGCGTCATCTGGCTCATGCACCGACACCGAGTCGTTGCCGCACCAGGGCGGCGTGTTGAGGTTGATAGATGGTTTGGCCGATCAATTTGAAATCGCTCGAGATATTATGCAGCGTCTCCGAATGACCGATAAACAGGTGGCCATCGTCGGCGAGCAGTCGTCGAAACTGGCGGATGATCTTCACCTTGGTCTGGGCATCGAAGTAGATGAGCACGTTGCGACAGAAGATGAGATCGAAGGGGCCATGCATGGGCCACTCGCCTAGTAGATTTAGCTGCTTGAAGTGGATTAGCCGCTTGAGTGAGTCGCACAGCATGACCTCGCCGGGATGGGGCCCGGGTTCCACATATTGGTTCAGCAGCGCCTTGGGCAGGTTGGCCATCGCCTCCTGGCTGTAGATACCGGCCCTGGCCTTATCCAGCACGTTAGTGTCGAGATCTGTAGCGAGGATTTTGAGATCCCAGCTGGCGGGCGGAAAGTGTTTAGCCAGGATCATGGCGATGCTGTAGGCCTCTTCGCCGGTGGAGCAGGCCGACGACCAGACGCGCAGGCGACGGTCGCGTCTCTGTTGCCATTGAGGCACTAGGTGCCGCTCCAAATAGTCGAAGTGGTGGGCCTCGCGAAAGAAGGAGGTGAGGTTAGTGGTCAGGGCATTGATGAAGTTGATCAACTCGCCGCCGTCGTCCTCTAGTCTCTGGCAATACTGATGGAAGTTGTTCAACTTGAGTGCGCGCAGGCGTCTGCTGAGGCGCGAGTAGACCATGTGCTGCTTCCTGTCTGGCAACACTATGCCCGACTCGCGATAGGCAAGCTGTCGAATAAATTCGAAGTCTTGCTGCGCCATCGGAAATTCCTTTTCGTTGCTCTGTTCCAATTGCATCCCCTAGCCTGATATTGGCTGCTGGCTATCGAATCGACTCTATGGGGCGCCTTCCTCTGGCGCCCACAGTTCCTAAAACTCGTTCCACTCCTCGTTGCTGATGTTCAGGGGACCGTGGCTATCGCCGGCCACCAGGGAGAGCGGTGCCGAGGTCATGCCCGAATGCATCGGAGCTTGAGACTGGAAGAAGCCGAGCTGAGACTTCATGTTGCGTGCCTGCTCGGCCATGGCATCGCCGGCGGCCGATACCTGTTCGACCAGGGCGGCGTTTTGCTGGGTCATCTCATCCATCTGGGAGATCGCCTTGTTGACCTCCTGAATACCCGCCGACTGTTGATCCGAGGCGATGCTGATCTGGCTGATCATATCGGCGACTTTAGTCACCGCCTGTACGATATCTTCCAGGGTCTCACCCGACTGGTTCACCAGCTGGGTACCGTCGGTCACCTTGGTCACGCTGTCACGGATCAGCTCCTTGATCTCCTTGGCGGCGCCGGCGCTGCGCTGTGCCAGGTTACGCACCTCGCCAGCCACCACGGCAAAGCCGCGTCCCTGCTCGCCCGCTCTGGCGGCCTCGACGGCGGCATTGAGGGCCAGCAGATTGGTCTGGAAGGCGATCTCATCGATCACCCCTATGATGTCGGCGATACGCTTGCTCGATTCGTTGATTGCCTCCATGGCAGTCACGGCCTGCTCCACCACCTTGCCGCCGTGGGCGGCCTTAGTGTTGGCCTCCTGGGCCAGCTGATTGGCGACCGTGGCGTTTTGCGCGCTCTGGGTGACGGTTGCCGTCATCTCTTCCATGCTGGAGGCTGTCTCTTCGAGGGAGGCGGCCTGCTCCTCGGTGCGCTGACTCAGGTCGGCGTTACCCTGGGCGATCTCTTCGGCGCCAGAGGTCACTGTATTGGCCGACTGGTTGATGCCGTCGAGGACCTCGGTCAGCTTGGCAGCGGTGGCATTGGCATCGGCCTGTAGCTTGCCGAACTGGCCCTGATACTCGCCCTGGATCTGACGATTGAGATCCCCCTTGGCCAGGCCGTCGAACATGTTCACCACATCGCCTATCACCTGGTCGGCGATGCCGACGAGACGGTTGAGGCCGTTGGAGAGATTGAGGAAGAAGCCCTCCTTATCTTGGGTGCCTACCCTCAGGGAGAGATCCCCCTTGCTGGCGGCGCCTATGATGGAATCTATCTCATGTTCTATCGCCACCTCGGCGGTTCTGTCGGCCCATTCCACAACCGTGCCTATGCTTTCACCGTTAGGATCGCGGATAGGGTTGGCGACTACCTGGAAGGTGCGTCCGCCAACCTTGAGCTGGCTGGTGTAGGTGGTGGTCAGCGTCTTGAGCAGGTTGCGTTGATGGCTGGGATTCTTGTGGAAGTTGTCTATGTTGACGCCCATGAGGTTACTGGCGTCGAAGTTAGGCAGATCCTTGGCAATATCATTCTGCGCCTGCTTGAACATCTGGCTGACGGCCTTGTTCATGTAGATGATGTTCAGATCGGCGTCGGCCACCATGGTATTGGAGGAGACATTGTCCAGCGCCTGCTTGATGCGGGCATTCTCGGCGGCTAGTTGACGTTCCTTCGCCTCCTTAGCCAGCTTCTCGGTGACATCCTGCCACTCGACCACAGTACCCGTGCGCACGCCATTCTCAAATACCGGGGTGGCGATCAGGGTGAAGTCTAGCCCCGCGACCTGAATGCTGGTGTCGTAGCTGCCGGTGAGCCTGTCGAGCATCTTACGTTGATGGGCCGGGTTCTGGTGGAAGATATCGATATTGCTGCCGAGCAGGCTATTGGTATTGAATTTGGTCAGCGTCTGTTGCAGCGTCTGCTCATTGTCCTTAAGCATCTGGGTGACAGAGTCGTTGAGGTAGATGATGTTATAGTCGGCATCCGCCACCATGACGTTGGCGCGGCAGACATCCAGCGCCTGCTTGATGCGGCTGTTCTCCTGGGCCAGCTTGTTCTCCGCATCGGCCTTGGCCAGGGCCTCGGTCTTATCCTGCCATTCGACCACAGTCGCGATGCGTTGATGTTTGTCGTCAAATACGGGAGAGGCGATCAAGGAAAAGATGCGACTACCCACCTTAATCTGCGCCGAGTGAGGGCGCTGCAGCTTAGCGATGATGTTTTGTTGATGGCTGGGTTGCTGGTGGAAGGTATCCATGTTGGTGCCGATAAGCGTGTCGACACTGAAGCTGGCTATCGCCTGCTGTATGTCGGACTCGGCCTTTTCCAGGGTCTGGCGCAGCGACTGGTTGAGGAAGTTAATATTGCCTTGGGGGTCGGCAAGCATCACGTTGGCCTGGCAGATCTCCAGTGCCCTGAGCTGTGCCTGATTGCCCTGGTTGGCATGCCATTGCTGGGTCAGGCTCTGGCTGATCTCAGGCCAATGGGGATAGTCGAAGGCGGAAAAGCTCGGCGGATTCTTGCCTTCGAGTGCCTGGTGGATCTCCTCGAAGGCTTGCCGCAGACTGTGTTGCGTCTGCCCCTGTTGTTGAATACCCAGGGCGATGACGGCGATGGCAACCACCTGAGCTATGCCGACCCAGAGCGAGGGCTGCTGGGTAAAGGCCAATAGGGCTGCGACGCCAGCGATAAGCAGTCCAATGATCGGCAGATTGTTTGCGTTGCCAGTCTTGCTGTTCATTGCATCCATTCTCTGTTCCTCTCTTGCCGGGTTAGGCGCTGACAGCCTGTGTTGAAGCAGCGTCGATATTATTGATGATGTTTGACAGTTGGGCGGCCTCGGGCAGCACCTCACTGCTAAGTAGGGTGTCTATGTCCAGTAGAATCACCATCTTATCCGCCAGATTTGCGAGTCCCTTGATGAAGGTGAGATCTGTCTCTTCGCCGAAGTCGGGGGCGTCGCGCAGATCTCTGTGGTGGACACTGAAGACATCTGAGACGGCATCGACCACTATGCCGATCACCTTGTGTTCGTCGCCGACACAGACCTTGATGACGATCACCACTGTCGTGGGGCCGTAGTCCAGGCTGGCGATTCCGAATCGCTGCCGTAGATCTATGATGGGGACTATGGTGCCGCGCAGATTGATGACCCCTTTGACATGGCTGGGGGAGTTGGGAATGACTGTCGTGGGCTCCCAGCCGCGGATCTCCTGCACCGAGAGTATGTCGACGCCATACTCCTCATCGGCCATGATGAAAGTAAGATACTGGTCGCTGGCATCGTCTTTGGCGGTGAGTGTGATGCCTGCTTCATCTGCCTGTGTCATGGATGAATCTCCCTTCTCATTTGGTTTCCTAGGCGGCGTGCTCTTGGGTACTGTTGATGCCCGCGAGGCTGACTAATCCGGCAATGTCTATGATCAAGGCAACGGTACCGTCGCCGAGTATGGTGGCGCCCGAAATACCGGCCACCTTGCTGTAGTTGTCTTCCAGGCTCTTGATCACCACCTGCTGTTGGGACAGCAGCTCGTCGACCAGGAGTCCTACCTTATCGTTGTTGGCATCGACTACCATCACCAGGCCATCTTTAATCTGTTTGGCATCTGCCTCGTGATGGAAGGCCTCATAGACCTTGAGCACTGGCAGGTATTCGTCCCGCAGACGAATCACCTCATGTTCTTCACTCAGGCGATTGATATGGGCGGCGGGCACCTCGAGCGACTCGTGAATTGCCACTAGGGGCACCACATAGGTGTGCGTGCCGATGCGTACCAACTGACCGTCGAGAATCGCCAGGGTGAGCGGCAGGCGTATGGTAAAGCGACTACCCTTGTCCTGGGTGGATTTCAGCTCTATGGTGCCGTTGAGTTCGTGAATGTTTCTCAGCACCACATCCATGCCGACGCCGCGGCCGGAGAGGTCTGAGACCGTCTCTGCGGTAGAGAAGCCGGGTTTGAAGATCAGCTGGTGAATGGCCTCTTCGCTCAGCTCTTCGTCGCTGCCGACTAGTCCCTTGGCGCGTGCCTTATCGAGAATTTTCTGGGTGTTGAGACCGGCGCCGTCATCGATGATCTCTATGATGATGTTACCGCCCTGATGGAAGGCATTGAGGGTGAGTGTGCCGGTTTCGGGCTTGCCCTTCTGACGGCGCACCTCCGGGGTCTCCAGGCCATGGTCGAGGGAGTTTCTTACCAGGTGCACCATAGGGTCGACTATCTTCTCCATTACCGTCTTGTCCAGCTCGGTATCTTCCCCCTTGAGGATCAGCTCCACCTTTTTACCCAGTTGCTGGCCTATGTCCCGTACCAGACGGGGGAAGCGGTTGAAGGCGAAGCTGATGGGCAGCATGCGGATCTGCATGACACTCTCCTGCAGATCCCGGGTGTGGCTGGCTAGCTGCTCCAGCCCCTGCTTCATGGTGATGAAGGACTCGGGCGTCATCTCCTCCTGCTGACCTATCTGGCCCAGCATGGCCTGGGTGATCACCAGCTCGCCCACCATATTGATCAGCAGATCTATCTTCTCTATGCTGACGCGGATGGATCCGGCGTCCTGGGTCTTGCTGCTGACCACGCTGGGCCTAGTCTGGCTTGCGGGTTTTTCGGGTTGGACACTAGCTGGGGTAGTTGTTTGAGTACTGGCCTGAATATCGCTTTCTGCCGTCGCCTCTATCTCTTTCTCAGTCGTTATCTCACTGGCCTCGCTCGCCTTGGGCTGAGCCTGATAGTCAATGTCGCACTCATCCTCGACCCATTCGAAGGCTTCCTTAAGACGCGAAAGGGGTTGGTCTGTGGTGAGGGTGAGCGACCAGGCGAGGTAGCAGGCCTCGGGGTCATATTGAGTGAAGTCGGGGATCTCCTGCGGCAGTAGCTCGACACTGAGTTCTCCGCACTGACCCAGCTCGTTGAACATCAGCAAAGGGTCGTTACCGTACCTGAGGATGTCCGTGCCGGCCTTGAAGCTGATCTGCCAGGTCGTCTGTTCTGGCGTCTCGGGTTCGCGCTGGGTTTCATCTTCTTGTGACTCGCCCTGGGATAGCTCGGCGGCAAACTTCTGCTCCAGATCGCTGAGCATGGGATCGTCGAAGGTTTGCTGATGCATGACGGCGTCGAGCATGTTACGCAGCAGGTCGACCGACAGCAGGAGTATGTCCTGATGATGGCTGGTCATCTCGCGGCGGCCGTCGCGGATCTCATCCAGCAGCGTCTCTAGCAGGTGGGTGTAGTTGGCGACCTGGTTAAAACCGAAGGTGCCGCTGCCCCCCTTGATGGAGTGGGCGGCGCGAAAGATGGTGTTGATCGCCTCGGGATCCGGCGCGGCGATATCTAGCTTCAGCAGCTCGGACTCCATGCTTTCCAAGCCCTCAAGGCTTTCTTCAAAGAAGACTTGGCTGAATTGACTCAGATCGATTTCCATATCCCACCATCCAGACTCAGATTAACGTAACACCTTGTTGACCGTGGCAAGCAGCTGGTCGGGGTTAAAGGGTTTGACTATCCAGCCGGTGGCACCGGCCGAGCGTCCCTCCTGCTTCTTTTCGCTGCCCGATTCTGTGGTCAGCATCAGTAGAGGGGTGAACTTATAGTTGGGCAGGCTGCGTAGGTTGCGGATCAAGGTGATGCCGTCCATCACTGGCATGTTGACGTCTGAGATCACCAGGTCATAGTCCTGGCTCTTCGCCTGGGTCAGCGCCTCGTCACCGTTGCAGGCTTCGGTCACATCGAATCCCGCCGTCTTGAGGGTAAAGCCCACCATCTGACGCATGGAGGCTGAATCATCTACTGCGAGTATCTTCTTCATTCTTGAATTCTCTCCTGAGCAAGCGCAAAGATCTGTGTCGCGTCGAGCCCCAACTCGGCCAGGGTATGTTCGACCTCCTCTGCGGGCGGCGTCCATTCGATGGCATGGTGGTGCGTCTGGCAATAGTGATGCAAAAAGTAGAGCAGCTGCGCACCTGAGGTATCGACCCGGGTCAACTGGCTGGCGTCGATACACAAGGTGTCGGACGCTGTGAGTTGTTCGGCAATATCGTGGTGGACCTGCTGGATGTTACGAATCGTCAGCTCGGACGCTAAGCGAATCGGACTCTGGGTCATCGGGGGGCTCCTCTACAATCCCTGTCAATAAGACTCCACTAGGATCAAAAGATAGACGGTAAATAAGAGGCTTGCCTGAAAAATAACAGTTTTTTAACTAAATGGGCTCCCAGGAGGGGAGCCCATTAGCGGTGATGAGAGTAATTTTGACGAGTGAGTCTCGCTATTCACCATAGTGAGTCGCCAGGGCGATCACATCATGAATGAGGTTCTTGTTGCGGATCTGCGGCAGCTGTCGCGGATCTAGGCTGGTGGGTTTAACCGTGGCCACCCGGGTGCCGTCGGGAGAGATGAGCACCATGGAGGCGCTGTGATCCACCTGATAGTTTTCGCCTTCGCCCACCATGGTATATACGAATCCCAGCTCACGGGTCAGCGGCAGTAACTGGCTGTGGGGCGCCGTGACCGCAATGAAGTTGGGATTGAAGAAGTTGATGTAATCCTTGAGTTTTACCTGGGTATCCCGCGCAGGATCGACCGACAGAAACACCACCTGCAGATCCACCACGCCTTCCAGTTGTTGATAGGCCGCCGCCAGCTTGCCCAGGGTGGTGGGGCAGACATCCGGGCAAGAGGTGTAGCCGACGAAGAACAGGCTCCACTTGTCTTTTAGCCGGGCGTTGGTGAAGGCCTTGCCGTTCTGATCCGTCAGCTCGAAGGGGGACAGAGGTCGCTGCTGGGGATAGCGATAGCTGGTGAGCAGCTCGGGCGGCGTGGCTTGGCCCGTGAAGTTAACCGCCGCGATCGCCCCCAGGCCGCTGAAGATGAATAAGGTTAGGACTATCCATAGCGGTTTCATCGCGTTAGCTCCAGAGATAGTGGTCGACTAGGAGCAGCAAGAAGAGCAGCATCAGATGGTAGATGGAGAAGCGAAACACCTGCATCGCCAGGCCCGGCTTGTCTCGATACTTGAGTTGCCAGGCCTTATAGATGAAGCCGCAACTCAACAGAGTCGACCCCACCAGATAAAGGGGACCGCACATGCCGACCAGCACAGGGTAGAGGCAGGCCAGCGCCAGCAACACCGTATAGAGCATGATGCAGGTCTTGGTAAATTCGACGCCGTGGGTGACGGGCAGCATGGGCACATCGACCTTGGCATATTCGGCGCGTCTGTGGATCGCCAGCGCCCAGAAGTGGGGCGGGGTCCAGGCGAAGATGATGATCACCAGCAGCAAGGCATGGCCGTGAAACTCACCGGTGATCGCCGTCCAACCCAGTAGGGGGGGCATGGCGCCGGCCAAGCCGCCGACGACGATATTCTGGGGTGTCGCGCGCTTGAGATAGGCGGTATAGATCACCGCGTAGCCGATGAGACTGGCGAAGGTGAGCCAGGCGGTGAGCGGGTTGACGGCCCAGTAGAGCAGCGCAAAGCCGAGAATCGCCATGGCGGTGGCAAAGGTGAGCGCCTTGGTGATAGAGATCCGGCCTTTGGGGAGCGGACGGTTATAGGTGCGGGCCATCAGGCCGTCGATGCGGCGGTCGATCAGATGGTTATAGGCCGCAGCGGCCCCCGCCATCATGCCTATGCCCACCAGGCCGGCGATCAGCGGCTGAACCGGTACCGCGCCTGGCACCGCCAGACACATGCCGACCAATACGGTCAGCAGCATCAGGGCAACCACCCTAGGCTTGGTCATTTCGAGGTAGGCGCGCCAAGGGAGCGGGGTGGCGACAGGCTTAGTGATTGTCATAGGTTTGGCCATGGCGATGCCTCCTTATGCCTTACGCCACAGGGCGTAGTTGATGAAGACCAAGGTGAGTAACAGGAGTGCGGCGCCCGCGTTATGGGACACGGCGATCCCCAGGGGAAGGTGCAGCACCACGTTGCTGATCCCCAGGGCTATCTGCAGGCACAATAACCCCAGGAGTACCCAGGCACTGCGTTTCAGCAGCTGAGAGTGTGAGAATTTAATCATGCAATACACCAGCCAGAGCAGTGCGGTCGCCGTGATGATGGCGCCGAATCTGTGAGCCACATGAATCGTCATGCGGGAGGAGTAATCCAGTATGCCGAACTCGTAGCTACCTTCCGTCTTATGCAGGGGATAGAAGGCATGCAGCGGGTCGAGGTTGCTTACCCAGTCTCCTTCGCAGATGGGCAGTGTGGTGCAGGCCAGCGCCGCATAGTTAGAGGAGGTCCAGCCGCCCAGGATGATCTGCAGCACGAGTAAGCTAAGGCAGAAGAGGGCGTAGGGTGCCAGTTTTCGCAGCCTTGGCTCGCCGCCGGGCAGTCGTAGCGGCTTGGTCCTGAGGTAGAGGAGCCACAATAAGGAGATCAGGGTAAAGCCGCCTATCAGGTGGGACATCACCACCACGGGCATGAGTTTCATGGTGACGGTCCACATTCCCAGCGCCGCCTGAAATAGGATCAGCAGGGCGATAAAGCTCGGCAGCTTCTTAGGAGCATCGGGCCGCCTGAAGCTGATGAAGAGGATGAAGGCGACCAGCAGGCCCAGGGTGCCGGCAATGTATCTGTGGATCATCTCCAGCCAGGCCTTCTCGGGTTCTACCGTGTGTTCGGGAAAGCTGTCCTGGGCTTTGGCCAGCTCATGGCTCTGGGTGGGCACCTTGATCATGCCATAGCAGCCGGGCCAGTCGGGGCAGCCAAGGCCGGCGTCAGACAGTCGGGTGTAGGCACCCATAAGTATCACGCACAGGGTAAAGACCAGGGTGAGTTTGAGTAGGGAAGTCATCTGCATTAGCCGACCCTCGACAGTTTAAGCATCTTTCTTAAGTCGGCGATCATCGCCTTACCCAGCATCAGCTGGGCCTGCTCATCTTCAACCTGGGCATAGCGCATCACCAGGGAGCCCAGGGGATCCACTATGATGATCTCTTCCCGGGTCAGCATCTGGCTGAGCGCCTCGGTAGCCTGGGCTGTAGTGAAGCTGAACTCACTCTCCTGCAGCGCCGCAAGATCGCTGTCTGCCTGTAGCAGTATGATGGGGTTGACCCTGTGTTGGTCCCGTCCCAGGGCGATCTGGCTCTGATGCAGTATGTAGAGTCGGTTCATGCAGGCCTGATCGCATTGGCTCGGCAGCAGGTAGATCATCTGCCAGTGCTTGGGCATGGGGTTGGCCATCGCTAGGCGGGCGTAGTTGGTATCGGGCGGCAGGAGTTCGCCCTTGTTGGTGACGCCACCATGGTAGAGGTTCAGACTCAGCACCAGCTTTGCCACCGCAACGGGTAAGACAAATACCAGTAGCAAGATCAGTAGGGGTTTTGCGCCTCGGCTCTTTGGGGATCTCATCTTAATCCTCTGTTGATTATTTTATGGGTTAGCGCGCGCCAGACACCGAAAAATATCAACTCCCCGAGACGGCTAGGAAGTGACCATTTACCTGGGTGAGCCCCCCGTTAATTCGGGGTGCCTATTGTTTAACCTACAGGGTCAGCTGACTTTGCGCAACAAGTTACGGCATTCATTTGTCTTTACTGGATTCTTTGTTTTTCCTCTTAAATATCAGAAGGTAAGCCATAAGTATCAGAAACGCGGTCGCCATAGAGAACCACTGCAGGGCGTAGCCCTGATGCTTCAGGGCACTCATGGGGATCGGCTGCCAGGGATGGGGGAGCGCGCTGCCCGGAATCGCCTCGGGTTGAAGAATGGCGGGGGCGAGCGGCAGCCCAAGTGTTTGCGATAACTCCGGCAGGTTAAGGTTCTGGATGCGCATGGGGGAGCCCGTCTCGGCCAGTAGATGTTGACTCAGTGGGTTGCTGGCTCGCTGATAGACGCGACCACTTAGTGTCACCTCTCGGCTTAGTTTGGTTAGTTGGGGCAGTTTCTGTCTGTCCAGGCCGCTGTCGATAAAGCCGAGCTCGACCAGCAGCAAGGGATCATCGGCCTCGCTCTCGGTCTCGACACGCATCACCTGGTAGGCCAGATAACCGACGTGGCCCTCATATACCTGGTTGTCCAGCAATATGATGGGGGCGTCCACAGGAGTCGCCTGGACCTCCAGACGATAGCCGGTGAGGGATTCACTTTCGGCCAAGGCGAGCAGACCCTGATAATCCAGCGGCGCGGCGGCCTGCTTGACGGTGAGCGCCTGTTGCAGTGCCTGCTTCTCGGCGGCCCTGTCTAACTGCCAAAGTCCCAGCTTGACCAGAATGGTGAATACCAGCAAAGTAACTAAAACGAGAAAAATCGTGCCACCGCGAACCGTGGGAGCCTTCATGAGCGAAATACTGCTATTTAAGATCGTCTTAGTACTGCTATTGGTCTTCATTATCTTTAATCTTGGCCGGGCCTTATTTGTCTTAGTGAAGGGAGAGGGCAAGGCGCCCATGAGTCAGTATCTGGGGCGGCGTGTGCTCTTCTCTGTGCTGGTGGTGCTCCTGCTATTGATTGCCTTGGGACTGGGGATCATCACCCCCAATCCCAGACCCTATTAGTCTCTAGATTCGTCGCTAAAGCACATAGACGAATACGAACAGGCAGAGCCAGACAACATCCACAAAGTGCCAATACCAACTGCCTGCCTGGAAGGCAAAATGCTTATCCGGCGTGAAATGTCCCCTCAGTACCCGCAAGAAGAGGACGAACAGAAAGATGGTCCCCAGGGTCACGTGCATGCCGTGAAATCCGGTGAGCAAGAAGAAGGTGTTGCCATAGACACCGGATGACAGGGTCAGCCCCATCTCCTGATAGGCGTGGGCATACTCTTTGGCTTGGAGGAAGAGGAAGGCCAGACCTAAGAGTATGGTGATGCCTAACCAGAGGGTGAGCGCCGTGCGTTTGCTCTTCTCCAGGCTCACATGGGCGAAATGCAGGGTGACCGACGAGGTCAGCAGTATGATGGTGTTGTAAAGGGGCAGACCTGTCCAGCCCATGGCCTCCGTCTTGGTGCCGTCCGGTGTGGTGACCAGAGGCCAGACCGCCTGGAAATTGGGCCAGAGCACCTCGTGGGTCATGGCATTGTTCGAGGCGCCACCGAGCCAGGGCACGGCTATGGTGCGGGCATAGAGCAGGGCACCGAAGAAGGCGGCAAAGAACATCACCTCGGAAAAGATAAACCAGCTCATTCCTTGGCGGAAGGAGCGATCCATCTGTTTAGAGTAGAGGCCAGACATGGACTCGCCGATCACAGTCCTGAACCAGCCGAAGACCATGTAGAGGATGACGGCGATCCCGGCTGTAAGGATATAACCGCCGCTAGTCTGCTCCGTCTGTAACTGCTGTACATAACTGCCGGCGCCATAGGCGATGAGGAAGAGGCCGAAGGCACCTATGATGGGCCAGGCACTCTGGGCGGGGACATAGTAGTGTTCATGTTTGCTTGTCATTTCGCAGCTCCTTGCTCAACATCATCTACGTACCCCTTGTCGGTGATGTTGTATAGCGTATAAGAGAGGGTCAGTGTCGAGATCTGCTCGGGCAGCTCGGTATCGACATAGAAGATCAAAGGTAATTGCGCATCGGCATTGGCATCGAGTTTTTGCTGGTTAAAGCAGAAACACTCTGTCTTGTGGAAGTAGGCCGCGCCCTGTCCCGGAGAGACAGAGGGAATAGCCTGTCCGATAATTTGCTGCGCCGATAGATTTTTGGCGTGAAACTGAGTACGAATCACCTCTCCCGGATGCACCTGAATGCGTTTCATCTCGGGGGCGAAGACCCAGGGCATATCTTTCTGGGTCTGTGCCATAAATTCGACCGTTACCGTGCGGCTGGTATCTATGGTTACCGCCTTATATTCGGCGGCGGTCGATTGCGTCTTACCATTGATGCCTAATTTTTCACATAGCACATCATATAGAGGCACCAAGGCGAATCCGAAGCCGAACATGCCCACACAACCTAATAGCAGTAGGCCGATCAGCTTACGGTTGGAGTATGCCTTAGTGTCCGTCATGCTATTTCACCTCGGGTGGTGTCGAGAATGAGTGGTAGGGCGCCGGACTCGGCAGGGTCCACTCCAGTCCCTCGGCACCATCCCATGGCTTGCTGGGCGCCGGCTCGCCGCCGCGGATGCACTTGATCACCACCACCAGGAAGATCAGTTGCGACAGGCCGAAGGCGAAGCCGCCGATAGAGACTATCTGGTTAACGTCGGCAAACTGAATCGAGTAGTCCGGAATGCGTCGCGGCATGCCCGCCAGTCCCAGGAAGTGCATGGGGAAGAAGAGCACGTTAACCGAGATCACCGAGCACCAGAAATGCAGCTTGCCGAGTTTCTCGCTGTACATATGCCCGGTCCACTTAGGCAGCCAATAGTAGGCCGCCGCCATGATGGAGAAGATAGCGCCCGAGACCAGCACATAGTGGAAGTGAGCCACGACGAAGTAGGTGTCGTGATACTGGAAATCCACAGGCGTGATGGCCAGCATCAGCCCAGAGAAGCCGCCTATGGTGAAGAGTATGATAAAGGCCAGTGCAAACAGCATGGGCGTCTCGAAGGTGAGCGAGCCGCGCCAGAGGGTGGCGACCCAGTTAAACACCTTCACTCCGGTCGGCACGGCGATCAACATGGTGCAATACATGAAGAAGAGCTCGGCAAATACCGGCATACCTGTGGTAAACATGTGGTGTGCCCAGACCAGGAAGGAGAGGATCGCGATACTGGCGGTGGCGTACACCATGGAAGAGTAGCCGAACAGCTTCTTGCGGCTGAAGGCCGGTACTATGGCGGAGATGATGCCGAAGGACGGCAAGATCATGATGTAGACCTCGGGATGGCCGAAGAACCAGAAGATATGCTGGAACATCACAGGGTCACCACCACCGGCGGCATCGAAGAAGCTGGTGCCGAAGAACTTGTCGGTCAGTACCATGGTCACTGTACCTGCGAGTACCGGCATTACTGCGATCAACAAGAAGGCGGTGATCAACCAGGTCCAGACGAACAGTGGCAACTTCATCCAGCTCATGCCGGGAGCGCGCATGTTGACTATGGTCACGATCACGTTGATGGCGCCCATGATGGAGCTGATACCCATGATGTGTACCGAGAAGACAAACAGCGCCGTGCTATCCGGGCTATAGGCCGTCGACAGCGGGGCGTAGAAGGTCCAACCAAAGTTAGGCCCGCCGCCTTCCATAAACAGCGAACTGAGCAGGATCGCAAAGGCGAAGGGCAAGATCCAGAAACTCCAGTTGTTCATCCGCGGCAGTGCCATGTCTGGCGCGCCTATCATCATAGGGATCAGCCAGTTGGCGAGGCCGGTAAAGGCCGGCATCACGGCGCCAAACACCATGATGAGGCCGTGAACCGTGGTCATCTGATTGAAGAAGTTGGGCTCCACCAGTTGCAGACCCGGCTGGAACAGCTCGGCACGGATCACCATGGCCATGGCGCCGCCGGTCAAGAACATGATGAAACTGAACCAGAGATACAGGGTGCCAATATCTTTATGGTTGGTGGTAAACAGCCAACGTTTTATACCCGTCGGGTGCTCCTCATGGTGGGTCGAATGTTCGCCAATATGAGTGGCATCCATATCTGCTTCACGCGTTATTGCATTCATAATGCCTCCCTATTGACCCTGTTGCTTGACGTCTGTTGCCTGAACCATGTCGCCTGTGTTGTTACCCCAGGCGTTACGCTCAAAGGTGATCACCGAGGCGATTTCCTGTGGCGTTAACTGACTGGCGAAAGCCTGCATGGCGGTGCCAGGCTTACCGTGAAGCACTATGTCTAGGTGATTCTTAACTGGCCCTGTGGCGATGGCGCTGCCTTTTAGGGCGGGGAAGGCGCCGGGTAATCCCATGCCTGTGGCCTGATGACAGGCGGCGCAGTGGCCGAGATATACCTGTTCACCCTTGGCCATCAGCTCATCCATGGTCAGATCGTCTAACACAGGTGCTTGGGGATCCTCGGCGGTGGAGCTTGCTGCCGCACTCGAATCGGCTGCCGGGGTAGGCACAGATTGAACCGCTTCTGCAGCTGCATCTGCTCCTGTATCAGCCCCGCTCGATGCGCCTGAGTTTGCCTGGTTAACGTCGGCTGCCTGAACCGTATCGCCCGTGTCGTTACCCCAGGCATTACGTTCGAAGGTAACCACGGCGGCAATCTCTGTGGCGGTGAGCTGCTGGGCGAAGGCCTGCATGGCTGTGCCGGAGCGGCCATGTAGCACCACATCCAAGTGATCGGCGACAGGGCCCTTGATGATTGGGCTGCCTATGAGCGAGGGGAATACACCCGGCAGGCCGGCGCCATTTGGCTGGTGGCAGGCGGCGCAGCGGGCCATATAGACTTGTTCGCCCTGAGCCATCAGCTCTTCTTTCGACAGGGTCTTCGACAGTGCGGCCTGCGCCTCGGCGGCGGCCGCGCTGGCCTGTGCCTCCTGCTCGACAATCCAGTTGTCGAAATCGGCCTCGGAAAGTACCTGCACTACGATGGGCATGAATCCGTGATCCTTGCCGCAAAGCTCGGCGCACTGGCCGCGGTAGATGCCTGGCTTGTCGATGCGGGTCCAGGCCTCGTTGATAAAGCCTGGGTTAGCATCCTTCTTTACCGCGAAGGCCGGCACCCACCAGGAGTGGATCACATCTTCCGAGGTCATCAGGAAACGGATCTTACGATTGACCGGCAATACCAGCGGCTTGTCGACCTCCAGCAGATAGTGTTCGCCTTTGGTCTCCTTGCCCTCTATCTGTTCTCTGGGAGTCGCCAGCAGGCTATAGTAGCTGATGTCTTGATCAAAATAGCTGTAGTGCCATTTCCATTGGGAGCCAGTGATCTTGATGGTGAGATCGGCATTGCTGGGATCTTCCATGGCGATGAGAGTCTTGGTGGCCGGGATGGCCATGAGGATCAAGATGACAAAGGGAACGAGCGTCCAGGCGATCTCTACCTTAGTGCTCTCATGAAAGTTTGCCGCGACGGCACCCTTAGAGCGCCTATGGTTGATGATGGCGTAGATCATCACCCCAAAGACGACTAGGCCTATGGCACAACAGATATAGAGAATCGTCATATGAAGGCTAAACACCTTATTGCTGATCTCTGTGACCCCTGATGTCATATTCAGGGGCATATCTGCTGCGAGTATGGTGGGCGTAAATAGCAACGCCAGCAAACAACACAACACTTGCTTCACTAGACTTCTCCTCTGTCAATTGCGAAGGCAACTACAAAGAAGAGCCACACAGTATGTCTCGGCTCTATGCAAACTCTTCAGTTCCCAAAAAAGCAACGATGACTTCAAAGTGCGTCGGTGGTGAATCTCTTGTTCTGCTGGTGGTGACCACGCTTGCACTTACGGCTGAATATATCAGACCAATTTCAGCTACCGTGGGCGAGGTATTACAGGTTCATTTTCGCCGCTCAAGCCGACAACCAAATTGTGCGATATAACAAATAATCGTTGATATCTCTTACTAACTTAATGGCTGTTTAAATATTGATCAAGATCACTTTTATTTTATTTTGCTAAACAAAACAGACACAAAAACGCCCCTTGCGGGGCGTCTGTATGGAAAGGTAGGGCGCGGAATATCAGTGTAGTGAACTGAACAGACTCATGGTTTGGCCGCCGAGATCCTCTTGGGGAAAAGGGTTGGCAGGTAAGTGACCGTTCGCATCTTCGATCACCACTCCCAGGGCGCGGGTATTCTTGGCAACTATCTGTAGGCGACGACTGTCACGGGCATCCAGGGTTTGTGCCCAGCAGATCACCGCACTGGATGTACCACTTGTGAGGGCTTTTTCCATCGCCCACAGGGTTTCGACCTCATCCTTGGTGTGCACCAGTAGGATGCGATCCATACGCACACCGCCGTCGGCCAGCATCTGCTTGTAGCCTATGTTAGGTGGGCTGATCAACACCACCCATTGTCCCTGCTGACTGAGTCTGGCTAGCTCTGGAGTGAGGGCCTGCAGCTCCTGCTTGCCCTGGGTAGAACTTGCCGTAGTCGAGATAGTGTTGCCATCGCCGCGCTTAAGCGAGCTGTCGAGATCGACCCACAGCCCTGGATGACGTGGCGCCATGCCCATTAGGTTGTTCATTGCCAGTCTCCATTTCGAATAACGCCGACGGCCAGGCCTTCGATGCTCAGGCTCTGGGTGGTGAGGTCCACCACGATAGGGGAATACTCTTCATTCTCGGCATGCAGATAGACGGTGCTGCCACGCTTCTCGAAGCGTTTAACCGTTACATCATCTTCCACGCGGGCCACGACTATCTGGCCGTTTCTTGCCTGTTCGACCTTATGTACCGCGAGTAGGTCGCCCTCGAGAATACCTATATCTTTCATACTGTCCCCCCTGACCCGCAGCAGGAAGTCGGCGCTGGGGCGGAACATGCTAGGGTCAACCTGATAGTGTTGTTCCACATGCTCCTGGGCCAGGATGGGCTCACCGGCGGCCACCTGACCTATGAGGGGCAGGCCGAGATCTTCAGGCTCTTCCTCCTGGGTCAGCTTGATGCCACGTGATGTGCCGGGCATGATTTCGATGCAGCCTTTCTTGGCCAGGGCCTTGAGGTGTTCCTCGGCGGCGTTGGCACTCTTAAAGCCTAGTCGACGCGCAATCTCGGCACGGGTAGGCGGCATGCCCGTGTCGGCAATATTGCGTTTTATCAGATCTAAAATCTCGGCTTGTCTCGGGGTTAAGGGTCTCATGATTAATCCTGTCTTTCCATACAGTACCTGTCAGTATATACAGTATTTTATACAGTGCAAGTATTAACCAGATTTTCTCCCAATCCCATCAAGCGATTAGCGCCTAAAGTGTGATTGATTAGCCGAGTCTGGCCTGTTCAAGGGAGAGCAGCAGATGATGGTAATCGTCGATGGCCGGAAAGTCGGCAAACTGCTTGTGAGGCTGCTGGCTGTCGGGATTCTTGATCCCCAACTGGTAGCCGACGCCAGCCTTCTTGGCTGCCTGTAGTATGGGCTCGCTGTCGTCGATAAACAGGCAGCGGCTGGGATCCAAGGAATACTGATTAAACAGGTGACGCCAAAATTGCGGGTGTTCCTTGGGATAGCCGGTGGCGTGACTCGAGAGCATCTCATCGAGCCCGTTAGCCAGATCTGTATGCTCGAGTTTCAGCGCCAGGCTGTGGGGATGGGCGTTGGTGACCAAGATGCGCCGCTTGCTGTGTCTGGCCAGTGCGGTGAGAAAGGGCATGCTGTCCTGACGTAGCTGGATCCGGTCCACTAGAGTGTGGTGCAAAGCCAGGATGTCTAAACCCAGCTCCTGTTGCCAATATTCAAGGCAATACCACTCCAGGGTGCCGAAGACCTTGGCGTAGGCACTCTCCACCAGTTGTTGGGCGTCGGCCTTTGGGATCTGCCTTTGTTCACACAAGGCCTGAGGCACCAGGCTAAGCCAGAAATGGTTGTCGAAATGCAGATCCAACAGGGTGCCGTCCATATCCAGCAGCACGGTATCTATCTTATTCCAGGGAAACATAAAGCGAGTAAAAAAATTCCTTGGTTTGAGTTGTGGATTAGGCCCATCATAGTAAGATTGAGTGGTTAAGCAAACGCCATTTTTATCAGGAAGTTTCATGCCGGACAAAAAGCCGCAGATCCTACATGCCGAAGTTGTTGCCCAGAGCCGTCTGTTTCAGATAGAGCAGGTGCATTTAAAATTTTCGAACCAGGTTGAGCGCCAGTATGAGCGCATGAAGGGCAACGCCCGTGGCGCCGTGATGGTGGTGCCTGTGCATGGCGAGGAGCTATTGCTGGGACGCGAATATGCGGCGGGTACCCACAGCTATGAGCTGGGTTTCCCCAAGGGCCTAGTGGATCCCGGCGAGACCCATGCCGAGGCGGCCAACCGAGAGCTGCAGGAAGAGATAGGTTTTGGTGCGCGTAAGTTGACCCATCTGATGGAGTTGAGCCTGGCGCCCGGCTACTTTGCCAGCAAGATGCAGATCTTCGTCGCCGAAGATCTGTATGAGAGTCGATTGCAGGGTGACGAGCCCGAACCCATAGAGGTGGTGCGCTGGCCATTGAGCCAGTGGTCTGAGCTGTTATTAGAAGATGATTTTTCCGAATCTCGAAGCGTTAGCGCCTTGTTTTTGGCACAGAAACATCTAAAACTAAAGTAGTTAATCCGAATTATCATATTAGGCATTGCCAGATGTAGGCTGTTGGAGTTGTGATGAAGCCAGAAGAGTATGTTGAGCAGGCGATTTCGATTGCCATCGAGGCGGGTGAGGCCATCAAAGGGATCTACCTCGAGGGCAGTTTTGACAAAGAGGTGAAATCCGACAATACCCCGGTAACCTCTGCCGATATCGCGGCCCATGAGATCATCTCTTCCCAGCTAAGCAGCCTTACCCCTGAGATCCCAGTCCTCTCTGAAGAAGATGCCGATATTCCTTTCTCCGAGCGCGCCGATTGGCAGCGTTACTGGTTGGTAGACCCTCTCGATGGCACGGGTGAGTTTATCGCCGGTAGCGGCGACTTCTCGGTGATCATCGCCCTGGTCGAGCACAATCGTCCCATCATGGGAATCGTCTATGTGCCCATGACGGGTGTGGTTTACTATGCCGTGGCAGGCCTGGGTGCCTACAAGCGTAGCAGCAAGGGCGAGGTGCGTATCGCCAGCAAGCAGCTGACCAAAGACGATGAGCCCTGCCTGCGTCTGGCGGTGAGCCGCCGTCAGGATCCTCAATCTGTGTTGAAGCTTTTCAATCATCCTAAGCACTGTGAACTCGTGGTGCTGGGCGGTGCGGCGCTAAAGAGCTGCCTGGTGGCAGAGGGCCGCGCCGACTGCTATGTGCGCATTGGCCCAACCGGCGAGTGGGACACCGGTGCGGCGCAGATCATCATCGAAGAGGCCGGTGGCCAGGTGATGGATCTCGAGTTGCAGCCGTTGAGCTACAACGAGCGCGAATCACTGGAGAACCCCAACTTCATCGTCGTGGGCTCGACTCACCTGCCATGGGATGAGCTGTTAACCGGTGAATAATCCTAATCTTATCAGTGTCGAGGCGGCTTGTAAGACTCAGCTGCCGGCGATCTATCGTCTCGAGCAGGGGCTCTTTGGCGACCATGCCTACCCGGATTTTTTCTTTCGTCAGAGCTTCGATTGCTGGCCGAGCGGGCTGCTTGTCGCCTGCGATAACGCTGAACGCCTGCTCGGTTACATCTTGCTGGCAAGGAGTGAACAGGCCGACTGTGCCTGGATCCTCTCTGTGGCCGTCGACGATGCCGCTCAGGGTCGGGGCATAGGCAGGCGCCTGATCACCGAGTCTCTGAGTGCGCTGCCAGATGGTGTGGCCCAGGTGAAACTCACGGTGGCGCCGGAGAATCCCGCCAGACACCTCTATTCCAAGCTGGGCTTTGTCGAGCAGGGGCTGGAGGCCGATTATTTCGGCCCGGGCGAAGACAGGATCCTCATGATACTCCAGCGATAAAATCCTAATTTTAATCTACCCGGTGAAAAATAGTCTTATTGTGAACATTGTTTTTTATTTTGCTTGCTGGTAACTTGTGCACAAATTGACAGCGCGATGGAGCCGAGATGGCAAGACGCAAAGAACATACTCATGATGAGATCCGGGCGATGGCAACCGCCGCCGTGCTGCGCCACCTGGAGGTCGAGCCGCTCGATAGCCTGAGCCTGCGCAAGGTGGCGGCGGCCATAGGTTATGTGCCCAGTACGCTGGTGAATCTCTTCGGCAGCTATCAGGGCTTGCTGCTGGCGGTTGCCGAGCAGACCCTGGATGAACTGTATAAGCGCCTGGCTGCTAAAGCTCAAGCTTTTCAAGATTATGCATCTCAAGAGCAAGCTGCTCAAAGCCAAGCGTCTGAGTCGAGTCAGCTTGAGGCGATGGCCGGGGCCTATCAGCAATTTGCTTTCGCGCAGCCAAGGGCGTTTCAGCTGATCTTCGAGCTAAAGGCGACGGAGGAGCAGGGGCTGAGCGATCACCATGCCCAGCTAATCGCGCAGCTGTTCGGCCTGATTGAGTCATGCCTGGCGCGTCTGCTGCCCGAGCTTCCGGCCGAGCAACTATTACTGGCGAGCCGCGCCCTGTGGGGCGGCGTCCATGGTCTGGTGAGTCTGGCGCTGGATGATAAGCTCTTTGCCCCAGGGATCGGTATTGAGCAGGCCATTAGTCATCATCTCGCGGTACAACTTAAAGGATTGGGTTATCACAAGGAGGCGTTATGTTGTTAACCAAGCGGTTTTTCCCCTATTTTGCGACCCAGTGTCTGGGCGCGCTTAACGATAATATCTACAAGAATGTGCTGCTGCTGATGGTGACCTACAGCCAGATAGAGAGCCTACCCATTAGCGTCAACCTATTTGTTAACCTCGCCGCCGGCGTATTTATCCTGCCTTTCTTCCTGTTTTCCGCCCACGCGGGTGTGGTGGCAGATAACATGGATAAGGCCAAATTGATCAGACGCTTAAAGCAGCTCGAGTTGGTGATCATGTCCTGCGCCGCCATGGCGATCTTGACCCAGAGTTACATGATGATGTTGCTGCTGCTCTTCTTGACCGGTAGCCAGTCGGCCTATTTTGGGCCGGTCAAATACTCGCTGTTGCCTCAGGCGCTTGCGGAAGATGAGCTGGTGACGGGCAATGCCTGGGTGGAGATGGGCACCTTCTTGTCGATCTTGATAGGTACACTCAGTGCCGGGCTTCTGGTGGCCAGCGACAAGGGCATTATAGCTACCGCGGCGACCGTGTTTGTGCTGGCCGTTGCCGGCTATCTGGCCAGCCGCGCGATCCCTGCCATGCCGCCGCAGGGAAATGTCACTAAGATACGTTTCGCGCCTCTGTCTGGCACCTGGCGCAGCATCGCCAAGGTGAGGAAGACGCCGAGTATCTGGATGGCCATCTTAGCGATCAGCTGGTTCTGGTTCCTCGGGGCGACCTATCTGACCCAGTTCCCCAACTTTGCCAAGTTGCATCTGCACGCCGATGCCACCGTGGTCTCACTCCTGTTGGCGCTGTTCTCTATCGGGATTGCCGCGGGCTCCTTCCTGTGTGAGCGCTTCTCCTTCGGCCATGTGGAGCTGGGGCTCTTGCCCTTCGGCGTGGCTGGGCTAACTCTGTTTGGTGTGGATCTGCTGTGGTCGCTGCCCGAGTTGCCCGCCCAGGCTGAGACCATCTATAGCTTTAGCAGCTTTATCGCCGAGTCACAGCACTATCGGGTGATGTTTGCCCTGTTTATGGTGGGGGTGAGCGGCGGTCTGTTTATCGTGCCCCTGTACGCCTTTATTCAGTCGCGTGCCGACCGGGGTGAGTGTGCCCAGGCCATCGCCGCGAACAATATCATGAACGCCCTGTTCATGGTGGTCTCGGCGGTCATGTCTATCTTGCTGCTAGAGGTGTTTGGCTGGCAGATCACAGAGCTCTTCCTATTGCTGGCGCTGCTCAATGCCGTCGTCGCCCTCTATGTCTATAGTCAGGTGCCCGAGTTTACCCAGAGATTTGTCAGTTACCTGCTGAGCCATATCCTGTATCGCGTCACAGTTACCGGCCGCGACAAGCTGCCCAGCGAAGGTGCCGGCATCATAGTGTGCAACCATGTGAGCTATGTGGATGCCTTGATCATCATGGGCGCCTCGACCCGCCCGATCCGTTTCGTGATGGATAAATCTATCAGCGAGATGCCGCTGCTCAAGTATCTGTTTCGCCATGCGGGTGTGATCCCCATCTGTTCACCGCGGCAGAGTGAGGCGACCTATAATCAGGCGTTCGAGTCTATCCATCAGGCGCTGGCCGATGGCGAGCTGGTGTGTATCTTCCCCGAGGGGCGTCTGACGCCTAACGGTGAGTTGGGCGAGTTCCGCCCCGGTATCGACAAGATCCTCGCCCGCGACTCCGTGCCTGTTATCCCTATGGCCCTCAACGGCCTCTGGGGTTCCTACTTCAGCCACAAGGATGGCCATGCTCTGAGTACTAGGCCAAAGCGCTTCTGGTCTAAGATCTCGGTTGATCTGGATGATGTGGTGTCGGGCACAGAGGCTAACCGCCATCTGCTGCGAGAGCGGGTCGAGGCCATGTTGCCCGCATCCTAGTAGGTTGCTGCTTGAGATTAAATAGCGAAAAGCCAGGCTGATGCCTGCTAGCGAGTGGCGTATTCATCCAGCCACTGGTGCATGGCCTGATGGTCGCCCTGGAAGATCACCCTGTCGGCCTTCTTGCCAATCTGATATTGATACATGGGGTCGTAATACTTGCTCAGCAGCAGGGCGATCCATTCGAGGTGCGCCTGGGTATCGCCGCGCTGGGTCTGCACCGCTAATGCGTCTGTGATCATCTGTTGCAGCTCATCGTGCTGCTTGCCGCCCAGGCGTTTCTTGATGCCACTGATGCTGTTGGCCAGGTACTCGGCAAATGCCTCAAAGCCTGCTTCTTCGCCCAGACGCTCGACATAGCCTCGATGCATCTTATGGACATATTCGTCCAGAAGACGTGTCAGCCTTGCCTCCAGCGGTTCCTCCAGGATGACCACGCTGGCGGCTTGCATTCCCATGTAGAAGGCCTTGGGCAGCGCCGAGCGTCCGATAAGGTAGCTCTCATCTTCTAACAGCAGGATTCTCGCCGGGCTCTGTTGATGTTTGAGCAGGGCGACGCCCAGACTGTTTTCGAAGTTGATTTGTGTCGGCTGTCCCTCGTGATAGCGGCCGAAGCTGGATCCCCTGTGATGGGCCAGTCCTTCGAGATCTACTGCCTCCTGGCGTTGCAGCAGAAAGTCTGTCTTGCCACTGCCTGTGATGCCGCTGAGGATCAGCATAGGCCTCGCCTCTGGCGCCCTGTCTATGGTGTCGATAAGGTACTGGCGCATCGCCTTGTAGCCACCCTGAATGTAGGGGACGTCTCTGCCGGCCTCGGCCAGCCATTGCTGGGTTAGCTGTGAGCGCAGGCCGCCGCGAAAGCAATAGAGGTAGGCGTCTGGATGGGCATCGAGATAGGCAAGCCAGGCGTCTACGCGCTGCTGTTTGACCGCGCCACACACCAGGGAGTGGCCCAGGGCGATGGCGGCATCCTGGCCATGTTCCTTATAGCAGGTGCCCACTTGTTGTCGCTCATCGTCGCGCATCAGGGGATGGTTGCTGCTGGCGGGAAAGGCGCCCTTGGTGAACTCTATCGGCGCGCGCACATCCATGATGGGATGGCCGCTGGCCAGGATACGGCCATATTCGCTTGCCGGAATGACGTTAGCCAATTGATGATTATCCATTAGATTAGCTCTACCAGTGGCTGCGACTCAGTTTGCGGCGCCAAATGGCCGATGCATTGGGTCGGCAGCCCCTCTTTTCCCAGCAGTGCCAGCAACTCGGCCTCATGGCTGTTTGATACGGCGATCAGCAATCCGCCGCTGGTTTGTGGGTCGCACAGCAGGGCCTTCTGCTCTTCGTTCACTTCTGGCAGGTGTTCGCCATAGCTGTCGTAGTTTCTATGGGTGCCGCCGGGGATACAGCCGAGCCTGAGGTAATCCATCGCCTTTGGCAGCATGGGCAGGGCATTCAGGTCTATCTTGGCCGCCAGCGTGGCGCCCTGGCACATCTCGATCAGGTGGCCAGCTAGGCCAAAGCCGGTGACATCTGTCATGGCGGTAACCCCGGAGATCTTGGCGATTGCCGCGCCTATCTTGTTGAGTTGGCACATGGCACCCGGTGCGATGTCGATATCCTCATCCGCCAACTTTTTCTGTTTCTGCGCCGTGGTTAGTATGCCGATACCCAGCGGTTTGGTCAGGAACAGCCTGTCGCCCGCCTTGGCGGTATCGTTCTGCTTGAGCTCGTTTAACGGGATCTGTCCGGTCACGGCGAGGCCGAAGATAGGCTCGGGCGCATCGATACTGTGGCCGCCTGCCAACATGATGCCGGCATCCTTACAGGCCTGGCGTCCGCCATCGACCACCTGCTGGGCGATCTCGGCAGGTAAGACGTTGACCGGCCAGCCCAAAATCGCGATGGCCATCATAGGGGTGCCGCCCATGGCGTAGATATCGCTGATGGCATTGGTGGCGGCAATACGCCCGAAGGTAAAGGGGTCATCCACGATCGGCATGAAGAAGTCAGTGGTGCTGATGATGCCTGTCTCATCGTTGAGTCGGTAAACGGCGGCATCGTCGCGGGTCTGATTGCCTACCAGGATATTGGGGTCGTCAAAGCTGGGTAGCTGAGAGGCGAGTATGGTGCCCAGTACTTTAGGTGAAATCTTACAACCACAGCCAGCGCCATGGCTGTACTCGGTGAGTTTAATCTTTTCTGCTGACATAACCGCAAACTATCTCTGGATGAAGTGGAGAGCCGCTCATGATAGACCCATAGGTGCGCCACTTCAATCGCCCTTAGATATGAAGGGCGGGAGGCCGTTATCATTCCTGTTTATTTCAGGGTGTAAAAAAGCCACCCCTGGGGTGGCTTTTTCGAGATCGGACTAGGCAAAGCCTGTGGTGAGGGACTTCCACTGCTTCTGGCGTGCCAGGAGTTCCTGCTTCAGGTGCTCTACCTGCTGCATCAGCTGATGTGTGGTCAGCTGTTTGCGCTTGGCTTCCAGCAGCTCCTTATGGGCCTGATAGTAATCGGCAATATGGGTCTTGAGCAGCTCATATTCCGCATGGATCTTCTCGAGGATCTCTTCGTGGTTGGCCAGCTGTGTGACCTTATGCTGTGCCTTCTTCAGTTGCATCTGCAACTTGGCACTCTCGATCCGCTCCTGTGGCGTGACCCTGAGGTTGTTGGCCAGTCCAGTCCAGGCCATGGCGTTGATCAGCCATTTGGTGGGATCATAGTGCCACCAGAGGATGCCGTTGCGATAGTCGTTCTCGAAGATGTGGTGGAAGTTATGATAGCCCTCGCCATAGGTAAACAGTGCCAGCACGCCGTTGTCACGCGCCGTGTTTTTGTCTGTGTAGGGCTGGCTGCCCCAGATGTGGGCCAGCGAGTTGATGAAGAAGGTGCAATGGTGCACGACCACCAGACGCAGCAGGCCAGCCATCAGCAACATGGCCCAGACATCGCCATTAAGCCAGCCCAGCAGCGCCGGCAGGCCTATGTTCATGATGATGAGGAGCGGCAGATAATATTTGTGCTGCCACATCACAATTTTCTCATTCTGCAGATCACGCACGTTCTTATAATCGTGATAACGCTGCGCCTGATACTCCCTTAGCATCCAGCCGATATGGCTGTACCAGAAACCCATGTTAGCCGAATAGGGGTCTTTGTCGTTGTCATCCACATGCTTGTGATGGATGCGATGATCCGACGACCAGTGCAGGGCGCTGTTCTGCAGAGCTAGGGCGCCGCCCAAGGCAAACAGAAAACGTACCGACCAGTGTGCCTTGTAGGTGCGATGTGACCAGAGCCTATGGTATCCGGCGGTTATCGACAGACCGCTGGCGAAGGCGAGGCCGACAAAGGCAACCCATTCTGCCATGCCATAGCCATAGGTGATGCCATACCAAGGCACCAGGATGACAGCACCTAAGAAGGTGATGGCAAAGAGTAAAATGTTGGTCCAGATGAGGGGAGGCTTTTTCATTATAATGTCCAGGTTCTCTTCATTGAGCGTACAGCTGTAAGCCAATTCTACTGACTTAATGGAGCAGGTCAAGGCGGGCTGCGTTTTTGTCTCAAAGAAGGTATGATTGCCAGATTGAGTTTTATCTAGTGGATTCATCATGATGGGTATCAGAGCACAGCAAAAAGAAAAAACGCGTCGCGCCTTGGTCGATGCGGCATTTAATCAATTAAGTGCCGAACGCAGTTTTTCTAGCCTGAGTCTGCGGGAAGTGGCTCGCGAGGCCAACATAGCGCCAACCTCCTTCTATCGTCACTTTAAGGATATGAACGAGCTGGGGCTCACCATGGTGGATGAAGGCGGCCTGACCCTGAGACAGATGATGCGCAAGGGACGTCAACGCGCCGAGGCCGGCGGCAGCGTGATTCGCATCTCAGTCGATACCTTTATGGAAGTCTTGGAGTCTAACCCCAACGTCTTTCGCATCTTGCTGCATGAGCGCTCGGGCACCTCGGCGCCGTTTCGTGCGGCGGTGGCGAGAGAGATAGAACACTTCATCTCGGAGTTAGCGCACTACACCGAGGCGACCACCAAGCGCACCCCCGAACTGGCAAGAGCCCAGGCGGAGGCCCTAGTGACCTTAGTCTTCAATGCCGGCGCCGCGGCGCTGGATATGAAGCGGGTCGATCGCAAGATATTGGCGGATCGCCTGGTGATCCAGCTGCGCATGGTGGCTAAGGGCGCCGAGTCCCTGCAGCAGAAGATGGAACATCGTTAAGCCGGGAATAGGTAGCGCAAGAGAGCAACGAAAAAAGGGCCATCGGGCCCTTTTTTACTGTTTGACTTATAGCTAGCCGATTAACGACGTTCCAGCAGGACGCCAGATTCCATATGATCTGTATAAGGGAACTGGTCAAACAGCGCGAAGCGGGTGATCTTATGGGTTTTGTCCAACACCTTGAGGTTGTCCAGCAGGGTATTGGGATTACAAGAGATATAGAGAATACGCTCGTAGCCCTGCACCATAGACAGGGTATTATCATCTAAGCCTGCTCTTGGCGGGTCGACGAAGATGGTGTTGCAGTCATAGCTGTCCAGATCCACCCCTTCTAAGCGTCTGAAGCTGCGCTTCTTGGCCAGCGCATCGGTAAAGTCTTCCGCCGACATACGGATGATCTGCAGATTATCTATCTGGTTGGCCTCTATGTTGTACTGGGCCGAGTCCACAGATGGCTTGGCCAGTTCGGTAGCGAGCACGCGGTTGAAGTTCTGTGCCAGGGCGATAGAGAAATTACCGTTACCGCAGTAGAGCTCCAACAGGTCACCACTGCTATCACGGGTGATGTCGATGGCCCACTCGAGCATCTTGATCGCCACCTCGCCGTTTGGCTGGGTAAAGCTGTTTTCGACCTGCTTGTAGGTAAGCTGTTTGCCGTTGACGGGTAGGGATTCGATAACGAAGTCGCGATCCATCACCAGCTTCTGCTTACGAGCGCGGCCTATGATGTCCACCTTAAATTTGCTCGACAGTGCCTCTTTCAGCGCCTGAGCCTCCTCTTGCCACTGAGCATCGAGCTGCTTGTGGTACAGGAGTGACACTAAGATCTCTCCGCTGAGAGTAGAGAGAAAATCAACCTGGAACAGCTTGTGTCTCAGGACCGGGTTAGGACGCAGCGCCGCCATCAGCTCTGGCATCATGTCGTTGATCAACTGACTTGCCGGTAAGAACTGCTCGCAGCGTATCTTCTGGTTCTGCGCCTTATCGAACATGTAATAGTAGAGATCTTCACCCTCATGCCAGACGCGGAACTCGGCGCGCATGCGGTAGTGGGCCTTCTGTGAGGCAAACACTTCCAGTTCGGGTGTCTCGAAGTCGACAAATAGCTGGGCTAGTTTCTGACGTTTCACATCGAGTTGTGCGTCATATTGCTGGGGATCCATTGCGTCTACATTCATTTCTTAACACCGTTACTGTCTCTGGGGGCGCAAATAGTATACTACTTGTCGTTGATGTCTAGGGGGTGGCTAACATTGTAGCGGACTTTCCCGGCGGATTAAGCCGCCATAAAAGCCAATTGTGAGGCCTATGGCTTTAGCTTTTATCGCGAATGTGAAAAAATCGCCCCTTTAGTGTGTCTGCGTTTCTATGATGGGAGAGCCAATTTGTCAGCAAATATACTCGTGTTCGATTCCGGGGTAGGCGGCCTGTCGATATTGGCGGCGGTGCGAGAGCAGCTTCCCAGTGCGAACTACTGTTATCTGTTTGACAATGCCAGGCTACCCTATGGCGAACTTGACGAGCAGGAGCTGATCCAAGGTTGCGTGACCTTAATTAGTCAGGCGGTTATTCAGTGCCAGGCTGATATCGTGGTCGTGGCCTGTAACAGTGCCAGCACACTCATATTGCCAGCGTTAAGAGCCTGCCTGAAGGTGCCCGTGGTGGGCGTCGTTCCGGCTATCAAGCCCGCGGCGGCGTTATCACAGAAGAAACACCTTGGGCTATTGGCAACGCCCGGTACTGTCAATCGCCAATACACCCAAGATCTTATCGATCAGTTTGCCAGTGATTGTCGCGTGGACAGATTTGGCTCCTCCGAGCTGGTCTATCTGGCCGAGGATAAGATGGCGCAGCGGCCTGTGGATAGCGAGGCTCTGCATCGTATCCTTGCACCAATCAAAGCATCCGGGTTAGACACCCTGATCCTCGGCTGTACTCACTTTCCGATTCTAAGAGAGGAGCTGCAAAGCTACTTGGGTGAGGGCGTGCATCTATTAGATTCATCCAACGCTATTGCGGCCAGGGTGGTGAGCCTGCTCGAGCCGAGCATGAGTGGAGAGATAGGTAAGAGTCAGGCACTTTACACGACAGATAGTATTTGCGAGGGATTAAGGAAGACCTTAGCTGCCTGGGGATTCAGATCGGCTACCGCCTTTCGCGATAGCCTGATGCCAATAGGCAGCTAGGTTATGACGCTGCTAAATATAAGCTGACTTTCTAATATCAAATTAATATCAATTAAGCCGGGTTAAATTTAGCTGGCCTGTGCTCCTTCGTTTTTCTCTGCGTCTTGCGACTTAGCTTCACGAACCTTGAGGGTGCGTTCCTGGAACTCGAATTCGTTTAGTTTGGTCATCGCCTTCTTGGCGCCCGCCTCTGACATCTCGATAAAGCCGAAACCCTTACGACGTCCTGTCTTGCGATCGCGAACCAATCTGACCGAGCTGACAGGACCATACTTGCCAAATAACTCTTTCACTTCACCTTCGTGCACACGGTAAGGCAGGTTGCCTACATAGAGTGTCATTGTGGGTCCTGTATAAGTGTCGCCTCCGGTAGCGTTAGCGGGAGATGACTGAAGTGTAAAAATAACACTCGCAATAATAGCACCAGTAAAAAATGCGACCGCTGAATAAAGCTCTGGTGTGAACTGAGATATTGCCAATGCGCCCAGGATGGCGACAATCAAAACAATAAGAAATGGCTTTTGCATATAATAGGTTCTCTGAGGAATTGATAATTAACTGTTAACAGCTCGTATATGGTAATGAATTATTAGCAATTACACTAGCATATTGATGAAAAAACGAACTTTAGCGGCCTTTGATATTGCGAGATCCAGATCCATTCTGTGTGATTTCCCCTCGTTTTGTTTCTTAATTCAACGAAGCGATTAAAAGATCGACTTGCGATCGCCGATCCTTGAAAAAGCCCTTGCGCCCAAATCAGAACTGCCTATAATGCGCATCCACTGACACGGCAAAGCAGACAACGCAGCGTCGAAACACTTGGTAGCCAAGGCGATAAGGTAGTCAGTCACTGAAAAGTGAAGCCTCAAAAAGTTTGCAAAAACTGCTTGACGCGAACAAGGGATTGCGTAGAATACGCAGCCCTAGCCACTCGGGAATCACCGGGATGTGCTAACGCTCTTTAACAATTTATCAAGTAATCTGTGTGGACACTCGCAGGTATTGAGTTAATCGAAAACGATTTAAATCTCAATGCAACGATGAGTGTTCATAGCAATATGTACAAACATGTAGATGATTCTTCCGAGTCATTTATGTGAATCAGAATTCATTGAGTCGCTTCCTTTTGAATAAAGAGTGGAGCAAAAAACTTTTAATTGAAGAGTTTGATCATGGCTCAGATTGAACGCTGGCGGCAGGCCTAACACATGCAAGTCGAGCGGTAACAGAAAGTAGCTTGCTACTTTGCTGACGAGCGGCGGACGGGTGAGTAATGCCTAGGGAACTGCCCAGTCGAGGGGGATAACAGTTGGAAACGACTGCTAATACCGCATACGCCCTACGGGGGAAAAGAGGGGATCTTCGGACCTTCTGCGATTGGATGTACCTAGGTGGGATTAGCTAGTAGGTGAGGTAATGGCTCACCTAGGCGACGATCCCTAGCTGTTCTGAGAGGATGATCAGCCACACTGGGACTGAGACACGGCCCAGACTCCTACGGGAGGCAGCAGTGGGGAATATTGCACAATGGGCGCAAGCCTGATGCAGCCATGCCGCGTGTGTGAAGAAGGCCTTCGGGTTGTAAAGCACTTTCAGCGAGGAGGAAAGGTTAACGGTTAATACCCGTTAGCTGTGACGTTACTCGCAGAAGAAGCACCGGCTAACTTCGTGCCAGCAGCCGCGGTAATACGAGGGGTGCAAGCGTTAATCGGAATTACTGGGCGTAAAGCGTACGCAGGCGGTTGATTAAGCGAGATGTGAAAGCCCCGGGCTTAACCTGGGAACTGCATTTCGAACTGGTCAACTAGAGTCTTGTAGAGGGGGGTAGAATTTCAGGTGTAGCGGTGAAATGCGTAGAGATCTGAAGGAATACCGGTGGCGAAGGCGGCCCCCTGGACAAAGACTGACGCTCAGGTACGAAAGCGTGGGGAGCAAACAGGATTAGATACCCTGGTAGTCCACGCCGTAAACGATGTCTACTCGGAATTTGGTGTCTTGAACACTGGGTTCTCAAGCTAACGCATTAAGTAGACCGCCTGGGGAGTACGGCCGCAAGGTTAAAACTCAAATGAATTGACGGGGGCCCGCACAAGCGGTGGAGCATGTGGTTTAATTCGATGCAACGCGAAGAACCTTACCTACTCTTGACATCCAGAGAACTTTTCAGAGATGAATTGGTGCCTTCGGGAACTCTGAGACAGGTGCTGCATGGCTGTCGTCAGCTCGTGTTGTGAAATGTTGGGTTAAGTCCCGCAACGAGCGCAACCCTTATCCTTACTTGCCAGCGGGTAATGCCGGGAACTTTAGGGAGACTGCCGGTGATAAACCGGAGGAAGGTGGGGACGACGTCAAGTCATCATGGCCCTTACGAGTAGGGCTACACACGTGCTACAATGGTCGGTACAGAGGGTTGCGAAGCCGCGAGGTGGAGCTAATCTCACAAAGCCGGTCGTAGTCCGGATTGGAGTCTGCAACTCGACTCCATGAAGTCGGAATCGCTAGTAATCGTGGATCAGAATGCCACGGTGAATACGTTCCCGGGCCTTGTACACACCGCCCGTCACACCATGGGAGTGGGCTGCACCAGAAGTAGATAGCTTAACCTTCGGGAGGGCGTTTACCACGGTGTGGTTCATGACTGGGGTGAAGTCGTAACAAGGTAGCCCTAGGGGAACCTGGGGCTGGATCACCTCCTTACCTATACGATTGAATTGATATTTGTTGAGTGTTCACACAGATTACTTGATAGAAGATAGAGAATGACGTTGGGTCTGTAGCTCAGCTGGTTAGAGCGCACCCCTGATAAGGGTGAGGTCGGTGGTTCAAGTCCACTCTGACCCACCAATCTTTTCAACTGGAAAGATTCGGTAAACGTATTATTCTCGCTGCATGTAATGGGGCTATAGCTCAGCTGGGAGAGCGCCTGCCTTGCACGCAGGAGGTCTGCGGTTCGATCCCGCATAGCTCCACCATTTGCTCTTAAAGAGAGCATGCAGTTATGGTTAGAGATGCCAAAGATAAATGCAGAATTTATCTTTGGCTTTTTTAAGCCCGCTCTTTAAAAATTTGGAAAGCTGATAGTAATAACCGAAAGGTTATTGCGAAAAATAATTGAGTTCTCAAAACACACTTTAATCAAGTGACTTGAGTATTCTTTTGGCGAAAGTAGAAACCGTTAGTTGCGATGCGACTCAGATGAAACTCATTTGGGTTGTATGGTTAAGTGACTAAGCGTATACGGTGGATGCCTTGGCAGTCAGAGGCGATGAAGGACGTAGTAACTTGCGAAAAGCGTTGGCGAGCTAGTAACAAGCATTTGAGCTAACGATGTCCGAATGGGGAAACCCGGCACCATAAGGTGTCATCACTAAGTGAATACATAGCTTAGTGAGGCGAACGAGGGGAACTGAAACATCTAAGTACCCTTAGGAAAAGAAATCAACCGAGATTCCCCTAGTAGCGGCGAGCGAACGGGGATTAGCCCTTAAGCCTAGAGGGTGTTAGTGGAATGTGTTGGAAAGCACAGCGATACAGGGTGATAGCCCCGTACATGAAAACTAACTTTAGGTGAAAACGAGTAGGACGGGACACGTGATATCTTGTTCGAATATGGGGGGACCATCCTCCAAGGCTAAATACTCCTGACTGACCGATAGTGAACCAGTACCGTGAGGGAAAGGCGAAAAGAACCCCTGTGAGGGGAGTGAAATAGAACCTGAAACCGTATACGTACAAGCAGTGGGAGCGGTTCTTGAGACCGTGACTGCGTACCTTTTGTATAATGGGTCAGCGACTTACATTTTGTAGCGAGGTTAAGCGAATAGCGGAGCCGTAGGGAAACCGAGTGTTAACTGCGCGTTTAGTTGCAAGGTGTAGACCCGAAACCCGGTGATCTAGCCATGGGCAGGTTGAAGGTTGAGTAACATCAACTGGAGGACCGAACACACGTATGTTGAAAAATGCGGTGATGACTTGTGGCTGGGGGTGAAAGGCCAATCAAACCGGGAGATATCTGGTTCTCCTCGAAAGCTATTTAGGTAGCGCCTCGAGCGAATACCATTGGGGGTAGAGCACTGTTAAGGCTAGGGGGTCATCCCGACTTACCAACCCTTTGCAAACTCCGAATACCAATGAGTACTACTCGGGAGACACACGGCGGGTGCTAACGTCCGTCGTGAAAAGGGAAACAACCCAGACCATCAGCTAAGGTCCCAAAGTTATTGCTAAGTGGGAAACGATGTGGGAAGGCTTAGACAGCTAGGATGTTGGCTTAGAAGCAGCCATCATTTAAAGAAAGCGTAATAGCTCACTAGTCGAGTCGGCCTGCGCGGAAGATATAACGGGGCTAAGCAATACACCGAAGCTATGGGTACTAGCGCTTGCGCTAGTGCGGTAGAGGAGCGTTCTGTAAGCCGTTGAAGGTGAAGGGGTAACCCACGCTGGAGGTATCAGAAGTGCGAATGCTGACATGAGTAACGATAAAGGGGGTGAAAAACCTCCTCGCCGAAAGACCAAGGGTTCCTGTCCAACGTTAATCGGGGCAGGGTGAGTCGACCCCTAAGGCGAGGCCGAAAGGCGTAGTCGATGGGAAACGGGTTAATATTCCCGTACTTCTGCTAACTGCGATGGAGAGACGGAGAAGGCTAGGCTAGCGCGGCGTTGGTTGTCCGCGTTTAAGGCTGTAGGTAGGGTACTTAGGCAAATCCGGGCACCTAATACTGAGAGTTGATGACGAGTCACTACGGTGATGAAGTAGTTGATGCCATGCTTCCAGGAAAATCTTCTAAGCTTCAGGTTAGTAGGAATCGTACCCCAAACCGACACAGGTGGTCGGGTAGAGAATACCAAGGCGCTTGAGAGAACTCGGCTGAAGGAACTAGGCAAAATGGTACCGTAACTTCGGGAGAAGGTACGCTCCTGTTGGTGATGAGACTTGCTCTCTAAGCTGACGGGAGTCGCAGATACCAGGTGGCTGCAACTGTTTATCAAAAACACAGCACTGTGCAAAATCGCAAGATGACGTATACGGTGTGACGCCTGCCCGGTGCCGGAAGGTTAATTGATTGGGTTATCTTCGGAGAAGCTCATGATCGAAGCCCCGGTAAACGGCGGCCGTAACTATAACGGTCCTAAGGTAGCGAAATTCCTTGTCGGGTAAGTTCCGACCTGCACGAATGGCGTAATGATGGCCACGCTGTCTCCAGCCGAGACTCAGTGAAGTTGAAATTGCGGTGAAGATGCCGTATACCCGCGGCTAGACGGAAAGACCCCGTGAACCTTTACTATAGCTTGGCACTGAACATTGACCCTACATGTGTAGGATAGGTGGGAGACTTTGAAGCGGGAACGCCAGTTCTCGTGGAGTCATCCTTGAAATACCACCCTTGTAGTGTTGATGTTCTAACTCTGGCCCCTGAATCGGGGTTGAGGACAGTGCCTGGTGGGTAGTTTGACTGGGGCGGTCTCCTCCCAAAGAGTAACGGAGGAGCACGAAGGTTGGCTAAGTACGGTCGGACATCGTACGGTTAGTGCAATGGCATAAGCCAGCTTAACTGCGAGACATACACGTCGAGCAGGTGCGAAAGCAGGTCATAGTGATCCGGTGGTTCTGAATGGAAGGGCCATCGCTCAACGGATAAAAGGTACTCCGGGGATAACAGGCTGATACCGCCCAAGAGTTCATATCGACGGCGGTGTTTGGCACCTCGATGTCGGCTCATCACATCCTGGGGCTGAAGTCGGTCCCAAGGGTATGGCTGTTCGCCATTTAAAGTGGTACGCGAGCTGGGTTCAGAACGTCGTGAGACAGTTCGGTCCCTATCTGCCGTGGGCGTTGGATGATTGAAGGGAGCTGCTCCTAGTACGAGAGGACCGGAGTGGACGAACCGCTGGTGTTCGGGTTGTCATGCCAATGGCATTGCCCGGTAGCTACGTTCGGAATCGATAACCGCTGAAAGCATCTAAGCGGGAAGCGAGCCCTAAGATGAGTCATCCCTAGACCTTTAAGGTCTCTAAAGAGCCGTCCGAGACTAGGACGTTGATAGGCAGGGTGTGTAAGCGTTGTGAGGCGTTGAGCTAACCTGTACTAATGACTCGTGAGGCTTAACCATACAACCCAAAAGGGTTTCGTAAGATGGTTTTACGTAATCAAAAGAATACAAAGTACTTGATTGAAGTGCGAACTCAGATTGACTCTTAGATAAGAGTACAGCTTTCCGAATTTCCAATTTTGTCTGGAAACCATAGCATTGTGGTCCCACCTGATCCCATCCCGAACTCAGAAGTGAAACGCAATCGCGCCGATGGTAGTGTGGGGTCTCCCCATGTGAGAGTAGGTCATTTCCAGGCGCCTAATAAACGATAAATCCCCAGCACCTAGTGTTGGGGATTTTTTCGTTTAACAGCTTTTGAAATATCTACTCGAGCATGGGAAAAAGAGAGTGCATGCAAAGCATGCCACCTTTCCATGTGAAGTAGGGTGAATCACTTGCGTTTATCAAACGAAGTTTGATGCAAGGGATGAACGCGGAGAGCTCTGCTCGAAGCTGGCCATGACAGGCGCCTACTCCCGACGTCCCCCACCGCTGAGCGGGTTCTCCGGCTACGAAGCATAGCTTCTCCGCGTTCAAGTGAGGCTAAATACTGCGTATTTAAAGCGCCTCACCTTCACCCCCATGTGTTCGCTGCGCGAACCGAGTAGGTCATTTCCAGGCGCCTAATAAAGCAAAAAGCCCTAGCGTTTTAGGCTAGCGCTTTTTGCTTTCTACGCTCGGCTAAATTGCTCCTGGCAATTTATGGCACTTCCTACATTCCATGTAGGTCGCGCGAAAGCGCTACTTCACATGCAGCCCAAAGCTGCTTACGCAGTATGGCAGTTAAGTGCTCCATTCATTAACTGCATTTCCGCCATTCAAGGTGGTCAGGCCCCTCAGTTCGCAGCTTAGCTGATTCGCGCTCCAGTCATCCATCAAGCTGCGCTTGATAAGCGGATGTCTTGCACCCTCATGTGAGATACGACTTTCTATAATCGCGGACGAAAATATGGTTTTAGCTGCTCGATACTCTTCGCAGCTCTGTTTGCAACGGTATGGGTATCCTTTTTACAGGTGTCAATTGCCGAACGGTACGATCCTTCCTATTTTCAGAGTCCATTCATAGGTGAATCATGAGCTCCATCAAGATTAATCTTTGTTGGGATTTAGGTTGCCGGGGTTAGATACGTTACAATGGCTTTTTTGGCTGACAGACATAAATCACGCTTCCTCTATGGACTCCAAGAACACTGACTCTTTAACGCAATTTAATACCCTGGGCCTTAAGGCTGACTGCTTTCGATTGGTTAGGGCAAGGCAGGAGGCTGAGCTTATTGCCGTCTGTTTGCAGGCCTTTAAACAGCTGGAGCCGCTATTGCTGATAGGTGGTGGTAGTAATATTGTGCTCACCGAGACCTTCCAAGGGACTGCCGTATTAGTGGAGACCAAGGGAATCGAGGTGAGTCAGGATGAGAAGTACTATTACCTCAGTGTCGAGGCCGGTGAGGTGTGGCATGATCTTATCAAGTTCTGTCTCGATAATAAGATGCCAGGACTCGAGAACCTCGCGTTGATTCCAGGTTCTGTCGGCGCCGCGCCCATACAAAATATCGGTGCCTATGGCGCAGAGCTGGCGCAGTTCTGCAATTGGGTCGAGTATCTCGACCTCGCTAGCGGTGAAATAAAGCGGCTAAAAGGCGCTGAATGCGAGTTTGCCTACCGTGAGTCCATCTTCAAGAATGCCCTAAAGCATAGCGCCGTGATCTTGCGGGTGGGCTTTGTGCTATCCAAGGCGTGGCAACCTAATCTCAGCTATGGCCCATTGCAGGCATTGAGCGAACGTACCCAAGGGGTGACGCCAAGAGAGGTGTTCGATTGCATCTGCGAGACACGCATGGCCAAACTGCCCGATCCTGCCGTATTAGGTAACGTCGGCAGCTTCTTTAAAAATCCTGTGGTGAGCCAGCAAACATTCGACGCGCTCAAGCAGCAATATGCCGACATAGTCGGCTATGCGCTGGAAGATTCACAGGTTAAGTTGGCGGCTGGCTGGTTGATCGACAGGGCAGGGCTCAAGGGGCAGTCTGTTGGCAATGCAGTGGTTCATCTTAAACAGGCCTTAGTCATAGTTAACAGAGGGGGCTGTAGCGGTCAGGATGTATGTGACTTGGCGGAGTTGGTGATAGATAGGATATTCGAACAATTTGGCGTAAGGTTAGAGGTCGAACCTAGGGTCATAGGCGCAACCGGACAGAAGGAATTAGCAGATGCATGATCAGTGGGCCCGTCGCCGGGATATTATTCGTTTGTTGAGTCAGGGACACTTTGTGTCGGGCGAGGCGCTGGCCAGTGAGCTCGGCATCTCTCGGGCGGCAGTCAGCAAGCAGGTAGCCAACTTAGAAGAGTTTGGCGTCGACATCTATAGCGTTAAAGGTAAGGGCTATAAGCTAGCCACACCTATCTCGCTTATCGATGAGGCTAAGCTTAAGACTGCTATCAAGAATCGCTGCTTCTATTTTAATGAGATCAACAGCACCAACGGATTCCTACTCGAGCATGTGAAGGATCTCAGCAGCGGCGATATCTGTGTGGCCGAGTATCAGTCTGCCGGGCGTGGACGCCGCGGGCGTCAATGGGTATCTCCCTATGGATGCCACCTCTATACCTCCTTCTATTGGCAGTTTTCTCAGGGAATGGCCCAGGCGATGGGGCTTAGCCTGGTGGTTGGCTGCTCTTTGGTAACAGTGCTGCGTTCACTGGGAGTCGATGGCATAGGGGTTAAGTGGCCGAACGACATCTACCTCAACCATAAGAAGCTTGCGGGGATACTGATCGAGATGAGTGGCCAAGCCGACAGTGTTTGTGACCTAGTGATAGGTATAGGCATCAACCTCTCTATGTCGCCGGCGCAAGCGGATAAGATAGATCAGCCCTGGAGCGATCTGTCTGAGTTGACGCAGTTGCCGGACAAAACGGAGCTGATGATAGCGCTGCAGCAGCAGTTGGTGACAGATCTGGAGCTGTTTCAGCGTCAAGGTCTGAAGGCATTCCAGTCAAGATGGCGCGAGGCCGATCTGTTCGACGGTGAGCCTATCAAGCTGTTGATGGGCGAGAATAGCGTCGAGGGGATCTGCTGCGGTATCGACGAGCAGGGGGCAATATTGCTTAAGACGGAGGAGGGCACTAAGGCCTTCGTCGGCGGTGAGATCTCCATGCGTCCTGCATAACAAAACGGCCATCTTTTGATGGCCGTTGATCTATCTATAGGTGCTTGGCTATCTACTTTAAACCTATTTACGCATCAGCACCTGGTGCATCATATGATCTGTGCCCTTGCGCAGGATAAGATGCGCCCTGTCTCGGGTAGGCAGAATATTCAGATTCAGGTTAGGGCCGTTGATGCTGTCCCAGATGTTGGCGGCTATCTTGGTGGCCTCATCGTCAGTCAGTTCTGAATAGTGATGGAAGTATGAGTTAGGGTCGCTAAAGGCGCCGGTGCGGAATTTGAGGAAGCGGGAGATATACCACTCCTTGAGCAGCGGCTCTTCGGCATCCACATAGATAGAGAAGTCGACAAAGTCGGACACGAAGGGCTGCTGAATGGCCACATGGGTATCCTGGCCCGTCTGCAGTACGTTGAGCCCTTCGATGATCAGGATATCGGGCTGTTCTATGGCCTGCTGTGTATCGGCCACTCGGTCGTAACTGATATGAGAATAGATAGGCGCATGTACCAGACTCTCACCTGCCTTGATCTTGGAGATGAACTCGACCAGCAGTTTCATATCATAGCTTTCTGGAAATCCCTTACGCTGTAGCAGTCCGCGGCGTTTGAGCTCAGACAGGGGATATAGGAAGCCATCTGTGGTGACCAGGTCCACCTTGGGATGCTCGGGCCACTGACGCAGTAGTGCTTGAAGGATACGCGCCGTAGTACTCTTGCCTACCGCGACACTGCCGGCGATGCTAATAATATAGGGACGCTTAGGCGGTACACGACCGAGAAACTGATTCAGTACCAGTCCTCTCTGCTGCTTGGCACCGACGATCAGGTTCAGCAGGCGGCTAAGGGGCAGATAGATGTCGGTGACTTCATCGAGGGAGATAGATTCGTTAATACCGCGCAGATCGTCGAGATCGGATTCGCTGAGTGTCAGAGGCACAGATTTTCGCAGCTCGGCCCACTGTTGGCGGGCAAATGCGAGATAGAGTGCATTGTGAATTTGGTTGTTGGCGCGCATGAATGAAATCTCCCCTTAGGCAAGGCACAGTACACCATAGACCTCGGTGGAACAACATCAAAAACACGATTCCATAATGGCTTATTAACCTGTCGAAGCTTAGTGGGTAAATAGTGCACTTTCTGAGGCTTGCGTGGCGGAAAAAACGACGTTTAGGCGATTTTTTTGCAGATTTTTAAAATTAGGTATTGCACTTGTGCTCACGATTACCTAATATCCGCTACCGAAATGACACGCCGGCATAGCTCAGTTGGTAGAGCAACTGACTTGTAATCAGTAGGTCCCGAGTTCGACTCTTGGTGCCGGCACCATTTCTCTGGAGGGGTTCCCGAGTGGCCAAAGGGATCAGACTGTAAATCTGACGGCTCAGCCTTCGAAGGTTCGAATCCTTCTCCCTCCACCATTTTTCTAGGTAGTTAGGTAACCTTAGTTAGGTTGCGCGGATGTCGTATAATGGTATTACTCCAGCCTTCCAAGCTGATAACGCGGGTTCGATTCCCGCCATCCGCTCCAATTTTCGCTGATTGTGCCCGTATCTATGAGCCAGCCCAACAGGGTCCCGTTCACGATAAACTGCCTTCAGCCTTCCCAACTAAGCTTCCGTAATTATCTTAATTAAATCGATTCGATGACATAATAGGCATCGGATTTTTTGTTGTATGTAGATTTCATCACCAAGTATCTCTTAATTGGGGCAATACCATGGCTAAAGAAAAATTTGAACGTAGCAAACCTCACGTAAACGTGGGCACCATCGGTCACGTTGACCATGGTAAAACAACTCTTACAGCTGCTATCTCTCACGTACTGACTAAGACGTACGGTGGTGAAGCTAAAGATTTCGCACAGATCGATAACGCTCCAGAAGAGCGTGAGCGCGGTATTACCATCAATACCTCTCACATCGAGTACGACACTCCAACTCGTCACTACGCACACGTAGACTGCCCAGGCCACGCTGACTATGTTAAAAACATGATCACTGGTGCTGCACAGATGGACGGCGCTATCCTAGTAGTAGCTTCTACTGACGGTCCAATGCCACAGACTCGTGAGCACATCCTGCTTTCTCGTCAGGTAGGTGTACCTTTCATCATCGTATTCATGAACAAGTGTGACATGGTTGACGATGAAGAACTGCTAGAACTAGTAGAGATGGAAGTTCGTGAACTGCTATCTGAATACGACTTCCCAGGTGATGACCTACCAGTTATCCAAGGTTCAGCTCTGAAAGCCCTAGAAGGCGAGCCAGAGTGGGAAGCTAAGATCCTAGAACTAGCTGAAGCACTAGACTCTTACATTCCAGAGCCAGAGCGTGCTATCGACGGTGCATTCATTCTGCCAATCGAAGACGTATTCTCAATCTCAGGCCGTGGTACTGTAGTAACTGGTCGTGTTGAGCGTGGTATCGTTAAAGTTGGTGACGAAGTAGAAATCGTAGGTATCAAAGACACTACTAAGACTACTTGTACTGGTGTTGAAATGTTCCGTAAGCTGCTTGACGAAGGTCGTGCAGGTGAGAACTGTGGTGTACTACTACGTGGTACTAAGCGTGATGAAGTTGAGCGTGGTCAAGTACTGGCTCAGCCTGGTTCAATCACTCCACACACTCAGTTCGAATCAGAAGTATACGTACTGTCAAAAGAAGAAGGTGGTCGTCACACTCCATTCTTCAAGGGCTACCGTCCACAGTTCTACTTCCGTACAACTGACGTAACCGGTACTATCGAGCTGCCAGAAGGCGTTGAAATGGTAATGCCTGGTGACAACATCAAGATGGTTGTTACCCTGATCTGCCCAATCGCGATGGACGAAGGTCTACGTTTCGCTATCCGTGAAGGTGGCCGTACAGTTGGTGCTGGTGTTGTAGCTAAGATCATCGCTTAATAGCATTTGATTTTACAAACACACTGAAAAAGGCAGCTTAGGCTGCCTTTTTTGTTTTAGAACTCCCAGATATTGTGCTTATCCTTGTGCGGCTTAGCCTTGCTTACTGCGCGGAATAAGAATACAATCTATGGCCGATTTTTGACCCTCTGGGCTTACTGCTTGCTCTGGGAGTAAGTTCGGAGAATGTTAGTGGTATGGACTGGGCAATCTCAGCACTTGCGAGTTTTTTATGCCCGGCCAGACTTAAGCTCAGGTCGTAGTGAGTAACGGAATTAACCGATGACAACAAATACTGAAAACCAGGGAAGCTCTCTGGATATCGTTAAATGGGGCATAGTAGTCGTACTGCTAGCGGCCGCCATTATTGCTAATCAGATGTATAGCGAAGCTAGTGTATTAGTTCGTGCTATCGGTGTCGTAGTGGCATTTGCAATAGCAGGTTTTATCGCGCTTCAAACCGAGAAGGGTAAACAAGCGCTGACTTTCGCTCGCGAGTCTCACATTGAAGTGCGTAAAGTGGTATGGCCGACGCGTCAAGAAGCCCTAAACACGACATTTATCGTACTACTGGCAACAGGTGTACTGGCATTGGTTCTGTGGGGAATGGATGCGGTACTGCTGAGAATTGTTAATTTTATTACGGGCGTATAGGCATTTCATATGACTGAAGCTAAAAAAAGATGGTATGTGGTTCAGGCCTTTTCGGGTTATGAAGGTCGTGTATGCAAATCATTGCTTGAACACATCAAAATGCACGGCATGGAGCATTACTTCGGCGAGGTACTAGTACCTACCGAGGAAGTGGTTGAGATGCGTGCAGGCCAGCGTCGTAAGAGCGAGCGTAAGTTCTTCCCTGGCTATGTGTTGGTACAGATGGAAATGAACGATGAAAGCTGGCACTTGGTGAAGAGCATCCCTCGTGTGATGGGCTTTATCGGTGGCACCTCTGATCGTCCAGCGCCTATCTCTGATCGCGAAGCCGATGCGATTCTGCAGCGTCTACAAGAGACGACAGAGTCTCCGACTCATCGCGTGATGTTCGAGCCTGGTGAAGTGGTTCGCGTAACCGACGGTCCTTTTGCCGACTTTAACGGCACCGTTGAAGAGGTCGACTACGAGAAGAACCGCGTTAAGGTGTCTGTAATGATCTTCGGTCGTTCAACACCTGTAGAGCTAGATTTCAGCCAGATCGAAAAAAGCTGATTAAATAAAGCACAAAACGTATTGGAAATGGGTGCGGATTTTTGTATAATCCGCACCCATTATTTTCGGGGAGCTAATCGGCATGTCGCCGCTAGCGTTTGTACCCAAACTTGAGGAAAATGTCTCATGGCAAAGAAAGTTGATGGTTACATCAAACTACAAGTAGCAGCCGGTGCTGCAAACCCGTCGCCACCAGTTGGTCCTGCATTGGGTCAAAAAGGTGTCAACATCATGGAATTCTGTAAAGCATTCAACGCTCGTACTGAAAAGTTCGAGAAAGGTATGCCAATTCCTGTTGTGATCACTGTTTACACTGATCGCTCTTTCACTTTTGAAACTAAGACGCCACCTGCTTCATTCCTGCTGCTTAAAGCTGCTGGTCTTAAGTCTGGTTCAGGCCGTCCTAACACTGAAAAAGTGGGAACTATCAAGCGTAGCGCTGTCCAGGAAATCGCTGAGACTAAAGCTGCTGATATGACTGGTGCTGACATTGAAGCGATGACTCGCTCAATCGAAGGTACTGCGCGTTCAATGGGTTTGGTAGTAGAGGATTAATATCATGGCAAAGCTAACTAAACGCGCGCGTTTGATCCGCGAGAAAGTAGAAGCGACTAAGAGCTACGACATCAACGAAGCTGTTGCACTACTGAAAGAACTAGCTACTGCTAAGTTCGTTGAAAGTGTTGACGTTGCGGTTAACCTAGGTGTTGACCCACGTAAATCAGACCAAAACGTTCGTGGCGCGACTGTTCTGCCACACGGTACTGGTCGTGAAGTACGTGTTGCTGTGTTTACTCAAGGTGCTAACGCTGACGCCGCTAAAGAAGCCGGTGCTGAGCTAGTTGGTATGGACGAGCTTGCTGCACAAGTTAAAGCTGGTGAAATGAACTTCGACGTAGTTATCGCATCTCCAGATGCAATGCGCGTTGTTGGTCAGTTAGGCCAAATCCTGGGCCCACGTGGTCTGATGCCTAACCCTAAGACTGGCACTGTAACGCCAAACGTTGCTGAAGCTGTTAAGAACGCTAAAGCTGGTCAGGTTCGTTACCGCAACGACAAGAACGGTATCATCCACACTACCATCGGTAAAGTGGACTTCGAACCAGTTCAACTGAAAGAAAACCTAGACGCTCTGCTAGGCGCGCTTATCAAAGCTAAGCCAGCTGCAGCGAAAGGCGTTTTCGTTAAGAAAGTAAGCATCTCTACCACTATGGGTGCAGGTGTTGCGGTTGATCAGAGCACTCTGAACCCAACTGCTTAATTTCTTAGCTTGTTTTACAAGGTGCGGGGATTAGTCTATAATGCGCGCACCTTGTGGGTTGAGGACCATTTTCATTCGTGTAAATGGTTCACGTCCAAGACCGTAGGTGTTAACGAATAAACGTTAGCTTAATTCCCTACGTAGACGGTGTCGGACCCCAGATAGATTTATTCTGCCTGGATATTCGCGCCGTAAGTAACTGAGTATTAAATACTTAGTTTGGTAATTGCTAGGGATATCCCTAGATTGAATCCAGGAGTAAAGCCAATGGCATTAAGACTCGAAGACAAAAAAGCGATTGTTGCTGAAGTCAACGAAGCTGCCAAAGGTGCTTTATCTGCAGTTGTAGCCGATTCTCGCGGTGTGACTGTAGGTGATATGACCGGTCTTCGTAAAACCGCTCGTGAATCTGGTGTTTACATTAAAGTTGTACGTAACACACTAGTTAAGCGCGCTGTTGAAGGTACTGATTTCGAGTGCCTAAGCGAAACATTTACTGGTCCTACTTTGATTGCATTCTCTAACGAGCACCCAGGTGCCGCTGCGCGTCTTCTTAAAGATTTCGCGAAAGCTCAAGGGAACTTTGAAATCAAAGCAGCAGCCTTTGAAGGGGAATTAATCCCTGCAAGCGACATTGATCGTTTAGCAAAACTACCAACATACGAAGAAGCACTAGCACAGTTCATGATGACTATGAAAGAAGCATCTGCTGGCAAGTTCGTTCGTACATTGGCCGCTCTACGCGATCAGAAAGAAGCTGCTTAATTTTACAAGCCGCTTAAATAAATTGAATTCAGTACAATTAGGAATTTTTTGTTATGTCTATCACTAAAGACCAAATCTTAGAAGCCCTTGCAGCTATGTCTGTAATGGAAGTTGTTGAACTAATCGAAGCAATGGAAGAGAAGTTCGGCGTTTCTGCCGCTGCTGCTGTTGTTTCTGGTGGTGCTGATGCAGGCGCTGCTGCTGAAGAGAAGACAGAGTTTGACGTAGTTATGACTTCTCACGGCGACAACAAAGTTGCAGTAATTAAAGCTCTTCGTGGCGCTACAGGTCTAGGCCTGAAAGAAGCCAAGGGTATGGCTGAATCAGCTCCAGTAGCTGTTAAAGAAGGCATCTCTAAAGAAGAAGCTGAAGCACTGAAGAAAGAGCTTGAAGAAGCTGGTGCTCAAGTAGAGATCAAGTAAGTTATACTCTAACTTACAACCTCCCGAGTGATCGGGCGGAGGCTGGCGGTTTTTTAACCGTCGGCCTTTTTTGCGCTGTAAGCGTAGGCGATTTTTTATTCACCGTTTGTCGCCAGATTTCGCAGTCCCTAGCAGAGATTATTGGTTAGGTTCTTGCTTTCAACGGTGATGGGCAAACGTGCTGTTGCAACCCAGCGTTGTTTCAGTCTTGGTCACATCTCGCAATCAGAGGAAACCCATGGTTTACTCCTATTCTGAAAAGAAGCGTATTCGCAAAGACTTTGGTAAGCGTCCACAAGTGTTGGATATCCCTTACCTTCTGTCAATCCAGTTGGACTCGTTTAAGAAGTTCACCGATCAAGATCCTACAGGTGAGCGTGGTTTAGAAGCCGCTTTCCGTAGCGTTTTTCCCATCAAGAGCTTTTCTGGTAATTCAGAGCTGCAATATGTCAGCTATAAGCTAGGTGAGCCAGTTTTTGATGTGAAAGAGTGTCAAATTCGCGGTGTTACATACTCTGCTCCACTACGCGTTAAACTGCGTATGGTGCTGTATGATCGTGAAGCTGCGCCTGGCACAGTTAAAGACATTAAAGAACAAGAAGTCTACATGGGGGATATCCCTCTGATGACTGAAAACGGTACCTTTGTTATCAATGGTACTGAGCGTGTTATCGTTTCTCAGCTGCACCGTTCTCCTGGTGTATTCTTCGATCACGACCGTGGTAAGACCCACTCTTCAGGTAAGGTGCTTTATAACGCACGTATTATTCCTTACCGTGGCTCATGGTTGGACTTCGAGTTCGATCCTAAAGATGCACTGTTTGTACGTATTGACCGTCGTCGTAAGCTTGCGGCGTCTATCATACTGCGTGCACTTGACTACTCTACTCAAGATATTCTCGATCTGTTCTTCGAACGTGTTCAGTACAAGATCAAGAAAGATAGCCTAGTCATGGCACTGGTTGCCGATCGCCTACGTGGTGAGACAGCCAGCTACGACATCAAAGATGCTGAAGGTAACATCATAGTTGAGAAGGGCCGCCGTATTACTGCGCGCCACATTCGTCAACTTGAAAAGACAAACACCACAGAGCTCGAAGTACCTGTTGAGTACATTTCAGGCAAGATCGCTGCACAAGACTACATCGACCCAGATACGGGCGAAGTACTGGTTTCTGCTAACGCCGAAATCAGCCTGGAAGATCTTGCTAAGCTGTCTATGGCCGGCATCAAAGATATCGACACCCTATACGTCAACGAGCTTGACCACGGTGCCTATATCTCTGACACCCTACGTATCGATTCAACCACTAACCGCCTAGAGGCGCTGGTTGAGATCTATCGTATGATGCGTCCTGGCGAGCCGCCAACCAAGGATGCTGCCGAAGCGCTATTCCAAAACCTCTTCTTCAGTGAAGAGCGTTACGACCTGTCTAAAGTGGGTCGTATGAAGTTCAACCGTCGTCTCGGTATCGATGACGATGAAGGTACAGGTATCCTGACCAAAGAAGATATCGTTGCAGTAATGCAGAAGATCATCGAAATCCGTAACGGTAACGATGAAGTCGACGATATCGACCACCTGGGTAACCGTCGTATCCGTAGTGTTGGTGAAATGGCTGAGAACCAGTTCCGTGTTGGTCTCGTTCGTGTAGAACGTGCCGTACGTGAGCGTCTGTCTCTTGGCGATCTTAACGAGCTGATGCCACAAGATCTGATCAACGCTAAGCCGATTTCTGCGGCAGTGAAAGAGTTCTTCGGTTCTTCTCAGCTGTCTCAATTCATGGACCAGAACAACCCGCTGTCAGAAGTGACACACAAGCGTCGTATCTCTGCGCTTGGCCCAGGCGGTCTGACCCGTGAGCGTGCAGGTTTCGAGGTTCGAGACGTTCACCCAACTCACTATGGTCGTCTATGTCCAATTGAGACCCCTGAAGGTCCAAACATCGGTCTGATCAACTCGTTGGCAAGCTTCGCGCGCACCAACTCTTACGGCTTCCTCGAAACACCATACCGCAAAGTGGTTGATGGTGTGATCACAGATCAGGTGGATTACCTGTCTGCTATCGAAGAAGGTCGTTACGTGATCGCACAGGCTAACATCGAAGTCGATGCCGATGGCCGTATGGTTGAAGAGCAGATCGCTTGTCGTCATAAGGGTGAATCTACCTTTATGCGTGCAGCAGACGTTCAGTACATGGACGTATCACCACAGCAGATCATCTCTGTGGCAGCCTCTCTGATCCCGTTCCTAGAACACGATGACGCGAACCGTGCATTGATGGGTGCGAACATGCAACGTCAGGCAGTACCAACACTTAGAGCTGACAAGCCGCTAGTAGGTACTGGTATTGAGCGTACATTGGCCGTTGACTCAGGCGTAGTTGTTGCCGCTAAGCGTGGTGGTTACGTTGACTATGTCGATGCGAGCCGCATCGTGGTTAAGGTTAACGAAGACGAGCTGACTCCTGGTGAAGCCGGTATCGACATCTACAACCTGACCAAGTACACACGTTCTAACCAGAACACCTGTATCAACCAGCGTCCATGTTGTAGCGTTGGCGAGCCAGTGGTTCGTGGTGACGTACTTGCAGATGGTCCATCTACCGACCTGGGTGATCTTGCGCTTGGTCAGAACATGCGTATCGCATTCATGCCTTGGAACGGTTACAACTTCGAGGATTCGATCTTAATCTCTGAGCGCGTTGCGCAAGAGGATCGTTTCACCACTATCCACATTCAAGAGCTTTCTTGTATCGCTCGTGATACTAAGCTGGGTAGCGAAGAGATCACCGCCGATATTCCTAACGTGGGTGAGTCTGCGCTGTCTAAGCTGGATGAATCAGGTATCGTTTACATCGGTGCAGAAGTGAAGGGTGGCGACATCCTGGTTGGTAAGGTTACGCCTAAGGGCGAGACTCAGCTGACCCCTGAAGAGAAGCTGCTACGCGCTATCTTCGGTGAGAAGGCTTCTGACGTTAAAGACAGCTCACTGCGTGTCCCTAACTCTGTTAAGGGTACCATCATCGACGTTCAGGTATTTACCCGTGACGGCGTTGAAAAAGACAAGCGTGCTGTAGAAATCGAAGAGATGCACATCGCTCAGGCTAAGAAAGACCTGACCGAAGAGTTCAAGATCCTTGAAGAAGGTGTCTTCGGCCGTGCGCGTAACCTTCTCATTGGAGCAGGTTTTGCCGAAGCCGAGCTTGATGCTCTGCCACGTCCTCAACTACTGGTACAAACCATTGAAGACGAAACTAAGCAGACTGAACTCGAGCAACTTGCCGAGCAGCATGAAGAGCTGAAAGCCGATTTCGATAAGAAATTTGAAATCAAACGCCGCAAGATCACCCAAGGTGATGACTTGGCACCTGGCGTACTGAAGATCGTTAAGGTTTACCTGGCGGTTAAACGTACTATCCAGCCTGGTGACAAGATGGCGGGTCGTCACGGTAACAAGGGTGTGATCTCTAAGATCAACCCAATCGAAGATATGCCGTATGACGAAAACGGTAACCCAGTGGACATCGTACTGAACCCACTAGGTGTACCATCACGTATGAACATAGGTCAGGTTCTCGAAGTGCACTTAGGTGCCGCGGCCAAGGGCATTGGTGATCGCATCACCGCTATGCTCGAAGAGCAGCGTGAACTTGCAGAGCTTCGTGGCTACATCAAGAAGGTGTACGAACTGGGTGAAGACGTGCAGCAGCAGGTCGACATCGACTCGTTCACCGATGAAGAAGTTCTACGTCTTGCTAAGAACCTCAAAGGCGGTATTCCGACTGCGACTCCAGCATTCGACGGCGCGAAAGAGAAAGAGATTAAGGACATGCTTGAACTAGCAGGTCTGCCAACCTCTGGACAGCTGAAGTTGTTTGATGGTCGTACCGGTAACGAGTTTGAACGTCCGGTAACCGTAGGTTACATGTACATGCTTAAACTTAACCACTTGGTTGACGATAAGATGCACGCGCGTTCAACAGGTTCTTACAGTCTTGTTACTCAGCAGCCTCTGGGCGGTAAAGCTCAGTTTGGTGGTCAGCGTTTCGGTGAGATGGAAGTATGGGCACTTGAAGCATACGGTGCCGCTTACACGCTACAAGAAATGCTTACTGTTAAGTCTGATGACGTTAACGGTCGTACTCAGATGTATAAGAACATCGTCGACGGTAACCATCAGATGCAACCAGGCATGCCTGAGTCCTTCAACGTATTGCTGAAGGAGATCCGTTCGCTCGGTATTAACATCGAGTTGGATCAAGAGTAAGACTTGGCCATCGCCGAAGTTTGGCAATAAACGGTGCTCTGCGAGAGCAGGGCACCTGGTTTAACTCCTTCAGGAGAGAAACGTGAAAGACTTATTAAAGTTTCTGAAACAGCAAAGCAAGACTGAAGAATTTGAAGGCATCAAGATCGGCCTAGCGTCGCCTGATCTGATCCGCTCTTGGTCATTTGGTGAAGTTAAGAAGCCAGAAACCATCAACTACCGTACTTTCAAGCCTGAGCGTGAAGGTTTGTTCTGTGCGCGTATTTTTGGTCCAGTTAAAGACTACGAGTGTTTATGCGGTAAGTATAAGCGCCTTAAGCACCGTGGTGTGATTTGTGAGAAGTGTGGCGTAGAAGTTACCCAGACTAAAGTACGTCGTGAGCGTATGGGTCACATCGATCTAGCCAGCCCAGTAGCGCACATTTGGTTCTTGAAGTCTCTGCCGTCTCGTATCGGTTTGATGCTGGATATGACTCTGCGTGATATCGAACGTGTGCTTTACTTCGAATCTTTCGTCGTGATCGAGCCTGGCATGACCAGCCTCGAGCGCGGTCAGATGCTGACTGAGGAAAACTACCTCGACGCACTCGAAGAGTACGGTGATGAGTTTGAAGCCAAGATGGGTGCCGAGGCAGTACTTGAGCTGCTGCGTGCTATCGATCTTGAGAAAGAGATTGAAGAGATGCGCGAAGAGCTGCCATCTATCAACTCTGAGACTCGTCGTAAGAAGATCACTAAGCGTCTGAAACTGATTGAGGCCTTCTACCAGTCTGGCAACAAGCCAGAGTGGATGATCCTCAAGGTGCTACCGGTTCTGCCACCTGATCTGCGTCCATTGGTTCCACTGGATGGCGGTCGTTTCGCGACTTCAGATCTGAACGATCTGTATCGCCGCGTGATTAACCGTAACAACCGTCTGAAGCGTCTGTTAGACCTAGCTGCACCGGACATCATCGTGCGCAACGAAAAGCGTATGCTGCAAGAGTCTGTTGATGCGCTATTGGATAACGGTCGTCGCGGTCGTGCGATCACGGGTTCTAACAAGCGTCCTCTGAAATCTTTGGCCGATATGATCAAGGGTAAGCAGGGTCGTTTCCGTCAGAACCTACTGGGTAAGCGTGTTGACTACTCAGGCCGTTCGGTAATTACCGTAGGTCCTACTCTGCGTCTGCATCAGTGTGGTCTGCCTAAGAAGATGGCACTTGAGCTGTTCAAGCCATTCATCTACGGCAAGCTGGAAGGTCGTGGCCTGGCTACTACCATCAAAGCTGCTAAGAAGATGGTTGAGCGCGAAGTACCAGAGGTTTGGGACGTACTCGATGACGTGATCCGTGAGCATCCTGTGATGCTTAACCGTGCACCAACACTTCACCGTCTTGGTATCCAGGCGTTTGAGCCGGTACTGATTGAAGGTAAAGCGATCCAACTGCACCCATTGGTGTGTGCGGCATACAACGCTGACTTCGATGGTGACCAGATGGCGGTTCACGTGCCACTGACGCTAGAAGCTCAGTTGGAAGCGCGTTCACTCATGATGTCTACCAACAACATCCTGTCACCTGCGAACGGTGAGCCGGTGATCACACCGTCACAGGACGTTGTATTGGGTCTGTACTACACCAGCCGTGAGCGTATCAACGGCCGCGGTGAAGGCATGGCATTCGAATCTGTTGCCGAAGTAGAAAAGGCATACCGTACTGGCGTTGCCGAGCTGCATGCTCGCGTTAAGGTACGTATTACCGAGACTACTATCGCTGAAGACGGCGAGCGCACCGAGTCACGTCGTATCGTAGATACTACTGTGGGCCGTGCCCTGTTGTCTCAGGTTCTGCCAAAAGGCCTTTCTTATGATCTGGTTAACCAGAACATGGGTAAGAAGCAGATCTCTAAGCTATTGAACACCTGTTATCGTCAGCTAGGTCTGAAAGATACCGTTATCTTTGCTGACCAACTGATGTATACCGGTTTCCACTTCGCGACCGTTTCTGGTGCGTCTGTGGGTATCAACGACATGGTGATTCCAGATGAGAAATATTCTCTGGTTGCCGATGCCGAAGCTGAAGTACTTGAGATTCAAGAGCAGTTCCAGTCGGGTCTTGTTACCGCCGGTGAGCGTTACAACAAGGTTATCGATATCTGGGCAAGTGCGAACGAAAAAGTTTCTAAGGCGATGATGGATAACCTGTCTACCGAGACAGTGATTAACCGTGATGGCGAAGAAGAAACTCAAGCTTCGTTCAACAGCATCTACATGATGGCCGACTCGGGCGCTCGTGGTAGTGCTGCACAGATTCGTCAGCTAGCGGGTATGCGTGGTCTGATGGCGAAGCCAGATGGCTCGATCATCGAAACCCCAATTACGGCGAACTTCCGTGAAGGTCTAAACGTACTCCAGTACTTTATCTCTACTCACGGTGCGCGTAAGGGTCTAGCGGATACCGCACTTAAGACAGCGAACTCGGGTTACCTGACTCGTCGTCTGGTTGACGTTGCACAAGACTTAGTGGTTATCGAAGACGATTGTGGTACACACGAAGGTCTGACAATGAAGCCGCTGATCGAAGGTGGTGATGTTGTTGAGCCGCTACGTGAGCGTGTACTGGGTCGTGTGGTAGCTGAAGATGTTTACTACCCAGGTACCGAAGATGTACTTGCGCCGCGTAACACTCTGCTTGATGAAGCATGGTGTGACAAGCTGGAAGAACACTCTATCGACGAAGTTAAGGTTCGTTCTGTAATTAGCTGTGACACAGATTTCGGTGTGTGTGCGGCGTGTTACGGCCGTGACCTTGCACGTGGTCACCTGATTAACCAAGGTGAAGCGATTGGTGTGGTAGCTGCTCAGTCAATTGGTGAGCCAGGTACACAGCTGACGATGCGTACCTTCCACATCGGTGGTGCGGCATCGAGAGCGTCTGCAGAAAACAACGTACAGGTGAAGAACGCTGGTACCGTTAAGCTGCACAACGCTAAGCATGTTACCAACAGTGACGGTAAGCTGGTTATCGTATCGCGTTCATCTGAAATCGCGATTATCGATGAGCTGGGTCGTGAGAAAGAGCGTTACAAGGTGCCTTACGGTACTGTCCTAGAGAAGCTGGAAGACGCAACGGTTAATGCCGGTGAAGTCATCGCTAACAGGGATCCGCACACTCACCCAATCGTTTCTGAGGTAGCGGGTAGCATCAAGTTCGTCGACATGATCGAAGGTGTCACTATGACACGTCAGACCGACGAGCTAACGGGTCTATCTTCAATCGTGGTTATGGATGTGGGTCAACGTCCTACTGCGGGTAAAGAGATGCGTCCGGCGATTCGTCTGGTTGGTGCCGATGGCAACGATCTGATGATCCCTGGTACCGAAGTACCAGCGCAATACTTCTTGCCTGGTAAGGCGATCGTTAACCAAGACGATAACGCACAAATCGCCGTTGGTGATGCGCTTGCACGTATTCCGCAAGAATCATCTAAGACTCGCGATATTACCGGTGGTCTGCCACGCGTTGCTGACTTGTTCGAAGCGCGTAAGCCGAAAGAGCCTGCTATCCTGGCTGAGTACTCAGGTACTATCTCGTTCGGTAAAGAGACCAAAGGTAAGCGTCGTCTGGTGATCACACCTGCCGATGGTGGTAAGCCATACGAGGAGATGATTCCTAAGTGGCGTAACCTGAACGTGTTCGAAGGTGAGAAGGTTGAGCGCGGCGAAGTTATCGCCGACGGTCCAGAAGCTGCACACGACATCCTGCGTCTGCGTGGTATTCACAAGGTGGCTAACTACATCGTTAACGAAGTGCAAGACGTTTACCGTCTGCAAGGCGTGAAGATTAACGATAAGCACATCGAAGTGATTATCCGTCAGATGCTGCGTAAGTGTGAGATCACCGAAGCCGGTGACAGTGAGTTCCTACCGGGCGAACAGGTTGAAGTGTCTCGCGTCAAGATCGCTAACCGCGAACTTGAAGCGCAAGGCAAAGAGCCTGCTAAGTTCGAGCGTGAACTACTGGGTATCACCAAGGCCTCGTTGGCGACCGAGTCATTTATCTCGGCGGCATCGTTCCAGGAAACCACACGCGTATTGACCGAAGCTGCCGTAGGCGGTAAGAGCGATAAGCTACGTGGCCTGAAAGAGAACGTGATCGTGGGTCGTCTGATCCCGGCCGGTACAGGTTATGCGTACCACACCAGCCGTAACCAGGCTGCACAGAATGGCCCGGCAGAAGAAGTGCCGGCAATCAGTGCCAGTGAAGCAGAGCAAAACCTTGCCGATCTATTGAACCTGGCGGGCAGCCCTGAATAATCAGTGCTAGTTGGTAAATAGATTGTAAAAAAGGCACCTCGGGTGCCTTTTTTTTACTTAAATTGGGTAAAAAGTTGGCTATTTCTTGACAGCGACCCCTTACCTTTCTAAAATTTCGCGTCCCACACCTGTGGGATATAGATTTTTCACACCTTACTGTTGAGTTTAATCAACTGATTCGGAGCTATACATGGCAACTGTAAACCAGTTGGTACGTAAGCCTCGCTCGCCAAAAGTCATCAAGACTAACGTGCCTGCGTTGAATGCGTGTCCACAAAAGCGTGGTGTTTGTACTCGCGTATACACAACCACACCTAAAAAACCTAACTCTGCACTACGTAAAGTAGCTCGTGTGCGTCTAACTAACGGTTTCGAAGTTACTTCGTACATCGGCGGTGAAGGCCACAACCTGCAGGAACACAGCGTGATTCTAATCCGTGGTGGTCGTGTTAAAGACTTACCAGGTGTTCGTTATCACACTGTTCGTGGCGCATTAGACTGTGCTGGTGTTAGTGAGCGTCGTCAAGGACGTTCTAAGTACGGAGCTAAGCGTCCTAAGTCTTAACGTTTTCCGTTAAGTAAGGCCAAGCTAGAGATAAATGTGATTCCAGTTTTGGGGTCCCTGAAGCATACGGAGAAATTGTTATGCCAAGACGTCGCGTTGTAGGACAACGTAAAATCCTACCAGATCCAAAATTTAATAGTGAGTTGCTGGCTAAGTTCATCAACGTCATTATGCAGGACGGCAAAAAGTCGACTGCTGAAAAAATCATTTACAAGGCACTAGACGTTGTCGCTGAGAAGAAAGGCGAAGAGCACCTAGTGATCCTTGAAGCAGCCCTGGATAACGTACGCCCAACTGTCGAGGTTAAGTCTCGTCGTGTTGGTGGTTCTACTTACCAGGTACCATGTGAAGTTCGTCCAGTGCGTCGTAACGCACTAGCGATGCGCTGGTTAGTTGAAGCTGCACGTAAGCGTGGTGAAAAATCTATGGCTCTACGTCTAGCAGGTGAAATGCTAGATGCTGCCGAAAACAAAGGCACTGCTGTTAAGAAGCGCGAAGACGTGCATCGTATGGCAGAAGCAAACAAAGCGTTTGCTCATTACCGCTGGTAATCTTTTGGTGCAGGCGATTGCCTGCACCATGTTTTACATCACTAAGGTGCCTACCTTAGTAAAGAGGGTTTAATCGTGGCTCGTACAACTCCAATTGAGCGCTACCGTAATATCGGTATCTGTGCTCACGTTGACGCAGGAAAAACCACAACTACAGAACGTGTTCTCTTCTATACCGGTATGTCTCACAAGATCGGTGAGGTGCATGATGGCGCAGCCACCATGGACTGGATGGAACAGGAGCAGGAGCGTGGTATTACTATCACCTCGGCGGCAACGACCACGTTCTGGCGCGGTATGGATGCTCAATTTACCGAGCATCGTATCAACATCATCGACACCCCTGGCCACGTTGACTTCACTATTGAAGTTGAGCGTTCGCTACGTGTACTCGATGGCGCAGTAGTTGTGTTCTGTGGTTCATCTGGTGTTGAACCTCAGTCCGAAACTGTATGGCGACAAGCGGACAAGTACCACGTCCCGCGCTTAGTGTTTGTCAATAAGATGGACCGCGCTGGTGCTGACTTTGAACGCGTCGTTGGACAGATACGTAACCGTCTGGGAGCGACTTGTGTACCTATTCAATTGAACATAGGTGCAGAAGAAGAGTTTAAGGGTGTCATTGACCTGATCAAGATGAAGGCCATTAACTGGAACGAATCAGATCAAGGTATGACCTTCAATTATGAAGAAATTCCCGCAGAGTTGGCCGACAAGGCCGCTGAGATGCGTGAATACCTAGTTGAGAGTGCGGCCGAAGCCTCTGAAGAGCTGATGGACAAGTACCTTGAAGAAGGTGAGCTATCGGAAGAAGAGATCAAGGCTGCATTACGTCAGCGAACTCTGGCTAACGAGATCGTGCTGGCTACCTGTGGTTCTGCATTTAAGAACAAGGGTGTGCAGGCGGTACTCGATGCAGTTATCGATTATCTGCCATCGCCAGTCGAAGTACCCGCCATTAAGGGTATTGACGACAATGAGAATGAAGTCGAACGTCCGGCGGACGACAACGCGCCATTCTCTGCGTTAGCATTTAAGATCGCGACAGACCCATTCGTAGGAACACTGACCTTTGTGCGTGTTTATTCAGGCGTATTGGAAGCAGGTTCTGGCGTATATAACTCGGTCAAACAAAAGCGTGAGCGTATTGGTCGTATGGTGCAGATGCATGCAAACGACCGTAAAGAGATCAAAGAAGTCCGTGCTGGCGACATCGCGGCGGCTATTGGTCTGAAGGATGTTACCACTGGTGACACCCTATGCGATGCTGACCATAAAGTTATTCTCGAACGTATGGAGTTCCCTGAGCCCGTAATCACGATTGCCGTGGAGCCTAGATCTCAAGCCGACCAAGATAAGATGGGCATTGCGCTGCAGAAACTTGCTGCAGAAGATCCCTCTTTCCGCGTTGAGACCAACGAAGAATCGGGGCAAACCCTGATCTCTGGTATGGGCGAGTTGCACTTAGACATCATCGTAGACCGTATGCGTCGCGAATTCAGTGTCGAATGTAACGTAGGTAAGCCACAAGTAGCGTATCGTGAGACTATTCGCTCGAGTGTAGAAGTCGAAGGCAAGTTCGTTCGTCAATCTGGTGGCCGAGGTCAATTTGGTCACGTTTGGTTGAAGCTTGAACCTCAAGAAGAAGGTTTCGGCTATGAATTTGTCAACGAGATTGTTGGTGGTGTTGTTCCAAGAGAATACATCCCTGCAGTAGATAAAGGTATCCAGGAACAGATGAAGAATGGCGTACTCGCCGGTTTCCCTGTTCTGGACGTCAAAGTAACGCTGTTCGACGGCTCATACCATGATGTCGACTCGAACGAGATGGCGTTTAAAGTGGCCGCCTCCATGGGCTTCAAGAAGGGTGCTCTCGAAGCAGACCCTGTGTTACTCGAACCTTGTATGAAGGTTGAAGTAACCACTCCTGAAGATTACATGGGGGATGTAGTAGGCGACTTAAACCGACGTCGCGGCATGATCGAAGGTATGGACGACGGCATTGGCGGCGTCAAAATCGTTCGAGCTGTAGTACCTCTATCTGAAATGTTTGGTTACGCGACAGACTTGCGTAGCGCTACCCAAGGACGTGCCTCATACTCTATGGAGTTCCTGAAGTACTCGGATGCGCCGCAGAATGTTGCAAAATCAGTTATAGAAGCGCGCGGATAACCGCAAACTAGTCTATAACTCATAATTGAATGCTATTACTCAGCAAGGCTGAGTATTTCTGAAAAGAAAGGAATATATCGTGGCTAAAGAAAAATTTGAACGTAGTAAACCCCATGTTAACGTTGGTACCATCGGTCACGTTGACCATGGTAAAACAACTCTAACTGCTGCTATCTCTCACGTACTGACTAAGACTTACGGTGGTGAAGCTAAAGATTTCGCACAGATCGATAACGCTCCAGAAGAGCGTGAGCGCGGTATTACCATCAATACCTCTCACATCGAGTACGACACTCCAACTCGTCACTACGCACACGTAGACTGCCCAGGCCACGCTGACTATGTTAAAAACATGATCACTGGTGCTGCACAGATGGACGGCGCTATCCTAGTAGTAGCTTCTACTGACGGTCCAATGCCACAGACTCGTGAGCACATCCTGCTTTCTCGTCAGGTAGGTGTACCTTTCATCATCGTATTCATGAACAAGTGTGACATGGTTGACGATGAAGAGCTGCTAGAACTAGTAGAGATGGAAGTTCGTGAACTGCTATCTGAATACGACTTCCCAGGTGATGACCTACCAGTTATCCAAGGTTCAGCTCTGAAAGCCCTAGAAGGCGAGCCAGAGTGGGAAGCTAAGATCCTAGAACTAGCTGAAGCTCTAGATTCTTACATTCCAGAGCCAGAGCGTGCTATCGACGGTGCATTCATTCTGCCAATCGAAGACGTATTCTCAATCTCAGGCCGTGGTACTGTAGTAACTGGTCGTGTTGAGCGCGGTATCGTTAAAGTTGGTGACGAAGTAGAAATCGTAGGTATCAAAGAAACTACTAAGACTACTTGTACTGGTGTTGAAATGTTCCGTAAGCTGCTTGACGAAGGTCGTGCAGGTGAGAACTGTGGTGTACTACTACGTGGTACTAAGCGTGATGAAGTTGAGCGTGGTCAAGTACTGGCTCAGCCTGGTTCAATCACTCCACACACTCAGTTCGAATCAGAAGTATACGTACTGTCAAAAGAAGAAGGTGGTCGTCACACTCCATTCTTCAAGGGCTACCGTCCACAGTTCTACTTCCGTACAACTGACGTAACCGGTACTATCGAGCTGCCAGAAGGCGTTGAAATGGTAATGCCTGGTGACAACATCAAGATGGTTGTTACCCTGATCTGCCCAATCGCGATGGACGAAGGTCTACGTTTCGCTATCCGTGAAGGTGGCCGTACAGTTGGTGCTGGTGTTGTAGCTAAGATCATCGCTTAATAGCATTTGATTTTACAAACACACTGAAAAAGGCAGCTTAGGCTGCCTTTTTTATTGCCGGCGATTTGTTGGCAGAGGGGGGCTAGCTTTTCTGATCTGGATAAGTATAATACTCGCCACTTTGAGAGTTAACGCATAACTGCTGTTAATTCGTTCAACGGGCTTGATCTTAAACTTTAGATCAGTATAATAGCCCCTCGCCTTAACCATTAGGCGAAGTTTGTCGGTTCTCGAAACCGACGTAAAATAATACAGCGACTCCGATTTGGAGTCGAACGGTTAAATCATCTCGCTCTGCTTTTCCAGTAAGGAAGAAGCTAGAGGGTGATTTTTTATGTGTCCATTTTAGGAGCTCTGGTCAATGCAGAACCAAAGAATCCGTATCCGCCTCAAAGGATTTGATCATCGTCTGATCGATCAATCTACCGCGGAAATCGTTGAAACTGCTAAGCGCACAGGCGCCCAGGTACGTGGTCCAATCCCACTACCAACGCGTAAAGAGCGTTATACCGTTTTGATCTCTCCACACGTTAATAAAGATGCGCGTGATCAGTACGAACTTCGTACTCATAAGCGTCTTGTTGACATCGTAGAGCCGACTGAAAAGACTGTAGATGCACTTATGCGTCTAGATCTGGCGGCAGGTGTTGACGTTCAAATTAGCTTAGGTTAATTGAGATCCTTAGAAGAGGTTTGAGAGATGGCTATCGGTCTTATCGGTCGTAAAGTAGGTATGACTCGCATCTTCACTGAAGATGGTGCGTCAATACCTGTAACAGTAATTGAAATTGCAGCTAACCGCGTTGCTCAAGTGAAAACTTTAGAAACTGACGGTTACCGTGCACTTCAAATTACTACTGGTACCAAAAAAGCTAATCGCATCACTAAACCAGAAGCAGGTCACTTTGCTAAGGCTGGCGTTGAAGCTGGTCGTGGTTTGTGGGAAATGCGTCTGGCTGACGGTGAAGGCGAAGGCATCGAAGTAGGTGCTGAGCTTAATGTTGATATCTTCGCTGACGTAGCGAAAGTTGATGTTACTGGTCAATCAAAGGGTAAAGGTTTCCAAGGCGGTATCAAGCGTTGGAACTTCCGTACTCAAGATGCAACACACGGTAACTCATTGGCACATAGAGCTAACGGTTCTATCGGTCAAAACCAAACACCTGGTCGCGTTTTCAAAGGTAAGAAAATGTCTGGCCACATGGGTGCAGAGCGTGTTACTACCCAGAATCTAGACGTTGTACGTGTAGACGCTGAGCGTAACCTGCTATTGGTTAAGGGTGCAGTTCCAGGCGCTACTAATGGCGACCTGATCATCAAGCCTGCCGTTAAAGCTTAGGTCTGAGGAGATAGTAATGGAATTGGTATTGAAAGACGCACAGAGTGCTCTTGAAGTTTCCGAAACTACCTTCGGCCGTGACTTTAATGAAGCACTGGTTCATCAGGTAGTTGTAGCATACGCTGCAAACGCGCGTCAGGGTACTCGTGCTCAAAAGACTCGCGCAGAAGTAACTGGCTCTGGCAAAAAGCCATGGCGCCAAAAAGGTACTGGCCGTGCTCGTGCTGGTACTGTTAAAGGCCCAATCTGGCGTGGCGGTGGCGTTTCATTCGCTGCTAAAACCCAAGATCACAGCCAAAAAGTAAACAAGAAGATGTACCGCGGAGCGCTTAAGAGCATTCTGTCTGAATTAGTACGTCAAGATCGTCTTGTTGTTGTTGAGTCATTCGGTGTTGAAGCTCCTAAGACTAAAGAGTTGAAGGCTAAGCTGAAAGACATGAAGCTGGAAGACGTATTAATTGTTACTCCAGAGATTGACGAGAACTTGTTCTTAGCTGCACGCAACCTGTACAAAGTTGACGTTCGCGACGTTGCTGGTATCGATCCAGTAAGCCTAATCGCGTTCGAAAAAGTACTGGTTACTGCCGATGCTGTTAAGCAAATCGAGGAGATGCTGGGATGATAAGCGAAGAACGTTTGCTAAAAGTTATTCTAGCGCCACACATCTCTGAAAAGAGTACTGTTTGCGCTGAAAATAACAACACGGTCGTTTTCCGTGTAGCTATCGATGCGACTAAAGCTGAAGTTAAAGCTGCAGTAGCTAAGTTGTTCGAAGTTGAAGTAGATTCAGTTCGCACTTTGGTTAACAAAGGTAAGACTAAGCGTCACGGTGCCCGTACTGGCCGTCGTAGCGATTGGAAAAAAGCCTATGTGACTTTAGCTGCTGGTGCTGACATCGATTTCGTCGGCGCTGAGTAAGCAAAGGAGAATTATCATGGCAGTTATTAAGTGTAAGCCAACCTCTGCTGGTCGTCGCCACGTTGTTAAAGTGGTGAACAGCGATCTGCATAAGGGTAAACCCTTTGCTGGCCTGTTGGCGAAAAAAGCTAAGAGCGGTGGCCGTAACAACACCGGTCGTATTACTGTTCGTCACGTAGGTGGTGGACACAAGCAGCACTACCGTATTGTTGACTTCAAGCGCAACAAAGACGGTATCCCTGCTAAAGTAGAGCGTTTGGAATATGATCCAAACCGTACCGCTAACATCGCACTTGTTTTGTATGCTGATGGTGAGCGTCGTTATATCCTTGCTGCTAAAGGCATGCAAGCTGGTGATCAAATCCAGTCTGGTATCGATGCTGAAATCAAAGCGGGTAACGCTTTGCCACTACGCAACATCCCAGTAGGTAGCGTTGTTCACGCAGTTGAAATGAAGCCTGGTAAAGGTGCTCAGATCGCTCGTTCAGCAGGTACCTATGTACAAGTTGTAGCTCGTGACGGCGCATACGCCACTCTACGTCTTCGCTCTGGCGAAATGCGTAAAGTGCCAGTAGATTGCCGCGCGACATTAGGTGAAGTTGGTAATGCCGAGCATATGCTACGCCAGTTGGGTAAAGCAGGTGCTAAGCGCTGGAGAGGCGTACGCCCAACAGTTCGTGGTGTTGCAATGAACCCAGTAGACCATCCACATGGTGGTGGTGAAGGCCGTACATCTGGTGGCCGTCACCCAGTGACTCCATGGGGTGTCCCAACTAAGGGTTATAAGACCCGTAGTAACAAACGCACCGACAAGTACATCGTACGTCGTCGTAACAAAAAGTAAGAGGATTCGCCATGCCACGTTCTCTCAAGAAAGGTCCATTCATTGACCTACACTTGCTGAAGAAGGTAGAGAAAGCGATGGAAGCGGGTGACAAGAAGCCTATCAAGACTTGGTCTCGCCGCTCAATGATCATTCCTAACATGATTGGAATGACCATCGCTGTCCATAATGGTCGTCAGCACGTACCTGTGTTCGTAACTGACGAGATGATCGGCCACAAGCTTGGTGAATTTTCACCAACTCGCACTTATCGCGGCCATGCTGCTGATAAGAAAGCGAAGAAGCGTTAATACGGGAGACTCGAGATGGAAGTTTTAGCTAAACATCGTTTTGCCCGTACGTCGCCTCAAAAGTGTCGTTTGGTTGCAGATCAAATTCGTGGACTGCCTGTTGCTAAGGCTCTTGAAATTTTGACTTTCAGCCCTAAGAAAGCAGCTGTACTTGTTAAGAAAGTACTAGACTCTGCTATCGCTAATGCTGAGCACAACGAAGGTGCTGACATTGACGAGCTGAAAGTTGGAAAAGTCTTTGTAGACGAGGGTCCAACTATGAAGCGTATCATGCCACGTGCTAAAGGCCGTGCTGATCGTATTATCAAGCGTACCAGCCACATCACTGTGGTTGTGTCAGATCGCTAGGAGTTAGCAATGGGACAGAAAGTACATCCTAATGGTATCCGTCTGGGTATCACTAAGCCTTGGATCTCGACTTGGTACGCTGATAAATCAGATTATGCCAACAATCTAAGCAGCGACTGGGAAGTGCGTAAGTTTCTAGAAAAGAAACTTAAGCAAGCCTCAGTCTCTAAGATTGTTATCGAGCGTCCAGCTAAGAGTGTTCGCGTTACCATTCACACTGCCCGTCCAGGTGTTGTGATTGGTAAGAAAGGCGAAGATGTTGAAAAGCTGCGCAACGAAGTTGCTAAGTTGACTGGTATTCCAGCTCAAATCAACATCGCTGAAATCCGTAAGCCAGAGCTAGATGCGAAGCTGGTTGCCGAAGGCATCGCTTCTCAGCTAGAGCGTCGTGTAATGTTCCGTCGCGCTATGAAGCGTGCGGTACAGAACGCTATGCGTCTAGGTGCTAAGGGTATCAAAGTTGAAGTGAGCGGCCGTTTAGGCGGTGCTGAGATTGCGCGTTCAGAGTGGTATCGTGAAGGTCGTGTGCCTCTACATACACTGCGTGCTGATATCGATTATTCTACTGCAGAAAGTCACACTCAATACGGTGTGATCGGCGTTAAAGTTTGGGTCTTCAAAGGTGAAGTTCTAGACGGCGTTGTTCCTGCGCTAGAAGAGCCGAAACAGCAGCCGAAGCGTAAGCCTCGCGGTAAATAGGAGAGCTGGCAATGCTGCAACCAAAACGAATGAAGTTTCGTAAAATGTTCAAAGGCCGTAACCGCGGTCTGGCGAACGGCACTGAAGTAAGCTTCGGTGAGTTCGGTTTGAAAGCTGTTGGACGTGGCCGTCTGACTGCTCGTCAAATCGAATCTGCGCGTCGTGCTATGACACGTCACATTAAACGTCAAGGTCAAATTTGGATCCGCGTTTTCCCTGACAAGCCAATCACCTCTAAGCCTCTTGAAGTGCGTATGGGTAAAGGTAAGGGTAACGTTGAATACTGGGTTTGCCAGATTCAACCTGGTAAGGTTCTTTATGAGATGAATGGTGTATCAGAAGAGTTGGCTCGTGAAGCTTTCACTCTTGCTGCTGCCAAGCTTCCTATTAAGACTACCTTCGTAACTAAGACGGTGATGTAATGAAAGCGAGCGAACTAACTCAGAAGAGCGTTGAAGAACTGAACGCTGAACTGCTTGGTCTGCTGCGTGAGCAGTTTAATCTGCGTATGCAACACGCCACTGGTCAGTTGACTCAGACTCACCAGCTCAAAATCGTGCGTCGTAACATTGCGCGCGTTAAGACCATTATTACTTCTAAGGCGGGTGCATAATGACTGATAAAATCCGTACTTTGCAAGGTCGTGTACTTAGCAACAAGATGGACAAGTCTATCACTGTAGCTATTGAGCGTAAGGTTAAGCATCCTCTATACGGGAAGTTTATCAAGCGTACTACTAAGATCCATGCACATGACGAAACAAATCAGTGTAATGCTGGCGATATCGTGACTATTCGCGAATGCCGTCCGCTGTCTAAGACTAAGTCTTGGACTCTGGTTGAAGTAGTAACAAAAGCCTAATTTAATTAGGTGATTAGCGAAACGGCTCCTAGATTTGGGGCCGTTTTTATTTTTAATACTATCTATTCCTATTTTGCGGTGTTATACTTGCGCGCCATTTTAGACGTTATTTGGTCTAGAATGGTTTAAAAATGCCCCAAATATGGGATTAGTGAAGTAACGATAGCGGAGCACTTAAAATGATCCAAATGCAATCGACTCTAGAAGTCGCCTGTAACAGTGGCGCTCGTAGAGTTCAGTGTATTAAGGTCTTGGGTGGCTCTCATCGTCGTTATGCCGGTATCGGCGACGTCATCAAGGTTTCTGTAAAAGAAGCAATTCCTCGCGGTAAAGCGAAGAAAGGTGACGTGTATAACGCGGTGGTAGTCCGTACTAAGAAAGGCGTACGTCGTCCAGATGGTTCTGTCATTCGCTTCGATCGCAATGCAGCGGTATTGCTAAACGCAAACCTTGCACCGATTGGTACTCGTATCTTTGGACCAGTGACGCGTGAACTGCGTACAGAACAATTTATGAAAATTGTTTCTCTGGCACCAGAAGTACTGTAAGGAGCTTCAAAATGGCAGCTAAAATCCGTCGTGAAGACGAAGTAATTGTACTAGCAGGTAAAGACAAGGGTAAACGCGGTAAGGTTTCTCGAGTTTTACCAACTGGTAAATTAATTGTAGAAGGCATCAATCTGATCAAGAAGCACCAGAAGCCTAACCCACAAATGGGTGTGACTGGTGGTATCGTTGAGAAAGAAGCGCCAATACAAGCATCAAATGTAGCGATTTTCAACTCTGCCACTGGCAAAGCTGATCGCGTTGGTTTCCGATTTGAAGACGGCAAAAAAGTCCGTTTCTTTAAGTCGAACAGTGAACTCGTTAAGTAATTGGAGTAAACGATGGCGAAACTGCATGATAAATATAAAGAGACTGTTATCGCTGAGCTTTCTAAGAAGTTCGGTTATACCAGTGTCATGCAAGTCCCTCGGATTGAGAAAATCACCCTTAACATGGGTGTTGGCGAAGCTGTAGCAGATAAGAAAGTTATGGAGCACGCGCTTCGTGACATGACTGCTATTGCTGGTCAAAAGCCAGTTGTAACTGTTGCTCGTAAATCAGTTGCTGGTTTTAAAATCCGTGATGGCTACCCGATTGGCTGCAAGGTTACCCTGCGTGGTGAACGCATGTGGGAATTCCTTGAGCGTTTAGTTGATATCGCAATCCCGCGTATCCGCGACTTCCGTGGTCTGAGCGCTAAGTCGTTCGACGGACGTGGTAACTACGCAATGGGTGTACGTGAGCAAATCATCTTCCCGGAAATCGATTACGATAAAATCGATAAGATCCGCGGTATGGATATTGTTATCACTACTACTGCGAAGAATGACGAAGAAGGCCGTGCTTTACTCGACGCCTTTAACTTCCCATTCAAGAAATAAGGGTAGCGAAATGGCAAAAAGTTCAATGAAAGCACGTGAAGCAAAACGTGCCAAGCTCGTGGCTAAGTATGCTGAAAAGCGTCTAGCTCTTAAGGCTATCATTAGCAATCCAACTACTTCTGATGAAGATCGTTGGGATGCAGTTCTTAAGCTGCAAGGTCTACCACGTGACTCAAGTGCTGCGCGTCAGCGTAATCGTTGTAGTCAAACTGGTCGCCCACATGGTTTCCTACGCAAGTTCGGCCTAAGCCGTATCAAATTGCGTGAAGCTACCATGCGTGGTGAAGTTCCTGGTCTGCGTAAGGCCAGCTGGTAATACTTGTCACGGAGTAAGCTAATATGAGCATGCAAGATCCAATTGCGGATATGTTAACTCGCATTCGTAACGGCCAAGCTGCTAACAAAGTATCAGTATCTATGCCTTCTGCTAAGCTGAAAGTTGCTATCGCACAGACGCTTAAAGAAGAAGGTTACATCACTGACTACACCGTAGCAGGCGAAGCCAAGCCGGTTTTGGAAATCACTTTGAAGTATTTCCAAGGCCAACCAGTCGTTGAGACTATCCAGCGCGTAAGTCGTCCTGGTCTTCGTATTTACAAAGGTAAAAACGATCTACCAAAGGTGATGGGCGGTCTGGGTGTCGCAATCGTGTCCACTTCTAAAGGTTTGATGACTGATCGTGCCGCCCGCCAACAAGGCATGGGTGGAGAAGTTATCTGCTACGTAGCATAAGGAGCTAGCAATGTCTCGTGTCGCAAAAGCACCAGTCGCTATCCCTGCAGGCGTAGAAGTGACTTTAAACGAACAAACTATCACCGTAAAAGGTGCTAAAGGTAGTTTGACTCGAGTAATCAACGCTGACGTTTCTGTTGTTGTTGAAAACAACGAAATCAAGTGTTCACCAGCTGAAGGCGTAACTAGCGCTGCACAAGCTGGTACAGCTCGAGCACTAATCAACAACATGGTTGTTGGTGTTAACGAAGGTTTCGAAAGAAAGCTGACTCTAGTTGGTGTTGGTTACCGTGCAAAAATTGCTGGTAACGGTATCGACCTGACTCTAGGTTTCTCACACCCTCTAGTACACCAGCTTCCTGACGGCGTAACTGCTGAGTGTCCATCACAAACTGAAATCGTACTTAAGAGTACTGATAAGCAGCTTGTTGGTCAGGTTGCAGCAGAAATTCGTGGCTACCGTCCACCAGAGCCTTACAAAGGCAAGGGTGTTCGCTATGCTGATGAACAAGTACGCCGTAAAGAGGCTAAGAAGAAGTAGGTAACGCGATATGGATAAGAAAACATCTCGCTTACGCCGCGCGACTCGCGCCCGTAAGAAGATCCAAGAGCTGGGCGTTAACCGTCTGGTTGTACATCGTACACCACGTCACACATACGCACAGGTTATTGATGCCAACGCGCAAGTTGTGGCGGCAGCTTCTACTGCTGAAAAAGCGGTATCAGAGCAGCTTAAATACACAGGTAACGTAGAAGCGGCTAAAGCAGTAGGTAAGACTATTGCTGAGCGTGCTATCGAGAAAGGCGTAACTGTAGTTGCATTCGATCGTTCCGGCTTTAAGTATCACGGACGCGTAGCTGCCCTGGCAGACGCTGCTCGTGAAGCTGGCCTACAGTTCTAAGGAATGATTAAAAATGGCTAAATTTGAAGCTCCACAAAAAGACGATCTGCAAGAGAAGTTAGTTGCAGTAAATCGTGTTTCTAAAGTAGTTAAAGGCGGACGTATCTTTAGCTTCACTGCACTGACTGTAGTGGGTGACGGTAACGGTAAAGTCGGCTATGGCTATGGTAAAGCGCGTGAAGTACCTGCTGCTATCCAGAAAGCAATGGAAAAGGCTCGCCGTAACATTGTTTCTGTTGAACTTGTAAATGGTACTTTGCACCACCCTGTTAAGGGCCGTCACACTGGTTCGCGTGTTTACATGCAACCAGCTTCTGAAGGTACTGGTATTATTGCCGGTGGTGCGATGCGTGCCGTATTGGAAGTAGCAGGCGTTCATAACGTTCTGTCAAAAGCATACGGTTCTACTAACCCGATCAACATCGTTCGCGCAACTGTAGATGCGTTGGTGCACATGAAGTCACCAGCTCAAATCGCAGCTAAGCGTGGCCTGAATGTTGATGAAATTCGAGGTTAAGCACCATGGCTACTAAAACATTAAAAGTAACTCAGACTAAGAGTTCAATTGGCCGTCTGCCTAAGCACCGCGCCACATTGACTGGTCTAGGTCTACGCCGTATTAATCACACCGTTGAGCTGGAAGATACTCCTGCTGTTCGCGGTATGATTAACAAGGTTTACTACATGGTTAAGGTGGAGGATTAATCAATGAAATTGAATACTCTATCACCTGCTGCAGGTGCAAAATCAGCAGCTAAGCGTGTAGGTCGCGGTATCGGTTCTGGCCTAGGTAAGACTGCTGGTCGCGGTCACAAAGGTCAGAAGTCACGTTCTGGTGGCGGTGTTCGCGTCGGTTTCGAAGGTGGTCAAATGCCACTTAAGATCCGTTTGCCTAAGTTTGGTTTTACTTCGCGTAAAGCGATGGTAACTGCCGAAATTCGTGTAAGCGAACTGGCTAAAGTTAACGGTGATGTTGTCGACTTGAATGCACTGAAAGATGCGAATCTTGTTACTCGCAACATACAGTTTGCTAAAGTCGTTCTTTCAGGTACCATTGAACGCCCAGTGACCGTTAAAGGTCTGAAGGTAACCAAAGGTGCACGTGCAGCGATCGAAGCTGCCGGCGGAAAGATCGAGGAATAATACGTCGATGGCAAAACCAGGACTTGATTTAAAAAGCGCGAAGGGCGGTTTATCAGAATTGAAAGCCCGCCTACTGTTCGTGATTGGTGCGATTATCGTCTTTAGAGCCGGTTCGTTCGTACCAATTCCTGGTATTGACGCAGCTGTATTAGCAGAGCTGTTTAATCAGCAGAAGGGTACCATCTTAGGCATGTTTAACATGTTCTCTGGTGGCGCCCTTGAACGTGCTTCTATCTTTGCTCTTGGTATCATGCCGTACATCTCGGCATCGATCATCATGCAGCTATTGACTGTGGTACATCCTGCACTAGCCGAACTGAAGAAGGAAGGCGAGTCAGGACGTAAGAAGATCAGTCAGTATACTCGATATGGCACACTGGTCTTGGGTACATTCCAAGCGATCGGTATCGCAACGGGTCTGCCAAACTTGGTCCCTGGTTTAGTTGTAAACCTTGGATTTGGTTTCTACTTCGTTGCAGTAGTGAGTTTGGTCACGGGAACCATGTTCCTGATGTGGCTGGGTGAGCAGATTACCGAACGAGGCATAGGCAACGGTATCTCGATTCTTATTTTCGCAGGTATTGTAGCCGGTCTACCTTCTGCTATCGGCCAAACGGCTGAGCAGGCGCGTCAAGGCGACTTGAACGTACTAGTATTATTGTTGATTGCAGTGATCGTATTTGCTGTGACCTATTTTGTTGTGTTTGTTGAGCGTGGACAGCGTCGTATCGTTGTTAACTATGCTAAGCGTCAGCAGGGCCGTAAGGTGTTTGCCGCGCAGAGCACTCACTTACCGCTTAAGGTCAACATGGCAGGTGTGATTCCACCAATCTTTGCGTCAAGCATCATTTTGTTCCCAGGCACACTGGCTCAGTGGTTTGGTCAGAATGAAGGCTTGTCTTGGTTAAGTGATTTTTCACTTGCAGTATCGCCAGGTCAGCCGCTTTACTCATTGTTGTATGCAACAGCGATTATCTTCTTCTGTTTCTTCTACACTGCGTTGGTATTTAACCCACGTGAAACAGCAGATAACCTGAAGAAGAGTGGTGCGTTTATTCCCGGGATCCGTCCTGGAGAACAGACTTCGCGATATATAGATAAAGTAATGACTCGCCTAACACTGGCCGGTGCATTGTATATTACCTTTATCTGTTTAATTCCGGAGTTCATGTTAATCGCGTGGAAAGTACAGTTCTATTTTGGCGGTACTTCACTACTAATTATGGTAGTCGTGATCATGGACTTCATGGCTCAGGTTCAGACCCATATGATGTCACATCAGTATGAGTCTGTGATGAAGAAAGCTAACCTAGTGAATAAAGCGAACTTAGATCGCTTTGGTCGCTAAGTAGCTTTACGGAGTGATGAAATGAAAGTTCGAGCTTCCGTGAAGAAGATCTGCCGTAACTGCAAGATCGTAAAGCGTAGCGGCGTTGTACGCGTTATCTGTGTTGAACCAAAACACAAACAGCGTCAAGGCTAAAAACTTTTTGACCAGCTCAGTTTCTGAGCTGGTCAAAATATTATTTGCAAAATCGTCATCTGTCGAGTATCCTACCGGGCTTTTCACAGATGGCCTTTAACTTATGAGGAGTGCATAGTGGCCCGTATCGCTGGCATTAACATTCCTGATCAGAAGCACACAGTCATTGCATTGACTGCTATCTACGGTATTGGACTAACTCGCGCACAACAAATCTGCGCGGCTACTTCAATTGCTGAAGATGCTAAGATCAAGGAATTGAGCGAAGCTCAAATAGACACACTACGCGAAGAAGTTGCTAAATACATTGTAGAAGGTGACTTGCGTCGTGAGATCTCTATGAACATCAAGCGTCTGATGGACCTTGGTTGTTATCGTGGTCTCCGCCACCGTCGTAGCCTGCCCCTTCGTGGGCAACGTACCAAGACCAATGCGCGTACTCGCAAAGGTCCACGTAAGCCAATTAGAAAGTAACGGGAAGGTAAACCAATATGGCTAAAGTTCCGTCACGTTCAACGCGCAAGCGCGTACGTAAACAGGTTGCTGATGGCATGGCTCATATCCATGCATCTTTCAACAACACCATTATCACCATTACAGATCGTCAAGGTAATGCACTTTCTTGGGCAACTTCTGGTGGTTCAGGTTTCCGTGGTTCACGTAAATCTACACCATTTGCTGCACAGGTAGCTGCTGAGCGCGCAGGTGTTGCTGCTCAGGACTACGGTGTTAAAAACCTTGAAGTTTTCGTGAAGGGTCCAGGTCCAGGACGTGAGTCAGCTATTCGAGCGCTGAACGCGGTTGGTTACAAGATAACCAACATTACCGATGTGACGCCGATCCCTCATAATGGTTGTCGTCCTCCTAAGAAACGTCGCGTGTAATCGCCCCGTTTTTAATAGGATAGTTGGAGAAAGAACATGGCAAGATACTTGGGTCCAAAGCTCAAGCTCACTCGCCGAGAAGGTACTGACCTTTTCCTGAAAAGCGGTGTGAGAGCAATTGATTCGAAGTGTAAGCTTGAAGCTGCACCTGGACAACACGGCGCTCGTAAAGCTCGTTTGTCTGAGTACGGCGTTCAGCTGCGCGAAAAACAAAAAGTTCGTCGTACTTATGGTGTGCTTGAAAAGCAATTCCGTAACTACTATAAAGACGCTGCACGTCTAAAAGGTAACACTGGTGAAAACCTGCTTACTCTTTTGGAAACTCGTTTAGATAACGTTGTTTATCGTATGGGTTTTGGTGCTACCCGTGCTGAAGCACGTCAGCTAGTTAGCCATAAGTCAATTATGGTAAACGGCCGCGTTGTTAACATTCCATCATTCAAAGTGTCTGCGAATGATGTAATTAGCGTTCGTGAGAAGTCTCAAAAGCAAGCTCGTATCAAAGCTGCTCTAGAGGTTGCTTCTCAGCGCGAAAAGCCAACATGGGTTGAAGTAGATGCCGCTAAGATGGAAGGTGCTTTCAAGCGTCTGCCTGAGCGTAGCGATTTATCTGCGGATATTAACGAACAGCTGATCGTCGAGCTTTACTCTAAGTAAAGCTAATAAACAAGAGAGGACACAATGCAGGGTTCTGTTACAGAATTTCTTAAACCGCGTCTCGTTGATATCGAGCAGGTTAACCCAACACGTGCCAAGGTTACACTGGAGCCGCTTGAGCGTGGTTTTGGTCATACTTTAGGTAACGCGTTGCGTCGTATCCTATTGTCGTCTATGCCCGGCTGCGCGGTTACCGAAGTCGAGATTGATGGTGTACTGCACGAATACAGCAGCAAGGAAGGCGTACAAGAGGATATCCTAGAGATCCTACTAAACCTTAAAGGTTTAGCAGTGGTTATCGAGGGTAAAGACGAGGCTATGCTTACATTAAGCAAGTCAGGCGCAGGCCCTGTTACCGCAGCAGATATCACGCACGATGGTGATGTTACTATTATGAATCCTGATCATGTTATCTGTCATCTGACTGGTAACAATGACATTAGCATGCGTATCCGTGTTGAGCGTGGTCGTGGTTATGTACCAGCTTCGGCTCGTGCACAAACTGAAGACGACGATCGCCCAATTGGCCGTCTGCTAGTGGATTCATCTTTCTCACCTGTCGCGCGTATTGCTTACAATGTTGAAGCAGCACGTGTTGAACAGCGTACTGACTTGGACAAACTCGTTATCGATATGACCACTAACGGCACTATCGATCCTGAGGAAGCGATTCGTCGTTCTGCAACCATTCTGGCTGAACAGCTAGATGCGTTTGTTGAGCTTCGTGATGTCACTGAGCCAGAACAGAAAGAAGAGAAACCAGAGTTCGACCCAATTCTGTTGCGTCCTGTCGACGATCTAGAGCTAACTGTACGTTCGGCTAACTGTTTGAAAGCCGAAGCGATTCATTACATCGGAGATCTGGTACAGCGTACTGAGGTTGAGCTACTTAAAACGCCTAACTTGGGTAAGAAGTCTCTTACCGAAATTAAGGATGTGTTGGCTTCTCGCGGACTTTCATTAGGTATGCGTCTAGAAAACTGGCCTCCAGCCAGTTTAGCAGACGACCTATAAGTCCTAGTTTGTACAGATTTAGGTAATAAGGATTAGGTCATGCGCCATCGTAAGAGTGGTCGTCAACTAAACCGTAACAGCAGTCATCGTCAAGCTATGTTCCGTAACATGGCAAGCTCTTTAGTCCGTCACGAAGTGATCAAGACTACTGTAGCTAAAGCGAAAGAATTGCGTCGCGTAGTTGAACCTCTAATAACACTTGCTAAGAGTGACAGTGTTGCAAACCGTCGTTTGGCATTTGCACGTACTCGCGACGCTGAAGTCGTAGGTAAGTTATTTAATGAATTGGGTCCACGCTACCAGGAACGTCCTGGTGGATACACCCGTATCCTTAAGTGCGGTCTTCGTACTGGTGATAAGGCGCCTATGGCGTATATCGAACTAGTAGGTCGTCCAGAAGCTGCTGAAGCTGTTGAAGAAGCTGCTGAGTAACACTTAAGTTCATTGTAAAAAGCCGGGCATTGCCCGGCTTTTTTATTGCTTCAAATCTATTCTACCCAATCTGCCTTCTCGGCGATCTCCTTAGGGATCGACAGATGCCATTTGGCCACGCCAGACAGGCTGAATCGAAACGCCCCCTTGCTGTCACTAACATAGCCTAAATTGCTGGCCTGCTCGCCGGCTAACAGTCGATTAATCAATTTGGCGGTCAGTAGGCCATGTTCATAGCCGTTAAGCACATAACCGCCTGGGTTGGCATGTCTGCCAACGGTAAAGTCCCAAAAACCGAAATGGGGTACTGGGGAGTGGTCTGCCGTCCAGGCGATCATCTCACTCGGGTCCATATAGTCGCCACCATCTTTGCTTAGTGTGTGATAGAGCCCGGTAAAAACCCCCTGGTAGCCTGCCTTCTTGGCATCTATCACCGCCTGTTGCCACTCCTTGGCCGAATTGGTCAGGGTGAAGGCTATGGTCAGCTTTCCTATCTGTATGGGCTTAAAGTCGGTGCTGATCGGGCTGAAGGCCGCGCGGGAGGTCGCGCTATTATCAGAAAGGATCAGCAGCTTCTTGGTCTCTTTCCCAGGCAGTAGGCAATCGACCAATAGCAGGGAACGTTTGAACAGCGGCCGCTCGAGTATGCCGGTAAACTGCCGATAGCCCTGCAGGCCATGATCTCTGGGGTTAGTATTGAGGCCGAGAAATACAACAGGGGTCTTGGTGGTCGCGATGCGCTCGCTCAGCAGTGAGATGGCGTTGTCGTCGGCGAGAATGATGATGTCTGGCTTGTCGCGTTTAACTGCTTCCCAGGCGTCGTCAGCGCGTTTGACATAGGCATTACGGGGGAGACGCTTGGAGTCCAGATAAATCTCCGTCATCTTGGTGGGCTCGCTAAGGTTTTCCAATATCGCCTGGCGATAGTCTTTCACCCAGGGGTAGCCCTCATGATAGCTGTGAATGAACATCAGCCTGGCGGCCGATGCGGGTAGGCTGGTCCAGAGGAGTAGGAGGCAGACAAGTATGCGCATGGATGGATTTCCCTTAAAGCTTTCACCCCAAAGTCTTTTACATAGTTATAGTCGATCTTGCTCCTAAGTTGTGCACAGGCAATAAAAAAGGCCTCAATTGAGGCCTTTAGCTTTTCACACTAAGAATATGCGGTCTAGTACCCGGTTTTCTGCGTAGAGTCGTATTCTAGTTTCTCGTGGGTCTGGCCCATGGCCTCGGCAACTTCTGGCGGCATGTAGTTTTCGTCATGCTTGGCCAATACTTCGGTCGCTTCCAGCTTACCACCTTCGATCAGTACGCCCTGGGCGACGATACCTTGTCCCTCACGGAAGAGGTCGGGTAATAGATCGTCATAGGTCACCATAACTTCGCCACCGGCGGCGTCATGTACGGCAAACTCAACGTGTAGGCTCTCTGGATCGCGTACTAGTGAACCTACGGTGACCATGCCACCTACACGAATACGTTGACCGATTTCCGGCTTAACACCTGTGTCTTTCTTACCGTGAACGATCTCTGTTGGGGTATAGAAAAGGTTCAAGTTTGAATTGAGCGCATAAAGTAGCAAGGACGCGATGGCGGCTACGCCACCAATCAGGGCGGTTGCTAAGGCGAGTCTTTTCTTACGTCTGGCGTTCACTGTTCTTTACTCCGGTTGGCTTTGAGGCGTTCTTCGCGTTGCATCTTCTTGGATATCTCGGTAAGGATCTTGCGCTTCTGGCGCAGGCTCACCACGATTAAGGTACCCAGTGCGAAGGCGGTTATGCCGTAAGATAGCCACACATAAAAGGCGTAGCCACCCATGTTAAAAAAATCTGCTAATGAATCGAACTGCATTATTTGACTCCTTCAGCTTGCGCGAGTTCCCTGACCCAGGGACGCATACCGTTTCTGGCAAGTATCTCGGCTCTGAAACGAATAAGCGTGATAGCGCCTATCATCAGGCCGAAACCGAAGATGTTGATCAGCAGTGGATATAACATCTCAGGTGCCATAGATGACTTCTCGGTGATCTTGATGGTCGCAGGCTGGTGTAGTGAGTTCCACCACTCTACCGAGTACTTGATGATAGGAATGTTGATCACGCCCACGATGGCCAGAATGCCGGCGGCACGAGCGGCGAGTACCTTATCTTCGAAAGAGGCGTACAGAGAGATCACACCCAGGTAGAGGAACAGCAACACAAGTTCTGATGTCAGGCGAGCGTCCCACACCCACCAGGTGCCCCACATAGGCTTGCCCCAGGCAGCACCCGTGATGAGGGCGATAAAGGTAACGACCGCACCGATAGGCGCAATGGCCGCTGCCGCCCAGTCGGCAGACTTAATCTGCCATACTAGGCCGATAAAGGCCGAGGTTGCCATCGCCATGTAGGCCGACATCGACATAGAAGCCGCGGGTACGTGGATAAAGATGATGCGGTAACTGTCACCCTGCTGGTAATCTACCGGCGCAAACAACAGACCCCAGATAGAACCCACACCAATAAACGCGATTGCAAGCGTCGCAAACCAAGGCAATAGCCTGCCAGAGAGGTTATAGGCTTTTTGAGGGTCTGCGTAAGAATGTAGCCATTTCCACATATTAGTTAGTACTCACTCTTAATGAGGCACCAATTGCAAAAGGTGCCAATATTAACGAACCGACCAGCATAGCGCCTATGATAGCGAGATGGCCGCTGTAGGGTAGATTTAGACCAGCGGCATCGATGGCGCTGGTTGCAAAAATTAGTACAGGTATGTAAAGCGGTAGGATCAACAGGCTCAGCAGCACGCCGCCCTTACGCAGGCCGACGGTAAGCGCGACACCTATGGCGCCCAACAGGCTGAGTACGGGCGTGCCCAGTGCCAGGGTGGCCATCAGTGCGCCATAGCTGTTGGCTTCAAGATGCAGCAGCACGGCCAGTAGCGGGGCAACCAGTATCAGTGGTACGCCGGTCAATATCCAGTGGGCCAGCACTTTTGCCAATACCATGAGTGACAATGGCTGTGGGCTAAGCAGCATCTGTTCCAGGCTACCATCGACGAAGTCCGCCTTAAACAGTCGCTCGAGTGACAACATAGATGCCAGCAGGGCGGCTACCCAGATGATCCCCGGTGCAACGCGAGTCAGTACCTGCGGCTCGGGACCAATGCCCAGTGGGAAGAGGGTGACCACCAGGATAAAAAACAGTAAGGGATTGAAGATGTCACCCTTATGACGAATCGCTATCTTAAGATCGCGTCTAAGCAGGGTGAAAAACGCTTGGGTGAAACTGATACCTTTATTCATTCACTGCACCTTTAAATAAAGCGGTAATCGAGGCGAATCTTACGGAGAATATCGTCACCGATAATGCTCATGTCCTGGTGGGTAGTCATGATGACACAACCGCCGCTTTGAGCATGTTGTAAAAACAGGTGTTCCAATTCTTCGACGCCTTTCTTATCGATTGCAGTAAATGGTTCGTCCAATAGCCAGACCTTACAGTTGGTATGCCAGAGTCGGGCTAGGGCGGTACGACGATGTTGACCCGCCGACAGGTGGCCGGCCAAAGCCTCTTCGAAGCCAGACAGGTTTACCTTAGCGAGGATCTGGTTGGTTTCGAAATCATCATACCCGCTGATTCTTAAATTGAAGTTAAGATTCTCTTCGGCGGTTAACTCGCTTTTTACACCTGCAAGGTGGCCGAGATACAAAAGGTCGTCATTGTATTCGTCGCGGCAGCGGGTAATGTCAGTACCCTTGTACTTGGCTTCGCCCGCATAGGGACGTGACAGGCCGGCGAGGATCCTCAGCAGGCTGGTTTTACCCGCGCCATTAGGGCCTTCGATTTGAACTATCTCACCCGCTTGGATATCAAAGCTCAGCTCGTCGAAGAGAATTCGCTCTTCGCGGATACAAGTCAAGTTATCGGCTGATACCAGTGTTGTTGCTGTTTTTTCTTCTACCACTGAACCCTCTATCTCAAGCCTGATGTAAACATAAGCGATATTAACATAATCCCCTTGAGGGGTTTAGTCTTGCTATCTGATTAGTGTCAGCAATTTGATATGCTTCCAAAAAGTAAAACCTTTTCGTCATTGAGATTGAACTTTTTCAACAATTGCTAATGTATCAGGTAACTCGGGCACCTATAACATGTTGAACCATCAAATTCTGATATTAATCACAAAAAGGTGAGATTTGTTGAAGTTTGATGTATCCTAGGGCCGCTATAGAATAAGTCTGCCCCAGTTTAGGGTGGCATAGAGCTCTGTTAATATTTGCATTAGGAACATTGAACATGAAAAAACTGTTAGCATTGTCTGCAGTGGCTGCATTGACCTTGTCTGCAAACACTTTTGCACAAGAAGGTGAAGCTGTATATAACAAGGCATGCCATGTATGCCACAGTATGGGTGTCGCCGGTGCCCCTAAAGCTCATGATGCAGCTGCATGGGAGCCTCGTTTAGCGAAAGGCCTAGACGCACTACTAGGTAGTGTTAAGACTGGTCTGAACGCTATGCCACCAGGTGGTATGTGCACAGATTGTACCGACGAAGATTACAAGAACGCTATCGAGTTCATGTCTAAGTAATTTGACTTCGTTGAAAAAAGCCGACCTTATGGTCGGTTTTTTTATGCCTGTCGCTAAGTAGTTTTTAATAAAGAGGCTCTCGGAAGAGGCTCTCGCGATCAAGATAGGTGAGCAATAAAAAAGCCGGCTAATGCCGGCTTTTCTGTGCGATACGGAACCTGATTTATTGAATCGGTATTATTGGACCGAGATTACTGAACCAGAGTATCAATCACTAGCTTAGCGGTTGACCCCACGTCCATGGTTTCCAGACGGCCCTGTAGATCGCCAGGCTGCGCCTTAACCGAACCATGCTTAGAGAGCACGGCGATCACTTCAACCTGTTTGGCGTCGCTCAGCTTGATATCGCCGCCCATGCCAGTGCTGTCATCTAAGGTGATAGAGACAGGCAGAGATTTCGCCGATACCTTAGTCGCCGCTAGCGGCACCTTAGGGCCTTGGGTGTTGCGGGCAAAGATAAACAGCATATCGCTACCGCTGACATTCTCTAGCAGCTCGGGTGCGATTGACACATCTATGGTTACCGTCTTACCGGTAGTGGCCTTGGCCTGCTGATGAGTCGCGTCGTTAGGCATCTCGCCAGTTTCGGCTTGCATTCTCATCTTGGCGCTCTCGATGGCATTGATGATGGCGCTACGGTCCACATCGCTTCTGTCGCTATCGAGAATGATCTGCCAGGCATCGATCGCCTTCTTATATTGAGCACTGAAGAAGGCATCCATACCGACAAGCAGTAGGGTTGAAGGATCTTCAGGATCTAATGCCAATGATTGGTCGATAATGGCCTGTACCGCAGGGGTGATTCTTTGGTTGGCCTTGTAGTACATGGCTGTCGCCTTAGGACCAAGCAGCTCGGCGTGGGTACCCACTAGCTCCATCGCCTTGTCGAATGCTTTTACCGCATCATCATAACGGTTGGCGCTGATGTAGGCATGGCCAAGGCTAAACAGCAGCTGGCTGTTTTCCGGCTCGGCTTGCAGCTGTGATTCCATCATCTGAATGCGCTGGGTCATGATCTGGGCGGCATCCATTCCTGCGTGTGGATTGTCGGGAACCGCCTTGTCTAGGTTGGCATACGCACCTAGGTTGGCATAGAAGTAGCCAGAAACACCTAATACCACCACAGACATCAATGTTGGCCAGAGTAGGCTCTTAGGCTTGATCTGACCGACCAGAGATTCATCTTCACCTTGCTTCATGTCCTGAAGCAGGCTGATCTCGAGTTCTTTCTTTAGCGCGTTAAACTCATCTTGATCCAGCAGCTCATCCTCAAGTTCCTTCTCTAGGGTCGCTAGGCGATTGTTAAAAAGTTCGAGGTTGGTGGCCTTACGCACACCGGCTTCTTCGGCCTGCAGCATCTTTTGCTGGCGGAAGTGTGGAAACCAAATCAGCACAAGGCTGACTAATACAAAAAGCGCAATAAAAATCCAGAGTGTGGTCATTATTTCTTTTTCACATTAGTTGCAGGAATGCGGGAATGCCGCGCGATATAGGGATCAGATTATACGGAAAGATTATTCATTGAACAGTAATATAAGGGTTTCCAGCCGTTAAATACTGATACTTTTGCACTGGTTCACAGTTCGATTCTATTTTCAAAAATTGGCTGAAACTTAAGTTTCAAACAAGGGTCAGAGCATAAAATCTGCCAGTTTATAACAATTGTAACCCTGCGTTTCTGTTCGCAAGAATGAGACAGGTCACCCAGAATTGTGCGAAAGAGGCAGACAGATACAATAGCAAATACTAAAATGACTCAAATTTTGTACCTTGAGTAGTGTGAATTGCAAACTCTGGTGAATTAGGTGAAGCTAATGCTTCAACTGGTTCTCATATAGGACTGAGGAAACCCCATGATCCCTGAATTAGGACACTTTTCGTTGATAATAGGATTGGCATTCGCCTTTCTATTGGCCAGCGTTCCCTTAATCGGTGTTGCTCGCAAAGATCAATATCTGGTGCGTTATGCCTGGCCGTTGAGTTACGGCATGTTTTTCTTTATCGCTCTCTCCGTGATCGTCCTGGGTTATAGCTTTGCCGTCGACGATTTCTCTGTAGCCTATGTTGCACACCACTCAAACTCTCAGCTGCCGATCTTCTTCAAGATCGCCGCGGTATGGGGTGGTCACGAAGGTTCATTACTCTTCTGGGTGTTTGCCCTGTCTGTCTGGACGGCATCGGTTGCCTTCTTCAGTAAGGGGTTAGAAGAGGTCTTCACCGCTCGCGTACTCGCTATTCTGGCGATGATAGTGATCGGCTTCTGTCTCTTCATGCTGCTGACTTCGAGTCCATTTGAGCGTCTGTTCCCGATTCCTATGGAGGGACGCGACCTTAACCCAATGCTGCAGGACGTGGGACTCATCTTTCACCCACCTATGCTGTACCTGGGCTATGTTGGTTTCTCGGTGAGCTTTGCCTTCGCCATCGCCGCGCTCATGGGCGGACGTCTCGATTCCGCCTGGGCACGTTGGAGTCGTCCTTGGACGCTTGCGGCCTGGATCTTCCTGACCGGCGGTATCTCGCTCGGTTCTTGGTGGGCATATTACGAGCTAGGCTGGGGCGGCTGGTGGTTCTGGGATCCCGTCGAAAACGCGTCATTCATGCCTTGGTTGATCGGTACCGCACTGCTGCACTCAGTGATCGTGACCGAGAAGCGTGCAACCTTCCGTAACTGGACGGTACTGCTTTCTATATTCGCATTCTCGCTGAGTCTGCTAGGCACCTTTATCGTGCGTTCAGGCGTACTGACTTCGGTGCACTCATTCGCGGCGGATCCTAGCCGTGGTATGTTCATCCTCTTGCTGCTGGGTCTCGCCATCGGCGGCTCACTGACGCTGTTTGCCTTCCGCGCAAGCGACATGAAGAGCCCTGCGCGTTTCGAGCTGATGTCGAAAGAAACCATGCTGCTGGTAGGTAACATCCTCCTTACCGTAGCTTGTGGTACCGTGCTGCTGGGCACACTCTACCCACTGCTGATCGATGCCCTTAACATGGGTAAGATCTCTGTAGGCCCACCATACTTCAACGCGGTATTCGTGCCGATTGCACTCGTGCTGTTTGCCTTCATGGGTATTGGCCCTAGCATCCGCTGGAAGCGCGCTAAGGCAGGTGAACTCAGGGCCAAGCTGCTGGTGCCTGCCATCGTCTCTGCCGTTATCGGTGTGGCGACGCCTTTCCTGGTGGACGGCAAGTTTAATGCTTGGGTGATGTTCGGTATTGGCCTGGCCGCTTGGGTAACAGTTGCTACGCTGCGCGCCGCCTACGACATCATGCAGTCTAAAGATGGCCTGAGCCTGGCGCGTATGGGGCGCAGTCAGCTAGGTATGATCATCGCTCACTTAGGTATCGCCGTCTCTGTGGTCGGCGCGACTATGGTGTCTAACTACTCGATCGAGAAGAGTGTTCGCATGGGCCCTGGTATCACCCAGGAACTGGCGGGCTATAGCTTCCACTACATCGAGACCAAGAATGTCGTCGGTCCTAACTATACCGCCCAGCAGGGTCAGGTCGAAGTGACCAAAGACGGTGAGTTCATTACTCTGCTTAAACCTGATCGTCGTCAGTACAACGTACGTACCATGGACATGACAGAGGCGGGCATCGATTGGGGACTGTTCCGCGATCTCTATATCACCATGGGCGATCCAATCAGCCGCACCGAGTTTGCCGTGCGTCTGAACTACAAGCCATTCGTGCGCTGGTTATGGTTCGGTAGCATCTTCATGATGGTAGGTGGTCTGTTCGCCGCGTCTGATAAGCGTTACCGCAGAGCCAAGGCGACCGAAACTGCCGGTGAAAAAGCCAAACAAGCAAAATTAGCAACCGCATAACTTGAATTGGGGCAAGTATGAAGAAAAGGCTAGTATTATTTATTCCTTTGATTCTGTTTTTGGTGATGGGAGTGTTCCTCTATAAGGGACTCTTCCTGAATCCACAGCAGCTGGACTCTGCACTAGAAGGAAAGCCGATACCGGCTTTCCAACTGCAAAAGCTTGAAGATGCCAACGAGATCATTACCAATGACAGCATCAAGGGTCAGGTCTCACTGCTGAACGTATGGGCCACCTGGTGTCCGTCATGTAAGTATGAGCATCCTTATTTGATGCGCTTGGCCAGACAGAACATCTTGCCTATCTATGGCATCAACTATCGTGACGAGCGTGCCATGGCGATCCGTGAGCTGAGCCGCGAGGGCGATCCTTACACCAAGAATATCTTTGACCATGACGGACGTTTAGGTCTGGATCTTGGGGTGTACGGTGCGCCCGAGAGCTATCTGGTGGATCACAACGGTATCATCCGCTTCCGTTACGCCGGTCCTATCGATATGCGTGTCTGGAATGAGACACTCTATCCCATGATTCAAGAGTTACAGGCACAGGCTAAAGCTGAGGGAGCATCTTAATGAAGACCTTAGTCGGGTTTATTACCGCAATACTGTTATCTTTCTCGCTGGTGGGCGCCGCGATGGCGACCCCAGTGGATACCTATGAGTTTAAGTCGGTAGATAACCAGAAACGAGCCCTCGAACTGGCTCACTCGCTGCGTTGTCCTCAGTGTCAAAACCAGAACCTGATCGATTCCAATTCACCTGTGGCGCAAGATCTGCGACTCGAAGTCTATCAAATGGTCGATGCCGGTAAGGGCGACGAAGAGATTATCGAGTTCATGACTAGCCGTTACGGTGAGTTCGTCCTCTATAAGCCACGCATGGAAGCCAAGACTTACATCCTATGGCTAGGGCCAATCGCGCTATTGCTGGTGGGCTTAGTGATCGGCTTTATCTTCGTTAGACAGCAGCGAATCAGCAATGCCGTCGAACAGGAGATCAGCGCCGAGGAGCAAGCCGAGTTGGATAGACTGCTCAAGCGAGACGATAAATGAAGTCAAAGTTAGCCACGGCGCTGCTGTCGGCGGCTCTCGCCTTAGGCGGATATGCCGCCAGCGTGCAAGCCTATCCCGGCATGCAGAAGAAGCAAGGCGGTGAGGTGCAGTCGAGTGTCGATCTGATCAACGTGCTGCCAAAAGCCTATCCGATAGATCCTGTGCCCTTTAAGGATGCCCAGGGTAAGGCGATCGACTTCAGTCAGTATCGCGGTCAGGTAGTGATGGTCAACATGTGGGCCACCTGGTGTCCCCCTTGTGTGCGTGAGCTGCCGGCCATAGATCGCTTCAAAGGCAAGTTCGATCCTAAACAGTTTCGCGTGCTGCCGATATCGATCGATATGAATGGCAAGGAGAAGGTCGAACCCTTCCTCGCCTCTCTGGGGATGGATAAGTTCGAGACTTATTATGATCCACAGCAGCAGCTGGGTCAGGTGTTCCCCCTAGATACAATACCGGCGACCTTTATTCTCAATCAGCAGGGCGAATTGATCGCCTTCGTCAGAACGTTTGTCGACTGGGATGATGAGAAAGCGGTGAAATTGATCGAGAGCTTTATCGCGTCAGAGACTCAAAAACAGTAAAACACGGCAATATTGGCCGTAAATCATACGAAAAAGATCGCAATTGCCTAAAAGATCGGCATGCGATCTTTTTTTTGTAAAAAGCCCTTGCGCAAAAGATTTGGCTCCCTATAATGCGCTCCCACTGACACGGCAAACGGCGCTACTTACCAAGTGAGTAAGTAACGAATGTCGAGTCAAGGCGATAAGCGGTTCGAGTTTTTAAGCCGGTAGTTACAACGCGAAAGCACAGTAATTAACCACTTAAAAATCTTTTGAAAAAAGCGCTTGACGCCGACAGGGAGAAGCGTAGAATACGCAGCCCTAGCCCGCTGGAGTCCAGTATGAGGCAAACGTTCTTTAACAAGATAAAACAAGAAATCTGTGTGGACACTCACAGGTATTGAGTTAATCGAAAACGATTTAAATCTCAATGCAACGATGAGAGTCCATAGCAATATGTACAAACATGTAGATGATTCTTCCGAGTCATTTGTGTGAATCAGAATTCATTGAGTCGGACTTAGGTCCACAAAAACTTTTAATTGAAGAGTTTGATCATGGCTCAGATTGAACGCTGGCGGCAGGCCTAACACATGCAAGTCGAGCGGTAACATTTCAAAAGCTTGCTTTTGAAGATGACGAGCGGCGGACGGGTGAGTAATGCCTAGGGAACTGCCCAGTCGAGGGGGATAACAGTTGGAAACGACTGCTAATACCGCATACGCCCTACGGGGGAAAAGAGGGGATCTTCGGACCTTCTGCGATTGGATGTACCTAGGTGGGATTAGCTAGTAGGTGAGGTAATGGCTCACCTAGGCGACGATCCCTAGCTGTTCTGAGAGGATGATCAGCCACACTGGGACTGAGACACGGCCCAGACTCCTACGGGAGGCAGCAGTGGGGAATATTGCACAATGGGCGCAAGCCTGATGCAGCCATGCCGCGTGTGTGAAGAAGGCCTTCGGGTTGTAAAGCACTTTCAGCGAGGAGGAAAGGTTAACGGTTAATACCCGTTAGCTGTGACGTTACTCGCAGAAGAAGCACCGGCTAACTTCGTGCCAGCAGCCGCGGTAATACGAGGGGTGCAAGCGTTAATCGGAATTACTGGGCGTAAAGCGTACGCAGGCGGTTGATTAAGCGAGATGTGAAAGCCCCGGGCTTAACCTGGGAACTGCATTTCGAACTGGTCAACTAGAGTCTTGTAGAGGGGGGTAGAATTTCAGGTGTAGCGGTGAAATGCGTAGAGATCTGAAGGAATACCGGTGGCGAAGGCGGCCCCCTGGACAAAGACTGACGCTCAGGTACGAAAGCGTGGGGAGCAAACAGGATTAGATACCCTGGTAGTCCACGCCGTAAACGATGTCTACTCGGAATTTGGTGTCTTGAACACTGGGTTCTCAAGCTAACGCATTAAGTAGACCGCCTGGGGAGTACGGCCGCAAGGTTAAAACTCAAATGAATTGACGGGGGCCCGCACAAGCGGTGGAGCATGTGGTTTAATTCGATGCAACGCGAAGAACCTTACCTACTCTTGACATCCAGAGAACTTTTCAGAGATGAATTGGTGCCTTCGGGAACTCTGAGACAGGTGCTGCATGGCTGTCGTCAGCTCGTGTTGTGAAATGTTGGGTTAAGTCCCGCAACGAGCGCAACCCTTATCCTTACTTGCCAGCGGGTAATGCCGGGAACTTTAGGGAGACTGCCGGTGATAAACCGGAGGAAGGTGGGGACGACGTCAAGTCATCATGGCCCTTACGAGTAGGGCTACACACGTGCTACAATGGTCGGTACAGAGGGTTGCGAAGCCGCGAGGTGGAGCTAATCTCACAAAGCCGGTCGTAGTCCGGATTGGAGTCTGCAACTCGACTCCATGAAGTCGGAATCGCTAGTAATCGTGGATCAGAATGCCACGGTGAATACGTTCCCGGGCCTTGTACACACCGCCCGTCACACCATGGGAGTGGGCTGCACCAGAAGTAGATAGCTTAACCTTCGGGAGGGCGTTTACCACGGTGTGGTTCATGACTGGGGTGAAGTCGTAACAAGGTAGCCCTAGGGGAACCTGGGGCTGGATCACCTCCTTACCTATACGATTGACTGATATTTGTTGAGTGTTCACACAGATAACTTGTTCTTGTTAGAGCGAGTGGCACGTCCGAGCGACGATGCTTGTTCTTTAAAAATTTGGAAAGCTGATAGTAATAATCGAAAGATTATTGCGAAAAATAATTGAGTTCTCAAAACACACTTTAATCAAGTGACTTGAGTATTCTTTTGGCGAAAGTAGAAACCGTTAGTTGCGATGCGACTCAGATGAAACTCATTTGGGTTGTATGGTTAAGTGACTAAGCGTATACGGTGGATGCCTTGGCAGTCAGAGGCGATGAAGGACGTAGTAACTTGCGAAAAGCGTTGGCGAGCTAGTAACAAGCATTTGAGCTAACGATGTCCGAATGGGGAAACCCGGCACCATAAGGTGTCATCACTAAGTGAATACATAGCTTAGTGAGGCGAACGAGGGGAACTGAAACATCTAAGTACCCTTAGGAAAAGAAATCAACCGAGATTCCCCTAGTAGCGGCGAGCGAACGGGGATTAGCCCTTAAGCCTAGAGGGTGTTAGTGGAATGTGTTGGAAAGCACAGCGATACAGGGTGATAGCCCCGTACATGAAAACTAACTTTAGGTGAAAACGAGTAGGACGGGACACGTGATATCTTGTTCGAATATGGGGGGACCATCCTCCAAGGCTAAATACTCCTGACTGACCGATAGTGAACCAGTACCGTGAGGGAAAGGCGAAAAGAACCCCTGTGAGGGGAGTGAAATAGAACCTGAAACCGTATACGTACAAGCAGTGGGAGCGGTTCTTGAGACCGTGACTGCGTACCTTTTGTATAATGGGTCAGCGACTTACATTTTGTAGCGAGGTTAAGCGAATAGCGGAGCCGTAGGGAAACCGAGTGTTAACTGCGCGTTTAGTTGCAAGGTGTAGACCCGAAACCCGGTGATCTAGCCATGGGCAGGTTGAAGGTTGAGTAACATCAACTGGAGGACCGAACACACGTATGTTGAAAAATGCGGTGATGACTTGTGGCTGGGGGTGAAAGGCCAATCAAACCGGGAGATATCTGGTTCTCCTCGAAAGCTATTTAGGTAGCGCCTCGAGCGAATACCATTGGGGGTAGAGCACTGTTAAGGCTAGGGGGTCATCCCGACTTACCAACCCTTTGCAAACTCCGAATACCAATGAGTACTACTCGGGAGACACACGGCGGGTGCTAACGTCCGTCGTGAAAAGGGAAACAACCCAGACCATCAGCTAAGGTCCCAAAGTTATTGCTAAGTGGGAAACGATGTGGGAAGGCTTAGACAGCTAGGATGTTGGCTTAGAAGCAGCCATCATTTAAAGAAAGCGTAATAGCTCACTAGTCGAGTCGGCCTGCGCGGAAGATATAACGGGGCTAAGCAATACACCGAAGCTATGGGTACTAGCGCTTGCGCTGGTGCGGTAGAGGAGCGTTCTGTAAGCCGTTGAAGGTGAAGGGGTAACCCACGCTGGAGGTATCAGAAGTGCGAATGCTGACATGAGTAACGATAAAGGGGGTGAAAAACCTCCTCGCCGAAAGACCAAGGGTTCCTGTCCAACGTTAATCGGGGCAGGGTGAGTCGACCCCTAAGGCGAGGCCGAAAGGCGTAGTCGATGGGAAACGGGTTAATATTCCCGTACTTCTGCTAACTGCGATGGAGAGACGGAGAAGGCTAGGCTAGCGCGGCGTTGGTTGTCCGCGTTTAAGGCTGTAGGTAGGGTGCTTAGGCAAATCCGGGCACCTAATACTGAGAGTTGATGACGAGTCACTACGGTGATGAAGTAGTTGATGCCATGCTTCCAGGAAAATCTTCTAAGCTTCAGGTTAGTAGGAATCGTACCCCAAACCGACACAGGTGGTCGGGTAGAGAATACCAAGGCGCTTGAGAGAACTCGGCTGAAGGAACTAGGCAAAATGGTACCGTAACTTCGGGAGAAGGTACGCTCCTGTTGGTGATGAGACTTGCTCTCTAAGCTGACGGGAGTCGCAGATACCAGGTGGCTGCAACTGTTTATCAAAAACACAGCACTGTGCAAAATCGCAAGATGACGTATACGGTGTGACGCCTGCCCGGTGCCGGAAGGTTAATTGATTGGGTTATCTTCGGAGAAGCTCATGATCGAAGCCCCGGTAAACGGCGGCCGTAACTATAACGGTCCTAAGGTAGCGAAATTCCTTGTCGGGTAAGTTCCGACCTGCACGAATGGCGTAATGATGGCCACGCTGTCTCCAGCCGAGACTCAGTGAAGTTGAAATTGCGGTGAAGATGCCGTATACCCGCGGCTAGACGGAAAGACCCCGTGAACCTTTACTATAGCTTGGCACTGAACATTGACCCTACATGTGTAGGATAGGTGGGAGACTTTGAAGCGGGAACGCCAGTTCTCGTGGAGTCATCCTTGAAATACCACCCTTGTAGTGTTGATGTTCTAACTCTGGCCCCTGAATCGGGGTTGAGGACAGTGCCTGGTGGGTAGTTTGACTGGGGCGGTCTCCTCCCAAAGAGTAACGGAGGAGCACGAAGGTTGGCTAAGTACGGTCGGACATCGTACGGTTAGTGCAATGGCATAAGCCAGCTTAACTGCGAGACATACACGTCGAGCAGGTGCGAAAGCAGGTCATAGTGATCCGGTGGTTCTGAATGGAAGGGCCATCGCTCAACGGATAAAAGGTACTCCGGGGATAACAGGCTGATACCGCCCAAGAGTTCATATCGACGGCGGTGTTTGGCACCTCGATGTCGGCTCATCACATCCTGGGGCTGAAGTCGGTCCCAAGGGTATGGCTGTTCGCCATTTAAAGTGGTACGCGAGCTGGGTTCAGAACGTCGTGAGACAGTTCGGTCCCTATCTGCCGTGGGCGTTGGATGATTGAAGGGAGCTGCTCCTAGTACGAGAGGACCGGAGTGGACGAACCGCTGGTGTTCGGGTTGTCATGCCAATGGCATTGCCCGGTAGCTACGTTCGGAATCGATAACCGCTGAAAGCATCTAAGCGGGAAGCGAGCCCTAAGATGAGTCATCCCTAGACCTTTAAGGTCTCTAAAGAGCCGTCCGAGACTAGGACGTTGATAGGCAGGGTGTGTAAGCGTTGTGAGGCGTTGAGCTAACCTGTACTAATGACTCGTGAGGCTTAACCATACAACCCAAAAGGGTTTCGTACGATGGTTTTACGTGATCAAAAGAATACAAAAGTACTTGATTGAAGTGCGAACTCAAGCAGCTTTCTAAATTTCCAAATTTGTCTGGAAACCATAGCATTGTGGTCCCACCTGATCCCATCCCGAACTCAGAAGTGAAACGCAATCGCGCCGATGGTAGTGTGGGGTCTCCCCATGTGAGAGTAGGTCATTTCCAGGCGCCTAATTTAGTATCCCGCGTAAGCGTGTTACTAAAGGAGCGGTAGTTCAGTTGGTTAGAATACCGGCCTGTCACGCCGGGGGTCGCGGGTTCGAGTCCCGTCCGCTCCGCCAACATTAAGATGAAAGCCCTAGCAGCAATGCTAGGGCTTTTTTCGTTTCTGTCTTTTCAAAATCTTCATGCACTAAGCCATAGGAATATAGTCTCTCATCGCCTATCTGCATTTCTCGCTTGTGATGGTGGCCGAGATCGCTGGTCCGCCGCTGCCATCTGCCTTTTGTGGTGTGTATTGGTATTTGAGCTCTTCAAAATTTAGGGTGATGTTCTCGGTGAGGCGATCTTCTCCGCCAGAGCCGCCGGTAGACAGGCTAGAGACCCATACGTCGCGTAATTCGATCACTATATATTCAAGAGGTGTGCCACCCGCCTTGCGCACCGTCAGCGTCGCTCTAGGGTATTGCATGTGGCTCATCTGGTTCATGAGGAGTTGGGGTGAGGCGCTATCCACATACTTGGTCACACTGATATCTTGAATGCAGGTGCGTCGCATATCGCTGCTTGCTCCCCAAGACCAGGCGAGCACATCGATCTCGTTGCGGTGCTGCGCGTCCAGGCTCTCGCCATCGACGCCATCTATCTTGAGAAACATATCCGTAGCCGCGTTCAGCGTGAAGGAGCTGAGCGCTAATAGGCCCATGGCCGCGAGTTTATACATGATCATTCTACCTATTGCCGAGTTGGATTAAGTGTTTATTGAGTCTAGTTTGCATTTAGAGATGAGTTCGTTTTTGCTTAGAACTAAAGAATCTGTAAACACCGCATAACGCCCAATAGCATGAATATCGAGCTAGCCGCCAGTTTGTCTATTGCTATTCCACGCGGCCTTACCTACCTTATGCCCAAGTGAAATGGCTTAGTTTCAAGGGATGGATATGAAAATAGAAATGATCTGCACCGGTGAAGAGGTGTTATCCGGACAGATAGTCGATACCAATGCGGCATGGGCGGCAAATGCCTTGATGGACCATGGCATAGAGATGCAGCAGCGGATCACGGTAGGCGATAGATTGGACGATCTGGTCGAGGTGTTTCGTCAGCGTAGCGAGCACGCCGATGTCATCCTGGTCAATGGCGGACTCGGCCCGACAAGCGATGATATGTCTTCCGAGGCGATGGCCATTGCCAAGGGCGAGCCCCTGGTCGAGTGCACCCTGTGGCGGGAGCGTATTCAAGAGTGGTTTACCCGTAACGGTCGACACATGCCAGAAAGCAATCTCAAACAGGCGATGTTACCCGCGTCGGCCATCATGGTGGACAATCCTGTGGGCACGGCCTGTGGCTTTCGTGTGAAGCTCAATCGTGCCTGGCTCTTCTTTACTCCCGGTGTGCCTTTTGAGTTTAAGAAGATGGTGACCGAACAGTTCATTCCTTTTGTGGAGCAGATCGCCGATAGCCATATCGAAGTCGAGGTGCAGAAGCTACTGACCATAGGTCAGGGGGAGTCGGCACTGGCCGATAAGCTAGAGGGCATGCCTTTACCGGATGGCATGACCTTGGGCTATCGCTCTTTCATGCCCTATATCGAGATCAAGTTGTTTGCCCGGGGGGAAGCAGCTATCGGCGAATTAGACAGGGTGAAGGCTGAGGTGCTCACTCGTCTAGGCGATGCGGTCGTCGGCCACAACGTTGCTTCACTGGCACAGGTGATCCATAACGGGCTGCTGGCTTCGGGTAAGCGTTTGAGTATTGCCGAGTCCTGTACCGGCGGCATGATCGCTAACAACCTGGTGGCCTTTGCCGGCAGCTCCAATTACCTGGATCAGGGACTGGTGACCTATAGCAACGAGTCTAAGGTACGCGTGTTAGGGGTTAAACCTGCGACTCTGGATGACCATGGGGCGGTCTCTATCGCCACGGTTGAGGAGATGGCCAAGGGCGCCAGAGGCCTGCTGGATAGCGACTATGCGCTGGCGACCAGTGGCATTGCCGGGCCCGATGGTGGCAGTGAGGCAAAGCCGGTTGGCACTGTGGCGATCGCCCTGGCGACTCGGCAAGGTGTCTATAGCCAGATGCTTAAGTTCCCGGCGCGTTCCCGCGAGCTGGTGCGGCAGCTGAGCACGGCTGTTGCCTTGGATATGCTAAGGCGTGAGCTGCAGGAGTCTCCCGTTCTGGTGGACTATTCCTCTTATCCGCGATTCGCAAGATAGACTAGATAAGGCGCCAAGCATAATGGCGCCTTAAATAGAGTTGATTATGTGGTGAGGTTAATCTTTAAAGATAAGGTTAATCTTGCCCGGAACGACCTGGATACGTTTGGTCATCTCGGCGACAAGCGCCTGATTACCCTCTTGGGTATCGAGCACATACACGGGCTGGGTCTCGAGGAAGTGGGTCATGAATCCCATGATCTGAGGACTCACCTGGCCTATGGCCTGCTCGAGATCCTTTGGGTTAGAGCTCAGGCTGACCAGGGTAAGGTCCTTAAGATAGAGGCTGTGCTGGTCGGCATCATACCAAGGCTTGGCTTCGAACTCGGCTGTCATGGTGGCATTGAGCGGCATTAGCGGGTTGGCCACCTTGATAAGACTGCTCGCCGTGATCGCCATGGTGTCGGCCTTGTGGCCAAGCTTGACCTTCACATCATTGATCTTCATCTCTATGCCAAAGAAGCGATTGCCCTCTTTGACCTCGAAATGCATCTCGTCGTTCAGGTAGTTGGTGAGCTGGCGCTCGCTGATGCTGTATTGACTGACACATGCAGTCAAACTCAGCATCAGCACGCCTATTAGGGCTAGGCTTCTCATTAACCCGTGTTTCTCATGCCCGCCGCCACACCGGCGATGGTGAGCATCAGTGCCAGTTCGACATTGCTTGATCCTGCCTGCTCCTTGCGGGTACGCGCCAGGAGTTCGGCCTGGAGGAAGTTGAGCGGGTCGATATAGGGATTGCGCAGCTCTACCGACTCACGATTCCACGGGGTATGCGACATCAGGGCATCGGACTGGGTCAGCTCCAAGACCACCTTGATCCCTGTCGCCATCCGGCTACGTAGGGCTTCGCCGAGATGATGTAGCTCTTGCGGCACCAGGCAGGTTTCATAGTACTTCGCCAGGTTAGGCTCGGCCTTGGCGTAGACCATCTCTAGCATGGAGATACGAGTCTCGAAGAAGGGCCATTGTTGCTCCATCTCCCTTAGCAGGGTCAGTTCGCCACGGTCGGCAGCCTGCTGCAGCGCCTCGCCGGCGCCTAGCCAAGCGGGGAGCATCAAGCGGTTCTGCGACCAGGCGAAGATCCAGGGGATCGCACGCAGGCTCTCGATACCGCCATCCACCCGACGTTTCGCGGGGCGGCTACCTAGCGGTAGCTTACCGAGCTCGACTTCAGGAGTTGCCGCGCGGAAGTAGGCGACAAAATCTGGCTCCTCACGCACTATGGCGCGATAGGCGGTGACCGAGTCACTGGCGAGTCGCTCCATCGCCTCGCGCCACTCTGGCTTAGGTTCTGGTGGCGGCAACAGGGTGGCCTCCATCACGGCCGAGGTATATAGCGCCAGGCTCTGCACTGCCAACTTAGGCAGGCCGAACTTGAAGCGGATCATCTCTCCTTGTTCCGTTACCCTGATGCGGCCATCTACCGAGCCCGGTGGCTGCGACAGGATCGCCTTGTGAGCTGGTCCGCCGCCACGGCCTATGGTGCCGCCACGGCCGTGGAACAGGGTGAGCTTGATGTCTGCCTGGTTACAGACCTTAACCAGTTTTTCCTGCGCACTGTATTGTGCCCAGGCGGCCGCCATTACGCCAGCATCTTTAGCCGAGTCTGAGTAGCCTATCATCACCTCCTGGCTGCCCTTGCAGTAGCCGCGGTACCAGTCGATGGCGAATAGCGCCGAGATACAGCTGGCGGCGTTGTTAAGGTCCTCTAAGGTCTCGAACAGTGGCACCACCCGCATCGGATGCTGACATCCTGCCTCTTTCAATAGCAGGAGCACAGTCAATACGTCCGACGGCTGGCTCGCCATGGAGATGACATAGGAGCCCAGGGCCTTAGGCGACTGGCTGGCGATCAATCTGACGGTGCTGATCACCTCGGCAACTTCGGCACTCGGTTCCCAGTTATGGGGGATCAGCGGGCGTTTGCCACTCAGTTCCCGCAGCAGGAAGGCTTGTTTCTCATGTTCGTCCCAGTGGTCGAAGTCGCCAAGGCCCAGGTAACGGGTCAGCTCGGCGATGACGTCGCTATGGCGCTGGGCATCTTGGCGGATATCCAGGCGCAGCATATGGATACCAAAGCAGGCCAGACGACGCAGCATATCCAGCAGCAGGCCATTGGCGATCAAGCTCATACCTGACTCAGTCAGGCTGCGATAGAGCAGGGTCAAAGGCTGTTTGAGATCGTCCTCGTGCCAGATAAGGCTATCGAGATCCACCTCGGGCGAATGCCCCTCGAGGCGGGCGTTTAGATAATCTATGGTGTCGCGTAGCTTCTGTCTTAGCTCCCGCAGCACCACGCGGTAAGGTTCATGGCTGTTGTCTGTAAGGGCCAGCAGTTCTTCGTTGGCCTCCTCCATCGACAGCTCGTTGACCAGCAAGACCACATCCTTGAGATAGAGGCGCGCCGCGGTGTGGCGGTTGCGATCCAATACTTCCTGGGTGACTTTGGCGGTGACGAAGGGGTTGCCGTCGCGATCGCCGCCCATCCAGCTGGAGAAGCGAATGGGGGCTATGTCGCTGGGCAGCTGCTTACCGGTGCGCTCTTCGACCTGTTCGTTGAGCTGGCGCAGAAAATCGGGAATGGCTTGCCAGAGTGACGCCTCTATGGTGCTTAGTCCCCAGCGGGCTTCGTCCACCGGTGTTGGGCGCTCGTGGCGTATCTCGTTGGTGTGCCAGATCTGGGCGATAAGCTGTCTGAGTCTGAGGTGATTCTGTTTCTTTTCGCGCTCGGTGAGCTGCGGGTTTTCCATGGTGGCGAGACAATCGACCACGGCGGAGTATTTCTGGATCAGGGTGCGACGGGAGATCTCTGTTGGGTGCGCCGTAAGCACCAGATCGATATCCAGTGTCTGTAGACACTCGAGCATCTTATCTTGGTCGATGCGCCCATTTAGCATGCGCCCCAGGAGTTGATCCACAGGATCGGGCACGCAGACCAGCTCGTCACAGTTGCGGCTGATGGTATGGAACTGCTCGGCGATATTGGCCAGGTTGAGAAACTGGTTGAAGGCCTTGGCAAATGGTACCAACTCTTCGTCGGGTAAGGCGGCCAGTAGGGTAAGCATCTGTTCCCTGGCGGTATCGTTGCCTTGGCGTGAGCTCTTGGCCAGGTGTCTGATCTGTTCAATCTTATCTAAAAAGGGCTCGTCCATGTGTGTGCGAATAGTATCGCCTAATATTTGGCCTAATGTGCCCACATTGGATCGCAGCGACGCGTACATATCTGTCATAAATGCTCCATACCCACGAGTTAATCAATCACCATACCTAGGCTATCAGGTTTAGGTCAATACGGCATATCTTCATATCGTATGCTTATGTGTTCTATATCACCTTGCATGAATTTTTTATGGCGCCTTTATGCAGGCGTGGTAAATCAACTGTTTTAGCAAGTCGACGGTTTTGTTGATGTAGGCGGTGTCCAGGTACTCATCTGGCTGATGTGCCTGCTCTATGCTGCCCGGTCCCCAGACCAAGGTTTGACAGCCCAGTTGCTGAATATAGGGGGCCTCAGTCGCATAGTTGACTACCTCGGGGGCCTGATTCGATAGCTGGGCGACTAGCTGTGACCATTGCGCATCTGCCTGTCCCGCGAAGGGCTGAGAACCGGGATAGAGCTGGCTTATGCTGATGGACCCTGGATAGCGCTGGCTCAGTTCGGCCAGGTATTGGGTCAGTAGTTGCTCCAAGACCTCTAATGGCAGGCCGGGCAGGGGGCGGATATCCAGGTGCAGATCGCAGCAGCCGCAGATGCGGTTGGCGGCGTCGCCACCGTGAATATGGCCAAAGTTCATGGTGGGATAGGGCACGCTGAAGGCTTCTTCGCGGTAGTGCTCCGCCAGGTGTTGCTTCAGCTTGAGGAGCTGGCCTATCACCTGATGCATGATCTCTATGGCGTTGAGTCCCTTGGCGGGATCCGAAGAGTGACCGCTACGCCCCGTGATGCGGATGCCCTGGGCCAAGTGTCCCTTATGCATGTAGACAGGCTTTAGGCCGGTGGGCTCGCCTATGAGTGCATATTCAGGCGCGATGGCCTTAGACTGGGCGAAGGCTTTGGCGCCATTCATAGTGGTTTCTTCATCGGCGCTGGCGAGTATGTAGAGCGGCCGCACGAAATCTTGGGTCGGCATCTGGCGCACGGCCTCTATGACCAGGGCGAAGAAGCCCTTCATATCGCAGCTGCCTAGTCCGTACCAGCGATTATCCTTCTCGGTCAGGGTAAAGGGATCCTGACTCCAGCGTCCCTCGTCGAAAGGAACCGTATCCGTATGTCCCGCCAGCAGCAGTCCACCGCGTCCCTGGCCGATCTTGGCCAGCAGGTTGTGCTTACCACGGGTGTCGGGGACGGCCTGCATCTGGCAGTCGAAGCCCAGATCTGTGAGCCACTGGCTCAGCAGGGTCACCACACCTTGGTTGCTCATGTCGAGTTCGGCTTCGAGGGCACTGATGGACGGCGTGGCGATCAGCTCACGGAAGGATTGCTTGATATCGGGAAAGGTTTTCATCATTTGACTCAATTCACCAATTTAATTTAAAAATATCTATTCAATATTATTGCATAATTAGTTTGTTGTGTTAGTCTATCAAACAGCTAAAACGAGCGCCATTATTAAAGGCTTAACTTAGAGATAAAAAATGAACAATTTCTTCTTACTTTTTGCATATAAGGTTAGCTGTAATCACTTCCTGCGACGATAATCTTGTCATATTGGTATCTATACCAGGGCTTAAGCAGTGCCCCTCTCTTTTTTACCGTTAACACAATATAGAAGTCATAAAGTATGAAAAGCATAGCGATAATTGGCGCCAGTGGTTACACAGGTGCTCAGGTTACTTCACTGATCCAGGCCGATGATCAGCTTAAGATTCAAGGCCTCTATGTTTCTGAAAACAGTCTGGATAAGGGCAAAACTCTGGCTAGCCTGTATCCGGTTTACAGCCATATTGATCTTAGCCTGGCACCGCTAACAGAGCAGGCCAAGCAGGCCATAGTCAATGAGGCAGATGCCGTGGTGTTGGCGACCGACCATGGTGTGAGCCTGCACCTGGCGGCCTGGTTCTATCAGGCGGGTCTGGCGGTTTTCGACCTGAGTGGCGCCTACCGTTTTGCCGATAGCGAACAGTATCCCAAATGGTATGGTTTCGAGCATATCTACCCAGAGGTGTTGGCCGAGGCCGTCTATGGTCTGGCGGAGTGGAACACGGAGGCGATTGCCGCCAGCAAGATGATTGCTGTGCCAGGGTGTTATCCCACGGCTTCACTGACGGCACTGAAACCCCTGAAAGATCTGATGACAGACAGCCTGCCGGTGATCAATGCCGTCAGTGGTGTGACCGGTGCAGGCAGAAAGGCGCAGCTGCACACCAGCTTCTGCGAGGTGAGCCTGACGCCCTACGGCGTGCTGGGTCATAGACATCAACCCGAGATTGCGACTCAGCTGGGGCAGCAGGTGATCTTCACCCCTCACCTGGGCAACTTTAAGCGTGGCATCCTGGCTACCATTACCGTGCAGATGAAGCCCGGGGTGAGCGAAGCCGATATTGCCAAGGCCTATGAAGTGTATGAGTCGGCACCTCTGGTGAATGTGTACCATAATCAATTTCCTAAGGTTGACGACGTGGTGCATACCCCTAACTGCCTGCTGGGATGGAAGTACGATCCCCTCAATGGCTACCTGGTGGTGGCGAGCGCTATCGACAATCTGATGAAAGGTGCGGCCAGTCAGGCGCATCAATGCATAAAGATTCATTTTAATTATTAATATTGTCACCTGTGAGAGAGAAGTAGCTATGTCGGCAAATAAGAAAACCTTAGTGCTTAAAGTGGGTGGCGCCCTGATGCAGTGTGAGATGGGGCTGGCGCGCCTGATGGCAAGCGCGGCCAACATCATCAAGTCGGGCCAATCTGTCATCTTGGTTCATGGTGGCGGTTGCCTGGTAGACGAGCAGCTCAAGGCCAATGGCATGGAGACGGTCAAGCTGGACGGTTTGCGTGTCACCCCCGAAGAGCAGGTGCCCATTGTGGTGGGGGCGCTGGCGGGTACCTCTAACAAGATCTTGCAGGCCAGTGCCATCAAGGCTGGCATCACGAGTGTGGGCATGAGCCTGTGTGATGGCGCCATAGTCAATGGCAGCATCAAAGATGAACAGCTCGGCTTTGTGGGTGAAGTGTCGCCCAATGACCCGACTTATCTGAACTTCCTGTTGGCCCAGGGCTGGATGCCAATTGTCAGCTCGATTGCCGTGGATGACGCGGGCAACTTGCTGAACGTCAACGCCGATCAGGCGGCGACCGTGATCGCTAAGCTGGTGGAAGGCCAGTTGGTGCTGTTGTCCGACGTGAGCGGTGTGCTCGACGGTAAAGGACAGCTGATCAAGACCCTGGATAAGGCCCACGCCGATGAACTGACCAAGTTAGGCGTCATCGAGAAGGGGATGAAGGTTAAGGTCGAGGCGGCACTAGAGGTTGCCCAGTGGATGGGACAGCCGGTACAGGTCGCCTCATGGCGCGACGCCGAGCAGCTGAGCGCGCTGGAGAAGGGCGAGTCTATCGGCACACAGGTTATGCCACATTAATTAAACGGAACATGAGAAGAGTATTCATCTAGGAGTAGATATATGAATCACCTACTATCGATAAAAGAGCTTACCCAGCAGCAGCTGATCGACTTACTCGCCCTGGCGAAGACGATCAAGGCCAACCCAGAAGACTATCGCAAGGCACTCGACGGTAAGAGTGTGGTGATGTTATTCGAGAAGCCATCGCTGCGAACTCGCGTAAGCTTCGACATCGGTATCAATAAGTTAGGTGGTCATTGTCTCTACCTGGATCAGCAAAATGGTGCCCTGGGCAAGCGTGAGCCGGTATCCGACTTTGCCGCCAACATCTCTTGTTGGGCCGATGCCATAGTGGCGAGAACCTTCGCCCATTCGACCATAGAGCAGCTCGCCGAGCATGGCACTGTGCCTGTGATCAACGCGCTGTCGGACATGTACCATCCTTGTCAGGGGCTGGCTGATTTTCTGACCCTGGCGGAGCAGTTCGATGATGTCAGCAAGGTAAAGCTGGCCTATGTTGGCGATGGTAACAACGTGACCCACTCGCTCATGTATGGCGCGGCGCTGCTGGGTGCCAAGATGACGGTGATCTGCCCGCAGGGCCACTTCCCCGACGGTAAGGTGGTGCTCGAGGCACAAGCGATTGCCGAGGCCCATGGTGGCGAGTTGGTATTGAGCTCAGATGTCGAGGCGATCGCCGGCCATGATGCCATCTATACTGATACTTGGATCTCCATGGGAGACAAGGCCAGTCTAGATGAGATCAAAGCCAAATTTGCGCCTTATCATGTAGATACCGATATGATGAACAAGGCGGGAGCCAAATTCTTTATGCACTGCCTACCTGCTTACCGTGGCGTTGAGGTGGCTGCCGAGGTGGTCGATGGGGCCGGCTCACTGATCTTGCAACAGGCAGAGAACCGCATGCATGCGCAGAATGCCGTGTTGGTGACCCTACTGAGTTAACGAATCTTCCCAATGGTGATTGGGCCAACGAATTGAGTATTTAGGAAAACGAAATGTCTATCGAAAACAACAAAGCATCGGTGAAAAAAGTGGTATTGGCCTACTCGGGTGGTCTGGATACATCGGCGATCATTCCTTGGCTGAAAGAGACCTATGATAATTGTGAGATCGTTGCCTTCTGCGCCGACGTGGGTCAGGGCGAGGCCGAGCTTGAAGGGCTGCATGAGAAGGCGATCGCCTCGGGTGCGTCTGAGTGCTATATCGTGGATCTGAAAGAGGAGCTGGTGGCCGATTATATCTACCCCACCATAGCGACAGGTGCCATCTACGAAGGCACCTACCTGCTGGGCACCTCTATGGCCAGACCTATCATCGCCAAGGCTCAGGTGGAAGTGGCACGTAAAGTGGGCGCCGACGCCGTATGTCACGGTTGTACCGGCAAGGGTAACGATCAGGTGCGTTTCGAGGGCTGTTTCGCCGCCCTGGCACCGGATCTTACCGTGATCGCCCCTTGGCGTGAGTGGAGCATGGTGAGCCGTGAAGATCTGCTGGACTATCTGGCAGAGCGCAACATCAAGACTACTGCCTCTGCCACTAAGATCTATAGCCGTGACGCCAACGCCTGGCACATCTCTCACGAAGGTGGTGAGCTGGAAGATCCGTGGAACGAGCCAAGCAAAGAAGTATGGACCATGACGGTTGCGCCGGAAGATGCGCCCGATGAGCCTGAGTATGTGTCGGTTGAGATGGAAGCCGGTCGTATCACTAAGGTGAATGGTCAGTCATACACTCCTTATGGTGCCCTGATGGCCCTTAACGAGATTGCCGGCGCCCATGGCGTGGGTCGTATCGATATCACCGAAAACCGTCTGGTGGGCATGAAGTCTCGTGGCTGCTACGAAACTCCTGGTGGCACGGTAATGTTCGCCGCGCTCAGAGCGATCGAAGAGCTGGTACTGGACAAGACCAGCCGCGAATGGCGTGAGCAGGTAGGTGCCAAGATGGCGCACCTGGTCTATGACGGTCGTTGGTTTACCCCATTGTGTGAATCGCTGCTGGGCGCCTCTCAGCCACTGGCGAACCTGCTGAACGGTGAAGTGGTGCTGAAGCTCTATAAGGGCCAGGCACAGGCGGTGAAGAAACGTTCTCCTAATAGCCTGTACTCCGAGGAGTTTGCTACCTTTGGTGAAGACGAAGTCTATAACCAGAAAGATGCGGAAGGCTTCATTCGTCTCTATTCATTGGCGAGCCGTATCCGGGCGCTAAACGTTAAGTAGAGTCGACTAGCTAATAAAGGAGCGGCGAACGCTCCTTTATTTTAAGAGCAGATTTACGAGCTGAATTAAGAGCTGATTATAGAGGATAGTGAGATGGCGTTATGGGGCGGAAGATTTAGCCAAGAGAGCAGCGCACTGTTTAAACTTTTCAACGATTCCCTGCCGGTCGATTATCGGCTGGTGGAAGAAGATATTGTTGGTTCCATTGCCTGGGCCGATGCCATCACAGGTGTGGGCATTCTCAGCCAGCAAGAGTGTCAGTCGCTCAAGCAGGCGTTGCAAGAACTGCTGGCCGAGGTGAAGGATCAGCCAGAGACCATCCTGGCCTCCGGCGCCGAAGATACCCACAGTTTTGTCGAGCAAGCCTTGATCGCCAAGGTCGGTGATCTGGGTAAGAAGCTGCATACAGGCCGTTCGCGTAACGATCAGGTGGCGACCGATCTTAAGCTCTGGTGTAAGAAGGAGGGCAAAGCTCTGCTTGAACTGCTGGCACAGTTAAAGGCAGCCTTGCTGTCACTTGCTGAACGTGAGCTGGATGCTGTCATGCCGGGTTATACCCATCTGCAGCGGGCGCAGCCTGTGGCCTTCGGTCACTGGTGCCTAGCCTATGTGGAGATGTTTGAGCGTGATATCAGCCGTCTGCAAGACTGTCTGCAGCGCCTCGATACCTGTCCGCTGGGCACGGGCGCACTAGCTGGTACCGCCTACCCCATGGACAGATACGCGCTGGCTAAGTCATTGGGATTCGCCTCGCCAACTCTTAATAGCCTAGATTCTGTGTCTGACAGGGATCATGTGATCGAGTTATGCTCGGACGCCGCCATCAGCATGATGCACCTGAGCCGCATGGCCGAAGATTTGATCTTCTTCAACAGCGGTGAGGCGGGCTTTATCGAATTGGACGATCAGGTTACCTCGGGTTCATCGCTGATGCCGCAGAAGAAAAACCCAGATGCGCTTGAGCTTATCCGTGGTAAGACGGGCCGTGTCTATGGCAGCCTAATGGGCATTCTGACCACCATGAAGGCCCTGCCTCTGGCTTACAACAAGGATATGCAGGAAGACAAAGAGGGCCTGTTTGACGTGATGGACAGCTGGTCTATCTGTCTGGAGATGGCCGCTCTGGTGCTGTCTGGCTTAAAGGTCAACAGAGAGAATACCCTGTCGGCGGCCCAGCAGGGTTATGCCAATGCAACCGAGCTTGCTGACTATCTGGTAGCCAAAGGCATGCCGTTTAGAGAGGCGCATCATGTGGTGGGTGAGGTCGTGGTTGAGGCGATCGCCCAGAAGAAGCCTATCGAAGAGTTCGAGTTGGCTAGCCTGCAGGTGTTCGCCAGCGTCATCCAGGAAGATGTTTATCAATGTCTGACGATAGACTCTTGTCTGGCTAAACGTGAGGCTCTGGGTGGTACGTCACTAACCCAAGTGAAGGCGGCGTTGGCTGCCAAGGGCTAGTTTAGATAAATTCTGTCTAATCAATCGATTAAAAAACCTGCAATCGCAGGTTTTTTTACATCTAAAGTTTTATTCGCATCAAAAAATTGGCGCTATGAATTCACTGCAAAATGGCGAAAGGCCAGTGGAATTGACTGGACTGGTGGCGAATGACACCAGCCCATCTGAAGGCTATTGGAACAGATCTTCTACTGAATCGTCGATAAAGATATCTTCCTGAGTCTGCGCCTCGGTGGCAAATTCCTTCGGCTCGGTACCCTGAATGAAATACTCGAACTTGGTGGTGTAGTCTGTCTTACGGCTTAACTTGCCTGTGGCCAGGTCGATACGGGCCGAGACGATCCCTTCCGGTGGAGGAGAAGGTAGCTCAGGCGTGCCTTGGAGGGCGTTTTTCATAAACTCGTTCCAGCCTGGGCCGGCGGTCTTTGCACCGGCCTCGGCGCCCGAGATCTGATCTTTCGCGCCGTTGGTATTCCAGGCGGTGCGGCCCAGTTCGATGCTGTGATCGTCGAAGCCGACCCATACGGTAGTTGCCAGCGTCGGTGTGAAGCCACTGAACCAAGTATCTTTCGATTCGTTGGTGGTACCTGTCTTACCGGCGATATCGTGGCGATTTACCACACGGGCGGCGCGCCAGGCGGTGCCGTTCCAGCCTGTGCCCTTGCTCCAATCGCCACCGCCCCAGATTACGCTCTTCAGGGCTTCGGTGATCAGGAAGGCCGTCTGTTTGCTGATGATCTGCGGTGCGTGGCGAGCCGTGCTCGGACAGCTAGGATCTTCGGCGTTAGCTTCTTGGCTCGCGACTTCTAGGCCTTCTACCTCTTGATTTGCCACTTCGTGCTTAGGCAGTTCCTGCGCCATCGCTGCAAAAGGATCGTCGGTTGGCAGCGTCTGTGGCTGAATTAACTCAGGCTTACAGGCTAGCGTAGGGCTGGCTTCTTCTACCGTCTGCTCGTAGGCATTGTCGATATGGTCGATAAAGTAAGGCTCGACCCGGTAGCCGCCATTTGCAAATACCGAGAAGGCGGTGACCACCTGCAGCGGCGTCACCGAAGGTGAACCCAGCGCCAGTGATTCGTTTTGCGGCAGATCGTCGCGGTCGAAACCGAACTTGACCAGGGTGTCGATAGCGCTCTCTAGCCCGGTATAGCGCATGGCGCGTACCGACATGACGTTAATAGACTGTGCCAGACCGACTCTCAGGCGTGTCGGCCCAGTATACTTGTCGGGCGAGTTCTTAGGTCGCCATGCTGTGCCCTGACGTATGTCGGCATTGTTGATCGGCGCGTTGTTGATCAGCGTCGCCAGGGTGTAACCTTTCTCCAGCGCACCTGTATAGATGAAGGGCTTGATGTTGGAGCCCAGCTGACGCTTGGCCTGGGTGACACGGTTGTATTGGCTGGTGTGGAAGCTGTAGCCGCCCACTAGGGTCCTGATGGCACCGTCCTTAGGATCCAGCGAGACGATGGCGCTGGCCACCTCAGGAATTTGCGATAGCTGCCAGATGTTCCCGTTGTTGCGGATCCAGACCTGCTCGCCTGCCTTGAGGATCTCGCCAGCCGTCTTAGGCGCCTTGCCCTGACGCTTGTTGCTGATGAACTTGCGCGCCCACTTAAGACCTTCCCACTCCAGAGTGAGGGTTTCGCCCTTCGCATTGATGACCTTGACGCTCTGCTCGGCAACCTCGAGCACGGCGGCGGGCTCGAGTCCTTGGAAGCCTTGGGTTTGCTTCAGCTGTGTGACGATTTGGGTCTCATCTAGCTTGGCCGTGCCTTCTGCGTCCCATAACACCTTAGTCGCGCCGCGATAGCCGTGGCGCTCGTCATAGGCGTAGACGTTATTGCGCAGTGCCTCTTGGGCCAGCATCTGCAGGCGAGAGTCGACAGTGGTGTAGACGTTGTAACCGCCGGTATAGGCTTCCTCTTCACCGAGTTTTTCGACCAGATAGTCGCGTGCCATCTCTGAGATGTAAGGCGCATAGAGCTCTACCTCGGCGCCATGGTACTTGGCGGTGATAGGGGCTCTAATTGCTTCCTGATACTCGTCCGGGGTAATGTTCTCTTTCTCCAGCATACGGCTGAGTACCCAGTTGCGACGATTCATCGCACGGGCCGGATTACGTATAGGGTTGGCGGCAGAAGGCGCCTGTGGCAGACCGGCAATCATGGCCATCTCAGGCAGAGTGAGCTCCTCGAGTTCCTTGCCATAGTAGACCTGAGCGGCGGCTCCGACACCATAGGCGCGGTTACCCAGGAAAGAGCGGTTGAGATAGAGGGTTAAGATCTCTTTCTTACTCAGGGCTTGCTCGATTTTCAGGGCCAGGAAGATCTCTTTGATCTTACGAATGTAGGTCTTCTCTCTGGAGAGGAAGAAGCCGCGGGCAACCTGCTGGGTGATGGTACTTGCCCCTTGGCTCTTCTTACCTGTGGTAGCCAGAATCACTGCGGCACGTATGATGCCTATGGGGTCTATCCCCTTATGTTCGAAGAAGCGGGCGTCTTCTGTGTCGAGCACCGCATTAATTAATTGTTGCGGTACCTGCTCATATTCGACTGGAATGCGACGTTTTTCGCCAAATTGTGAAATTAATTTGCCATCAGCGCTGTAAATTCGTAATGGAGTTTGCAATTTTACGGTTTTAAGAGTGGTAACATCGGGGAGGTCCGGTAGCACATAAAAATAGGCCGCAGCAATTGCACCTATTCCCAAAAGGGCTAGGCTAAATAGAGCGATGGTAATTCGTTTAAACCACTTCACCAGATAATTCCAATAAATTTAGCAGGCACAATAGTATATAAGGCGAGCAGCTATTGGTGAAGCAAAAATGGTTGTCAAAAAAATGGCAATTGTAAAAGTTACAAACATTTTGTACAAATATCTATAACGAGTTGATTTTGTGCTAATCTAATTCCTGAAACTATAACAAAAGTGACGATGGACTATGCTTTCAAATTTATGGAAGCGTCAGGCTCCGCAGATGGTCGGGATCGATATCGGTTCCCACGAGATAAAAGCAATACTGCTGAGTAAGACTGCTGATGGTTATAAAATTTTGAGTCACGCAGCGGTGCCCGTTAAAAAAGGCGCCGTTAATGATCATGAGATAAGAGATTCAGACGCGGTTTTGGAGTCCTTAAGATTGATCAAACGATCTTTGCCTAAGAGCGTAAAATATGCGGCGGCTGCGGTTTCGGGATCGGCTGTGATGACCAAGGTGATCTACATGGATGCTTCACTGAGTGAAGAGGAGATGGAGACCCAGATCGAGATCGAAGCCGACAACCTTATCCCCTATTCTCTCGATGAAGTCAGCATAGATTTTGAAACCCTAAGTGTTAATAGCGCCGACCCCTCCAAGGTGGATGTGCTGCTGAGCGCCTGCCGCACCGAGAATATCGATGCCAGAGTCGATAGCCTGGACGATATTAATCTCGAAGCCAAAGTGATTGATGTTGAAGGATATGCGCTGGGACGCTCGTTCGAGTTGGTCGCCGCTCAGTTACCCGATGGCGCCGAAGATAAGGTGGTTGCGCTGGTGGATATCGGCGCGAACATGACCACCTTTGCCGTGGTGGAGAAGGGGGAGACAACCTTTATCCGCGAACAGGCCTTTGGTGGTGAGCAGTTTACCCAGTCTATCCTATCTTTCTACGGCATGTCGCACGAGCAGGCCGAGAAGGCCAAGCTCGAAGGCGATTTGCCACGCAACTATATGTTCGAGGTACTCTCGCCCTTCCAGACGCAACTGCTACAACAGATTAAGCGCACCTTGCAGATTTACTGTACTTCGAGTGGCAAGGATAAGGTGGATCATATCGTCTTGTGTGGTGGCACTTCAAAGCTGGAAGGCATGGCTAATCTGCTCACGAATGAACTCGGCGTTCATACCATCATTGCCGACCCTTTCTTGGGTTGCTTGCATGCGGACGAGCAAGTGAAGACACAACTACAGCCCACTATTAATAAATACATGGTCGCGTGTGGATTAGCGCTGAGGAGTTACTCTCAATGGCGAACATAAACTTATTGCCCTGGCGCGAAGAAGCAAGAGAAAAACAAAAACGCGATTATCTGGGCATATTAGCTGCTGTATTTATCGGCGCGGCATTAGTCGTTTATTTAGCCTTAACGGTTCTCGATATGATGACCGAGGAGCAGAGAGGTAGAAATGCCTATCTGCAGGGTGAAATTCAGCTGTTAGAAAAACAAATTGCCGAAATTAAAAAGATTCGTGAGCGTAAGAAAGATATCGAGCGTCGTACCGAGATCATATTAAACCTGCAACAGGCAAGAAACTTACCCACCCATGTATTGGATGAGTTGGTGCGTGTCGTACCGCCGGGAATATATCTTTCCAGCATCGAAAAGAAGGGCAGCTTGCTGTGGATCCAGGGACGTAGTGAGTCTAACAACAACGTCGCCAACATGATGCGCAAGATCAAGGCCTCAATGTGGTTACACGATCCCAACATGCAGTCGATCGTCTCGCAGAATGATGAGATGCGTCAGCTACAGCGTTTCAGTTTAAGGGTCTCTATCGGTGAAGAAGATGCAGATAATGCCAAAGCGACACAAGGAGCGAGCAAATGAAACTCGATCTGAGTGAATTCAATGATATCGATTTTGAGAACATTGGCGGTTGGCCTACCCAGGTTAAGGTGGTATTCGCGTCTTTCCTGGCCATCATTATCTTCGTCGCAGGATATTTCCTGTTTGTCTCGGATGCCATCGATGTGCTTAAGCGTGAGCAAGACAAAGAGATCACCTTGCGGGATGATTTTAAAGCGAAATATCAATTAGCGGCTAATCTTAAGTTGTATCGGGAGCAACTGGCAGTCATGGAAGTTCAGTTTGCAGAGCTGCTGAAAATGTTGCCGTCGCAGAATGAGATGCCTGGCCTGCTCGACGATTTAACTTTCGTGGCGACCGATTCAGGGCTGGGGATTCAGAGCCTGGAGTGGCAAGAAGAGATACAACGCGATTTCTATATCGAGTTCCCTATCAGCATGTCGGTAACGGGCAATTATCATGAGATGGGCCATCTGGTCAGTGGCGTGGCTAAACTGCCGCGTATCGTGAGCCTGCATGACTTCGTGATCAAGCGCAGTGACAGCGGTGAGCTCGCCATGGAGATCTTGGCCAAGACCTATCGTTTCAAAGAGGGAGCCCAGCTCCCGAAAGATAATGCGGCGAAGGGGGCGAAGAAATGAAGAAGCTACCTTTGCTAATCGTGGGCTTGATGCTAGCAGGTTGTATGGGGGATCGCAGCGATCTTGAGTTATTTGTGACGACCACTAAGGCTCAACATGTCGCGCGCGTGCCCCCCTTGAAGGAGCCCCCTAAGTTTGAACATTTTGCCTATCAGGCAGAGTTGATGCGCAGTCCCTTCGTACCGCCTTCGAGAGAACTAACCGAAGAGGTGGTCGATACGACCAAAGATTGTCTACAGCCAGATCTGCAACGCCGCAAGGGCCGTCTAGAAACCTATGCGCTGGACAATTTAAAGATGCGCGGTACCTTGAGCGAAGATAAAAATATTTGGGCCTTAATCGAGACTAATGATGGCAGCGTATATCGTCTAGGTGTGGGCGAATACGTAGGTTTGTATCACGGGCGAATTGCTAAAGTTACACAGCAAATGGTCGAAATAGTTGAATTAATTCCAGATGGGACAGGTTGCTGGGCTGAAAGAATGAGCAACATGGAACTGACTGGTGAATAACAAAGCGAAGGATGAGGGAATAATGGAATCTTCTGCCGCGAAAAGCGTTTTATTAAAAAAGTCGCCCCTGTTTAAAGTGGCCTTTGGCTTGGCTTTATTATTGGGTGTGGCGCCGTATTCTTCAGCTGCGAACCGTCTGATTGATGTCAAATACCACTCGATTGTCGATCATCAGTTAGAGTTACAACTGGTGTTTGAGGAGGCCGTGAAGGAGCCTGAGATCAATCTCAATGCTTCACCGGCGCAGATCATCCTTGGATTCGACGATAGTTTGTCAGGGCTGGAAAAAGATGTCCTACCGATCAACAACGTCGGTGTTAAGTCCATGTCCACACTGCAGGACAGCGAACAGCTTAAGGTGCTGGTGGATCTGGCTAAGGTAAAGGCCTATCAAGGCAAGGTGATGGGGAATACCTATCGCCTGACCATTAACGATGAGGTTGCCAGTCGCAGTGACGTCGCCGCAAATCCTTTTGTTAACGGCATCAAAAACATCGACTTCCATCGCACCGGCGATGGTGGTGGCGAGTTGTTGGTCAAGCTTAATAACTCATCGGTGGCCGCGAATGTGGAGCAGGTGGGTGCCAAGCTAGAACTTAAGCTTTACAACACAGATATTGCCTCAGATCTTCTTTATGTCATGGATGTTCAAGACTTTGCGACGCCAGTAAAGAGCTTTGAGACCTTCAAGGATGAGTTGACGGCGCGCGTATTGGTGGATGTCTCGGGTCAATACGAGTACAACTACAAGCAGGAAGGCAACCTGTTCAGACTCAACGTGCGTAAGGCTGAGCGTGCTGCTGTCGTCAAGGAAGAGAAGAAGTATGAAGGCCGTTCGCTTTCTCTTAACTTCCAGAGCATCTCGGTACGTACCGTGCTGCAGATCATCGCCGATTATAACAATTTCAACCTGGTGACCAGTGATACAGTCGAAGGGGATATCACCCTGAGACTTGACGATGTGCCATGGGACCAAGCCTTGGATCTGATTCTACAGACTAAGGGACTGGATAAGCGTATCGAAGGCAATATCTTGATGGTGGCACCTGCCGAAGAGATCGCAATTCGCGAGAGCCAAGAGCTGAAGAACCAACAGGAAGTGAAAGAGCTTGCTCCGCTCTATTCTGAGTATCTGCAGATCAACTATGCCAAGGCGACAGATATTGCCGAGCTGCTTAAAGGCGACGATGCGTCTCTGTTATCGGCTCGAGGCACAGTGGCTGTAGACGACAGAACCAACACTCTGTTGGTGAAGGATACCGAAGAGAGTCTGGAAAACATTCACCGCTTGGTGGAGGTGTTGGATATCCCGATTCGGCAGGTATTGATCGAATCTCGTATGGTTACCGTGAAGGATGACGTGTCTGAAGATCTTGGTATCAAGTGGGGGATCACAGATCAGCAAGGCAGTAAGGGTACTTCGGGTAGCTTGGAAGGCGCAAACGATATCGCCAATGGCGTAGTGCCAGATATCGGTGACAGATTGAATGTTAACCTGCCGGCCGCGGTGGCTAACCCAACCAGTATTGCTTTTCATGTGGCTAAGTTGGCCGACGGCACCTTGTTGGATCTAGAGCTGAGTGCACTGGAGCAAGAGAGCAAGGGTGAGATCATCGCTAGCCCACGTATTACCACTTCGAACCAGAAGGCGGCCTACATCGAGCAGGGTGTTGAGATCCCTTATGTTGAATCGGCTTCCAGTGGTGCGGCAACGGTGCAGTTTAAGAAGGCGGTATTGTCGCTGCGCGTGACGCCACAGATCACACCTGACAATCGCGTGATCTTAGATCTTGAGATCACCCAGGACTCTCAGGGTAAGACAGTCGACACACCACTCGGTCAGGCGGTTTCTATCGATACTCAGCGTATCGGTACTCAGGTGTTAGTCGATCACGGTGAGACGATTGTGCTCGGTGGTATCTACCAGCAACAATTGATCAATCGTGTCAGTAAGGTACCTGTATTGGGGGATATTCCTTTCTTGGGTTACCTCTTTAGAAACACGACCGACAAGAATGAGCGCCAAGAGCTGTTGATCTTCGTGACACCTAAGATCATCTCAGAGCAACTCTAGTTCTAAGCACCTATCCGATAAAGCCAGCGTATGAACGCTGGCTTTTTTATGCCTGAGTATAATTTCACAGAATTTACTCACCCTACTTGCCTTTGGGGGGAGATAGCTGAGATAATCCGTGGTCAAGTCTCATTAGAGCAAGGTAACATTTAAGGTCGGCCTGATTTTTTGGCTGGCGTAGGCAAACTTTCCATATAAGATTCAGACGTAAAGCAATGGCTGAAAAACGTAATATTTTCCTAGTAGGTCCTATGGGGGCTGGCAAAAGCACTATAGGCCGTCATCTGGCGCAGATGCTTCATTTAGAGTTCCACGATTCAGATCAAGAGATTGAAAACCGTACCGGTGCTGATATCGCGTGGGTATTTGACGTTGAGGGCGAAGAAGGTTTTCGTCGTCGCGAAACACAAGTTGTTGCCGATTTAACTGAAAAACAGGGTATTGTTTTAGCCACTGGCGGCGGCTCCATTCAGAGTAAAGACATTCGTAACAACTTGTCTGCCCGTGGCATAGTGGTGTATCTGGAAACCACTATCGATAAGCAGGTTGCGCGTACCCAGCGTGACAAGCGTCGTCCACTACTTCAGGTTGAAGACCCAAGAGAAGTGTTAGAAAAGCTTGCTGAGATCCGTAATCCACTGTACGAAGAGATTGCCGATGTCATAGTCAAGACTGACGAGCAGAGCGCAAAAGTTGTTGCAAATCAAATTATTGACCAATTAGGCTTCTAAACATTAGGCGGTAGAATGGAACAGATTCAGGTTGAACTTGGTGTACGTAGTTACCCTATCTTTATTGGCCAGAATCTCCTCGAAAATAGCGATTACTTTTCAAGCTATCTTCAAGGCAAAAAAATTCTAATCGTAACTAATGACACAATAGCGCCTCTGTATCTGGCTAAGGTACAGGCGCTATTGGCTTCCTACCAATGTGCCGATCCTGTCATCTTACCCGATGGCGAGCAATACAAGACACTGTCGCAGATGGATGCGATTTTTACCTCGCTGCTCGCGCAGAATATGGGGCGTGATTCCGTATTAATTGCCTTGGGTGGTGGTGTCATAGGCGACATGACGGGCTTTGCCGCCGCTTGTTATCAACGCGGTGTCGATTTTATTCAGATCCCAACGACCCTGTTGTCACAGGTCGATTCTTCCGTGGGGGGCAAGACGGCCGTCAACCATCCCATGGGCAAGAACATGATAGGTGCCTTCTATCAACCTAAGATGGTTGCCATAGATACTGCGTGTCTGCATACCTTACCGGCCCGTGAATTTGCCGCCGGCATGGCCGAGGTCATCAAGTATGGCATTATCTGGGATGGCTCATTTTTCAGTTGGTTAGAGCAGAATGTTGCGGCGCTCAAATCGTTGGATGAGGCGGCGCTCACCTATGCTATCGCCAAATGTTGCCAGATTAAGGCCGACGTAGTGGCGCAAGATGAGACCGAACAAGGGGTGCGTGCCCTGTTGAACCTGGGGCACACCTTTGGTCATGCCATCGAGGCGGAGATGGGTTATGGCGTATGGCTCCACGGTGAAGCCGTGGCGGCTGGCACAGTACTTGCTGCGCAAACTGCATCTAAGATGGGGCTGGTGGATCAGTCAATTGTTTGTCGAATCGAAGCGATATTCGAGGCATTTGACCTACCAACAGAGGCCCCAGAGGCGATGGACTTCGAACAGTTCATCAAGCATATGCGGCGTGACAAGAAAGTGCTGAACGGAAAACTCAGACTCGTGCTGCCAAAGGCCATTGGCCAGGCAGAGGTGTATGGCGAGGTTTCCGAGTCCCTTCTACAAGAGGTCATTAGCCGCGCCTAGTTTGTGTGGTGATTAAGTGACATTTCAAACAGCTATTCTCTTACCCAGCCAGGAGTCTCTGCTACATAGATTGCAGCATGTGGTCTTGTATGGCCAGCAGTTGACTGTGTTGACGGGAGAAACCGGCGCGGGAAAGACCACACTCGCTACGGCGCTAGTGGACACATTGGATGATGTCAGCTCGGCCCTGGTTGTTTGTCCACAGCATGTCGATAGCGCCGAGATCCGCCGTAAGATCTTAGTCCAACTCCTAACCGAACCGGTTTTCGACGACGAACTGCCGCTGCCTGAGACCCTGTTGCGCCTCGGCGATGCCTTGCCCTCACACAGCCATATTGTGCTCGATGATGCCCAATATCTGCCGCTAGAGCTGTGGGCGGAATGTATCGTCTTGAGCCAGCTGAACATTGCGGGCAAAAAGCTTTCGCTGACACTAACGGCCCCCGCGGATTACTTAAATCAGATCTTGACCCAGCTACCAGAGACTCAGCGTCCGCTCTTGTTGCCTGTCGCCATATCGCCTTTAACCTTGCCAGAGCGTGAGGGTCTCTATTATACCCTGTTGCATCGCAGCGAAGAGACACCTTTTACGCCGCGGGATATTGTCAAAGATCAGCTGCAGCGTCAGCAGGGGACACCGGCCGAAGTCTTGAACCTGCTCTACCTGGCACTGCACGGTGAACCAGCAGCCCCCAAGAAAAATCCTTGGCCTGTCTATTTGGTCATAGGTGCCTGCATGGCTTCTCTGCTCGCCAGTCTCTATTGGTTGTGGGCTGAACCTGAAGAGCTCATGACCAAGTCTAAGGTGCAGACCGTCGCGGCGGTGCGCGCGGCCGCGTTTAACACTCAATATGGTCAGCGCCTGTTGAGTGCTTATTTCGAGCAAGGCTCACAATTGCGCAATACGTTGACTAAGTCTACTGATGCTGCGCTGCCTGCGACCAAGACTAAAATTGAGTCTGGCGACCAGATTGAAACGCTGACGCAAGCTCTGCCAGATGCTCAGCCAAGCAGCGCCTCGCCCAGATCTCAGTCTGATTCTCAGTTAAAAGAGGTGAGTGAAGAGCAGCGGCCCCAAGCTGAAGCTCTCACTTATCAAGAAGCGTCCGAGCCAGAGGTGGCTGAGCAACCGTCGCAAGTTGCAGGAGAAATAGAGCAAACGCAACAGAGTCAGGTATCGGATGAGGCTAGGGCTGCTAAGCCAGTGGAAACTTTTGCCCTGGTGCCGGTAAGCGAACCCAAAGAATCTCGTAAGTTGGCGGCATCGCAACCACACCCTGCGGGCTTTACGCTGCAGCTGGCGACGGTGAAACGCCTTGAGTCGCTCGATGCGACGATCGCCAAGCTGCCCGACGTTAATCAAGTGCAGATTGCCCGCTACAAGAGCTACTGGGTACTCCTCTATGGGCAATATACAGATAGGCAAGCGGGGCAGCAGGCCGCCCTCGATTTAGCCCAGACGAGTCAATTAGCCTCTCCATGGGTGAGAGCCTGGGTAGATTTATCCGGCTATGAGCTGCAACAAGGGGCAGTGAGTCGTGAAATTCATTAATAAACAGAGTACAATCGACAACTTGTTTTCATTGTGCACTCAATCGATTTAGATGATTAAAAAACAGAGAGCCTTCTTAAAATGGGCCGGCGGTAAATTTAAACTGGTTGATGCGCTCACCCAGCACCTGCCCGAAGGCGACAGATTGGTGGAGCCCTTTGTCGGCGCTGGCTCGGTATTTCTAAATACCCATTACAAGCGCTATCTGTTGTGCGACATCAATCAGGATCTGATCAATCTCTATCAGATAGTGCAATCCACACCGGAAAAATATATCACCGAGGCTAAGGCGATGTTTGTCGAAGCCAAGAATGATAAAGAAGCCTATTACCAGGTGCGCAGTGAATTCAATCAGACTCAAGATCCCTTCCTGCGCTCTGTCTATTTTCTCTATATGAATCGCCATGGGTTTAATGGTCTGTGTCGTTACAACTCTAAGGGCGGTTTCAATGTGCCTTTCGGGTCATACAAGAAGCCCTATTTCCCCGAAGAGGAGATCAAGGCCTTTGCCGACAAGGCGCAGGTGGCCGAGTTTAAGTGCATAGGTTATGAAGAGGCCTTCGATCTGACTCAGCCGGGCGATGTAGTCTATTGCGACCCACCTTACGCACCACTGTCAACCACGGCCAGCTTTACCACTTATGTGGGTTCGGGCTTTAGCCTGGACGATCAGGCACTGCTGGCGCGTAAGTCTCGTCATACGGCGATTGACAGGGGCATCCCCGTGCTTATCAGCAACCATGATATTCCCCTGACCCGTGAGCTATATCATGGTGCCAGGTTCGATACCATCCAGGTGCAACGCAATATCAGTCAAAATGGTAACAGTCGTAAGAAGGTCGATGAGCTGATGGCCCTGTACGATGACAGTTACCACAGCGAAAATGATTAAGCCCAGGCTAAGGCATTAGTTAAGGCATTAGCTAAGGTTCTAGTTAAGGCGGTTAACTAGGCGGTTAATCGAGGCTAGGCCAGCACAAGTTTCACGATAAAGATGAGTGAAGCGACCAGTGCGATGGCCAATAGAATCCCCATCACTATAAAGGGCACCGGCGAGCGGGACTGAAAGTCGCGAACGCGGTTTTGCTCTGTCTGTACGCCAAAGAAGGCGGCCAGGGTGCTAAGAAAGAGTTGCAGCAAGAGAGGGCCTAGAGGCGCTGTTTGCTGGTGGGAGTCACATCGTCCATGGGGCTGTCTTGATGACCATGGAGCAGCTCGAGCAGATCGACAAAGTGCAATTGATTAGAGCGGCTTCGACCCGTTAACCAATTACTCCAACTGACATTATCTGCCTGCTGGGCGCAGCGGTTCTTTGGGTGACTGGCGGGAAGTGAGGAGTTGTAGCTGGCGTTGCTATCGCACACGCAGGCCAGATTGGCCTCATCTTCACTGAGACTCTGAACGCCAATGGCGGTAAAGGCAACAACAGCGGCGGTGACGGTAAATACCGTTGCCGATTTCATCTTGGCTGAAGCTTTGGCCTTATCTCTCATCTCTACATCCTGTGAACATGGAAACCCCTAATCAGAGCATTATAGCAAAGGCGTTTATATTTTGAACATAATTTTTCGGTGAGGCGATTTGCCGCCAGTGAAATTTACTCAATTCTGAACCAGAACACGTTTAATCCAGCATCGCCTATAGAGGCTAGGCTTGGCTATAAGGTAGAATAGCGTAATTCTTATTCAGATTAGTGAGTTTATCATGCGTCCATTTCTAATTGCTCCCTCTATCTTATCTGCCGACTTTGCCCGTCTCGGGGAAGATGTCGAGGCCGTGCTTAAGGCCGGTGCCGATGTGGTTCACTTTGACGTGATGGATAACCATTATGTGCCTAACCTGACCATAGGCCCTATGGTGTGTAAGGCGCTGCGTGATTATGGCGTGACCGCCGATATCGACGTGCACCTCATGGTGAAGCCTGTGGATCGCATCATTCCCGATTTCGTCGATGCAGGCGCCTCTATTATCACCTTCCACCCAGAGGCCTCTGAGCATATCGATCGCACCCTGCAGCTGATCAAGGAATCTGGCTGTAAGGCTGGCCTGGTCTTCAACCCAGCAACGCCGCTGCACTATCTGGATCATGTGATGGATAAGTTGGACGTGATTCTGCTGATGTCGGTAAACCCAGGTTTCGGTGGCCAGTCATTTATCCCGTCGACACTGGATAAACTGCGTCAGGTGCGTGAGCGTATCGATGCCAGCGGTTTCGATATTCGCTTAGAAGTCGACGGTGGCGTTAAGGTCGACAATATCGCCGAAATCGCGGCGGCGGGTGCCGACATGTTCGTGGCCGGCTCGGCGATTTTCAATAAGCCAGACTACAAGGCGGTGATCGACGAGATGCGCAGCGAGCTGGCTAAGGTCGATGCCTAAGTATGAAAGCCCAATCTATTAAGGCGATCGCCTTCGATCTCGACGGCACGCTTATCGACAGCGTGCCGGATCTGGCCGCCGCCACCCAAGGCATGCTCGCCGAGCTTGCCTTGCCCCTGTGCGACGAGGAGCAGGTGCGAAGCTGGGTAGGCAATGGCGCCGCCAAGCTGGTGGAGCGCGCCTTGACCTTCGCCCGCGGTGAGGCGGCAACACAGGCCTATATCGATGCGGCAATGCCGCTGTTTAGCAAGCATTACGAGGCAAATCTGCAGCAGCACAGCCGCCTCTATGATGGTGTTAAGTCTGTACTCGAGCAGCTGGTGTCGCTGGGTTACCAACTGGCGATTGTCACCAATAAGCCCTATCGCTTCACCGTGCCTCTGCTGGAGGCCTTCGGCATAGCTCACCTGTTTAATCAGGTGTTGGGGGGCGATTCGCTGGAGAAGATGAAGCCGGATCCCCTGCCGCTGACGCACCTCAAACAGGCATGGCAGCTCGAAGATGAGCAGCTTTTGATGGTGGGTGACTCCCGAAACGATATTTTAGCGGCGAAAGCGGCGGGTATTTCCTCGATCGGCTTGACCTACGGGTACAACTACGGTGAAGATATTGGGCTCAGCGGCCCGACGGCCGTTTGTAACACATTTAGCGAAGTATTGGCGCAGATAACAGATAGCCAAATAGCATTGGAGCAATAAATTTTATGACTAAACCTATTGTGCTTAGCGGTGCCCAACCGTCAGGTGAATTGACCATTGGTAACTACATGGGTGCACTACGTCAGTGGGTTGCGATGCAAGATAGTCATGATTGCCTATATTGTGTGGTCGATCTGCATGCCATTACCGTACGCCAAGATCCGCAGAAGCTGCGTGATGCCTGCTTAGATACCCTGGCCCTATACCTGGCCTGTGGTGTCGATCCTAAGAAGAGTACTGTGTTTATCCAGTCGCAGGTACCGCAGCATACTCAGCTGGGTTGGGCGCTGAACTGCTACACCCAGATGGGTGAGCTGAGCCGCATGACTCAGTTTAAGGACAAGTCGCAGAAACATGCCAACAACATCAACGTCGGCCTGTTCGGCTATCCGGTATTGATGGCTGCAGATATCCTGCTGTACCAGGCAAACGAGATCCCTGTGGGTCAAGATCAGAAGCAACACCTTGAACTGACTCGTGATATCGCGACACGTTTCAACAATGCCTATGGCGAGACCTTCACCATTCCCGAGCCTTTCATTCCTGAGCTGGGTGCCAAGGTGATGTCGCTGCAGGATCCATTGAAGAAGATGTCTAAGTCTGACGACAACCGCAACAATGTGATCGGCCTGCTGGAAGATCCTAAAGCGGTCATGAAAAAGCTGAAGAAGGCGATGACAGACAGCGACGAGCCGCCGGTAGTGCGTTTCGATGTCGAAAACAAGCCAGGCGTCTCTAACCTGCTGAGCCTGATGTCAGGCGTGACAGGTCAGAGCATTGCGAGTTTGGAAGCTGAGTTCGAAGGTAAGATGTACGGTCATCTTAAAGTGGCTGCCGGTGAGGCGGTTGTCGGCATGCTTGAGCCGCTGCAGGAGCGCTTCAAGGAGTACAGAGCCGATCAGAGCTTCCTCAATCAGGTGATGCACGAAGGTGCCGAGAAGGCTCAGGCCCGCGCTGAGGTGACCCTGAAGAAGGTCTACGAGAAGATAGGCCTACTGCTCTAATCGAACAAATAAAACAGCCGGCATCAGCCGGCTTTTTTAATGGATAAATATTAAGGAGGACTCGCTAGTGCTGCTGAGTCAACCAGTGGACGAAGGCGGCGATGGCGGGCTCCTGCAGGCGGCGCTGCTTGCAGAGGAAGTTAAACTCGAAGCCGGTATCTATGCCGGCAAAGGGAAGGGCCACCAGGCGCTGCTTGGCGATATCATCCAGCACCATGAAGTCTGAGGCCAAGGCCACCCCCTGACCGGCAATCGCTGCCTCGATCGCCATCAACACATGGCTGAAGAGCTGTTGTTGTTCCTCCTCGGGTTGAGCCACTCGATGATGTTCAAACCAGCGCTGCCAGTCCAGCCCCAGTGGTCCCTCATCTACGGTGAGCAGCTGCTGGGTGCTGAGCCAGTCGAGATCCAGCTTGTCGCTGCTGCTGATAAGCTCCGGGCTGCAGACGGGGATCAAGCGCTCGGCGTGCAGTAGCTGTTGCCAGTAGCCCTTCTGATCTTGCTGGCCCGTGATAAACATGTCGGCGCTGCTGTGGGAGAGCACAGGGTCTTCGGTGATCATATCCAGGCGTACCTGAATCCCTGGATGTAGGCGGCGAAAGCCGCTGAGCCTGGGGATCAGCCACTTTACCGCGAAGGAGCTGTAGACCGCCAGACGTAGCGCCTCTGGCTTCTCGCCCAGTAACCTGAGATTTAGCTCTCCCAGCTCATTGAAAATCCTCGCCGTCTCCTGAAACAGCTGCTCGCCCTTGTCGGTGAGTCTCAGGCTGCGGCCCTCGCGCCTGAACAGGGGCAGGGCGAAGTGTTCCTCCAGTAGACGAACCTGATGAGACACCGCACTCTGGGTAATGCACAGCTCCTGCGCAGCCCGGGAGAAGTGCTGCAAACGGGCGGCGGCCTCGAATACCTGCAGCGCCCTGAGTGGGGGGATCTTTCTCATCAAGTGTCTCCTATACCTGTTTCAATAGATGAATTTAATTCATCTATGATAAGAAATCATCATTTTAGCTACAGTATCTTGCTCGCTATCATGCAGCCAGATGAATCTTGATGATGGAGGCTGTAATGCAGCGCAATCTGATGTTAGGCCTCGGCCTCTTGCTGCTGGGGAATGTGTTTAGCGCCCTCTACGATGTGTCGATCAAGTGGCTGCCAGCGCAGAGCGATGCCACCATGTTTCTGCTACTACGTCAGGTGACGGCGATTGTGATGATGCTGCCGCTCTGGTTGTACGCTGGCAGGCCGAGAACCGCCTTCTTGAAGCTCCACATGATTCGGGCCAATAGCGGCGCGGTCGGTGGACTATTGCTGATCCTCGGCTTGCTTTCCCTGCCTCTGGCGACAGTTAGCTCGCTGTTCTATTCAGCGCCCTTGATGATCATCGTCATGGGCATGCTGTTCCTCAAGGAGCGACTCAGTAGCCAGCAGATCCTGGCGACTGTGCTCGGTTTCATCGGCATTCTCATCATACTCAGGCCAAGCGAGATGAACCTGGCGGCGCTGGCGGTATTAGTGTCGGCAATTGTCTTCGCGGCCAATCAGCTGATGCTGAGATGGCTGCCCAGCAGCGAGGCGGCGAGCGTCACGGTCATCTGTTACAACCTCTTGAGCCTGCCCTTGGTGATAGGCTTTGCCGCCTGGCAGGGATTCGCGGGCTTTAGTTGGCCAGTATTGGGTATTGCTGTGCTGAGCAATATTTTCCTGCTCGCCTATCAGCTCTTTAGCGTGCCGGCCTATCGTAAGGCCCAGGCGGGCGAGATAGCCGTTGCCGAATACAGTGGTCTGTTGTTCTGTGTGCTGTTTGGCTGGCTCTGGTTCGACGAGTGGCTGGATCCTTTAGGCTGGCTGGGCGCCGCCCTGATCGTGTTGCCGACCATACTCTTGCCTGTGCTGACGCGAAGATGGCGTAAGGTGAGGAAAGCCAGGCTCGCCTAGGCGCAGCAAGCACCCGGCGTGCTAGCTGTTTGGCGTATCGAAGACCTTGATAACCTTGCGTACACCGGCCGTGTTGCGGGCGATATCCACCGCCAGATCGGCCTGATCGCGACTCACGACACCCAGGAGGAAGACCTCGCCATTTTCGGTGATCACCTTGATGCGGGTGACATCCAGATCTTTGTCGTTGAGCATACGCGTCTTCACCTTGGTGGTGATCCAGGTGTCGTTGCTGCGGGTGGTGAAGGAGGTCGGGTTACCTATGCGGATCTGATTGTGGATCTTGCCGCCCAGGTTAAGTTTTTGCACTGTGTTGATCGCCTTGTCACGCAGCATGGAGCTTGGCGCCTGGCCTATCATGAGCACGTTGCCGTTCATCGCCACACCAGTGATATTGGTTTGGTTCTTAATATCTTCGTGTGCCGCCAGGGCACTGGCGATCTGAAAGTCAGCGTTGGTGTCGTCCAGTTGGGTCGAGAAGCTGCGTTCATCGTTGGCCATCATGGCCCCACCCACTGCGCCGACCATCACGGCCCCGGCGCAGCCTTGTAACAGCAAGAGTACGGCTAGGATTGGGAGCAGAGCTCTCATGCCTGGTCATCCTGCGGGAAGAGGGTGCGGTCGATGTTGTCGCACAGGCAGTGGATCACTAACAGGTGCACTTCCTGAATACGCGCGGTGACGTTTGAAGGTACGCGCACTTCCACGTCGTTTGTGCCCATCAGACCGGCCATGGCGCCGCCATCCTTACCCGTGAGGGCCACGATCGTCATGTCACGGCTTAGCGCCGCTTCCATCGCCTTGATCACGTTACCCGAGTTACCACTGGTCGAGATGGCCAGCAAGATGTCGCCAGGTTGACCCAGTGCCAGGATCTGCTTAGAGAAGATCTCGTCATAGCTGTAGTCGTTACCAATCGCGGTGATGGTCGAGGTGTCGGTTGTCAGGGCGATGGCCGGTAGTGGCGGACGCTCGATCTCGTAGCGGTTCAGCAGCTCAGCAGAGAAATGCTGTGCATCGCCGGCGCTGCCACCGTTACCACAGGCTAAGATCTTGTTGCCGCCAAGTAGACACTGCACCATCATCTCGGCCGCCTTCTCAATAGACTCAGGTAGCGCCTCAGCCGCATCGATCTTGGTCTGGATAGAGTGGGTAAAACTGTCTTTAATACGTTCTAACATGGAATTATCCTTCAAAAATAAAACTGTTTAACAAGTCTTCACTTGCATAGTGGTGGCTGAGTGGAGCACTAAAAGGCGTTGGTGATCCACTGAATGTCATCGCCATCTATGGCCAGGAGATCGAAGCGACACTGCGCATCTATCTGATTGAGCTGCATATAATGGCTTGCCGCTCGATTAAGCCTTGCTATCTTGCCTCGGCTAACTGCCTGTAACGCACCGCCAAACTGTTTCGATTGGCGGTATTTTACCTCAATAAAAATCCATTTGTGACCTTGGCGCATTATGAGGTCAATTTCGCCAAATGGGTAGCGTACGTTTCGTTCGACCAGTTTGAGTCCCTGTTGTTCCAGATAGGCCAGCGCACGATCTTCCGCCTGCTGGCCCTTGGTGAGGTGCTCGGCACTCGTCATAGGGGTCTCAAATTGCCTCGCTGGTAACGTCCCCAGCTGAGCTGACGGTTAATCGTACCATCGGGCGACACGGAAAGCAGGCCGCTGCGACCCGAGTACTGGTAGCCGGGCAAAGCGCGCATCTGCGCCAGCTTACTCACCAGTTGCAGGGCATCGAAACCCATCACATACAGGCGTTTCTGGCTGTTACCCCAGGTCGGCCAGAGACGGGCGACCTCGGCGGTTTCGGCGTTAGTCTCGATCAACCAGGGAATATCGCTGATGGTCAGGTTATTCAGCTCCTGGGCGGCGGTGCGCGATTGGCTCTCGATACGGCTGCGGCTGGTGGTGTATAACGGCACCGGCTCGGCAAACACGCTGAAATTCACGTCGATAAAGGGCTTGAGCAGCGGCAGATCTTGGCTGCTGGCGATCATATAGATGGCGTCGATATCGCGGCGGGATCTAAAGTCGGCCTCGATCTTATTGCCCAGTAGCGTCTTGATACGGGCGATACGCTCCTTACTGTCGATCACCCCAAGGGACTTCTGCACAGTGACCTTCATCTCGTCGCCGCGCTTGTAGTAGTGGATCTCGGCCGCTTCATGGGTGAGCTCCTGCCACTTACCGTTAAAGGCCTCGGCCATGCGGCGACCGACTGCGTCGTCGCTGGCGAGCAGCAGCGGCTTCTCTATGCCGTCGTTATAGAGCTTCTGCGCGGCATCTACCGCCTCGTCGGTGGGTGAGAGCGCGAAGAAGAACTGGTCGTTCGATGGCGTGAAGCTGTCCACATGGTTGAGAAACAGCTGGGGCACCTTAGGCTGTACTTGAGCTTGAGCTTGAGCTTGAGCTTGAGCCTGTGCTTGAGCGCCAGGCTGCTGTTGACCATTGGCTTGCTGGCTGGCTTTCTGCTCCGCCTGCATCAGGCTCTCCACCTCAGACTGTAACAGTGGGCCTATGATGAAATCGGCACCGGCGGCAATCGCCTGCTGCTGTGCAAGCTCGGCGCCTTGGGCCGTGTCGAAGAAGTTAACCGATACCGAGTCGTCCGGATTGGTCAGGTAGCTGGAGATGATCCCCTGCTTGACCGTGTCGGCGATGGCGGCTCTGGGGCCGGTGAGCGGCAGCAAGACGGCAATCTTCTTTGGCTTGTAGGGCTTGGTATTCAGCGCGCGCTCGAGATCCGTCGGCAGCTTCTTGGCGCCCGGATGGCCTGGGTTGTCCTGCTGCCAGTTACCCAGTTGCTGCACCAATTGCTGAGGGTCTATGGCATAATGCTTGGCGATATAGGCCAGCTGCAGCCAGCCGGCAAAGATGGGGTTGCTGCTATCCTGACTAAAGGCCAGCAGTGTCTGCTCGTGCAGGGGCTGCAATATGCCCCAGATCTCGTCGTTGACTTCACTCGCCTCGGTGCTCGGCAGATAAGTCGCCAGCAGAGTGAGTTCCTTGGCCTGCTCGATTGGCGATTTGCTCAGCTGAAACAGACGCGCCTTGAGTTGATGGTAGGAGACCATCTGCCAGTTGGCGAGTCGCCACTTGCTGGGATAATTGAGTTGAGCCAGGGCCTGATCATAGTTGGCCGTCTGCTCCAGTACTCTGGCACTCAGGTATCTGTGCTCGGCCAGGATCTCTGGCTTGTTGACCAGGCTAGGTTTTACGGCCGCTAGCGTCTTGCTGGCATTGCCCGTGTCGCCTTGGTTGATAAAGGCGTGGGCGGCGAGCAGCATCAGACGGTTCTTCTGCTCGGCATCGGAAGCCTGCTTGGCATCCGCCAGGTACTCTGCAGGGCTTTGGGTGGCATTCACCAAAGAAACTTGGGTGCTGGTTTCTTTCACTGGGGTTGGCGCCGTGGCACAACCGAATAATACTGTGGCCAACACAGCGGCGGAGATAAATTTAGTTGTATTCAGTCTTTTTAACACAGGACTTCACTCTGGTAAGATGCTGGCTGTAGTTTAACCTTCTCTTACGCCTGACGAAAGTCTTGTGACAATCATTACAGAGGTAGATATGGACCTGTCGGTCGCACTTTACATAGTTCCTACTCCAATCGGTAACCTTGGAGATATCAGCAGCCGCGCCCTAGAGGTATTGAATCAGGTATCCCTTATCGCCTGTGAGGACACCCGCCATAGCGGTAAATTGCTGAGCCATTTCGGCATAGAGACCCGCAAGACGGCGCTGCATGATCACAACGAACGCGACCGGGCTCAGGGGATCATCCAGAAGCTGGCCAATGGTGAGTCTGTGGCGCTGATCTCCGATGCCGGTACGCCGTTGATCTCCGATCCTGGCTATCATCTGGTGTCACAGGTGCGTGAAGCCGGTTTCAAGGTGGTGCCGCTGCCGGGCCCCTGTGCGGCTATCACGGCGCTGAGCGCCTCTGGGCTGCCGTCGGATCGCTTCTCGTTCGAGGGCTTTCTGCCCGCCAAGGAGAAGGGACGTCTCGATAAACTGACCGAACTGAAAGAAGATCCTCGCACCCTGATCTTCTACGAGTCGCCACATCGCATCGTTCACAGCCTAACCTCTATCGTGGCGGCGCTTGGCGGCGATCGTCAGGTGGTGATGGCCCGTGAAGTCACCAAGACCTTCGAGACCTTCCTCTCTGGCCCCGCCGCTGAGGTGCTTGCGACAGTGAGTGAGGATCCCAACCAGCAGAAGGGCGAAATTGTGCTCATGTGCCACGGACATCGCACAGATGAAGATGCCGGCGTGCCCGCCCAGGCGCTGGAGACGCTAAAGTTACTGAGTCAGGAGCTACCGCTGAAGAAGGCATCGGCGCTGGCGGCGCAGATCCATGGGCTGAAGAAGAACGCCCTCTATAAGCTGGGCCTAGAGCTGGATCTCTAGTCGGCAACTATCGGCAGGCACTACGCCAATATATGGTGGTGCGCCGCGTCGCATTAGGCTATAATCCGCGCCGAGTTGGCCAGACAGTTGCCGCGCTCAATAGAGCGGGGAGGAAAGTCCGGGCTTCATAGAGCAGGGTACCAGGTAACGCCTGGGCGGTGTGAACCGACGACAAGTGCAGCAGAGAGAAGACCGCCAGTCTTCGGATTGGTAAGGGTGAAAGGGTGCGGTAAGAGCGCACCGTGCGGCTGGTAACAGTCCGTAGCAAGGTAAACTCTACCCGAAGCAAGACCAAATAGGGTTCCACTATTCTTAGGAATTAATGCGTGGCTCGCGTTGGAACCGGGTAGGTCGCTTGAGCCTGTGAGCGATTGCAGGCCTAGATGAATAACTGTCCACGACAGGACCCGGCTTATCGGCCAACTCAACACATTAGTAAGGCCCGTTTGTTTATGACAGACGGGCCTTTTCTTTTTTACAGCCCATTTCCCGTAGCCGCTCTCTCACAATATTAATAAGGCATGCTCTTGGGCGTAAAATCTGTTTGTGGCAAGCGGATCGGCTGCATCTGATATTTCTGGTAGATCTTATCCAGGCGTCCTTCCTGTAACAGCCTGAGAAACAGGTGATTAAACTGGCGCACTGTCTCGCTGTCGGTGAAGGCCTTGTTGAAGGCGACACAATACAGAATCGCCCTTTCGGCGCTGAGATAATGCAGCTGGCTCAAGCCAACCTGTCCGGCGTAGAAACGGCCCACATCCTTGTTGACATAGTAGGCGTCGAACCTGCGTTTCTGCAGCATGCGAACCGGCAAGGCATCGCCCTGGGGATAGATGTCGGTGAGCAGGGGCGGCAGCGACAGCTGCTTGAGTTTTTCCTGTTGGCGCATGAGCGAGGTGTAGGTGTTGGAGGGGCCATAGACGCCAATCACCTTACCCGCCAGCTGACTCAGGTCGGTGATCGGAAAGTCATTTAAGGTGTAGAAGCCGTATTCCGTCTGCACCAGCGGCAGGGAGAACCACATGGACTCGGCCCGCTCCCGGTTCCAGCCGAGAAAGATCCCCTTAGCCTCGCCGCTGGAAAACATGTGCATCGCTCTGCGATAGGGACGAATCGAGATGTCGCAACGTCCCGGCCACTGCAGGCAGATCGCCTGGGTCAGTTCCACCAATATCCCCTGGGCCCGACCTCGATTGTCCTCATAGCTAAAGGGAGCGAAGTCGTGATAGACGATATTGAGATCGCTTGCCTCGGCCCATGACGAAAGCGGCAGCTGCAAGAGCATGATCAATAACAATATTCTGAGTTTTGGCGAGATCATGATGCGCGTTCTACCTTTATGGCCACGACATCTATCAGTTTAGTCGCTGGGCAGGGATCTGCGCTGGGGCTAAAAATGGGTCTTTACCTGGAAGCGCCATTCCCAGCTGTTCACCTCGGCGCCGCTGGTAAAGGGGAGGGTGAGATCTATGTGGGCTACGTTGCCATAGCTGGAGCGAGAGGAGTAGATGCGTGCACCTATGCCGACGCTGCCGATGGGGCCCGAGGTTTCATTGTCTTGATCCGGGCCGCCGCTGGCCTGGCCGACATCGGTAAAGACCGCCCAGCCGAGTTCGGCCAGTTGGTACAGGTTGATGTTGGGGTAGTTTCTAATCTCGGCGCTGAATAACCATTGGTTGTCACCATGCTGGTAGTCGTTGGGGTAGCCGCGCACGCCTGTGTTGTCTCCCATGGCGAAGGGTGCGTCCAAGTAGTTGTTTTGCGAGGTGCTTAGGCGCACCTTTGAGTAGGCGGTCCACTTGGGATTGATCTGATAGAAGTACTCGGCGGTGGCGTTGACCTTAAAGTAGTCGGGCTGGCTGGTGGCGAATACCCCTTCGCCATCCATTCTGAGCAAGATTAGCTGATCGTCGCCCTTATAGCCACGGGAGGAGTACCAGTTGACATGGTAGCCCAGGGGGTTGCTGCCAGCCGTGTCCTGGGTCTCCAGGCCAAGTTTGACATAGTGTTGCCAACCCAGGTTGAAGTCTTCGTTATAGTTGATCAGATAGACGTTGTTGAGCACCTTATAGTCGTCTTCGATAAACTGATAGGCGACCCAGGGGTAGAGGAAGTCCCTGTTCTGGGGTAGTTCGCTGGTGGGGAACTGCGGGATATTGGCGAAGCTATGCTTGTCCTGGGTTACCCCGACTATGATGCGCGAGCGCCAGTCGTCCACCTTGTTCAGACGCCAGCCATATTGAGCATTGGCGTATTCCACCTTATGTTCAAACTCGTTCACGTCGAAGCCGTTCTGCCTTATGGTGTCGGTGCGCAGATCATCGATAAAATGGCCCGAATACATGTCTTTGGTATCCAGACGATAGAAGGGCTTAGTGAAGTCTAAGATGGTGGCCTGACCGTCGCTGTTGTCGTAAAAGTTGGCGGTGAGGGTCGAGTGCTTCACCAGCCAGTCGGTGGGCACGCGAAAGGCCAGCTGATAGCCGGTGCGATCGGCGGTCGACTTATATTTCAGGCGGGTACGTACCCCTAGTCCCAGCAGGTTATCCTCTTTGATGCCGACGGAAAACTTACTCTCGCCGCCGCTGTGACCGGCGCTGAAGGTGGGTAGCAGCGACCAGTTGTCCCAGGTTTCCACCAGTATGGTCTCGCCTTCGCCTGTCTCCTCTGCACCGGCATCTGGATCGCGTTGGGCAAAGTTGATCCTGGCATCGCGAATGTAAGGTTCATAACGCAGGATGCGCTGGGCCTCATCGAGATCCTTCTGCGACACCTTGTCCTTATCGTTGAAGCTGAGTTTGTTGAGTATGGTCGACTCCCGCGTGTTGATATGCAGGTAGTTGGCCCAGCGATGGATAAAGAAGGCGTCGGGATCCGACTCGTCGAAGATGGCGTTGCTGACCACCACTATCTTGTTGATCGACTTCTTCTGATTGAGCTGCGCCTCGTCGGCGGGGCTGCCGCCCGAGTTGAGCTGCTGAGTCGATGCATCTGCGGCTACCGCTTTATCTGATGCGCTCGCTTGCTGTGGCTCGGCCGCGCACAGGCCGCTCGCCAATAGGCAGCCAAACAGCAGAGAGTAGCGCGCACCAGTCAGCATAGCGATCATCCTTATCTTTGCTTTTATCGTTAAGGAGAACTCAGGGGGTTATAAGTTAGACACAATTTAATAACACACCCGCAACGCTAAATAGTCAAGCGGCGAAGATAAAATAAGCTGATGATTTTACTTGCGCAAATCCTGATGCAAGCGTCTAGACCGCATCAGGACTTGGCTGGTCAATTAGAGGGTACGACGCGGCGGTACGGCGACGTTGGCAAAGATGAGTCCGGCGATGAGCGACATGAAGATCAGGAAGATCTGCGTGCCAATGTGGGACTGGTTGAGCATGGTCTCGCCGAGGATAAGAGTGTTGAGGCCGATATAGGTCTTACTGCCGGGCACCAAGATCACTATCCCTTGTAGCAGGGCGATGGAGGCGGGCGACTTCATCCAGCGGGCATAGAGGTTAGAGTAGATCCCCACCGCCAGGGCGCCGAAGAAGATACCGATAGATTCCCCCAGATAGATCCCGGCCAACATGGCGGAGAAGAAGGCGACGATACCGGCGAATATTCCCCAGGGAGAGTCTTTTAGCCTGGCCTTGAAGATGATCACCAGCGCGGCGGAGAGCAGCGGCACGGCGGACCAGATAGCCCAGCGCGGCAGAGGTTCTGGCTCGAAATAGATTGCCTCACCAAAGATGGCGTTGCCTATCACCATGCCGAAAATGGCGCCGAAATAGAGCTTAAACAGTAACATGGAGGCGTCCATGATACGCGCCGTGCCCGAGATCAGATCCCGCGCCGCCAGTTCGGCCAGCCCCAGTGTCAGTGCCAGTCCGGGGATAAAGACTATGATGCCCGAGAGGATCACCACGGGGATATTGATATAAGGGTCGAAGTAGGCGATGCCGCAGGCGGCGATGGCGCACAAGATGGCGGCCAAGGGCTCAAGGGTCTCGGCCATGCGCTTGGAATGTTCGGCGCGGTAGACAAGGCCATAGACCATGAAGCCGAGCAGCGCCGACCAGAAGACGTCATTCCAGCTGGTGCCCATCAACATGGCGAAGGCACCGGCAGAGGTGCCAAAGGCCAGCAGGGTCAGCAAGGGACCATAGGGATTAGGCTTGTTAGCGATCTCTTCGAGTCGCTCTAGCGCCTCGGTCAGGGTGCGCTTGCCAGACAGAACCTCTTCCACCAACTCGTCGGTACGGGCCAGGGAGCCCAGATCCAGCTCGCCAGGCTTAACGCGCGCCATATGGTTGTATTCCTGATCTGTATCGTGTTGCAACACAAAGGTCATGGAGGTTGGCGAGATCAGAAAGTAACCCTCGATACCTAAGACCTTAGAGATCGATTGCAGATGGGCCTCTAGACGGTAGGCAGGGGTACCAAACTTGTGCAGGGCTTTACCTAATTTTATGATAAATCTGCGTTTTTCAAGAAACTCTGCGTTATCCAATTGTACAGTCCATGATGGTGAAATCTGGGGGTGATGCTCAAGCGAGCGCATCTTAACCTATCTTGTACCAAAAAGGTTAATGGCTTGGGAATTTTTTTAAATTCGGGTTAAGTTAGCCAAGGGCAGGATTTCCAGGCACTTTTCACTGGCTTGTCCAAGCTTTCAGTTAATAGGGCTAAAGGCTGTTATTTGCCAGGGTTGTAGTCTGGCGTGAATGAAATTGGTGTCATTAAGGATAGAGATATGTCGGTAAGCGTTTCGGGATTTTATATTGCTCTCACGGCCATCATGGCGGTGTTTTTCACCTATCGCGTGGTGCGCCTCAGGCGCGGACTCAAGATAGGCCTGGGCTCAGGTGGCAGTGAAGAGCTACGCCTCGCCAACCGGGTACATGCCAACCTCATCGAGAACGCCCCGATGGCGCTGCTATTGTTGCTACTCGCCGAGCTTAACGGCCTGGCACCCGTCTATCTGCATGCGGCAGGCACCGTTTGGCTGGTGGCGCGCATTCTACACGCCATAGGTCTGACCCAGGGGCGTGGCGGCTATCACTTCGGTCGTTTCTGGGGTGTGCTGCTCAGCTGGCTGGTGATACTGGCCCTGGCGGTGGTGAATCTGTTTTATTTCATCTTGGCATAGAAAATCGCCATTATTGCTGCTTTTTTGTTCACACTTAAGCAGGTTTCGCTGTTATACTCCGCCTCCTTTTAGTGGTCGCCGCTTGGCGACTACACTTACTCTTTGGTTTGAAAGTTAGGCAGTATCATACATGCAGGTCGAATCCACACTCTTTACCTATCCCAAGTATCTGGGCCGCAATGAAAAGCCGGCGCCCTTCTTGCCTATGTCGCGCAAGGAGATGGCCAAGCTGGGCTGGGATAGCTGTGACATCATTATCGTCACGGGTGACGCCTATGTAGATCATCCCAGCTTCGGGATGGCGGTGATCGGCCGCATGCTGGAGGCCCAGGGCTTCAGGGTCGGCATCATCTCTCAGCCAGACTGGTCGAGCAAAGAGGATTTCATGAAGTTGGGTAAGCCCAACCTCTACTTCGGTGTGACCGCGGGTAACATGGATTCGATGATCAACCGTTACACCGCCGAGCGCCGTCTGCGTCATGACGATGCCTATACGGCCGGTAACGTCGGCGGCAAGCGTCCGGATCGCGCCGTGACCGTCTATACCCAGCGCTGTAAAGAAGCCTATAAGCAGGTGCCCGTGGTGATCGGCGGTATTGAGGCCAGCCTGCGCCGCATCGCCCACTATGACTATTGGTCAGATAAGGTGCGCCGCTCGGTGATCTTGGACGCCAAGGCCGATATCTTGGTTTACGGTAATGCCGAGCGCCCGCTGGTGGAGCTGTCCCATCGTCTCGCCGCCGGTGAGAGCGTCGGTGACATCCATGATGTGCGCGGCACTACGGTGATCCGTAAAGAGCCCCTGTATGGCTGGAAGGGGATGGACTCGCGCAAGCTGGATCAGCTGCACAAGATAGACCCTGTTCCTAACCCCTATGGCGCCGACGATGTGGGCTGTCAGAATCTCTCTGGCCCAAGCGACGTCAAGGTATTCGATAATGACGCGCCTAAGCCTATTTCGGTGCAGCCGCCACGACCTAAGCCTTGGGAGAAGACCTATGTCTTGCTGCCAAGCTATGAGAAGGTCGCCGGCGACAAGTATCTCTATGCCCACGCCTCGCGCATTTTGCACCAGGAGCAGAACCCAGGCTGTGCCCGCGCCCTGTTCCAGCCCCACGGCGAGCGTGCCATCTGGGTCAATCCACCGGCCTGGCCGCTCAATACCGACGAGATGGATGGGGTGTTCGACCTGGCCTACAAGCGTGTGCCGCATCCCGTCTATGGCAAGGAGAAGATCCCCGCCTATGACATGATCAAGACCTCGATCAACATCATGCGTGGCTGCTTCGGCGGCTGCTCCTTCTGCTCTATTACCGAGCACGAGGGCCGCATCATCCAGAGCCGCTCGCAGGACTCGATCATCAAAGAGATCAAGGACATTCAAGACAAGGTGCCAGGATTCACCGGGGTGATCTCAGATCTCGGTGGCCCGACGGCCAACATGTATCGCCTGGGCTGTACCTCGGTGAAGGCCGAGAGTACCTGTCGCCGACTCTCCTGTGTGTTCCCCTCAATCTGTGGCCACCTGGATACCAACCACCAGGCGACAATCGATCTCTACCGCGCCGCTCGCGATGTGCCGGGCATCAAGAAGGTGCTTATCGCCTCAGGCGTGCGTTACGACCTGGCCACGGAAGACCCGCGCTATGTGAAGGAGCTGGCCAGTCACCATGTGGGCGGTTACCTGAAGATCGCCCCCGAGCATACCGAAGAGGGCCCGCTGAACAAGATGATGAAGCCGGGCATGGGCACCTATGACAAGTTCAAGGAGCTGTTCGACAAGTATTCCGCCGAGGCGGGCAAGAAGCAGTATCTGATCCCTTATTTCATCTCGGCCCACCCGGGCACCACGGATGAGGATATGGTGAATCTGGCGCTCTGGCTCAAGGGGGAGAAGTTTAAGCTGGATCAGGTACAGAACTTCTATCCGTCACCTATGGCGAATGCCACGACAATTTATCATACCGAGCTGAACTCGCTGAAAAACGTCAAGCACAGCAGTGAGACTGTCGAGGTACCTAAGGGCGGCCGTCAGCGTAAGCTGCACAAGGCGCTGCTGCGTTATCACGATCCGGCCGGTTGGCCGATGATCCGCGAAGCCCTGATTAAGATGGGTAAGGAACACCTTATCGGTGGCGGCGCTAACTGCCTGGTGCCGGCGGAAACCCGCCAGGAGCGCCAGGGCTATCGTGCCAAGACAGCTAACACACCTGCGGGTAAGAAGGCGGTGACCCGTTTCAGCGCCAACCAGTTCGATGAGCGTAAGGGCAATGGCCAAGGTAATGCTCAAGGTAAGAGCCAAGGCAAGGGCAAGTCTCAGGGACAGGCGGCAGGTAAGGGCGTTTCTGGCAAGGGAAGCACGGGCAAGGGAAGCGCGGGCAAATCAAGTGCAGGCAAGGCTGGCTCAAGAGGTAAGCCTGGCAAGCGTCCGGTGAAGAACGCCTGGGGCACTACGCCTAAGCATCAACGCTAAAGCATCGCTGGTCAAAACGATGAAAAAAGGGGAGTATCTAACCACTTCCCTTTTTTATTGCACAGGAGCTTCCAATGAGTGACTCACATCGCGGCCAAAATGGTGAGGCTGGAGTCGATGGTTACAGCGACGAGGGCTTTTGGCACAAGGTTAAGCAGTTTGCCAAGCTGGCCGGGCGCGAGGTGATCGACAATGCCCTGTGCCTCTACTATGCGGCGCAAAGGCCGGACACGCCCAAGTGGGCCAAGACGGTGATCTTCGGCGCCCTGGCTTATTTCATCACGCCGCTGGACGCCATACCGGATCTCACTCCTGTGGTGGGATTCTCAGACGATCTCGGCGCCCTGGCCGCGGCGCTGGCCATGGTCTGCATGTATATCGATGACAGCGTGAAGCGTCAGGCGGCCGAGAAGCGCTCGGCTTGGTTCGACTGATGCCTCGATTGCATTAGCCCGCCAGTCGTTCCAGAATCAGCCAGTCATCTAGGCTGAGTGCCTTGGCGCCGCCAAAGCTCAGGGAGATGAGATTCGCCGCCACCAGCTGCTCGCCGCTCAGATCCTGACTCTCCCAGGAGAGGCTCGGGGCGGCAATGGCATCACTTATCACCTCACACTCGAAGCCTGCCTTGACGGCGCTGCGACACAGAGTCTGCACACAGGCCTGGGCCATGGCGCCGACGACCACTAGTTTGTCTATGCCCATCTCGATCAATGTCTGAGACAGAGCTGTGTCGATGAAGCTGTCCACATAATGCTTGATGATGACAGGCTCATTGCCCTTGGGCGCGACCATGTCGGCGATCTCCACACCCTGGGTGCCTGCCTGGAAGAAGCTCGCCTCGGGATCCTTGAAGATGTGCTGCACATGGATCACCGGCAGTTGATTGCTGCGAAAATGATGTAGCAGCTTGGCCGCGTTGGCCGCCGCGGCCTCACAGTTATCCAGTGCGAAGCGGCCACCCTTAAAATAGTCGTTTTGCAGATCTACCAGCACCAGGGCGCTGCGCATCCGTGGCGCCAGGGGCTCGCTCAGCTGGGTCAGCACGCTAAAATCATCCTCTTCTAGATACCAGTGGCCGTCGTCGGCCAGGGTCCACAACTCCTTACTGATAAACCCGCTGGCGATGTTCATGCGCCAGTTGGCTGAGAGGATTGCCTGACTGTCGCTGAGCACCTTGATCTCTACATTGCGATAGACCAGCTCACCGGGATTCTGCTGGGCGAAGCCGAGCCAGAACTGGCTAATGGCTTCAACGCCATCGAAACGGCCGAAGGGAGAGACCTGCATCTGTGCCTCTGGCAGATAGCGGGCGATGCAGTCGGCAAAGGCCTGACGGTTGAAATCGGCAATCCAGGCTTGGCTGGCTTGCATGACGGCTTGGCGGATAGATTGACTCATGTTGGCTCCTCGTAAGCTACTCGAATTAGTCGTTGGAACTAGTTATTAGGACTAGTCGCTTGAATCTGTTGAGGCGCCAGTCTATTGTTATTTCTTATTGTGATATTTAGGTCTTGATTGATAAGAATGTTCAGAAAAAACGAACAAAAGCGGCTGGCATATCAGATGTTGGTATTCGACGAGGTGGTCAATCAGGGCTCCTTCACCGCCGCGGCCGAGGCGCTCGGTCATACCAAGTCGGCGGTGAGCCAGTATGTGAGCCAGCTGGAGCAAGATCTCGGCGTCAAGCTGCTGACCCGCAGTACCCGCCAGCTGCATCTCACCACTCAAGGGGAGGCGATGGCTCAGCGCAGCCGTCAGCTGTGGCGCCTGCTGACCGAAACCCTGGAGGCGGCCCATGACCAGCAGGCGGTGCCCGGTGGGCGCATGGCGATCACCGCGCCCCTGGCCTTCGAGGCGCCGCTGCTCACCCCCATCATTGCCGAACTCTGTGGCGAGTTTCCGCAGCTGCTGCCAGAGATGCACTATGACGATGCCCGGCTGGATATCTTGCAGCACAACCTGGACATGGCGATCTCCGTCGGGCCGCAGAAAGACAGCGGCTATCATGCGATTCCTATCGGCCGACTCGACAGCGTCCTGGTGGCCGCCCCTAGCTATATCAACCGCAGCGCCGCCATTACGGCGGAGAGTCTGCGGGGTCACAGCCTGATAGTCCTGCCCTGGCAGCGACCTCTGGTGCTGCAAGGCCCTAGCGGTCTGGCCTTCGAGGCGGCTAAGGAGATCAAGGTCAACACCTCCATCAGCGCTATCAACAGCGCCATTGCAGGTGTCGGCATTGCCCTGGTGCCCTCAATCTTTATCGAGACTGAGCTTGCCGAGGGCAAGCTGCAGCGGGTGCTACCCGAGCACAGCGGCCCGTCGCGAGAGGTGTTTGCCATTCACGCCTACCAGCAACAGTTACCCCTGGCGTTGCGTTTAGTAGTGGAGAGGTTGAAAGAGGCCTTCAGGCAGAAGGCCCCGGTAAGCGGCTGAGCCTTGTGCCTCAATCGAGTTTGAACTGTCCCACTATCTGTTCCAGCTGCTGATTGGCGGTGGCCAGATTAACGGTTTCGTTGCGGCTCGACTCGCCGCTGCGAGCCAGTTCGTTGGCCATGTCGCAGATGGCGCTCATGTTGCGGGTGATCTCGGCCGAGACAGAGCTTTGCTCTTCGGCGGCGGTGGCGATCTGGGTGTTCAGGTCGTTGATCTGATTAACCGAACTGCCGATGGCGTCGAGATCCGTGGCGACCCTCTCAGTGGTGCTGGCGGTTTCCAGACAGGTCTGCTTGGTGACCTCCATCGAGTGGATCGCGCTGTTAGAGGCGTCTCTGAGATTGCTTAGTGTCTCCTCAATTTCCGCCGTGCTGTCCTGGGTGCGCGCGGCAAGGGCCCGCACCTCGTCGGCCACCACGGCAAATCCCCGTCCCTGCTCGCCGGCTCGAGCGGCCTCGATGGCGGCGTTGAGGGCCAGTAGGTTGGTTTGGTCGGCGATGTCACCAATCACCTTGAGCACCTGGGTGATATTGATGGTGTCACGATCGATCTGACCTATCTTGTCGGCGGTATGTTCCACCTCCCTAACTAGGCGGTTGACCGTCTCTGTGGCCTGAGCCACTACCTGCTTCGATGCCAGCGCCTGTTCGTTGGTGAGTTGGGTAAAGGAGGCGGTCTCGCTGCCATTTTGGGCGACGTCGTTGGCGGTGGCGCTCATCTCTTCCACCGCGGCGACTATCTGCTCTGTCTCTTTGGTGTGAGCCGACAGGATATGGCGATTGGTCTCTGTCTCCCCATTGAGTCGCTCGACACTGCCTGAGATATGGGCCGAGGCTTGCAGCACCTCGCGCATCATGGCCTGCAGGTTGGCGATAAACTGATTGATCCCCATGGAGATCTGCCCCAGATCGTCCTCGCAATGTATCTCGAGTCGTTTGGTGAGATCGCCGTTGCCCTTAGACAGTTCGGTAACCATGGCCTTGAGCGACAAGATAGGGCGATAGAGGAGGTACAGGACCCCAAGCAAGATGCTGATGGCGCACAGCAACATGATGGCGGAAGAGACGAGGGCGCTGGTAAGGGCCTGGTCGACCACGGCGTAGGCGTTCGACTTGTCCAGGCCGATGAAGAGGAACCACTGCTTGCCATTAACCAGGGGGATGGCTTTCGAGAAGCCCAGCTTATCGACGCCGTCGATGCGATATTCCTGCATCACCTCGTCGCTACCGATGATTTTCTGCTGCACCTGAGGTAGGCCGAAGTCGCTGAAGCGGCTGCCACTGACCAGGGTGGGGGATTCTGACGCCAATACCTTGCCGGTTTGATCTGTGATGAGGGCGACCGCCCCAGGATAATCTATGGCACTGACAACATCATGAAGATAGGTGAGTTCTATATCACCCAGCACCACGCCGTCGCCCAGGTTCTTCAGGATGGAGATCACCTTGTGGCCCGAACCGTCGTCTATGTAGATGTCGGTGACGTCCAGCTGAGTTGTGGCCTTACCCTGCTGATACCAGGGGCGGGTTCTGGGATCGTACTTGCCGGGGATCGCCTTGCCGTTTAGCCACTTGTCGCCGGTTTCGGTGGAGTAGGCGCTGCCGTCATCGAAGCCGAAATAGATGCGGGCGACCCCGGAGAGATCTGTGGCGAGACGCGCGGTGTTGACATAGTTGTCCTGGTAACTCCCCAAACGGTAGTGGCGGGCCAGTTCATCCATTGCCTGGGCCTTGGCGCCAAACCAGGTGGCAACCTTGGCCGACTCGTTACGGGTGACGCCGGTGAGTTTGTCGTTAACCCTGGCGATGGTGGCCTCTTTAATCTGGACGTAGGAGAGCCAGTTCGAGATCAACAGGCAGAGGGCGACTAAGGTGACCATAGAGGCCACGAGTGATTTCTTGAATCCCATCAATTACTAACTCCATGAGGTGTGGAATAGAAGAGGCCAGAGATGGCCTCTTCTGGAGGGAGCCTGGTCGGGAGGTTAGCCTTTCCAGTTTAAGTTGAAGTCATAGCGGAAGCCGACGGTAACGGCGCGATCGTCGTTTAGGTTGTCGTAGTTCTTATCCAGGTACTCAAGGTGTACGCGCACGTTGGCCAGCGGGTTCCATTCCAGCGTGGTGTTGAAACCGTCATAGTCCATAGAGCTGATATCCTCGATACCGTCTTTAAACTGGAAGTAGCCCAGCTTGATCTTGTACTCGTTGCTCAGTGGATAGGCTAGGGCGGTATCTAAGGTGCTGCCGCTGCGATCGCCATGTTGCACCTGATTATCGAAGTTGTATTGCTTGTCCTGGTAGCTCGCCGCCAGGTAGAGGCCGTTATCGAAGGTATAGGCCACCACACCGCCCAGAGTCTGGTTGTCGCCGTTTACCTGGCCGTTCTCCAAACTGTCTTGAGTGACATAGCCCAGACCCAAATGCAGGGCTCCGACATCGTAACCTACGCCTATGTTGACGAAATCCGCGCCTGTGTCGCCCTTATCGCCGTCAAACTGGGCGCCGGCCATCCAGGTGAAGCCGCCAGTGACCAGCTTGTAGGTCACGAAGTTGTCGACGAAGAAGGGACTTTCATGGTCGTAGGCGTAAGGGCTGTTGCCGTGGTTGAAGATATCCACGTATTCGGCGATCAGGCTGTATTGGGCCGGACGTTGTTTACCTATGCCCACCTGGCCGTAGGGGGATGCGATGGCCACATAGGCCTGTCTCGCCTTGCCGAAGTTACCAGAGTTGGCGATATCGACACTCCATTCACCCTGGGCGATGGCGCGCCAGCCGTCGGCAAACTCAGTGCTGGCCTTGATGCCGACGCGAGAGAGGGCGTCTCTCACATCCCAGGTTTCATCAGTGCTGTCGTCGAGGTAGCTGAGTGTCGGACGGATAGAGCCGTACAGGCTGACTTCGCTATTCTTGAACTGTGACGGCGCGGCTTGGGCTTCTAGTTGGGCGATGCGCTGGTTGAGTGCCTCGACCTGTTCACTCAAGGGCTGCTCGGCGGCATAACCCTGAGTCGAAGCGAGTGCCATTGCGGCGGCGATCATTGAGGTGCGAAAAATAATCTTATGGTTTTTCATGGCTTTCTGCCTTCAATTGGTTTTCTTAGGCATGCGAGTCTCCCTCCTGCCATCTTGTCGATGGAGGATAGGGGCGCCGCAGGCGTTTAAAAAAGGGAGTTAATAGGCCCATGACATCTGCCATGGGCCGGGTTTTGGTTAAACCTTGCCAGCCTTCTTCAGGTCGGCGAACCAGAGGTTGTGATGCTGTTTGGCCCAGTTTTCGTCACAGTAGCCAGAGGTCATGTTTGACATGCCGCCTTCGGACATCACGGTCGCCATGAAGATATGCACCACAGAGAAGGCGCTGATGATGACGGTTGAGGCAATATGCAATACCAGCATCAGATTGGCCGTGTTCTTGGTGACGCCATAGGTCTCGGGGAACATCATCGCCAGGCCAGAGACCACCATGACACCGCCGAACAGGGCGAATACCCAGAACCACAGCTTCTCACCCGCGTTGGCAAAGCCCGCATCGGGATGCTGTTTCTTGCCGAAGTTGATGTAGCCGCCCAGTACGGCAAACCATTTCAGGTCATAGCTTGCGGGGAACTGCTTAGGCGCCCACATCAGTACCATCAGCACATAGCCGAGGATGAAGGGGAAGGCCATCAACTCATGTAGGCTGCTGGATAGGCCCACCAGGGCCGACCAGGAACCCGCGTTCATGCCAGGCTCGAAGTAGAAGCGGCCGCCGCCGAGCACCAGGCCGGTGAGGATCAGCAGGATGCAAGGGATGGCACCCAGCCAGTGCACACTGACGCTAAGGCCTGACCAACGCTTGATCAGCTTACCCGAGAAGCCATGGTCCAGTTTAGAGACGCCGTTCACCACCACGAATAGGATGAAGAGGGCGGTTACGCCAAACAAGCTGGCAAACAGGGCGAAGGCGATGGTATCGGTCGCGCCCAGGTAGCCCAGCAGCGACTCGTCGGCTTGCTGTGGAATCGACGCTGGCATCAGCAGCTCAGGCTGAGTCGGTAGGCCACGGATCTCAGGAATATCACCAGAGATGGCGTGCTCCTGAATGGTTTGCCACTGCTGCGGCTGCAGGGTGGCGGTCTCTTCGGCCAGTGCATAACTGGATGCAAACAGACCGAGCACAATAAGGCTTAACCATCTTATTGCTTTACTCATTGAAAACTCCTTGCGACATCGCTGGTCGCGTTGGAATCTGCCTGTCGCCAGGCAGACTCGTCGATCATTCGGCGCCGTCTAGGCTGGGCGCCGCTTGAAGTTGTTGATTGATAAACTGCAGTAGCTCGTGAGCCAACAGCGGCCAGAAAGGCTGTTTCGCATGTTTGGCAATGCCCTCACAGAATGGAGTGATCCAACGCCCGAGATGGGTTTGGATAAACTCCGCCGCGAGTTCATTGAGCGCCTCGACATGTTCGCTGTTTTCCAGCGCTTGTTGCTCGGCGGCCATGGCGTGCAGGCAGTAAAGGAACTCGAGTTCGTTACCGATAAAGTCGGCCGGCTCGTTGAAGCTATCGTCGATGACCAGACCAATTTGTTGGTAGAACTCGGCCACCCTGACGGTTTCCTCGGTGAAGATCTGATGATTGCCACTGAGGTAAACCGATTCATAGGGGGCGACTAACAGCTTGTATGGCCCGATACACATGCGATTAAAATCAAACTCCAATTCGGATGCGTCGTCACTGAACTTGCGTGCCTCTATGAGTAGCGGGCTGTCTGGCGACTCCTGCTCCAGGTAGGCGATTAAGCCTGCGAGAGCCTGAGTATCCGAGGGCGCGAACATCATAGATTTGAAGGCATGGTAAGCCATTGCCGTTGGGCCATATTCTGCTGTCATTATGCGCGTTCCTTAATGATCACTAGGTTAGGTTTGGTGATGCAATCGCCATAGCCTATGCCTTGTTTGCTTGCCGATGGACGCTTGAGCACCTCTTGCAGATTGCCGACATCCAGGCACTCTACCGGGCAGCCACTCACACACGCGGGTTTCATGCCGCGGTCCAGCAGCTCCACACACATGTTGCACTTGTCTGCCTTGCCGTCGTCCTCGCGGATGCTGACGGCCGCGTAAGGACAGGCGCTGGCACACAGGCCACAACCGGTACACTTCTCACGGTCCAGCACCACGATACCGTCATCGCGCACATGGTAGGCTTTCGCCGGGCAGACCATGAGACAAGCGGGGTTTTCGCAGTGCATGCATGAGTGGGACAACCAGACATCGATAGCGCCATCGTCACGCTTCACTTCATAGCGATCGACTTTACGGAATCTATGGTTCTCGGGCAGTTCATTGTGGATCTGGCAGGCAACGGTACAGGCACCGCAACCGACACAGTTCTCTTGTCTGAACACAAAGCCCACTTTCTTATTTAACGACATCGTTTACTCCTTAGGCTTTGGCAATCGCGACGCGAGTGGAATGATACGCAGAGCATCCACCCATATCGGTCAAGGTGTCGGTGGTGAGGTTGTTGGTACAGCTGTCTTTGCCCTGTGGGTCCATGCGACGCCAGTTATTCTTCGGCGCCATAACTGTTCCTCTGACCACCTGGGTAGAAACCTGAGCGATAAAGTGGGCCTCACCACGTTGGTTGCTGAGCCTTACCCTGTCGTTGTTCTGAATGCCCAACTCTTTGGCATCTTCGGCGTTGATCTTGGCGAAGTAGGCCGGGAAGTTACGAATGTACTTCACGTTGTAGAAAGAGCTGTTGGCACGCTGCGGAATGGCAGGAGACAGCAGACGGAACGGCAGTGTCTTCTCTTCCTGTACCATCTCATCTTCCGGCAGGCCGAAGTCGATCACTGGGTGGTAGCCGGCTTCTTTCATCATTTCTGAGTAGAATTCGATCTTGCCGCTTGGCGTCTTATATTTGCCATCGCCGAAGTAAGGGCGTTGGTCATATACGGTGACAAACTTGTCGCGAATGATCTGCTCATAGGTGATGTTATTGTGTCTGAAGGCGGGCTCTTCCGTGTCGAGGAAGTCACGCAGGATCTGCTCATAGTCCACACGCATCTCAGGGAAGCGGTCTAGCCCCATGCGGGCGCCCAGCTCCTTGAAGAAGATCCAGTTGTCTTTCGACTCGCCGAGTGGCTCGATCACCTTCTCAGAGGTCTGCATGTGATAGCAGTTGTAGTCGGTACCCATGTCTGGGAACTCGAACTGGGTCGCAGCCGGTACGATAATATCGGCCAGCTCTGCGGTGTCTGTCATCAGGAAGTCGTGAACCACCAGGAAGAGGTCATCACGCATCGCGCCGCGGCGACAGGCATTCGAGTCCGGTGCAACCGAGACGAAGTTACCGTTGTAGTTGATCACCGCCTTAATCGGTTTGATCGGCTTGCCATAGGCCATTGGGTTCTCTGGGTCGAGCGCCTTGGCTATCTCCGTCATGTTGACGTGGCCTACTGTGTCTGGGTTCGGGTGGATATGATCCGCACGGCCCTTGCTGTAGTTCAGGCTGTCATCGGCCTGGGTGTTGTCATAGATGAAGCCGTTACCTATCTTGCCGTACTGGCCGGCAACCGCGTGCATCATGGCGATGGCGCGAGACATACGGGCGCCGTTGTAGTTACGCTGCATACCGTAACCCAGACGCAGTACAGACAGCTCTGACTCGCCATAGACGCGGGCGAATTCGAACATCTTGGCCTTAGGCACGCCGGTGACACGCTCGATCTCTTCGTAGCTCATGGTGTTGAGGCGCTCGAGCAGCTGGTCATAGCCAAGGGTGTTGGCCTTGATGAACTCGAGATCCGCTAGGTCATGCTCTACCAGGTACTTCATGATACCTGTCGCCAGGTGGGTGTCGGTACTCGGCTTAGGCTGCAACCAGATATCGGCCTGAGAGGCGATAGGGGTGCGCACTGGGTTAACTACCAACAGCTTGGCACCTCGGTCACGGGCCTGGTTGATGAACTTGATGCCGTGCACGTTGGTGGCCGTCTCGTTCTGGCCCCAAGAGATGTAGCAGTTGGTATAGATGTTGTCGTATGGATCCGGGCCCTGGTAGGTACCTGTCACCGACTTCAAGCCTTCATAGGCGGCGAACACACACACCTTACGGTCGAGCTTGCGGGCACCAACGGCGTTGAAGAAGCGGCTAGGTCCGCCGTATTTACCGATAACCCCTTCGTGGCCCGAGTAGCTGTAGGGCAGGATAGAGTCGGCGCCGTGATCTTTGATGATCTGCTGCAGACGGCTGGCTATTTTGTCATAGGCCTCATCCCAAGAGATGCGGCGCCATTTGCCTTCGCCCTTCTTGCCCGCGCGTTCCATCGGGTGCAGGATACGGTCGGCGGCATAGGTGTATTGCACATAGGCATGGCCTTTCACGCAGGGAGAGGTGCCCATCTTCTTCAACTCTGAAGCGCCTTCCACGTAGGTCATGCGGCCGTTTTGTACCGTGAACTTCAACAGACAGCGGTCGGCGCAGTTACGTTGGCAGGTGTGGTACTTAATTTCTCCTTGGCGTTTCAAGAGTTTGTCGGGCGCGCCGCCTTTTTCGCCTGCACTGGCTATGCCGGGCATAAGACCGGATAGCGAGCCGACGACGGAGCTGGCTCCGACACCTTGCAAGAAGGTGCGTCTGTTCATTTTCATAAGTGTTCCCCATCTTGATGCGTCTTAAGACGCTTTTTACAGACATTGCTCAAATGTTTGTGAGTCAAAGACTCGCTGCATACCTGTTTTGTTATCGTTTTTCGATTTAAAAAGATGGCAAGACCAGCTGCGAAAGGGGTATGCAAGAGTGCCTCTGGTAGCTTGTCGGTCTCGCCATCAAAATCCTTGTCAGCGTTCTGCCGCCCTGCGCCAGGCGCTTTCCAGGCCGCAGATGAGCTTAGACTTCACCCAGTTGAAGGCGGCCGACTGATTCACGTTGCCATATAAGAGGTAATTGCCTATCTCGCGGTTTTCCCGGCGACGAATACGGCAACGCTTGGCCAGCTCTTCGGGCAGCTTGACCCACTGCACAGCGGGCAACATGTCGACGAACTGGCGGGTAAATTCGTTGCAAACTAAGGTGATGGCGTCAGACTCGCTCAGCAGGCGCATGGCGGTGGCCACGCTGTCGGTATAGCCGTCGACCTCCATGCACAGCTCCTCTTCGCGGCAGAGGTTCACCAGCAGCGGGCAACTCAGGTCGTCATAGTTGTCTATCTCTAGGCAGGCATATTGGGTGATGTTGGCGAGGGTGAGTTCCTGCTTGAGGATCGGATGGCCGGTGCGCGCCAGGATGTAGAGATTGTCTGTTGCCGAAAACATCTCGGCGTTGAGGTTCTTACCGTTGAAGCCTTCATAGACCACCACGAAGTCGACATCGCCATTGGCGAGATCGCTGCTGCAGTCATGGGTCAGCACCCTGACATCAAACTTCATGTTGGGCGCCTCGGTGAGGATCTCGTTGCGGATCACCTGTTGTACTGGGTAGATGAACTCATCGTAGGCGTGAATAACATATTGGCCGCCCGATTCAGCCGGGGTAAATACCGAGTGCTGCATCTCGAGCTTTTGATAGTGGGCCACCAATTCTCTGGCCATAGGGATCAGCTGGTGGGTCTTCTCCGTCGCGACGAAACCGGAACAGCGACGAATAAAGAGCGAGTCTTTAAATATGTCTCTTAAGATCTTAAGGGTGCGGCTGACACCTGAAGGCGTAATACCCAGTTCATTGGCAGCCTGATGACTCTGCCCGTGTTCATAGACGGCGATGAACACTTTTAATTGATTGTAATTAAGTTGGTCAATCTTATTCATGGTTGTGAACTGGGTAAATATATTGAGTTATTATCATCTATATATATCTACACACGTTCAGTGTTGAAAGTCACACTTTTAATATGGCCATTATTTAAAGTTTGCATTACTTCTCATGTTTTAATATCTGCATTTTGCAAAATGCGATATTTAAAATTTGCAGTCCTTATATATCTCTCAGTCTAACTGGTACGAACGAACAACTTGTAGGCGGGCTATAGGCTAGGCCTTGCTATCTCTGGGGTAAACCTAAGTTGCTGTTTAGGTGAGATAACTGTTCGATTTGTGAACTTTCGATTTTATTTCATCAAATTTAAATTTATTTTTAATATGAGATGTTCGTCTTTTTATCGCTACTATTATACCCGCTCTCTATAAATAATTTCATAGAAATTATATTTTTATTTGAATCGTGATCTCTATTTAGTTTTCAATTTATAGCTTTATTGTCTGTTGCAAGTTTTATTATTGCGTGTGTATTTTAAATAATAAGAAACCTTCCAGAAGTCATGTTTTTATTTTAGAAAAACATAGTTAAGGATCTCGTTATGTTAGATCGGCGCTCGATTTTAAAAATGGCGGCAGGTGGAGCTCTGCTTTCATTGGTGCCCGCCAGCACGCTACAAGCGAAAACCCTTGGAAAACGCTATGCCATGGTGTTTGACGTTAGACGTTGTACCGGATGTCTCTCTTGTACCGTTTCATGTTCCGTTGAAAATCAAACCGATGCGGGTCGATGCCGTACCCGCGTCAATCAGGCTAGCCTGAGCTTGGGTGAGCGCATCGCTACCCTTGCGGTGCCGAACCAATGTAACCAGTGTGATAATCCTGTCTGCACTCAGGTCTGTCCGGTAGAGGCAACCTACAAGCGTAAGGAAGATGGCATAGTGGTGATCGACCACGAAGAGTGCATTCACTGCCAGCTGTGTGTCGATGCCTGTCCTTATGGCGCGCGCCGCAAAGATGAGAGCCTGGATAACCCGCCCGAGAAGTGCAACTTCTGTATTCACCGCGTCACTCAGGGGCTGTTGCCTGCCTGCGTCGAGACCTGTATCGGCGGCGCCCGTACCTTTGGCGACCTCAACGATCCCGACAGCCAGGTCTCTAAGCTGGTGCGGGACAACAAGGTCTACGCCATGCTGTCCGAGGCTGGCACCTCGCCCAACATCTTCTACATTGGCTTACCGACATCGACCGATGATCAAGCCATTTTGAATCTCAATTACCTCGATTGGCAGCGCTAGGAGTCAAAGATGGATAGACGTAAGTTTTTAACTCAAGCCGGTCTGGTATCTGCCGCGACCATCACAGGTGCCGCCTGCAGTCGAGTCGATGCCGAGTCTGAGCCCAAGAAGACCCAGGACATTTCACGCTTTGGTCATCCCGTGGCGGCCGAAGGGGGCTTCGATGCCCAGGGTAAATGGCAAAAGACAGCAGGAGTACGCACCGTCTATTCCCGCTGCTTTAGCTGTTACAACATCTGCGGCCTCAGGGTGCGAGTGGATGAGAAGACAGACAGAGTCTTGAAGGTGGGGGGCAACCCCTATTGTGAGAACAACTCCGGCTCGCCACTGCCGCTGAGCACAGAGGTGAAGCAGAGCTTTATCGCCCTGGCGGGTGAGGCGGGGCTGAAGAATCGCGCCACCACCTGTGCCAAGGGGGCCAGCTGCGTCGATTCGGTGGACGATGAGCGCCGGGTGACTCGGGTGCTAAAACGCGCGGGCAAGCGCGGCGGTGGCGAGTGGGTCACCATCAGCTATGAACAGGCACTTGCGGAGATTATCGAGGGGGGCGATCTCTTTGGCGAAGGCCATGTCGATGGCCTGCGCGCCATTCGCCAGCTGGATCAAGAGGTGAAGCCGGGCCATAGCGAATTTGGCAGCAAAGCGAATCAGCTGTTTGCCACCTTCTGCGCCGAAGATTATTTGCGCGGAAGCTTCTATTCTCGCTTCATGATGCAGTCATGGGGCACGGTTAACCTGGGGACTAAACACGCCTACTGTGGCGCCGCCCAGGCAACGGGTTATAGCCTGGGGATGGCGGCCGGATTCGAAGAGTGGCTCAACGATGTCGACTGGGAAAACGTCGAGTATGGCCTGTTTATGGGCACCAGCCCAGGCTCCTCGGGTGTCAGCCTGAACCGCGTCGGTCGAGGTCTTGCTAACAGCCGTGTGGACCGTGGCTTTAAATATGTGTGTGTCGACCCCCTGCTGCGTACCACGGTCGCCGCCGATACCAATGCCACCTGGCTACCGGTCAAACCCGGTCAGGATGCGGCATTCTCCTTTGGGGTGATCCGCACCATGCTCGAGGAGCAGTGGTTTAACAAGGCGCACCTGGAAAATCCGAGCCAGAAGGCGGCCGAGGCCTCGGGTGAGCTTAACTACACCAACGCAGGTCACCTAGTGGTGATGGATCCTAAGCACCCAGAGTATCGCAAGTTTGCCAAGGCGAAAGATTTTGGTCTGGGTGGCGATGAGGCACTGATCATCAAGGCGGGCACTCAGACCTTAGCGTCGGCGGAGTCAGGCGACAAGGCCGAGCTGTTTGTCAGCAAACGTGTCACCGACAGCCGTGGCCGTAAGGTGACCTTGATGTCGTCTCTCTATCTGCTGCGGGCCGAGGCCCAGCGCACCAGCATGGAGGAGTACGCCAAGCGCAGCGGCATTGCGGTAAAAGAGATGCGTCAGGTGGCGAAAGATCTGGCGCACTATGGCCGCAAGGCCTGTGTGGCAGGCAACGGCGGCACCAACTCATCTGATGGTTTCGTGATGGGCTGGATCTGGGCGACGCTTAATACCCTGGCGGGTTCCCACGATGCCAAGGGCGGCGCCATCTATGGCAATGGCCCCATCGGCGGCATGGAAGGTTTGTACGATCTGGCCAACATCGAAGGTGGCGTGTCGCTGGACGGTATCGTCAACGCCTGTCGCGATGGTGCCTACGAGGCCTCGACCGAATATCGTCTCAAGGTGGAGCAGGGTAAGAACCCTTATCCCGCCAGCACCCCTTGGCATGAGGTTCTGCCCGCCATGAATGCGGCCGAGCAGTGGACCAGCCACGCCAACGGCGACCCCTACAGCGCCAAGGTGCTGTTCAACTGGCGCAACAACTTCCTCTATAGCGCGGCGTCTATCAGTCAGGAGGTTGTGGCCAGCATCGCCGATCCTAAGCGTTTGCCGCTGGTGGTGGGGATCGACTGCCACATGAACGAGACCAATCGCTACGCCGACTACCTGATCCCGGATCGCTCCATGCTCGAAGAGTATGCGGCGGATCGCATGTGGGGCGCCCATAAACTGGGCGTGGTGGCGGCATCGCCTGTGGTGACTCCGAGAACCGAGAAAAATGAGGCGGGTGAGCATATCTGCATGGAGCAGTTGCTGATCGATATCGCCCTCAAACTCGACTTGCCTGGCTTCGGTAAGGGTGCCCTGGCGAGCAGCGATGGCCGTAAGGTGGACCTGTTAACCTTCGAAGATTGGCACGCCAGATACCTGGCCAACGTGGCCGCCCAGTGCGAGCAGCTGCCTAAGGTGACCGAGGAAGATCGCCTGTGGGCCGGGTTGGATTACGCCATGAAGCCGCTCAAGCCAAGACTTACCGCCGAGGAGGCCGCCAAGGTCGAGGCCCTGCTGTCACGCGGTGGTTACTACCAGGAAGATGACCGTTATGACGGCGACTTCATCAAGGGCGCTGGGCCTAAATGTCTGCAGATCTATCATCAGGAGGTAGCGCAGCTGCGTCATGCTTACTCGGGCGAGTTTTACCCAGGCACGCCGACCCTGCAGGAACATAAGTTCTGGAACGGTGACACCTGGGAGAGCCATTGGCCCCAGAGCGAATATCCGCTGCTGTTCTCCAGCTACAAGGCGACGGTGCGCTCTAATTATGCGGTGGCCTTCAAGCGGATCGGTGAGATCAGTCCCACCAACTTCGTCTATATACACACAGATACCGCCAAGGCCCAGGGGCTGAAGGATGGCGACCAGGTGCGCATAGTGACCGCCAACGGCAAGCCCTGCGTCGGCACCCTGCAGACAGATGTGGGGGTCGCCAAGGGGGCAATCTGTGTCTCCCATGGCTTTGGTCATAGCGAGGGCTTTGGCGGTGACGATCGCATCATCAACGGCGAGAGATTAGCGGGAATCGCCAATCGCGCCGGCGGCACGGCGGTTAACCAGATGATCCCGGCGGATCCGACCCGCAACGGCGCCGCCAGTATGCTCAACGACTACTGGACCGGAGCCAACTGCCGTCACGGCATTCCGGTGCGGGTGGAGAAAGCCTAATCCTTGAATCGAATCATTAACCAAGCATAGTTTTAACCATAGCTTTTCTAAACATAGTTATCCTGTAAACCTTTCCCCCGTCGCCTCGGCTTCGGGGGCTTTTTTTATTCAGCTTCAATTTATCTGTTCGTGCTAGTGTGAAGGTTCAATTTGATGGAGCATAAAAACAAGATGACTAAATCCCTATCACTATCTCTTGGCGCCAAATCACTTGGTGTTAGCGCCGCCCTATTGTTAGCCGCCCCCGCCATGGCCACCACAACCGAGCAGACTCAATTTTTCGATGCGATTGCCGCCCATTGCGGCCAGGCCTTCGAGGGTAAGGTGACGGCGGGTAACAGTGCCGACTCGGCCTTCTCGGGTAAGCGTCTGGTGATGCATGTGCGCGAGTGTAGCGACAGCGAGCTCAAGGTGCCGTTTCATGTGGGTGAGGATCACTCCCGCACCTGGGTGATCACCAAGACAGACACAGGGCTGCGCCTCAAGCATGACCACAGACATCAAGATGGCAGCGAAGACAAGGTCACCATGTATGGCGGCGACACCCAAGATGGCGGCAGCGCCGAGCTGCAATCCTTCCCGGTCGATGCCTACTCTATCGACAGCTTCAAACAAAATGGACTGACCCAATCGGTCACCAATGTGTGGCACATGGGGATCACCGAAAGCCAGTTTATCTACCGCCTCACCCGAGAGAATCGCGACTTTAAGGTGGAGTTTGATTTGACCAAGCCGGTTGCCTTGCCGCCTACTCCATGGGGGCATGAGTAGCCTTGGAATGAAGGCTGGGCATTTTGCTTTGATGCCTGGCCTAACGGTTATTGGGGAGACTATTTGTCGGGCGAACCTTCATTTGAATTGATAGCCTGCGGCTCGCTTATGTGCAGATACATCTGCTACACGCCGTGAAACCTTCCATGGTGGCTCGACGATGGCATCCCTGCCATCGACGTCCGCAGATGCATCTACACTCGGTATCTAACGTCTCTTCGATTTGGCGTTTTGCGCGATGTTAGCGGTTAGTGGGGGTTGGGCTTGCAAAGGAGGGTTAGAGGAGTAAGCTGGTGGGCCATCTGCATGGGGTTGGGTGATAACCCTTATCTCATCTTGCTAAGGATTGCTTCCATCGTTTCGCATAAGGACATCATGAATACGCTATTTACTTACATCAAGGCTATCCATCATCAAGCGAGTGATGTGGCCATCATAGATAAGCTTACTAAAACAAATCTTTATTGCGATGATGGTGTGCAGATCAATGAAGAAGAGACGAGTTATCACTTCGATAACGGCGTGGTGATCTGCCATCGGGTCGAGCGTGACAATGCGCCGAGCGAGCTGCTGTGCGAAGAGTGCTGGATAAGCTATGAGGTGATCGATAGCGCGCAGCATGCTATCACCCCCTGTCGAAAGACTTTCCATAACGCCTGTCAGGAAAGCTTTTGGCTAAAGATGCAGGCGAGCATCGCCTAATCACACTAGGCTATAGTGTTTCCCTCTTTGAGTAAGACCTTCCCATGACGACTGAATTGACCACCGATCGTACCCGCATCCGCCTCTTGGAAGGCCATGAAGCCCAGATGTTGCTGCGATACTATCTTGAAAACCGTGAACATCTGGCCCCCTGGGAGCCTGAACGCCGCGACGATTTCTTCATGCTTGCCCATGCCCAATCTGTCGTGGCCGAGAATACCCGTCTGTATAAGGCGGGACTCGCCTTTAGATTCGCCATCCTGAATCGAGAGCAGACTGAGATCATAGGGCTGTGTAATATCACCAACCTGGTGATGGGGATTTTCAAGGCGGCAAACCTCGGCTATTCGGTCGCCGAGCGCTACCAGGGACAGGGCTACATGAGCGAGGCGCTGCGGGCGCTACTTGACTTCGTCTTCCACGAGGTGGGGCTGAATCGCGTGATGGCCAACTACATGCCTAACAATGAAAAGAGTGCCCGGCTGCTGGCCTCACTAGGCTTCGAGCGTGAAGGCTATGCCAAGTCTTATCTCAAGATTGCAGGAGAGTGGCAGGATCATGTCCTAACCGCCAAGTTGAATCCCAATCGGGATAAAGTTTAGGAGGTTTTATCTCAGCGCTAGCATCCGCTGGAATTCTTGTTGGGGGGATTTCTGAAGGCCGAACCTTCATTGCTTTCGAACACCTGTCCGGCGGAGGATGGATTTTTAGGCTTTGTAGCCTTTGACTGCATTTGGTATTTGTTGGGGTTTTGAAGGCCGAACCTTCATTGCTATCTATCGCCTGCCCGGCGAGGGATGTGCAAGCACTCTTTTGGCACGCTGTGAATATGTCCCTATACGCTTCACGGCGGCGTCCATGCCGCCGAGAGCCAAAAGCGTGCTTACACCATGTATCTAACGTCTATCCGATTTGACGGTATTTGGATGAGTCGGGGGTTAAAGCGCTAAGCTATTTATGCCCCTTTTCACGTTAGGGTAAAAATTCCTACAGTACTAGTTAACAGATTTTGCCCTACAAATTGTAATCCTCATCAGAGCGTAAATGCGATTCAATGTCACCAATAACTTGGGTTATCTATCGCTTTCAAGCATGTTGGTTTGCACACAACGTGAGGGACCGCTTCACCGACTAAAGATTGTGCAATCCAACCTTCAGGGTAGGACAAGTCCAACGGAGCTTGAATTACGTCCTGACTGATTGTAACGAATCCTGTTTTTGAGTAAAAGTTGATATCCCCGTAAGTAATGGCAACGGTGACGCCTTTTTCTTTCAGTGTCGCTAAGCCAAATTTGATCAATCCTTGACCTACACCTTGCCCATGACAATCTGTTGCAACGGCCACGGGGGCTAAAAGGAAGATGTTTTCACCATTTGGAAACGATAGGCGAGAGAAAATGATGCTACCGACAATGCGTTCACTTTCATCTTGAGCAATAAACACATAAAGATCCTCATCTTTGGTTGGTAAAGTGAGAAAGTCTTCCACGAGTTTTGCAATTAATGCACCTTCTTCTTTACCTTCTGAATCCGAAAATGTGTCCTTGAACAGTGTAATGACTTCTTGAGTTTGTTCTTGTTTGTACAATGCGTATTTCATATCTCTATCTCTAGTTTGCAAGTTTTAAAATAAAGTACTGATAGGTAAAGTCTTTTGCGGCACTGCGCTCGTAAACTGAAATCTCTTTCTTAATGTCCAGTAACGCTTGGGACGCAGGCATAACAGCTTGTAATTCCTCAACTCGGCCTTGCAGCGGTTGCCAGTAGTTTTGCCATGCATCGACGCCTAATGAGAAGTGTTCGATCACGTCGTAGCCATGCTTTTTGAACAGAGTGAGTCGTTTAGGTATCGATTGAATATCTGGGTAATCTGCCAGCCAAAACTGTTTTGTCTCTTCGTCGGGAGAGTCAGTGAGCCAAACCAAGTCACTTACCATCAAGACGCCATTATCTTTTAACAGAGGCTTCCATTGTTTTAGTGCGTTCTCCATTCCCATAATGTAGACGCAGCCTTCCGCCCAAATGGCATCAAAACTCTTTGCCTGAAATGGCAGTTCCGTCATGGAGGCACAAACAGGAGAAATCCGCTCATGTAACTGTGCATTTTGGATTTTTTTATTGAGCTGTTCGATGGCGATAGGCTCATTATCCACGGCGGTAATGTGCGCGATACTGTTATCGGCTAGCAGTAATGTTGAGGTGCCAGTGCCACAACCAATGTCTAAAATATCGGTCATTGTCTGAGGAGACATTAATGAAATCGCTTTTAAAGAGTCCTTGTGACTCCCTGGCCCCCATCTTTCTAATGTTGCAAAGACCGTCATAAAGTCTTTCATGTAACTCTCGTGTTCGTTCATATCTTTTGATAACCACTTTAATCTGAGCGCTTCTTTTTCACTGTAACCCTGCGTACTTAACCAGTTTAAGTAAGCGTTAGGTGCACTTTGACTCAGAGAATGGTGTAACTCTCTTTGTGGACGTTCCCCAAGTAACGCCAGTAGCAACTCACGAGCGTGGATTTTTTTATCAATCTCATGGTTGAGTTGCGTTAGCCGATTTTCCAATAAGCTTCTACTTAACTTCGCGTCCAAGCATTGTTCGCACTCCTTCAATGAGAGTCCTGCGCTTTGAAGTTGCTGAATCAATAACAGTCGCTGCAAATCGTTTTCGCTGTAATAGCGATATCCATTGTCAAGACGCTGGCCGTTAATCAGCCCTAACTTCTCGTAATAGAGTAAGGTGGTGCGAGAGATACCCGCCTTCGCTGCCAGTTCAGAAATCAAATACATGTGCGATTTGACCCAAGTGTTTTTAGTATTGGGATAGTATGAACTGTAGAGTAGTAGACAGGTCAAGTAGACTTGTTCGAATTTTTCGCCAACAGTGGTGGAAGTGAGGTGAGGGCTGTGGATTATTTTGAGTTATTAGTAGGTAGTTAGTAGCCAGTTTTCAATGCCAGAACTTATTTATGAATAGCTAAATTAGCAAACTTCCTAAAACAGTTTTATCCAGGGGTTTCTCAGCGCGATCCTAGCTAACAAACTCCTGTCCACGGATGATTCTGATCACCCTGAACGACTGCTTGATCGATGGCTATCAAGGCTGGAACAGTTTCAGTTTATAGCCAGACTTTATGTTGACCAATAATATCGAAGAGGAGGTCAACATGAGAAAGTTATCTTCGGGAAAATGCAGCGGCATTAAACGACCATTCAAGTTGGAAGAAATTTGGCGAATTAGAACTAGGCTAGAGCTTGAAAACGACCTAATGCAGCTTGCACTATTGAACTTAGCCATAGATAGCAAGTTGAGAGCGAGTGACTTGCTAAAGCTACACGTTTACGATGTTTCTTCGCAAGGTGTTATCTATGAAAGGGTTCAGTGCATCCAACAAAAAACGGGGACCGATGTCCATTATGAGATTACTCCGAGAACACAGCAAAGTATTAGCCGATGGATCTTTTCAGCATCCCTAGAGGCAAGTAGTTTTCTATTTCCGAGTAGCCGACGCTCAGGGCAGCCTATCAGCTACTCATTCTATCGCTCAATTATCAGAAACTGGGCTGCAAAACTGGGACTGAATGCTGACTATTATGGAACTCACTCCATGCGTCGAACTAAAGCTACTTTGATCTATGCCAGAACGAAAAACATTAGGGCGGTTCAGATTCTACTTGGACATTCGAAGGTAGATAACACTATTCGATACCTTGGCGTTGAGCTAGAAGACGCTCTGAGGCTTTCTGAGAAAACAGACTGCTGATAAGCACCTCTACAGGCTTTTCTTCGCGTCTGAAAAGCCTGTGCCCCACTCTTTACATCATATTGGTGCTACTTGCACGCAGTACAACTTATCCACAAATAAGACAACCAAGCCGAGTTAAACGTAGGCTTGGTTGTTGTGACATTAAGTTCTAGTTCTAGGGTATAAGATAATCAAACTCATGATACCGATTAATACAGCGGCAAAAACCGAAGTAAAACGCACGAGGTCATCTGAAATCGCACTGATACTTGTTGAAGTAATCCCATAGAATACTAAAACCACATAACTTGAATACATCAGTTGAATTGAGTTATAGCTAGCTTTCTTTGTAACGGCATGAATCCCCATAAATAAAGCACTGACGACAGCAACACCCACAGTTCCTACCAAATTGACTTGCAGCAAACTCATGATTAGGGGAGGAATGGCATACAGCACGCTCGCGTATGTTGTAAGCAGCCTTCTTAAACCATAATCTTTACCAATACTAGGATCAGGATCTTTAATCATTAACGCGACGATGATGGTAATAATCGTACTTTGCTCTAAGTCCAATTGTATCGTACACACCATCATGGTCATGACAATGACCGCTTTGAGCAAGGTTTGCCAATCAAGCAAATATTTCGTTGTCGAATTGACAGGTGGCATGTTTATCGCGAGTGGCTCACCTCGTGGAAATAGTAGGTAGGCCAAATAGGCGGTGAAGCCAGCGATAAAAATATTTTTTAGCAGAGCCATGGGGATTTGCTCAACGCTAATCCCTTTTTGCTGCGTAAAAACAGCAATCATTGCGGTTGAGACAATCAGCAATATAGCAAATACATCTTGCGAATTTTTCTTGGTACGCTCCATGCACCAGTAAAAAATTCCAAACAAGAACAGATAGTAAACATGTACGTAATCAATCAATAGTTCACTCATTAGTGCCTGAAACCAAGCAGTAATGAATAAAATTCCCCCCATAACAAACACCATAATTACAGGCGGTGGTTCATGAGTTGTAGTGAGAAAAACCGCACACATCGCTGGAGCGAGTAAAGGCAAATCCGTCCCATATACATATTGCCAAAACAGCAAAAGGACAGGGAATACCGCAACTCTTATAATTGGGTTAGCGGCACTATGATACATAACTGATATAACTCCATGCCCAGATCCACAAATCTTGTAGTCTCTCACCTAGGTAGCTTTCATCAGGGTAGAAACCCACCACAGCTCGACCACCGTATCTCAGATTTAGATCGGCAGGCAACGAAGTGAACTCGATATTGACGGGGAAACGCTGTGCTTTTGAACTGCTTGTTGGTGAGGTCATAAGGCCATTACTGGCATCTTGGGCAAGGCTACCATTACCGCTACTTCCCCAACCGATTGAAGAAATTTTTCCTTCATAGACCTCTCCTGGGGTTGCATCAAAAACAATTTTGACTTTATCGCCAGGCTTTAGATGAGCCAGTGAATTCTCTCTCACCATGGCCGTCAGCCATAAGTTGTTGTTATTGATAAAGGTAAGAAGTGGCTGCCCAGCAGCAGCATAATCGCCAACAGCAACATCCATATTAGTGATCACACCATTAGCAGGTGCTGTCAGTTTGGTGTGATTGAGGTTTAGTAGAGCCTGCTCTTGTCGGTTTAATACCGATTGGATTTCAGGGTTATCAATTCCTCTCGGGCCAAACTCTTGTTTCGCTTTTTCTAGTGCTGATGACGCTTGAGCCAACCCCGCTTGGGCCGTCTCTAGTTCGGCGATTATGTTATCCATTACCGCTTGACTTATCGTTCCTTTATTGGCAAGTACGCGATTACGCTCCACATTCTTCTTGGCATTATTGACCTTAACACGAGCTGCGACTTCATTTGCTTGAGCGACACTGATTGCTGCTGAATCCGCTTCATAAGACTGAGCTGCTTGTTGCAAATCAAATTTGGCGGCCTTAACGGCTAATTCAAAAGGACGCGGATCGATCGTGACGAGTTCATCTCCTGCCTTGACAATACTATTGTTAGTAATAAGTACTTGTGAAATAGGGCCAGATACTTCTGGGCTAATGCGGATCAATTGGCCATTTACTCTAGCTTGATCTGTCATTGGCGTCATTCTGTCCGCCCATAAGGTATAAAGCCAAAGAGCAGCAACTAAGGCAAAAATGTAGTAAGTGAAAGAGCGAGCTTGGCTAATTTTTTTATCGCTTTGTTCAGCACTGGTGTGGACATTGTTATCTGACATTTTCTGTTCCTACTGTCGTTTACTGAGGTTGTTCCAGTAAATTTATCTTTTTATAAATGATACTTTTCTTAGTTCGTACTTCGACGGCAATGGTAATGATGAATGCAAATAGGCCAACCAGTGCAACAGCACTTGAAGAAGAGACCATCACTTCGCCAGCGTATTTTGTCCAGATCACAGCTATTGCCACAAACCAGCCAAATAACGCTGCTGCATGGGTGACTGCAATAGGAACAAGGTGAGACCAAAAACCACTCTGAAGTTGACTAATGTGTTGTGGGTGGGATTTGTTGAGCTGATGAATAAATAGCTTGGATGTGATCAACGACAAAATGATCCCTAAACCAAAAGTTAGAGATACCGCTTGTCCCCACACAGTCACTTCAGAATTCGTGATCACGTTAAGCGACATTGGTACGCTATCCATTCCCTTGAAATGGTGGCTCGCAATATAGCCATTGATAACGCCGTTAATCACGCCACCAATCAATGAATCTTTCACTTTGATATCCACGTCTAGCACCTTCACTGTTGTACAATAAACTCTTACTGATTATAACGAGAATGTTCGAATAAATGCATATCAAACATGACCATTTTTGATACTGTTGCGACTAGAGCATACTTGTGCGCCATGATAACTGTGGAAAGGAGTCAATCATGAATCTCGATAAAGCGTTGTCAAATATTAGCGAGAAGAATAACTTCATCTACTTAACGTTAGCTTTAATCATGCTGTTAATTGCCGCCGCCCTCGTTCAACTACTACAAGACAATGTGATCGAATACGTCATACAGGGGATTATGGTAGTGATTTTTATTGTTTGCTTTGTAAGTTTGCGCTTTGATCGAAAGTGGACGCATTTTTTAAGAGGTTTAGCCGTGGTTTGGATAGCTGCTATTGCCGCGAAACACCTCTTTCATATCAAAGAGATGAGCATATTGATGCTTTCTCTGACTTTTGTCTTTTTCTATGGCACTTTCCAATCTTTAGTAAGAAAAATCTTGTTTTCAGGCCAAATAGACACCAACAAACTTATTGGTTCTGTAGCCCTATTCTTATTGCTTGGTTTAATGTGGGCGGTGGCTTACCTTTTGTTACTTGAGCTAGACCCTTTCGCATTTCGCGGGTTAGAAGCAATTCCATGGGAAGATAATTTTTCTAATAGCGCTTATTTTAGCTTCGTGACCTTAACCACTCTCGGTTATGGGGATATCAGTCCAGTGACTCCAATTGCGAAAACGTTAGTCTATTTAGAGTCGGTTGTTGGTGTTTTTTATATGGCAGTAGTGGTGTCTAGTTTAGTCAGTTCGAATTTAGGTAGAAACGCGGCTAGATAAAAGATATCCCTTAAGTGGTCAAGTTATCGCTAATGACAATTGCTATATTCACATTGCTTCATAATATGATAAGGGACTGTTCCGAACCTTACTTTCTAATCAGTATTGCCGTTTGAGTTTTGGATTAGTAAACGTTATGTCAAAAAGCAGTATGGTTTTTTAGCTCTAAATGATTTCTGTCCAAAAGTGATTTTGCTTTTAACTTTTCAGTCAGGTTCAAAAGCGGCTAAATCGAAGAGATGGAAAACTTGGTGCAGGTGCGTCTGAGGCCTTCGGCAGCATGGATGCTGCCGTAGAGCGCCCAGGGACGGGTTTACAGCGTGCCTCAGAAGTACCTGCACGAATGGCTTGCCGCAGGCAATAAGTTCACCATGAAACTATGGCTTCAAACTCCCTTCATAAACACCTCAGAAGGTTGAAGCTTCACTCTGAGAAACCAATCTGCCGTAATGGCCTATCAGCTTATTAAAGTTGTCCCGGGGGCCGGGAAGAAAGGAGGGAGCCATCTGACTCCCTACCAGATGCCCGCTATTTGGGTTCAAAGGTAAAAGACTGCCCGGCCAGTGCGGCTTCATACATCAGGCCACCCTTGGCGGCGGTGAAGATTGCCATGCCGTTGATGTAGGCGGCGCTGGCGGCCTTGTTGGCCCCCGAGTGGCCTGCGCCCGCGGAGTTACCTGTGGTGCCCACCTGGGCATTGGCGCCGACATTGATGGCGACCGCCGAGGCGGTGGCGCCGAACTCGAAGCTGCCGCTGGTAAACTCTTGATAAGCTTTGGCATCTTTGAAGAAGATGATCTCGCTGTAGGCCTGTCCGCCGAGCTGGAAGCCAATGGACAGCTGGGTCAGGCTGGAGTCGCCGGTATGGGCACCGCCCTTGTAGACACGGCCCTTACCGTAGGCGGCACCTATGCCTATGCCGCCCTTGCCGACGGTGGGAAAGATGGCGTAGCCATAGGCGGAGTTGAAAAACTTCTGGGTGTCCGGGGCTTTCTTGAAGTTGGCGATCGCCTCGCTGTAGCTGTCGGCGGCGAGCGTCATGGGGGACGTCAATAATCCCAATGCCACACAACAGCTTAGAATTAAGGTAGACAGATACTTATGCATGATGACCTCCATCGATTTGGATGGTTTTAGCATAGTTCGACTGATTAAGAATGAAAACGGCTGTTGATTAAAAAAGCGCCAAAATTGGCGCTTTTTCGATTGATGTCAGCTCGGGTTCAGCTAACAAATAGGCTTTTACTTAGCTTCGTCCATCTGCTTACCCAGCACATAGTGCTCGAACCACAGCTTGTCCCAGTCCATCTTGGCCTGTCTGTGCTGGTACTTGCTCAGACCATGGCCCTCACCCGGATAGACCACCAATTCGACCGGCACATTCAGGTAGTGCTTCAGGGCGCGGTAGAGCCCCTGGGCATGACCCAGTGGCACACGCTGGTCGTTTTCGCCTATGTGGATCAAGGTCGGTGTCTTGATCTTGTCGGCATGGGTCAGCGACGAGCCGTGGGTGTAGGCCTCTGGCTTCTCCCAGGGCAGGCCCTGCATGAAGTTGATCACATGGCCTGGGGTATCCTCCAGCATCCACTGCAGACGCTGGTCGAATACGCCGGCCCCCGAGCTGGCAGCCTTGAAGCGATTGGTGGTGCTGATGAGGGCGTTGGTGAGATAGCCACCGTTGCTCCAGCCCATCACCGCCATCTTGTCACCGTCGGCGATGCCCTGTTTGATCAGATGATCGACACCGGCCATGATGTCGGCCACCTCGATCTCATGCTCCTGGCCCACTAGGTCCGTGAGGAACTTGTCGCCATAGCCGGTAGAACCGCGGTAGTTAGGCGAGAGTAGCGCCCAGCCGTTGGCGGTAAAAGTGCTGCGCCCGTAGGATCTGTGTTGCAGCGCGTAGGGGGTGGCCGAGGTCGGACCGCCGTGGATCTGCACGATCAGCGGCAGCGGGCCGTCACTCTTCTTATAACCTGCGGGCAGATCCAGGATCCCCTCCACCTGGCTGCCGTCCGGCGCGGTCCATTTCACTATAGAGATCTCTGGCAGGATCCAGCTGTCGACCTGAGGGTTGATGTTGGTCAGCCGCTTGTACTTGGCCTTCTTGCTGGCGGCATCGGCGATGAAGAGGTCGCTGAAATGATCCAGGCCGTTGTGGCTGAAGGCCAGTTTCTTGCCATTGTGGGTGAAGCTATAGCTGCCCATTACCAGATCGCCAGCCAGTACGGTACGAGTGTCCCCTTGCCCCTGGTTATCTATCTCGCTACAGAAGAGTTTGACCCTGGCGTGGTCGTAGCCGCGATAGCAGAGCTCGTCGCTGCCTGGTCGCCAATGGATGTCGCTCGAGTTGAAGGTGACATCACCCTCTGTCTTCACCTGAATTAGCTTGGCCTTGTCATCTTTAGGCTTAACCACAAACAGCTTGCCCGGGTGGCCATCGAAGTCGATACGAAACGCCAGGCGTTGGTTGTCTTCATGCCAGGCCAGGCCCAGTAGCCAGCCATAAGGCGAGGGCGCCTGTTCGCGCCAGGCGCTGTCTTCCAGCACCTTGTTTTGCTGTGACTGGGTGTTGAACACCTCTATGTTTGACCAGCCTTCCAGGTTGACCAGTTCGTTGTCCTGGGTGGTGATACGGGCGATCTGGCTGGCGTCCTGGTTGACGCTGAAGTTCCACACCACCTTGTCATCGTCCAGTACTAGGCTCTGTTGGTAGTGGTCGAGATCTAGCTTGTAGAGGGGGTTGGTAGTGACCTTGCCGTGACCATACTTAGGCGCGCCGTGTTTGGCTCTTACCTTGGCCCAGATATCTTTGTCTGTGGTGGTCTTGTTGGTGAGGAAGTAGAGGCTCTTGCCATCTTGGCTGAGCTGGAACTGTTTTACTCCCTCGGCTTCCTTGGTGACAGGGACAGCTTCTGTGCTGCCCAGGTTGATTCTGAACACCTGAGCCTTGCCGTTGTAGGGGGCCTTGTTGTCTTCGCGGCTCTGCTTGACCAGATAGTAGATGGCGCTTCCGTCTGGGCTCCACTGAGGGCTGGATTCGCTCTCGTTGGTGAAGGTGAGGCGGTTGGTCTTGCGTGACTTGGTATCGATAAGCCAGAGATCTTTCTGCGCCTTGTCCAGCTCCTTGTCCCAGCGGGATTCTAGCCAGAGTGCATGTTTGCCATCTGGACTGAGCTGAACATTGCCCATGTTGCCTATGGTGAAAAAGTCATCCGTGGTGATCTGGTGAGTACGCTCGGCGGCCAATACGCCGCTGCTCAGTCCCATGGCGCCCGCACAGATCGCCGCCAACGCGGTGAGTTGATATCCCCTTCCCATCTTGATCCCTTCTCTAGTGATTGCTTGAGTAATTCTTGTTAATTGAGGTGGTTAAGCCCGGATACATTAACGCAAAACCGCTTAGGTATAAATTGAGTTAATTATTTTTTGTCGGATTGCAGCAGTTGTTGCAGATAATTGAGCTCTTCGGCGTTCAGCAGCTGACGGCTGCTGCTTGGACGCGCCTGGGTTTGCAGGTCTGGGGAGAGGCGGCCCCTGAGATAGGCAGACATGGTGATCTGCTTGAGGCCGTAGAGGGCCAGCAGGTAGAGGCTAAGGAGCAGAAACAGTCGGGTGCTCGCCTGAGCTGCCAGGCTGACCTTATCCCCCAGCAGGTAGGGCAATATGACTAATCCCATACGCACCAGCCAGTTGGTCAACATGGCCAGTGTCAGCGCCAGTAGCCATCTGAACTTGATATCCTTGAGACTGTCCTGATGGGCGCGGTGGGCCCGGCCCTTGAAGCGGCGCAGCAGGCGCCAGATGGCGTAGAAATAGAGACCGGTCTGCAGCACCAGCAGCAGGGGTAGCACAGTACCCAGCAGGGTGACATGGTTAAACTGGGTCACTCTGCTGGTCGAGACCAGCTGGCGCATCTCACCGCTCAGCAGCGCGCTGAGGCCTATCACCAGCACCAGGGCGATGGCGGGGATGAAGTGGCGCGACAGGCCGATAGAACCCTTGATGTCATGCAGGCTGCGATAGCAATAGAGATACAGCATGGGCATCAGCAGGAAATAGGCCGGGATCAGCAGGATAAAAAGTTGTTGCAGCGGCAGGGGCGAGTTGTCTCTGTTGAGCAGGCCGGTGAGAAAGTAGAGGGCCAGTAGGCTGAAGATGGCGCCTAGCAGCTTGTGGTTGTCGTTGCGATCACGGTAGAGATACCTGAGGTAGAGTCCCAGGCCGATACAGTGCAAGCCGCCCAGCAAAGAGAGCCACCAGTATCCTTCGAATAACAAGCCGTGAGAGTGCGTATCCATAGTGCTCATTGTTGACGCAAAATGGCCGGCGAGGCAAGCGTGAGGTGGGATTTCGCCTCGAAATGCCATCAAGGGTTAAGGCGCTGATCTCAGCTTGAAAATAACGGGTTAACCCAAGGTGAATTTTGGGCGTTATTGGCGCGGCTAATCGCAGGGGTGACTGCTGGAACCGCGCCCCGACCTAAGAGGAGGGTTTCTGCTCCTTGGCCAGACGCAGGTGGCGGTTAGATGCCGCCGCGGGCGGCTTGCCCGGCACAGGGCCGCGTTCGGCCCACAGGTGACGTATCGCCATGATGGGGTGGGGCAGCAGCATGCGCGGGCCGGAATAGATCATTATCTCTCTCGCCTTGGCCTTCGGCTCAGGCTTGTAGCAATGCACAGGGCACTTGTTGCAGGTGGGTTTGTCCTGACCGTAGGGGCAGCGGTCGAGCCTGGTGTGGGCATACTCGAGAAACTCGCTGCATTCTGGGCAGTTAGCCACATCGCCCTTGGCTTGGCAGTGGTCTTTGCAATAGATATGTACCATGGCGGCGATGGTCTTAAACTCTCGCAGCAGCTTACCACTTAGAATCTCTTGGCTCATGATATATCTGACTTCTTTACTGGGTTATAGCTAGCCTAGCCCGAGGCGAACGGGAACACAAAAGCAAGCGGCGAAATTATGAAGATGCGCACAAAATGGAACTTTTAGCCGGCTCAGTCCGCCGCTGAAAATCAAGGCAGAAAAGGTCATTTTTACCCCCTAAGCATGATTTTCACGGCTGTTTTTGATACCCGAGCGAAAAAGAGGTATAAATATTTGATTTATAGCAAGAGAATCGACTAATAATATCGGTTAATATCTAGACATATTTGCGATATGAAAATGCCTGATACTGGGCGCGATTAATCAACGGTGGATGATAATGAAATATATAGCCATTATTTTGCTGGTAGCGGTGGGCGTTTACCTGTACAAACGAGCGCAGCGACTGGCACAGGAAGAGCAACAAGCAACCCAGAAACCGGTTGAAAAGGTGGTATCAGGCGAGGCCGTGAATGTGCCTAGCCAAGAAGCGGATCAGGAAGCGGAAAAGGTGGTCTCGACCCCAGCGGATGAGGGCGTGACCTTCGAACCTGTCGAGCCCGCTGAGACAGAGGCTGTTGAAGAAACTGTTGTCGAGCCCGTTGAGCCCGCAGCTGTCGAAGAGACTGTCGTAGAAGTTGCCGAAGAGAAGAAACCGACCGAGGCAGTACTTGAGGTTGAACAAGCTCCCGAGCAGCTTGCTGAAGAGCCAGAGCCAGAGCCAGAGCCAGAGCCAGAGCCAGAGCCAGAGCCAGAGCCAGAGCCAGAGCCAGAGCCAGAGCCAGCCTTCAAGATGCTGGCGGTGACCGACGAGTCATGGACGAATGACAAGCTGAGCGCGTCTTTAGCTCAATATCGCGCCGAACCAGAGGCCGAAGGCAAGCATGTGGCGCTGCTACAGGCGATCGCCGAGTGTTACAAGCAGCGTAAGCAGGAAGAGTACCGCGAATATGGCGCCGCGCTGTCGCCATACTATCAATCGCTGTTTGCGGCTCTGCCAGCTCCTACCAAGGAGAAGGGCGTCGGTTTCATGCACCTGGCCACTCTGCTCAACGACTGTGGTGACTTCGACGGTGCCATCGCAATCTGTCAGGCGGCCATAGGTTATGGCCTCTCAGACGGTACGGTTACCGGTTTCGAGGGACGTATCACTCGCATCGAGAAGGCCAAAGCGAAGGCGCAGGCCTGATCTTAGGCCCGGCAGTAATCTACTGCATCTCGGCGATTAGCCGTGTAAACTAGTCAAGCAATACTAAAGAGGCGATCTGAGTGTCGCCTTTTTTATGTCCGGAACATTTATGCCCTATCCGCAGGATGACTGGTAAGAGTCCCTGGGATGGAAAGAAAATGACGTTATGTCCGGAACATTTATGTCTCTGGTCGCAGGGCCATATTGGCCTTGGTTTAGGTTGGACAATCTGTGGTAACAGGAGATTAAAATGCGCAGCATGATGGCTTTCGCGGCGTTACTATTAACTATGACGGCTTGTACTCAGGTGCCACAATGGACCCTCTTCTATTATCCCGATGCGGCGCCGGGTGAATCCGCCGAGGTGCTGGCGAGTCAAGGTGAGCTGGATCAGCACATAAGCGGCTACTATCTGCAGCTAGATCAGTGCCTGGCAAAGGGCGCCGGTATGGTGAAGCTGAGTCAGACGGGTAGCGGCAGTTATCTGTGCGGTGAACTATGTCAGCGCAATGAGGCGGGCGCGCTTAAGTGTCAACGCCTGGAAACTCTGGCAAGCCAGTGAAGCATAAGGGTTAGCCAATGAAGTTTAAGCAAGATTATTTCGACCAGCTGAGCGGGTTTTATTCCCAGGTGACCCCTCAGGGGCTGCCGCGCCCTCAGTGGCTGGCATGGAGTGAAGATGCCGCCGCGCTAATTGGGCTTAAGCAGCCCGATGATGAGTTGCTGCAGGGGCTGGCGGGCAATCAGGCGATCCCGGGTGCCAGCTATTATGCCCAGGTCTATAGCGGTCATCAGTTTGGCGGCTACTCGCCTCAGCTTGGCGACGGCCGCTCCATCATTCTCGGTGAGGCCGAGGGTCCACAGGGCTACTGGGATGTGGCGCTCAAAGGCGCGGGCATGACTCCCTATTCCCGCCATGGCGACGGCCGCGCCGTGATGCGTAGCGCGGTGCGTGAGTTTCTGGTTTCCGAGGCGCTGCATCATCTCAATATCCCCACGACACGGGCCCTGGCGGTGATCGGCTCTGACCTACCTGTATGGCGTGAGACCCAGGAGACGGCGGCCATTACCGTGCGTCTGGCCAAGAGCCATATCCGCTTCGGTCATTTCGAGTTCTTCTGCCACAGCGAGCAGGGCAGCAAGGATAAGCTCAAGCAGCTGCTAGACTTTACCCTGAGTCAGCACTATCCCGAGTTGAGCCGTGATCAGGCCGGTTACATCGCCTGGTTTAACCGTGTGGTGGCCGATACCGCCAAGTTGATCGCCCACTGGCAGGCCGTCGGCTTCGCCCATGGGGTGATGAACACAGACAACATGTCGATTCTCGGTGACAGCTTCGATTTCGGCCCCTTCGCCTTCCTCGATACCTTCGAGGAGGACTTTATCTGTAACCATTCGGATCCCAATGGTCGCTATGCCTTCGGTCAGCAGCCGGGCGTCGGCCTTTGGAACCTGCAGCGTCTGGCCCAGGCCCTAGTGCCGATTATCGCCTCGGACGATCTAATCGCCGCCCTCAATACTTACCAACATCACCTGGTGCAGGCCTATTTGGTCTTGATGCGCGATAAGCTGGGCATCAAGTTGGTTGAGCCGGCAGGCAGCGAGCGAGATGAGGCGGACCTACAGCTGATCGGCGGCTTTACCCTGCTGATGGAGGCCAACCGTCTGGATCATACCAATACCTGGCGCCGCTTTGCGCAGCTGGATCCAAACAGCCAACATTCGTCTCTGAGGGATGATTTTATCGATCTCGCCGGTTTCGATACCTGGTATCAGGCCTATCAAGAGCGCCTGGGACAGGTGAGTGATGTGGCCGGCTGGCAGGCGGTGCGGGCACAGGTGAACCCTAAATATGTGCTGCGCAACTATCTGGCCCAGGAGGCGATTATCGCCTGTGAAGAGGGCAATACCCAGCCACTGGCCGAGCTACACCAGCTGCTGACACGCCCCTTCGACGAGCAGCCGGAGAAGGAAGCCTACGCCAAGCGCCCACCCGAGTGGGGCCAGGGGCTTATCATGTCCTGTAGCAGCTAGCCGGCCGAGATAACCGCGCGTGGGCCTAAAAAAATCAGTTTGAAGAGGCAGGGAAAACCCTGAGTAAGTTATGAATCAAGAGTTGAAGATCAGCGCCATTAAGGTCGAGCCCCAGGCCAAGAGCCTGTCGATTCTGGCCGATGTGGATTTTGACCGCTTCCATCCTTTTGCCGAGGCGCTCGTTAAGGCGCTGGATTGCCGGGTGATCGAGCGTCACTGGGGCGCGGATAGGCATCAGTGGCTGCTGGAGTTCGAGGGCAGCCTGTTGCAGCTAAATTATGAGTTTTATGGTGATGTTTGCTGGCTGTCTGTGGAGCGCGACGATGAGGTCGAGGTGCTCGTCTATCTGGCCAGCCTATTGGAGTCACAGCTATGACAGAATCGATGCAAGGGGCGGGGTTTCATTTTCAGGCCTTGACGCCGGATCTCATCCTGGATGCCATAGAGTCTGTGGGCATCTACCCCGAGACAGGGCTGTTAGCGCTCAATAGTTATGAGAACCGCGTCTATCAGTTTCGCTGCGATCTGGGGCGACGCTATGTGGTGAAGTTCTATCGCCCCGAGCGTTGGAGTAACGAGCAGATCCAGGAGGAGCACGACTTCTGCGCCGAGCTGGTGGAGGAGGAGATCCCCGTGGCGGCGCCTGTGATCATCGAGGGACGCTCACTGCAGGATTATCAGGGCTATCGCTTCGCGCTGTTTCCCTCCATGGGCGGGCGCGCCTTCGAGGTGGATAACCTGGAGCAGCTCGAGGAGGTGGGGCATTTCATCGGCCGTATTCATCAGATGGCCAAGCGGCGCCCCTTTGTGCATCGTCAGACCCTGACGCCTAAGCTGCTGGGCGATGAGTCTCTGGCGTGGCTCAAGGGCTCAGATCATGTGCCGCCCAGCCTTGAGACCGCCTATTTCACCATAGTGGAGCAGGTGCTGGAGAAGGCGAAAGCCATCTGGCATCAATATCCCACCGAGGCGATACGCCTGCATGGGGATCTGCACCCCAGTAACATCTTGTGGACCCCGGATGGTCCGGGCTTCGTGGACCTGGATGATGCCAAGATGGGGCCCGCGGTGCAGGATATCTGGATGATGCTCTCGGGCGAGCGCTCGCACCAGACCCTGCAGCTTGAGGTGTTGCTCGAGGCCTATGAGGAGTTTTGTGATTTCGATAATCGCCAGCTGCATCTTATCGAGTCGTTGCGGGCGATGCGCATGCTGCATTACAACGCCTGGTTGAGCCGCCGCTGGCAGGATCCCGCCTTTCCGATGCATTTCCCCTGGTACGGCGAGGAGAAATATTGGGAGCAGCAGATCCTGGCCTTCAAGGAGCAGCTGGCTAAGTTAGATGAGCCGCCGATCACCCTGATCCCCTATTAGTCGGGGCTAATTTGGCTGTAATTTGTAACAGAAAAATGAACTTATCCGCTTGAGGTGGACTCCAAACCACTTTAAGGTATGGTCAATCTTTTTGTCATAGTGGTGCTGAGGCACTGTTAAGGAAGCATAATGAAGAAAGCGTTATTGGTAGCACTGGCACTCTTAGTTGCCCCTATGGCGGCACTGGCCGCCGACTACAAAGAGGGAGTTCATTACACAGTGATCAACGATGGCCCGGCTACGGCTAAGCCTGAGATCGCCGAGTTTTTCTCTTTCTACTGCCCACATTGCTACAACTTTGCCAAGACACAGGTGCCTAAGATCAAGGCTAACCTGCCAGAAGGCGTGGTATTTAAGCAGAACCATGTTGAATTTATCGGTCGTGAAATGGGCCCAGAGATGTCTCGTGCCTTCGCCGTAGCGAATCAGCTGAAGGTTGAAGACAAGATGGAACACGCGCTGTTTGCCGCTATCCACGACAAGAAGCAACGTTTCGTTAGCCGTGACGATATCCGTCAGCTGTTCATCGCCAATGGCGTAGATGGCAAAGATTTCGATGCCGCCGCGAACTCTTTCATGGTGAGCGCACAGATGGCGCAGATGAAGCGTGCCACTGAGAATGCCAAGCTGTCTGGCGTACCTGCCCTGGTTGTGAACGGCAAGTACCGTGTCGAGACTGGTGCGATTAAGTCTTACGACGAACTGCTACAGATCGCTTACTACCTGACTAGCTTGAAGTAATCGGCAGTCGGTTATCGAAAGGGGCTTAGGCCCCTTTTTTGTTGCCCAGAATAAAAAAAACCGTATTTCCGGTCGCTGTGGAAATACGGTTATTGAGCTAAAAAGCTCTATTTACCCTGAGTAACTGCTCCAATCTACCAGCGTGTCAAAAATTTGGCAAGCGCCAATTTTTATTTCGCCTAGTCTATTAGTCTGATAGACAAGGTAAATTTTTAGCACTATGGCGCACGGGTCAAATTTCGCGAAAAAAATGCTCAGAAAATTGAAACTAACATGGTAAAAGACCTGTCGAATCTAAGTATAAAAATAAGAACGCAGAGTCTTGCTTGGAGGTCTCATGAGAGTTTTTCCTGTCTACGCGCCGAAATTGATTGTCAAACATGCCCGAATCTTTGTTTCTGGGGTGATCTGGGTGAAAGACCTGGGACGATTAGAGTTCGAGAAAGGAAAATTTTTGCTGCCGCGTCAGAGCCTGCCTCAGGTAAAACGCGCCATCATGGAATTGAATGAAATGATTGAGCACCAACATAACGAGGCGAAGACGGCTTAGGTCTTCGCTCATCGAACGCGCTTATCTTAAGAGCCTCAGGCTCCTTGTATAAGCGCCTCTCCTCTGAAGTTATTCGCTAACTTCGTCGTTCAGCAGACCCACAAGCCCGGTGACTTTCTCGTTCCAAGAGGTGAGATCTTGGCTCAGCTGTTGGTTCTGTTCGTTCAGGGTATGGTTCTTCTGCTTCTCTTCTTCAAGCTCCATTTTCAGTAGCTCAATGGTTTCGAGTGCCGCTTGGATTTTTGTCTCCAGCTTGGACAGTAGTTCAAGGCTCATGGGGAGGTCCTAATAGTTTCTGGATGGTGCTTCGATTCTATCAGTGCGGCTATCTGAGTGAATAGCTAATTCGTGCTAAATGTCTAAAAATCCATCTATATATGGATTAAACATTGTTTATTTCGTCGGCGCGGCGAGCATCCTACCTTAAAGGGCCTGTAGCCGACCTGTCGGCGAGCTCTGCCGTTAATCTTCTCGTGATTTGTCTGCCGGTGCGATCACCACACGATCGAACGCCGCGCCCTGGGTTAAGGGGGTGATGGCCTGAATATGATCCAGGCGGATCGCCTGCTCGCCCGCCTCGTTTCTCACGGTCAGGTACTCGCTCTTATCCGCCTGGGTGGTGAGTGTGATGGCGGTGGCCCTCATCTCCCCGGTCGAGGTCTCTATGAGCAGCTGATAACCCCTGATGCAGGCCAGCTCCAGGTGGTCGTGAACATGACAGTCTATGATGCGGTAGGGTTGCATAGGATTTCCTTAGGTTAAAGCGTGCGTCCTTGAACGTAAATGGCGCGGCGCCGGGTCTATTGAGTAGACATATATCATCTTGGAGGAGAAGCCGCCTTGAGTAAAGTAGCCCTCTTGTTCATGTTGAGCCTGTTGGCTCATCCCACTTTTGCGGCTCAGACGCTGACGCAGTTTCATAAGCGCAGTGGTGAGCAGCAACCTCTGGTGGTCGAGCTGTTTACCTCCCAAGGCTGTAGTAGCTGTCCGCCGATGGAGCGATGGCTCTCGGGATTTAAACAAGAGACCGGCCTCTGGCACTATTATTTCCCGCTGGCATTTCATGTGACCTACTGGAACTATCTCGGCTGGAAAGATCCCTTCGCTAAACGCGCCTTCAGTCAGCGCCAGTATGATTACCTCAATCACAAGGGGATTTCCCAGGTCTATACGCCGCAGCTGGTGATCAATGGCCGTGAGTGGCGCCCTGGCGGGCAGGCGCTGCTGCCCGATGAGTCCGATAAGAGAGCGCAGGTGGGCAGATTAAGTCTGACCATAGCGGGGCAAGAGTTCACGGCCAGCTTCGACAGCCGATTGCCGAGCAATCAAGGGCTCACCCTGCATCTTGCCCTGCTGGGCAGCGGGCTTGCGACTCGAGTGGGTCGGGGAGAGAACAGAGGTAAACACCTGGTGGAAGACTTTGTGGTCTTGAGCCACGGGCGTTATTCGGCGTTAGCTCGCCAGCCCCTAAATGACCCGGCCTTGCTTGAACAGGGCTCGGCTAAACAGGGCTCGGCTAAACAGGCTTTGGTTGGACAGGCTTTGGCTGGACAGGCTTTGACTGGAAAGAATTGGGATAAACAGACTGTCACCTTTAGCGGGAACATTGAGCCGCTCGTTAAGGCGGATAATGCGCCTAAGCGTTTGGCCTGGGTGGCCTGGATCGAACAAGATCATATTCCCTTGCAGGCCGTGGGTGATTGGCTGCTGGTCGAGGAAGCGGATTAAGTGGCAGAAACAGATAAATATCACCCAATAAAAAAGCCCCTTGGGGGGCTTTCTCGTAAAGACTCGGCTTAGAAGCGGTAGTCTACAGACAGGTAAACCTGTTGGCTGTCATCCAGTGAGAATGATGCCTTGTCGCCAGCGTCTGACGCGAAGCTTCTCTCATAGTCTTGCTTCAGGTAACGGTAGCCGATCTCTGTGCTCAGGCTGTCGTTGATCTTGTACATGAAGCCTGTTTGACCACCCCATACGAAGCGGTTCTTAGATTCCAGTACGTCTGTGTCTGGGCTCACATGGTTCACACCGGCTGTCGCACCGATAAACCAGTTGAACTTGTTGTTTGCATCCAGGCCAACCAGGTAGTCGTAAGACATCAAGAAGCTCTGCTGCTTAGCGAAGTCATCTGAGTTGTAAGAGTAAGTACCGTATACGCGGTTGTTGTCATTGAGGTAAACACCGCCACGTAGTTCATAGATCATATCGCTATCTGAATCTTTGAAGGTGCCCTTGCTGAAGCCAGGATCGACCGCTTCGGTGATCTCTGCCTTGTAGTTGTTCTCTTGTGAACCGATACCGCCACCGATGAACCAATCTGCTGCCATAGTTGGCGCTGACAATGCTGCGGTGATGACTGCGGCTACTGCTAATGTCTTCTTAGTCATAATATGCTCTCTTTTAAAAGGTGGTGTTGTTTTCGTTGAGGGCATAGTAAGTTAGCCTTGCTGAACCAAAACTGAATGAGATCTGCAAGTTAGTTTCTATTTGTCTTGCCGATAGGTGGATTGCTTGTGTGACGAAATGAGCGGGCTACTCCTGTGAGTGGGCCGTTTGATAAAGGAGTGAAACCATGAAATTGGTGTTTGTACATGGATGGAGTGTCACCAGTACCCAGACCTACGGCGAGTTGCCCCAGGCGCTGCTTAAGCTGGCCCCCGAGGCCTTGGCCCTGGATATTCAGCACATCTATTTAGGGCGCTATATCAGCTTCAACGACGCGGTGACGCTTGAGGACCTCAGCATCGCCTTCGAGGCCGCGCGCCGCGCCGAACTGGGGGATGAGCCCTTCTCTGTGATAACGCACTCCACTGGTGGCCCCCTGATGCGCCACTGGCTGTGTCGCTATTACAAAGAGACTGAATCGGCGCCGCTGCTACACCTGATCATGCTGGCGCCTGCCAATCATGGCTCGGCATTGGCACAGCTGGGTAAATCCAGGGTGAGCCGGCTCAAAGCCTGGTTCGATGGTGTCGAGCCGGGTCAGCGGGTGCTGGACTGGTTGGAGCTGGGCAGCGACGGACAGCACGAACTCAACCTGAGCTGGCAGCAAAAGGACTGGTTAGGCGCCGGCGTCTATCCCTTCGTGCTCACCGGAGAGGCCATAGACGGTGCGCTTTACGACTATATGAACAGTTACACCGGCGAGGTTGGCTCCGACGGTGTGGTGCGGGTGTGCGCCGCCAACATGAACTTTGTCTACGCTAAGCTGGCGCAGCAAACTGGGATTCAGTGTGAGAGCTTCGATGGTGAGTGCACCGAAACCTTGGTGCTAACGGAGTTGACTCAGGCCGTTGAGCCTTGCGTCTTAGGGATTGTGCCTAGGGCGAGTCATAGCAATCGCAAGATGGGGATCATGAACTCAGTGACCCAGAGAAATGCCGCCAACAAGCCGGTGGTTGCCGACATCCTGGACTGTCTTGGGGTCGCTGACCGTGAGAACTACCGTCAACTCAGGGAGCAGATGGCTGTGGCATCCGAGGCGAGCCGGAAGCCGCCACGGTACTGCATGCTGGTGGTGAGGGTGTTCGATAATCTGGGCCATAGGGTGACCGATTTTGACTGCTATCTGCTGGCGGGCGATGAGTATCACGCCTCCAAGTTACCCCACGCCATGGTGCTGGATAAGCAGCGCAACAGCGTCAACGGTAACGTGATCACCTTCTACCTGGATGCCAATAAGCTCTTCAAGATACGCGCTGGCAAGCTGGGGCTTAAGTTGATCCCAAGGCCCGCAGAGGGTTTTTGTCATTACAAGAGCGCCGAGTTTCGCTGCGAGCCCGAGCAGTTAACCCATCTGTTTGGCGCCGATCATACCCTGATGCTGGACATTCAGCTAGAGCGCTATATCGCCCCCAATACCTTCAGCTTTACCAAGATTGGCGACTCAGAGGATTTCAAGGGGATCTCCCCAGAAGGTTAAGACTAAAAAAGCGGAGCCCTAGGCTCCGCTTTTTTAGGCATGGCTGCCGAGACTATTTCTTGAAGAAGGCTTCGTTGGTGCCGTAGGGGCCTAAGTTTAGGTCGCGCTTACGTATGGCATCTACGCGGTCGAAGGCTTCTTCGGCAACGCGTAGGTTTTTCACGTCTTTACGCCAGTAGTATTTGAAGCCGTCGAAGTGGGCGTTGTTCGGATACCAATAGATTACGCCAAGGCCTTTTTCAGACATGATAGGCGTGTTGTGGATGGTGGCACCCGGAATGTAGAAGTATTGGCCAGTACCCAGCTTCTTAAATTGGTTGTCCGCCAGGGTTTGTCCCTCGCCGTTGACCACATAGTAACATTCAGGTTGACCGTGGAAGTGAGGTGCATGGTCTGACTTGCCACCATCGGTAATACCAATCACCACAGGGCTATCAGATAGCTCTTTCCAGATGTAACCAACGGGTGACTTAGTACGATCACAGTCTTTGACTTCTGAAATGTTGCCATCGTCATCCAGGGTCTTGCAGAAACGCTGATCGGCGGCGATGCTGTCGTTGGCCTTGATGGTGGTGAAGTCGATCTTGCCCGCTTCCCAATCCGCAATATAGGCCTCAACTTCAGGGTTACTGCACTGCTCAGGCATAGTGTCCTGTGGTGAGTAAGGTGTGCTGTCGTAAGGCACTGGCGTCATCTGCTGAAATGGCAGCTGTGCATGATTGCATTGCGGGCCTTGAGCCACGGCTGTGGTTGAAGCCAGTGCGGCAACACCTAAGAGCATTTTTAGTTTCATCATTCCTGTCCTATTTTTTGCGGCCCTTGGGCCGCGCTATTTTGGGTGTAAATTTGTGTATGGACTAACGATAAAGTGATTAGTTTGTTGTAAAGGTGAAATGGATCACGCCACTTTTTTAACAGCAAACTTATTCGTGACTTGGCTCGCGAATAATCTTACCTATCGCAGGTCTCATAGCGAAAATTGCATGCTCAGCTGGGCATAGTTGGAGGCGCCTTTTGGGCGCGGAGCCGCGGCATCTCTAATGGCGTCATCAATCTCATAGCGTCCGAGTTCGACGCCGACACTGAGTGCCTGTGTGAGATCGGTAAACAGGTTGATGCCCCAATGATGACGATCCGTCTGCTCTACTTGGGTCGTGGTATGGCCGTAGAAGAGGGTCGAGCGGCTGCGCTCGGTCCAGAAGTGGCGATAGGCAAACATGCCCGACAGCGAGGTCTCGATCTCGCCATCGAAGATATCCTTGGCCGCATCTGTGCCCACATAACGTCCCAGATTGCCGTAGTGCAGTTGAAGGCGTAGGTCATCTCGCGCATAGGTGAAGAGTTTGGCCCCCATAGAGAGCCCTCCGCCCCACTGCCGGCTGTCAGCTGGGTCGAGATAGCGAATCAGGGCAGATACCGACACATTGCCCCAATCACCCGCCTGGTTGTAACGAATGATTGTGTCGGGGAGATAGTCGTTACTGGTGTCTATCCACTGGGTTTTATCCTCATTATGTTGGGCCGTGGTGCCATAGGTGTAGGGGTTTTCCAAGGCAAACTGCCAGTGGACCGTGCTGAAACAGAACTGTGTCTGTCTTACCATTGCCTGACCGACTAAGGGGCCGCCGAGATCGGCTGTTTCAGCAAAGCTGGAGGTGTTGACCAGGGTCGACCAGGTTTGTCCGGCAGTGATGCCTTGATACTGAATGAAGGCGTGCCTGAGTCTTGGAGCATAAGAGTTGGAGATGATGGGATTACCCTGGGCGGAGCCGACAAAGTCTATCTCGGCGAAGCCGAGGATCTGTTCATGATCGAGTCTGATATTGAAGCGGCTCTCCTGAGCGCTAAATTGGGTTCGTTTAGCCGATGGAACCACCTGGCCGCCACCGGCCCAGCTGTCCTGAAAGGCAATATTACCGTCGACATAGCGTGCATTGGCCTTGAGAAATCCACCCAACTCTATGCTGGTGGCATGAGCCGTTATGGCTGGAAAACTGAGGCAGATGAGGGCACAGCTTAGGTATGTTTTCATAGTCTTGGTGTTGATTGATACAGAGGGAAATGAAAAAAGCCCTATCAGATAGGGCCAGATTTAAAATGCGTTCGCGCTTGGGGAGCCGCATCGAATCTCAATAAAGGGAAAAAAGGCAGAAACTGGGTGAGAGCGAGCCGATTTCTGCTGGGTACTTAGGTTGCTCCTTAGAAGTAGTAACCGAAGTTGATGTTGACCCGTTTGTCCCAGTCGTTGCCGACCTCCGGGAGGCCCACATGGTCGTTGTTGGCGGTAGAGAAGGTCATGTTCTTACCCATGACGAAATCGACCATGGTGTAAGTTGGGCCTGCCGCAATGGCGCAGCCGGTGACGTTTTGCATGCTGTTGTCATAGCTGTTGTCGGCGACATCCGGGGTCATCACGCCAAAGTCGTTGTAACACTTCACGCTACCCCAGTCGGTGTCGAAGGTCTTGGCGATGTTGGCGCTGTAGGCCTGGCCCTTGGAGGCGATCTCATACTGCCAGCTCACCACAGAGACACCTATCTTGTTGGGATCTACGGCGTCGGCGGCGTCATATTCATACTGCATCGCCTGTAGCTGAAGGTTCCAGCCCTTGTAGCTGCTGTCTAGGTGCAGGGCTACGGCATAGCGGTCGCCGTTGTTGCCCGTTTTGCTGTTGTAGATCTGACCATATTGCACAGAGCCACCTAGCGTCGTCGATCCGCCTTCATGCTCCAGGGTATAGGTTTGGCGCACGTTGAACTGGTTAGTCTCTTCGTTGTGATACTCGGTGCCGTTGATGGTGCCTGTGTAGAGATCGGTGGCGTAGCGCTTGTTCTCTGTCGGGCCGTACTCCGGGTTCTTGTAGAAGGCCAGATCTGTGTGCCAGCCATTTTTCTCATACACGGCCTTGATACCCACATCATGATCATCTTCGAAGCCTAGGTAGTAAGGGATACCGAACCACCAGCTGTTAGAGATGAAGTCGCGGTTACCAAAAGGCACCTTGTTGATACCGAACTGTAATTGCCAGTCTGGGTCTATGTTGTAGTAGCCATAGCCATATTTGATATAGTCTGTGCTTGAGGTGAAGCGGTATTCTGCCGCCAGGCCCCAGTCACCTTTCTTGCCGTTAAACTTGATGGCGGCCATATCGAAGGTCAGGTCGCCGCCCTTGTCTTTAGAGGCCTCGCTATAGTCTTTGTAACCATAGTTAACACGTACCGCGCCGCCGACATTGATGCCATCTTCTTGCTCCTGGGCATACGCCGTAGAAGCTGAGAGGGCTATCGCGGTGGCGACCATGGACAACATAAATTGAGTGGTCTTTTTCATCATCATTACCTATTTGTATTTTTAAGTATTTACTTCAGAAGTCGTTACATCTCACCAAACCAGGTGCGGTGGCACTCGGCGCACACCGGAGCCTTCTTCTCATGCTCGCCATGGCAGGCCAGGCAGCTCGCGCCCTGGTTGTAGTGCAGTGACTTGTGCGGATGGGCTTCGGGGATTGCCAGCTTGCTTTCGTCTACTGGGATGCTGTTGATCTCGCCATGACACTCGACGCAGGCGCTGTCGGTGGCGTTCTTCTTGCCCGAACCCTGATGGCAGCCTTGGCAGCCATCCTGATAGATAAACTCGTGGTTGGTGCGTCCCTGGGTCTTACCCTTCATCTTGACGAGTTCGCCCGCGTAGACGCCCGATGAGAGTGCTAGCCCGAGTAGGAGGGTTACAATACATTTGTTCATAGTGATTAAGCCTGCGCGTCAGATTTGATGGTTTCAGAGACGACGATTCCCATCGCCAAACATTCGAGACAAGAGGTTGAGCTGAGTCTGGCCTCGCCGTGAATGCCACCCGTGACCTCTCCTATGGCGTAGAGCTTCTTGATGGGCGACATGGAGCGGCCATCGATAACTCGGGCGGCGAGATCGGTCTTCAGACCGCCCATGCAGTAGTGCACCTTAGGCCAGATGCGCGAGACCACAAAGGGGCCGGTGAGTACTTCGGCCGTGTCCATCTTACGGTTGAACAGTGGGTCTTTGCGGGCGTTAACGTGGCCGTTGTATTCGTTAATGGAGCGCTTGAGCTCGGCCGCAGGGATGTTGAATTTGCTGGCTATCTCATCGAGGCTGTCCAGTTTCCAGGCCATCTTGTCGCGCAGTGCACGCACCACACGGTCGTCGTCCTTGTATTTCTCGTAGTTAAATAAGACCACAGGGTAGGCGGGACTGTTGTCCGGGTAGCGGTTCTTCATGATGGCTTCGGAGCAGGTCTTGCGATCTGCACGCTCGTCCATGAAACGCTTACCATTGAGGACGCTGATGGCCGCGCCCTGGTGCCAGCCGATGGAGAGCAGGGCGTTTGACCAGCCAAATCCGCCCTCGTCCGGGGAGCCCCAGTGACCCGTCTGGATTAGGTTCATGTGCACGGGCAGGGCGCCGTGTGCCATGGCGGTGAGGGTGACCTCGCCGGTGGCGCCAAGGGCATTGGTGCAGTCGAGTGTCGGGTCCAGTGAAGGGTCGACCATCTCCCTGAGTTTCATGTTACGGGCGAAACCACCATTGGCCAGGATGACCGCCTTGTTCGCTCTGATGTAAATCGTGCTGCCAGTGGTGATGTCGGGGAAGCGGTAGTTCTTACGCACCTTGACGCCGACGATCTCTTGACCGTCCATGATGAAGTCTTCGATGTAATGTTGTAGACGGTATTCGACACCTTCTCTAACACCCGCCTCGTACAGCTTGGTGGTGATATCGCCACCCGAGCCGTGTTGAGTACGTATGGCGCGGGCCTTGTTATGGCCGCCGACTTGAATGTTAAAGCCGTCGCGAAATTTTACGCCCGTGCCGATACATAGTTCGTAGGCATCTAAGGCTCTATTGGCGATCTGGCGCAGCGCCGTCTCATTTTGCATGCCGCGACCCGAGATGATCTGATCTTTGACCAGCTCTTCTGGTGAGTCGTCTTCGATGCCCTGGGCCAGTTGAATGGGATTCTTGGGAATGGCTAGCCAGCCGCCGTTGATCGCCGAGTTACCGCCGATGACCTGCATCTTCTCGAGTACCAATACGGATTTAATACCTTGACGCTTGGTGTTGAGGGCGGCAGAGAGTCCGGCGAAGCCTGAACCGACTATTATGACATCATGAGACTCGTCCCATTTAATCGCCTGGCACTCTTTGGCCAGGCTGGTGCTGGGGAGCGCGGCGGCCATGCCACCTATGGCTGCACCCGCACTAAGCTTTAAAAAATTTCTTCTGTTGTGCATCTAAAGTGTCCTCTGTCTCTGTATGCAGGCAAAGATAGAGGTTCTGTGGAGGGCTAAAGTTGAACTAAGTCACGGTGTTTTCTGGGTGGCAAACTTATTCGTGAACCATGTCCCGAATAATTTTTCTGAAATGTTTCTATATGGTCGAAAAGTTGGCGTAAGTGTATACGGGGTGAATATTCCTGGGTGAATGTTTGTTTGACGTAATTCACAAAGCGGTGCAATAAAGACCTCATTGCGTGAGGTCAGTCCCGATTAAATCGGCGTTCGCTGTAATTCAAAATCAAAATCAGCACATACTCTCGGCTTCTCTATGATTAAGGTATAAACGATGAAATGTCCCACTGAAACTTTGCCCATGATGCGTTGCAATCAGATATTGGATGCCGCCGAGCGGCTCATCGAGTCTCAGGGGATCGTCTCGTTCAAGTTCTCTCAGTTGGCCAAAGAGGTGGGGTGTTCCACCGGGACCCTGTATAAGTTTTTCGAGCGTAAAGAAGATGTGTTGGTGTGTTTGTTTTTACGCAGCGCCACCTCGAATCATCTGCCGATTTTTATCGATAAGCATCCGGAGCTGAGCGAGTTGGAGAAAGTGCTCCTGCCTGTATTGTTCACCTTCGAAACCATCAGCCGCAGCAAGAGTTTCTTCACCCTACGTTCGGTCTCGGTTAACACCATGGTGTGGCAGCTGGCCAGCGATGAGAAAGTGGAGCGCTTTAAGAAACGCATCAACGCCTTCTGGGGCTGGTTTACCGACTCGCTCCATGCCGCCGTGGAGCAGGGAGAGTTACAGGCCACACCGCTACAGATCAAAGAATTGGTGCAGGGGCTAACCTTCTATCTAACCGGTTCATTGACTCAGTTTGAGAGTCAATTAATCGCGCCCGAGTATCTGTCTAACCGGCGAGAAACCTGTTACCGCCATCTGGCCAAGTTGATGGGGCAGTACAAGTGGAACCAAGCATTAACCCCTGAGCTGTTCGATAGTCTCGAGGCGAGAACCAAGGCATTTTTTGACCAACATTACCGCGACCATATGACCTGCGCGGCCTGCAGTGCCCTATCTGGCGTAAATCTGAAAGATCGCCCTGCCTGCGTCAGACAGGCTTATCAATAAAAAGCCCTCGATAGGGTCGAGGGCTGGGTCAAATTTGTCGCGGTAGTGTGATTAGATGAGCAATAGCGCGGCCCTAATGGTTTTAGCAAGATGGTGCATTCGCTTTCTCGCCTTGTGCTGAGTTGTCGCCCGGTCGCTATAGGAGGAAAAGCCTTAGGTGTAAGAGCTAGGCTGTTTAAAAATCTGTACTGCATAGAGGATGAAGAATTTCGTGCCAGACCGCTTATGGCTTGACTTTAAAGCAGGGCGTCCATAGTCTGCTAGATCAGTATTCAAGGTGGTATGCAATGCAAATAAATTATAATTTAAAACCTGCGTCTGAACGCCGAACACAGCAGTTTAAGCCCGAAACCAATGTTGGCTTTGGCAATCTAAGAACTGACCATATGTTTTTGATGGATTACCGCGATGGGGAGTGGCGGGATCCTAGGGTAGTCCCTTACGGACCATTCGAGATGGCACCGGGTGCCATGGCACTGCACTATGGGCAATCCATCTTCGAGGGCGCTAAGGCCTTCATGCATGATGATGGTGAGATCTATACCTTCCGTTTAAACAAGAATGCCGAGCGTCTCAACCTGAGTGGTGAGGTGGTCTGTATTCCTCCTGTTCCCGAGGCGATGCAGCTGGCGGGTATCAATGCCCTGATCGACGTCGACAGGCTGTGGTTTCCGATGCAGGATGGGGCCTGTCTCTATATTCGTCCCTTCGTGTTTGCCACCGAAGACCGACTCTCGGTGAGCCCGAGCCAGCAATATACCTTCTGTGTCATGTTGAGCCCAAGTGGTGCCTATTATGCCGATGGCTTCGATAAGGCGATTCGTCTGCTGATCACCGAGCGTTTCCACCGCGCGGTATCGGGTGGCACGGGTGCTTCAAAGGCGGCGGGTAACTATGCTGCTTCGCTCAGGGCGGGTAAGGCCGCAGCGGAATATGGTGCGGCCCAGGTATTGTATCTCGATGCCAACAACAAGCAGATCGAAGAGGTGGGTGCCATGAACCACTTCCATGTGCTTAAAGATGGCACCATTATCATACCTAAATTCACCGACACCATTTTGAAGTCGATTACCTCGCAATCCATCATGGAGCTGGGAGAAGCGCTCGGCTGTGAGGTGCGCCAAGAGACGGTCATGCTGGACCAGTTTATTGCCGATATCGAATCTGGTGAGATCGTCGAGGCCGGTGGTTTTGGTACCGCGGCCGTGGTGTCGCCTGTGGGCTCCTATATTTTCGAAGACCATAGAGTATTGACGGTCGGTGATGGTCAGGTGGGCGAGCATACCCGCCGCATCTATCAGGTGCTGACGGATATCCAGAAGGGTAAGCGTCAGGGTCCTGAAGGCTGGATGCAAAAGGTTGAGCGCGTCGCGCCTTAACTCTTGAATCTGATATGAAAAAGGCGCCTACGAGGCGCCTTTTTTAATTGAACATCACGATGGCGGAGACCCGCACCGGCTGGGCAGACTTATTGTCGACTGTGGCGTTAAATCTCTGCTCGCTAAATCTGGCTAGCAGAGCTTCTTTTTGCTCGGGTGAGATGGATAGATCGTCGAGTTCGAGATCCACTAACTGCCCCGAAGGATTGATGCCAAAGCTGATATTGAGTTTCTGTTTTTGTTCGATCAATCCCTGCCAATTCAGGGTGTTGTTTTGGATAACCCAATACTTGCTTAGCTGCGCTGGAGTGACCTCTAGGTAGTCTCTCTCTGACTGAGCGATGAGATTGCTCTGACAGGCTGAGACAAATAGGGGTAAGGTTAATAGCGCAAGTAAGCGGAAAAGCGATGACGGTTTGTGTCTAGCGATAAAATGAACTGGATTCACAGCGACTACTCTCTGCCAATGCATATCTATGCATTTAGTTTGGTCATTCAGGCAGGCAAGTATATTAACATTTAGTTAAAATTTGTAGTCAATTTTATGACATTTACAATAATTTGGCGTGAAGAGTGAGTGACATCTGATTTTAAAGAGAAAAGGCCTTGCCGGAAGGGAGGGGCAAGGCCTTTTCAAGTCGATGCCAACGCGTGTTCGCTGGCATGAACCCGGTTAGCGCTACTCTGCCTGTAGCGCCTTAAGTCGTTTCTCTGTGTTGATTCGCCCCTGTTCGATATGACGGCGCATCAATAGGCTGGCCAATTCGCCATCGCCAGCGGCAATGGCTTCGACTATGCGTCTGTGTTCGGCGATCGCCCTGGTCGGCCGGCTCTCGCTGGTGCATTGATAACGATACATGCGCAGCAGGTGGTAGAGGTTACCGATAAGCGTTTCCTGCAGATGGCGACTGCCGCTGGCGCGTATGATGCGGTAGTGAAAATCCACATCGCCATCTTGCTGAAAATAGGTGTCGCCCTTGGCCAGCGCCGCTTCCTGGCTATCCATCAGGCGTTGCAGCTGCATCAGTGCCGTCGGCGTAATGTGTTTCGCGGCCAGCTCGCAGGCCATGCCTTCCAACACGCTGCGCAGACGGTAGAGGTCGTTGAGTTCATCTATCGACAGCTGTGCCACGCGGGCACCGACATGGGGAATTCTGACGACGAGGCGGCGACGCTCCAGGGTTAGCAGGGCTTCCCGGGTAGGGCCGCGGCTGATGCCGTAGCGTTGGGCAAGCATCTGCTCGTTGATCTTGCTGCCGGGGGCCAGCTCTCCCTTGATGATACTGGTCTGGATCGCCTGTAAGGCCTTATCCGCCAGGGTGAGTGCGGGCGTCTCTGTGTCTAATGTGGATAAGGCATCTAACGCCATGGGCTTGCTCATTAAGGGATTGGATGAGTCATGAAATTAGTGCGGCAAGCATGGATTGTCAACAATATATGGCTAAAACTTAAGTCTAACGCAAGTTTTTAACCGTTATATCTGTGAGTTACTGATGCTTGGCAGGTTTTGCTAGGTGATTTTGTTGACAACTTGAGGCATTCGCCGCTTGGGAGGGCGGCGAATGGGGCTAAGGCTAGCGGCTCTCGGCCAGGGAGCGGGTCTCTTCGCTAACCAGCTGATCTGAGTTGTAGCGGGTCAAGATCTGGTGAATTTGCTCATCTTTCTGCTGCCAGACGCCGTTGAGCCAACGCTGGAACTGAGCACGACACTCGGCGTCGTTGAAATATTGCTGATCGTCCACCTCAGGCACCGGCATAGATTCGATGCGCACCACGATACGTTTCACCTTGCCGTGCATCACCTCGGATAATGTGTTGTCAGCCGAGTCGGGATAGACCAGGGTGACGTTAAGCAGGCTGGTAAACTGCTCGCCCATGGCCGAGATGGTAAAGGCGATGCCGCCTGCCTTGGGGCGCAGCAGATAGCGGTATGGAGAGCGCTGACGAGCCTTCTTCTCCGGGGTGAAGCGACTACCTTCCACATAATTGATGATAGAGGTAGGAATGGTCCTAAACTTCTCGCAGGAGCGGCGGGTGGTCTCTAAGTCTTTGCCCTTGAGTTTAGGGTTTTTACGCAGCTGCTTGGCGCTGGTGCGATTCATGAAAGGCATGTCCAATGCCCAGCAACCAAGGCCAAGGAAAGGCACATAGAGCAGCTCTTTCTTCAGGAAGAACTTGAGCATAGGGATGTTGTTACGCAGCACATAGGTGAGGGCGGCGATGTCGAACCCGCTGAGATGGTTGCTGATCAGCAGGTACCAGCCATCTTTCTTCAGTCCTTCCAGGCCTTCGATGTCCCACTCTATCTTGGCGATCAAGAACAGTATGCCACCGTTGATGCAGGCCCAGCTCCACATGCAGCGATTCATCAAGTGAGCGATCCCGGTGCGCAGCAGTGCGATCGGTAGCAGGAGTTTAATTATGCCGCCAACGCAGATCAAAGTACTCCATAACACAGTGTTGATGATCAACAAGGTCAGGCTAAGCGCAAACAGGAGGGGTCCGGGTAAAAAATTTAGCATCTTTCTAAAGCACCTTATCTGCGGTTATTGCTGCGCCATTTTCGTTAACATGGCGTCCTTTTCTTGCCAGATACGATTGAGTTGTTCCTGAAAACTGATCTTGTAGGCGCGATCATTGAGGTAGTCGCCACGCATCTCGGGAGCGATTTCGCTGACCTTGATGTGGACCCTGACCTGTTTGACCCGGCCGCAGATATAGTCCCAGTAGCTGGGTGTGTTGCCTGGATAATAGATGGTGACATCTACTAGCTTGTGGATCTGATCGCCCATCGCCGACAGGGCGAAAGCCATACCACCCGCCTTAGGCTTGAGCAGGTGGTTAAACTCTGAGTTTTGCTTTTGATGTTTCTCGGGTCTAAAGCGGGTGCCCTCGACAAAGTTCATCACACTGACCGGCTTAGTCTTAAACTTGGCGCAGGCCTTACGGGTGATCTCGATATCTTTGCCCCTGAGCTTTGGATTCTTGCGCAGTTGCGCGCTTGAGTATCGGCGCATGAATGGGAAGTCTAGCGCCCACCAGGCGAGGCCCAGCACTGGCACGTAGAGCAGCTCCTGCTTCAGGAAGAATTTCAGGAAAGGGATCTTATGGTTGAAGATACGTTGCAGGACCAAGATATCTACCCAGGATTGGTGGTTGGCGATCACCATGTACCATTCCTTGGGGGAGAGATTGCTGTCGCCTTCAATCTGAACATCTACCCGGTGGAACAGACGTTCGATTAAGGTGTTGACGCTGATCCAGGCGGTCGCGCAGTGATCCAACAGGTAGCTACACAGGGTACGTAGCGGCGTGACAGGGATAAGTTTTATTATACTTACCAATAAGATAGGTATTACCCAAAAAAGGGTGTTGATGACATAACAGCTAAATGCCAAGCTGCCTCTTATTAGTGATAACACCGCGCCCATTAAAGCCCCCATAAAAAATTCGGAGACCTATGTTACTCGCCTGAGCCCATTAGCTCAATCTTATCCTGTTCATCTTGCCAAGATAACCCTGTTTTAGATAAGGATATAATTGGTCTCAGTAAGGCGTTTTCAGGCTATTGAGCAGACGATCCATGGCACGATAGCCAAGTGCTTGGGCGATGTGGTGGCGGGCGACATCTTTGCTCTGCTCAAGATCGGCTATGGTGCGGGCAACCCTCTGCAGCCTGTGATAGCTGCGCACCGAGAGCCCGAGCTGGTTGACACTCTGCTCGAGAAACTCGAGATCCTTCTGGCTGAAGCCTGCGGTTTGCGTGAGCAGTTTACCGCTCAGCTCAGCGTTCAGCACTCCGGCGCGGCTCAGCTGGCGCTCTCTGGCCTGATGCACTCGCTGAGCAACATCTCGGCTGGTTTCACCACGCTGACTGCTGGTGAGTGTGCCTTGGGGCAGCCGGGGCACCTCTATGGTGAGATCGAAGCGATCGATGAAGGGCCCCGAGAGTCTGGCGAGATAGCGCTGGATCTGATCTGGGGTGGCCCTGGCGTTGGCACTGTCGCCGCAGGGGCTGGGGTTCATGGCGGCGATCAACTGAAAGCGGCTGGCAAAAGTGAGCTTGGCGGCGGCACGGGAGATCACCACCTCGCCTGTCTCCATCGGCTCTCGCAGGCAATCGAGCACCTTGCGGGGAAACTCGGCCACCTCGTCGAGGAAGAGCACGCCGCGATGGGCAAGGGAGATCTCGCCCGGCTTGGGATGGCTGCCACCGCCCACAAGTGAGATGGCCGAGCTGGTGTGGTGAGGGCAGCGAAAGGGGCGCCGATAAAAGGCCTGCATGGGAATGCTGAGCCCCGCCACCGAGTGAATGGCGGCGACCTCCAACGCCTCGTCATAGTCCAGTGGCGGCAGCAGCTGCATCATGCGGCTGGCCAGCATCGTCTTGCCCGTCCCAGGAGGGCCGAGAAACAACAGGTTATGATTGCCGGCGGCGGCTATCTCCAGGGCGCGCTTGGCCTGATATTGGCCTATCACATCGCTGAGGCACTTGTGGTCGGTGTCAGCCTGAGTATCCAGCCATTGCAGATCTTGGGTCAGGCCGGGCAGCGAAGCCTGACCGTGCAGGTACTGGGCTAAGCCTTGCAGGTGGGCGGCGAAGAAGCACTTTCGATAACCGACTAGCTCGGCGTCGCCTCGATTCTCCAAGGGGAGGACTAAGGTCTTGTCCTGTTTACGGGCATCTATGATCACCGGCAAGATGCCGCTGCAGGGTCTTATCTGCCCGGAGAGGGCCAACTCGCCGATGAACTCATGATCCGCCAAATGGGTATCGGGCACCTGCTTGGAGGCGGCCAGTATACCGATGGCGATGGGGAGATCGTAGCGGCCCCCCTGTTTGGGCAGATCCGCAGGAGCCAGATTGACGGTTATTCTGCGTTGAGGAAATTCAAACCCGGCATTGATCAGGGCGCTGCGCACCCGCTCCTTGGCTTCTTTGACTGAGGTTTCAGGGAGTCCCACCAGGCTGAAGGCGGGCAGGCCATTGCTGAGATGCACTTCGACCGTGACTTCGGGAGCTGCCACGCCTAGGCTGGCGCGCGTGGTGACGCAGGCGATGGCCATAAACAAATCCTTTTGTTTTTGTTATTAAACCTGAAAGAAAGTGTAGCAGGAATACGTTTTTTAGGCGTTCTGTACAAAATTTAGTTGCCTATTGGCCAATTTCTGATAAAAGGTGCTCCATATTCTCAGCCGTCTCTTATTGCGGCACTGTTCCCCCCAATTCGGCATCTTGAGGTGGTATCTCAATCACGTCTTATGAAGGCGTAAGTCACTATAATTGTCGGCGTCTTCACACTGCATACATCATTTAGGGTTAATGTCTCTTAGTCCCCATCCCTGGGGAGCGCTTGGCCGTTGCAGGCCTGTCTGAGCTTTAGGTTAGGTTTAAAATGAGTCTACTAGATAACATGTTGATTATTTTGCTGTTAATCGGCACCAGTTGTTTTTTCTCCATGTCGGAGATCGCCCTGGCGGCGGCACGTAAGATCCGTCTGCGTCAGCTGGCCGACGAGGGAGATCCTCGCGCGGAAAGGGTGTTGCAGCTGCAGGCCCATCCCGGCAGCTTCTTTACCGTGGTGCAGATAGGGCTAAACGCGGTGGCGATCATGGGCGGTATCGTCGGTGAGTCGGCCTTTACCCCTTATATCAGGGCGGGGCTAGAGTCCTGGGTGGCCGATCCCTGGCTCAGCCAGCTCAGCTTTGTGTTGTCATTCATCATAGTGACCAGCCTGTTTATTCTGATCGCCGACCTGATGCCTAAGCGAGCGGCCATGGCGATGCCCGAGCGGGTGGCGCTGGTGCTGGTGGGGCCCATGACCTTCTGCATCCGCCTGTTGACGCCCCTGGTTTGGGTGTTCAACGGTCTGGCCAATGCCATCTTTCGTCTATTGCAGATCCCCACGGCCCGTAACGACCAGGTGACCTCTGACGACATCTATGCGGTGATGGATGCCGGCGCCGAGGCGGGCGTGCTGGATAAGGATGAGCAGCAGATGATCGAGAACGTGTTCGAGATGCAGACGGTACCTGTCACCGCGGCCATGACGGCGCGGGAGAGTCTGGTCTACTTCCTGCTGCAGGACGATGAGGAGGTGATCAAACGTAAGATCGCCGAGGATCCCCATACCAAGTTTTTGGTGTGTGACGGCCAACTGGACACCATCAAGGGGGTCGTCGATGCCAAGGAGTTGTTGATTCGGGTGATCAATGGCCAGAGCATCACCCTCAAGGACAGCACCTTGGTACACAACTGTCTGATCATCCCAGACAGCCTGAGCCTGTCGGAGTCGATGGAATATTTTAAGAATCACAGGGCCGACTTTGCCGTGGTGATGAACGAATATGCCCTGGTGGTCGGCATAGTGACCACCAATGATCTGCAGAGCGCCGTGATGGGCGCCTGGTCACTCCATGAGAGCGAGGAGCAGATCATCGCCCGGGATAAGGATTCCTGGCTGGTGGATGGCGTGACGCCCATAACTGACGTGATGCGCGCCTTCGGTATCGAGGCCTTCCCCCAGAGTCAGAACTACGAGACCATCGCCGGCTTCATGATGTTCATGCTGCGTAAGATCCCCAAGCGTACCGATTTTGTGAATTTCGGTGGCTACAAGTTTGAGGTGGTGGATATCGATGCCTATAAGGTGGACCAGCTGTTGGTCACGCGCATCCCCGCCGAGGCGACGCCGCCCCTAGTGGCGGCAGTCGAACAATAATAAGCCGTGTGACAGCGGCTAGACAGTCTCAGGGGCTGAACTGCCCCAGAGGCGCAGGCATGTCGGTCACCTGTGAGAAGGTCTCATAGTCACTGTTATTCTGTTTACTGCGATACATGGCGATGTCGGCATGCTTCATCAGGGTCTTTCTGTCGTCGCCATCTTGGGGGTAGAGGGCTATGCCTATGCTGATGCCGACGGCGAGCAGATGACCCTCGCAGTGGATATCCTCTATCACTGCCTTTTGGATCTGCTTAGCCAGACGCTGCGCCTGGCCAAGCTCGCTCTTGGGCAAGAGCACGGCAAACTCATCGCCGCCCAATCGCACCGGTAGCGCCTGGGGCGGCATGATGCGCTCGATACGGTAGGCGATGATCTCCAGCACCTTGTCACCGGCATCATGGCCCAGGTTGTCATTGATCATCTTGAAGTCGTTGAGATCCATCATGATGAAGCCGAAGGGAGAACCATTCTCCTTGATCAGCCGCTCCATGGTCTCATACAGCATGTGGCGGTTGGGTAGATCGGTCAACGAATCGTGATAGGCCTGGTAATGTTTATCTTCTAGCGTGTCTTGCAGCTTGACTATGGTCTTCATGCTCATCTTGACCACCAACCAGACGAAGGCGCCGCCGGCGGAAAACACCAGAGACACCACGGTTTCCAGCGGGCCTGTTTCCCGGTTGAGTAGCATCCACAGAAATCCCAAGTAGCCGAAAATAAACATGCCAATCATAAATAGCAGCAGGTGCCAGCCTTGGGTCTGTGGCGGTTTCAGCTGGCAGATCTGATAGGTAGGAATGAGTGATGCGAGCAGTCCCATCAAACCGATCAATACGATAAAAATGGCAAAGGCGGTCATGTCTCCCCCTTTCGGCGCATTGGCGTTGAGTGTGTCATTCCTTGGCATGGACGTGTCGACTTAGTTTTGGAGTAAAGGTCACGTCGGGTTCGCCAACTGCTTGAAAGTCTTGTGGCTGAGATGTCGGTATTAAGTATAGGCTAAGTTGGCTACAAGGTAGGTGGCCGCTCGGCTTATCTCATCGCCTACGCAATAAATTTAGTGCTATTGGTTTGGCACTGTAGGCGTGACTCAATAGGTTTGGCTCAATAGGTTTGACTCAGTAGCTGCAGGTGATGCTCGAGCAGGGGGCGTAACTTGCCCTGTTTGTTGAGGCTGTCGACCTTGGCATCGAACAGCTGCTTGATGGTCTCTTTGTGGGGCGAGTTCTTCGAGATCAGCATATAGAAGGGTTCTGGCTTGGCGTTGGGGGCTGTGATGCCGGCAAGCCTGGTGTAGAAGTCTTCCATCTTGTTGATGGCCAAGGTGCCGCTGAGTGTCTCCTTGCGGGCGAGGAAGAACTGGCAGCGCTTCTTGGTGAGCATCTCGGGCAGGTGAGCCAGGCTGCGGATCTGAAACAGGTGAAAGTCGGGCTTAAGGCCGAAGTTTTCATAGTTGAAGTTCTTGATGCCGCACACGCTGCCGTAGTGGTTGAGCTCTTCGAGGCGCTGCACCTCTACCCCCTTGGGAAAGTCTGACTTGAGATAGTAGTAGCTGGGGGTCAGATAATAGTAGGGGGTGGAGATCAGATAGTCGCGACGGCGCTCGCTGTTGAGCGACGCGCTCATGGCCGCATCGACCGTGCCCTGTTTGACCTCTTTCAGGCAACGATTCCAGGGCAGGGCAATCACTTTATGGCTCAGCACGCTCTGACCGAAGGCAAGGTTGAGTATGTCGATGTCGTAGCCTATGCTGCGGGGCTCCACGCTCTGGTTACGGTCGAAATAGTTAAAGGGAGGAAACTCGGTGTTTTCGACGCATATGGTGACAGAGGCCGTGGCCAGGGCGGGAAGGGCCGAGAATAACAAGGCGAAGCCACAGCATAAGCCAGTGACCAAGCGTCCCCATGACACCATAGCTAACCTCTTGAAAATTCTTCGATGAAATCAGTATAGCAGAGGCCTGCTTTAAGCAAGTTTTTTGCTAATTGACCGCATTGAGTTCTTTGACGAAGGCGGCGATCACCGGCTCATCTTCACGGCTTTTCTTGCTGCAACAGCCCAGCTCGAAGGGGGGGATGGCGACCGGCGAGCTCAGCTGCTGGATCCTGTCTTTCACCGGGCTGTTTTGAATCACCACCTCGGGCGTGATGCTCACCCCACAGCCCAGTGCCACCATGGAGGCTATTGCCTCCTGCCCCGAGACCTGGGCGTAGACATTGGCACTGAGCCCTAACTGCTTGAACCAATTCTCGATTCTTAGTCGTCCCGGGCCATGTTCCGGCAGGATGAAGGGCAGGCGATCCCAAGGAATATAGGGCTCGGTCAGCAGCTCCTGCACCGCGCATTTGAAGGTAGGGGCGATGATCACCAGGGGCACATTGTCTATCTTGATGAAATGCAAGGACTCGGGCAGGGACTCGGGCTTGGCGGCGATGCTGATGTCGGCGCGGTTCTGCCGCACCATCTCTACCGCATTGGCGGCGTCCCCCGTGGTGAGGGCGATCTCCACCAGGGGATGTTCGTTACGAAAGCGATCCAGCAGCGCCGGCAGATGACTATAGGCGGCGGTGACCGAACAGTAGATGTTGAGGCGGCCGCGCAGCAGATCCTGTTTGGGATCCAGCCTGTGTTTCAGCTTGCTCCAGTTATCCAGAGTCTGCTCGGCAAAGTGACGATACTCCACCCCTGCATTGGTGAGGGTCACACTGCGATTGTCGCGCTCGAACAGCTTGGCACCGACCTCTTCCTCCAGGCGCTGCATGGCGCGGCTCAGGGTAGAGGGGCTGACATGCATCTGCTGGGCGGTGCGGGCAAAGTGCAGGCTGTTGCTCAGATGCAGATAGAGTTTGATGGTACGAATATCCATGGTGGCGCCTTACTTTTTTAGCTTGATTCGAGAGTGAAATCGGCCCTTACATTATTGCAAAAAATGCAATGTGACGTTTCGAATATATCATTTTAAGCAATAAAAGACATGGGCTATAGTTGATCTCATTCACAGCTTGGCCAAGGCGGTTGAGCCCATTTTCAACGGTTTCGTTTAAAGGTAGGGAATCTGATGGCTAATTACTTTAACTCTCTGAATTTACGCCAACAATTAGAGCAGCTTGGTCAGTGTCGTTTTATGGACCGCAGCGAATTTAGTCAAGGCTGTGACTATATCAAGGGCTGGAATATCGTCATCCTGGGCTGTGGCGCCCAAGGCCTTAACCAGGGCCTCAACATGCGCGATTCGGGCCTGAATATCTCCTTTGCCCTGCGCGAGCAGGCGATTGCCGAGCAGCGTCCTTCCTACCAGAAAGCCACTGGCAACGGTTTCCGTGTCGGCACCTTCGAAGAGCTGATTCCTGATGCGGATCTGGTGCTTAACCTGACCCCAGACAAGCAACACACGGATGCAGTTAATGCCGTGATGCCACTGATGAAGCAGGGCGCGGTACTCTCTTACTCTCACGGATTCAACATAGTGGAAGAGGGAATGCAGGTGCGTCCCGACATCACAGTCATCATGGTGGCACCTAAGTGCCCGGGTACCGAGGTGCGCGAAGAGTACAAGCGTGGTTTCGGTGTACCTACCCTGATCGCCGTGCACCCTGAAAACGATCCTAAGGGCGATGGCCTGGAAGTGGCCAAGGCCTATGCCAGCGCTACCGGTGGCGATCGCGCCGGCGTGCTGCACTCCTCTTTCATCGCCGAGGTGAAGTCAGACTTAATGGGCGAGCAGACCATCTTGTGTGGCATGCTGCAAACCGGTGCCATTCTGGGCTATGAGAAGATGGTGGCCGACGGTATCGAGCCAGGCTACGCCGCCAAGCTTATCCAGCAAGGTTGGGAGACTACCACAGAGGCGCTTAAGCATGGTGGTATCACTCACATGATGGATCGTCTCTCAAACCCTGCCAAGATCAAGGCATTCGAGATGGCTGAGGAGCTCAAAGCGATTCTGCAGCCACTGTTTGAGAAGCACATGGACGACATCATCAGCGGTGAGTTCTCTAAGACCATGATGGAAGATTGGGCCAACGACGATGCCAACTTGCTGAAATGGCGCGCCGAGACCAACGAAACTGGCTTCGAGAATGCCCCTGCATGTGATGAGGCGATCGACGAGCAGACCTACTTCGATAAGGGGATCTTCCTGGTCGCCATGATCAAGGCGGGTGTGGAACTGGCCTTCGATACCATGGTTTCAGCCGGTATCGTCGAAGAGTCGGCCTACTATGAGTCGCTGCATGAGACACCGCTTATCGCCAACACCATCGCCCGTAAGCGTCTTTACGAGATGAACGTGGTGATCTCTGATACCGCCGAATATGGCTGTTATTTGTTTAACCATGCGGCCGTGCCATTGCTGCGTGACTATGTGAATCAGATGTCTCCCGAATACCTGGGCGGCGGCCTGAAAGACAGTGGCAACGGCGTCGACAACCTGCGTCTGATCGAGGTGAACGATGCTATCCGCCATACCGCGGTTGAGTACATAGGCGCCGAGCTTCGCGGTTACATGACCGAGATGAAGCGCATCGTAGAAGAAGCTTAATTATCAATACATTAATCCACGGTTTTTTAGTGGTTGGGCCGAGTCCTCTCAGTTTCGAATTGTCGGACCTGGGTCGGCCCAAGAGTCAAACCCGAGAGTCACATGAGTAGGGAAATATCTGGTCTTGATTGGCTTGCTAGCGCTGCCCGAGACGCCTGTGAACAGGCTTTTTACAGATAGTCGCAGGTTTTGGTTGTGTTATTCGTTGGCTTTGTGGTATTGATTAAAAGGTCGGCTAAATTGAGTCGACCGAGATACAGAATTTAAGCAAACAAAGATTAGGAAACAGAAAGACACCATGTTTAACCAAGCTGCCCTCCTCATTATTGAGATTATTACCGTAGTGATTATTAAATCACAGCGGGGGCATCGCATGGCGCGTCGACACACCTAATCAGGTCAAGATTGCAACAAGAACCCCCGCTCCGAAAGGACCGGGGGTTTTTTGTTTTTAGCACTCATGACTTGCTTAACCCAGAAAAACACTTAATTACGCAGGATAGGGCAGATGGAACAAGGGCAGAAGATCAGAGGCGCAGACGCCGTCATCAAGGCATTGGCCGCGCACGGCGTGACCACGGTATTTGGTTATCCAGGTGGCGCCATCATGCCCATCTACGATGCCCTGGTCGGTGCGCCGGTTGAACATCTGCTCAGTCGTCATGAACAGGGCGCCGCCTTCGCCGCCGTAGGGTATGCAAGAGCCAGCGGCAAGACGGGGGTCTGCTTCGCCACCTCGGGCCCAGGAGCGACCAATCTGGTGACCGTCTTGGCCGATGCCCTGCTCGATTCTGTGCCTCTGGTTGCCATCACGGGTCAGGTGTCTACCGCGGTGATCGGTACAGACGCGTTTCAGGAGATCGACGTGCTGGGCATGTCGCTCTCCTGCACCAAACACAGCTTCATGGTGACAGATGTCGAGGAGCTAGTGCCTACCCTGTACCGCGCCTTCGAAATCGCCGCCTCCGGCCGTCCCGGCCCTGTGCTGGTGGACATACCCAAAGATATCCAGATCGCCCTGCTGGACTACAAGGCGCCGCTCCAGGCGATACAACCCGAACCCCAAGTGGACCCTAGCCTGCTCGAGTCTGCTAAGAATCTGATTGCCCAGGCACAGCGCCCCATGCTCTACGTGGGCGGCGGTGTCGGCATGGCGGGCGCGGTCGAGCAGCTGCGCGACTTCATCAATCAGAGCGGCATGCCCTCGGTCGCGACCCTCAAAGGGCTTGGCAGCATAGCCCATGACCATCCGGGTTATCTGGGAATGCTGGGCATGCACGGCGGTAAGGCGGCCAACCTGGCGGTGCAGGAGTGCGACCTGCTGCTGGTGGTCGGCGCCCGTTTCGACGACAGGGTTACCGGCCGTCTGGCCAGCTTCGCCGAGCATGCCAAGGTGGTGCATCTGGATATCGATATCGCCGAGCTGGGTAAGCTTAGACGCCCGGATGTCGCCATCGCCGGGGATCTGCGTGAGATCTTGCCTGCGTTGGCGCAGCCGCTGGAGATCGCCCCCTGGCTGGCCGAGGTGGCCAGATTGAAAGCCCAGCATGCCTGGAGCTACGACAGACCCGGTGAACTGATCTTCGCGCCTAAGCTACTCAACCGTCTGGCGGCTAAATTGCCTGAGGACAGCGTGGTGGCCTGCGACGTGGGTCAGCATCAGATGTGGGTAGCCCAGCATATGTGGTTCAGACGCCCGGAAGATCACCTCTCAAGCGCAGGTCTGGGCACCATGGGGTTTGGTCTGCCGGCGGCGATCGGCGCCAAGGTGGCCAGACCCGACGCCTGTGTGGTGGCCGTCTCAGGCGATGGTTCTTTCATGATGAATGTGCAGGAACTGACCACCATCAAGCGACGTCAGATCCCGCTCAAGATCCTGCTGATCGATAACCAGAAGCTGGGGATGGTGAAGCAGTGGCAACAACTGTTTTTTGAAGAACGTTTCAGCGAGACCGACCTTTCCGATAACCCGGACTTTGTCACTATGGCCTCGGCCTTCGACATCCCGGGACGCACTATCACTCAGGCGGGTGAGGTGGAGTCGGCGCTCGACGAGATGCTCGATGCAAAGGGGCCTTTCTTACTGCACGTAAGAATCGACGAGGCCCACAACGTTTGGCCTTTGGTGCCGCCCGGCGCCAGTAACCGCGACATGATGGATGAGATGGAGAAGCAGACATGATCTATAACCTAGCCTTAACCTTAGCCCAGCAACCCGAGGTGATAGAACGTGTCCTGCGAGTCACACGTCACCGTGGATTTAAGGTCACAGAGATGGATATGCACCTGGGTGACAATGGTACCACCCGGCTCGGCATGGTGGTGGAGAGCGAGCGCGCGCTCGAGCTTCTGAGCCATCAGCTGAACAAACTGATCGATGTCACCGAGTGCGAGGTCCTTTCGGCCAAGCCCGCCGCGACAAGATACCCCCAACACGCAAGCGCCTAAGACGCGAAACAGACAGGTGAGAGAAGATGGCCGCAAAAACAGCAGAGTTGATTTGGTTTAATGGAGAGATCATGCCTTGGGGGGATGCCAAGGTACACGTGATGTCGCACGCCTTGCATTACGGCACCTCGGTGTTCGAGGGGATCCGCGTCTACGACACGCCACAGGGACCGGCGGGATTTCGCCTAACCGACCATGTGCAGCGCCTGTATGACTCGGCCAAGATCTATCGCATGCCAGTGCCCTATAGTTTCGATGAGACCATGCAGGCCTGCCGCGACATAGTAAAGAGTAATAAACTCGACGCCGCCTACATTCGTCCCCTGGTGTTTTTCGGCGACGTAGGCATGGGGATCACCCCACCTAAGGATGCGAAGTGCGATCTCATGGTGGCCGCCTTCCCTTGGGGGGCTTACCTGGGTGAGGGCAGCATGGAGCGCGGCGTCGATGTGGCCGTGACCTCCTGGAACCGTCTGGCACCGAATACCATACCTACCGGCGCCAAGGCGGGCGGTAACTATCTCTCCTCGCTGCAGATCTCTACCGAGGCCAAGCGTAACGGCTTCGATGAGGGGATCGCGCTGGATGTCAACGGCCTGGTAAGCGAAGGTGCCGGTGCCAACCTGTTTGTGGTCAAAAAGAACAAGCTCTATACCCCGCCAGCTACGGCCGCCATCCTGCTGGGGATCACCCGAGATACCATCATTACCCTGGCGAGAGACCTGGGGTATGAGGTGGTCGAAGAGCCTATGTCGCGCGAGTTTCTCTATTTGGCAGACGAGATCTTTATGACAGGAACCGCCGCCGAGATAGTGCCGGTGCGCAGCGTCGATCGTATCGAGGTGGGCGCCGGTGGCCGCGGCCCAGTAACCCAGGCCTTGCAGGCAAGCTTCTTTGGCCTGTTTAATGGTGAGACCCAGGATAAGTGGGGTTGGTTAGAGCTGCTTTAACCTCCCGGCTGCAAGTTTTAAGATAAGATTAAAACCTCGGCGGTGGATTTGCCGTCGAGGTTCCAATTTAGCTCAGGTGGCCAGGCCGCCAACGCAACAGAAGGAAAGTGTCATGGCAAAACTACGTTCAGCTACCAGTACTCAAGGGCGCAACATGGCCGGGGCGCGCGCCCTCTGGCGGGCGACCGGGGTAAAAGACAGCGATTTTGGTAAGCCGATTGTCGCCATTGCCAACTCCTTTACCCAGTTTGTGCCGGGTCACGTGCATCTTAAGGATATGGGCTCGCTGGTGGCTGGTGCCATCGAAGAGGCGGGCGGTATCGCCAAAGAATTCAATACTATCGCCGTGGATGATGGCATCGCAATGGGCCACGGCGGCATGCTCTACTCTCTGCCATCGCGTGAGCTGATCGCCGACAGCGTCGAGTATATGGTCAACGCCCACTGCGCCGACGCCCTGGTGTGTATCTCCAACTGTGACAAGATCACCCCAGGCATGCTGATGGCGGCGCTCAGACTCAACATCCCCGTGGTGTTTGTCTCCGGCGGCCCCATGGAGGCGGGTAAGACTAAGCTATCGGACAAGCTGATAAAACTGGATCTGGTGGATGCCATGGTGGCCGCGGCCGATGATCGCGTCTCGGACGAAGACAGCGAGAAGATAGAGCGTAGCGCCTGCCCAACTTGTGGCTCCTGCTCGGGCATGTTTACCGCCAACTCGATGAACTGCCTGACCGAGGCCTTAGGCTTGTCGCTGCCGGGCAATGGCTCGCTGCTGGCGACCCACAGTGATCGCCGCGAACTCTTCTTAGAGGCCGGTCGCCGGGTGATGGCGCTGGCTAATCGCTACTACCGCGATGATGACGAGTCGGCGCTGCCACGCAATATCGCCAGCTTCAAGGCGTTCGAGAACGCCATGGCACTGGATATCGCCATGGGCGGCTCGTCTAATACCGTATTGCACCTTTTGGCTGCGGCTCAGGAGGCCAAGGTGGACTTCACCATGGCCGATATCGACCGCCTGTCCCGTCAGGTGCCGCACCTGTGTAAGGTGGCGCCGTCGACCCCTAAATATCATATGGAAGATGTGCACCGCGCCGGTGGCGTGATGGGCATCTTAGGTGAGCTGGACAGAGCCGGCCTGCTGCATACGGATGTCAGCCATGTGGCCGGCGAGAACCTCAAGGCGGTGCTGGTCCAGTATGACTTGGTTCAGACCCAGGATGAGGCGGTACAGCAGTTCTATGCCGCCGGTCCTGCCGGCATTCCCACCACCAAGGCCTTCAGCCAGAGCTGTCGCTGGCCGAGCCTGGATGTGGATCGCCAAGAGGGCTGTATCCGCACCCGCGAATTTGCCTTCAGTCAGGAGGGCGGCCTGGCGGTACTGTCCGGCAACATCGCGGCCGATGGCTGTATCGTCAAGACCGCCGGGGTCGATGAGGCTAACCATACCTTCGTGGGCCATGCCCGCGTGTATGAGAGCCAGGACGACGCCGTGGCCGGCATCTTAGGCGGCGAGGTGGTTGCCGGTGATGTGGTAGTGATCCGTTACGAAGGCCCTAAAGGCGGTCCCGGCATGCAGGAGATGCTCTATCCCACCAGTTACCTGAAATCTAAAGGGCTGGGCACCTCTTGTGCGCTTATCACCGACGGACGCTTCTCCGGTGGCACCTCTGGGCTCTCTATCGGTCATGTGTCACCCGAGGCGGCGGCCGGTGGCACTATCGCATTGGTGGAAACCGGCGATCGTATCGAGATCGATATCCCTGCACGCTCTATCACCCTGGCGGTGAGCGACGAGGTGCTCGAGACTCGTCGCCAAGCCATGCAGGCCCGTGGCAAGCAGGCCTGGAAGCCGGTTAATCGTGAGCGCAGCGTGTCGCTGGCGCTGAAAGCCTATGCCATGCTCGCCACCAGTGCCGATAAGGGCGCGGTGCGCGACGTCAGTAAGCTGGAGGATTAGTATGTTGGCCCTTGCCTCTCAGTCTCAGCTGGATCTCGCCCACTATTATCTGCAGAAGATCTTGCTGTCGTCGGTTTATGATGTTGCCAAGGTGACGCCGCTCTCCAGCCTCAACAAGCTGTCGGCGCGCCTCGGCTGTCAGGTATTTCTCAAGCGTGAAGATATGCAGCCGGTACACTCCTTTAAGCTGCGCGGCGCCTACAACCGTATCGCCGAGCTGAGTCAGGAGGAGTGTCAGCGGGGCGTGGTGTGCGCTTCGGCGGGAAACCATGCTCAGGGGGTCGCCATGTCGGCCTCGGCGCGTGGGGTGAGTGCGGTGATCGTCATGCCCCAGACCACGCCGGATATCAAGGTGGATGCGGTGCGCCGCCTCGGCGGCACTGTGGTGCTATATGGCCAGTCCTTCGACATGGCCAACGAGCATGCTCAGCAGCTTGCCCGCGATGAGGGACGTATCTATGTGGCGCCATTCGACGATGAGGCGGTGATTGCCGGGCAAGGCACGGTCGCCCAGGAGATGCTGCAACAGCAGCGGGATCTCGAGGTGGTGTTCGTGCCCGTGGGCGGCGGCGGCCTGATCGCTGGTATTGCGGCCTACTATAAGGCGGTGATGCCCCAGGTGAAGATCATCGGCGTCGAGCCGGAAGACTCGGCCTGCCTCAAGGCGGCACTGGAAGCCGACGAGCGGGTGGTGCTGTCTCAGGTGGGCTTGTTTGCCGATGGCGTGGCGGTGAAGCAGATAGGCGCCGAGCCCTTCAGGTTGGCCCGCGAGTATGTGGATCAGGTGGTGACCGTCACTTCCGATGAGATCTGCGCCGCGGTCAAAGATATCTTCGAGGATACCCGCGCCATCGCCGAACCGGCGGGGGCGTTGTCACTGGCGGGGCTAAAGAAGTATATCGGTGACGAGGGCAAGGGGCAGAAGGTGGCGGCGATTCTCAGCGGCGCCAATGTCAACTTCCACAGCCTGCGATACGTGTCCGAGCGTTGCGAACTGGGTGAACAGAAGGAGGCGATTCTGGCGGTGAAGGTGCCGGAGCATCCGGGGATCTTCCTGCGCTTCTGTGAGCTGCTGGAAAAGCGCGCCATGACAGAGTTTAATTACCGCTTCTCTAGCCGTGAGAAGGCGGTGGTGTTTGCCGGTATTCGCCTGTCTCATGGCCAAGCTGAGCTGGACGAGATAGTGGCACGGCTCGAGGGCGATGGTTTCGAGGTGCAGGACCTGTCTCACGACGAGACCGCCAAGCTGCACGTGCGCTACATGGTCGGCGGCCTGCCGCCAGAGCCGCTGCAGGAGCGTCTGTTTAGCTTCGAGTTTCCCGAGCATCCTGGCGCCCTGTTTAAGTTTCTCACTACCCTGCGCAGCAAGTGGAACATCAGCCTGTTTCACTACCGCAACCATGGCGCGGCCTACGGGCGGGTGTTGGCCGGTTTCGAGGTGCCCGAGAGCGATAGCGTCGCCTTCCAGCAGTTTCTTACCGAGCTGGGCTTCGTCTATCAAGAAGAGACCCAAAGCCCGGCCTATAAGCTGTTTCTGGATAATCGCGACTAATGTTTTTTGCTTTCGCGAGCAGAGACAAACTTTAACGTTAAAGGGACGCGATGGCGCCTTTTTTTATGTTATCTTGCAACAGATTCAAAGCAATAAGATGCCAGTTATACCAATCACGGTAAGTAAGTGATCAGAAATAGCACAGGAAAAACGGTCGAGAACAAGGCAGAATTTTTCGATAAGTAGTTATTCTACAATCAAAAATAGTAACGCCGTTATCGGACGTTTTAACAAGCTAGCATGATCAGTTATTTACTACGATTGGTTTTATGGCACGCGAATAACTGTTCATCCGTAGGGTGATGATGGGGCGTAAAGCCTTCGTCATCAAATCAAAACGACAGTTAGCCTTAACCCTAACTGCTCAAGCTAAGGCTTGATAGAGGATATGAGATGTTAGCAGCACCCAAAGTTACCCCTTTTAATCCCCCACGCCGAGTCTTGATGGGCCCGGGCCCGTCGGATGTCTATCCCGAGGTTCTGGCGGCGCAGGCAAGGCCGACCATAGGCCACCTGGATCCCCTGTTTGTCGGCATGATGGATGAGCTTAAGTCGCTTATCCAATATGCGTTCCAGACCGAAAATGCCATGACGTTAGCGGTATCAGCCCCAGGCAGCGCTGGCATGGAAACCTGTTTCGTTAACCTGGTGGAGCCAGGCGAGAAGGTGATCGTCTGTCGTAACGGCGTGTTTGGCGAGCGTATGCGCCAGAATGTCGAGCGTGTCGGTGCGACCGCCGTGGTGGTGGACAACGAGTGGGGCACGCCGGTATCACTGAGCGATGTCGAGGCGGCGCTTAAGGCTCATCCCGATGCCAAGTTTCTCGCCTTCGTGCATGCCGAGACCTCAACCGGTGCGCTGTCGGACGCCAAGGGCTTGTGTCAGCTGGCCAAGGCCCACGATTGTCTGTCGATCGTCGATGCGGTGACTTCCCTTGGCGGCGTGGAGCTCAGGGTCGACGAGTGGGGCATAGATGCTATCTATTCGGGCAGCCAGAAGTGTCTCTCCTGTGTGCCGGGCTTGTCACCTGTCTCTTTCTCGCCGGCGGCAGTAGAGAAGCTCAAGGCGCGTAAGACGCCGGTGCAGAGCTGGTTCCTGGATCAGAGCCTGGTCATGGGTTACTGGAGTGGCGATCAGGGCGCGGGCGGTAAGCGCAGCTATCACCATACGGCGCCGGTCAATGCCCTGTATGCCCTGCATGAGTCGCTACGCTTGCTGGCCGAAGAGGGGCTGGAAAATGCCTGGGCCCGTCATCACTCTATGCACGCATTACTGCGTGACGGACTGGAAAATCTGGGGCTTAAGTTTGTGGTCGAGGAGGGCTCGCGTCTGCCACAGCTCAACGCAGTTTATATTCCTGAGGGCGTCGACGATGGCGCCGTGCGTAAGCAACTGCTCGAAAACTATAACCTGGAGATAGGTGCCGGTCTGGGCGCTTTGGCCGGTAAGGCCTGGCGTATCGGCCTGATGGGCTTCGGTGCTCGGCGCGAGAATGTCGCCCTATGCCTAAGAGCGTTAGAGGAAGTGCTGCGTTAAACCAACTGCAAATTTAAAAAAGGGGCTTAGGCCCCTTTTTTGTTGTTAGCGCCTCCCTATTTAGAGGGAAAACCTTTGATTTAGTCTATCGTGGTGCCATAAGCGATGAGTGCCAGGGTGGCCAGAATGGCGACCGAGGAGAAAATGGTGCCCAGTATGGCGAAGATCTTCTTGCGTTGTTTCTGCACCAGGCCGCCAATTCCCAGCCCCAGGGCTACCAAGGCTAGACCGATGAAGGCAAAGATCAGCATGCCGACGACGATTGCCTCGGGCGATGTCTCATCTATGCCACCGGGTGTGGTGGCCTCCATGACGCCCGCCACTGTGACTATGCCAAAGATTAACAGGGTTGCGATGATACTCAGGGTAAAGGCGGCGATGCCCAGGCCCGAGTGTTTAAACTCTGGCTGGATAGTGGGTTGGGTGGGCTCCTGCGGGCTAGCTTGGGCAGGCGCCTGTGTTGTTGGTGTCGGCGCTGGCGCGCTGTCGATGGATGCAGTGTCCATGAACGATTCCTTTCGATAAATAGTGTCATTCAGAGCATACCTAAGTCTCTCCCCGCTGTCTTTAAAAATGTGGCCGACTCAGACATGGTTAAAACGGCTATAACCTCATAATAATATTGCCTTTGTTTTGCATTGAACTAAAGGCGTTTTTACATGGCAATAAGGGCATATTCTGTGCCTGAACACTGCCAAGACAAGTGATTTTTCACCTCGATTTGATCTGGATTAAGCCAGCGCTAGATAGCCCCTTGCGGTCCGTAAAAAGCGGGACTAAGGGACTAAAATTAAAGTAAGGAGCCCGGAGGGCTTGCGCTTTGGGCTGTTCGTAAATCCTCTGAATCTTGCCTTATGGAGATTCAACCAACAAAGGAGCTTGTTATGCGATCTTTCTTCCCCTCAATCTTTCATAAAGATGATCCGCGAACCGCTCTGCATTCGCGGCTAGACAATGTATTCGATGATTTTGCTAAAGACTGGTTAACCACTTGGCCTAACACGCGCGCCGAGCTGGGCGTGATGCCTGCCATTGATGTCAAAGAATGTGCCGAATATGTCGAGATCAAGGCTGAATTGCCCGATATGGAAGAGAAGGACATCGACGTCGACATCCGCGGTAATTATCTCACCATCAGCGGTGAGAAGCGTCATGAGCAGGAGAAAGATGAGAAAGGCTATCACCTGAGAGAGCGCTCATTCGGCTCGTTCCAGCGGCAGATCCCTTTAGGTTTCAACATCGACGCCGACCAGATCACCGCTAAGTACAAGAAGGGCGTGCTCGCCATTCATGTGCCAAAACCCGCCGAGTTGCAGCAAGATGCTAAGAAGGTGAAAGTCGACTTTCATGAGTAGCAAGTGAGGTGTGTTAACAGCTATAGCAAGTCAATCGAATGTGAATCGAAGGCGCCCAGTTGGGCGCCTTTTCACTGAATTACGCAGGGTTAATAATATAAGCAGATTGCCGGTGGAAGTTGTGCGTCTTCCGGTGCGATTAATTGGGGGTATAGCTCGGTCATGTCAGCATAGAATTTTGTGTATTTTAACCGTAAAAGTGCCATTAATCTGATATGTGCTGGCTGAATTGGCGGTTCGAGTGACATGATAAGCGGTAAATAGGTCATGAGTTGATCCGGATTGAACCTATGATCACTCGTGTCTAACAAGAGATATAAAGGATCCCGTCCAACCACTCTTTCGGGGTAGAGAATGTGCTGCGAGATGAGATAATTAAGCAGTTGAAGATCTTCTTTTGTAATCGCTATGTCGAGCAGGCTCTTACCAGAATAATCGAGCTCGTCGATATCTATACCCTGCGCAATAACGTCGACAATTTTACTCTTGGTGGCGTCGTATAACAGCGAATAAGAGAGCCTTTCCTGATGCAGGCGACTGGTCTGTAAAGGTACAAAATAAGTGGAGTCGTAACCTAGCAGTTGATAGAAGAAATGGCGATATTCCGCTTCATTAAGCTGCGCCTCTTCTAACACGCTTATGGCTTCGGAGATCTTATTCTCGCGGGCGAACCCGTAGACCTTATCTTTCAACTCTCTATCGTGAAGGTAACTTACCCCAAGTGCTTTCGGTGCAAATTTTGAAGAACAGTCTGCCAGGATAGGATCGATTTCATTGAGGGTTTCTCTGGTAACAGTTTTCCCCTCATTAGTGAGCTTAGTGGTGAAAAAGTCGAGATCCCGAGGTTGCCACTCTTGATCGACTCGAGCCACAATTTTCTTGCATTGGTTGCGCTCGGACTTTGAAGCAATAGTTGTTAGCTGCTCTGCGAGTTCTTTCTCGAGAGCTTGCATTAAGGCGCTCTGTTTATCGAACCTCAGGCCCTGCTTGGGGAGGATTTGGGCCAAGACTAAATCGTGAGTTTGCTGTAGGAAGGCTATTTGCTGGGCGTCGAAACTGTAAAAGTGCCTTGGGAAGAATCCTTTAACACTCTGTTCTGTGTTTGAGATGAAGTTTGCCGGGCTCCCCTGTGACTGCAGGAGTCTGATGATCTCTATCTGGTGCTTAAAGACTTCATCATCGCTGAGTTTGTTCATTCGGAATCGATAATCGAGGCCTGCAAGGGCATATTCCATCGTCGTGCCCAGATAGGGATCATTAGTCAGTTGGCTACCTTTGTTTAGTAGGGCCGAGACCACTTGATTGCGACCATGAAAGGCTGCGGTATCGATAAGATGTAAGGTTTCATTCTGAGTAATACCGTAGCCGAGCAAAGCGTTGACATCCTCGATTTGATTGAGTGCTTGTAGCAATAGTGTTTGAGGTAAGCTCTCTTGTTTCAGTAGCCAATTTAGATCATCAATTGAAATCTCTGTGGATTCAAGCAGGGCTAGTGCTTCATCTTGGGTTAACTCAGCTATGTTTGTGAGTTGTGGCTGCGGAACAGCTTTTTCTACGCGAACGAAACTCGGTAAATCGGGTATCAGCGCTTTTACCTGCTCGCCTAGGCTGCGATTAACCTGGCTTAGCTGAGAATTATGTTTGAGCTGTTTGGCTCGCCAGCTGCCTACAAAGTTTGCGTTGAGAAAGTGGCCCATAGCCAGGGTAATGTCGTCTATGGAGTAGCCTTGTTCGAGTCGTTGATCCCAATCTTGCTCTCCGGCCCATTTTTGCTTGAGATCCTTGGCAGATTGAAGCGTATTACGGCAATCGGCGTAATTTAGCCCATTGAGCGCTTGCGAATGGCTTGCAGTGTCAGGTGCCACATTAGCGGATTTATCGGTAGGGGCATTGGGTGTATCGGCTGCTTGAATAGGGACAGTGAGTGAACTGTCACGCGTCTGCCAATAGAGGATAAAGGCCACAAATAGAATGATGGCGACAAAAAATTTTTTCACTATGTTTCAATCCCTAAAACAATTTTGATGGTTAAATTTTTATTGTCGCCATTCTAGCATCTCGAATCGCAGAGGAAAAATTAGCCCTTGATGCCAAGCGAGTGGCGAGCCTCAAGGGCAGAAGATTATTCGTTTAGTGCTAAGTTGAGCTGTTCCTCCCGCCACCAGGCGACGCTTTCGGGCGTGTTGTGAATATCCAGTACCTGTCCCACGATTGGCGTGATGAGCTGTGTGTTTGCATCGGCGGCCAGGGCGGCGATGCGCTCCAGCGGCTCGTACCAGCTGTGAAAGGCCAGGTCGAAGGTACCGTTGTGGATCGGCATCATCTGACGTCCACCCAGATCCAGGTGGGCCTGTAGGCTCTGCTCCGGCGTCATATGGATGCTGGGCCAGTCTTTGTCATAGGCGCCCGTCTCTATCATGGTGAGATCGAAGGGGCCGAACCGTTCGCCTATGGCCTTGAAGCCGTCGAAGTATCCCGAGTCGCCGCTGAAGTACAGCTTGCTCCTGTCAGATTGAATGACATAGCTGGCCCAGAGGGTCTGGTTTTTGTCCCAAAGTCCCCGGCCGGAAAAGTGCTGGGTCGGCGTTGCCGTGATGCTGAGTTTGCCAAGCGTCACGCTCTGCCACCAATCCAGCGGCTGCACCTTATCATTGGCGACGCCCCAACGAAGCAGATGTTGCTCCACGCCCAGAGGGACGATGAAGCGTTTCACCTTGTGGTGGAGTTGCTTGATGCTCTCTTCGTCCAGGTGATCGTAATGGTCGTGGCTGATCAACACGCCATCGATCTCGGGAAGCTGCTCGAGGGCGATCGGTGGTTGATGGAAGCGTTTAGGGCCGATAAAGCTAAAGGGCGAGGCCCGGTCGCTAAAAACGGGATCGATCAACCAGGTTTGGCCCGCTATCTTGAGTAAGATGCTCGAGTGGCCCAGGCGGATCACGCTGTCCTGAGAGTCAGGTAGCGCGGCGATGCCATCGCGGGTCAGTGGCATCAAGGGGATTGCCTTGGAAGGACTGGCATCGATTCGCGTCTCGGTCAGGTAACGCATTAGGATGGCGCCCATGCCGCTGTTCTCGGTGAGATTGGTGGCGGTATTTTGAAAGCCGCCATCTGACCTGTGGTGTGCGGCAGGCTCTCTGCTGGCAAGTTGATCACCTGAGGCCAGGGCTTGCGGCGCCGAAGAGGAGTTGATTAGGTTAGATGTCAGCATGCCGCCTCCGAGTATGATGCCAAGTGAGATGAGATATTTGCGTTTCATTGCAATCACCAAATGTAAACTAGTCAGTGTAGTTTACATAATCTTAGTTTAAAAAGTAAACTAATAAGTGTAAAATAATTGCAATTCGCCAAGGTAAACCTAATAAGTTATTTAAAATGATAGAGAAAAAATTAACTCGCTCGGAGCTGAAACGCGCGGCCATCGTCGAGGCAGCCAGTGTGGAGTTTCAAAATAAGGGATTTAGCCTAGCGAGTATGGATGACATTGCCAAACGTGCCGATGTGTCCAAGCGCACCGTGTACAACCATTTCCCCAGCAAAGAGGCGTTGTTTAGTGCCATCATGCTCGAGATGATGGAGATGCTGTGCGCCTTCGAATCTTTACCCTTCAGCGCCGAGGAGAGCCTGGCTTCACAGTTGACCCAATTGGTGCAGCACGAGATTAAGCTGTTAAGTGCTAAGGGGTTTATCGATACGGCCAGGGTGATTATTGCCGAGGCGATTCACAAGCCGGAGCTGATTCAAGACGCAATGTCGGAGTTTAGTAAGCAGGAGTCGCCACTGGCGAACTGGTTCAATCAGGCAATCGCCGCCGGTGCGTTAAAGGCGAAGGATAGCGAGATCTTGGTGGTTCAGTTTACCGCGGTGATCAAGGCCTACTGCTTCTGGCCTCAGTTGATCCAGGGTGAGCCTCTGCCGAGCCAGGCCAAGCTCGATGAGATAACCCAAACTGTGGTCGAGATGATCATCAAGCAATATACCTAGGGCTGGCTCCCCGGCCATTGGTGGTTGCCCAAATAAAAAGCCTAGTCATATCCCAATGACTAGGCTTTTGCGTATCTGAGCTTTAGACCGACCTTTTATGCTCACCTCAGGTCGACTTACTCGCTAAGCCTTAGGCGGTCAGCAGCTGCAATATGATGGCGAGGATCAGCACTGGGCAAACATATTTCACGTACACAGGCCAGATGCGCCAGAAGAGGCCGTCGAGCTTGGCGCCTTCCTGGGCGGCGATCGCCTTGAGCAGGCTGTTTCTATGCCATACCCAGCCAGTGTATAGGGCGATGCCCAGGGCGATAAAGGGTTGGGCGCGCTCCGTGGTCAGGGTGATCACAAGAGCGAATAGGGCATCGAAATTAAACACCATGATAGTCGCCAGCAGGGCGATACCACCGCCCACCAGATAGGTGGCGCTGTGACGCTGAATCTCTGTCTTCTCCACCATATAGCTGGTGGGCACCTCGACAATCGAGATGGCCGATGTCAGCCCGGCTATGGTCATCAGGATGAAGAAGACGATGGCGATCAGCTGCCCAGCTAAGCCGCCCAAGCTGTCGAACAGCGCCGGCAGTACGGTGAACACCAAGGTATCGGCATTGAGCAGGCTACCATCGGCGGCGAAGATCTGAACGCCGTTGTGTTGGGCCACATACATGGCGGGTATGATCATCAAGGCGGCGAGGAAGGCGACGCTGGTGTCGGTCAGGGTGACGTAGGCAGTCAGCTTAGCCAGGTTTTCCTGCCGATTCAGGTAGGCGCCGTAGACCATCATGGCGCCTGTACCCACGGTGAGTGAGAAGAAGGTCTGGCCTAAGGCGCCGATAAGCACCTGAGGTTCCCAAATGCGTCCGAAATCCGGCACCAGTAGGGCGTTTAGCCCCTGGCTCGCACCGGGCTGAGTCAGAATATAGGCGACGCCCAATATCAAGATTGCCAACAGCAGTGGCATGAGTCGCTTGGACCAAGCCTCGATCCCCTGCTGTACCCCCTGGCGAATCACTAAGACCACCATGAGAATAAAGATTAGGGTAAAGAGTAGATTACGCTCCAGCGAGAAGCTGGTTAACCAGAGGGCAATATCTTGCATTCCCACTAGCCTGGCGATTGGCGCCAGGGTGAAGCTGACAAACCAGCCAGATAGGATGCTGTAGAAGGTGCAGATCAGGGTGGCGGTAATGATGGAGGCGAAACCTATGGTCTTGCCCAAGTTACGACTCAGCTTGCTGCTGCCCAGCTTGGCCATGGCATCGGCAGGGTTGGTCTGGCCGTGGCGGCCAATCATGAGTTCGGCGACCAGCATGGGGTAACCCAGCAGGAAGATGAGCACCAGATACACCAAGAGGAAGGCCCCGCCACCATGGGTTGCCGCCTGAGTGGGAAATCCCCAGATGTTACCGACACCGACGGCCGAGCCAGCAGCCGCCATGATAAAGCCTATGCGTGAGCTGAAATGCCCTAAATCTTTTGCGCTCATCTATCCCTACCTCAGTGTTAAAGAGGGCGCATCATAGTCCTTTATTATAGTCGGTCAAGGGTGGTAAATGGCGTGGATTAAGGTTAAGACTTTGTTGTTATCGCGTCATGCTGCTATTTTTTGAAAACCAATTTCGCTTCCTTGCTTCATTGGCGAAATTATTGCGATGGTCCCGTTGAGACAGGCGTCGACGCGATAGGATTGCGCGGCTGAAAAAATGAGAATCTGTGTGATTTATCATGCTTTATCGTCTTGAGTGCCGAGTTCAGGCAGGGGAATAGCGGTGCGGCTCTTGACCTGTTTAAGCACGAAGCTTGAGCGTATGCCAGCGATATGCGGGTTGCTGGTGAGCTTCTCTAGCAGGAAGTGTTTGAAGGCATCCATGTCTCTGACTAAGACCTTGAGTTGGTAATCGGCGTCGCTGCCTGTCAGTAGGGCGCATTCGAGTACCTCGTCATAGCCGTCGATGGCCTGCTCGAATGCATCGAGTATCGCTTGGGTGTGTTTTTCCAGCCTCACCTGCACGTAGGCGGTCAGGGTTAACTGAAAGTAAGGGGCATCGACTAAGGCGGCGTAACCGGCGATGATGCCCGCCTCCTCCATCGCCTTGACCCGGCGCGAGCAGGGCGAGGGCGACAGGCCGACGCTTGCGGCCAGATCTTGGTTGGCCATGCGTCCCTGGGCTTGCAGTAACTTGAGGATCTGAATGTCGGTCTTGTCGAGTTGTAGTCTTGTCATGTCAGTCGCCGGGTAAGAGTAAACCCTTGTGGAAGTAAAATACTGTTTCAGTTAAACATTAGCCCAGTTAGGCACTAGCCTTGGCCGATGGCGCGCCATTTCTCGGTGATCAGCAAGGCGAGCAGGGCGATAAGGCCGCCGAGCAAGGATGCCGCCAAGACATCTTGAGGCCAGTGCATGCCCAGTAACATGCGGCTAAACCCCATGGCCAGCGCCCATAAGCATAACAGAGCGGCGAATAAAAACCTTTGCGCCGCCAACAAAAAATAGCTTACGACTAGGGTGAGCGTCACCGCAAACAGGGTGTGACCCGAGGGAAACGAGTAACCCACCTCATCTTGCCAATGCTGGGCTATCTTGGGGGAGAGGGATAGCTTGGTCTCCTGTGGCAGCTTGATCTCCTGTGATAGCTTGGCAACCTCTTGTGCCATCAATATCCGCCGCGTCGGCTGACTGGCCTGATAAAAACCGCTAAGCGACAGCCCTTGGTTCTCTGCCAAGAATTGCACATTGGGTCTGGGGTGGCCGAAGTAAGGCTTGAGAAAGTGATTTAGCCCCAGGCTGAGCCCCATGGCGAGGCAGACGCTAAACAGTAGAGGCACTAGCTGTTTGCGTGGCAGCAACAGATAACAGGCGAGAAGCAGGGCCAGCACGGTGAGCACACCATAGGGCGCCGTGCCCGAGCTGGTTAAGCCAAAGAGTATCTGCGCCTTGAGGGAACTGAGCTCGAGCCAGGGAAACAGGCTTAGTCCGCCTAAGTAGATTGCGGCGGGGATCAGCGTCAGACCGCTCCAGAGTAGCACCACGGAAAAATAGAGATTGGAGGGTGGATTCGATCTCATAGGTGTGCTCTTAAAACTTCCTGTTTGAAAAATACGGTTATTGAAAAGCGCTAGGCTAACCCGCTTAGGCGGCGCTGGCTAGTCTGGCCAGCGCCTGAGGTGTTATTTACTCTTGCGAAGGTGTTGATGGTGCTTCGATCTGGTGACGAGTCAGGTACATGAGGAGCAGCAGCACCATCATCAGCAGGCCAGATCCCATCAGCAGCGCATAGTCTTCCAACTTCAGGATGGAGTAGAGCACGCTGTAGAGCGCCAGTAACATGATGGCCATGAAGGCGCCGCGCCTGTTACTGGCGGTCACGCTGGCAATATAGGCCGAGACAGACAGCAGTGGCACAGATGCCGCCAGCAGGTAGGCATAACCGAAGCTGATATGCTCCGACAGGGAGAGCAACAGCAGATAGAAGAGCGCCATGGCGCTGGCGACCAGCAGATACTGAATCGAGCTTAAGACCTGCTGTTGCCCCAGCTCGAAGATCAGCAGCATGGTGCTGGTGAGCATGATAAACAGCAGACCATATTTGACCGCACGCTCTATCTTGCCGTAGTGGGTGACAGGCTCAAACAGGGTGGCCTGAGCCGCGATCTCCTGCAGATTGACCTCCTGGGTCTTGGTAAAGACCTGGGGATAGTTGCGGGTCAGGTGGCTCACGTCCCACTGGGCGCTGAAGCCCTGGGCGGTTATCTGTCGCTCGGTCGGTAGCAGGCCGTGAAAGCTTGGATGCGGCCAGTCCGCGGACAGGGTAACCTCAGTCTGCTGTCCTATGGGCAGCACAGAGATCCCTTGAGAGCCCCGTAGGCTGATATCGAAGTTGACCGTGAGTTGCTCACTGTCGGGACTCAGGGCTATCGGCTGATGAAAGCCGCGGTCGAGCCCCCTGAGCTGCTCCAGCCCAGTGCCGGGCATGAGTCTTTGAGGCGCGGCCGCTTGCTGGTCGGCCTTGGCGGCGAAGCGGTTGAGCTTGTCGATGGCCTGGTTGGCGGAGATGCCAAACACCAGCCTGGCTTGGTCGGGATGCAGGTTGACTAGGTTGGGTAAGGAGTAGGCTTCGAGGCGAAACTGCGCCGAGCCCGTGACCTGAGACTGATAGACCAGAGAGCGGAAGATGCCGCGGGAGAGGAAGCTGTGTTTGAGCGAGACGGCGAGGTTGAGCTGCTCCGGCAACACCACGAGTTCGCTGTCGTAGGTGTGCCTCGCCTTGGTCATCTTGCCCGTGTCGCTGATGCTCTCCTGCACCACCTCATAGGTGTAGGGGATCACCAGCGCAGGTCCGGCAATGGTCTGTTGCTCGCCCCAAGAGCGGCCTATCTCGTTGACCATGCCGTGGTACAGATGCTGCCTGTCTGAGGTGAGGCTCTCGATGAGGCCTAAGGGGATCATAGCCACTAGGGTAAGGATGGCGATGAAGATCAGTTTCTTGCTCAGTGGGCTGTTGGCCAGGGGTAACCGACTTAACATAAAAATCCCTCTCAATGACGGTCTGGGTGTATTGCGCCATTACACCATGAGTCGCGCCAAACAGGCGGGCATAGCGATGACCAATTGTGGCAAAACGGGGGCAATTGCAGATGTTGTAAGAGGTGATAGGCGAGTGATAAGAAGAGAATAAAACAGCCAACAAAAAAGAGCGCCGAGCGCTCTTTTTCATGGATGGACGACGCTTACGCGGCCTAGTGCGATTTAAGCCTCGTCTTGCTGTCTGAGTTTGGCTTCCAGGGCATCGACCTGCGCCTGTAGGGCTTCGAGCTTCTCGCGGGTCTTCAACAGCACGTGCTGCTGCACATCGAACTCTTCGCGCGAGACAAGATCTAGCTTCATCAGCTGGTTTTGCAGAACCTGTTTGCTCTTCTCTTCAAACTCACCGGCAAACTGCTTAAGCCCGCTGGGGAGGTTATCGCTTAGCTGCTTAGCTACTTCTTCGATCTTTTTGGGGTTAATCATCTTTTCTGTCCGCCATTGGCCATTTTATGCTATGCCCGAATTGTACCTAAGCCTACTGGGATGACAACTAAAAACCGGTCGCCTGACACCAGGTTGAGGGCAGGCTCACGTCGGTAGCTTATCGGTCGCACGCGCTTAAGCTTAGATGACCACCTGGATATTTTTGTCTGAGCTATGGCGAAGATTCTGGTATGATCCCTGGCCGATCTCACGAATTCTCTAGTTGGTAGCCGTTAGTCAATGAAGCTCAATCCCGGTCAAAATGATGCTGTTCACTATGTCTCTGGTCCCTGTCTGGTGCTTGCCGGCGCGGGCAGTGGTAAGACGCGTGTGATCATCAATAAAATTGCCTATCTGGTACAGAAGTGTGGTTATCAGGCGCGCAACATCGCCGCCGTGACCTTTACCAATAAGGCGGCGCGGGAGATGAAGGAGCGTGTGGCCCAGTCGATGGGACGCAAGGAGGCCAGAGGGCTGTGGATCTCGACCTTCCACACCCTGGGGCTTGAGATCATCAAGCGCGAATATAAGGTGGTCGGCCTTAAGCCCGGCTTCTCCCTGTTTGACGACCAAGATACCCTGGCGCTGCTGAAAGAGCTGACCGAGAAGGAGTTTGACGGCGATAAAGATCTGCTGCGCATGCTGATGACGGCCATCTCCAACTGGAAGGGCGACCTGATGACGCCAGACGGCGCCATCAAAACCGCCAGAGACGAGCAGTCACAGTTATTTGCCTTGCTCTACCAGCGCTATGCTCAGCATATGAAGGCTTATAATGCGCTGGATTTCGACGATCTTATCCTGCTGCCCACCCTGCTGCTGCGGCACAAGCAGGAGGTTCGTGAACGTTGGCAGAAACGCATTCAATACCTGCTGGTGGATGAGTATCAGGATACCAACACCAGTCAGTATGAGCTGGTGAAATTGCTGGTTGGTGAGCGTGCCCGCTTTACCGTGGTAGGGGACGACGATCAGTCTATCTACTCCTGGCGTGGGGCCAAGCCGCAAAACCTGGTGCTTTTGGGGAAGGACTTTCCCAATCTTAAGTTGATTAAACTCGAACAAAACTACCGCTCCAGTCAGCGGATCCTGCGGGCAGCCAACATATTGATCGCCAATAACCCCCACGTCTACGACAAGTCACTGTTCAGCGAGCTGGCCTATGGTGAGCCGCTGCGGGTGCTGATCGCCGCCAACGAGGAGCAGGAGGCCGAGCGTGTGGTGGCCGAGATGATCCGCCACAAGTTTGTGGGCAAGACCCAGTTTGGCGACTATGCCATCCTCTATCGGGGCAACCATCAGTCGCGCCTGCTGGAGCGCGCCCTGATGACCAACCGCATCCCCTATAAGCTCAGCGGTGGCACCTCTTTCTTCGGCCGCGCCGAGATCAAAGATATCATGGCCTACCTGCGTCTGGTGGTGAATCCCGACGACGATAACGCCTTCCTGCGAGTGGTTAACTTGCCCAAACGCGGCATCGGCCCTGCGACCCTGGAACGCTTGGGTAACTATGCCAATGAGCAGCATATCTCCATGTTCGAGGCGATATTCCATAGCGAGCTGAACCACCATCTGCCGCCGGCGGCCATGTCGGCCCTGTATCAGTTTGGCAAGTTTATCGTCGATACCGGCGAGGCGGCGACCCGTGGCGAACCGGTTGAGGCGGTGAAGCAGCTGATCCGCCACATCAACTACGAAGACTATCTGTACGAGACCAGTACCAGTGCCAAGGCCGCCGAGATGCGGATGAAGAACATCTCCGAGCTCTACCGCTGGGTGACCGAGATGTTAGAGGGCGATGAGCTGGACGAAGGGATGACGCTGCCGGAAGTGGTGACCCGTCTGACCCTGAGAGACATGATGGAGCGCAACAGCGAAGACGAGGCCGGCGATCAGGTGCAGCTGATGACACTGCACGCCTCTAAGGGCCTGGAGTTCCCCTATGTCTTCATGGTGGGAGTGGAGGAGCGCATCTTGCCGCACCAGACCAGCATAGATGAAGACAACGTCGAGGAGGAGCGCCGCCTGGCCTATGTGGGGATCACCCGGGCGCAGAGGGAGCTGTGGTTCATGATCTGCCGCGAGCGGCGCCAGTTTGGTGAGGTGATGCGTTGTGAGCCCAGCCGCTTCCTGATGGAGCTGCCCCAGGACGATCTGATCTGGGAAAACCGTAAGCCGCCTCAGTCCGAGCAGCAAAGAGTGCAGTCGGGCCGGGCCAACATCGCCAACATTCGGGATATGCTGAAAAAGTAAATTGCTAAGGCGGCGCTCACCTATGGTGATTAGGCTGAGATGCAGCCGCTCGGCCGCTTTCTGGGCTCGGGCAGCTTACTGGGATCGATAGACTCACCCAGGGCCTGGCCCTGACCCTGATCGAAGCCTAGGCTGACCAGCTGCTGCCTATGCAGATCTGTCTTAACCCCTTCCACAAATAGCGTCAGCTCGAGCGCCGAGGCGGTCAGCTGATGCGCCTTAAGCAGGCGTTTCTGCTGCGGATTATTTAGATGACTGATATAGCTAGGGTCTAGCTTCAGGCCGCTTAAGGGCAGGAAGCTGAGGCTGCTCAGTGCCGTGTGGGCGCTACCGTAGGCGCACAGGCCTAAGTTGATGGCCTGCTTAGCCAGGAGGTCGAACGCCTGAATATGGCTGTCGCTGTCGGCGACAAAGGCCTTCTCGTTGAAGAATACCCAGATATCGTCAGCTTTATAGTAACTCTGCTTGATGCGATTCTTCAGCTTGCGCACCGCATGTTTATGTTTCAGGTGCTGACTGGCGAGTTTGATGTGCAGCTGCACCTGGCCGTCGACCTGCTGCATCACCTTGTCATAGTCACTGTTGAGCTGGTCGAAGAGATAGAGATCCAACTCCTTGGTCAGGTTGCAGTGCTCGGCGATATTGCTGAGCTGATCCTGTTTGATCTTGCCTAGCTGTTCATGCTGCCAGTAGAGCCTTGGCTCCAGGGCGAGAACCTCCTGGGTCGCCAAAGCCAACACGGGGAAATACTGCAGCGCCAACTCTTGTTTGGCGATCGCCTCTCTGAGCTCTATCTCCAGGGTGATGTCATGGCTCTGCTGATGGCTGGTGTTGTGATCGAAGATGACGAAGCAGCCCTTGCCGTTGGACTTGGCCTGATACATGGCGGCGTCGGCGTCCTTCAACAGCGACTCGCTGGTGTCGCCGCTGCTGTGGCCGCTGAAGGCGATGCCAATACTGGCGCCCGAGGTGAAGCTCTGATTCGATAGCTGATAGGGCTCGCTCAGCTCGCCTAAGATACGCTCGGCCACCTCGATGGCGTCGCTATTGGTGTTGATGCTGTCTAGCAGGATCACAAACTCATCGCCGCCGATACGCCCTAAGGTGTCGTTGCTCCTGATGCAGAGGTTGAGGCGACGGGCGGTTTCAATCAGGAAACGGTCACCCTGCAGATGGCCCAGGGTATCGTTGATCAGCTTAAAGCGGTCGAGGTCGATAAACAGCAGGGCAAACCTGTCTCTGGCGTGGCGCCTGACATGCTTGACCGCCTGGGCTAGGCGCTCCATGAACATGGCTCGATTGGGTAGGCCGGTCAGGGTGTCGTGGCTGGCATCGTGTACCAGCTGCTGCTCGACCTTGCGGCGCTGGGCGATCTCCTTTTCGAGATCCTGGTTGAGCATCGCCAGGGCGCGGGTGCGCTGGGCGACTTTCTCCTCCAGCTGTTCATAGCTCTGTTTCAGCGACTCTGCCGATAGCTTACGCTCGATCGCCGCGGCGATGTGCTGCGAGACGAAAGTGAGCAGATCCAGATCTTTCTCCTGGTAGGTCTGCGACGGGGTAAAGCTGTAGATGGTGAGCGCGCCCTTGACTATGCCTTGAATAAACAGGGGCACGCCTATCCACTGATGTATGGTCTCGGCATAGTTGAGCTGCGGCGCCTTGGCGTAGAGTTGCCCCGCCTTGATCAGCGCCTTGATGTCGCTGCCATCGAGCAGCAAAGGGCGCTTATGCTTGAGAATAAACTCTGTCAGACCATCGGCCAGAGGGCGCCTTTGCGGCGCGCCTACGTTGAGCTGAGAGACATAAAAGGGAAAATGCAGCTCACGGCCATTGTCTTCCAGCAGGGCGATATAACAGTTATTGGCCGGTAGCAGGTGGCTGATCACCCTGTGTAGCTCGCGATAGAAGCTCTGGTGGTCTATGGTCGCATTGGATAGCTCGGCTATCTCAAACAGCGACTTCTGCAGGTTTTCCGCCCGTCGCCGCTCGGTGACCTCCTGCTTGAGCTTATCGTAGGCGACGCTCAGCTCCTTGGTTCTGTGCTCAATTGCGGCCTCGAGATTGTGTTGGTACTGCACCCTCTCGATAACGCCCGAGATATGCTGGCTGATGAAGGTCATCAGCTCGACCTCTATCTCGCCATAGGTGATATTGGCATCGTAGCTCTGCACGGCGATCACCCCTATGGTCTGATCGCTGCTGAAAATTGGGAGCCCTAGCCACTGGTGGCAGCTGGATCCTCGACTGACGATCTCGCCGCTGGCGAGCAGCTGCTCAAACTTGTCGTCATCACACAGCAGGGGTTGCTGACTGCGCAGCACATAGCCGGTGAGGCCGCTGTTGAGCGTGGTAGATAACTCTTCGCTGGGGTAAAGCTGGCTTGGGTGCTGGTCCTTCTCATCGACGAAGAAAGGCACGCCTAATTTGTTGGTTTCTCTGTTGAGGATGGCGATGAAGAAGTTGTCTGCGGGGAGCAGGCGATTGAGATTGGTTTGGATACCAGCATAGAAGTCTTCGGCGCGCTCGACTCGAGCGGCAAGATTGGAGATATCCAATAGCGTATTTTGGACGATCTCAGAACGCTTGTACTTCCGAGCCAGGCTCTTTAAGCGAGATATCCTTTTATATAAACGCCCAACTTCACGGGGTGAATGTTGGTCTGTTTTATCCCTAAACATGGTTCCGCCAATCACAAGTAGTTATATTTTTTCGCTAGGATTTGGGGTAATGGTTATTGATAGCATAAAAAAGCAGCACCACCAAGTCATTATTTTGACGTTGTCAGCTTAATATCACCTTAAATATGCTAAAACTTGAGCAAACGCGTAAAAAAATACGTGTTTGCTATAGACGCGCAGTAAAATAATCCATACTATATGCGGCGCTAACAAGGCAGGCACCCATAGCTCAGCTGGATAGAGCGCACCCCTCCGGAGGGTGAGGCCGAGGGTTCGAATCCTTCTGGGTGCACCAGTTGGATGAGGGTCAAGTTAGCGTTAAGAAGTTAATATCAGTGGTGATTGTAGCTCAGTTGGTAGAGCCCCGGATTGTGATTCCGGTTGTCGTGGGTTCAAGTCCCATCAGTCACCCCACTTCTTCTTGCAATAGACTTCACGAGTCATTCTTTTCCTTGATATAGTGAAGCGAGGCGGAACCTCGTAAAATATCCCTTGTTTCGGTGATTAGCGCAGTCCGGTAGCGCATCTGGTTTGGGACCAGAGGGTCAGAGGTTCGAATCCTCTATCACCGACCAGTTTCCAAGTGAGTGATGTATCAAGCATCATTGACTGATAAAAAAAGATTTTCGGTGATTAGCGCAGTCCGGTAGCGCATCTGGTTTGGGACCAGAGGGTCAGAGGTTCGAATCCTCTATCACCGACCAATCCTAGATAAGCCCCTCGAGTCATCGAGGGGCTTTTTCTTTGCCCGTTTGTTATTTCCTAATGTTTGTCTTTACCGAATAAAACGCGCCATCAAGGTAAAAAAAAGCTGCCCAAGTGGGCAGCTTTGTCGTTTATAGCTCGACGCGGGTGGGCGGGTAGATATAGCCCATGTAGGCGTTGGCCTTGAGCGGCTCGAAGCGTGCTAGTTGCGGCTGCTCCTGAATACCGGTGACGATGATCTGGATATCTAGGCCTCTGGCGACGTTCACCAGGGCGCGGCACAGCTCGCTGTTGTGCTCGTTCTCGTCATAGTAGGCGAAGGACTGATCCAGCTTGACGTAGCTAGGTCTTAGGTTTTGCAGGTAAGACATAGAGCCAAACTGACGACCGAAGTGGTCGATACCGAAGTGAGCACCATTGTCGCGAATGATGTTGCATAGCGCCTGGCAGGCATCGGGATCGCTATAGACGCCGGCTTCAGGGATGTCGAACACGATTCGCTGGGCGAGCGGCGTATTGCGCAGGAACTTGTTGAGCCACTGGTGGAAGGTCGTATCGCTCAGACTGTTGAAGGTCAGGTTGATGGCGATAGGCTCATAGTTACGCTCCAGCAGTCCGTTATCGACTATGGTCTCGATCAGGCATCTGTCCAGCATAGAGCCCAGTGAGAGCAGCTCCACATAGGGCATAAACTGGCCTGCGTGGATCTCTTTATCGCCAATGGTGAGCTGACAGTAAAGCTCGCGCTGCACCACCTCATCCTTATTGGTGTGATAGACAGGCTGCCACTTGAACTGGAACTGCTTGCTGCTGATGGCGGCACTCAAATGCTCTCGCCACTGCTCACGGGTGTAGAGCTGCTTCTCGTTGCTCTCGAACCAGTGGAACACCTTGTTGTCGGCGATTGCTTTCTGCAATGCATTATCCGTCTGCGCCAGGATGTCCGATACCGTCATGTTGTCGGTGCGCTGGGCGATACCTATGGCAAACTGCTCATTGGGCTTACAGCCCGCCTTAGAGATCTCCTGATTCACGGTTCTAATCAGGGTATGCAGATACTTGCTGCTCTGCTCCTGTTCGGCGCTGGTGATCAGGAAGGCAAATTCGTAGGCGGCGATACGGGCGATGACAGACGGAGCGATCTCGTCCAGTTGCTCCTGCATCTTCTCGGACAACAGGCGTATGGTCTCATCACGTACCTGATAACCATACTTGCTGTGTACCTCTTCGAGCCAGTCGAACTTGGCCATCATCAGCGAGCCATTGTTGGGTTCGCTTAACCAGCTGTTGAGGCGGCCCATCATATATTGCCTGTTAGGCAGCTTAGAGACCTGATCTACCAGGTTCTTCTTACGCAGCTCAGTCACCTCTTCGTCCAGTGAGCTGAAGATCTGCTTGAGCTGATGAGACATGCTGTTAAAGGCCTCGACCACGGACTTGAGTTCTGAGGTCTTTGGAATGGCCATGTCAGGGCCAAACTTGCGCTGGGCGATCTCGGCCGCGTGCTCGGCGATCTCATGCAGTGGTCTTAGGATCCAGGTTAGCCCGAAGCGCGCCAGCATGATGGCGAGTAAAAACAGGATAGAGATGACTATGATGGCGTTGGTTAGGGTGCGCCACAGCTCGTTGTAACCAAAGCCTGGGTGTGCGGTGATCTCCAGGTTGGCTAACTGGATCCAACCCGAGGTGATGGTGCTTTCGCGTTTAATGGTTTCGAAGAATCCCAGGTCGATAAACCATTGGGGAACACCCTCGATTTTAACGTCGTTTTCCCACACCTGTTGTTTGCCGTCGACCAGCCAGGTGAGCTTCACCTGTTGGTAATAGCCGCCTTCGAAGATGACGTTGATCAGCGTCTCGGCGCCGACAATATCACCCGCTTCCAGATCGGGAACCAGCATGATCCCCAGACTGTGGCTGGTGTTATTGAGATCGGACTCCATCTGCTTGGTCAGAAAGCTTTGTGTCTCGGTAAATTGGACATAAGCCAGGCTGATGACAACGACCAAGAACAGGCCAAAAAGCAGTGAGTATATCTGTCGAAACAGTGTCATTGTTTTCGCTACTCCAATCTTAACTTAGGCATTTTGAGTCGCTCAACACCTAATCTATTTTTGAGATCATTCCATTTTTCAAGGCGTTCCGATGAGCCTGCCAGCACACCGCGACCTTTCTCTTTGTTTAGCCACAACTGACGACCGTTAAAGCTGTATACGGGGATCAGATCTTGTCTCTGGGTGGCTGGTTTAATCTGTCTGTCCAGGTTATCCAATACCAAGGGGATGGAGCCGGGCGTGTCATAGTAGGCCAACACCATATGGTACTGATTGACCGAGGTGGCCTTAACCATAGTGATCCGCAGCTTGTCATCGGGCACCCCCAGCTGCAGCAGGGTGAAATATTTGGCGATGGAGAAATCTTCACAATCGCCACCATTTACCCCGATAAACTCCATCGGCGTGGCCCAGTAGTTACTGACGCCCCACAACTTGATGTCGTCGACAAACCTAAACAGATTGAAAAAGTTATTTACCTTGGTGATCTTCTCTTGTTCACTCAGGCCCTGCGATTCATCCAGTACCTTAAACCAGGCGGCGACGCGCATACCTGCGCGCTCACCGTATCGGGCTTCTAGGGTGGACTTAATGTAGTTGGCGTCGAGTGTTTGCGTCGGAGAAGCGTATAGGCAAGAAAACCCCAGGGCCGTTGCCACAACGCAAAGTTGGCAGACCCTTTGAAAGCGTTTTTGCCTGCCAATTTTGGCTTTCATCTTCTCCGACTATTTTTTATTTTACTTGTTCATCAACTGTGTAGATGGTCCACTTCATATCGGCCTTGGTATCTTCACCCGTTACCTCTGCGATCACGCGGCGGTTACGTGTGTGTGCCATCTTGGTATGAGTAGGATCTACCGGTCTGTCGTAGCTGTAGCCTATGGCCGTCAGACGATCGCTGGCGATACCGAATCGCTCAGACAACAGCGAGGTCACGGCGTCGGCGCGGTTTTGCGACAGCGCTAGGTTGTGCTCATAGCTACCCGTCTTACTACAGTGACCTTCGATGGTCACCTTAGTGTTGGGGTACTGTCTCATGAAAGTCGCAACCACTTCTACCTGATCATAGTACTGAGGATCTATGTAGTAAGAATCGTTGGCAAACAATATCTTAAGTTCTTGACGCTCATTGATAGGCTTAATCTTACCACAGCCGTAGTTGTCTATGGTGGCACCTAGCACTGTGTCGTTACAGCGCTCACGGGCGACGATGACGCCATCTTTATCTTTGTCGTTAAGATCGAATACCTGATTGGTCGGGGTATCCATGGTTACTATGTCGCGCGAAGCGCAGCCGCCCAGTAAGGCGACGCTTAGAATAATCAGTAAGGCTTTCATTATTTTACTCCCCCTTCATATTCGCGCTCACCCTTCCAAACCTCTGGGCGAGTCACACGAAGCGATTCCAGTAGTCTACCCGTAGCGTTAAGGATGCGATATTCGGAGATGATCTCGTCGTATTCGGCATCGAGGTAATCCTTACGCGCTTCAAACAGTTCGTTTTCGGTATCCAGCAAATCCAATAGGGTGCGCTGGCCCAGGTTGAACTGTTGGCTATAGGCGACTTGCGTATCCTTGGCGGCGATGACGTGATCGCGGATATACAGCTTCTGCGGCTCTAGCATCTCGTAGGCGTTCCAAGCCAGGTTGACCCCTTCGACGACCTGACGGTAAGCACGTTGACGAATCTCTTTCGCCTCGCCAATCTTGTAGGCCGCTTCCTTCTCGCGGGCTAAGTCTTTACCACCGGCGAATAGGTTGTACTTCACTCGTACCATAGCGATAAGGTCATTGTTATGACCACCGACATTTTGTGAGGCGAAGGCTGAGTAGCCATCTTCGCCATCCAGGTTATCGTTCCAGTTACCACCCAGCTCTAGCGACAGCTTAGGATAGTAGTTGGACTGGGCAGATGAACGCTCGTTCTCTGCCGCCGAGATATCACTCGCGGCCGATTTCAGAATAGGATGGTTTTCCTGGGCAACCTTGAGACCGTCGGTGAGGTTGGTCGGCAGCATATCGTCATCGGGGACCGGGACGATCAGGTTTTCCGGCTCTTTCTCGACGATACGGATAAACTGCGCCTTGGCATCGAAGAAGTTATTCTTTGCCGCGATCACGTTGGCGTTGGCACGTGCCAGACGACCTGTGATCTGAGACAGGTCGGCGACTGAGCCCAGGCCTGAATCGGTACGCTGCTTAATCTGATCGTAGATGTCTTTGTGACTCTGCAGGTTTTTCTCTGCCAAAGTCAGCACCTGCTCACTGCGGATATAGTTAACATAGACCTTGGCTACATCTAGCGCGATATCTTCGGCCGCGGCAAACAGAGCCCATTGGTCGGCGCTGGCTTCGAAGCTGAAGCGATCCACTTCGCTCGAGGTGTAGAAACCGTCGAATAGCATTTGTTTGATGCTAAAACCGACTTCACCACGCATCAATTCGATGACGCCATCCTTGTCAACATCGCCCTGGCCTGCACGGCGTCGGGTAGATGGACTGTTTGTCTGTTCCCAGCCATAGCCACCACTGATATCAACAGTAGGCATGTAACCGGCGATTGCCTGATTGACCTGCTCTTCACGCGCCTTGAAGCGATTAAATGCGATGCGAATATCTGGATTGGTATCCAGCGTATGGGCCACAGCCTGTTCTAGCGTTTGGCTAGAGGCTGCCCCCGGTATCAACATCGCACTAATGGCGAGTGCCATGGCACTGCGCTTTAGTTGATGCATGGTTTGCTTACTCATTTGGTTAACCCCCCTGGTTATTGTTGTGAACTTAACGTTCACGCAGAGCAGTGTCTCTTGCTCTCAAAATTGGATTAAGTATGTACTCCAGAACGGATCTTTGCCCAGTGATGACATCTACCGTGGTTAACATGCCAGGTATGATGGGCATCAGGGTGCCGTCGTCTTTCGTCAAACTTGATAGTTCAGTTCTAACCCTTACAAGATAGAAACTGTTTCCCTCTTCGTCCTGTGTTGTATCGGCACTGATGTGCTCCACAACGCCATTGAGGCCACCGTAACGCGTGAAATCGTAGGCGGTAACTTTGACAACGGCGGGTAAGCCAGGATGTAAAAATGCGATATCTTTCGGAATGATCTTGGTTTCGATCAGCAGCTGATCTTCCGATGGCACTATCTCAATGATGTCGATGCCAGGCTGTACAACACCACCTAAGGTGTTGATATGAACTGTCTTAATGGTGCCATTTACCGGCGACACTATCTCGGCCTTGCTCACCTTATCGCGCGCGCCCACCTGGGCCTCGTTGATGCGCGACAGACGTGTCTGCATCTCGTTGAGCTGGGTGCGGGCCTCGGCGGCGTAGACGAACACGGCCTCGCGGCGCTTCAGGATGGCTTCATCCTGTGATGCCTTGAGCTTAGGCCTGAGTAGCCTGAGAGAACTCAGCTCGCCGCGAATGTCGTTGACGTTACGTTCAAGCTTGAGCAGTTCGACCTCGGGCACAATCCCCTTGTCTGCCAGCGGGCGGGTTAGCTCGAGCTCGCGGGTCACCAGCTGGAAGCTGGTTGTCAGGGTGTTGATCTTAGAGGCCAGCTCTTCGGTTTCCTGCTGTTTCTGTTGGATCTGGCGCGCCAGGATCTCCAGCTGGTTGCTCAGGTTGTCCAGTCTGCCCGAATATTCGTCGCGCTGACGCTCGATTAAGTCGTGTTCGCTTTCGGTCAGCTCAGGCGGGAACTGTAGCGGCTGCTTGGCGATCTTCACCTGTTCGCGCCAGTCGGCGGCGACATCTGAGATGGTGATGCTGTTAAGCTCGGCGCGCAGACGAATAACGTTGGCCTGCAGGCTGTAGACCTCCTGCTCCTGCTGAGCGAAGTCTGAACGGAAACGGGTGTCATCTATGCGAACCAAGGGTTGGCCCTTGGTGACCGTCATGCCTTCGCGGACATAGAGCTCTTTCATGATGCCGCCATCCAGACTCTGAATCACCTGCACCTGAGACGAGGGGATCACCTTGCCCGTACCTGTGGTCACCCGGTCGAGCTCGGCAAAGTAGGCCCATACCAGGAAGCTGAAGGCGAGGGCGGCCAGGGCCCAGATGATCAGCCTGTGGCTGGTGGGCGCATCTGTCATCATGGCGCCATAGACGTCATCGACCATCTCGAGGTCTTGAGTCGTTAAGTGCTTACTCACTCTTCGGCCCTCCCGATAACAGCCCCTTGGCGAGCTGGTTGAGCACCTGCTCCTTCGGACCGTCGGCCACCAGATGGCCACGATCTAATACCAAGATGCGGTCCACTAAGTTGAGCAGGTGCATCTTGTGGGTGATCAGCAGCAGGGTGCGCTCCTTAGAGACATTTCTCATGGCGCGGATAAATTGCTTCTCGGCGCGGGCATCCAGGCTGGCGGTCGGCTCATCCATCAGGAGTACCGGTGGGTCATTCAAGGTGGCCCTCGCCAGCGCGATAGTTTGGCGTTGACCACGGGAGAGGGATTGCCCCCCCTCGCCGACCTGTTGATCTAAGCCTTCGGTCTCGATATCGGTAAACTGGTTGACGCCAGAGAGCTGTACCGCACGGATCAGTTGATGCTCGGTGACCTGACGGGTACCGAACAATATGTTGTCGCGAATCGTGCCGTGGAACAGTGTGATGTCCTGTGGCAGGTAACCGAAGTTTCTACGCAGATCCGTCGGGTGGATCTGCGCCGAATCCAATCCGTCATAGCGCAGGCTACCTTTGGTCGGTTGGTAGAGGCCTACCAACAGCTTGGCCAGGGTACTCTTGCCCGAGCCGTTGCGTCCTATGATGGCGATGCGCTCACCCGGTGCGATCGACAGCGACATGGGGTGCAGCACGGGTCGCTCAGAGCCTGGGTAATTAAAGCTGACATGATCGGCATTGATCTGCCCTTTCAGACGATGTTTGCTGACCAGATGGCCTTTATTTTCAAACTCATCCTCTTGGGTCATGATCTGATCAAGCTGTCTTAGGGCGCTGGCGGTATGGTTGCCTCGGGTCATCAGGCCTGCCAACTGCGCCATGGGTGAGATGGCGCGGCTCGACAGGATAACCGCGGCGATAATGCCGCCCATTGAGATGTCGTTATCGGCGACACGATAGACCCCTAAGATCACCACGCAGACCACTGAAAGCTGCACGGTAAAATTGGCGACGTTGGTGACCGAGGTGGAGATCTTCTTCACCTTCAACTGCCAGTTGGCGGTATGACCTATCATCTGCTGCCAGCTCTTCTGCACTAAGCCTTCGGCGCCACTGGATTTTATCGACTCGATGGAGGCCAGGGACTCGATAAGATGACCGTGTTTTAGGCTGGAGAATTTGTTGCTCTCTTCGATAGCCGCTTTGAGCCTGGGTTGCATCAATAGGGTATAGCCGATAATGATACAGCCGCCGATCACAGGAATGATGGCCAGGTCGCCGGCGACGATATAGATGATCAACATGAAAAACAGCGCGAACGGCAGATCGACCAAGGTGGTGATGGTTGCCGAGGTTAAGATCTCGCGTATGCTGTCGAACTCGCCTAGTTGCCGCGCCATGCCGCCTATGCTGGGGGAACGCTTCTCTAGCGGTATGCCGATAGCCTTAGCGAAAAGCCGCGATGACACTATGATATCGACCTTCTTGCCGGCGACGTCGATCAGGTAGGCCCTGAGTTGTCGCATAATTAAGTCGAAGATATAGGCGATGCCGGCGCCAATGGCGAGCACCCATAGGGACTCGAAGGCGAGGTTGGGCACCACCTTGTCATAAACGTTCATGATAAACAGGGGGGATACCAGGGCAAACAGGTTAACCAGCACTGAGGCGATTAGGGCGTCGCGGTAGATAGGCGCTGAATCTTTCAGGGTCTGAATAAGCCAGTGAGTGCGACTGTCGTGTAGATGCAGATCTAAGCCCATGTCGCCACGGTATTGCTGCTTCACGAGGAACAGATAGCCGACATACATGGCCTCGAGCGCCTCAATGCTGAGCTCTTCCTCACCACCGGTTTCTGGTAGCTGAATGACGGCCCTGTCTTTGTCTATGTCGATCTCTCTTAATAGACAGGCATTCTTATCTTTGAGGAGCAAGATACAAGGCAGAAGAATAGGCGAGATCTGATCCAGTCCCTTACGGGTGAGCTTGGCTGCTAAACCGGCTCGACCGGCAGCCTGAGGCACAAGTTCTGGTGTCAAAATGCTCCCCGACAGCGGTAGGCCAGCGGCTAATGACTCGCTGGAGCAGGGGCTGCCGAAGTATTCTGTCAATAACACTAAACTGTCTAACAAGGGATCGACAGTCACTCTTTGGGAGGCTGAAACTGTCCATTGTTCAGTTTTTGGAGACGCTGAAGCTTGCACCTTAAAAGCTTATCCTTAAGATTTTATTATAAAATTATCGTAGAACAATTATAGAAGTAATACCAAAACATCACCAAAGTAAAAATGACACCAATTAGCCGAAACTAGTTGGTGCCATTTGTTACTGACCTTTATTAAGGTACTAGATGCTGGATCTGACTATCATCGTCTTGGGTTGTCGGTACTGCAAAGCTCGAAGCCGCCTGGTTCACGTTGGCATTATCTACGATTAATGCACCGTTACCCTCTGAGCCCAATAAACCGTTGATGATTTGACCATCGGTTGTGCCAAGATGGCTCAGGTCGACGCCGTCGAGGACGATCGTCTGATCCACATGACCATCATTATTGGCATCAATCTCGATAGTGGTTGAACCATTATCAACGGTGAAGTGCAGGTAGTCTTCCAAGTTACCGCCATTCTCTCCCTGGAGCAGATCGCTCAGATCCAGTTTGTCCTGGTTGATATCGAAATCGGTAATGTGGTCGGTACCCGTATCACCTTGCTGCCAAACGAAGGTATCGGCTTCGCCATCGGCCTTACCTGTGCCACCGGTTAGGGTGTCATCGCCCAGGCCGCCGATAAGGATATCTTCTCCGGCGCCGCCGATCAGCATGTCGCTGCCGTGACCGCCAAGCAGCATATCATCGCCGCTACCACCATGAAGCTCATCATCACCGCCCTGACCGAAGAGGATATCATCTCCTTGGTTGCCGGCAATAATGTCGTCGCCGTCATGGTCGCGTGAGGTGTCGAATAGCGCAGGGTTGGCTGCTACGAACTCGTGAACATCTTGGATTGTAACGGTTGAAGCATCTTCACCCAGTTGCAATGCTACATATTTTTGCAGTGCTGCGTAGCCCTGACCGTCGATGCCATCAAACTGTACGAGATCGCCAAAGACGATGTCATTACCTTCACCAGCGTTAACAGTGTCATCACCCTGAAGTAGCATCTCCTTAGAACCTAAGATAATGCTCGCCAGGTCACTCACATTGATATTGGTGGCTACGTTACCATCTGAATCATAAGGGGTAAGCTTGTTTAGACTTATACCGCTGCCTATGCCAATAGCTTCTACGTTAGACAGGGTATTTAGCACTTGGAAGGCAGCCAATGCTTCAGACTCTGCCGTGACGTCTGTACCATTACCATTACTGTATCCAGAGGCGATCTTCGCGACATAGTAGTCGCCATTTTCGTCTACTCTGATAGAGCCAATTTGGCGGCCATCCATATCGTATCTTGAATAGCCCGACCAATAGTTGATGTTGCCGTATTCGTCAATTATCACTTTTCCGCGATAAGTTAACTCTTTTCCTGGAATATAATCATTAAGAAGATCTGATAGGGTTCTATCGTCTCCGCTTCTGTAATTATCGGTATAATAAACCCACACATCTTCAGGATCGGCATCAACGTTGTAGTTGTTGGTTTCACCGTCTGTGATGAAGTAGGTGAGGTTTGTGCCTGTGTTCGAAGCGGCCGAGCCATGGCTAAACCAATCGATAACCGTCTCAAATGCCGCCTCATAGTTGGTTCTGCCATTGTCGCTGCTGATTTCGTTCAGTACGCTCTCTAACTTAGAGATAGCATCTGAATCGGCTAGATTAACGGCCACATGTGCCTTAGTGCCGCTATTGAAGTCGACAAGTAATACGTTCACAGTACCGGAAGTCGCACCGCCAACGCTGGCCTTCAAGGTATTGAAGACCTGAAGTAGCTGGTCTTTAGCCGATTCAATTCGGTTCGAGCCCATACTTCCTGACGAATCCAGGATAAAGGCGACATTGTAGTTTTCGCCTTGTACTACCTGTATGCCAGTTGTGTCACTGACGATGACATCATTATCTTCGCCACCATTGATCACGTTGTCGCCATCGGTGCCGTTGTCATAGTGGTAGTTTCTCAGCGAAACATCCAGAGTAGTCTGGCTAGACGCGCTATCAGAGTTGCTTTGTTCAACTGAGCTTGCCTTAATGGTCAAGGTGAATTCCAGATCGCCATTGTAGCTATCGTCCGCCTTGATGCTGAGGTTGCCCAGTTGGTTAACTGCGACTGTCCAGCTGCCATCAGCATTTAGTGTGCCGGCGGATAGCGAGACGCCACTTGGAACGCCTTGAATGGTTACGTCTGTCAGTGACTCACTACCATCTCTGTCGACGAGTGCCACGTTTATATCCAGGGCGACTTCGCCTTGGACTACGTCACCAGTACTTGCGCTCAGTATAGGTGCATCGGCGACGGCTACGACATTCAGATCGAGAATAGCCGTGTCACCCGTATTGGTGAGATATTCAATCTGTGGCAGCGTGCCACTCCAATGCAGGTTTGGTTCGAACGTAAAGCGACCATCTGCGTGGATACTCAGTTTGCCTTCAGCAAGGTTAATGGTGCTGCCATCTGCCTGATATGTATTTCCTGATAGCTTAAAGCTAACGATAGATAACTCGTCATCAGGATCGATATCATTGGTGAGCAGGTTACCAGATAGGTCATGATCTTCTGTTCCGCGAACACTATCATTTACCGCTTCCGCATAGTCACTGACAGAGACGGTGATAGTGGAAACAGCCTTCTGTCCCAGAGCATCGACGCCGACAATGTTGATGCCGCTAATCACTAGATTCTCGGTCGACACATTATGTGGGAAAGAGGCCAACAGTTCGGCAGTTACGCTAACGCTTCCCTCTTCACCACTTTCGATACGGTCACCATTGAGAGTAAGACGGATAGCCTCTTTACCCATGAAGGTGCCGATGAGCTGTCCTTCATCATTAAATGACCAGCTAATCTTCGCATTGACGCCAGAAACATGAATGTTATCCGTATCGCCAAACTGGAATGCCGTAATCGACTCACTGCCAGACTTGAAACGCAGCGACTGTGAGTCTGACTCGGTGCCATCTTTGTAAAGATCGGCTTCGCTCAGCATAGATACAGCATTTGAAGTCAGCGCCGTTGGAGCCGTTGTCGTGCTGCCTGGTGCATCCAGATCGACATGGATAGAACCTGTTGAGGTATCACCGTCGCTGTCGGTTACATCGACCACAAAGTCGAGATCTACATCCACGGTTGAGCTGACGATGTTTTCCGCCGAAGTACCAGTAAACTGGAAGTTGGAATGATTATCCAACGAGCTGGTAGAGATCTCGATATAACTGATTTCACCAAGGTTTCCAATGGTCTGCCCGTTGGTTATATCGCCTTCACCTAGCAGATTGCCATCGGCATCATAGGCCTTGAAATGAATATAGGTGGCGCCGTCAAAACTGACTGAAGCCGAAGCCACATCATTGGCATAGTCAATAATCAGATTTTCGCCTTGATCGACGAAGGCATTCGCCACACCGAATCCGTTGGTGTTGCCGTTTACTGTACTGGAGATATTGCCAACAGTCGATGTGAGCGAGAACACCATAGCGTTATTTGGATCTACGTCATTGATGTCGTTGTCGATGATGTAGTTAGTACCGTCGAAGGTGACATACACTGCAGGCGTGTTACCGCCCTTACCGCCACTCATGTTGGCAACGGTAACTGTGCTGAGTTCATCGATGGCATGTTTCAGGTCTAGCTGATAGGTACCGCCATTAGGATCGATAGAGAGAGTAAAGATCACCGATTGTGCGCTATTGCCCGAATCATATGCCGAAGGAGTACCACTGGTATCCGAATAAGCAATGAGCATGCTTGGGTTGGCCGGATCTACATAGTAGAACACGGTTAATCCACCTGCCGTAATGCCCGAGTCAGAGAAGGTGCCTGCCCCCGAAATGTTGCCAGAGAGATCGGCGCTAAAGCCTTGATCTGCGCCGTCTACATTTATCACACCATCATAGATGCCTGCGGCGTTATCACCGGCAAGGTCTAGTGGATTGACCGTGACGCCGTCATCGATAACCTTCACTGATACTGTGCCTGTCGCTGTGTCATTGGCGGCATCAGTCGCAACGACTGTAATGCCGTTAATCACAAGTTCATCGACACTGGTTCCATGCGGTAAGTTGTCTAGTAGAGTCACTGAGACGGTAACAGTACCTGTCGCACCTGCGCTGATGTTACTACCCGATAGGCTAAGTTGAAGTACTGCATTGCCATCGATTTTGCCGATCAGGTTACCCGAGCTATCTAGGCTCCAGCTAATGTTTGCATCAAGGCCGCTGACATTGATATCCCCAATGTTGCCAAAAGCAAAACCTGTTACATCGTAAGCACCTGCAGTGAAGCTCAAACCTGCGCTGTCGCTGTCGGTTGCAGTGCCTTGGGTGTTGGCATCATCGACTATAAGGTCAACATTGTTGCCGCCGTCGACACCTGGGGTGACCGTGATAGTCAGGGTCGCCGTCTCACCGGTGTTGGTGGTGTAGGTGACAACCGGTACGCTGCCGTTCCAATCCTGGTTTGGCGTGAAGCTGTAGCTACCATTGCTGTTAACCACCAGTACGCCGCCCGCCAGGGTGACGCTGTCACCGGCAATAAAGCTCTCTTGTGAGCCGTTGCCGTCGGTGTCGAGGGTGAAGCTGACCACGCTGGTGTTGCCGGCCTCATCGTTGCTCAGCACGTTGCCGCTGGCAACAGTGTCTTCTGCCACGGTGATCGCATCGTTGGCCACATCGGTGTTGTCTGGGGTGACCGTGATGGTCAGGGTCGCTGTCTCACCGGTGTTGGTGGTGTAGGTGACAACCGGTACGCTGCCGTTCCAATCCTGGTTTGGCGTGAAGCTGTAGCTACCATTGCTGTTAACCACCAGTACGCCGCCCGCCAGGGTGACGCTGTCACCGGCAATAAAGCTCTCTTGTGAGCCGTTGCCGTCGGTGTCGAGGGTGAAGCTGACCACGCTGGTGTTGCCGGCCTCATCGTTGCTCAGCACGTTGCCGCTGGCAACAGTGTCTTCTGCTACGGTGATCGCATCGTTGGCCACATCTGTGTTGTCAGGGGTGACTGTGATGGTCAGGGTCGCCGTCTCACCGGTGTTGGTGGTGTAGGTGACAACCGGTACGCTGCCGTTCCAATCCTGGTTTGGCGTGAAGCTGTAGCTACCATTGCTGTTAACCACCAGTACGCCGCCCGCCAGGGTGACGCTGTCACCGGCTGTGAAGCTCTCTTGTGAGCCGTTGCCGTCGGTGTCGAGGGTGAAGCTGACCACGCTGGTGTTGCCGGCCTCATCGTTGCTCAGCACGTTGCCGCTGGCAACAGTGTCTTCTGCTACGGTGATCGCATCGTTGGCCACATCGGTGTTGTCTGGGGTGACCGTGATGGTCAGGGTTGAGGTGTCGGTGCTTGAGCCGTCGGTGAGCACATAGGTGATCACTGGTACCGGACCGTTGTAGTTGGCGGCCGGGGTAAAGCTGTAGCTGCCGTCAGCGTTCAGGGTGAAGCTGCCGACGCCATTGATGTTAACCGCCTGACCCAGGGTGAATGGGCCGGTAACGCCGTCGATGCTGAAGCTCTGCACGCTCAGCTCGCCATCGACGCTGGTGTCATCAATCACATTACCTGTGGTGGCGCCGCTGTCTTCATTGACGTTAATGACTTCGTTGTCATCGGTGAAGTCATCGTTGACCGGATCAACCGTGATGGTCAGGGTTGAGGTGTCGGTGCTTGAGCCGTCGGTGAGCACATAGGTGATCACTGGTACCGGACCGTTGTAGTTGGCGGCCGGGGTAAAGCTGTAGCTGCCGTCAGCATTCAAAGTGAAGCTGCCGACGCCATTGATGTTAACCGCCTGACCCAGGGTGAATGGGCCGGTAACGCCGTCGATGCTGAAGCTCTGCACGCTCAGCTCGCCATCGACGCTGGTGCCATCAATCACATTACCTGTGGTGGCGCCGCTGTCTTCATTGACGTTAATGACTTCGTTGTTATCGGTGAAGTCATCGTTGACCGGATCAACCGTGATGGTCAGGGTTGAGGTGTCGGTGCTTGAGCCGTCGGTGAGCACATAGGTGATCACTGGTACCGGACCGTTGTAGTTGGCGGCCGGGGTAAAGCTGTAGCTGCCGTCAGCGTTCAGGGTGAAGCTGCCGACGCCATTGATGTTAACCGCCTGACCCAGGGTGAATGGGCCGGTAACGCCGTCGATGCTGAAGCTCTGCACGCTCAGCTCGCCATCGACGCTGGTGCCATCAATCACATTACCTGTGGTGGCGCCGCTGTCTTCATTGACGTTAATGACTTCGTTGTTATCGGTGAAGTCATCGTTGACCGGATCAACCGTGATGGTCAGGGTTGAGGTGTCGGTGCTTGAGCCGTCGGTGAGCACATAGGTGATCACTGGTACCGGACCGTTGTAGTTGGCGGCCGGGGTAAAGCTGTAGCTGCCGTCAGCGTTCAGGGTGAAGCTGCCGACGCCATTGATGTTAACCGCCTGACCCAGGGTGAATGGGCCGGTAACGCCGTCGATGCTGAAGCTCTGCACGCTCAGCTCGCCATCGACGCTGGTGCCATCAATCACATTACCTGTGGTGGCGCCGCTGTCTTCATTGACGTTAATGACTTCGTTGTCATCGGTGAAGTCATCGTTGACCGGATCAACCGTGATGGTCAGGGTTGAGGTGTCGGTGCTTGAGCCGTCGGTGAGCACATAGGTGATCACTGGTACCGGACCGTTGTAGTTGGCGGCCGGGGTAAAGCTGTAGCTGCCGTCAGCGTTCAGGGTGAAGCTGCCGACACCATTGATGTTAACCGCCTGACCCAGGGTGAATGGGCCGGTAACGCCGTCGATGCTGAAGCTCTGCACGCTCAGCTCGCCGTCGACGCTGGTGCCATCAATCACATTACCTGTGGTGGCGCCGCTGTCTTCATTGACGTTAATGACTTCGTTGTCATCGGTGAAGTCATCGTTGACCGGATCAACCGTGATGGTCAGGGTTGAGGTGTCGGTGCTTGAGCCGTCGGTGAGCACATAGGTGATCACTGGTACCGGACCGTTGTAGTTGGCGGCCGGGGTAAAGCTGTAGCTGCCGTCAGCGTTCAGGGTGAAGCTGCCGACGCCATTGATGTTAACCGCCTGACCCAGGGTGAATGGGCCGGTAACGCCGTCGATGCTGAAGCTCTGCACGCTCAGTTCGCCATCGACGCTGGTGCCATCAATCACATTACCTGTGGTGGCGCCGCTGTCTTCATTGACGTTAATGGCTTCGTTGTCATCGGTGAAGTCATCGTTGACCGGATCAACCGTGATGGTCAGGGTTGAGGTGTCGGTGCTTGAGCCGTCGGTGAGCACATAGGTGATCACTGGTACCGGACCGTTGTAGTTGGCGGCCGGGGTAAAGCTGTAGCTGCCGTCAGCGTTCAGGGTGAAGCTGCCGACGCCATTGATGTTAACCGCCTGACCCAGGGTGAATGGGCCGGTAACGCCGTCGATGCTGAAGCTCTGCACGCTCAGTTCGCCATCGACGCTGGTGCCATCAATCACATTACCTGTGGTGGCGCCGCTGTCTTCATTGACGTTAATGACTTCGTTGTCATCGGTGAAGTCATCGTTGACCGGATCAACCGTGATGGTCAGGGTTGAGGTGTCGGTGCTTGAGCCGTCGGTGAGCACATAGGTGATCACTGGTACCGGACCGTTGTAGTTGGCGGCCGGGGTAAAGCTGTAGCTGCCGTCAGCATTCAAAGTGAAGCTGCCGACGCCATTGATGTTAACCGCCTGACCCAGGGTGAATGGGCCGGTAACGCCGTCGATGCTGAAGCTCTGCACGCTCAGCTCGCCATCGACGCTGGTGCCATCAATCACATTACCTGTGGTGGCGCCGCTGTCTTCATTGACGTTAATGACTTCGTTGTCATCGGTGAAGTCATCGTTGACCGGATCAACCGTGATGGTCAGGGTTGAGGTGTCGGTGCTTGAGCCGTCGGTGAGCACATAGGTGATCACTGGTACCGGACCGTTGTAGTTGGCGGCCGGGGTAAAGCTGTAGCTGCCGTCAGCATTCAAAGTGAAGCTGCCGACACCATTGATGTTAACCGCCTGACCCAGGGTGAATGGACCGTCAACGCCGTCGATGCTGAAGCTCTGCACGCTCAGTTCGCCATCGACGCTGGTGCCATCAATCACATTACCTGTGGTGGCGCCGCTGTCTTCATTGACGTTAATGACTTCGTTGTCATCGGTGAAGTCATCGTTGACCGGATCAACCGTGATGGTCAGGGTTGAGGTGTCGGTGCTTGAGCCGTCGGTGAGCACATAGGTGATCACTGGTACCGGACCGTTGTAGTTGGCGGCCGGGGTAAAGCTGTAGCTGCCGTCAGCGTTCAGGGTGAAGCTGCCGACGCCATTGATGTTAACCGCCTGACCCAGGGTGAATGGGCCGGTAACGCCGTCGATGCTGAAGCTCTGCACGCTCAGCTCGCCATCGACGCTGGTGTCATCAATCACATTACCTGTGGTGGCGCCGCTGTCTTCATTGACGTTAATGACTTCGTTGTCATCGGTGAAGTCATCGTTGACCGGATCAACCGTGATGGTCAGGGTTGAGGTGTCGGTGCTTGAGCCGTCGGTGAGCACATAGGTGATCACTGGTACCGGACCGTTGTAGTTGGCGGCCGGGGTAAAGCTGTAGCTGCCGTCAGCATTCAAAGTGAAGCTGCCGACGCCATTGATGTTAACCGCCTGACCCAGGGTGAATGGGCCGGTAACGCCGTCGATGCTGAAGCTCTGCACGCTCAGCTCGCCATCGACGCTGGTGCCATCAATCACATTACCTGTGGTGGCGCCGCTGTCTTCATTGACGTTAATGACTTCGTTGTCATCGGTGAAGTCATCGTTGACCGGATCAACCGTGATGGTCAGGGTTGAGGTGTCGGTGCTTGAGCCGTCGGTGAGCACATAGGTGATCACTGGTACCGGACCGTTGTAGTTGGCGGCCGGGGTAAAGCTGTAGCTGCCGTCAGCGTTCAGGGTGAAGCTGCCGACGCCATTGATGTTAACCGCCTGACCCAGGGTGAATGGGCCGGTAACGCCGTCGATGCTGAAGCTCTGCACGCTCAGCTCGCCATCGACGCTGGTGCCATCAATCACATTACCTGTGGTGGCGCCGCTGTCTTCATTGACGTTAATGACTTCGTTGTTATCGGTGAAGTCATCGTTGACCGGATCAACCGTGATGGTCAGGGTTGAGGTGTCGGTGCTTGAGCCGTCGGTGAGCACATAGGTGATCACTGGTACCGGACCGTTGTAGTTGGCGGCCGGGGTAAAGCTGTAGCTGCCGTCAGCGTTCAGGGTGAAGCTGCCGACGCCATTGATGTTAACCGCCTGACCCAGGGTGAATGGGCCGGTAACGCCGTCGATGCTGAAGCTCTGCACGCTCAGCTCGCCATCGACGCTGGTGCCATCAATCACATTACCTGTGGTGGCGCCGCTGTCTTCATTGACGTTAATGACTTCGTTGTCATCGGTGAAGTCATCGTTGACCGGATCAACCGTGATGGTCAGGGTTGAGGTGTCGGTGCTTGAGCCGTCGGTGAGCACATAGGTGATCACTGGTACCGGACCGTTGTAGTTGGCGGCCGGGGTAAAGCTGTAGCTGCCGTCAGCGTTCAGGGTGAAGCTGCCGACGCCATTGATGTTAACCGCCTGACCCAGGGTGAATGGGCCGGTAACGCCGTCGATGCTGAAGCTCTGCACGCTCAGCTCGCCATCGACGCTGGTGCCATCAATCACATTACCTGTGGTGGCGCCGCTGTCTTCATTGACGTTAATGACTTCGTTGTCATCGGTGAAGTCATCGTTGACCGGATCAACCGTGATGGTCAGGGTTGAGGTGTCGGTGCTTGAGCCGTCGGTGAGCACATAGGTGATCACTGGTACCGGACCGTTGTAGTTGGCGGCCGGGGTAAAGCTGTAGCTGCCGTCAGCGTTCAGGGTGAAGCTGCCGACGCCATTGATGTTAACCGCCTGACCCAGGGTGAATGGGCCGGTAACGCCGTCGATGCTGAAGCTCTGCACGCTCAGCTCGCCATCGACGCTGGTGCCATCAATCACATTACCTGTGGTGGCGCCGCTGTCTTCATTGACGTTAATGACTTCGTTGTCATCGGTGAAGTCATCGTTGACCGGATCAACCGTGATGGTCAGGGTTGAGGTGTCGGTGCTTGAGCCGTCGGTGAGCACATAGGTGATCACTGGTACCGGACCGTTGTAGTTGGCGGCCGGGGTAAAGCTGTAGCTGCCGTCAGCATTCAAAGTGAAGCTGCCGACACCATTGATGTTAACCGCCTGACCCAGGGTGAATGGACCGTCAACGCCGTCGATGCTGAAGCTCTGCACGCTCAGTTCGCCATCGACGCTGGTGCCATCAATCACATTACCTGTGGTGGCGCCGCTGTCTTCATTGACGTTAATGACTTCGTTGTCATCGGTGAAGTCATCGTTGACCGGATCAACCGTGATGGTCAGGGTTGAGGTGTCGGTGCTTGAGCCGTCGGTGAGCACATAGGTGATCACTGGTACCGGACCGTTGTAGTTGGCGGCCGGGGTAAAGCTGTAGCTGCCGTCAGCGTTCAGGGTGAAGCTGCCGACGCCATTGATGTTAACCGCCTGACCCAGGGTGAATGGGCCGGTAACGCCGTCGATGCTGAAGCTCTGCACGCTCAGCTCGCCATCGACGCTGGTGCCATCAATCACATTACCTGTGGTGGCGCCGCTGTCTTCATTGACGTTAATGGCTTCGTTGTCATCGGTGAAGTCATCGTTGACCGGATCAACCGTGATGGTCAGGGTTGAGGTGTCGGTGCTTGAGCCGTCGGTGAGCACATAGGTGATCACTGGTACCGGACCGTTGTAGTTGGCGGCCGGGGTAAAGCTGTAGCTGCCGTCAGCATTCAAAGTGAAGCTGCCGACACCATTGATGTTAACCGCCTGACCCAGGGTGAATGGACCGTCAACGCCGTCGATGCTGAAGCTCTGCACGCTCAGTTCGCCATCGACGCTGGTGCCATCAATCACATTACCTGTGGTGGCGCCGCTGTCTTCATTGACGTTAATGGCTTCGTTGTCATCGGTGAAGTCATCGTTGACCGGATCAACCGTGATGGTCAGGGTTGAGGTGTCGGTGCTTGAGCCGTCGGTGAGCACATAGGTGATCACTGGTACCGGACCGTTGTAGTTGGCGGCCGGGGTAAAGCTGTAGCTGCCGTCAGCGTTCAGGGTGAAGCTGCCGACGCCATTGATGTTAACCGCCTGACCCAGGGTGAATGGGCCGGTAACGCCGTCGATGCTGAAGCTCTGCACGCTCAGCTCGCCATCGACGCTGGTGCCATCAATCACATTACCTGTGGTGGCGCCGCTGTCTTCATTGACGTTAATGACTTCGTTGTCATCGGTGAAGTCATCGTTGACCGGGGTGACATTAATGGTCAGAGTCGCACTATCACCAGTATTAGTGGTGTAGGTGACGACAGGTACGCTGCCGTTCCAGTTGTCGTTTGGCGTAAATGTGTAAGAGCCGTCGGCGTTTAGTACCAGGATACCACCTTCGAGCTCCACACTTTCACCAGCGTTGTAGACGGTGTCTTCACCGTCGACAGTGAAAGTGGCTACTGACAGTTCGTTGTCGATATCGCTGTCGTTATCTAGTACGTTGCCGCTAGCAACAGTGTCCTCGGCTATGGTGTTAAAGTCATTGACCGCGTTTGTGGTATCGTCCACTGGGGTAACGACGATGGTCAGAGTGGCGGTGGCACCTGTATTGGTAATATAGGTCACTACGGGCACGTTGCCGTTCCAGTTTTCGTTCGGAACGAAGCTGTACGAGCCGTCGGCGTTAAGGAAGAAAATACCGCCGTCGAGCGTGGCGACGTTGCCAGCGATATAGCTATTGCCATCGATTTCGAAGCTGACCACAGACAGCGTGTCATCCACATCACTGTCGTTGTCGAGAACGTTGCCACTGGCAATCGTATCTTCGGCCACTGTGTTGAAGTCGTTGACGGCGTTGGTGGCATCGTCCACAGGGTCAACGTAGATAGTCAGGATAGCGGTGGCACCGGTGTTAGTAGTATAGGTCACCTCAGGTACGTAGCCATTCCAGTCGGCATTGGGAGTAAAGCTGTAAGAACCATCAGCATTAAGCACCAGAGTGCCACCGTCGAGTACGACGCTGCTACCTGCTGTATAGCTGTTTCCATTCACTTCGAAGCTGACCACGGACAGTTCGTCATCTACATCACTGTCGTTGTCAAGTACGTTACCGCTGGCCACGGTATCTTCAGGTACGTTGATGTAGTCATCCACGGCACTTGTGGCATCGTCCACTGGGGTAACGACGATGGTTAGAGTGGCGGTGGCACCTGTATTGGTAATATAGGTCACTACGGGCACGTTGCCGTTCCAGTTTTCGTTCGGAACGAAGCTGTACGAGCCGTCGGCGTTAAGGAAGAAAATACCGCCGTCGAGCGTGGCGACGTTACCAGCAATATAGCTATTGCCATCGATTTCGAAGCTGACCACAGACAGCGTGTCATCTACATCACTGTCGTTGTCGAGAACGTTGCCGCTGGCAATCGTATCTTCGGCCACTGTGTTGAAGTCGTTGACGGCGTTGGTGGCATCGTCCACAGGGTCAACGTAGATAGTCAGGATAGCGGTGGCACCGGTGTTAGTAGTATAGGTCACCTCAGGTACGTAGCCATTCCAGTCGGCATTGGGAGTAAAGCTGTAAGAACCATCAGCATTAAGCACCAGAGTGCCACCGTCGAGTACGACGCTGCTACCTGCTGTATAGCTGTTTCCATTCACTTCGAAGCTGACCACGGACAGTTCGTCATCTACATCACTGTCGTTGTCAAGTACGTTACCGCTGGCCACGGTATCTTCAGGTACGTTGATGTAGTCATCCACGGCACTTGTGGCATCGTCCACTGGGGTAACGACGATGGTTAGAGTGGCGGTGGCACCTGTATTGGTAATATAGGTCACTACGGGCACGTTGCCGTTCCAGTTTTCGTTCGGAACGAAGCTGTACGAGCCGTCGGCGTTAAGGAAGAAAATACCGCCGTCGAGCGTGGCGACGTTACCAGCGATATAGCTATTGCCATCGATTTCGAAGCTGACCACAGACAGCGTGTCATCTACATCACTGTCGTTGTCGAGAACGTTGCCGCTGGCAATCGTATCTTCGGCCACTGTGTTGAAGTCGTTGACGGCGTTGGTGGTATCATCTACCGGAGTGACGTTAATGGTCAGGGTCGCGCTCTCACCAGTATTGGTGGTGTAGGTGATAACCGGTACGCTGCCGTTCCAGTTGTCGTTTGGCGTAAAGGTGTAAGAGCCATCGGCGTTGATCACCAGGCTGCCGCCTTCCACTTCGACTGCGGTGCCCGCAGTGACGGTTTGACCGTCGACACTGAAGCTCACGACTGATAGCTCACTATCTATATCGCTGTCGTTGTCTAATACGTTGCCGGTGGCGACAGTGTCCTCTGCAACCGTGTTGCTGTCGTTCGCCAGTATAGATGGGTCATCTACCGGAGTGACGTTAATGGTCAGGGTCGCGCTCTCACCGGTATTGGTGGTGTAGGTGATGACCGGTACGCTGCCGTTCCAGTTGTCGTTTGGCGTAAAGGTGTAAGAGCCATCGGCGTTGATCACCAGGCTGCCGCCTTCCACTTCGACTGTAGTGCCCGCAGTGACGGTTTGACCGTCGACACTGAAGCTCACGACTGATAGCTCGCTGTCGATATCGCTGTCGTTATCTAATACGTTGCCGGTAGCGACAGTGTCCTCTGCAATCGTGTTGCTGTCGTTCGCCAGTATAGATGGGTCATCTACCGGAGTGACGTTAATGGTCAGGGTCGCGCTCTCACCGGTATTGGTGGTGTAGGTGATGACCGGTACGCTGCCGTTCCAGTTGTCGTTTGGCGTAAAGGTGTAAGAGCCATCGGCGTTGATCACCAGGCTGCCGCCTTCCACTTCGACTGTGGCGCCCGCAGTGACGGTTTGACCGTCGACAGTAAAGGTAACGACTGACAATTCGGTATCGAAATCAACATCATTGTCTAAAACGTTGCCAGTTGCCACGCCATCTTCTGCGATGGTGTTTGTGTCATTAGCGGTAATGGTAGGGGCGTCATCACTACTAACGGTAAACGCTTGAACGGTCGGCTGCTCGACAGAAAATCCAGATGTCGTATATCCGGCGCCAGCGAGTGTTTGGGCGCCTGTCCTGCTTACCGATATAAAGCCAGAGTCGCCTTCACTGGCGGCAGTGTTGCCTGCTGCGGTTTCTGGTAATTCAGCTGTTGGATCTTCTCCAGAGGCGATGAGCGCTTGAAGTTGTTCTATTTCATTTAATGCATCAGCTTCAGCGGCCGAAGTTTCATTGAGACTTTGGCTTGTAAATGAGGTGCCATCGGCAAACGCTAGTTCTAAATCAGCTTGTTCAGCAATGAGAATAGTGCTTCCTTCGGGAATCATTTCACCGATAGTTACTTCTTTTTGCTCGGTTTCTGTGACTAAAGAAACCTTTCCTTTCACATCTATTACTTGTCCATTTTTGGTTGTAACTAACGATTTCATACCTGCCCCCGCAGAATTAAATGACACAACTTGATTTTTTATGTTGCAACTGTTAGCGCGTTTTTTCGCCAAGTATCGAATGTTATCAATAGTCTGTACAGTGGTCAATTTTTTGACGCACAAATAATGCTAAAGCTAAGGCATACTCTCAGTTTGTAATGCTTAAGATTGACAAAAAAAAGGCCAAACCACTAATTGTTAGGGCTTGGCCTTACAGGGTGTCGCGATAATGTCAGCTGTTATGGAATTGTATCAATTACCAAGTTTTCGTTACCGAGTAGGTTGTTGATGATCTGAGCATCACTTAAGGTGTTGTTATTGGTTAAGTCAACATTGTTCAATACTATAGTGAGATCCACCACTCCATCATGGTTGGCATCAACAGAGATCTCAGTGTTACCACCACTGAAATTGAACGCTAAGTATTGATCTAAAGCATATACACCACTCTCTTCATCAACCAATATGGCAGACAAATCTAGCTTATCCATACTGATATCGAAGTTGAGCACAGTATCTATGCTGTTGTCATCGGACCCAACATCCCAAACAAAGGTATCTATATCGCTATCTATACCTGCATCTATGGTGTCGCTGCCCGCACCACCAATGAGTATATCGGCGCCTATGCCGCCATCGATAGTGTCGTTTCCTAGGCCTCCTAAGATGATGTCATTACCACTTCCGCCTTCGATCAGATCGTCACCAGAGCCACCGATGAGTTGATCGTCGCCTTCCAATCCGAATATGGAGTCGTTACCTTCTCGACCATAAATTTCGTCATCAAGGTTTGCCCCAGTTAATGAGTCTCCTTCTGTAGTACCGAAAATGAGATTATCTACATTATCAGTTCCTGTGACCGTTACTGCGGTATCAGGGAGCAATTCATGGGTAAAGGTTGCCTGAACAAAGCGTGCCTGATAAGAACCACCATCATTATCCAAGTAAGTAATGGTCCAAATATCACCTGGATCGACAGGATTGGCACCGAGATAATCGGCCAGGGTGATGCTATTGTCAGATTCCATTAGAATGTTTGTATAAGAGATATGAGCACTCATCAAACCGGAGTTAGCGTCATAAAACCAATCTGTTACGCCATTCGCTGCTGCTATCACAATAAAGGTGATACCGTTAATGGTCAGCCTTACAGATACTTCTTCCTCCCTTTCAATGCCAGTCTGTCCACCAATCTCGCCGTTAGGAATTGGGATGTCGAAAGGTGATTTTTGGAAATCGGTAAATAGATCTAATGCACCGCTGCTTGGATCTAAGTTTATGGCGCTGGCAAATGCACTGCTGACAGTCAGATAAGCGTCTTGGTCATTACCTGACGTCAATGGTGATGAGCCATCACCGATTAGTACGGTATTTCCGCCCAGGCTATTTGCTGGAACTGTATGTATGACAAAGTTGCCATCGACGCTATCGGAACCTGAGTTGACCGTGAAGGTTAGGTTGATATCCAGTTGATCTTCAATACCTGCATTATCTCCTGGGACATACACCAGGCTACCTAGCTCTGAAGCAGAAAGCACGACTGGATTATCGAAGTCATACAGGGTTAATACGCCCGTATTGTCATCGACGTACCAGATCTCACCTATGTCGGCTGTTTCGTCGGGATCAACGAAGGATAAACTTAATCCAGTAATGGTAATGACATCGTTATAGTCCTGATCCGTTGGCACATCGATACCAAGCGGATAACCATCTAGATAAGGTATGGCTATTTCTGCAAGTGAGGCGGGTACCCAGATCTCTTTAGCAAACTCACCCTCAATCGGATCATTATTACCATTAATGGTGATTGTGACCGTTTGGGTATCGTAAGCCCCATGCTTGTCCGCCACAGTGACATCGAAGCTAAGAGTAATGGTTTCATTGGCCGCTAGGAACTGTACAAGTGAGTTGAGAATTGAGTAATCCCAATGATCTTGATAAACGCTAAATCCGTCGATGAGCGCTTGAATTTGATCGGCGCTCAGGACGTCTGTTATATCGCCTCCACTCCACATTAAGCTGTTAGCGACATAACTAGCAGACAGATCATGGCCTACATATTCTGGTAAATACTCATCGTCTACATCTGTAAAACTTAACGTTCCTGTATCGGTCAACATTGGGTCTGAGTCATCTTCGGTGACCAAGCCACTTGTCTTATCAATCGTAAGCACCGGAATATCGTTGGTACCGGTAACGGTGACCGTGACCAGCTGGGTGCTGTAGGCACCGTGCTCGTCGGTGACGGTGACCAGGAAGGTCTCCTCATGGGTCTCGCCTTGGGCGAGGGCATCGACCAGGGCGTTATCGGCCAGGGTGTAACTCCACTCACCGGTGCTGGCGTTGATGCTAAAGGTACCGTAGTCGCTGACCTGAGGCACACCGCTCCAGGTCCAGCTGGCGCCGTTGTCGACATCTGCTGCGGTTAAGGTGCCGCCGGTGACTAGGCTGCCTGGCTCAGGCACGTTACCACCATCCATGACGCCGGCTTCCAGTACGCTACCGGTGGCGGCTTCAATGTTCGAGGTGATGACCGGAATATCGTTGGTACCGGTAACGGTGACCGTGACCAGCTGGGTGCTGTAGGCACCGTGCTCGTCGGTGACGGTGACCAGGAAGGTCTCCTCATGGGTCTCGCCTTGGGCGAGGGAATCGACCAGGGCGTTATCGGCCAGGGTGTAACTCCACTCACCGGTGCTGGCGTTGATGCTAAAGGTACCGTAGTCGCTGACCTGAGGCACACCGCTCCAGGTCCAGCTGGCGCCGTTGTCCACATCTGCTGCGGTTAAGGTGCCGCCGGTGACTAGGCTGCCTGGCTCAGGCACGTTACCACCATCCATGACGCCGGCTTCCAGTACGCTACCGGTGGCGGCTTCAATGTTCGAGGTGATGACCGGAATATCGTTGGTACCGGTAACGGTGACCGTGACCAGCTGGGTGCTGTAGGCACCGTGCTCGTCGGTGACGGTGACCAGGAAGGTCTCCTCATGGGTCTCGCCTTGGGCGAGGGCATCGACCAGGGCGTTATCGGCCAGGGTGTAACTCCACTCACCGGTGCTGGCGTTGATGCTAAAGGTACCGTAGTCGCTGACCTGAGGCACACCGCTCCAGGTCCAGCTGGCGCCGTTGTCCACATCTGCTGCGGTTAAGGTGCCGCCGGTGACTAGGCTGCCTGGCTCAGGCACGTTACCACCATCCATGACGCCGGCTTCCAGTACGCTACCGGTGGCGGCTTCAATGTTCGAGGTGATGACCGGAATATCGTTGGTACCGGTAACGGTGACCGTGACCAGCTGGGTGCTGTAGGCACCGTGCTCGTCGGTGACGGTGACCAGGAAGGTCTCCTCATGGGTCTCGCCTTGGGCGAGGGCATCGACCAGGGCGTTATCGGCCAGGGTGTAACTCCACTCACCGGTGCTGGCGTTGATGCTAAAGGTACCGTAGTCGCTGACCTGAGGCACACCGCTCCAGGTCCAGCTGGCGCCGTTGTCCACATCTGCTGCGGTTAAGGTGCCGCCGGTGACTAGGCTGCCTGGCTCAGGCACGTTACCACCATCCATGACGCCGGCTTCCAGTACGCTACCGGTGGCGGCTTCAATGTTCGAGGTGATGATGGGAGTGTCATTAGTACCCGTGATGGTGATGGTTAGCGGGACGAGTACCGAGTCGCCATCGCTATCGGTTAGCAGGTAGTTAAAGGTTTCGGTTATCTGCTGGCCTAGTGCGAGTGATTGTACTGCGCTGGATCCATTGTTGAGTTGATAGCTATAGCTACCATCGGCAAACAGGGTGAGTACCCCGAACTGACCTTGGATGCTATTGGTTTCACCAAGGCTAATTGAGGTGCCTTGGCTGTTAGTGACAGCGGTAACCTCTGCTGAGTCTGCACCTTGTATGTCGTTGCCGAGTACGTTGCCTGTTGCCACTGTAGCCGTATCTTCGGTGACGGCGTTGCTGTCGGCGAACCCTTCTGGCTGATCGTCGATAATATTGACGGTAATGGTACCTGTGGCGATATCGCCTTGATTATCGACCAATTCTATATTGAACAGGAACTGCAGCTGATCGCCAGCGCTGTGATCGGCTGAGCTATTGAAAGCGTAGTCGTAGGTAAATTGTCCCGACGCGCTGTCAAAGCCGGTGATGGTGAGGACACCATTGGGCGTGTTGATTACTATGGGGCCAGCAAATTGGCCGCCACTAATGATATTGATGCCATTGATAGTCAGGCTGCTAATACCTGCATCTGCAGCTGTTTGAATGTTGTTGGCAAAATTGGTGAGTAGTGCAGAAGGTGAACTACCCTGGGCCAGGTTGGCCTCAAATAGCGAGAAGGTCGCAGAGGAGACAGTGGGCGCACTGGGTTGAAGCTCGGGAATGATCACCTCTTCAACTGTGGTATCTGGCGTCAGTGGGAAACCTGCTGTGTCCCAGCCGGCATCGGCGAGGGTTTCATCACCGGTTCTGCCGACTGAGACGAAGTAAGCGTCGCCCTGGTTAGTCGGTGTGCCGGCTCCGGCGGCGGTTTCGGGCAGTCCTTGGGTCGGATCTTCACCGGCCAATATCTGCGCCTGCAGCGCGGCGATTTCGGGATCTAAGGCTACCGGCGTGTTGGTTTGCGGCGCGGCGTCGCTCTGTTGTTCCTGACCGGTGTCCTGGCTCACCGTTGTATCTTGATTAAGCGTGTCTTGCATCAAGTTGGCTTGGGTCGTTGATGAGCCATCTTCATATTCAAGATTAAACTTAGCATTGGGTGAAAATATAAGTTGCTCCCCGGCATGGATCAGGTCGCCTATTTTTACCTCTCTGATATTTCCTTGTTCATCTTTAACCTTGAGTTCGCCTACAAGGTTAACAACTACTGCATCCTGTGTTGTGATTGAAGCACCCATAATCATGTCTCGCTCTACAAAGAGTAAAATCAAGAGCAAAAGAGTTCTGTTTTGCGCTTGCTATTGGTATATCCACGTGGTTTAGCTCTTTAAGTGTGGTTGGCATTGGATAGCTGTCAAATAGCGGTAATTAAGGGAAAAATAGGGTGAAATAGTGTGTTTTTATAAAAATACAACTAATTAATTGTTTTAATGCGGGTTATATGTAAGGAAGCAGGTTGGGGGCATTTTTATAAATAAAAAACCACCAGTAAAGGTGGTTTCTTAGTTGAAAACAGTATAAAAAAGCGTCAAAAAATTGCCGCTTTTCGGTAATTCTGCAGTGCCTGGTTCTGTTCACCCAGGTGTTCGCAGGCCTCGGCAAGCGCCAGCCAGCGCTGTTTGGTGGGGGATTGCTGGCAGACTTTAGCCCACCACTTTTGAGACTCTCTGAACTCCTTGCTTTGATCGTACAGCGCGGCGATACAGGCCTGGTATTCGGTTTGCTCGCCGAGTTTCTTTTCAAGTTCAAAAAGTTGCTTTCTCGCGTCGAGATCCGCTGGGGTCAGCACCTGGGGCAGGGCGTCGAAGATCGCCTGCGTGGGCTGCTGTTTCGCCTGTTTCATCAGGAGTTTGATCGCCTCGTCTCTGCGCTCAAATTTGGCGAGGCCCAGGGCATATTGTGCAATAAACTCGGTTTGCTTACGTTCTGCGCGGGAAAGCCAGTGCCATGCTTTTTCTAATGCCTGTTCGTTCTGCCCCGCTGCTTGCTTGAGCAGCTCCAGGTTAACCTCGGCGTTCAGCGCTTGATGCTCGCTTTCATCTATGATGCCGCGCTTCTTAACGATGGGAAGTAGCAGCTTGAGGGCCGACCAATCTTGCTGGGCGCGATAGAGATCGAGTGCCAAAGCCAATACGGGTGGCTTGCTCTTGCTGGTCGGGTTGAGCTCGTCCAGCAGGGCGCGAGCCCGGGTGAGTTCGCCTTGTTGAAGCAGGTATCTTACTCGAGTCGTGAGTACCGCCTTGTAGGCCGCGGGATCTTTGGCCGCCTCGTTGAGGTAATGATCACGGGCGTCATGGTCGTTTCTGTGCTGGGCGGCGCGGGCGGCAGCTAATAGATTCAACGCCGGGATCTCGCCCTTGTCGGCGCCACGGGCCATCGCCTTTTCGGCGGTCGACCAATCTTCTTCGGCCAAGGCTAAGGCGCCTGTGAGGGTGTGTTTTCTGGCTGCCTTACGACGCCACTTTTCCGGTAGCAGGCGGCTGTTTAGAACCAAGTTTATGGTCCAGACGACCAGCATCTCCAGCAATACCAGCCCCACGTAAAACATGACGGCGGCAAAAATGGCAAATACCAGACTGGTTTCCAGTTCATAGTCGCCAATGGCGATATAGATATAACCTTTTAGCCAGGAGAGATAAGGGCTGGCGATTAACCCTATGATGACGATTACCAGGTAGATCAAGGCTCTTATCATAGCGATGTCTCCCGATCCTTAATCAGGCTGCCGTTGGTCACCAGCTGCTGTAGCAGCGGCGTAGCGGCAAATTGCTCTATGGTGGGCGACTGAATTTCCAGGGTGGCTAGGGCATCCAGTGCAGCCAAGGTCTGCTCGGTCTTGTTATCGTCGAGATCGAAATACTGGAAGATCCATTTTCTGGCCAGCGTCACCGACTGACGGTAATTCACCTGATCCTGTCGGAACAGTGCCAGTTGTGCCTGCAGGAGCTTGTTGCGAATGTTTTCAACAAGATACCACTGTTGATCGGGCGCCAGTAGCGGTGCCGGATCTGTGGTGCGTTTGCGTATGATGACAAACTCTTCGATGAGTGCCTGCCAAGATTTGGCCAGATTACTCTGCCAGTCGTCGATAGATTCGGTGACTTGCAACGAGTCGTCTTTGGCGTTGATTTTGGACTCGCTACGATTGACCTTGAGTTTAGGCAGGCGTTCTATGATGGTGTCTAGGCTGAGCACAGTGCCGGCTACGTCGGTACTCTTGATGGCGGCGACATCGTTCATGTCTCGCGCCAAGGCCTTACGGATCGGCGTCAGCGATGGATCTTTCATGGTTTCGATGCGATCGTCCGCGGCCTCCAGCAGGCTAAGCGCCGTCTGGGGATCTTTCTCTAGCCACAGCTTATTGCCCGCCATTCTGACCAGGTATTTGGCTTCCTCGGCCATCCAATGGTTGGGGTTGCGCTGAGCCAACTTGTTAACCTGATCCTGCACCTCACCCTGCTTGGCTTGTAGCTGGGCAAGCTTTTGATCGAATTGATTTTCTGCTGTGCGTTGCTGCTGCTCTAGATGGGTAATGCGGGTGCGCGGATCGTCTAGCCCCTGTTGCAGCTGTTTAGCCAGTACGGCCGTCTTTTCTTTCTGCTGGGTCAGCTCCTGATACAGGTAGAAACCGCCGGTTGCCGTGGCAAACAGGAGTAATAGGATAAATACCAGATTAAAGAGAAATCCCCATGAAACCCCGCCGCCAGACTGAGCGGGCTTGGTCTCCTGGGATGCTGTCGATTTGGCCTGTGGCGTGTCGGTAAAGGTCGCATCGATAGACTCATCGTGCTCTGTGGTGGCGACCGCTTTACTCTCTTGGGTATTTTTGTCCATTTAGGCAGATCCTTGAAGACGAGGGCGACATCGGCGAGCAGCTGTGTAAGAAGGCTTAATCCTGTAAACCTAAGGCTGTGAGTACTGCGTCGCGGTTTGCTGCTTTTGCATTGGTGACCCGTGTAAAACCTGCCGCAATGGCTTGGTCATAGACACGTGCGCTGGGCACTATAATATGACATGCGTGCAGCCAAGCAAATAATTCTTTAGGTACAAGTGTAATTAGGTTGGCCAGAATTTCACCACTGGTAATCACTATGGTGTCAATTGCTTGCTCTCGCCATTCATAGGGAGTGTGGGGATCGAGCTGTGGGCAGGCGCGGCGATAGACCTCCCAGTAGTCGACCTTGGCGCCTCTATCTGCCAGTTCGCTGGCCAGAGTTTCCCGGCCGCCGACTCCCCTGACTATGGTGATCTGTTGTCCAGTAATGGCTTGCAGCTGAGCTAAGGTAAGCAGGCCTTCGGTTTGCTGGCAAGACTCGGGGGCCTCAAAGGCCACAATGCCTTTGTCCTTAAGGGCGCAATAGGTTGCCTGACCGACCGCAAAATATTGCTTATCCTTAGGCCAAGCTGACGACAGGGCAATATCGGCATACTCTACCGCATTGGTGCTGATAAAGATGATGATATCAGACTGATAGAAAAGCTTTTTCTTGTGCTCATGGTCGGCTTCGTTATTTGCGACGACCGCTAGCAGCGGCGCTATGGTGAATGGCACGTCACGTTGTGACAGTGCCTCGGCCATAGACTGATTGCGCCCTTCGGGGCGCGTCAGGAGTAGCTTCATTTTTACTTGGCGTATACCGCATCTAAAATGGCTTTGGCGCCTTTAGATAGCAGCTCATCGGCCAGTGCAATACCCAGCTGCTCAGCATCTTGCTTAGCGCCACTGGTTGTGCCGCGGATCACCTGGCTACCGTCTGGGTTACCTACTAAGCCTCGAAGCGACAGGGTGTCGCCGTCGATTTCCGCATAGGCACCGATTGGCACCTGACAGCCACCTTCCAGGCGAGTGTTCATGGCACGCTCGGCGATCACGCGGTAGCGGGTTTCGATATGCTCTAGCGGTGCAAGTAGCGCCTTGACGCGTTCATCGTCGGTGCGGCATTCGATACCCACGGCGCCTTGACCGTTAGCGGGTAGCGAGTCTTCCGCCGAGATAAAGCTGGCGATACGGTCTTCGAGTTTGAGGCGTTTCAGGCCAGCGGCCGCCAGAATGATAGCGTCATAGTTGCCGGCATCTAGCTTGGCCAGGCGAGTGCCCACGTTGCCACGCAGATCGCGGATCTCAAGATCTGGGCGCGCCGCACGGATCTGGCATTGGCGTCTCAGGCTCGAGGTGCCGACGATGGCGCCCTGTGGTAACTCTTCGATATTCTTATAGGTATTTGAGACGAAGGCATCGCGTGGATCTTCACGCTCGCAGATCACCTGCAGGCCCAAACCTTCGGGGAAGTCGACCGGCACATCTTTCATCGAGTGCACGGCGATATCTGCCTTGCCTTCTAGCATGGCAACTTCCAACTCTTTAACGAACAAGCCTTTACCACCTACCTTTGCCAATGGCGTGTCTAGGATGACATCTCCCTTGGTGCTCATCGGCAGCAGTTCGACGACTAAACCCTCATGGGCTTTTTCTAGTTCGGCTTTAACAAATTCAGCTTGCCACATTGCCAGTGGACTTTTACGTGTAGCGATACGAATGACGTTTTGAGACATGCTCGATATTCCATCAGAGGCCATAGTTGCGCTAATGCTAACATTGCTAATTGCTAGATGTAAGAAATGGCTGTCGATTCTTTGAAGTTCACCCGCTTACGCTTTGTGCAGCTTGAGGATAAAGTGTGATCCAGCTCTCAAATACTTGCTGTTTCCGCCTAAGCTGTTAGCATGCTATAGGTGAGCTAAATGGACTAGGTTGCTTAAAATTGAAAGAGCAAGAGCATTTTATCGCAACGGCGGAGCGCTTAAACAAAGTGCGTTTAGCGCGTGCGCTTGCCATGTTGACGCCTCTGCAGCGTCATCTGATGCAACTGATCCCTGTGCTGTTTCACTATCATCGTAGTGACTTCCCTGGCTACAACGGCCCCATGACGCCAAGCGGCGTGTTCGAATATTTTCCCAGTGACGATGCCCTAGAGGCCTGCCGTACCTTAGGGCTCAGCGAGCCCCAGGTGATCCATCAGCAGCAGAGCGCCCTGTATGGTGTTTATACCATGGGCAGTACCGCCAGTTTTGGGCAAAACCCTAAGAGTGATATCGACGTCTGGTTGGTGTATGACCCAACCCTGGCCGACGATGAAATCGCTTCCCTGCAGGATAAGTCGCAGCTACTGACGGCCTGGTTCGGGCAGCACGATCTCGAAGTGAATATCTATCTGGTTCATCCAAAACAGTTTATTTCAAGCAGTCGCGACGGCGTGGTTCAGACCGCAAGCCTGGGGTGCGAGAATAGTGGCAGCGTGCAGCACTGGTTGCTGCTGGAAGAATTTTACCGCAGCCAGATCTGTCTCGGCGGTAAGCGGGTCGCCTGGTGGCCAGGGGCCGAGGCGATCGAGAGCCATCTCTTTCTGGGGGACGTGAGTAACCTGCCCGCCAGTGAGTATTTCGGCGCCTCCCTGTGGCAGCTCTACAAAGGCTTGGACAAGCCCCATAAGGCGCTGCTCAAGGTAATGCTGCTGGAGGCCTATGCCAGCGATTATCCCAATAGTAACCTAGTGACCACCCAGGTGTGGCAACGCACTCTGGCGGGGGATTTTTCGGCCTTCAACGATGCCTATTTTCTCCTGTATCAATCGATCGAACACTATCTGGAATATAAGAACGATAAGCGGCGCCTCGAGATCGTACGTCGCTGCTTCTATTTGAAATGCGGTATCAGGCTGACGGTGGCGGAGCACCCTAAAGATTGGCGTTACTATAAGTTGCAATCCTTGGTGACGCGCTGGGGTTGGTCCGATAACCTGCTGCGCACCTTAGATCAATGCGCCAGCTGGCACTGTGGTCAGTTGCAGTGGTTCAACGAGCAGCTCAATGAGTTGATGCTGGGCTGTTATCAGACCCTCCTACAATTTGCCTCGGCCAACAAGCTGAGCGACAGCCTGAAGATCTCCGAGTTGGGGCTGTTGACCCGCAAGCTACACACCTACTTTAGCGAGGATGACAAGCAGATCATCAGCCTCAACCGACTCTGGACCCGCTCGGTAGCCGAGGCGCACCTGACGGTGATCTACAGCCATAATACCAAGGAGTATTACCTTTACCGCTGCACCCCAGAATCGAAAAACTTCATGGGGAATCGTGCGGTATTTCACTCCCATAGCAAGGCTAAGTTATTGATTTGGGCCAGCCTGAATGGCGTATCTACCGCCCAGACTCAGTGGTACGCCTATGGCGAAGGCAAAGGCCAGGATAAGGCGCTCACCAAGGCGGCCAAGCGTCTGCCCACTATCATGACGGAGCGTCGCTGGCGGGCATCTAAGCTGGACTTGTGTCAGCCGTGGCATTTTCGTCAGCTGCTATTTCTCATCAATTTCAATCGCGATGAGACCCAGCTGTGGCGGGGGCAGGAGATCATCTTCGACTACATGAACGCCAACATCTTCTCCATGGGGCGTCACCACAGGAATATGGTGCAGTCGCTGGATGTTATCTGTCAAAACAGCTGGGGAGAGTGGCACTGCCATCATTTCGAGGGTAACGAAGCCATCTTAGATGCCTTGGTCTACATCACCCCTGGCATGCAGCGGGCACCCCAGCAGGTGAAGGTGGATGTGGTGAGCTGCTCCAGCCGTCTCAGTACCCAGATAGAGCGCAGCATCAGCCAGCTGGTTCACCGAGCAAATCGTATGTGTACCAAGGCGAAAACCTCGTCGACTATGGTGCACCCCTTGCAGGTGGGCGGGATAAAATATGGCCTGTTTTTCAACTCCAAGGGCATGGTGTATCAGGACTTGAGTGAGTCCACGGCCTTCTATCAACGTCTCTCCAAGCAGCGAATGCTCGAGCTGCCGCGGCCGGATCTCGGCAACGAGCCTTTCAGCAAGATCCCCGAGGTGATCCAGGATTTTGCCGCCATAGGTGCGATTCAATACTTCTTGCGCCCGGGCAAGGAGGGGATAGACGTATTTGTGCTGGATGAAAAAAATGAACTGAATCATTATGTTCAGCCGGGGAACAACCTAGAGGAGCTGGTGAGTCAGGTGAGTCATCATCATGCTTTTGCCGACTCTTATCTGGATAACGAACGCTTTAATCTACCGCAGTTTTTCCGTTTGGTCAGAGTCGATGGCCGACTGCAGGCGCAGCCCTTTGGGGTCAACGTCGACGAGGCAGCCATCGAATTTTAACGCCGGCTTACAGGCTCAGCGCTATGCCGCCCTGACGCAGGATAGAGGCGAGCACGAAGGGCATAAATTCGCCCGCATCGCTGCGCTCATCCAGCCATTTACCCTCGACGTAAGAGAAGTGGTATCCACCAAACTGTGTCGCTACCCAGATCTGATGCAGGGGCTCTTGCTTATTGATGACTATCTTGGACTTGTCCTGGAACTCGAGTTGCAAAACATTGCCTGAGGCATCGATGTCGATATCGGCATCTTGTTCATCGATTGCGTTCTCTATGGCATCTTCAAGTGCGGTAAACATTTCGTCGGCGAGTTGGTGATACTCTGAATCTGTCATTGCCATCTGGGCATCCTTCAGTGGAGTGGGTTGTTGCAGAGCCCACATAGTAATACCAAATTTACCAAATATCTAACTTTGGCCGGGCCCTTGTGAGGTGAAGTTTGTCGCCAGTCGCCCGCCTCTCTCTCTGCTTTGCAGAAACTAAGGAGGTAGCCTCGGCTTGCCAATGAATAAAAATATTCACATTCGGGGGTTTTAGTCTGGGTTAAGCTTGACGTTTTGGCCCTATCTCTGCAAACATCAGACAGACTCGATATTGGTTGTGCGCGGGCGAGTCAGGCGAAGGGCAAGGGCCCAGTTTGATGACGATAAAGCGAGATTTTGCTGAGCAGGGATTTCGTTTGTCAGGTCGATGCCTGAAATATGAAAAGTGAATTTTTATGGCTTTTAGCGGGGATTTATCCTGTTTGGGGTAAAAATCATCTTTTTCTCTCCCGCGAGCCGAGATAGTGCGTACAATCATGAGAAACATGATGAAAAAGGTACGGAGCCCTTTGGCTACCGTGTGTGATCCCCTCGAAACTGGAATGTCTGATGTTGAATAAGATGAAACCGATTTTACTTATGGTGTTGGCGAGCGCGGCGCTGAGCGGCTGCGGGCAGAAGGGGCCTCTGTATAAATCGCCAGCGCAAGAAGACAACCAGAAGCCGCAGGTGGAACAGCCCACGCCAGCAACCGAGCAGAATAACAATAAGGATTAAGCCCAGTGGATCACTTTCTCTATCAACAAGATGAACTCTATGCCGAGCAATGTACCGTTGCCTCTCTCGCAGAAACCTATGGCACGCCGCTCTATGTCTATTCGCGCGCGACCCTAGAGCGCCACTGGCATGCCTTCGACAATGCGGTTGCCGACCATCCCCATATGATCTGCTACGCGGTGAAGGCCAACTCTAACCTGGCGGTGCTGAATGTGTTAGCGCGTCTGGGCAGTGGCTTCGATATCGTCTCCGGCGGCGAGTTGGCAAGAGTATTAGAAGCCGGTGGTGAGGCGAGTAAGGTGGTCTTCTCTGGCGTCGGCAAGACAGTTGCCGAGATGGAGATGGCCCTGGAAGCGGGGATCTACTGCTTCAATGTCGAGTCGGCCGCCGAGCTCGAGCAGCTTAACCTGGTCGCACTGAGGCTGGGCAAAGTCGCGCCTGTATCACTGCGGGTTAACCCAGATGTGGACGCCGGCACACACCCTTATATCTCGACCGGCTTGAAAGAGAATAAGTTTGGTATCGCCATGGAAGAGGCCGAGGCGATCTTCCTGCGGGCAAATGAATTGCCGGGCCTGGCAGTGAAGGGCGCCGATTGCCATATCGGCTCGCAGCTCACCGAGTTACAGCCTTTCCTCGATGCCATGGATCGCATGTTGGCCCTCATCGACCGTCTGGCCGAGCAGGGGGTGAAGATTGCGCACCTGGATGTGGGCGGCGGTCTGGGGGTCACCTATGATGGCGAGCAGCCGCCGGAGCCGAGTGCCTACGCCAGTGCCCTGCTTGGTAAACTCGCGGGACGCGACCTCAAGCTCATCTTCGAGCCGGGACGTGCCATTGCCGCCAATGCCGGTATCTTCGTGACTCAGGTGCTCTACCTGAAAGAGAACGCCGAGAAGAATTTCGCCCTAGTCGACGGCGCCATGAACGACCTTATTCGTCCTTCGCTGTATAGTGCCTGGCAGAAGATCATCCCTGTGGTTCCACGCCCAGGCGAGACCCGCCAATATGACGTGGTGGGCCCAGTGTGTGAGACGGGTGACTTCTTAGGCAAAGACAGGGCGCTCAACATCAGGGCCAATGATCTGTTGGCGGTGCGCTCGTCGGGCGCCTATGGCTTTACCATGGCATCAAATTATAACTCTCGCCCCCGCGCCGCCGAGGTGATGGTGGATGGCGAACGTCATTATTTGGTGAGAGAGCGAGAAAAAGTCGCGCAATTATGGCAAGGTGAACAACTCCTCCCTTAAGCAGGGCAGGCCGGTTACTTTTTGAAGGAAAACACATTTGATCCATTTCACCAAGATGCACGGTTTAGGCAATGACTTTATGGTGGTCGATGGCGTGACGCAGAACGTCTATTTCTCGCCCGAGCAGATAAAGCGCTTAGCGGATCGCAACTTCGGCATCGGTTTCGATCAGCTCCTGTTGGTGGAGCCGCCCTATGATCCTGATTTGGATTTTCACTATCGCATCTTTAATGCCGATGGCAGCGAAGTCGAGCAGTGTGGCAATGGCGCTCGCTGTTTCGCGCGCTTCGTTAAGAGCAAGGGCTTGATCAATAAGCAGAAGATCAAGGTCAGTACCTCTTCTGGCAAGATGACCTTGCGCCTTGAACGTGACGGCAGCGTCACGGTCAACATGGGAATCCCTGTGCTGGAGCCGAGTCGCATCCCATTCAATGCCAAGAAGGCGGAGAAGACCTACCTACTGCAGGCCGATATGCCTGAGGGCATGCAGACCTTCCTCTGCGGCGCCGTGTCTATGGGTAATCCTCACTGTGTGCTGGAGGTCGACGATGTGGCCAACGCTGATGTCGAGCGGATAGGTTCACTGCTCACCAAGCATGAACGTTTCCCCAAGGGGGTGAACGTAGGTTTCATGCAGGTGGTCGATGCAAACCATATTAAACTTAGAGTGTATGAACGCGGCGCGGCCGAAACCTTGGCCTGTGGCAGCGGCGCCTGTGCGGCCGTGGCCGTGGGCCAACTGCAAGGCAAGCTCGCCAGACGCGTGCGAGTCGACCTTCCCGGTGGTAGCTTAACCATCAACTGGGAAGGCGAGGGTAAGCCCCTATGGATGACGGGGCCTGCTGAACATGTATACGATGGACAGATACAGCAATGAATGATGCGATGAACAAAAAAGCCGAGTTGCCCTTCGATGAAGTCTTGATCCGCGAGTATCTGCTCGACAATCCCGACTTTTTCGCCCGCTATCCCGAGCTGCTGTTGGCGATGCGGATCCCCCATGAGCAGCGTGGCGCAGTATCCTTGGTGGAGCGTCGTCAGGAGATGCTGAGATCCAGGGTGACTCAGCTGGAGGAGGAGATCACCTCTTTGCTGGCCATGGCCTCGCGTAACGAACAGATCTATATGTTCAATACCGCCTTGTCGCTCAAGCTATTGCAGGCTGAGGATCTCGGTGACCTGAGGCAGATACTGTCGAGCGAGTTGCAGAAGCAATTTCAGTTTACCCATGTCCGTTTGATCACTGTCCATGATATCGACAGCGAACTGTCGAACATCTGGAGCGAACGCCTGAAGCAGGGTTACTACTTCGGCCGTCTCACCCAGAACGAATCTAAGCGTCTGTTTGGCTGCGAGGTGGGCTCGGTGGCGCTGTCCCGCCTGTCACAGCAGTGTGGCCAGGTGATCTTTGCTATCGCCAGCCAAGACCCTATGCATTTCCATCCTGAAATGGATAACCTCTTGCTGGATCAGCTCAAACAGTTACTCGACCACCTGCTGCCTAAGCTGTGAGGCCGTGATGTCTGACGACTGGGTGCAGGAATTTGTCTCATATCTGGTCAGTGAGCGGCAGCTCTCTCCCCACACGGTCAGAAACTATCGCTTCGAGCTCGAGCGGGTCGGCGAACTCCTCCCCGAGAATTTTATCTGGGCAGAGGTCAGCGACGAACAGCTGCAAGCCGTGCTCAATAAGCTGCACCGCAAGGGGCTGGGGCCTCGCTCCATCGCCCTGACGCTGTCGGCCCTCAAGCAGTTTTGTCATTATCTGCTGCAAGAGGGCTATATCAAAAAAGATCCCTGCCTGAACCTCAGCGCCCCCAAACAGCAAAAGCCCCTGCCTAAGAATATGGATCTCGATTCCGTGACCCATCTTCTGTCTATCGAGGGGGACGATGCGCTGGCGTTGCGGGATAAGGCGATCATGGAGCTGTTCTACTCTTCTGGCTTGCGTCTGGCCGAGCTGGCGGCCCTGGATACCCGAGATATCGCCAGCGGCGAGCATCAGGTCAAGGTCATGGGTAAGGGCAGCAAGGAGCGTATCGTACCCATTGGCCGCATGGCACTGAGTGCCATCGACGACTGGCTCAAGGTGCGCTCGCTTTTGCCCTGTGAAGACGACGCCCTGTTTGTCACCGCCAAGGGCAAACGCCTCGCCCACAGGAGCATACAGGCCAGGCTAAACAAGTGGGGTCAGCTGCAGGGGCTAAATGCCCGGGTGCATCCCCATAAGCTGCGCCACTCCTTTGCAACCCATATGCTGGAATCTAGCGCGGATCTCAGGGCGGTGCAGGAACTGCTGGGGCATGCCAACCTGTCGACGACTCAGGTCTACACCAGCCTGGACTTCCAACACCTAGCCAAGGTCTACGACGGCGCCCATCCCAGGGCGAAGAAGCGGGGTGGTAATGGTTAGTGTGGCGATAGGTCTGCGACCCTTTAAGGCGATCAGCTTCGATCTGGACGATACCCTGTATGATAACCGGCCTATCATCATGGCGGCTGAGCAGCGCCTGCTAAGCTTTCTGGCACAAAGGCATCCACTGACCCAAGCTTGGAGCCTGGATGATTGGCAGGTATTGAAGCGCAGTTTGATAAGACAATCCCCAAGCCTGGCCCACGACACCTCGGCGGCGCGCCTGGTTACTCTGGAGCAGGGGCTGATAACCCTAGGTTACGCTAAGACGCAGGCGGGCGAGGCGGCGCAGCAGGCCCTGGCCTACTTTGTCGAGCAGCGCTCCGACTTTACCGTCGCGCCCGAGGTGATCGCCAAGCTCACTCGTCTGGCACGGCACTATCCCTTGATTGGCATCACCAACGGCAATGTCGATGCTCAGCGGATTGGGCTGGGTGAGGTGCTGGAGTTCGTCCTGCATCCCGGCAATGGCACTCGCATGAAGCCCTATCCCGATATGTTCTATCAGGCCTGTCAACGGCTGGATATCGGCTGTCATGAGCTCTTGCACCTTGGTGACAGCTTTAAGGCCGACGTTCAGGGGGCTCGCCGCGCGGGTTGCCAGGCTGCCTGGCTGAATCCGGCGGTTGGAAGGGAACCACAGCTAATTTCTGAGGGGCAACTACCCCATATGACCTGCAGCGATCTTGACGATCTGCTGGCCCTTATCGACTAAGCTTGTCAGTCACTTATTTGCACTTTTCGGCTAACCATCACAGTCAGTTAACCTTCTTTCCTCTATTGTCGGTGCTCATATTTCAAGGATAGAGAGGACTTATGCGTACAAGGTTACTTCCCCTGTTGCTGCTGGCGTGGACTACGCCCGTATTCGCCCATGGGATCACCCATGGTGCGGGCTTCATGACCGGCTTTAATCATCCGGTGCTCGGTTTCGATCACCTGCTGGCCATGCTGAGTGTGGGCCTGTTGAGCACCCAGTTGGGTGGGCGGGCGATCTGGACGGTACCGCTCGCCTTCATGGCCTTCATGTTGGTCGGTGGCATCCTTGGCCTCTATGGCGTGGCTTTACCTTGGGTTGAGCTGGGGATCGCCCTGTCGGTGTTGCTGCTTGGTCTGGCCATCGCCTTGGGTAGGCACATTCCGCTGCTGCTCGCCATGGGGTTTGTGGGGCTGTTTGCCATCTTTCACGGCCACGCCCACGGCGCCGAGATGCCGGCCTTAGCCAGCCCGGTGCTCTATGCGCTTGGCTTCCTCACGGGAACCGCTGTGATCCATCTGCTAGGCGTGGCGCTCGGCATCATAATGCAGCAGCTGAGCCATAAGCTGCCGCTGCTGCGTCTCAGTGGCGGCGTGATCGCCTTGGTCGGTGGTTATCTGATTGTCGGCGCCTAGGCCGCCGATTGGATAGGGGCGCCGATTGCTGCGCCCCTTCTCTTGCTAAGTGATAGATAACTAAGCTTTAAATAGCTAATTGTTGAATGGCTATGTTTTAAAAAGCTATGTTTTAAATCGCCAGGGTCTTAGGGAAGAGGATGTTGTTCTCGATATGTATGTGTTGCTGCAGATCGGCAACAAATTCTTTCAGGGTGGCATAGCAGATACGCCAGGTGGTGCAGGCGTGGGGCGGCGGCGTGAAGTCGTTGGTGAGGGCTCTCAGGCGCTCGACAATCTCGCTGGCCTCATCGTGCTCATGCTCCATGGCATTGATGGGGTTGCCTATGTGACCGAAACAGCCACTCACCTGTTCGCCCGCAGCCATGGCGCGGATGGCGGGGAAGAGGATCTGCTCCTCCTTCATCAGGTGGGGCATGAGATCTTCTATCAGGGCACGAACCCAGCCGGCAAAGGGCTTTATCTCGTCATAATGCTCACCGTGGGCGCGCACCATCTTCTGGCTATATTCGATAAGCAGTGGCGCCTTCTCACGCACATAGTCGTGGTGAGTCGCCTCGATATAGTCGATCAGCTCGCTTAAGGGTAACTGATTCAGGCTATCCTCTTGCATCCCTTCGGCCTTCACGGCCTGGAGCGCCGCCTCTACCTCCACCAGGGCGATGCCCGCCCGATCACAGGCCTTTACCAGGGTGCGCTTGCCGCCGCAGCAGAAATCGATACCAAATTGGCTGAAGACGTGGGCGCGTCGAAAGTCGCCGGCCACTAGGCTGCCAACTGTCTCTTCGGCAAATTCTGAGGCCAATGGGGAGTGTGTAGATAAAGACATGGTGACTCCAATTCAAAAGCTGTATTTTATAAGTGTGTTTAGATGGTAGAGAGGTTACCGGGTAAATTCAACGTAAACTTGAGTGTTTTACTCGGGATTGTTGGTTTAGTTGAGGCAGATCATGATTTACACGTTAAGCCGTGGGCCTAAGGTGAGGGATTGATTGCAGAGTTGTGTGGCTGAGAGGGGAATGAAGCGGCTTAAAGCAAAACGGGCCCACCATCGCTGGCGAGCCCGTTCAATACAGCTGACTAAGAAAGTCTTAGTTCATGCCATACTTCTTTAATTTCTTACGCAGAGTACCACGGTTGATGCCTAGCATGTTGGCCGCGCGAGTCTGGTTACCACGAGTGTGTTGCATGATGATATCTAGTAGAGGTGCTTCAACTTCACATAACACCATTTCATAAACTTCTTCGGCTTCCTGGCCGTCCATTTGAGCGAAAAAGTTAGTTACTGCGCGCTTCACTGCGTCACGAAGTAACTGAGGCTTGATAGTGCCGTTAGCGGTTTCGATTTTGCCTACGGTAAGCTGATGAGCTTCTGGTTGAGTTGTCTGATCAAACATTCGTATTCTGCTCTTTATTAATTCTTTACTAATTCATCAAAATAACGCTCCAACATGGAACGTTGTTCTTCAACAGTTTCCAGCCGATTGAAGTCGGCTCTGAAAGATCTCTGCGCTTCTTGGTCCAGATACCATCCAACATGCTTTCTGGCGATACGTAACCCTTTGTATTCGCCATATAATGCATATAAATTCTTGAGGTGTTCCAGCATCACTTGACGCTTTTCGTCCACTTCAATGGGCGCTAGCTTATTACCTGTTTCCAAGTAATGTTGGATCTCTCTGAATAGCCAAGGTCGTCCTTGAGCGCCTCTTCCTATCATCACGGCATCTGCGCCCGTATAGTCCAGCACGGAACGTGCCTTCTCCGGGGTGCAGATATCGCCATTTGCGACAACTGGAATAGAGACATTCTGTTTAATCGCACGAATCGTGTCGTACTCGGCGTCGCCTTTGTACATGCATTGTCGCGTACGGCCATGGACCGCGAGCGAGGCAATGCCACAATCTTGCGCAATTTGGGCTATGTGAACCCCATTTCGGTGTTCGGGTGCCCATCCGGTGCGAATCTTCAGGGTGACAGGTACATCCACAGCGGCAACGACAGCCTGTAAAATCGCTTTTACCAGCTCTGGTTGCTGCAGTAGTGCCGAACCTGCCAACTTCTTATTCACTTTTTTTGCAGGACACCCCATGTTGATATCGATGATCTGTGCGCCCTGTTGTACGTTGACAAGGGCGGCATGGGCCATCATATCGGGGTCGGCACCTGCAATTTGTACTGAGCGAATCCCATCTTCACCAGCGTGTGCCATGCGCTGTCGGCTCTTGTCCGTGTCCCAGACCTCGGGATTGGACGAAAGCATCTCTGATACAGCCAGGGCGGCGCCGTAGCGTAAACAGAGATTTCGGAAGGGTTGGTCGGTGACTCCTGCCATAGGAGCCACGATCAGCTGATTCTTCAGTTGATAGGGTCCAATCTGCATTAATCATCACACCTTGCGCTTCAAAGGGGCGCTATAGTACGCCTTTTTCAAGCCTGTGAAAAGGTCAATAAATGACCTGAGAGCAACTTTTTTGCTTGACTTTTGCGAGGTGAGAAGTCTGTGGCGGCCTTGCGGCCGCTGGCTTTTACCCCTATTTGCGTCTGCCTGTCAAGCGGCTCCAATCCTCTTTGTGAACTGGTGCGTCCATGTCAAACCACTGGGCATAATGCTGGCTGATCTCGTCGGCCTGTTCCTTTAACAGGCCTGAGAGTGCCAGCAGGCCACCGGGCTGTACTTTCTCGGCGATGAGCGGTGCCAGTTCGCGCAGCGGGCCGGCAAGAATGTTGGCCACCAGAACCTCTGCCTTAAGATCGGCAGGCTGGTCTTCTGGCAGATACAGGTCGAGCTTGTCGGCCACCTGGTTGCGCTCGGCATTGGCCTTAGAGGCATCGATCGCCTGGTAGTCGATGTCTATACCTGTGACCTTGGCGGCGCCCAGCTTGAGCGCTGCGACCGCGAGAATGCCTGAGCCGCAGCCAAAATCGATCGCTTCTTTACCTTGTAAGTCCAGGCCGTCTAACCACTCCAGGCACAGGGCGGTAGTAGGGTGGGTGCCGGTGCCGAATGCCAGGCCGGGATCCAGCATGACGTTGACCGCTTCTGGGTCGGGCACTTCGCGCCAGCTTGGGCAGATCCATAGGCGACGACCAAATTGGATCGGGTGGAAGTTGTCCATCCACTCTCTTTCCCAGTCCTTGTCTTCGACCTGTTCTATCTTATGGCTAAAGTCGGCGCCTAAATAAGGTTGCAGCTTGAGCATCTCCACTACGGGCGCCAGATCATAATCGGCCTCGAACAGGGCGGTGATCACTGTGTGGCTCCACAGCGGGGTCTCACCCAGGTTAGGCTCGTAGATTGGGGTGTCTTTACCATCTTCATAGGTGATCGACAGGGAACCCAGCTCCATCAGCATGTCGCTGAGCTGCTCGGCGTGTTGGTTATCTGTGTCTATCTTTAACTGGATCCAGGCCATGGGATCTTCTCTCTAAGGTCAATAATGGCCCTATTGTAAACCAAGCCTAAGGCAAAGGCCGAGGAATCTGTTCCGAAACTGAGATTTGGGGGATTTAGCATCTAAATTCAATCGGTTATTTTGACTTGTTTGTGGTTGATTGTGTTGTTTGAAATAAGTATTTAAATTACTGATTACTATTGGTTAATTGGTTTTACCTTTGTTTCGTTGTGGGCGGATTGTTTGTGATCGACGTCAAATGTTCCACCTTAGCAGGGTGAGGTGTCTCACGCTTTTCAGCTGTCCGTATAGGCAGCTAAAAACTTGTTGGTATGGTGTAGATCCCGACACTAGGCGCAGAAAGATCATGAAGGTTAACAGCTTGCAGTACCAACACACACATTACGCTGCTTTGGGCAGTCCCTGGTCCGCCAAGGCTGACAGAATACAGAGTGCCACCGGCATCTTATTGGGATGTTTTTTGCTGGCGCATCTGCACTTCGAGTCGAGCATTCTCTTCGGTAAAGAGACCTTCTATCACGTGGTGCAGTTCCTCGAAGGCGGCATGTTCAGCAGCACAGGCCATGGCATGCCGATAGTGACCAAGGTGTTCTCTATCTTTATCATGCTGGTTGTGATGCTGCATGCGGCGGTGGCGCTGCGTCGCTTCCCGGCCCAGCTGGGGCAATGGCGCGCGCTGCGTAATCACATGCAGGGGATCAAGCATAAAGACAGCCACGCCTGGTTCTGGCAGCTGGTGACAGGCTTCATCCTGTTCTTCCTGGCGCCGGTGCACATCTTTACCATGATCACCAACCCGGAGATCGGCCCCCATCTGTCGGCCGAGCGTGTCTATCATGCCAACGCCTGGTTGCTCTACGCCCTGTTGCTGCCCGCTGTGGTGGTGCACGCCATGATAGGCCTCTACCGCGTCGCGGTGAAGTGGGGGCTTATCCGTCACCGTAAGGGGCTGAGAAAGGCGATCAAGGTGTTGATCATCTATCTGATGACCCTGGGCATCTTGAGCCTCATCTCTTACATCATGATAGGCCGATCACTCGTCTTGCCAATTACGCCATTTGTGCCATAACTGTGTAGGCGCGGGGTAGATTAGCAAATTATAAAATATCGGATTGTGTTTTGATCTATCTCACGGTTTCAGTTGGGTTTGTGAGCGACATTAAGGCTAGCTGTTCTTAAATCTGTTTGTCTCCCACTTTTCACAGGAGTGCCTATGTCGCTGGCGAAGAAAAATAATAATGTAAGCGGTTGGCTCGACATGAGCCAGAGTGTCTCTGGCGTCATCTTGGCCTTGTTCCTCTGGACACATCTGGTGTTGGTCTCCTCCATCCTGTTGGGGGCCGATGCCATGACATTTGTGGCGCGAACCATGGAGCTGAGCTTCCTCAGCGCCGATGGTCATGGTTATCCCTGGGTGGTGTCGGGCATCGCCATCCTAGTGGCGCTACTGGCGCTGATCCATGTATTGGTTGCCGTGCATAAGATGCCGCTGAATCTGCAACAGCAGCGGGCACTGCGCCAGCAGATGAGCGTGATCCACCATGATGATACCAAGCTGTGGGTGTGGCAGGCGATCACTGGCGTGGGGATCTTCCTGTTGCTGCCCGTGCATCTTTGGTTGATCGGCAGCGCGCCGGAAACCATAGGCCCTGTGGGTAGCGCCGACCGTATCTGGAACCAAGGGGTCTGGATGGTCTATCTGCCCTTGCTTCTGTGTGTCGAGTTACATGCCGCCATCGGCATCTATCGCGTGGCCATCAAGTGGGGCGCCAAGCGCGCCATCGACGCCCGCGCCCGAATTAAAAAAATAAAAACCATAGTGAGTGTGGTGTTTGTGGTGATAGGTCTGGCCTCTCTGCTTGCCTTCCTGCCCTACGCCAGCTAACCCATTAGACGCTAATTTGATCTCTTATCCCTCGTAAGGAGCAAGTGTGAAACTGATATATACCGATTCTTTAGTCGTGGGCGCCGGACTGGCGGGACTAAGGGTCGCCATCGCCTCGAAGGAACGCGGCCTGGATACCCTGGTGCTGTCACTGATCCCCGCCAAGCGTTCCCATTCGGCAGCTGCCCAGGGCGGCATGCAGGCCAGTTTGGGCAATACCGTCAAAGGCATGGGAGACGATGAAGACGTACATTTCCAAGATACGGTAAAGGGATCGGACTGGGGCTGTGATCAGGAAGTGGCACGTATGTTTGCTCATTGTGCCCCCAAGGCGGTGCGTGAACTGGCAAACTGGGGCGTGCCTTGGACGCGGGTCACCAAGGGGCCGCGTCAGGTGGTGGTAAACGCCGAGAAGGTCACCATCGAAGAGGCCGAGGAGGCCCATGGCCTGATCAACGCACGCGACTTCGGCGGCACCAAGAAGTGGCGTACCTGCTATACCGCTGATGGTACCGGCCACTCGCTACTCTACGCCGTGGACAATAAGGCGATCTCTCTCGATATTCCGGTACATGAAAGGGTGGAGGCGCTGGCGCTGATCCACGATGGCAAGCGTTGCCATGGGGTGGTGGCCAGATGCCTGATCACCGGTGAGCTGCGTGCCTATGTGGCCAAGTCCACCACGATCGCCACCGGCGGCTATGGCCGTATCTATGAGGTCTCCACCAATGCGATCATCTGCGAGGGAATAGGCCAGGCGTTGGCGCTGGAAACCGGCGTGGCGACCCTGGGTAACATGGAGGCGGTGCAGTTCCACCCGACGGCGATTGTGCCCGTGGGGATTCTGACTACCGAAGGTTGCCGCGGTGACGGTGGCCTGCTCAGAGACAAAGATGGCCACCGTTTCATGCCCGATTATGAGCCGGAGAAGAAGGAGCTGGCCTCGCGCGACGTAGTATCGCGCCGCATGACTGAACATATGCGCAAGGGTAAGGGGGTTGACAGCCCCTATGGGCCGCACCTATGGCTCGATATCACCCTGCTCGGTCGCAAGCATGTGGAGACCAACCTGCGTGAGGTGAAGGAGATCTGTGAGAACTTCCTCGGCATAGATCCCGCGGAAGATTGGATCCCTGTGCGTCCGACCCAGCACTACTCCATGGGCGGTATACGTACCGATGCCAAGGGGCAGAGTCCACAGCTAAAAGGGCTGTTCAGTGTGGGTGAGGCGGCCTGTTGGGACATGCATGGCTTTAACCGCCTGGGGGGCAACTCGCTGGCGGAAACCGTGGTGGGTGGCATGATCATCGGCAAGTATGTGGCCGACTTCTGTGAAGAGAACACCCTGGAGATAGACACCTCGCTGGCCGAACGCTTCGTGGCTCAGGTGCGCGATGAGATAGATGGCTTGGTCGAGGGGCAGGGCAGTGAGTCTGCCTATGAGCTTAAGCGCGAGATGCAGCGCATCATGATGGACTATGTGGGCATCTTCCGTAATGGCCCTGAGCTGAGCAAGGCGGTCGAGGAGCTAGAGGCTCTGCTGATCCGCTCGCGTAACTTGGGCCTTAAGTGCAAGAAGCGCCATGCTAACCCAGAGCTGGTAGAGGCGCTGAGAGTCAAGCGTATGCTTAAGGTGGCGTTAACGGTTGCCTGCGGCGCCGAGGCGCGCACCGAGAGTCGCGGCGCCCACGCCCGTGAAGATTATCCACAGCGTAACGATAAAGAGTGGCTCAACCGCACGCTCTCCTCCTGGCCGAGCGTGGATGCCACCCGTCCTCAGTTGGACTACGAACAGCTGGATGTGATGAAGATGGAGCTGCCACCTGGCTATCGCGGCTATGGTATCAACAACGCGATTGCGCATCCGGACACAGAGAAGCGTGAGAAACAGATCGTCGAGATCTTGAGTAACCTGGGCGAAGATGCCGATCGCCATGAGCGCCAACACGCGCTGATGCCGTTCGAGGTGCCAGAATCCCTTAGAGAGAAGAATGAGCGTTTGCATGATAAGCCGCTCGGAAACAGACAGCAGCTTGGAGAAGAAAGCAAATGAGTCAGGGTCGTACACTAACCTTTAATATCTTCCGTTATGATCCTCAGATGCCGGACGATAAGCCCAAGATGGTCAAGTATCAGCTGGAAGAGGCGCCGGGCATGACGGTGTTTATTGCGCTGAACATGCTGCGTGAGCAGCAGGATCCGTCACTGCAGTTCGATTTCGTCTGCCGCGCCGGGATCTGCGGTAGCTGCGCCATGGTGATCAACGGTTATCCCACCTTGGCCTGTCGCACCCTGACCAGCAAGTATCCTAAGGGGGATATCACCCTGATGCCGCTGCCGGGTTTCGAGCTGATTGGCGACCTGTCGGTCAACACGGGTAAGTTTATGCGCGAGCTGGCGGAGCGTCTCAAGCTGTGGCTGCATCCGAGAAACGATGAGGCGGACATTCACCGCATCGAGGCGCCCATGGATCCCGAGGAGGCGGCCAAGCTCTATGAGCTGGAGCGCTGCGTCGAATGTGGCGTGTGTGTCTCGGCCTGTGCCACCAAGCAGATGCGCGACACCTTCGTCGGCGCCGTGGGCATGATGAAGATCGCTCGCTTCGAGCTCGACAGTCGCGATGCCCGTAGCGTGGAAGACTTCTATCACGTGATAGGCAATCAAGATGGGGTGTTCGGTTGCATGACCCTGCTGGGCTGTCAGGACAACTGTCCTAAAGACCTGCCGCATATGCAGCAGATCGCCTATCTCAGACGTAAGATGGCGACCGCTTTGGTATAAGCCTATAACGCTTAGTCGATTGCACCATCCTTCACAAGAAGCCTGCCCGAGCAGGCTTTTTTATTGGCACCAAATCCACCACTTGGCTTACTTTTATCAAAAATATTTTGATAAAAGTAAGGTTTTTAGCCAGTCTATGCTTAATAGAAATTCACTCAAAGAGAGTGCCGAACGCGGCGGGGAAACAGGCGATGCAGGTCAATGATCTATTGTTATTTGTAAGGGTCGCCGACTGCGGCAGCCTGAGCGGCGCGGCGGTGGAGTTGGAGATCTCCGCGGCGGTGGCCAGCGCCAGCCTGAAGCGGCTGGAGAAGGAGCTAGATACCGTGCTCTTCATCCGCAGCACCCGCAGCCTGAGGCTGACCGACGCCGGTGAGCGTTACCTCAGCTATTGTCGTCGGGCGCTGGAGGACCTGCGTCTCGGTGAGCAGGCGCTGGCCTGCGCCAAGTCGCAGATTGCCGGCAAGTTGAGTGTAGCCCTGCCGTCCGATGCCGGGCGTAACTATATTCTGCCCTGGCTGGATCATCTGATGGACGAATATCCCAGGTTACAGCTGAGGCTGCATCTCGCCGACAGCCTGACCAACTTCTATCACGACAAGATAGATGTTGCCCTGCGAAGCGGCACCCCAAAGGATTCTAGCCTGGTGGCCTTTAAGATCTGCTCGGCCCAGCGCATCCTGTGTGCCTCGCCCGAGTATATTGCTGTCCATGGTCGCCCCGAAACCCTAAGCGATCTAGAGAAGCATAACTGCTTGTTTTTCATGTTAGATGAGAAGACCCACGACCAATGGTGTTTCTATCGCGACGGTCAGAGTCACAGGGTGAGGGTGTCGGGCAATCGCACCTGTAACGACGCCGAAGTCGCCCGCAAGTGGGCGTTGGCGGGCAAGGGGATCGTCTACAAGTCATCCCTAGATCTGGCGGATGACCTGGCCAGCGGCGCCCTGGTGCCGCTACTGACCCAGTACAGCGGCGAGAGCGCCGATCTCTATCTTGTGTGCCCCGGGCGCCAACATGTGACGCCTCTGGTGCTGACCCTGAGGGAGCATCTGCGCCAGCGCTGCCAGCAGCGCGCCAAGCGCCTCGCCGCGGCTTTTACTCAGCAGGCATAAAAAAAGCCGCATCTTTGCGGCTTTTTTATCGATAACATTTTAAGACTAATATTAGGACTTTTATTAAGACTTATATTAAGACTTGGCGCGTTTCATCGCGGTGAAGAACTCTTCGTTAGTCTTGGTCATGGCCAGCTTGTCGATGAGGAACTCCATGCCGCTAACTTCGTCCATAGGATTGAGGATCTTACGCAGGATCCACATCTTCTGTAGCTCGTCTGGTGTGGTCAGCTTCTCTTCGCGACGGGTACCCGAGCGGTTGAAGTCGATAGCTGGGAAGACACGCTTCTCGGCGGCCTTACGAGACAGGTGCAGTTCCTGGTTACCCGTACCCTTAAATTCTTCGTAGATCACTTCGTCCATCTTAGAACCCGTATCGACCAGTGCGGTGGCGATAATGGTCAGGCTGCCGCCGTGTTCGATGTTACGGGCTGCGCCGAAGAAGCGCTTAGGACGATGCAGTGCGTTGGCGTCAACACCACCGGTAAGTACCTTACCTGACGAAGGGATCACTGTGTTGTAGGCGCGTGCCAGACGTGTGATAGAGTCGAGCAGGATCACTACGTCTTTCTTGTGTTCAACCAGACGCTTGGCCTTCTCGATAACCATCTCGGCTACCTGTACGTGACGGCTGGCGGGCTCGTCGAAGGTAGAGGCAACCACTTCACCCTTCACCAGGCGTTGCATCTCGGTCACTTCTTCTGGACGTTCGTCGATCAGCAGTACCATGAGCACAACTTCTGGGTTGTTGTAGGTGATGCTCTGGGCAATGTTTTGCAGCAGCAAGGTCTTACCTGCCTTCGGCGGCGCCACGATCAGGCCACGTTGGCCCTTACCGATTGGCGAGCAGAGGTCGAGAATACGGGCGGTAATATCTTCGGTTGAACCGTTACCACGTTCCATTCGGATACGTTCTTCTGCATGAAGTGGGGTTAAGTTTTCGAAGAGGATCTTGCTGCGGGAGTTTTCGGGTTTGTCGAAGTTGACTTCACTGACTTTCAGTAGCGCGAAATAACGTTCACCTTCTTTCGGGGGACGGATTTTACCAAAAATGGTATCACCGGTGCGCATGTTGAAGCGGCGAATTTGACTCGGTGAAACATAGATATCGTCTGGACCTGCCAGGTAAGAACCGTCTGCGCTACGAAGGAAACCAAAACCATCTTGCAGGATTTCTAGTACCCCGCCACCGAAAATATCTTCACCGCTTTTGGCGTGGGCTTTAAGGATTGCGAAAATAATGTCCTGTTTGCGGGCTCGGGCCATGTTCTCGATTTTCATATCCTGAGCCAGAATGACTAGGTCTGAAATCGACTTCTCTTTTAATTCTGATAAATTCATCGTGGTGGGTCTTGTATATTGCGAGACAAAGCTATTTTGGGACTAATAGCATAAAGTTGTTTGGATATTAATCGAAATAGCGAGGTGTGGTTAATGAGAAAGTTTCTGGTTATTAAAGTAGCACTATAGGAGCAGGGCGTCTAGAAATTTAGCGACCCTCGACACAATTACTTGACCAAGCTGTGTCGAGAATCACTTTCTATGACAAAAATGTCATAGGGATCGAAGCATTATAGTTGTGCGTCGATGAACTCTTTAAGTTGAGTTTTAGAAAGGGCGCCTACTTTAGTGTCGGCTAGCTCACCATTCTTGAATAGAAGCAGTGTGGGAATGCCACGTACGCCGTACTTAGCCGGAGAGGCGTTGTTTTGGTCTACGTTTAGCTTAGCGATAGTTACCTTACCGGCATATTCGTCTGCAACGTCATCCAGGATTGGGGCGATCATTTTACAAGGGCCGCACCATTCTGCCCAGAAATCAACGAGGACTGGCAGGTCTGATTTTAAAACGTCGTTTTCAAAGCTGTCGTCGCTTAGGGTAATAATTTTATCGCTCATGATGTTCTCCAGTTAGGGTGCCATTGCTGGTTTGTTAATGGCTTAACCTGTATATTGGGTCTGAAATTCGCTTTTCAAGAGTTATTCGCGGCTTTCAACGGTCTTTTTTTATTAGCCGTTATTTCAAACGATCGAGTTCCTTATTGCAACCCTAACTGGTATGCTTGCGCTATGAGCGAAACACATTTAACTAATCAAAAGTTTGCCGACTTTTCTCTGCATCCAGAGATACAACAGGCACTAGTCGAAAGCGGCTTTGAATATTGCACGCCTATCCAGGCATTATCATTACCGATTTTACTCGAACATAAAGATATCGCAGGCCAAGCGCAGACGGGTACAGGTAAAACCCTGGCTTTTCTGGTCGCCACCTTCAATCATCTGCTAACCACACCTATCCCCGACGGACGTCAACTCAATCAGCCCAGAGCCATAGTGATGGCACCGACCCGCGAACTGGCTATTCAGATCGCCAAGGACGGGGAGCTGCTGGCGAAACATACCGGCCTTAAGGTGGGTATTGTCTACGGCGGCGAGAGCTACGAAGTGCAGCGCAAGGTGTTGGATAAGGGCGTCGATATCCTGATCGGTACCACTGGTCGTATCATAGATTATGTGCGCCAGGGGGTGATCAACCTCAGCGCCATCCAGGCGGTGGTGTTGGACGAAGCCGACCGCATGTTCGATCTCGGTTTCATCAAAGATATCCGCTTCCTCTTCAGACGTATGCCAGACGCCAACGAGCGTTTGAACATGCTGTTCTCGGCGACTCTGTCGATGAAGGTGCAGGAGCTGGCCTACGATCACATGAATGATCCCGAGAAGGTCGAGATCGCGCCAAGCGAGAAGACATCTAAGAACATCACCGAAGAGATCTTCTATCCATCGATGGAAGATAAGATGCGTCTGCTGCTAACTCTGATCGAAGAAGATTGGCCAGAGAAGGCGATCGTGTTCTCTAACACTAAGCACAGCTGTGAAAACCTTTGGGCTCACCTGGAGGGTGACGGTCACCGTGTTGGTTTGCTTACCGGTGATGTACCGCAGAAGAAACGTATCCGCATTCTCGAGCAGTTCACCAAAGGCGAGCTGGATATCCTGGTCGCTACAGACGTTGCTGCGCGCGGTCTGCATATCTCAGACGTGTCCCATGTCTATAACTATGATCTGCCTGATGACTGTGAAGACTATGTACACCGTATCGGTCGTACCGGACGTGCGGGTCAGAAAGGGGTCTCTGTCAGTTTCGCTTGTGAAGAGTACGCCCTGAATCTGCCAGCTATCGAGCACTATATTCAACATAGTATTCCTGTGACTAACTACGACAGCGAAGCGCTGCTCGATGATATTCCGCCACCAGTGCGCATTCATCGTAAGCACTCGCCACGTCCTACAGGCCGTTCCGGTGGTGGTAAGCCACAGGGTGGTCGTCCGGGTGCACGTCCAAGACGCCACGACAGGACCCGTAGACACAGTTAATGAAGCACTCTGGCGTCAGTCCCTTGTATGCGGCCATTACCTTAGGCTCGAATAGTTTCAATATGCTGGTGGCGCAAACCCGTGCCGGCAAGCCGACCGTAGTGGCCAAGTATAAGCGCAAGGTACGCCTTGCCGAGGGGATAGGCGCAGATGGTGTGCTCTGCCCCGAGGTGTTCGACCGTGGCCTGGATTGTCTGCAGATGTTTTCGCAGATGCTGGACCACGAAGGGGTGAGTCGTGACAATATCGCCGTCATCGCCACGGCGACGCTGCGCAGTATCAGCAACGCAGACGCCTTCTGCGAGGCAGCATTACCTATCCTGGGGCAACCCATAGAGATCATCTCCGGCCTGCGAGAGGCTGAGCTTATCTATCAGGGCATGGTCGCCACCACTGTGGGTGAGGGGCGACGCCTGGTGATCGATATCGGCGGCGCAAGTACCGAGTTCATCATAGGTGATGGCAATAAGGTGCTGCTTAAGACCAGCCTTCCCATGGGCTGTGTCACCTTCAAGGATAAGTTCTTCAACAGCTTCCCATTTCAGCAACTGGATTTCGATGCGGCCCAGAGTCAGGTCGAGACCGCCCTGGGTGACTATCGCAGGCGGCTGACCGATTATGGCTGGCACTGTGTGGTTGGCGCCTCGGGGACTGTACAGTCTGTGGTGGAGCTACTCAACGATCGCGGCGTCTCCGCCACCATTACCCCGGCAGTGCTAGCCGATCTCAGGGGTGAGGTGCTGGCACAGACAGATGTGAGCCTGCGAGACATTCGCGGCCTACATAGCGAGCGTGCGCCCACCTTTGCCGCTGGCTTAGCCATACTATCTGCCCTGTTTAATCTGCTCGACATTCAGTCCCTCAATCTCTCCGGCGGCGCCCTGAGAGAAGGCGTGCTGCATCAACTTGCCCAGCGAGTCTTGGCCGCCTAATTCTGCCTTTTATCGGCGATAGCCAGCATTTAGATGGCACCCTTAAAGTTCGTAATTTCTTCCCTCTTGCTAAGTAATATTTAAATTATCTAAATATTTTCAGATATTTATCTAATTTCGCTAGCCATCTTCTTCTCAGCATCTCTACATGAAGATCTTTTGTATATTGAAGATTGTATAAAATATGTCTTTTGTGTTATGTTTTTGTTGCGTCTGAGTTCTGTACCTACTTAAACCTAAATTTATGGCTCGGATGCTAATAAAAAATAATGAGGAAGGGAGAATACAATGAAGTTAAATAGACTGGCTCAATACGTGAGTTTGGCCTGTGGTGGTTTAGCTGCGATAGCTGTTCCGACGTTTGCGGCCGACAATAGTGATGAGACTGTTGAGCGTATTGAAGTGACTGGCTCGCGAATAAAGCGCATTGACATGGAAGGGGCTAGCCCTATCACTACCATTACCGCAGATGAGCTGGCTAAATCGGGCTTTTCGACAGTGGGTGATGCGTTGCGTAGTTCTAATTTGAATGCCTTTGGCTCATGGGGCGGCGGTTCTAACAATGGGTGGGGATCGCAAGCAACAGTGCAGCTTAAGGGAGCTTCTGCTTTTCATACGCTAACCTTGTTAGATGGTAAGCGTATGGCTAAGTCTCCAGTAATGGATGGTGGTGCGGCTAATATCAATACGATTCCAATGGCTGCGGTAGAGCGTATCGAGATTCTTACCGACGGCGCATCTGCTATTTATGGAACTGATGCTATAGCCGGTGTAGTTAATATTATTCTCAAGAAAGATTTCGAGGGTATTCAATTTGATGCTCGTATGGATAGACCGACCCAAGAGGGGGGGGACTCTTCCAACATGTCGTTCACAGGTGGTCTAGATTCAGAGAAGGGACATCTGGTTTTTACTGTTGAGCATTATGAGTCACAAAAAATCATGCAGAAGGATCGCTGGTATACCAGACCTTTTGTCAAAGAAGGTGGCAATCCTGAAGACTATCAAGATTGGGTCAATATCAGTCCTACTGGCCGTGTGCTCACGCAAGGTGATGCGGGCGGTTGGGTTTATTCAACACCGTTTTCAAATTCCGATAAGAGCTGTGCCGATGTTTATGGCGAGGCCTTTATCGGCTCTTTGATTGATAGTGATTATCCAGGGGATACACTATGTGCTTACGATTACACTCAAGCAGCCGCAACGTCCGTTGGCCAAACTCGAAATAATACATTGATTCATTATTCATACGAGTTAACCGATAGCATTGAATTAACTGCGAGAGCCTATTGGGCGTCAAATGAGACAAAGGATATTTCTGCGCCTGTACCTGCTTCTATTAGTATTCCCGAAGGGTTGCCCGCCTACACGACCCCGGAGGGGTTAGAGCTTGTCGAATTGGTTGCAGATCCTAGCGCAGGAATGAATTATCGATTTGATACGGCTGGCGACAGGGTCGCAGAGCATCACGATAATATTTATGATTTCCTCATAGGACTAGATGGTTCAGCAGAGAATTTCGATTGGGATGTCGCAGTTAATTACAACAAATATGATAACTACACTTGGGGAACTGGTTATCAATTAAAAGGGGCGACGACAGATCTTGTTGGTCATTGGGATGAAGATACAAACTCTTTCGTAGGTTGGGACCCTCGAGATCCAAACTCAGCCTTACCTCCTGGGGCAACGGCTAACTATGATAAGCGCATGTCAGCGTCTTATTTGGACGTTAATGGCGGCCTTTCTTTTAACTTATTTGAGTTACCAGCCGGAGATGTAGGCATGTATATCGGTGCTTCTTATCGAGAAGAAACACTGGACTCTAAAGTAGATGCGTTAGCCGAAGCAGGTCAGATAGTTGGTGGCAATGGTGGCTCAGGTGGTGCAGGTGAGCGTGATGTTAAAGCGGCATACTTCGAGGTTGTTCTGCCCATTATTGACAGCCTAGAGTTGAACCTTGCTGGTCGCTACGATGATTATTCTGATTTTGGGGGTACCTTTAATCCTCAGGTTTCTATTCGTTATAACGTTATAGACTCGCTATTACTGCGTGGCTCTTGGGGAACAGGTTTCCGTGCTCCAACCTTGTCTGACTTGTATCAAGGCACTTCTGAAGGCTTTGGTTATATTAAGAATTACCTCAACTGTTACAAAGAAGGCGAAGACATTGATACTTGTGATCGCTGGGATTATGGCGCAACACGAACTGGTGGCAATGAGGCGTTAAAGCCTGAAGAGTCAGAATCTTACAATATTGGTGTGGTTTGGGAAGTGACAGACGAAATCAACCTATCGGTTGACTATTGGTCATTGGAAACGACTAACCTCATATCAGAGCTTGATGCGAGTGAAATCGTAAGAACTCAGGCAAAGCTATGGGAACTTGCTGATGCCAATGGGGAACCTCGCCCTGATGTTTCTAGCGTATATCCTGGTACCTCAATAAGCCAAATCGGTAACGGTAAGATTGATTATGTTGTCAGTCAGAAACTTAACGTCGGATTGAGTGAACGAGAAGGGATAGACGTAAAACTGGGCGCAGGTTTTGGTTCTGACTACGGTGACTTCAAATTTGGCTTGGGCTGGTCTTATTTCTTAAAGTATAAGTCGTCCTATTCGCAGGCAGGTGCGCAGATCTTGTCTGATGATTATGCCGGTCGCGAAGATACCCCTGCGCATAGAATAAATCTAACCGCTGATTATAGTTTTGGCGATCACGCGCTGAGTTACTTTGGTAACTATATTGGCTCTCAAAAGAGTTGGGATATAGTAGAAGGAAGCTGGGACGCCGAAGCTGGTGAGACCGCTGATGATGGGCAACTTTATGAAGTTGATTCTGTTTTCTATCATAACCTTACTTACACCTACACTCTGCCTTGGAACAATAGCATTTCCTTAGGTGTTACTAACCTTACAGATGAAGATCCTAAGTTCAAATACGATGGTACATACAACGGTAATTTGTATGATATTCGTGGACGGACCTATTGGGCTGGATTCCGTCAGTCTTTCTAATATTTATAGAGCAAAAGGCCGCAGTTGCGGCCTTTTTTATTGGTGCGGGTTTAGTCGAGGATCTTCGCCAGATTCACCTCGAGAGAGGTTTCTGGACGCTCGACGATACGACCTATCTCCTTGCCATCCTGCTTCACGATGAAGGTTGGGATGCGGGTAAAGTCATACTTGGCCGCTAGGCCTTCTGGGTCGAGTTTCTTACGATCCACCCCTATGTAGGTCACCTTGATGTTCGGGTTGTTGGTCGCTTCCATGATGCGGATGAAGCGCGGCGTCTCACGGTGACAATCTGGGCACCAGGTACCTATGATGACGACAATCTCGGTCGGTGTCTGCAGCTTCTTGATTGGCGCGATGGCGGCCTCGTCGACCTGGTAGCTCTTATAGCCCTGGGTGAAATCATCAAGCTCTGTGACTAAGGTTTGGGCTTGTACTTCGCCGGTCAGTATCACTTCTTGTTTCTCCTCACTGCAAGTGGCGATAAAGCCTTCCTGCTTTTCATCGAATGCACAGCCATTATTTGCCAGTGCCTGAGTGCTAAAGAACAGCGCTGTGGTGGCAAGTAATGCTTTAATATTATTGGTCATAAATAGTACCTCAGGCCCGTAGACAAAAACCAGAATTGAGAATTCATTTCATTCTGATGCTATTCAATCATCTAAGTTGCACCGAGAGTAGCGCGAATGCGGCGAGCTGTTAACTGGATCACGCCATGGTCGATAGCTTAGCGCAGCGCTTCACACATTTGTCGCTAAATTGCAGAAATTTTCTGCGCTCGGCAACAAGGTGTTAACCCTGCGAGCCGCCTATTGCTGATTAGGCGGTGACCAGCTTGGCCAGATCGGCTGGGCGATAGTAGACAGACTTGAGCACCTTGCCCTGGCGTACTACCTTGCCGGTCATCTCCACATCCTTGGCGCACTTGGCGATGATGAAGTCGCCCTTGCGGCTGCCGACGATCTCCACGCCCTGCTTGGCATAGTGGGCTATGGTCTCTTCCAGTTCCTGCTCGTTACGGCAGACCTTGCTCATGTTGCTCGAATGCACCTCGTCCCAGCAGCGGACGAAGTCGATGTCGCGGTTCTTGGCGACATGCAGCAGTAGATCGATCACATAGCTGATCTCCAGGCGATCATTCATCTGTGTGGCGCCGAGATGCACCAGGCGGCCCATGAGTACATAGACAGAATCGACGATGGCATCGGCCTGTTCGACACGGCTATCGGCCTCGGCCAGCTCGGTCAACTCCTCGATGGCGAGCGAGGTGTGCAGGGTATCGGCCTGCTCATCCAGGCTGGTCTCATCTTCGATAGGCAGATCGAAGGTGGAGCGGAACTGGTGGATGTCACGGTAGAGGTGGTCGTAAAGGGTCTGATCGAGTGCGGTCAGTTTCATCTGTGGGCCTTATGGGTCTTGAATGTCTATATGCGTGGCGGCAATTTTAATTTAACCGGTCGCTAATTGAAAGTTAGCTCCCTGGTACCGGCTGGGTTAGAGGCGCAGGACCGCGAGAATAGTGGATTGGCTGCTGTCTGGGTGACTTTTTTCCCATGACGAAAGCCAGGGATATATGTGGATATCCTGCATAACCAGTCTCTAAAGGCCGCTCTTGGTGAATTTGTACGCTTAATGGGGCATAAGCCCTATGGTCTCATGGTGTCGATATGCCCGTCCGGTCTGGACTGGATTGTTAAAAATGTGTAACTATGTTTGACCCGTCTGGCGATGAAACGGCCCATTCATAGTTCAAATAGCTGCTTTGATCGCCGGGGAGAAGAATAGGAAACCCCATAATTATAATAAGGATTACCCATGACCTCTCATCAGCAGTCGCCAGAACAGCCTGGCAGAGATTCGAGTCCCGCGTCGGCTAAACGCCACAAGCAGCCGACGCTACTAGATGCCCTGATCCCCATTATCGCCCTGGTCTGTATGTTAACGGCCTCTGTGTATCTCTTCTCGTCCGACAGCTCCTATGGCGCCAACCAGATCGCCCTGATCATGGCGGCCTGTATCACTCTGGTTATCGGGGTGAAGAACGGCTATAGCTGGAAGGAGATGGAGGCGGGTATCGTCAAGAGTGTCTCCCTGGCCACAGGCGCTCTGTTGATCCTGTTTTCGGTCGGCTCCCTGATCGGCACCTGGATCTTGGCCGGAACCGTGCCGACCATGATCTTCTATGGTATGAAGATCTTAAACCCAGATTATTTCTACGCCGCCTCCTGCCTACTGTGCGCCGTGGTGGCCCTGAGTATCGGTAGCTCCTGGACGGTCGCCGGCACCTTAGGTATCGCCCTTATCGGTGTCGCCGGTGCCATGGGGCTGAGCGTCGAGATCACCGCCGGCGCCATCATCAGCGGCGCTTATTTTGGTGACAAGATGTCGCCCATGTCAGACACCACTAACCTGGCGCCCGCGGTTGCCGGCAGCGAGCTGTTTGGCCATATTCGCCACATGGTGTGGACCACGACTCCGAGCATATTGCTTGCCCTGATAGGCTTTTTGTTTATCGGCCTTAACAGCGACAGCAGCAGCGTCGCGACGGATCTGGCTGCGACCATGGCACGCATCGAGACCCAGTATCATCCCGGCCTGCATCTGCTACTGCCCCTGCTGGTGGTGTTAGTGCTGGCCTACAAGAAGTTACCCGCCTTCCCGACCGTGATTCTGGGTACCCTGGCCGGCGCCATCTGCGCGGCACTGTTTCAGTTCGATGGGGTGATCAAGTTCGTCAACGACGACAGCCTGCCGACTATGGTCGCCCTGGTGAAGGGGATCTGGGTCGCCATGTTCGATGGCTACACCGCCAACACAGGGGACAAAACACTCGACAGCCTGCTGAGTCGCGGTGGCATGAGCAGCATGGTCAATACCGTCTGGTTGATCCTATGCGCCATGGCCTTCGGCGGCGTGATGGAAAAGACAGGTCTGCTGCAGCGTCTGTTGCAAGGGGTGCTGCGTCTGGTGAAATCCAGCGGCAGCCTGATCATCACCACCCTGGCGAGCTGTATCGGCGCCAACTTGATCACGGGCGATCAGTTTATTGCCATCTTGTTGCCGGGTCGTATGCTCAAAGTCGAGTATGAGAAGCATGGTCTGGCGCCGGTTAACCTGAGCCGCGCACTGGAAGATTCGGCCACCATCACCAGCCCGTTGGTGCCCTGGAATACTTGCGGCGCCTACATGGCCAGCACCTTAGGCGTGGCGACCATCGCCTATCTGCCTTTCGCCTTCTTTAACCTCATCTGTCCTTTCGTCAGCGCGGCCTACGCCTACTATGACATCAAGATAGAGCGACTGGCGGAGAGTGAAGCCGTGGAGGCCGTGGCCTAGCTTTATCGCCCAAGCAGCTTTGTTTGGTGTTAGAAGCATAAAAAAATCCGCCCGGCGAAATCACTGGCGTCGTGCCGGGCGGGAGCAATAAAGTGATGGTGGGTGGCGCCTAAGGGCGCCATTGCTTAATGAAGATGTTGTGCTTTGTTCGGCTTGGCATATTTGGCGGTGAGCCGTTCCAGATAGGGCTGTACCGCCTTATCGCCCCAGTCTAGATAACCTCTTAAAAATCCAATTAAATTACCTTCGCCGTCGAAGGCGTAGGTGGCCGGTACTATGTTGGCCGGCAGCATCTTTTCCACCTGCCGCTGAGGGTCAATCAGCGTGGGATATCCCGCCAACTGGTGGCGAGTCAGAAAGGCACCCACTTCATCATGGGCCTCGTCGATGGACAGGGGCAGCACCACAAGATCTTTGTCGAGATTGTCCCGTCTTATCTTATCCATCATGGGGATCTCCTTGATGCAGGGGGCGCACCAGGTGGCCCACAGATTGATTAAGACCAGCTTGCCCCGGTAGTCGCTCAATTTGACCTGGTCACCACTCAGACTCTCGAAGGTCGCCTCATCGACCTTCCGGGCGCTGGTCATCTCCACGAAGCGCGACATGATCACCGGCTTAGGCAGGTTCTCTCCCGTGTCATACACCTTGGCGCTCGGCATCACGGCCAGGGCGTTGCTCGTCGGTGTCATTAAACTTAGAGCGGACAGGGCGAGGCTGAGCAGGGCAAGTTTTAGCAGGGCAACTAGTCGTTTTCTCATGATCTATCTTCCTGAGAGGTGTTAAAGGATGCGGCGCCAGCTATCTGCCTGAAATACCAGAATATCGCTAGAGCCAGCAGGCACAGCGGCGCGAAGAACAGCAGGGCGGTGCCGGCACTTAGGCTGGGCATATAGCGGATACGCTCGCCGTAGCGGACCACCATGAAGTCGACTATCTCATCGCTCGTCTTGCCCTGCTCCAGCTGCAGATAGATCTCCGCCTTGAGCTCGTTGGCGATCGGGCTCTGGGAGTCCTGCAGGCTCTGATTGGTGGACATGGGGCAGCGCAGGCCAGATGCGATCGCTATCGCCTGATGCTTAAGTTGAGCGGGCGTGCGCCATTGAGGGCTTCCACCTGTTTCTGCTAGCACTTGGGCTTGTGCTCGAGTCGGTCCAAGGAAACAGGCGAGTGCGAGCAAGAGTAATATCCAATATCCTTTCATCTTCAGGCTCCTTTCACCGCCAGTTGCGGCGAGGGCGCCCGAGACAGTCGGCGCACCTTGCGTGGCAGCAGCAGGCTCAGGCCGGCAAACATCATGATGAGGCCGCCTATCCAGATCCAGCCAATCAGGGGTTTGTAGCTGATGCGGATCAGAAACTCCTCCTCGCTCAGCCTATTGCCCATGGAGATATAGAGATCGGCAAACAGGCTGCGATGGATCCCGGCGGCGGAGATCTGCATGGCGTTGCTGTTAAAGGTCTGACGCTGGGGATAGAGATAGGCAAGATGCTGCTCGCGTCTGTCTCTCACCTCTATCTTTGCCTGAAGTGCACTGTAGCTGGTGTGGGAAACGGTTTCGGTCGCCCGGTAGATAAAGGTATAGCCCGCCACCTCCTTGCCTTGACCCGGCCCCATCCTGAGTAGCTCCTCCTGCTGAAAATAGCTGGAGCAGGTGGCCCCAAGTATGCTCAGCGCCACACCCAGGTGAGCAAAGCTCATGGCGTAGCAGCGCCTGTTATCCCCCGCGCCTGTGTACGCCGCCAGGCGTTTATGCAGATAGAGCCCAGTACAGCCGAGCAGCCAGAGGCAGGCGAAGCTACCAAGCAGGAAGTGGGCGGCAAACTCTTTCAGCAGCAGAGTATTGAGAGTGAGGCCGATAAACAGGCAGATAGCTGCCAGCGCCGTTAACTGTCTTAGCATGCCAGGGTTTGATACTTGCCAGCGCATCAAAGGCGCGGCGCCCATGACCAGACAGATAAGCCAGGTCAGCGGGATGAAGAGGCTATTAAAGTAGGGGGCGCCCACCGAGATGCTCTGACCGCTTGCTACCTCATAGAGCAGCGGATAGCAGCTGCCCAGTAAGATGGAGATGGCGGCGACCAGCAATAAGAGATTGCCCAGCTGCATCAGGCTTTCCCGGCTCAGCATATTGCTATTTACCGGTCGGTAGAGGCTAGGGAGGCGCTGCAGCAGCAGGGTAAAGCCGCAGATAGAGACCAGGGCAAACAAAGTCAACATGGCGCCACCGCGCAGGGGATCGGCGGCGAAGGCGTGAACCGATTGCACCACACCTGAGCGCACCAGGAAGGTGCCCAGCAGGCAGAGGCTGAAGCCTAAGATTGCCAGGAACAGGCTGGTGCCATGAAATCTGTCTCGACGTTCGCCCAAGATTAATGAGTGCATCAGCGCCGTGGCGACCAGCCAGGGAATAAAGGAGGCATTTTCCACCGGGTCCCAGAACCACCATCCGCCCCAGCCCAGCTCGTTGTAGGCCCACCAGGAGCCGAAGGCGTTGCCGCCGGTCAACATGGCCCAGGCCAGTATCGCCCATGGGCGCATCAATCGGCAGTGCTGCTTTAGCGGCTGACTGTTATCCAGCAGGGCGGCGATGGCTGCGGCGAAACAGACCGCCAGTCCCACATAGCCGATAAAGAGTAGCGGCGGATGCAGAATTAAGCCTATGTCCTGCAGTATGGGATTGAGATCCCGCCCCTCCACCGGGATGCCGGGTAGAAGCCTGGCGAAGGGATTCGATCCTATGAGCAAGAAGGCGATTAGGCCGGCCTGAATGGCGCCCAGCACGGCGTGGAGGTAGTGAAAAAACCGGTCTTTGTGGTTGGGCTGGAGGCTGAGCACGCAGCTCCAGATCCCCATGGCGCCAATCCAGAACAGCATAGAGCCTTCGTGACCCCCCCAGACGGCGGCTAGCTTATAGAGGCTGGCCAGCTGGGTGTTGGAATTGTTGGCCACATAGGCCACGGAAAAATCGTTGCTGAGAAACAGATAGGCCAGGATAAACAGGCTAGCCACCTGCGCCAAGCTATTAAGGCGAATAAAGAGGGGCTGGTAAGGCTTAAGCCTGAGTTTGACCCCGCAGGCAGGCATGACAGGGCTCATGGCCGTGAGTAAACACAGGGTCAAGGAGATAATAAGAAGTAGTAAGCCAATTTCCGCTGTCATGGTCTCGCCTTCAGCCAAGGGGACCAAGCTACTCATCTATTTGCTGGTGATGGATAAGCCTGGTCTGTCTCTGTTTTGGCCTCACCTTAGGCGAACTCCCAAGGGTATTCTGTGAGCTGTCTCAGGGTCTTTTTTAGCTGTTTTCCCGCTCAATATTTTTCATAACTCAAAAAGCCGCTTGAGCTTTTTTGAGATCTAAAAATGCCGCTTTTAAAACTAAAAAATCACACATAAATACAACGTAAGATTTTGTTTAAATTGATTTTATATCTATTCATAACTCACGAAAAACTCCGTGTGCGCCAGCTCAACTTTTTTCTCCTTTGTCTGTGAAAAATACTGAAATTGCTCAGTTGTATAAGTCGTTCGGTTAACGATTAGGTTTATTCCAATTAATTCCCGCCAGCGAAAAGGATGAGCTGATTTGGAATTAAACATAGACAGATAAAACTAAAAATATTTAGGAGTGAATGATGAGACGATGGAAACACAAGGTAGCCTTAAGTGCGCTATTTTGTTTCGGTGCCATTGCCAATGTGAATGCCGCTGGTGGTAAATACAACAGCGTGCCCGAGATGGGCAAGACCGCCAAAGAGGCGATAGCAAACTATCAGGGCACGGAACAGGTTAATGGTGTTAAAACCCTGCAAGACTATATTGTTCAAGAAGCCGAGCTGTTTGATTTCCTGTTTGAAAACCACCCTATGTTCAAATATCAGGAAGCGGGCAATCTGGTCGGCGACTACCACATCAGCGACCGGGGTGAAGAGTATCTGGATACTGGTCACAGCCCCGAATACAGCAAGAAGGCGGGCAAACCCAGAGCGGTCCAGTACCGTCTTGGCGCCAAGTCGATTCTGGATTATCCCAACAACTTCGTCGGCCCGGAAAAGTGCGCCGAGTGTCACGCGACTCAATATGAGAAGTGGAGCCGTTCACGCCACGCCAAGACGATCCGTTTCCCCGGGGAGCACCCAGAGGTGGATAACGATCTCAACAAGACAATGTACGGCACTAAGGACACCTCTATTCTACCCGACGGCATCACGCCGGATGTGATCTATGCGACCGTGGGTACGCCCAGAACCAAGTATGGCTTCATCGATGCCTGGTTGGTGCGTGGTTCATACCATATCGAGGGTGGTTTGCTTAAGGATGGCACGGGCAAGATGGTGGCCGGTGCTAACCAGTTCTCACGTGGCTGGGCCGAGTGGCTGACTCCCGAGATGGCCAAGAAGATCAATGCGGTGATCCCTGAGTTTCCAACGACCCTGGAAGCCTATGGCGGTTCAGGCTCTCACCAGTGGGGTATGAGCTCCTATGGTGCCAAGTACCGTAAGGAGATGCTGTTTCAACCCGCCAGCTCCTACTGTGAGGTATGCCATACTTTCAAGTTCGACTTTAAGACCAAGCAGGAATACTTCGACGCCTTGGGCGATCCTAAGAAACTGCAGGAACACACCATCAGTAAAGGGATCGCCTGTGAAGAGTGTCACGGCGCTGGCGGCCACTTAGATGGTGGTACCGGCGGCATGCAGTCTAACTGCGAACGCTGTCACCAACGCTTCCAGTACGACCCTGCCATGGCCGAAACCCCTGCCGCCCAGGAGAAGCCCGAGCTGGCCTTCGGCGTGAAGATGAAGTCGCTCTGTCCTTCTTGTGGTACCGAGGGCTCGCAGATGTATGGCTCGGCGCACTATGAGAAAGGGATGCGTTGTACCACCTGTCACGATCCTCACGAGGTTACAGACGGTACCTGGATGTCAGGCATCACCAAGCCTAAGTTGAAGACAGACTGTAAGGACTGCCACGAGGCGCAGACTGTGATTGCCAGCAACACAGACACCCACGCCAACCAGACCTGCCAGAGTTGTCACATGCCTAACATGGGTAGCTGTGAAAACTTCAAGGCGATGCAGTTCCCCGATCAGGCTGGCTTCGATGCGGTGCGTAAGTCGCACATGTGGAAGATCGATGTCGACCCTGAGCGTAAGACACTCAACCCGCCAGAAGGTCAGCCAAGGATCCAAGGACCTAAGGGTGCCAAGGGCTGGACAGTGGCCAAGAACGAAGAGGGTCGTACCTACCTGGACCTCATGTGGTCTTGTGCCCGCACCTCTATCTCAGATCACGACGTAGTGGAAAACAAGGGTTGTCATAGCCAGTTCCAGTCTGAACTCGAGACTGGCCTGCACTACAAGGATCAGCTGGAGATCTACGGTGAAGTGATGAAGTGGCAGAAGCCTATTAAAGAGGTCTTCGGTCAGGTTGAGCAGGCGCTGGTGCGTATCGATCAGCTGCTCGAGGTCACCAAGTTGTCTACCGAAGACAAGACTCAGGTGCTGATGCTGGCCGAGAAGGCCCAGGCCACAGTGGATCTGATCAAGCAAGATGGCTCTTGGGGTGTCCATGGCTTCCGTTATAGCCAGAAACGTCTCGATGCGGCCCTCACCTATGTGACTCAGGCGCAGAAGATCTTAGACGGCAGCGGCTATTCGGCCAAGGCCCACTAAGTCTCTGACACCTGGAGATATCTAGGTCAATCACTAACCACCCGGCGCCTTTCCGGCGCCGGGTATTAGAGGAGAGAGAAGATGAAATCCAAACTAGGGCTATCACTGGCACTGCTGCTGGGACTAACCCCGCTGTGCAGCCTGGCGGGCGGCGGCGCCGAGATGGCACCGGCGCACAGATACGAGCATAGCCTGCATACCATCAGCCTGGCCGAGGCCGAGGCCCTGCTGGCTCAGAAAGATGTCTACTTCTTCGACGTCAACACATTGGAGCTGTGGGCCGAGGGCTATATCCCTGGGGCCGTCTACTTCAATGTCGATAACTGGAAAACCCTGCTGCCTGAGGATAAGGCGGCGCGCATGGTGTTTTACTGTGCCAATCGCCTCTGCAATGCCAGCGAGATAGCGGCTCATCAGGTGATGAAGCTGGGCTACACCAATGTGATGCAGATGCACGATGGCATCTATGGCTGGCGCCTGTCGGGTAGAAGTATTGAAAAACCATAACAAACAAAGCCTTGCCTGATTTTTTGAACAATAGTCATTTTGAATAATAGACCTTTTGAGCAATAGATGATTGAGAGTGTGAATATGAAAGCGAATCTACTGAAATCTTGTCGTGTCACCACCTTAGCCCTGGCCTGCACCTGGTCATTCTTTGCCGCGGCAAGCGAGTCGCCCCAGGAGGTCGAAGATGCCTCCTATGCATTGGGGGCCTCTGTCGGTCATTACATCTCGGGCAAGATCTATAACCAGGTCGACCTGGGTGCCCAGATTAAGGTCGATACCGTGATCCAGGGGGTGATCGACGCCCTCAAGGGTGAGGGCAAGATGTCCAACGAAGAGATACTGACTCACCTCAATGCCCGCGCGGAGTGGCTCAACAATGCCAAGGCCGCAAAGCTGGAGGCATTAGCCAGCAAGCATCAGGCCGAGGGTCAGGCCTACCTGGCGGCAAACCAGGCCAAACCTGGCGTCAAGGTGACTGAATCGGGTCTGCAATATGAGGTGATCAAGCAGGGCGACGGCCCTAAGCCGGTCGAGTCCGATGTGGTCACAGTGCACTATGTGGGTAAGCTGCTGGACGGCACCGAATTTGATAACTCTTATGAGCGCGACGAGCCCAACCGTTTCGCCCTGCTGTCGGTGATCGACGGCTGGAAAGAGGGGATCGCCCTGATGAATGTTGGCTCTACCTATCGCCTGACCATTCCTGCCGAGCTGGCCTATGGCAAGGAGGTGGTGGGCGTGATCCCGCCTGGCTCGACCCTGATCTTCGATGTCGAGCTGCTCAAGATGGAGGCACCCGGAGAGAATGCCCACGGCATGGGCCTTAGCGGTATGGGCATGGGCGGCATGATGGGCATGGGCCACTAGTTTAGGTTATCGGCAGTAGGTGCTTGTTATGATTAGTTTAGTGTTCGCCATGGCGGTAACCCTGGTCTGTTTTATTGCGCCCATCTGGCGCCACTATTTCATCCAAGAGGAAAACGCCCTGGCTGGCGATGCGACCATCCCTGCTAGGAAGCAGACCCTGACACCTATTGTGGTGACAGGCATGCTACTGCTGATACCACTTACCCTCTATGGCCTGCTGGGCCGCTTCAACGACTGGCATACCGGCCAGATCGACGAGAACATCGATTATTTGATCGCCGCCGACATCAACAAGAATGCGCGCATCTTGGATGACACGCCTCTAGACCGACTGGCCTTGCTTAACCTGGCCAATGCCTACGCCGAAGGGGGACGCTACAGCGAGGCGGTAGAGACCTTAGATAAATTACTGGCAATAGCGCCCGACGCCGAGCTGTATGGCATGAAGGCGACGGCGCTCTATTACCGTGATAACCGCGCCATGAGCCTGGAGGTCTCCCTCGTGATATCCCAGGCGCTGGCGCTCGACCCCGAGGAAGTGCAGTCATTGCTGCTGATGGCGACCCACGCTTATCTGAACAAGGATTTTCAGCAAGCGATCGTCCATTGGCGGCAGTTACTGGACAGCGATAACCCCAACATAAACCGAGCATCGATTAACAGTGCGATTGTCAACGCTGAGCAGAAGATGGCTAACCGTACCGTGACTGCATCTGAGTAAAAGTCACCAAAATGAAATATTCAATGAGGTCGGCATGCGTGCCGACGGATGGAGGATGCTGTGAGTGAAAATATAGAGAGACGGAGGTTCCTGAAATGCTTAGGAGCCGGCTCTTTGATGTTGGCACCCTTGGGGTGCAGCGTTAAGGAGCAGACAGCGCAAGACGCTGCACCGCACTATGTGATGGTGTTCGATCAAAACAAATGTGTGGGGTGTGGCGGCTGTAAGGAGGCCTGTAACAAGGCCAATAATCTGCCCGAGGGACGTTCGCGGGTGTTACTGGAGCAGCAGTCATCTGCCGTTGCCGGGCAGGCTTGCCCGCACTGCGGCAAGACAGACTGTGACTGTCAGCGAAAGTATGTGCGGGTCTCCTGTCAGCAATGTCAGAACGCCCCCTGTGTGTCTGTGTGTCCCACAGGCGCGGCCCATAGGGATCCTAAGACGGGCATAGTCACCATGGACGCCAGCAAGTGCGCCGGCTGTAAATACTGTATCGCCGCATGTCCCTACAACGCCCGCTATATCAACAGCGAGACGGATGTGGCCGACAACTGCGACTTCTGTCTGCAGAGCAAGTTAGCCAAGGGAGAGCTGCCCGCCTGCGTGCAGGAGTGTCGGTACGACGCCCTGGTCTTTGGCGACGCCAATGACCCCAACTCCTATGTGAGCCGCCTGCTGGCGGTGAAGGATTCGGTGCGGGTCAAGGCCCACTTGGGCACGGAGCCGAGCCTACGTTACATACCTATCGTTAAGTTGGGGGTATAGAGATGGACGGAACACTCGAATTTACCATGGGCCTCTCGGAAGGGGTCGCCTGGCCTTGGCCCATCGCCGTTTACCTGTTCTTCGCCGGTATCTCGGGCGGTGCGCTGTCGGTCGCCCTGTTTATCCGCTTCTATAAGCAGCAGAGCGCCAATACCCCTTTCCTCAAGGCATCGGCGCTGATCGCCTTCGTCACCATCGCCCTGGGCATGCTCTGTCTGGTGCTGGATTTGACCAATCCGCTGTTCTTCTGGCGCATCTTGGTCTACTACAACCTCAACTCAGTGATGTCGGTAGGGGTGATCGCCCTGTCAGCCTATATTCCGCTGGTGGCCCTGATCGCCCTGTTCGCGCTTGAGGAAGAGATACGTCGCCTGCCTATGCTGGCGCCGCTGCTACCCTTGATCGACAAGCTCAGACCCTGGCGTCGTAGCAGTGAGACTCTGGTGCTGGTGTTGGCGCTGGCGGTATGTGCCTACACGGGCTTCTTGATCTCGGCGCTCATCCGCTTCCCAATCATTAACACCTCTGTGTTGCCGGCCCTGTTCGTGGCCTCTGGCCTGTCGGCCGGCGCCGCGGCGGCCAAGATGCTGGCGGTGGGGCTGTTTAAGGAAGACAGACACAGCAGCGACATGCAGATTCTGCACGGCGCCGAGTGGCCCATCATGTTTGCCGAAGCCCTGTTCCTCTTCATGATCATCATGTCGCTGGTGACAGGTAACGCCGGTGCTCAGAGCGCCTTCGAGGCCTTCCACACTGGCAGCTGGTCCATGGTGTTCTGGCTGGGTGTCGTGGGTGTGGGTTTTGGCGGCCCTTTGCTGTTGAACTTCGCCACCGGCGAGCGCTTTAGCCATTCCTCTCAGGCCTTCTACCTCTCTGGCCTGTGCGCCGTGAGCGGCATGATGTGCCTGCGGATGTTTATCCTCTACGCCGGTCAGAACTTTGCTATCTGACCATCTTGCTCAGCCCCTGGGTGACAGGGGCTGATTTCCAGCTTAGGAGTCATAATGAGAGCCTTTATCTTCATCTTTATCAGCGCCTTGTTTATCTCGGGTTGTGGCGCCGCCGAGAGCGATACCCATAACCACGACGGCTTAGTGATAGGTAACCACGAGCGCTGCCACATGTGCGGCATGATGGTGAAGCAATACCCAGGCCCTAAGGGCAGTCTGGATCTTAAGGGTAACGAGATGCAGCCCAAATTCTGCTCCACCCGGGATATGTTTATGTTTGCCCTGCAGCCCGAGAATCGCCGTCAGGTCGAGGCGCTCTGGGTACACGATATGGCGGCGACCGATTGGCAGCATCCAGAGGATGAGCATTTTATCGATGCCACCAAAGCCTGGTATGTATATGGCTCAAATCGCAAGGCGGTGATGGGCGTTGCCGTGGCGCCTTTCTCCACTCTGGCTGCGGCTGAGGCCTTCGCCCAGCAGTATGGCGGTGCGGTATTCGAATATGACGAGATCACCCTTGAGCTGCTGTCGGCAAAATAGGCAACGCCTGATGCTTAGGCCGTCGTTCAGGCAGTCATTTAGCCTTTGGCGACGACAAGGGCAGTGCCTGGCGCTGGTCTTGAGTCTAGGCCTCTGCTTAGTGCCTCATTTGGCCCTGGGGGCCGATCAGTCTCAGATCATAAATATTGCTGATAGCGAGGCGCTGCGCACGGCGCTGGCATCTGCACCAAATGGCACCGAGATACGGCTGTTGCCTGGGCGTTATATAGGGCGTTTCGAGGTCGAACAGCCGCTGACCCTGCGAGGCGAGCCAGGCGCGGTCATAGATGCCCAAGGCGCAGGTTCGGCGCTGGTAGTCAGCGCGTCCGGCGTGACCCTTACCCGGCTGACGATACGTAACTGGGGGCGGGATCTCTACGAGAAAGATGCCGCCATTCGTCTGCTGCCTGGCGCCAACGAGGTGACCATTGTCGCCAATGAGCTCAGTGGTCCTGGCTTTGGTATCTACGCCAGCGAGGTGAGCGACCTTAAGCTAAAGGACAATCAGATTGAGGGGGAGGCCGAGGCCTTCTTGCTGGATCGCGGTGATGGCATTCATCTGCTGAAGGTGAACTATCCCCATGTCAGCGGCAATCGCATCAAAACGGTGCGCGATGGCATCTACCTGGAGTCTGGCGTCGGTAGCCGTGTCTATGGCAATCATCTCTCTGAGCTGCAGTACGGCCTGCACTATATGTATACCAAGCAGGATGAGGCCATGGATAACCTGGCCTGCCGGGTCAGTGGCGGCTACGCCCTGATGAACTCAGAGGGAATACGCTTGGTGTTTAATCGCGTGCGCGAGGCCAAAGAGTTTGGCGTGCTGCTTAACCTTACCCATGACGCCGAGATCCAGGCTAATCAGATCGAGGCCACCCAGATGCCCAATAGTGTCGCCGGGGATCTCTTTAGCGAGGGCAAGGGGCTGTTTGTCTACGGCGCCAAGCGCAATCAGATCAGCGGTAACTATATCGCTGGTAATCAGATCGGCATCGCCATGGCGCTCGGCGGCGAGGACAATCTTGTCTATCAAAACCAGTTTCTGGCCAATGCCACTCAGGTGCGTTACGTGGGAGAGACGCGAGTGGAGTGGAGTCTTCAGGGGCGGGGAAACTATTGGAGCGATTATCGGGGCTGGGATCTCGATGGCGATGGTATCGGCGATGGTCAACATCTGCCCAATGACAGTTTAGATCGCCTGTTTTGGCTGTACCCGGAGGCGAAGTTCTTGATGGAGAGTCCCCTAGTGAAATTATTGAAGTGGCTGGATAACCAGCTGCAAGGCGAACATTCGGTCGGCGTGGTCGACAGTCATCCCGTGATGACGCCGCCACCTCATCTTGGCCCCGCCGCCTGGGAGGCATTATGAGTCAGATGGCGGTGAGCTTTAAGCAGGTGAGCCACTATTTCGATGAGCTGTGCGCCTTGAATGATCTTAGCTTCTCTCTGCCCGGGGGGAAGTTGATGGCGCTGCTGGGCCATAACGGCGCGGGTAAGTCGACACTTATAAAGATGATCTTAGGCCTGCTGCATCCCAGCCAGGGGGAGGTGAGTGTGCTGGGCCAGACCCAGAGGCAGGCATCGAAGGTCGCCTCGACCGACATCGGCTACCTGCCGGAGAACATCAGTTTTTACGATAAGTTGACCGGCCATGAGGTGCTGAGTTACTTCGCCGCGCTTAAAGGGGTCTCAGCCCGGGCGGTCGCCCCCTTGCTGGAAGAGTTTGGCCTGGGTTATGCGCAGCACAAGGCGGTTAAGGGCTACTCCAAGGGGATGAAACAGCGCCTGGGGTTTGCCCAGGCAATACTAGCGCAGCCCAGACTGCTCTTGCTGGATGAGCCGACCGTGGGGCTGGATCCCCAGGCGTCTCAGTTTATCTATCACAAGCTTAAGCAGCTGACCGCCCAGGGCTGCACGGCCATCGTCTGTACCCACGAGTTACAGCTGGTGGAACCGCAGCTGGACTTGGCCTTAGTGCTGGGGCGGGGCAGGAGGCTCGCCTTCGGCACCCTGGATGAGCTGGTGCTTAGTTGCGACCTGGGTGTGCGTATGGCCCATCCGGCCCTGGCTCGCCTGGTCGAGACCCACCCCCTATTACAATCTTTTTATCGAGATGGCGACCTGATTTGCCCCGTCTCACAACGCGAGGTGTTGATGAAGTACCTGACCCTAGAATGCCAGCTATTTGATGTGAAGGTGACACTTCCTGAGCTGGCCCAGGTGTACCATGCCAAGATGGCGCAGATGCAGGTGATGAGCGAGCTGGGGCTCAGCCTTACCTCGGGAGAGCTATGATGTCGACCTCAGTAAAACGGCCGAGTCTCCAGCTTATTCGGGTGATCGCCACCAAGGAGATGAAGGATAGCGTGCGCAATCGCTGGGTCATGGTGGTGTTTGCCATCTTCTGGCTGCTGGCCCTTTGTATGACCTTTGCCGGTAGTGCCGTGAGCGGCACACTGTCGCTGCCGAGCCTGAGCAGTGTGGTGGCCTCCTTGACCACCATCTCGGTATTTATCATTCCGCTGGCGGCCATCTTGCTTAGTTATGATGCCTTCGTGGGTGAGGAGGAGGCGGGCACCCTGCAGCTGCTGCTCACCTATCCCGTGAGCAAGTCGCAGATCCTCGTCGGCAAGTTGCTGGCCCATGGCGGGGTGATCTTTACCGCCATCGCCAGTAGCTATGCTAGCAGTGCCGCGATGCTGATCCTCTTTGGCCGAGGTGAGCCCTGGGGCGAGATTCTATCGTCATTCGCGCTGCTGATCGCCAGCAGCTGTCTGCTGGCGGTAATCTTCATCCTCATCAGCTATCTAGTCAGCCTGAAGTCGGCGGAGAAGGCCCGGGCCGTCGGCAGTCTGTTAGCCCTCTGGTTCGCCCTGGTGCTTATCTATGATCTATTGCTGTTGCTGCTCTTGGTGGCGGATCTTGGCTATGCCAGTCAATGGTTGGTGAATCTGCTCATTCTATTGAATCCGACCGATCTCTACCGCGCCACCAATATGCTTGGTGCGAGTGCCCCGCTGGGCAGTTTAGGCCTGCTGGCCCAGTATGAGTGGAGCCTGCCGCTGTTGCTAAGTGCCGGCGTTGCCTGGCTCTTGTCGCTGCTCTATTGGACGCGACGCGTGTTTATTCACAAGCTGGTATAGCCCTTGGCATTCTCTAGATAGCCGGGATTTGGGCGCTAGTTCACACTCTGAGTCGCGGCCTGAAATCCTGGCCTGGGATTTGAGTGAGTAGTCACGGTAATTTTTGGCGAATGTTAATAAAATGCCAAAGATAACAATAAGATATTTCTAATTAACGGTTAGGAATTATTGAGGTGTCAGGTGTTAAAAATTACGCCATATCTTGAGTTCGATGATGAGGCGCACCAACTACACGATCGTACCTGTGGCGCCACGATAGGGCTGAGCTTTTCCGAGTCGGCGGTGTTGGCTCACCTGCTTTCGCAGCCCGATGCCATCTGCGACAAGGAGGCCTTGATTGCTGTGGGTTGGCCCGATCGTGTGGTGGCGGCAACCTCGCTGACTCAATGCATCAGCACCCTGCGCAAGAAGCTGGAACCCTTTCCCGAGATACAGTTAAAGACCATAGCCCGGCGTGGTTATCAGCTCCATGTTTCGCCTAAATCCCATGTGACCATGTTGGCGGTAAGCGATGCGGGCTCGATCAAAGATGCGCTCATCGATGTCTCCCTTATGGTCAAGGTCAGTGGCATTCTGATCTTGCTGGGGATAGTGGCGACCCTCTGGTATCAGAGTGATTATCACCAGGTGATGAAGCATGCGGCCAGATGGGCCTCGGATCATGAGATCAATCTCGACATTGGTGGTACCACCCGGCCCGTGACGCTGATAAACCCCAAGGGGGTCGATAGCCTGCACCCTTCCATGTGGCAGAAGCATATCGCACCTGAGAGCAATAGCATCCAAGGGTTTAATAACTTTGGCGGCTTTGCCTTTACCGATGGCAACCACTATTCGATGGCGCTCTGCGATCTGGATGAACGCGGCGAGTGTCGCCGGGACAAGATAGTCAACCTGACGGCGATCGATCTTACCCCGGCGGGGCTCAACATGGTGGAATTTGTCGAGCTGAGTAAGCGGATGGAGGAGCGGATTCGCTATAACCGTATCCTTATCCCGCCTGGTGAGGCTGGCGGTGACCTGGTGGAACATCACTACAATGGTGACGTCTATTTTCCCGTGGCCGACGAGTTGTTGGTACGCGCCGACATAGGGATCTCTCTGGTGTATGAGCAGCCCCTCGGCGGCAAGTTTTACTCCCGCGCCTGTATCACGGACCAGGACTGTCTGACCACGCCGATTAAGTATCAGATCCGCGGCGAGTTCGAGCAGTATCGCCAGAAGCTGGGGCAACTGGATGTGGACGTGTTTCATGTGAAGGTGAGGCAGAAAGATCTCATCATGCCCGATGTGGTGAGTGCCTCGGCGATGCACTTCTACCGCGAGATCCGCAAGCACAACATTCGCGATGAAGAGTTGTTTTATATGCGGGTCCATGCCGACAACGGCACGGCGGTGTGGGTGGTGCCTCTGCTGGGCAGCCTGGTGGCCTGGACCAAATATGAGAAGGTAGCGCTTTAGCCGAATCGTGTTAGGGCTTGAATCAAGTTAGCCCCGGTCTCGCGGACCAGGGCTAAGCGCAGATGAGATTTACTTGATGAAGGCGAAGGCGTCGCCGTAGAGGTGTTCCTCTTCGACGCCGATCTCGCGGAAGACTTCGCGGGCGACGCCGACCATGTCAAAACGCCCGGCGATATAGATGTCGTAGCCGTTGAGGCTGACATAGTCTTGCTTGATCTGAGCCAGTAGGTTGGCCGTCTTACCCTGCCAATCTGGCGTCGACTCTTCTACCACGGGCACGAAATGTAGCCAGGGGTGATCCTGGTGCCACTGGCGCGCTAGCGACTCATAGTACATGGCGTCCTGGTTACGACAGCCCCAGTAGAGGGTGGTTTCGACTTTCTGTTCCAGGGCAATCGATTGCTCGACGATACTCTTGATGTAAGAGAAGCCAGTACCACCTGCGATCAGCAGTCGTGGTCTGTGGCTGTCGCTGCGCAGGAAGGCTTCACCGCCCGGCGCCTCGATGTCGATATATTCGCTCTGTTGTAAGCGTTCAACCACCTGCATGGGGTAGCTCTCGCTGACCGCCGCGCCAATGTGCAGCTCGATCTGCTCGTTACCCGGTGCCGAGGCGATAGAGAAGGGACGTTTATCTTTTTCACCCATTACGACGCAAAGGTACTGCCCAGCTTTAAATTCGAAGCTGGTTTCTGGGGTTAATGTTACCTGATAGACGGCATCATTAAAGGCGGTAACATGTTCAACTTTACAACGTATGGTGTTCATTGGTTTTCCTTTCAGACCCTCTCTGTGGAGGTTTAGCACCTCTGAATACCCGATTAAATTGTTCGGGTATTCAAAGGGTTGACTTCTTTGATTTATTTTTAAAATTCAGGCGATTAGTTTATGCCTGATATTGATTATAGTGTCGGAGCATCGTCTATGCCCAGGTCATCCCAGATCGCATCGATTCTCTGTTTGACCGCTTCGTCCATGACGATGGGGGTGCCCCACTCGCGGTCGGTCTCTCCTTCCCACTTGTTGGTGGCATCCATCCCCATCTTGGAGCCGAGTCCGGCCACAGGAGAGGCGAAATCCAGGTAGTCGATAGGGGTGTTGTCTATCATGACGGTATCGCGTTTAGGATCCATCCGGGTGGTGATGGCCCAGATGACATCGTTCCAGTCGCGGCAGTTGACATCCTCATCCACTATGATGATGAACTTGGTGTACATGAACTGGCGCAGGAAGGACCAGGCGCCCATCATCACCCGCTTGGCGTGCCCTGGATACTGCTTGCGGATGGAGATCACCGCCATGCGATAGGAGCAGCCTTCGGGCGGCAGATAGAAGTCGACGATTTCAGGGTATTGCTTGCGCAAGATAGGCACGAACACCTCATTCAGTGCCACACCCAGCATGGCGGGTTCATCGGGTGGCCTGCCGGTATAGGTGCTGTGGTAGATGGCGTCGCGTCTGTGGCTGACATGGGTCACTGTGAAGACGGGGAACTCGTCGGTTTCGTTGTAGTAACCCGTGTGATCCCCGTAGGGGCCCTCTTCGGCCATCTCGCCCGGTTCGATATAACCTTCGAGAATGATCTCGCTGGTGGCGGGCACCTCGAGATCGCAGCTCAGCGCCTTACATACTTCGGTGCGCTCGCCCCGAAGCAGGCCGGCAAAGGCGTACTCGCTCATGGCGTCGGGCACAGGCGTCACGGCGCCTAAGATGGTTACGGGGTCGGCGCCCAGCGCCACCACAACCGGGTAACGCTCGCCCGGATGCTGCTCTTTAAAGTCTTTGAAATCCAGCGCGCCGCCGCGATGATCCAGCCAGCGCATGATCAGCTTGTTCTTGCCCAGTAGCTGCTGGCGGTAGATACCTAAGTTTTGTCGCTTCTGCCTCGGACCCTTGGTGATGGTCAGTCCCCAGGTCACCAGCGGGGCCACGTCGCCAGGCCAGCAGTGCTGAATAGGCAGCTTGGTGAGATCCACCTCATCGCCGCTGACCACCACCTCCTGGCAGGGGGCGTTGCGCACTGTCTTGGGTGGCATGTTCAGCGCCTGCTTGAACATAGGAATCTTGGAGATGGCATCTTTAAAGCCGCGTGGCGGCTCAGGTTCCTTGAGGAAGGCCAGCAGCTCGCCCACATCGCGCAGGGCGAGGGGATCTTCCTTGCCCAGTGCCATGGCAACGCGTTTTGGGGTGCCAAACAAGTTGGCCAGCACAGGCATTGTCTTGCCGACAGGATTTTCAAACAGCAGCGCCGGACCCTTGGCTCTCAGCACACGATCGGCGATCTCCGTCATTTCCAGATGGGGATCGACAGGGTGGGCGATGCGCTTAAGTTCGCCATTGGCTTCGAGGTGATCGATAAAACTGCGTAAATCCTTAAAACTCATTTGGAAATACTCGCGTTGAGAAAAATGTGATATGGCGCGCACTATACCATTTATGGGCGCTATTCCCAAATAGCTTGCGTCGGCTTTGCGACCCCGGCATGGCAAGATTTTCAGGGGGTATAATTAAGGGTAAGATGCGGTAAACCCCTTGAGAGTGAGGTGGCAAGATGAAGCCCGATTTGAAACCTTTATTGCTCCTGGCTGGCGTGCTTTGGCTCGGGGCCTTGCCGCCCGTGTCTAACTCTGCCTGGGCGCTCAAGATAGACGATGAATTCGAGGTAGATCCCGACTTTGGCGTGGACCCAGATTGGGAGTATCGCCCCGACTGGGACAGGGACTTCTATGATCCCTGGCGCTGGCGTATCGGCATAGGCACAGGTTTTCCCTACTGGCGCCATGGCAGCTATGGCTATTGGCGTGATGGCTGGCGTTCCCCCTACCGTTACCAGCCGCGCAAATACCGCAAGCCTAAACCGCTCGCACCGCCGCAGCAAGTCACCACGAGTTTCACCCAGAGCGATGCCATTAAGAGCCTGCCCGCAAACGCCAGGGTGAGGGTGAAAGAGGGCAGAACTGTATATGAATGGCAAGGGGTAGAGTATATCTATGATTGGAATAGCGACAGCTACGTCAAGCTTAAGTAGCTGTCACCCTGTTGCTTCTCTTTAGGGATTAGATGGGTAGCAGCCAGCGCTCGCTTCTAAACCAATAGTAGTGCTCAGGATCGTTGGAGAAGGCTACCCTGTGGGCCTTGCCGGTGATCTCTTCGCGTGGAACGAAGCCGATGACGCGTGAGTCGGCGCTGGCGTCGCGATTATCCCCAAGCGCCAGATAGTGCCCCTCGGGGACAGTTACCGGGCCGAAATTGGCCAGCCTCGAGGGTTGGTCATTCAGCCTGATGGCGTGGGGCTTGCCGGGCAGGGTCTCTTGCCAAACGCTAAAGGCTGCTTGCCCGGCATTATCTGCAAGTGCCTGCGGCTCGGCGCGATAGTTGAGGGCCGCGCCGTTGAAATAGAGGCGGTTGTTGCGCATCGCCAAGGTGTCGCCGGGCAAACCTATGATGCGTTTGACCAGCTTCTTGTCGGCCTTGGCCGAGTCGAAGGTGATGATGTCGCCACGCTCCGGGTCGGCCAGCTTCATCAGGCTGACATGGGTGAAGGGCAGGCGCAGATCGTAGGCCAACTTGTTCACCAGTATGCGGTCGCCCTGCACTATGGTGGGCAGCATGGAGCCGCTGGGCACATGGTTCCAGTCGGCCACCGCGCTACGAAAGACCAGCATCAGGCCGATAAACAGAATGAACTGGCGGTGGTGTTTCACTTGTCGCATCACTTTTTTAAGCATACCAACTCCTTGGAAAGTAAAGTGTCTTAGCATCAGACGCCGCATCGTCCAAGTGGTTCCTGCTGTGTTATCCCAGAAGCGTAAGCAAATATTTTTGCTCTGCCGAGCTCGGCATTGATATAGTGCTGCCTGTTGTCCTAAGGCCATACCCATGGAGAGAGAATGAAGTACCAGTGGATATTATTTGACGCCGATGAAACCCTGTTTCATTTCGACGCCTTTAAAGGATTACAGCTGATGTTTTCGCGCTTCGGTGTGGATTTCACCCTAGCCGATTTCGAAGAGTATCAAACGGTTAACCTGCCTTTGTGGGTGGATTATCAAGACGGCAAGATCAGCGCCCGTCACCTGCAGGTGACCCGTTTCGAACGTTGGGCCGAGAAGCTTTCTGTGACCGCCGAGCACCTTAATTCGGCGTTTCTCACGGCCATGGCCGACATCTGCACCCTGCTGCCTGGCGCCGCCGAGCTGGTGGATGCCCTCTATGGCAAGGTGAAGATGGGAATCATCACCAATGGCTTTACCGACCTGCAGACGGTGCGTCTGGAGCGTACCGGCTTGCTGCATGCCTTCTCGCCCGTGGTGATCTCGGAAGAGGTGGGGGTCGCTAAACCCGATGTGGCGATCTTCGAACACGCCCTGTCGCAGATGGCTCATCCGCCCAGAGAGCATGTGTTGATGGTGGGAGATAATCCCCATTCGGATATTCAGGGTGGGCTTAACGCCGGCTTCGATACCTGTTGGCTCAACCGCGCCAGTCAGCCAGTCCCCGAGGGGATCACGCCTCACTATCAGGTGGCATCACTCACCGAGCTGCAACACCTGCTGCTTAAGGGCTAATGCCAATAGGGTTAGCAGCCCGAATCCACAATCTCGAAACTTGGGCCCTGGGTAGTACTCAGGGCCTGTGTGTATTTGAGGTAGCAGTTCTCGCTACTGGACTTCTTGCTTGGGTGCATGAAGCGGATGAAAGGCTCGGCCTTGTTATTGTGAAAGTACCAGTCGGCCGGGTCGTCGGCGTTGAACACGGCATCGGCAAAGCTGGCCTCGAGCAAGAGATCCCAGGCGTGGGCTGAGTCGGCAGCCGGGTAGCCATAGGCGAGCTCTACCTGATCGCCGTTGAGGCTTATGTTTGTGCTGGCCTGTGTCTGCAGGTTTTCCAGACTCGCCTTGGTAAACACCAGGGGCAGGGTGCCGCTCATCTCGCTCTTGAGTCCCTGTAGGGCGGCGATGCGGGCATCGGACTGGATATTGATGAAACGTGGCAGGGCAATGGTGGCCAGAATGCCGAGTATGATGACAGTGATGACTAGTTCAATCAGGGTAAATCCGTTACGTTTCATCTTGCTACCTGGGGTTGGCTTTGTGCCTATACTACACCCTGAGCAGGCATTTGATCCCTAAAATAGGTCCGAAAAGGTTGTTTTTAACGCATTTGTCATCGAAAAATGCCTTAATGGATTATTTGTTGCTCAGTTAGTGAAATTTAGGCTTTACATTTAAAGTCCATTTCCTTACTATTCTCGGCGTTCGGAGAGATGGCAGAGTGGTCGAATGCACCGGTCTTGAAAACCGGCACGGGTTTATAGCCCGTCTAGGGTTCAAATCCCTATCTCTCCGCCACATTAAGAAAAAGGGCTTCCAGAAATGGAAGCCCTTTTTCGTTCTAGCCCTTTTTCGTTCTAGCGCTAGCTAAGTTCTACCTAAGCGACTAAGCAGACATAAGCACTTTGAACCCAGGGTTCCTAATATTTAGGTCTGGATTCCTATCGATTCCATTTTGCTAGCCCACCGGCATCTGTGCCTAGGGGTTAATCCTAGTTCTCCTTTCCTTGCTTTAATTCCGTCTAACCCAACCTCAGTTGCATATACCCTGCATAATTATTCATCAAAGTGAATAGGCAAGTGGTCATTAATCGGGATAGAGGGGGCCGGTTTTACTGGGAGTTTGCGAGTAGATAAGTAGGCGCTAATAGGCTCATGGCTCACAAAATTGCCGGCTTTTGTGATCGGTTTTGGTGTTCTTAAGGTTTAAAAATTGTTAAATGTGGCGTTTTTATCGCTAATTTGAATAAATTTTAAACATCAGGCTGGATTCCCGCTTTCTTTTACCGAGCGCTTTTTGCTATGCTCCCGCGGCATAAAAATACAGTGTAAATTATTCGCATTTTTTCAATTGCTGTCGATCGCATTCCAATTTTGGACTGATCTATTGAAACCTACTCCTAGTCATTTTCTGGCCGACGCACAGCGTGACCTCGCCCGGCTGGCAATTAGTCATCAGAAACAGTTGGCCTATCTGTTAAGCCTGCTGTTGCTCTGCTATTGCCTCTCGGTAGTGATCTCCAGCTATTTAGATAGCCGTGAGCTGATGCAGCTGTTGTCAGACTGGCTGCTTTGGGAGTCCTTCGATCTCTCCATGATGGGGCCTGTGTTCATCAGCCCGCTGTTCATCTATCCATATCTCTGTCTCTGTTTCATCGCTTATCAGCTGTTTTGCCTCCTGGCTTCCCAAGGGCCAGGCTACCCACTGCTGACATGCGATCTTAAGAGCGTCGAACATGACGCTCACGGCTGTCGCGCCCCTCCAAGCCTAACACTCTGTTTATAAAATACTTTAAGTATCCTTAGCCGCTTAATTTTTGCAGCTTGAGCCCTATTTTGCGCTCTATGCTTGCCCCTTGCTGGCCCGGATACCCTTGCCAAGCCCATTTGGCAATCTCATAAACTAGGGTTAGAGGAATATTCCTTGTGTTAATTCGAAACTTTGCCAAAGCAAGCTGTGCCATGGCGGCGCTGATGTTGGCAGGCTGTGAAGGTGGCGTACTCGATCCAAAGGGACAGGTGGGGATCGATGAGAAGCAGTTGATCGTGATTGCCACCTTGTTGATGTTGATCGTGGTGATCCCTGTGATCGTCATGACCTTGTACTTCGCCTGGAAGTATCGCGACGGTCGCGATCATGAAATCTATGCACCTAAGTGGGCGCACTCTAAGACGATCGAATTGGTGGTCTGGTGCGTGCCTATCGTCATTGTCGGCATTCTGGGTGTGATCACCTGGCATTCGACCCATAAGCTGGACCCTTATCAACCGCTGGAGCATGAGGCCGAGCCGATCATCGTCGAGGTGGTGTCACTCAACTGGAAGTGGTTGTTTATCTATCCTGAGCAGGGCATCGCCTCGGTCAACGAGCTGGCGTTTCCTGCCAATGTGCCGGTGAACTTTAAGATAAGTTCCGACACGGCCATGAACTCCTTCTTCATTCCCCAGCTGGGTAGCCAGATCTACTCCATGGCGGGCATGACCACTAAGCTGCATCTGATCGCCAACGAGCCCGGTACCTACAAGGGGATCTCGGCCAACTACAGTGGCGCGGGCTTTACCGGCATGAAATTTAATGCCATCGCGACGCCTACCCGCGACGATTTCAACGCCTGGGTTGCCAAGGTGAAGCGCGAAGGCGCGGCGCTCGGCCAAGAAAGCTATCGCGAACTGGCGAAAGAGAGCAGCAATAATCCCGTGAGCTACTACGCCTCGGTCAGTGACGGCCTGTTTGAGCAGATCGTTATGCAGTACATGCATCAGCACCAGATGCCTGCCCAAGAGGGCATGGCGATGCCGGCCGCCACTTTACACGGGCAGTCACACGAGCAGGTGCATGCATCTGAGTCATCTAACACGACGGGAGGCGAACACTAATGTCGTCTTTTCTTGGAAAATTAACACTGGATGCGGTTCCCTTCCACGAACCCATCATCATGGTGACCCTGGCTGCGGTCGCCGTGATAGGCCTTGTTATCGCGGCCCTGATCACCAAGCATAAGAAATGGGGCCCTCTGTGGCGCGACTGGCTGACCTCAGTCGACCATAAACGCCTGGGGATCATGTATATCCTGCTGGCCTTCGTCATGCTGATCCGTGGCTTCTCCGATGCCATCATGATGCGAACTCAACAGGCCATGGCCACCAATGGCGCCGCCGGCTACCTGCCGCCCGAGCACTATGACCAGATCTTCACCGCCCATGGCGTCATCATGATCATCTTCATGGCGATGCCCTTCATGATAGGCCTGATGAACCTGGTGTTACCGTTACAGATAGGCGCGCGCGACGTTGCCTTTCCGTTTCTGAATAACCTCAGCTTCTGGTTGACCGCCTCCGGCGCCGTGCTGATCAACATCTCTCTGGGGGTGGGTGAGTTTGCCAAGACAGGTTGGGTGGCCTATCCGCCGCTGTCTGAGCTGGCCTATAGTCCCGGGGTTGGGGTCGATTACTATATCTGGGCGCTGCAGATCTCCGGCATAGGGACCACTCTCACCGGGGTCAACTTCCTGGTGACTGTGCTTAAGATGCGCGCGCCGGGCATGAAGTTGATGCAGATGCCGATCTTCACCTGGACCTGCACCTGGGCCAACATACTGATCGTCGCCTCATTCCCGATTCTGACGGCCGTGTTGGCCATGCTGACCCTGGACAGATACATGGATTTCCACTTCTTCACCAACGAAGGCGGTGGTAATGCCATGATGTATATCAATCTGTTCTGGGCCTGGGGACACCCTGAGGTGTATATCCTGATCCTGCCAGCCTTCGGTATCTTCTCCGAGGTGATCTCAACCTTTACCGCCAAGCGTCTGTTTGGTTACAAGTCTATGGTTTGGGCCAGCGGCGCCATCTCGATTCTGGGCTTCATCGTCTGGCTGCATCACTTCTTTACCATGGGCTCGAGTGCCAACGTCAACGCCTTCTTCGGGGTGATGACCATGGTGATTGCCGTGCCGACCGGGGTGAAGCTGTTTAACTGGCTGTTCACCATCTATCGTGGACGCCTGAAGCTGACGGTGCCCGTACTCTGGACCCTGGGCTTCATGGTGACCTTTACCATTGGCGGCATGACAGGCGTGTTGCTGGCGGTGCCTGGCGCCGACTATGTGCTACACAACAGCCTGTTTTTGATTGCGCATTTCCACAACACCATCATTGGCGGCGCCGTGTTTGGCTACCTGGCGGGCTTTGCCTTCTGGTTCCCTAAGGCGACCGGTTTCCACCTCAACGAACGTCTGGGTAAGGCGGCATTCTGGTGCTGGCAGGCGGGCTTCTATGTCGCCTTCATGCCGCTGTATGTGCTGGGCTTCCTCGGCATGACACGTCGTCTCAATCAGACTGATAACCCGGACTGGAACTTCTGGATCTATCTGGCGGCAGTTGGTGCCTGCATCATCTTCGTCGGCATAGTGCTGCAGTTTGTTCAGCTGTACGTGAGCATCCGCGATCGTGAGCAGAACCGTGACACCACCGGCGACCCATGGAATGGTCACACCCTTGAGTGGTCGACCGCCTCGCCACCTCAGTTCTATAACTTTGCCCGTCTGCCTAAGGTCGTGGATATCGACGCCTTCACCCATGCCAAGGAGCAGGGCCAGGCCTATCAGATGCAGGAGAGCTATCAGCCGATCCACATGCCGAAGAATACCGGCCATGGGGTTTGGATGGCCCTTGGGATCACCGCCGCCGGCTTTGCCGCCATCTGGCACATCCTCTGGCTGGCCATCGCAGGTTTCCTGGGCGCTTTCATCGTCTTCCTGATGCGAGCCTACGACACAGACACCGACTACTACGTGCAGGGCGATGAGGTTAAGCGTATCGAAACCGCGCACCTGAACAACTTATCTAAGGGGCAGATATGAGTATTGCTATCCCAGCTGACCTGAGTGTTACCCAGGTCGAGACCCTACATGAGGAGCACCATGATACCGGCGAGAACACCTTGCTGGGCTTCTGGATCTACCTGATGACCGACTGCATCCTGTTTGCCTCGGCTTTCGCCACCTATGCTGTGCTCTACATGAACACAGACGGCGGCGTGTCGGGCAAGGATGTCTTCGAGTTGGACTTCGTCCTGATTGAAACCGCGGCGCTGCTGCTCAGTAGTATCACCTATGGTCTGGCGCTGATCTTTGCCAAGCGTCATCACAAGGGGGCGACCCTGGCCTGGTTGGCGGTGACCTTCGCTTTAGGCTGTGTGTTCATCGGTATGGAGGTGAACGAGTTTCATCACCTGATCCTCGAGGGCAATGGCCCGCAGCGTAGTGCCTTCCTCTCCGCCTTCTTCGCCCTGGTGGGCATGCATGGTCTGCACGTGAGTGCCGGCCTGGTGTGGATGGCGATCATGATGCTTGAGGTGGTTAAGCGCGGCACGGGCGGACGCACCCTGACCCGCCTGAATTGCCTCAGCCTGTTTTGGCATTTCCTGGACATCGTCTGGATCTGCGTGTTCACCGTGGTTTATTTGATGGGGGTCTTATTATGAGCCAAGCCACTACCCATGGTCAGGACGATCTGGCCGCCAGCATCAAGTCCTATCTTACCGGCTTCCTGCTCTCTGTGGTGTTGACCGGCATTCCCTTCTGGGCGGTGATGACCCACAGCCTGGAGACCTCGACCACCCTGGCCATAGTGCTGGTGTTGGCCGTGGTGCAGATTCTGGTGCATCTTAAGTATTTCTTGCACCTGGATTTTTCCAAGGAAGGCAAGGTGAATACCCTGTCGTTTATGTTTACCGCCCTGGTGATTGTCATGGTGGTTGGCCTGTCGGTGTGGATCATCTACGCCGCCAACGACCTCATGATGTAGGAGAGGCAGCATGATTAGGCATTCGACCTCAACTCAGGTGGCCGCGCCCTTGGGGGCTTATCTTCAGGTGACCAAACCCGGGATTATCATGGGAAACCTCATCGCCGTGGTGGGCGGGTTTCTCCTGGCTGCCAGGGGGGAGGTCGATGCCGTCTTGATGCTGGCGACGCTGGTGGGGCTCTCTCTGGTGGTGGCCTCAGGCTGCGCCATCAACAACTATATCGACCGGGATATCGACGCCAAGATGCAGCGCACCTGCCGTAGGGCGACGGTGACCGGCGCTATCCCACTTAAGCAGGTACTTGGCTTAGGCATAGCCCTGGGCGTACTCGGCTTTGGCCTGCTGGCCTGGTTTACCAACCTGGCGGCCTTGCTGTTTGCCGCCTTCGGCTACCTGGTTTACGTGGGGCTCTACAGCCTCTACATGAAGCGCAACTCCGTCTATGGCACCCTGGTCGGCAGCCTCTCGGGCGCCGTGCCGCCCGTGGTGGGTTACTGCGCCGTGACCGGCAGGATGGATGGCGCTGCGCTGATCCTGCTGGCCATGTTCAGCCTGTGGCAGATGCCGCACTCCTATGCCATCGCCATCTTTCGCTTTAAGGACTATGAGGCGGCCAATATTCCTGTGCTGCCTGTGGCCCAAGGCGTAGAAAAGGCCAAGCTGCATATCGTCTTCTACATTGCCCTGTTCGCCCTGGTATCGACCCTGCTACCCCTGGCGGGTTATACCGGGGTGGGCTTTATGGCGGTGAGTTGCGTGACCAGCTTCTGGTGGCTACTGATGGCGCTAAAAGGCTATCGCAGCGATGTGAACCTGCTGCGTTGGTCACGCCAGGTGTTCGGTTTCTCGATACTGACCATAGCCATCCTGAGCCTCACCATGGCGCTGGACTTTCAGGTGGCCGGCCAGGCGCCGCTGCTGGCCATGTTGGGCTAGAAGTTGTACTAGCAGTCGCGCTATCTGCAGCGTTAGTCGTGCTTTAAGAAGAAAGCAAAAGGCGATCCATCTGGGTCGCCTTTTTTATTGCCTGGCATCTTGTAAGGCTCTGTTTCACCGACAGCTATTTCAGTGAAAAATAGATCTTTGTTACCAGCTCATGCTCCGCCACTTCGGGGAAGAAGTTGTGGTACTCGAAGTAGAGAGGAAAGTCCCTCAGCTCCTCGCCGCTCTGGGGCAGCCAGTCGCGGTAGAACTGATAGATCTTATCGTCCATCTGATCGTGCGGTCCAAGATGGCGGATCACGGCGCAGCGACCGCCGGGGATCGTCTTGGTGATCACTCCAAAGTCGTTGGCCTTGACCTCGGCCGTTACCGAGCCACAGATGTCGAAACGAAATGCCTCGGGCGCTACCGTGTTAGGGTCGTTAAAGGGTACGCCCAGGGTCAGGCTGCTGGCCACAGGGGATTCGCCGCTCTGCTTACGCCAGTTGATAAATTGTTGAATCGAGTCGTTCAGTGCGGCCGGGCTGCCTTGGTGTTCCAGCACGGCGACCTTGATATCGTCTCTTTGCGTGAGTTTGATCTGCACAGTTTCTCTCCTTGTATAGTTCACCTTGGCATATTGTTGACTCCATTGCTCCCACTTAGGCGTTAACCTGAACTGGGTCGGGGTCTGGGCAAATACCTGCTTAAAGGCTCGCGAGAAGGATTCGCCGTTCTCAAACCCGGCATCGAGGGCGATGTCGGTGATCTTGAGTTCGGGATGAAACACCAATCGGTATGAGGCCCGCTTCAGCCTGAGCAGGCTGATGTATTTACCTAAGGTTATACCGGTATACACCTGAAACTGGCGATGAAAATGATACTTGGAGAAGTGCGCCTTCTGGCTCAGTTGTTCCAGCGTCAGGGGCTGCTCCAGATGTTTCGCGATATAGTCACAAACCGTCTGGATTCGTTGACTATAGGCCTGGTGCGCTGCTCGGTTCATATGCATCCCTTTTCAAGTGAGCGGCCATTGTGCGACGAGAGGGCTTGCTTTGCCTGACTCATATTGCTCAATGGCGTTGGCCGAGCATTTGTGCTTAAAAGCCCCTGCGTTTCCAAAAGTTCGCCACCTGACTCTCCTCATCGTTAAGATGCACATGAAAGGTCTTCTCGGCAACCACCTTGTCACCCAGGGATAGTGTCATGCGCCACCTGCCCACCTTGTCATGCTCGGGGGCCCAGATGGTGTCACCCAGATAGAACTTCCAGTCGTTGGACTCGACAAACAGCTCACCCTCGAAGGGCGGGCGAACATTGCCCTGCTGGTCTGGAATATGGGGATGATAGATGCAGTAGCTCAACCTTTGATTCTTGGCCTTGCGGATACGAGCGATGAAGCCAAATTCTATGTCTATCTCTGCCGGCACATGGACCGTGGCCTTGAGAAACTTGGGCAGATCCGGGCTCTCTTCATCCCAACGGCTGAAGAGTCCGGCCTGTAGTATGGTGACATCGGCTTTGAGCTTAGACAAAAGGGGCGCGTGATTTAGGCGTTAGGTGTGATACTTCACGGCCATATCGATCAGCGGCTCGCGGCTGGCCTTGGCGGCGCGTAGTCTGGCCAGATAGTTCTCCCACAGATCTACCTGATTGCTGGCCAGATCATAGAGCACCTTCCAAGAGTAGAGGCCTGTGTCGTGGCCGTCGTCGAACACCAGCTTGACTGCATAGTTGCCTACAGGGGTGATGGCGTTGATATTGACGTTCTTCTTGTGGGTGACCAGCACGGGATTGCCGTGACCATGGACCTCGGCCGAGGGGGAGTAGACCCTTAGGAGTTCGCAGCTCAAGGTAAATTGCTGACCGTTGTCGAAACTTATCTCCAGCTGGCGCGACTTGCGTTTGAGTTTGAGCCCTGTGACCTTGGGCGTATCGCTTTGGGGGGTCATATGCTTCGCCTATTCATGGGAGGGTATCCCTGGTTAAAAAAGAGGGCCCGCAGGGGAACTGACGGGCCCTTTAAGTTTACAGGATGAAGCGGCTGAGATCTTCGTCCTGTACCAAGTTCTCCAGGTGAGCGTTAACATAGTCGGCATCGATCACAGTCGTGCTGCCTGACTTGTCCGAGGCCTCGAAGGAGAGATCTTCCATCAGGCGCTCCATCACGGTATGCAGGCGGCGGGCACCGATATTTTCGGTGCGCTCGTTGACCTGCCAGGCAGCCTGAGCGATGCGCTCGATACCCGACTCGCTAAACTCGACCTTAACGCCTTCGGTGGCCATCAATGCCACATACTGCTCGGTGAGCGAGGCATGGGGCTCGGTGAGAATGCGCTTAAAGTCGTTGGCAGACAGGGCTTCCAGCTCGACGCGGATCGGTAGACGGCCCTGCAGCTCGGGGATGAGATCCGATGGCTTAGACATCTGGAACGCGCCCGAGGCGATAAACAGGATATGGTCTGTCTTGACCATGCCGTGCTTGGTGTTGACCGTGCAGCCTTCCACCAGAGGCAGTAAGTCGCGTTGAACCCCTTCGCGAGAGACGTCTGGCCCCGAGGTGTCGCCACGCTTACAGATCTTGTCGATCTCATCTAGGAAGACGATGCCGTGTTGCTCGACCAGTTCGATCGCCTGCTCTTTAAGATCGTCAGGATTCACCAGCTTGGCGGCTTCCTCTTCGATCAATAGCTTATAGGCTTCCTTGATGGTCATCTTACGACGCTTGCTGGCGCCAGGGCCCATGTTTTGGAACATGCTCTGCAGCTGGCTGGTCATCTCTTCCATGCCGGGTGGCGACATGATCTCTATGCCCACCTGAGGCGCGGCGATATCGATCTCGATCTCTTTGTCGTCCAGCTGGCCTTCGCGTAGCTTCTTGCGAAACACCTGACGGGTGCCGGTGTCATCTTTCTTCTCAGTGTCCCAGTCTTCCTTGGGTTTAGGTAGTAGGGCATCGAGAATACGCTCTTCGGCCGCTTCTTCGGCTCTGAACTTACACTTGGCCATCTGCTCTTCGCGGGTCAGCTTGACGGCGGCGTCGGTGAGGTCACGGATGATCTGCTCGACCTCCTTACCCACGTAACCGACTTCGGTAAACTTAGTGGCTTCGACCTTGATGAAAGGCGCCTTGGCCAGCTTGGCCAGACGGCGGGCGATCTCTGTCTTACCTACACCCGTAGGGCCTATCATCAGAATGTTTTTTGGGGTGACTTCTTGGCGCAGCGCGGCATCTAGCTGCATACGACGCCAGCGGTTACGCAGGGCGATAGCGACCGAACGCTTGGCGTTTTGCTGGCCTATGATGTGGCTGTCCAGCTCGTGAACAATCTCGCGTGGAGTCATCTCAGACATAAGTATCCCTTAATGCTTGGGTGCATACGTTTGGTAACAGTGAGCGGGCTCAGTGTTAGTAATTCAGTTCTTCTATCGTCTTGAATTGGTTGGTGAATACACAGATGTCACCGGCAATGGTCAAAGACTTTTCGGCGATCTCCTTGGCGCTGAGATCGGTATTTTCCAGCAGTGCCGTGGCCGCGGCCTGGGCAAAGTTGCCGCCTGAGCCTATGGCGATCAGGTCGTTTTCTGGCTGCACCACATCGCCGTTACCTGTGATGATCAGGCTGCACTCGGTATCGGCTACCGCCAAGAGTGCCTCGAGCTTGCGCAGCACCCTGTCTGAGCGCCAATCTTTGGCCATCTCGACCGCGGCGCGCATCAGATGGCCCTGGTGCATCTCTAACTTAGATTCGAAGCGTTCGAATAGGGTAAAAGCATCGGCGGTGCCGCCGGCAAAGCCCGCGAGGACCTTGTTGTGATACAGGCGTCGAACCTTTCTGGCGTTTCCTTTCATCACTGTATTTCCCAGTGATACCTGGCCGTCTCCGGCAATGACAACCTGATTGTTGCGACGTACTGAAACGATTGTGGTCACGGTATTTCCTCTTCTCAAGCCGACGAGTAGGAAACTCATCGGTGGACAATAGCTTAGATATGGGGGTGGCATTTTGTTTTTCAAGGGAGATCAACCATAGGTTTACCCACGCCAGAGGAGAAAAGCCGAGTTTTGTGCCTCTGCGACCTAAAAGCCGTTTATTTTTATCGCCTTACTCATTCAAGTATGACGTCGGGGCTAATACTAAAGAGGGGGCCTGTCTGGGCAAAACTAGCCGCTTGGTGGTGGGCTTTCATACCTTAGCCGGATGAAGGGGGAGAGGCTTGTCCGCATACTTTTGCCTGCCAGCACAGGCTGGCGCTTGTTTCTAAGCCGCTTGTTTCAAACATGGGGATGAAAGGAAAACGGTTCGCGGTGTAGGGGTCGACAGGCCGGAGGTTGCACGGTGACGCTTGTCGGGATCTTCGCAGGATGCGCCAACATCGAGTGATGGGCGAAGAAGATTCGGCATCTGGTAATCGCAGTTTCATGTTACTGCTGAGACTTGCACAGGATTGCACCACCTAGGTGGTGTGCACAGGGGTTGCCTCAGGCGAGCGCCCCGACAGATAAATTTAGTAAAGGATATTACTCATGACAAAGCTACTTCCACTGGCCGCCGCCATTGCGATGACAATAGGTACCGCCCACGCTGCCGACAGCACGGCGACCACTTCACAAAATGGTTCGGGTAACATTGCCTCGACGGTGCAGACTGGTACTAATCATACTGCGACTATCAATACCGCCCTGGGTTTCGACAGCTCGGCGACTATCGACCAAGCCGGTGACGCGCAAACGGCCACCATCAACCAGATCGGCGGCGTCGCGAACTCTAGCGCCATGGTGACTCAGTCTGTGTCGTCAAATAACGCTACCGTTAACCAGGAGCACATGGACAACACCCATGCGACGGTTACCCAGGCCGGTGAGAGCAACAACGCCGATGTGAATCAGCTGCATGTTAACGACTCACAGGCGATCGTTGTGCAACAGGGTAACACCAACAACGCCAACATCAGACAGTATGGTTTCGGCATCCATAACCCAGCCGGTTCAACCATATTGCAGACTGGCAACAACAACAGCGCTAATACAGATCAAGATACCTCTACCGACGCCCTGTCGACCGTAGTACAGACCGGCGCCGAGAACATCGCCAACGTTAACCAGATGAACAACGCCGAACGTTCGGTTGTTGCGATTAATCAGATCACTAACAGCTCTGTGGCAACGGCGACTCAGGATGGCTCTGCCGACTCGAGCATCACCATCAACCAGATCAACGGCTCTATCGGCACCGCCGATGTGACCCAAAGCAACGGCAGCGAAAACCTGGCGAGCGTGACTCAGGATGATAACAGCCTGAATGCCACGGCGAGCGTGTCGCAAACTGGCAGCTTCAACCAGGTGAATACACTGCAACAGCATGCCATCAACACCAGCCTGAGCGTGATGCAAAACGGTGAGTCTAACATCGCCTCAGTTAATCAAGAGCATGTGAACGACAGCGTCGCGACCGTAAATGTGACCGGTGACACCAACACCACCACAGTGCGTCAGTATGGCTTCGGTTACCATGAACCAGCGTCGGCGACCGTAACGACTGTGGGTAACTTCAACAACGTGAACATCAATCAGGATACTTCGTTCATGGCTGAGGCCAGCGTAAACCAGGTGGGTAACGGTAACATCGCCCTGGTGAGCCAGCTTAATGAGTCTGATAATTCCAAGGTGTTCATCGACCAGATCGATGCCAGCGAAAACGGTAATGTTGTCGTGGCGCAGGATCAGGCTGCCGACTCTACGGCGACTGTGATGCAGTCAGGTGTTAATGGTTCGGCGGTATTTGTGGCCCAGGGTCCAGGTAGCCAGCTGAATGCCAACGTGAACCAAACTGCTAGCGTGGGCGGTATCGTAAATATCAATCAAGATGGCCTAGATCAAGGCGCCATGGTGAGCCAGAGCGGCACAGACAACATGGCCGACATCGACCAGACTGCCTCGCTGAACCGCGTGACTGTTGCTCAGATGGGCGATTTCGGTGCAGCCGATATCGACCAGACAGGCAACAACAACGAAGGTTGGCTTAACCAGACCGGCGGCGAATACAATGACGCCGTGCTGCTGCAACAGGGCGATGACAACTACGCCATGATCGAGCAATCTGGCCTGGGTCTTGATGGCGCACACAACCTGGCGACCATCAACCAGCTGGGCATGAACGATAGCGCTTCTATCATGCAGGCCGGTGGTTTCGGTAATACGGCGACCATCACGCAGAACTAAGCGATTAACGCAGACAACAAAAAGCCAGCATCAAGCTGGCTTTTTTATTGCCTCAAGCATAAAAAAAACGGGTCAGGGCCCGTCTTTAGTCTGCTAAGGCTAGCTGCCTTCCCAGAACCAGATCTGACAGCCGTTGAGGCCGCCACGCTGTAGTATGTGGCGATGTTTCTCGGCAAGGCGTTTACGCTCGTAAGGGCCTAGCACCACCTTATACCAGGTGCCGTTGCTGCCGCTGACCTTACGCACCTGCGCCTCTAGCCCCTGGAAGGCGATCACCGCCTTCATCTCATTGGCCTGAGATTCCTGTCTGAAGGAGCCGCATTGCATCTGGTAGGGGCGAGTCGGCGTGGTGTTTTCCGGAATATCCACCTCGACCTGCTTATTCTCCAGCTCCTCTTGGTAGGTCCACTCTTCCTTTGGCTTAGGCGGTAGCGCATTGGGGTCCTTCTTGACCACCTTAGGCTTCGCCGCTTGCACCTCGGGTTGAGTCTCTACCTTGTCGGCGCTGTCGTTGATGCTCCAGAGGAAGTAGCCGAAACCGCCCACTAACCCCAGGGTCACCAGAGAGAGCACGAAGGGGAAGCGTCTCGGCGCTGGTGCCGGCTGACGTCGGCCACCCGTGCTCTTCTTACGTCCTTTCGAGGCAGGTCTTCTGTTGGCGTAATCGCGATTGCTCATCCTGGCGCCCTATACTACATGCGTTCTAAGGTTTCGATACCCAGTAGATCAAGACCCTGCTTCAGCGTCTTAGCGGTCAGCTGTGCTAGCAATAGACGGCTCTTCTTCTCATCTTCTGAGTCGGCCGCCAGCACTGGGCAGGCCTCGTAGAAGCTTGAGAAGGCGCCAGCCAGTTCAAACAGGTAGCCACACAGGGCGTGAGGCTGACCCTTGGCCACCATGCGGCCTAGCACCTCGGCAAACTGGGCCAGCTTGTTGCCCAGCTCTTTCTCTTTGTCGTGCTCCAGCTTGATGCTGGCGCCCGTGAGGTCGATTTCGGCCGCACGCTTGAAGATGCCTGCAACACGCGTGTAGGCGTAGAGCAGGTAAGGCGCCGTGTTGCCCTCGAAGCTCAGCATCTGCTCGAAGCTGAAGATGTAGTCACTGGCGCGGTTCTTCGACAGGTCGGCATATTTCACCGAGGCGATACCCACCACTTTGGCGATCTTGGCCAGCTCCTCTTCATCCATATCTGGATTCTTGCTGCGTACCAGTTCCAGCGCACGGGTCTCGGCCTCGCTCAGCAGATCAACCAGCTTCACCACGCCACCAGAGCGGGTCTTGAATGGGCGACCATCTTCGCCGTTCATGGTGCCAAAGCCCATGTGTTCCAGACTCAGCTCTGGACGGACGAAGTTAGCGGTGCGGGCCAGGCTGAATACCTGCTGGAAGTGCAGGGCCTGACGCAGGTCGACGAAGTACAGGGCGCGGTCGGCCTTGAGTACGTTTGAGCGATAGCGCATCGCCGCCAGATCGCTGGTGGCATACAGGAAGCCGCCGTCGGCCTTCTGGATGATCACAGGCAGTGGTTCACCCTCTTTGGTTTGGAACTCATCCTGGAAGACCACCTTGGCGCCGTTACTTTCTGACAATAGGCCCTGGGCATCCAGATCCCGTACCACCTGCTCGAGGTCATCGTTGTAGGCGCTCTCGCCGCGCACGTCGGCGCGGGTCAGGCTCACGCCCAGACGCTCATAAACCTCGTGGCAATGGCTCAGTGAGATATCGTTAAATTCACGCCATAGCTTGTTGCAGTACTCGTCGCCCGATTGCAGCTCAACCACGAGCTGGCGAGCGCGGGTAGCAAACTCTTCCGACTCGTCGAAACGTACCTTTGCGGCGCGGTAGAAGCTCTCGAGATCCGCCAGTTCAACCTGGGCTTGCTCGCCTTGCTGGGCGCGTAGCTCTTCCATGTAGGCCAGCAGCATGCCGAACTGGGTGCCCCAGTCGCCGACGTGGTTCTGGCGGATCACCTTGTGACCCTGGAACTCCAGCGCGCGTACCACGGCGTCACCGATAATGGTTGAACGTAGGTGGCCTACGTGCATCTCTTTGGCCAGGTTTGGCGAAGAGTAGTCGACCACCACTGTCTGCGGCGTTGGCAGGGTTACACCCAGGTGATCGTCGCTCAGGGCGGCCATCAGCTGGTTGGTCAGGGCGTTCTCATCGATAAAGAAGTTGATGAAACCTGGGCCGGCGATCTCAACTTTAGCCACCTGGCTGTTTTGTGGCAGGCTATCGATTATCAGCTGTGCGACCTCACGAGGATTCTTGCGAGCCACCTTGGTCAGCATCATGGCTAGGTTGGTGGCAAAATCACCGTGGGTTTTGTCTTTGGTTCGGTCAACCTGAATACGAGCCTCAAAATCGGCAGGGATGATCGCCTGCTGTTTTAGGGTTTGAATGGCTTGTTCGAGCAAAGATTGAATATGTGATTTCATTGGCGTTTAATCGACAGTTGCTAAATAAAAAGATTCGGGGATAACCGCGTATTTTAGCCGCTTGTGGTGGCCAATTGCTATCCTCTGGCGGGATTTTTATGAGCTATTTTTGCATTTTTTGATCACAGGAGATCCTGCGGGTCGCGATCTAGGCTCCAGCGGCATCGCTTGGCCAGGGGCAGGGCTTCGATCTGCGGCAATGCCTGCTCGAAGGCCTGCTGCAACAGCCCGCGGGTCTTGGTCTGGAACATCAGCTGACGGCGGAACTTGCCGGCCTTTCTGTCCATGGGGGCGGGCATGGGACCGATGATCTCGCACTGCTCGTCTTGCGGCAGTAACTGGGCAACCTGGGCGAGGAAGGCGTCGGCATCTTCGGCCTTGTGGGCCTCGGCACGCAACAGCAACATGTGCCAGGCCGGCGGCAACAGGGCCTGTTTACGCTCCTCTAGCTGGCCGCGGGCGAACTCGCCATACCCCTTGTGCATCAACTCTCTCAGTATGGGGTTGTCACATTGGTGGGTCTGCAGCAGCACAGTGCCCGGCTTGCGCGCTCGTCCGGCGCGGCCCGATACCTGAGTATAGAGCTGGCCGAAACGCTCGGGGGCGCGAAAGTCGGCGCTGAACAGGGCGCCATCCACATCTAACAGGCCGACCAAGGTGACGTCGGGGAAATGGTGGCCCTTGGCGAGCATCTGGGTGCCGACCAAGATCTTATATTCCCCCTTATGGATGGCGTTAAGGTGGGTTTCCAGCGCCCCTTTGCGGCTGGTGGTGTCGCGGTCGATCCGCACCACAGGGTAGTTGGGAAACTCCTTAGCCAGAGCGTCGGCCAGCTGCTCTGTGCCCACCCCTTGGCCCATCAACATGGTGCTGCCGCACTGGTGGCACTGCCGGGGGATGGCGTACTGATTGCCGCAGTGGTGGCAACGGATCTCGCCTAGGGACTGATGCACAGTGAAGAAGGCGTCGCAGCGATCGCACTCGTGCAGGTGGCCGCACTCGTGACACAGCAGCGCCGGGGCGAAGCCGCGACGGTTGAGAAACAGCAGCACCTGATTGCCCGCATCCAGATGGATTCGCATCTCGTTGAGCAGGCCATGGGAGAGACCATTCTTGAGCGGCTGATTGCGGATGTCGATGATCCCCTGGCGCACCTTCTCGGCGGCGCCGGCGCGGCTTCCCAGGCTCAGGTGTTGGTAGCGCCCGGAGAGGGCATTCTGCAGCGTCTCCAAGGAGGGGGTGGCGCTGCCAAGGAGCACGGGAATCGATTCCAGATGGCCGCGCATCACGGCTAAGTCCCGGGCGTGATAGCCGATCCCCTCTTGCTGTTTGAAGCTGGCGTCGTGCTCCTCATCCAGGATGATGATGCCGGGATAGCGCATGGGGGTGAACAGCGCCGAGCGGGTACCGATGATGATGGCGGCCTCGCCACTTCTGGCCAGGCGCCAGGCGCTCAGGCGTTGATTGTCGGTGAGCCCAGAGTGGATCACCGCCACCTGCACCTTGAAGCGACGCTTGAAGCGGCTGATGGTCTGGGGTGTCAGGCCGATCTCGGGCACCAAGATCAGCGCCTGTTTGCCCTGCTTAAGTACCGTTTCCAGCAGCGCCAGATAGACCTCTGTCTTGCCCGAACCTGTGATCCCCTCGAGTAGGGTACAGTGGTAGCCCTGCTGTTGGTTGAGCATGGCGACGGCGATGGCCTGTTCGGGATTGAGCTGATGGGGCGTCTCATCGAGTTCGAGCCCGTCGCGCCAGCTGAGATTTGATTCGATACGCCGCTCGATACACTCTATCCAGCCCCGTTCAACAAGAGCCTTTAGCGCCGTCTTGCTCTGCTCCAGGGCATTGAGTTCATCCTGGCTGAGCTCTGTTTCTAACAGGGCAAGCAGCAGCTTGCGCTGGGCGGGTGCACGCTTTAGCAGATCGATATCCGCTTCCTGTCCGGCAGCGGTCACGCGCCAGACCTGTAGCTGCTGCGCCTCTACCTCGGCACCCTTACGCAGGGCGACGGGGAGGGCCTGAGACAACATCTGCCCTAGGCTGCAAAAATAGTAGCGGGCGGCCCATTGGGTCAGCTTGTACAGCGAGGGGGGTAATACCCCTTCATGGTCTAGGAAGGTGATAACCGACTTGATCTGATTCGGCGCCAAGTCGCAGCTCTGGCTTAGGCCTGTCACTAGGCCGATCAGCTGCTGGCGACCGAAGGGTACCCTGACCCTGACGCCTACCTGAGCCTTGTCGAGATCGGCCTCTTTGACGCGATAGCTAAAGGCTTGGCGCATGGGGACGGGGAGGGCGACTTCGACAAACAGGGACATAGATTCGGCTGGCAGCAATAATAGTAGAACAAGTGTAACCAGACAGCCTGACGAGGGCTACCAGAATCTGTCGCAAGTCGGTGGAAAGCTTAGGCTATTCAGATCTAAGACTTGTGACAAAATTGTTGAAACATCAAAGAGCTTGTTGCTTAATAGCTAGGTGAGACTCGGGGTTGGCGACTGGCCGGATGGCGGATGCGTGTGACCCTGAGGTGAGCGTCTGAGAGTCGAATCGATCCACCCAAACAGGGATAAGAAGGTTGCGATGAAGAGAGTGCAATATCTGGTCATGCTGTGCCTAGTGCTGCTAGGGCAAGCCGGGCTAATGAGTCTGCCCGCCTGGGCTAAGCTTACCCACGTCAGTATCAATCAAAGGCTGTCAGATCTGGGGCAGCGCCCGACGCTCAGGGTCAATATCGTTACCCAATCGGTCAACCTGGATAAGGTGCAGTTTATCGTCGAGCAGCGCTCCGGCAGCGAGCGATTGATGGTCAAGCCGATGAACTCCTATATGTTGCTGCTAAGTGGCGTCGAAGAGGTGGAAGATGGCGAGGCGCAGCTGGTGGTCAAGGAGTATCTGGTCAACAACTGGCAGGAGGTGAAGCGCATGCCGCTGTTTGATGCCGCCACGGCTTATCAGCAGAGCAAGCCGGTTAAACCAAAGCCTGTCAAATCAAATACGCCGGTTAAAACAGCCAAGACCAACAAGCAGCCGTCGCAACCCCTTGCCGCTGCCCAGCAGTCACTAGCAAGTTTGCCGCCTGTCGATGTAGGCGATCGGGTGCAGCAGGGATGTCAGCTGGATTATGCCCCGCCTCAGACCCTGTGGCGCCTCGGCAGCACCTACGCCAAGCAGTGGCAGCTGAGCACCTATGGCGCCATGCTGGCCATCTTCGAGGCGAACCCCAATGCCTTTAACGATCGCAAGATCAATGGCCTGCGGGCAGATGTGACCCTTAAGTGCCCGTCGGCGGCCCTCAAGCAGAGATACCAGAGCGCCGATGCGGCAAGAGCAGCCTTCGAGGCGCTGACGGCAGAATAGCCATGGCGGCCGATCGCCGCTGGAAGGAAAATCAGATAACGCAGGAGAATAGTTGCAGGCTATGCTTGTAACTATTGATGGTATCCTGTACTATCTCGCGCCTAAATATTCTATTAACTGCATGTGGTGTCCGACTTCGGGTTGGAAGTGCGACATGGCCTTAAACTTGAGGTAATCCCAATGAAACCAGGCATTCATCCTGAATATGCTGAAATCACTGCAACTTGTACTTGTGGTAACGTTATCAAAGTAAACTCAACTGCAGGTAAGCCACTGCACTTGGACGTATGTGGTGCATGTCACCCATTCTACACTGGTACTCAGAAAGTTATGGATACCGGTGGACGTATCGACAAGTTCAACAAGCGTTTCGGTATGCTTGGCAAGAAGTAATACTTCTGCAAAGAACTCTGAAAAAGGCGCCTATATGGCGCCTTTTTTGTTGCCCGTTTTTGCAGGTCTGTGCCTTTGGGCTCAGCCTGCCACTTATCCCGTCACTGAGTTTGCAAGTGGGCCTGCAAGTGGGCTTTCTTGAATAGAGTTGGCGCTCGGCCTAACATGCTTGTAAGGTTATGATATTACTGATGACTGAGCGTTTAATTTAGGGAAGCGATTCATTATGGACAAGATTCTGGCCCTCTCTCTTTCTCTCTGCTCCTTCCTGGCGACGGCCGCTGGCAGCCTGTGCGCGCCGACCCATTATGATGAGACTGTCACCTTCGCCTCGGTGATCGATGGTGATACCTTGATGCTGGAAGATGGCCGTCAGCTGAGGCTTATCGGCATCGACTCGCCCGAGATAGACAGGCACTACCCAGAGCTGTCTGAGCCCTTCGCCAATCGCGCGCGCAATTTCCTCGCCTCGCGTCTGCTGCCTGGGCAGAAACTCAAACTGGCCTTCGATCGTAAACGTCTGGATCCCAAAGGGAAAACCTTAGCCTATGCCTATACCCAGGAGGGAGAGCACCTGCAGGAGATAATGCTGAGTCAGGGCTATGCCAAGGCGAGGGTCTATCAGAATGATTATTTCTGGCAGTGTTTGGTCAATATCGAGCGCCAGGCTCGTCAAGAAAGACGTGGATTATGGAGCCATAAAAGCTATCAAGCCAAGTCGCCGGATGAGCTAAATCGTGACGATCGCAATCGCTGGCGAGAGGTCAGAGGAGTGGTGACGGGTTTTGAAAGAAAAGGTCAGCAATTGTGGCTGATTATCGATGAAATCTTTTATGTGGGTATACCTAGAGAAGAATCTGGTAAATTTAGCAACATTTTAACCCTGAACCTGCTTGAAAGTCCGGTAATTGTGCGTGGTGAGTTGTATTATTCCTACAAAAAATGGCAGATGATCGCCCATCATCCTTCGCAGATAAGTTTGCAAAATAAGCCTTAGACCGTTTGGCTTCATAATAAACTGAAATTTTCTAATATCTTGTTTAAAAATCGCCTAATTTCGAGTATCTTAGCGCTCTAATGACCTGCGTCGATTTTCGCCAAATCTGGGGGAGCGAGGCGGGGCAAATAAGACCTTACTCTGAATACACTTGTCGCATTTTTTGCAGGATTACTAAAATGGCCGATTTCCGTCAGCAAGCCCTTGACTACCATGAGTTCCCCGTACCAGGCAAAACCGCCGTTAGCCTGACCAAGCCCGCAGAGACCAGCATGGATCTGGCGCTGGCCTATAGTCCGGGTGTGGCCGAGCCGGTGCGTGAAATTGCTGCCAATCCTGACGATGCCTACCGTTACACCGCCAAGGGCAACACGGTTGCTGTGATCTCTAACGGTACCGCCATCTTAGGTCTGGGTAACCTGGGCCCACTGGCCTCTAAGCCTGTGATGGAAGGTAAGGCGCTGCTGTTCAAACATTTCGCCAATATCGATGCCACAGACATAGAGGTGAAGCACCGCACTGCAGAAGAGTTTATCAACACGGTCGAGGCGATTGCCGATACCTTCGGTGGCATCAACCTGGAAGATATCAAGGCGCCCGAGTGTTTCGAGATCGAGAAGGCGCTGATTGAGCGTTGTAACGTTCCTGTATTCCACGACGATCAGCACGGCACGGCCATCGTGACTGCAGCCGGCATGATCAACGCCCTGGAGATCCAGGGTAAGAAGCTGGAAGAGGCTGTCTTTGTCTGTATGGGCGCAGGTGCGGCGGCTATCGCCTGTATGACCATGCTGGTGAAGTGCGGCGTGCAGCGTGAGAATGTCTACATGCTGGACCGTAAGGGCGTTATCCACACCCGTCGTGAAGATATCAACGAATACAAGGCGCTGTTTGCCAACAACACAGACAAGCGCACCCTGCAGGATGTGATCAAGGGCGCCGACGCCTTCCTGGGTCTGTCTGGCCCAGACGTGCTGAGTGCTGAAGACGTTGCCCTGATGGCCGACAAACCGGTGATCTTCGCCTGTTCAAACCCAGATCCAGAGATCAAGCCTGAGCTGGCCCACGATGTACGTAAAGATCTGATCATGGGTACCGGCCGCAGCGATTACCCTAACCAGGTGAACAACGTGCTCTGCTTCCCCTTCATCTTCCGTGGTGCCCTGGATGTACGCGCCGCAAAGATCAACGACGAGATGAAGATTGCCGCGGTACACGCCATCGCAGCCCTGGCGAAAGAGCCTGTGCCAGCCGAGGTATTGGCTGCTTATCCAGACGTGACCGAGCTGAAGTTTGGTCCAGATTACGTGATCCCTAAGCCGATGGATCCACGCCTGCTGTCAAACGTGGCCAAGGCCGTTGCCCAGGCGGCTATCGACTCGGGTGTCGCGGCCTTGCCAACACTGCCTGAGCACTACATGGCCTAATCGGCGATGGTAATGATAAGAAAAGGGCCTCAGGGCCCTTTTTTATTGTGCCATTACCGCTTTATTTGTATGGTAAGTGGTGTTGCTCAGCCTAGGTGATAAAGCCTTTCGGGATCGTAGATGATAAAGCGGTCTCAGACGTAAAAAATAATAATAATCCTGCAGGAAGCGGAAATGAAATTGACACAACTCCTCACCAAGAAGTTAACCGGCTTTTGGCTGCTTTCCCTCGCTGCGGTCGCCTTCATCTTTCTGCTTACCGCCCTGGTCAGTTTCATTCAGCTCACCTATAAGTTTCAACAGCAACAGATGACAGAGCTGGAAGAAATGTTACTGCAGCATCAGGTGAGGCACGAGCTTCAGCACCTGGATATCTGGTTGCCGCAGATCCTGGCCGCTTACGATGCACAAAAATTTACCCTGATCCGGGGTGATGAGACGCTGTACCGCTTCGACCGGGGTAATCATGATCAGAGTGTGGTCAACTACGACAGGGTACTCAACGAAACCTTAGACCTGCATTTTCATATCAGCCTGCCTCAGCCCTTCCTGCTGCACAACATCAGCTGGCACGGCGGTCTGGTGTTCCTGGTGGGATGCATAGCGGTAGGCCTGCTGGTGCGCCGCGGCTATCTCTGGCTGGCCCTGCAGCTGCAGGGCATAGAAGATCTGGCTAAGCGTAGTCATCTGATCCTCTCGGGAGACTATGACAAGGCGCTGGCCGAGACGGGCCATGGCCGTCCAAGGCTTATCAACCGCGCCTTGACCCAGATGTTGCTTGAGCTCGATGATGCCCAGAAGCAGCGCGCCAGGTTCGATCAGTTTATTCGCTCCAACACCTTCCTCGACCCCGAGTCGGGCATCGGCAATCGCCTGTTCCTCAAGAACCGCCTGGACGCCCTGAGCAACAAGGATGGCATGATGGCCCCCGGGGTACTGCTACTGCTGGAGATGGAAGATCTGGATCTCTTACAGCAGGAGGCAGACGAGTTCAGCATTCAGGAGCTGCTCACCCAGACCATAGGCGGCATCAGTCACCTGCTGGACAGCCAGGCCAACAGCATCTTCTCTCGTCGCTCCTACAATCAGTTTGCCATAGTCGTGCCGCAGATCTCCCTGGCCGATGCCGAGAAGCTGGCCGCCAGGCTGCTCAAGGTCTGCCTGAGTCAGCCCCTGGAAGGGGTGAACAATCGCGACGATTTCTTTCATATTGGCGTCGCCTACTTCAAGGTGGGCGAGAGCAAGGAGCAGCTGATCGAAGAGGCCGAGATGGCGCTGCGGGCGGCCCAGTTTCAGGGCAATAGCGGCTGGTTCATGTATGACAAGGGCGCGGTGGATGAGGAGTTTGCCAGAGGCTCGGTGCGCTGGCGCAGCTTTCTCGAGTATGCTCTGGTCAACAAGCGCGTGGTGCCCTTCACCCAGGCGATACTCGACAGCGATGGCAAGGAGCACCATAGCGAGGTCTCCTGTCGTCTGCGCGACAGCAGCGACAACCTGGTGCGCGCCACCCTGTTCTTGCCCATGGCGATCAAGTGCGGCTTGATCCCCCAGATCGAGCGTCAGGTGATCGAGGCCGTGTTGTTCGATCTGTTACCCAAGTCACCCAAGGACCAGCGGAAATACAGTATTAATCTCTCTCTGGATACGCTGACCAGCCGCGCCTTTATCCGTTGGCTACAGACGACCCTGCTGGAGTATCGTCACCTGACGCCGCGGCTGATCTTCGAGATCAACGAAGATATCCTGGTGAATAATCTGGCGAAACTGAAGGCACCGCTGGATATGATCGCCAAGATGGGTGCCAGCCTGTGTGTCGACCGGGTGGGGCAGCAGGTGGTGAGTACCCAGTATCTTCAATCTTGCCGCGTAGATCTGATTAAGCTGCACAGATCTATCGTACGACAGATACATTTACGCCAAGAAAATCAATTGTTTGTCAGAAGCCTTATCGGCGGACTCTATCGCACCGAGGTGCAGGTCTTTGCCGAAGGGGTCGAGTCGCTGGAGGAGTGGCAGACGTTGAAGATTTTAGGGGTGAGTGCAGGACAGGGCAGTTTCTTTAGCGATCCCCTAGAGGCCGCGTGATTTTGTTATCTCCCTGTTGGGCCTGATAAGGGCTTGTTAGGGCAGGGTTACTGTTCTATGTTTATCTGAGTGTATCTGATTGATGTTAGATTTTTTCTATAAAATTAGGCGATTAGTCGCTACAATAACGCTATTATTTTGACGCTTTCCTCGAGGCAATATCCATCCGGCATTTGAGGTAGAGCGATTTGGGACACTCATGGCGCGTGAGTATCAAATTGGTGGATATGCCTTAAATGGAAAATAGTCTTTTGAGTAAATTTGCCTTCTGGCAAACCAAGCACGATAGAGTCGATTTAGGCGTATACCTCAACGCCGCCGCTGTGACCTTCTATAACCGCGATGGCGATCCCTCCTTTTCTCTGCCCCTATCGGGTGATGACTGGTCTGGCGTATTTCAGGCGCTGACCGACAAGATCCCCGCTCCCAACCTGCAACTCGTGCTCAGCGAGGACTTCTACCAGCTGCTGGTGGTCGACAAGCCCATGGTGCAGCCAGAAGAGATGCATCAGGCGCTTATCTGGTCGATCAAGGATATGGTGTCAGAGCCCGTCGAGTCCCTGCATCTGGATTATTTTGAATCGCCAGAGTCCACCAACAACAAGGTGACTGTGGTCGCGGTCAATAAGGCCATGCTGCAGGCGCTGGTTAAGGCAGCGGATAAGCACCAGGTGACCATTGCCGGGATCAGCATCGAAGAGATGGCCATCAGCAACTATGGCGCCGGGGATAAGCTGGCGCACATGGTGCTTTGTCATAAGCCCGGGAGCGAGCTGCTACTGACCGTGGTGAAACAGGGGCAGCTCTATATGCAGCGCCGTATCCGCGGATTCAGTCAGTTAGATAGAGTCTCCAGCGAAGATCTGCAGCTTAACGTCGCCGATAACCTCAGCCTGGAGCTGCAGCGCTCCATGGACTATTTCGAGAGCCAGCTGCGCCAGGCACCGGTAGCCTCTATCGCCCTGTTGATGGGCGGCGAGCGTCAGATGCTGGCTCAGCTATTGAGTCGGAACTTCGATCAGGCCGTCGAGGTGATCGCCTGTGAGCAGGTGCAGGATAAGTTGGCCCAATGGGCATTGGCCGAGCTTGAACGTCAAACGGAGGAGCCTGCCTAGATGAATCCAAAACTGCGGGTCAATCTCTTTACTGCCAGCCTGTTACCGCCTAGGTTGCGCCTCTCCTTTAGGCGCCTACTACAGCTAGGCTTCGGCCTATTTGTCTTGCTGCTGGCCGCGAACCTACTGGCCTATCTGCATCTGGGAAGCCTGGAGGCCGACAAGCATCAGCTACTCAGCGATAAGGCCGCTTTCGATCAACAGAAGGCGCAGCTCGAGCAGGCCATCGCCAAGCGCAGCGCCTCTCAGGCACTGGTGCAGCAGGTGGATCTCCTATCGCAGCAGGTGGAACTCAAGCGTCTGCTACTCGGCGAACTCTCCCATGTGGAGACCCTCACCAGCAAGGGCTATTCGCCCCTGCTGACCGGACTTGCGCGGGTGACCGACGATCAGCTCTGGCTGAGTCGTATCCAGGTGCAGGAAGATCAGTTTGTCTTCGAGGGCTTTAGCGCCGCGCCGAATGCTGTCCCCCTCTGGCTGGCCCGCCTGCAAGGGGTCGAGCCGCTCAAGGGGCAGACCTTTAGCACGCTCACCATGAACCGGGGCGAAAAGCAGCCGCTGGGATTTGTGCTGCGCAGCAAGCGTGATGAGGAGCAGGCGAAATGAAACAACAGATAGTCCGCTGGGGCGAAGCCTTCGATCAACTGAGTCAGCGCGAGCGGATTATGATCACCGTGGCGGTCGTGGTGGTGATCGGCATGTTGCTCTATCTGCCGCTCGAGTCTCTGCTGACCCAGAGCAGCCGCGTGCAGAGTAATATCAAGGCCTTAACCGCAGAGAACCGGATCTCAGAGCAACAGATTGACCTGTATCAGCAGACCCTGGCGAGCGACCCCGATCAGGAATATCGTCAGCGTCTGGCTGGGCTACAACAACAAGCCAAGGATCTCGACCAGCAGCTGTCGTTTCAGATGGTCGACATGGTGCCCGCCGACAAGATGCCGACCATGCTCGGCGAGTTGCTGGGTCGGGTGCAAGGGATACGCCTGCAAAGTTTCGAGTCTCTGGCGCCTAAGCCACTGCTGGCATTAGGAGATGAGAACAAGCTTAACCTCTACAGCCACGGCATCAAGCTGGCGTTCGAGGGAGATTACTTTGCCACCCTCAAGTTTATCGAGGCGGTCGAGGCCATGCCCAATAAGCTCTATTGGCGCCAACTGGATTATGTGGTGGGCGATTATCCCAAGGCCGAGGTGACGTTAGAGGTCTACACACTCAGTATTAACAAGGACTTTATCAGTGTTGCGAATCAAGATTAGTGTTTGCCTGCTGGCGCTGCTTAGCCTTGGGCTGACTCAGGCCTCGGCGCAGACCCTGAGGGATCCGACCCGTCCAGGTGTTGGAGCCCCAGGCTCGGCGCAGCATCAAGGTGGACAGAAGCTGGTGCTCAACAGCCTGATGATCACCGACAATTCGGCGACGGCCATTATCAATAACAAGACATTCACCACGGGTGACAGGGTACAAGGTGTGAGGATCACTCGCATCACGGCACAGGGAGTCTGGCTCGCCGATGGCCGCCAGATCAAGCTCTACCCAGAAGTAACTGCGACAAAGGGACAATAAATGACTGCGATGAAAACCATAACACCTCTGCTCGTGCTGATGTTAGCCGCCTGTCAGACAACGGATCGTCCCCAGCCTGTCGAGTCGAAATCGGCGATCGATAGCTCGATTGCCGCGGCGCAGAACAAGCCGCAAATGCCACCACCGGCGGCCGTGATGCCAGATTCGGTGCAGCGTGAGCTGCAGTCATCGGCCCTGCTCGGATCTTTGACCCCAAGCCAGCCGAGCGAGCGACGCTTCGATGTGTCGGCCAAGGATGTCGATGCCAAGGTCTTCTTCCCTAGCCTGGTACAGGGCACGCCGCTGAGCGTGGCCGTGCACCCTAATGTGACAGGTACAGTCTCCCTGTCCCTCAAGGGGGTGACCCTGAGCGAGGCGCTGCAGGTGGTCGAAGATATCTATGGTTACGAGGTGAGCCGAGAAGGACGTATCCTGCGTGTCTTCCCTGCTGGCATGCGCACCGAGACCTTCCCGCTCAACTATCTCTACATGGAGCGTCAGGGCCTGTCGCTGACCTCGGTGAACTCAGGGCGGATCTCGGACAACAATAACAACCGTAATAACAACGGTAACAACGGTAACAACAGCAATAATTACAACAACAATAACTCGAATAACAACGGTGGCGACAGCAATAGCAACAATAGCAACGAGACCACTAACGGCACCTTTATCCGCTCCAAGACCAAGACAGACTTCTGGGGTGAGCTGAAAGAGACGCTGGAATCTATCATAGGCAACACGGGTGACGGCCGTCAGGTGGTGGTCAGCCCGCAGGCTGGCCTGGTGACCATCAGGGCCTATCCCAACGAGCTGCGTCAGGTGAAGACCTTCCTTAAGACCGCCGAGAGCCATCTGCAGCGTCAGGTGATCCTCGAGGCCAAGGTGCTCGAGGTGACCCTGTCTGACGGTTATCAGCAGGGGATCCATTGGGAAAGCGTGCTGGGTCAGAGTGGTAACAACAGCATCGAGTTTGGTACCTCGCCCGCGCCCGATGGTCTGGGGGATGTGATCACCTCGGCCATAGGTGGCATCACCTCCTTGCAGATCAAGGGCAAAGACTTCAGCACCATGATTAACCTGCTCGATACCCAAGGCGATGTGGATGTGCTGTCGAGCCCAAGGGTGACGGCCTCGAATAACCAGAAGGCGGTGATCAAGGTTGGTCGAGATGAGTATTTCGTGACAGATGTGTCTTCGACCACGGTAGCGGGCACCACGCCGGTCACCACACCGGAAGTGGAGCTGACGCCGTTTTTCTCTGGCATCGCGCTGGATGTGACGCCGCAGATCGACGAGGAGGGCAGTGTGCTGCTGCACATCCACCCATCGGTTATCGATATCAAGGAGCAGAACAAGTCGATCAAGGTATCAGACAGCACACTCGAGCTGCCGCTGGCCCAGAGCGAGATCCGCGAGTCGGACACTGTCATTAAGGCCAATACCGGCGATGTGGTGGTGATCGGCGGCCTGATGAAGAGCGAAAATATCGAGCTGATCTCTAAGGTGCCGCTGCTGGGGGATATTCCGTTTCTGGGCGAAGCCTTTACCAATCGTTCCAACTCGCTACGCAAGACTGAGCTGGTGATCCTGCTCAAGCCGACCGTGGTGGGGGCCGAGACCTGGCAGACCGAGCTGCAACGCTCCAAGGCCCTGCTGGATCGCTGGTACCCAGAAGAGAAGCAGGAGTAGGCGATTGTATTTGCAGCACTTTCATTTGGCGCAGCCTCCCTTTTCGCTGACGCCAAATACCGGCTTCTTCTTCGGCTTGGCGCCCCATGTCGAGGCGCTGCAAGTGCTGCAAACTGCCCTGCAGACGGGGGAAGGTTTTATCAAGGTCACCGGCGAGGTCGGGACGGGTAAAACCTTGATCTGTCGTAAGCTGCTTAACGATATTCCCGAGCGCTTTCACTGCGCCTATCTGCCCAATCCCTATCTGAGTCCCAGCGAGCTGCGTTGGGCACTGGCTTTAGAGCTGGGGCTAAAATACAGTGCCGATCTGGATCAGCAGCGCCTTACCAGTCTTATTCAGCAGCAGCTTATTGCACTGAGTGCCCATGGACATTCCATCGTCCTAGTGCTGGACGAGGCTCAGGCATTGCCGGACGAGAGCCTGGAGGCGCTGAGGCTGTTCACCAACCTGGAGACAGAGAGTCGCAAGCTGCTGCAGGTAGTCTTGTTTGGCCAACCTGAGCTGGATACCCGGCTGCAACAGCCGCAGTTTCGTCAGCTCAGACAGCGGATCACCTTCAGCTATCAACTGCGGCCCATGACCGCCGACGAGACCAGAGCCTATCAGGCCCATAGACTCGAGGTGGCGGGGTATCGCGGCGAGGGGCTGTTTGGCGCTCGTGAGAGTAGACGCATCGCCCGTGCAGCAAGAGGAATTCCAAGACTCATCAATATCTTGTCACATAAGGCGCTGTTGCTGGCCTATGGCGAAGGAGCAGACAAGGTGAGCCTGCGCCACGTGAAGGGGGCGATTGCCGACACTCAGGATGCCGATAGGGGGCTGTTTCCCTCTTGGTGGCTGGGCACGGTTGGCGCCGTGTCACTGTGCGCCGGCGCGCTATGGTTCTGGCTCACCCGGGGGCTGGCATGAGCGTCATCAATACCATGCTCAAAGATCTGGATAAGCGCCAGCAGTCCCATGGGCTGGATGAGCTGCCTGTGCCGCCGCTGCAATATCGTCAGGCGCCTCAGTCGCGTCTGCCCTGGTTGCTGCTCGCACTGCTTGCTCTGCTGCTGTTGGCCATGGGCTATCTGGCGTGGGATCGCTACGCGGCCCTCGAGCGCACTAATCTGGCGCTGCAACAGGATAATCAGATTCTGGCCCAGGAGATCGCCAGTGGCGACCTCAAACAGCCGAGCGTAGAAAAAGTCGCTTCGAATGAAACGGCACTGGCAGCAGATGAAGCGCCTGCCGAGGAATCAAAGACTGAGGCTTCACTGGCAGCAGATGCTCAGGTTACAGCCAAAATCGAGTCTAGTGCCGAAGCTAGTGCTGAGCTCATGACTACATCTAATACTGACCCGGTTGCTGAGCCTAAGGTCGAGAGCAAGCCAGCTGTTGAGAGCAAGCCTTCCGCTAAGTCTCAGAGGGTTCGGGTCGAGCAGACAGCGGACGCCAACACAGCAAAAACGACCGGCTCCATGGCGGTGACCGAGGTGAAGCTATCGCCCGAGGCGCTGGCCGAGAAACGTTTCAGTCAGGGCAAGTCGGCCCAGGAGGGTGGGCAACTGTCCCAGGCAGTGGATGACTTTAGCGAGGCGATAAGACTCGATCCCACCCTGCACGGCGCGCGTCAGCATCTGGCTGCCCTCTATTATGGTCAGGGGCAGTTGGGTGAGGCTAAGACAGTGCTGCAACAGGGCCTCGCCCGCTATCCCCAGGAACTTGATTATGCCCTCATGCTGGCCAAAGTGTTGGAGGCACAGGGGGATAGCCAGGGGGCCTTGGCGGCGCTTGGCACGATCCCAGACGATCACCTGCTCGCCAAGCAGAAGTGGGTGCAGCAGAGTCATCTTGCCCAGCAGGCATCGCAATTTGCCTTGGCCGAAGAGAGTTATCGCCGCCTGGCCAGGGTCGAACCCACGCAGGCCAAGTGGTGGATGGGGCTGGCCTACGCCTTAGATTCCCAGCAAAAATATACCAGCGCCAAGCAGGCTTACGGTCAGGCCCTAGGCTTATCCGGCTTGTCGCAGCAGGCCAGCGATTTTATTCAGCAGCGACTGGCCCAGTTAGGAGATATCGAGTGAAACCCAAGTTAAAGATGCGCCTCGGCGACTTATTGGTACAGGAAGCGATCATCAGCGAGGCGCAGCTGGGCCAGGCCCTGGCCGAGCAGAGAAATACCGGCAAGAAGCTGGGTCGCACCCTGATCGATCTCTCCTGCATCACAGAAGAGCAGCTGCTTAAGTTTCTGTCGCAGCAGCTTAATATTCCCTTTTTGGATATCAGCCGCCGGGCGATTCCGCCTCAAGTCGTGAATCTTCTACCCGAGGTGCAGGCCCGTCGTTATCGCGCCCTGGCGGTGGAAGATAATGGCGACCATGTGCTGGTGGCCATGAGCGACCCTGCCGATCTGCAGGCGATGGACAATATCGAGGTCTTGCTGGCGCCCAAGGCGATTAAGATCGCCGTGGTTACCGAGACCCAGCTGCTGGAGGCCTTCGACAACCTGTATCGCCGCACCGGGGAGATCGCCCAGATCGCCGGTAAGCTGGAGGAGGAATATGCCGCCGACGATCAGTTCGATCTCGCCAGCCTGACCGATGCCGACAGCGACAACGAGACCACTGTGGTTAAGCTACTGCAGTCGATCTTCGAAGACGCGGTGCAGATGCGCGCCTCAGATATTCATATCGAGCCCGGTGACAAGGTGCTGAGGATCCGCCAGCGTATCGATGGTCAGCTGCAAGAGAATACCCTGCAGGAGGTGAATATCGCCTCGGCACTGGTGCTGCGCCTCAAGTTGATGGCGGGCTTGGATATCTCAGAGAAGCGTCTGCCCCAGGATGGTCGTTTCCACATGGAGATCAAGGGACACAAGATAGACGTGCGTATGTCGACCATGCCTATCTATCACGGCGAGTCAGTGGTGATGCGTCTGCTGGACCAGTCTGCGGGCTTGCTGACTTTAGATGAGACCGGCATGCCGGCCGAGATGCTGGCGCGGGTGCGCAGACAGATCAAACGCCCCCACGGCATGCTGCTGGTAACCGGGCCTACGGGTAGCGGTAAGACCACGACGCTTTATGGCGTGTTGAGTGAGCTCAACACCGCCGATCGCAAGATCATCACGGTAGAAGATCCGGTGGAGTATCAGCTGCCGCGTATCAATCAGGTACAAGTTAACCATAAGATAGGCTTAGATTTTTCCAACGTACTGCGTACCACCTTGCGTCAGGACCCCGATATCATCATGGTGGGTGAGATGCGTGACCAGGAAACGGTGGAAATTGGCCTCAGGGGCGCGCTGACAGGTCACTTTGTGCTGTCGACCCTGCATACCAATGATGCGGTCACCTCTGCCCTGCGTCTGCTGGACATGGGCGCCGCCAGCTATCTGGTGGCCAGTGCGCTTAGGGTGATCATCGCTCAGCGTCTGGTGCGCCGGGTCTGTCACAAGTGTGCCCAGCCCTATGATGCTAGCGCCGCCGATCATGCCTGGCTTAGCAGCATAAGTGGTCGCGACTTCAGCCAGGCCAAGTTTCGTATTGGCACCGGCTGTCAGAGCTGTAACGGTAGCGGCTATCGTGGCCGTATCGGTGTGTTCGAGATCCTGGAGCTGGATGAGAAGATGATCGATGCGATGCGTAGCGGCAATCCCCAGGCGTTTGCCCAGGCCGCCTACCAGAGCCCGAACTTTACTCCGCTGGCCGAGTCGGCGCTCAACTACCTTGCTGAGGGCATGACCACTATGGAAGAGGTGGCCAAGCTTATCGAAGATGCCAGCGATGCCCAGGTACCCATCTCGCAGGAGATGATCCATCAACATGAGATTGAGGGCTAACTATGCCTATCTATCAGTACAAGGGGCGTGATGCTCAGGGCAATGCGGTTAGCGGGCGGCTCGATGCGACCACTCAGAGCGCCGCCGCCGATCAGCTGCTGTCTCGCGCCGTGATCCCCCTTGAGCTGGTGGAGGCCAAAGTTGCGCGCGAGTTCCACCTGGGCAGCCTGTTCAAGAGCAAGGTAGGCCTGGATGAGCTGCAGATCTTTACCCGGCAGATGTATTCGCTCACCCGCTCGGGCATCCCTATTCTGCGGGCCATCGCCGGCCTGTCGGAGAGTTCTCACTCCAAACGCATGAAAGATGCCCTCAACGATATCTCAGAGCAGCTGATCTCGGGTCGTCCGCTTTCATCGGCGATGAACCATCACCCGGACGTGTTCGACGCCCTGTTTGTCTCCATGATCCATGTGGGGGAGAACACGGGTAAGTTGGAGGACGCCTTTATTCAGCTTTCTGGCTATATCGAACGCGAGCAGGAGACCCGCAGGCGCATCAAGGCGGCGATGCGTTATCCCATCTTCGTCTTGATGGCGGTGGCCCTGGCCATGGTGGTGCTCAATATCATGGTGATCCCTAAGTTTGCCGATCTGTTCGCCCGTTTCGGCGCGGATCTGCCCTGGGCAACCAAGCTGTTGATCGGTACCTCTAACTTCTTCGTCAACTACTGGTACCTGCTGCTCATCGCCTTGGTGGGGTGCTTCGTGGGGATCCGCTATTGGCACAATACAGAGAAGGGCGAGCAGCAGTGGGACAGGTGGAAGCTTAAGATCCCAGCTGTGGGCAGCATCATAGAGCGTTCGACCCTGTCGCGGTATTGCCGCAGCTTCTCCATGATGCTGAGTGCAGGCGTGCCCATGACACAGGCCCTGAGCCTGGTGGCCGATGCCGTGGATAATGCCTATATGCATGACCGCATAGTGGCCATGCGCCGGGGCATAGAGTCCGGCGAGTCCATGCTGCGGGTGTCGAATCAGAGTCAGCTCTTTACCCCGCTGGTGCTGCAGATGGTGGCCGTTGGTGAAGAGACGGGCCAGATAGATCAACTGCTCAACGACGCCGCCGACTTTTACGAGGGGGAGGTCGATTACGACCTCAAGAACCTGACCGCCAAGCTGGAGCCTATCTTGATCGGCATAGTGGCGGTGATTGTTCTCATTCTGGCACTGGGTATCTACCTGCCGATGTGGGATATGCTCAATGTGGTCAAAGGGGGGTAACCCATGACGGCCATGGGCACGGAGCATAGCTGATGGAAAACCAGACACGGGTCGACAGCGAGCTGATGCAGGCCTACGGCAAGATGATCGCCATAGTGGTGCTCTTGCTCATCTTGGGTGTACTGGGTTACGGTTATTTTGCCAAGGTGGATCAGGTCTCTTCTCAGGGGCTGAAGCTGGAGCACAGCCGCCTGCTGAATGTGCTGGCCATGGTGCGCTCTCAGTGGCTGGTGCAGGGGCGCCCCGCCGAGATGCATCTCGACTGGTCCACGGCCATGGAACTCAGGGACGGCGAGCAACCCCTGATCAAGATGAGTGATCAGGGTTGGCCAACCTTGGCGCAAATCACAGAGGAGAACTGCAAGACCCTCTGGTGGCAGCTGTTGGGTGGCCGGGATGATTTAGCCAAAATTGTTACACAAGCGGACCAGGCTGGAGAGGTTTGTAGTTATATTGCTAATAACGGTGATCGATTGAGTTATCAACTCACTAGTGGACGCGTTATTTTTTTGACAGATCGCTGAATTTAGCGACTTCTAAGGTTTTATAATTTGCTGTAACTGCTAGAATTATCAGGATTATCTAAGGGAGTTTTTTATGAAAATGCGAGCCCAAAACATGCCAACCAAACAGAGTGGTTTCTCTCTGATCGAGCTGGTGATCGTGATTGTGATCCTGGGAATTCTGGCGGCCACTGCCATTCCCCGTTTTTTGAATGTGACCGACGATGCAGAAGATGCTAGCGTAGATGGCGTAGCCGGTGGTCTAGCCACGGCGGTGAGCTTCGTGCGCTCCCAATGGGAGGTGGATGGTCGTAATAATGCCAATGTGGTGCTCGATGGTACGCAGATCTCCCTGGATACCCGTTTCGGTTTTCCAACGGGCTTGACCTCGGGCAGTGGTATCGTGAGTGCGACCGGTATGACAGATGCCGCCTGTCAGGAGGTATTCCAGAATATTCTTCAGGGCGCACCGCGTAACGTGCTCTTTAATCAGGATGCCCGTAATCAGCGCTTTACAGCGCGGGTATTGGATGGCGCAGGGGGGAATGGCGTTGCGATCGATGGCACTCAGGTGACCAACTTAGATCTCTGTGTCTACCATCAGGTGACCTCGCTGGCATTAAACCCAACCACGGGCGTGCCAACACCTACACCGGATCTGGATACGGCTAATGCTAAAGGGATCCTCTATAACCCTGGTACTGGTCAGGTGTTGAGTTTTACCAATTAATCTTGGGTCTTGCCCTCGGCGAGGCCAACAGAATTTTATAAAAGTTGAAAGTTAAACGTTAGCAGAAGCGAAAATAACAAGGGTACGACATGAAGAAGCAAAACGGCTTTACACTGATCGAGCTAGTGGTTGTGATCATCATCTTAGGGATTCTGGCCGTGACCGCAGCGCCTAAGTTTATTAACTTACAGAGCGATGCGCGTGCATCGACGGTTGAAGGGGTAAAAGCGGCACTGCAAGGCGCTAATTCACTCGTTTATTCTAAGGCGGCGATTGCCGGCAAAGAGAAGGATCAAGGAGCGTCTATTACAATCGCTACCGGCGTGGCCGTCACAACAGATTATGGATACTTGGACAGTGCAACCGATACGGCGACGGTAAAGACAAACTTAGAGAAAGCCATGGATATGACTTTTGAAGCCTTGAGCGCTGCTGATAGTGTTACAGCCCAAGATTGGGGCGTACTCTATTCTAGTGAGACTAAGTTTATCATAGTGCCTAAGGGCAAGAAGTCGACAGATGCATGTCGCATAGACTATACGACGGCTGGGAATGCAAGCACACCTGCGGTTGTCACCGCTGTTACTACAGATTGTTAATTGGGGCGCTGTAAATGAACAAACAGAAAGGTTTTACACTAATTGAGTTGGTGGTCGTAATTATCATTTTAGGTATTTTGGCGGTGACCGCGGCGCCAAAGTTTATCAACCTACAAAGTGATGCACGTAAATCGACGGTTGAAGGTATGAAGGGGGCACTACAGGGTGCCAATACCTTGCTTTACTCCAAGGCCGCAATCCAGGGTAAAGAAAAAGATGCTAATTCGAATGACGCAAATAACGTTGATACGACTGGAGACGGCACTGCTGATACCAAAGCAGTATATGGTTACGTGAAGGCGGATGCGACAGAGCTAGCTAAAGTACTTGAAGTGGATAGTGCTGATTGGACGATAGCTGCACCAGCAGCTGGTGTGAGCACTGCCGATATCATCATTCATCCTGCAGATTTTACTCCGGCGGCAGATAAGAAGTGTTTCCTTGAGTACACGGATGCAACATCCAGCAGCTTGCCTGTTTACAAAACCGTTTTAGATAACTGTTAATGGTTTAGTACTATCTAAAGGCCTGCAATGCAGGCCTTTTTTGTCTGTGGCGAGAGACTAATTACTGAAATCGATGGCAATATTTGCCATACTCTGTAGGTTATTAGAAAGTTTAACGCTATCAGCGTGTTGCGGCTGGGGTGTCGATGAATAAACAACAAGGTTTTACCCTTGTGGAGCTGGTCACTAGCATCATCTTGATTGCCATTTTATCTGTGGTGGTCTTGCCGCGCTTCTTTACCGCCTCTAGCTACAGCGCCTATACCCTGAGAGACGAACTGATTAGCGAGCTCAGGCGAGTTCAGCTGATGGCGCTGAATAACCTGGATCGCTGCTACAAGGTGAGCGTGACGGCGACAAGTTATCGTGCCGACATCTTTGGCGCCGACTGCAACAGCCTGACGGTCACTGGCAATGCCCAGTCGCTACCCCGACAGACAAGCCTGAGTTTAGGTGGCTTGAACAGCTTCACCCTGACCTTCGACCGTGATGGCAGGGTGACCGGCAGCTGTGCTACGGGCTGCACCATCAAGGTTGCAGCCGATGAAACCTTAGACCTCAGCATAGAGAGCCAGGGGTATATTCATGGACGCTAGCAGAGCCATCTTACCAAGGCGCGCCTCAGGCTTTACCCTGATCGAATTGGTCGTGGGCATGATAGTGCTTGGTATCGCCCTGGTCATGCTCACCAGCATGCTGTTTCCCCAGGCGGATCGCGCCGCCGAAACCCTTCACAGGGTGCGCTCTGCCGAGCTGGCCCATTCCCTGCTCAATGAGATCTGGGGCAAGCGTTACGATCAGAACAGCAATCCTAATGGCGGCGTGCCCGCCTGTGGCGCGGCGGCCAGGCCAGACCTTGGATTGCCAGCAGGGCTGCCCTGTACAGACCAAGCCAACTTTGGCCCGGGCGGACTCGATCGCAACGCCTATCGCGATGTGGATGACTATCATGGCCTGACCCAGGCCAGCAAGATGCTCAACTCGGATCGCACCTATGCTCAGGAATATATTAACTACCAACTATCGGTCAGCGTCACCTATCCCGGCAGCGACAAGAACAGCAAGCTGGTGGCGATCAATGTGACCACACCCAGTGGCGAGGTGATCACCTATAATGCGCTGCGGAGTAACTACTGATGCGGCTGCAAACTAACAAGGGCTTCACCCTGGTCGAGATGGTGACTGTCATCATCATACTCGGCATCCTGGTGGTCGGGGTGAGTAGCTTCGTGATCTTGGGCACCCGTATCTTCGTCGAATCCAGCTCTGTGGATCAGGTGCTGAGCCAGAGCCGTTTCGTGATTGAGCGTATGACGCGGGAGCTGCGTAACGCCCTGCCAAACAGCATCCGGGTGGCCAGCTCAAGCGATGCCCAGTGCATAGAGTTTATGCCTATCACAGCTAGCGCCAGCTATATCAGCCTGCCGATAGCGCCAGACAGCGCCACAGACAGCGGCAGCGTGATGCTCCCGGCCCAGGGGATTAACCTGGCCCACAAGATGGTGATCTATCCGCTTTCACCTGCTCAGCTCTACCAAGACAGTCCGTCGACCACACAGGGGCGTATCTTCGATGTTAAACAGCTGAGCGGCAATCAGATTGAGTTTAACAATGCGCTGCGCTTCGATGAGGCCTCGCCTCAGAAGCGCTACTTCATAGTCAATGGCGCCGTGAGTTACTGCTTCTTAAGTCGCGGCGATATCAGGCGTTACGACGGCTACGGGGTTCAGACAACCCAGCCGACACCTGCGCAGATGGGGACGGGGGCCTTGATGGGCCAGCATGTGGTCAATAATCTCGGCAGCGAGGAGCCGATTCACTACACACCGGGTACACTGGTTAACAATGCCGTGGTGCAGCTGTCGCCCCGTTTCGAGGTGAATGGCCAGACCTTTCAATATCAACATCAGGTGCAGGTGATCAATGTTCCCTAATCGAGCCAGCCAGCGAGGCAGCGCCCTAGTGATAGGCATTTTCATCATTACCGTGATGTTTCTGATGGCGGCGGCGCTCGTCAATATCGTCAGCGATGCCGACGAGGGGGTAAACCTGGAGGTGTTGGCAACCCGCGCCTTCGCCGCGGCGAACAGCGGCGCCGATGTCGCCCTGGCGCAGCTGTTTCCCCTAAGCGGTGCTGTGGTCGGTTGTTCTAGCGTCTCTGCTAGTTGGACGCCGCCGAATGTGGTGGGCTTTCATGGCTGTAGTGTGGTGTTAAGCTGCAATCAGACCACAGTGGCGACAGGGAGTGACAGCGTGACCCAATATCTTATCGGCAGTGAGGCGACCTGCGCCGTGGGCAACTGCGACGGTGATGCCTGTCTGCGCGTCAATCGTAAGGTGGAGGTCGAGGCCCGTGAATAGACTCTTGCTAACCTTGCTTGCTGGTTTGTTTTACCTAGTCTTCTCCACAGGGGTTTTCGCCGTGCCTCAGTGTGATGCGATCTTTACCGACCCGCCAACCGGAAACCATAATCCCGGCCTGGTGCCGCCCGATGATATTGGGCCTAGACTCGGCAACCTCACTTGTACTAAGTGGGGATGTTCTGGGCACAGTTCACGGTTCGCTCCCGGGGATTACGACTTTGCTACTGGTGATTTTCAAAATAAATCCTATATGAGCACCACGGGGAAAACGGCTCGACTCTACTTCGATAACCTGTCGATGAATAATGCCAGCATCAATGCATCTGGCAATGCCGAAAACCTGATCATCTATGTCAGGGGCGATCTCTCTGTCGCCGGGCAGAACTATCTCAACGGCATCCTCTATGTTGCCGGCACTGTGACTTTTACCGGCAATGCTTGGATAGATGGCGCCATCGCATCAGGGGGGAGCCTGAGTTTTGGCGGCAATGGTGGAGCGGATGTCGACCTGGGAGCTGTGGATGATGCCGACTTCGGCGGCATGTGTGACAAGGGCGGTGTGAGTGTCGACCATTACCGGCTCGAATTTACCTCGGATGCGCTGAGCTGCGCCGCCAAAGATATCCTGCTGCGTGCCTGTGTCAACGCCGACTGCTCGACCCAGGCGAGTGTCTCCTCGAGCGTCGAGCTGACCAAGAACGGCGTGAAATATGCCGATGTTGGCTTTACCGGTTCGGCTCAGACCCAGGTGTGGCACCCAGACGGCGGCAGCGTCCTCTTGGGACTTGGCACTACGGCACCATCCGCGCCCTATCGCTGTTATATCGACGGTGCTCTGGTGGCTAATGCCCAGTGCCTGCTCGACTTTGCCGATACGGGATTCTATTTCGATGTGCCCGACAGCACCGCCTGTAAGACGGGTAACAGCTTTAATTTGTTTGCTGTGACCAAGGATACTCAGACTCAGCAGTGTAAGCCCCTGTTTGCCAACCAGACCAAGACGATTAGCTTCGGCTTCGATTATCTGCGTCCGGCAACGGTAAACAATCCGGCCCAGCTTACCCTGAATAGCCTGTTATCGCCGAGTGACTCGATAGCGATCGATGGTGGCGGCACTCAGACAATGCAGGTGCATTTTAACGGTGAAGGAGTTGCCAGTCTGTCGGCCAACTACCCAGAGGCGGGCGTGGTGACGCTTAGCGCCGAAAATAACCACACTGTTTCGCGTCCTGCCGGAGGCTCAGAGACGCTAGTGCTCACCCATAGCGATAGCTTTACCTCGGCGCCCGCCGGTTTTCATTTTGCCAATGTCAGTGCCAATGGGCGCTGTGATGCCAGCGATCCCTATGACGCTGACTGTAAGGTGCTGGCCGCAGCGGGTGAACCCTTTAGCATGCAGGTGACTGCAGCCTGTTGGCAGAGCGATGATGATAAGGATTTCGGTAACAACAAGGCATTGCAGAATTTCGAGCATGGCGGCCTGTCCGTGGTGTCACAGGTGGTACAGCCCGATACCGGGGTAAACGGCGTGTTAGGCAGTGATAGCCTGGCGTTCTCACTATCATCTGGCGTCAGCGCTCAGATCATCGACGATCAAAGCTGGAGCGAGGTGGGCACCATGAAGGTGGCGCTTGGCGCGGATGTCAGCTTTGAGGGCGTGACCATTCCCGCCAGCCAGTCTAGCAGTGAGGTATTTGGCCGTTTCACACCGGCCTATCTAGAGATCACTGGCAACGACCCTGAGGCGGCCCAGAGCTGCGGCCCATTCACCTATCTGGATCAGCCCTTCGGCTTTAAAACGGGCACCGAGCCAAACATTCAGGTGGCGGGGTTAAATGCCCAAGATAAGGTTACCAGCAATTACCAGATCGGCGATTGGTGGCGTTACAAACACAGGGATGAGGCAGATCGCAATCAGTGGCCTGAGCGCAGCTATCAAGACAGCACAGGGCTAGCTGTGATTGGCGACAGTCAGGCACCGGCACTCTCAGGCCAGGTCAATTATCGCGGTTCACCCAATATCGCTGAGTTGATCGGCGCCCAGCCGAGTTACCGCCGCACCCAAACGCCACAGGAACCCTTCGATGCCAAGTTTGATCTAATCTTGTCGGCGCTGGACGTCAGCGATGAAGATGGCATCTGTTATCGTGACAGCGCCTCGGCTGCTTGCCGCGGATTTACCTTCAGCGATATCGGCGACGGTAAGGCCTTCGAGCTGCGCTATGGCCGTCTGGTGCTGGAAAACGGCTATGGCCCTCAGTCGGAGGGCCTGCGGCTGCCGCTACGCAGCGAATATGTTTCAAGCGTGACTGCTGGCGTGACCACCTGGACACTCAATGGCGACGACAATTGCTCGGTTTTTAATACCCAGACCTCCTTAGATGCCGGCGAGTCGGCAACCTCTGGCCTGTATCGCATCCTACCTTCGGGCTTCCCCGATCTGCAGGCCTATAGCGATAGTGGATTGTCGCTGCGCAGTGGTGCCTTGGTGAATGGCGTGGGCAATCTCTATTTTGCCATCCCCAATCAGGCGGGCGAGGTGCCCCTCAAGCTGCATGTCGAGCCTTGGCTCAAGGGCTATTGGAACTATCCGGGGAACGCTGCCGATACCTTGTTTGACCCGAGGGCCAATGCCTATTTTGGCACCTATCGCGGACACGATAAGATCATCTATTGGCGGGAAGTGAAATAGCCGATCTACCAATTGCTGAGCGAGTGTTCACTTAGGCTGACACAAGCCCCAATGATGAACAGATATTTATCTAAGGATCAGCATAATATCCTTGTGGAATGCGGGGGGCATTGATAAAGTTACCTGATTTTTATTTTTCCGACTCCACTGAGACAGGCTGGTTACATGTTCAAGAAGCTGCGTGGCATTTTTTCTAACGATCTTTCGATCGATTTGGGTACGGCTAACACCTTAATTTACGTTCGCGAAGAGGGCATAGTGTTAAATGAGCCTTCGGTTGTTGCAATTCGGGGCGAACGCGGCAGCGGCGGCCAAAAATCGGTTGCCGCCGTGGGAACGGAAGCTAAGCAGATGCTGGGTCGTACGCCGGGCAACATTCAAGCCATTCGTCCAATGAAAGACGGCGTGATCGCCGACTTCTATGTGACCGAGAAGATGCTGCAGCACTTCATCAAACAGGTACACAACAACAGCGTATTCCGTCCAAGCCCACGCGTCTTGGTGTGTGTGCCAGTGGGAGCCACTCAGGTTGAGCGTCGTGCGATTCGTGAATCGGCCATGGGCGCAGGTGCTCGCGAAGTCTATCTGATCGAAGAGCCAATGGCGGCCGCTATCGGTGCCGGCCTGCCTGTGTCGGAAGCAACAGGTTCTATGGTGGTGGATATCGGTGGTGGTACTACCGAGGTGGCCATCATCTCACTCAACGGCGTGGTTTATTCCTCTTCTGTGCGTATCGGTGGCGATAAGTTTGACGATGCCATCATCAACTATGTGCGTCGCAACTATGGCAGCCTGATCGGTGAGGCCACGGCCGAGCGCATCAAGCACACCATAGGCACCGCCTATCCGGGCGACGAAGTGCTGGAGATCGAAGTGCGCGGTCGCAACTTGGCCGAAGGGGTACCACGTAGCTTTACCCTGAACAGCAACGAGATCTTAGAGGCGCTGCAAGAGCCTCTCTCTGGCATCGTTAGCGCCGTGATGGTGGCGCTGGAGCAGTCTCCGCCAGAACTGGCCTCAGATATCTCTGAGCGCGGCATGGTACTGACTGGTGGTGGCGCGCTGCTGCGTGACCTCGACCGTCTGTTGATGCAAGAGACCGGTATCCCGGTGATGGTGGCCGACGATCCGCTGACCTGCGTGGCCCGTGGTGGTGGTAAGGCATTAGAGATGATCGACATGCATGGCGGCGATCTCTTCTCTGACGAAAACTAATTCGGCTCAAGAAAATAGGCAGCAAGACTCTGGTTACACCCCTGGCGAGGCATAGTAAATGATGGCTCGCCGCCCAGACACCACAAGGTGAATGGGTAGAAAGTGGGTACCGGGTTCGCTGCCTTAAGTGTTTTATGAAACCTATTTTTGCCCGCGGTATTTCGAATCAATTCAGGCTCACATTGGCAATCGTTTTGTCGGTGATCTTACTGGTGGCCAACGATAGGCTGGAGCCGGTGCGCCAATCTATCTCCTCTGTGCTCAGCCCACTGCAATACGTGGCTAACATCCCCGGCGCCATTCTGGATTGGTCCGCCGAGAGTATCGCCACCCGCAACATGTTGGCCAAGCAGAACAAGCAGCTGCTGCGGCAGCAACTCCTGATGAGCGAGCGTCTGCAGCGCTTCGAGCACCTGAGACAGGAAAACGATCGTCTGCGCGCCCTGCTAGGCTCTCCGGTACACATGGACTCCAAGAAGATGGTGGCCGAGGTGATGGAGGTGGCCAGCGATCCCTTTCGTCACTATGTGGTGCTCAACCATGGTGCCCGCAGCGGTGTCTTCGTGGGTCAGCCCGTGGTGGATGCCCATGGCGTCGTCGGTCAGGTGGTGGAGATCAGCGAGCTGACCAGCCGGGTGCTGCTGATTTCAGACGTGACTCATGCTATCCCGGTGCGGGTGACCCGTAACGATGTCCGCCTGGTGGCCCAGGGTATCGGCGAGCTCGACGAGCTCGAACTGCGCCACGTGGCCAAGAGTACAGACCTTAGGGTTGGCGATCTCCTGGTCTCCTCGGGTCTGGGTAAACGCTTTCCCGAAGGCTACCCCGTGGCGCGCATCATGACGGTCGAGCGCGACGATGGCCAGAGCTATGCTACCGTCACCGCTCAGCCTTTGGCGGCACTGGACCGTATCCGTTACCTGCTGTTGATCTGGCCAGATGGCAATCAGAGCGAGCAAGCCGAGCCTATCGAAGCAGGCGCCGATGCCCAGCCGCAAGCGGAGGAGACGCCATGAGCATGCATATTCCCCACGGTCGTTGGGTGGTCTGGTTAAGCTTCCTGCTGGCCATGTTATTTCAGATCATGCCGCTGCCCGGCCTGGTAGAGGGCTGGCGCCCCGACTGGCTGCTGCTGGTGATGATCTATTGGGCGATGGCGCTGCCGCACCGCTACAACATCCTCTCGGCCTGGGTGCTGGGCGTCTTGTTGGATATCCTGCTGGGGGCCCACCTCGGCATACGCGCGCTCTCCATGTCGCTGGTGATCTATGTGGTGGTACTGCATTTTCAGCGGCTGCGTAACTTCCCCATGTGGCAACAGGCACTGATGGTGGCCAGCCTGGTGTGCCTGCACCATCTGCTGGTGTTCTGGGTACAGTTTGTGGTGAACGTGGCGAGCTTCGATGTCAGCCTGTTCCTGCCGGCCCTGTCGAGCCTGATCATCTGGCCTTGGGTATTTTGGATGCTGAGACGCATTCGCCGTATTTATAAAGTGAGATAATGATGCAACTGGTATTAGCCTCTTCCTCTCCCCGTCGTCGCGAGCTACTCGCTCAAGTGGGTCTTGGCGACTCAGAATTTGCTTTCGAGGCGCTATCCGCTGATATCGACGAGAGCCATAGGGCAGGGGAAAGCGCCGATGAGTTCGTGGTGCGTCTGGCAATCGAGAAGGCGCAAGCTGGTCTGGCGCTCTGGGGACAGGCGGGCGCCGTGGTGCTGGGTTCTGATACTATAGTGGTATTGGACGGCGAAATCCTAGGTAAGCCTAAGGATGAACAAGACGCCAGGCAGATGCTTAGCGCGCTGTCGGGCAAGCGCCATAGCGTGATGACCGCGGTGGCGGTGACCGATGGTCAACGAACCCTGTCTCGATTAGTTGAAACTAAAGTGCAATTTTGCGGCCTAACAGAACAGGCTATCTTGGCCTATATCGCCACCGGCGAGCCCATGGATAAGGCCGGTGCCTATGGCATTCAGGGTTTAGGCGGCTGTTTCGTCGAGGCCATCGACGGTAGCTATTCGGCGGTGGTAGGACTGCCGCTAGTGGAAACCCGGGCCCTGCTGGCCGAGATGAAGCTGTTAGCCGTTTAGCGTTTTACCCAATAGATTGAGCCATTTAGGTCTAAGTTGTTCTAAAATTAACGGTCCTTAGGCCGTTAATGCATTAATCATATTTGAGTGAGTAAGCATGAGTCACATAGTCAAAAACAGAGTACAGAAAAAGATAGGTTCTGAGCTATTGATCAATGTGACGCCTACCGAGGCGCGGGTGGCGCTGGTGGAATATGGCATCTTGCAAGAGGTGCATATCGAGCGCCGCATGAAGCGTGGTCTGGTGGGCAACATCTACAAGGGCAAGGTCAGCCGGGTATTGCCTGGCATGCAGGCCGCCTTTGTGGATATAGGTCTGGACAAGGCCGCCTTCCTCCATGCCTCAGATATCGTACCCCATACCGAGTGTGTGGCCGACGTCGAGAAGGGCAACTTCGTGGTACGCGACATCGCCGAGCTGGTGCGCCAGGGTCAGGACATCATGGTACAGGTGGTAAAAGATCCCCTGGGCACCAAGGGCGCGCGCCTCACCACAGATATCACCTTACCCTCGCGTTATCTGGTCTTCATGCCGGGCTCCAGCCATGTGGGCGTGTCGCAGCGCATCGAGTCCGAAGAGGTACGTGCCCGTCTCAAGGGACTGACCGAGCCCTTCGTCGACGAAGATGGTGGTTTCATCATTCGCACCGCCGCCGAGAATGCCGGTGAGCAGGAGCTGATCCAAGACGCGGCTTTCCTACGCCGGGTCTGGGCCAAGGTGTGCGAGCGTCGCAAGCGTCCGGGCGTCTCTCTGCTCTACCAAGATCTCGCCCTGCCAGTGCGTATCGTGCGTGATTTCGTCGGCACAGAGTTGGATCAGATCCAGGTGGATTCGGGCCAGACCTACGAGGAGCTGCTGCAGTTTACCCAGGAGTTTATGCCCGAGATCGCCGACAAGATAGAACACTATTCCGGCCGGGTGCCCATCTTCGATCTCTATGATGTGGAGAACGAGGTGCAGCGCGCCTTGGGGCGCAAGGTCGAGCTCAAGTCAGGCGGTTATCTGATCATAGATCAGACCGAGGCCATGACGACTGTGGATATCAACACAGGGGCCTTCGTCGGCCATCGCAACCTGGAAGAGACTATATTCAACACCAACCTGGAGGCGACCCACGCCATCGCTCGCCAATTGCGCCTGCGCAATCTGGGGGGGATCATCATTATCGATTTCATCGACATGTTGAACGAAGATCATAAGAAGCGTGTACTCAGCACCCTGGAGGCGGCGCTGGCCAACGACAGGGTGAAGACCAACGTCAGCGGCTTCTCGGGGCTCGGCCTGGTGGAGATGACCCGTAAGCGTACCCGCGAGAGCCTGGAGCATGTGCTGTGCGGCGAGTGTCCGGCCTGTTTCGGCACAGGTAGCCTGAAGACGGTCGAGACAGTTTCTTACGAGATCTTCCGCGAGATCATCCGCCTCAATCGTGGCTATGATGCCGACGAGTTTCTGGTTTATTGTGCCCCGACTGTCTACAACAGCCTCACCGGCGAGGAGAGCCATCTGGTGGCAGAACTCGGCGCCTATATCGGCAAGCATGTTCGCCTGCAAAACGAGCCCATGTACGCGCAAAACAAATTCGATGTGGTGATAATGTAGTGTCACGCCCATTCTGTCCCCGCACCTTCGGCCGCCTATGCTGGCAGATGATCGCCATCATAGTGGTGCTTTTTGCCTTGAGCGTCAGCCTGTTCAGAGGCCTGCTGCCTAAGCTGGATCAGGTCCGTCAGGAGCTGGTGAGCTATATCTATGAGCAGTATCAGGTCAAGGTCGAGGTCAGCGAACTCACCGCCGAGTGGCAGGCGTTTGGCCCTGCGGTGACCATCAAGAATCTGGTCTTGCCGGTGCAGGAAAACCTGCCGGTCACCTTCATCATAGACAATGTCCACCTCAAGCTGGATTTCTGGGACAGCCTGGTCTCGGCGTCGCCCCAGATAGAGAATGTGATCTTCGAGGGGGTCAAGATCGCCCTGGATCTCGACCGTATCAGTCAAGCCGGTAACGGTCAGCAAAGCAGCGATGCGCCAGTGGCAGAGCAGAATACCGATTGGCTCTACGCCCTGATGCTGGAACAGTTCGACCGCTTCGCCATCACAGATGTGACCATGCAGCTGATCAGCAGCACTCACAAATACCGACCTATCCATATCAGGGATCTGCGCTGGCGCAACCTGGCCGGTCGCCACAGAGCCGAGGGCGCGCTGTTCCTCGACGAGCAGGCCTCTGAGGTCGAGCGTCTCTCTCTCGCCGTCGATATTCGTGGCGATGGCCATAACCCAGAGTCCTTGACAGGTCAGCTCTATCTGGCGGCCAACTCGCTGGATCTCGGTGAGTGGGCATCACGCCAGGAAAATCCTTATGCCTCGGGTAAGAAGCTGCCACTCGAGGGGGTGGTGAACCTGCAGGCCTGGGCCGAGTTCTCTAACCGCGCCTTTACCGCGGCGACAGTCGCCTTCGAGCCGAGCTGGCTACAGTGGCAGCTCAAGGGCGAGCAGCAAAAATTTGAGATTAAGGCTGGCCAGCTAAACTGGCAGCCGCAGGTCTCGGGCTGGCAACTGACCAGCTCAGACCTAGCCTTCGTCACCAATGGTCAGGCCTGGCCGGCGCTGCATATCGGCGCGCGCAAGCGTGACGATCGGCTGATGGCCAGTATCAATCAACTGGATGCCGAGGTCTTGTTGCCTCTGTTGCCCCTGGTACCCGGCATGGATCTCGATGGCCTCTACCTGTGGCAGTCGATGGATCCCAAGGGCAGCATAGAGCAGCTCAAGTTAGGTTACGGTGAGCAGCAGGGCTTTGCCCTGTCGGCGCAGCTTAAGCAGTTTGCCTGGCAAGGCAGCGGCGCCATCCCAGGGGCTGAGCCGATAGACCTTATGCTCGGCATGCAGGGCAGCGACCTCTATCTGTCTGCGCCCGCGCAGCAGTATCACTTGGATTTTAATGGCGGCTTCGAGGAGGCATTGTCCCTCGCGGGTGACGCCTTCACGGTGAAATATGCCCTGGGCGAGGCGGAGCTGATCGCCCCTAAGCTGCATTTCTATAATGCCGACCTGGATCTCGACGCGGCCATGAAGCTGGACTTTGCCGGTGAGGCCAGCCTCAACCTGCTGGCCGATGTGCAGGTGAAGAACGCCGCCAGGGCCAAGTACTATTTCCCTAAGCATGCCATGTCCGAATCTCTGGTCGATTACCTCAGCGGCGCCATTAAGGCGGGGCAGAGCCAGGACGCCAAGGTGGTGTGGAACGGCCCGCTGAAGCATTTCCCCTATGACGATAACAGCGGTGTGTTCCAGGCTGGTTTTTCTTTGAATCAGGCCCGCTACAGGTTCCAGCCCGATTGGCCCGAGGTGACCGAGCTGAGCCTAAATGCCCTGTTTGAGAACGCGGCCATGGATATCTGGGTGAACAAGGGGATGTTGATGCAGGTGCCGGCCGACGGCGCCCATGTTGCCATCCCGCGCATGAGCCATCAGACGCTACTGACGGTGAAGGCGGATCTGCGCACCCAGGGCGAGGCCGCCAAACAGGTGCTACAACGCTCACCTCTGGCCGATACGGTCGGGGCCACGCTAGAGGTGGTGCAGGTGCAGGGTGAGGTTTCGGGCAAGCTGGATCTCAGCATCCCCCTCTATCATGGTGGCAAAGAGGCGATACTGGGACAGGTGAAGTTCGACAATACCCCTGTCTATATCAGCGAGCCGGGGGTACAGCTAGATGGCGTGACCGGCGAGGTCTACTTTGCCAACGAGGTGGTCACAGGTGAGAAGATACAGGCGCGTCTGTTCGAGCAACCCGTGAGTTTCACCTTCGACACAGGCAAGACCAACAAGCACTATGGCCTGAACTTAGATATGCAGGGCCAGTGGGCGCTGGCCTCGCTGCCGGCGATGTTGGACAACCCCCTCAAGGATTACTACAGCGGCGAGCTGGATTGGCAGGGCGCCATGACGCTGATCTTCGATGAGTTGGGGTATCGTATTCAGGCCCAGGTGAAGAGTGACATGCAGGGCGTCGAACTGAGCCTGCCGGGTAAGTTTGCCAAGACGGCCGACAGCCCGCGAGCCCTCTCCTTCGAGCTGATCGGTGATAACAAGCAGGCCTCGTTAGGGGCCAAGCTTGGGGATCAGATGGAGTTCTGGGGCGGTTTCGATGAGGAGTCGGGCGACCATCTGGCGCACTTCGATCTGCTGCTGGGACGCCTGTTTAAGCCGGGTGACCAACTCAAGCGTCAGGCCGGTCATCTGCAGCTGGATATGCCTGCCACCGAATTCGCCCCTTGGCTGCCAATCATCAAGGGATTCATGGGCGACGCGGCGCTGGAATCCTCACTGGACCTGGCCATGCGGGAAGCATTAGCAGAGCAGGCGCCTGAATCGCCGCTGGTGCAGGCAGAAACCGAGCCTAAAAAGAGCAGCTTCTTCCCGCCGCTGATCGCGGTCGATGGTCAGGTACGCCAGTTGAACCTCTATGGGCAGCCGCTGACTGAGCTGAACCTTGAGGCGCATCCCACAGAACATGGCTGGCGCTTCGAGGGCAACGCCAACGAATTTAGCGGCCGGGTGGACTTCTATCCAGACTGGTCGACCCAGGGCTTAAAGCTGGTGGCGAGCCGATTTAACTTTGCGCCTGAGAGCAAGGAGGGCGAAGCCTCTGAGGTTGCCAGCGATGAGGTGCTCAGCATACTGCCGCCGTTGGCGGTGGATGTGGATCAGTTCAGCGTCTATGGTAAGCCGCTGGGACACCTGGTGTTGCAGGCAACGCCCAAGAATGGCGACTATCAGATCCAGACCATCGCCATCACCACCCCGGGTATCACCCTCAAGGGTAAGGGCGCCTGGTCCAACAGTGAAGGGCAGAACCTGACCGAGTTTCAGGTGGATCTCAAGGCCAAGCAGTTCGATGAGGTCTCGGAGCGCCTGGGCATAGACCCAGGCCTCAAGGAGGCGCCGCTGGATCTGCAGGCCGAGCTGTCATGGCAGGGGGCGCCCTATGCCTTCTCGCTGGAGACCCTCAACGGTCAGATCAGTTACAAGCTGGGCAAGGGTCACCTGTCTGAGGTGAGTGACAAGGGCGCGCGTATCTTCTCTTTGTTCAGCCTGGATTCCTTGCTGCGTAAGCTGTCGCTGGACTTCTCCGATGTCTTCGGCAAGGGACTCTACTTTAACGCCTTTACCGGCACCCTTAAGCTGGATAACGGCGTGGTGAAGACCACGGACTCCGAGATGGATGCGGTGGCCGGTAACATGAGGGTGCGGGGTTATACCGACCTCACTACCGAGAGCCTCAACTACGACATACGCTTCGTGCCGCAACTGGCCTCAAGCGTGCCCACTGTGGTGCTGCTCAGTACCGGCGGTTGGACCCTGGGCCTGGGCGCCTTCGCCCTGACCAAAGTGTTGGAGCCGGTGATCGAGGTGATCTCTGAGATCCGCTTCAGGCTGACGGGCACCATGTCTGAGCCTAAACTGGAGGAGCTGGAGCGTAAGAGCAAGGAGATAGAGATCCCCGAGTCTGTCTTGCCGCGTCAACGAGCGCCTGGCGCAGAAGCTAAGCCAGAGAGCGTGCTGCCAGAAAGCAAACAGCCAGCGCAATTAAAACAAGAGCAGCAAGAACAGAATCCAGTGAAGCAGCCGGTGTTAGACGCTAAGCCAGAAGGAGCTTCGGCGGATCAGCAGGTGATGCCATCGGGCGTTGAGATCCCTAAGCCGGCGGTCGTCGCCATGCCCGAGTTTAAGGAGATGCCCACAGGGCAGCAGGCGCCAGTGGAGCAAAAAACTGAGACGCCGCAACAGCAAGAGTCACAGGAAAAGCCAGTGAGCAAGGAGTCAAGCGATGCAGGTCAGCCTATTACAATGTCAGAGTGGTCGCGACGTCGAGGAGAACCTCAGCTTTATTCGCGAGCAGCTTGATGCCCTAGCCGGTGGTGAGCGCCCCCATCTGGTGGTGCTGCCAGAGTGTTGTCTGCTGTTTGGTGGCCATGAGCGTCAGCAGTTGGCCTACGCCGGGGACGATGCCGGCAGCGAACTCAAGCAGACCCTGGCCGCGCTGGCGAAACAATATGGTATCTATCTGGTGGCGGGAACCATTCCTATCCTGGCCGATGAGGGGCGGGTGTTTAGCCGCAGCTATTTGTTTGACGATAGCGGAGAGACCCTAGGCCACTACGACAAGCTGCACTTGTTCGACGTGGATGTGGACGACGGCACTAAGTCCTACCGGGAGAGTGACACCTTTTGCCCCGGTGAGGGGGTAACCGTCGTCGATACGCCTTTCGGTAAGGTCGGGATGGCGATATGCTATGACCTTAGGTTTGCCGATCTATTTCGCGCCATGCGCCTGCAGGGGGCGGAGATCATCGTCTTGCCGGCGGCCTTTACCAGGGTGACCGGGCGGACGCACTGGCTGCCCCTGCTGCAGGCGAGGGCAATTGAGACCCAATGTTTCCTGTTGGCAGCAGCCCAGTGGGGCGAGCACAACCAGGGTAAACGTGAGACCTGGGGACACTCCTGCGTCATCTCCCCCTGGGGAGAAGTGCAGGCGATTAAGCCAGAAGGCTGTGGCTGGTTGTCGGCAGAGATAGACCTTAAGGCTATAGAGGGGATACGTCGTAACATCCCAGTGGTCGCTCACAATCGTTTTGAGCCACCCAAATTAAAGAGATAATAAAATCGCGCCTTCATGCAGGCGCCAAAGAGAGAAAATTAATGCCATTTTTAACCCAAGTAGAACAGAGCCTCTTGCAAGACGGATTGTCGCTGGATCAGTTGCAAGGCTATATCAATAGCATTCATCAGCATCAGGTGGACTTTTCCGATCTCTATTTTCAGGGCAGTCGCCACGAGTCTTGGGTGTTAGAAGATGGCATAGTCAAGGAAGGCAGCTTTCATATCGAGCGCGGTGTGGGCGTGCGTGCCATCAGCGGCGAGAAGACGGGCTTCGCCTATGCCGACGAGATCACCCCAGCGGCGCTGAGCGCGGCGGTCGAGGCGGCACGCGGCATCTCTGCGGCGGGCAATAGCGGCCGTGTCCAGGCATGGAAGCAGCACAAGGTGACGCCTCTGTATCAGAGCGCCGACCCTATCGCGGCCATGGAAGAGGTGAAGAAGATAGCGCTGCTCAAACAGGCCGATGCCTACGTGCGCAGCCTGGACCCGCGCATCATACAGGTGGTGATCAGCCTGTCGGGCGTGCATGAAGAGATCTTAGTCGCGGCCAGCGACGGCACCCTGGCGGCAGATATTCGTCCCCTGGTACGTTTCAACTGTAGCGTGGTGCTGGAGCAGGAAGGCAAGCGTGAGCGTGGCGCCAGCGGTGGCGGTGGACGCCATGATTATCAAGTGTTTTTCGAGTCGGGCGACGATGGTCTGCCTAGCTGTTTCGCCTTTGCCCGCGAAGCCGTGCGTCAGGCCTCGGTCAATCTGACCGCCATAGATGCACCTGCCGGTGAGATGCCTGTGGTACTGGGCGCGGGTTGGCCCGGTGTCCTGCTGCATGAGGCAGTGGGTCATGGCCTGGAAGGCGACTTCAATCGTAAGGGTAGCAGCGCCTTTAGCGGCTTGGTGGGCCAACAGGTGGCTTCTAGCCTGGTGACCGTGGTGGACGATGGCACCCTGGAGAATCGACGCGGCTCGCTCAGCATAGACGATGAAGGGGTTCCTACTCAGAAGACTGTGCTTATCCAAGACGGCATCCTCAAGGGCTATATGCAAGACAAGCTCAACGGCCGCCTGATGGGCCAGGCCTCAACCGGTAATGGTCGCCGCGAGTCTTATGCCCATCTGCCTATGCCGCGCATGACCAACACCTATATGGAAGCCGGCGACAGCTCGCCTGAAGATATCATCAAGTCGGTGGACAAGGGGATCTATGCGCCTAACTTCGGCGGCGGTCAGGTCGATATCACCTCGGGCAAGTTTGTGTTCTCGGCGTCTGAAGCCTATCTCATCGAGAAGGGCGAGATCACCCAGGCGATCAAGGGTGCGACTCTAATTGGTAATGGTCCCGAGGCCATGGGGCAGCTCTCCATGGTGGGTAACGATCTGGCGCTCGATAAGGGTGTCGGTGTCTGTGGCAAAGATGGTCAAAGTGTGCCCGTGGGCGTGGGCCAGCCTAGCCTGAAACTCGACCGCTTGACGGTAGGTGGCACGGCGTAATTCAGCCGTCGTCCTCGCCTCTGGCAGAGCCGTCAGAGGTGAATACCGCTCTACAGGAGTGGTTGTAAGAGAGTCTTTAGGGAAGGCTGTCGACAGCTTGTGAAGGGGCTTGCCAACAAGGCTTGCTTCTCAACGCCCCCATAGGGTGTTAACATTTGCCAAGGAAATAGAGTTTTAGCTCTAGAGGTGTCGATGAGATATTCACATATTGTTTGGCTGTCGCTGTTAGCTCTGGCGGGTAATGCCGCCCAGGCAAAGGAGCTCGCCTTCGGCGATGCCTGGCAGCAGCTGTTGCAGGTCAGCGACAAGTTGCAGGCCAGCCAGCAGGAGGTTAACCGTGCCCAGGCCGAAAAGGCCGCCGGGGAGGACCTCAACCTGCCTTCGCTGTCGATCAACGGCAGCTACACACGTTTAGAGAAACCCCTTGAGCTGGACCTGAGGGATCTCAACCCCTTAGCCAGTCTCGACCCCGCTACCTTGCCGCCGGCACTCGGCGGTGCCCTGGGCGCCATTCCGGGGTCGCTGTTTATCACCCCTTTTACCGAGCAGGATGTCTTCCGCTCCAGCCTGCAGGCGATGTGGCCCATCTATACCGGTGGCCGTATCAGCGCCGCCCAGGGGATCCATGAGGCCCAGGTGGCCGAGAAGGAGCAGCAGCATCAGCTGTCTACCCGGGATCTCTTCGTCCAGCTGGTGGACAGATACTATGGCGTGGCCGTGAGCCACGCCCTGATGGCGACCCGTGGTCAGCTGGTGGATGCTCTGACTGAGCACGCAGAGCATGCGGTTAAACTTGAGCAGCAGGGACAGATCGCCAAGGTGGAGCGTCTCAACGCCCAGGTGGCCCTGGAAAATGCCCGGGTGGATTATGCCAGCGCCAAGCGTCAGCTGGAGATGAGCCAGATAGCCCTGTCGCGCATGCTGCATCAGAGCGATGTCGATACCGCCTCTAAGCTGTTTCTGCTCGATAACCCGCCCTCCCTCGGCCTGCTCAGTCAGCTGACCCTGACTAGTCATCCGGCGCTTAAGCTGCTTGAGGCCAAGGAGACCCAGGCCAACGGCCTTATCGATGTGGAGAAGGGCAGTTATTACCCTAGCGTCTTTCTCTACGGTAACTACACACTATATGAAGACGACAGTCTGCTGGCCAAGATGGAGCCGGACTGGATGGTCGGCGTTGGGGTGAAGATCCCGCTTATCAGCCGCGACGGTCGTAGCGGCAAGGTCGAGGCCGCCCGCAGCGCCCTGTTGCAGGCGCGCTACACCAAGGCACAGACCCAGCAGGATCTCAGCCTGCTGCTGGATCAGAGTTATCGCCAACTGCAGCAGGCCAGGGAGGAGACTGAGTCCCTCGACCTGTCGCTGTCGCTTGCCAAAGAAAACAAACGCCTAAGGGATCTCGCCTTCAGCCAGGGGCTGTCGACCTCTATCGAGAAGGTGGACGCCGAGCTTAAGCTGAGCGGCGTGCAGACCCAGCAGCTGGCGGCCCAGTACCGCTATGTACAGGCCTACGCCAGATTGATGGCCATCAGTGGCCAGTTAGATGAATTTATCGGTCGTTCACGCACCGCCCAGGAGAGAGCTGATGCGCACTAACAGAATCCTAGCCATTGTCGCCCTAATCGCCTTGGTGGCCATCCTGGCCTACGGCTTGATGCTGGCTCATACGCCCAAGGCCGAGCGACTGCAGGGGCAGATAGAGGCCAGAGAGTACAACATCTCCTCCAAGGTCCCAGGGCGCGTGGCGCAGGTCATGGTGCGTCGCGGCGACCAGGTGGCCGAAGGCGATCTCCTGTTTGCCATCGACAGCCCTGAGCTCAATGCCAAGCTGATGCAGGCTCAAGGGGGCCGCGATGCCGCCAAGGCGTTGCAACAGGAGGCGGATAACGGCGCACGTAAGCAGCAGGTGGCGGCTTCTAAGGAGCAATGGCTAAAGGCGAAGGCGGCGGCTACCCTGGCCGAGACCACCTACAAGCGGGTAGAAGCCCTGTTTAGCGAAGGCGTACTAGCCCGTCAGAAACGCGACGAGGCCTTTACCCAGTGGCAGGCGGCCAAGTACACCCAGCAGGCGGCCTATGCCATGTATCAGATGGCCGAAGAGGGCGCCCGTGAAGAGACCAAGGCCGCGGCCGAAGGCAATGCCCGCATGGCCGAGGGGGCGGTGAAAGAGGTCAGCGCCATTTTGGCTGACAGCCAGATGCGCTCGCCCAAGTCCGGCGAGGTTAGCGAGGTACTGCTGCACCCGGGCGAGCTGGCGCCAAGCGGCTTTCCTGTGGTGAGTGTTATCGACATGCAGGATGCCTGGGCCGTGTTTCAGGTGCGTGAAGATCAGCTTAAGGGCTTTAAGGTGGGCGATACCCTGGAGGTGGAGATCCCGGCGCTCGGCGAGCGTTACCCTTTCAAGGTGGCGCACATCAGCGTCATGGGCCATTTCGCCACCTGGCGCTCCACCGAGAGTGGCCACGACTTCGATATGCGCACCTTCGAGATGGAGCTAAGACCCGTAACCCCCATCGCCGACCTGAGGGTGGGTATGACCAGCCTGTTGGTGCAATAGGCCTTGGCGTCCATGGGGCAACTCATCACGCGGGAGCTCAGGCGGCTGTGGCAGTCGCCCTGGCAGCTCGCCCTGGTCAGCTATCTGCCATTGCTGGGTACGCTCGCCCTGTGGTGGCTGTTTAGCGCCGGGCTGCCTCGCGCCCTGCCTGTGGCCGTGGTGGATCAGGATCAGAGCCAGCTGAGCCGCATGCTGGTGCGTCAGTTGAGTGCCAACTCGGTGATCAGCCCAGTGAGCTATCAGGATATCGGCCAGGCACAGGCCGCCATGGAGAGGGCCGAGGCCTATGCCATGGTGGTGCTCCCCTTCAAGTTGAATCAGGACCTGATGATAGGGCATCAGCCCAGCATCGATATCCGTTACAACGCCCAGTTTCTGCTGGTGGGCAAGCTGCTCTCCAGCCAGATCCAGCTCAGCCTGGCCGATGGCCTCAAACAGAAGGCGAGGCTGAAGCAGCTGGCATCTGGCGTGCCGCCTGTGCAGGCGGAGATTAACCTGAATCTGATAAAGACCCAGAGCAGCGCACTCTATAACGCCAACAACAACTATGTGGCCTTCCTGGTGCCGCCGATATTGATCGCCCTGGTGCAGATAGTGGCCATGCTGGTGTTTGCCAATGCCCTTACCGAGGAGCTGAGGCGCGAGACCCTGGCCGAGTGGTTTAGCCTAGGCACCTACCGGGTGCTGCTGAGTAAGGTCTTGGTCTATACCCCACTGCTGATGTTGCAGCTGGGGCTTGTCTACGCCTGGCTCTATGGCTATCTGGGATTGCCGATGCGCGGCGGCCTGGGTCAGCTGCTCATCGCACAGCTGGTGATGCTCCTGGCTGTGTGGCTTATTGTGTTGACCATCTTCGCCCTGCTGCAAGATTCGGCCCGGGTGATCAGCTTTTGCACCGCCTTGTTCGCGCCCTCCTTCGCCTTCATGGGGGTGACTTTCCCCACCCACGAGATGCCGCTTCTGGCGCAGTGGTGGCGACAGATCATGCCCTCGAGCCACTATGTCAATACCCATATCGGCGTCATCGCCTATGGTCAGGAGACTCAGGCATTAGTCTCCCAGCTGTCGAGCTACTGGGGCTTCCTGCTGTTGCTGCCGGTGATCGCCTTGATGCTGGCTAAGATGCGCCGGGAACAGACTGGTGAGCAGTTGGACCAGGCGCAGATAGTGGAGGGGCAGGGATGAACCTTTTTGCCCTGATGTTTGAAGAGCTTAAGGCTATCGTTACCGACAAGGCGATCGCCATCACCCTGTTTGGCGGGGTGATCTTCTATTCGGTACTCTATCCCTTGCCTTATCTTAACGAGGTGCCGACCCGGCAGCAGATAGTGGTGGTCGATGGCGATCACTCCAGCCTGAGTCGCCTGGTGATCCGACATGCCCAGGCCAGCCCTAAGCTGGAGGTAGTGGCTCAGGTGGATGACCTGACCCAGGCACAGGCCGCCGTCAACTCAGGGCAGGCCCATGGCTATCTGGTGATCCCCGAGGGGTTTCGCCGGGATCTGCTGCGCCAGCGCGGCGTCACTCTGGCCTATGGCGGCGATGCCAACTATTTTCTGGTCTACTCGGCGATCCTCGAGGGGCTGGTGTCTGTGGGGATCGATGCGGGGAAATATATTCAGTTCCAGGGGCTGCTGGCCAGAGGCGAGGCGGCCAAGCAGGTTCAGCGCGAGCTTGAGCCGATTCATCTCAACAGCGTGCCAGCTTTCAATCCCAGCCTGGGCTATACCTCCTACGTGGTGCCCGGCGTGCTCCTGTTGGTGTTGCATCAGACCCTGCTGATCGGCACCGGCATACTGGGCGCAGGTCAGTGGCGGCGTCAGGGGTATTGGCACAGCGTGGGGCTCGGGCAGCTGCTGAGCGCCAGGGTGGCCACCTTCGGCCTCATCTATAGCCTGTTTACCGCCTACTACATAGGCTACTGCCACTACTGGTATCAGGTGGGCGTGCAGGGCAACCTGGGGCAGGTCTGTCTGTTTCTGCTGCCCTTCTTGCTGGCCACTAGCCTGGCGGGTATCGCCTTTAGCAGCCTGTTTGTGCGCCGGGATCTACCGACCCAGGTGTTACTGCTGATCTCCATGCCTATCCTGTTTGTGTCGGGCTTCGTCTGGCCGGTGGAGCTGATCCCCGCGCCGCTGCAGGCCGTGTCTCAGCTGATCCCCGGGGTGGTGACCATCAAGGGAATGTTACAGCTTAATCAGATGGGGGCGGACTGGCAGAGCGTCGCGCCGCTATGGTGGCAGCTGTGGGGCCTGGTGCTCTTCTATCTGCTGCTGGCCTATCTCGGGCTGCGTCTCAGACTCGAGACAAGAAAAAGCCCGCACTAGCGGCGGGCTGTTTCATCTTTCGTTTAAGGCTGGTGGCTATTCGCCGGTCTCGGCGCGCAAGTACTTCACCAGCTCGGCGGCTGACTTAGAGGCCGTCTCAGGCTGTTTGGCCAGCTCCTTGTTGGCCTGTCTCACCAGCTGGCGTAGCTTCTGGCGCTCGAGGCCGGGATGCTGCTCGAGCAGGGTCTGAATCGCCTCATCACCGCCTGTCAGCAGATGATCTTTCTGCTTCTCGGCGACGTTCTGCTTAGAGCTTTCGTTGCGGTTCTGGTTAAGCACGTTCTTCAGGTTTTCCTGCAGCTCGTCGATATCGACGCTGCGCATCAGTTTACCCACATAGTGCAGCTGGCGGCGGTGAGCCTCGCTGTTGATACGGATAGTCTTGGCCTTCAAAATGTTGTCGTGTAGCAGCTCATCCAGCTCAAGCTTCTTCAGCTGACTCTTGCTGAGGGAGACCAGTTTCTTACCTAGCTCTTGGTAAATGGCAATTTCGCGCTTTATATCGGCTCTGCTGACGTAATCATCGTCATGATCGAAGGGCTGTTTAAAGTGTTCTGAGTCGCCAACAATATTCATCATTAAAAAATCTCTGGGGTCCAAGCCATAACTCCCCTAATCATAACATTTCCGGCCAATATCGCCTACGAAACGACTCAGTTATTTAATGTGAAAGCCCGACGGGTTTGCTATGCTACGGCCACGATTGATAACAAAAGAGTAGATCTGTGGCTTCTCCAAGCATCGAAACCGAATTGAATTCATTGAAAGACGCCGTGTCTATGGCATTAGAATATGCCGCCAAGTTGGGCACCTCGGGGGCTGAAGTGGCCATCAGCAAGCAGCAGGGACTCTCTGTCTCGACGCGCTTGAAAGAGGTTGAGACCGTTGAGTTTAATAAAGATGGTGCACTGGGGATCACCCTGTTTCGAGATGGCTGCAAGGGGAGCTCGTCGACCTCAGATCTGAGCCCAGAGGCGATTCGCCGCGCCGTTAAGGCCGCCGATGATATCGCCCGCTTCACCTCGGAAGACCCATTCAACGGCCTAGCCGATGCCGAGCTGATGGCTAAGCAGATCGAAGATCTAGAACTCTACTATCCTCACGAGACCACGCCCGCCGAGCTCGAAGCCCTGGCGGCCCGCGCCGAAACTGCGGCCCTGGATGCCGATGCTCGCATTAAAAACTCCGACGGTGCCAGCGCCAACGCCCATACGGGTGCCAAGGTGTATGGTAACAGCCATGGCTTCCTCAACGGTTACGTCAGCTCACGCTACAGCCTGAGCTGTGTGGTGATCGGCGAGCAAGATGGCCATATGCAGCGTGACTATGACTATACCGTCGCCCGCCGCTTCGACGACCTGTGGACGCCAGAGGCCGTGGGCCAGCAGGCAGCCAAGAAGACCCTGAGCCGTCTCGGTGCGCGTAAGATTGCCACCACTAAGCTGCCTATTCTGTTCGCACCCGATGTGGCGACCGGCCTCATGGGCCACCTGGTGGGCGCCATCAGTGGCAGTAGCCTGTATCGCAAGTCGAGCTTTTTGCTCGACGCCATAGACACCCAGATCTTCCCCGAGTGGTTCACCATCGCCGAGCAGCCGCACCTCAAGGGCGCGCTGGCCAGTGCCTGGTATGACAGCGAAGGGGTGGCGACGATCGATCGCAACATCATCGACAGCGGCGTACTCTCGACTTACCTGCTGACCAGTTATTCGGCGCGCAAGTTAGGGCTGACTAACACAGGCCATGCCGGTGGCATCTATAATTGGACGTTGTCCCATACCGGACAGACCTTCGATGAGCTGGTGAAACAGATGGGCACAGGCCTTATCGTCACCGAGGTGATGGGTCAGGGCGTGAATGGCGTGACCGGCGACTATTCTCGCGGCGCCGCCGGTTTCTATGTGGAGAATGGTGAGATCCTCTATCCAGTGGAAGAGATCACCATAGCCGGTAATCTCAAGGAGATGTACCGCAACATGGTGGCCGTAGGTAAGGAGCAGGACCTGCGCTCCTCTATCCGCACCGGCGCCATTCTGCTCGACGAGATGAAGATTGCTGGTAACTAATCCTAGGGCCTGATTAGCCTGACATTTTTAGCGACCTTAAAGCGAGCCCGATGGCTCGCTTTTTTGTGCGTTAAACTAATCTGCCAGGGCAAAAATGTGGTCATCACGACTTGTATATATGGATGACCATATATATGCTTAGCCATATATTTGTTTGAGGAGCTATTGATGGCTGTAGCAATCTTTAAAGCCCTGTCCGATGAGACCCGTCTGCTGAGCCTGCTGCTGATCCAGGCCGAGGGCGAGCTGTGTGTGTGCGAATTGATGGTGGCGCTGGACGAGAGTCAGCCCAAGGTCTCGCGTCATCTGGCGCAGCTACGCAAGGCGGAACTGCTCAGCGATCGCCGCCAGGGCCAGTGGGTGTTCTACCGTATTAACCCTGAGCTGCCCGACTGGGCGGGCGAGGTGATCCAAAAGACGCTGGCGGGCAACCCTCAGCTGTTGAGTCAGGCCCAGGCCAGGTTGGCCAAGATGGGTCAGCGCCCCGAGCGGGTGCAAGTCTGCTGTAAGGGATAAACCATGGGATTATTTGAGCGTTATCTGAGTGTCTGGGTGGGGCTGGCCATAGTCGCCGGCGTCGGCCTGGGTTATCTGCTGCCGCAGCAGTTTGCCCTGATCGCCTCGTTCGAGTACGCCAGCGTCAATCTACTGATTGCTGTGCTGATCTGGGTGATGATCTACCCCATGATGGTGCAGATCGACTTCTCTGCGGTGAAGGATGTGGGCAAGCGCCCCAAGGGGCTGCTGCTGACCTTGGTGGTGAACTGGCTGATCAAGCCTTTTACCATGGCGCTGCTGGGCTGGGTCTTCTTTCGTGTACTGTTTGCCTCCTGGGTCGATCCCCAGACCGCTAGCGAGTATATCGCCGGCATGATCTTACTGGGCGTCGCACCTTGTACCGCCATGGTGTTTGTCTGGAGTCAGCTCACCAAGGGCAATCCTAACTACACCCTAGTACAGGTGTCGGTGAACGACATCATCATGGTGTTCGCCTTTGCCCCCATCTGCGCCTTCCTGCTTGGGGTGAGTGATATTCAGGTGCCCTGGCAGACTCTGCTGATCTCTGTGGTGCTCTATGTAGTGCTGCCCCTGGTAGCGGGCATAGCGACGCGCAAGGTATTGAATAAAAAGGGTCATATTTTGAGTGTCGAGGCCTTCGTCGCCCGCCTCAAGCCCTGGTCTATCCTGGGCCTGCTGGCCACAGTTGTGCTGCTGTTTGGCCTGCAGGCCAACACCATATTGGCTCAGCCGCAAAACATCTTGCTGATCGCCATCCCCTTGCTGCTGCAGACCTACGGCATCTTCTTCATCGCCTATCTGGCGGCCAAGCGGATGAGGCTAGAGCAGGATGTGGCGGCGCCCGCCTGTATGATAGCCACCTCTAATTTCTTCGAGCTGGCGGTGGCCGTGGCCATCTCCCTGTTTGGTCTGCACTCGGGGGCAGCCCTGGCGACCGTGGTTGGTGTGCTGGTGGAGGTGCCTGTGATGCTCTCCCTGGTGGCCTTCGTCAATCGGGATAAAACCAATTACCTGCGCGGTCTGGGCAAGGCCTAGACGGTTAGCGCGAATCTAACGAATAGGACGATAAGATGACAATCAAAGTGGGAATTAACGGCTTTGGCCGCATGGGACGCCTGGCGCTGCGCGCCGCTTGGGAGTGGGACGATATCGAGTTTGTGCAGATCAACGACCCGGCGGGCGATGCCGCCACCCTGGCGCATCTGCTGACCTTCGACTCCATCCATGGCCGCTGGAACCATGATGCCGTCGCCGAGGGCGAGCAGATCATCATAGGTGACAAGCGCATCAACACCAGTGCCAACCGCGCCATCGGCGACACCGATTGGTCTGGCTGTGACCTGGTGATCGAGGCCTCAGGGGTGATGAAGACTAAGGCGCTGCTGCAGGCCTATCTGGATCAAGGCGTGAAGCGTGTGGTGGTGACCGCGCCGGTGAAGGAAGAGGGCGTACTTAACATCGTCATGGGGGTTAACCATCAGCTGTATGATAAGGACAAATATCCTATCGTCACCGCGGCATCCTGCACTACCAACTGTCTGGCGCCTGTGGTGAAGGTGCTGCACGAGCAGATCGGCATCAAGCATGGCTCCATGACGACCATTCACGACATCACCAATACTCAGACCATCTTAGATGCGCCCCATAAGGATCTGCGCCGTGCCCGCGCCTGCGGCCAGTCACTGATCCCCACCACCACGGGCTCGGCTACTGCAATTACCCACATCTTCCCCGAGCTGAAGGGTAAGTTAAACGGCCATGCGGTGCGTGTGCCCCTGGCAAATGCTTCCATCACAGACTGTGTGTTTGAGATGCAACGCCCGGTGACCGAGCAGGAGGTCAACGCCCTGTTTAAGGCGGCTGCCGAAGGTGAACTTAAAGATATTCTCGGCTACGAGGAGCGCCCGCTGGTCTCTGTGGATTACAAGACAGATCCCCGCTCCAGCATAGTCGATGCCCTGTCGACCATGGTGATCAACGGCACTCAACTCAAGCTCTACGTCTGGTACGACAACGAGTGGGGCTATGCCAACCGCACCGCCGAACTGGCGCGTATGGTCGGCCGCATGGATAAGGCCTAAATGATGCTTGCCAGCCTGCGCGCCCTGCCAAGCGAGATGCGCCAGTATCTGCTGGTGACGGGCAACTACTGGGCCTTCACACTCACCGACGGCGCGCTGCGCATGCTGGTGGTGCTGCATTTTCACCAGCTTGGCTATTCGCCGCTGTCCATCGCCATGCTGTTCCTCTTCTACGAGATCTTCGGCGTGGTGACCAATCTGGTGGGCGGCTATCTGGGGGCTCGCCTCGGGCTCAATCGCACCATGAACATCGGCCTCGGGCTGCAGGTGGCGGCCTTGGCCATGTTGTTGGTGCCCAGTAGCTGGCTTGTCGTGCCTTGGGTGATGGCGGCCCAGGCGCTATCGGGGATCGCCAAAGATCTCAACAAGATGAGCGCCAAGAGCAGCGTGAAGATGCTGGTGGCCAAGGGGGAAGAGGACAGGCTGTACAAGTATATTGCCGTGCTGACCGGCTCTAAGAATGCCCTCAAGGGGGCGGGCTTCTTCCTCGGCGGCGCCCTGTTGGCGCTGCTGGGCTTCAAGGGGGCGATCGGTCTGATGGCGGCGCTTCTGGCTATCGTCTGGCTGGTGAGCATCATCAAGCTCAAGCAAGATCTCGGCAAGGCCAAGAACAAGCCTAAGTTTACCGAGTTGTTTTCCAAGAGCCGGGCGATCAACATACTCTCGGCGGCGCGCATGTGCCTGTTTGCCGCCCGCGATGTCTGGTTTGTGGTGGCACTGCCTGTCTATCTCGCCAGTCAATTTGGCTGGGACCACTATCAGGTGGGTGGCTTCCTGGCGCTGTGGATCATCGGCTATGGCGCGGTGCAGAGCCTGGCGCCCAGGGTTACGGGCAAGGCCAGCGGCCAGGTGCCCGACGGGCGCAGCGCCATGTGGTGGGCAAGTGCCCTGACAATTATCCCCGCGCTGATCGCCTATTTGATGAGTGGTGAGTTGGCGGCACTGGCGCCCGGGTTCAATCTCGGCGTGTTGCTGCTCGGCCTGATGCTGTTTGGCGCCGTGTTTGCGGTGAACTCCTCCCTGCACAGTTACCTGATTGTCAGCTATGCCAGCGACGATGGCGTCTCCCTGGATGTGGGCTTCTACTACATGGCTAATGCCATGGGGCGCCTGCTGGGCACTATCCTCTCTGGCTGGGTGTACCAGGCCTATGGGCTGGGGGCTTGCCTGTGGATCTCTACAGGGCTGCTCGGGCTGACGGTTGTGATAAGCGTGGGGCTGCCGAGGCGCTAGCTTTGGAATGAAGACTGAATGCTTTGAGGTTGCTAAATATTCTAGCAACAGCGGGAACTGCTTAAGAACTCATATATCAAGACTTAGACTCTTGGTGTAACAAAATCAAGAGAATTTGGTTATAGTGACTCTAGGTTCAAGCGTGACCGCTTGTTAATAGTAATCTGAATTTAAAAGGGATTTTCATGGCGGATTTAGAGAAAATTAAGATATTAACCCGGGGTGAGAAGGGCGTTATCGCCGGCGTCTGCTCTGGGTTGGCCGACTATTTCGGTTGGCGAGTCAACGGATTGCGGGTCGCTTTTGTCCTTAGCAGCCTATTCTTCTTCCTACCGGTTTTAGTCTATCTGGTGTGCTGGTTAGTGTTGCCAAAATATCCCACAACCCAAGCGATGCGCCGTCAGTTGCAGCGAAAGGCCAACCAAGCTCGTTGATTGGCCGATCCTGCACCTATGCGTTTGTGTCTCCGTTCATTCCCCTTCAATTTAAAGTAGTTTGTCTCAGTTAAAGAGTCGGAGGCCTAGCGCCGAGAGGTAGAGGCCGAGCCCGAATACGCCATGGGTGATCAGGCTGTGTAGCCGTGCCTGGCCGGGGTTGGGCAGACGTGAGGCGGCGATGCCTGCGCCCATGCCGGGTTGCATCAGCAAGAAGGGGGCGAGCACAGTGACTAAGCCCACCGCGAGGGCGGGGGTCAGGCTTGGGCTGGTGAGCCATTTTGAGCCGGTAATGAGCAGCAAAAGGGCGGCAAAGCTAACGCCGATGAGATAGTGGGCCAACCAACCTATGAGGGTCTCACCCGGGACTGGGGAGGCCTTTGCTATCGCTTGGTGACGAAACTGCCCTTTGGGCATGTGGCCCAGCCAGCGGCCCACCAGATAATAGCTTGGCAGCGGCATACCCAGCAGGGGATGACGCACCAGGCCCCAAAGATCCATGATCAGGGTGGCGCCCAGGCCGATGAGGAGGCAGTCGATAAGGGGAGACATATTCAATCCTTTGTTGTGTGAAGCCATTGATATTGTTAGCTTACAACTTCAAGTCGACTTGAGGTCAAGGGAAGGATATGGATATTTCACAGGTCGCCAAGCGCTCGGGCGTGCCGGCGTCGACTCTGCGTTATTACGAAGAGCGGGGGTTGATCCGCTCGCTGGGACGTCATGGCATTCGCCGCCAATTTGGCGCCGAGGTGCTGGAGCGTCTGGCGTTGATCGCCCTTGGCCGCTCGGCGGGATTATCCCTCGATGAGATTGGCAGCATGCTAGCTACAGGCGGCGATCCCCTCATAGACAGAGAGCTGCTGCTGCGCCGTGCCGACGAGCTGGAGCGCACCATCTTGAGGATGCAGGCGATGCGTGACGGTTTGAGACACGCCGCCAACTGCACCGCGCCCAGTCACATGGAATGCCCCAAGTTTCGCCGTCTGATGAAGGCCGCCGCAGCCGGTGCATTTGACCCTCAGGATAAGCCTTCTCTGCCAAGGCGCTAGCGGCTCGCTTGCGTCTAACACCCTGAACATCCCTTGAGTCTTATTCTTCGGTGTTAGGCTCGCCGCTTCGGCTAACATCTCTCTTTGTTTCAATTTGTTAACAATCGCTGCTTTCATTTTGAACGCTTTTCGTTGTACTCTGGGATGCAATCAACAGAGCGTGGCGTAGATCACCAAAATAACGATAAAAACGACGAGGTTTGAATGGAAGGTATTACTGAATTTGTCAGTACGATCAACGGGTTCGTATGGGGTACTCCCATGCTCGTGATGATCTTAGGCGTGGGACTCTTTCTCTCCTTTGGCTTGCGGTTGATGCCGATCCTTAAGCTGGGTACCGGCTTTAAGCTACTCTGGTCCGGACGTATTCCCGACAAGGATAAGCAGATGAAGGGGGAGATCAGCCCCTTCAATGCCCTGATGACCTCGCTGTCGGCCACCATAGGCACGGGTAATATCGCAGGGGTGGCCACTGCCATCTTTATCGGTGGCCCAGGTGCCCTGTTCTGGATGTGGTGTACCGCCCTGGTGGGTATGGCTACTAAGTTTTCCGAGGCCGTGCTGGCGGTGAAATACCGCGAAGTGGATGATAACGGCAACCATATCGGCGGCCCAATGTACTACATCAAGAATGGTCTGGGCAGCAAGTGGGCCTGGCTGGGTACCGCCTTCGCCCTGTTTGGATCCTTTGCCGGTTTCGGTATCGGCAACACGGTACAGGCCAACTCTGTGGCCGATGCCCTTAACAGCAACTTCGGTGTGCCGACTTGGGTGACGGGTCTGGTGCTCATGGTGCTGGTGGGCGCCGTGCTGATGGGCGGTATCAAGCGTATCGCCGATGTGGCGGGTAAGCTGGTGCCTCTGATGACGGTATTCTATATTGCCGCCGGTCTGTCGGTGATAGTGGTTAATGCCGCAGCGATCCCAGATGCTATCGCCCTTATCGTTCACAGCGCCTTCAATCCTGTGGCGGCCCAGGGCGGTTTTGCCGGGGCGGCAGTATGGGCGGCGGTGCGCTTTGGTGTGGCCCGCGGCGTCTTCTCTAACGAGGCCGGTCTGGGTAGTGCGCCTATCGCCCACGCGGCGGCGCAGACCAATAACCCTGTGGCCCAAGGCCTAGTGGCTATGCTGGGTACCTTCATCGATACCCTGGTGGTCTGTACCATTACCGGTCTGGCGATTGTCGTTTCCGGTGCCTGGACATCGGGTGAGAATGGCGCGGCGCTGACCTCCTATGCCTTCTCTCACGCCCTGCCTATGGGCAACTATATCGTGGCTATCGCCCTCTCTATCTTCGCCTTCACCACCATCCTGGGTTGGAGCGTCTATAGCGAGAAGTGTGTGCAGTACCTGTTTGGTGTGCGCGCGGTAAAACCCTTCAGAGCCATCTGGGTCATTGTTGTTCCCCTAGGGGCCGTCAGCTCGCTCGACTTCATCTGGCTGCTGGCCGATACCCTGAACGCCATGATGGCGATACCAAACCTGATCGCCCTGTCGCTGCTTAGCCCTGTGGTCTTCGGCTTGACCCGTGAGTACTTCATCAAGAAGCGTCAGCAGGAAGCAGAAGCCAGTAGCTAAGCAAACTGTTAGAGCCTGAGTTTGTTGAATTGAAGAAGCGCCCAAAAGGGCGCTTTTTTTGTACCTCAGTTCTGGAATCAATCGAGGCGCTTATTGAAGCGCAGCGAGGCGACCAAGATACCGACCAGGGTGAAGCCGATAAGCCAGAGGGCATCGAACTGCATGTCGCTCAGGGCGCCGCCCCGCAGGACGATGGCGCGAATGATGCGCATGAAGTGGGTGGCGGGCAGCAGCTCGGCGATCCACTGGGCCGGCTTAGGCATGGCCTCGAAGGGAAACATGAAGCCCGACAGCAAGATAGTGGGCAGTATGATGAAGATAGTCATCTGCATCGCTTGTAGCTGGGTCTTGGCTATGGTGGAGATGATCAGCCCCAGGGTGAGGCTGGCGGCGATGAAGAGCAGGGTGCCCATCAGCAGTTGGGCGATGGCGCCATTGATGGGCACATCGAAGATAAGATGCCCAAGCCCGAGGATGATGGTCATCTGCACCAGCCCCACCAAGATATAGGGGACTATCTTACCGAGCATCAACTCTAAGGGCTTGATGGGGGTGGTGATCAGCAGCTCCAGGTTGCCACGTTCGCGCTCTCTTACTATGGCCGCCGAGGTAAAGAGGATCATTGTCATGGTGAGGATCACCGCGATCAGCCCTGGCACTATGTTGACCGCCGAGCGCTGCTCTGGGTTGTAGAAGAGGGCGACCTCGAAGGTGGGCAGCCGCTGGGTGTCTTGGCCCGTGATCTGATCCAGCGGCATGTTCCTCAGCTGGCTGATGGCCGAGGCCACCATAGTATCCGAACCGTCGACCACCCATTGGCCCAGTGTCTCGCCGTTGGCGAGCTTCTCGGTAAGGTTAGGCGGCAATATCAGCGCCGCGCGCACCTCGCCACGGGTGATGGCGGCCTCGGCCTCCTCGGCGCTGGCATAGTGCTTCTCTATGCTGACCACCTGAGTCACCTTGACGGCCTCGACGATCCAGCGTCCGGCGGCGGAGTGGCTCTGGTCCACCACCACCACGGGCACGTTACGCACATCGGTATTGATGGCGTAGCCAAACAGCAACAGCTGGATCAGGGGGATCATCACCACCATGCCGAAGGTAATGCGATCCCGTTTGAGTTGGCGGATCTCCTTGGTGGTGATCGATTTTATCCGCCTCAGGCTAGCGAGTAACATCTGCAGCCTCCCTAGAAGTCTTGAGTCCCTTACCGGTGACGGAAACGAAGAGATCTTCCAGGTTGGGTGAGACCAGGCTTAATTGATTTGGCTTTAGTTGGCTAGCGTTAAATTGATTTGGGCTCAGCGGTTCAGGCGTTAGTTGCCCTGTCATGGTGCGACTCTTCTCCAGCAGCCAAGGGATGGGATCTGCTATCTGCTTATCGACTAGGACTCGCAGACGGTCGCCGAGTTGGGCGGCGGAGGGGATCTCGCTGAACTGGCTCAGGTGTGACTTTAGCTGGCGCAGTCTGTGGCCAGCTATCTCTATGACATGCAGTGGCATCGCCTCAAGGAGCGCCTGAGGATTGCCCTTGGCACGAATGTGGCCGCTTTCCATGATCGCCAGCTGGTGGCAGCGCTGCGCCTCGTCCATGTAGTGGGTGGTGACCAGTATGCTGGTGCCGCGCTCGGAGAGATCGAATAGCTGCTCCCAGAAGTCGCGCCGGTTTTGAGGATCCACCGCCGAGGTGGGCTCGTCGAGAAACAGCAGCTCGGGCTCATTGATGCAGGCGCAGGCCAGCCCCAGGCGCTGCTTCTGCCCGCCGCTGAGGGTGCCCGCTAGCTGCTGGCGCTGGGCGTCGAGATGATAGGTATCGATCAGCTCATCTATCTTGCGTTTGCTCTCCCTGGCACCCAGGCCATAGATGTCGGCGATAAATTGCAGGTTCTCCCTGACGCTCAGGTCTTCGTAGAGGGAGAACTTCTGGGTCATGTAGCCTATGCGCCGCCTGAGGGCCTCGGCCTGCTGGGGGATGGCCATGCCGAGCACGGAGATCTCGCCCCGGGTTGGGGTCAAGAGGCCGGTGAGCATGCGTATTGTGGTGGACTTGCCGCAACCATTGGGGCCGAGAAAGCCGTAGATGTGCCCCTTCTGCACCTGTAGATCCAGCTCGGCAACCGCAAGTAGGTCGCCAAACCGCTTATCGACGCCTCGGGCATCTATGGCCAGATCCGCATTTAACGGCATCAGGGCAGCTCCACCTGGGCGGGGATCCCCGTGGGCAGGCTCTGAGCCCTGTCGTCGAGATCGAACTCCGCCAGATAGACGAGGCGAGACCTGTCCTGCTGATTCAAGGCGTAATAGGGGGTGAAGGCCGGCTCCTTGCTGAGCCAGCGTAGCGTGCCGGTAAAGGGCTGCGCCTGACCGTCGACATGGACTTTTAGCTGCATCCCAATGGTGAGTTTGGCCATGGCGGGGGCGGGAATATAGACCCTGGCATAGGCGGCCTTGTCGGCCTGAATCGCCACTACCACGGCGTTGGCGGGCACTCGTTCGCCGAGGTTAAAGGGCAGGCTGTCGAGGCGACCGCTGCGGGTCGCCGTGATGCTGAGATCTTCCAGCAGCTGGCGCGCCAGATCCAGCTCGGCGGCCGCCGCATCCAGTGCCGCCTGGGCCTGCTGAATATCTTCCTGACGCACGCCGACAATCAGTTTACTCAAGGCTTCGTTCGCGGCGTTATGTTCGGCGATGGTCTGATCCCGGCTAGCAACGGCCTGATCCAGCTCCTGCTGGCTTACCAGGTTCTGTCGCTTGAGTTTGTCGATGCGCCTGTAGGTCTTCTCCGCCTGCACCATGGCGGCGGTGGCACGCTCCAGATTGGCCTGGGCGCTGGCGATATCCTCCGGGCGTTCGCCATTGGTGAGCCTGAGCAGGTAGGCCTGTGCCTTCTGCCACTGGGCCTGGGCGTTGGCAACACGTGCAAGTTGTTTGCGGGTGTCGAATTGCAGTAGCAACTCGCCTTGGGTGACTAGGCTACCTTCGCGTTTAGGTAAGCCCGTGATGATCTCTGAGGTGGTGGCGCGCAGGAGTACCCGGTCTCGCTCTAAGGTGCCCAGAGCCTGGGGCGGCTCGGCGCCCTGACAGCCGCTTAGCAGCAGGATAAGTGGGGCGATAAGGCGTAAGGATTTGCTTAGCGTCATGATGACCTCTTGCAGACGAACCGCTTGGAAGAATTATGACTATCAATAAGTTATGTACTGAATTTAATCTTACACCAATTTAACCTGGGTAGAAGGGGAATCTTTGAGCCCTGAGTTTGAGTGCTATATCCTTGATGTACTCAAGGCTTATGCTCAAGGTCGAGAGCAAACGCCTGCATGGAGCCTGGCCCCATGCAGTGGTCGCGCGAAGGAGGCAAAGGAGTCTGGGGTTAGTAGAAATCTCCCCCCATGGCGCGTTTGAGTGCCGCCTCTTCGAGTAACTCTTCCAGGCGACGTTTGACTTCGCGTCTGTGTTGCAACTCACAGGCCGCCTTAGGGTTTTTGGGTGCTGTGATCGCTTCGATTTCAGCATCGTTCGGAATAACATCGAGTAACTGAGCCATAGTGAAATCCTCGTCAAATAAAGTGCTTGTGCACTCATTTGGTGCCGCTTAGCACTGAGCCGCTTTAACATAAAGTTAACTGAGTCAAAGCGTTAGCTAGTTTAGCGTCCTAAGGTGTGAGCACATTAGCGAGCGCTAATGAGAAAAATAGCAGGGGATTTTCGATTTTTGTTTGATCGAGTTAACACTATTGTGTTTGTCGTGGATTTAGACAAAATGTGAGCGAATAGACGGGTGAAGTGTTTTTAATTGACTGTTTTTAATTGAAATATTTCTAGAGCAATAATGAGTTGCCAGCTAAATTAGTGGCAACTCATTTAAATTTAGATCACAAATCGAAACTATAGCTGTAGCCAACGACCACTTTAGGATCGTCATCCTCGAGATCGGTATCGCTGACCAGGAAGGAGATGGTGCCGAAGTCGGTTTCCTTATCCAGAGACAAAGAGTAGTCGGCATAGTTGTCGGTATCGAACCAGGCGTTGACGACATCACCGCTGGAGTAGCCATAGTGGGCCGAGATAGACAGTGTCTCCGACAGTGGGAAGCTGACGCCTGCGTTGATATAGCTGAGATCTTTCTCATCGAAAGGAGCCGATGCCACGTCGCTGCCGGCATTGACCACCTTTGAATAGCCGATGCTGAACCACTTCCAGCTCAGGGCCAGGGTGACTTCACCAAAGTCTATGCTCGAATCGCTGTCTGGGTAGGCGTAGTAGAGATAGCTGATGTCATACCCAAAGTCTTCCCCTATGCTGCCGGCATAGCCGCCGTAGAAGTCGATCTCGTAGCTGGTGTCGTCGCCGAAATCCACATTGGACGCCCAGGTTCCGAGGTAGAGACCGCTGTCGTGTTCGAAGTCTATGCCGCCTTGAACCGCGGGCGCGTCTCCCGTCTGTGTGGCACCGCGCCACAAGTAGTTGGAGGTTGCGCCTATGTTGCCCGTGACGCTAGCGCTGGCCGGTAGGGCAACCATCAAGGTGCCCGCGAGTAGGCTTAGGGTTCGCAATGCTTGTTTCATACTCATTCCTTCTTATTGGTCTATGGGAGCGGCCCTGCCTGTTGTTATGAGTATTGTCAGGCCGCGTACAAGCTATAGCGAAGAGTGTGCCAAATATTTATCTGTTATTTTTCAGGTGTTTATTTTATTTGCATCAGAAGTAGGTAACGAATTGGTTAAAAATGAGGCAGAGGATGCACTAGGAGGGTGCATAAAAAAACCTCCATGAAGGAGGTTTTTTCGACGGATTAAATACCGATTTAGTTTACGCTGTCTTTTAGCGTCTTACCGGCTTTAAACTTAGGTACTACAGCCGCTGGGATCTGAATTTCTTTGCCCGTCTGTGGGTTGCGGCCTGTACGTGCTGCACGGCTAGTGGTCTCGAAAGAACCAAAACCTACAATAGAGATTTTTTCGCCGTTCTTCATCGCTTCCGCTACCGTTTCTTCGAAAGACTTTAAGGCGCGAGCAGCTTCAGCTTTAGTGAGTTCAGCGCTTTCCGCTATTTTTGCAACAAGTTCAGTTTTATTCATTTGGATAGTCTCTTCTTTCCGTAGATTTAGTAATACCAATTACATTAGATACTTGCAATTGCTGGACTTAACATGCCACAAGCATCCCTATAATGAAAGCGGTTTTATGCGCTCAAAGGGTGCTTTCAGTCAAATTCAGTAAAAATTTAACCCTGTGACAGAGGAAAGCGGCCTGGATTTGACTGAATTGGCACGAAGGCCGGTCAGATAAGGGCTGGGGAGGAGATGGGATGTAAACCTCCCCGATAGAGGGATTAAGCCTTGGTCTGGTCGCTGGTTTGAGCCGCCTGCGGCAGGTACTGTTTCAGTCCCTTGGAGAAGGCCATATACCACTGGAAACTCAGCAGTGCGGTGACGACTAGGGCGATGGCCCAGATGGGCAGCTCCTGACCACGCACCACTACCTTAACGTCCTCCGGGGTGATCTGATAGGCGATCACCGCCGTGGCGCCCAGCGCCGTGAAGCCCAGGGTTTGTATGCCGATATAGATCTTCAGCACTAGGCTTGCCCAGCTGGTGCGGGCGATGAGGCCGATGAGCACAGGGATCACGCCCAGGGTAAAGAGATCTAAGGTCTGGCTGTCCAGGGCGCGCCAACCGGCGAGGATGGCGATAACAATATAGAGGGCGATCAGTAGCAGTATGCTGGGACTTGGTCGGTTCATCTTGGCTCTTGGGTGAATGATTTGCCCCGCAGTGTAGAAAAATGGCGCGATTTAGTCCAACGCTTTACTTAAATGTCTAATGCTTTACCTAAATGTCTAATGCTTTACCTAAATGTCTAATGCTTTGGCTAAATTGCAAAGGCCCTGCTGCCAGCCGGGCTGGCTTAGGGTAAGATGTGGCCTCTGTTTGGCCTATCGTTTGATACAAGTGAGTTCGGATACGCAGGGCAGGAGTAAATATGAAGGCAATCGTTAACCATAAACCACGTTTGGTATGAGAAGAGCATGAACGAGAATGAATTTTGGCAGTTAGTCACCCGCAGCAAGCCAGAGCAAGATCAGGAGAGCCTGGCGGCAGAGCTTAAGGCGAAGCTGAACGAACTCGACAACCAAGACTTGGCGGCCTTCGATAAGTTCTTCTCGCAGCAGATGCGCCGATCTTACCTCTGGTCGCTGTGGGGCGCCGCCTACATAGTGACCGGGTGTGACAGCGAATATGGCTTTGCCGAATTTCGCGCCTTTCTGATCTCCCTGGGGCAGGAGTGGTTCGAGCGGATACTGCTTGACCCCGATGCCTTGGCCGAGCTGCCCGCCTGGCCGGAGAAGGATGGCTATGCCTATCCCTTCGTAGAGGATTACGATCTGATCGCGGGGCAGATCTATGAAGATCGCACCGGCGAGGAGCTGCCCTTTGTGCCTTCTGGGCAGGCGACGCCTCAGGGCAAGAAGTTTTCGCCCAAGAAAAAACAGCTGAAGGCGACTTACCCTCAGCTGTTTCAGCTATTTCCTTTCTAGCGAGCCCTTACTAAGCCCGCTCTAGTAGCAGACCTGGCTATCGCTATCGAAGGTTAGTTCATGCTCGGCGCAGGCGCCTTCCATAAACTCCTCTTCGGCCTGTTCCAGCTGGCTGTCGAGATCGGCCTGAAAGCCGTCGAGCGTCTGGTTATCGCTCGCTTCTTGCTGTTGGTCCAGAATCTGGAAGTGTTGTTCTACCGCGGCGCGTTCGCTGTCGCTAAGCTCATTGGCGTTGGCGCCTGAGATAAAGGCGAAACCAAGGATTAGCGAGGCCAATAGGGCGAATCTACCTGAGAATCTTTTGTGGGTTAGCTTGCTCATTGTCATAGCTCCTGTCGGTGTCTTAAATTCAATCTGTTGTCGGCATCTGGGGCTGTGTTTGCTGCCGCCCGAGTGCTGCTGCCGTTTCATTGATACCTATGTTAATGGCAATAGCTTGAACAGAAGCTGAATAAAAAACGAACAAATCAAATTGGCTCGCTGAGCGATGAAAGGCGGCTGACTCACTCCTGATTCTGCATGGTCTCGCACTGAAAGCCCTGACGGCTGTTGTCGAAGCGACACCTGAGGCCACACTCCCATAAGACATCGCCAAGCTCCTTGGCCTGCTCGGTGGCGAAGGCCTTACAGCTTTGGTAATCCTCGAAGTCGTCGGTTTTCTTGTAGCGGCCCGAGTTGTAGCCATGGGCATAGACGAAGGCTGACCAGGTTTCTGGGGCCTGCTGGGTCTCCTCCTCTATAGTGATCCAATAGAGGGCGCCGGCCAGCAACGAAAAGAGGATGACGACGAACAGCAGAGAAGATCGATTTTGCATGATTTACCTTAGTAGTCTTGCTTGCCCTGTGAGTCTACCCCAGGCTCGAAGCAAATTGATACAAAGGCTGCCAAAAACTGTGGGCTGGGGAGAAAAGGGTTAATTGCGCTTGTCCAATAAGTAAATGATGGCGAAAAGATTCGCCAGGATTTTGCATTAAGCCTATATTCAGGTTAGCTTTTGTACACTCAATGCAGTCGCTAGACTCAGTAGGTGTCCCAAGCTTGGGCGATTAAGGAGGCATAATATGAAGTTTCAATCTCTACTCTTGGTGGGAGCACTGGTGTCACTCAACCTTGCCGCCGAAGAAGCCAAAGAGAATCCAGTCACAGAGGCCGGGGTGGTTAAGATCACTTGGCAGGATACGGATAACTATCGCGACGTGAAGGCTGTGGGTGACATTCAGTTTCGCTATGAGTTGCGTGTGTTCGACACCCTGACCAAGAACCTCAACAAGGCCGCCGAGAAGACGCTTAAGCCTAATCAGAAGCTGGAGTTGGTGGTGACAGACGTGGATCTGGCCGGTGATGTGCGCCCCACCTTTGGCGCGACCCCTAACGACATTCGTCTGATCGAAGATATCTATCCGCCACGCATGACCTTTAGTTACCAGGTGCTCGACGGTGATAATGTGGTGATCGCAGGTGATGAGAAGCTCAGAGACATGAGCTTCATGCACACCACTGGCGTGATGAACGACAAGCCCCTGAGACACGAGTCTAAGATGCTGAGCGATTGGCTGAAGAAGACGGTGCAGCCCAAACTCTAAGGCCGCTGGGCCTCTCAGGCGAACTTGAGCGGCCGATACATGGCAATTGCCGCGTCGTTGGGCGCGGGCGTAAACAGGCTAAAGCCATTCAATGCGGCTTTGGCCTGTTTTTTTGCCGCCGCGCTATAGGCCGATAGCCCCTGCTCGTCGCAAAAGCGCGTCACCTCGGGGGGCAGCAGGCCAACACACAGGCTGATTAAAGGGTGGGCCACCCTCTGTCCCTGTCTGTCTTCGGCCATCACGCACTGGGCCAGCCAGTCGTCTGGGCTATAGAAGGCTTCTCTGTCTTGGTTAAAGCTGAGCAGCAGTCGGCGACACTCGTCGACGATCGCTTGGCTTGTGCCTATCACCACAAAATCATCGCCGCCCACATGGCCGACAAAATGCTCGCTACCCAGTTGCTGCTGCAGGCGTAGCGCCAAAGATTGGATCACCTCATCGCCGCGGCAGAAGCCATAGATATCGTTGTAGGGCTTGAAGTGGCACAGGTCGAAATAGGCTAGATAGAAGGCGCGACCCTGTTGGCGCAGGCGTTGTAGCTCCTCCTGAATGGGGATGTTGCCGGGAAGGCCGCTCAGAGGGTTGGCGTGACGGGCCATCTTGATGCGCTGCTCGGTGATCTGTTGCAGCAGATCTTTGGTGTGGCCTATTCCTAACAGTTGTTGCTCGCGCATCACCATGAAATGTTGTGCAACCGTGCCGTGTTCTGCGGTCAGGCACTGACTCACCTCGGAGATCGGCATGCAGGCTGGCACCTTCAGCACCTTGTCGTTCATCACCTCTATCACAGGGCTGTTCTCGTGCAGGGCACGGCCATAGGGGGTGCTGAACAGCTCCATCAACTGCGCCCTGTCGACGACGCCAAGGGGTTTCTGCTTAGCATCGACGATGGCGACTACCTGCAGGTGCGGCGAGCGCACGAAGCGGGCGCTCAGGGCCTTGAGCTTGGTCTCGGGTGTCACGCATATGGTGCGGGTCGACAGGCTTTCGGCCGATTCGGCGTAGCGGGTCTGTCGCTGCTTGGTTTCCTGTGGCGCCACTGCCTTCAGTGTCTGTGTCGGTTGCGTTTGGGGGCGGCCCAGCAGGTAGCCCTGACAATAGACTATGCCTAGCTGGGTTAGCAGCGCCAGTTCCGCAGGTGTCTCTATCCCTTCGGCGATCACCTTACAGCTGAGGCTCTGGCAGAGATCTATGATGGAGCGGACAAACTCCTGCTTCACCGGCGATTGGTCGATTTGGTGGATGAAGTGGCGGTCTATCTTGACATAGTCTGGCGCCAGTTCGGACCAGAGTCGCAACCCCGAATAGCCGGTGCCGAGGTCGTCGATGGCGGTCAGAAACCCCTGGCTGCGGTAGTGGTTGAGACATTCCTTCAGAAGATCGATATCGTCGGCGGGATATTGCTCCGACAGCTCTATTACTATCTGATCCGGCGACAGCCCCAGCTCCTGCACCAGGCTGAGGGTGAGTCCCTTGGCGTGGCTGGGTTCCAGCAGGGCCTTGGGGGAGATGTTGATAAACAGTTTGCCCGGCAACTCGCGGGCGTCGAACTGCCTGATGGAGTGACGACGGCAGATCTCTTCAAGCTCGGACAGGCGTCCCTCGTGGGCCGCGGTCTGAAACAGGGGCACGGGAGAGAAGAGGGCGCTATGCTCGGGTCCGCGGCTCAGGGCCTCGAAGCCATGTAGCCGCTGGCTGTTGATGTTGAAGATGGGCTGAAACAGCACATGGATCTTCTCATTCTCGATGATCTTATCCAGTTCACTGCTCAGGTCGATTGCTGTCATCTAGGTCCGCCTCGTACGAAAAGTAGGGCGATTCTATGGCCAGGCCATGACAGCAATATGACACTAAAGTATGAGCTTACCCGCTCATTCAGTTGCTTAGTTACTTAGGTGCTTAGTTACTTAGGTGATTTAGTTACTTGGCCTGGCTCTTAAATGCCTGCAGGGTCTGTAACAGTACTCCTAGCTTACGCACGAAACTCTCCAGCGCCGGGGCCAGACCATCGCCTTGGCGTGGCAGCTTGGTCATCTCGTCGGCCAGCTCCTGTACATAGGGACCGAAGCGGTTGCTGCGCGAAGTAAAGCCTTCATCTTGGGTGAAGATGGTGGTGAATTTACCGTGGCCGGCCTTCTTTAACTCATCCAGTTTGGCATCGGCGTCGATGGCCTGACGATAGGCCAACTGCAGGTTCTCTTTCAGTTGCTCTATTAGGTGACTATGTGGCATAACAGCCTCGTGTTGAAAAATTTAGCCGAATTATAAGGGGCAAGCCAGATGGCAACAAGTCGACCGCGTTTATTAACCATAGGGATTTTACTACTGACAGGGATCATGTCACTCAGCGCGATGGCCGCCGGTGATGACAAGCCGCCCTTCTATAAGATCAGTTATCAAGGCAAGCAGACCTTTCTGTTGGGATCGATTCATATCGGCCAGGCCGGTTTTTACCCCATGGCGGAGCAGATCGAAGTGGCCTTTGCCAAGGCAGGCGCCCTGGCGGTCGAGGCCGATACTAACAAGGCGGATATCATGGGGCTGATCCGTAAGTATGGTTTGGCTCAGGTGGCCGCCGATGCCAAGACCCAGGCACGTCTTGAAGAATACTGCCGTACCCGCAGTGAGATCTGCACGCCCATGCAGCCCTACGCACCTTGGATGCAGGCGATGCAGTTTAGCGTGATGCGTTTCGCCTCTTTAGGTTACCAGGCCCAGTGGGGCGTGGATCAAATGCTGCTGAGCAAGAACGGCCAGCGCCCTGTGATCGAGCTTGAGAGCACAGAGTATCAGTTTAAGCTGATGGCCTCTTTCAGCCCGCAGATGCAGTGGGAGATGGTGCTCGAGGCGATAGATGCGCCGGACGAGGAGATGGTACAGCTTATCAAGGCCTGGCGCAGTGGCGATGAGGCGGGGCTCGATGCCTTGATGCAGGGGCAGATGCTGCACGATGGCGATAAGGAGCTTATCGACAAGATGCTGTGGCAACGCAACGAGCAGATGACGGCCAAGATCAGATCCTTGATGATGCAACAAGATGGCCCATCGCCACTGTTTGTGGTGGTTGGCGCAGGTCATGTGGTCGGGGATAAGGGGATTCCCGCCAAGTTTGCAGGTGTAGAAGGAGCCAAGGTACAAAACTGCTGGCAGACGGCCTGTAACTAACCTTTCTCTGCTCTGCACCGGTTTCTGCCGTTTGGCTATACTGATAGGCAGGATAAACCTTGGAGAGATATCGATGGACGCTAAGTCCATCGACGCAGGGAGGCAAGATGCAGGCAGAGGCGACTCTTTTCCCCGTTCGGCCCGAATTTGAGGCGATTCCCCGCCAGTGGGATAGCCGCCATGACGCCGTGGTGGCCCGGGTCGATCCCGGCAACTTCTATGTTACCGCCCACGATGAGCTGATCTTCACCCGCCTGGGGTCCTGTGTCGCCGCCTGCATCTGGGACCCCTTGCTGGGCATCGGCGGCCTCAACCATTTCCTGCTGCCCGAACGTCAACTCCATGAAGACTGGCATCAGCTGACCAGCTATACTTGCCGCTATGGCAACTGGGCCATGGAGCAGCTGATCAACAGCATTTTGAGTCTGGGCGGGATGCGTAATCGCCTCAAGGCCAAGGTCTTCGGCGGCGCGCAGATGACGGCCACCAGTGTGCTGAACGTCGGCGAGTCTAACATCAGCTTCGTGAAGAACTACCTCAAGACAGAAGGCATAGAGATAGTAAGCGAAGATCTTGGTGGGCCCTGGCCGCGTAAGGTGCTGTTTCATCCCAACAGCGGCAAGGTCAAGCTGATGCGCCTGTCACCTGAGCGGATCAGTAAGATGATGAGCGAAGAGCAGCGCTACCTGAAACAGATAGTCACGGCTCAGGGGGAGAGCCAGGTGGAGCTGTTCGATTAGTGAGTTAGCTATCTTTGCCAACGGGTGATGAAGTGAACGTAGCGCCCCAGGCCTATGTAGGCGGGGTGGGTCGAGTATTGCAGCTCCATCTCCAGCAGCTGGCTGAAATCTGAATTAGGGGGCTGGTGGGTCTTGAGATAGTCGTGGATCACCCGCACGCCGGAGGCCGTCACCAGCTCCATCTGCCAATCACTCACCCAACCTCGCACATCGTCGATATAGAGGGGATAGCTTGGGGTTAGGCCCACCTTCTTCTTCACCTTGAAATCCGCCGCCACATAGTCGAAGTTACCCGAGATCAGGCTGTGAAAGCGCATCGCCTCCTTGTTGTAGAACATGAGGGAAAACAGCCCCTGGGGTTTTAACAGCTGGGTCAGACCGGCCAGGGTCTGCTTGGCATCGCTGAGCCACTCGGCCACCGCATGGCAGAGGATGAGGTCGAACTGGCCAAGCTCTTCCCGGGTCAGGGATTGTATCGGTGCGTGCAGCAGTGTGATGTCCAGCTTCTCACCGCTATTATTTTCATACTCTGTTATCTGCGCCTGACCCAGGGCCAACATTTCGCTGGAGATATCGCACAGAGTGACGCTATGGCCAAGCTTGGCCAGCTTCTGGCTGAAGAAGCCGAAGCCGCCGCCGGCGTCCAGAATACGCAGTGGCCCCTCGGGCAGTTGTGTCATGGCCTGGGAGATATCCCGCCACAGCACGGCGGCGCGGACTTCGCCCTTAGGCGTGCCGTAGATGTTTTTGGCAAATTTACCGGCTAATGCATCGAAGTTTTTGTCTTGCACTGAGTGACGCCCATGGGAAAAGCTGACTGAAATTAGGAGGGCTATTTTGCCATAGGCGGGGGCGACGCGCATTAAACAGACTTAAGGTTTAGGTAAAAAGCGTGATTTTGGGGTATACTCGCGGGCTTGCAATTTTTAGGCTGAGTAAAGTGTGAAGGGTTTGGATAGCGTGAATAAAGAAATTTGTGTTGAACTTAAGGCGATGCCGTCGCTGTTATCGCTTTATCGCAAGATCTTTTTTGGCCGAAAGCCAGGCTGGGACGAACAGCCTCTGCCCCATGTTAAGGTGACCTGTCCACAGGTGGCCGTGCGTGGCGATAAGGTCGCCCAATATGCCAAGGTGTGTGGCTTCGAGTTCGATGGCCAGCAGCTGCCGTTGACCTATCTCTATGTCATGGTGTTTCGCCTGCATGCCAGCATCTTTACCTTAGATGCGATCACCTTCCCCTTGCTGGGCATGATTCACCTGAAGAACAGTATCACCCGTTACCGCACCACGAGTGTGGATGAGCGCTATGATCTCGAGTGTGAGCTGACCAGCAGCCAGATGACAGACTCAGGGTTGGAGTTTGAGCTGGTGTCTCGCGCCTTTGTCGGCGGCGAGCAGGTGTGGGAGTCGCTGTCGACCTATCTCTACCGTATCGAGCAAAGCGGCAAGCGCGCGCGTCCGCCTAAGGCGAGCCCAATGAGCTGGTCGAATCCGGTTAGCTGGGAGCTGAGTGAAGATCTCGGCCGCCGTTATGCCAAGGCATCGGGCGATTACAACCTGATCCACCTGCATCCTGTGCTGTCTAAGCGTTTCGGTTTCGATCGCGTGCTGGCCCACGGCATGTGGTCTAAGGCGCGAAGCGTCGCTCAGCTGATGCCAGAAATTGGCGACAAGCCCTGTACCGTGGAGGTGGCCTTCAAGTTGCCGCTACTCATGCCGGCTCAGGTGAGTTTCGACTTCGATACCGAGAGTGCAGAGGGGCTGATGTTCGAACTGCGTGACGTCAAGGGGCGCAGGCCGCACCTGACGGGTCAGGTGAAGTTTCACGACTAAATCCTTAGAAGCCAATTCCTTAAAAGCTAATTTCTCAAAAGCTAACTTCTAAAGCGAAGCCTTAGTTTTGAGATGAATAGAGAAAAGCCAGCTGATTGCTGGCTTTTTCGTTTCTGATGCAGATTTTAGCTTCCTAAGGCACGCTGTGGCCGGTGGAGGCCTGCCAGATGCTAAACCAATCCTGCCTGTCGAGTTTTATCTCGCCGGCGGCGACGGCGGCGCTGATCCGCTCAGGATTACCGCTGCCGATGATAGGCCTTGGCTGGCTCGGTAGGGCCATCACCCAAGCATAGATGATCTGGCTGATATCATCCGTGCCATGGTCGGCGGCTATCTTGGTTAACGTCTGGCGAAGTCGCTTGGCCTGCTCGCTCTGGCTGCTAAAGATCTCACCACCACCTAGGCAGGACCAGGCCATGGGCGGGCAACGATGCTGCTGCGCCTGATCCAGGCTGCCATCGCTCAGGGTATGCATGGCTAAGGGCGAGATCTCTAGCTGGTTGGTCACCAGGGGGCGCTCCAGCCTGGACTGCAACAGATCGAACTGGGCCGGGGTGAAGTTAGAGACGCCGAAGTGGCGCACCTTACCGGTCTGATAGAGCTGCTCGAAGGCCTGGGCGACCTCGTCGGCATTCATCAGGGGATCTGGTCTGTGGATCAGCAGTAGATCTATCTCATCTACCCGCAGCGCCTTAAGCGAGTTATCGACGCTGGTGAGAATGTGCTGATAGCCTGTGTCATAGTGGTTGACGTAGCGCTCAGGTGTGGAGGCGAAGGCGGGCTTGATGCCGCACTTGGTGACTATCTGCATCTGCTGTCTCAGCTCGGGCTTGAGGGCCAGTGCGCGACCAAACAGCGCCTCGCAGCAGTACTCACCATAGATGTCCGCATGATCCATACAGGTCACGCCCAGGCTGAGATAGTGCTCGATCAACGCCAGGGTCTGCTGCGGTGTCTGTTGCCAGCTATCCAGGCGCCAGAAGCCGGCGATAAAGGGGGAGAATGTAAAGCTTTGCTGACTCATGGGCTGCTCCGTTTGGATTAATTTTTTCCATTAATAATCATTTTATTGATTTAGATTCATAAATCCTTAATTAATACCTTCGCCGACAATGAATAGGTTTGTAATGATCACCATTTCCTCTATATTCGCACCAGCTCGCTTTTTTTCATGCTTATTTATTGTAGGAGCGCTATATGCTGACTGACATCGAAATTTCACGCCAAGCCAGCTTACAACCCATAGAAAGCATAGCTACTGCTTTCGGGATCTTGCCCCACGAATTAAGCCCTTACGGCAGAACCAAGGCCAAGGTCGATCTGGCTATCACCAACCGAATTAAAGATAACAAACATGGTAAGTTAGTGATAGTCACGGCGGTAACGCCGACTCCCTTCGGCGAAGGCAAGACAGTGACCAGTATCGGCCTGACCCAGGGCTTACAGGCGATCGGCAAGAAGAGCTGCGCCTGTATCCGTCAACCCAGCATGGGACCAGTGTTTGGCATCAAGGGTGGCGCCGCCGGTGGTGGCCTGGCCCAGGTGGTGCCCATGGAAGATCTCAACCTGCATCTGACCGGCGACATACACGCGGTGACCAGTGCCCATAACTTGGCGGCCGCGGCCATTGATGCCCGCCTCTATCATGAACAGCGTCTGGGCTGTGAGGCCTTTCGCGAACAATCTGGGCTAGCGCCCTTAGATATCGATCCCGAGAAGATCTTATGGCGCCGGGTAGTAGATCAGAATGAGCGCAGCCTGCGCACCATCACGGTCGGCCTTGGCGAGGTTAACGGCCCAGTGCATCAGGGCGGCTTCGATATCAGCGCCGCCTCCGAGTTGATGGCGATTCTAGCACTGAGCCGGGATCTCAAGGACCTGCGTGCCCGCATCGGTCGTATCGTGTTGGCGCAGAACAAACAGGGCGACTACATCAGCGCCGAAGATCTTGGTGTGGCCGGCGCCATGACGGCCATAATGAGTCAGGCCATCTCGCCGACCCTGATGCAGACCCTAAGTGGTGCCCCTTGTCTGATCCATGCCGGCCCCTTCGCTAACATCGCCCATGGTAACTCGTCGATCATCGCCGACGATATCGCCCTCAGACTAGCAGATATCGTGGTGACCGAGGGGGGCTTCGGCTCAGATATGGGCTTCGAGAAATTTTGTAATATCAAGACCCGTCAGTCGGGTAATGCGCCGGATGCGGCGGTATTGGTGGTGACGGTCAAGGCGCTTAAGTCTCATAATCCTGACGCAGGTAGCGAGATGGATAAGCTCGCCGCCGGCTATGCCAACCTCAGCTGGCACATCAGCAACGTGGCCAAGTATGGCCTGCCGCTGGTGGTGGCCATCAACCGCTTCGCCGAGGATACCCAGGAGGAGCTAGAGTGGCTCAAGGCCCGCGTGCTGCAAGAGGGGGTATTTGCCTGCGAAGTCTGCGAAGCCTTTACTCAGGGGGCCGAGGGCGCGATGGCGCTTGCTAGGGCGGTGGTGCGGGCCACCGAGCAGCCGAGTCAGTTCCGTTATCTCTATGAGACCAAGCAGTCTATCGAGGCCAAGCTGCTGACCATCGCCGAGGCGGGCTATGGCGCAAATGGCATCAGCTTATCCGACACGGCCAAGGCTCAGCTGGCGCAGCTGCAACGCCAAGGATTTGATAAGCTGGCGCTCTGTATCGCCAAGACGCCGATGTCGGTCAGCCATGATCCTAAACTCAAAGGGGCGCCACAAGGGTTTGAGCTGCCCATCGCCGAGCTGAAACTCAATGCCGGTGCCGGCTTTATCACTGCGCTGGTGGGTAAGGTGATGACGATGCCAGGACTTGGGATACGTCCCGGTTACCTCAATATAGATATCGATGAGCGAGGCGAGATCACCGGGCTGGCTTAAGCTGGTTGGTCCTTCTTGCGAAAATAGATAGAAAAAGCGCCTGCAGTTGCAGGCGCTTTTTTGTTGATGACTTTCTTGTAAAGGGCTCTCTTGTTACAGCCCTTCTTGTTAAAGGCTGTCTTGTTAAGAGCTCTGTTTGAACCCTTACTTGCCAGTCTGGTAGATATGCACGTCGCGCTGTGGGAAAGGAATCGAGATATCTTCCTGGTCGAAGCGCATCTTCACCGCGCGGGTGATGTCCCAATACACATCCCAGTAATCTTCCGGTTTCACCCAAGGACGCACTACGAAGTCCACCGAAGACTCGCCCAGCAGGTGTAGCTTCACCGTCGGCTCAGGCTGCTTGAGCACCTTAGGATGCTCGTCGACTATGCCGCGCAGCACCTGCTCGGCCTTCTCTATGTTGTCGCCGTAACCTATGCCGAAGGTCATGTCGACGCGGCGCTGATGTTCTACCGTGATATTGTTGATGGTGTCGCCCCAGATCTTGTTGTTGGGGATGATCAGGCGCTGGTTGTCCAGGGTCTTGATGGTGGTGGAGACCAGGCTCATCTGGCTCACCTTACCCGTCACGCCCGCGGCGTTGATCAGATCGCCCACGTCGTAGGGACGATAGATGAGGATCATCATGCCCGAGGCGAAGTTAGACAGGGTGTCCTGCAGGGCGAAACCTATGATCACACCCGCGACCCCGAAGCCAGCCAGTAGTGGCCCAAGCTCGAAGCCTAGCTGTGACAGGGCGATCATCAGACCCAGGGCAAACACTGTCTTACCCGAGAGGGAGACGAAGAAGTCTTGCAGCAGCTTGCTGAATTTCAGCTTTGAGTTGCTCACCATCTTCTTGACGATGCGCTGCACCGCCTTGCCAGCCAGATGGGCAAGGAAGAGGATCAGCAGGAAGACAAACAATTTGAACAGCAGGCCAGGGCCGTTGTCCAGCGCCTGATTCTTGGCCTGGTTCCACCACTGGTCCAGCAGGTTGCTGGCCACATCGACGTTGAGCACGTCTTGGGTGATATCCCCTGAGATGCTAAACAGGGTCTGCTTGAGGGCCGTGGTGTCCTGGCTCATAGCATCCAGCAGCTCGATTGCCACCGAGAGGCTGGCGCTGGTCAGGCTGAGTCGCTCGTTGAGGTTGGTGACCAGGGCGGTCTGCTCAGCAGTGACATCCTTACCCGCCTTGGCCGCCTCATCCACCGCCAGCTTGAGTTTGTCCTGGGTGAAATGCACCAGGCTGTTGAGCATGTCTGAGCGTTTCAGCAGTTGAGCCGTCAGCTGGGTCTTGATGGCCTGGGTATCTTCGCCCAAGGCGTCCAGCCAGGTGAGGGTCTCATACTTGGCGCTGAGGATCTCGTCGCGCTGGCGATCCCGCATGGCGAGCTTATACATGACGCCTGTGTCATTATCGCTGCCAAGCTGTTGTTTAAATTGGTCAATATCGGCGGCGTAGTAATCGGCCACCTTGTCGATGAAGGCCAGATGCTTCTGTAGCAGTGGTAGCAGGTTTGCCTTATCCAGCGGTTGCTGGTTCATCATCAGCTTGAACTTGTCGTGTAACTGGTTGGCGTGCTCCTTGATACGGTACTCGATAAACTGCTTCATCTCGCCGTTGGCATTGCCTAGTTTAGCGATGTCTGAATCTATGGTCTGTTGCAGTTGAGTCAGTTCAGTCAGGGGCTGGGGTGTCTGGAGGGCTTCATCGGCGGTGGCGGGAAGATGGGCTAGGGCCATCATAGTCACCAGCGCCAGGGCTAAGTTGCGTAACATATTATCCGTCCTGTGTTAGCTAATGGCTAGGATCATAATCTGTTCCATCTGCGCTGTAAATTCGCAACGCACGGCGGCGCAATCTGATAGACTAGCACTCTTTGCCGTTATTTGAGAGTTTGTTGTGCTGTGTCCTCACTGTAGTCACCCCTTTCGCGCCCAACAGGTTGCTGCCCAGCGGGGCAAGGGGCTGGATGCTCAGATCCAATGTCCCCACTGCGAGGCCTGGCTGGGTCGAAGTGCCAACCTGATGCGATTGAAGATGTTGGGTTTCTATCTGGGGCTGGTGATGCTGGTTGTGGGCTATTTCCTACCAGAGTGGCGTAACCTGACCACGCCTGTGGCGATATTTGCCGTGATGATTCTGCTGGTGACTCATATGATGGACCACCTCAAGGTGAACCAGGCTCCGCCGAGGCAAGAGATGGACGACAGCGAGCACAGACAGAAGTATCGTTGAGGGGCGGGCCGTGTGAGTAGGTTAGATGATGATGCGCTTGAGCTAGGCCTGGTGCCTAGCTCATCAGAAATCTGAAATGTGTGCCCGAGTCGTTATATGCCGACTCAGGCCTAAGCCGTTATTCGACGACCTGAACCTGAGCCTCGAGCGCCGCTTCGACGTAATAGATCCCGCCGAGAATGGCGACAAAGAAGATGGCGGTCCAGAACAGCATTTTGAAATTTTCGCGAAAAAATTCCTTCATAGAGAGCATTTCCTTTAAACCTTGAATGGTGAGAGTCGGTAGCCCAGAGCCGCCGCTCAATTTAGCTGTCATCTTAGTGTCACTAACTTAAGTCAGACTTAATTTTAGCCAATCTGGCCGTGATGAGGGCCACGCTTTGGGTCGGCGCATAAGTAAAATTTTCGAATAACTTTTGTTACATTCCAGCCTGAGCCACCGCCAATTCTGGCTTGACTTCATCACTCGTATCCCTAAACTTGGTCGGAATTTGAATGCGTCCAGTAGATCCCATGGCAATAAAGGTAAAAGGAAAAGTTAGAGGAGTGGCGATATGGCTTAGTGCTATATTGTTCTGCTTGTCTGTGCTTGCGCCTGCCCATAGCCTGGAACATCTGGATGAGGGCGCCACCACACACTGCACCCTGTGTATTCAAAAACTGCAGCTCAATAGCGTCTTGCCGGTCGGCGAGTTCAGTTTTAGCCTGCCCAGCCTCACGGTGGAAGTGCCGCTGCGCGAGCCCACGGTCCTTGCCGCCGTCCATGTCGACTACTTCCAGAGCCGCGCCCCGCCCGCGCAATCGTAATACCTCAAAAACTCAAGATAATTAATACTCTGCACCCCATTGGCGGCAGAGTCGTTTAGCTGTTTTTTGGAGACATTATGATGAATTTCAATGCCCGCCTGTCGGCGGTTGCTCTTGCCTGTGCCTGTTTACCTAGCCTAATGCCAAGCCTAAGTTTCGCGGCGGATCCTAGCCTGACTAACCCTGCCATCAGTGCGGTGCTCGATGGTTATTATCAAAACGCCGAGCGCCCTATGGCAGAGCGTGTCGAGGGCTTCGGTCTGGGTCACACAGAGCTGGCCCTGAGCGCCAACATAGATGACATGTTCTATGGCAAGTTGACCACAGTCATTGAGGTCGCTGATGGCGAGACCAAGGTGGGACTCGAAGAGGCCTTCATCCAGACGTTGGCGATGCCCTATGGTCTGTCGATGCGCGGCGGTCGTTTCCTGTCGGATGTGGGTTACCTTAACAATCAGCATGTGCACAGCGATGCCTTCTCCGATCGTCCGGCGGCCTATCGCGCCTTCCTCGGTGGGCATTACTTCGATGACGGTGTGCGTCTGGACTATGTCGCGCCAACGGATCTCTACTGGAGCATGGGTGTCGAGGCCTTCAAGGGCGATAATATGCGCGCCGAAGATGAACACGGCGAGCGCGAATTTAAGAGCGTCGGCGTCTACACCGCCTACACTAAGTTGGGTGGCGATATTGGTGTCAGCAGCTCCTGGCAGCTGGGTCTGAGTTATCTGCGTAACGAAAACGGTCGCCTCAGCGCCCATGAGGAGCATGAAGAAGCCGTGGTGGCCGAGGATGGTCATGACCATAGTCATGGGGTCAGCTATACGGGTGAGAACACCTATATGGCGGACTTCGTCTACAAGTGGGCGCCCCAGGGCAACTACAAGTATCAGCATCTGACCCTGAGCGGCGAGTATTTCCGTGTGAGCGACTATGCGCCGCTGGACGACCATGACCACGAGGCGGTGGACGATCATGATACCGCTAAGCCGGATGCCCACACGGGTTGGTATCTAAGCTCTGTGTATCAGTTCTCGCCAAACTGGTCGGCGGGTCTGCGTTATGGTCAGGTCGATACCCATCTGATGCACGATGAGCACTTCGATGCCCAGAAGCTGAAAGAGACTGAGGTGAGCCTGGCCTGGCATCACAGCCACTTCTCCACCGTGCGCCTGCAATATACCAATCAGCAAGGCACTAACTTTGACGGCATCACAGATGATAATGTCATTACTCTTCAATATGTTATGACTCTGGGGGCTCACGGTGCGCATCAATTCTAACTACTTAAAAGCTGGCGTTGCGGCGCTAGCGCTGAGCTTTGCCTGTGGTGCACAGGCGAAATTGAATATCTTCGCCTGCGAGCCTGAATATGCCGCCTTGGCCAAGGAGCTGGCACCGGATGCCAAGATCTATGCCGCGACCACGGCGATGCAAGACCCGCATCAGGTGCAGGCCAGACCCAGCCTGATCGCCAAGATGCGCCAGGCAGATCTGGCGGTCTGCGCCGGCGCCGATCTCGAGGTGGGCTGGCTGCCCATGTTGCAGATGAAGTCGGCCAACGCCCAGGTGCGCTCGACTGATAAGGGGCTATTCTATGCCGCCGAGCATACTCAGACCTTGGATAAGCTGGCTCAGGTGGATCGCAGCATGGGCGATGTCCATGCCCAGGGCAATCCGCACCTGCACTTCGACCCAGAGCGTCTGCTGGAGGTGGCTAAGGCGCTGTCGGCCAAGATGGTGTCGTTGGATCCAGATAATCGCGCGGCCTACGAATCAGCCCTGGCCGATTTCAGCCAGCGTTGGCAGGCGGCGATAGCTGGTTGGCAGTCACAGGCGGCGCCGCTTAAGGGCAAGAAGGTGATCGCCTATCACACCAGCTTCCGCTACCTGTTTAACTGGTTGGGCATGGAGCAGGTGGGGGATCTCGAGCCTAAGCCTGGCCTGCCGCCAAGCACGGGGCACCTGGCCAGCCTGCAGGGGCGCGCCGGCCAGGGCGATGTGATGGCGATTATTGTCGCCTCCTATCAGGATGAGCGCGGCGCCAACTGGCTCGGTGAGCGCACCGGCTTGCCCGTGGTGAATCTGCCCATGTCGGTCGGTGGTAACGATGATGCCCAAAACCTCTTTGGCCTGTACGACAGCGTTATCCACTTGTTGCTGGGCGTGAATCGCTAGCCTGGTTTAGATCCGGCGCCCTCTTTGGGGGCGCCGTTGTTCGCTTTTTGGTACTCAACTATGTTTGATCTCGATCTCTTATCAATTCTACTCCCTGCCTTCGCCGCGGGGATCCTGGTGCTCTCGACCCATGTCTTGCTCGGGAGTCAGGTGCTCAAGCGGGGCATCATCTTCATCGACCTGGCGATCGCCCAAGTGGCGGCGCTGGGGGCGATTATTGCCCACACTAACCATGAGCTGGAGCACCTCCCCTACGCCACGGTCTGGATGCCGGCCCTGTTTGCGTTGCTGGGGGCCGGGTTTATCGCCTGGCTGGCCAAGCGGATGGCCGATGAGCTGGAGGCGATCATCGGTTGCTTCTATGTGTTGTCGGCGGTGGCGGCCATGCTCTTGCTGTCAAACGATCCCCATGGCGCAGAGATGCTTAAGCAGTTGATGTCTGGGCAGATCCTCTGGGTGAACTGGTCACAGTTAGTCTTACCGGCTGTGGTGTCTGGCCTGGTGCTGGCGATCATCGCCCTGCGCCCCACCATACTCAACGGCGCCGGTTTCTATCTGCTGTTTGCCTTAGTGATCACCCTGTCGGTGGAGCTGGTGGGCGTCTATCTGGTGTTCAGCTCGCTGATCCTGCCGGCGCTGGCGGTCAACAAGCTGCGAGGCAAGGGTAAGTGGCCGTTGGCTTACCTGGTGGGCCTGCTGGGCTATGGCATAGGCCTGCTGCTATCGGCTAGCTTCGATCTGCCTAGTGGCGCCGCGATTGTGGCGACCCTGGCGGTCAGCACGATAGCGTTTCGTCTGCTGCAGCCCAGACTACTCAGAGAAAGTTCGATTACAAAGGTCGAGGCTAACTAGAAAAGCCGATAAAAACGACGCACTTGTGAGTTGAGCGGGTAGGGGGCAACAGGCACCCGCCCGCTTTTTTCTTAGCAGCATTTGATTGCGGTGATGTTTTTCTACTGTTAATTCCATGACTTATATCGTTAACACTTGCCCTGTATCCTGTAAGGCCGATAGGGGGTTAAGACGACAGGTGTAAGTCAAAAAGCCTGCTGCTATAATGTCGCCACTGAAATCACAGGAGTAAGTTGTGCTGTTAATCTTCAGATCTCTGATCTTAGCCATCATGTTGTTGTTGGCCTTTGTCTTCGGTGGCCTTTATTGTCTGCTGCGCCCCCGTCATAGAGACAATGTGCATCTGTTTGCTAAGATTTTTTCCTGGGCCGCGCCAGTATTGGGGGTCAAGGTGGTGGTGCGCAAGCCAAAGGTGGAGCGCAGCGAGCCCTGTATCTTCCTGGCCAACCATCAGAACAATTTCGACATGTTCACCCATACGGCCGCCGTGCCAAAGGGCACAGTTAGCCTGGGCAAGAAGAGCCTGGCTTGGATCCCTTTCTTCGGCCAGATCTACTGGCTGTCGGGTAACATACTGATCGACCGTAAAAACCGTAACCGCGCCTTCGAGACCATGGCGCAGACCGCGAAGAAGATTAAAGATAAGTGCCTCTCTATCTGGATCTTCCCAGAGGGCACACGCTCACGGGGCAAGGGGCTGCTACCCTTCAAGGCCGGCGCCTTTCATACCGCCATAGAGGCGGGTGTCGCCATGGTGCCTGTGCTGGCCTCGAATCAGGAACATATTAAGCTCAACCGCTGGAACAACGGCGTGGTGATCATCGAGGTGATGGATCCCATAGAGACCAAGGGTCTGGCTAAGTCTCAGGTAAAAGAGCTTTCTACCCGGATTCATGCCATGATGGCGGAAAAACTGGCCCAGCTTAATCAGGAAGCCAGCGCCCTGATGGCCAAGAAAGCAATTAATTAAGAACATTTTTATTCGGAGAGATCCATGTCTACAGAACGTCAGCTGCAGGAACAGAAACAGGAAAACCAGGAGATCGTGGATGCGATTCTTGCCGATGGTTCTGAGCCTGATGCCGAATACACCATAGAGCACCACTTCTCGGCCTCTAACTTCGACCGTCTGGAGAAGGCGGCTGTGGAAGCCTTTAAGTTGGGCTTCGAGGTAAACGATGCCGAAGAGATGGAGCTGGAAGACGGCTCAGTGCTCTTTTGTTTCGACGCCATCGCCTACCACAAACTCGACGTGGCCTTGCTGGACAAGGCCTGTGAAGATCTGATCCAGCTGGCGGCTAAGCTCAAGGTAGATTATGACGGTTGGGGCACCTATTTCATCGGCGACGAGATGGAAGATGATGACGAGGAGTATGAAGAGGAAGACTCTCGTTTCCATTAATCTTCGCGTATCTCGCATCGAGCAAAAAGCCCATCATAGATGGGCTTTTTCGTATCTGTCACGGCTTGGGTTTGACCCTATTCGGCTTCATCGGGATTGAAGATGACGCAGCAGTTACGCCCCTTCTGCTTGGCCTGATAGAGGGCGCTGTCGGCTTGGCCTAGCCACTGGGCGCTGTTGCTCAGGTGCTCGTCTATGCCGCAGATGCCGATACTCACCGTCACCTTGAGGATGGCGCTCTCAAACCTCAGCTCTGAGGCCTCGATCTTCTCCCGCAGGCGATCGGCAAAATGCAGTGCAGCCTCGGCATTGGTGTTTGACAGCACCACGGAGAACTCCTCACCGCCGTAGCGGCCGGCGCAGTCTGTGTCCCGAAGGGACTGACGCAGGATATGGGAGACATGCTGGATCACCCTGTCACCGGCGATATGGCCGTAGGTGTCGTTGATCCGTTTGAAATGGTCTATGTCGAACATCACCAGTGTGGTGGGCTCGCCGTAGCGGGCATGGCGGTCGAACTCTTTCTGCATGCACAGCTGCCAGTGACGGCGGTTGTGCAGCTGGGTCAGGCCATCCGTCTGGCTCAGATGCTCCAGGCGCTCGTTGGCGGCCTTGAGCTGTAGCTTGTTGATCGCCACATCGGTAACGTCATAGATGATCATGCTGATATGGGTGATCTGGCCCGTGAGGGAGGAGAGGGGCAGCAGGGTCACATTCTGGTACATGAAGTCGGCGCGGCCCGTGATGGGGCGATAGTTGCCAAACTTAAACACATAGGGACGTTGCTCCCAGCTGATGAAGGCGCGGTTCTTGAGCAGAAACACAGACTCCATCTTCTGCTTCAGCCAGTTTGCCGGCAGGTAGTCGAATTGATCGAATATATTTTTGCCCTTGATGGAGTTGGGTGAGATGCCGCTATGGTTCTCCATGAAGCCGTTCCAGAGCTGGATGTTGTAGTCGCGATCCAACACGACCAGGCCCACCTCTATGGTCTGCACCATATCGATTAGCCAGTGGAGTTCGTTCATCGCGCTTTGGTCATATGGCATATCTTGGTCCAACTTAATCCAGCAGGTAGCCCAGCTTATAGTTAAGCGTCGGCAAAGAGTCTTCGGTAAACAACAAGAGGAGATCGCATTGAATATCATGGCCTTCGATGCGGTAGTTGATCTCCATCGCCAGAGTGCGGGACCATTTCTCCGAGTTGTCGTGAATCAGGTCGTTTACCGTGCAGTGACGCCCCAGCACCACGGGATGGCTCTGGCTGAACTTCATGTGCAGCTGCTCCGAGATACCGCTGAGGAAGGCGCCGATAAGCACGTTGCCCGTATCTATCATCACCTCTATCTCTGTGTTGGCATCCTCGGGATTTGCCAGCCCCATCAGCTTGGCCATGTCCTGAAAGGAGGAGTCGTGAAACAGCAGTAGCGCCTCGCCAGCTACCCCTGCGCCGATAAAACCCTGGCACAGGGCCGATACCGTGCTGTAGCGCTCGGTGGCCTTGAGGGTCATGGTAAGTTCGCTGACTTCCAGCACGTTGACGTTAGGGATTGGCAGCAGCACGAAGACATCCAGCAGCTTGGCCAGCAGATCGGCGGCGCGGCCCATGGCCACGTTGGCGACTTCCTGGCAGGCGTCGCGCAGATCCACCTCTATCATGGGGTTGTCGTTGTCTTGCTCCCCTAGGGCTATGGTGAGTATGCCGTACTCCTGGAGTATGTTACTGATGGCATCGGCGCTTACCGGCTTCTGAATAAAGTCCAGGGCGCCTAGGGCCTTCACCTTCTCGTGGGCCTTGATCTGAATGTCACCGGAGACCACGATCACTAGGGCGGGCAGATCTTCCTTCTGAATCGTCTCCAGTACCTCGTAACCATCCATGACAGGCATGTTGAGATCGAGAAAGACCACTTCGCCCTTGCCGGCCCTGATCGCCTCGATACCTTCGGCACCATTGTTGGCAAAGGTGATCTCGACATCCCACTCCTTGGGCAGGGTCCTGGCCATCTGCTTGCGAGCGAGTGCGGAGTCATCGCATATGAGTACGGGAATCGACATCTAGTTATAACATCCTAATCTGCCTTCATTATTAGAAGATAACACCAAATCACTTGCTTGGTGGCTAAAAGCTTCGTCCTGAGGCAGTTTTCATCGGTTTTGTCTGTGGTAATGACAGGGTTTAATGGGACTTGCAGTTGGTCTCTTTGCCGGGGGCATCTACCCCAATCCCAGGCATCCAGGCCGGGTCGCCGGGTATGTCGGCGCAGGTATATGACAAGCTTTGCCCAAAGGTTATTATCTATCAGCTTGATTAACAACCGTAAACTCTTAAGTGGCAATATTTTGACGCCAGTCAAAAAACGGACTTATGTTATATCTTTTAGGGATATTTGCCAAATGTGTTACATTTCTTCTGGACTGACCAGTAGCAGAGTTTAACTGCAGCGATTGAGGAGTAAAGGAATGCAACATCCCCACGTCACCCTGACCATAGCCGAGGGCATCGCCTGGGTAGAACTGTCACGGCCGGAAAAGTACAACGCCCTCAACTATGCGCTGTTCGACTCTATCGTGAAGGTGCAGAAGGTTATCGCCGGGCGCAGAGACGTGCGGGCGGTGATCCTCAGTGGCAGTGGCGGTAACTTCTGCTCCGGGCTGGATGTGGCCAGCGTGATGAAGTCACCCATGCAGGCGTTTAAGTTGCTGTTTAAATGGCTGCCGGGCAATGCCAACCTGGCGCAACGGGTCTCCATCGGCTGGCGCCGCCTGCCCGTGCCAGTGATCTGCGTGCTCGAGGGGATCTGCTATGGCGGCGGCACTCAGATAGCCTTGGGGGCCGACATGCGTATCGCCGCGCCAGACTGCCGTCTCTCTATCATGGAGGCCAAGTGGGGCCTGGTGCCCGACATGGCCGGCCTGGTCGGCCTGCGGGAGCTGGTAGGTAAGGATGTGGCTATGCAGCTCACCATGACCGCCGAGGTGATCGATGCCGAGCAGGCCAAGGATTATGGCCTGGTGACCCAGGTGAGTGAGGCGCCGCGCGAGGCCGCCGAGGCACTGGCCTTGCGGCTGGCGAAAACCTCCCCCGATGCTAACGCCGCGATCAAGTTCAGCATTAACAAGAGTTGGCGCGCCGGTGAGCGCAGCCTGCTGGCGCGGGAATCTCTGAGTCAGGTACGCCTGTTGCTGGGTAAGAACCGGGTGATAGCCGCCCTGCGTCAGACCAAAGATCCCGAGCGGCGCTACCGGCCGCGTCAGCCCTGGTGGCGCTAACCAGAACCCTTATCGCTAAGGTCGGCGACATTGGTATGTCGCCGCTAAGCGAATGAGTCATAAGTAATTTTCAATGTGATCTGCTTCACACTCCGCTTCCCCAGGCGCGACTAAGTCCCCGAGGCCCGCTAGTATCCCGCTGCCAAATTTTTGATTAAGGAAAGCATGATAATGCGACAAGGGTTCGAACGATTTCTCTGGAGTAGCCGCCTCTCTGTGATGATTGGGGTGTTTGCCTGTGTGCTGGCGGCCTTTGTGGTGTTTGTCATGGGGGTGAAGGACGTGGTCCACATGGTCGCCCTGCTGTGGGACTATGTGCTGACCGGCAGCTACGAGGTGCGCAACGATCTTGTGATGGTGGTGGTCGAGATCTTAGATACCTTCCTGCTGGGATCTGTACTGCTCATCTTCGCCTTCGGTCTGTATGAGCTGTTTATCAGTAACCTGCAGGCGGCGGAAGACAGTGTCGCCGGCGGCAAGATATTGGTGATCAGCAGCATAGACTCGCTCAAGAGCAAGCTGGGTAAAGTGATCCTTATGATGTTGATCATCAAGGTGTTCTCTTACTTTACCGAGATGAAGCCCACCTCAATGCTAGAGCTGCTCTACATGGGCGTCATCGTCGTGCTGATCGCCCTGGCTTTGATGTTGAGTAAAGATAAGAAGTAAAAGGCAAGAAGTAAAAGACAAGAAGTAAGGGGCTAGATACCCAAGCTTTATGGATAGGCCCGCAGGATACGCTGGGCGAAGCCCTGTACCAGGGTCAGGACATCCTGCCAGGCGCTGGGCTGATCCAAGTTTAACGCCAATTGCTGCTGCTCATACCGCAGCGGCTCCCCCATGGGGGAGAGGGCCTTGCGGGCCTTTTGGGTCGCCAGGGAGGCGGGCAGTCCGTCCGGCGATTGAATGTCCAATACCGGCAGCTCGAGCTTAGCCAGCTTGCCCGGCAGATCCCGATTCTCCTCATCCTGTTCAAGATAAGGGTTGATCACTACCAGTAGATCTGGGCTGGGCAGCGCCGAAGTCGTCAGCATCTCGATCACCAGGCCGGCGCTCTGGCCGGTAACTATCAGTATGCGTTTACCCGGATAACTCTTGCCGAGAGAGTCGAGCTGACCCAGGGTCTGACTCATCACAGTCTTCTGTTGCTCCCGCAGCGCCGCCCAATCCTCCTGGCTGTATTTAGGCAGACTCTGATTACTCTTCTGGCTAAGCTGCTGCTCGCCCGGCTTAGGGATCTCTCCTGCGTCGGTAATATGATTAGGCTGAGCAGCGCCCTGGGGCGCGCCTATGCTGAGGGTCGCCCAGCCCTTGGGCGTCAGCTCGCGCCTGAGAAAGGCTAGCAGTCCCTCTGGGTCGGCGTCCTCGCCTAAATCTCCTAATAAGACTGCCGCACCATATTGATTTCGCCCCTGCCAGGGACGCACCAATACAGCTTGCTCAGCATCGCCCAGGGTGATCTTTGCCACCTCGGCAGGCGGCAGGTAATCATAATCCGGTGTGGTACTGCGCTGGGCTATGGCCATAGCGGGAATTAGGGCCTGGCTCATCAGAGCGAGTAGGGCAAGGCTAAGCTGTGTGGAGCGTAGAATCATCGGCATCTAAGTCATTGGGTGTTTACTTTGGCTATGGCGTCAGTATAAGCCTAAGTGCTTGCCATTGGCGATAAAATGCAGAAGAAGCTGGCACCGACTAGAGGTCGGTGCCAGTGGAAGAGGTGTAGCGCTAAGGGCAGATTAGGCGTGGCTGACTAGCACCAGACGCACGGCGTCCAGTTGCAGCTGACAGGCATCTAAGTAGTTGCCCAGCTCGACCATCTGATTTCTCAGGTGCTCCAACTCCTCGTCACGAATGTTGGGGTTGACCGCCTTGAGGGCCTCCAGACGTTCCAGTTCTGCGGTGAGCTGCTGGGTCATCTTGTTGCTGGCCTCTTCGGTCAGCTGCTTCATCGCCGCCTGGGCAAACTCCTCACCCTTGGCAAACAGCGGATGCAGCAGGGTCTGCGAGGCGTTCACCAGCTTGCTGGCGATATGGCGGTTGACCGCGCTTAGCTGCTTGTCGAAGCTCTCGTAGCTGACATTCTGCGACAGGTTGTTGCCATTCTTGTCCAGCAGCACGCGTACCGGGGTCGGCGGCATGTAGCGGTAGAGCTGGCTCGAACGCGGCGCCGAGGCATCGGCCATATAGATCAGCTCCAAGAAGATGGTGCCCGCAGGTAGTGCCTTGTTCTTGAGCACGGCGACGCTGGTGGTGCCTGTCTCAGAAGAGGTGATCAGATCCAGCCCTGTCTGTACCAGCGGGTGCTCCTGGGTGATCAGGGCGATATCGTCGCGGGACAGCGCCATCTCACGGTCGAAGGTGACGGTAATGCCATCTTCCGGCAAACCAGGGTAGGTCGGGAACATCATGTGTTCGCTCGGATGCAGCACGATGGCGTTCTCGCCGCTGTCTTCCTGCTCGACGCCTATGATATCCCACAGGCGGATCACAGAGCCGATCAGCTGGGTGTCCTGGTCGCGGGCTGCCAGATTCTCCACCAACTTTTGCGCCTTGTCGCCGCCATGGGAGTTGATCTCCAGCAGCTTGTCGCGGCCCTGTTCCATCGCCTTCTTCAGCGCCTTGTAACGGCTCTGGGTGTGGTTGAGCAGTTGGGTGAACTTGTCTTCGTCGCGGTAGACCAGCTGGGTCAGCAGCTCTTCGGAAAACTCGTTAAACAGAATATGGCCGGTAGGGCAGGTCTGTTCGAAGGCATTCAGTCCCTTGTGGTACCAGTTCATCAGGTTTTCCTGGGCCGTGTTGGCCAGGTAAGGCAGATGGATCTCGACATCGTTGGCCTGACCGATACGGTCCAGACGGCCGATGCGCTGCTCCAGCAGATCCGGATTCAGCGGCAGGTCGAACAGCACCAAATGGCTGGCAAACTGGAAGTTACGACCTTCCGAGCCGATCTCACTACAGATCAGCGCCTGGGCTCCGCCGCTTTCCTGGGCAAAGTAGGCGCCCGCCTTGTCGCGCTCTATGATAGACATGCCTTCGTGGAAGACGGTGGCCTGAATGCCCTCGCGGGTACGCAGGGCTTCTTCCAGGCTCAGGGCGGTCTCCGCCTGGCTGGCGATGATCAGCACCTTCTTGCTGCGATGGTTCTTGAGGAAATCGATCAGCCAGTCGACCCTAGGGTCGAACTTCCACCAACTGGCGCTATCGCTCTCGAAGGCCTGATAGAGTTTTTCTGGGCTCAGGGCCTGTTTCACCTTGGCGGTCAGATCTGTCTGGCCACCCATCATGTCAGACACCCTGGCGGCTGTCTTATACTGAGCCGGCATGGTCTGTGGGTGAGCGTTGAAGATACGGGTCGGGAAGCCCTTCACCGAGGCGCGGCTGTTGCGATAGAGCACGCGGCCGGTGCCGTGTCTGTCTAACAGCTCCTGCAGCAGCTCGCTGCGGGCCTGGTCACGTTGTTCGTTGTCGACACTCTCATCTTCAATCAGACGCAGCGCCGGGGTGATATCTTTCTCGTTGAGCAGCTCGGTCAGGCTGGCAACGGCCTCGTCGGGCAGACGTTTACCACTGGCCAGAGCATCGGCGGCGCTGGCCACCTCTTTATAGCTCTCCTCCTCTTTGAGGAAGGCCTGATAGTCGTAGAAACGGTCCGGGTCCAGCAGACGCAGACGGGCGAAGTGGCTCTGGTGGCCCAGCTGATCTGGTGTGGCGGTCAGTAGCAGCACGCCGGGCACCACTTCACTCAGGGCCTCGACCACGCGATAGGCGCGGCTCGGTTCCTCTTCGGTCCACTCCAGGTGGTGGGCCTCGTCGACCACCATGAGATCCCAGTCGGCATCCAACGCCTGGTCCAGGCGTTTCTTCTTACGCAGCAGCTCGAGTGAACAGATCACCAGTTGCTCTGTGTAGAAGGGGTTGTCGTGGTCGGCGTAGGCTTCGACGCATCTGTCTTCATCGAACACCGAGAAGCGCAGGTTGAAACGGCGCAGCATCTCCACCAACCACTGATGGCGTAGGGTGTCTGGCACTATGATCAGGATACGCTCAGCGCGGCCGGTCAGCAGCTGCTGGTGGATGATCAGGCCGGCTTCTATGGTCTTACCCAGGCCCACCTCGTCCGCTAACAGGACGCGCGGTGCGAAGCGTTGGCCCACTTCATGGGCGATCCACTGCTGATGGGGGATCAGGCCGACGCGGGGACCCTGTAGGCCCAGCAGATCTGAGGTGGCCAGCTTATGCCGCAGCAGCTGGCTCTGATAGCGCACGCCGAATCTGTCCAGACGATCGATCTGGCCGGCAAATAGCCTATCCTGGGGCTTGTTGAAACGAATATTGTGGTTAAGCAGCGTCTCTCTGAGGCTGACCTCCTCGCCGGTCTCGGTGTGGATACCGTGGTAGATCACCAGCTGGTTCTTCTCTTCGATCTCGCTGACCTTGAGACTCCATCCTTCGTGACTCTCAATGATATCGCCGGGGTTATAGATCACTCGGGTTAGCGGGGCATCGTCGCGGGCAAACATGCGGTTTTCGTCAGTGGCGGGGAACATCAGGGTGACCATACGGCCTTCGAGTCCAATGACAGTACCTAAACCGAGTTCCGATTCGGTATCACTAATCCAACGTTGACCTAAGGAAAAGGGCATTTACAAATTCTCATCTACAGGGTGAATCACGAAAGGGCGCGTATGTTATCCAATCGAGACTATGATGTCGAACATATCTGACCCGTAATTGCCTCGTTAAAAATACTAATTAGATTACAAATTATCCAATCGGATTGGCCGCCGCCCGCCTTGTCATCTTAATGTCATTTTAGGCCACCAGTCTCGAATTGGGTCGGGCGATTTTCTGGACAAGTTTCCGTTGAAGCCGTGAGATTTTGGTGTCAGTATGGATTTAATCCCTAAGTGCTTTGTTGCGCGTCACTATACTGACAGAGAAGGAGGCTAATTACCCGCTCAGCTCGCTTGACTACAAATATAACACCCTACGCACAAGTGGAGGCGCCATGGAACAAGACGACAAGAAGTTGTTTGTACTGGATACCAATGTGTTACTGCATGAACCCTTAGCCATCTATTCGTTTAAGGAGCATGATGTCGTAGTCCCCATGACTGTCCTTGAAGAGTTGGATCAGATCAAAGACAGGAAACGAGATGTTAGCCGAGATGCCCGAGTCGCCATTCGCGCATTGGAAGACATACTCGGCGGGCAGACCACCCCAGAAGAGATTGTCAGCGGGGTGCCCTTGCCTAAACGCGAAGGACACGGTGACGCAGTAGGTTCCCTCTCTATCTTCCCCGACCATCAACTCGAATTTACCCAGGCATCCCTGCCCGGCGACAACAACGACAACCGCATCATCAATACAGCCCTGCATCTGCAGAATCAGTTTGCCCCACGCCATGTGGTGTTGGTGACCAAAGATATCAACATGCGCCTCAAGGCCAAGGGCGCCGGCATCAATCTGGTCGAAGATTACCGCACCGACCAGCTGATCGACGACATTCGCTTTCTGACCAAAGGCTTCCATCAGTTTGAGGGGGATTTCTGGGCGCGCAAGGAACATGTCAACACCGAGACCCAGGGGCGTCATACGGTGCACAGGGTGCCAGTTAAGGAGGTGGGTGAAGAGAACTTCTATACCAACCAATACCTTATCGACGAAGACTCCAACTTTTGCGGCCGGGTACTGAGCAACAACGACGAAGAGCTGGAGATATTGGATCTCGGCCGTGACCGTCTGCTCAACCTGGATGCCTGGGGCATCAAGCCCAAGAACGTCTACCAGGGGATGGCGATGCAGGCGCTGCTGGATCCCGATATCGATCTGGTGATCCTCACAGGCCCCGCAGGCTGTGGTAAGACGCTACTGGCTATGGCGGCGGCCCTGGAGATGGTGGTGGAGCGTGGCCTCTACGATAAGGTGATAGTGACCCGTAACACGCCGGAGATCGCCGAGTCTATCGGCTTCCTACCTGGCACAGAGGAGGAGAAGATGGCGCCCTGGCTGGCGGCCATTACCGATACCCTGGAGGTGCTGCACAAGCACGACGTTAACCCCAGCGGCAGCATGAACTACATCATGGACAAGGCTAACATTCAGTTTAAGTCGATCAACTTCATGCGCGGACGTTCGATACAGAACTCTGTGGTGCTGCTGGATGAGTGTCAAAACCTGACCGCCTCGCAGATCAAGACGATGATCACCCGTATGGGCGAGGGGACTAAGCTGATCTGTAGTGGTAACCTGGCGCAGATCGATTCTAACTATCTGACGGCGGTGACCTCGGGACTCACCTATATCGTCGAGCGCTTTAAAAACTTCGATGGCAGTGCCAACATCTACCTCAACGGCGTGGTGCGCTCTCGCCTGGCAGAGTTTGCCGAGGAAAACCTCTAACCGCTTAGGCGGCCACCGACGGCAAAAGGCTCCCTGGCGGAGTCTTTTGTCTAAAGTAAGGGCGATCTTGTGGGTCTGCGCCAATGCGCCGGCCCTGTGCCAGGCTGACGACTGAGATCATTCTGGCAAAAGCGACTCCCCTTTGTATTCCATTGGGCTGGCTTCCTGATACTATATGCAGAATATGATGCGCCGCCCCGGGTTAGCCCAAGGGCAGATGCTTGTTTTCAAAGGTAATCAATGAAGTCGACAGAGCCGGACTTACAGCTTAAGTCTCCGATTCAAAAAAACTACAATCGCGCGGTTTTCTATACCTATATCGGCGTGATCATCATGGCGTTGCTGACGGCCTGGATCTTCTTCGAGCGTCAAAAGACTCAGATGATGGATCAGCGCGAAGAGCTGGTCGAGCGTCACGTGTTGCAGATCGACCTCCTGTTGGAATCCAGTATCCGCGCGGTGAAGAGCCTGCGCAACGTGGCGGTGGATCACCTACGTCTGGGTGAGTTGGTGCGTACCGACCGTCTGCCCCAGTATGAGAAGTTTAACGAGAGCGGCCAGTTCTTCACCCTTGAGCCCAGCTATGCCCAGAGCGGCAAGCCCTTCACCAACATGGGGCGGATCACGGGCGCGGGCTCGCTCAATGGCCGCAGCGATAAGTTTTATCAGGAGCTGGAGATGCTGTTCGAGCTCTCCCTCTCCTTCCCGGTCGCCAGACAGGCGGCGCCCAAGGCCTCCTCTATCTACTACATTTCCAAACATCGGATGATGTCTTACTACCCCTGGCCCTCGGACGAACAGCGTTTTCGCGACGAGCTGCTGAAGAAGCAGCAGTTCCAGCTGGTCACCCCGGCGATGAACCCACAGCGCAGCGTGGCCTGGAGCCCGGCCTATGTGGAGCCCAATGGCAAGGGGCTGTTGACCACGGTCGGCGTGCCCATTTATCTGGAAGATGAGTTTATCGGCTCCATCAACCTGGACATGACCCTCTCCTCACTGGATAAGCAGATCCGCCTCTACTTCAAGATGCCGGGCACGGTAATCCTGCTGGATCAGCAGAACAACATTCTCTCTCACAGCGATATCGACGCCGCCGACATCAACCGCGTCTTCCACATCAGCCAGAAGATCCCCTCGGCGCTGCACTCGGTGCCCGAGTCTGAGCTGTTCGATGCCCACGAGGGGATCATGCGCAACGGCTACTATATCCACTCGGTGGCGCTGCAAAATGCCCCCTGGCGCCTGCTCTACCTGCAGGATGAGAACGAGCTGTTTAAGGACTCCTGGGAGAAGCTGGAGCTGACCTTCCTGCTGGTGGTGATCGCCCTGTCTGTGCTGGTGACCATAGTGCACTGGCAGACCCGCCGCTCCTTCGTTAACCCGGCGTCGCGTCTGTTGTCGCACCTTGAAGGCTGTTCTCAGGAGCCACGCAAGCCACCGGCCAAGATCACCCAGGGCTGGGAGCCCTGGTTCCAGCTGGTGAGTCGCATCTTCGAAGAAAACCAGCAATATACCCGTCACCTGGCGGAGCAGAACCGTCGCCTGGATAACCTGGTGGCGCGGCGTACCGAGCGTCTCAAGGAGACCACGGAGCGGCGCGAGCGGGAATACGCCCTGTTGCGCTCCCTGCTGGATTCCATCCCAGAGGCGATCATCTTCAAGGATAAAGAGGGTAAATACCTGGGCTGTAACAAGTCCGCCGAGCGCATGCTGGGTTATACCGAGAGCGAGATGATAGGCCAGGATTCCCAGACCATGACCAGCAACGAGCAGTCGATGCGGATCCGCGCCGAGGATGAGCGGGTGCTGTCCGAGCGCACGCCGCTGCGCTATCAGGAGAAGGTGGAGCTGGCGGGCAAGCCGGTGTTGCTCGATACCCTCAAGCTGCCTTTCTACAACCGCCGTGGCGAGCTGCTGGGCCTGATCGCCGTATGGCGTGACGTGACCCGGGAATATGAATCGGCCGAGCAGCTCAGGCTGTCGGAGGAGCGTTATCACCTGGCGATGGACGCGGTAGAAGATGGCCTGTGGGACTGGTATCTGGATTCCGAGCAGATCATCTGTAACCCGGCTTACTACTCTATGCTCGGCTATAAGAGCAACGAATTCCCGGCCCTGGTCTCTACCATAGACGAGCTGGTGCATCCGGACGATCGCATCCGGGTACAGGAGTATCGCGAGCAATACCTGGCGGATCCTATCGGCGCCTACGACGTCGAATTCCGTATGCGCGGCAAGAGCGGCATGTACCACTGGGTGCTCAGCCGTGGCCGTGTGGTGGAGTTCACCTCGGACAATCAGCCTAAGCGTATGGTGGGTACCCACAAGGATATTACCCGCCATAAGAGCAACGAGGTGGCGCTGCTGGAAGCCAAGCAGGACGCCGAATCGGCCAACCTCTATAAGAGTGAGTTCCTGGCCAACATGAGTCACGAGATCCGCACGCCGATGAACGCCATTATCGGTATGTTGCAGCTGGCCAGTCGCACCCAGTTGACGCCACAGCAGGCGGATTATCTGGATAAGGCGGGCTTCTCGGCCCAGTCACTGCTGCGCATCATCAACGACATCCTCGACTTCTCTAAGATCGAGGCCGGTAAGCTTGAGCTGGAGCGGGTCGCCTTCCCACTGGATAAGGTGCTGGACCACGCCCTGGATCTCAACGCCCTCAAGGCACAGGAGAAGGGGGTCGAGCTGCTGCTGTATGCACCTGTCACCGCCGGGCTTATCCTCGAAGGGGATCCTCTGCGTTTGGGTCAGGTGCTGATCAACATGCTCAGCAACGCGGTCAAATTTACCCAGAGCGGCGAGATCGAGCTGGGCTGTGAAGACGTGGGCGAGCGGGATCACCGCATCACCCTCAAGTTCTGGGTGCGCGACACCGGCATAGGGATCAGCAAGGAGCAGCAGGAGAGCCTGTTCGACGCCTTCGCCCAGGCCGACGGCTCGACCACCCGCAAGTATGGCGGCACAGGTCTGGGTCTCTCCATCAGTAAACATCTGGTTTCCATGATGGGCGGCACCATGCAGGTGCAGAGTGAGCTAGGGGTCGGCAGTACCTTCAGCTTCACCATCAGCTTCGAGATCGCCGAAGAGGCCGAGGTGAAACCGCTTATCGTGCCCGAGGTGATCGGTAACCTGAAGACGCTGGTGGTGGACGACAACCCGACGGCGCTGCAGATCTATTCTACCGCCATGCGCGATTTCCACTTCGACGTGGACACCGCATCCAACGGCGCCGAGGCGCTATACAAGCTGGAGCACAGACCGGTGGATCTCCTGCTGCTGGACTGGATGATGCCAGAGATGGATGGGGTCGAGGTGATCAAGGCACTGGATGCCATGGTGGCCGACGGCCGCCTGGAGAAACGTCCGGTGATCATCATGATGACCGCCTACGCCTCCGAGCCGCTCAAGGAAGATCTGGACGATCTCGACATCTATGCCATGTTGCAGAAGCCGTTCAAGGCCTCGGCCCTGTTCGACGAGATCATCGCTGCCTTCATCGACAAGCCCAAGATCAATCCGGCGGCCGCGCTGCCTGTGGAAGGCAACGCCACGGGTACTGGGCAGATCCTGCTGGTGGAAGACAACTTCATCAACCAGCAGGTGGCGACCGAGCTGCTCAAGAGCGCGGGTTACGAGGTGGACGTGGCCGAGAATGGTCAGGTGGCCCTGGATATGGTGGACGCCAAGCAGTACGACGCCGTGCTGATGGATATTCAGATGCCAGTGATGGACGGTCTGACGGCCACCAAGGAGCTGCGTAAGCGCTACACCAAGGAGGAGCTGCCGGTGATCGCCATGACGGCCCACGCCATGTCGGGGGATCGCGAGAAGAGCCTGGCGGCGGGCATGAACGCCCACATCACTAAGCCTATCGTACTCAACGAGCTGTTCGACACCCTGGCCCAGTGGATAGTGCGTCACTAATTAGACAGTGCAATGCGCATGTGCGAGAACAGAAGGGGCCCTGGCCCCTTTTTTGTGGCTGTCGCTCCGCTGGCCAACAAGGCGGGGAGGCTTATGATGCGGCGTGAATTATTTGCACTTGAGCCAGAGTGGAGACCTGTTAAGCTAAGTGACTGATATTCACGAGACGCATAATATTTGAACAACTAAGTCTCTCATTATAAGTCTCAGCAAGGAGATAACATGAGACCCTCTACACTCGCGCTGGCCCTTGCCCTCATTCTGGTCCCGACTGGCCCCCTGCTCGCCGTCGAAAATAGCGCTAAGGTGATCAAGAGCAGCCAGGCCGCTAATGGCTTTATCAACCTCTTCTATCAGCAAGGCTCGGGCGATCTCTACCTGGAGGCGACCCGCCTCAATCAGCCTTTCCTGCTGGTGACCAGCCTGCCCCATGGCGTGGGCTCTAACGATATCGGCCTGGATCGCGGCCAGCTGGGGATGACCCGCCTGGTGCAGTTTGAGCGCCACGGCCCCTATCTCATTCTGAAACAGCTCAACACCCGCTACCGGGCGACCACAGATAACGGCGCCGAGCAGCGGGCAGTCAAAGAGGCCTTCGCCGAATCTGTGCTCTGGCGCGGCAAGCTGCTGGAGGGCAAGCAGGCGCTGGTATCGATTAACGACCTGGTACTGCGAGACCTGCACGGTATAGCCGACACCCTGGAGCAGACCAAGCAGGGGCATTATCAGCTGGATAAGGAGACCTCGCTCATCCTGCCTCAGGGGGTGAAATCCTTCGAGCGTAACAGCGATGTAGACGTACTGCTCACCTTCAAGGGCGCCAAGGCCGGGCCTCAGGTGGCCGAGGTCACCCCAGATGGCAAACAGATGTCGCTGCGGATGCGCTACTCCTTCGTCGAGCTGCCGGACGACAACTACCAGCCCAGGTCCTATCACCCCAACAGTGGCTACCTGTCTGACGAGTATCTGGATTACGGCGCGCCAATCGACAAAGACATAGTGCAGCGCCATCTGCTGCGTCATCGCCTGCAGAAGGTCACCCCGGGCGATGCGCCCAGCGAGGTGGTGAAACCTATCATCTACTATCTGGATCCCGGTGTGCCCGAGCCTATTCGTAGCGCCCTGCTAGAGGGCGCTCGCTGGTGGGAGACCGCCTTCAACGAGGCGGGCTTTATCAACGGCTTCAAGGTAGAGCTGCTGCCGGAAGATGCCGACCCTCAGGACATTCGCTACAACGTGATCCAGTGGGTACACAGGGCGACCCGCGGCTGGTCTTATGGCAGCGCCATCGCCGATCCCCGCACAGGTGAGATCATCAAGGGCCATGTAACCTTGGGCAGTCAGCGCGTCAGGCAAGATCACCTCATCGCCCGCGGCCTCACCGCAGGCTGGCAAGACAGGGAGGCGGCCGCCCAGGCGGTGACGGAGCTCTCCCTGGCGCGTATTCGCCAGCTGTCGGCCCATGAGGTGGGCCACACCTTAGGCCTGGATCATAACTTTGCGGCGTCGAGTAACGATAACGCCTCTGTGATGGATTACCCGCACCCCAAGGCGACCCTCAAGGGCGACAAGATAGATATCTCTGCCCCCTATGATGAGGGCGTCGGTGCCTGGGACAAGTTTACCGTGGCCTATGGCTATGGTCAGTTTAGCCAGGAAGATCAACAGGCTAAGTTGACTGAGCTGATGCAGGCGGTGGAGCGTCAGGGGCTAAGATATATCGGCGAAGCAGATTCGCGCCGCGCCGGTGCCAGCCATGCCTACGCCAGCCTGTGGGACAATGGCCAGGATCCTGTGGCCGAGCTGAGCCGCCTGGCCAAGGTGCGTGAAGTGGCCATCGACGGCTTTAGCGATGCCGCCTTGCTGAAAGGCCAGCCCTATGGCGAGCTGCGCGACGCCTTCGTCCCCATCTATCTGCTAACCCGCTATCAGATAGAAGCCGCGGCCAAGTTTATCGGCGGCACCGACTATACCTATTCCACCCAGGAGGGCGGGCGTAGCTGGCATTATATGGCGCCTGAGCTGCAAAAGAATGCCCTGGAGGGCCTGCTGCAGGGCCTGAGCGTGGATGCCCTGGCGCTGCCAACCAAGGTGACCGATGCTCTGGTGCCGAAGTCGGGCAACTATGGCGCCACCCGCGAAAGCTTCGATAGCGCCACCGGCGTGGTGATCGACCCTATCGGCATGGCCGAGGTGCTGAGTCGTCACACCTGTGGGCAGCTGCTGCAGCCGATGCGACTAAATCGCGTCAATCAGGGCTACTTTGCCGACAAGGAGCAGCTCTCCGTCGTCACTCTGGTAAACAAGCTGCTGGCCAAAACAGTGTTTGCCGATGCCCCTAACGGCCCAAGCCAGGGGGTATGGATGCGGGTCAACGCCGTGGTGCTCGACGCCCTGTTGGCTAGCTACCACGACGGGGCGAGTTCGCCCGAGGTGAAGGCGCAGCTGGCGGGCCGTCTGGCTTTTGCTCAGAAGCAGCTCAGCCGACTGGTGAAGCGCAGCAGCGACTATGAGGCGGCCCACTATCAGTGGCTGCTCGATGGCCTGGAGAAGGGGCTGAAGGATAGCAAGTACAAGCTGATCCACAAGCCGTTGGCCATGCCGCCGGGTTCGCCGATTTAAGCTCTGTTACATTAGCTAAAAGCCCCGCATCGCGGGGCTTTTTTATGGTCTAAATTTGCCCGAGCCGGCGGGCTAGAGACGCTGCACCGAATCGAGGAAGTTGCGGGCGGTCTGCTCTTCACGGCTGGACTGATAGCTGGCCATCAACAGCAGTAGGTGGTCGTCGATGATATAGATGTGTTGCAGCATGCGGGTATCGTCCTTGGGCAGACGCATCTCTACCTCGTAGCCACGCATGCCATTGGTGTTGATATAGCCCTTGCTGAGGATCAACTCCTCGAGAATGGCGGCGACTTCAGGCCCCGCCATGCTGGTGTATTTGTCCATTTCATACGGAAGAAACTCCAGATCTTCTGGCTCGAAGCGTTCCATCGACGACTTGAAGGTCATCACGAACATGGTGAGCTTGTCATCGGCTTTTTTCTGGGTATTGAGGGACTCGAACTCCACCTGGGTGTTTTGCTTGTGCAGCACCTTAGGATCCGGCAACAGCTTGAGGCTTACGGGCACAGAGGTGAGGCGATAGGTTTGTAGCGGGTAGGGGGCAAACCAGTGTTGGTAGCCAAAGTAGAGCGCAGCCACCAGGGCCGCCAGTTTGATCAGGTGCGACATGTTTGTTTCCTTGTCTGCTTAGCCAGGGGCTAAGGGTTATCCGTAACGCGTCATTGGGTCGTGCCAGCCATATCTGCCCGACTTGCCTTATTTGCTGTGCATTGCGCACGTGTCATGCAAATAGACTCAGCGGCTGCAGCAACCAAGTGAGTTTACCCAGCAAATCACCCAAATAGCAAATTTGCTGCTGGGTGGCTTGCCATGCAAAAAGTGTAACAATTTGCAAGCCTTACTGTGATCTTGTTCAAAAAATGTGGGGTTTAGGTTAGTATCTTTGTTAGCTAATTGTGGTCAATAAGATTGGAGTACATGATGAAGTTGTTAGCCAGCACGACCTTAGCTTTAGCCTCTCTACTACTTACTACCCAGGCGTTTGCCGAGAGACCAGATTTCTCTAAGACCGCTGCGGCAAGAGCCGATTATCTCTTTGCCAACAACCCAAGTGCGCAGCTGGATCAGGTGCAGCGGTCAAGCAGTCGTCATGATTTTTCCAAGACGACCGCCGCCAACAGTGAGTATCGCTTCGCCGACAATCCTCCCGCCGATGAGACCGAACTCGAGCCGAGAACGACTCAGCACGATTTCTCGCGCACGGAAGCGGCCAGGAAACAGAGCTAAAGCATTTTTGATCTTGTGAAGGAGCCGCTTAGGCTCCTTTTTTTATGGCTGTTTTTGCGGTTGTTTTGCAGAGTTAGCTAAGGATTTGAGTCGGTCATTTGAGCCAGTCTCTTGAACCTTAGCGGTTAGCCTCGGCGTGCGTCTCGCCCTGCCGCGCCTCCAGGCGCATCAGCTTACGGCCCTGACGATAGGCGTCTATGATGCCGATGAGCCAGCCGAGGATGAAGGCCCAGGTGGCGGCCTCGACCCAGAAGGCCTCGCCACCCTGGGGTGCCTGGCTGATGGCGGCATAGATAGCGCCATAGTCCAGCGGCAGCTCGCCCGACAGAATCTGGTCAGATACCGTTACGGCGCGGTTGACCGCCTGATACAGCAGGTAGGCGAGGCCGCTCAGGCTGATGCAGGAGATCAGTGTCCCGGCGTTATAGCGCTTGAGGTAGAAGTGGCCCGACCCCGGGCAGACGAAGGCCGAAAGCAGGGTGGATATGATGGCTTTATTCATAATGTTCGCTTCTGAGTTGTTTGGTTTCAGCCTCTACACATTAGCGGCTGAACTATTCCAGGTCGATGCGCCTGATGGCGGCCCTGAGGTGTTCGGCCTTGGCCCGCATTGTCTCGGGTGCCCCGTCGCCTTGGGCGGCGAGCTGACTCTCAATGCCGCTCAGCTCCTGCACCAGCCAGCCACGCACCATCACATAGTAGCGCGAATCCGTGCCGTAGCGGGCGATCACCTCTAGCTGCTCGGGTGATGGGGTGGCGATCGCCTGCTGCAGCGCCTGCACCATGGCCCCCAACTCTTGCTGCTCTGCCTGGTGACTAGATTGAGACTGAGTCTGGGACGGATCTTGGGCCTGACCGTGACCATTGGCGCAGCCGGACAGTATTCCGGTGATGAGCAGGCTGGCTGCAAATAGGGTGAACAAAAACAGACGAGCCATGGGCGTGTCCAACTAAGTGGCCTATAAGTGAGTCTGATAATAACAGCTCTTTTGGGCCTGTTTAGCCTTATGGATTAATTTTTATGCAAGCTACACCCGCGCTGTTTATCTGTGAAGCAAAAAAACCACCGCCTCGGGGCGGTGGTCAGCAGGTGAAATCTTAGTTCTGTTTCGCGCCTTCATCTATCCAACGCTTGATGAGGGCGATCTGCTCGCTGCTGAGGGGCTTTCCTTCGCCTTGCGCAAATTTATCACTGTGGTGGGGCGGCATCTGGATCTTGCTATCGACCTTATGGTCGATCGCCAGGTAGAGGGTGCTGGAGGCGGAACTGCCGGGAACCACGACGGGGCCAAGCTGGGTACCGCGCATCACGCCCTGATAGCTATCCAGTGCCAGATGGGTTTTTGCCATGCCTTCGCCTGCACCCGAATGACAGCTGATGCAGGAGGCGTTGAGTATGGGCTGTACTTCGGATGAGAAGCTCACCGGCCGCTCACAGCCCAGTAGCGCCGTGGCGGCCAATGCTGCCACCAGTAACAGGCGCCTGTCGATGGAGTGATGAGCATACATAGTATCCTCCCAATAACCTTGTATTATGTACGGTTTAAGTATAGTCCCGCCGCGCCTAATCCTCCTGTGTGGTGAGTGAGACAAGGCGCCTGTGGTGAGCGGGTGTAAATCCAGCTTGCCGCTAAAACCGAGATGAACCAAAGAAAAAGCCCGACTCTCTCGAGCCGGGCACGCCGGGAAGCGAAATGTAAAGGGGTTATGCGGTCTTAGGCACCTTGATGCCGAAGACCAGGGTGTAGGCCACCGGCAGCACCACCAGGGTGAGCACAGAGGCGAAGCCAAGGCCGAAGATGATGGTGATCGCCATGGAGCCGAAGAAGGCATCCGGCAGCAGGGGGATCATCCCCAGCATTGTGGTGATCGCCGCCATCAACACCGGACGCACACGGCTCACCGAGGAGTCGAATACCGCGCGGTAGGCATCCTTACCCTGACTCAGCTCGAGGTTTATCTGATCCACCAGGACGATACCGTTCTTGATGATCATCCCGGTCAGACTCAGCAGACCCAGCAGCGCCATGAAGCTGAAGGGGGCATCGAACAGCAGCAGGCCTGAGACCACGCCGATCAGCGCCAGCGGCACGGTAAACCAGATCACCAGGGGCTGTCTGACCGAGTTAAACAGCAGCACGGTTATCAGGAACATCGCCAGGTAGCCAAGTGGGATCGAGCTAAATACCGATTGCTGCGCCTCGCTTGAGGTCTCATATTCGCCGCCCCATTCCAGCTCATAGCCGGCGGGTAGGCTGATGGCCTCGACCTTAGGTCGCAGTTTTCTAAATACCGAGTCAGCGGTCTCGTTGCCGCCGTTCAACGGGTCGGCGAGCACAGAGATCACCCGCTTACGGTCGCGGCGCATGATCAGCGGATCTTCCCACTCTGTGGTGAAGTCACTGACCACCTGAGAGATGGGCACGAACACATTGTTTTCCGTGCTCCACACCTGCAGCGCCGAGATGCTGTCGGCATTGAGACGTTCATCGGCCGGCGCCCGGGCAATAATTGGTAGCAGATGGCTGTTCTCACGATACAGGCCGACATGCTTGCCGCTGAAGTTGGTCAGCAGGGCGTTATCCAGATCTTGCTTACTGATGCCGGTTTCCCTGGCCTGAGCCAGTGCCAGCTGTGGACGCACCAGGGTTACCTGGTTACGCCAGTTGTGGCGCACGCTGGTGGCGCTCGGCTCGGCGAGGAAGATCTCGCTCGCCTGCTGGGCCAGCTGTCTCAGCACCTCTGGGTCTTCGCCGTAGAAGCGTGCCTCGATCTTGGCCGCCGGGCTGGGGCCATTCTCCATATACTTGAAGCGATATTCCGCCTCTGGGTAGTGCTGTACCAGGTCCTGCTCGAGCCTGCGCATATAGGCATTGAGGGTCTCCAGATTGCTCATCTCGATCAGCAGCTGGCCATAGGCGGCGTAGCCCTTCTCCGGCACATAGGGCAGCACGAAGCGCTGGGCGCCCTGGCCGACCACACTGGTGATGTTCACCAGGCCGAGATCCTGTTTCTCCTGCTCCGCCATTAAATCCTGCTCGATACGACCCAGCAGCGCCTCGGTGGCCTTGATGTCGCTGCCTTCAGGCATCCACACATCCACGAAGAAGATAGGGGTGTTAGAGGCCGGGAAGAAGACGTTTTTCACCTGACCAAAGCCCATCACCGAACCCACCAGGGCCAGCAGCACGACCAGCAGGGTCAGGCCGCGAAAACGCATCGCCAGGCTCAGGCTGCCGCGATAGAGCTGGAACAGCCAACCCTTGTAGGGGTCGCTATCTGCTTCATCGGGGATCTCGCCATCCTTAAACAGCAGATCGCAGAAGAAGGGGGTCAGCGTCATGGCGGTGATCCAGCTGATAAACAGGGAGATCAGCAGCACCAGGAACAGAGAGATACAAAACTCACCCGTGGCGTTGTCCGACAGACCGATAGGCGCGAAGGCGATGATGGCAATAACCGTCGCCCCCAGCAGTGGCCACTGGGTCTGAGTGATCACCTGCTTGGCGGTCTCCAGACGCGACTGGCCGCGCTTGAGGCCTATGATGATCCCTTCAGTTACCACGATGGCGTTATCCACCAACATCCCCAGGGCGATGATCAATGCCCCCAGCGAGATGATCTGCAGCTCGATATTGAGCACCTTCATCATGATGAAGGTACCGAGAATGGTGAGCAGCAGCACTAGCCCCATTAGCAGGCCAGATCTCAGCCCCATGAAGATCAGCAGCACGCCGATAACGATGGCGATCGATTCCGCCAGGTTCACCAAAAAGCCGTTGATGGTCTGATCCACCATCTTGCTCTGGTCGTAGACTGTGGTCAGCATCATGCCCACCGGCAGCTCGTCGCTGAGCGCCATCATCTTCTGATTGACCGCCTCGCCCACCTTGACCACGTTGACGCCGCTGGAGAAGGCGATGCCCACAGACAGCGCCATGTCGCCGCCGCTGTGATACAGGTTGCTCGGGGTCTCGTCCATCGCCTTGTAGATGTTGGCGATATCCCCCAGGTAGATCAGCTTGGCGCTACCGGGCGCACTCACCACAAGGCGTGATAGCGCCTCGACGCTGTCGAACTCGCCCGTGGGGTGGATGCGGATACGGTTGTCGCCCACGCGAATGCTACCCGCGTTAGAGACCACGTTCTGGCTGTTGATCAGGCCATAGATATAGTCCTGGTTCAGGCCTAAGGCGTTGATCTTCTGAGTGGAGATCTCCACTACTACCTGTTGGTCGACGATACCTGCGATGTTGACGCGCTTGATCCCATCGACCAGCACCAGCTCGCGGCGCAGAAAGTCGGCATAGTTTTCCAGCTCGCGTTCGCTGTAGCCGTCGCCGCTGAGGTTGAGCAGAATGCCATAGACGTCGCCGAAGTCGTCGATCACCTGAGGTGTCATGGCGCCGCTGGGCAGACTCCCCTGGGTATCGCTTACCTTACGGCGCACCAGATCCCAGATCTGCGGCAGCTTCTCGGCGTCGTACTTGTCCTCCATCTCAATCTGGATCTGCGACAGGCCGGCGCTGTTGATCGAGGTGATATGTTTCACCCCATCGAGCTGCTGCAGCGCATCTTCCAGGGGCAGGGTAACCTCTTCCTCCACCTGCTCCGGCGAAGCGCCAGGGTAGGCGGTGACGACCAGTGCCTCTTTAATGGTAAATTCGGGAAATTCCAGCTGCCCCAGGCTCATGAACGACAGGCTGCCACCTATGAGGAGCAGCAGGGCAAACATCCAACTGACCACCTTGTGGGTGATCGAATACTCGGCAAAATTCATCTGTTAAACACCTCGTTGCCAGCGCAGCGGCTTGACCTGCTGACTCTCGTGCAGCTGGGCCACACCGGCGACTACCACACGGTCACCTACCGTCAGGCCCTGGGTGATCTCTATCCCCTGACTGGTCACCTTACCCAGGCTCACCTTGCGGGCGCTCACCTGGCCCGTGCCCAGATCATAGGTCCAGACGATAGGCTCACCGTCTTGATCTCGCTTGAGCACGGCGCTCGGCGGCACTATGGCGCTCTTCTTTTTGGCATCGGGACCGGCGATATCCAAGATCAGCTGGGCACTCATGCCCGGCAGCACGCTAAATTCGGTCGGGGTCGGCAGGGTAAACACCACCTCGTAGCTCTGGGTGCCTGGCGTCACCTGAGTGGCGAACTCCTTGAGACGCGCGGCATACTGCTGCTCCGGGTGATTGCTAAAGGTCACCATGGGCAGTGAAGGCGAGTGTGGGTTAAAGGAGGTCACACGGCTGGCCAGCGACTCGGGCACCTGGATCACTACGTCGATGAAGCGATCTTTCTGCAGCACCAGAACCGGCTGGTTGGCCTGTACTATCTGAAAATTCTCTATCTTGGTCTTGGCGACCGTGCCGCTGAAGGGCGCCTTGATCACCGTATAGCTCAGCTGATCCTGGGCGCTGGCCAGGTTGGCGGCGCTGGATTTCAGCTGGGCCTTGGCCAGGTCATATTCCGCCTGGGAGATCAGCGCCTGGCGCAGCAGCTCGCCCTTACGGTTAAAGTCGGCCTGGGCCAGTTCATGATCTGCCTCGCGGTTGAGCAATTGGTTGCGAGCGTCTCTGTCGTCGAGGCGCGCCAGCACCTCGCCCTTGGTGACGCGCTGGCCATCCACTAGAGAGAACTCGATCAGCTGACCCGATAATCTGAACGACAGTTCCGCCTGCTTGGTGGCGGCGACCTTGGCGGGGAAGCTTCTCAGGGTGCCGCTTCCCAACTCGGTGATCTCCAGCAGCTTAACGGGACGAACACTCTCGGGAGCGATCTCGGCAGATTCTGTGCTGCAGCCGGCAAGTACTAGAGTTAATACGAGTAGTGAAAGTGACGTTGTAAGGGGTTTCATATCGTAAACTCCATCATTTGTGACAAGGTGTATCTCATGGCGGCTAAGATAGCAGCGCGATACATCTATTAAAATGGAATTATGTGGAACCGTGAGTTCCAAAAATTGAAACTGTATTAACTTGATTTACCCCTGTGACTGTGTGCAAAGTAATAACAGAATCAGGTCTGCCGCCTGTTATTGAAGTGAGACTGTGATGAAAACCGAAGATATTGCCCTGTTCCACCGCATCGTCGAGACGGGCAGCCTGGTCGAGGCTGCCGATATTCTCAATGTGCCTAAATCGACCCTGAGTCGGCGCCTGCAGACGCTGGAAGATGAGCTCAATGTTAAGCTGTTTCATCGCCAGAGTCGCGCCATGACCCTCACCGCCTCGGGCAGCCATTTCTACAATAAAACCACGCCCTTGCTGGCGACTCTGGAGCAGACCTTCTCCGAGCTGTCGGGGAAGGAAGCGGCGGTTACCGGCCATCTACGCATACTGATCTTTCCGATCCCTGAGCTCTTGTATATCACTCAAGCGATATTCGAGTTTATGGATCTTAATCCGGCGCTGACGGTGGAGATCATCGTCAGCTCGGAGCCCAAGGATATGATCCGCAATAATATCGATCTGGCCTTCATGCTCGAAGATGCGTTTAACGAGAATGAGATGGTGGCGCGGCATATCATCAGCGAATTCGTGCATTTCTTTGCCAGCCCGGAATACCTGGAGAGGGCGGGTAAACCGACTAAGCCGGAGGAGTTGCCCGAGCATAACTCCATTTTGTTTCGCTATCCCAACGGTAGGATCTTTAATGAGGTGCCCTTCGGCAAAGACAGGATACTGTCGGTAACGGGTAACCTGTGTGTTAACAGCCTGAGTACCTGTCTAGAGGCGGCCTTGATGGGGCGTGGCATCGCCATGATGCCGCTACCGATCGCCCGGGAATATGTGGAAAATGGCAAGCTGGTGATGCTATTTGAAGATATCGAGCCCTATGAGGGTAAGTGCTTCCTCGTCTATCCGTCGCGGCGTTTCATTAGCCTCGCCAGCCAGCGCTTTATCGACCATGTGTTGCGGGCACTAGATGAGTGTTTGCAAAATGGTGCCTGCGATCGTGAAGCCAGGACCAAGGGGGCGATTAAGCCGTTAATTTAACGCTATTCGCCGCAGACGATTAAGCCAAAGGGCGCCAGCAGCTGACTCTGCTGCCAGGCGTCTATCATCACCCCTTCCAGCGCCACCTCGCGGGGATCCAACCCCTCGAGATCCACCCTTGTCAGGTTGGCGCCCCTGAGATCGAACTCGCCCCACAGCTCAGGGCTAAACTCGCCGCCGCTGAGGTCACTGCCCTTAAGCGATGCCCCGGTCAGGTTGGCGCCGCGCCAGCGGTTGTCGGTCAGTTCGCACTCTTCCAGTATCACCTGAGACAGGTTGCCATAGGCGAGGTTACAGCCGCTGAATACGGCGCTGCAGAAGTAGTGATTGATGCCGATTTGATTGGCGAAACTGGCGCGGTAGAAGTCGGCGCCCTGCAGGTTGGATGCTCGAAACTCGGCGCCGAAACAGCGGGCACCGGTGAAGCGCGCCAGGTTGAGGCGACAGTCACTGAACTTGGCGTTGATCAGCGTGGCGTAGCTAAAATCACACCCCAGCAGATCGCCGGGCTCGACAAACTGACACTGCTTGAAATGGCAGTCGGTCAAATCCGCGCGGTTAAAGCTGCAGCGCACGAAGCGGCAGCGACGAAACAGTAGCCCCTGCAGATCTTTACCGCTGAAGTCATGCTCAAAGTAATCCCGTTCAAGCGTCTCGTGTTGCAAATCATCCATGGCGGCTAGCCCTCTGTTAACGCTTGTAGATCTCGACATGCTTGGGCGTGGTGTCTGGCTCTGTGATGCGACTGGCCAGGATATAACAGGCGATCCCCATCACGGCGTTGGTGATAGGTAGCGCCAGCAGCAGGCCCTTCACGCCGCCCAGATAAGAGCCCAGCGCCGCCAGCGGCAGCAGGAGTAGAAACAGGCGACAGACGTTAAGCACCAAGGAGCTCATCGGCCTGTGATAGGCGTTGAGTGAGGTGGCGGTAAGGATCACCATCCCCAGTGGACCATAGGCGGCGGGCAGGGCGATGATGTAGAAGCTGAGCCACTCGATCACCTGGGGATCTTTACTGAACAGTTGGGCAATAGGGGTAGCCATGAGTGCCAGCGGCAGATAGATGAGGGTCTGGAACACCAGCACGAAACGTAGCGACAGCATGAGGGCGTCGCGGGCGCGCTCCGTCTGTCCCGCCCCTAGGTTTTGGGCGATAAAAGGCACCAAACTGGAGGAGAGCGCCATCACGGCGATCAGCAAAACCGATTCCAAACGGGTACCGGCGCCGAATGCCGCCACCGCGCTGTGGTCGATGCGCGCCAGCATGGCCATTATGATGGCGTTGGCCACAGGGTTGAGCAGGTTCATCAGCGCCGCAGGCTGGGCGATATGGGCCAGCTGGCGCCAGTTGCAGTGAATGCGCTCAAGGTTAAACTCGGCAAAGTCCACCAGGTTGCGCTTGATGATAAGCAGGTAACCCGACAGAGACAGCGCCACCACCCAGGAGATCAGGGTGGCGATGGCCGCGCCCTGAATTTCCAAGCGGGGGAAGGGGCCTAGACCGAAGATCAGCAACGGGTCGAGCACCAGGTTGATCACCGCCGCCAGCGCCATGATCTTGGCCGGCGACTTGGTATCGCCGGTGGCGCGCAGCCCCTGGTTGCCCACCATCAAGAGCACCAGCAGCGGCGCCCCCAGATACCAGAGAAACATATAGTCGCGGATCAGCGGCAGGCTGTCGTCGTTGGCGCCCAGCAGGGTAAACAGCGGGCCGATAAATAGGCTGCCCAGCAGGGACAGGGCGGCGATCAGCCAGAAGGTGATCAGCAGGGCGTCATGCAGAAATACCTTGGCCTTGGGGCTGTTGCCACTGCCGATGAGGCGGCCGAGATTAGTCGATACCCCGGCACCTATGCCGATGGCGATGCTGGAGACGATCAGGGTGACCGGAAAGGTAAAGCTGATGGCCGCCAGGGCTTCTGTCCCCAACTGGCTGATAAAAAAGGTGTCTACAAGGCTGAACCCAAGAATGGTGAGAATACCAATCAGGTTCGGGAGGCTCATATTTAGCAGTACACGACCGATTGGCTGACTGAGCAGCCCGTGTCTGTCTCTCATGTATGTGGAATGCCTAGGTAACAGAAGGAGGGCAATTCTATCAGGAAAGGCTGATCTTTTATAAAACCCAGTTAAAAAAAATCAGATTTTTTTTGTAAAGCCCTTGGATCTGCTAAACCTTATCCCCATATATCGAACATCCCGCGGCGAAAGCTATCTCGCCGCACTTTTAATTTGATAAACCGCCAACGTTTGTTGGGCAAAAAAATCATTAGGAGAGTCCGTAGATGAATATTCGTCCATTACATGACCGCGTCATTGTTAAGCGTTCTGAAGTTGAATCAAAATCAGCCGGTGGCATCGTACTAACAGGTAGTGCAGCCGAGCAGTCAACTCGCGGTGAAGTTCTTGCAGTAGGCAATGGCCGAATTCTTGAAAATGGCACTGTGCAACCACTGGACGTGAAAGTGGGTGACATAGTGATCTTCAACGAAGGTTACGGCGTGAAGAAAGAGAAGATCGACGGCCAAGAGGTGTTGATCCTGTCTGAATCAGATTTAATGGCTGTAGTGGAATAATCCACTAAGTTACTCAATATCCCGTTTAACCAGAATTTTATTAAAGGATACAGAACATGGCAGCTAAAGAAGTTTTATTTGGCAATGACGCTCGCGTAAAAATGCTTGCGGGCGTAAACGTACTGGCTAACGCAGTTAAAGTTACTCTAGGCCCTAAAGGCCGTAACGTAGTTCTAGACAAGAGCTTCGGCGCGCCGCTGATCACCAAAGACGGTGTATCGGTAGCTAAAGAGATCGAACTGGAAGATAAGTTCGAAAACATGGGCGCGCAGATGGTGAAAGAAGTTGCTTCTAAAGCCAACGACGCCGCCGGTGACGGTACCACTACTGCAACCGTACTGGCACAAGCCATCGTAACCGAAGGCCTGAAAGCCGTTGCCGCTGGCATGAACCCAATGGATCTTAAGCGCGGTATCGACAAGGCGGTTGTAGCTGCCGTTGCCGAGCTGAAAACCCTGTCTCAAGAGTGTAGCGACACTAAGGCTATCGCTCAGGTAGGTACCATCTCTGCTAACTCTGACGAGTCAATCGGCGAAATCATCGCAACTGCGATGGAAAAAGTTGGTAAAGAAGGCGTGATCACAGTTGAAGAAGGTCAGGCCCTAGAGAACGAGCTGGACGTGGTTGAAGGTATGCAGTTCGACCGTGGTTACCTGTCTCCATACTTCATCAACAAGCCAGAAACCGGCAGCGTTGAACTTGAAAACCCATACATCCTATTGGTTGACAAGAAGATCTCTAACATCCGTGAGCTACTGCCTATCCTTGAAGGTCTGGCGAAAACCGGTAAGCCACTGATGATCATCGCAGAAGACGTTGAAGGCGAAGCCCTGGCGACTCTGGTTGTGAACAACATGCGCGGCATCGTTAAAGTGGCTGCGGTTAAGGCACCTGGTTTCGGTGACCGTCGTAAGGCGATGCTACAAGATATCGCTATCCTGACTGGCGGTACTGTGATTGCCGAAGAGATCGGTCTTGAGCTTGAAAAAGCGACTCTGGAAGACCTAGGTACTGCTAAGCGCGTGGTTATCACCAAAGATGACACTACCATCATCGACGGTACCGGCGAGCAAGAGCAGATCTCTGCCCGTGTTGCCCAGATCAAGATCCAGGCAGAAGAGTCTACTTCAGACTACGACCGTGAAAAACTACAAGAGCGTATGGCTAAGCTGGCCGGCGGTGTTGCAGTGATCAAAGTCGGTGCCGCTACCGAAGTTGAAATGAAAGAGAAGAAGGCTCGCGTAGAAGACGCGCTGCACGCGACTCGCGCCGCCGTTGAAGAAGGTGTGGTTGCCGGTGGTGGTGTTGCCCTGATCCGCGTTGCTTCTAAGATTGGTGAGCTGGACGTGGCTAACGAAGACCAGAAGCACGGTGTGACTATCGCACTGCGCGCCATGGAAGCGCCTCTACGTCAAATCGCGACCAACGCAGGTGAAGAAGCCTCAGTTGTAGCGAACAATGTTAAGAACGGCTCTGGTAACTATGGTTACAACGCCGGTAGCGATGTGTATGGTGACATGCTAGAGATGGGTATTCTTGACCCAACTAAGGTGACTCGTAGCGCGCTACAGTTCGCTTCATCTATCGCAGGTCTGATGATCACTACCGAAGCTATGGTGGGTGATGTACCGCAAGAAGCTGGTGCTGGCGATATGGGCGGCATGGGCGGCGGTATGGGTGGTATGGGCGGCATGGGCATGATGTAATTCTAGCTGGTTAAAATCGTCTATAGCGGCGTTATCTTGCCACTCGTTTAGACAGCTAAACGTCGCGGCAAGATGCCTTGCTCTAAAACGATTTTTCCTGCGCTAGAAGCAATGCTGGTCTAAAGCTCAGAAGCTTAGAACGTAAAAATGAAAGCCCCGATACTTAACCGTATCGGGGCTTTTTCATATGGATATGATTATCCCCGGAGTATATGGATATACGAAGAGGGGATTTGCTTTGTGGTGAGTGAGCAGCGCTGTGTTGCCACATGCTTGTAAGGTATTAGCAGACAGCTAAACGTCGCGGGAAGATGCCTTGCTCTAAAACGATTTTTCCTGCGCTAGATACTCTGCTGGTCTTAAGCCTAACAGCCTGAAACCAAAAGAATAGAAGCCGCGGTATCGTCAGATAGCGTTTTTTTCAAGGCCATTTTTAATAAGTAAGCTAAAGCTTAAAGTTAATATTATAAGTGAATGAATGCAGGGGAATGACTTGCAATTTTTAATGGGTGTCAAGACTGTTGTTTTATTTAAATAAAAATTTCATTATCTCAATAAATAAATAAACAATGGCTGTCCCGAAAAACATACCGAAGAGTGTATGGCGATAGGACCAAAACATATAAGACTTTGATGATACAATTTTGTCGAAATGAGTATTTTCAATTCCATCTATTAAGTCTTCACAACATTCTTGCAGCTCAAACTTTAGCCGCTCTCTATCCTCGACAGACGTTTTTTTGTCTAAATAACACTCTATATCAAAGTTGTAAAGTGGCGTTAATTTATCTTCGCTAATGAATTTACATGAGGAAAGTTTGTTCAACTGCCTAAGTTTCCAATTTACGCGAGAAACTTTAGCGTTATATCGTTCTTGCTCATATAGTTTTTCACTTTTTTCTTCGCTCCATTTGAACTCAGATAAAGAAGCTATTAGATCAATTAATGCGTCTTTTTGAGCGGATATTGCTCCACGCTTTACACTATGATGATGTATAAATAGACTAAGAATCCAACTGATGAATATCCATTCGAACTTTATCCAGCCAGTCATTTTGGTCTCTTTTGTTCAGCAGCAATAATACGATCATTAGCAGTCGTTACAAAGTTTTCTACAGTGTCATGTTTTATTGTTAACTTCTCATCTAATTCTTCTTTTGTAAATCCTCTGCGGGAAATCAATCCCCCGAATGCTTCATCCAAAAATGACCTTCCATATCTATTGTATCCTGTTAGATCAACAATTACTTTATCGTTGGCCTTTAGAGCATCGACTAAAATTGTATCGCGAAAAACTTCTCCAGCTGTAAATTCACAGCCTGGCGCGTCATCTTTATATCGACCTTTTGGTCGTGGGTGGAATTCGTTGGTAACCACTATCGTTTTAACAGAGTTCATCTAGTTTTATGCTCCATTGAAGTAACGTACCAGATAGTTCATTTTGTAATTCTATCCTAGTATGCTCTTCCTTGCCTCCTTTATTGTATTGATAGCATCCGCTATTGCTCAATATGATTAGTTTACTGTCTGCGTCAGTGGTTACAATATCTTTTATTGAAACGCTTCCTTGCCCGTGACTATCATCATCTAAACTTGTCATGTCATGCATCATGGAAGCATGGATTAGACCTGAATCACCGATAGTATTTCGTAGCGGTGCAATCATAGACTTTGCGGTTCGCACCAACTTAGTAAGCTGACCTAATTTAGAGTTATCTTCTATTTCACCGTGAAGTAGTTTAGAAAACTCTTCCGGATAGTGCTTTTTCACTCTGTTTTGGAATACTTTACTGTCTTCAAATGATAGTGGTATGCCCCTGCCTGAATCGAATATTGCTAAATACATATACTCTTCTTTTTCATTCCCGTTATGGCCAATTGAACATACTAGCCACCATTTCTTATCTTTGTCTAAAGGTTGGTCTGGATAAGCATGGCGACCAACATTTTCTAGTGTTTCAATTACTGCTTGAGATATGCGTGATTCGATATTGTCCGGGATATCACCGTCGTAAAACTTATCTCTAATTGCGTCGACTAAGGCGTCAGGAAAAGTTTGATATTCTTGATTGCTGCCGCTTATGACTGGAATTCTCTTTATTTTTGGGTTAAACATGGCCTGATTTCGCTCAGCTTTAGGGGAAAATGCTCCAGAATCTTTTATAAGCTTATTAACGAATGGAGATTTTTTAGACCAGATAACGGATATTTTGCAATTGTATTTGTCTTGAATCTCATATAACAACAAAAAGACTGGCAGATTTGTGACTGTTGTGTTTACGAAAGACAGATAAATGTGTTTTTTCTCGCTGAGCAATATTTTAAAATCTTGTAGAAAATCAACAAATGCCTGATCGTAACCAGTTCTAACAATATCAAATATTTTGGGTACAGGTAAAATTGGAATGTTAAAAATTGTCTCCAATTTTTTTCCATTGAATGAATGAATAGCATGGCCTTTAAAAATATTATGATTTTTTCCTATTCGATTAGCGTAGAAGCTGGCTTTTTTTGCAAGTTCTCGGTCATGGACTTGTAGTTTCTTTTTCATTTATCTGAGTACCAAGTGTTATTGATGGCTGCCGTAGGTCATTGATTGGTATTTTTTAATTTATAATAAGGTGTTTGATTGACTCATTTTTAAGAAATAGCATTCCGGGCAAAGAGACATTGGTTTGGAAGTTCTATTTCTATTCTTTGCGTAGTTTTTTACTGGAGAGATTTTTGTATAGATAATGCTCAATGAGTCGTTAATTCTTGTAGCAGTTTACTTCCCATTCTTCTTGGCTCGTTTGCTCTCTCTGATCCACATGACTGAACCGTTGGTTTTTCGCATCTCGAATAGGTCTATGGCGGCGAAGAGATCGCTGAGTTTCTTGAAGCCATAGTTTCTTTGGTCGAATGAGCTGTGGTTCGAAATGTGAGAGCCGATGGGGCCGAGGCGTGACCAGCCGTCATCTTCTTCTGTTGCCTCAATTGCCTGTCGCAGTAGGTGAATTAACTTGGTGTCACCTTTAAGGTTTTGTTTGCGTGGAACACTGGCTTTTGTGGTTGGCGTGGTGGTTTTTGCTTCTTTATCTGTTGCTGACTCAGTTACTTTCTCTATAGGCACTTCTACTTCGGTTTCAACTTCGGGTTCTGCGTCTAGGTAGAGGAAGCGAGAGCAGCTGTTGACGAAAGCGGTGGGGGCTTTACGTTCGCCAAAGCCGAATACCTTTTTGCCGTCTGAGAGCACTCTGGTGACTAAGGGAGTGAAGTCGCAGTCAGAGGAGATGAGGCACATGATATCTATATCTTTGGTGTATAAGATGTCCATGGCATCGATTACCAGTGCGATATCTGTGGCGTTCTTTCCTTTGGTCAGGTCGAACTGTTGAATAGGTTGAATGGCATATTCGTGCAGTATGTCTTCCCAGTGCTTCAGGCCTGGGCTTTTCCAGTTGCCGTAGGCTTTGCGAATACTCACCACGCCATGTTTGGCTAGCTCAGCCAGTATCACGTCAAACTTTCTTGCCGGTGCGTTATCTGCGTCGATAAACACCGCTATTTTCGCTACGTCTTGCATCTGCTAGCCCCGAAATTGAAGTTGCTATTAGTTAGTTTTGATTTTTGACGGAAGAGAAGTAAAAACCGCAGACAGAGCCTATGATGGCACCAGAAAAGGCAAGAATTTCTGAGAAGTACTTATTTTCAAAAATTGCTGCCTCAGCAATGATGATTAATAGGATTACTACAATAGCAATAGCCAGCAAGGGGGCGATTCGTTTGTTCATTCGCTCGGTTAGGGGCTCAGCTTTACCTATGCCACCGCATGAGCCACACATCAGTCCATGCTGATTTTGTCTACGCCAGAAAGGGAGTTCGTTCTTCTTGGCACAGGCTTCACATGAACAATTATCTTTGCCGTTGGTGCAGGTACCTGTCCCCGAGCAGTGTTGACAGTCATACAGGTTTACTTTGATTTCGTGCATCAAACTCATTCCTTTGAAAATGCCTTCAAGTGGTGCGTTGGAGCGTTGAGGGATTGGATAAGGGCGATTGCTCGTAGAGCGTTTATGAGCGCGAACCATGGATGGTGAGCTGGCACTTTTGCATGGACGCAATTGCCTGTCGAAACGGTCCCCTTTCCCCCGGTGTGGTGTGGAACACCACGACTTTCGCCAAGCGTAGCTTGGCATCAGGTATCAAAACAGCATCAGGGCTGTCATCCCTGTCATAGGCATCGCTACCGCCCGAAATTCTAGCTATTCCAGAGCGCGTAATATCCAATTAATGCTAATAAAAACAATGTTAAAGCTATCATTCTGTCGCAGATAAAACCTTATCCAAGGTCAAAAACTATGCAGATTGGCTGAGCCAGAGCCAGAGAGGGGAGTTTGAGGTGAGGTGTGAAAGCTGTCCTTGCCTTATGCCGTCTCTCTGGTGAGAGCGGCGCCATCCCTGACATTCATTCGCATACTTTAGTAAGCGCTTAAATATTGTTTTAACAACAAAACATTAACTTATCCTACAGTATCGCCGCCGCGCAAGGCAATAGTGAACAAGGCACCGCTTCGAAATGGTCGGGAGCCGTCAGATTAGTGTCGATGATGTTTTGCGGTGTTAGAGACTCTGAGAGTGTAACAAATGACACTTTTGGCCCATTTGCTAACCCGAACAGATGAAAGGTGTATGATGTTACACTTTTTGCTCTATCGGTCTTGTTAATACTTAAAAAGTGTATGTTGCTACACTTTTATGTTGAATCATCCCTTTATCGTGGCTAAAGTGTAGCAAAGTACACTTTATGGTGATCTTATGAGCTCCTCGTTAAACCAAGATTCGTTGGGATTACTGATTAAAACCCGCAGGAAGGAAGCGGCGCTGACTCAAGAGGTGGCGGCAATGTTGTGCGGTGTCACTAAGAAAACCTTGATTCGTGTCGAGAAGGGCGAAGATGTCTACATCTCTACCGTATTCAAGATACTTGATGGTCTGGGGATTCGGCTCGCTGTCGAGTCAAAGTCAGATGCCGGCTCAAGTGAGTGGTACTAGCCATGGCCGAATCACCAATCCTTGTGTTAGATATGCTACTTGGTGACCAGCTTATCGGCGCGTTGTCATTTGATCCAAGCGATGAGCGTTTTGCGGTCAGCTACACTCAAGCCTGGCAGCAAAGCGGTTTTCCATTATCACCTACGATCCCTTTGGATGGCTCGGGTAGCAGTACGCAAATTGCCATGTTTCTGGTTAATTTGCTGCCTGAGAATAAGGGGCTCGATTACCTTGTTGAATCGCTTGGTGTTGCAAAGGGCAATACCTTTGCGCTCATCCGGGCCATTGGCCTAGATACTGCGGGTGCCATCGCCTTTTCTTCTAAAGGTTCTGCATTTCCACCGACAACACTCCGGACTATCAGTGACGATGAGATCGTTCAGCGACTGGAAGATCCTGAGTTCTGGCCGATGGAGATTTGGGATGGTAGACCCAGGCTGTCGGTGGCTGGGGTACAGTCAAAGTTAAATCTCTTCTTTAATGGTGAGGAGTTTGGCTTCGGTGAAGGAGCACTGTCATCGACACATATCCTGAAGTTTGAACAGCATCCGCATCTGGTCATCAACGAGTTCCTTACTATGCGCTTGGCTAAGGCGCTGGCCTTGAAAGTCGCGAATGTCGAAATTCGTTGTTTTGGCCAGTATAAATCCTTGTGTGTCGAACGTTTCGATCGTCGCTATCTGGACGATGAAAACAGGGTGCAGAGGCGGCACATTATCGATAGTTGCCAAGCACTTGGTTTTAGCGTCAACAAGAAATATGAACGTAACTTTGGTAGTGGACGGGATGTCAGGGATATTCGTGAAGGTGTCAGCCTGCCAAGGTTGTTTGGTCTTGCGAATCAATGTATTAATCCGGCTGCAGCCAAGCAGGATATGTTGCGGTGGACGCTGTTCAATTTATTGAGTGGCAATGCCGATGCCCATGGGAAAAACTACTCGTTTTTTATGACGCCTAACGGGATGTTACCTACACCTTGGTATGACCTCGTTTGCGTGGCCTTATATGAGGATTTTGAACAAGAGTTGGCAATGGCGATAGATGATGAGTTCGATCCCAATAAGATCTATGCCTATCAACTTGCCGCCTTTAGTGAAGAGGTGGGATTACCAAGAGCCTTAATCGTAAATAGCCTGGATAAGATGGTGGCTAAGATAAGGCTCGAAATTAATGGTGTCATCGCCATGCTCAAAGACTTGGACGAAGATGAGCAGGCTTTTGTGGAGGCATATAAGGCACAACTGCTGGCCAGATGCGAACGTTATTCGGCGATCGCTCCTGAAATCAAGGCTATTGAGCTTTAACCCTTAACAGGCCATCGGCATCAGCCGAGCTGTTTTTAATGATTAGGACAAATTTCCTTAAGTGGAGCTATGGTATGGATACACAACATGTATGAAGATCTTATGCCGGTTTTGGTGATCGCCGTGACGCTGGCGTTGCTCGTTGCCGTCATGCTTTTTATCGAGGGGCGACGTAAGCCGACCATAATGCCGGGCTGGCTCGATCTGCAGGGCTTTGAGCGCCTGTTCATCTACTGGGACGCGCCGAGCGCGAAGGAGTATGGCGAAAAGCATCCCCGCCGTTATCAGCGTCTGCTCGAGGCCTGGCAAGATCTGCCGCCAGAGGAGGCCTGGTTTCATTACAACCTCTCCTGCATCGGCGTGACGCCTGTGGGGTCGAGTGTGCGTAGCGCGAAACGTTGGTGTCAGAAGGCCTGGCTGAAGAAGCAGGATGTTGAGGCGGCCTATCATCTGGGGATGATGCAGCTCATGGGCTTGGGCGGGGCGCCGGAGTATCGCTCGGCGCTGACACTGTTTGAGGCGGCGGAGCAAGGGGGCATCATACGCGCCACTACCGCTCGCGGCCTGATGTTGCTGCGTGACCCTGGTTTTATGAATACTGGCTTTGTAAATACAGGCGATGGCAACTCATGTATAGGAGATTCTGGCTTAGCAGAGGACTGGCCAATCGAGGTGCCCAAGGCGCAGCGCCACGGCGAGGCGCTGGCTTGCTTCACGGGGGCGTTTGAACAGGGCGATATGCTGGCGGCGCTTAACTTGGGTTACATGTTGGAGCATGGTCTTGGTTTAGATGCGGGTGCAGAAGCTGAAAGCGCGGCCAATCTGGATCGCGCCATCGAGAGTTATCTGCTGGCAGCAGAGGCCGGATTGCCGGCCGCTCAGTATCGTCTGTCTATGCTGTTTGAGGATCGCGGTGAACTGGTCGATGCCTACCGTTGGGCCTATATTGCAGCGGCCTGTTCTGAGTCCGACATTCCCATGGCCCGCAGCCAGAGGTTGGCGACCCTGCTGGACAGACGCACCCTGCAGCAGGCGCAGGAGTCGGCCAGGGTAACCGCCCACAGGATAATGACGCCACGGGTGCTCGCCATGTTACATAACCTTAAGCATCTGCGCAGCGCGGCCTAATCCTTTATCTGGCCTCTGTGCTAACGATCGGCTTTAACCAGAACAATTACCCATTTTTAAGATTTGCCTCAGCTTGCTTGGGTAGCATGGTGACTGTTTTGTGTCTGGAATGGTTATCAAAGGGAGCGAGTGGCATGGGAAATCAGCATTTAAATGGGACTAAGCGTGGGCCTTGGATGGCGATTGGGGTGAGTCTGGCCGTGGTGGGCCTGATCGCGCTGCTGCTTATGATGATGCCCAAGGGCTTTAAGGCGACCCATGAGGAGATAGGCAAGGGCACGCCAGCCCTGGTGTTTGTCTACGACCCTAATCTGGCGGTGAGCCATACTCAGACAGAGCAGATGAACGAGGCGCGGGGCCACCTGGGCGATAATGTACTGTTTCTGCTTGCGAGAGTCGGCACCCCTGAGGGTGAGCAGCTGATCGCCAAATACCGCGCGGGTGCCGCCGAACTCCTGCTGTTTGACGGTTCGGGCAAGCTGGTTAAGCGCCAACTCGCGGTGCAAGACGCCAATCAGTTGATGCGCTGGGTACGTTAATCCCTCGTTGGGCGCGTTTTCGAGCGCGCCGCCTATCTTTAATCGCTAATCCTTTAATACCAATTCTTTGCTGCTAGTTACTCAGTGCTAGCCATTGTCCCTGCAGCTCGCCTTAACCTAAGTGTTTCCAGTTTGCTGAACATTTGTTAATCGAAAAAGTCGTTGTTGAAACCCGCTGGGGTGTTAAAATGCCGCTCGGCTTGCGGTTGCTGCTGTTTAACACGGCAACAAATACGCAGCCCCATAACTCCTAACATCTTATTTTTCCTGACTAATCATTAGAGTGTTTATGAAACGGATTTTATGCTTGTCCCTGCTGGCCTTTTCTCAAATGGCCGCCGCCGTAGAGCCCCTGATTGAAACGCCAAAAGATATGCAGCCTACCTGGGTCGATGAGATCCTGGACGTCTTCGGCGCCGACGGTGAGTTTGACGAGAGCAAGACCATAGACATGAGCTACCTGCCGACCGCCTATTACACGCCTGAGAAGAAATTCGGCGTGGGCCTCCTGATGGTGGGCCTGTATAAGACAGATGGCGCGGCGCCCGAGGAGCAACCTTCCTCTTTGGTGCTGAACTCCTTCGTGTCGATGAACAACTCCTACGGCGTCGAAGTGGAAAACATGACCTTCTTCAACGGCGGCAAGCAGCGTCTGCTGCTGGGGCTGGAGCTGCATAACGAGGCGTCTGTCTACTACGGCCGTGGCATAGCAGACGGTAACATCGACAGCAATCACCATGAGTTCGACGAGCAGCTCTACAGCTTCACGCCGCGCTGGATGACCCAGGTGGCCGACAACTATTTTGTTGGTGTGGGCGTCGACTTCACCTACGCCAGTGCCGACAAGTTCACTCGGGTAGAGGGTGATATTCCCCTGCCATCCGACGGCATCTTGCCAAGCAACTTCAGCTCCGGCCTGGTGGTCACCAGCATCTATGATTCCCGCGACTACCGCCTCAACGCCACCAAGGGCTGGTTGTTCCAGCTCGATGCGGGCCTGTATCAAAACAGCGAGTACGACAGCTTCGCCAAGTATGACCTCGAGCTGGCCAACTATATCGATCTCAGCACCACCTCATGGCTTAGCCAGATGCCTGGCCTAATCGCCTGGCAGGTGCAGGGCCACTTCACCAGCGGCGATGTACCCTGGAACATGCTGCCGGATCTTGGCGGTTCCAGCGCCATGCGCGGCTACATCAAGGGCCGCTACCGTGACAAGCAGATGATGATGGGCCAAGTCGAGTACCGTCTGCCTATCTTCCAGCGTTACGGCATGGTGTTCTGGGGCGGCGTGGGTAGCGTGGCCGACAAGGTGAGCGATCTTAACGATGAGCTGCTGACCTCTTACGGCACAGGTTTCCGCTTTAAGATCAAAGACAACATCAACCTGCGTCTGGATGTGGGTGTCGGCGAGAACGAGACCAACTTCTACCTCAACGTCAACGAAGTCTTCTAGCCATGACAGTGCTGCCTGTTCGCTTGTGTGTTAACGCCAAGCCTATGCTTGTCGCCTCGGCCGTTGTTGCGGCCCTGGCTTTGAGCCAGTGCGCGAAGGCGGACGAGACTCAGATCCGTGATGCACAAGACAAGGCTGTTATCGATGCGGCCCCTAAGCAAAAGCCACAGTGTACTCGCCGCTCGGATTACGATATCTATCTCAGCGGCATACACACGGGCACCATGAGCCGCACCGAGCAGTGGCAGGGCAAACGCGCGGTAGTGACTTCAAACAGTGAGGCCAGCATCTTAGGCATTGGCACCCGCTATCGGCAGCGGGCCGAACTCAGCTGGTCGGAGACCACAGAGGAGTGGATCACCCAGGCGTTTCATCAGCAGGTGAGCGGCTTTCGCGCCAGAGACATGCAGGTGCGCTTCAGTCAGAATGGCCGCGCCGCGCGGGTGGATCTGGATGGTGAGGTGACCGACTATCACTCCAAAGACAATGCCCTGCGGGATGTGGACACCCTGGCGATAGAGATGCGCCGGCTATTGATGCAGGGCAGGCACCAGTTTGCCCTGGTTCGTCAGGCGTCAGATGCCATGGAGCCCTATCAATTCTATGTTAAGGCTCCGCAAGCCGCCGAAGTGGCGCCTTGGGGCCAATTGATGTTGGTGCCAGTGGAACAGACTGGTGCCGAAGAGGTGACCTACTACTTCGCTCCCGAGCTGGACTATCAGCTGATCAAGGCGCGCTATCACGGCATCTTGCTGCAGGGCCTTATCGAGCTGAACCATTACAGCTCAAGTTGCGACTTGGCCCCCTCGGCGTGAGTCGCCCGCTTTCTTTCCTAATCCAAGCTCAGCGCCCAAGATAAACGCCTAACATAAACGCTCAAGATAAACGCCCAAGATAAACGCCTAGCTTAAGCGACTAATTTAACCCAAGAGCCTGCTAGTTGGTTTCGTAGTGGGCGATCGGCAGCTGGCTGACGCTATCGAGTCGCCAGGCGCCCTTCTCATACACAAAGCTGACGCTGTGCAGGGCATCCTTAAAGTCATAGCGTTCGCTTGATTTGGGCAAGGCATCTTTAAATTCGACCTGAATGTTTTGGTAGCCTTGCTCGAGCGACATCTTACTCAGATGGCTGGGCAGGTCTATCAGGCGGCTCAGCGCCTTGTCTAACTCACGATCCTTGATCGGTAGCTTGAGTTTAAACTGCTCGCTGAACAGCGCCGAGAAGGCCTGTTTATCTTTGCTGTGGGTGTAGGCGGCGACAGTCCAGTCGGCCAGCAGCAGTTCGAATGCCTTGTCGGCCTGGGTGAGCGAAGCGATAGGCGTCTTGTTGTCGTTGGCGAGGTATGCCTTGAGGGTCGCCTCGGCTGCTTGGTATCCGTCGATGAAGATCTGCGCCACCTCAGTCGCCGCCGGATCTTGGCTCGCCTTAAGCTCATCGGTTACCGCCGCGATGGCGTCCCCTCGGGCCTGCCAGCTGTCGAAGCCCTTCATCAGGCCTTGGAGTGAGGCCTTATGCTGTTTTACCACCTCGGCAACGGCCTTATCCTGTTGGCGCGCCTGTCTGATCTTGGTGCCGACATACTCGCTGTAGGTGCCGCTGAGCAGGCTGGCTGGCGACTCGAAGTAGAGGCCCGCACCGCTATAGGGATCGACCCAGAAAGCGCTGCTATCTATCGGTGCCATGGTCTTGGGCGTTATGCCATCGAAGTAGAGATCTGTGAGTGCCGTCTTGTGCTTAGCGTAGAAGGCAGCAATCGCCTTGCTATCCGTTGCGGGCACTTGCCGGTATTGCGCCGCTAGTTGTTGCAGGCCATGGGATGCCTGGATCCTCTGACTGGCATAGTAGCCGCAGCGCAGGTCACAGGCTTGTTTGGTCAGGGTAGAGGTCGCACCTAAGTTTATCGCCTTGCTCTGCACAAACACCTCGGCGGTATAGATGCCTCTGGGGATGGCGCCGCTCTTATCCATCAGATAGATGGTATTCCTGGGGCTATGGCGGCCGACGACCTGGAGATCTTGCTTGCTGGCGCAGAGGGAAAAGTCACGGCTGGTGACCGGCAGCTCCTTGTTGTAGGTGGAGACGACCAGCTTATCCAGGTTAATCCCTTCGGGCACTGTGCCTGTGATGCTGAGGTTACACTGCTGAGCGTTAGCGTTTATTGTCATCGCGCCTAAGCCTAGGCCGATGATCAGACATCCTTGTTTCATCTTACATCCTTGTTTGTTTATTGAAGTTTTAGAGACTTAGCCACAGAACTGTCTTTCGCAGGGAATGCCATCATGATCACCATCCATTTCTGTGCCGGGACAATTGCGGAGGTAGAATTTGGCTTCCTGGCAGGAGCTCATCTGGCTGCAATGTATCTTGCCTGCTTCGCAGCGAAACTTGGGGGTGGCCGGTTGCCACTCCTGAGCCTCTACGGCGGGGAGCTCTTCGAAGCTGGCGACAGGCGTGGCGTTGAGTGCCTGATATTGTTTAATGGCGAAGCTGCCAATACTCACGAGTATGATAATGAAGATCATCCGCTGCAGGCGTGAGCCGGAGCGGCGATGAGAATAGTGGGACGACTGCGTATGGTCTCTATGTTGCGGGCGAGTCGGTTTATTCGCGAGGCCAGAAGCCCTCCCCGAAGCTATGCCTGAAACCACGGCGACGCCTTCAATGCTGGCCTTGACAGCCTTTATCTTGCCATCGCTCTGTTGCTGGCTTTGGTAGATGATCTCGTCGCCCACCACAGGCTTTCTGGCCATCTGTTTCAGGGCCGAGATATGGATAAACACATCTTGGGCATTGGGCGTGTTCGGCTTGATGAAGCCAAAGCCTTTGTCATCGTTCCAGCGAACCAGGGTGCCTCTTTCCATGGCTAAGATAGTCCTTTTATGAATTATTTGCCTGTTGATTCAGCGGCTAAGCAATATTGTTCGTCTATGCTATCGCGAATGCTCCTGCTTTGTCATCCGCTAATGGTGACCAGGTTCAGCACCCAACCCATTAGGGTGAAGGCGACCAGTAGCAGGGCAAACAGCAGGGCCAGCAGGCGCCACTGCATCACCTGTTTGAGCATGACAAATTCGGGAAAGCTGGCGGCGACCGTGCTCATGCAGAAGGCCAGGGTAGTGCCCAGGGGCACGCCTTGGATCAACAGGCTCTCCAGCACCGGAATCACCCCGGTGGCATTGGCATACAGGGGGATGCCCATCAGTACGGCGATGGGCACTGACCACCACTGGCCGTCGCCCAGGTTGGCTTCAAGATAACCTGCGGGCACGAAGCCGTGTAGCGCCGCACCGATACCTACCCCAATAATCACCCATTTCCACACGCGGCCGAAGATGGTGAGCGTCTCCTGCTTGGCGAACTGGTGACGCTGGCGCCAGCTTATGCCGGGCGTGCTCTCGTCTGGCGTGTAAGTGTCAGATGCTGAAGCTGTGGTTTGCGTCTGGGTGGCGCCGCGTCGGTAGGCGTTGGCGGCGAGGGGCTGTAGCCAGCGCTCAGCATGCAGTAGGTCGAGCAGGGCACCGCCGAGCATGCCAATGGTGATGCCGGTGAGGGCGTAGAGCAGGGTGATCTTGGCCCCCAGCAGGCTAAACAGCAGCAAGATGGCCACCTCGTTGATCAGCGGCGAGGTTAGCAGGAAGGCCATGGTGATCCCCACGGGGATCCCCGCCGTCGTAAAGCCGAGGAACACGGGAATACTGGAGCAGGAGCAGAAGGGGGTGATGGCGCCAAAGCCGGCCCCCAAGCCATAACCCAGCAGCTTAGGCTTGCCCGCCAGATAGTCGCGCACCCGCTCGACATTAAGCGCTGCCCGCAGCCAGCCGATCAGGTAGATCATCACCACTAAGAGGGCGAAGATCTTGCTGGTGTCTTCGACGAAGAAGTGCAGCGCCTGCCCGGCGGCGCTCTGGCTGGAGAGGCCGAGCAGATCGTAGACCAAGAGATCGGCGAGTTGGGTAAACCAGGCTAGCATGGGGCCTCCCTAGAGGTGACTGAGGCGCTATTGCACCTTGTTAATCTTGGTCAGCAGCTGGGCGAGCTCTTCTTCGCTGGGCAGGCGGCCGGCGGCCAGCACCTCACCGTCGATCACTATGGCCGGGGTCGACATCACGCCGTAGGCGGCGATCTGCGCCATGTCGGTCACCTTGGTCAGCTCAATATTGAGGTTAAGCTCATCGGCGATCCTGGCGATGTCGCTGGCGAGGTTAGTGCAGCGTTTACAGCCGCTGCCGAGTACTTCTATCTTCATCTGTTTCCCCTTATCTCACGGATTGAATAGCTTTGGCTTTATCTGTTTTGGCTGCTAATGACTTGGCGCAGCAGCCGGGTGATTGCGCAAGGGCGGTTTCGATACAGCTCAGCATGCCGAGCAGGCAAGGCGTCTCCAGACGGTAGTAGATCTGCTTGCCCACGCGACGACTGGCGACTATGCCCGCCTGCCGCAGTAGCGCCAGGTGTTTGGAGACGGTGGATATGTCGGCGTCGACGCCATCGGTCAGCTCGCAGACGCAACGCTCCTGATGTTCCAGCTGTTCAACCAGCCAGAGACGGGTCGGGTGGGCCAGCGCCTTGAGCAGGGCGGCGCGGTTGTTGAGCCGCTGCTGGCTCTGGGTATGAGTCTGGGCCTGAGCTTGAGTCTGGATCTGAGCCGTCGTTGCTTTCATGGTGCGCCTCAAAAAGTGGAGCCTTCATTTGGCATAATAGCCAAATGTTCTGGGGTGAGTCAGCTTTATATCAAGCGTTTAGCTCGGGTTTGTGATGGGCCTGTCAACTGCAGAAGGCTTTGTGAGCCCTGGCTGATTTGCAATCTGAGTGAAGTAGATTTGCAGTTTGTGCAACTCTGCCTGGCCCACTGTGTGAGTGCGTTTGATGATGCGGCGAAAATTTGTACTTCGGCCACTTGGTGATAGAGTGAACAGATGCTGATCACAAGGAATTAAGATGAAGGCACTCAAACTATCCCAGGGGCTGACATTGGGACCCGCTCTGTTACTGCCTGCTCTGTTAATAGGGCTTGGCCTGTATAGCGCCCAGGCGTCGGCCAGCAATGGTTTTAACAGTGAGGCGAGTCACGCCGCCGGAGGCGCCGCCATGGCCGGGGCGCTGGTGTGGGCATCGGATGCCTGGACACCTCAGTATGACAGGGCCTGGGTGGGCTTCTCCGTCAGCGCCGCCATCGGTATCCTGGTGCAATATCATGAGTATGACAAGGGTACCAACACCGCCAGCGAAGCCCTGCTGGACGCCGCGTCTCACACCCTGGGGGCAGCCATCGGCGCCTATGTGACAGACGGCTATCTGCTTAGCCCTGTGGTCAAGCCCGAGCCGGGCGGCAGTTATGTGGGCGTGGATCTCTCCTTTCGTTTCTAGCGCCGTCCCTCTTTGGTGACTGACCCTGGATGGCGTTTGACAGATTAAGCTTGGTTTAAGTGTTAGGGCCGATCATGTTGGCCAAATCACAATAAAAACAACTTGAAGGAGAGGACGCGTGAAGAAGATAGCCATTTTGTTGCTGTGCATCTTGATGCCGGTGACGACGGTTTTTGCCCAGACGGGCAAGCCCCTGTCGGTGGAGGTGCTGTGGCAGCTCAGCCGAATAGGTAACCCCAGCATTTCCCCCAACGGCGATTACATCATCGCCCCAGTCACCGAGTACGATGTGCCCGAAGACAAGGGCAATACCCAGCTGTGGCTGTTTAGCCAGGACGGCAAGCAGCAGCGGGCGCTGACCGCCAAGGGGATGCGGGTGAGCGAGCCGGTATTCTCTCCAGACAGCAAGACCCTGGCCTTTATCAGCAAGCGCGATAAGGATGAGGCGGGGCAGATCTATCTCTTGCCTATGGATGGACCGGGCGAGGCCCAGCGCCTGACCGATGTGCCGAGCGGCGTCTATGGCCTCAAGTGGGTGGGCGAGCACCTCTACTTCATCAGCTCTGTCTATCCGGGTAAGAACTGGAAAGAGATCGGCGAGCAGCTCAAGGCCGATAAGGACAACAAGGTATCGGCCCATCAGTGGAACGCGCTGCCTTATTCTAGCTTCGATCACTGGATAGACGAAGGCCGTCAGGCTCACGTGTTCCGTATTGCCGCCAAGGGCGGCGAGGTGGAGGCGATCACTCAGCCCCTGAATATCGAGCTGCCACGCTCCTCCCAAGGTGCGGGCAGCTATGATATCAGCCCGGATGAAGCCTGGATCGCCTTCAACGCCAACGGCAGCGACAATCAGGTGAATCCTAAGTTAGATCTCTTCCTCGCGGCCATCGGCAGCGGCAAGGCGGAGAACATCACCCCAGACAACCTGGCGCCAGACGCCAGCCCGCAGTTCAGCCCCAACGGTAAGACACTGGCCTTCACCCGCCAGCACATTCAGGGCTTCTATGCAGACACCGCCAAGCTGATGCTGTTCGACTTGAAGAAGCGCAGCACTAAGATGCTCGCCAAGGAGTGGGACCGCTCTGTGGCCCGCTTCGTGTGGACCCCAGACAGCAAGGGCTTCTATGCCGCCATCGACGACGCGGCCACCAGACGCCTGTACCATATCGACGCCAAGAGCGGCAAGGTGAAGGCGATCACCAAGGCGACCAATTTCGGTCAGCCGGCCATCGCCAACAATGGCACGTTAGTGGCGACTAACGACAGCTTCCTCTACCCGGCGCGCCTGGTGAAGGTGAATGGCAAGAACGGCAAGACCAGCCGTTTGGATAGCTTTAACGACGAGATCCTCGCGGATGTCGATCTGGGCAGCTATGAGTCGGTGACCTACAAGGGTTATAACGACCAAGAAATCCAGATGTGGGTGCACTACCCACCGGGGTTTGATCGCAGTAAGAAATATCCGCTGATGATGCTGGTTCATGGTGGGCCGCACAACGCCATCTCGGACGGTTTCCATTACCGCTGGAACGCCCAGACCTTCGCCTCTTGGGGTTATGTCACCGCCTGGCCAAACTTCCACGGCTCCAACAGCTTCGGTCAGGCGTTTGCCGACAGCATCAACCCAGACTGGAAGAACAAGTCACTGGAAGATGTACTCAAGGCAGCCGACTGGTTTAAGCAGCAGTCCTGGATCGACGACAAGCGCATGGTGGCCGGTGGTGCCAGCTATGGCGGTTACCTGACCTCTATCATCCTGGGGCAGAAACATCCCTTCAACGCTCTGTTGATCCACGCCGCCGTATACAACATGTACTCGCAGATGGCGGCGGATTTCTCGGTGCACAGCCCACGCTTTGGCAACTACTGGGATAACCCAGAGATCTACCAGTCTATCTCGCCTCACTACGGCGCGGGCAATTTCAACACCCCGACCCTGGTGATCCATGGTCAGCTGGATTATCGCGTGCCAGTGGGCCAGGGCTTCGAGCTGTTCAGAACCCTGCAGACCCGTGGCGTGGAGTCGCGCATGATCTACTTCCCCGACGAGAACCATTGGATCATGAAGCCCAACAACTCCATCTACTGGTATCACCAGGTGAAAGACTGGATGACCCGCTTCGCCGAGCCGGGTGGCAAGTAGGGGATTAATTCAACCTTTACGTCAGCAATAAAAAAGGCTGCCCCAATTATTGGGTGCAGCCTTTTTTGTATAACAATTTGCTTAGGATTTTTGTAGCTGGGCCTTGGCCGCCTCGACCTTGGCGAAATCCAGGCCTAGCTCGGTCACCGCTTCTTTGATCAGGGCGGGGTTTTGCATCACCAGCGCCATCAGCTGTTGTAGCTTTTCCGGGGCGATCCCTAGCTGACCAATGGTGCCCATAGCCATCAGAGGGTTTTCGGTCAGGGCTTGAAACAGCTCCTGGATCTGCGCGTCGCTGACGTTATGTTCTTTTAAGATCGCAATAATCGGATTCATTGCACTACCTTATCTCGGTTGAAAGTAAAACAGGCCGCAAGTGTAGCATCCTCTGTGACCAGCTCAAGCGATAGCTTCTAATGCCTAGCTTCTAGCGCATGCCGCAGCATCTAGTTCATGCCACTGTATCTAGTTCATGCCATTGTGCTTGAAGCAGTCCACATAGGCCTTATCCTCCTTCTGGATGTGCTGGCTGAGCCAGCTCTTCAGAAATGCCATCAACTCATCGCCAATATCTTCGCCCTGTTCGACCCGGCGCTGAAACGCCAGCACCTTGCCGACCAGCTGGTGGTGAGAGTCGGTATGCTGCTTATCCTGAGGGTAGCCAAACTGCTCGAACAGCGTCTCTTCATATTTGAAGTGATTGGCCGTGTAGTCGATCAGCCCCTGTACCACTCGCTTGATGGAGGCCAGGCCATAGTTGTTGTTGAGCAGATAGTAGAGCTCGTTGATCAGGTGTACCAGGGTCTTGTGCTGACGGTTGATCTCGGCGAGGTTGAGATCCAGGGCATCGCTCCATTCGATCAGCTTGTCGCGGCGTGTATCCTCTCGGCCGATCTGCTCGCTGTCGGTGGCAAAGCGGTGAAGCAGGGAATCGATCTCACCCGCTAAATTACGCACCGTGATGCTGGCCAGCAGTGTCTCCTGGGTAGCCTTGACGTTTTCATCGGATACCTTGTCGACCTCCACCAGACAGGTTTCCAGCATCTGAGTCTGCTCTACCTGATGCTGAGAGGCGACGGCGATCTCCTGGCCCAGGGCGTCGATGGCGTCTATCTGGCTCACCAACTCTTCGAAATGGGATTCGGCCTCGTTGGCCACGCTCTGGGAGTGTAGCACGCTCTGGCGGTTTTTCTGCATCGCCGCGATGGCATCATTTATCTGGGTCTGCAGGTTAACTATCTTGTTGTTGATATCTTCGGTGGCCACCTGGGTGCGTAGCGCCAGAGAGCGAACCTCGTCGGCGACCACGGCGAAGCCTCGGCCCAGCTCGCCGGCGCGGGCACTCTCGATGGCGGCATTGAGCGCCAGTAGGTTGGTCTGCTCGGCAATCCCCTTAATGGTTTCTACCACCTGACCTATCTGCAGGCTCTCCTGCTTGAGCTGCTCGAAGTTCTGGTCCGAGGCGGCAAACTGTTCGCCAACATCTTCAAGCGCCGTCTCGAGGGAGCGCATCTCCTGCTTACCACGATCCGCCTGACGCTTGGACTCGCTGGCCAGCTGTGAGGTGGACTCGCAGAAGGAGGAGACTTCGGCGGTGGTCTCAAACAGCTTGGAGACTATCTGTTTGGCCTCTTCGACATCGTCCTTCTGTCTGAGGGCGCCGGTTTTGGAGACTTGGGAGTCGGCCTGAACTGTATCGGCCACCCTGACCAGCTGCTGGGCTGACTTGCTCAGGGAGAAGACGGTACGTGACACATCTTCGCCTATCTGATTGAAGGCCTTAAACAGCGGGCCGCCGAGGGCCTCCTGGGTGTCGAGTCTTACCCTGAGATCGCCCTCGGAGAGATGGATGGCGGCGCTGCGCAGCCTGCCGAACATGCTATTCAGGGCTAGCAGCACAGAGAGGATAAATAGGTAATCGATAACTAACAGGGCCAGCCAGCCCCAGGCGCCTTGGCGTATCAAGAGGTAGGCTATCGGCACTAGTGGCAGGCCGGTCAGCAGACTCCACTGCAGGGCGCTCAGCGAAGCGATCCTTTTCGCAATTTTATCAATCATTCCCAAACCTTATGTTGAGTGTGACTCTATAAAATTTAGTCCAAATTCACTAAATAGGTTATCTGTATCCGCTAATAAAAACCGCTCGGCCCGGCGCTGATTTAGCCGGGCCGAATGTTGGTCGAGTGCGGGCTGAATGTGGGGGGAGAGAAGGTGAGCGCCTAGAGGCGGGGATCGCCGGACTTGCTGTCGACCTTGCCGATCACCTCGATATCGCTCAACTTAGAGAGTATGCCCCACTGTTGTATGGTCATCATATCCTTCACCTCCTGGGCCTTAAAGCTCAGGCGCAGGCCATCCTTGCGATACTCCTGGGGGAGATTTTGCGGCAGTATGTGGCGGCCATCGTCGGCGACTATGCCCCAGAAACCACCCTCGAGATTGAAATACCTAACCGTGCCTTGTGTCATGGTGATCGCCTTCTGCAGTGAGTCGCTGGTCTCCTTAGATAAACCATCGGCGACGATTTTAAGATCCTCGGCCTTGGGCTGAGCCTTGCTCGTTTCGACTTGAGTCGCCTTGGCCTCATCGGCCTTCATTGCGACTGTCTCTTCAGCGCTTTGCTTTGCCGCAGGTGGCTGCGCGGGGGCTGATTGCTCTTCCTGGTTACAGGCCGAGAGCGTCAGGGCGGCGAGTAGGGGGAGTGACAGCTTGGTGATTACACCCATAGGTAAGTTCCTCATGCACTTTATGTTTATCTTAATTACTCTAACAGAATCCCCAGGAATGCCTAGCCCAAGGAGTGGGGCAATGCTTGCAATAGCATTTGCAAGATAGCTCGCCTCATAGCAGGCTAGCGCTAGCACGCCAGTATCTATTGGTTTTTCGCATATTAACTGCCAAGGCGGATCGTCCCTGCGGGGATAAGATGACGCCCCATTACCTCTGTGATAACCAATAAGAGAAGGCCCATGAAAAAATTACTCCTTGTTCCGGCGTTGATCTCTGGCGCCCTAGTTGCCGCTACGCCGGCATCGGCGGCGACCATCATAGGTGGCATAGGCTTCGAGTCGGCGCGCACAGTGCAGCCTACGGAGAAGAAGGAGAAGCAGCAGGTCGAAGCCATCTTACAGGCGGTGAATGTGGAGTTTCTCGGACTTAACTGGAGCAACACCACGGCCGCCAAGATAAACCGTAACGGCGATATGACGGTGGCGCGCAACTGGGCCTACGGCTTCTGGAACGACAATTTCGGTGTCTCAGTGGATCTTATCAAGGGGGACTGGCTCGGCGCAGGCCCCAATATCGCCGCGGTGGGTCTCGCCTATCAGGATTGTTGGGACAAGTTTTGCCTGCGGGTTAACCCGACCCTGGCGGCGATCGACATGAAGGGCGCCGACGGTCAGGTGTTTAAAGATAATGGTGCCCAGCTCAACCTTAAGGCGGATTATCAGTTTAACGATACCTTCAGTGCCACCTTTCATCCCCAGTATGCCAGCTGGAACGATGACGAATTGGGGCAGACCCTTAAGCTGGAGTTTAACCTGACCGCTAACCTGACGGACAATAAGCGTCATAAGCTGATGCTGGTGAACGAACATTTTCTGGTCAATAACGCCTCTACCGACCACAGAACCCGTTACATAGGCGAGAACTCTCCCTTCGGCGGTTATGTGGTGGGTACCGAGTCGACCCTGAAGCTGCGTTATTTTTACGTGTTTTAAATCAAACCTTTGCCTACAAATTTGCCGACACTACCCTCTCTCCTGGTGTCGGCGATCTCCGCCTGGGCCCACCCTTAGGGTGTGGCCCAGGTTTTCTTCTTCCCCTTAGCCAAGTACCATAGCCTGCAACAGACTGATTTATAACGCCGCGAATTACCCAGTTCGGCGGCCATAGGAAGGTGTGATGCTTGCTAACAAATTGCTTGCCAGAAAAAGAGGCCCCATGACCGCGATGCGCCGTCAGCGAGGCTTTAGCGGAATGCAGATCTTCTTGATCGTGCTCCTGACCATGGTGCTCACCGCGCTGGCCAGCTTCTTTATCATCAAGACCTATATCTTTCCCTCGCCCTTTACCCCAGTGACCCTCAATGCGAAGGAGGAGCAGCGGCTGGATAACAAGCTGTCCCAGCTGGGCTGGCAGGTGGAGCGTAAGGATGATCGTCACGGCGGCGCTGGCAAACTCGAGCCCGAGCCCTATCGTGAGCGCGACGCCGACCGCCGGGTGACCTTTAGCGAGAAGGAGGTCAACGCCATGATCGGCCGCAACCCTGATTTTGCCGAGCGCGTGGCGATAGACTTCTCCGACAATCTGGCCAGCGCCAAGATCTTGATCCCCATTCCCCAGGACTTTCCCATCATGGCCGGTGAGATCCTGCGGGTGAACGCCGGGCTGGATATTCATCTGGACGCCAGCCGTCGCCCTGTGGTTGCCCTGGTTGGCGTGAGCCTGATGGGCGTGCCTATCCCCAATGCCTGGTTGGGTAACATGAAGAACGTCAATCTGGTTGGGGAGTTTGGCGATCGCGGTTTCTGGACCGCCTTCGCCGATGGGGTCGAAGATCTACAGATCCGCGATGGCGAACTCTATCTTAAATTACGCCGCTAGAATCGCCCGGCCTCAGCTGAATTGGAGGCAAAATAAAAGCCGGTGATGAGGGCCGGCTTTCGATGCAGTGGTGTAGGGAGATGGTGAGATGGCGCCTAGTCCTTGGTCTGCTGGGTGTCGGCCTCCTGCTCTGCTGCCTTCTCTTGCTTGGTCTCTTCCTGTTTAGGTTTCTCGGCCTGTCCGCCGCATCCGCCACAACAACTCATAACAACTCCTGTTGGTTCGATTAACTGGTCACAGAGTACTTGATTAAATTACTCGGGTATTTGATCTCGATCAGCTTTTGTCGACTTGTTGTGATCGCCGCCGCGCGCGGCAGCGATCCTTTAAGCATTCTGGCGATCATTTAAGATCTCAGGCGGTCAGCTCCTGCTGCGCGCCCTGGCTATCCCGGGCGGCGAAATAGCTCAGGGTGTCGGCTATGATCACCTTGCGCAGGCCGATGAGGGCGATCAGGTTGGGGATCGCCATCAGGCCGTTGACGGTATCGGCCAGCAGCCAGATGAGATCCAGCTGGATGAAGGCCCCCACGGCGATAAGGCTGAGGAAGATAAACTGGTAGATCTTAATCCCTCGCTCGCCCAGCTTGTGGCCGGTGAGATAGTACCAGCAGCGCTCGCCGTAGTAGTGCCAGCCCAGTATGGTGGTGAAGGCGAAGCAGACCAGGGCTATGGTCACCAGATATTGGCCGATGACGGCCGAACCGCCGGTGGCGAAGGCGGCGCTGGTCATGGCGGCACCTGCGGCGTCGCCGCTCCAGACACCTGTGATGATCAGCACCAGTCCCGTTATGGTGCAGATGAGCAGGGTATCGAAGAAGGTGCCCGTCATGCTCACCAGTCCCTGTTCGACCGGCTCCTTGGTTTTGGCGGCTGCCGCTGCGATGGGCGCGCTACCCAGACCAGACTCGTTGGAGAAGACCCCACGGGCGATCCCTATCTGAATTGCCTGGGCGACCGTGGCACCCAGGAAGCCGCCGGCGGCCGAGATGGGGCTGAAGGCCGAGTGGATCACCAGCTGCAGCGCCGGGATGATCTGCTCGCTAAAGGTCACCAAAATCCACAGGCAGGCCAGCACGTAACCCAGGGCCATGCTGGGCACCAGCTTCTGTGCCACCTTGGCGATCCGCTTAACGCCCCCAAGGGTAACAGCGGCTACCAGCAGGGTGAGCACTAGGGCCGTGACCCAGGCGGGAACGTGGAAGGCGATGGTCATGGCATCGCTGATGGCGTTGACCTGGGCAAAAGTGCCTATGCCGAAGAAGGCGACGCCGACGCCGAACAGGGCGAACAGCTTGGCCAGCCAGCCCAGACCCAGGCCGCGCTCTATGTAATACATGGGGCCGCCGGCGATATTGCCGCGTGCATCTGTGGTGCGATACTTGAGCGCCAGCATGCACTCGCCATACTTGGTCGCCATGCCGAAGAAGGCCGCCAGCCACATCCAGAAGAGGGCGCCCGGGCCGCCTACCTTGATGGCGGTGGCTACGCCGACGATATTGCCCGTGCCTATGGTGGCCGACAGCGCGGTGCACAGGGCGGCGAAGGAGGAGAGATCCCCCTGGCCGCTGGCGGGTTTAAACAGCAGCCTAAGCGCCAGGGGCAGCTTGAAGACCTGGATTAGCCTGAGGCGCAGGGTGAGATAGAGGCCGGTACCGACCAGCAGGCACAGGGTGATGGGGCCCCAGACGATGGCGTTGATCTCGCTTAGTAACGCGTGAAAATTCATGATGTTCCTCGAATATTAAACTCTAGGGTCCGTAGACCCCCTAATATGGAGGAGGAAAAGAAATGTCTGTGTGGAGACCGGCGTTTGTGGCTAACGTGACACTTATTAGTAGTGACGGCTATTAACAGTGACACCTAGCGGCACCGATTAACAGCGGCAGGCTTTAACAGTGGCGCGCAGCTACTGGCAAAAGCAACAAACGACAGTGACTGAATATAGCCGGGGCTATAACCGCTACAGTCATCCTCTCCTCTGTCCTTTTGCCTGAGCGTTTCGCGCAGCCATTGGGGCTGCACTTTCGCCTTCGGCGCCGTGATACCTAGGGGTTATCCTGGGCTCTCAGTCTCTCCAGAGGCTCGTCCAGTAACAGTCCACGCCACAATATGGCACCTGAAAGAGTGGTTTCTCGCCGATAACGCCTGGCGACAAACTTGCCTCGTCGGTGTGGGGTTGACTCCCCACTCTCCTGCTACCTTCATCCGAACGGAATCCGGGGGCGGCAGCCCCCGGGGCCGTATAGCATGCGCCAAACGCCGCGCCAGCTCAAGGGGCGAAGTCACACTTTTGGTTGAGAGAGTAGCAAGGATGGTCGCCAAGAGAGAGGAGAGGGGGTGAACGCCAGGCTTAGACCAAAGGCGTACGATTTTTTTCGCCCAGCCCCTTACCTTGGCGCCCGCCCAGGGTTTAGAATAAAAGCTCATAATCACGTTGTGGTTATACTGGCATTCATTGCTTAGCAGTCCAGCCTCTACGCTCACAGAAACTTCAGGTGTATCGTCACCTCACGACTTGCCATTTTTTGCCAAGTGCAGACAAGCCTTGATCTCGACTCGTTACACTCAGATGTTCGCAACTGTGTTGCGGCCGCAAGCATTATTTCATCGGGATCAACATGTTTTCAGCAGTCAAAAAAAGCATTAGCGCTAAACCCTCTTTTCAGGAGATACAGACCAACATCTTGGCGGGATTGACCGTGGGGGTGATTGCCCTGCCACTCTCTATGGCACTGGCGATCGCCAGCGGCGTGCCGCCTCAGCACGGCCTCTACACGGCGATGATCGCCGGCATAGTGATCGCCCTGTGTGGCGGCTCTAAGGTCAACATCTCGGGGCCGACGGCGGCCTTCGTGGTGATCTTGCTGCCCATAGTGCAGCAGTTTGGTCTGGGGGGACTCCTGCTGAGCGGCCTGATGGCCGGGGTGATACTGCTGTTGATGGGACTGGGTAAGCTGGGCAAGTTGATCGAGATAGTGCCTTATCCGGTGACCGTAGGCTTCACCGCCGGGATAGGCGTGGTGATCGCCACCTTTCAAATCAAAGACTTCTTCGGCCTCGAGGTGGCCGCTGGTGGCGAGCATTACCTGGAAAAGCTCTCCTATATCCTCCAGGCGCTGACCAGCATCAGTTGGCAGGAGACGCTGATCGGTGCCCTGACCCTGGCCGTGTTGCTGGCCTGGCCCAAGCTCAAGTCTAAGGTGCCGGCGCACCTGGCCGCGCTCTTGGTGGGCGCACTCATCGCCTGGGTCATGACCCAGATGATCGGCGGTTTCTCGGTGGCGACAATCGGCAGCCGTTTTCACTATGAGCTCGATGGCCTGCTGGGCAGCGGTATTCCGCCCATCATGCCAAGCTTCGAGTGGCCCTGGAATCTGCCGGGCGCCGATGGTCAGCCCATAGGCATGAGTTTCGAGCTGGTGCGTGAGCTACTGCCCTCGGCCATCACCATCGCCATCCTGGGCGCGCTGGAATCCTTGCTGTGCGCGGTGGTGGCCGATGGCATGTCGGGCAAGAAACACAACCCCAACGATGAGCTGATCGGCCAGGGGCTGGGTAACATCTTGGTGCCCCTGTTTGGTGGGATCCCCGCGACGGCGGCTATCGCCCGCACTGCGGCCAACGTCAAGGCTGGGGGTAGCATGCCGCTGGCCTCAGTGGTTCATGGTCTGTTTATTCTGGCGGGGATCCTCCTGCTGGCGCCGCTGCTGTCATACATTCCTATGGCGTCCATGGCGGCGCTGCTGCTGGTGGTGGCCTGGAACATGAGCGAGGCCAAACACTTCGTCCGCACCCTCAAGGTGGCGCCGAGGGACGATGTGTTGATCTTGGTACTCTGTTTCGCCCTTACCGTGTTGTTCGACATGACGATTGCCGTGGCGGTGGGCATGGGGCTGGCGGCTATGTTGTTTATTCGCCGCAGCATTAGCCTGACCGATGCCAGGGCGGTGGAGACTAACCATCAGGCCTATGAGGTGCCTGAGAGTGTGGTGGTGTACGACATCAATGGGCCGCTGTTTTTCGGCTCTGCCCACAAGGCGCTCAAGACTATCGCCCTGGTGCGTCCCGACGTGAGGGTGGTGATTCTGGATATGTCCGAGGTGACTCTGCTGGATATGAGCGCCATCGTCGCCATGGAGTCGATCGCCCAAGATCTGTCGGGCAAGCAGGTGGCGCTGATCATCAACAACCTGCAGCCGCGCATGTTGCTCAAGCTCAGGCGGGCGGGGATCCGCAAGCGCCGTGGTCAGGTGGAGTATGCTCGCACCATGGACGACAGCTTCGCCCTGGCCCAGCGGATGACGGCGCAGGCATAAAGCGATTAGGGCACTTGGGGTCGCTGCATGTCGAAGCGCAGCGCCTCAGAGATGCCATAGTAGGCCGAGGGGCCACCGGCCCTGAGGATAGGCTTGGCCTTGGCGGTCTGGTAGCTGCCATCTTCTATCAGGCTGGGGTCGATATGCACGGCGACCACTTCGCCCAGCACCAGCCAGGTCTCAATTTTATCGCCAGCGGCCGATTGCAGCTGTAGCGACTGGGTCAGCCTGCACTCGAAGTTGACCGGGCTCTCGGCCACCCGGTCGACCCCCACAACGCTACCCGCCACAGGCGTGAGCCCGGCAAAATCAAACTCGTCGCTGCCCGCTGGCAGGGCCGCCGAGGTGAGGTTCATCTTCTCGGCCAGCGGCCGGGTGGCCAGGTTCCAGACAAATTCGCCCGTAGCCAATATGTTGGCCAGGCTGTCCTTATAGCCGACGCTGGCGAAGCCTATGATGGGCGGATGGTAGTTGAAGCAGTTGAAGAAGCTATAGGGAGCCAGATTTCTATGGCCTTCGGGGCTGCGAGAGGCGATCCAGCCGATCGGCCTGGGCCCGACGATGGCATTGAGCGGATCGTGCGCCAGCCCATGGCCCTTGCTTGGTTCATAGTAATAACGCGCCTGTGTGTCCATCTCATCACCCTCTGCCAAGATCGCTGTCGATTAGGTTAGTCGATTAGGTTATTTAACGCCGCTTCAGCTCGAAAAACAACTCTCTGGTCTTGGGTTGAGTTTTTGATTAGTCTAAAAAATTCCCTACCTAACAGTGAGAGCTCGAATGCTTGCCAATAAGAATAATAATTTAAGCCTCTTTGCGATTGTTATCTCGCTCGTCTGCCTACTTGCACCTCAGCTTGGTCAGGCGGCCGCTACCGACGAGATACTGCCGCTGCGCGAGCGTGCGGCGATGATCGACAGCCTGATTCAGAAGCGTGTGCAGCAACTGCTGCCCGACTTGATGCGCGAAACCAATATCGATATGTGGCTGCTGATCAGCCGTGAATATAACGAAGATCCCGTGCTGCAAACCCTGCTCCCTGCCACCTGGTTGTCGGCGCGGCGCACCACCATACTGGTATTTGCCCGCGATAAGCAGGGGGAGGTGACCGCCTATGCCATCGCGCCTTATAGCGTGGGGAATCTGTTTACCAAGGCCTGGGATAAGGAGGCGCATCCCAGTCAATGGCAGGCGCTGAACGCCTTAGTGGAGCGCTATCAACCCAAGCGTATCGGGGTGAACCGCTCCGGTAGCTGGGCCCACGCCGACGGCCTGGTAGCGGGAGACGAGCAGTGGCTCTTGAGTCATCTGCCCGAGCGTTATCGACAGGCGCTGGTGTCTGCCGAGCCACTTGCGGTGGGCTGGCTTGAGCGCCGCATCCCAGAGGAGATTGAGCTCTACCCCAGCCTGGTCAAGATGGCCCATGAGATCATCGCCCAGGGTTTTTCCAATCGGGTGATTAAGGTGGGGCAGACGACCAGCGAGGATCTGGTGTGGTGGTTTAGGGAGCGGGTACGTGAGCTGAAACTCGACACCTGGTTTCATCCCAGCGTCACCATACAGAGGGCTAAGCAGCAAGACTTGTCTGGCGATAGCGTAATTCTGCCGGGTGATCTCCTGCATGTGGACTTTGGTATCACCTACCTGAGATTGAATACCGATACCCAGCAACTCGCCTATGTGCTGCGCGATGGCGAGACCCAGGCGCCCGACTATCTGGTGAAGGCGTTTAACTCTGGCAACCAGCTGCAAGACATACTCACGGCTCAGTTTGCCGTGGGCAAGACGGGCAATGAGGTGCTCAAGGCGGCGCGTGAACATGCCATCGCCGCTGGGCTGAAACCCACTATCTATTCTCATCCCATCGGCTATCACGGTCATGGTGCCGGCACTAGCTTAGGGATGTGGGATGCCCAGCAAGGGATCGCGGGATCTGGGGATCACCCCCTGCATCTTAACACCGCCTACTCCATTGAGCTCAATAACGCCGTGTTTATCCCCGAATGGGAGCGCGAGATCCGTATCATGCTGGAGGAAGATGCCATGTTTGACGCCAGCGGCGTCTGGTATCTGGATGGCCGCCAAACGGCACTGATCTTAATCGAACCGGAATTAAGTATGGGAGGTAAGTGAGCGGACTAATACATTTGTTGTATTTTTGTTGACACTCGATTGGCCTGGCAGTAGCTTCTAGTTTCTTTTTTTTGAGGGAACAAAAATTGTGACTAACTACAAGATACAAAAACATTTTTCGCTAATTTTAGGGGTTGTTTTATTAGGCCTGACCACAGGTTGTGCCACCTCTTATAAGGTTGACCCTGAGCTGGTAAGCCAGTTTAAACCTGAGGCGACGCCGACTCAGGAGCAAACTTTCGTCTATGTGATCCGCGGTGCTAACTTTCAGGGGGGCGCCCGCGGTGCCTGGGTAGCGGCTAACAAAGATGTGGTTGCCGATCTCTCTAACGGCAGTCATACCCTGTTAAAGTTGGCAACCGGGCTTAACTCTGTGCATCTGGTGCAGGGGCTGGTGGGCTTCGGTTATAGCCGGGTAGATAATCGTCCCGGTGAGACAGTGTATCTGACCATAGACTACACCACGGGCAAGATGAAGGAGGTCGAGCGTGACCTTGGTGTCTCCATGATCATGCAGACCAAGAAGGCCAAAGATATCGGTGCGCCGAGAAAGAACGATGCCTACGATAACCTGTTGGCCAATCCCGCCTTGCTGGGCTTTCCCGTGATGAAGACCGGCGTCGAGCCGATTAAACCCGATGAGCACTCGGCGGTGATCAACTTCTATCGCATGGAGACGCTGATCGGCGAGGTGCCTTTCGATATCTGGTCTGAAACCGGTTATGTGGGTAGTACCAAGGCGGGCACCTATTTTCAGGTGAGAGTCACTCCGGGCAAGCACACCTTCGTATCACTCTCCGAGCGTTATTCCGTGCTCGAAGCCGAGGTCGAGGCGGGCAAGGAGTATGTGGTCGAGTACGATGTCGACATGGGATGGAACCAGGCCCATGTGCAGATCTTGCCGATCGATCCCGTCAAGTCGGCTAAGACCATCAGGAAGTGGCAGGAGAAAGCCAGGCTGATGGTGTTGGATGAGACTGTGGTGCAGCAGCCCGAGTTTGCCCAGCGTGTTCAGATGGCGAAGGAATACCTGACGCCGAAATTTAAGAGCATAGATGCTGGCGAGATGAGCACTCGTGCCTTGACTAAGCAGCACGCGCTCTAGTCTCTAGGCTCTAGTCTTTAGGGACTAGGCCTTGCCTCTCATAAGCGAATCACTCTTAGGTGGTTCGCTTTTTGTTTTTTAGCCACCGCGAATATAAGCCAGTGTGAGCCGGCCCTCAGTTTCATTTCATAAGATCTCCCACAATTAAGTTATTGGCGTGAGCCAATAACTCATCAACATTTAATCGATAAAGGGAATGGCCATGCCAAGACCCAAAAAATGTCGCCGCCTGCAGTGCCGTCCGCCCTGCAGCCTGTTTAAGCCTAATGGGATCCCAAGCGTGGAGCTGGAGAAGATCCAGCTGGAGGCCGACGAATTTGAGGCCCTGGCGCTGGGTGATGTGCAGCGTCTCAGCCAGTTGGAGGCCGCCGCGTCCATGGGGATCTCCCGCCAGACCTTCGGCAATCTGTTGGCCAGTGCCCGCCAAAAGGTGGCTACGGCGATCACTCAGGGGCAGGCCATAGTGTTGCCGAAATCGAACCAATAAGGAATCATCATGATAATTGCTATGCCCATGAGCAGGGGCCGTCTGGCGGCGCATTTTACCAAGGCGCAGCGCATCGGCTTCTTCAACGAATATCACCAGCTGATTACCAGCTTCGATAACCCGGCCATAGGTGGCGGTGGTTGTTGCGCCAAGAGTGAGCTGCTCAGCCTGATCAAGGCGCAGAAGACAGACATAGTGATAGTGCAGCATATCGGCGAGCGCATGCTGGGTAAGTTGCTGGCGGCGGGGATCAGCGTCAGCCAGGGTGACAACGCTGAGAGTATCGAGGTGCTGCTCAGCCAGACTCAGCTGATGGAACGTCGTCTGCTGGACGCCTCACAGGGACGGGCTTCCCTCAATCACGCCAAGAAGGGCGGCTGCTGTGCCAGCGGGGGAGACTGTGGTTCGGCCGAGGGCGGATGTGGCTGCGGCGGTCATAAGCCTATGTCTGAGGTATCGAGTTTGCTACAAAAGCCTGAGTCAGCCCAGGGTGAACTGGCGTCTGTCTCCTATAGCGGCTTTCGACCCCTGAGTTAGGCCCATCAGTCCAGCAATTGATAGGGGCGAGCGATCGCCTCTCTTACCTCGACCATGGCAAACACCTTCACAAAGCGAGCAAACGCCTGCCCCTGAAAGTAGAGCTCGACGACGGGGAGGGTGAACACCCTGTGGGCGGCGGCAATATCGCCCTGCTGCTCACAGTCGATATAGCAGAGGCGCATCTTGGGAAACTCTTCGGCTAGCATCTGCAGCAGCCTGGGCTTGATACTCTGACAGACGCCGCAGTGGGCGCCGCCAAAGAGCAGGAGCACGGCCTCATGGGCGGCTAAGTAGTCGTCCAAGGCGTCACTTGACTCTATGTTATCGGCGGTTAACTGTGGCATCTGAATTACCCTTATCCCTTACCTTCTCTTTCGTCTTGGCTTGAATATCTTAAGTGGCTCCACAAGTGTTACGCCAGATAGAGAGCATGCCTATAAAGAGGTATTTAAATTCAATATGATAGCCTAATTTGCCTACTTGGTTCACACTTCTTTTGTTCGGGGCGAATATCCGTTGTCCACCTTCTCTGCTCTGAGTAGACTGGCGGCAATAAAGCCACATTCAAGATGTTTGTTTAGTTTCTAATTCTGGCCGAGGCGCAGCAGATGCTTAATATTGATGATCCTAGTGTGGTCGACAAGACACCGGCGATATGGCGCTTGGGGTTTAGACCCTTCTTCCTGGGCGGCGCCCTGCTGGCGACCCTGTATGTGCCCCTGTGGCTGATCTCCTGGTATCTGCCGGAGATGAGTCTGCTGAGATCTCAGTTCTGGGTCAAGGTGGTGCCGCTCTGGTGGCATCCCCATGAGTTGCTGTTTGGTTTTGCCGTGGCTATCGTCTCTGGCTTCCTGCTCACCTCGGTACAGACCTGGACCAATCAGCCTAGCCTCAAGGGCTGGCCCCTGGCCTTGGTATTTGCCTGCTGGTTACTGGCGCGGGTGCTGCTATTGTCGCCGTTTGAGCTGCCGGTGTGGCTGCCCGGGCTGTTTGACAGCCTCTTCTTGCTTCTGACGGCGGCCAAGCTCTGGTCTTGCATCTACCGGGTCAAGCAGTGGCGCAACATAGGCTTTCCCATCATGTTGCTGGTGGCCACGGGGATCAACCTGCTGAGTTACTACGCCCTGAGCCAGCGCGACTTCGTGCTGAGCCACCATATCTGGCAGGGGATGCTCTGGTGGCTGGGACTGCTGATCACCATAGTGGGCGGTCGGGTGATCCCCTTCTTTACCGCGGTGCGCGTCAAACAGGCCAAGCCCGAGCCGATTAAGGCGTTGGATCTCAGCCTGATAGCCTTGATGATCTTGTTGATTGCCCAGGGGATCACTAAATACCTCACGCCCGGGGCCGAGCAAGCTTTGCTGGCGGTGACGGCGCTGGCACACCTGCTGCGCTGGAGTCGCTGGCTGCCCCACAAGACGCTCGGCGAGCCCATGCTCTGGTCCTTGCAGCTGGCCTATCTCTGCTTGCCCCTGACCCTGGCGGCGCTCGCCTGGAATATTGACGATGAAAATGCCTATCGCCATCTGCTGCATCTGTTTGCCATCGGCACCATGGCGGGGCTCTGCCTGTCGATGATCTCCCGGGTCTCCTTGGGCCATACCAGCCGTAACATCTATCAGGGCCCCAAGATGTCTCTGGCCTTTCTTGGCATCACGCTGGCGGCGCTGTGCCGGGCCGTGATGCCGCTGTGGTTTCCCGAATATAGCGAGCTGTGGCTGTGGATCGCCGGCAGCTGCTGGAGCCTGGCCTTCGGTTGGTTTGTCTGGTGCTACGCGCCCATATTAACCCGGCCCAGAGTCGACGGACGTCCGGGCTAGCCCAGACACAATCTATCCCAGACACAAGTAGTCATTTAAATGAGTGTGGAAGTGTAATGAAGAAACTAACTGCCATCGCATTGAGCCTGCTGGGCTGGTGCACCCTGAGCCAGGCGCTCGCCGCAGATGTGAGCCCCGAGAAGATGAAGGCCAAATATCCTAACCAGTATGCCAGCTGGCAGGCGACTTCGACCCAGGCGGCGCGCAGCGACATGCTGGCCAGCTATCCCGCCGCCATTATCCTCTGGGCGGGCTCGGCCTACGCCAAGGAGTACCATAGCCCTCGGGGGCATCAGTTTGCGGTGGCCGACGTGACCCATACCCTGCGCACAGGTGTACCGCCTGGAGAAGGCAAGAAGGGGCTGTCGGCGAGCTGCTGGACCTGTAAGTCCCCCGACGTGCCAAGGCTTATCGATGAGCTGGGGGTCGAAGGCTTCTCGGCGAAGAACTTCACCGATCTCGGCACCGAGATGAACAGTGTGGTCTACTGCAGTGACTGTCATGAGCAGGGCAAGGCGGAGTTGAGCCTGCCGCGTCCTCACGCCCGCGACGCCATGGCCAAGGTCCATCTGCCCTTCGACAAGCAGGATGAGGCGATGCAGGGGGCGCAGGTGTGTGGCCAGTGCCATGTGACCTACTACTTTCAGCCGGAGCGCAGCAACAAGGTTAACATTCCCTGGATCTTCGGCAGCAGCGCGGATCTTATTGAAAAATATTACGACACTCGCCGCTTCTACGAGTGGATCCATCCCGTTTCTAAGACGCCCATCCTCAAGGCGCGTCATCCTGAGTTTGAGCATTGGAGCCGCAGCGAACACGCCAAGGTGGGCGTCACCTGTGTGACCTGCCACATGCCGGCGGCGACCGACGGCGAGGGCAAGGCCTATACCAACCATCAGGTGGGCAAGGCGCTGCCAAACTATGACGTTGTGTGTCAGGGCTGCCATGAGAATAAACAGGCCTTGATGAAACAGCTCAACTCGGCCAAGTCGCAGATAGCCGAGAAGGCGAGACGCGTGGAGCAACTACTGGTCAAGGCCCACTATGAGGCGGGAGCCGCCTGGGATGCGGGCGCGAGCTGGGCAATCATGAACGATGCGATCATGGCGATCCGTCATGCCCAGTGGCGCTGGGATTTTGCCATGTCATCCCACGGCAGCTATGCCCATAACCCCCAGGAGGCTAACGCTCTGCTGGACACGGCGATCCTTCAGGCCGAACATGCCCGCCGCGCGCTTAGCGAAATCCTCAGTATGTTGTCTGTTACCCAGGTGAACTACCCGGACATTTCCACCAAGGAGGCGGCGCAGCAGGCGGTGGGGATCGAGCTGGATAAGCTGACCGAGGCTAAGCAGGCCTTTATCAAGCAAGAGGTGGATAAACACTGGCCCGCGGTGAGCCGAACAGGTTACTAATCTACTGGCTTTCAAGTTTACGTAATTAAAAGCGCCGACCTGGATACCGGGTCGGCGTTTTTTGTTGCTAGCGCCTGAGCAGCGGATATTGGCTGTCGAATGCCTGGCATTTCTCTTTAAGAAACTCGATACAGGTGCGGACCTTGTGGCTTGGGTATTCCGTCTGTAGATAGGTGAGCTGTAGGGGGATGGGGTCGGCCAGATAGTCTACCAGCAGCAGCTCAAGCCTGCCCTCTGTGACCTCCTGGGCCACATCGAACCAGCTCTTGTAGGCGATCCCTTCTCCCGCCAGGGCCCACTCTTTTATCACGGCGCCATCGTTGCAACTCTTGCTGCCCGTTAGCTCGACCTCTAGGGGCTGTTGTTTGTAGGCGAAACGCCACTTGTGCCATGGGGTGTTACCGCGGTTGAGCAATAAGATCTTATGCTGGCTTAGCTGCTGGGGATGACTCGGGCGGCCATGTCGCGCTAAGTAGACTGGGGAGGCCACCGTCACCCTGTGCATGCGCGCCAGCTGCCGACGCATCAGGGAGGAGTCCTGCAGCTCACCGTATCTCAGCGCCAGGTGGACATTCTGGGCGATGAGATCGTCCAGCTGATCGCCGAAATAGAGCCTCAGGGTCAGCTCGGGGGCCTCGGCTGTCAGCTCATCCAGCCAGGCTCTGACCCGATTGCGGCCAAGATCTGAGGGAAGGGCGATACGTAGCTCGCCCCTGAGTTCGCCTCGCTTGTCGGCCAGGGCGTCGCTGGCGCCTTGCAGTAGGCTGAGGGCCTGACGCCCGGTGTCGATGAAGGCCTGGCCCTCCTCGGTGAGCTGCATGTTGCGGGTCGAGCGGGCGAACAGCTGACAGTTGAGCTTATGTTCCAGACGCTGCAGGGCGGCGCTGGCGGAAGCAGGTGTCATGCCCAGCTCGCGGGCGGCGGCCGATATGCTGTGCAGGTCGGCGATGCGGATCGCCAGTTGCAGATCTTTGAGATGATACATATCAAAAATTTTTTGAAAATGATTTCAATACTAGCCTAATTATCAAATTATGTAACGGGTAATAGACTCTGTTTCATCGAACAACTTGAACTGCATCTGCCGCGACCTGTCGGCATAAGGAAACCCGATGAAACTTTTTAACTCCTACCAGATGGGCCAGCATACCTTGGCCAACCGTATCGTGATGGCGCCCATGACCCGTTCACGCACCAGCCAGCCGGGCAACTTGCCCAACCAGATGATGGCCACCTACTATGCACAGCGCGCCTCGGCGGGGCTGATAGTGACCGAGGCGACCCAGATCTCAGGCGATAGCCAGGGATATTCCTTCACTCCTGGCATCTATACCCAGGCGCAGATCGACGGCTGGTGTCAGGTGACAGATGCGGTGCACAGTGCGGGCGGCAAGATCTTCAATCAGCTCTGGCATGTGGGCCGGGTGTCTCATCCTGTCTTTCAGGGTGGCGAGGCGCCCATGGCACCCTCGGCCATTAAGCCCGAAGGAACCCAGGTCTGGGTGGTCGATGAAGCGCACCCCGAGGGGCAGATGCTGGATTGTCCGACGCCCAGAGAGATGACCCAGGCGGATATCGACCGTGTGGTCAAGGACTTTGCCTTGGCTGCGAGCAATGCGGTGACCGCCGGCTTCAATGGGGTGGAGATCCACGGCGGTAATGGTTACCTCATCGATCAGTTCCTGCGCACCAACTCTAACAAGCGCCGCGATGCCTACGGCGGCAGCGGTGAGAAACGTATTCGCTTCCTGCTTGAGGTGGTGGCGGCCGTGAGCGAAAAAGTTGGCGCCGGCCGCGTCGGCGTGCGTCTCGCTCCCTTCGTGACCTTTAAGGACATGAACTGCCCCGAGATCGTCGATACCATCTTGCTGGCAGCCGACGCGCTGTCAAAGATGGGGGTCGCCTATATTCATCTGTCAGAGGCGGATTGGGATGATGCGCCGCAGATCCCCGAGTCTTTCAGGGTGCAGCTGCGCAACCTGTTCGACGCCACTATTATCGTGGCAGGACGCTACGATCTCGCCAGAGCCAGCGAGGTGTTGAGCAAGGGCTATGCGGATCTGGTGGCCTTCGGTCGTCCCTTTATCGCCAACCCTGACCTGCCCTATAGATTGCAGCAGCAGTTGCCGCTGGCAAGCTTCGACAAGGGGCCGCTATTTGGCGGTGGCGAGGCGGGATATACGGACTATCCCGCTGCGCGTTAGGCATAATAAAAATCTGATGGGAGGTAATCCCTTAGCCCCAAGGATTAGTACGAGGGCTAGGGGATTAATCGACTCAGTGCCTGAGATCAGAAATCAGGTGCCACTGCCTGCGGCCCATCTCCAATATCACCCCAACGGCGAGTCCGGCGGCGGTATTGATGGTCAGGCAGACGGCGGCGGTGGATAAGATCACAAAGATGCAGAAGGGTTTGCCATCGAGGAAGCGTTTCGACCAGGCCAGTTGCAGGCCGGCGATCGCCAGCAGGCTCCCCAAGATCGCAAGAGGGATCAGGGACAGCACCTGGGCTATGGTATCGCCCCAGCACAGGGCGACCAGCAGGCAGCAGATACCGAACAGGGCCGGGGCGCGCCAGCTGCGGGCACCAAAGTGATACTGCACCGCCAGGCCGCCCGCGCCATGGCACATGGGCGTTGCGCCTAATGGTGCCAGCAGTAGGTTTGCCCAGCCCGAGCTGGTGGCCAGGCGCCGCGGCGCGAAACGTTTGTCATCTACCAGGGCGTCTTGGGGGAATTTCTCACCGGCCATGGCCGAAGTGGCGATCACCGCATTGGTGAGTGTGAGTGCCAGTTGCGGTAGCACTAACAGCAGGGCGGCAGATTGCCACTCGTCGATATTGGGCCAGCCCAGTTGCCAGTCAGTGGTGGCCGACAGGGTGAAACTGGGGGCCGAGCCCTGGTTTGCCTGCCACAGCATGCCTAGCACCAATACCAGGGGCATGGCCAGGTAGGGAAGCGGCATGAAACGGCTCATAAACAGGGCGCTGAAGGCCAGTATGCCGATGAGCCAGGTGCCGCTCATCATCTGCCCGCCCATCCAGATGAGTTGCAGGCCGATAGCCAGCTGTATACCTATGCTCACGGTGGGGGACAGTTGTTTGGCCATCCAGCCGATGGCACCGCTATAGGCCAGCAGCAAGAGTATGAGTCCCATCAGGATACCGCTGGCCTGCAGCATGCCGGGCGTGAGTCCCTGGGCGATCACCAGCGCTGCGATCACCTTCATCGGCTGCACAGGAATGGGCCGTCGATAGAAGTAGGCTGTAAAGAGGGCGAACAGGCCGAAGCCGAGAAAGATCCCCTGAGGCGAGAAATGGTTGATGGCGATCAGGCCGAGCACCAGTGGCAGAAAGGTGCCGAGATCGGCGAAGGCACCGCTGAATTCTCCTATGTGTTTGTTTAGCTGGTTAACGTCTTGGGTGTTACATCTCATATTACTTGCCGTGGGAAATCATCACTCATTTTACGGCAAATTTAATGCCATGTTTTTTGTAGGCTTTTATCGGTAAAACCGAGGCAAAATGGGCCATTTGGCTAACGTGGGTGAGACAAGTTGTCACACTCTTGGTCAACACTGGGTCAAGAGATCTCAACATTAATTATTGCTAATCATTCAAAAAGTGTGCGATTGCTGCGGATTTCTGGTCGGACGTGTGTGTTAGTGTTTCGCTTCTGTCAAATGAAAAAGGGGTCAAGTGATGGAAGAGAAGCAGTTAATCAAATTGGGGATTGTGCCTTTGTTGGTGGCGACGACATTTTTGCTGTCGGCCTGTGCCAGCCAGAGAGACATTATGATAGACCAAGGATATCCGGTCGCCTATGCCGATGGTTACGACGATGGATGCCATAGTGGCAATAAGGCGGGCGGCAGCCTGTTCGATCAGTTCAAGAAGGATGTCGCCAAGTTCGACGCCGATAAACAGTATGCTCAGGGATGGTCCGACGGCTTCAAGCAATGCGAGTCTGAGCAGGAAGCGATTCAGCGCCAGGTGAGGCTGAGTCTGGAGCAGCACAAACTCGACGAGCAGAAGAAACATAACGCCTGGGAAGAGAAGAAAGCGATGGAGCGCGAGGCGCTAAAGGGGGTAGACACCAGCGGCCTGAAGAGCCTGTCTCAATCTTAGCGACCAAGCTTAGGTTAAATGCAAAGGCCCGCGAGCGGGCCTTTCTTATGCCTTAAAACTGGTTGTGCATATCGTTTAAGGCGTTGTGCAGCAGGTCGTCGTCATGGGCACTGGCATGCTGATCGTCTCTGGGATCGTCGATATCCACAAGCGATGGATGAGGCTTCTCTTTCTCATGCTCCTCCAGCAGCGGGTTGTCGAACTGATCTGCCGGGGTTAGGGTGAGATCGTCGGCGTCGAAGTGCTCCGTGGCCATCAGGGGCGTCTCCAGATCAGGCTGAGGCTTAGTGTGACTCTCGACTTGCGCCAGATCCTGCTGACTCAGCCCCACCATCTGCAGATAGTGGTCCACAGGGGCGAGCGTCGCAGCCGCCAGTGGGCGGGTGTCCGCCTCTGTATGAGAGGGTTCGGCGCCACTCGCCGCCAACTCATGGGGCTGGCTATGAACAAGCTTCTCATCCAGATCTGCAGCATGCTTATCCTCTGCCTCGCCTTCGCTTGCCTGGATGACGATGACCTGGGCGTCATCACTGGCGTCCTGGTTGTCATCCCATTGGGGAGTATCGTGCAGCTCAGGCGGCGGTGGCGGCGGGGCAGGGCTAGTGGTGACAGGGGTGACCGTCATATCTACCAACTGGGTCGATAGTTGGTTGTGACCACTGTGACCGTGAACATAGGTGATATCTAGATTCACTTCCACATCCACATTGGAGGAGTGGCTGTCGTGATAGAGGATATGAAAGATATCGTGATGGGTTTCCGAGGTGGTTTCCCCCGCCCAGTGGGTGCCGCCGGCAGCCTTGTCGCCAGGTGTCGGTGCCTGGTTATAGACATAATCCACATGGCCGGTATCTGGATCTATGGTGAGTGTGCCGTACTGACCCCTGAGGCTCAGGGTGGGGTGACCATGACCGTCATCGATCGCCCAGGCGCCAGTGGTGGGGGCGTTGGGGGTAAGCTGTTGCAGTAGCGGCGGCGCAATGAGATCGCCCGAGATGTGGGAGCCTATGGCGCCAGTCCCCGTCGGCGTAGGCGGCGTGATAAAACTCATGCTGGGGATTGGGTTGGCGTGGTCGACCACATACAGGGGGCTGCTCATCTGTGCCTGGTTACCGGCCAGATCGCTGACCATGGCCTTGATCTCCAGGCTGCCGCCCGGCAAGGCATCGACCTCGGCGGCGCTCAGCTGAGTGCTCCAGCAACCGTTATGCACGTTGGCATGGTATTGCTGCCCACCTATGGAGACGGTCACCCTCTGCCCCTCTTCGACATTAGTGACCGTGCCGCTGATGGTGAGGGCTTGATGCTGCTCTCCGGCCTGTAGCATGTTGTCGCCGGCGATGGGGTTCATGTCTATGCTGGCCTGGGTATCGACCTGATATTGATGGTTCTCCGTAGCGCTTCCCTGGTTACCGGCAAGATCTGTGGTGGTCAGGGAGGCATTTATCTCATGGGCGCCGGCCAGCTCGCTACCGGGCACCTGCACGCTGAAATGCCCTTGGTTGTCCACCTGTCCCTGATAGGTCTGTTGCCCTATGGCCAGGGTGATTGGCGTACCTCCGGGCACTTCGCTGTTGACGCTGCCCGTAACTGCTATGCTTCTGCCCGCCTCGACGGCATTGACCAGATTGTCTGGTGTGATGGCGTCGAGTCGTATCTGGGGGAGCGGCGCCTGATTATCCAGCTCAAAGTCGAGTTGGGTGTGGGGCGATGCGTGGCCGAAGGCGTCGGTCTGGCGCACCCAAAGCTGGTTGTGGCCCTGCACCGGGGTGAATTGCGACTGCCAATGCTGACCGCCGTCGACTGAATATTCCACCCGCATGCCGGCGAGCTGGCCGCCTATGGTCAGGCTGGCGTCTGTGGTGATGCCATCACTGCTGGACTGGCCGGTATCATGGGTCAGCGCCAAGGTGAGGGGCGGTATATTGGTGTTGAGGCTGAGCGGTAAGCCGTTAAATTGGCTGCTGCTGGCCGAGGCTTGATTGCCCGCTACGTCTTGCCCGCGCACGCTGATGGTGAGTTCGCCATCGGGCAGCGATGAGAGGTCGATATGCTCGAAATTAATATACTGATGATCGGGATGACTCACGCTGCCACCAATGGCGTCGTGGTGTTGAGGGTCGATCACCAGGGGCTGACCGCCGCCACTGCTGCTGATCACCAGCTGAGTCAGCTCGCTATCCTTGGGCAGGTAGACCTGCACCACCAACTCGCCATGACCATTCAGAGAGGCGCTATGCACGGCTATATCTGTCTGGGTGTCGAGTGTGAGCGCCAGCGGTGTGGCCTGCACAGTTTGTTGACTGCCGGGGGCCTGGGCACTGGCGCTGATCTGATGGGCGCCCTCGCTAAGGCCGCTGAGTGCGACGCTGTAGTGCCCCTGAGCATCACTTAACAGGCTGGTGAGCTTGTTGCCCTGCTCATATAGGGTGACCAGGGAGAAGGGGATGTCCGTCTGCCCCTCGACCACAGGGTGGGAGTCATGGGTGATTCCGTCGCTGTCGGAGACTCCGGTATCGCTGCCATGACTCAGTACTAGGGTGATGGCGTTGCCTATGGTCTGTGTTGGTGTCTGCTGGGGTTTAGTGTCCACCAGCTGTGATGGGCTGGTGACTGTGGCATGCAATTGGGGTTGCAGGCCTGTGCCGGTTGGCATGGTGAGGCTAACCCTTGCATCGAAGCTGATAAATTTGGTCTCGCTGCCGCCATGGTTGTCACTGACCTGCACCTCGAAGGTGTCTGTGCCTTGGTACTGACCGCTGGCCTTGTCATAATGCATGCCGGCGACGCTCTGGTTGAGGTGGTAGCTGTAGGCGCCTGTGTCTGGGTCGACAACCAGGGTGCCAAATTGTCCAGTTTGCTGGGCAACCGAGAAGCTGTGGCTGTCTTGGTTGTCGGGGTCTTGTACCGTGAGATGCCCCGTGGTGCTGGAGAGCCGCACCACACCTAGCTTGGGAGCATCGTTGGTGCCGGTTATCTTGATGACGATATCCTGCGCCGTGCCGTCTAAGGTATAGACTCTGTGGGTAACCAAGACCTCCTGATGTTCGCTCAGCTGTTGTAGCCTGGCGTTGTCGACGTCGTAGGTCCAGCTGCCGTCGGCGCCAATATGTAGGCTACCGCCGAAGGGATCGTCCACTTGTGTCGCCGTGCCCGCTTGGAAGGCCGCCTGACCCGCGTCGGGATCCTGCACATTGAGCTGGCCCGAGATGGCTATCTGGTTGTGGGCGTCCGGGTGTTGATCTTCGACAAGCTCGCCCCGGGTATCCCCCGAGACCTGGGCCTGGTCACTCACCGCCGCCAGTGTGGTACTGGCGCCTGTGTGAGTCACGCCGCCGTGAGCATCTTTGACATCGTAGGTAAAGTGTACCGCGCCGTTGTAGTCCTTCTCTGGCGTGAAGCTGAAGCTGCCGTCGGGGTTGGTGGTGATAGTGCCATGATCGGCCTGGAGATTGGCGACCGTGAGTTGGCCGGCGTCGTTGTCGTCGACATCCTTGGCGTGGGCTAGCAGCTGCGCCGGGGTAAGCCGCATCTGAGTATCTTCCTGACCAGCAGGGAGTATCTGGGTAGCACTAATCACGGGGGCATCGTTGGTGCCCTCTAGGGTGATCGTGATATCTTTACTTGTGCCATCGGCGCTGTAGACGCGATAGACGACCTGCTCAAACTGTCCCTTACCCAAGTGTTGGAGGGCGTTATTTGAGACTACGTACTGCCACACTCCATGCTTCTCGATATCCAGGCTGCCACCGAAGGGATCCGAGATTGCCTGAGCGTCGTGAGTCGCTCTAAAATAGCTCTCCCCCTTATCTGGATCATGAACGTCCAGGGACCCAGTGTAGTGCAGGGTATTGTGCGCATCGCCGGCAGGATAATAATCTTCCTTAAGGTTGCCCTTGTCTTCTCCCGTGATGACGGCGGCATCGTCTTGTCCTGAGATCTTGATAGTGATCGGCTGCTCTGTGCCATCGACGCTATGCACCATCAGGGTTTCGCTGAGGTACTTGCCAGATTTGAGACCTTGTATCGCGGGCTGGGCGTTATCCGCAGTGTAGGTCCAGTGGCCGAGATCGTTGATGGTGAGGGTGCCATATTGGCCCTGCAGGCTGGTGGCGATGAACTGCGCTTCGCCATGATCGGCATCGGTTACGCTCAGGGCACCGTCCACCCTGAGCTGACCCTGATAGAGATCTCTGTCTTCGGTAACCGCCCCCGTTGCAGCACCGCCAATCACAGCCCTGTCGTCCGTGCCATTGATGGTAACCGTGACTTTCTGCTTGCTGCCGTCAACGCTGTGAACAAACAGGGTTTCAGTCAGCGACTCGCCGGATTTGAGCCCCTGTATCGTGGCCTGGGAGTTGTCGGCGGTGTAGGTCCAGTGGCCATTTGAATCAATCGATAGTGCGCCGAATTGACCTTGTAGTGAGGTAGCCTGGAACTGCGCTTGACCACTGTCTGGATCGGTGACCCTGAGCGCACCGTCCACTCTCAGTTGTCCCTGATCGAGGTCTCTATCTTCAGTAACCGCCCCGGTTGAAGGGCCGCCAATCACAGCTTTATCGTCCGTGCCATTAATGGTTACCGTGACTCTCTGCTCTGTGCCATCGACCGAGCGTACAAACAGAGTCTCGGTGAGTGACTCGCCGGACTTGAGCCCCTGAATGGCAGGCTGGTCATTGTCGGCCGTGTAGGTCCAATGGCCATTTGAATCAATCGACAGTGTGCCGAATTGACCTTGTAGTGAGGTTGCCTGGAACTGCGCTTGACCACTGTCGGCATCGATCACCGTCAGCGCGCCGTCCACCCTCAGCTGTCCCTGGTAGAGGTCTCTGTCTTCGGTCACGCTGGCTGTTGCCGCGCCGCCAATCACCGCCTTGTCGTCTGTGCCATTGATGGTGACGGTCACCTGCTGCTCTGTGCCATCGACACTGTGAACAAACAGGGTCTCTGTGAGTGACTCGCCGGCCTTGAGCCCTTGTATCGCAGCCTGGGAGTTATTGGCGGTGTAAGTCCAATGACCGAGGTCGTTGATGGTCAGGGTGCCGTATTGGCCCTGTAGGCTGGTGGCGATGAACTGGTTTTGGCCGCTATCGGCATCGGTGACCGTTAGCGCGCCATCGACCCTTAGTTGGCCTTGGTAGAGGTCTCTGTCCTCATTAACAATCCCCGTTGCAGTACCGCCAATCACAGCTTTGTCGTCTGTGCCATTGATGGTTACCGTGACTTTCTGCTCACTGCCATCAATTGAGTGAACAAACAGGGTCTCGGTGAGGGACTCGCCGGATTTCAGCCCCTGAATGGCGGTTTGAGAGTTGTCCGCCGTGTAGCTCCAGTGGCCGAGATCGTTGATGGTGAGGGTGCCGTATTGTCCCTGCAGGCTGGTGGCGACAAATTGCGCCTCGCCGTGGTCGGCATCTGTGACCGTGAGCGCACCGTCCACCCTCAGCTGTCCCTGATAGAGATCTTTGTCTTCGGTAACCGCCCCGGTTGAAGCGTCGCCAATCACAGCCTTATCGTCCGTGCCATTGATGGTGACCGTGACCTTCTGCTCTGTGCCATCAATGCTGTGAACAAACAGAGTCTCTGTGAGTGACTCACCAGACTTGAGCCCTTGTATCGCACTATGTGAGTTGTCCGCAGTGTAGGTCCAGTGGCCGAGTTCGTTGATGGTCAGGGTACCGTATTGGCCTTGCAAACTAGTGGCGACAAATTGCGACTCGCCATGATCGGCATCGGTTACGCTCAGGGCACCGTCCACCCTGAGCTGACCCTGATAGAGATCTTTGTCTTCAGTAACCGCCCCTGTTGAAGCGCCACCAATGACCGCCTTATCGTCCGTGCCATTGATGGTCACGGTGACCTTCTGTTCGGTGCCATCGATGCTGTGAACAAACAGAGTCTCGGTAAGGGATTCACCGGATTTGAGCCCCTGTATCGGGGCCTGTGAGTTGTCCGCAATGTAGGTCCAGTGGCCGAGATCGTTAATAGTCAGAGTGCCGTACTGACCTTGGAGGCTAGTGGCGACAAATTGCGCCTCGCCGTGGTCGGCATCTGTGACCGTCAGCGCGCCATCGACGCGGAGTTGTCCCTGATACAGGTCTTTGTCTTCGGTCACTGTGCCCGTGGCCGTGCCGCCAATCACAGCCCTGTCGTCTGTGCCATTGATGGTGACGATCACCTTCTGCTCTGTACCGTCGACCGAGTGAACAAACAGGGTCTCGGTGAGTGACTCGCCGGACTTGAGTCCTTGAATCGCGGCCTGTGAGTTATCTGCTGTGTAGGTCCAGTGGCCTAAGTTATTGATTGTCAGAGTGCCGTATTGGCCTTGGAGACTGGTGGCGACAAACTGCTCCTCGCCATGATCGGCATCGGTCACCGTCAGCGCGCCATCGACTCTCAGTAGGCCCTGATAGAGGTCTTTGTCTTCGGTCACGGCTCCCGTGGTGGCGCCAATCACCGCCCTGTCGTCTGTACCATTGATGGTGACCGTGACCTTCTGATCGCTGCCATCAATTGAGTGAACAAACAAGGTCTCGGTGAGGGACTCGCCAGACTTGAGCCCTTGTATCGCGGACTGAGAGTTGTCGGCGGTGTAGGTCCAGTGGCCGAGATCGTTAATAGTCAGAGTGCCGTATTGCCCTTGGAGTGTGGTGGCAATGAAGTGAGCATCGCCGCCATCGGGATCGATCACCGTCAGTTGCCCCGATGTCTGTAGCTGCCCGGCGACCAGGTCTCTGTCTTCTGTCACCGAGCCGCTGGCAATGCCATGGATGATGGCTCGCTGATCTGCGCCGTGAACTTCTATTGTCACTATCTGGCTGACGGGTTGTCCCGAGCTGTCGGTTGCCGTGACTCTGAAGGTTTCCGTGGCCACCTGGCCTGCATGTAGGGCCAGGGTGTTGGGCGAGCTATTATCGATCCGATACTGCCAGACACCTGTATCTGGGTCGATCACTAGCTCGCCATAGACGCCTGATGAATGGGGCACAGCCCAATGGACGCCGTCTCCCGTGTCAGGATCCGTGGCGATCAATTGCCCCGACACCTTATCAACCGAGCCCAGCTCGTTGAGGCTAGCATGATGGACGCCGGAGATCACCGGCAGATCGTTACTGCCCTCGACGGCGACGCATATGACGCTGCTGACTCTGTTGCCCAAATTGTCTGTGGCCGTAATGGTAAAGGTTTCATTGTGGTGCTCGCCTTCGAACAGGGCATTGGTCTTGGCATCGAAGTTGTTGAGATGATAGTGCCACTCACCTGTGCTGGGATTCAGTACAAGATCGCCATATTGCCCCTTGCTGGTCTCTACCGACCAGGTGACGGTATCCTTAGTGTCGCCGCTGGCCGCGAGTTTGTCCGATACCGTATCGATAACACTATTTTCTTTAATCGTTTGAAAATCTTGTTGACTATCAATATGTAACGGATTTTCATGCGTGCCAGTGCCAGTGCCAGTGCCAGTGCCAGTGCCAGTGCCAGTGCCAGTGCCAGTGCCAGTGCCAGTGCCAGTGCCAGTGCCAGTGCCAGTGCCAGTGCCAGTGCCAGTGCCAGTGCCAGTGCCAGTGCCAGTGCCAGTGCCAGTGCCAGTGCCAGTGCCAGTGCCAGTGCCAGTGCCAGTGCCAGTGCCAGTGCCAGTGCCAGTGCCAGTGCCAGTGCCAGTGCCAGTGCCAGTGCCAGTGCCAGTGCCAGTGCCAGTGCCAGTAAGCGAGACCTGTGGGTCGGTAGTGGGGCGCTCAGTTGTTGGGGGCTGAGTGCCTGTTTGCTGTGTGCTTGGCTGCTGTGTCGAGCCTGTGCTCGGCTGTGGTGGCTTATGAGCTTGTGTCTCGCTGCTCGTCAGGGTCACCTGAAAGGCGGGTGGCGTGCCGCCTGAGGTGAGGGCGTGAGCAAGAGGCGTCAGGTTTGGGGCCTGGGCTGTGCCTTTTTCGAAGCCGCTAAACTCCTCTATACCCGTGGTCTGCGCTGCGCGGTGGGCCAACTTGTTTTGCACCTGCGCCGCATTTGCTTGTGCTTCTGGCGTTTGAGTTTCCTGTGTCTGGGCTTCTTGTGACTGAACCTCTTGGGACTGACTTTGATGAGACTGGCTTTGCTGTGACTGAGCCGCTGACGCTATCCTATCGTCTAATTCTGTTGAACTTGGTGTCTGATCTCCCTGAGCCATTGGGCCCTGATCTGCACTATTTGCCAGATCTGCGTGCTCTATTTGTGGCTCTGCGCTTGCGCTGGCGGCCGCGTGCCAAGGCTTATCCGCCACCAGATCTTGATTGAAGCGGCTCGTCGTCTTGCCATCGCGATACTCTTCGGCCTTGAGCTTTTGGACCGCCTTATCCTGCGCCCTGGCGAGACGTTCCGCCTCGCGCTCACGTCGCTGAGCCTCTGTTAACGGCTCCGGCTCGCTCGCCGGCTGCGAATTGGTTTGCGGCTTCGCCTGATTCCTAGCCTGACTAGATTCGTCCTGAGGCGGCGTGTTGGGGCGCTTATCTTGGCTCATGGCGTTCTCCTAACGTTCACCAAAGGCTTCGGTTACATTGGTAAAGACCGGCTTCCATAGGTACTGGAAGACTGTCTTGTCGCCTGTCACTATGTCGGCTTCTCCCGTCATGCCGGGGATCAACGCCAGCTTGTCGGGTTGGTCGCCGAAGTAGGGTTTGTCGATGGCTATCTGTACCTTGTAGAAGACGCCACCTTTCTCGTCGGCGTCCGTGCTGGGGGAGATCTTCTTCACCAGCCCATCGATGGCGCCGTAGCGGCTGTAGTCGAAGGCATCTATCTTGATGCGGGCCTTCTGCCCGACGGTGACGAAGCCTATGTCTCTGGGGGACAGCTTGGCCTCTAGCAGCGCAGTGGGTGTGGTGGGGACGATCACCGCCACGGTACCGCCTGGCTGGATCACGCTACCCGCGGAGTTGTTGGGGATAGATTGAATGATGCCATCCACCGGCGAGGTGACCCGGTTCTGCTGCACCAGGGAGTCAGAGGATTTGAGCCGGGCAACTATGCCTAGCAGTTCGGCCTGGGCGTCTGTGCGTTTCTCGCCCACCTCGTTGAAGAGGCTCGCCTGCTTCTGGGCCAGCTGTTTCTCTTGATTGTCTATGTTGCGTTGCAGCACGCTGCGACGCCCCTCCAGCACCTTGAGCTCACGGATATAGGCGTCGAGTTTCTGTTGTGATTCCAGCATCCTGAGTTTAGAAACCGCCTGTTGCTCCTTGACCGAGTTCATCATCTTGAGGGTCTGTTCTACCGAGCGGATCTGATCCTTGAGCGGGGTGATCTCCTGCTCGACACTGGCCAGCTCAGCCTCAGACTTGGCCACGTCAGATTCGGACAGGGCGATGATCGCCTGCTTCTCCTGATTCATACGTGCCAGGGCGTTGATGTGTTGAGCCACTAGGGCGGGGAAGCCGAGCTGATAGGCGTTAAAATCGGGCTCACGCTCCTCGAGGAAGGCGGTGTATCTCTCTATCTTCAGCTCCAGGTTGGCCTGCTTGCTTTGTAGCTCCTCCTTCAGCGCCTGGCTGTCGGTGGCGACAAAGTTAGCGATAAGGTCGCCCTTCTGGACCAGATCTCCCTCGGCGACGGCGATCGATGCCAGGGTGCCGCCGGTCTGGCTCTGGATCACCTGCCTGTGACCCAGCGGCACCACCTGGCCCTTGGCCTTGGCGATCTCCTCTATGTTGGTGAAGATAGACCAGATCAGCAGAATGAAGACGGCCGTGGCGATAAAGAAGGTGATGCGGCGAATGGCGCGCTTCTCGGCGGGCGCCTCGACGGCCTCGGTAAATTCGTGTTCAGGCCATGAACGCTGAGTGAGTTGGCTGTCATTCATTTTGTGAGGCCTCCATGCTGGGGGTTGAGTCCTGGTTGGTTGCACCTTGTGTCGTCACACCGTCTTGGTTAGGCAGAGGCCCTGCGTAGACCACAGTGCCTTTGTCGAGGATCACCACCTTGTCGGCCTGTTGAATCAGCGCCTGATCGTGAGTGGTGAACAGGATGGTGGTCTTGCCCTTGAGGCGTTTGAGGGTCTGGATAAAGGCCTGTCGGGCAAAGGGATTGCGATTGGCTATCGGCTCATCCATCACCAGCAGGGGAGAGCCTTTCAACAGGGCCCTTGCCAGGCTGATATAGCTGCTTTCCACCGCCGAGAACATGCTGGTGCCACGGGAAAAGAGGTTGGCATCTATGTTCTGTTTTAGCGCCTGCAGCAGCGAGGCGCCGCCGGCATCGGTGAGGGCCTGCTTAAGCTCTTCGTCGCTGGCCTCTGGCTTGGCCAGGCGCAGGTTGTCCGCCAGGGTGCCGGGTAAGATCTCGCTGTTGGTGGGGCTGTAGGCGGCCCACTGACGGAAGATCTCAGGGTCAAATTGTTTCAGGTTTTTGCCGTTGACGGTGACGAAGCCGGCCTGGGGCTCGATAACTCCTATGGCGGTGAGCAGCAGCGAGGTCTTGCCGCTGCCGTTGGGGCCTATGATGGCCACCGTCTCGCCAGTTTCGATGTCGAGGGTTACCCCGGAGAGAGCGGGCTCGCTGTCGGCGCTGTATCTCAAGGTCACATGCTTAAAGGAGAGCGCCGGTGTCTGGTTGAGATTTGGCGAGTCGAGCCTGAGCTCATTGAACTCTGTGGTTACGCCCATGAAACGGTCGAACTGATCGACGGCGCCCTTGAGCAGGGTAAACTTCTGCCGCGAGGCAAAGGCCAGCTGCGCCGGGCCTGTGATCCGCCAGATCAACATGACGCAGGCGATCAGCGCCCCCGGGGTGATGCTCTGGTTGAGCACCAGGAAGATGCCGGTAAACACTGTGGCTAGGGCGGTAAACAGTCCCATGGCATGGGCCACCGCCGCGTTGAGTCCCGCACGTTTGCTGTAGAGAAAGTTCTGCCGGCAATGCTCCCGGGCGCGGCGCATAAATTGCTCGTACCAGGCACCACTCTCGCCGGCGCTCTTAAGTGGTAGCAGGTGAGTCGAGAGCTCGTTCAGGCTGTTCTGGTACTCGCCGCTGATGGTGGGCGCGGCGGCCTGGGTAAATTTGTCCAGCGCCTTCATCACCAGATAGAAGAGCAGCAACATGCCTAGCGGCACCAGCACCAAAACACCACTCAATAGGGTAATGGCGACCAGAGCTATGAGGGTAAAGGGCAGATCGATGAGGCCGCCTCCGCCAGGGCCGGCCACCAGGCTGCGTACCTTCTCGGCGTTGCGCATCCTGGCGATATGGCTGGAGAGGCCGACCCGTGAGAGCAGGCTAAGGGGCATGCTCAGCAGGCGGTTGAAGGTGATGCCGGAAAGATCCCTGGCGAAGCGGTTGCTGACATTGGCCAGTGCCTGTGCCCTAAGCAGCCGACTGGCGACAAAAATTCCCAAGGCAAGGGCCGCACCCAAGGCAATGCTGGGCAGGATCTGCGGCGCCTGACCGCCGATGACCCTGTCGTACACCGCCATGGTAAAGAGTGGAATGGCGAGGCCACTCAGGCTGGATAGCAGACTCAGCCAGAAGATGGGGCGATACCAGGGCCTGAGCTTGGCGAGATGGGAGGCGAACACGCTGCTGCTTCGGCTCTGGGCCGGCAGGCTCTCCACCAGAAACACGTGGCCGGCGCCCGGCAGCTTGTCGAGTGTGAGCCATTGATTATCTTTGCTTAAGTATTGAAAACTGTGGTTGCTGCGCCGCGCCACCATAGGCTCGCCATCCTGAGGCAGCAAGATGAAGGGGTAGACGCTGTGGACCAGGAGGTTAGCATCCAGTGCCTGCACCTTGATGCCCACATGATGCTTCTTCAGCAGAATATAGGCTTCGAGATGGGTGAGCCTGTCGTGGAGATCGCTCTTGTCTATGTTGCTGGCCTGCACGCTAAGGCCCAGCTGATGGAACAGGGCGATCAGCAGCGACTTGGGTAGATGTATCGGATCTAGGTGCTGATTCATTAGCGTACTCCTCCTTGGCCTTGAGCTTGACCAGCCAGCTCGCCGTGCTCGCCGAGTGCGATCTGCATGTCGCTCAGCGCCGCGACCTCATCGAAATAGGAGGCGATGACAACCGTCATCTGCCCGCGCCGCTCCATTAACACCTGTAGCAGGCGGGCCTGGGAGTCGGCATCCAGTGAAACCATAGGCTCATCCAGCAGCAGGATGGAGGGGGACTGCGCCAGGGCTCGTACCAGGGCGATCAACTTGATTGCCCCCTTGTTGAGCACCTGATTCTCATTGCTGCCCACCTGGGTCTGATAACCCGCCGGCAGCTGCGCCAGGGTGGCCGATAGGCCGAGTTGGTCGGCGATCAGCATGGCGCTCGCCTCACGCTCGCGGCGAAACAGCGTCATGTTCTCCAAGATGGAGCCGCTGAAGAGGCTGGCCCAGGGGGGAACATAGCAGATGGATTGACGGTACTCGAAGCCGTCGTGATCCTGCTGCGGCACACCCGCGATGGCGATCTGCCCACTATCTAGCTGGTGATAGGCGCCTATGGTGCTCAGTAGCAGGCTGGCATGGGTCATGGGGTTGGAGGTAACGGTAACTATGCAGCCCGCAGGTATGGTGAGGCTGATGTTGTCGAGCCGGGCACTGGTCTTCTCGGCGCTGACGCTCTCGAAGCTAATGGGGCCGAGGGGCAGTTTCTGTTGATAGCGGGTCTGGCCGTTAAAGGTCTCCTGGGGCGTCGCGATCAAAGCATTGACCTGATCCATCGCCTCCTTGGCACTGACGTATTTGGCCCTAAGGCTGCCGATGGCGCTTAAGGGGGCGACGGCGCGCCCGGCCAGGATGGAGCAGGCCGCCAAGCCACCCGTGGTCAGGTTACCGTTGAGCACCTCGAAGCAGCCTATCATCACCAGGCACAGGGTGGTGGCCTGGGCGGTGCCCTGGATCAGCTCCTGTAGTTTCGCCGACAACCAGTCGACCTCCTCCTGCTGGGCGAGGCGCTGATGATTGATCTTCTTATAGGCGTAGGTCATGCGGGACTCGAGGGCCATCGCCTTGGTGGTAGTGAGGCCTGAGAGCACCAGCATCAAGAGGCGGGTGCGCTCATCCTGGCTCAGGCTTAGCTCCTTAGTGGCGAGAGAGAGTTTCTGCCCCAGCTGCCATACTCTCACGCCGGCGATCAGCCAGACGATCAGTGGGATAAACACCAGCGGCCCGCCTATGTAGGCCACTAGGGCGAGGAAGATTAGAACGAAGGGGAAATCCATCAGCGCCACGGCCGCCTGGCCGGAATAGATGTCGCGCATGGCCGCTATGCTGTGGATGCCGTGGGAGATCTTGCCCGCGCCGAGATTCTCTATGTGGTGGTAATCGGCATTGAGCAGACGCTTCACCACCCGGGTGATGGTGTGCAGCTCATAGTTGGCCGCCGAAGCGCCCAGCAGCCAGCTACGGGCGTACCTGAGTATTAGCTCCAACAGGATGGCGATAGCGACTCCAATCACTAGAACTGTTGCCGTCCCGTGTGCCTCGTTGGGCAAGATACGATCGTAGATCTGTAACATGGTGAAAGGCAGGGCGAGTGAAAGCAGATTGATAAACACAGAGGTGAGGAGCAGTTCGTTGAACGACTGATTCTGTGCGAGCAAACGAAAGGTTTTAACCATCTATGCCGTCCCTTGGAATAATTGGTGATTAAACAAGAGTGTAGTTCAATGTTGCTAGGACTAAAGCTAGCAGCTAAGACAAGGGTTAGATATAAGACAAATTTCTATACTTTTGATTTAGCTGCAAAGCTTGCCTCGTCATTATTTTGAGCGGATTGGCAGCCTGGTGGATTGGCTGCCTGGCGGATTGGTAGCCTGATGGGTGAGTGCGATGGGCAAAAAAAAGAGGCCTGGTGGACCAGACCTCTTTGCTGCAGGGAGATGACGAAAGGGGATTACAAATTACTTGGCGTGTTTAGCGCCTTTCTTGTTCTTCATTGGGTCGCCTTCGTAACCTAAGGCTTGCCAATCTAAACGTGTGCCCTTGTTGTGGCAGTCGTTACACTTGAGCGCCTGATCTTTTGGCGAAACCATGTGGTTAATACGCCACCACATCTCGGTTTCGGCAAAGCCATGCTCACCACTGTACTTGATGCCTTGCTGGGCCAGTGCCTGGTTAGCCTCCATGCCGAGCTTGGCGGCCTTATCCCAGTCGAACTCTTTCCAGTAACCGCCCTTGCCATAGACTTTGGCGGTAACGAAAATGTTCTGCTTCTTGTCGTAGATCTGCTTGCCGCGATGCACCTTGAATGGGTAGATCTTGGCGGTCTTGTCTGTGATATCACCCAGTGGTGCAGTCAACTTAGTGACCTTGGATGGATCCATCTTGTCACCCACCATGTAGGCATCGGCTTTGCCGTTGTACCAGGCGTATTCAGGCTTGACCATCTTGCCCCAGACGAAGCTGCCTTTCTTCTTCATGAAGGTGTGCTTGCCATACTCGTCCACGGTTTCCTCTTGATCGCTACCCGCGGTCGACCAGTCCCAGCTCATCTTGGTCGGCTCATTGCGGGCGAAGAATGGAATGTGACAGGTCTGACAGGCGACGCTGGCCGTATGGGTGTTGAGGCGCTTGTTGGCGTGTGGCGCGCTATCGTGGCAGTTTTCACAGCCGATATCGTTCTCACCGCCTGGCGATACGCCCATGGCATTGCCGGTGATCTGGTGCTGCTGGGTGGTGTGACAGGTCTGGCACTGGAAGTCATTGCCATCGCTGTCCATGTGCACGTCGGTGGCCTTGTCGGGATAGGCCATGGAGGAGTCGAGATCCCCATGCTTCACCGCGTCGCCGCCGCCACCGTAGAAGTGGCAGGAGCCACAGTTGTCACGTACCGGCATGCCGACATTTTGTGCCACACGTTCCAGGTTGACCTTAGCCAGGGCCTCGCCGGCACCGGCAGGGTCTTTGACATAGGTACCTGTGGTGTCGTGACACACCAGGCAGTCGACCTTGGTCATGTCGCTAAAGTCGAAGTTGTTGTCTTTCCAGCCATAGCCTGCGTGACAGCTGGTACATCTAGGCTCGTTACCGGCGATAGAAGTACAGAAGTTGTTGATGGCGTTCTTCTTCCCCCGTTTTACCGTGCGTCCGGGCAGCTTCTGTTCTAGCTCCCAGGTCCAGTGAGAAGACTTCATAAAGTCTTTGGCGTGATCTTCATGGCATTCGATACACTGCTCGGTCACCTGAGAGCCCTGGGTAAAGGGCCCCTGAATGGCTTCCTTATGCGGGTTTTCGGCGATGGCATTGAGGCTGGCCAAGCCGAATACCCCTGCAGCAAACATCGCCGTAAGAGAAAGTGTGTGTTTCATTGTCTGTTCCCTACCCCCGGCCTAGGCCGGGGGAGATAGCTTAGTTAGAAGTTGACGACGAGTGAGGCGTTGATGTCATAGGCGGTATCGACTACTGGCAACATAGAGAAGGCAGAGCCAGCGATCACATCATCCACCTTCTGCGGTGCGCCCACAGGGGTGCCGCTGCCGGTGTATTCGTAGTCGTAGTAGAGACCAGCGAGTTTGATGAACATTCTTGGGTTGATATCAAACATATAGTAGGCCTCGGCCACATGACCGCGTGTAGCCAGCTTGCTGCCGATAGGATCGTCCTGGGCCTGGGTGAACGGTGTCCAGTACTTGGAACCATAGTTATACTCGAGGCCGAACTTGCCGTATGGCGCCGGGATCTGAATACCCACATAGATACCGTAACCATCTTTGGTGTCGTTCTCGTCGGCAGCGCTTGGCATCATGATGATCTCGCTACCGTCGGCATTGAGCTGGGCTTCAAATACCGCATCGCTGAGCATGCCACCAAACATACCGGCATTACCGTTGCCTTCGGCGCGGGTCCAACCGAAAGAGGCGAAGGCCTTGAAGTCTTCATCGCTCTCGTAGGCGTAACCTATGCCGCCCAGGTACATGTCGCCGATCACGCCGCTAGGCTGTACTCGGGTCTGGAAGTTGAAGTTGCTGAACTTCTGCATGTCCTGGTACATGGTCGGGGCAAAGATTCCCGCTAGCTGAGTGGGGAAGGCCATGGTGCCCTTGAAGCCATCGTTGATATCTTTGGCGCCAAACAGGGTGAATTGCAGGAAGTGATTACCGTCGTTGATGGCATCTATGTTAAAGCCGCCCAGGTGGGTGTCTTTGGTGACGATATCGCCAAACATCTCACCATTGCCCCACTGTGACTCGAAGCCCTGGCCATAACAGAAACGAACTACCTGACCTTCGATGCCGGTGAGCTCACCCAGCTTGTAACCCAGAGTTAGACCATCGAAGTTGAAGTTAACCAGGTGACCAGATGGCGTACCGCCGCGTTTCTCGTTTTCACGATATTGGGTTGGTGGGCCATAGGTAGATGGACGACGACCGATAGAGAGGTAGGTGTTGCTGCCCCCTATGTTTTTCCAGTCGAAGTAGGCGCGTTCGACCCTGAGCCAGTCGCCGCTGGTGTTACCACTGTTGGTGCCATCCATAGTGAATGAACGCCATGAGTCGAAGACTTGAACACCTGTGGAGTCACCCCAGTTTTTGTACATGCTGAGACGGCCGGCGAAGCTGACGTTATCCCATACCTTGGCCTTGAGGTTGAGTCGCAGACGTGTGGTGTAGAAGATGTCGTTATTGATATCTTGGGTGGTCTTGGGGGCCAGCACGTAAGGCATCACGCCTTGTAGCATGCCGCTCTGAAAGGCGGCGGCAAGCTCCGGGTTGGCAGCCATCATCTGTCCCAGGGGGGAGTTAGGATCGTTAGGCATACCAAAGGCACCAGACATGGCTTTAGCACCAAAATCGTTGAAGTCCACCTTGATTGCAGGGTTCCAGGTGACATTTTGGTAATGCAATGAATGGGCCTTGGTACGGAAATCGCCGGTGATCTCTAATCGGTCGAGAGCGGTGTGGCGCTCGTTCTTATCGACGCGGCTGTTGATCTGATCGATCTCTTCGGTGAGATCGGCAAGTTGTTGTTTAAGTTCGGCTATTTTTTGCGCATCGCTATCGGCGGCATAGACTGAGCCTGACATAGCCAGGGCGTTAGCGATCAATATAGACAGTAGAGTACGCATGTGAATCTCTCCTTAGGCGCTCATCGGGAGCGGTGAATGAGCGCTTCGATTACAAAAGCTGTGGTTAACCGCAAGTCTGTGGCTGATCTGAGTCGGCCGCGTGGTCGTATAAGAATTGCTGGATATCCAGGCGTTCTTTGTCGGAGAGCTTTTTAAATACGTCTGGTTGGGCGCCGTGCATGTCGCGCTTGAAGAAGCGATCCCACTGGCTCATGGTCTTGCTCATGGGGGTGAGTTCACCGGCGGCATCGCCCTTGCTGTGGCAGGCCTTGCACTCTTTTTTATAAAGGTGTTTCCCTTTCTTAGGGTTACCACCGTCGACGGCGTAGACTTGTCCGCCTACGGTGAAGGCGAGGATTAAGCATGTAGCTATTTTGGCAACGTTTTTCATCATCATTTTCCTTAATCGCTACTCTGAGCGATTTATTAACCTGAAACAAAATGCTTGTTTCTTGTTGGAAAATTTACCAAAAGGGGGTAGTTGTAAATTTGATGTTGATCACCTTCATGAAAAAAATCTAATTGATAAAAATATCATGGATAAAAATCTAATGAATAAGGTGTAATGCAATGAAATTTAATGATTTTTGTTTTTAAGGCTTTGCTATCTTGTGATCTTGCTCTCGGGGATAAACCACCTAGTTAGATCACACTTTATTATTTCAGCTCTCTCTAAATAGGTATTTTTGCTTGTTTTTGTATTGCAAATGGTCCTGTTTTAACGGGTAGGGTGGCGAACTGAATCGGCAGGTTTCTCTGGCAATGGGAAGGGGCGGCAAAATGATTTAAAAAAAAGTGTCTGATCGAGCTGTTTTGAGAGCACTTTTTAGCCGTCTTAGTCTATCTTTAAAGACGACTCGGGTAGATTCCTGAGCGAGAACAAAAATAATGAACGGGGTGAATGAGATGAAATACCTTAGCTTGGTCATCGCAGTGTTATTGTCTGGTAGTGCCTCACTGGCATCTGCCGCCTCCCTCTACAACGAAGCCCGTAGTGATGCCATGGGCGGAACCGGGGTCGCGGCCTCTAACCGCGAAGGTGCCGCCTTTATCAACCCCGCCCTGTTAGCCATTCATGCCCCCAAGTATTCCGGCGGCGCCGTGATGTTGCCCGTGCTGGGCGCCGAGGCTGCGAATATCGATAATCTGACCGACAAATTCGACGCCCTGCAGGCCTCCTATGACGGTTTGGAGGCGGCCATCAATGCCAGCGACGTCACTGGGATCACCAATTACCGCGACATGCTGGTCGCCGATCTTAAGTCCCTCGATGGTGAAAATGCCTATGGCAGTGTGGGGCTAGGTTTTTCCGTGGTCCTGCCCACCAAGCGCATGCCCATGTCGATCTTTTACAAGACCTATATCGATGCGGTGAGCGTGGCGGTGATCGAGGACAGCGACATAGACGCCCTGACCAATCTCGACCCTAACAATCCGCCTGCGGTCACTGATCTGGATTCGCAGGGGGCCGTGGTCGCCGGTGCCATCTCAGATCTTGGTGTGGCCCTCAGCTTCCCGCTGTCGATCGTCAACATGCCGGTCGCTGTCGGTATCTCGCCCAAGCTGCAGCGCATAGACACCTATAACTATGTGGTCAGTGCCAACAACTTCGATGCCGATGATTTCGACGACAACAAATACCGCAACGACGATACCGTGGCAAACCTGGATATCGGCGTGGCCATTCAGCCACTCGAACGCATGACCATAGGCCTGTCGGGACGTAACCTGGTGAGCCAGAAGCTGGACACAGTCGAGGCGATGGGGCGCAAGTTTACCTATCGTGTCGAGGCTCTCTATACCTTAGGTGTGGCTTATGATTGGGATAACTTCAGCCTGACGACAGATGTGGATCTTAATGGTCATAAGCGATTCGATGAGATAGGCGAGACCCAGTATTGGCGCCTGGGCGGTGAGATGAGGGCGACTGATTGGCTGGCCCTGCGTGTCGGCTATCGCCACGACATGAAAGATACCAGCAGTAATCTCTATACCCTGGGCACAGGCTTTACCATAGGTCGCTCCTTCAATCTGGACCTGACCGGCCTGGTGGGCACAGATGACGCCGTGGGTGGGGTGATTCAGACTTCCTATCATTTCTAGGAGTATGTTTCTCTAAGAATGAAAAGGCCGGCTGTGATGCCGGCCTTCTCTTGAGCCTAGGTGTTAGAGCAGGGCACTTAAGGACTTGGCGGCCAGCAAGATGGCGCTCAGGCTACAGAGCACCAGCGTCATGATGCGGGTCTTATTCTTGTCTATGCGTCCCACCAGGCGATTGGCCATCAGGTAACCCAGCAGCACAGAGGGGAGCAGCAGCGCCGAGCAGTAGAAGTGATGTAGGGTCAGCAGACCCGTAAGCCCCAGGATCACTATGGCGATAGTGGAGCTGAAGATGAAGAAGGCCGACAGGGCCGCGCGAAACTGCTTGGCATCTTTACCCGAGAGCAGTATGGCCAGCGGCGGTCCGCCGATGGCGGCGATGTTGCCGAAGATCCCCGAGATCACCCCGGCGATAAACAGGCTGCGGCGGTTGACCACTAAGTTGAGCCGCATCAGGCTCAGCAGTACGGCGATGGCCACGATGATGGCGATAGTCATGCCGAGCACGTCCTGGGGGGCGACCATGAGCAGGCCGGCGCCGATCAGTCCGCCGGGGATGCGTCCCAGCAAGGCATATTGCAGGCCGTTGAATTCCAGGGCGCCACGCTCGCGGATCAGGGTCAGCAGGGCGATAGAGAAGCCCATCAGGATCACGGGCGCAGGCACAAGTGACGGTTCGATAAGGTAGAGCAGAGGCGCGGCGACGACTGCCATGCCGAAACCGATCAGGCTCTGGGTGAGGGCGCCGACGAAGACGATAAGCGAGGCTAGCGCCAGAATATGGGGATCGAGCGGAAGTGCAGGCACTGCAATGTTCCAGGCTAAGGTTGAAAACTAAAAGAGGGACCGCCTAGCGATCCCTCTATCGATTCGTGTGTGAGTGGATCACTCCATCTCTTCCCACTCTATGCCCATCTCGGTCATCAGACGTTTGACTTCGGCTGGGATGCTATCTGGCTTGTCTTTAGACAGGTCATCGTCTTGGGGGAGTGGTTGACCGGTGTAGGCGTGCAGGAAGGCCTCGCACAGCAGCTCGCTGTTAGTGGCGTGACGCAAGTTGTTGACCTGGCGCCGGGTGCGTTCGTCGGTTAACACCTTAAGCACCTTAAGAGGAATAGAGACAGTGATCTTCTTTACCTGCTCATTCTTCTTACCATGTTCAGCATAGGGGCTGATATAATCGCCATTCCACTCAGTCATTGACTCACCTGTAAATTCTAAAATTCGGTGCAGATTTTAAACCCTTACAAATTACAGTCAAATTATTGCCTCGAATTTTTGGCAAATGCAAATAGATTTCTAAATGTTTGGACGTCTAAACGTCCAAAAGTTGTTGACGCTCACTACCGGCTTAGGTACATTTAGACGTCCAGACATCTCTTTTGTCCGAGGTGCCTGCCCAGATCCATATTGAGGAGTTGAAGATGACAGCGCGTAAACTAGCCACCGCCGCCGTACGACGAGGCATAGAGTCAGACACTCAGCACGGTGCCGTGGTGCCGCCTATCTATCTGTCGACAAACTACTCGTTTGAAGGGCATCAACAGCCGCGGGCGTTCGATTACAGCCGTTCCGGTAATCCGACCCGCTCCATTCTCGGCGATGCGATTGCTGAACTGGAACAAGGGGCGACCGGCGTGGTGACCTGTACCGGCATGGCCGCCATCACCCTGGTGACCAGCCTGTTAGGACCAGAGGATCTGCTGGTGGTGCCTCACGATTGCTATGGCGGCAGCTATCGCCTCTTCACCAACCTGGCCAAGAAGGGCGCCTTCAAGCTATTGGTGGTGGATCAAACCGACGAGCGAGCGCTTGAGCAGGCGCTGACCCAGTCACCCAAGATGGTGTGGCTGGAGACTCCTTCTAATCCGCTGTTGCGTGTGGTCGATATTGAGGCCATCGCCCAGGCAAGCCACAAGGTGGGCGCTCAGGTGGTGGTGGACAACACCTTCCTCTCTCCTGTGTTACAACAGCCACTGCAGCTGGGGGCCGATATCGTGGTGCACTCCACCACCAAATATATCAATGGTCACAGCGATGTAGTGGGAGGCGCCGTGGTGGCCAAAGACCCTGAGGTGGGCGAGCTGCTGCACTGGTGGTCAAACACTCTAGGTCTGACCGGGTCAGCCTTCGACAGCTACCTGACCCTGAGGGGGCTGAGAACCCTGGCGGTGCGCATTCGTGAACACCAAGCCAACGCTCAGAAGGTATTGGCACTGCTTTGTGACCACAAGGCGGTGGAAAAAGTGTATTATCCGGGGCTTGCCGAGCATCCTGGCCATGAAATTGCGGCCAGACAGCAGAAGGGCTTCGGCGCTATGCTGAGTTTTGAATTAAAAGGTGGCGAATCGGCACTCGTTGCCTTTTTAGATGCGTTACAATACTTCTCGGTAGCCGAGAGTCTGGGAGGCGTAGAGAGTCTGGTGGCGGTCCCCGCGACCATGACCCACAGAGCCATGGACCCAGATGCACGCCGTGAGGCGGGCGTGAAAGATACCCTGATCCGTTTGTCAGTGGGCATAGAAGATGGCGAGGATCTGGTGGCAGATATTCTTGCGGGTTTAGAAGCGGCTATCGCGGTAAGTAGTTAAAGGGTTTGAGGAGCAGATAATGACACGATGTCATTTGCATAAGTTTGGTGGTTCTAGTTTAGCGGATGCAGATTGTTACCGCCGCGTCGCCCACATTTTACTGACCCATGGCCACAGCGATGATCTTATCGTGGTGTCGGCTGCGGGTAAGAGTACCAATTTCCTATATCGCCTGCTGGAGCTGTGCGACACAGATCAGCTGTGGCAGGAAGAGTTACAGGTGCTGGTGAGTTACCAGCAGAACCTGATCGAGCAGCTGCTCTCCAACGAGCAGGCCCGCAGCCTGAGAGAACGACTGGCCACCGACAAGTCGCAGCTGACCAGCCTGCTGTCGCTGGATGAACTGAACGACTATCAACGCAACCAGGTGGTGAGTTTCGGCGAGCGCTGGTCTTCCTGTCTGCTGGCGGCGCTGCTGCGCGAGTCTGGCGTGGCGGCGACCGATGTCGATGCCCGCACCCTACTGGTCGCCGATGAAGGCGCCGTGCCGCAGATCCGCCTTGGCGAGTCACGCCAGAAGGTGCAGGCACTGCTCGAGGCTCATCCCCAGGAGCGTCTGGTGATCACCGGCTTTATCTGCGCCAACGAGCAGGGCGATACCCTGCTGCTGGGCCGTAACGGCTCAGATTTTAGCGCCACCTTACTGGCTAGCCTGGCGGATATCGAACGTGTCACCATCTGGACAGATGTGGAAGGGGTGTTCAACGCCGACCCTAACCGAATTAACGATGCCAAGTTGCTTAAGAGTATGTCGCTCACCGAGGCCAACCGCCTGGCGCACCTTGGCTCTCCGGTGCTGCATAACCGCACTCTGCAGCCATTGTTCGACACCGAAGTCAGCCTGGCGGTGCGTTCAAGCTACGCACCCCATACAGATTTTACCCTGATCGCCCCTAAGAGCTCCTCGGCCAGTGCCCCTGTGGTGACCAGCCTCTCCAGCGTCAGTCTGTTTAGCTTGACCATATCGGTCGAACTGCCTCAGCTGCTGGCCTGTTTTGCCCAGGCAGGTTTGACGCCACTGGCCTATTGGTCGTTGGCCCACGGTCGCGCCGAACTGGCCTTTACCCATGAGAATCAGAAGCAGGCCCAGGCGATCTTCGAGGCCAAGCGCAGCGAACTTGGAATCGATGAGTTACAGCTGCGTGACGATCTCGGCCTGGTGGCCCTGGTAAGCGCCGATGCCAGCCTCTATCGCCGCGGCTTCTCGCGTCTGTTGAGCCGTGAGGCCCATCCTCTGTGTAATGATGGCCTTAGCCTGGTGACTCTGGTGCCTAAGGCGCAGGTGAACCTGTTGACCCAGAAGGTGCACAGACGCTGCGCCGGTCCGCGCAAGCGTATCGGTGTCCTGCTGCTGGGCATAGGCAACATAGGCGAAGCCTGGATCGATCTCTTCAAGCGGGCTCGCCCAGTGCTCAATAAGGAGCTTGAGGTCAGCGTCGAGCTGGTGGGACTCTTGAGTTCCAAGAAGGCGCTGCTGAGCGAGACAGATATTGATTTAAGCAGCTGGCAGCAGGCCTTCGAGGAGCGCGGTACCGGTTGGCAGTACACCCATCTGTTTGAGCAGTTGCAGGCACTAAATTGCGATGAGTTGATCGCCCTGGACATCAGCGCCAGCGCCGATCTCACCCTGCAATATCCCGAGTTTTTTGCCCGCGGCATTCATATCGTCAGTGCCAACAAGCTGGCGGGTTCTGGGCCGCTGGCCTTCTATCAGGAGCTGAAACAGCAACTGGGTAATCGCCGTCTGTTCTGGCGTTATAACGCCAGCTGTGGTGCGGGCCTGCCGGTGCAACATGCGCTAAATGATCTGCATAACAGCGGTGACAGCATAGAGGCGGTCGGCGGCATCTTCTCCGGTACCCTGTGCTGGCTGTTCGAGCACTATGACGCCAAGAAACCCTTCTCCGAGCTGGTGCTGGAGGCCAAGGGGCTGGGTATTACCGAGCCGGATCCCCGCGACGACCTCTCCGGCCGGGACATGCAGCGCAAGTTGCTGATCTTGGCCCGTGAGATAGGTTACGACATTGAGCTGGACGATATCGAGCTGGAGTCTCTGGTGCCGACTAAGCTGGCCGAGATCCCGCTGGATGATTTCATCAAGCGTATGGCGGAGCTCGATGGCGAGATGTTGCAGCAGTATCAGGCGGCTGCCGAGCAGAACAAGGTGCTCAGGTATGTGGCGTCATTGGATTCAGAACAGGGCCAGCTCAAGGCCAAGGTGGGGATCCAGTGGGTCGATAGGAGCCACCCGTATGCCAATTTGACGCCGGGCGATAATGTCTTCGTGATCCGCAGCGATTTCTATCAGGACAATCCGCTGATCATACGTGGCCCGGGCGCCGGGCGTGAGGTGACGGCTGCCGCGGTGCAGTCGGATCTGGCGCAGATCTGCCGGGATCTCCTGCAAGAATAATCTAATGGGTCGATGCGTGCATCGGCCTTTTTTTACCCTTTATCTCTTCATTCTTACTCGCTTTTTCAGCCTGTTTCGCCGGGGTCACCCGGCGGGATCTGCTCGCCTGTGCCTGCCGTTTCACTTTCGGACTATCTTATAAACAGATTGTTTTTTATTGAGTCAATTTTTGGGCTTGACATCACTCTGAGTTTCTCTAGTATATGGACATATAGACGTCCAAACGTCTAAAAATTTTTTGCTCTAGGTCTGAGGGAATTAAGATGGCTTTTCATCACGCACAACACGCCAATTCATTGAATCAAAGCTTGTCTGAGCTTAATGGTGATATCAATGTGTCATTCGAGTTTTTCCCACCGGCCACCCCCGAGATGGAAACCATTCTGTGGAACTCCATCAGACGCCTGGAGCCGCTCAAGCCTAAGTTTGTCTCGGTAACCTATGGTGCCAACTCTGGTGTTCGCGATCGTACCCACGGGGTGATCGAGCGTATTCAGAAGGAGACAGATCTGGTGGCGGCGCCCCATCTGACCCTGGTCGATGCCAGCGATGAAGAGCTGGTCGAGCTGGCGAAGCACTACTGGAACTCGGGTATACGCGACATAGTTGCGCTACGTGGCGATCTACCCGCGGGCAGTCCTAAGCCGACCCGTTTTGCCAACGACCTGGTGCGCCTGCTTAAGTCTGTGGCCGACTTCGATATCTCGGTGGCGGCCTATCCTGAAGTGCACCCGGATGCGCCCAATGCCCAGGCGGATCTGATTAATCTTAAGAAGAAGATAGACGCGGGGGCCAACCGCGCCATCACCCAGTTCTTCTTCGATGTGGAGTCTTACCTGAGATTCAGAGACCGCTGCGTGGCCGCCGGTATCGACGTGGAGATAGTGCCGGGCATACTGCCAGTGACCAACTTTACTCAGCTGAAACGTTTCGCCGGCATGACCAATGTGTCTATCCCAAGCTGGCTGCATAAGCAGTTTGAAGGGCTCGACGATGACCCGTCGACCCGCCAGATGGTAGGGGCCAACGTGGCCATCGACATGGTCAAGGTGTTGTCTCGTGAAGGGGTGAAAGACTTCCACTTCTATACCCTGAACCGCGCCGAATTAACCTATGCCATCTGCCATACCCTTGGCGTAAGACCCGGTAAATAGCGCGTCGTTAGCCAGAATAGACTTCTAGCCCCGCCTCAATAGGTGGGGCTTTTTTATACCTATTATCAATAGTCCTAGTGTGGTTTTTCTTCTATGATTGACCACAGCCAATAAGGAGGTTGATATGTATAGAATGCTTATCGGAGTAACAGCGCTTTTCCTGAGTAGTCAGGTGATGGCCGCCAACGAGATGCCACCGGCCGCCGCCCTGTGTGGCAGTTGCCATGGCCCGACCGGGATGGGCATAGAGCCTATCGCGCCGCGTATCGCCGGACTCTCTTCCGAATATATTGTCAAGCAGATCCACCTGTTTCAGCAAGGCGACAGACAAAACCCCAGCATGACACCCATGGCGATGACGGTGCAGGGAGAGGCCATCAATCAGGTGGCAGATTACTTTGCCGCTCAGCCTTTGCCAGCCTTTACCCCAGTGGTGCGAGGTAGCCAGACTAGCTACCAGAGCGCGGCGGAAACCTTGGTCTATCAAGGGGACTGGCAGCGCACCCTGCCGGCCTGTGTCTCTTGCCATGGCCCCTCGGGGATAGGCGGAGGCCAGTTCCCGCGTCTGGCGGGGCAGCAGGCCAGCTATCTCAAGACACAGCTGATGGCCTGGCAGTCGGGCACGCGGAAGGGCGATATCGATAACATGATGGGCAATATCGCCAGCAAGTTGAGCCAAGATGAGATAGCGGCCCTGGCCGACTATTTTGCCACGTTGAAGTAGGGAGGCGGATATGAACAGGAATCTAATGACACTCAGCGGCCTACTCTTTTTTGCCCTTGGCAATAACGTACAGGCGGGTGACTTACCCGATAAGCAGGCTGAGCTGAAACTGGCGGCGCCAGCGCAGGATGCGGATTATCTTAAGATGCGCTCCCTTGCCACCATCCCCGAAGGTGTCTTCGGCGACAAGGTACGCCTGGGCTATCAGCTATTCGTTAATACCCAACAGCTTAGGGGCCAATATGTGGGCAACGAGCTGAACTGCGTCAACTGCCACATGGATGCAGGGCGCAGGGCCAATGCCTCTCCCTTGTGGGCCGCCTATCTGGCCTATCCTGCCTATCGCAAGAAGAACGATAAAGTTAATAGCTATCAGGAGCGGATTCAGGGCTGTTTCACCTATTCGATGAATGGCAAGGCGCCCGAGTCGGGCAGCGAACCCCTGGTGGCGCTGTCGGCCTACTCTTACTGGTTAGCCATGGGGGGCCTGATGGATAAGTATGGCGTGACAGGCGCCGTGCCCGAGCTGAGCGATGCCGAGCTGCTCAAAGGCGGCAAGCGGGAGGATTTTGTCTTGCCCGAGGCGATCGCCAAGGCCACGACACTCGATGAGCGTGCCAAGTTGCCGGGCAGAGGCTTCCCCGCCATCCCTAAGCCCGAACAGGCTTATTCACCTGCGCGCGGCGAGCAGGTCTATCGGGCTCATTGCCAGTCCTGCCACGGTGAAAACGGTGAAGGGTTAGCCATGGGCGGTGTCTATAGCCTGCCGCCGTTGTGGGGGCCGAACAGCTTTAACTGGGGAGCTGGCATGCACAGGGTCAACACGGCGGCCAATTTCATCTATGAGAATATGCCTCTGGGTAAGAGTGTACAGCTTTCTCATCAGGAGGCCTGGGACGTGGCGGCCTTTGTGGTCTCCCATGAGCGACCACAGGACCCGCGACTGGAAGGCGATAAGGTGATGGAGCTGAGCAAGCGCTATCACCAGCATCAAGGCTATTACGGCAAGAGTGTGGGTGAGGGGGCCGTGCTCGGCACTCAATCCTATCCTATCAATCCGGTTAAGCAGTAAGCCTAAGCAATAAGCCTTAAGCTTGTTCCGCCAGAGACTGAGTGTTAACGTTAACGGCTAACACTCAGTCTCTATGGATTCTATGCGCACCAATGCCAGTCAGTGCCCCCTGTGTCACCAGCCCAATCAATGCGCCGTAGTGGCGGGGCGTGAGAGTGATACCTGTTGGTGTCATCATCAGACGTTTGCGCCCAAGGCGCAGTTGCCTCAAGCCATAGCCCCAGATGTTTGTATCTGCCAGGCCTGCGCCGAGGCGCTTAGGCTGGAGGCTGAGTTGGGGGTTAAGCGAGTCGATTAATGGTCAATCAATTATTTAAGGATGAATATTTATGAAAAATAGCGCCATCATGCTCTTAGGCCTGCTTGTTCTCGCGGGATGTAGCAATTTAACGCTGACGACCAATATCTCACCTGAAGAAGCGTTAAAGACCTCTAAGGTGGAGGAGTATAGTATGGCCGAAATTGGCCGTTATAAGGCGGATTATCTGGGGAAAGTGTCAACCTCTATGTGCCGTACCCGCTCTACTCAGCCGAAACCGACCGAGTCATTATTGGTTGGCAATCTCAAATATAAGGCGCAGAAGTTGGGAGCTAACGGCATAGTCGTCATGGAGTGTGTCGATCATAAAATCAATAACGATTGTCCTGAGTTCTTGCGCTGTGATGCGCTGGCTTATCGCGTCGACTTCGACGCCCTGTAAAATAAAAAAGAGGCGAATTCGCCTCTTTTTTCATCTTATGAGCTAACGGGAGCTTGGGTAGTAGTTAGGGCCTTCGATTCTAAATGGAATGGTCTCTCTTCCCCAGTCAGACAGCAATACATCTCTAACACGCTCACTGTCACCCTCTGTGCTACATCCCCACATCTCGGCACAGGTGCGTCCGGCGATGTTGGAGCCGGTACCCGACTCTGTATCTGGGCGGCTGTTATTGAGGCGGGCAATTTCGTCGTCGAAATAGCGGTTATAGTCGGGTGCCGTTACTGTGATGGTTTCCATTTCACCCACAGGGGCATTGCTGCCTGGTTTGGCGTCCTTGTCTGCGTCGACCATGGCATATAGCTTAGGTAGCGGCAGAGTCTTGGCCAGTTCTGATTTTTTCAGGTTAGCGGCAAAGACTTTAGCCGAGGCATTATTCAACTCATAGGCGCGAGATAGCCACTTGTCGGCTTCGGTAAGGTCTTGCTTGACCAGAGTATCGTTGAGGTAAACCTTACCTAACACTAAGGCACTTGGAGAGAAGTTGACCTTCATACTGCGCTCCAAGAGCGAGATCGCCTTATCGACATCTTGATAGTCGGTCTCTTGCAGGTACATGACTGCTGCCTTGTACTGTGCCGTCGTATTGCCAAACTTGGCGGCGCGTCTAAACCACTTCAGCGCCTTCTCTGGGTTTTTCTTGGTGCCGTAACCTGCATAGTAGAGTTCTCCCAGGGTTGCCATGGCGTCAGAGTGACCTCGCTTGGTCAAGATGGTATAGGCCTTAAAATATTCCTTACATTCTGCCGAGTCACACTCAGGCAATCCCGAAGCGTAACTCGTTGACGTAATAGCCCAAAAGGTCAAGCCGATTGAGAGTGTTTTGATTATCCTTTTCATTATATTGTCCTATTTTGGTGGTTGATGTGCTTCAACCCTCTATGCCTCAATCGGCTCAGAGTACATCTTGTTGAGGCTGATATTATCGAAAACATTATCGAAAACTAAGAGCTATCCTTCCCCAGTCAGACAGCAGGAAGTCGCGAATACGCTCACTGTCTCCCTCCGTACTACATGCCCACAATTCGGCACAGGTTCTGCCTGCGATATTGGATCCTGTGCCTTTTTCCGTATCTGGGCGACTGTTGTTGAGGCGGGCGATTTCGTCGTTGAAAAACTGGGTATAGTCAGGCGCAGTGACTGTGATGGTTTCCATCTCACCGACAGGTGCATTACTGCCGGGTTTACTGCTGGCTTGCGTATCTAGCAGGGCATAAAGCGTTGGCAGGGCGAGTGTTTGGCCTTGTTCGGACGCTTTAAGTTGCTTGGCAAATTTTTGCGCCTCTTGGTTGTTGAGCTCATAGGCCTTGGCTAGCCAGTGATCGGCTTCGGCAAGGTCTTGTTTAACGAGTTCGTTGCCAAGATAAATTTTACCTAATACGAAGGCGCTGGGAGAGAAACCGACTTTACTGCTGCGTTTGAGCAGTGTGATGCCTTTGTCGATATCTCTTCCTTTTGAATCTTGAAGATACATGATCCCGGCCTTGTACTGGGCCGTGGTATTGCCAAACTTGGCGGCACGTCTAAACCACTTGAAAGCTTGCTCCATATCTTTCTCTGTGCCATAGCCGGCATAGTAGAGTTCGCCCAGGGTCGCCATGGCGTCCGAATGCCCTCGTTTGGTCAAGATGGTATAGGCCTTGAAATACTCCTGGCATTCAGCCGTGTCGCATTCGGGAAGCCCGGCAGCAAAGCCTTGGGAGGTAACCGCCAACAGGCTTAGTCCAATTGAGAGTGCTTTGAGTCTCTTCTTCATCATCTCGTCCTTTGATAGCGCTGACAAAACTCCAACTCTTCAAGCCTGAAAGAGGCTTTAAGTACCACTCGTTGAAATGGATTTACCTAACATTTAAGGCCAATGCGATATTGCCCCAATCCGATAACTGTAGATCTCTAATGCGTTCGCTGTCGCCCTCACTGCTGCATGCCCAGATATCTGAGCAGGTTCGTCCAGCGATGCTGGACCCGGTTCCCTTTGCCGTGTCGGGACGACTCTGATTAAGCTGTGCTATCTCCTCATCGAAATAGGCGGCATAGTCAGGGGCCTCAACCAGTATTATCTCCATCTCTTCCAATGATGATTTACTGTCGGCCGCGACGGGCTTTTCGGCATCGACAAGTGCAAACAGTTTAGGCAGCGGGAGCTTGGCAGTATCGGGCGATTCTCTAAGGGTTTTGGCAAATTTCATTGCCTCTAAGTTGTTGAGCTTATAAGCGAACGTCAGCCACCTGTCCGTTGCGGCTAAATCCCTTGGGATCAGTGTGTCTTGCAGGTAGATCTTGCCTAGGGCTAGCGCGCTTGGTGAAAACGTCGCCTTGGCGCTACGTTTTAGCAAAGCGATCCCTTTGTCGATATCTTGGTATGCAGAGGTTTGCAAGTACATGATCCCGGCTTTATATTGCGCCGTGGTGTGGCCAAACTTGGCGGCGCGTCTAAACCACTTAAAGGCCTTATCGAGATCTTTTTCCGTGCCATAGCCCGAGTAGTAGAGCTCACCAAGCGTCGCCATTGCGCTCGAATGACCCCGTTTGGTCAAGATAGTATAGGCGTCAAAATAGGCCTCGCATTCTGCCGTTTTACAAGGGGCTAACTGAGTTGCATTGCAAAGAGGGGCTATCGCGACCAAAGCTGCTACTAACAAAAGCTTATTCACGATTCGCTGCATGCCGATATCCTTTAGTAAAATGTTAATAACTATTACTATCAGTAACTAATGGAGAGTGCCATAGTACTAAAGTGCTAATGTTTGGTGATCTCTTAGTCCTCTCCTGGCATGGCTAAGAGCGGGCTCGATTTAGGAATTTTTAATCTATTCAGAACAAGGTCAGATATTTAGCCTGTTGGCATTAAGGGGCTCAAGTTGTCTGGTAGGAAGGGCAGGATTGGCAAGGGGGAGTGATGGACAAGCTTGATGCGATCGTTATCGGTGCCGGTGTGGTTGGGCTCGCGGTGGCGGCTAGCTTGAGTCGGCGTTTTGGCAATGTGCTGATCATAGATCGCGCCGAGACCATAGGCACAGGCATCAGCAGTCGCAACAGCGAGGTGATCCACGCAGGGATCTACTACCCGACGGGGAGCCTCAAGGCGCAGCTTTGCGTAGAGGGTAAACGGCAGCTGTATGCCTATTGTCGTCGCCGGGGTGTCGCCGTGAATTCCCTGGGTAAGCTGATAGTGGCGACTCAGGTCGAGCAGGAGGCGCAGCTCGACGCCTTGTTCACTCAAGCTCGGGCCAATGGGGTCGATGATCTTAACCCCCTTGGTCGCCGGCAACTGCAGGCACTCGAGCCGGCGCTCAAGGCATCTGCCGGGTTACTCTCTCCCTCTACAGGTATTGTCGACAGTCATGGCTTGATGCTGAGTCTGCTGGCCGAGGCGGAGGAGTATGGCGCGATATTCTGCCCTCATACCGAGTTTATCACCACCCAGGCCGATGCGAATGGCTTCAGGGTGGAGCTGATGCAGCAAGGGGAGCGGGTGAGTCTGGAGACCAGCTTTCTGATCAACTGCGCCGGATTATTTGCCACAGAGGTGGCGACGCGTATTGAGGGGCTGGCAGAGTCGCTCGTTCCACAGCTTTATTGGTGCAAGGGGCATTACTTTGCCTATCAGGGCAAGAGTCCGTTTGCGCATCTTATCTATCCCGTGCCCGAGCCAGGGCTGAAAGGCTTAGGAATACACGCCACCATAGATCTCGGCGGCCAGCTTAAGTTTGGCCCGGATGCTCAATACATGGTACCTGACTCTCTGGAAGACTATCGGGTGCCAGAAGCGCTGCGCCAGCGTTTTCATCAGGCGATCGCGAGCTATTACCCAGGCATAGCAATTGAGCGGCTACAGACTGCCTACGCCGGGATCCGCCCTAAGCTACAGGGGCCAGATGACACCGAGGTGGCTGATTTCTTGATTCAGGGGGAGGCGCAGCATGGCATACCAGGCTTGGTGAATCTGCTGGGAATCGAATCCCCCGGATTAACGGCGAGTCTGGCCATTGCCGAGCAGGTCTCTCGGCAGTTAGTGACGCCATAAAAAAAGGAGCCGATAGGCTCCTTTTTTAAGTTCGCGCGCTTTAATCGCGCCAGGGACGGGCGTTAGCCGTTGTCTCTGTTGCCCTTACGGTGTGACTTGCGCTCACCCACAGGCTTGCGACGACGCGGTGCACGGTTGTCATCGCTGGCATTGACAATTTCGCTGCCCGCTTCGCGGATGTTTAGCGGCTTGCCACATACGCGAACCTTCTTCAGGTGTTGCAGGACATCCTTTGGCATGCCTTCTGGCAGGTCGATCGAGGTGATCTGATCGAACAATTGGATCTGACCTATGTAACGGCTGTCGATGTTGGCTTCGTTGGCAACTGCGCCGACGATGTTGCCTACACCCACACCATGGTCACGACCCACGTCTAGCACGTAACGGCACATCTTGACGTCTGGATGATCTTTCAGGGTATCTGCCTGGCCCAGGTTTGCCGGAGTCGGACGCGATTCGCGGCGGCCACGAGGAGCACGATCTGAGCGGTCGCCACGGTCGCGCGAGTTGCGCTCGTCACGGCTATCGCGCTGACGCTCCTGAATAGGAGGCAGCTGCAGAGGACGCTCCTGCTGCACCATGTTGAGCAGTGCGGCGGCAAGTACTTCGGTGTCCACTTCCAGTTGCTGACACAGCTGGGCAACGGCGCCATGCATGAAGTCCAGCGACTCGTTGTCGATGGTGTTGGAAACCTGCTCTCCCAGACGCGACAGACGACGCTCGGCCACTGTCTCAGGGCTTGGCACGTTCATCGGTGAGATACGGCTCTTGGTCGCACGCTCGATGGTGCGCAGCATGCGCATCTCTCTGTGGGTGACGAACAGAATCGCCATACCGGTACGGCCGGCGCGGCCGGTACGACCGATACGGTGTACATAGGCTTCGGTGTCGTAGGGGATATCATAGTTGATCACGTGACCGATACGCTCAACGTCCAGACCACGGGCGGCCACGTCGGTGGCGATCAGGATATCCAGTTTGCCACGCTTAAGCTGATCGACGGCGCGCTCACGAGCCTGTTGGTTCATGTCACCATGCAGTGGCGATGAGGCATAACCGCGGGCTTCCAGCTTCTCGGCCAGTTCGACACAAGAGTTACGGGTACGCACGAAGATGATGATACCTTCGGTGTTTTCAACTTCCAGTACGCGTACCAGGGCCTCGAGTTTGTTGTGCTGAGACACCTGCACGAAGCGCTGCTCGATAGACTCAACGGTTGTGTGGCTAGCTGCGATGCTGATGTGTACCGGCGTTTGCAGGTACTTGTTGGCGACGCGCTTGATCTGCTCTGGCATGGTGGCCGAGAAGAGTGCCAGTTGACGCTCCTGTGGCGTGTGCTCCAGGATCCACTCTATGTCGTCGATAAAGCCCATCTTGAGCATTTCATCGGCCTCATCGAGTACCAAGGCGTTGAGTGTCTCTAGCTTCAGGGTGCCACGACGCATGTGGTCCATGACACGACCCGGTGTACCCACGACAATCTGTGGGCCACGACGCAAGGCGTTAAGCTGTTGATGCATGCTCTGACCGCCGTAGATAGGCAGTACGTGCAGGCCCTTCATAAATTTGGAGTAGCTACCGAAGGCTTCGGCAACCTGTACCGCCAGTTCGCGGGTCGGCGCCAGTACCAGAATTTGTGGTACGTTGCGGTTAGGATCGATAGCGTTGAGTAGGGGCAGGGCAAAGGCACCGGTTTTACCCGTACCGGTTTGCGCCTGGCCTAGAATATCTTTACCCGCCATGAGGGGGTCGATACTGGCGGCCTGGATCGGGGTAGGTTTTTCATAACCTAGCTCGTCGAGAGCACGCAACAAAGGCTCGGACAGGCCGAGTTCGCGGAAAGTTTTTTCACTGGATGACATGGGTTGTAGCCTTGTGGTGTAACTAAAGTGCAGAGACTGCACCAAAAGATGTAAAAGACAGAAAATCAACCCCGTGTCGACTTCCCGCACCGAAAACGAATCAGTAAGCCGGTTATTATAACAGTAAGCCAGAGATCTTTCCACCGCCTGGCATAATTTTCGCAGTAAACTCAGGTGTCGTTAATTTAACCATTTAGTTAACAGTGAGTTACATTTTTCAAAAATACAAAAATCCCTGTGTTTTGTATTAGTTATTCAAGAGATAAGTGTCAATTATTAACAGTTTATAGGCGGTTTCCGTAACAGCGGCCAGAAAATTAACATCTATCTTACTCGCCGCGTCACTGGGTTGGTGGTAATCCTTGTGGGGCGGCACGCCGAAGTAGAGCCAGGGGATGCCCGCCTGATGAAAAGGATAATGATCTGAGGCTCTTAACCAATCGACCTTCTGTATCGTCTTGCCCGCTTCCGGGGGATGATTGGCGCGAATACAAAGATTGACCGTCTGCTCCAGCCGGGCCTTGATCTGCTCGAACTGGCCAAATCCACGGCGGCCCTCCAGGTAAATACGGCTGTTGCGCGCGGGGCGGCCAATCATGTCCAGGTTGACCATCAGCTGGATTTGACTGGCCTTGAGCTTGGCATCCGGCGCCATCAGGCCATCGACAAAGGCCTTGGAACCATAGAGGCCCGGCTCTTCGGCGTCGGTGGCGATAAACATCAGGTTGGTATCTCTTGGCAGGCGTGCGCTATGAAAGGCTATCTCAAGCATGCCGGCGACACCCGAGGCGTTATCGTCGGCGCCGTGATAGAGCTTATAGCCCTGCTTGCCCAGATGATCATAGTGGGCGACCACCAGACGCCAACTGTCGCTGGGCTCGTTTGCCGGCAATATGCCTATGATGTTGGTGCCAAGGCGAGTGCCGAACTGATAGTCGTACTCAAAGTCGTGATCGAAATGGCCCTGCCAGGGGGTGAGACCCGCCAGCTGCATCTGATTGGTTATGTAATCTCTGGCCAGGGCGGCGCCATCTGTGCCTGTCTTACGTCCGGCGAATTGATCGCTGCTGAGGGTCTTTACGTGGGCGAGGAGCCGTGCTTGATCGCTCCAGGTGAGCCGATACTCATCGCCGCAGCGCCTATCGTTCGGGCTCTCGGCGCAGCCTGCCAGGCCTAGTGTGAGCAGGCTCAGGGTGAACAGGCCCAGCTTAAGTAGACTTAGCAGTGGTGCGAGCCTTAAGTAGTGCTTATGGACAGGGGCGTAGGGACTTCTCAATGATGGCAATCCTCGAGTGTGAATACTCCTAAGCTACCCCTGTTTGCCGGGGAAGGAAACAAAAAAGCCAGCCTGTCGAGGCTGGCTTGTTAAGGCCGTCAGCTTGAGCTGCTCTTTCAATAGCGGCTTGAGTTAGCCCTTTAACAGCGGCTTGAGGAAGCGCGCCGTGTGGGAGCTTGGATGCTCGGCGACCTGCTCAGGTGTGCCGCTGACCAGTATGGTGCCGCCGCCGGAGCCGCCCTCTGGGCCGAGGTCGACGATCCAGTCCGCCGTCTTGATCACATCCAGGTTATGCTCGATAACCACTATGGTGTTGCCATGGGCCTTGAGGCGATGCAGCACATCCAGCAGCAGCTGAATATCGGCAAAATGCAGACCCGTGGTTGGCTCATCCAGAATGTAGAGGGTCTTGCCGGTATCGCGTTTCGACAGCTCCTTGGCCAGCTTAACCCTTTGAGCCTCACCACCAGAGAGGGTGGTGGCACTTTGGCCCAGGCCGATGTAGGAGAGACCGACCTCCATCAGCGTCTGTAGCTTGCGGGCGATGGCCGGCACGGCGTCGAAGAACTCGCGCGCCTCCTCGACTGTCATCTCCAGTACCTCGTGGATATTCTTGCCCTTGTAGCGCACCTCCAGGGTCTCGCGGTTATAGCGCTTGCTCTTACAGCTGTCACAGGGCACATACACATCCGGCAGGAAGTGCATCTCCACCTTGATTAGGCCGTCACCCTGACAGGCCTCGCAGCGTCCGCCCTTGACGTTAAAGGAGAAACGCCCCGGCTTGTAGCCACGGGTTCTCGCCTCTTGGGTGGCGGCAAACAGCTCGCGGATCGGGGTAAAGATCCCCGTATAGGTAGCCGGGTTAGAGCGCGGCGTGCGGCCGATGGGGCTCTGGTCGATATCCACTACTTTGTCGCAGTGATCCATGCCTGCGACTTTCTTATAAGGCGCGGGTTCATCGACCGTGGCGCCGTTGAGCTGGCGATGGGCGATCTTGTAGAAGGTGTCGTTGATCAGGGTCGACTTGCCCGAGCCCGATACCCCGGTGACACAGGTAAACAGGCCGACGGGAATGGTGAGGTCGACCTGCTTGAGGTTGTTGCCCGAGGCGCCGAAGAGTTCGATTACCTTGCTGGCATCGTACTGGGCGCGTTTCTCGCTGATATGGATCTGCTTCTTACCCGAGATATATTGGCCTGTGACCGACTCGTCGCAGGCGACGATCTCCTTGAGCGGGCCGTCGCAGATCACCTGACCGCCATGCACCCCGGCGCCCGGGCCGATGTCGATAATATGATCCGCCATGCGAATGGCGTCTTCGTCGTGTTCGACCACGATGACAGTGTTGCCGAGATCCCGCAAGTGGATCAAGGTGTTAAGCAGGCGCTCGTTATCTCTCTGGTGCAGGCCGATGGAGGGTTCATCCAGCACATACATGACGCCGACTAAGCCGGCGCCGATTTGGCTGGCCAGACGGATACGCTGGGCCTCGCCGCCAGACAGGGTGTCGGCCGAGCGCGACAGGCTCAGGTAGTTGAGGCCGACGTTGACCAGGAAGCCGAGACGATCGCGCACCTCCTTAAGGATCTTCTCGGCGATCTGTGCCCGCTGACCGGTCAGGCTCAGCTGCTCGAAATACTCCATCGCCTCGCCGATAGACCAGTCTGTGAGTCTCGGCAGGTTAAGGTCTTCGATAAACACATGGCGAGCCTCTTCACGCAGGCGCGAGCCGCCACAGCTGCTACAGGCCTGAGTGTTGATGTATTTAGCCAGTTCTTCACGCACCGCGTTAGACTCAGTCTCGCGGTAGCGTCTGTCCATGTTGTTGAGGATCCCTTCGAAGGGATGGTTACGCACCACCACGTCGCCGCGATCGTTAATGTATTTGAACGCTATGCTCTCCTTGCCCGAGCCGTGCAGCACTATGTTACGGATCTTGGCGCTCAGCTTCTCAAACGGCGCCTCGACATCGAACTTATAGTGCTCCGCTAGCGAGGTGAGCATCTGGAAATAGTAGAAGTTGCGTCTGTCCCAGCCGCGGATCGCGCCGCCGGCCAGTGAGAGTTCGGTGTTGGTGATCACCCTGTCGGCATCGAAAAATTGCTGCACGCCTAGGCCATCACAGGTAGGGCAGGCACCGGCCGGGTTGTTGAAGGAGAAGATGCGCGGCTCAAGCTCCGCCATGGAGTAACCACAGTGGGTACAGGCAAAGTTGGCCGAGAACAGCAGCTCTTCGCTGTCGCCGTCCATGGAGGCGACGGTGGCGATGCCGCCAGAGAGTTCCAGCGCGGTCTCGAAGGATTCCGCCAGGCGCTGCTGCAGATCGTCACGCACCTTGAAGCGATCCACCACCACCTCGATAGTGTGCTTTACGTGAAGCTCAAGGGCTGGAGGATCGGACAGGTCGCACACCTCGCCGTCGATACGGGCGCGGATAAAGCCCTGGGCCGCCAGGCTGTCCAGCAGCTTGACGTGCTCGCCCTTACGATCGTTGATCACAGGGGCCAGCAGCATCTGCCGGCTGCCCTCTGGCAGGGTGAGTACCTTGTCGACCATCTGGCTGACGGTCTGCGCCGCCAGTGGTTGGTTGTGGGTCGGACATCTCGGCTCGCCGACACGGGCAAACAGCAGACGCAGGTAGTCGTAGATCTCTGTGATGGTGCCCACGGTGGAGCGTGGGTTATGGGAGGTCGATTTTTGTTCGATTGAGATCGCCGGACTCAGGCCCTCGATATGATCCACATCTGGCTTCTCCATCAGGCTGAGGAACTGGCGCGCATAAGCCGACAAGGATTCGACATAACGACGCTGGCCCTCGGCGTAGAGGGTGTCGAAGGCGAGTGAGGATTTTCCTGAACCCGACAGGCCAGTGATCACAATAAGCTTATCTCTGGGGATCGTAAGGTTGATGTTTTTGAGATTGTGGGTGCGGGCGCCACGAACTTCAATCTTGTCCATCTGTCTCTCTGAATGTGCCGAAAAAGAGACTGATTATCGCATAAAAATTGAGTTAGGTCATAGAAAAGCCCAGCCTGTGATCTGGCCATGGGGGGAGGGCAATTGCGCATTTTGCTCGCATCTTCAACTTTTCTTTTTGAGCTATTTCTCCGCTTCGTGATAAACTGCGCGACTTATTTATGAATACAGATCAGGGCGAATAATGGCCAATAATGGACTGTCTAAGACTGAGAAAAAAGTCGCGTTTTCACTAGCCAGTGTATTTGGGCTACGCATGATGGGCTTGTTTATGATCATGCCTGTCTTTGCGTTGTACGGACAACACCTTGAGGGATTCTCTCCCCTGTGGGTGGGGATTGCCATCGGGGCCTATGGCCTAACCCAGGCCATCTTGCAGATCCCCATGGGGATCCTATCGGACAGATATGGCCGCAAGCCTATCATTCTTATCGGCCTGGCCCTGTTTGCGCTGGGCAGTCTGCTGGCCGCCTCGGCCGATTCTATCTATGGCGTCGTCGCCGGACGAGCCCTACAGGGGATGGGGGCGATAGCCGCCGCCGTGTTGGCCCTGGCCGCCGACCTGACCCGTGACGAGCAACGCACTAAGGTGATGGCCATCATAGGCATGTGCATCGGCTTCTCCTTCGCGCTCTCTCTGCTGGTGGGGCCGATCGTGGCCGAGCATCTTGGTCTGTCGGGTCTGTTTGCGATGACGGCCGGTCTCGCCCTGTTGGGGATGGTGATAGTGCAGCTGCTGGTGCCTAACCCCATAGGTCAGGCGCCCAAAGGCGATACCGTCGCCGCGCCAGCCAAGCTCAAGGCGATGCTCACCGATCCGCAGCTGTTCCGCTTGGATGCGGGTATCTTCATCCTGCATCTGGTGTTAACCGCCGTATTTGTCGCGCTGCCGCTGGATCTGGTCGATGCCGGCCTGGTGAAAGAGAAGCACTGGATGCTCTATTTCCCCGCCTTCGTGGGGGCCTTCTTCCTCATGGTGCCGCTGATCATCATAGGGGTGAAGAAGAAAAACACTAAGGCGACCTTCCAGATTGCCCTGCTTATCATGATCGCCGCCCTGGCTGCCATGGCGCTGTTTGCCAACAGCCTGGTGGTGCTGAGCGTTGCCGTGGTGCTCTTCTTCACCGGTTTCAACTATCTCGAAGCATCCCTGCCAAGCCTAATCGCTAAGTTCTGCCCCGTGGGCGACAAGGGATCGGCCATGGGGGTCTACTCTACCAGTCAGTTCCTCGGCGCCTTCTGTGGAGGCCTGCTGGGTGGCGGCGCCTATCAGCTGCTGGGAGCCGCCGGTGTGTTCGCGGTGGCACTGGGCCTGATGTGTATATGGCTGCTGCTAACATTGGGGATGCAAAACCCCATACTGTTAAAGAGTTACACCCTGGAAGCCGAGGTGGAAGGTAAGGAGCAGGCCCGCGCTATGGCGACCGAGCTATCGCAGCTGCCCGGCGTGGCCGAGGCCATTGTGGTGCTTGAGGAGAAGGTCGCTTATTTAAAAGTTGATGAGCATTTCGATTTGAGACAGGCGCGAGCTGTGTTAGGCTCTTCCAATTAACAGATTCGCGGTCGAGTACGGCCGTGCATCTGTACCTAATTTAGATTTATAAGATTATCGCAGGAGATTTCAATGGCCAGTCGTGGTGTCAATAAGGTAATTTTGGTCGGTAACCTAGGGAAAGATCCCGAAGTTCGTTACATGCCAAACGGCAACGCCGTAGCCAACTTTACAGTGGCGACCAGTGAGTCTTGGAAAGACCAGCAAGGTCAGATGCAAGAACGTACAGAATGGCACAACATTGTAATGTACCGTCGTCTTGCGGAGATCGCCGGTGAGTACCTGAAGAAGGGCTCGAAAGTGTATCTGGAAGGTAAACTGCAGACCAGCAAGTGGCAGGATCAGCAGACCGGACAAGATCGCTACAAGACAGAGATCAACGTTAACGAGATGCAGATGCTGGATAGCCGTGGCCAAGGCCAAGGCGGTCAGGGTGGCCAACAAGGTTACGGTGCGCCGCAACAGCAAAACCAATACGCACCACAGCAGTCGGCGCCAGCCGCGCGTCCACAGCAGCCGCAACACTCGGCTCCTCAAGGTGGGTACGGTGCCCAGCAACAGGCAGCACCACAGCAGCAAGGTTATGGCGCTCAACCACAGCAGGCCCCTGCCTATGCACCTAAGCCGCAGGCGGCTCCACAACAGCAAGCGCCGCAGCAGCGTCCAGCACCTCAGCCACAGCAGAACTTCACGCCGGATCTGGATGACGGTTGGGACGACGATATCCCGTTCTAGGATTAGGTCGACAAATGTTTGCTTAAAACCCTGCCTTGGCAGGGTTTTTCTTTTCTTAGACTCTGCCGCGCTATGCTCTTCTTAGCATGCGTCGGTCGGCGTCACCCTGCGGGAGTGTTCATTTACCGCCATGCGGTGTAAAATGCGCGCCCAGCCCGTAAAAGGGCGACTGCTAAACTTGGGTTACCCTTATTTATGTCATCTGCCACTATGCCAACTGCTATTAATCGTACCTTCTCCATTGCGCCCATGCTCGATTGGACCGACAGGCATTACCGCTATTTCGCGCGCCTGATGTCTTCCGAGTTGCTGCTCTATACCGAGATGGTGACGACCGGGGCGATCATTCATGGCAAGGGCGATTATCTGGCCTATAACCAGGAGGAGCATCCGCTGGCGCTGCAGCTAGGGGGATCCAATCCTGAGGATTTGGCTAAGTGTGCCAAGCTGGCGGCAGAGCGCGGCTATGATGAGGTCAACCTCAATGTGGGCTGCCCGTCGGATCGCGTGCAGAATGGCCGTTTCGGTGCCTGCCTGATGGCCGAGCCTGATCTGGTGGCTCAGTGCGTGGCGGCGATGAATGAGGTGGTGGATATTCCGGTAACGGTGAAGACCCGCATCGGCATCGACGAGCAGGACAGCTATGAGTTTCTTACCGAGTTCGTCGACAAGGTGAGCGCGGCTGGCTGTGACACCTTTATTATTCATGCCCGCAAGGCCTGGTTGCAGGGGCTGAGTCCCAAGGAGAACCGCGAGATCCCCGAGCTCGACTATGACAGGGTGTATCGTCTCAAGCAGGATTACCCTCAGCTGAGCATCTCCATCAATGGTGGGGTCAAGACACTTGAAGAGTGCGGCGAGCACCTCAAACAGCTAGACGGCGTCATGGTGGGCCGCGAAGCCTATCAAAATCCTTATCTGTTGGCTCAGGTGGATCAGCAGCTGTGCGGCCTGGACAAGCCAGTGCTGAGCAGAGATGCCGTTTTGGAGAATATGATTCCCTATATAGAGAAACATCTAGTGTCCGGTGGCCGCCTGAATCATATTACCCGTCACATGACAGGTTTGTACCAGGGCGAGGCGGGTTCGCGCGCCTGGCGTCGTTATTTGAGCGAGAATGCTCATAAGCCTGGTGCCGGTATCGCCGTGGTGCATGAGGCCAGAGCCAGCATGGAACTCAAATAAAAGCACAATATAAACAATGTATTGAACAAGATTATTGCAGAAAGCCGCTGATACCACAGCGGCTTTTTGTTGTCTGATTTTTAAACTTTTCACCAAAGGTGGTGAAAATTACCAGCCGGTAGTGAAACTCACTATCTTCTTATCCAGCTGCCTCAGTTCTAATGAATGCCTCAGCGGTATTAAATTTTATAAATCCATATTTATCATGTGTTTATATTGTTTTTACAAAGTTGGCACACCCCTTGTATTGTCATAGATGTCATAAACGAAATGGAAAGGAAGACATCATGAACAAGCTAACTAAAGTATCGCTAATCGCCTCTCTACTTGTAGGTGCTAGCTTCTCTGCCTCGGCAGATGACTTTATCCCAACAGATATCACCGCCAAGCTGGAGCGTCATTTGGCGACTCAGATGCAAGAGATGATGGTGACTGCTCAGCAAGAACTGACACTTTCACTGCAGGCGCAGCTGTCAGAGTCGCTATTCGACACTAACCTTAAGCTGGCAGAAACGGCGACCAAGAGTGAAGAAGCACCGATGAAGAGTGCGATGGTTAAGGAATAACTCTGGTAAAGGAATACCATAGTTTAGGGAATTATTATGACTTATCTGTTTGAGTTGGCAGCACTGTTACTGCTCCCAGTATTGAGCTTCGCGCTCTGCGCAGCCTTAGTCTGTACCTTGAAATGGCATAAGGTGTTATAGCCGGGGCTCATGAATTTGTTGATAGTGAAGGACAAGTATTATGAATATCGATGATCTGGTAAGAAGGCTAAAAAATCCCCGCAGCATGGTGTGTGGTGTGGCGGCGATGACGGCAGACAAATTTGCCTGGTCTTGCCTATGGACTCGCGTCGTGTGGGCCGTGGCAGCCTTTATGAATCCGGCCTTCGTCTTGTTAGTGTATTTTGTATTGGCACTCGTTCTGCCGAAATGGAAACCAGGCTACTAGCCGTTAGGAATTAAGAGCGTGAAGGGACGTACGAATTTACAAAAAGCGCTGGATATCTTGCTGGCCCTGGGTGTCATCCTTATAGTGGCTGCGGCGCTGATGATGCTGGGACATTACTTTGAAGCGCGTTGGTTTTATATCAGCCTGGAGTCGCCCCAGTGGATCGACATAGGCTTGTGGAGTACGGCGCTGGTCAGTGCCCTGTTATTGATTCTGTTACTCTGGCTCACCCTGGCCTTTAGTTTTATCGCCCTGGTTTCTTCTTTTTGCGTGCTAAGCGCCATCGCCATGTTGTTTGCCGGCTTTTCGCTGTTTTGGCCGATTCTCCTATTACTACTGGCGGCCTGGGGCGTAGGTCAAGCTAGCCGGGTCGACTAGCCTGGCCCAATTTCTTTATCTGCTCAGGAAGGCGTTAAATTGCGCCTTGGCCTCATCGCTTTGCAACCGAACGGCAAACTCTTCCAACTCTTTTTGCATCTGCTCTCTGATAAGTTCGCTGTCGCCGCGTATTAGCCTGCGACTGGCTCTGAGTGCCTGAGGTGGCTTCTTCGCCAGCTTGATGCTTTGGCTCATGGCATGACTCATCAACTCATCGCTTGGCAGCAGATCGTTGATAAGCCCCATGGACAGGGCGCTCTGGGCATCGAAGGGCTCACCGAGCAGCAGCAATTCGCTGGCCTTGGTTTGTCCGACCAGGCGGGGCAGTAGAAGGCTGGCACCGGCCTCGGGCACCAGCGCCAGATTGACGAAAGGTAGCTGAAACTTGGCGGTGTTATCGGCATATACCAGGTCGCAATGCAGCAGCAGAGTCGTGCCTATGCCGACCGCAGGACCGGCCACGGCGGCGACCAGAGGTTTAGTGAGATCCAGCAGGGTGAACAGGAACCTGACGGTAGGATGATTCTGTCCTAAGTCACTATTTTTTAAAAAGTCGGCAACATCGTTACCCGAGGTGAAACAATCGCCTTCGCCTTTGAGGAGAAAGGCGTTAATTCCGTTGTCTGACTCCCCTTGGATAAGGTATTCTGTGAGCCGAGCATACATCTCAAGGTTAAGCGCGTTGCGTTTGTCGGGGCGATTGATCGTGATGATGCGTACGCCCTGCTCATCCTGAAATTGAATGTTACTCATGGGTCAATAATCCTTATTTGGCAGATGGGTTAAAAAGGAGTTTAAGGCATTGAAACAGATTTTCAAACACGCGTTTAATTTTGTCCTGCTATCATGCACTTCATTTTCCGTATTGGCAAACGTCATGTTTGTCGATGGCTATGTCAGGGCCATGCCGCCGAGCGTGCCCAATACCGCCGCCTATTTCACTCTGATGAACCATGGGCCCGAGGTCGATCTAGTAGGCGTTGACACAGAGGTAGCCGACGAGGCGCAGCTACACACTCTGGTGGAAGAAGAGGGCGTAGTGAAGATGCGCCAACTCCCCAAATTTACCCTGGCCAGCCACGCTAACCTGGAGCTCATGCCCTCGGGTAAGCACGTGATGCTGCTGGGTTTAAAAAAACCGCTGACGGAAGGACAGGAAGTGGTGTTAAGGCTAAAGTTTAGCGATGGCAGCGAGCAGCAGCTAACGCTGCCGGTGAGCAAGCAAGCGATAGCGACACAAGATGATGGCGAGCACCATCACCACCATTAATGGAGTAAGAGTATGCAGGTAACATGGAAACGGGTCAGCCTGGCGGCCGCCGTCTTATTTTTGATTGGCTACATCATCAGCGTATGGTGGAGCGTAGAGCCAGACAGCATAGAGCCCCATCAGCTCAATAATGAGACGGGCCATAAGATAGTGGGCTACGCGACCACTACCTCTCTGATTTTGACCATGGAAACCCTCCTCGATAAGAACGGTGGCTGGTTGTCGAACGATGTGATGCCTCCCTCGCTGTTTATGGATAACATGCCCGCCTTCGAGTTTGGCGCCATCGAGCAGGCGCGGGATCTGGCGCTGATCATGCGCAAGGAATTTAGCCGTTCCCAATCGCAGTCGACCGCCGACAAAGATCTGCTGGCGGCCCACTCTAAGCTGAATATCGAACACACCAGTTGGTTAGTGCCGAGCGCCGAGGGCGAGTATCGTGACGCCATCAAGCTACTCAAGCTTTATCGTGCCCGCATCGCCGACACCAATAATCCCGATGCTCAGTTCTATGCCCGCGCCGATAACCTCAACGAATGGCTCAAAGAGGTGCAGAAGCGCCTGGGTAGCATGTCTCAGCGCCTGTCTGCCAGTGTCGGCCAGGAGCGGATCAATACCGATCTCGCCGGTGACACTGAGGCCAGCCAGTCGACGCCTAATCTGGCCAGCCAGGAGATCAAGACCGGCTGGTGGCAGATAGACGATGTCTTCTATGAAACCCGCGGCGCCACCTGGGCACTGCTGAACTTCATGAAGGCTATTGAGGTGGATTTCGCCGACGTATTGAAGAAGAAAAATGCTGAGGTTAGCTTGCAGCAGATCATTCGTGAGCTGGAAGAGACGCAGCAGCCTGTGTGGAGCCCGATCGTGTTGAACGGTTCAGGGTTTGGCATAGTGGCCAACCACTCGCTGGTGATGGCCAATTATATTTCCCGCGCCAATGCCGCGGTGATCGATTTAACTAACTTATTGACTCAAGGCTAATTAGATGAAAAAAACACTACTTGCATGTGCTCTGCTCGGGTCTTTGGCAGCGACATCTGCACAGGCGGCTACTGTAGTTGGCTTCAAGGTGGGCGGCGACTACTGGAACGCCGACACCGAGGGTACTTTTGCTCAGAAGGGCCAGGCTCAACAGGAGTTTGATTACAGCTCTTCATCTCAGGGTAGTATCTGGGTCGCCGTCGAGCATCCGATTCCTTTAGTGCCTAACCTGAAGATCCGCGAAAACCGTCTGGATGCAGATGGCAAGGCGACTTTGACCGGCGACTGGACATTCGGCGATCGCGTATTTAGCGACGATGTGACCACGGCAAGCAACCTGAGCAATACCGATTTCGTGCTCTACTATGAGCTGCTGGATAACGACATAGTGGCACTGGATCTCGGCGCCGCCTACAAGAAGATGCATGGCTCTTTCCGCGTACATCAGATCTCGCCATCTGGCGTAGTAGGGGCTTACGCGCAGAAAGATCTTAGCGACGGCATCGTCATGGCTTACGCCAATGCCGAGGTGGGCATTCCAGGCCTGGGTCTGTATGGTTTTGCCGACGTGATGCAAGGCATAGACGAGAGCAGCGTCTACGACTATCAAGTGGGTCTGGGTTGGCAGTTTGACGGCGTGGCGCTAGACACCAAGGTACGTGTCGGTTACCGCGACTTTAACTTCGACGTGAACAACTTCGATGGTGTGACCGCCAACATGCAGTTCAAAGGCTATTTCGCCGGGGTTGAGCTGGTCTTCTAATTGCCCAGCTTAGCGATATAAAAAAACCGCCATGATGGCGGTTTTTTTGTGGCTAAAGCCTGACGTCTTACTGACTGACTTCAGGGGCCTTCAGGCCATTGTTGATGGCGATGACATCGTCTTCGCTCAGGGTGCCAGTCGCTTGTTTCAACGCCAAGATAGAGTTGATATAGCCATAACGGGCATTAGAGAGCTGACGCTTAGAGTCATACAGGTCACGGGTACGGTTGAGTACGTCAACGATGGTACGGGTACCGACTTCGAAACCTGCCTGGGTCGCTTTCAGTGCACTCTCAGAAGAGATCACCGATTGCTCATAGGCGCGGATAGAGCTGATAGAGGCGCCAACGTTGTTGAAGTTGTTACGCACATCTTTCACTACCTTGCGGTAGGTCTGTTCCATCTTCTCGCTGGCTTCTACGTATTGGTATTGCGCCTGGTTAACCTTAGAGCTCACCTTAAAGCCTTCGAAGATTGGCACGCTCAGGGTCAGACCCACGTTGGCGTTGTCGTAATCGCTCAGATCACCTGCCTGATTCTTCTGATTCAGGTTGGTGGTGTAACCGGCATTCAGGCTCAGAGACGGCATGTGGCCCGCCTTGTAGAGCGAGATGGTCTGCTGGGCGATATCTTTACCGATACGCGTGGTTAACAGATCCACACTGCTGGTCTCGGCCATCTTCAACCAGTCGTTTGGCATGGCTGGGGTTGGCGGTACCGCGGTGAAACGTGTGGTATCCAGAATGTCGATAGACTTGTGGTCTATGCCGGTGATCTCTCTGAGGGCTTCGTAGCTGTTGATCAGCTGGTTTTCCGCCAGGATTTCCGATGCACGGGCCAAGTCATACTGGGCCTGAGCCTCGTGTACGTCGGTGATCGCGGTGAGACCCACGGCAAAACGTTGCTTGGTCTGCTCGAGCTGACGCTCGATGGCACGCTTCTCGGCGCCCTTGAATTCATAGTTATCTTTCGCGGCTAAGACGTCGAAGTAGGCGCCTGTTACGCGAATGATGAGTGACTGAAGTGTCGAGGCATAGGCTGCATCGGCCTGTGACGCCGCAAGCTCTGCGAGGTCGAGTCCGACCCAGGCGCTGTGATCATAGATCACCTGCTTGAGTGACACTCCAGCATCGAGTCCGCTGTTGTACTTGTCATCATCAACATTGGTCCAGCTCTTTCCATAGCCTACGCTGGCGCTGATGGTAGGTAGCAAGGGGGCGCGGTTCTCTTCGATCTGCTCGTAGAGACGGTCGCGCTGCGCTTGTGCTTGGAGCGCAATAGGATCATTGGTAAGGGCCTGCTGATATATCTGCAGTAGATCGTCGGCATGCACGGCAGAAGTCGTTGCCGCGAGAGTCAACGCTGCACATAAGGTGCGGATCTTAAATTTCATTAGCTGTCCTTTTTTAGACATAAATACTCCGAGGCGGAGCCATTTACTTAATAAAGTTAAGTGATGCTTCAGCGCAAATCATTTGCGCGAAGCGGTTTGCGCTTCCCGACGCTTCCCGATACATCTAAACTTATTAAGGTTAAGATATTAAGAAATTAACCATTTTTAAGTCAACTAGGAAGTGTAACAGTTTTTAACGGTAAGTCTGCATTTTTTAGTGGTCTACATGGTATATTGAGAGCCCTTGGAGATAAGCATTTACTAACTGAGTCGCGGGACGGGTAATGAGTCAGAAATTCACCAATGAAGATGTACAGATGCTGGGAAAACGAACCCTTTTTCAGGGGTTCTTTCGTATGGAAGAGTACAGATTCAAACATAGGTTGTTTGCCGGTGGCTGGAGCCAGGAAGTGGTGCGTGAAGTGTTCGAGCGCGGCCATGCCGTGGTCGTGCTGCCCTATGACCCCGTGAGCGACAAGGTGGTGCTGATTGAGCAGATACGCATTCCCGTGGTGAATGCCGCAACCACCCCTTGGCTGCTGGAGTTTGTTGCCGGCATGATAGAGGAGGGTGAGAGTGCCGAGCAGGTGGCTCACCGTGAACTGCTCGAGGAGTCTGGCCTGGTGGCCAGCGAGATGCACTACATCAGCCAATATTTTTCCAGTCCCGGCGGCACCAGTGAGCGATTCGACTTCTACTGGGCCAGGGTTGATGCCAGTCAGGCCGATGGCCTGCATGGTCTGGATGATGAACATGAGGATATCAAGGTGCACGTGATGCCCCGTGAGGCAGCCTTTCAACTATTGCAGGATGGCACCATCAACAACGCCTCGACGGTGATTGGTCTGCAGTGGCTGCAGCTCAACTACCAAAGCTTAAGGGCCGCCAAGTGAGCCTGTCGTTAAATAAGCGCAAGCCGGACTATCAGGCAAATGTGAGTCGTTTTCTCGCCTTGTGTAGCCGGAACTACTTCAATATATTACGCTGGCTGCCCGCGGGCTATGAGCAGGGGCAGTCCTGGCAGGTCGAGGGAGACTTCGGTTGCCTCGAGGTTAAGCTGCTGGAAAACACCCAATATACCCAATTAATTGAGATCTCCCGCCCGCTGAAAATCGCGCAATACGTTGATACACCTAAAGTTGTAGTGCGTGTTTACCATGACGCTAAATTAGCAGAAGTGTTAACTAGTCGACAGATTTATCGATTAAGACCAGTATATGATTATCCAAATATACGTATGTACCATAGAGACGAAAAGTATCAGGTAAATGCTTTTCTTGAAGAGTTACTCAAGATTGACAACCATGCCCGCATCATTTGTCAGTCCGAATCTTAGGGTTTTAATGTGCTAAAAGAGGCTATCTCTTATTCCATCGATCACGATGAGAGCGTAAAGCTGGTCCAGGTGACGGACCCTCATCTTTTTGCTGATCCCGAGGCGCAACTGCTGGGTGTGAATACCGCACATAGCTTGGATGCTGTGTTGAACACCATTAAGGCCGTCGATTATCCGGCACATCTCTTATTGGCCACAGGCGACATTAGCCAAGATTATTCTAATCAGTCTTACCATAACTTCGTCGCCGCGATTGAAAAATTAAACCTTCCTTGTCACTACCTGCCGGGCAATCACGATGATCCGCGCATCATGCACCTGCATATGCAGGGCCCCAGTGTTTACGGCGATAGGCGGATCCTGGTGGGAAAGTGGCAAATCATCATGCTGGACTCCACCGTTAGGGGGAAGCCTGGCGGGCATATGGCCGACAGCGAGATGGAGCTTATCGAGGCGGCGGTGGCGGCCCATCCCGAGCTGTATACCCTGTTGGTGATGCATCACAATCCCATCCTGGTGGATTGTAAATGGCTGGATCAACACTGCATGGACAATGGCGAGGCGTTTCTCGACAGAGTGACGGCCATGCCTCAGGTCAAGGGCCTGCTGTGGGGCCATGTGCATCAGAGCCTGGATCAGTTCTACCAGGGCAAGAGTGGCCCGGTGAAGTTGATGGCAACGCCTTCTACCTGCATCCAGTTTAAGCCCAAGTCTCCCTATTTCGCCCTCGATGCCCAGCAGCCAGGTTATCGCCTGCTGGAGTTAAAGCCAGACGGCAGCATACTAGCCAACGTTTACCGGGTGCCCGGCAACAAGTTTTCACCAGATCACGACTCCAGCGGTTACTAGGCGCTCATTTTGGTGAGCAGATAGCGAGCAGTTTGCTTGGCATTGGCGGGGTTAATATTTGGTTAATCGCCGCGCCGGTGTTAGCATCTGGATGCCCGATACTTGGCTGCAGATGTTAGGCGCAGAGCCAATCTGTCCGCTAAGCCGTCGTGTAGGGAACACATTGCCGTTTTATCATTCGCTGCCGAGGAAATATGCTGCTCTATATTCATGGATTCAATAGTTCACCGCACTCAGACAAAGGTGTGGTCACTGCCCAGTATATTGCCAAGCATTTTCCCGATATCAATTTCGTTCAGCCCCAACTCCCAGCCACGCCCAAGGCGGCCATGGCGCTATTGACAGATTTGGTCGAACAGGCGTTGGAGATGGGAGAAAGCCTGAGTTTCATCGGTTCATCCCTCGGTGGCTATTTTGCCAGCTATCTGGCGGAGCGTTATGGTGGGCGCGCCGTGCTGGTGAACCCGGCGGTGAAACCCTTCGAGCTGTTTGATGAGTTCCTCGGTCCCCAGTACAATCCCTACACAGAAGAAGATTATCAAATTCTACCCGAGCACAAGTTAGAGGTGGCTAAGTACGATACCCCGGCCATCTCACATCCAGATCGCTTCTTGGTGCTGCTGCAGTCTGGGGATGAGGTGCTTGATTATCGGCAAGCCGTGAATAAATACCAATGTTGTCAGATGCTCATCGAGGCGGGTGGCGATCACAGCTTCGTCGGCTACCAGCAGCAGATGCCGGGGATCTGTGATTTCCTGTTTCTTGACAAATAGACATGTAGGGCCGCAACATGGCCTGAATAACAATATATTGTGTGCGCTATGACTAACCAATACACTTCAGATGCAATTGAAGTCCTCAATGGACTCGACCCGGTAAAACGTCGCCCAGGTATGTATACCGACACCACACGTCCAAACCATTTGGGCCAAGAGGTGATCGATAACAGCGTCGATGAGGCCCTCGCGGGACACGCGACCAGAATCGACGTGATACTGCACAAGGACAATTCGCTGGAGGTGATCGATGATGGCCGCGGCATGCCGGTGGATATCCATCCCGAAGAGGGGATCCCCGGGGTCGAGCTGATCCTCACCAAACTGCACGCAGGTGGTAAGTTCTCCAATAACAACTATCAGTTTTCCGGTGGTCTGCACGGCGTAGGTATCTCGGTCGTGAACGCGCTGTCGAATCGTGTCGAGATCACGGTGAGGCGCAGCGGTCAGGTCTATGAGATGGCCTTCGAGCATGGCGACAAGGTGGAAGAGCTGACCGTAACGGGAACCTGTGGTCGACGCAACACCGGCACCCGCGTCCATTTCTGGCCAACCGCCAGCTATTTCGACTCGGTTAACTTCTCGATTCCTAAGCTTATCTATCTGCTAAGGGCCAAGGCGGTCCTCTGCCCGGGGCTGCGTATCAAGTTTACTAACAAGCAGACCGGCGATGTCGAAGAGTGGTGCTACGAGAGCGGTCTGACCGACTATCTCAAGTCGTCGACGCAAGGTGCATTGACTCTGCCTGAAGAGCCTTTTATCGGCAGCATGGCTGGTAATACCGAGGCGGTTGACTGGGCCATTACCTGGCTGCCTGAGGGGGGCGACTCCCTTAACGAGAGCTACGTCAACTTGATCCCGACGCCGCTGGGCGGCACCCATGTTAACGGTTTCCGTCAGGGTCTGCTGGAGGCGATGCGTGAATTTTGTGAGTTTCGTAACCTGATCCCCAGAGGGATCAAGCTCTCCCCCGAGGATATCTGGGATCGCAGCAGCTTCATTCTGTCGATCAAGATGCAAGATCCACAGTTTGCCGGACAGACTAAAGAGAAACTCTCCAGCCGTCAGAGCGCGGCGTTCGTCTCGGGCATCGTCAGAGACGCCTTCAGTCTCTGGCTCAATACCCATACGGATCAGGCCGAGGCCCTGGCCGAGATGTGTATTAGCAACGCCCAGAAACGTCTGAAGGCGGCCAAGAAGGTCGCGCGTAAGAAGGTGACCTCGGGCCCTGCGCTGCCGGGTAAGCTGACCGACTGTAGCGGCCAGGATCCTATGCGCGGCGAGCTCTTCCTGGTGGAGGGTGACTCCGCGGGCGGTAGTGCCAAGCAGGCGAGGGATCGTGAGTTTCAGGCGATCATGCCGCTGCGGGGTAAGATCCTTAATACTTGGGAGGTAGAGGCCTCGCAGGTGCTGGCCTCTCAGGAGGTGCACGACATCTCAGTGGCCATCGGCTGTGACCCGGACAGCAATGATATCTCAGAGCTCAGATACGGTAAGATCTGTATCCTGGCGGATGCGGACTCGGATGGTCTGCATATCGCGACCCTACTGTGCGCCCTGTTCATGAAGCACTACAAGGTGCTGGTGGAGAAGGGGCACATCTATGTGGCCATGCCGCCGCTGTTTAGGGTCGATGTGGGTAAAGAGGTATACTACGCGCTGGATGAAGCCGAGAAGCAGGGGATCTTAGATCGTATCAGCGCCGAGAAGAAGAAGGGTAAGGTGCAGGTGACCCGATTCAAGGGATTGGGTGAGATGAATCCATTGCAGCTGAGGGAGACCACCATGGATCCCAACACCCGAAGACTGGTACAGTTAACCATAGATGATGCCGAGGATACCCTGGCCATCATGGATATGTTGCTGGCCAAGAAGCGTTCTGGCGATCGTAAGACCTGGCTTGAAACCAAAGGCGACTTAGCCCAGCTATAGCTATGTCATTAAAATAAAAAGACAAATCGTTAGACAAGCTTAATATAATGCATAATAAAAGAGTTAGTTGTTATTTTCTGTGTGCGATGTTTGCCGTGATGGCATCGGGCGTGTCCCTGACGGCGCGCGCCGAGCAGCCCATCATGATCACAGTCACCAAGGGATTTGGACTCTCCTTATATGCCTCAGATCTCGGTGATGCCAAACAGATGGCACTGGGTGACGAAGGCACCCTGTTTGTGGGCTCTTATAAGTCCGGCACCATACAGGCCCTGGTAGACAGCAACGCCGACGGTCGTGTAGACAAGCGCTACGTAGTTGCCAAGGGGCTGGAGTACCCAGAGGCGATCGCCTTTCATAAGGGGGATCTCTATGTTGCCGAAGAGGAGCGCATCCTACGCTTCGTGGATATCGAGAATCGCCTGAAACGTCCCGGCCGTGGCAAAGAGGTTTACGACCGTCTGCCGGGTAAGACCAACAAGAGCCGCCGCGCCATGCGCTTCGGCCCAGATGGTCGTCTCTATGTTGCCATAGGCGCTCCCTGTAACGTGTGTGAGGCTCATGCCCCCTTTGGCAGTATCATTGCCATCGACCTAGACAGTGGTAGCAGTGAGCAGATCGCCACCGGTATACGCAACGTCACCGGCTTCGACTGGGACCCTAAAGACAGCAAGTTGTGGTTTGCCGATTTGGGTCGTGACTGGATGGGTGACAGACTGCCACCGGATGAGATCAACCGTGTCGATATCGTCGGCGCCCACTACGGCTTTCCCTATATTCACGCCAGCAGCGTGCTGGAACCCGCCTACGAGAAGCCCAAGGGGCTCAAGGTCACCACGCCCGTCTTCGAGTTGCCGGCCCACGTGGCGCCCATGGGGCTCGAGTTTTACCGTGGCGAGCAATTCCCGGAGAAGTATCGTGACCAGCTATTCGTGGCCGAGAATGGATCATGGAACCGTTCCAGTAAGATCGGCTATCAGGTCACCATGTTGACCCTGGAAGATGACAGTATCAGCAAGCGCCAGACGGTGGTGAGCTTTCTCGATGGAGAGTTCCCCGTCGCCCGGCCCTATGACTTAATCATGGCGCCCGATGGGGCCATGTATATCTCAGACGATCTGAAAGGCAATGTGTATCGTCTGTTTTATAAAGAGAACGCGAGCGAAGAGATTGAATCGAGTGAAGCGAGTGAACAACAGGATCCTAATCAATGAGTGATGCGATAGATTTAAGCCTCGATGGCGTCGAACAGATGCCCTTGAGACGTTTCACCGAAGAGGCGTATCTGAACTATTCCATGTACGTCATCATGGATCGCGCCCTGCCGCATATCGGCGATGGCCTAAAGCCGGTGCAGCGCCGTATCGTCTACGCCATGAGCGAACTTGGCCTGTCGGCGCAATCTAAGCACAAGAAGTCGGCGAGAACCGTGGGTGACGTACTGGGTAAGTATCACCCTCACGGCGACAGTGCCTGTTACGAGGCCATGGTGTTGATGGCGCAGCCTTTCTCCTACCGCTACCCACTGGTAGATGGTCAGGGTAACTGGGGCGCGCCGGACGATCCTAAGTCATTCGCGGCCATGCGTTATACCGAGGCGCGCCTGTCTAAGTTCTCCGAGGTGCTGCTGACTGAGCTGGGTCAGGGCACGGTCGATTGGGGGGTCAACTTCGACGGCACGCTCAAAGAACCCATGGTGTTGCCCGCCCGTCTGCCACATATCCTGCTCAACGGCATCACAGGGATCGCGGTGGGGATGGCGACCGACGTACCGCCCCACAATGCCCGCGAGCTGGTGGATGCCTGTGTGGAGCTTATCGACAACCCCAAGGTGGATCTGGAACGTCTGATGGAGCTGGTACCCGGCCCTGACTATCCCACCGAGGCGGAGATCATCAGCCCGAGAACCGAGATCGCCAAGATCTACGAGACGGGCCGCGGCTCCATCAAGGCCCGCGCCGTTTATAGCGTGGAGTCGGGCGAGATAGTGATCACCGCGCTGCCCCATCAGGCCAGTGGCGGTAAGATTTTAGAGCAGATCGCTGCCCAGATGCAGGCCAAGAAGCTGCCCATGGTGGCCGACCTGCGCGACGAGTCAGATCACGAAAGCCCGGTGCGTATCGTTATCGTGCCTCGCTCAAATCGTGTCGATTGCGATCAGCTGATGGCGCACCTGTTTGCCACCACAGATCTCGAGAAGAATTTCCGCGTCAACCTCAACGTGCTGGGGCTCAATGGCCGTCCTCAGGTGAAGGGGCTGAAACAGCTGCTGACCGAGTGGCTGGAGTTCAGATTGACCACGGTCAGACGCCGTTTAGAGCACAGATTAGATAAGGTATTGGCAAGGTTACATATTCTTGAGGCCTTGATGATCGCCTTCCTCAATATCGATGAGGTGATCGAGATCATTCGTTACCACGATGATCCCAAAGCCGAGCTGATGTCGCGTTTTAACCTGACTGACGAGCAGGCCAATGCCATCCTGGATCTTAAACTGCGTCACCTGGCGAAGCTGGAAGAGTTTAAGATCAAGACGGAACAGAGCGAGCTAGAGGCGGAGCGTGAGAAGCTTGAACTACTGCTGAGCTCAGATCGCCGCATGAAGACGCTGATCAAGAAAGAACTTAAGCAAGACGCCGAAACCTATGGTGATGAGCGTCGCTCGCCGCTTGTCGAGCGTAGCGAATCCCGTGCCCTGTCTGAGCAGGAGTTGGTACCGGCCGAAGCGGTAACCGTAGTGCTGTCGGAGAAGGGATGGGTACGCTGTGCCAAGGGGCATGATATCGACCCTACGGCGCTCTCCTACAAGGCGGGTGACGGCTTCCTCTGCGCCGCGTCTGGCAGGAGTAATCATGCAACCGTCTTTATCGGCTCGACGGGCCGCGCGTTTGCCACCGATACCCATACCCTGCCATCGGCCAGGAGTCAGGGTGAGCCTGTGACTACCCGCTTCCAGCTGTCGCCGGGCGAGTCTATGGCCCATGCGCTGCTCGGAGAGGATGGACAATGCTTCCTGCTGGCCTCAGATGCGGGCTACGGCTTTATCGGCGATTACAAGGATATGGTATCTCGCAACAAGGCGGGTAAGGCGCTGTTGAGCCTGCCGGCCAATGCTCAGGTGCTGCCGCCGAAACGCGTGGACAAGAGTCGTAGCGAGTCTATCTTAGCGATCACCAACGAGGGGCGCATGCTGCTCTTCTCCGTCGATGCTTTGCCGCAACTGGCCAAGGGCAAAGGCAACAAGATCATCGGCATCGCCAGTGACAGGGCCAAGAGCCGCGAAGAGCTGCTGGTGCATCTGCATGTAGTGCCGCAAGATACCGCAGTTACCCTGTGGGCGGGTAAGCGTAAGCTTACTCTCAAGCCGAGCGATCTCGAGCACTACCGTGGCGAGCGTGGTCGTCGCGGCGCCAAGCTGCCTCGCGGTCTGCAACGAGTGGATAAGGTGGAGCTTGGCGAGGACGAGACCAGTCTCTAGCCGACTGTCAGACATAAAATCCGGATACAAAAAAAGCTGCCTTAGGCAGCTTTTTTGATGTCTGATGTAAGTTGGCCCTAAGCCACTTCGTAGAAGTTGGGGGTTACATCGAGGCGGGCCTGGATGATCTCGGTGGCCATCTTGCTACATTTACCACATTGATTGCCAACACCCAGACGACGCTTAACGTCGGCAAGAGACATATCTCCTTGATCGACAGCTTCTTTTATTTGCTTGTCGGTAATGGCGTGGCAAAGGCAAACATACATACAGGTGACTCCCCTACTTCAGATGCATGCAAGTATAAATGAAAACGATTCTCACTGCTAATAACTCCTGGTTATAGACTGTGCACTATGGCGCCTAAGCGGGGAATTAAAAATTGTGAGCCAGCCCACTAAATTCGGGGCCTCCAGCCTATTGGTGGCGCGTATTTTACTTCGTTTTGTCTGGGCGTAGGCTAGGGCGGTAATGAGTGCAAGCGCGCATGAAAGATTCACTTACCCCAAGTTAAGATGGTTTATTTGCTGGCTTATGATGAGTTGGGGTAGGCATTTACTGCTTAGTGGAGGCGCTATCTTTGGCAGATAGCGCCAGGGATGATTTAAGCTTAATAGCCGCGCTCGAAGTTGACCTTATGGCTCAAGGGCTCTCCCTTGATGAACTTGTGGTAGTTATTGGCGAAGATCTCCACCACCTGCTCTGGGAAACTCGGGGCGGCGATATGTGGGGTGATGATGACATTCTCCAGCGACCAGATGGGATGCTCCTGGGGCAGGGGCTCCTGATTGAAGACATCCAGGATAGCGTTCTGCTGGGGATGACTCAGCAGCTGGGCGTAGAGGGCGTCGAGATCCAACACGTCGCCGCGACCCAGATTGAAGAGGATCGCCTCCGGCTTCATCATGGCCAGCAGCTCCTGGTTGAGCGCCCCCTGGGTCTGCGGCGTGCTGGGCAGTATGGCGGCGATGGCGTCTGCCTTATCTATGTGGTGGGCCAGATTGGCCAGGGTGTCGACGCTGTCGAAGCCTATGGTTGGCTTGGCGCCGCGATTGATGCCGGTCACCCGCATGCCGAAATGTTTGGCGGTCTGTGCCAGGTGTTTGGCGATATTGCCTGTGCCTAACAGCAGCAGTTCCTGCCCCTGCAGGGTGCGAAAGTTGCCCGGGCGCCAGATCTTCTCCGCCTGTTGTGACTGATATTGCTTGTGCTGACGCTGGTGGGCCAGCAGGTAGCCAAACAGGTACTCGCTCATCAGCGGGCCGAAGATCCCCCGCACATTGGTGAGTTGGTAGTCGCGGCGCAGCCTGGGTTTGACCAGGAGATCGACGCCGGCATAGGTAGATTGCATCCACTTGATCTGTTTGGCATGGCCCACCAAGGGGGCGGCCAATGGCGGTTCGGCGAGCCAGATGTCGGCATCGAGAATACTCTGGGGATCGTCGCCTAGCAGTGTCAGGTGTGGCAGGTGACAGGAGCCGAGCAGGCTGCGGTATCTATCATTATCGCTGGTCAGCAGCAGTAGCTTGTGTTCCATAGCGAGTCCTTTTGGCTGTTATTATTTTTGTATGAGACCCAGAAAATGGCTGGTTTATTTTGGTGACGAATTTTTTTCATTCGCACCTAGTCATTATAGATGCTCCCGCCTGGCTTAGTACTTAAGTGGGGTAGGGCCTGTTGACCTTTTGAGAACAAATTTTGTTCTAATTGAGCACGTTCAAATCGCGGCATGAGGCTTGTAGTATAGTTATTCTATATAAAAGCCGAGTAACAAAGAGTTGAACGTGCTCAAGACGAACCCTGCGGGCAGCGTCTGTATCATTTTTCTACTGCGTTATCGCTCATTGATCTAGCACACTAGATTACAATCACTCTGCCTTGTATAAAATCGATACAGAATGCTGCAAAAATGAACGCGAAAGATAAACAGGCCCTAGTTCTACAGTGACAAAAAATGGCAGAGGTGTCCACCGCTAGGGTGAACTTTGCTTATTTGTTGGGCAGTTTAGGGTGAGTAGGCACTCGCTGACCCTAGCGGGTCAGCAGCAGTTGATGGACGCAGTCGGCGCTGACATCGGGGAAATTACTGAAGATGCCATCGACGCCCATCTGCGACAGATAGTGGATATCGTCGCGATTATCCACGGTATAGACAAACACCTTGGCGCCGCGGGCGTGGGCATCCTCCACCAACTCCCGGGTGACGAAGTTGACGCTCAGGTGCAGGGAGAAGGCCTCTAGCCGAGTGACTATGGCGGCCAGGTCTTCCGGCACTCCCTCGATGAGTGGCGCCAGCACTATCTCGGGAAAGGCCTGTCTCAGGGTGAACAGAAAGCCGTGATGGAAAGATGAGATTAGCAGCTGATCGGGGCGGTAGTTGAGCTTCTCCAGGATTTCTGGGTAGAGGGCCATGAAGGGGCCGAGGGAGTTTAGCCCTTTGAGCTCTATGTTGATCAGGGCATCGAAGGGTTGCAGGTACTCCAGCAGCTCCCAGAGTTTAGGGATGGGCTCGCCATCAACGGTAACGCCGGCCAGATACTCCTGAGTCACCGCCTCGATAAGACCTGTACCCGAACTTTTGCCGTCGAGACGCCTGTCGTGAAACACATAGAGTTCGCCTTCGACGCTGTGCACGTCGATCTCCACGGCGTTACAGCCCAGGGCGACCGATTTCTTGATGGCGGCCAGGGTATTTTCGGCGCCATAGCCGCTGGCACCGCGGTGAGCATAGACACGCATTAGCTTCTAATTATCCCCTGAGTCTCTTTACTTTGACCACTAATATGCACCTCGAGCTGCGGATAGGCGAGCTCCAGATGATTCTCTCTCAGTTTCTTACTGACCTGCTTGTGCAGCTTATGCCTAAGCGGCCAGCGGGTGTTCATATCCTTGGCATAGGCGCGGATCTCGTAGTCCTGAGTATGCTGACCAAATCCGGCAAACCAGACCTCGGGCTCCGGCGTGGTCAGGGCATCGTCACACTCCTTAACCGCCTGATAGAGCGCCGCCTCGACTCGCGCGGGATCTGAGTCCCTGGCGACCGAGACATAGACGATCACCCTAGTGATCGGGTCTGACAGCGACCAGTTGATCAGCTGCTCGGTAATGAAGGCCTTGTTGGGGACGATTATCTCTTTTCTGTCCCAGTCGACAATCGTGGTGGCGCGGATCTGGATCTTACTTACCGTACCGGTCAGCTCGCGAATGGTGACGGTATCGCCGATACGCACCGGCTTTTCGAACAAGATGATCAGGCCCGAGATGAAGTTGGCGAAGATCTCCTGCAGGCCGAAACCCAAGCCCACCGAGAGCGCCGCGACCAGCCATTGCAGCTTAGACCACTCCATCCCCAGGGTGGAAAAGCCGCTGAGCATACCGAAGAAGACCACCAGATAGCGACTCACAGTGGTGATGGCGAAGCCCGTGCCCTGGGTGAGATCTAGCCGCTGCAGAATCATCAGCTCCAGCAGACCTGGCAGGTTGGTGGCTATCATCAGCGAGAAGCCGACTATGATAAGGCCAAGCAGCAGGGACTTGAGAGTGATAGGGAGCTGCTGGGCGATGCCGTCGACCGTGCTCGAGCTGGTCCACAGGGTGATGCCATCCAGAAACGAGAAGATGGCGCTATGGGTCTGAGTCCAGAGGCCGATCAGGCTGATCAGGAAGGCCAGCGTTAGCAGTGAACGCACCAGCCCCAGAGACTGGCTGGAGATGGTCTCCAGATCCACCACTGGCTCTTCATAGGTGTCCGGTGGCTCGTTACTGTTGGGGTCATCTTCTTTCTCCCGCTGGGCCAAGATCTCGGCGCGCTTGGCCTTGGCGCGGTTAAAGGCGATGCGGCGTCGCTCGATCAGCATCCAGCGCTTAATCAACTGATACAGCAGCATAAAGCTTAGGGATAAGATCAACGACAGCTGCAGCTGCAGCAGCATCTGATAGGCGGTGAAGTAGTAGCCCCTGAAGGCCAGCACGGCACAGGCTGGTGGCAGCAGGATGAGTATCGACCAGAGCAGCTTCTGCAGCAAGCGCTTGTTCTTATCGTCCTGGTGATAGTGATGTTCCTGCTTCGACAGGCTCAGCATGTCGCGGTAGAACCAGAACAGCATGAGGGCCAGTAGGATGAAGGCGCCGCGTCCCAGGCTGTTGCGCACCAGCGAAGTTTCTAGCACCTCGGTGAAGCCGATCACGCCGACAATCGGCATCGCAAGTACGGTCAGGGCGCGTAGGCGTTGCTGACCGGCGCGTATGATCGCCTTGTCGCCCTTGAAGTGGCCGATTAACAAGCCCTTATCCAGCGCCAGCAGATAGGTGAGGCGATAGAGCTGGTACAGCATGCCTATGGCCAGTATGCCCATGCCCACCGAGGAGACCAGGTTATGGTTGCTGAAGTAGAAGATCAGACCGCCGCTGATCAATGGCAGTGGCTTGATGCAGCTATAGAGCAGCGAGCCAATCAAGGTATTGAAACTATAGATAAACTTATCTTGCGTGACGTTACCTACATAGGTGACGTTCTTCGCCATCAGCTGAGTAAATTTAGGTGTGACCAAGTCCTGCATTACCAGGCAGAGCACCATCAAGATCACCCACCAGGACCAGAGGGTGCTCTGTTCGCTTAGTGAGTCCTGTACCTGATGCCAAGGCGCCTGGGTCAGCAGCCATTGGGTACTCTGATACAGGTCGCCCAGCCAGTAGCCGTCTATGCTGTTGGCATTGGCCACCCAAAACAGGTGCTCGTTGAGCGTGGTCTTAAGAGTCTGATACTGCTGGCCTAGCTGCTCATACAAAACCCTTAACTCGGCCAGTTCGCCAAGGTAGAGATCATAGTTTTCCAGCAGCTGGCGCTGCAGCTCTTTCTGGGCACCGACCAGCTTGCTCTGCAGCGGCGTGAGCTGCTCGACGGCGCCGAGCAGCGGATGCAGTGTCTGGTCTTGCTCTATCTGATAGCGGGCCAGACGGGCATTGGCGATCTCATTGCTGATCTTGTCCTGGCTTGGCGGCTTGGGCAGTGAGTAGAGGATACGCAGGAAGCGCTCGCCGAAGGCCGAGTTAAGCTTCACCAAGGCGATCTGCTGCTGAATATTAGTGATCTGCTTGGCCTGGAACTGGTATTGGGTCTCGGCCTGCTCCTGCTGTGTCATCACATTGGTGACCTCATGGGTCAGCTGTTTCAGCTGCTCGCCATAGGCCTGGTTCTGCGCGTTCAACTTGATGGCGATGGCATCGTCTGTGATGGAGGTTTCTATCTGACTGGCGGCGATGGTGGCCGCCGTTGCCTTGTGACGCTGCTCGGCGATGGCGCCGTTGAGACGTTCGATAAGGGCTTCTTGCTGCACCAGTTGGCTGCGCACCAGCGCCAGTTGCTGTTGGGTCAGGGCGATCTGTTTCTGGCTGCTGGCCAGCTCAGATTCCAGGGTCGAAAGGCTCTGAACATAGACGCGACGCTGCATCTCGCTCAGGGGCTGGTTGTCATTGCTGGTCGCCTGTTTGTGCTTGGCCAGGGTCAGGTTGGCTTGGCTTATCAGGCTAGGAAGCTGTTGCTGGCGTTTGATTAACTCGTTGACCTGAGTGGCCAGGTTAGCCTCTGTCTCTTTGAGCTCAGACAGTCTCAGGTAGGAGAGTGACGCCTGCTGGCTGAGATCTTGATTAGGGTTGTATTCCAGCGGCGTGGCGGCTTCTTTAAGCTGCTGTGTCAGGGCCTGTTTCTGGCTCTGATACTGGTGAATGATGGCGTCGAAGCTGGACTGCAGGGCCTGTTGCTCGGTGAGCTGCTCCTCCAGCAGACTCAGCTGCTCGGCGGTGCTCTTGCTGGCGACCTGAGGCTCCTGTCCTAGTCCCAGGCGTTTGTTGAGATTCAGGGGCGAATTTGCGGCGCCTGAGAATGAGATTAGACAGAGAATAATCAGTAATATACGAGACATAAGCCGCTTTGTTCACACCAGCATCAATGGACGCTTATATATTACCAAGTTAGTTCAAAAATGATATCTATGAATCGGTTAATTTGACCCGTGTGGCGTTTCCTTTGCCTGCGACGAAAATGCCTTAGGATTTGGCCTTTTGGGCGCGGTTGGCCTTATGGCTCTTCTGGGTCTCATAGACGGCGGTGAAGACTACCAAGGCGCCACCAATCAGCGTCTTCATGGCGAGTCCCTCGCCCAGGATCAACAGGGCTAACAGGGCACCATAAAGGGGTTGCAGGCAGGAGACCAGGCTGACCGTCTTAGCGCTTAGCTGACGCAGCGCCGAGGTAAACAGGGCGTGGGGTGCGGCGGTAAAGACTATGCCTAAGAGGATCACCAACCACCAGACGTTGGCTTGGATGGCGCTTGGGTCGACCTCGAGCCAAGGCAGCAGGAACAGGGCGCTGACCCCTGTCTGGTAGTACATGGCTTGGGCGCCGCTGTAGCTGGCGAAGTAGCGCTTGTGCAGCAGGTTTCTGGCGGTGAACAGGGCCGCCGACAGAACGCCTATGATGATCCCTAGGGTGACATCGTTACCCAGATTGGCCTCTGGGATCAGCAGGCTGACGCCCAGCAGGACACAGATGCCGCTGATGATGTCGGCCAGCTCCAGGCGTTTGCCGGTAAAGAAAGGCTCCACCAGAACCGTCATCACGGGATAGGTAAAGAAGGCGATCATGCCGATGGCCACCGATGACAGCTGCATTGCGGCAAAGTAGGTGACCCAGTGCAGGCTGACGATAATGCCGAGCCCCAGGGCGATGCCGTAGTCTTTACCACGATTGAGCCTGAGGTGCTTGCCGCTGACCTTGACCAACAGAGCGAGGGCAAGGGCGGCGATGCAGCAGCGAAGTGCCGTGATATCCAGGGCACTGAGGGGAATCAGCTTGGAGAAAAGGGCCGTACCACCAAACAGGAGGACGGCCAGATGCAGTTCGATTAAGCCAGAGCGTTCGCTGCTACTTGTGTTCAAGATTTCCTCTAATCGATTTTGGCGAAGGCCTGACCCATGCGGGTAACGGCCTTAGGCTCGACGCCATCGGCAAAGTGTTCCAGCGCGTCTTTGGCAAATAGCATGACGACTGTGCTGCCCAGCTTGAAGCGTCCCATCTCCTCGCCCTTGTCCAAGGTGATCGCCTCTGGTCCCTCGGTTGGATAGTCCCAGGTGAAGACTTTCTTGCCTGTCGGCGGCGTGACTGTACCTGCCCAGACAGTTTCTATGCTGGCCACGATAGTGGCACCAACCAAGACCATGGCCATGGGGCCGATTTCGGTTTCGAAGATGGCCACCACGCGCTCGTTACGGGCAAACAGACCGGGCACATTCTCGGCCGTTAGTGGGTTAACCGAAAACAGCTCGCCAGGTACATAGGTCATCTTAGACAGGGTGCCCTTAATCGGCATGTGGATTCTATGGTAATCCTTAGGTGCCAGATAGATGGTGGCGAAGTCGCCGCCTTCGAAGCGCTTGGCATCATCGGCTTGATCGCCTAAAAGGGCAAGTGACGAATATTCATGTCCCTTGGCTTGAAAGATACGGCCTTCTTTGATCGGTCCGCATTGGCTGACGGCGCCATCGACCGGATGAACGATATAGTCGTCATCGTCACACAGGGGGCGGATACCGGGCTTCAGGGCGCGGGTGAAGAACTGGTTGAAGCTGGCGTAGGCTTCGGGTGCACTCTGTGCGGCCTCGCTCATGTCTATCTTATACTGCTTGATAAACCACTTAATTACGCTTGTCGTTACCGCGCCGAGTTCGGCGGCTGCCAGTTTACCCACGAGTCGCGAGAGCAGGTGTTTCGGCATTATGTATTGCAAGGCAATCTTCAATTTGTCCACTGTCTGTTTTCCTTCAAATCCAGTTTGGCTGTTCTTAATTTAGTTAGTCGTTATCGTTTTTGAAATGACGGGCGTGGCGCTGCTCGTCCAGGCTGTCGATAATTCTGTGGTAGTTCTGGTACCTGTCCTGGGCGATCTTGCCTTCCTCGAAGGCCTGGGTGATGGCGCAGCCAGGGTCATTCTTGTGTTTACAGTCTCTAAACTTGCAGGTGCCTAGGTAATCCCTGAATTCAACGAAGCACCAGCCGACACGCTCGGCAGGCAGGTGCCATAGGGCGAATTCACGCACACCGGGAGAGTCCACCAGATCGCCGCCGCTTGGGAAGTGTAGCAACTTGGCCGTGGTGGTGGTGTGTTGGCCAAGGCCCGAGGTTTCGGACACGTCGCCTGTAATGAGTTCGGCTTCCGGCAGCAGGGCGTTGATCAGCGATGACTTACCCACACCTGACTGACCGACAAACACGCTGACCTTGTCTTTTAATAGGGTCTTGATCGCCTCGACCCCTTCGCCAGACTTGCTGCTGACGCGATATACCTGATAGCCGATGGCCTGGTAGCGCTCCAGCGCGGCCTCGACGGCAGGAGCCTCTTCGTCGCTGAGTAGATCTATCTTGTTGAGTATGATGACCGGGGCTATGCCTGTGTCTTCGGCGGCCACCAGATAGCGGTCGATAATCTGAGTGGTAAAGCTAGGTACCACGGAAGAGACTATGAGTATCTGATCGATATTGGCGGCGATGATCTTGATGCCGTCGTAGAGATCCGGCCGCGACAGTGAGGAGTGTCTCGGATGAACGGCCTCGACCACGCCGGCTATGGTGGCTGTGGTTTCACTGGCTTGGCGCATGATCACCTTATCGCCGGTGACCAGGCTTTGAATATTTCGGCGAATGTTACAGCGAACCAGTTCACCGTTTTCCGTTTCGACATCAGCGTGTTGGCCGAAGCGAGAGATGACGGTGCCCAGCTGTTCTGGCCCCAGTGAGCTATCCTGTAACTCAATGGTTGTTTCTTTTGCGTCTTTGCGCTGCAGCCGTTTCTCATGATTGGCGCGCATGCGGCGGCGTTGGCCTTGGCTTAGGGGTTTCTTTTTACTCACAGTGTCGTCATCGTCAAAATAAGGTTATTTTGTGTCTTCTAAAAAAGCAGTATGATACACGGTCTTAAATAAAAAAGCCTGAATTTAGGCAAACACGCATTGATAAGGCAGATATATGGCTGCAGATGAAACAAATCTGATCTGGGTAGATCTGGAGATGACGGGACTAGAGCCCGAGGTCGACAGAATCATTGAGATAGCTACGATTGTGACCGACAAGGAGTTAAACATCTTGGCGGAAGGGCCAGTGATTGCCATCCATCAGAGTGAAGATGTGCTTGCGGCGATGGATGACTGGAACCAGAAGCATCACGGCGAGTCGGGTCTGATCGACAGAGTCAGGGCGAGTGATTTTAGCGAGCAAGATGCCATCGAGCAGACGATTGCCTTCTTATCTGAGCATGTACCTGCCGGTGTATCGCCAATGTGCGGCAACAGCATAGGTCAGGACAGACGTTTCTTGAATCGTTACATGCCGACTTTGGAAGATTATTTCCACTACCGCAACATAGATGTCAGTTCTGTCAAAGAGTTAGTGCGTCGCTGGAGGCCAGAGGTGATGGACGGTTTTAAGAAGCAGGGCACACATCAGGCACTGGTTGATATCCAGGAATCGATCGCCGAACTCCGATATTATCGTGAGAAAGTATTTAAAATTTGACCAAACGGTAGAAAATTTTAAATTAGGGGGTTGCAGAGGGGCGAAATTCTCCTATAATGCGGCCTCAACTTTTTACTGGCGTGTTCGCTGGTAAAGATTGAAATGCGACATTAGCTCAGTTGATAAAAGGTGAAAGACGATACCTTTTGTTGATAATGACAGTTAATTTAGCTCGAAAAAATTTATGCGACATTAGCTCAGTTGGTAGAGCGATACCTTGCCAAGGTATAGGTCATCGGTTCGAACCCGATATGTCGCTCCAAATTACAAAAGTTTGGCTACACCAATATCCAGACTCACAGATTTTGCGACATTAGCTCAGTTGGTAGAGCGATACCTTGCCAAGGTATAGGTCATCGGTTCGAACCCGATATGTCGCTCCAAAATTATGCGACATTAGCTCAGTTGGTAGAGCGATACCTTGCCAAGGTATAGGTCATCGGTTCGAACCCGATATGTCGCTCCAAAATTTATGCGACATTAGCTCAGTTGGTAGAGCGATACCTTGCCAAGGTATAGGTCATCGGTTCGAACCCGATATGTCGCTCCAAATTTTCTCCCGCTAGTACCAATCATCTAATTCGGCCTTGCGACATTAGCTCAGTTGACTCTTTGTATAGAGCAAAAGGGCGATACCTTGCCAAGGTATAGGTCAAGTTTTTAGATTTACCGATTCGAATCCGATATGTCGCTCCAAATTTTCTCCCGCTAGCACCAATCATCTAATTCGGCCTTGCGACATTAGCTCAGTTGACTCTTTGTATGGAGCAAAAGGGCGATACCTTGCCAAGTCTTAGATCGAGAAGACATAGGTCGAGTTTTTAGATTTACCGATTCGAACCCGATATGTCGCTGCAAATTTTCTCCCGCTAGTTTCAGCTTCCAGTTTTCCTTTGTTTGTACCCTGAGAGTCATCTAGTCGTCTGTTTTTTTGCTGTAATCGATTCCGCGCCATGGTTTTACTTTGGTGAATTTTTATTCATTTTAGGACGATTATTTTAGTGAGTCGTTCATCGTCTGTTTTGTCCATAAAGCCCTTAAGCTAGCGATTATTGGCCCTTTATCGGCGTGAAGATCACAAAAATGCCATTTGCGTGATGTGAGATAAAATTCTTTAAGCTTGTCTAATGTAGCGACTTCAGAAGTGCGCAAACTATGACATTGTTCAAAAAAAACTGTGCTAATTACTCCCATAATGAAATTAAATCAGTATTAACGCCTAAAACTTGGCATCGATTGGAGAAGGAAAGATGAGATTTCAACAACTTAATGAACAGTTGGCATATGTCTCTAAGTGTCGCTTGGAAATGGCCCGTTTATATGCGCGTTTGCACAGTGCGGTAGACTCGTCTCGCGTGAAATTGATGCTGGAGTATTTGCAACAACATGAGAAAGAAGTTTCTCAGAAGATCGATGACTACATCGAAGAGGCGCCACGCCGTCTGCTGGAACTCTGGTACAACGATATCGTGTTTGAAGACTTCATCAAACGCTGCCAGGAGGTGATTCCTGCGGCCAACATGAACGAAGATGATCTGTTGGAGCTGCACCTGGATCTCGACAACCGTCTGATCGGCTTATTTGAGAAGACGGCGGAATCCTCTGTACCGGGTGATGTGAAGAACGCACTCAACGATCTGGTGCGTGTCGAGAAGATCCAGCAGCAACGTCTGGTGCACAGCAGCCTGAGAATGGAAGACATATAATCTGAGCTCATTTAAGTTGAGCTTTCTAGCCGGTTGCTAGTGAGAAACTTAATAAAAAGGCGCCTTGGGCGCCTTTTTTCATTTATGCCGAGACAATTGCAAGCAGGCATTTATAGCTAATTATTTTTCATTGCTTTTTTCTTCTTACGTTAGAGCAAAATTATCACTTTCTTGCATCTATATCGCGATTTCTGGCGCATCTAGCTCAGTAATTTGACTGACTGATTAGCGAGTTCAATTCAGTTTGATGAAATGTTTTGTTATCGCCTCGTTGGCCTTTTTGTCGCTGAGGCGGTGGATTTATTGTGCCAGATCAAACTTCTTACATTCTCTGGCGTTTAAGCGGAATCTATTGGCGATTAAAAACTCAAATATCGAATATGCTTAGGCATAGGGTAACCCGCCCCGGTGATGAGTCTTGTTAAGGAGAATCCAGATGTTGTTTAGTGACGGGCAGCTACCATCGGCCTTATATACGGCGCAGATGATTCGTGATGCCGAAGCGCGCTTGATCGCGTCCGGTGAGGCTAACTTGTGCCAATTGATCGACAGCGCCGGACAGTCGGCCTTCGAGTTGCTGCAACGAGAGGGTAAGCTCAATAGTAAAATTCTGGTGTTGGCGGGTTATGGCAACAATGGCGCCGATGCCTATATCTGCGCCACCCTGCTGCTCGAATCTGGCTGTGATGTCGCCCTCTATGCGGTGGAGCGTTCTGAGGCGGGCGAGGGGATCAGCTACGCCAAGGCGGCCTTTCTCGCCGCGGGCGGGCATCAGTTATCTGACTATGAAGAGGCGCTCAAGGAGGCCGAGGTCGTCGTCGATGGCCTGCTAGGCACGGGTGTCAAGGGTGAGCTACGTGCCCCCTTTGCCGAGATGATAGTGGCGATCAATCGTTATTCTCCCTGGATCTTATCCTTAGATGTGCCATCGGGTATCGATGTGGATACCGGCGCCGGTCAGCTAGCGGTAAAGGCCGATGTGACCTTGACCTTCGGCGCGCCGAAACAGGGACTGATCACGGGTAAGGCCAGGGACTGTGTTGGCAGGCTCTGGTTTGCCGATATCGGTCTGCAGGAGTATCTGCCAGAGTCTAAGGTGCTTAACATTGCCCACAGGCTGACGGACCTCGGATTGCCTGCCAGGGCGCAGAACAGCCACAAGGGGGCCTGCGGTAAGGTGACCGTTATCGGCGGCGATATCGGCATGGCCGGGGCACCACGTCTGGCTGCCGAGAGCTGTCTGCGGGCGGGCGCCGGACTGGTGGCGGTGATTTCAAGACCCGAGCATTTGACCGTGGTGAACTCGGGGCGACCGGAAATTATGTTCTGGGGCTGCGAGCTGGTGGATATGGAAGTGTATCAACGCTTGGGCTGGGCGGATATTCTGCTGATTGGTCCAGGACTGGGTAAACACGACTGGGGCTACAACCTGCTTAAGGCGACAGGGCTGAGCGACAAGTCCTGTGTGATGGACGCCGATGCACTTAATCTGCTGGCGCTCGAGCCTTCACGCCAGAGTAATTGGGTGTTGACCCCTCACAGCGGTGAGGCCGCCAGGTTGTTGGGGATTAGCATCGCCGAGGTGGAGGCGGATCGCTTCGCCGCCGTCTATGCCTTGCAGGCTAAATATGGCGGCGTGGTGGTGCTCAAGGGCGCAGGCACACTTATCTATGACGGTAAGGTGTGTCATGTGGCGCCGGTGGGAAATCCTGGTCTCGCCAGCGGCGGCAGCGGTGATGTCCTAGGTGGCATCATAGCGGCCTTGATGGCCCAGGGAATGGCTAAGATGGAGGCGGCGAGCGCCGGAGTGGTGGTTCATGGGGCCGCAGCGGATCTGGCCGCGAAAGATGGCGAGCGAGGCATGCTTGCCTGCGATCTGTTTGCTCACATACGCGCCCTGGTCGATAAGATTTAGCCTCAGCATTAAAATACAGTAATGTCTGTTTAGATAAACGCCGGTTTAGGTTAAAGTATCTGGCTCAAAAAAGGATTGTCCTTAATTAGCGATAGATACGATGACACCAGTAAAAGTTTATCTTGAAAATGAAGCAGAAACCGTTAGCTTAGGTCAAAGGCTAGCCAGTGCGATCAAGCCGCCATTGACCCTCTATTTGAGTGGTGAACTGGGGGCGGGTAAAACAACCTTTAGTCGTGGCCTCATTCAGAGCCTGGGACATAAGGGGGCGGTGAAGAGTCCGACCTACACGCTGGTTGAGCCCTATGAGCTAGGTGATATTGATGTGTATCATTTTGATCTATATAGACTAAGTGATCCAGAAGAGCTCGAGTTTATGGGGATTCGAGACTACTTTACCGAGTCGAGCCTGTGTATTGTCGAGTGGCCCGATAAGGGCGTCGGCCTACTGCCCGAGGCGGATCTGGCGATCCATATTCAGTATCATCAACAGGGCCGAGAGGTCATGCTGACGGCGCACTCGCGCGCCGGAGAGATTTTGTTAGATAGTTTACATAATAATGATAAGAACTGAGTCACTAATAAAACGCCTATTATTGATAGTCTTGCTATGCATTCCTTCCGTTGCCTATAGCGCAAATAAACTGGAAGGCGTGCGTATCTGGGCGGCGCCAGAATCCACGCGGGTGGTGTTTGACCTGCGCGAGCCGCCAAAATATTCCCACTTCACCCTCACCAGTCCCTACCGTTTGGTGGTGGATCTGACGACCACGGCTACCGGGCTGGATCTCAATAAGATCGAGAACAACAGTAAGCTGGTTAAGCGGGTGCGTATCAGCAAGCCGCCCAAGAAGGGCACCCTTAGGCTAGTGATCGATCTGGTTAAGCCTGCCAAGGCTAACCTCTTTGCCCTGTCGCCCACGGCGCCTTACGGCAATCGGCTGGTGGTGGATCTTGAAGGGGGCAACCAGAGTCCTAAGACGGTAAAGGTCGAGCCTGAGCAGAAGCTTAGGGATATCATAGTGGCCATCGATGCCGGCCATGGCGGCGACGATCCCGGCTCCATCGGCCCCTCTGGCATCTATGAGAAGAAGGTGGCGCTGCAGATAGCCAAGAAGGTGGAGGCCAAGATCAACGCCACGCCGGGCATGCGCGCCATCATGACACGTTCCGGTGACTACTTTGTCAATCTGAACAAACGCTCGGAGATCGCCCGCAACAGCAAGGCCGACCTGCTGGTGTCGATTCACGCCGACGCCTTTACCTCACCGCAACCACAAGGAGCCTCTGTGTGGGTGCTGTCGATGCGCCGCGCCAACAGTGAGATTGGTCGTTGGTTAGAGCAGAAAGAGAAGCACTCAGAGCTGCTGGGCGGTGCCGGTGAGATTATCCAGAATGCGGATAACGAGCAGTATCTGGCCATGACCCTGCTGGATATGTCGATGGACAGATCCATGGCGATTAGCCATAACATCGCCGGAGATGTGCTGGCTAATCTGGGCAAGGTGACTCGCCTGCACAAGCACAAGCCTGAGGCGGCCAGCCTGGCGGTACTCAAGTCGCCGGATATTCCCTCTATCCTGGTGGAGACAGGCTTTATCTCGAACCACAAAGAGGAGCGCCTGTTGACCCAGAGGGATCACCAGAACAATATCGCCAACGCCGTCCACAAAGGCGTGGTGCGCTATTTCGAGAATAATCCTCCGGCCAATACCATGATGGCCAGTAAGAGCGGCATCAAACACAAGGTGACCGCAGGTGAGTCACTGTCTGTGATCGCCCACCGTTACCAGGTGTCGGTCGATAGCATCAAGAAGGCCAACAAGCTCAAGTCTAATACCCTCTACATCGGTCAGAAGCTGATCATTCCCCGGGCCTAAGGAGCCAAGATGACCATACGTATTTTGCCTCCTCAACTGGCTAACCAGATTGCCGCCGGGGAGGTGGTAGAGCGTCCTGCCTCTGTGATCAAGGAGTTAGTAGAGAACAGCCTGGATGCCGGTGCGACCCGGGTCGATATCGAAATAGACAAGGGCGGCAGCAAGCTGATTAAGATCACCGACAACGGCTCAGGCATTCCCAAGGAGGAGCTGAGTCTGGCACTGTCCCGTCATGCCACCTCTAAGCTGGCCTCGTTAGACGACCTCGATGCCATCTTAAGCTTTGGCTTTCGCGGCGAGGCGCTGGCCAGTATCAGTTCGGTATCCCGCTTGACGTTAACCTCCCGCACCCAGGAGCAGAGCGAGGCCTGGCAGGCCTATGCCGAGGGCTCCGAGATGGCGGTTCGGGTGATCCCGGCGGCGCACCCTGTCGGTTCGACGGTGGAGGCGGCGGATCTCTTCTTCAATACCCCGGCCAGACGTCGATTCTTAAAGAGCGATAAGACAGAATTTACCCATATCGATGAGTGGCTTAAACGTATCGCTCTGGTGCGCAGCGAGATCCATTTTACCCTTAAGCACAACGGCAAGCAGGTGCGTAATTACCGCCCGGCCAAGACAGAGGCGCAGTATCTGCAGCGCCTGGCGCAGGTCAGCGGCAAGGCCTTCGCCGACAATGCCCTCAGGGTAGATTGTAACCATAATGGTCTTAGCCTCAGCGGCTACATTCAGTCGCCATTTAGCGAGATGGCGGTTGGCGATACTCAATATTTCTATGTAAACGGCCGCCTAGTGCGTGATCGCCTGGTCAATCATGCGGTGCGTCAGGCCTTTGCCCAGCAGCTGCAGGGGGAGCAGGTCGCCTTCGTGCTCATGCTGAACCTGGATCCCCATCAGGTGGATGTCAACGTGCATCCGGCCAAGCATGAGGTGCGCTTCCACGAGAGCCGATATGTGCATGACTTTATCCTGCAGGCGCTGGAATCGGCACTGCGTCAGTCGAGCGAGTTAGCCTTCGAGGCAGCACTCGACACTCAGGTAACTGACCAGAATAGATCCGCCTCCTATATTCGTCCGCTACAGACTCAGCAAAGTGACACAGGCTCTAATCAGATTGCCCATGGCGATACCGAAGAAAACGCCTTATGGCTTGCGAATGAACGCCCAGCCTATGGCGAGCGCGAAGCCAGTCGCCAAGCAGGTGGCCAGAGAGTGCAAGAGACCCAGATGAGCAGCTATGGTAGCGGCCAGTCTGGCGGGCGAGGGCGCAGCTATGCCAGTACCGAGCTTCCTAGCCAGGCGGCAGTCGATAGTTATGCCCAGTTGATGACCACGCCAGGCGTGTCGAGTCAGGCAAACCAAGCAGATGACAGCCATCTTCCGCCCATGCCTCAGGTGCTCGACGGTCAATATTGGCTCTTAGTCAGGGGTAGTGAGCTGGCGCTATTGAGCCTTAGCTGTGCGGCGCGCGAAGTGACCCGCCGCGAGATTGAAGCCAAGCTGGATGCGGGGCTGATTGGTCAGCCGCTGTTGATGCCTGTGTCGGTCAAGGTGGATGAAGATTGGCAGCAAACCTTGGTCGAAAGAGAGCTTTTGGTTAGAAAATTGGGTTTAGAGCTAACTATTCGCCTCGGCCAGTTGATAATTAAAAAAGTGCCCCCATATCTAAGGCAGAGTCAGCTGGCGAGCGTGATCCCTGAGTTTCTCCAGTGGATTCGCTTCGAAGAGCCGACAACGGAAGCCCTGGTTAACTGGTTGGTGAACCAGTCGGGTGAACAGTTTAATTCGGCGAGCCGACTCTGGGCCGGCCTCATGGGGTTACCCGAGTCGCAGCAGCAAGAAATTTTATCTTTGGCCAAGGTGATGCCTTGGCAAACATGGTTAGGTGAGCAAACGAGTGAATAGCGAGAGTCAGCCGACAATTATCACCCTGATGGGGCCGACGGCGTCGGGTAAGACAGCGCTCGCGATGGCATTGGCCGAGCAGCATAACTGCGAGATCATCTCGGTCGACTCGGCGCTCATCTATCGGGACATGGATATTGGCAGCGCCAAACCGACCCAGGAAGAGCTAAGCCGCGCGCCGCACCGTTTGATCGATATTCGCGATCCCAGTGAGAGCTATTCGGCGGCGGATTTTCGCAGCGATGCTATTGCCAATATCGAAGCGATCCTCGCTGCGGGCAAGACGCCTCTGTTGGTGGGCGGTACCATGCTCTACTTTAAGGCGCTACTCGAAGGCCTGTCGCCATTGCCATCGGCAGATGAGGCGATTCGGGCCGAGATAGCCAAAGAGGTCGAAGCCAAAGGCTGGCAGGCGCTACATGACGAGCTGCGTCAGATTGACCCTGTATCGGCTGATCGGATCCACCCTAACGATCCCCAGCGTCTGTCGCGGGCGATCGAGGTGTACCGGATTAGCGGCAAGAGTCTGACCGAGTTGACCCAGGTGAAGGCCGAAGCCTTGCCCTATAAGGTGGTGCAATTTGGCATAGCGCCGAAAGATCGCAAAGTGCTACACCTTGCTATAGCAGAAAGATTCAAATTGATGTTAAATCAAGGTTTCGTCGAAGAGGTGCAGCGGCTCAAGGCGCGAGCGGATCTGCATCTAGACCTACCTTCGATGAGATGTGTCGGATATCGCCAGGTGTGGCAGTATCTCGATGGGGAATATGACTATGATACTATGGTCGAAAAATCCATAGTTGCGACTAGGCAATTGGCCAAGCGTCAATTAACATGGTTGCGAGGATGGGCTGATCTAAATTGGCTGGAGAGTGGGGATGAATCTAATCTGGCGCGACTATTAGAGCATTGTCGCTAGCTAATTCATTCACTCTATATAATACTAAAACCAAACCAGAAATTGATGCTGTATTAGGTTTTAATTAATTTTAATAAAAAGGAAATTACATAATGGCAAAGGGGCAATCTTTACAAGACCCATTTTTGAACGCATTACGACGTGAACGCGTTCCGGTATCTATCTACCTAGTTAACGGTATCAAGCTTCAGGGACAAGTTGAGTCATTCGATCAGTTTGTTATTTTATTGAAGAACACTGTCAGCCAGATGGTTTATAAGCACGCTATCTCTACCGTGGTGCCTGCGCGTCCATTTAACGTGAGCAGCCATCACAATACGCCTAACCAGGCGGCGGGTTACAATGCATCACATGACGATAGCGCTGAGTAATTTCCTGAGGAGTTCGATTTTTGTTTGAACGCTATGAGGCGGGAGAAGCTGCAGTACTTGTCCATATCGACTTTTCAGATGAAGACAGTAGGGAAGATATTACCGAACTTCGTTTATTGGTCGAATCGGCAGGCGCTGAAACCGTTGGCGTGATCACGGGAAGTCGTCGTTCTCCAGATAGAAAGTATTTTGTTGGTACAGGTAAAGCGGAAGAGTTGGCAGCCATGGTTGCCGCCACTGACGCCAATGTGGTGATTTTTAACCACGCCTTGAGTCCTGCACAAGAGCGTAATCTTGAGCTGATCTGTCAGTGTCGGGTCTTAGACCGTACGACGCTGATTTTGGATATTTTTGCTCAGCGCGCCAGGACCTATGAGGGTAAGTTGCAGGTGGAGCTAGCGCAATTGCGCCACATGTCGACGCGCCTGATTCGTGGTTGGACTCACCTTGAACGGCAAAAAGGTGGTATCGGCCTGCGGGGACCGGGTGAAACCCAGCTGGAAACCGACAGACGTCTGCTGCGTGGTCGCATTAAGACCATCAACAAGCGGCTGGAAAAGGTCGATAAACAGCGTGAACAGAGTCGCCGGGCGAGGCAGCGAAGCGAGCTCGCCACCGTGTCTTTGGTGGGTTACACCAATGCCGGTAAGTCGACCCTATTTAACGCCTTGACCGTCTCCGAGGTCTATGCCGCCGACCAGCTGTTTGCGACACTCGATCCGACCCTGCGTAAGTTAGACTTACAAGACGGTTCGGTCATTTTGGCCGATACGGTCGGTTTCATCAGACACCTTCCCCATGATCTCGTGGCGGCGTTTAAGGCCACCCTGCAGGAAACCCGCGAAGCGGATCTTCTGCTGCATGTGGTCGACAGTGCTGATGAAAACATGGGCGACAATTTTGAACAGGTACAGCTGGTACTCAAAGAGATTGGCGCCGAAGAGATTCCACAGTTGATCGTCTGTAACAAGATAGATCTGTTGGAAGATGTGGGACCTAAGATCGACTATGACGGCGATGGGGTCCCTATACGTGTTTGGGTTTCGGCCCAGCAGAGTCTAGGCTTGGATTTGCTCGAAAAGGCCATCAACCAGTTGGTTGGACGGGCCATATTGGAGCTTACCTTGCGAATTCCGGCGACGGCCGGGCATTATCTTGGTCAGTTTTATCGACTGGATGTGATACAGCAGAAAGAGTATGACGATCTGGGGAACTGTATCTTGTCTGTTCGTTTGTTGGAGGCCGACTGGCACCGATTAGCGAAGCAGAGCCAAGGGGAGTTGGAAACCTTTATTGTTGAAACCGCAGCAATAGAGTAGTTTTTAGTAATCTCGTTTATTTCATACACCTATGGAGTGCTAAATGGCTTGGAACGAGCCCGGTAACAAGGGTCAAGACCCTTGGGGAAACAAGAACGGCAATGACAAGGGGCCGCCAGATCTCGACGAAGTATTTAAGAATATTTCGAAGCGTTTTGGGGGTAAAGGAAATGGCGCTGGCGGTGGATTCAGCGCGCTAGGTTTTATCATTGTATTAGGCATCGCCGTTGTCGTATGGGGCCTGTCAGGTTTCTATACGGTGAAAGAAGCCGAAAAGGGTGTGGCGCTACGCTTTGGCAAGTATATTGGCCAAGTGGAGCCGGGCCTACAGTGGAAGGCGACCTTCATCGATGAAGTCTTCCCAGTGAACGTGAGCAACGTTCGCTCAATTCCAGCCTCGGGCAGCATGCTCACCGCCGACGAGAACGTCGTCCTGGTGGAGCTGGATGTACAGTATATTGTGGTCGATGCCTATCGCTACCTGTTTAGCGCGGTCGATGCCAATTCGAGCCTACGTGAGGCTACCGATAGCGCGCTGCGTTATGTGGTGGGCCACAACAAGATGGACGATATCCTGACCACAGGTCGTGATCAGATCCGTCGTGACACCTGGGAAGAGGTCGAGCGCATCATCAAGCCTTATAACCTGGGCATAGAGATCCGCGACGTGAACTTCTTGCCGGCCCGTCCGCCGGAAGAGGTGAAAGACGCCTTTGATGACGCTATCGCCGCACAGGAAGATGAGCAACGTTTCATTCGTGAAGCCGAAGCCTATTCTCGTGAAGTCGAGCCTAAGGCTCGCGGTACGGTGCAGCGCATGGAGCAGCAGGCGAACGCCTATAAAGAGCGTGAGATCCTAGAGGCTCGCGGTAAGGTGGCTCGCTTCGAGAAGCTGTTGCCTGAATATAAGGCGGCGCCGGAAGTGACGCGTGCTCGTCTCTACATAGATGCCATGTCTAATGTCCTCTCGGGTACCAACAAGGTGCTGGTGGATTCGAAGGCGGGCAACAACATGATGTATCTGCCACTGGATAAGTTAATGGAGCAGCGTCCACAGACCAAGACCAGCAAGCCTGTCGAGGCAGACTCGGTCAATGACTCAGTTAACAGCATAGTAAATAGTGTTGGCATGCCGTTAGATGGAAGGCCTTCTCGTAGCGACCGCACTCGCCAGGGGAGAAACTAATCATGGGTAGATTATCTGTTATTATTGCGGCCATCTTAGTCGCTATGGGTCTATCGTCCCTGATGGTGGTCAACGAGGGTGAACGCGCTATCGTGTCGCGCTTTGGTAAGATCATCAAAGATGAGGGGGTAACCCGCATCTATAAGCCGGGTCTGCATATCAAGCTGCCGGTGATCGATAAGATCAAGTATCTCGACTCTCGCATCCAGACCATGGATGGCGCGGCGGATCGTTTCGTCACCTCAGAGAAGAAAGACTTGATGGTCGACTCTTACGTGAAGTGGCGCATCAAAGATCACGAGAAGTACTATCTCGCGACCAATGGTGGTAATAAGGTTCAGGCGGAGTCTCTGCTTCAGCGTAAGATCAACAACGACCTGCGTACCGAGTTTGGTCGTCGTACCATTAAGGATATCGTCTCTGGTAGCCGCGATGAGCTGCAGCAAGATGCGCTTCGAAATGCCTCTGATAGCGCCCAGGATCTGGGTATCGAGGTGGTCGACGTGCGTGTTAAGCAGATCAACCTGCCTGCCAACGTGAGCTCTAGCATCTACCAGCGTATGCGCGCCGAGCGTACCGCTGTGGCGAAAGAGCACCGCGCTCAGGGTAAGGAGCAGTCTGAGATCATTCGTGCCAAGACAGACGCCAGCGTGACCATTCAGATCGCAGAAGCCGAACGTAAGGCGTTGCAGGTGCGTGGTGAGGGGGATGCCATCGCAGCTAAGATCTACGCCGATGCTTATAAGAAGGACCCTGAGTTCTTCTCTTTCCTGCGTAGTCTTGAGGCTTATCAGGCGAGTTTCGGTAACGGTTCTAACGTTATGGTGCTCGAGCCGGAAGGTGATTTCTTCAAGTATATGAAGAGCGCCGACGCGAAATAGTTCTCATTGAGGATTATTGAGATTAAAGCCCGACGAGTTCGGGCTTTTTTATCGCTTATTTCTGCAAGTTACTAATTTAGTTTTGATTGTTATTCTCGTTTACCATTTTATCAGGTAAAATCCTGACAGTTTTATCCCGCTCTTGCTGCACATTTTCTTCTAGAATGAGCAATTTCCTAACATAGTTAACTTTGTGCTTTGTTTTACTATGATCTGCTTCTAATTTTTGGCTATAATGAGCCCCGCCTCAAATTTGATTTTTGCGCTTTGGGGTAAAACCCCAATTTCAAAAATTTTTAAAACAAAAATTCCAACACTCTCTGGAGATAAGTGGATGAGCAATGCGCCAGTCGATACCGGACGTCGCAGATTCCTGACCGCAGCAACCGCCGTAGTGGGTGGTGCTGGTGCCGTCGCTGTAGCGGTTCCTTTTATAAAGTCGTGGAATCCGAGTGCCAAAGCGAAAGCTGCAGGTGCGCCGGTAGAAGTAAATATTAGTAAGTTAGAGCCGGGTCAGCTGATCCGTGTTGAATGGCGTGGAAAGCCTGTATGGGTTGTCCGCCGCACTGAAGAGATCTTAAAGGGTCTTGCTACTCACGATGATAAGTTGCGCGATCCAGCGTCTAACGAAGAGCAACAACCTGCCTACGCGCAGAACGCCGTTCGCTCAATCAAGCCTGAGTACTTTATTGCCGTTGGTCTATGTACGCACTTAGGTTGTTCTCCAACGTATCTGCCTGATACATTCGGTGAACAGGTTGAAGGCGTCGCTTCTGGTTTCTTCTGCCCATGTCATGGCTCTAAGTTTGATATGGCTGGTCGTGTATTCCAGGGTGTTCCAGCGCCGTTGAACCTAGTTGTTCCACCTCATCAATACATTGATGACGGCAACGTGATCATCGGTGTCGACCAGGGGGCTGCATAATGGTTAAGAATATTATCGATTGGATTGATGCGCGCATCCCTATGACGGCGACCTACAACCGTCACGTAGGTCAATATGCGACGCCGACCAACTTCAACTTCTGGTACTTCTTTGGCTCGCTAGCCATGCTAGTACTGGTTAACCAGCTGCTGACCGGTATCTGGTTGACCATGAACTATGTACCAACCGCAGAAGGTGCCTTCGCCTCTATCGAATACATCATGCGTGATGTCGAGTACGGCTGGTTGCTGCGTTACATGCACTCAACCGGTGCATCGGCCTTCTTCGTGGTGGTTTATCTGCACATGTTCCGTGGTCTGATCTACGGTTCTTATCAGAAGCCTCGTGAGCTGCTGTGGCTGTTCGGTATGTTGATCTTCCTCGTACTGATGGCTGAAGCTTTCATGGGTTACCTGCTTCCTTGGGGACAGATGTCTTACTGGGGCGCACAGGTAATTATCTCTCTGTTTGGTGCTATCCCTGTTATCGGTGACGACCTGACACTATGGATTCGTGGTGACTTCGTTGTTTCTGGTGCGACACTGAACCGCTTCTTCGCGCTACACGTTATCGCGCTGCCATTGGTGCTTGTGGTACTGGTGTTCCTACACCTGATCGCTCTGCACGAAGTGGGTTCTAACAACCCAGACGGTATCGAGATCAAGAAGAACAAAGATGAGAATGGCTGGCCGAAAGACGGTATCCCATTCCACCCTTACTACACAGTAAAAGATATCATGGGTGTCGCTGGCTTCCTGATCGTCTTCTGCTACGTATTGTTCTTCATGCCTGAAGGCGGTGGATACTTCCTCGAGAAGCCAAACTTTGAAGCGGCTAACCCGATGAAGACACCTGAGCACATTGCGCCAGTTTGGTACTTCACACCATTCTACGCCATCCTACGTGCGATTCCTGACAAGCTGTTAGGGGTTGTGGGTATGGGTCTAGCGATTGCCGTACTCTTCGTTCTACCTTGGTTAGATCGTTGTAAGGTTAAGTCAATCCGCTACCGTAGCATGATTCATAAGCTGAACATTGGTCAGTTTGCCGTATCTTTCGTTATCTTAGGCTACCTGGGTGCCGTACCTGCGACGCCAACGCTGACAATCGCTGCGCGCGTCTTCACTCTGACATACTTCGGTTTCTTCTTAGCGCTGTGGTTATACAGTAAGAATGAGAAAACTAAGCCTGTACCAGAGAGGTTGACCCACTAATGAAAAAATTACTGATTGCATTAGTTACATTAGTACCATCTCTTGCGTTTGCTGCAGGTGGTGCCCATGTTCATCTAGAAAGTGCTAACGTCGACCTGAAAGACAAAGAGTCACTGCAACGTGGTCTGGATACTTTCCAGCACTACTGCTCAGGCTGTCACAGCACTCAGTACCAGCGTTACAACCGTGTAGCAGAAGACCTGGGTATCTCAGTTGACGATATGCGTAACAAGTATATGCTCAACGGCGATGCCAAAGTCGGCGACCTGATGGAAAATGCTATTCCTGAAGTCGACGCGGCGAAATGGTTCGGTGCAGCGCCACCGGATCTGACTCTGGTTGCACGTGTACGTGGCGAAGATTGGATCTACACCTACCTGAAGAGTTTCTACAAAGATGAGACTCGTCCATTTGGTGTAAACAACACTGTCTTCCCGTCAGTGGCTATGCCGCACGTACTGCAAGAGCTGCAAGGTCTGCAGGTTAAGCAAGAAGACGGTAGCTTCGTTGCTACTGGTGGAAAGCTGACTGCTGAAGAATATGATCAAGTCGTTCGTGACATCACAGGCTTCCTGGTTTACTCAGGCGAGCCGGTAAAACTTGAGCGTGAAAGCTTAGGTTGGTGGGTAATGGGCTTCCTGTTTATTTTCTTTATTGTGGCCTACCTCTTGAAGAAAGAGTACTGGAAAGATGTACACTAACCCCCAATAGAGGTTAGAATATATTATCCGCATATTATAAACGGGGGGCTTTGCCCCTCGTTTGTTTTTGCTTTTTTAGCTTTCATATTTAAATCTTGGAGGGTATCAATGGCTGTTGCTGCCAATAAACGCTCAATCATGACCCTGTTTTCAGGCGCCGACGATCTCTATAGCCATCAAGTCCGTATCGTCTTGGCGGAAAAGGGAGTGACTGTCGATGTTCTGCAGGTGGATCCTAGCGATATGCCTGAAGATCTTATTGAGCTAAACCCATACAACACAGTGCCAACTTTGGTTGACCGTGAGTTGGTGCTATATAACTCACGCATCATAATGGAATATCTGGATGAGCGTTTCCCGCATCCACCTTTGATGCCTGTCTACCCGGTTTCCCGTGGCCAGACGCGTCTGATGATGCACCGTATCGAAAACGACTGGTATAGCCTAGTCGATCGCATCCGTAAGGGTGATCGTGCCGATGAGGCGCGTAAAGAGCTTCAGGAGAGCCTGACCTCTATTGCCCCTATCTTTAACGAGATGCCTTACTTCATGGCCGAAGAGTTTGGTCTGGCCGACTGTTACCTGGGCCCACTGTTGTGGCGTCTGCCAGTACTGGGCATCGAGCTGGACAGCCGTACCGCCAAGGAAGTTAAAGCCTACATGACACGTCTATTTGACCGTGACTCATTCAAGGCGTCTTTGACCGAGGCTGAGCGCGAAATGCGCATGGGTATCTAAGATGAAACCTATGACCCCTAACCGTCCTTACCTGTTACAGGCCTATTACGACTGGCTCATGGATAACGAGCTGACCCCTCATGTGGTGGTCGACGCTTATGTGCCCGGTACCCAAGTACCGCAGCAGTATGTGAAAGATGGACAGATAGTGCTTAATATTACCGCCAGTGCCGTGGGTAATTTGCAGATAGGTCATGACTTCATCGAGTTTAATGCCCGCTTCGGCGGCGTACCGCAACAGGTGGTACTGCCTATGGCCTCGATTGTCGCCATCTACGCCAGAGAAAATGGCGCTGGCACAGTGTTCGATCAGGAAGAAGCCTATCAGCTCGAGGCCGATGCCCGCGACTTGGGCCTTTCAGTGGTTGATGAGCCCAAGACAGATGAGCCGGCTGTGGCCGAAGCTTCTGCCGAGAATGATAAGCCGAAACGTCGCGGTCATCTCACCCTGGTGAAATAACCAGCGCAAACTAAAAAAACCAGCTTAGGCTGGTTTTTTTGTGCCCGAGAAAAGACAGGCATGGGTGAGGGCATAGCGGGAGGTAAGCCCGAGGCGTCAGTAGAATGGATGATCCCGCCTGGACTCTGTGTTAGCATCTGCGCCAGAAAAATGCGGCGTAACTCACACCCGCAACTCACACCCAATATACACGAGCACTCTATTCATGATCCTGATGATCGACAATTACGACTCCTTTACCTTCAACCTGGTGCAGTATTTTCAGCAGCTGGGGGAGGAGATTGTCGTCAGGCGCAACGATGAGCTTAGCCTCGCCGATATCCAGGCTTTAGCGCCGAGCAGGTTAGTGATCTCACCCGGTCCCTGTTCGCCTAACGAGGCGGGTATCTCCCTCGAGGCCATTAAGGCCTTCGCCGGTAAGCTGCCCATATTGGGGGTCTGTCTCGGCCATCAGGCGATCGCTCAGGCCTTCGGGGCTCAGGTGGTACGCGCCAAGCGGGTGATGCATGGCAAGACCAGCGCCATCGCTCATGCAGGCAAAGGTCTGTTTACCGGGCTGAATCAACCGCTCACCGTCACCCGTTATCACTCCCTCCTGGTCGAGCAGCTGCCCAAGGACTTTACCCTGGATGCCTGGTTCGACGACCCGGTTCACGGCAGGGAGATCATGGCCATGAGCCGGCCCGAGCTTGGCTTGTTTGGCGTACAGTTTCATCCCGAATCTATCCTCACCGAGCAGGGACTCGAACTGCTGGCAAATTTCGTTAAGCAGAGCATTCCTTCCAGTAACTAAAAGGGTGCTCGAGCCTAGTGCCAAGAGCGAATTAGGCCAATTCTTTTTCAAACTGTTACAAGTTTTATCCCGCCCACATCCTCGTCCCACTCCCATTTTGTGATATAAAAGGCAGCAAAATAACAAGGCTGGGGCCTTAGCCTCGGCGACATAAATAATAAGGAAGGACGATGACGGGCGCGTTTCGTGGATTTGGTCTCAGCATTTTGACCCTCACCATCTTGGGGGGCTGTGCAGCCACCCCTTCAAGCGATACTCAACAGACTCAGGTAACGACTCAGGCAAGCACTCAGGTGGCGTTGGCCACGCCGCCAAGCGTGGATCAGCCGCTGACCCTCAAACAGATCATGGCCAATCCAGATTGGATGGGGATCCTGGCTAAGGGCGAATATTGGAGTGACGACAGCCAGTCGGTTTACTTTGCCCGTCAGGCCCATCAATCGCCGCTACTGGACTACTATCAACAGCCACTCGTCTCGGGTGAGGCCGCCAAGCTAGCGCTCGATGCCCTGCATCAGGCGGATCAGCAGTATGGCGTGATGGACGAGGCCCGCAGCCGCAAGGCCTATATTTATCAGGGCAACCTGTTCGTTAAAGATCTGCTCAGCGGCAAGGTGTCGCAGCTGACCCGTCAAAACACTAAGGTGGACGGGGTGCGTTTCCTCACCAACGGCGATATCGCCTACTGGCAGGGCGAGCAGGTGTTTCGCATTCACGGCGACAGTGGCCTGTATGAACAGATCGCCAACATCAAGATGGTCAAGCAGCCCAAAGGGGTCGAGGCGCCTAGCAGTTATATCGCCAAGCAGCAGCATAGACTGATTGAATATGTCGCCCTCAAGCAGAATCAGGCGAAAGAGAAAGAGCAATATCAGGTGGAACTGGCCAAGCAAGACCCTACCATGACGGCCAAGACCTGGTATCTGGGTGACGAGGAGACAGTTTCCCAGATGAGCCTGTCACCGGATGGTCGCTACCTGCTACTGTCATTGGTGGACAAGAATTACAGCTGGCGCGCCGAGCATGACATCATGCCTAACTATCTGGGCAGCCAGGGTTATGTGGATGCCGTACCTGCAAGGGCGCGTGTGGCCGAAGATAAGTATCCCGGCGAGCGCCTGGTGCTTTTGGATCTCGAGCAGCATGAGAAGCGTGATATCACCATCGAAGGCCTGACCGGCTTCGATGAAGACGTGCTGGCCTCGGTGAAGGCTGAAAATGCCAAGGCCAAGGGTGAGACCTACAAGAGTGAGAAGTCGCCGCGTAAGGTGCAGCTGATGCAGGACTGGGGCTGGACCCAGAGTGCCATGCAGTGGCAGGCCAAGGACAACAAGGTCGCCATCATGCTCGAGGCTGTGGACAACAAAGACAGATGGATTGCCACCCTCAACCTCAAGTCGGGCTCATTGAAGACAGAGCACAGGCTACATGACGATGCCTGGGTTAACTACAACTTCAACCAGTTCGGCTGGTTGCCACAGAGCGATACCCTCTATTACCTCTCGGAAGAGACCGGCTATTCCCACCTCTACCTCAAGGCGAGCGGCGCCAAGCCACAGGCCCTGACCCAGGGTAAGTATGTGGTCAGCGATATCACCCTAGGCCCCAAGGCAGAGTATATCTACTACAAGGCCAACAAGGACCATCCAGGTATCGACAACGTCTATCGCGTTAACATTGCCGATGGCCAGAGCGAGCAGCTCACCCAGTGGGATGGTCAGCTGGATTACAGCCTGAGCCCAGATGGCAGCAAGCTGCTGCTCAAGGCCTCTCGTCGTACTCAGCCGAGCGAACTCTACGTGCAGGCGATCGGTGGTGAACTTAAGCAGCTGACCCACTACACCTCGGATGCCTTCAAGCAATATGCTTGGCAGGCCCCTGAGGTGGTTAAGGTGCCATCTACCCATGGCGCCGGCGATGTCTATGCCAGAGTCTATCTGCCACAGGGCTTTGATAAGGCGCGTGCCGATAAGTACCCTGCGGTGATCTTCAACCATGGCGCCGGTTATCTGCAAAATGCCCACTATGGTTTCTCCGGCTACTTCCGCGAGTTCATGTTTCACAATTTGCTGACTCAGCAGGGTTATGTGGTCATGGACATGGACTATCGTGGCTCTAAAGGCTATGGCCGCGACTGGCGCACGGCGATCTATCGCAACATGGGCCATCCAGAGGTGGAAGATCTGAAGGACGGCGTTAACTGGATGGTGGCCAATACCCATGTGGATCTTAAGCGCGTCGGCACCTATGGTGGCTCTTACGGTGGCTTCCTCACCTTCATGGCGCTGTTTACCGAGCCCGAGCTGTTCCAAGCCGGTGCGGCGCTGCGCCCCGTGAGCGACTGGGCGCACTACAACGCGCCATACACCTCTAACATTCTTAACACACCGGATGTGGATGCTATTGCCTATGAGCGCAGCTCGCCTATCGAGCACGCACAGGGACTGCAGAAGCCGCTGTTGGTGATGAGTGGTGTGCTGGATGATAATGTCTTCTTCCAGGACAGCGTGCGTCTGGTGCAGCGCCTGATCGAGCTGGAGAAGCCTATGTTCGAGACTGCCATCTATCCGGTCGAGCCCCACGGCTTCCGTCAGCCTTCGAGCTGGTTAGATGAATACCGCCGCATCTTCAAGTTGTTCGAGCAAGAGCTTAAATAACCGACCAGGGCCTCATTCGAGGCCCTTTTTATTGCAAGGGGATCTGCCAAGTGCGTGATTTGGTGTAATATAAGCCTAATGCGCTCAATTAGCTGAGGAGAACGGCTTAGGTGGCAAAGTCCATTGCCGGTGGTGTCCGTCCGGGCATCATCATAGATATCGAACACAGGCTTCTGAAACAGATCATAGTGGGTAAGCAGAAGGCTGCGGCCTCCATGTTTGATGACTTAGACCGTGAACTGGAAAACGATGCCAATAAGCTCGCCATCGAGCGCGACGCCGTGTTCGAGCGCCTCTCCAAACAGATCCAGGCACGGCAGGTGTACGAGGCGGTATCCAAGCAGCTGATCACTACGGTCAACAGCACCCTGGATAATCAACTGGCGTCTCCCGAGCTCTTGATCCAGCACTCGGGCATCAACGCCAGTCAGATGTTGATGCTGGAGCTGCTACAGCAGAAGAACCTGGATCTGAGCCGGTTGCGCCTGCTTATAGCCGATCTGCCCTGGCTGGCGCGGGATCTCACCAACATGGTCAACAGTCCTTCGTTTCGTCACAAGCGACAGCAGCGCTCGGACGTGAAGGTCACTGAGATAAAGCTGGTGCTCAACTTCATCGGTGTCGAAAACCTCAGGCTGCTGATCCCCTATTACTGCTTGCGCAACTGGCTGCCAACCGGGCATGCCAATCTGCTTTGGACCACTCGTAAGCTGTGGCGTTACGCCATGGTCACCGGCATCGCCGCCAAGGCGCTGGCGCAGCTAAACGAGCAGGACATGGCCACCGCCTACACCAGCAGCCTGCTCTATCAGCTGGGGGTCTCTGTGGTGCTCAAGAATGGTGCCAAGGTCTACGAGAGCATCTGGGGCAACTGGCTCAGGGAGGCCAGTGCCAGTCGTGACAAGGAGCTGCATGACGCCGTACTGGCCACAGAATTTCCCGCCGAGGATATCTACCAGCAGGTGCTGCAACACGCCCATACTCTCAACTGGCGTCTGCCAGAGCTGCTGGATTTTTCCGCCAGCGGACTGACCCAGACTCAGAGGGAGCTGGATACCTGTCTCAGCTATAGTGAGTTGTCGACCGAGGCGGCTCTGGTCGCCCGGGCCAGCTGTTATGCCAAGGTGTTGATGCTAGATGAGATGCGGCTGATCTCGCCTAAAGAGAAGCAGATGATGTTCGACTATTATCAGCTCTCGGAGCAGGAGCAGATCCGCCTCAAGGGACAGAACTATCGCAAGCTAGACCTTTATTAGAGCTCTGCTAGCACATCGCGTGCTGGCCTATAGCGCTTCGCGTTAGCCCTTAGCCCGTAAAGCGCAGCTTCTCCCAAGGCGCCCAAAACTCAGCTTAACAGTGGCGCCTTCTCCTTACCCTTCGCTATGTATCCCATTGATAGTGATGACATCATTCACCTTACAGGCCGCGTCTGTCAGGTCACTCGCATCCTACTAATAACGAGTGGAAACGGCGGTGTACAACAGGGCAGTGAGAATGAACTGTTTTACTGATGCTTTTTAGTGTTATTTGCTGTGGAAATGTTTTACTATCCACGCCACGTCAAAATGTGACTATATATTCATAAAAATTATATTATTAGTTGAATTTTGGGTCGATAAACTTTTTTCTGACTATTTATGCTCAAGCCTAGGTTATAAACGCTTGTATAACCTTTAAGCTCAAATCTTTATGCATTTGTTATGCACATGCTAAGAAGGCTCGACTGGAGGAACTGGTATTTTGATCACGTTTTCGCTATTAATGTCCCCCTAGATAACAAAATAACCGTCACCGATAGGCGTCGCTTTTTGGAAAAAGACGGGTACGACAGGCGATTGAAGCCTTCGGCAACATTGAAAGGATGAGTAGAATGAGCGTGAACCATAAGCTAACCCGAGCCCAGTTTGATGAAGTAATGGTGCCTAATTATGCACCTTCGGCTGTGATCCCTGTCCGTGGTGAGGGTAGCCGTGTTTGGGACCAGGAAGGCAACGAGTTTGTCGACTTCGCCGGCGGTATCGCGGTGAACTGTCTTGGTCATTGTCATCCTGCGCTAGTGGGCGCACTGAAAGAGCAGGGCGAGAAGATCTGGCACCTGGCCAACGTGATGACCAACGAGCCAGCACTGGCACTGGCTACCAAGCTGGTTGAGGCCACTTTCGCCGAGAAGGTTTATTTCGCGAACTCAGGTGCAGAAGCCAACGAAGCGGCCCTTAAGCTGGCCCGTCGTTACGCCCTGGACAAGTTTGGCGCCGAGAAGGATCAGATAATCGCCTTCGACAAGGCCTTCCACGGTCGTACCTTCTTCACCGTGAGCGTGGGTGGTCAGGCGGCCTATTCAGACGGTTTCGGTCCTAAGCCACAGTCTATTACCCACCTACCATTTAACGACATCGCGGCGCTGGAAGCCGAAGTGTCTGACAAGACCTGTGCCATCATGCTCGAGCCACTACAGGGCGAAGGCGGTATCATAGACGCCGATCCTGAGTTCCTGCGTGCCGTACGTGCCCTGGCAGATAAGCACAACGCCCTGGTGATCTTCGATGAAGTTCAGACTGGTGTGGGTCGTCTTGGTGAGCTTTATGCCTACATGCGCACCGAAGTGACGCCTGACATCCTCACCACAGCCAAGGCGCTGGGTGGTGGTTTCCCTATCGCGGCCATGCTGACCACTACAGAGATCGCCTCTCACCTTAAGATTGGTACCCATGGTTCAACCTACGGCGGTAACCCATTAGCCTGTGCAATCGGTAACGCGGTACTGGATGTCGTGAACACGCCTGAGGTACTCGATGGTGTTAAACGTCGCGAGCAGCTGCTACGTGATGGTCTGAATCAGATCAACGAAAAGTACCATGTGTTCACCGAGGTTCGCGGTCAAGGCCTGCTGCTGGGCGCCGTGCTCAACGAGCAGTATCAGGGGCGCTCGAAAGATTTCTTGGTTGCCGGTACCAGCGAAGGCCTGATGTGCCTGATAGCCGGTCCAAACGTGATCCGCTTTACTCCTTCTCTTGTTATCCCTGAGGCCGATATCGCCGAGGGTCTTGCTCGTTTCGAACGTGCAGTAGCCAAGGTTGTAGCTGGCTAAGCGACAGCATAAGCGCGGCATAACAACCGCGCTTTTTTGTCTGAGAGAAAACCTTGAACCTCAAGCGTGGCATATAGGTCTTAATTGTTAAGGCTGTCTGCGTTTGAACGACAAGGACAAGTGAGGAGACCCGAAGATGTTAATTATCCGCCCCATACGATCGAGCGATTTCGATGCCTTGTATCAGATCGCCATCGAGTCAGGTCATGGATTCACGTCTTTACCCGTCAATGAAGAACTATTAAGAAATAAGATTGCCCGCGTCGAGGCCTCGTTCGTTAAAGAGATCGAGAAGCCGTTCGACGAGGGCTATCTTATGGTGCTGGAAGACACAGAGACTGGCGAAGTGGTCGGTACCTGTGGCCTCGAGGCCGCGGTCGGCATGGTCGATGCGTTTTATCACTACCGTCTGGGCACAGAGGTCTACTACTCTGAGCAGATCGACGTGCGCAACGAGGTGGAAACCCTGACCCTGTGTCACGACTACACGGGCGCCGCCGAGCTATGTACCCTGTTCCTGCGCGACACCTACCGTAAGAACAACAACGGGCGCATGCTGTCTCGCAGCCGTTTCCTGTTCCTGGCACAGCACGCCGAACGCTTTGGCGACACAGTGATCGCCGAGATGCGCGGCGAGAGCGACGCCGAGGGCAACTCACCTTTCTATGGCTGGCTGCAGAAGAACTTCCTCGGCATCGACTTCGTGCAGGCCGACTACCTGTCGGGCCTGGGTCAGAAGGCCTTCATGGCCGAGATGATGCCGAAAAACAGCGTCTATGTCTGTCTGCTGCCCGAAGAGGCGCAGAAGGTGATCGGCGAGGTGCACACCAACACTCGTCCTGCGCTTAACCTGTTACAGGCAGAGGGCTTTAGATGCCGTGGCTATGTGGATATCTTCGACGGCGGTCCAACGGTCGAGTGCAATCTTAACGATATTCGTTCGGTGAGAGAGAGCCGTCTGCTGACGGTCAAGGTGGGCGAGATGCCTGTCTCGAGCAGCAGTTTTATTATCTCAAATACTTTGTTAGCGGGTTACCGCGCCACCTCGGCCAACTTGATGGTCAGCGATGAAACCGATGAGGTGATCCTGTCACCCGAGCTCGCCGGTGCGCTGCTGGTGGCCGAAGGCGAACAGATCCGTGTCTTGGCAATGTAGGAATATATGATGAGTCAATTTATTAACGGCCAGTGGGTTGCCGGTCTGGGCCACGATGTGGTCTCGAAGAACCCAGCAAATCAAGAAGTGATCTGGGAAAGCAAGACGGCGACCCCAGAGCAGGTTAACGCAGCAGTAGAGGCGGCGCGTGCCGCTCAGTTCGACTGGTTCATGCTGGGCTTCGATGCCCGCCTGGCGATTGTCGAAGCCTACCGCGACCAGCTCGAGGCTCACAAGGGCGATATCGCCGAGGTGATCGCTCAGGAAACCGGTAAGCCACAGTGGGAAACCGCGACCGAAGCAGGGGCCATGATCGGTAAGATCGGCCTGTCGGTCGCTGCCTACCACAAGCGTACCGGCACCTCTGAAAACGACACCCCAGCCGGCCGCGCCGTGCTGCGTCACAAGCCACACGGCGTGGTGGCGGTATTTGGTCCCTACAACTTCCCGGGCCACCTGCCGAACGGCCATATCGTGCCTGCACTGCTTGCGGGTAACACAGTCGTGTTCAAGCCATCTGAACTCACCCCTAAGACGGCCGAGCTGATGCTCAAGCTGTGGGAGAAGGCGGGTCTGCCGGCTGGCGTGATCAACCTGGTTCAAGGCGAAGTGGAAACCGGCAAGGCGCTGGCGTCACATCCGCAGATCGACGGCCTCTTCTTCACCGGTAGCTCACGTACGGGCCACATCCTGCACCAACAATACGCGGGTCATCCGGGTAAGATCCTGGCGCTGGAGATGGGCGGCAACAACCCGCTGATCATCAAGGGCGTTAAAGACACCCTGGCGGCGGTTCACGATATCATTCAGTCGGCTTACATCTCATCGGGTCAACGCTGCACCTGTGCCCGTCGTCTCTATGTGGAGAAGGGCGCCGAGGGCGATGCACTGCTGGCTAAGCTGGCCGAGGCGGTTAAGCAGATCAAGGTGGGTCCTTGGAATGCGCAGCCACAGCCATTCATGGGCTCTATGATTTCTGAGGCCGCGGCCAAAGGCATGGTAGAAGCTCAACGTAACCTGATCAACCTGGGCGGTACACCGCTGGTTGAGCTTAAGCATCTGGAAGCCGGTACCGGCCTTGTGTCTCCTGGTCTTATCGATGTGACTCAGGTGATCGAGCTGCCAGACGAAGAGTACTTCGGCCCACTGCTGCAGGTGGTGCGCTACACAGACTTCGACGAGGCGATCAAGCTGGCGAACGACACCCGCTATGGCCTCTCTGCCGGTATCTTGGCGGACAGCCGCGAAGACTACGACTACTTCTTGGCGCGTATCCGTGCGGGTATCGTCAACTGGAACAAGCAGATCACAGGCGCATCAGGTTCGGCACCTTTTGGTGGCGTTGGCGCCTCGGGTAACCACAGGGCGAGCGCCTTCTATGCCGCCGACTACTGTGCCTATCCGGTCGCTTCGGTCGAGGCCGATGCCCTGGCCATGCCAGCCAGCCTGAGTCCGGGTCTGACCCTTTAGTAAACAAGCATGGGAGTGGGCGTCTTGCCTGCTCCCATTTTTATAGGCGTACACGAAAATTCTCGTTGTACTTATATCGTGAAAACAAACAAACCGGCGCGATAACGACCGGTAACACGATGATGTTAAGGAAGAAATTGATGCATACCGATGTAAACCAGCTATTTGCCGCCCTATGGGACGACTATGTTGAAATGACCCCCTCAGCCGCCAAGGTACACCAGCTATTGGCCAAGGGTGAGACCATCATCAACGATCATATCGCCCTACGTACCTTCAACATTGCCAAGGTAAACCTGAGCGTTCTGGCGAAGCATTTCGAGTCTTTGGGCTATGTGGCCTGTGGCGACTACGACTTCGAAGCCAAGAAGCTTAAGGCCAAGCACTTCGAACATCCGGATCCGACTCAGCCTAAGGTGTTTATCTCTGAGCTGATGGTCGAAGCCTTCAGTCCTGAGCTGCAAGCCATAGTTCATGGTCTGGTAGAGCAGGTGGATGAAGCCGCAACCACCGCGGATAACTTCCTCTACTCTGGCCGTCACTGGGAGCTGGATTACGCAACCTACGAGCAGCTACTGGCCGAGAGCGAGTACGCGGCGTGGGTAGCGGCCTTCGGTTACCGCGCAAACCACTTTACCGTGTCGATCAACCACCTGCCTGGATACAACACTATCCTTGAGGTGAACGAAACCCTGAAGCAGGGCGATTTCGTGCTCAACAGCGTCGGCGGTGAGGTTAAGGGGTCGGCGGACGTACTGCTCGAGCAGTCATCGACCATGGCCGACAAGGTCAATGTGGCCTTTAAAGACGTCCAGAAGACGATTCCAAGCTGTTTCTACGAGTTTGCCTTGCGCTACCCTAAGGCAGACGGCGAGCTTTACACAGGCTTCGTGGCAGCTTCTGCGGACAAGATCTTCGAGAGCACCAACAACGCAGGTTAATCCTGGGGTGAATCTCTGACAGTAAAAAGCCGATGCACTGCATCGGCTTTTTTTGTGGGCGAATGGGTTGTTTTAACTGGGTCTCGAAAGTTATCCGTTAAAGCCTATCCTTTAAGCCAAGGGTGATCTTCAGTCCGCCCAGCTGCTGGCTGTGCTCGAAGGCTAGGCTTATCTCATACTGCTCGGCAATATCCTTGACGATTGAGAGCCCAAGGCCATGGCCCATGATCGCCTCGTCTAGGCGCTTGCCCCTCTGGGTCAGCAGGCTGAGGGCCTCGTCGGCGACCCCCGGGCCATCATCTTCTATGGTCAGCAATATCTGCTCATCGGTTTGCGCCGTCGACACCGCCACCTTGCTGTCAGCCCACTTGAAGGCGTTATCCAGCAGGTTACCGATAAGCTCCATGCCATCTTCTCGGTGAATAGGCAGGCGGCTTAAGCGCTCGTCCAGGCTAAACTCGCAGGCGATCGCCTTGTGGCCGTGCACCTTGGTGAGGGTCTGGGCCAGATCCTGTAGATCTTTGGGTAGCTGCATCTGGGCCGCGGGCAGCATGTCGCCGGTAATTCGCGCCGCCGCCAACTTGCGCTCTATCATCTTGTGGATCTGATCCAGCTGGCTCTGCATGGCGCTGGCGGCCTCGGGATCTTTTAGTCCCAGCACCTCGACCTGCTGCTGCATCACCGCCAGCGGCGTCTTGAGGCCATGGCTGAGGTTGCCCAGGTTGTTGCGGCTGCGCTCCATCTGCTTGCTCGAGTATTGCAACAATTCGTTGTAGGTCTGGGCCAGGGGCGCCAGCTCTGGTGGGATCTTGCTGGTGTCCAGCGCGGTGATCTCCCCCTCTCTGAGCTTCATCAGCGCCCGCTGCATGTCGTTGATCGGTTTGAAGGATTGCCTCAGCAGAATGAAGATCCCCGCCACCATGGTAAGCAGCATGGCCAGGTTGACCGACAGCTTAGTGCCATAGACCTGGGAGAATACCTGGCGGCCGATACTGAGATCCTGGGCGACCGTGAGCGTCGCCTGCACCTTGGCATCGGCGCTGCTTAGTCCCAGGGAGAGCAGTTGAATATCGTGATTCTGTGGCCCCTTGGTCTGCCATACCCGGGTCTGGCCCTTGGAGAGGGGTTCTATCTCCAGGCGTTGATCCCAAAGGGAGCGGGATCTCAGCTCGATATCTTTGAGGTTGAGTTGGTAGTAGCGCCCGGAATAGACGGGCTTGTAGAAGTTAGAGACCTGGTTGGGGTCTATGCTGATGTCGCCGTTGTCGAACTGAATCGCCAGTAACACCTGCTCTAAATCTTCTTCGAGGCGGTCGATGATCGAGTCGTGAAATGCCTGACGCAACATGGACTCGAAGATGACGATCGCCACGAAGGTGGAGATGATGACTAAGGCCGACAGCCATAGGCTGAGCTTAGTGCGGATCGATATCATGGCTTGAGGCCGTGGAAGATGTAGCCCTGTCCCCTGCGGGTCTCGATGGCCGTCTTACCCAGCTTCTTACGCAGGTGGGTCACATAGACCTCCACCACGTTACTCTCCTTCTCGTCATCAAACTGATACAGCTTGTCGGTCAGCTGCGCCTTGGAGAGCAGTTTCTTGGGCGACATGAGGAAGATCTTCAGCAGGCGAAACTCCATGGCGGTGAGTTCGAACTGCTGCTCGCCAACGGTGACGCTCTGCTGGCTCTCGTCCAGGGTGACTCCCTCGAAGCTCAGCTCCTTGGTGGGGCTGTTGGTCTTGCCGTGGGCACGATTGATCAGGGCGTGAATGCGCGCCAGCAGCTCCTGGCTGTGGAAGGGCTTGCCCAGGTAATCGTCGGCGCCGGCGTTGAAGCCTTCGACCTTCTCGTGCCACTGGCTGCGGGCGGTGAGCATGATCACCGGCGTGTCTATGCCCTGGTTGCGCCAGGTCTCCAGCAGCTGCAGACCGTTGCCGTCGGGCAGGCCGATATCCAGGATGACACAATCATAATGGGTTTCTTTGATCAGGTAGTCGGCTTCGGCGGCTCTGTCGGTGACATCTGTGACATAGCCGGCCTGCTTCAGCTGTTTGGCAAGCTCATCGACCAGTAGGGTGTTGTCTTCAACCAGCAGCAATTTCATCGTTTTTCTCTACCTTAGCGCGGCAGGCGCTTCTGTCTACATGGAGGTGGCCGAGTCGCATCGACCTGAATTGATAATACACTTTTTCACCCTAAGCGGATATTTCGGCGCTAGTTTTTGTGCGGTACGCAGGCCTGGGGCAGGGGCTTGTTGGTGCTGTGACGGCCGGTGGTGGCGTCGATATCCAGGGAGATCAGCTCGCCATTGGCCGATTTGATCTGCAGATCGTAGCGCCAGTGGCCCTGGGCATGAAACAGGTGGGCGTCCACCAGTTTGCCATCGCAGTAGGCCTGTACCTGGCTGAGGGTGAGATCGAGAGAGAGGATTTTGCCTTCGCTGACCAGCTCTTGAGCCTGGTTGTGCTCCAGTTCGATAACGGCGGTCGCGGCAGGACTGAGCAGTGAGCAGACACTAAGCAGTAAGGTGCTGATAACGGCGGTCGGTTTCACTGAGGCTGTCCTAAAAAAATGGCCTGACTAAGGAGTCAGGCCACTTTAACTAAGATCTATTAAATCTAACTTAATGTTAGCTTAGCGGGTACCGTAAACCACGATAGTTTTGCCGTGTGCTTGGATCAGATTCTGCTCTTCAAGCATCTTGAGGATACGGCCCACGGTTTCGCGAGAACAGCCCACGATCTGACCAATCTCTTGGCGAGTGATCTTGATCTGCATGCCGTCTGGATGGGTCATGGCGTCTGGTTGCTTAGCCAGGTGCAGTAGCGTCTGCGCGATACGACCGGCAACGTCCAGGAAGGCAAGATCGCCCACTTTCTGGCTGGTGCTTTGCAGACGGTAAGCCATCTGAGAAGAGAGCTTCATCAGGATCTCAGGGTTAACCTGGATCAGCTGCTTAAATTTCTTGTAAGAGATCTCAGCGATTTCACAGGCTTGCTTGGCACGAACCCAAGCGGTACGCTCGGCTTGCTCTTCAAACAGACCCAATTCACCGATGAAGTCACCTTGGTTCAGGTAAGAGAGGATCATCTCTTTGCCTTCTTCATCTTTAATCAAGACGGCAACAGAACCCTTCACTATGTAGTACAGCGTGTCAGAGTCTTCACCCGCATGGATCAGAGTGCTTTTGGCTGGGTACTTATGAATGTGACAGTGTGATAAAAACCATTCCAACGTTGGATCAGGTTTAGGCTTACCAATCAGAGCCATGCCTATGTTCCTCGACTGATTAATGTAAATACAAGAATATGCTAAATAAGCAGATTACGTCAATTAGGGCCAAAAAACCTCGTCAGAGATCAAATTATTGCAATAAGTATGCAGCCGGTAACGTAATTTACTTTGCTGTCAATAGTGGGAGTTCATTTTGATACATTAGTAATATATGTCAACTAATACCGTAATCGGGCCAGTTTATTTGGCCGACAATGTTGCCCATATCACATCTGCCTAGGTGCTTATTGTCCGCCCAGGAGATAACACCTGTGATTTTCATGCAGTAAAACACGGTTTTTACTCGACTTGGCGGGGGGATTATTGATAGTGTTAGTCTCTGCGCCGCCGAATTTTATTCGGGCCTGGGCAGCTCAAAGTTGTGGCTATTTCGTGTCGCCCCCTAGGTGACATGAACTGGTGAAGGAGAGTCTTGAATCGTGACAAAGCATGTTTGGAAATTGGCCGCAGGCCTACTGGCCCTGTTTGCCGTGCAGCAGCCTGCCCTGGCATTTTCTGTGCCCGCTACCGAAGCGGCGGCGCCTGCCAGTAAGTTGGCCCATATTCAGCTAAAAGCCAGCCAAGGCGAGTCTGAGGCGCAATTTCTTCTCGGTTTGATGTATCTCTCCGGCCGTTTCGTTAGCCCGGATCCTCAGTTGGGTGCCAACTGGGTCGAACGCGCCGCCGAGACCGGCCACAAGAAGGCGGCCCAGACCATAGCGGATCTGGCCTTCGACGGTAAGATCATTCCTCGTGACTTGGCCCTGGCCGAACGTTGGTATCTGAGCCTGGCGAGCGAGCAGGACAAGTGGGCCCAATTCCGTTTAGGTTTCATCTATGCCGCCGGTGGTAATGGTGTGGCGCGCAACTGTGGTAAGGCGGTCGATAACTTCATGGCGGTGGGCGATGAGATCTCCCTGGGCAACGTGGTGTGGATCCTCTCTACCTGTCCCGAGGCCAAGTATCGTGACGGCGGTAAGGCCCTGGCCATTGGCAAGGGGCTGGTCGAGGCCAACAAGCAAGACCCGACTAACTTGGATAATCTGGCGGCAGCCTATGCCGAGATTGGCGATTACAGCTCGGCGGTGGATCTGCAGAAGCAGGCGATCAAGGCGCTCAAACAGACGGCCGAGTTCGATAAGTCAGATGAATTTGAATTAAGGCTGGAAAACTATCGCCAGCAGAAGCCATACCGTGAAGTGGTACCGCTGTCACAGTAGCTCTTACGTCAGTAAATACCGGTTTCCTAAAGATTAAGACGTCGACTCGGGTCGGCGTTTTTTATGTCTGAACGCTTTATGTTTGAAGTATTCGGCCTGAAATAGTTAGGACGGTAACGCAGGGAAATTAATGCAGAGTGGCGTGCAAGAGGTGGTGTCGGGACGCTAGCATACTCGAGGAAGCAAACAGATCAAGATGGGGGAATTCACTCCCAAGAGTATACTAACTATCAGTCTTTCGCCTGAAATCCCGATAGCCAGCATTGTATGTGAGCAGACTTAAATAAAGCTTAAGCGAATCTATCTCTGACTGAAGCGGGTGCGAGCGGTGAAAATTTATTCGCTATCCAGATCCAACAGGTGCTGACGCTTCTCCAGCAGATCCCGAATCAGCGGGGTAAGGATCAGCTCCATCGCCAGCGACATCTTGCCGCCGGGCACCACCAGGGTGTTGATGCGCGACATGAAGGAGCCATCGATCATCTTCAGATAATAGGGGAAGTCGACGTTCTTGATGCCACGAAAACGGATCACCACGAAGCTCTCATCCAGGCTGGGGATGGTCTTGGCGCTGAAGGGGTTAGAGGTGTCTACCGTAGGGACCCGCTGGAAGTTGATATGGGTGCGGGAGAACTGCGGCGTCATATGGTTGATATAGTCTTCCATGCTGCGCACGATAGAGCCCATCACCTTCTCGCGGCTGTGGCCTCTGTCTGAGGTATCGCGGATGATCTTCTGGATCCACTCCAGGTTAACTATGGGCACCATGCCGATCAGCAGGTCCACGTGCTGGGCCACGTCGCAGTCATCGGTTACCACGCCGCCGTGTAAGCCTTCGTAATAGAGCATGTCGGTGTTTTCCGGCAGCGGTCGCCACTGGGTGAAGGTGCCGGGCATCTGGTTGAAGGGCACGGCCTCGTCGAAGGTGTGCAGGTAGGAGCGGGTCTCGCCCTGACCTGTGGCGCTATAGTCGCTAAAGCACTGCTCCAGCTTGCCAAAATCGTTGGCCTCGGGGCCGAAATAGCTGATGTTGCGGTTCTCGTTCTGTGCCTGACGGATCTTCAGTTCCATCTCGGGACGCGTGTAGTGGTGAAAGCTGTCGCCCTCGATCATCGCGGCATTGATCCCCAACTGACGGAAGATATGGCTAAATGCTGTCGTGGTCGTCGTGGTGCCCGCTCCAGAGGAGCCGGTTACGGCAATAATGGGGTGTTTAGCAGACATTCTTTTACCTAAATAGCGCTAAGCTGATGCCCGATAACGGGCAATTGTGAACCAATAGTTATACGGCACGGATAACCTAAAGGTCAACAGGGCCCGTCATCTTGGCTCTGTTGTGTCAGGGTATCTTGCCGGTAGCGTATGGCGATAGATTCATCTTCTTCGCTGTATTCGACCACAAGTTCGCTGCGGGCCAACGCCTGGCGGCACTGTTTGATGGCGCGGGCCAAGGCCTCGCCATCCAGGCTGGCGAAGCTGCCATCCTCGGTCTGGGTGAAGAGAAACTCCTTGATCAGATTATCCAGGGTCTCGGCCGGCAGTTGCAGCAGGGATTGATAGGGGACCAGCATGGTTAAGCCTCCAGCAGAAAATGGACGATGCGCTGCTCCAGATAATATCTGGGTTTGAAGGGATGGCCGCCGTCGATAAAGCCAACGTGACCGCCCTGTGGGTGCAGCTCATAGGTGACCTGGGGCGAGAGCGCCTCCTGAGTCGGGATCACCTCATCTGTCATGAAGGGATCGTCCTTGGCGTGGATCACCAGGGTCGGCTTAGCCACCTGACTCAGGTAGGGCAGACCACTAGCGCGCCGGTAATAGTCTTCGACGCCATCGAAGCCGTGCAGCGGCGCGGTGACCCTGTCATCGAACAGATGAAAGGTGGTTAGGCTCTCCACCTCGGCCTGGGTCACCGGCATCTGGGCACTCAGATCTGGCAGGGCCAGCTTGTCGCGCACCTTCTGTTGTAGCTGCTTGATGAGATAGCTCTGGTAGACCTTGGAGAAGCCGTGTCTGAGGCGCTTGGCGCAGGCGCCCAGCTGCAGCGGCGCCGAGATCACCACGGCGCGATCCACCAGGCTGTCACTGCCATGCTCGCCCATATATTTGGTCAGCACATTACCGCCCAGGCTGTAACCCACCGCCAGCAGCGGCGAGTCGGGATAGTCCCTTCGCAGCTGGCTGAGAGTGGTGTGCAGATCTTGCGTATCGCCGCTGTGATAGCTGCGGGCGAGACGATTGGTCACGCCAGAACAGCTGCGATGATGATGCACCAGGGCGGCAACCTTGTGGTCGTCCAGCAGAGTGAGCAGACGTCTGGCATAGTGAGAGTCGGCGCTGCCTTCCAGCCCATGCACCAGCACGACTATAGGCTCAATCTGTGTGGGTGCCGTCTGTGTGGGTTTAGCCAGCCAGTCGAGATCGATAAAGTCGCCGTCTTCCAGCTCCAGGCGCTGGCGAGTGAGGGCGGGCTTGTTCACCTTGGTCAGCACAGGCAGGATAGTTTGCACATGGGGATTTCTTGCCCACCAGGGGGGCGTGAAGGTACGCTGGGTCATAAATCGCTGTTGCCGAAAATTAAAACATGTGTTTAATTGTTAGTTATCTAGCTAGTGTAACATAGATTCGAGTCGCTCCTTGTTTTCGAAGGGAGCTCATGGAATATCGCTAATCACAGAGCACAGGGAATAAGATGAATCGACGCACCTTTCTAACCACGGCCCTGGTGGGGACCGGCGCCCTGGCACTGGGGGTAAACCTGTATCACCCGCCGCAGGTGAGGGTGAGTGCATCTCTGGATCAGTCCCATCGCCTGCTGTTTAGCCTGCTGGTGCCCGTGTTTCTCGACGGCGCCTTGCCCCATACCCAGTCGCTGCGCGTGGCGGCGCAAAACCGCACCTTAGATGCCATAGTGGCGACCATGGATCTGCTGCCCGAGGAGTCCCGCGACGAGCTCGAGCAACTGCTGGAGCTGCTTGAGTCGCGCCTGGGACTGCTACTGCTTACCGGCAACATGACCCCCTTGCTGATGCGTCAACCCCAGGAGCTGGTGGCCATGCTGGAGGCCTGGCGGACGAGTTTTCTCGACCTTATGGTCACCGCCTTTCAGGGGCTGCGGGAGCTGGTGCTGGCAAGCTATTACAGCTGCCCCGAGCATTGGACACGATTAAATTACGAGAAGCCGCGGCTGTTTAATTGAGAGCTATTTTTTTGAGAGCCTAAATCCTTGAGAGCTTGAGAGCCTAAGTCCTGAGATCTTAAGTCATTAAGATCTTTAGCCCAAGAGAAGCCGAGCGATTAGCCTCGGATAGATAAACACTGACCCCGACAACGGGGCAAAGGAGCGCCATTGGCCATCGAAGATCCCATAGTGACCGGCCTTGCAAACGGCTGGAAACATATAGATGCCAGTCAACTGACCCAAGACCAAACCCTTGAGGCCGACGTGGTGATCGTCGGCAGCGGCGCCGGTGGTGGCGTGGCGGCCGAGATCATGACCGAGGCGGGGCTGTCTGTGATTATCATCGAAGGTGGGCCACTGAAATCGTCCGAGAGCTTCAACATGGAGGAAAGGCGCGCCTATCCCAACCTCTATCAGCAAGCTGCCTCGATGAAGACCAAGGACAAGGCGATCGGCATCTTTCAGGGACGCGCCGTGGGTGGCTCCACCACCATCAACTGGACTACCTCTATCCGCACCCCGGAAAATGCCCTGGCGTTCTGGGCCGAACACAAGTCGGTCGAAGGCCTCTCCAGGGAGGCGCTAACGCCCTGGTTCGAGAAGATGGAGCAGCGGTTGAGCATCACAAAGTGGCCCTTCGAGCCCAACCGCAACAACATGGCGCTCAAGCAGGGTTGTGAGGCTTTGGGCTGGGACTACACCGTCATCAAACGCAACGTGGCCGGCTGCTGGAACACTGGCTACTGCGGCATGGGCTGTCCGGTCAACGCCAAGCAGTCTATGCTGGTCACCACCATACCGGCGGCGCTGGATCGCGGCGCGACCCTGGTGAGCCGCGCCAAGGTGAGCAAGATAGAACACCATAACGACAAGGTGTACGCCCTCAAGGCTCAGGCGTTAACCGAGTCGCTGCGCCCCAGCGGTGTGCAGCTGATGTTAAAGGCCAAGCACTATATTCTCAGCGCTGGCGCCATCCATACGCCGGCCCTGATGATGCGCTCCCGCCTGCCGGATCCGCAAAAGCTGCTGGGTAAGCGCACCTTCCTGCACCCAACCGTACTCAGTGGCGCCCTGTTTAACGACGCCATCAATGGCCATAGCGGCGCCCCACAATCCATCTATTCGGATCAATTTGTCTGGCAAGATGGCGCCGACGGCGAGCTGGGCTATAAGCTGGAGGTGCCGCCCATTCATCCGGTGTTAATTGCCTCGAAATCCCTAGGATATGGCCAGAGTCACGCCGAGCTGATGGCCCAGTTTAATCAGCTGCAGGTGACGATTGCTCTGATGCGAGATGGCTATCATGCCGACAGCCCGGGTGGCCAGGTGCTGCTGACAGACAAGGGCTATACCCTGGATTACCCACTGACCGACGCCTTCTGGCGGGCCGCACGGCGCGCCTTTGCCAGCATGGCCGAGCTACAGTTTGCCGCCGGGGCGCAGAAAGTGTTGCCTATGAGCGAGGGGATGCCCTATCTGCCGAGTTGGCAGGCGGCCAAGGAGGCTATCGCCGATATGACGCTGGCGCCCTTTAAGACAGTGGTGGCCTCGGCTCACGTGATGGGCGGCTGCCCGCTGGGCGAAGATAAGCAGATGGCCATGGTAGATAGCCGGGGGCGCAGCCATTATCTGGAGAATTTGTCGGTGATGGACGGCTCGCTGTTTCCCACCAGTCTCGGTGCCAACCCTCAACTCTCCATCTATGGCATTACCGCCCGCAACGCCAGTCTGCTGGCCGAAGAGCTGAGCGGCGCTTAAATAGCTGGGCTCGGGATTTGGATTTGGGATTTGGCTTTGGTTTTGATTCTTAGGCCTTAGCGGATCAGTGTCTGTGCCAGCTGGTGGTATTGGTCTATCTCTATCTGAAACAGGCCGAGATAGCGGGGCAGGTTAGCCTGGCCCTGCTCATTGGGAAGCTGTCTGAGTTGGCGCAGTATCATCCCCTGGGACTTGCGCTCCAGCATGAGTTCTACCTCTAGCATCTGGCGATACTCGGCCTCGGCCAGGTTGTGTTTGCTCAGCTTTCTCAGCCTGCGGTAGGGCTTGAGCACCTTCAGCTCCCAGGCTTCGACCTGCTCGCTGAGCTGGCGCCAATCCTGGTCGCTCAGGTAGTAGTGCTGCTCGTCGAGCCACTGGGCCAGCAGCAGGAGATTGACGTTGAGCCCGTAGTCATCTTGCAGCTTGAGGTAGAGCAGCTGCCCCTTCTCGTAGAGGCTGTCGCAGGTCTGCCACAGGCTGGCGTCAAAATGATTTACATGGCTCATACTTCATCCTTGTATCGCTTAGGTTTTCCCTTTGGTGCTGGGTTGGCTTGAGTGAAAGCTTCGCGCGTTAGCTCTGCAGCTTGGCCTCTTGCTCTATGGCCTCTATGTTCTCTTGCAGCTCCAGCCACTCCATCTCGCTCTCTTCAAGCTGTTGAGTATGCTGGGTTCGCTCGGCCAGGATCTGGGTGAGCCTGGCCTTGTTATCGGCCTCATACAGGCTGGTGTCGGCCAGCAGGTTTTCCAGCTCGGCCAGCTTGTCGCTGCAATCTTGTTGGATCTTCTCAAGCTTGGCCTGAGCCTTCTTCAGCGGTGACAGCTTCTGTCTCAGCTCCGCTTCCAATCGTTTCTGCAGCTTCTTATCCTGGGCTGGTGTCGCATCATCCTGGGCGGCAGGTTTGTTAGCCTCCTTGGCAGCGTCCAGCAGCCACTGATGATAGTCGTCGAGATCGCCGTCGAAGCTCTTCACCTCGCCGCCATCCACCAGGTAGTAGTCGCTACAGCTCAGGCGCAGCAGGTGTCTATCGTGGGATACGATGATCATGGCACCTTCGAAGTCCTGCAGCGCCATGGTCAGGGCGTGACGCATCTCGAGATCCAGGTGGTTGGTGGGCTCATCGAGCAGCAACAGGTTAGGGCGTTGCCACACCAGCAGCGCCAGCACCAGACGGGCCTTTTCGCCGCCGGAGAAGGGGCGAACCGGAGACAGGGCCATGTCGCCGTTAAAGCCATAGCCGCCGAGGAAGTCCCTCAGCTCCTGCTCCCGGTTGTTTGGGGCGAGTCGCGTCAGGTGTTGCAGCGGCGATTCATCCAGGCGCAAAAACTCCAGCTGATGCTGGGCGAAGTAACCGATATTGAGGCCGGGATTTGGCTCATACAGGCCGCTCATGGGCTTGAGCTGTTCGGCCAGCAGCTTAATAAGCGTCGACTTACCCGCGCCGTTACGCCCCAGTAGACCGATGCGGGCACCGGGTACCAGATTCAAATGCACATGGTTGAGGATCGCCTTGTCGCCATAGCCGACGGAGACCTGCTCCATCTTCACCAGCGGGTTGGGCAGGGCCTCGGGGGCGCGAAACGCCATGTAGAAGGGGCTGTCGGCCTTGGAGGGCAGCAGCTCAGTCATCCGCTCCAGCGCCTTGAGACGGCTCTGGGCCTGCTTGGCCTTGCTGGCCTTGTAGCGGAAGCGGTCGACGAAAGATTGCATGTGGGCGCGCTCTTTCTGTTGGCGCTCATAGGCCACCTGTTGCTGGGCCATACGCTCGGCGCGGATGCGTTCGAAGGCGGTGTAGTTGCCCTTGTAGTAGTTGAGCTTATGGTGCTCGACATGCACTATCTCGTCGACGATGGCGTCGATAAAGTCCCTGTCGTGGCTGATGAGGATCAGCGTGCCCTGATAGGCCTTGATCCAGCTCTCTAGCCAGTACATGGTGTCCAAGTCGAGGTGGTTGGTGGGTTCGTCCAGTAGCAGGAGTTCGGAGCGGCAAAGCAGCGCCTGGGCCAGGTTGAGACGCATGCGCCATCCCCCCGAGAAGCTCTTCACCGGATTTTGCTGCTCGGCCTCACTAAAGCCTAGGCCGGCCAACAGGCTGGCGGCGCGGGCGCGGATGCTGTAGCCGCCGATGGCGTCTATCTTGCCATGCAGCAGGGCGATCTGGTGACCGTTATCTTCTAGCTGCGCCTTGTGCAGCGCTTCTTCCAGCTCGCGATATTCGCGGTCGCCGTCGATCACATATTCCAGCGCGCTCACCTCAAGCGCCGGGGTCTCCTGGGCAACTGTGGCGATCTGCCAGCCCGTGGGCACGCTAATCTCACCCTTATCCAGGCTGAGGTGTCCCATGATCAACGCAAGCAGAGATGACTTGCCCGTGCCGTTGGCACCCACCAGGCCGACCTTGTGGCCGGGGTAGACAGTCAGAGAGGCTTCATCCAATAGGGTCTTGGAGCCGCGAATAAGTTGCGCTTGGGTAATGGTGATCATTGAGGTCGACTTGATGCATAGCTAAGGATTAATAGGCTTGGGATGATAGCCCAGTTGGGGTATGGCTTGCCACTCTTTAGCCGGGACATTTTGAATCCGATAGGGTGTTTTGCCGCGCCTTGTGGCAAAATGGCCCCATCGACAGAGTTTTTATCCCAACAGGTTGAGTCAAGCGTGAGTAGAGTCAGAGTCAAGAAGCGTTTCGTTGCCGGTGCCAAGTGCCCCAAGTGTCATGCCCAGGATAGCATAGTGCTGTTTAAGGAGCAGGGAGTCGAGACGGTCGAGTGCGTCGAGTGCGATTACCGAGAGCAGCAGGCCGAGGCCGAGGTGGCCAAGCAGGCCACAGGCGCAGTGATCGGGGTGTTTAAGCCCTAACGCTTTTAGGCGTGAAAAGCCTAGTCGCGAAAAACTTCGTCGTGAAAAAGTTAGTCGTGAAAAACTTAGTCGTGAAAACCCTGTTGTAGAAACAGGTGGCGCGTCTGATTGAAGCGCGCCTCGTCGGCGAGGATGAAGTCGATCGCCAGCTGAGCATTTTCCTGCCTGAACTTCTCCGTCTTGGCGATCTCATATTCGTTCATCACGATATTCATCGCCTCCACAGTCCATTCGCACTCCCCCTGGCCTATGCTGACCTCGTCGGGATCATAATGGGTCACCATCCAGTCCTGTAACTCTTCGTTATCTTTCTTGCCCTGCTGCCAGGCGGTGAGCTGGTCGATGAGTTGCTGTTTGCTGATGTTGGCTTGGCTCATTTTCTGTATGTCTATTGTTTGGGGGATAAGTGGCACACATGATAGCGATAAAATCGCTTTTATACGAAGGCGCCGAGATTATTGCCCGGCGCCTTCGAGATTAAAACTTAAAGCGAGACACCAGTTCGTTGAGTTGTACCGCCATCTCTCTTAGATCGCTACAATCGAGCGAAGTCTGGCGAACCACGTCACTGCTGCTGCGTGAGATATCGGCAATAGCTGTGACATGAGGATTGATTTCACCAACAACGTTGGACTGCTCTTCCGTCGCCGTGGCGATCTGCATACTCATCTCGCTCATGGCCTGAATGTTTTCGGCGATGCTATGCAGGTGTTCGCCTGAGAGGCTGGCTTCCTGTTGGCTCTGTTGACTCTGGTTTGTACTCTGGCCGATGGCGTTGACCACCTCGGTCGTTTTCGCCTGTAGCTTCTCTATGATGTGACGAATATCCTCGGTAGAGGCATGGCTGCGAGAAGCCAGTGTGCGGACTTCATCAGCCACTACCGCAAAGCCGCGGCCCTGTTCGCCTGCTCGTGCAGCCTCGATTGCTGCGTTCAGTGCCAGCAAATTAGTCTGTTCCGACACGCCGCGGATCACCTCAAGCACAGTGTCGATGGAGCTGGCATCTTCTGCAAGTTGCGATACCGTCTCGCTGGTGGTCAGTAGCTGCTCACTCATGCTTGCTACTGAGGCTATGGTATTTTGTACCGACTGATTGCCCTGATTAACCGATTGGTCGGCGACCTGGGCATTCTCGGCAGCATTGTTGGCGCTGCTGGCGATCTCTTGGGCTGTCATGCCCATTTCGTGAATGGCGGTTGCTACTTGCTCTATCTTGCTGACCTGATCGTTGATCTCATGTTCCATATGTTTAGCTTGATTGTCGATCCGCTCGACCGCCTGAAACAGATCGTTGGCTGTTGCCGATACGCTTTGCAGTGTCTTACTGAGATAGGTGACAAACTGGTTATAGCTGGCAGCCATGCTGCCGGTCTCATCCTGACGACTGTCGTCCAGTCGCAGTGAGAGGTCGCCCTCTCCCTCACCAATGCTTTTCAACATATCTGCAAGCTCGCCAAAGGGAGAGATAAGGCGGTTGATCAGCCAGGCGCTGGTGAACATGATAATGGCGGCCAGTATCAGCCCCATCAGTGCCAGTTGCCAACTGGCTTTATTGATGGCGCCAAACAGCTCGTCTTGTGGGACTTCGGCAATAAGATACCAGCCGATTGAGGGAATGTAGCGACTGGCGACTAGGGTGTCGACACCATTGTTATCATATTCTGAGGTGGCAAAGGTCTGCTGAGACAGCAATGCTTGCGGATCTTTGATGCCCAAGGCGCTCAGTTGCTTGCCGGCAAACTGGCTTTGGCCGTGGATCTTTATCTGGCCATTGCCGTCGGTAAGATAGACGCGCCCCTGTTCACCAATCTTATATTGTTTGATGTTGTCGGCCAGACTGTTGAGTGACAGCCCCACGCCCGCTACACCGCTCGGCTTACCCTCTATCTGTACTAGATAGTTGATAAACAGGGTGGGCGTTTGGTTGAGATCGTCGACATCGATACTCAAATCGTAATCTTTACCGCTACCTAAGAAGCGATAAAACCAGGCATCTCTGTCATCACTTGGAGAGACGGTTTTAAAGAGTCCTTCATGGGTGAAGTAGCGTCCCGTGGTATTAGAGACCAGAAAGGCGGTAATGGCGCCAAATCGCTGACGAATATTGGCGAGGGAGGCTATAAGTGTCGCCTGGCTAGCTTCGGGTTCACCTTGACGTATCATGGCCTGATATTCGAGGTTATTGGCCATCACCTTGGAAACTGTAATCGGCATCAATAACTGGGCGTCAATATCGTTAGCGACCTCACCTAAAACCGCTGGTAATTCTCGGTTTAGGGTGCTGTCGAGAATGATCTCCCGACTATTGGACATTGCATAGAGGCTGATCAAAAAGATGGATAACACGACAGAGGCCAGGGTGGCGAGTACGACTTTACGACGGATGTTGAGTTTTAACATTAGCATCTCTCCTAATCTGACCTAAGTATAGGAGACTATGATGAATCTGCAGGTGAGAAATACATTTAGAAGTTGCTGATATTTAATGGCTAATCGATCGATTTCAGTATGGAGAACTAGGCTCGTCCTGTAGAGGAGTGCATTTAGTTGTTGCGGACTTCTTGTAAGTTTGTCGCCCACTTTTGCCAAAAATTGATCCCCATCATGACGCTAAGGTTGCGTCTGGGCGCGGCTCGGGGTAGTTTGAGGTGTTTTTTTGCCTGGAAGACTAAAAATGAATAATAACTCTAAGTCCACAGAGGCGCCGCGCTTCCCCAGAATCTTCTGGATCGCCAACGGCGTCGAGCTGCTCGAACGAGCGGCCTATTACGGTGTGTTCATCGTTATCACCCTCTATTTGTCACGTATTCTCGGTTTTAGCGACGTCGAAGCCGCCTGGCTGGCGGGCTCTTTCTCGGCCGGTCTCTACTTTTTACCTACCTTCAGCGGCGCCCTGGCCGACAAGATAGGCTTTCGCGGCGCCCTGTTGCTGGCGTTTGGCCTGTTAACCATAGGCTATGCGTCGCTGGCGATATTCCCTGCGCTGATCGAATCTCAAGGGCTGGTGGAATATGGCAAGGAGACCATATATCACGGCCTTAAGGAGGCGGATATTCGCTGGGCGATCGTGCCTATTCTTATCGTCATCATGATAGGTGGCTCCTTCATCAAGGCGGTGATCACAGGTACCGTGGCGCTATCGACCACGGCCGAGACCCGTGCCAAGGGTTTCTCTATCTTCTACATGATGGTTAACATTGGCGCCTTCTCGGGTAAGACAGTGGTGAAGCCGCTGCGCGAATCCATGGGCGACCTGGGGCTTATTAACCTCAACTACTTCGCCGCCACCATGACGCTGATCGCCTTCTTCAGCATCATGCTCTTCTTCAAGAGCACGGAGGAGAACCGCTCCGGCAAGAGCCTGGGCGAGATCTGGCAGGCGCTGCTCAAGGTACTGTCTAACGGTCGATTGATAGCCCTGATCTTGATCATCACAGGCTTCTGGATGGTGCAGCATCAGCTCTACGCCACCATGCCAAAATATGTGCTGCGTATGGCCGGTGAGGGCTCATCGCCGTCCTGGTACGCCAACGTCAACCCTCTGGTGGTCTTCCTCTGTGTCAGCTTCGTCACAGGTATGATGGCCAAGCGCAGCGCGCTGACCTCTATGACGGTGGGGATGTTTATCATGCCGGTATCGGCGCTGCTGATGGCCTCGGGTAACATGTTTGCCGGTAGCGAGACCATCTTGGGCATGCACCCCATCGCCGCCATGATGATCATAGGCATCGTATTCCAGGGCCTGGCCGAGTGCTTCATCTCGCCGCGTTTCCTGGAGTATTTCTCGCTACAGGCGCCTAAGGGCGAAGAGGGTCTCTACCTGGGCTTCTCGCACCTGCACTCTTTCATCAGTTCATTGCTGGGCTTCGGTCTGTCGGGTTACCTGCTGGAGGCCTACTGTCCGGATCCGCGCGTCTATAACGACCACGCCGCCTGGGTCGAGGCTTCGGCACATGCTCACTACATCTGGTATGTATTTGCCGCTATCGCCAGTGTGTCGGCGGTGTCACTCATCATCTATGGCGCCGTGATCAAGCGTATCGATGCCAAGAATGATACCGACGCCGAGATGGCAACCGCCTAACTGTTTGACTCAGTTTTGGTTGGTTTAATCCTGAATGCCGTCGCGATCCCTCGCGGCGGCTTTTATTTTCTTCCCCGTCTAATTGGCGCATTGCCGCCCGATTGCTGCTATAATCGCCGCCATATCCACGCACGCCCTTGAAGATTCATCGGCTGCTGCCATCACATAGCTTTATTTGTGCCTGATCTAACTCAGTTTTTCTCGGCACAGCATTAGGAAATTACCGTGAGTCAATCTGACGCTACTACGCCAAGCGGGGCTTTTGACAGTCTGCCGCTTAACCCCGCTTTGCTCGATACCCTGAAATCTATCGGCTTTCACCAGATGACGCCTATTCAGGCCCAGAGTCTGCCTGCCATCCTCAATGGGCAGGACGTCATAGGCCAGGGCAAGACGGGCTCGGGCAAGACAGCCGCCTTCGGTTTAGGCCTGCTCAACAAGCTGGATGTGAAGCGTTTTCGTATCCAGACGTTAGTACTTTGTCCTACCCGTGAGCTGGCGGATCAGGTAGCGGCAGAGCTTCGCACCCTGGCGCGCGGTATCCACAACATCAAGATCCTTACCCTGTGTGGTGGCGTGCCCATGGGGCCGCAGATAGGCTCGTTGGAACACGGCGCCCACATTATCGTCGGCACGCCGGGTCGTATCATAGATCACCTGGACAGAGGCCGCTTGGATCTCGACAACGTCGATACTTTGGTGCTGGATGAGGCGGATCGCATGCTGGAGATGGGCTTTCAGCGTGAGCTGGACGCCATCATGCAAGAGGTGCCCCGTGAGCGTCAGACCCTGCTGTTTAGTGCCACCTTCCCCGAGCAGATCCAAGGGCTTAGCGAGCAGTTCATGATCGATCCCCTCATGGTGAAGGTCGAGGTACAGCACGGCGGCGAGAGCATCGAGCAGCACTTCTACGAGTGCGGCAACAACAACGATCGCATGAAGGCGCTGCAGCTTCTGCTGCTTAAACATCAGCCCGAGAGCGCCGTGGTTTTCTGTAACACCAAGCGTGAGACCAAGGATGTGGCGGCTAAGCTGACCAATGCCGGTTTCAGCGTGGTGGCCCTGCATGGGGATCTGGAACAGCGGGATCGCGACCAAATGCTGCTCAAGTTTGCCAACAAGAGCGCCAGCGTCATGGTGGCCACCGATGTGGCGGCCCGCGGCCTGGATATCGACGCCCTGGACATGGTGGTCAACTACCATATGGCCTATGACACTGAGGTGCATATCCACCGCATCGGCCGCACCGGCCGCGCTGGCAGCAAGGGCGCCGCCCATACCCTCTTTAACCACGAAGATGGCTACAAATTATCCCTGCTGGCAGATGCACTTGGCCGCGAGATAGACGGTGAGGCGCTGCCCGGTGAAGCCCTGCTGGACACCATGCCGCCTCAACCCAGAATGGTCACCATTCAGATCGACGGCGGCAAGAAGCAGAAGGTGCGTCCGGGCGATATCCTCGGCTGTCTTACCGGTGACAACGGCATAGAGGGTAGTGAAGTCGGCAAGATCAAGATCACTGAGTTCCGCTCCTACGTGGCGGTGGATCGCAAGGTGCTGCGCAAGGCACTTAACAAGATCGTCAAGGGTAAGCTCAAGGGTAAGAGTTACCGGGCGTGGGAGTTAAAGTAATTAATCGCGTAATCTAGCGCGGTGATTGGAAAAGGAGCTGACTTAGGTTGGCTCCTTTTTTGTTGCCTGGGGTTTGGTGGTGGCTACTCATCGAGATATCCTATCTCTTTGTTTGAGTAGCGTTTGGCAGCATGTTTATTTGTTGAGTGAGTTTGAAGGTCGACCCATCACTGAAAATTATTGCCTGCCGCAGGCTTTATGTGCAGATACGCCCGTGACACGCTGTGCGCCATCCCTGGCCGCTCTACGGTTTCATCCATGAAACCGAAGGTCACTGGCGTATCTACACTCGGTATCTAACGCCTCTTCGATTTGGCCGCATTTTGCCGTTATGGATAATGTAAATCCATTTAAAATCAAATTATTGAATTCCATACTCAGTAGGTAATAGGTTTGGAAAGCGCGTATGCGCATCTTTTCGGATGGTATATTTAGCAAAATGCTGATAAGTTCATTATATACAGATAGTTAACTGTGCGCGTTTTCACTGGTTCAACGAGGTAAACGCGCATGCGCACTAGTAAAATGTTAGCTCACTACAATTATGATCACAGAAAACATCAAGAAAGAAATTCTGCGAAGAATCAGAAACGCAGAAAAAGAACATAACGTGAAAGTTCTCTATGCTGTCGAATCTGGTAGCAGAGCTTGGGGATTTGAATCTCCAAATAGCGACTATGACGTTAGATTTATTTATGCTCATCCTAAAGACTGGTATGTTTCTGTTGACTTGGAATACAAGCGAGATGTTATTGAGTATGAGATCGTTGATGAGATTGATATAAATGGCTGGGATATCAGAAAGGCCTTGCAGCTATTTTCCAAGTCCAATCCAGCTTTTGTAGAATGGATTCAATCATCAATTGTTTATGTCGATGATCACTCATTTGCAAAAGGAGCAAGGCAGCTTCTCGATACTGTATATTCCGTAGAGAAAGGAATTTACCATTATCGTAGCATGGCGAAGACAAACTACAGGGGCTATCTTAAAGAAGAAATAGTGCCAATCAAAAAGTATTTCTATGTTCTTCGTCCTTTACTTTCAATCATGTGGCTCGAAAAATATCAAAAGCCAGCACCAATTGAGTTTGTAAAACTTCGGACATTAATACCCACTGGTTCAACTATAGATCAGGCTATTTCAGATCTTCTGGAGCGTAAAAAGAGAAGCCTAGAAAAAGAGTATGCACCTGCTGTTCCAGTGTTAAATGCTTTTATTGAGTCAGAACTTGATCGTTTAGAAAACTATCAAGATTCACCACAAAGAAATAGCTCACATATGGAATCGTTAAATTCACTGTTCCGTGTAAGCATAAGCTAACAAGTAAATCCAGGTGACGCTTACGGCGCACCTGATTTGGGCGTTAACTGCCCAAGAGAAATCGAGTGAAGTACGAGATTCAAAGACAAGATAAAGTCATTGGCATAACCGAACTAGAAGGCGGCGATCCTCCCATGGGTTTCGTTTTTGGTGCAGTCGATCCAACGGACTTTTATTTATCGGGTGAAGGGAAAACCGACTACAAAATATATACATGTGATACCAACGAAGAGATAGCTAGTGAGTCCATTACCATTGAAGATCTTTCGGAGGCGATGGGTGAGCAATGTATAGAAGTAACAGTTTTGGTTAAATCGGCAGAAGAATATGAAAGGTTCTTCAAACACCACCTAGATGCTTATGGCAAACAATTTAGCTAAGCAGCAGTTAACAAGCAAAGGCAGTATCGCTCACGTAAAAGGCGCGTGGGCTGGACTCGCTAACGCTCACCCCTGCTTTGGGGGTTAAATCTAAGAGCATGTGGAAGTTCATCAATACAATACTGCTAGTGTTTTGTTTTTGCTTCGGGGCTGCAGAGTCAATTCTGTTCGGGGATATGATGGATATACAATGGGGAAGAGATGACTTTCTTCTGGCACCCTTAGTGTTTGGAGCTATGTGCTTTCTCTCCATATGGAGTTGTAGAATCTTTAGCAAAGACTCTAAGTGGTACACCCCTTCTTATAACATGAACCTCTTTGCCAATGACAATCCGTTAAAATTTCCTTTCGCGTTAGGTGGTCTGTTTGCAGTATTGGGCTTAGGGGGGGGAGCTGCAGACATCTACCAAAGTAGGGAAATTAGCAACATCGCAATTATGCTACTTTTCTCCGGGATTGGAGTTTTTGCCACTGGGTTTATATCAGTTAAGGTGTTCTCCCATGAAACGATTTAACAATCACAGGCAATCGGATCTAAGCGAGCAAGCTTGCTCCGTCCGTTGCAGTATGGGTTAAGTAACTAAAGGAAATCTTATGGATAAGTTGAAAAAAGGGAATTTATTCACGCGAACAGAGATACAGCAGCTAGTTGGTGGTGAAATACAAACATACCTACCTCAGAAAAATAAAGTGATTTTAGCTGGGTGTTTTAACCGAAAATTAAATCCTGATTGCCCAACGGAAGTTCAAGCTGGCAACGCTAAAAAAGTAACTCAAAAGGCAGCTTTACTAATTAGCCAACCAAATACTATTTTTCCGGTTTTCACCAAAGGATCTGATACAGACAAACACTATGAGTTTATCGGAATGTACCGTTGTACAGGAGGAACAAATGCTCCAAAAGTCCTTGCTCAAGCAGAGAAGAAATCAGGACGAATCGATCAGTTGTCATACGTTTTCCAACTTGAGAACGTTACTTAACAAACAAAATCAGCAGCGCCCGAAAGCGGGCCGGACGTCGCTTCGCTCCGCCGCTGTTTAGAGCATTAGCACATACAAACATTAATCTGAAGCCCACATATATAGCTCTAAAGTTCTAATTCATTTTTGTCCAAGAATGTTTTAAAGCTAGGTTGTGCAATAACGTTAAATCGAAGAGACGATAGATACTGGTGTAAACACATTTGTGACCTTCCGAGGCATGGATGCCGAGGCAGAGCTCACATGGATGTGCTCGTAGCGTGTCACAAATGTGTTTGCACATAAGCCTGCCGCAGGCAATTCAAAACCATGAAGGTCAACGCTGCCATCAGCGAAGTAAAAACCTATGCTGCTAAAGGTTACAAGCTAAAAAACCAAAACCTTCATTCGAAGGTCTAAATTCTTTTGTCCAAAAATAAGTCAGCTTGTACGAGTTACACAATCAACCCTATATCGAAGAGACGATAGAGCCCCAGTGTAGATACGCTAGTGAACTGTCCGTGACAGGGCCGCGTTATGACATCCATGTCATTGCGGCATTCGTGAATCCATACACATCAGATGCCACGGCATAGTCTGTAGGGAACGTACTTGCGGCGTCTCACAAGCGTATCTGCACATCAGCCCTGTGCAGGTGATAAGTACACCAAGACGCCATGACTCGACATCCCCAGCTGTATTCGCCCTACCGGGTTAAGAAAGCGTGTGAAACTAGATGAGCTAGGCAGCCGCTAGGGTTAATCTTAGTAAGGTCATTTTGCGTAAGGTAATTTTGCCTTGCAGGGCGTTTTAGTATAGATTCCGCCCTCGTTAATCTATTGGTATGTAAGAAAAAATGAATAAAGAGGCCGTTGTAGCGGGTCAGGCGATCTACTCCAAGAGTGTGCTCGCCATCTATGATCTCTGGGTGCTGGGATTTTCCAATCACTATCTGTGGAAGTGTCCTACAAAGCTGATCGCCGAGCAGTTTGCCGCCTTGACCTCAGCCAATCACCTGGATGTCGGTGTCGGCACAGGCTACTACCTCAAGCATCATATGCCCGCGCATACCCGGCGCATCGCCTTGATGGATCTTAATGAGAACAGCCTGGCATCGGCCTCGGCCGTGGTGCGTCATCTTTCCCCTGAGATCTATTGCCGCAACGTCCTGGCGCCGCTTGAGCTGACATGCGATGGCTTCGATTCGGTCAGCGTGAACTATCTGCTGCACTGCCTGCCGGGCACCATGACAGAGAAATGCGAGCTCTTCTCTCATCTCGAATCTGTGATGAAGCCGGGCGCCGTGCTGTTTGGCAGCACAATTCTAGGCACAGGCATCACGCCCAATGCCTTCGCGGCCAGGCTGATGGCTGTCTACAACAAGAAGGGGATCTTCTGTAATCAGGCCGACGATATCGATTCCCTGACCCAGGAGTTAAGCGCCAGATTCGATCGGGTCAGTATCAAGCAGGTGGGCTGCGTAGCCCTGTTTAGCGCCGTGAAGCGCTAGAGGTCGTTTCTTTCTAAACCGGCCTCAGCCTTCACTGCGGCTCTGGCGGTATTTGGGGAGGTCGTCGTCAATCTTGAGCCAGTCTGGCTGATTGCCCGTGTAGATGTGATATCTGGGGGCGACGGCGTTGGCATCGTCCAGGCTGGCGATGCTCAGGGTGTAGTAATCTGGGTAGTCGGTACTGCGATAGCTAATGCTGGTACCACACTGCTCGCAAAAGCCGCGACGTATGCTGTCTGAAGAGGCGTATTCCTTGGGGGGCCCTTGTAACCAAGTGACCTGGTCGGCCTTAAAATCCATCCAGCAGGCGGCCATCGCGCCAGTGCTCTTTTGGCATTGGCTGCAGTGGCAGTAATCGCTATCGAACGGCTGCGCCGACACCTTATAACGCAGCGCGCCGCACAGGCAGCCGCCTTGTAAATACTGATCGTTCTGTATCGTCATGCCCGGCTCCTTGTTCGCTAAAGGCCCCTTGCTGTTTAAGGGCTACTGTCGGTAAATCGTCCCGATAAGTCAATGCCATGGTCATCCTATCGCAACTAAATGCTTAGGTGGGGATATGAAAAAGCCTGTCGGATGACAGGCTTTTAGGCGTTCGTTGTTAAGTGCTAGCTCGACTAATTAGTGGCCGGTTTAGGCGTGCCCTGGCTAGGGCGACGACGTCTGCGGCGGCGGGCTGGGGCGTTACCGTCCCTATGCTCTTGCTTGCCTTGGTTTTGCGCTTGTTGACCTTCGCTCGCAGGCTTGCTGGTACCAGTACTTGCGCCTGTTCGGCGACGGCCCTGACCCTCTTTGTTGCCCTGAGCTTGATCGCCTCGGCGAGGCTGTCCAGCCTTATCTGACCTCTGGCCGTTGCTTGAGCGATTGCTGCTGCGTTGGCTGTTGCTTTTAGGCTTAGGATTACGCGGTCCCTTGTGCTGGCCGTGGCGCTTAGGCGTCAGGTTGGTCTCGGGCAGGGTGTGTGTCGGCTCGAAGCCCTCTACTTCAGCACGCGGCAGCAGCTTGCCGATCAGGCGCTCGATATCTGCCAGCAGTTTGGCTTCTTCGTCGCTCACTAGGGAGACCGCTTTGCCATCGGCGCCCGCGCGGCCGGTACGACCGATGCGGTGCACATAGTCTTCGGGCACGTTAGGCAGGTCGAAGTTGACCACTTGAGGCAGCTGGTCGATATCCAGACCACGGGCGGCGATGTCGGTGGCTACGAGCACGCGCACGTCGCCCGACTTAAAGTTAGCCAGCGCCTTGGTGCGGGCACCCTGACTCTTGTTACCGTGGATGGCTGCGGCGGTGATCCCCTTGGCCTCGAGATGCTTAGCCAGACGGTTGGCGCCATGTTTGGTACGGCTAAATACCAAGACCTGTTGCCAGTCACCTTGCTGGATAAGCTTGACCAAGGCTGCGGATTTCTTGTTCTTGTCTACCGGGCAGATCAGCTGCTGTACCGTGTTGGCTGTGCTGTTGCGCGGGGTGACCGAGATCTCCACCGGATTGTTCACCAGCCCCTTGGCCAGGGTACGGATCTCATCGGAGAAGGTGGCGGAAAACATCAGGTTCTGCCGCTTGGGCGGTAAGATGGCGAGGATCTTCTTGATGTCGTGAATAAAGCCCATGTCCAGCATGCGGTCGGCCTCATCCAGCACCAGTGTCTCCAGCTGAGAGAAGCTCACGGCATCTTGCTGATAGAGATCCAACAGGCGGCCCGGTGTGGCCACCAGGATATCTACGCCGCGTTTAAGTTGACTGATCTGTGGGCTGATGCCGACACCGCCGAACACTACTGCGCTGCGAAGCGGCAGATGCTGACCATAGGTGGTGACGCTTTCTGCGATCTGGGCCGCCAGTTCGCGGGTTGGCGTCAAGACCAGGGCGCGTACCTGTTTGCTGCGGGCGCGAGGGCCCTGGCTGAGTAGTTCCAGTAGTGGCAGAGTAAAGCCGGCTGTCTTGCCCGTGCCTGTCTGCGCCGCCGCCATCACATCTTTACCCGACAATACTGCTGGGATAGCCTGGGCCTGGATGGGCGAGGGGGTTTGATAACCTTTGTCGGCTACAGCTTTGAGTATGGGGGCGGATAACCCCAGGGAGGTAAAACTCATAGATGGATCTCTTGGGCGACGGGGCCGGATAATTGGGAGCCAGCATGCTGGCGGGCGTGCAGCTTACATTAAGCGATAGCAAAGTGCTATCGAATTCGCCAGTTATGCCTGGGCAACTTTTTCGTATTTTGTGCGCGCTAATGATTGAGTTTTATCCAGAGGAGACTACAATAGCCGCCTTTCTGACGACAGTGGTATATTAGACCGCTGTTTCCCTCAATGAGCGCCACGTTTGCACTCGAAGATCGAATTAGGAATTTAACATGACACAAAACAAGAAATACGGTCTTCGCGTGAGCGAAGCCGAAGGCAGCTGGACCGCCGAAGTCACCCGTCGCATGACGGCACGCAAGACAGTGGTAACTAAGGCGCAAACTGGCTTTGCCAGCGAAGCCGAGGCGACGGCCTGGGGCGAAGAGACCCTCAAGGGCATAGTCGATAACCTGATGCTGCGTAACGAGCGTCGCGCCAAGCAGCGTGTCGAGCGTAACGAAGCCGCTGCCGCCAAAGAAGCCGCCGCCGAGAAATGGCGCGCCGAGCGTGACGCCGCCGGTGACAGCGATCTGGATGACGACTTCTTCGACGAAGACGACGAGTAACGGGACGAAGACGACGAGTAATCGCTCGCAAGTACATAAAAAAGCCCAGCAGATGCTGGGCTTTTTGCGTTTATGGAGATGAGATTAGCTGATGTAGCTTTGACCCGCGTAGATCACGAAGTGTCTCAGGGCCAGCACGCCGGTGAGGCTGCAGCAGGCCACGGCGATCATCACGCCCTTGCTGTGACGTGTCTGCGACGGCATCAACATGGTGAGCAGCGGGATGGCAAAGCCGATACCGACCACACCGACCCAGAACACGCTGGCCCAGACACCTGTAGTGAGTGACGCCAGCGCCGCCGCAGCAGCTCCACCCTTGAAATAGAGGGCGCAGAACAGCATGAAGAGGAACATAATCTCGCTCAGCATCACGGGCAGTTCCAGGCCATGCATCTTACTTAGGTTGGCATCATGGCTGTGGGTGTTAAACATCAGCAGTGCGCCGATAGCGTTAGCCGCCGCGCCGGCTGACAGGCCAGACACCAGGAAGAGCGCCGGTAGCACAGCCGTGTTCAGCATAGGGTAGGCGTTCATCGCCGAGATGAGGAAGCCGGTATAGGCGCCCACACCTATGGCTAACACAAACAGCACCACTTCAATCGCCTTGCGCATCGGCATGATGGCGTTTGCCACAGGTACCAGGAAGCCCAATTTCCACTTGGTCAGCTCATCTCTTAGCACGATCAACGAGTAGGCGATGCCGATCGGTGAGTAGAGCAGCAGTGCCAGCACCCCGATAGACATGACAGAGCTGAAGTTGTAGTTGACCAAAATCAGCCAGAACTCAAACGGCTTGGTCAAGTCAAACACCAGACAGGCCAGACCCAAGGTGATGGCCAGTGGACTGATGATGGCCGCGGCTTTTAAAATCGCGCTCTCTATTGCCTTCTCTTTGCTGTACCAGCGCAGGCCGATGCCGATCAGGATAGAGCCCGCCGAGAGGCCTGCCATAAACAGGTAGACTGCGATAACCCAGTTCCAGGTGACTGGATCATATTGCGCCATATCGCCCCAGGTATTGTTCATGACTGTATCCCCCCACGTTTCGTTGGAATGCGATAGACCCTAGGCTTGGTCCCCAGATGGGTCTTCTCCTGATAGGTCGCTTTGGTGTTGATGAGTTTGGCTACCTCGCTGCTCGGGTCATTGGCATCGCCAAAGGTCAGTGCATCTGTGGGACACACGGTCACACAGGCGGGCAGCTCGCCGCGGGCCAGGCGGGTGTCCTTACAGAAGTTACACTTGTCGGCCGCCTTGGTTTCAGGGTTGATGAAACGCACCTTGTAGGGGCAGGCCGCCACACAGTACATACAGCCGACGCATTTATCTTCCTTGATGGAGACCAGGCCATCGTCGCCCACATAGGCCGCACCCGTCGGACAGACGGTGACGCAGGGGGCGTTCTCACACTGCTGGCAGGAGACGCGGTTATATTTAAAGTGCAGGTGCGGCGCATCGCCGAAGGGGCCTTCTACGCGCACTTGCAAGCGGGTGACTCCCTCGGGGACGCCATTTTCGCTGCGACAGGCGACGCTACAGGCCTGACAGCCGATGCAGCGGTTCTCGTCGTGCACCATTACATATCTTTTACTCATACTGGACTCCTATTAGATCTTGGCTAGCGTGATGCCAGTAGTGTGGATATTCATGCCGCACACGGCCGCGGTTTTGTTGGGCAGCAGGTTACCGCAGTGAACCCCCTTGCCGGTCGCTCTGGCGAGCTCTTTGTTTTTAGAGCCAAAGCCCATGTAGGCAAACACGGTATCCTGACGAATACCCGGCGTGACCAGGGCCGTACCCTCTTCGCTGCCGACGCTGCTGGTGAGGCGGATCTTATCGCCGCTGGCAATGCCTAAGCGTCCTGCTGTGATAGGGTGGATCCACACGCCGTTGTCAGACATCAGGTTGGCCAGCATGGGCACGTTGTGGGTGGCACCATTGGTGTGCACCGCTACCTTGCCTTGGATGAAATAGAGCTCGTTGTCCTGTTTGAGTTTGACCTCGCGGTACTTGATTACCCCGCGACCGGCGGCCATCTTCTCCACCTTGTCTGAGCTGAGTTCAATCTTGCCGCTCGGGGTCTTGAAGCTCATGGCGCTGGCATAGGTGCCGTCATCATCTGTGGGCTTGGCATTGGGGTATTGCTTGACGAATGCCGCCACCATAGACGGTTCGCGCAGCATCAGCGGTTTGCCGTAGCTGACATAACCCTTCTGCTTGATCTCGTTGAAGCGGGCCATGTCGCGATCGACTTGCAGCAGTTGCAAGCTCTCCATGTTCTCCCAAGGGAAGTATTGCCCCAGGCCCATCTCGTGGCCTAGCTCCTTGAAGATCTGCCAGCTTGGCTTAGTGTCGCCTATGGTCTCGACCACACGTTGGCGCACATAGTAGGCAGGGCTCTTGCCCGACTTGTCGGCGATCTCTTCGTCCCGCTCCAGATAGGTGGACTCGGGCAAGATGATATCGGCGTAGGCGGCAGTTTCGCTGATGTAGACGTCGCAGCTGACCACAAACTCCAGCTTCTTCAGGGTCTCAACCACCAAGGCTCTGTCTGTCATGGTCTGCATAGGGTTGGTGCGGCTCATCACCCAGGCCCTGAGTTGATAGGGCTTGGCCTTGAGGGTGGCATCCAGAATGGTTTGATAGATACCGCCCGATGACCACATCATGGCGTACTGCTCATCCACCTGGTCGATACGCTTGGCCGCAGGCTTAGGCATGCCCTCGACGCCTGGCTTACCCAGGCCGGGTGCGACCTTGTCGCCGGCAAACTTGTTGTAAGTTTTAGCCTTCTTGCCCAGGTAGAGGCCGCCCTTACGCTCAATGTTGCCGATTAACACGTTGGCGGCAAACAGGGCGCGGCGCATCTCGAACTCTTCCGGGGTGAAGGTGGCGCGGTGACCAAAGTCCACCACGGCGTGAGGCGCCTTGGCGGCAAACTCGTGGGCGATGCGGCGGATGTCCTTGGCGGGCACGTCGCTGATCCCCTCGGCCCACTCTGGAGTATAGGCTTTGACCTCCTTGGCGAAGGCATCGAAACCTTCGACATGGCGCTCGATGAAGGCCTGGTCGTAGAGGTTGTCGTAGATCAGCACATGACACAGGGCCAGGGCGACGGTGACATCTGTCCCCGGACGTATGGCAAACCATTCGTCGGCCTTGTCGGCCACAATTGAGAAGCGTGGCTCGAATACCACCAGCTTGGCGCCCTTGCTCATCTGCGCCTTCATCAGGCCGCGGGTCTCGGACATGTTGATCCCTTCATAGAGATTGTGACCGAAGTTGATGATGTACTTGGAGTTACTTAAGTCGCGTTTCACCTTAGTGCCAAACATCGCCTTGGCGGCGATCACATAGCCACCGGGGCAGGTGGAGGCGTGGGTGAAGGTGTTGGGTGAGCCGAAGGCCTTGCCCAGGTGGAACAGGTGTCCCGATAATGAGCCGGACTTGGAGGAGAAGGCCACGGCCTCTGGGCCATGTTGCTGCTTGATGTCGTTAAGCTTGTGGGCGATCGTCTTATAGGCCTCTTGCCAGCTGATCTCTTCCCACTTGCCTTCGCCGCGCTCGCCCACCCGGCGCAGTGGCTTAACGATACGCTGTGGATCGTACAGCAGGCTGTGACCTGCGCCGCCACGGGCGCACACCTTGCCGCCGAAGGATTTAGCGGCGCTATTGCCCTGGATAAACACATTCTTGCCATCGACGACCCGCGCCGAGATAGGGCAACGTGTCGAGCACATCTCACAGATGCTGGCGACTTCCTTGCCCATACCCTGTAGGGGTTTCTGTTCCAGCGCTGCCAGCGAACCGGGTAATAATGTTGCCAGCGCACAGCTTGCACCCCCTGCACCGGCACCCTTAATAAACGTTCGTCTATCAAGCTCTATCATGGTTTCCTCCTTCATCTGCAAGGGCAGATGAAATCACACACTGTTATTGGTTTTTGTTCCCTCCCGCAGGAGGTCTGAGTCCATTGTTATCCCGCACAAAATTAAGGGGTATTGTGGTAAACCACATAGGCGGGGGGCGCGTGATCTGGCGCAGCGATTTTTAGCCAGAATGTGAAAAAAGTGTGACCTTTATTCACACCGGGCTTTGGGAATCGGGCCTAATAAGAAAGGCTTATGACTGGTGCTAATGAAAGAGGGGGAATAGAAAACTCGGTTGCTACTTATGCGTCTCAGATCTGGCTGTACTTGGCTAACTCGGCCAGGTTGTGCACCTTGAGCTTCTTCATCACGTTGGATCTGTGTACCTCTATGGTACGCAGCGACAAGAACAGCGCCTCGGAGAGCTGCTTATTGGTCTTGCCCTGGATCAGCAGCTCAAGCACCTGATGTTCGCGATCGCTCAGGGTGGCCAGGTTGTGACTCAGTTGCAGTGCCTCGAAGGCCTTCTGGCTGTGGAGCATGCTCTTGTCGATGGCGGCCGCTAACGCCTGGCCCGATACCGGCTTCTGAAAGAAGTCGCAGGCGCCCTGACGAAAGGCATTGACCGCCATGGGCAGGTCGCCATGGCCGGTGAGGAAGATGATCCCCAGGGGGCTCTGCTTGGTCAGCAGCTCTTGCTGTAGCGCCTGACCGCTGATGGCCGGCATGCGGCTGTCGAGGATGACGCAGCCTGGCCGGCTCAGATCCACCTCTTCCAGGAAGCGCAGGCCAGAGACGAAGGTGGTCATCTCATAGCCGAACTGGCGCAGCATGAAGCTGAGGGAATCGAGGACGGCTTCGTCATCGTCCACCAGATAGAGGGGCATAGGTTGCGGCGTGGCTTGCGGCATAGCTTTAGTGGGTCGTTAGCCTTGGGTTACACCTAGCCTAGCGCCTCTATTTGAGGCTGGCAAAAGGGGCATTTGGGCCTTTGAGACAGATCACTAAATGATAATTTTCTGATGGAGACACAAGGGGATGTTTGCACCGCCTCACATCAAACCGCCCCTTTCTTGCCTAGAGTAGTAGGTTCAATAGAGTGACTGGGCGAGCGATGAAAGGGCGATTGGGTTATTGGTTGAAATCTTGTCTGCGGGCGGGATGGCTAAATCTCTGTATATCTGGCCTGTTTGCGTCAAGCCTGTTGCTGTTTAGCCAGCTAGCCCTTGCCGCGACGCCCGAAACAAGTAGCGACGACCTTATTCATTTCAGGGTCGGGGTGCTGGCCAATCATGGGGTGCAGAAGGGGATAGAGCGCTGGCAGCCCATGATGGACCACCTGTCTCAGGAGGTGCCGGGTACGCATTTCGAGGTGGTGCCGGTAGATTTCGACGAGATGAGCCGCCAGCTGCTGGCCCACGAGCTACAGTTCATCGTCACCAACCCGGGGCAATACTTTAACCTCAGCAGTAACTTCCCCCTCTCCTGGCTGGCGACCATGAAGAGCCATATGCATGGCGGTGCCACCTTTGCCATCGGCTCCACCATCATAGTGCGCGCCGACAGCCAGATCTACACCCTCAAGGATCTCGAAGGCAAACATCTGGTGGCCAGCGATCCCCAGGCGTTGGGGGGCTACCAGGCCGCCATCGGCCTGCTGCATAAGATGGGTTACAACCCGGAGAACTACTTCGGGTCGCTGCGCTTCCTGGGCTTTCCCCTGGAGCCCATTGTCTATCAGGTGCGCGACGGCACGGTGGATGCGGCCATCACCCCCTTCTGTACCCTGGAGGAGATGATTCAGGACGGCCTGGTGAAGAAGGAGGATTTCAGGGTGATCCACCCCACCATGCCGGCGGGCTACGAGTGTCTGGTGAGCACCCAGCTTTACCCCAACTGGTCCTTTGCCGCCGCCGATACCGTGCCGCCGGCCATCACCCAGAAGATCACCCAGGCCCTCTATGCCCTGGGGCCGGACCATCCCGCCGCCATTCAGGCCAAGACCCTGGGCTGGACAGCGCCCATCAGTCAGCTGAAGGTGATCAAGCTGTTTAAGGAGCTGCAGCTCAAGGCGCCACCGCCACCGCTGCACTACACGGTATTGAAGTGGATGGAGAAGAACAAGGAGTGGGGCCTGGCGCTGCTGTTGCTGTTTCTGGTGTCCACCGTCTATCACCTCTGGCTTGAGTATAAGTTTCGGCAGAAGAGCGACTTTCTGATCGACACAGAGCGTCAGCTCAAGGACAAGGCGCTGCAGGTGGAGCGGATGAAGAGTGCGGCGATCCTCGGTGAGATAGGCTCGGGGCTGGCTCATGAGCTGAACCAGCCGATCGCCGCCATCACCCAATACAGCGAGGGGGGCATGATGCAGCTCAACAGCCGCGGCGATGCCGACTCAGACCTGTATGAGTTGCTGGCGAAGATCAATGCCCAATCTGCCCGGGCCGGCGCCGTGGTGCACCGCATCCGAGGCCTGCTCAAGCGGCGCAAGTCCCAATATGAAGCCCTGTCTCTGGATGAAGTGGTCACCAACACACTGGCGCTATTTCGCCGCGAGTTTCAGCAGCAGGGCATCGTCCTCACCCAGGAGGTGCGCGGCGAGCCTTACAGCCTGTTTGGCGACGCAGTCGGCCTGAGTCAGGTGCTGGTGAATCTTATCAAGAACAGCCTGGATGCCATGGCGGAGATGAAACCCGACAGGGAGAAGCGACTGCTGCTGACCCTTGAATATGGTGCCCAGCAGGCGACCCTCAAGCTGGTGGACAATGGCCCCGGCCTCAAGGGCAAGGCCCAGGATCTCATGGCCTCCTTCTACTCCACTAAGGACGACGGCCTGGGGCTCGGCCTCGCCATCTGCTGCGACGTGATGCGCCAGCATAAGGGGCTGTTCACCATAGATAACTGCGCCAATCATGCCGACCTTCCCTGGCGGGAGGGATGCGTGGTGAGTTTGAGTTTGCCAAGAAACTTAGGGACTTGTGAGAGGGGAAGTTAGCCGATTTGGGCTAATCGGCAAATTAGCCTTGTTACCGTTGATTACATTAGTTGTAGTTTGAGTTTAGTTACTTAGTTGTAGCGTTAACCTCAGCTGTCATCAATAGCCTGCGGCTCGCTTATGTGCAGATACATCTGCTACACGCCGTGAATCCATCCGTGGAGGCTCGACGATGGCATCCCTGCCATCGACGTCCGCAGATGCATCTACACCAGGTTATTTCATCTCTTCGATTTGGCGGTATTGGGTGCGAGTAGCGAATCTAAAGCCTGGGTTATTTTTGCCCCATTGCGTATTTTTCCAGATGGTATATTTGGCAAAATGCTGATAAGTTCATTGTATACAGATAGTTAACTGTGTGCGTTTTCACTAGTCCAACGAGGTAAACGCGCATGCGCACTAATAAAATGTTATGCGAAATCAATACGGTGCCAATATTTGTGATTAAGTATTTATACGGAAAAAAGCAGTATCTTACTCCTCTAATAGAGGGGGATTCAGGTTTCCGGTTTAGTGACCTTTCTCATTACGCTCGAATGGAAAATGACGCAATGAGGGATGAAGAGTTGGTGAAGACATTTGCTATCGATAAGTCAACTTTCGAAGTGAAGATAAATGATCATGTAATTGATTCAGAAAGTATGACGGCTGATCCCATATTTTCCTTTCCGGCTCGGCATTGCTTTTGTCTATGTTTGAGTAACCGAAAGGATAGTGAAGAACTCTACGAAAAATTCATGGCAGATGTATGTATTGAGGTTAAGGTTGATTTATATATTGAATTCCTTAATGACTTGTTTAAGCATCGATTTAAGGGCATGGAGATTGTCGCGAAAGATATTACTTATTATGGGAATAGCAGTTTACCAAAAGTCAGCAACCCTGATGAGCTTGTCTTTTTCAAACCAGATGCCTTTTCTCACGAAGATGAATTCCGTATAGCTCTATTTTATCCTGAAGATAAGCAAGGATTTAAAACTAAAGAGGGTGACACAATTCCTTTTTACAATGAGAATGAGTCGAATCATCTTACGCTATCTTATCCTGACCGAGAATTTCAAAAGCAATTTATCGGTGAGATATATGCGCCACGCGCATAATAAGGTGGTGCAGTGGAGCCAATTACCACGGCGTTAGCCTTACAAGGAGGATTATAGTTTGGCAAAAGAGAAAAATTCGGTAAATGTTAGTCATGAGCATGCGAAGCCAATATTGAAGTTTCTATTTAGTAAGTATGACTCTCGGCATAAGGATGATAGTGCTTTAAATAGCTATCCATTTACCCCTCATCACCTGTATCCAGAGCTTAGCGCAGAATTAATTGAACTAATCCATACGATTAAGGACAAGCATAACTTAGCGGAGACTAACCAGACTGTTTTAGACACTGTTTTGAATGGTTTTGTCAAAAATGACCTGCTTAAGAGTGATGATTACGTGGTTTTTAACTTTACGCCCCGTGGCTATAAATTTGCTTTGAAGTACAGCAGTACTTTCCGTTATTTGTGGAAATATCATCCAGCAACTTTATGGGCTGCACTTTCATGTATTATCGCAGGGGCGGGCGTAGTCGCTACGTTGACACAGTAAGGCTAACAAAGCGTTTAAGACAGACTCCCAACGCTTAGCATTCTCAGTTCAGGTTGGGTTTTGTGTTTACGGTGCAATGGTTTAGGTTCGGTGTTTAGAGTTGCTTACACCTTAATGCGGCGTTACTGATTAAATACTCTAACGCGTTTCTGTCCAAAAATGACTTGGCTCTAGACAGTCCGATAAGGTCAAATCGAAGAGACGATAGATACTGGTGTAAACACGTTTTTGGCCTTCGAAATCAGGGCTGAAAATGTTCCCGACATTTTTCGGCATTCCCTACATCCATGTAGGTCAGATTATTTCGTAGAGCCAACACGGACGAGCTGGCGGCCTGCCAAAAACGTGTTTGCACATGAGCCCACCGCAGGTGATAGGTTGCCATGAAGGTGCGACCTTCAAAGAGGTCTACAAGTACCAAAGTTCTTTGCCGTTAAATTTACACATATTATTGGGTTACTCGAAATGGGTCGATAATCCTCACATAGGAAAGGCAACATCTCCATGAACCCCACCCCAAAATCAAAACTCGATAAAAACTGAGTTCCCAGTTTTTTTGATCTAGCTCAATTTTTGTGAGCCTAATAACAATTCCCTACCCGCTGGTTTATTCCTGTGCGCGAGCCTGCGATACTCTTGCCATCGAACTTAGTGTCCCTGCCTGATAACACGCGGAGCTCAATGGATAAGACCCTCGAAAAAGTCCTCGGCCGCTGGCTTAAGCAGCAAAAATCGGCCTGTGGCGCCTACCTCAATCTGACCGTGTTGATTGGCGTGCTTACCGGCTTCGCCCTGGTGGCCCAGGCCTATCTGCTGGCGACTATGCTCCACGGCCTGATCATCGAAAACCTGCCTCGTGAGGCCTTTACCAGCGAGTTCATCGCCCTGATAGCCGTGATCGTGTTGCGGGCGGCGCTGGCCTATGGCCGCGAGCGCATCAGCTTCAAGGCGGGCATGTTGCTACGCAGCCAGATTCGTCAGAGTGTGCTCGACAAGCTGGTGGAGCTGGGGCCTGTGTTTATCAAGGGGCGCCCGGCGGGCAGCTGGGCCAGCATAGTGTTGGAGCAGGTGGAGGACCTTCACGACTTCTACGCTAAATATCTGCCGCAGATGATGCTGGCGGGCTTTATTCCCCTGACCATATTGGCCGTGGTGTTTCCCATCAACTGGGCGGCGGGGATCATTCTGCTGGCCACCGCGCCGCTGATCCCCCTGTTTATGATCTTGGTGGGCATGGGCGCCGCCGATGCTAACCGCAAAAATTTTGGCGCCCTGTCGCGCCTCAGTGGTCACTTCATGGATAGGCTGAGGGGGATTGGCACCCTACGTCTGTTCCACGCGGGTGAGCGCGAGCAGCAGGCGATCGAGAGCGCCTCGGAGGAGTTTCGCAGCCGCACCATGGCGGTGCTGCGTATGGCGTTTCTTAGCTCGGCGGTGCTGGAGTTCTTCGCCGCCGTCTCCATCGCCGTGCTGGCCGTCTATTTCGGTTTTAGCTTTTTAGATCATCTCGACTTTGGTCACTACGGCGCAGGTATGACGCTGTTTATCGGCCTGTTTGTGCTGATTCTGGCGCCTGAGTTTTATCAGCCTCTGCGGGATATGGGTACTCACTATCATGCCAAGGCCCAGGCCATAGGCGCCGCCGAGGCGCTGATGGAGCTGCTGAATCATCAAGGGGATGAGGCTGATGAGGCGCCGCGCGTGCCTTTTACAAGCGAGACGCCACTTAGCATTAAGCTGCAAGGGGCCGAGGTGTTAAGCCCGGATGGCCAGGTGTTGCTGGGGCCGATAACGGCCGAGGTTATCGGCGGCGAGCAGCTTGCCATCGTCGGTCCGAGCGGGGCGGGCAAGACCAGCCTGCTCAACATGTTATTGGGCTTCTTATCCTATCGCGGCAGCGTCCTGATAAATGGCGTAGAGTTGAGCAGCCTAGAGAGGGAGAGCTATCGTCATCATCTCGCCTGGCTGGGGCAGGAGCCGCAGCTGTTTCACGGCACCATTGGTGACAACGTCGCCATGGGCAAGGAGATGTCGGATGAAGCCATCTATACATTGCTGGACGACGCCCGTATCGGCGATTTTGTGCGGGCGCAGCCTCTTGGGCTCGCTCATCCCATAGGGGAGCAGAGCGCCGGGGTGTCCGTGGGGCAGGCCCAGCGCCTCTGTCTGGCAAGGGCCTTAGGTCAGTCCGCCAAGCTGTTTGTGCTCGATGAGCCGACCGCTAGCTTAGATAGCCACAGCGAGGCGGCGGTGATGCAGGCGCTTATTGATGTGCGCCAGGGCGCCACCAGCCTGCTGGTGACCCATCGTCTGGATGCTCTCATCGATATGGATAAGATCTGGGTGCTGGATGGCGGCAAGCTGGTGCAGCAGGGGGATTATCACACCCTGATGGCCGAGCCTGGGCTGTTTAGCGACCTGTGCCATCGACAGGAGGAGGCGTAATGAAACACCTGCTGCCTTTTATCAAGCTGTTTAAGCGCCAGTGGCTAATGATGCTGGTGGGTCTGCTGCTGAGCCTGACCACCCTGATGGCGGGCATTGGTCTACTGTCACTGTCGGGCTGGTTCCTGTCGGCTACCGCGGTAGCCGGGCTGAGTGTGGTGACCGCCCAGGCCTTTAACTATTTCACCCCGGCCGGAGGGGTACGTTTCCTCTCCATCGCCCGTACCGCCAGCCGCTATGGCGAACGTCTGGCGACCCATGAGGCCACCTTTCGCCTGCTGACCGAGCTGCGCACCTGGGCCTGGGGCAAGCTGATGCCCTTGAGCGCCAAGGAGCTCAGCCATCTGCGCGGCGGCGATCTGCTCAATCGTCTGGTGGCGGATATCGACACACTAGATCATCTCTATCTGCGGCTTATCACGCCGCTGCTGGCCTCGCTCTTGATGATCGCCGCCCTGTATGGTTTTCTCGCCTGGTTCGATAGTGAGCTGGCGCTGACCCTGTGCGGCGTGCTGCTGACTCTGTGGTTCCTGCTGCCTCTGGTTTTCTATCGTTTGGGCCACAGGCCGGGCATCGCCCAGTTGGAGAGCCGCCGCCAATACCGGGTGCTACTGTTGGAGTACCTGCAAGGCCAGGCGGAGCTGACCCTGTTTGGTGCCGAAAAGCGCTTCAGGGCTGAGTTAGATAGTGCCCAGGCGAAATTGTTTGCCAGCCAGTCCACCATGACGGCGGTGACCGCCCTGAGTCAGGCGCTGCTGATCTTAAGCCATGGGCTGGCGCTGGTGCTGCTCTGTTATCTCGCCGCCGATGGGGTGGGGGACAAGGTGCCGCCAGGGCCGCTGCTGGCGCTGGTGGTGTTTATGACCCTGGCCTGTATCGAGATGTTGATGCCGCTGGCTGGCGCCTTTCAGCACCTGTCGGCCTGCGTGCAGGCGGCCGAGCGGGTGAGTGAGATCACCGAGCGTCGCCCCAGCATCGGCTATGGGGAAGAGGCCAGCCTGGCGGCGAGTCGCGGTGCCCTGTCTATCGCGGGTGTCAGCTTCGGCTATCAGCCGGGCCAGCGGGTATTGGACGATTTGAGCCTGGAGGTGAAGCCGGGCGAGAAGCTGGCGCTACTGGGCCAGACCGGCTGCGGCAAGTCGAGCCTGTTGTCGCTCATCACCCGGGAGTGGACGCCCGATGCGGGCACTCTCTTGCTCGACGGCCGCCCAATAGAAGATTACAGCGAGCAGGCGCTGCGCCGCGCCATGACGGTGGTGAGTCAGCGTATCTATCTGTTTGCCGGCACCCTGCGCGATAACCTGACCCTGGCGCAGTTTGAGCAGGCGCCCGAGGGCAGCCGCGCCGAGCGCAAGGCCTGGCGTGAGGCCAACGATGCCAAGTTGATTGAGGTGTTAGAGCGTGTCGGCCTGGAGACATTAACCCAAGGCGAAAAGCCGCTGGATAACTGGATAGGCGAGGGCGGCAGACAGCTCTCAGGAGGCGAACGTCGCCGTATTGGGGTCGCCAGGGCGCTGCTGCGTGACGCGCCATTATTGCTGCTGGACGAGCCCACCGAGGGGCTGGATCAACGCACCGAGCGGGAGATCATGGCGCTGTTGCTCGATTTTGCTAAGGATAAGACCATGGTGATGATAAGCCACAGACTGACGGCCATGGACAAGATGGATAGCATCCACCTGATGGAGGCGGGCAAGATCCGCACTAGCGGCACTCACCAAAGTCTGCTGGCACAGGATGCCCACTATGCCAGTTTGAACCGCGTGCTAAGTTAAGGCGTATTCTTCGCCTTGAGTGCTTAGTCCTTAGCTCTTAGTCCTCAGTTCTTTTAGCCCTTGTGACGGGTAATAAAAAAGCCAGTGGAAATCCACTGGCTTTTTTGTTTGTCGCTTAACGAGAGCGCTTAACTAAAACGCTTAGCGAGCAAGATTACTCTTCGCTGTCACCCAGAGAAAGCAGGGTGGCGTTACCGCCGATGGCGGTGATGTTGTTGGTGCGCGTCTTCTCGGTGACGAAACGGGTCAGGTAGTGTGGACCACCGGCCTTAGGACCCGTGCCCGACAGGCCTTGGCCGCCGAACGGCTGCACGCCAACTACGGCGCCGATCTGGTTACGGTTGATGTAGACGTTACCCACGTTGACCTTGTCGGCCACTTCCAGGGCATGGCCCTCGTTGCGGCTGTGGATGCCCAGGGTCAGACCGAAACCGGTGGAGTTGATGTCGTCGATCACCTTAGGCAGGTCGGCTGCCTTGTAGCGGATCACGTGCAGGATAGGACCGAAGTGTTCCTTCTCCAGCACCTTGATAGAGTCGATCTCTACCGCAGTCGGCGCCACGAAGTGACCATTCTCGGTGCCTGCTGGCAGTTCCAGCTGGTTGATCAGACGACCCACCTGCTTGATATGGTCGATGTGGGCGTTGAGGTTCGCCTTGGCGGTCGCATCGATCACAGGGCCAACATCTGTCTTCACCGAACCTGGGTTGCCTATGGTCAGCTCGTCCATGGCGCCCTTCATCACGTCGATCACGCGATCGGCGATATCTTCCTGTAGATAGAGCACGCGCAGGGCCGAACAACGCTGACCGGCGCTGGTGAACGAAGAGGAAACCACGTCGTTAACCACCTGCTCTGGCTGTGAAGTCGAGTCCACCACCATGGCGTTCTGACCACCTGTCTCGGCGATCAGCGGGATGATGGCGCCATCACGCTGGGCCAGTGTCAGGTTGATGCGCTTAGCGGTCACGGTAGAGCCGGTAAAGCAGACGCCGCCGATACGCTCATCGGCCGTGATGGTCGCGCCAACGGTTGCACCCGTACCTGGTAGGAACTGCAGGGCTTCTTTCGGAATACCGGCTTCATGGGCCAGCTGCACTGCGCGGTAACCTACGATAGAGGTCTGCTCGGCAGGTTTGGCAACCACAGTGTTACCCGCCGCCAGGGCTGCGGTGACCTGACCTAGGAAGATCGCCAGTGGGAAGTTCCACGGGCTGATACAGACGAATACGCCGCGGCCTTGCAGGAATAGCTCGTTCAGCTCACCCGTTGGGCCAGGCAGCAGTTCAGGCTTGCCCATCATCTTCTTGGCTTGTACCGCGTAGTAGCGACAGAAATCGACCGCCTCGCGCACCTCGTCGATGCCGTCTTGAATGCTCTTACCCGCTTCACGGGTACAGAGGGCGATCAGCTCTTCGCGGTTCTCTTCAAGCAGATCCGCCAGCTTCTGTAGTGCGTTGGCACGTACTTCAACCGGGGTTGAGCACCAGCTGCCGAAGGCGTTGTGGGCGCTGGCCAGAGCCTGCTCGATCGCCTGATTGTTGGCGAAGGCGACCTTGCCGACGATCTGTGTGGTGTCGTATGGGCTCTTCACCTCAATGGTTTCACCGCTGAGGGTTTCGCCATTGACGATAGGGCCGGCAGACCATTGCTGGTCTTTGAACTTGTCCAGCGCGGCGAAGAAAGGCTCAGATTCTGAGATGATGTTCATGTTGATTCCCTTGGAGTTTTTACGCTCGGCGCCGAAGATGTCGATCGGCTGAACGATTTTATTGTTGGCTAGGGTTTTATAGCTTTGTAGGGTCGTCAATGGGTGGACAACCAAAGATTCGATCGGTGTCTTAGGGTCGACCAGCTTGTGTACGAACGAGGTGTTGGCGCCGTTTTCCAGCAGGCGACGCACCAGGTAAGGCAGCAGATCTTTGTGAGCACCTACAGGGGCGTAGATACGAACCGTGCTTACGCCGCTCTCGGCCAGCAGGGTGTCGTACAGCTCTTCGCCCATGCCGTGTAGGCGCTGGAACTCATACAGACGGTCGCCGGCCATGTCGGTGATGGCGGCCACTGTCTGGGCGTTGTGGCTGGCAAACTGCGGGTAGATGGCGCCGCGGGTGGCGTCAGACAGCAGGTAGCGCGCACAGGCCAGGTAAGAGACGTCGGTTCCTGCCTTGCGGGTGAACAGCGGGTATCCGCCTTCGCCGGCAACCTGAGCCCATTTCAGCTCGCTGTCCCAGTAGGCGCCTTTCACCAGGCGGACAGGGATCTCATCGCCCTGATCTTTGGCCAGACGGGTGATCCAGCACAGCACGGGGAGGGCGCGCTTAGAGTAAGCTTGTACCACGAGACCCAGCAGGCCCCAGCCCTTGGCGGCGTCTGAGTTATACAGCTTCTGGAAGAGTTTCAGCGACAGCTCGAGACGGTCTACCTCTTCGGCATCGATAGAGACGCCTACGTTAAGGCTACGCGCCTGAGACACCAATTTTATGAGCGTGTCATACAGCTCTGTCATGGTTCTGTCTTCGTTGGCCACCTCATAGCGAGGGTGCAGCGCCGATAGCTTGATAGAGATAGTCGGGCGTGGCGCCTCGCTCTCATCGTATTGCTGGGCGCCCAGTGCCGCGATGGCATTGGAGTAATCTTGGTAGTACTTCTGCGCGTCTTTCATGGTCAGGGCGGCTTCGCCCAGCATGTCGTAGCTGTGGGTGTAGCCCAGCTTGCGCTTGTCAGTGCTGTTCTTCAGTGCCTCTTGGACCGTACGGCCCAGTACGAACTGTTTACCCATGATCTTCATCGCCGCCAGCATGGCTTGGCGGATCACAGGCTCACCCAGGCGGTTGACCAGACGATTCAGCAGGCTGCTTGGCTTGCCGTCTATGCTCTTGTCCAGGGAGATGATCTTACCCGTGAGCATCAGGCCCCAGGTAGAGGCGTTAACCAGGGTAGAGTCACTTTTGCTCAGGTGCTCGTCCCACTTGGCGCCCGAGAGTTTGTCGTCGATCAGGGCGTCGGCGGTGGCCGCATCAGGGATACGCAGCAGGGCCTCGGCCAGACACATGAGGATGATCCCTTCTTGGGTCTCCAGGCTGTACTGTTGTAGGAAGGCGTCGATACCGACCATGAGTCCTTTCTTGTCGTATTGACGCACCTTGTGCACCAGGTCGTGGGCACGCTTGGTAATACGTTGAATCTCGTCGTCGCTCGAGGGAACAAGCTTAATCAGTTCAGAGAGGTACTGCTCTTCGTCGACAATATAGTTGTTGGTGATCGCTGTAAATAGCTCATCTAGGGTAGCTGAGTCGTAACGACCAGTCAGAACTTCACTTGCTTTGAACATAGTAATCACTTCCACCTGGACCTAAATAGGGACAGTTTTGGCTTGAACAAAAGGTAAGTTTTCAGGCGTTTAGTATTATTTTTGTATACAATCTGGCGCCATTTGCGCGCCGATTATACCTCCAAAATGTGACGAGGGACACTCTTGTGTGGGTGAATGTGACCTTTGTTTGATCTCGTCCGGCCAGAAGGCGGCTAAGGCCACTGTTTATGGGGGTTGTGGCGGCGTGCTATGAATAAAATTCAGGGTGTTTTATGGCTATTTTAGCCATAAAAAAAGCCAGGGACTCAGCCCTGGCTCATTATGCTCGCTCGCGGTAATGCCTAGATGATTACCAGCGGTTCTTCTGGCGACGACGTGGACGCGGAAGATAGACCAGAATTACACCGATCAACACGCCGATACCGGCAATCATGCCGCCTTGCTTCATCAGCTCGAAGCGCTCGTCGTTTTTCAGCTTGGTCAGCTCGCGGGTGGCGCTGTCGCGCTCGCTCGAGGCCTTGGCCAGGGCTTCTTCGGCGTTAGCCAGTTGCGAACGTAGCTGGCGGATCACCTGAGTGCTGCTGTCGCTCTCGTTGGTGATGTTCTCAAGTTCAGCCTTGACTCTGTCGAGTTCGGCCTGAACCTCTGGCAGCTGCACACGGAAGCTCTTGCCAGAGTCCAACATCTTGCTGTCGACCCAGCCTTCGCGGCCCTTGTGGTCGACGACCTTGGCGTAGTCGTTTTGCATCTCACCCAGGTAGGTGACCGGTTGACCGGCTTCGACGCTGCCCAGAATACGGTATTGGGTGCCAGGACCACCGTGAATGAAGGTGTAGACGTTATCTGAGATATAACGGGTCTGCTCAGCCGCCATCAGGGTCGATGATATTAGCATCATGGCGAGAATAGATAGGAGTCTTAACACTTTGAGTTCTCTTCAGCGAAATATTGGCACATGCTAGGGATTTAGCCACCTATTTGCAAGTGCAACATGGGAAGTGTTACCAGGAATTAATCTTTGTAGCTGCCCAGTTTGGCAGACAAGTTGCACAGAAAAGATAAGCCCAAACGGAATGGCTAAAAGTCAGGATAAATGGAAATAAAAAAGGAAGCCTTGAGGCTTCCTTTTTATTCTCTTATGAATAGGACTTAGCTTAGCTAAAGATCCCCTTGATCATGAAGAAGAAGATGATCGACAGGCCCGCGCCCGCAGGTAGTGTGACTACCCAAGAGACCACGATGTTACGTACCACGCCGATGTTGATGGCGGCGATACCACGCGCCATACCCACACCCAACACGGCACCAACCAGTGTCTGAGTGGTCGAGATAGGCAGACCCGTACCCGAGGCGATAACCACGGTAGAGGCGGCAGCCAGCTCGGCGGCAAAACCACGGCTAGGTGTCAGGTGAGTGATGTTCTTACCGATAGTCTGCATCACACGCTTACCGAAGATAGCCAGACCCATGACAATACCGAAGGCACCTAGTGGTAGGATCCACCAGACTAATTCAGCCTTGCTGGCGATCTCGCCACCGCTATTTACCACGGATACCACGGCGGCCAGAGGGCCAATAGCGTTGGCGACATCGTTAGAACCGTGGGCGAACGCCATACAACAAGCGGTCACAACCATCAGAATAGCGAATACCTTCTCCACGTTACCAAACTGCGTCTGACGATCGGCGCTCTGGCTCATCTTTAGACGTCTGATGGCAATCATACCGCCAATGCCCACCAGGATCGCAATAAAGACCGCCAGTGAGTAGGCTTCGACGTTGGTGAAGTGCAGACCTACGTGCTTCAGACCCTTCTTGATGGTCACCAGCGACATGACGAAACCGGCCAGTGCCATATAGAAAGGCACGTAACGCTTGGCGTTTTCCAGCGGGTTGTCAGTGTTGAAGATCAGCTTCTGTACGCTTTGGAAGATGGTAAAGGCGATAAAGCCAGAGATCGCCGGTGTGATGATCCATGACCCCACGATACCCAATACCTTGCTCCAGGCAACAGAATCGGCGCTCACACCCACGGCGGCAAAACCTACGATAGCGCCGACGATAGAGTGAGTGGTCGATACCGGCCAGCCCAGGGCTGACGCGACAACCAACCAGATACCGGCAGCCAGTAGCGCCGAGATCATGCCGTACACCAGCAGCTCAGGTGAGTCGACAAAATAGGCCGAATCTATGATCCCTTTACGGATCGTGCTGGTTACTTCACCGCCTGCGAGGTACGCGCCGGCAAATTCGAAGATCATCGCGATGATGATCGCTTGTTTAATGGTGATCGCGTTTGAACCTACTGAGGTTCCCATAGCATTAGCGACATCGTTTGCGCCAATACCCCACGCCATTAAAAATCCAAATGCAGCCGCAATGGCAATTAGCCACGGGCCATTGGTGATTAATACATCAACCATGTTGATACCTTGATAACTTTGTTTTTAGACGCGAGCTAACATTAGCTCTAGGCGGGAACCGACACGCTCGGCAAGGTCTGCCAAGTCTCCAACCCACTCAATTATCTTATAGAGGAACATCACATCCACAGGGTTTAGCTGATTCTCGATGCTAAACAACTGACGACGGATTTTGATTTGTAGATCGTCGGTGTCCTCTTCAATTTTGTCGAGTTCCACGATCATTTTAGCGACAAGATCGACCTCACGGCCTCTGAAACCTGTTTCTAGCAGGTCATCGAGCTCGTTAATGGCTTGCTTAGCCTGAGCCACTGCATCGAGACAGCGTGCCAGGTAGGCATTAAAGGTATCTTGAATTGCTTCTGGGACAAGTAGCTGACGGCCGATAACGCGACCTGAAATGTCTTTCGCCTTGTTGGCGATTTTATCTTGCTGGGTAAGTAGCTCCAGTAAGTCTGTTCTTTCAACTGGCATAAACAGGCCGCCGGGAAGCGTTAAGCGGATCTCACGCTTGAGTTCGTCTGCTTCACGTTCTGATTGGCTGATTTGTTTACGGAGTTGAACCGCTTTGTCCCAGTCACCTGCGACAGTAGCGTCAAAAAATGGTACAAGGATCGAGGCACAATCGTGCACCTTGTCGATATGATCTTGTAATGGTTTAATTGGCGATTTTGCAAACACGCCCAAAATAGAGTTTACTGGCATTGCCGTGTACCTATTTAGGTTATTCCACTGTTGGAAAATGCGGGCGCATGTTAACCCAAGCGTCCGCGTATTGAAACTGTGTTTTTATATAAAAACCCACAGTTTTTATTCTAACGAGTTATATATAAACTGCAATGCGAGATACTAATGGCCGATTATGACATTAATGTGACATTGTGAAATTTTCATTAAAGTATAATGACACATTCATTACAGTTCCGAGTCCTAGATTAAAAAAGTGAGCAGCTGGCGAATGGAAGCCGAGATAGAGCTAAAACTATTTTTCCCCGAAAACAAACGCGAAGCCTTGGTATCACTGCTTAACAGTCTACCCCATAGTGATGCAAAAGGCGCGATTCATCTGACCAACAGTTACTACGATACCCCAGATCTTCAGCTCAGACGCTGGGACATGGGACTGCGTATTCGTGGCCGAGACGGTCAATTTGAGCAGACGATCAAGACCGCCGGCACTGTGGTAGGTGGGGTGCACTCCCGCCCCGAGTACAATATTGATATCGATCAAGCAAAGGTCAATTTGTCGCTTTTCCCCACTGAGATCTGGCCAGAGGGCGCCGAAATCGGCCCGGTGCAGGATGCGCTGGTCTCGCTGTTTGACACAGACTTTACCCGCATGAGCTGGCATATCTATCTCGATGAGAGTCTGGTGGAGGTGGCGCTGGATATTGGCAGCATCAGCGCCAATGGCCAGTGCGAGCCTATCTGTGAGTTGGAATTTGAGCTGCTGGCGGGCGATGCCCAGGCGCTATTGGCGCTGGCCGAGCGGGTGACAGAGCAGATCCCGGCGAGACTTGGGCGCGCCAGCAAGGCCCAGCGGGGTTATCGCCTGGCGGCCATGGCTAGCCCCCTGCAGCTAGATACCCTGGCCTTTATCGCCCTGCCAAAGAAGGGCACTCCGAAACAGGCCTTGGTGACTCTATTGGAAACCGGCCTTGATCGCTGGCAGTTGCTGGAAGAGATGCTGCTGGAATCCCGGCAGGCGGCGCGGCAGTTGCCGTTGCTTGGCTATCGTCTGCGCGCCTGCATTCGCCTGCTGCGTTGCACCCTGGCGCAGTTTTCCCTGCTGGACGACAAATTGCTGCAGGCCTTCGACGCCATAGAGTCGCAGCTGAGCTTCGTCGACAAGGGGCTGAGTCTTTGCGAGCTGCTGGACGGTGACGGTGCCCTGCTGAGTAACCTGAGTGAGCCCGAAGGCTTGCTTGATGCGGTGCGCCATGAGCTGGCAGCCCTGGAGATGCCACAAAAGATAGATGCCATGCTTAACCATGTGACCTATGGTCAGTTGCAGGTTCGTCTGGTGAGCCTCTTGATGGCGGTCAACGCCGGGCAGGTATATATCAGCGAGCAGCAGAGCCTGCAGGCCTTCGCCGATCGGCTGCAGGAAGCCTCCTGGCAGCAGATTGTCGATTTAATGCCTTCCAATGCCGAGCTGAGCAGCGAAGATTATCAATCTTTTGCCAAGGCGCTTGATGAGAGCATCTTGGTCGGTGTCGCCTATGGTGAGCTGTATAAGCATAAGTCGCGGGATCAGTTCCGAGCCCCCTGGCAGGACTTGGTATTAGGCATACGCACCCTGGGTGCCTATCACAGTCTGAGGCAAACCGCCGCCACGCAGGGGCGGGATATCGATGATTGGCTCGATAGCAAGGAGCAGAGCCTGCTGTTTGCCATGGAGCATTCGCGCCGCTCGGCGCTTAAGGTGCAGCCCTACTGGCGATAATTGTCCAACAGGGCCATCACTCAACGGATGACTCGGCGCAATCGCCCTGAGTCATCTGTTACTTATTTTTCTCATTTAACTGCTGCTTTAGCGTCGCAATTTCCGACAGCAGGGTCTCCTGATTCTTCTCCATTCGCTGCAGTACCATCTCTAACTCATCACGCATCTGTTGGCTCTGGGCCTCCTGTCGCTGCTTGCTGTCTGGTGCGATGAAGATAGAGGCCATGTAACCCGAGATCACCCCGAAGAAGCTCACCCCACAGACGATCACCAGGCCGCCGATGAAGTGGCCTATTGTGGTGACAGGATAATAGTCGCCGTAACCTACGGTAGAGATGGTCACCAGCGCCCACCAGATGGCATTTTCTGCGGTGTGGATATTGGCATTTGGGTCGCCGCTCTCCACCAACAGAATCATTACCGAGGCGAGGGTGAGTATGGTCACCATGGCCACCAACAGGCTGGCGAGGGTGGTCTCTTGGCGCTGGCGCATCAGGGGGATCAGGATAGAGCGGGTCATGCGGATCAGACGGATCACCCGCAAAATCTGGAAGAAACGGGCCAGCCTCAAGGCTTCGATGGCGGGGATACTGGCCACCAGGTCGATCCAGTGGTGCCTGAAGTAGTCACGCTTATCTTCGGCGCGAAACAGGTTGATAAAGAAGTAGCTGATGAAGATGACGCAGATGCTGGTGTCGATGAAGAAGAGTAGGCGACGGGTCTCGCCATCCAGCTTGGCGAAGGTCAACATGAGCACCACGATGACAGAGATCAGGGAGAGCAGCATCATCGCCAGCTCGAAGGGAGTGGGGTTCTGGTTGATGGGCAGAAGCCAGCGCTTTCTATCGATCATGATATCGATTCCTTTTTGGCGGCGGCGCTCAAGCCGAATTTCCCTGTGAGTCGCCCTTGATTTGTGATCAGCCCATGATCTTATTCGTTTTTGTCGACAAAATGAACCAGGTCATCCAATACGCGGCGTTTTATTTCCAGTTGCTCATCGGCGGCCAGGCCATATTTCTCCGCCAGCAGTTGATAATCTTCCGGGCTGAGGGAGACGGTGAGGCGTGGACGCTTGGGCCGCTTGGTGGTGGCCAGCCCTAGAATGCTGCGGATCTGATCTGAGGGGCTGACACCGGCATCCAACGCGGCCTTGCGGATAGAGTATTGAAACTTCTCGTCCAGATCGAAGGCGACCTGGGTGGCCTTGGCGGCTTTCTGATTCTGCTGCCACTGTTCGGGAAGCAGCTTCTTATTCTTGCTCATTAGCTTGCCTTAAGGTGCTGTGAATCTTGCAAAGTGGGCGGCAAGACCGCCCTGTGTTGTTTATAGCTGTCCCGGCCAATATTGGCGAATATCGCTCAAGGGACGGTAGAGGGTGAGGCTGACATCTGTGTCACCCCCTTCATATACCTCGACCTCGACGGCGCGGTTTTCCTCTTCATCCAGCAGCAGATAGCTCTCGAATGGCTCGCCCGAGCTCATCCCCTCGTCTTGAGGCGGACGCATGCCGCGATAATCGACGCGGTGGAAATAGCCAAACTGGGCGAAGTTTACCTGATGATAGCGCTCACCCAGCCATCCCATGAGGGCGGCAGGGGTCTCTTTGACCTCAAGCTCGGCGTGCGAGTCTTCTTCGAAGATCTCGCTGAAGGCGTCGAGATCGAACAGCTGCTCCACCTGGCTGCGGGGGATCTTGATGGAGAAGGCCAGATAGGTTTCATCGTCTTCATCCAGAGAGAGGCAGAGGCTGTCGTTGCCGTGGCCCTTGAGCACCCACTCACACTGCTGCTTGCGCTGGTATTCGTAGGTGTTGATCCCTTCGACTCTCAGCTGTTGGCCTCGCAGTTGCTCGGGCAGGGCGAAGCTGTCATCCAGGCTGATAATATCGCCTTTTTGCAAATGATTAGGATGGTTGAGTTGGCGTTTGGGCGCCTCTTTCTTACCAAACAATCCTTTTAAGAATCCCATGAACTACCCTCGAGAAGAATAATGGTTGATATCAATCCTAGTAAATCGCTGCTCATGCTGGCTTGTTAAAACCTTCGATAACTGCTTATCGAAAAATCCTGGCTCGTTAGCAAGCGTTTTCCTGCGCCATTGCAGAACGCTTACCGTGATTGGCACAAAAGCACCTTGGGCAGAGCCGCAAGGTGCTATAGCTTGATTTAGCCTGTGTTATTTACGGGCTTTGAGGCGATCCAGTACCGCGTTGGCATTGGACTTCTGCTCGCCGATACCCGCCTCGGCAAGCTTGGCCTGTAGCGACTTGTCGCTGTTCTCGTCGGCCAGGGTTTCGGCGGCCTTGAGACGGTCGTCAAACTGCTGCTGACGTGCCTTGATGCGTTCCAACGAATCCTTGGCGTTCAACAGTTTAGAGTTGCTGCTGGCGAAGGAATCGGTAATGGTCGCCGTGGCTTTCTGCACGCTTTCCGTGGTCTTGACCATGCTGAGCTGACGTTGGTAGTCGGCCAGCTGGCGCTCTGTCTTGCGCACCAGGTCTTTTAGACGGGCGGCGTGGGCGCTAAAGCTGTCGTTGGCGCTCTGGTGTTCAGAAAGCTCTTGCTCAAGCTGAGCGATCTTCTCGGCCACTTCCAGGGCCAAGGCTTCGTTTTCCTTCTCCAGCGCCTGAGTCGCGTAGCCTTCGTGTTCGGCGATGGCGCGCTTTAGGCGATCCACTTCGCGGCTGGCTTGCATCTCTTTGGCCATGACGTCGGTCAGCTCGCGCTTGGCCTTGGTCAGGTGTTTCTCTGCGTCACGGATCTCTTGTTCGAAGATGCGTGTCGAGTTGGCGTCGACGATACTCTGGCCAACTTCGGTGGCGCCACCGCGAAATGCGGTGAGGATCTTGTTCAGTATGCCCATAATATGACTCCTCTTGGGGTAATGGCGTCGCCTTGTGCGTAAACCATCACATGACTAAATTGGTTAGCGGTTACTTTAAGAAATCGGCCAGCTCGTCGATCACTTCCAGACAGTTGTCTGACAGGACTGACAGCTCTTGCTCTATCTCTAACATGCTCGATTGCACAGACAGGGCTCCATAGACCACATACTTGTCGTCGACCTTAGCGAAGGAGGACAGTGGCATAGGGATGTTGAGTTCGAGCATGGTTTCAAACATCTCGCTGCGACGGTCTTGCTTAACTTCGTCTTCGCCCCACAGGTAGCTGATGCACAGGATTTGGTTGTCCGTTACCGATACAAACACAGGGATCTCTTCGCGTCCCACAACGTTGACTTGCAGTACTTCGACGTCGCCATCTATGGGATAACAGTCGAATTGAAAGCCGGTGTGGCTGTTGTCGCCAAGTGCATTGAGGTGGTTGGCAATGTTGTGAATGTTCATATTTATCCTCTTTGACATATTATGTCTGCGATTAAAGATAGCACTGCGACATAATATGTCAAGCGCTATTTTTGTGTTCCATTTTTACCTTCAGTCGAGCGTCAGGTTTTCATCCTCTGACCAGGCGCGCTGATGGTAGCGATACAGATGCATTGAGCCTATATCGTTGACCTTCACCTGGTCTGCATGTTCATAATAATTTTTAGGAAATTCAAAAGCCGCCCTGATAAGCCCAGGCGTGAGCCAGGGGTCATCGACCGGCAGCTCTGTCATACTCGACAGCCGCTGCTTGGCGTTTTGGCCCCTTAGGGTGCCTATGCTCCAGCCCCATTCGCCGAAACTGGGCACATTGTGGTGATACTGCTCAACTTGAAAGCTTGCGGCTTGCAGCGTCTTACCGACCGAGATGAAGGCCTTGGCGGCGTGATAGGGGGAGGTCGACTGCACCGAGATCGCCCCGTCGCTGCTCAGCAGCTCCTTGAGCTTGCGATAGAAGAGATCCGAATAAAGCTTGTTGAGATCCGGATGGCTGGGGTCGGGTAGATCCACGATAATGGCGTCAAACTTCTCGCCGCGCCTTATTAGCTTGTCGGCGCCGTTAAAGGCATCGTCTATCAGCAGCTCGACCCGCGCATCGTTAAAGGCATCGCCATTAAGCTTTAACAGCGCGTTTGATAGTCGCGGCGGCATCTCTGGGTCGCCCTCCTTGAACAGCCTCACCAGATCCGCGTCGAGATCCATCAGGGTGACCTGCTTGGGTTGCCACTTGAGCACCTGCCTCAGTCCAAGTCCGTCGCCGCCCCCTATGATCAACACCTTATCGTGACGGGCACTGGCGGCCAGCGTCGGGTGTACCAGGAAGGCGTGATAGATATGCTCATCCTGGCTGGAGAACTGCAGGCGGCCGTTGATATACAGAGAGTAGACAGGCGCCAGGTGATTGCCCCGCAGACGCTCGGTAAAGGTGAGCTGCTGAAAACGGGTCGCCTTGGCATAGACCACCTTGTCCTTGTAGAGCAGATTGTTGAAGGCCTGATCCCACTTGGGGCCATGAATGGCCAGTACCAGCAATATACCAGTGGCGAGCAGATGGCCTGCCAATAACAGTCGGTTAAAGCGGATCTTGGACCAGAAACGCCAGATAAACAGGAAGCCGGCCAGCAGGTTAAAGCTGGCGGTGAGCGCCGCGGCCAGCTGGATATCCAGCGCCAGCATGAAGATCACCCAGATGGCGGCGCCGACGCCGGCACCTATATAGTCGGCGCCATAGATGGTGCCTGCGTTATGCATTAGGTGCTCGTCACAAAGTGACTGACGTACCCGGGCGATCAGGGGGATTTCCATGCCTATCATCAGGCCGAGCAATACGCCCCAGGCGTAGGGCAGGTATTCACTCAGCTTCTGCAGCGTGCCGATAAAGCCGCCCTGGGGCAACTGATCCGGCGGCAAGCCTATGGTGCTGGCGATGATGATGGGCAGCTGTTGGCCGAAGCCGATCACGGCGGCGGTGATCAGAATCGCCAGGGCGCCGCAGAGGGCGACGCACAGCTCCAGCATGGCGAAGCCGGTGAAGGCGCAGCGGATCTTACGCGCGGCGAAGGCGCCGACGCCCATGGAGACTATCATCAGGCCGATCATTGTGTAGATGGCGGCTTCCAGGGCCCCCAGGATCCGCCCCGCATAGTGGGACAGCAAGTATTCGTAGATGAGGCCACAGGCGGCCAGTACCGCCATGATCCCCAGCAGCAGGAGATCGTCGAACCAGCTTAATGATTTAACGCCTGCAGGAGCAGGCGTTGTGGTGTGTGTTGATTGCATTCAGGGTAGCGTCTTAGGCCATCAGGCTGGTGAGGATCAGGGCGATGGCCACGCTGATGGCCAGCTCGACGGTGGCGATACCTATGTTGTGCTGCTCTTCGACCTCTGCTTTCAGGTTGATATTGGCCAGCACCAGTTTCTTCACCAGGGCCAGTAGCAGTGAGAGGGCGAGCAGCATGATCACCGAGAAGATCAGCCAGCCGAGTATGTTGGTGACATAGGCGGTCGGCATGAAGACGATGAAGTGGCTGGCGGCGTTGAAGCTCAGTGCCATGGCGAGCATATAGCCGCTGTGACGTATCGCCACCGCGATATGCCCCTTGGCCAGCGCCTCTTGCATTGAGCTGTCGTCGTGGCGCTTGGCATAGCTACGCTCACGCAGACGGGTCAGCAGCACCAACATTAGCTGTGAGATGGCAAAGGCGCTGAAGATGGCGATAAAGGTGTCCAGGGTCAGATCTTCGGCCCAAAGCAGTACGGAACGTATGATGATGGCGGTGGCGATGGCGGCGGTGGCATCTACTATGGCGACAGAGATATTGCCCTTTAAGATCATGGCGTTCTTATCTATCTCGTTCAGCGCCACCTTGTCATGCAGGAAGCGACCGAGTTTGATCAGAATCAGGCCGAAGATGCCGTAGGCGCTCATGCCGATGGCCTCGAAAAGGTAGGACTGGGCCGCCTCGCCGGTGATGGCGCCGGTAAGTACGATCCCCAGGCCTGCTACGGCACCAGCTGTGCTGATGCCGAAGGCGAAGTTATCCCGCTCGGACAACTCATGGGTGCTGTTGACCTTAACGGTCCAGCCCTGCAGGTAACGCATGGCCGTGAGCAAGACGATGGCGATAGTCAGATCTATGGCCAAGATGATCGCCAGTTCCTGGGTCAGACCGTAGTGTTGAAAAAATGTCATCTTAATATCCTTTATTTGCCCCGACGAACACTGCGCGTCGTACGACTGCTAGAGTTTCTGAAGTTACTGTTCTTAGAGTAGTTTGAGCGGAACTTGCTGCCGCCAGTTGCCCGTCCTGTGGTGCTGGCCTTAGGCGTCGAGGCGCTTTGACGCGACAGGCTGGTGGAGCCAGAGCGAGACTTGGCGTAGGGGCTGTCGAATTGCTTACCCTGACGGTTGAACTGCTTCTTGGTGCGCTCGAAGGTTTGGTTCTGGGTGCGAGCCTGTTTGGGCGAGGTGTAGCGATAGCGGCCCACGTCGTTGTAGTAGCTGTAGTTGCGGCGGCTCGACCATCTGTCGTAGTAGATGGGGCCGCGTACCAGGTTGGAGAACATGGAATACATGCCATACCAGGCCCAGAAGGACATACCGTTACTGCCGGTCTGCCAGCTGCCGTAGGCGGGGTTGCCCACCAACTGGCTGCCTGCGCCAAAGTCTTCGCCGCCGTTGGCGAGAATATCCGCCTCACGGCTGATGGCATTTACCCTGGCGAGGGCGCCACCTGACATGTCGGCGACCACGTTCACCGGGTCAGACAGCATGTCGTTATACAGGCTGGGATCGGCCGCCTGGTAGAGGTTTTCCGCCTCGTCGAGCTGCTGGTCGAGATCGACGAAATTGCTCTCGTTGCCCAGCTCCTGTAGACGCCGCTTGAGCGAGGCATACATGGGGCCCTGGCTGCTGGCATCTTTAGACAGCTCCTGCAACAGGGGGGCGACGTCTGGCTTGGTTGATGCGAGGATATCGGCATACTGCTTGAGTAGGTTGGCGTTGCGCACCTCGCCGTTGTCCAGCATCTGGCCTAGGGTGTCGACCCTGGCCTGGGCCAGCTGTTGAAACTTGGCGATCTTCTCTGGCCTGTCGTCGCCGCATCCCGCCAGGGCGAAGACCAGGGTCAGCGCGAGAACACGCATTAGCATCACTGCCATGTTTTCTCCATAAATTTAGTTGAGATTGAGACCGATAAATGAGTGATCAGTCTGCGACTTCTTTGCATAATATAGCGATAAGCTGGGTTATAGTAACCTGTAGTGCAGGATAAAAAGCCATCTTTACTCCCCCTGATAATATGGATGAGTAATTTGGGTGACAATTTTATGCCAAGATGATTACCGCTTGGTTGCATTAACAGCTTATCTATAGCATTGATGACATAATATGTCGACCGTTTAAGGCTGAAGGATTTTTCTGGCGATGGAAAACATGAGCGAGCAAGCGTTACCCCATGAAGTCAATCAGGTTGCCGAGCAGCATTGGCAACGCCTCGCCGAGGCCTGGCCGGATATCTCCGAACAGCTCACCCCGGAGCAGACCAAAGAGCTGAAAACCATCTTCGGTCTCAGCGACTTTGTCGCCGAGCAGCTGTGTCGCCACCCCAACTGGATAGTCTCTCTGTTCGAGGGGCAACTGAGTATGCTGGCCCGCGACAGTTTCAGTAGTGAGCTGCACTCCATTCTGGCAGGCGCCAACGACGAGGAGCAGGTCAAGGCGATACTGCGCCGCTACCGTAACCGTCAGATGGTGCGTCTCGCCTGGCGAGATTTCTTAGGTTATGCCGAGCTGAACGACTCCCTGCTGGATCTCTCGGCCCTGGCCGAGGCACTGATCATCGCCGCCCGCGACTGGCTCTATGGCCAGATGTGCCAGCAGTATGGCACCCCTTGCGACAGCGAGGGCAATCCCCAGCCCTTGATGATCTTGGGTATGGGCAAGCTGGGTGGCCGCGAGCTCAACTTCTCTTCCGATATCGACCTTATCTTTACCTTCCCCGAACATGGCGAGACTCAAGGCGGTCGTCGCAGTCAGGACAACCAGCAGTTCTTTATCCGCATGGGACAGCGCCTGGTTAACCTGCTCAATCAGGTGACGGTCGATGGCTTCGTCTACCGGGTCGACATGCGCCTGCGTCCCTACGGCGAGAGTGGCCCTTTGGTGGTCAGCTTTAGTGGCCTGGAAGACTATTATCAGGAGCAGGGCAGGGACTGGGAGCGCTACGCCATGGTCAAGGCTCGTGCCCTGGGCCCCTGGAGCGCCTACAGCGACGAGCTGCACGACATGCTGCGCCCCTTCGTCTATCGCCGTTATATCGATTTCTCGGCCATCGAATCCCTGCGCAAGATGAAGCAGTTGATCACCCAGGAGGTGAGACGCCGCCGCCTGACCGACAACATCAAGCTGGGAGCTGGTGGCATCCGCGAGGTCGAGTTCGTGGTGCAGAGCTTTCAGCTGATCCGTGGCGGACGTGAGCCGGCGCTGCGTCAGCAGAGCCTATTTGGCGCCATAGACACCCTCTATAAGCTGGGGCAGTTGGAATACCTGGCGGTGGATGAGCTCAAACAGAGCTACCTCATGCTACGCCGGGTGGAAAACCTGCTGCAGGCCATAGGTGATCAGCAGACCCAGACTCTGCCGCAACACCTGCTGGACTGGCAGCGCCTCTGTTTCGCCTTGGGCATGGCCGGAGAGGCTGAGCTGCGGACCCATATCGAATCGGCGATGGCCAAGATCCATCGCTACTTCAAGGAGACGGTGGGCGGTCAGGAGAGCGACGAGGTGGCCGAGCAGTGGACCGCCCAGCTGTGGAGCCTGGTTGATGATGAAGATGCCGAGGCCCTGCTCAAGGAGCATGGCGTCGAGGAGAGCGAACTCTGGCCAGCGCTGAAGAGTTGGCGTGGCACAGTCGCTAAACGCACCATAGGCCCGCGCGGTCGAGAGACCCTCGATAAATTAATGCCCTGGCTGCTGCAGGAGTTTATTCAGCTGCCGACGCCCACCAAGGCCTTCCTACCGGTAAGTAAGGTGCTGGATCAGATCCTCACCCGTACCACTTACCTCGAGCTGCTGTTCGAGAATCCAGGTGCCCGCCAGCAGCTGGTGAGCCTCTGCATGGCCAGTCCCTGGATCGGAGAGCAGCTGGCCAAGTTCCCTATGCTGCTGGACGAGTTGATCGATCCGGCCCAGCTTTATGACACTACTTCGCTGGATGACTACCCCAGCGAGCTGCGCCAATACCTGCTGCGGGTGCCCGAGGAGGATATGGAGCAGCAGATGGAGGCCCTGCGTCAGTTTAAGCTGTCGCAGCAGCTGAAGATTGCCGCCGCCGACGTGACTGGCGTGCTGCCTGTGATGCAGGTGAGTGACCATTTGACCTTCCTCGCCGAGGCGATCATAGAGCAGGTGGTGCTGCAGGCCTGGCAGCAGGTGAGCAAGCGCCACGGAACGCCGTCTTATCTGGCACCTGAGGAGATGGGCTTTGCGGTGATAGGCTACGGTAAGGCGGGCGGCCTGGAGCTGGGTTATGGCTCGGATCTGGACCTGGTGTTTCTGCACAACTATACCCGCGACAAGTACCCCGATGCGCAGCAGACCAACGGCGATCGCCCCATCGACATTGGCCACTTCTATCTCAAGCTGGCTCAGCGGATCTTGCACCTCTTCTCCACCCGCACCACCTCGGGGGAACTCTACGAGGTGGATATGCGCCTGCGCCCCTCGGGGGCTTCGGGACTCTTGGTGAGTGAGATCGAATATTTCGGTAGCTATCAACGTGAAGAAGCCTGGACCTGGGAGCATCAGGCGCTGGTGCGGGCACGCTTCCTGTTTGGCGATAATCGCCTGGCCGCCCGTTTCAGCGAGCTGAGGGCCGACGTGCTCGCCATGGAGCGGGACAAGGCTGAGCTGGCTAAGGAGGTGCGTGAGATGCGCCAGAAGATGCGCACCCATCTACTCAAGGTCGATGAGGGCTGCTTCGATCTCAAACAGAGCCCGGGCGGGATCGCCGACATCGAATTTATTGCCCAGTATCTGGTGCTGGCCAACACCCATGACCATCCAGAGCTGGCGATCTGGTCCGATAATGTGCGCATCTTCGAGGTGCTGTCTGAGCTGGAGCTACTGCCCCACCTGAGCGCCCAACACCTGACCCAGGCCTATTGCTATCTGCGCGACGAGAGTCACCGCCTGACGCTGCAACAGGCGCCGGGACAGCTGCCTCAGGAGAGTGTTGATCTTCATGTGCAGCGGGTGCTGGCCATCTACGAACAGGTGCTCAATAACGGCCAATAGCCTTTCTGCTACACTCAAATTAGGTCGGTGACTGATGGGGTGGGCATGTGGCTATATGTCGGGCGTTGATCCTCGCTGTTGTGGCATTTTTTAGCTGCAATGGCGAGCTATTGGCCCTGAACAAGCTGTCGCAGCTCAGCTATTACACCGAATCCTACCCGCCCTATAATTACCGTGAATCCCATCAGCTTAAGGGGATCGCCGTGGATCTGCTGGCCGCGGCGGCCCGCAGGGTCGACGGTCGTTTCGACATCCACAGCATACAGCTGGTGCCCTGGGCCAGGGGCTATAAGCTGACCCGCACCGGCAAGAATACCGTGCTCTTCTCCACCACCCGTACTCCCTATCGCGAGCCGCTATTTGACTGGGTCGGCCCCATCTCGGCGACCCGTATCGTGATCTTCGCCCGTGCCGATCGCGTCATCCATATCACGGATGTGGAGCAGCTCAATCAATACAGCATAGGGGTGATCGCCCAGGATATCGGCGAGCAGGCATTGCTGGCCGCCGGCATCGCCCGTGAGCAGTTGCGCCGCGCCCATGAGGCCACCTCTTTGGTGCATATGCTCAGGCGTGAACGGGTCGATCTCTGGGCCTATGAGGAAGTGGTGGGTCGCTACCTGATGAAACAGGAGGGGGTCGACACCGACGAGTTTGAGGTGGTCTTTACTCTCAAGGTGAGCGAGCTTTATTACGCCTTCAGCCGGGATAGCGATCCCGAGCTGCGTCGTCGCCTACAGCAGGGGATAGATAAGGTGAAGGCCACCATAGAGGCCAACGGCAAGACCCAATACGAGAACATTCTGGCCAAGTATCGTTAGTGCTAGTTCTTGATTGATTCGACGCTTTTTATCAGCAGCTTACCGCTGTGATTCAGGCATTGACGCACCGCCAGACTGAGGGCGCTGGCGACGCTCATACTCTGCATCACCAAGATGGCTAGCATGATCACCACCTGATATTTCACCGCGACTAAGGGATCGCTGCCGCCGAGGATCTGTCCCGTCATCATGCCGGGCAGGGTCACCAGTCCCATGGTGCTCATGGCGGCGATACTGGGGGCGAGGGCCTGTTGCAGCGCGCCTTGTATGAAGGGAAAGGCCGCCTGCCAGGGTGTTGCGCCCAGGGCGAGTCGCCCCTGATAGTCCTCCTGTTTCTCCTCGAAGGCGTTAAACAGACGCTGTAGCGCCAGAATATTCCCCGAGAGGCTGTTACCCAGTAGCATGCCCGCCAGGGGGATCAAGTATTGTGCCTGATAGACAGGCGAGGGTTGCAGCAGCGCCAATAGCAGCAGTGTCAGCAGGGGCAGCAGGCTGAGGCTTAGGCTAAAGAGCAGTGGCAGCATTAACCTGGCCTTAGGTAGCCGGGCACCGCCCAGGATGGCGCTAGCGCCCACAAGTAACATGACACTCAGCCAGAGCAGATTCACCCAGAGACTCTCCAGACTAAAGAGAAACTTAAGGTAGAAGCCGACTAACAATAGCTGCGCCGTCATCCGCGCGGTGGCCAGCAGCATCTCGCCGCCGAGTTTTAGGTTAAACAGCCTGCCTATTCCCAGGGGCACAAGCAGCACCAGCATGAAGAGCGCAAGCGCTAGCCAGCCGATATCCAGACTCGCCTGCATCTGGTTTGCCATGGTTTAGGCCTCGCCCGCGGTGCGGGTTGCGTTCAGGTATTGGCGCGACTGCATCTCAATGAGGCGACTCATGGTGCGTCTGAATTCGAAGGCCAGGGCGCCCGGGGTGTAGAGCTGCTCAAGCGGCAGACTGGCCTCTAGGTAGAGTTTGACCCCTTGATCGTAGAGCTCGTCCACCAGAGCGATGAAGCGCCGGGCTGGATCATCGTTGGGCGCGTAGTTGAGCTGGCGGTCCCCCGCGGCCACAGCGGCGGCGCCATCTTCTGTGCCCCTGGCGCGGATCCAGCTGCGGGGCGTGCCGCCAAGGGGCGGTACCTGGCTCAGGAGCAGGGTATCGAACTGACTGGCGATGGCGATATAGTCGAGCTGTGAGCGTGGGCCGCCGCACAGGGCGTCGAAGTCGAGCCAGAGGGTTGAGGTGCCGCGGCGAATAACGCTAATTTCCCTGCCTAAGATAGTTAACGGTGTGTCGCTGCCACCACCAGGCTCCATGGCATCGAAACGCCTGGAAAACTCCCCCTCATCTTGCTGGAAATAGGTCTGTACCTTGTCGAGGTGGCGCAGGCGATGATCCATGCCGCCATCCAGGTGCAGGGCATCCGTGTGGGCTTCTAACAGGGCGATGCAGGGCAGAAACCTGTCTCTTGCCAGCCCATTCTCATAGAGGCGCTCTATGGGGGTATTGGAGGTGGCGACCAGGGTGATCCCGTGATCAAACAGGGCCTCGAACAGGCCGGACAGTATCATGGCGTCGCCTATGTCGCTGACGAAAAACTCATCGAAGCAGATCACTCGATAATTCTGAGCGAGCCTGCCGGCGATTCGCCTTAGAGGATCGCGCTTGCCGCTCTCGGCCTTGAGCTCCTTATGAACCCGCTCCATGAAGCGATGAAAATGCAGCCTGAGAGCCATCCCATCGGGCAGGCTCTGACAGAAGAGATCCATCAGCATTGTCTTGCCGCGACCGACGTCGCCCCATAAATAGAGCCCCTTGATCGGTGCCTGATTACTTGGATGTAGAGTGCCTGGCTTATGAGCGTCAGAAGGCGTTGCTTGCAAGGCCTGATAGAGGGCTTCCAGGCGCAATATGGCCTGCTGCTGAGCCGGGTCGTCGACAAAGTTCTCCTGGGTGAGTTGATGTTGAAAACCTTGGAGGGGAGAGCGCGACATGAGATGACCCAGGTAGTGAGCGGACGATCATTATATCAAGATGTTATGAATTAAACAGCGCCCGCAGGGGGCGCCGTTTTGATGGACTATTGCATGTCTGAGCGCAGTACCAGTTCCACGCGACGATTACGCTGTCTGCCCGCCTCATCCAGGTTGTTGGCCACAGGCACATATTCGCCCACGCCCATGGGACTGAGCTGAGCCTTGTTGATGCCGTGAGATTGGGTGAGGGTGGCGACCACCGCCTTGGCCCGCTGCTCCGACAGCCCCTTGTTGTAGCCCTGTTTGCCCTGGTCATCCGTGTGACCCACCACATAGAAGTGCTGCTTGGGATGGCTCTTGAGGTAGGTGGCCAGGGTGGTGATCACTTCGTCTGCCTCGGGCAGCATCTGATCGCTGTCGAACTTGAACAGCAGGCCATCCAGCGCCACGTGGCCTTGTTGGGCGATCTTATCCTTAAGCCCCTCGAGATCGATGACCACTCTGTCGTCGACGAGTTTGGTCTCCTCCACCACCTTTATCTCGCCCCACAGGCCGCCATGATAACCTGTGATAAAGACCATGGCGTGCACAGCGCCATCGGGGCGATCGAGTCGATACAGGCTGTAATATTGGTTTTCATCGAAACCTATGCTGATCAGTGTCTTGATGCGACGTTCGATGAGATCTGTCTTACCACAGGCTAAGCCCTGGCAGTGAAAGCCCCGGACAAAGCCAAGCTTTTCCAGCGCCGCCTTATAGTTAGCGTCAACCTCATACTCCGAGTAGCCCCTTGGGAGTTTATAGCCGATGTCGGTGACCTTACCCTCTAATGTCTTAATCTTGTGCTGGCCCTGTTCGACACCGTCAAATACCAAGGTCTGGGCATAGCCCTGCTGCTGATATTTTTGGATGAAGGCGCCGGGCAGCCTGGCGATCATTGGGTGATCCTTTGAGCCTTGGGTATCCTTATTGCCTCTGTCCTTAAATTCGCTCTGGCTGACCTCGCTTGTCAGGTAGGCCTGGTTGGTGGCAAGCAGATCCAAGGGCTCGTCAATCACCTCGATGATATCCAGCTGCAGGCCGGCGCCGTTGTGCCAATTAGCGCCATAGACGGAAAGGTAGAGCTGTTTCTTGGCAAGCGTGAGCTTGGTGGTTAGCAGTGCGGGTGTCTTCTTGGGGATGTCGCTGAGCGGCGCTATCTGTTTTGAGAGTTTGTGGTCATCGCCGCAGGCCTTCTCCTGACACTCGAACAATATTGTGCCGCCGAGTTTTTCGATCTGTGCCTTGTAGTTGTTGACGGCGTGGGAGGCAAGATAGCTGCTTGGCAACTTGTAATAGACCCGTTTCAGCTGACCGGCAACCGTCTGCGTCTGATAAGTGTTCTTGTCGACGCCAATCACCAGGTCGAAGGGAGTGTAGTGGCGATCTTCTTGCTTATAAAGTTTACCTTCTGGCAGGGGCTGAAAGGGGAGGTCATTGGCCAGTGCCAGGCCGCTAAGGCCTAAGCCGCCACATAAGGCGAGTGTGCAGGCGAGAGTTTGGGGTTTCATCTTAATTCCCTTTAAGTTTCTGAAAGTCGTTTTATCAATATCTGCTTGGTCATATCGCGTGCCCAAATTAAGGCGCCGGGCAATCCGTCATTATGGTAGGCCCCTGCATAGATGCCTGGCGTTGCATCAGGTCGGCCATGGCCTGTGGCGATAGGCCTTTGTAGAGCAAGGCAACATTTGGCTGATTTGCTAATGGTTTTAAGGCGTCGCAGCGCGTCGGCGACATGATGGCGATCGACTCGGCCTGAGCGTTTGCCAGTGCCTGCCAGTCTTGGCTATCGACCTCGCTGAAGCTGAGGTTGCCCTTAAGCGCCTTGAGGTCACCAAAGCTGTTGATTTGACTCTGTTCAATGTTCAGCAGACTGAGATGGCTAAGGCCAGCCAGCGCCGACAGGTCGGTCAGCACGCCGCCCTGCAGGCTCAGGATCTCTAAGTTAGACAGCTTGCTCAGGACTTTTAGGCTGACCGAGTCGCTGGATAGGCGGCAGCTTAATACTGTAAGCGCCTGTGCCGAAGTCAGCCCCAGTTGCGAGACCTGCTGCTTGATACAGGCATCGAGCGTGTTACCTTGCAGGCCTGGCTGCTTAGGCGTCGTATTCTCTTCTCGTTGGTTAAATGCTTCACTGTCTACAGGACTTGAACCATTAGTATTTGAATCACCAAGGATTGTACCTGCTGCATTGGCGTCTGAACGGCTTGCATCCGCGCTTTTAGGTTCGGACCCTTTTAGCTCTGCTTCGTTAAGGCTAGGTTCGTTAAGGCTAGGCTCGTTAAGGCTTGGCCCTTCAGGCTCGGATGCCGACAGATTGGCCGCCTCTACTATTTCGGGGAGCCGCTCGGCCATGAGTCCTTCGAGCAATAAGATATCCTGGGCAACCGCCGGCATGGCCTGGGTAACATAGCAAAGCTTGCTGGTTTCCAGCAGGTTGACCAGCACGGCCGCGCGGCTCTGGCCGATATTTATCGCCATCAGCGCCGCGTAAGCCTCCCCCTGCTCCTGGGTCTGAGTCAGGCCTTGCAGCTGGTTGAGGTAGTCTTGTACCTCGTCTCTGGTCTGCTGAAATTGTTCGAGTCGCTTGGGCTGATAACAGCTGGAGTTTTTGTCGATTCGGGTGAGGAAGGCGCGATAGCGAGGCAGATACTCATTGGTCAGGGTTAACATCTTGTTCGCGGTGAGCGCCATCTCACCGATTAAGGCATCTTGCAGTAGTGGCCTGGCATCTTGGTATTGGTCAAGCTTGTTAGAGAAAGTCTCCATCTGCTCTCTGTGTCTGCGACTCAACTGACGGGCACGCTCGGTCAGTGGCGTCGTTTCGAGTTGAAATTGTTTGATGGCTTCTCTGTCGGTATCTTTGTCGGTTCCTGTGCCGGTTCCTGTGCCGGTATCGGCAGAGGCTAGGCCGCTAATCGATACTAAGCTCAGCGCCGAGGTCAGCGCCAGTGCGCGCAGCACCTTGCTGCTGAAATTGTAGATGCTTTGGGGGATCCTAAGGTCTTGATCAAATAACACGACTTAGCCTTATCAGATGGCGAGCGTTGAGGGGGCGTTAATCTTGCGATTGAGCCGCCATGGCATAGAGGCTCGTGCCTATGCCATGGCGATTAATTTAGAAGTAGAGGTTGTCTACTAGCTTTTCGTTGACATAGAGCTCGCACTTATCTGCGGTGCTGCTCTTAGAGGATTGAACTATACCCGCGATGGCGCCGAAGGCACCGCCTTGCTTACCCAGCACAGACCCGAAGTAGCAGTGGCTTTTAACGGCAAAGTCTTTGTAGTTAGCCTTAAGGTTTTGGGTTGGGGTGTAAGGGGGGAATCGGCCCTGCATGATAGGGTCGCCGTTGACGCTAAGGATCAAGATGTTCTTCTTGTCGTGGTAGCTGCCGTTAAATTTAAGCACTGTGCCATCGACTTCGACTGTCTTTTCCAGTGCCATGCGCGGGCCGGGATCTGAGGCGCAGGCGGTCAATAACAGGGCTAGGGTCAGGGCAGAGAGTGAAGCAATTTTCATTGATATAGTCCTTTATATGGGAAGAAATAGTCCTGAGTGGTTGAATGATTTTGAGGATGAAATGCCTCTCAATATGCTTTATTCACAACCACTTAAAATAAGCCTTTAGGTTTATTCGTAGCGATCCTATCGCAAAATATCGGCCGGAAACATTATTCTTTTGGGTGTATTTTGGCGGTTTTATCGGCAAAAAAATCATCGCTATGCACCGCCTAAGCGCTTTCAGCGTCAAGTTAAGGGCTGATGAAAATCATCCATAGATTCAGCAGCAAGACGCTCGCCCCCAGGACGAGGAGAAAGCTACCCAGTCGCTCCTTGGGTGGCGTGCTTTCCTCCATGATGATAGGGTAATCGAAGAAGATGGCCAGATAGAGCAGGCTTCTGAGGGGATAGGCCATGCTGGATAAGCTATAGCTTTGCCCCCGTTTCAGCTTGATGACGAGCCTGTGGGCGCGCTTACACTTTATCTGGTTGCTGTTTTGGTAGCTGTGCCAGTCGAACTGCAGCTGGGCTATCTCTTCTCGGCCTATGCTTTGCGACGACCCAGAGTTGCTGGTGAGAAAGGGGGGCAAGGTGATGCCAGATTGGCTAATGATGATCTGCTGATTGGCCTGGCTATCGGCCTCTATCCCCAGGTGTGTTTTAACCTGGCGTCTACGGATAATGGCGTAAACCAGCAGGCCTATTACGGTCAATATCGGGAAGCGCAAAAAATCGAACCTGGGGTCGACTGAAGGAATGAACAGCGCCAATAGAATGAACGGGAGCAGACTTGTGGCGAGCAGGAACTCTTTCTTAAGCGGCAGGGCAAAGAAGTTAAACGAGATGGGAAGCTTTTTCGTACTCTGCTTGTCGAGACCTAGGTACTGACTCAAGAAGACGGTATCGAACCATTGTAGATTTTCCAGCAGGTGATTGAGTGAGTTCATCTCGATGAAAAGTCCCTTTTTCTTAGCATTTGTGTCGAGCATCAATGCTCTGATTGCCGCCTAATACACCAAAAAGGGCATTCAATTTGCCCAAGAAGATGCTGAAAATATCTCAGATAATCGCTGTTAACTCAAGGCTATAGCCGTAACGAGCGGAAATACCAGCTGTCACCTATGCGTAGGTATTTGCAAGCCGTCGCGCTACTGTTGCCTTTGTTACTGGCGATATAGAGGTTGATCTCCTTGGCCTCTAGTGCACCTAACTTGTCTTGCTCTATTTTGGCAACCTTGGCTGGCGTTACTGCCTTAATTTTTATGGTGTCAGGCTTAGCCTGGTATTCTTTAACATATTTACCATGGCGATCGGCGAGCTGTTTCCTCAAGGTTTTTTCACCGAAGATGCCTAGCCAGGGCTCGGGAAATTCTGCCACATAGGCGTCGAAGTCCTCTGCGGCGTAGATATCCAGCATCTTGATGCAGCGCTGAGCCAAGGGGTCATCACTGAAATTTTGCTCGGTCGATGCTTGGAGCTTGGTTGATATTAGCGTTCCCGCTAATATTCCCATTAATGCTAATGCCATCCAAGGTTTGTTCATTTGTTAAGTTCCTTTTTAAGCTGATGGGTTTACAGAAAATACTCTTTAAACAGCAAGCCAGTTACCGCCATAAGGGCGACTAAGGGAAAAGCCACAAACAGGCTACGAGCGACTATGGCCAAAGAGTGTCGGCGCTTTTGCAGCGTGATTGGGTAGTCGAAATAGACCAACAGGAAAAGAAGTGGCTTAATCGGGAAGTAGAGGCTCTTCAGACAGATTGATTTACCCGACTGCAGCATGATGACGAGTTCGCTGACATCGTAGGTGGTGCGCAGGTCGCGTGTGCTGGGCCAATAACGCACGCCTATCTCCTTTATGTCTCGTCGCTGCATTTCCAAAGGGCCCGCTTTGGTATCGATAAGGCGACTGCCGGGAATACAGACCCTTTCAGCGTTAATCTGGCAAACATGGTTTTTCGCCAGGCCATAAATGCTATTGATAAACAGTTTCTTGAGAAGCAGATAACTTATGATGGCGCCGATATTTAGCATCAGCCAGGCCTCTGGAAGCATAAGGCTAGGATTGATAAAGGGCAGAATGGCCAATGTCAGTGGGCCAATGAAAAAGAGTATTTCTAACGGCAAGGGGAGCGGGTAGAGCAACCTGGATGACTTGAGGCGAACGTCGCTGTCGCTAGTTAGTTGGTTCTTTCCCTTGAAGTCTGTGGTACCAAACCAGGGAGTGTCGTCAAGGGTTAGCTTTTCCATGCTTATCGGGTTCCTTTTATGCCAAGTGAGCCTGTGAATGCCGCTATTTGAGTAAATAAATCATGTCGTGACTGTCGCCTTGTGGAGCGCCGCGGTAGCTAACCAAAGTTATCAATACCACAAGTGGTTTTAACATTTTTTTATCAGGGATAAAAAATGGCCCCTAGGGGCCATTTTGTCCTTTATTGGTTGGCCTTGGGACACTCTGTTGGTGTCTCGGCTGCCATATTGGCATACTCGGGTTGCAATATCATTGGCTGTATCTGTGCTTTTAACGAAGCCGATTGCCCTGAGCTGTCAGCGCCGCTGGCGATGGTGACTTTATAGGTCTTATGTGTATTTGGACATAAGTCTCTACCCGTTAACGCATCACCGCTGACATTGACAACATCACCAGCAAATTCAATGTAGTAGGTGGCAATACCGTCGTCGGCGCGAATACCTGTTAACTGGACTGTATGTTCACCTTCCTCAAGCGAGACGTTTAGTGGGCCCACCTTGCGTTGAGGTTGGTTGTTGTCATACATCACCTTGTTATTGACCGATAATTTAAACACATCGTCGTTAAAGTTACCATTGTCACCAAAGGTGATCAGTAGCTGGCTTGGTCCAACGAATGGGTATTGATTACTCAATATATTGGCGACCTCCACGGTGATATACCCAGTCACCGCACCATTAGGCACGATAATCACTAGGGTATCTGTGGTGGCAGACTTTACCGCAGCTCTAATACGTTCCCCATTCGCACCGCTAAAGGTGACGATATTGCCCATTGGTTGTTTACTAAAACCAATGCCACTTATCTCTAACTCTGTGCCGGGAGAAGCCTTGTTAGGCGTTATGTTAGTGATCGTGAGATCTGTGCCGATTAGAATTTCATAAGGTACCTCGGCCACCTCATCTCTGTGGTGAACCTCAACCTTTAAGGGGCCTACAGCATTCTCGATTTGGCTTATGTCATTAAGGTCAAAGGTCAGTTCAGTGCCCAGTTTATTGACGCTTACGAAACTGGTGTCGAGCTGCTTCTCACCCTTGCCCAGATCGAAGACTTTCACTTCTGGTTTGGTATCACCAAATACCCCTTTAACGACGGCCATGCCACTTCCGACTATGGTAAATCGCTTAGTTTCTTGGGTCTTCTCAATGGCTCTTGGCGTGATATCTGAGGCCTTTAGTCCCCAGGTAACGATATAGTCGAGCTTGGTCGGCACATCGACCAGATCGTCTATGGTTTTGGCCATATCGACCATAGAGTCCGCAAGCTTACTGGCTTCATATACCGAGGTAATAGTCCCCCAGCCAGGAATAAATTTTTGGGCGACCTTTTGCAGCATTTTGTTGATGAAGTATTTCTCGTCAACCTCTAATGCAGTCAGAAGTGCCATGGTGACTGGGCCGTAGGAGGCACGATTGGTTGGATCTGAGATCACAGCCTTGATCTCTTTGCTGTATAACTCCTTCCCTAGATTAGCCGCAAGGGTCTGCCAGTCGTCAAAACTTGGCTTATCCTTGGCCATTAGTTTGTCGATCTCTGTGCTGATGGCTGGCAGGTATTGATAAACGGCCTTGACGATTGCCAGGGCTGTTGCCTGTTTCTTGTATTTGCTGTCGTTGAGGTCTATGCCCGCCGCATCGAATAATATGGAGTAAAACCGAATGACGACATTATCTATAATGGTCCTGATCGCCAACATCTTACGGGCATCTTGAGCTCGCTTATCGTAGGCCTCTTGTCCCCTGAAGCTGAATGGGCTGGGGCCGAAAATGCCATCAACGCCAGGTGTGATGATCTGGTATAGGCAATCTGTATAGACGCACTTGTCGATAAGGGAATCACTCGACCAGAGCGAAATGCCTAACCAGGTACCAGATTGCGGCCCCATCATACCCGAATCCCAAGGGGTAGTGATATGGTCGGCAATCGGTTTGTTGAGAGAGGCTAGATCTGTTTTTATCTCTCCTGTTTTGGAATCGATAGGATAGATTCTGGCGCTTAGGTAGAGCTGACTGCGATTTCTTATTTCAACGCAGCCATCGGCATTCAATACTTGGTACCACTTGGGATCGACCCCTTCGCCACAGTTATTCATTATCTCTGTACTGTTTTCGGCGAAGGTTGTGGCCGCCATCGACATGTCGAAGGCTTGCCAAGTGCCATTAGTCTCTGGATAGGAGACTATGCTGGGTTCAATAGCCGATAGTGCCTGGTTGGTACTCGATCCCGCGGCATCGTCATCTAGAGGAGTAAACCTAGCCTTGGATGGTGACAACGAGGATTTCAGCAAACGCTTTGAGGTTAGCTCTTCCTTGATTTTGGACTCAAACCGGTTGAGTAGATCGTAAGCTTCAGCTTTTCTCGCCTTATAGCCGAAGAAGCTCGTATCTTTGGCTAGTGCCGCTTTGGCCTCTGCGAGGTAAGCTTGGTATGCCTGTGTTGTCTGCACTATTTGCATGAACTTCTCTGTGCCGACACCTTTTGCCTCATAGTAATAGTTCATATGAAGTACCAAGCTTGCCAAGGCTGTCGATTCGAAGCTCAATGAGATACTGTCTTGGTTCATGGAATAGACTGTACTCAGGTAGGCTTCGAGTTGGCCGTCGGCACCCTGGGTATAAGAGAAGATGACTTCCGCCTCACTCCCCATTTTCTCCAATTCGAAGCTATTACCATTAAGCGCCTTGGCCATCTCGGGATAGATGCCCCCTATCGCAGCTAAAGGTTTGGCTGAAGGTTCGAGGACGTTAACGGCTATCTCTTGTGTGATGATGAAGGTGATGGGGTTACTCTGTCCGTGAGCATTGCTGACAGAGTAGCTACCACCACTCAATGTCTCTGGCACTGTGGTTCGAACAGTGTTTTCATCGACGAACTGGGCATTGACAGGTTGGTTGTTGAAGAAAACGCTGGTGTCTTCATCAAAGTTGTCACCACTAAGTGTTATCTGTTGGCCTGGTTTGAGACTTCTAGGGTTAGAACTCATGAGTATTGGCAGTTCAGCGTCGCCAATTTCAATTGGAAATGGGTCTGATTTATTTGTGCCGATAACAATCGAGAGCGCGCCCTTACCCATATCTTGGGGAAGTAAAAACCTTAGGTGGCTTCTTTGCGATGCGTGTTCGACCTGCTTTGGAAATAGGTTGTAAATTCTGCCATTTATGTTCACCACTAACAGCGTGTTTTCAGACGCACTAGACACTCCTTCGACGGTGAGTTCGAATTCATCCCCGGCTCTGAGATAGTTTTTGATCTTATTCTGCTGGAAGAGGGTGTGCAGAGATTCGATAAAGAGATCGCCTGGCTTGGTCCAGGAGACAATAGTGGCCGGGATTAAACGTTGAGCGTCATTCTTGTCGAAGATATCGTCGTTGTCGTCGTCGTTGTCTAAGTGATCAATGAATTTATCGTTATCCGTGTTAGTGGGATCATTGCTGTTGCCACTTTCTAGTTGATCATCAATACCGTTACCGTCGGCATCGCGCTCAAGGAAGTTGGGGGCGCCGTCATTGTCCAAATCTTCCATGCCTTCGATGGAATCGTTGAAACTATCGCCGTCTGAGTCGGTATCTAACCAATTGGGAATGCCGTCCCGGTCTGTGTCTAGTCCTAGACTCTCCAAGGCCATACTGAATTCGATACCGTCAATGATCTTGTCTTTATCTTGATCATTTTCATTGATATCTGCGCCTAAGGCGGGCTCTTTCGTATCGTCGAATCCGTCGATATCCTGATCGTTAAACATAGTCACTTGATAGGTGAGGTCGCTACCGCCAGCATAGTTCTCATCTATGATACTGAGCTGATAAGTACCTGGTGTATAGACGGGAAAGTTCACTACATAGGTATTTGCACGAGTGTATCGATATAGTTGAATGTCATTAATGACCAAACCATTGGCATCTGAAACATAAACCTGAGGTTTAAACCTTGCCGAAGGTGAAGTGAAATAGGCTGTGTAAGATTGCGGCTTATCGACATGGAATTTAAACAGGTCGCCTTTATCAAACTCTGAGTCAATGACACCTTGTACCCTGACGCCGAGATCGATTTCGATTGGGGTGGCTACCGCAGGATTGTCATTTGGCTCTTGTTCTACAAACAGAGGATAAGCATGCTTGCTAGCATCAAACGGATAGTCATCCAATTCATCTACCACGCCGTCGCCATCTTCATCCCTGTTTTCCCAGGTGCCCACCTGAGGTGGCTCTGTGGGATCGGTAGGATCCGTAGGTTCGGTCGGCTCAGTTGGATTGGTGGGATCTACAGGGTCCACAGGATCTGTCGGCACCTGAGAGTTAGGGCCTTCTCCCTCTTTGAGTTCGCCGTTACACCCCGTTATTGCCAGGGTCGAGGTCAGCATGAGTGCCAGCCAATGTTGCTTGGTCAGGCGAGACGTGTGTTTCATTTTATATATCCCTATGATTTTACAAGGTCCAGAATTCTTGTTTGGTATTGAATATTGGGTTTAGCTGTTTCGCTGAGCTTACATTCGAAATGGTGTCTGCATACGCATCAGTCCCTGAGCCGTGATTGCCAAATACGTATCACCTGTTGCCAATCCCAGCACGTTGCAGGCCAGCTGTTCCCGGCTTGGGTTATAGAAGGGGGAGGTGACTATCTCCTTAATGAGGTAGTTGGCAAAGGGGACGATCAGCTTTTGGCACCAGCGCACCTCTATCTGCAGCAGGTTGGCGTCCTGCACATTCAGTTGTCGGTTATTGCCCACGTTCTTGGGGGCTGGGTCACGAAACATCAGGTTGTTGTTGGGGATCTCATAGCGAGAGCCTGTGTCATATCGACTTCGCACCTTGAAGCGGTCGAAGGTTTCTCTGTCAGGGCTGAGTATGGTTATTTGACTTTGTACCAAGGTGGCGAGTCTTGCCTTGGCGAAGGCCTGAACCGTGTCACTCGTGCCCGTGCCGTGGGCAAATAGCGGCATCATCCCCTGGGCCAGCCCTTTGCGCATCTCGTCAATATTGCCATGGTGTAGGGTGCCGGCCCGAACGGCGGCAACCGTGGCCGCATCCAGGGTGCTCTTGCTGGTATAGATAAAGGCCCACTGCACGATCAACATCATGGCAACCAGAATGATGGGAATAAGAAACGGCAGGGCAAGGCTGAACTCAAACATACTCTGCCCTCGCTGTTTCGATCGTGCCGCTATCATAGCCCCGCCTGTGCCGTCGTTTGTGGCTGGCTCTGCAGCTGATTGAGGGCGTCGAGCAGCGCCTTGATTTGACGGCCCACGGCAGAGTCGGCATCGCCCTGGTTGCTGGCGGTATTGAGCGCATTGGTGGACTGCTTGATACGCACCAATCCCATGTTGTACCAGGCCTTCTGGTTATTTGGCTCTAGCTCGATGCAGCGTCGATAGGCGGCGATGGCCGCTTCATGACGGTTGGTACGGGTATAGATGTTACCCAGGCGAAACCAGGCGGGCGCATAGTTAGGTACGCTCTTTAGCACCTCGAGATAGAGGCTCTCCGCCTGATCCAACATGGCCAGTTTGTAGGCATGCTCCGCCTGAGACTGAATCGCCATGATCTGCTCATTGCCCTTGTGCTCAGGCTTCTGAGGCGTAGTCGAACAGGCGCCGAGTAGCGCGGTAACGGCGACGAATAGCGAGAGGCGTATTAGTTTGCCCATGTCAAAATATCTCCGGGTTTTATCTGTTTGTGGGTGGAGTTGCCTGCCGCCAGCTCCAAAACCTGGGTGGCACCTCGACAAGCACTGCTGCGCCAGGGCTTAAGATTTCGGGTGATCTTAAGCACCTTGTTGTTTTTATTGAGGTAGACGATATCCAGCGCATAGCGCATCCCCAGGGTATGCACCGAGCTGCAGGGAGCGATAAGCATCCCCTGCTCGTGAGAGAGGGGGCGACGACCTAACAGTCCTCTGAGTCTGAGCCAGGGAGTATCGGCCACGAAGACTTCGGTGATCGCCTGTCCGTTTGGGGTTTTCAGTGTGGTTTTCTTCATGTTAGAGCTCGTACATAAACTTCATGGCAATCGGGAAGGCCAAGATCATAAAGGTCACGGGAAAGATGAAGACGATCAGCGGGAAGACCAGCTTGACCGGTGCTTCCAGAGCCTTCTTCTCGGCGCGCTGAAAACGCTCTATTCGGCGTTGATCAGACTGGATCCTCAGTGTCTGGCCCAGGCTGGCACCGGTTCTTTCCGCCTGTGCCAGGGCGCTGACCAGGCTGTTGACCTCGGTCACCTGCACACGATCGGCCATGTTACGAAACGCCTGGGCACGTGACATACCGGCGCGCATGTCGCGAATTACCTTCTCAAATTCGATGCGCAGTGGTCCGGCTGGGCCGCGCTCGACCGCCTGACTGAGTGCGCCCGTCATGTTCAGGCCCGCCTCGATCGACATAGTGAGGTAGTCCAGATACACGGGCAGGCTCTTGACGATCAGCCCCTGGCGTTTCTTACGCAGATCGTTGAGGGTCATCACAGGCAGAAAGTAACCGAACACGGCGGCCAGCAGCAGATATTGAGGCACATAGGCATCGAGCATGGCGCTACATATGAGCGTCAGCCCCAGGCTAAACAGGGTGCTCAGAATGCGGATGGCAAAGTATTGCTCGGCGGTCATTATGTAAGATAACCCTGAGACCTGGAGCTTCTTGGAGACCCGCTCCAGATAATCGACGCTGAGGTTCTCACTGACATAGAAGGCCAGCAGGCGCACCAGGGGCCAGATAAGCTTAAGACCCGGCGAAAGCGGGTCCATAAATTCACGGTTTTCCTTCGGTACTCTGTGGTAGATGCGGGCGCAGCTTACGGTCAGGAAAACGAAGGAGATCACGAAGCAGGCGACAATAAGATTGACCATGATATTTCCTATACGTCTATCGCGACGATCTTACGGATCGACAGGTAGCCACTGGTGAGCATGATGATGACCAGGGCAATCAGGGCCCACCCCATAGGCTCGGTGAGAATACGGCCCATGGCGGAGGGCTCCATGTGATAGAGCACCACGCCGATAAAGACGGGCAGCAGTGTCATCACTATCCCTTGCATCTTGCCCTGGGAGGTCAGGGCATCTATCTTGCCTTCCATCTCTATCTTCTTACGCAGGGTGGCGGATAGGCGTTGTAGCACCTCCGCCAGGTTGCCCCCGACCTCGCGGGAGATCTGCATGCCGGCGGTCACTAGCTGAAACTCCTCTTCGGGGATGCGTTTAAACATGTTGTCCAGCGCCGTGTTGAATTCCACCCCCAGGCGCTGCTCGCGCAGGAAGAGCTGAAACTCTTGCTTGATCGGCGCCTCCATCTCTTCGGCCATAAACTCGATGGCGTTGCTGACGTTGGCCCCCGACTGCATCGAAGAGGCGATCATGTTGAGTGCATCGGGCAGCTGGTGGACAAACTTGCGGCGACGGCGCTTATGCAGGAACTGATAGGCGAAGCGCGGTAGCAGCGCCAGTGCGATACTCAATAATATCCCCAGCACCCAGGAGCCGAAGAAGAGCCGCACCAGGAAAGGCACCGCCAACAGGGTCAGCATGTTGATGACAAACAGCTGCCTAGGTTCGATAAACAGGAACATATCGAACAGGTTGGTGCGGGCCGAGCTGGTAAAGGTTTCCTGATAGCGTTTGGCGAAGCGTGTCGACAGATGCTTAAGCGCCCACACCAGTATGGTGACCGAGGCGAACGCCAGCATGGCGGCGATTAACGGACTACTCATAGCGGCTGTCCTTGTCGAAGATATCCAGACGCACGGCGATCCCTTGTTTTCTTAGCTGTTCGTAAAACTCGGGCAGAGTGCCGGTTGCGGTGTAATAGCCCTGTACCTTGCCCTGCTCGTCGAAGCCGGTCTGCTGGAATTTGAAGATCTCCGACAGTTGCACCACAGTGCCTTCGATGCCAGTAACCTCACAGATGCTGGTGACCCGGCGCGAACCGTCACAGAAGCGTGACTGCTGCACTATGATGTTGACCGCCGAGGTGATCTGCTCGCGGATCGCCGTGACAGGTAGATCCATTCCCGCCATCATCACCATCACCTCGAGACGTGAGATGCAGTCTCTTGGCGAGTTGGAGTGGGCCGTGGTGAGCGAACCGTCGTGACCCGTGTTCATCGCCTGCAACATGTCGAGCGCCTCACCGCCACGACACTCACCGATCACCACGCGATCGGGACGCATCCGTAGGCAGTTCTTGACCAGATCGCGGATCTCTATGGCACCCTTGCCCTCTTGGTTAGGGGGACGGGCCTCGAGGGAGACCAGGTTAGGCTGATAGAGCTGAAGTTCGGCGGCATCTTCCACGGTGACGATACGTTCGTTGTCTGGGATGAAGTTAGACAGTACGTTTAGCAGGGTAGTCTTACCCGAGCCTGTCCCCCCGGAGATGACGACGTTGCGCTTCTGCTTCACGGCGATCTCGAGAAACTCCGCCATGGCCTGGCTCATGGAGCCAAAGGCCACCAGATCGTTGCAGCTCAGGCGTCGTTGCATAAATTTACGTATGGTGATGCAGGGCCCCTTGAGTGCCAGCGGGGGGATCACCGCATTCACGCGGGAACCATCCTTGAGGCGGGCATCCACCATGGGGGAGCTCTCGTCGATACGTCGGCCAATGGGGGTCACGATTCGTTCGATGGCGCCGAGTACCGCCTGATCGTCTGAGAAGGCGATATCCGACAGGTAGAGGTTACCCGCCTTCTCATAGAAGATCTGATCATGGCTGTTGACCATGATCTCAGTGACATCCGGGTCGGCAATCAGCCCCTCGAGCGGCCCTAGGCCTATGGTCTCGTCCAAGACCTCTTTGGTCAGCGCCGAGATCTCGATGTCGTCGGGTAACTTGAAGTTGTCGATGATCTGCTTGAGCAGCACCTCACTCTGGGCGCGCAGCTCGGTATCACTCATCTCGTTAACGTTAACCCGGCGCAGATCCATCTGCTTGAGTAGCTCGGTATGCACCTTGCGGCGCCACTCGTTGCGTCTCTGAATCTGGGCGCTCTGCTCCGTCACTATTGGAGGCTGCGCCTCGACAGAGGTTACAGCAGCGGCCACGGGAGCGGCTGGTGCCACGACGGGCGCTGCAGGTGGCGGTGGCGTCTCGGCGGGGGCACTTGCCTGAAATTGCGGATCGCTGCTCTGTACCCTGAGCTGGTAATCGCCCACCTGAATCTTGTCGTTGAGGGTGAGGGGACCGAACTCCTGATGTTTCTCATCGTTCACGCGTACGCCGGTACGGCTCTTGTTGTCGACGATGAAGATCCCCTCCTCATTTTGCCGCAGGGTGGCGTGATGCTTGGAGATCTTAAAGCCCCGAAGGACGATCAGCTGATCGGGATCTTTACCCACACGGCATTCGCGGTGGATACATTGAAACTCGCCGACCTTGGTGCCCTTGGTGGTGCTGACTAAGATGTTAAACATGAGCTGCTCCTAGTCCAAGATATAGAAAGCTTCGAGCTTGGTGGCTTCTTCCGCCATCTCCAGGCCGCGATTGAGTTGAGTGTCATGCTCCTCCTGCCCGGGATAGACCACCACAGGGGTGACGAAGATGACCAACTCTGTCTTGTCGTCTTTAAAGTCGCGGGACTTGAAGAGTTCACCCAGGATGGGGATATCGCCAAGCAGAGGGAACTTGTTGACTATCTTGGACATCTCACTGTTGACCAGGCCAGAGATCACTATGGTCTCGTTGTTCTTCACGTTGATAACCGACTCGGTGCGGCGGGTCAGCATACCTGGCACACCATCGACGGCCACAGAAGGATCGATTGAGCTGACTTCGGCCATGACCCGGCTGACGATGTTTTGTTGCTCGTCTACCACAGGCTCGATGTCCAGCTTGATGCCGTACTCTTTATATTCGACATCCACGGCGCCCAGGCCGCTGACGCTGCGGATAGGGAACTCGCCACCGGCCAGGAAGCTGGCCGACTCGCCGCTGCGGGTGGTCAGGTTGGGCTGGGCCAGTAGGCGGGCATCGCCCTTTTCAGATAGCAATTGGATCTGGCTGCCGATACCCGAGACGATACCCAGCGAGCTCCAGCCACGGGTATCTAAGACGCCTATGTTCTCGGTAATGGATTTGGTGATCGCCTCTGTGTATTGGCCGGGTGAGGCGACGTTGAAGATAGGGTTGGCAGTAAAGCCCTTGGCCACACCATAGGCCGGACCAGCCATGGAGGTTTCCCACTTGATGCCGACGTTGTTGAGGGTCGACTTGTTAAACTCGACTATCTTGACCTGCATCTTCACCATGGGTGACATTGTCTTGGCAAACTTGAGGTATTTCACCAGGGAGACGACGTTAGGATCGCCTTCGAGGATCTTCTCCAGCTGTTCTTTCTGGGCAAGGTCGGCTTCGCCCTGAACTATGATCAGGCCATCGCTCTCTGAGACTGTGAGCGACGGGAAGGCGGCGAGCATCTTCTTGACCATGGTGGTGGTGCGCAGGCTGTTGTCTGGGGTGACGGTGAGGCTGAGCTTGATCAGCTTGCCATCTTTCTGCCATAGCTGCAGGTCGGTATTGCCTGGAGCCTCGCCGATCAGCAAGACGCCCTTGTTATCGACGACCTTGGCGCTGAGCACCTTGCCGTTACCCACGACGATACGCTCGACGTTGGCGGCCTTATAGAGTTCGACTGCACCGACATAGAGCTTCATGGGGCGATTGTTGTGTGCCATGCTGGACGCGGGCAGCAGTAGGCATATCCAAAAAAATGCGATAATTTTCAATGTTTTCATAGTACGGCTTTATCTTTTTGTTGGCTGAGTTGCTCTAGCATCTCTTTGGGAAGCGGGTAGGTTTGGGTACTGGTCTTGATGCCACTGCCACCGGTGATCACCTCAACGGCAAGCTCGTGGTTTTCCTCTTCGCGATTAAACAGCTGGCCTTCATGCATAGAGATAAACTCCAGCGCGCTAGACTCCTTCTGGTTTCTCAGCAGGGTGACGAAATCGCCTTTCTGTTTTGCCAGTGAGACGCGCGCCGCGTCGTTGACCGATAGCGCCAGAGTGACTGTGTTATAGGCGTTGGGGTTGTCGTATAGGGTGTCGACCAACTCGGGGTTGACATCTATGCTGCGTCTGCCTGTGGCCAGCACAGTGACATCCTCCAGTAGCAGCTGGAGTCGTTTTCGCTCGCCATTGCGTCCCTCTTCTTTGAAGGAGAGCAGCAGATCGATATGATCCGAGGGCACCAGCATGCCGGCACTCGAGTTAATCTCATCGATATCTATGGTGACGGCACGTTGGCCCTCTTTAAGAATGTCGGAGAACTGCGCCACGCGCATGCCGGGCAGATAGGTCTCGATCAGCGGGCGACCCGGTGCCATGGGTTGTAGCAGCATCTGCCCGGCAACCTCGCCGAAGCGGCTGGGATGTATGGCGTCCAGAGGCAGGGTATCGGCGCGGATCTGACGTACCGACATGTTGGCCTGGGAGATGATGTCGCCCTTTTTCAGAGGCTGGGTGGCGACGATGACGTCGGCCATGGCAATGTTGTCCTTGGTTAACTCATCTCTGAGTTCCTGCTCTTTGGCTATGAAGTAGTTCTTGGTCGCCCAGGCCGAAATACCACCTAAGATCAAGGCAATAACTAGCAGCACCCAATTGAAGTCAATTGATTTTAATTTCATCGTTAAACCTGAAGTTAGTTGGGGAGTATCGAGAGCGATTTCGTGTAGGCAAACGCCGTATACCACTCGGTGAGGGCATCGGCGCAGAGGTCTAGCACATTGTCATCATTGCTGACGGGGGTGAGCAGGGCGGCGACTAAGGCGCCGCATACCACCAGGTATTCGACGCTGGCCTGGCCCCGACAGCGGGTGTTGCTTAACTGCATGGGTTCATCATCCTTGTTTCACTTGATTGGCAACTATGTAAACTTGCGAATTACGGGTGTCGAAACTGATATCGACGCTGTTGGTTCCCTGGCTCATCTGAAGAGCGGCCTTGCCCGATTGGGTATCGAGTATGGCGGTCTCTTCCACCCAGCCCCGCTGCTGATAGTGGCGGCGGTAGTAGTGATAGTTACTGGCCAGGCTACGAGTGCTGCTCAGCACGATAGTGCGCCCCTGCTTGTAGAGGTCGGTGGAGGCGATATCTGACAGCACGGTCGCGCCGCTGGGCTGGGGGAAGGTGTTGCGTCTAACCCTAGCCAATTCATTTTCTTCCATATTCTTAGTGATGCCGACAAAGGCGGTGACGCCATCTAACTGCTGGCTGATGCGGGCGGTCAGCAGATAAGGGGATTGCAGGCTGTTGATCACCAGGTCGCCGTTAAAGGGGCGGGAGTCGAAGCGTTCGCTATCTTTCTGCCAGGCCTTAGTAAAGAAGGCTGCCAGCTGAGCCTGGCTCTGGGTGTCTTTGACCACCCAGGTCTTCATGGGGTAGCCGTTGTAGCGCATCTCATCGGCGACTATCTCTACCTTGGCGGTGTCGGGAAAATTTACTTCAGGCCAGTCGCTTGCCTGTGTAAGGCCGGTGAAGAGGACGAGAATAAGGGGGAAAAGCGATTTCATGGGGTCAGCCTCCACAGTTCTTGGTGCCATAGGTACATAGGCGGTTGGCGGGCAGCACATCGGGCTCGACGAAACCTAGCTTCAGCGAGTTGGACTTGATCTCCTTGCCGAAGGGGATAATGCCGATGAGGTTCTGGGCGGTGCGGATCACGCCAACGTCCATATAGTTGGTCAGCACCAAGCGTCTTACCCGGTTCTTCACATGGTAGGGGCCGGCGGCGTTCCAGCCTGAGGCGAGCAGGGCGCTTTGACCCTCGACGCTCAGGTTTAGTTGATCGAACGGACTCATTTCGAGGTTTTCCAGATCTGTCTTGACCTGGGTGCGATAGAACTGATCTCTGGGCAGTTTAAAGCCGGTAAAAGAGAGCATGCCGACGGCTCGTTCGACACTTGCGCCATAGGTGCCAGGTGTTCCAGAACCTTGCTGGCTACCGCTAATTCTGGCCAGTTCCTGTTCATCCTTGGCCGACTCCTGCAGGTTCTTTAACAGAAGGCTATTTGTGCCGTCGCGCTTGAGGGGATACTTGAGGAGCGGGTGGACATTATTGTCCCAGCTCCATTGATCCTTTTGGCGGGTTGCTATCTTGCGGCCATCTTGCTGGTAGAAGCGCCAGGGCAGGTATTGCATCTGCTCTTCATCTGAGCGAATGGCCACATAGAGGCCGCTGCGGCTTGGCATTCTGTCGGGGCGACTCTCTTTCCAAACGGTGCGTTCCCAGGCGTTATAGTGCGCGGCCTGATCTGCCCTGTGCTGGGCGCTAGAGACCTTAGCCAGTAAGGGGAAGATGATCAGCAGGGGGACAATCACAAAGCTTAGCCCTACGACACTCTCGACCAACGCCTGGCCCTTTTGTTTCTTGGCCATTAGAGCATCCTCGTTAAGGCCAGCACTGTGCTACGCTCGCCGTTGGTGGAGTCGGTCAGACGGGTCTGCCAGAAAGGGTTATAGAGGTTGCCATATTCGTGGCGGCCATCTCGTCTGGCCCAGGAAGAGGTGATTTGCATCAGATCTCTTGGGCGTGAGTAGTAGGCCTGCGCTGTCGCCAGGGCCGTCATGCGATTGCCGAGCATCTCTTCGTCTTTTGCCGGGTTAAGGCCATCGCCCACCAGTTGCACACTGCTCGAGGTGCCGACATTGTTGCGTTTTTTAGAGACTACAATGGCGATGTTATCTGTCTGACTCTTCTTGTTGGCGCTGCTTGAGAGACCGAAGAAGGGGCGGACACCATTGTAATCGCCGCGAGTTTCCTGGGCGTAACCCGCGTATTGGGATGCAGTACGGTTGATGCGGCGACTGCTGCCCCAGGTTTGGCGATCACCTTCGCGGGGAATATCGGCGCGATCATCCGAGCTGGTCGAGCCCCAGCCGAGCGGGATCTCTCTGTATCCGCGCCAACGGCAACCGGACCAACTACAGCGAAACTTGGAGAGGTGGAAGCTGATGGTATCCATAGAGGTCCAGGATTCAGCCTGCCTATCGTCGTAGGCTATCAGATCGCTACCACCGGTTTTCTGGGTCTTCCAACGTATAGGGAAGACGGTCATCGACCAGATCCCCCCAAGTTTATAGGTTCTGTTTTTACTGAAGGGATCGCGTGACGCCAGAGTCACACCGATGAAATCTCTAAACTGGGTCTCTTTGCTATTGGGGTTGCGGCTATGGCGCTTCTGGAACGATATCCAGGTATCTTTCACATCGACAAACAGTAGTGGATTTTGCGCCAGATCCAGCCTGGCATCGCTATCATTGGCTTTGACCACCTTGCCGGCCGATTCGATGCTAGAGGCCATGCCAGCGTAGTGGATAACCTGTTGTGAGCTGCTCAAGGTCCAGAGAATGGCATCTTCGGCGTAGATCAAGCCTTCAAATACGGGTTGCGCCACCTGGTTGATGGTGCCGACCGCCTTCTCGATACCAGCAAGTACCTGGCCAAGATAAGGTACCCAGCAGAGGGTTGTGCAGGCATTTTGTGCGAATTGGTCTGTCATGTTGAACCAGGAGGAGAGCCCGACCATCTGGGCGATGGCGACTTGATTCGCGACAGATGCACGGTTGGTATAGGCCTTGAAATTGAAATCTCGGGCGGCAAAGGTCGCGACGCTGTAGGCCGTGTTGTCGGCAGTATTCTGCAGCTTGGTCGCGTTGAGATTGACCTTGGTTGTATTAAAACTGTAGAGCACAGACATGAGTGCGAGCGACATCAGCATTAAAGACAATGCCATGGCCTGCCCTCGCTGTTTGGAGCGCATGGTATTTGGTTTCATAGGAGTCTCTTGGCTAGTCGAAAAGGCTGGGGTTAATCTACGCCGCTACTTGAGCCACTACCTGAGCCGGTACCACCACTGGCACTATTCGCCCCTTGGTCATAGTTACCTAGGTTGTAATCCTGGTTGGCAACACCGTTTGCTGCGGTGGCTGCGCCTTGTGCTTGACCTATTTGACCGTTAGCACTCTGCCCTGAGACCTCGGCGGAAAGGCCGGCAACCTGGTTACGCACCGTCTTGCCGAAGAAGCTGTAGACGCCAATTGCCGAGACGGCGATTAAGGCGACTATGATGATATATTCGGTCATGCCCTGACCTTGTATGTGTATCTTTTTCACCATAAGTTCCTTTTATGATTTATGGAAAGGCAAGTGCCTTGGCACTTGCCTTAGTCTTGACCCCAAAACAGTCTTGACCCCAAAACAGGTTTAACGCTTATAGGGTTAGTTAGTACCACCAGCGCTGCTGTTTGCAGCTTGGTCGTATGTACCTAGGTTGTAATCCTGGTTGGCAACACCATTTGCTGCGGTGGCAGCGCCTTGTGCTTGACCAATTTGACCGTCGGCGCTTTGACCTGACATTTCGGCTGACAGACCGGCAACCTGGTTACGGATCGTCTTACCAAAGAAGCTGTATACCCCGATGGCTGACACGGCAATCAGTGCGACAATGATGATATATTCGGTCATACCTTGACCACGTTGCTTTTTCTTTAACATCTCTTTTCTCCTTGAGAATATATAATTAAGACTCGGTTATTTTATCGTCATACCTTAGTGTCTCAATTATCCCTAGGAATAATATTGCCTCGCTGAACCTACCCGTTGTTATTATTTTCCTGCCTATAACTGATTATATTTAACCAGGAGTTGTCCTCGGCTCTTACAATCGGTTTTTTTGTAAATGTTTTGTAAATGCATCTTGATGGTATTTATTGAAACGTTCATTTTATTTGCGGCTTCTGAGTTACTCAGGCCTTTACAGATAAAAGAGAGCACCTCTTTCTCTTTCTTGGTGATCCCTTGAAACAGTGCATGTTGCTCTGAGGCTTTAGCCGGTTTTTGTTGTGTCTGAATATAGTGCGACAGGGCGCTCAGGCTAAAAAACAGGTTGCCCTCGAGTACATTGTCGAGCATTTGCATGATGGCATGTGCAGGGCTGCACGCCTTGGTTGCACCACTAAACCCATGTTTTATCAGGGTTAGCTCATCATCCATCGAGAGGTTTTCGCAGATGGCGATATGTTTGCCTGCCGACAAGAGCTCAGGATCTATCTGACCGAGTTCGCCGTGAACGTCTTTGAGGAAATGAAATAGAATCTTGGGGGCTTTCTGTGGGTTGTGCCAGGCCGCTAGCGGCGTAATGCTGGCATTAACCTTTAAATTGAGTAGCCCAGAAATATTCTTTAACAGCTGAATATTTTTCGGCGACCGGCTTAGGGTAAATAATTCACCATTATACATTTCACGTCCTTATGAGATTTATAATGTACTACTTTGTTACTAATAGGGTTTGTTTATTTTTTTCGAGCGTAAGACTTTATTATGACTAAATTATTAAACGCTCGTTTATTTTTTCATATTCTATATAAGAAGGAATTAATATCAAGAGGCGATAACTTATGACTTATATCCTTTCGGGCAGGCATCAGGCCCCCTGCACTCGTGATCAGGCATAGCTTGTTCGGTGTCTTTGTGTCAGACGACACCTGATGTGGGATGAAGTTGTGGGAGAAGATGTTGGTGAAAAATAAGCAACGCAGAGGCGACAGCTTGCCGCCTCATTTTAGCGCCCTGTCTTTGGCGCACTCTCTTTAACGCCTTATCTTTAGTGCCCTCTCTTTAGCGCCTGATCATTGGAATGAGGTTAGTCTACCGAGGTGACCTTGAGCTGCCACTCGGGTAACTTCTCTTCGAGATCCGGCCTGATACGTGCTAGATCGCCGCGGATGACAATTACGGGCTCTTGGCCAAAGTGCGCTTGTGCCAAGGCTTGCAGCTCCTCTGGGGTTAACGTTTGCCAGCGTTTGAGTCGCGCTGCCATAGCGTCGCTGCCTGCTTGGCGTGCAATGGCCTGACTGTAATCTTCGATGCGATGGCCTGGATCGTCCTGGCGCAGGGCGATCTGGCTAAACTGCGAGGTCTTCAGCGCGGCGAGCTCGGCCTCTGAAGGCGGGGCTTCTGCCGCTAGTTTTAGGTGATCTAAGATGCCACGAATAAAGGCGCCAGTATGTTGCTGTTGGGTGGCGCCGTAGTATTTGAGGATTCGCGCCATAGGATTGTTGAAGCAGCGGCCATAGATGCCATAGGTAAGACCCCGTTGCTCCCTGAGATCGAAGTAGAGGCGCCCGGAGAAGCTACGCCCGAGCCAGCGACTGAGGGCTTCGCAGGCAAACGCCGAATCCTCTTGGTCAGCTAGTCCCATAGGCAGGTGATAGCCGATCCGCACCTGAGTCTGTACCGTGCCCGGCGCATCGATAACAAATAGCTGCTTGCCATAGGGGCTAAAGGTATCGACGAAGCGCTCTTCCTGCCTCTGCTGAGCACCTAGCTGGCTCAGACTCGCGGTAAGCTGCTCCCTTAAGCTGTCATCCACCTGAGGGACGCCCTCCAATAACAGATGCCATTGGCTCTGGGCTTTAGTTTGCGCGAGCAGGGCCAGTAGTTGAGGCTTATCCAGGCTTTGCTGTAGCTCCCTGTTATTCAGGGCCTTATTGTAGGGATGAGCGCTGCCGAGGATCTTATCGGCCCAGACCTCTTCTATCTCGCTGCCATTAAAGGCTCTGATATGTTTATCCAGGGCCAGCTGGCGTTTGAGTCTAGACAGTTCCAGCTCGCCGTAGGCGTCTGACGACCAGCTCTGGGCTAAGATGTCGACCGCCTGCGCCAGTGCTGAGGCCGGGCATTTTAGGCTGAGCCTGAGACCATGGATGCTGGGATGTATGGTCAGTCCTTCGATACAGGGTAGGTCGCGCTGGTTGGCCAGCTTGACGCTAAGCTGGGTGAGCGCCGTATGCAAAATATCGAGATTCTCATAGGGGGCATCCGGGCTCACGGCCAGTAGGTGTATGCCCACCAACTTGGAGGGCGTGCCGGGGAGTAGATGCAGGCTTAGCTCGTCTGACAGCGAGATAACCTCAGGCGGCGCCAAAGGCGTAAACTCTTTTTTCGCCAGCGTCGGCGCATTGGTCGGCGCGGTAAAACTTGGCACCTTAGGTGTTTCAACCTGGGTGAAGCTTAAGCGGGTCTGCTGGCAGCCACCACTCCAGAGGCAGCCAATGAGGATGAGGAGTAAGCTTATGGGTCTCATAGCACCTTCTCCTCCAGTGAATCGGAAAGGCCTTCGGGCAGCCACTCTAATATCGCCTTGCCCCAACGAATATACCAGGGCGGCAACAGGTCGAGTCGAACATACCCTTGGCTCAGATAGTACTGGGTGACCCGTTTGATATCCTCTTGAGTTACCGCCGCAATGCGCTCCCAGGGGGCGGTGAGGGGATGCTCTCTATCCCTTTGTTGGCTGGCGCTGAGCAGATTGGCCAGGCTGACATCATTGTCCAGCTTGCTCAGCTGGGTGAGTAGCCAACGGCGTTTAAGTTGATCGAGCTCGAGCGGCGTTACCCCCTGGCTTGCCAGAGTATCCACCATGCCAGTGATGCGCTGGCTGAGATCGTCGAGGGAGACCTTGGCTCTGGGCACCAGGATCAGGTTCATCACGCCAAGATGCTCCATGGAGAGGGGGACTGAGTAATGCAGCAGGGTGTCGGGCGCCTTGAGGTTCATCTGCTCCAGCATACTGGTGCGGTTTTGCAGCAGATAATCTTCGACCAGGGTGATGGCGGCGGCATCCGGATGCAGGGCGCCCACCGTGTGCCAGGCCAACATCAGACCAGGCCAGGGGCCGCGACTATCGACTATCTCGCCTCGCACCGGCTGGCGCTCGACGGCTAGCGGCGAGAAGTGTGCCAGGGGACGCTTGGGTTTCTGCCAGCTCCCGAAGTACTGCTCCACCCAGCTAAAGGTTTGTGACGGCAAGTCGCCGACGATGGCCAGTTGCATGGCATCGGGGCGGTAGAAGTCATGGTGAAACCGATTCAGGCTGGCGGGCGTGGCCGCCGACACATCGTCAACAGAGCCGATCACCGCATGGCCATAGGGGCTGCCCTTTACCTGATTGAGCAGAAAGGTCATGGCCGGGCGGATGTAGGGCTGATTGTCTATGGTGGTGGCCATCTCCTCGAGTACCGTCTGCTGTTGATTACGCACCGTTTCGTCGCTGAGCTGGGGGCGGATGAAGCGGTCGGATTCGAGCCAGAGCGCCAGCTCTAACGCCTGACTGGGGAGGTTGACATAGTAGTTGGTAGCATCGAAGAAGGTGCTGGCGTTGAAATAGCCGCTGTTGGCGCTCATGGTCTGGCCATAGCTGTCGCCCGGGGCATTTTCGCTGCCCTTGAACAGCATATGCTCGAACAGGTGAGCGTAGCCCGACTCACCCTCGAGTTCGTTGCGCGAGCCCACCGCAAACTGGCTGGAGAGGGCGACGCTCTGCTTGTTGGGCAGCACCAGCAGATATAGGCTCATGCCGTTATCCAGTTCGTGCCGGCTCAGTTGCTGCTCCAGCTGGTAGAGGGGCGCGGCCAGCGTCTCCAAGCTGGGCTCGCTGGCCATGGCGCTCACGCCTATGAGGCTGAGCAGGCAGGCGAGCAGGGAATGGCGTGTCGGGCTTGGCATCTTATTGTATTTTCTGAAATTGACTTACTTTAACCCTATCCGTTTTGCCAGGCGGTGTAAATTACCCGAATCGACCTCGAGATCCCTGGCGGTGGCGGCCCAGTTATTATCGTGCTGGCTCAGGGTTTGACGTATGTAGTCGGCCTGAAAGGCTTCGGTCGCCTGCTTGAGGCTGCCGCTAAATTGCGGCGCCAGGGTTTTACCGCTGCTTTGGACGGCGCGCGGTGCCTGGTTGGCGAACTCGAAATGCTCGGGGTTGATGACGCCGTTACTGCCGGACGACTGGGCCCTCGCCAGAATGGCCGCTCGGTAGATGCTGTGCTCCAGTTCCCTGACGTTACCGGGCCATTGGTAGCACTCCAGCATGGCAAGACTGGTCGGGCTGAGCCTTAGTGTCTGTAGCCCAAGTTGCTGACGGCAGCGCTCGACGAAGAAGCCGCTCAGCAGGGTAATGTCCTGCTCACGTTCTCTCAGTGGCGGCGCGATCAGCGGGAAGACGCTGAGTCTGTGGTAGAGGTCGGCGCGAAAGCGTCCCGCCAGCACCTCGTTCTTCAGATTCTTGTTGGTGGCGGCGATGATCCTCACATCCACCTTGAGGCTGCGATCGTCGCCGACTCTTTGCAGATCGCCATATTGCAGCACCCTGAGTAGTTTGGCCTGCAGGGTCAGCGGCAGCTCGCCTATCTCATCGAGAAACAGCGAGCCCTTATCGGCCATCTCGAACTTACCGCTGCGGTTGCTGACGGCGCCGGTAAAGGCCCCTTTGACATGACCGAACAGCTCACTCTCGGCCACAGATTCGGGCAGGGCGGCGCAGTTGAGGTAGACCAGCGGCTGGCTGGCGCGCATGGAGCCTTGGTGGATCTCATGGGCGATCAACTCCTTACCTGTGCCTGTCTCGCCCATGATGAGTACGTTGAGATCCGTTGGCGCCACCACGGCGATCTCCTGCTTGAGGTTGTTCATCACCTGTGACTGGCCGATGATCTCCTTGGTGCCTTCCTTACTCTGGCTAGTGCTGTCACCCTTATCCCATTGGGCCTGCAGCGCCTGCTTCTCCAGCTTGTCGATCAGCAGGGCGTTGTTGAGCGACGCCGAGGCGATGGCACTGATCCCCCTAAGCTGCTCGTTGGTGAAAGACTTAAACTGATCCGGATCGAAGCCATCTATGGTGACGGCGCCTATCAGGCTGCCATCGGCGAGCAGTGGCAGGCCGATACAGGCGTGTACCGTGAGGTTGTCCCCCTGATTGGGGATCAGGCCGTCGTAAGGATCGGGCAGATCGCTGTCGGCGGGAAAGCGCACCACATCACCGGCGCGGGCGATGGCCTCTAGCCTTGGGTGTTCGTGGAGCACGAAGCGGCGGCCCAGAACATCTGGGCTCAGGCCATTGATGGCCAATGGGGTAAACTGCTGACCCTTAAACTCCAGCAGCGCGGCGGCGTCGCACTGCATGCTTTCCCTGATGGTGTCGAGCAGGCGTGAGAACCTGTCATGATTGGACAATCCCGAGGTGATATCTAACGCCATCCGCGTTAATTGGGTTTGACTTAATGCCATGGGGTCTCCGAAATATCGCGCCAGTGCCAAGGGACATCCTTCTTCATCGGCAGGCTGCGGCTGTACTAGGAATTAGTATATGTCAATTTAACAGTAATGTTTATTGTCATTTTTACACTTGCTTTGAGGGTAAAAAGGGGTCGATATGACCCCTTTGTCGAGTGATGTCAGGTGTTATGCGTTGGCCGACAGCGGCGCATCGGCAATGGCTTGAGTGCCTTTGGCGCCGATGGCTTTTCTGATGATGTCGAACAGGAAGGCGCCGAGGAACAGGCCGCCTGCACCGAAGATGACGTCACCAGGGACACGCATCCATACCAGGGTTTCAACCAGTGGGCTGTGGATCACCTCTGGTGAGCGGGCGAACCAGTAGCCGTTTTCGATGACGGCGAAGAACTGAGTCAGGCCCACAGGCAGCAGTGACATGAAGACCATGGCCGCCAGACCTATGTTCAGGCTCCAGAAGGCACCCTTAAGCAGCTTGTCGCTCCACTGGATCTGACCTGTGAGGCCGCGCAGACAGAAGAGCATCAGGCCTACACCCAGCATGCCGTACACACCCATGAAGGCGGCGTGGCCATGGGTCGCAGTGGTGTTCAGACCCTGGATGAAGTAGAGCGAGATAGGTGGGTTGATCAGGAAGCCCAGTACGCCGGCACCCACTAAGTTCCAGAAGGCGGTAGCCACGAAGAACATGATGGCCCACTTGTAGCGAATCATCCAAGGGCTGGCGTTACGCATACGGTAACTCTCGATGGCTTCGAAGCCGATGAGGGCTAGTGGAACCACTTCCAGTGCTGAGAAGATGGCGCCCCAGGCGATCACACCCGTTGGTGTACCTGTGAAGTAGAGGTGGTGCAGGGTACCGATAAGACCACCGGTGAGGAAGATAACCGTGGCGAATAGTACGGCGCCGTTGGCGCTGCGGGCACGGATGAGTCCCAGACGAACCAGCATCAGGGCGATAACAGAGGTCGCGAAGGTCTCGAAGAAGCCTTCTACCCATAGGTGAACGACCCACCAGCGCCAGTATTCGGCGATAGCAAGGTTGGTGTGTTTGCCCATGAAGAGACCGGCACCATAGAAGAGGCCGATGGCGACACAAGAGGCGTACAGTACCCAGATAACAGGGCGCATCTCGCCTTGAATCTTAAGGGCTGGGCGCATGGCGGCGGTGACTAGGGTTAGCCAGATCAACAGGCCAGCCAGTAGCAGTACCTGCCAGACACGGCCGAGGTCGATATATTCATAGCCTTGGTGACCGAAGAGGAAGTTGGTATCCAGGTCGAAGTACTGCTGTACGCCAATCCATTCACCAGCCATAGAGCCCAGTACTACAACAACCAGAGCTACCCAGAGGACGTTGACGCCCAGACGTTGGAACTTAGGCTCATATCCAGACAGCGCAGGCGCTATGTAGAGACCTGTGCCGAGCCAGGCGGTGGCGATCCAGAATACCGCCAGCTGGGTATGCCAGGTACGAGTAACCGAGTAGGGCAGTATCTCTGCCAGTGGGATGCCGTAGAAGTTTTGCCCTTCTACCGCGTAGTGCGCCGTCACGCCCCCTAGGAGGATCTGCAGCAGGAAGAGGCCGACCGCGGTGACGAAGTATTTACCCACGGCCTTCTGTGAGGCGGTAGGCTTCTTAAGGAACAGAGGATCTTGCTCGGCTGGCTTAGGCAGCTCTTCATGTTTGCCTGAGGCGTGGTGCCATACCAGGGCGCCAATACCGGCGATCAGGGTGACGATACTCAGGATAGACCAGACGATGTTGTCTGAGGTTGGGGTGTTACCTAGCTGAGGATCGAAAGGCCAGTTGTTGGTGTAGGTATACTCTTGCCCCTCGCGCTCAGTGATGGCGGCCCAGGCGCCCCAGAAGAGGAAGGCGTTGAGCTGTTGGCGACGCTCAAGGTCAGGCACTGTGCCTTCCTTCATCGCATACTGTTCGCGCAGAGTAGAGAGCTCAGGATCGTCGCCGAACAGAGACAGATAGTGGTCTGATACCTGGCCGATGGCCTGAATACGGGTGTCAGACAGGCTGATGCGTATCTCGCCATTGGCCGAGGTAGTCAGGGTGTTGCGACGTAGGTCGTCACGCAGCGATTGCTCAAGACCGGCCTGTTTGATCGAGTCCAGCTCGTTGAAGCTTCTGCCATACTGCGCCTTGGCGGTGATATCCAGCCAGGCCTGCGCCTCACGGTGCAGCCAGTCGGCGGTCCAGTCAGGGGCGACGTAAGAGCCGTGACCCCAGATAGAGCCTAGCTGGTGTCCGCCCATAGAGCGCCAAACCAGTTGACCACGCTCTATATCGTTTTGGGTGAACAGAGGTTGACCCTGCACATCGGTAAAGGCGGTGGGGATTGGGGGTTTTTCGCGATAGATCTGACTGCCTATGCTCAGCAGTACAGAGAAGGAAGCGATAAGTACTATCAAGAGTGCTATCGCCGTTAGCCGTTGTTTATTCATAGAGCCTCTCAGCGCAATATATTGTAGGTGTGGAGTACCCTGCTATAGCAGCTAATGTGCCATACTTTTAAGCTGTTGATTATTATAGATAAGAATATATTAGTGTCTTATTAAATTGTCATAATGACAATCTAGTTAAAGTGTAAAAATGACACCGCGTGTCAAAAAGACAGTGTGTGTTTTATCTGTGTCGATTTGATACTTGTTGGGTTATGGGGAGATGTGCGGCAAATAAAAAAGCCAGCCTAAATGGCTGGCTGTTACCGAGCGACTAACCGCTTGGCAGTCGGGCTAGCGATAGAGCGACGGGTCATCCTTATTGGGACGGGTCTTGAAGCGTCTATGCAGCCACATGTATTGCGCCGGGCTACGTTCGATGATCTCTTCTATGATGCGGTTACCCCGCTTGGCATCTTCCAGCTCGTTCTCGCCGGGGAAGTCTTCCAGCGGCGCTTGTATCTCTATGGTGTAACCCTTGTCATCTTCATTGCGCACCACAATGAAGGGCAGCACCTTGGCCTTGCCCAGTTTGGCTAGGGTGGTGGCGCCCGTGATAGTCGCGGCCTCAGGCACGGCGAAGAAGGGGATAAAGACGGCGCTTGAACGGCCGAAATCTTGGTCCGCCGTATACCAGATCACATCGGGATTGCGCAGGCTGCGCACCATCTGTCTGAGATCCCGCTTGGGAACCAGCCCTTTGTTGGAGCGCAGACGCCCCTTAACCTGAAGGTATTCCATCAGCGGATTATTGTGGGGGCGGTAGACGCCTATGCCCGGCTGAAACTGGCCGAATATGCGTGCGCCCATCTCCAGCGGCAGACAGTGTACGGCGAAGAGGATCACTCCCTGTCCGGCGGCCAGGGTCTGCTCTACATGCTCGCGGCCTTTAATGGTCATGTGGCGCTGAATGCGCTCGTCACTCCACCACCAGGCGTTGGCGATGTCGAATATCGCCTTGCCCGTCTCTTCGAAGTTGCGGGTCAAGAGTTGCTGCTGCTCGGCCTGGCTCATCTCGGGGAAACAGAGTGCTATGTTGCACTTGGCGGTATTGACGCGACTGCCGGCTATCGCCATGGCCAGGCGGCCTATGCCTTGTCCCAATTTCATCTGGGCTCGCAGGGGCAATAGCTGGGTCAGACGCATAAAGCCGACACCTAACCAGATGAGCCAATACTTGGGATGGAAAAATTGAGCGGAGAATTGAGCGTTTTCGACCACGGTTGACCCTATGGGGTTTACAAAAATTACTGCTTATTCTAACTCAATTTATTGGGAAAATTAGGTATAATCAGGGATTAATTTTCGCAAAAAGATAAGTGCCATATGAAGATTTCTCTGCCAGCTTTCGAAAAAGCAAACGTTCTGGTCGTCGGTGATGTGATGTTAGACAGATACTGGAGCGGTCCAACGGGGCGCATTTCGCCCGAGGCACCTGTGCCCGTGGTACGAGTGAATCAAATCGAAGACAGACCCGGCGGGGCGGCCAACGTTGCCTTGAATATCGCCACCCTGGGCGGTCAGGTGAGCCTAGCGGGCATAGTGGGTGAAGATGAAACCGCAGCGGCCCTGACCCAGGGCATAGAGGCGCTTGGCGTCGTGCCTAAGTGGCACACTGTGGCTGAGCTTCCCACCATCACTAAGCTCAGGGTGATGTCGCGTAATCAGCAGCTGATTCGCCTCGATTTTGAGGAGGCCTATCCGGCCGAGCAGAGCCTGGCACTGCTGGCGAGCGCCGAGAAAGAGCTGGATAAAGTGGCTGTGGTAGTGCTGTCCGATTACGCCAAGGGCGCCATCGATAAGCCCGAGGCTTTCATCGCCAAGGCCAAGGCCAAAGGGGTCAAGGTGCTGGTGGATCCTAAGGGCAGCGACTTTTCCCGTTATCGCGGCGCGACCCTGCTGACGCCTAACATGAGCGAGTTCGAACAGGTGGTCGGTAAGGTTGCCGACGAGGCGGATCTGGTGACTAAAGCCAAGGAACTCCTCAAAGAGTTCGACTTCGAGGCCCTGCTGGTGACGCGCTCCGAGAAGGGGATGACGCTGATCACCGCCGATGCCCCCGAGCTGCATATTCCAACCGTTGCCCACGAAGTCTATGACGTGACCGGCGCCGGTGACACGGTGATCTCGGCCCTGGCCACCTCGCTGGCGGTGGGCTGTGAGCTGCCAGTGGCCTGCGCCCTGGCCAACACGGCCGCGGGCATAGTCGTCGGCAAGCTGGGCACCTCTACCGTGAGCCGAATCGAGCTGATCGCCGCCCTGAACCTGAGCCATGGCGAGAGCGGCTACGGGGTGGTCAGCGAAGATCAACTGGCCTACGCCCTGGAGCAGGCCAAGCTGAAGGGCGAGCGCGTGGTGATGACCAACGGCTGTTTCGACATTCTCCATGCCGGCCATGTGAGTTACCTGCAACAGGCGAGGGCGCTGGGTGACAGGCTTATCGTGGCGGTTAACGATGACGACTCGGTGAAGCGTCTCAAGGGCGATGGCCGTCCGGTTAACAAGCTGGATCGCCGTATGGCCGTACTGGCGGGGCTGGCCTCGGTCGACTGGGTGGTGCCTTTTAGTGAAGACACGCCGCAGCGCATCATCTCCAGACTGCTACCCAATAAGCTGGTGAAGGGCGGCGACTATAATGTCGAGGATATCGCCGGTGGCAAAGAGGTGATCGCGGCTGGTGGCAGCGTCGAGGTGCTGGGCTTCGAAGATGGCGTCTCTACTACGGCCATCATAGAAAACATCATGGCTAAGCAGTGATCCCAGAGACGTTATTGATCGCCAGTGCCTGGTTCTGGGCGCCTATGCCCCAAGGCCAGGCCCTGGTGTGTCAAACGTCTCACGTTCAAGAGTGCCTTGGGCAGTTACCGAGTAATGCCAGGGCACAATTACCCCTAAATCCTCAGACGCTTTTGAGTCAGATGGGTCGGCGCGGCGCCATGGTCAGGCCGTTGACTGATGCCGATATTACCGGTCTTGTGTTGCTGCATGATGAGCGGATCCCCAAGGCATATTCGGCGCTGTGGAATGGCCAGGTCTATGCCCTGCCGATAGAACAGGCCTATCAGATGACCCTGGCCCATGAGCTCGGACACCTGGCTGTGAGCCGCTCGAGCTCCGTCTATCTAAAAGCCGACAGGCTCACCCCCTATCAACACGAGTGGCTGGCGGACTTCTATCTGCTCTGGTCCCTGGCCAGAGAAGGGCAAGCCGAGACCCTGGCCTGGCAGCAGTATCACAGGCGTAACCTAGAGGTGTTTGAGAGCGTGACGGCCATCTCTCACTGGTCGACCCCTATGCTCGCACAGCTTCTGGACAGATACAGCTGGCAGGCGCTTGGGGCATTTGAACATTTCGATTCGCTTATCGACGCCATCTATCCAGAGCTGGTCCAGTATGATCAGGAGACGCTCGATGAGTTTGCCAGCCTGCTGCACTGGCTGTTCGGCGCCGCAAATCAGGCTAAGTTACCCCAGTATATGTTTTGGCGGAGAGCTGAGATGGGGGCGTTTATCCGCCCGACCCTGAGGCAGCTGATGGGTGAGCAGGCCGCCGAGAACTGGATGACGCAGCAGGCGATGCAGGGGGAGTAGTCGCTTGGTTTTAGAAATCGTTTGCGAGTCAGATAGAAAATAAAAAGGAGCCAGAGGCTCCTTTTTTTGCTTATTGCTTTCGAGGTGGACGGCGTTCGCGCAGGACGACATCTGGATGAAAGTCGATATCACCTTCGTCGTCAATGGTAGCGAGTTGATCTTCCTGTTTGGCGATAGCGGTACTCGTTGTTGGGGTTTGCCTCACAAAGAGCAGCTGATAACCAAGTTTCGCTAAGGTGTAGAAGGCGAATCGCTGCGCCGTCGTCAACCTGTCCCAATGTTCGTTAGCGTGAGCCTGAGAAACGCGCCTATCCTCGAAAGATAGCAGTCCATTATTTAGCACTTGAGTTTGCATTTTCAAAGCCTCTTTAGGAAACGCTAACATTGTTACATGATGATTATATAATCAGATGTTAATCCAATATGCAAGCGATTCACCCGGCCAAAGCGCGGCCTCTCAGGCTAAGTATAGCCGAAATGTTTAGATAACTTTCCACCAAAAAGCAAGGCGGTGGCGGGTAAAAAATAAACTGCAAACTAATCAATAAGATTTATCTAATTTTATTTTCAATAGGCAATAAAAAAGGCCGTTAAACGGCCTTTTTTCGATTTTGTGCGCTTAGTCCGCTTCTTTGAGGGACTGGGTCAGATCGACAATCGCCTTCTTACCATCGCCAAACAACATCAGGGCGTTGTCCTTGGCAAACAGCGGATTAGGCAGACCGGCGAAACCTGGGCTGAGTGAGCGCTTGACGACCACCACGGTACGGGCCTTGTCGACGTTGAGAATCGGCATGCCGTAAATAGGGCTGCCCTTGTCTTCACGTGCCATAGGGTTGGTCACGTCGTTGGCACCGATGACGATGGCCACGTCTGTCTGTTCGAACTGGGGGTTGATCTCATCCATCTCGATCAGCTGCTCATAGGGCACCTCGGCTTCGGCCAGTAGCACGTTCATGTGGCCAGGCATACGACCGGCAACCGGGTGGATGGCGTACAGCACCTGGGCGCCGCGTGCCTCCAGTACCGAGGCCAACTCGCGCACCGCATGTTGCGCCTGAGCCATCGCCAGACCATAACCAGGGACGATCACCACGCGCTCTGCGGTTTCCAGCAGCATGGCCACCTCTTCCGGCGAGGAGGAGGTCACCTTACCCGCATAGACCTCGTCGGCATCTACCGTCTCGCCACCTTCGGCCATGACGCCAAAGAGCACGTTAAACAGTGAGCGGTTCATCGCCTTACACATGATCTGAGTCAGGATGATGCCCGAGGCGCCAACCAGAGAACCCGAGACGATCAGTACTGTGTTGCCGGTGATAAAACCTGTGGTGGCCGCCGCGATCCCCGAGTAGGAGTTCAGCAGAGCGATAACCACTGGCATGTCGGCGCCGCCGATAGGCACCACCAGGAAGAGACCCAGTAATAGCGATACGGCTACCAAGGCATAGATGAAGGTCGGATTGCTCGGCGTGGTGACCACGGCAACCGTTAGCACCAGGGCGGCGATTAACAGGCTAGCATTGATAAACTTGTTGCCCGGTACCCGGATTGGGTTACCCGAGATCAGCTCCTGCAGCTTAGCAAACGCCACGAAGGAGCCCGACAGGGTCACCGAGCCGATGAGCACGGTCAGACCGATGGAGATCAGCGCCACCACATGAGTCGCCGAATCGGGATCCAGGAAGCTCGCCAGGGCGATAAACAGCGAGGCGCCGCCACCGAAACCGTTGAGCAGGGCCACCATCTGCGGCATGGCGGTCACCTGGATCTTGGTGGCCATCACGGCGCCTATGGCCCCCCCCAGCAAGATACCTGCGATGATCCACTCATAGCTTAGGATGCTCTTATCCAGCAGAGTGACCACCACGGCGATAAACATACCCAGGGCCGACAACTGGTTACCACGCACAGCGGTACGTGGCTTGGTCAGCCCCTTGATCCCTAAAATAAACAGACTCGCAGCCACAAGGTAGGCGAGATAGATAATCGTCATACTCATGTTGGCTTATTTCCTTTTAAACATGGCAAGCATACGGTTGGTGACCATGTAGCCACCCACAACGTTGATGGTGGCCAGTACCACGGCGATAAAGCCCAGCACATTGACCCAGAGTCCCGCACCTGAACCTGCGGCGAGCAGGGCGCCGACCAGGGAGATCCCCGAGATGGCGTTTGAGCCCGACATCAGCGGGGTGTGCAGGGTCGGCGGCACCTTAGTGATCAGCTCAACCCCAAGGAATACTGCCACCACGAACAGGGTTAGTAGTAATAAAATTTCCATTATTGAGCCTCCTCTGTTGCCGCCAGTGGCGGCAGTGATAACAGGTCGCGTAATCTGGCGTTAGCCACCTCACCCTGATGGGCCACGACTGTGTCGCGGACAATCTCGTCGTCGAAATCCAGGTTTAACTGGCCTTCATTGTCGACGATCAGTTTGAGCAGGTTCTCTATGTTGGTGCCATACATCTGGCTGGCGTGGGTCGCGGCGCTGCCCGGCACATTTGATGGCCCGAGTATGGTAACGCCGTTATGGACAACTGTCTGGTCCAGCTCCGTCAGCTCGCAGTTACCGCCGGTTTCGGCGGCAAGGTCGACAATCACCGTGCCAGGTTTCATGGCATCCACCATCTCCTTGGTGATCAGTACGGGCGCCTTGCGGCCTGGGATCGCGGCCGTGGTGATGACGATATCCTGCTGGGCCAGCACATTGGCCATCGCCTGCTGCTGACGCTTGATAAAGTCATCGCTCTGCTCGGCGGCGTAACCACCCTTGGTCTCTGTGTTCTCGGTTTCCAGATCCAGCTCAACCGGTTTGGCACCTACAGAGAGGATCTGCTCCCGGGCGGCCGGGCGAATATCATAAGCTTCCACCACGGCACCCAGGCGTTTGGCGGTGGCACAGGCCTGTAGGCCGGCGACGCCGACGCCCATGATGAAGGCGCGGGCGGGTTTGAGTGTGCCGGCGGCCGTCATCATCATAGGGAACATGCGCGGCGCCTCATGGGCGGCCAGCAACACGGCCTTGTAACCGGCGATGGTGGCCATGGAGGAGAGGATATCCATGCTCTGGGCGCGGGTGATCCGCGGTACCAGCTCAAGTGCCAACGCGCTGGTGCCTGTTTGGGCCAGGGCGGCGGCATTTTCCGGTTGCGCCAGGGGATCCATCATGCCGATAAACAGCTGCTGGGGCTTCGCCTTGGCCTTGATCTCCTCGAACTGCTCACCCTTGAGGTTGACCAGGGTGATGATATCGGCGCCGAGTACCTCGTCTCTGTTGGCAATAACGGCTCCCGCTTCCTGATAGGCTTGATCGCTAAAGCCCGCAGCGAGACCCGCTCCGCTCTCCACGAGAATTTGGAGGTTTTTTTTGATTAACCGAGTCACATTGGCCGGGATCAACGCAACGCGTTTTTCGTCGGCATGGCTCTCTTTAGGTAGACCTAGTTTCACTGAGAAACCTCTTAGTTGGGGACAGACGTCGTTTGAATTGTTGGCTCGCTATTGTGGCGAGTCTGGACTTAGACACAAGCGCGAATTTTTCATAATCAGCGCTGGTGCACTGGTCGGAGCAAAAAGTTTGCGCCAGTCCACAAAATTTCATTTCAAATTCTGTGGTTAAGGGCACAGCTTAAGCAAATATCACTCACCACTCTCACTTTTGTAGCTCAAATTATGACCTTTGCATATTCCAAAAATGAATTAAAAATTAGATTTTATTCTTTTTTGCTTTTCTCTTAAGCCACTAAGCTAGGCTAATTACACTGTTATAGGGCCGTCTTCCATGCTGTTAAAAGAGCTTTCATCACTGGCTTCTCCCCTGTCTGCGACGCAGGTGGATAAGCTTAAGCAACTCACCTCTGAACTCAACGCCGTGCAACTCGCCTGGGTAGGCGGTTACCTGTCGGCCACGGCCGAACTGAGCGGCGTGGCCGGCGAGGTGCAGCAAGCGCCCCAGCAGACTATCACCATTCTCTACGGCAGCCAGACAGGTAATGGCCGCGGTATCGCCACCGAGCTGGCCGAGAAGGCGCAGGCCCAGGGCTATAGCGTCAACCTAGTCTCCATGGCCGATTACAAGACGCGCCAGCTCAAGCAGGAGACACTGCTGCTTGCCGTGGTGAGCACCCATGGTGAAGGCGAGGCGCCGGACGACGCCATCGAGCTGCACAAGTTCCTGGCCTCTAAGCGCGCCCCTCAGCTAGACACCCTCAACTACGCCGTATTGGCGCTGGGAGACTCCAGCTATGAGTTCTTCTGCCAGACGGGTAAAGATTTTGATGCGCGCCTGAGCGCACTGGGCGCCAAGGCGATCGTGCCGCTCACCGAGTGTGACGTGGACTACGAGAGCGCGGCCAGTCAGTGGCAAGAAGCCGTGCTGTGCGCGGTCAAGCCACTGGTGGGCACCGGCGCCAGCGTGGTCTCCATCGGCAGCGCAAGCAGCAAAGTCAGCAGCTCGGCCTTCAGCAAGCAGAAGCCCTACAGCGCCGAGCTACTGGTGAGTCAGAAGCTCACCGGCCGTGATTCGGACCGCGACGTACGCCATGTGGAGATAGACCTTGGCGAGTCTGGCCTGAGCTATCAGGTGGGTGATGCCTTGGGCGTCTGGTTCAGTAACAGCGACGCCCTGGTTGAAGAGATCATCAATGGCCTGTCTCTAGATGGCGAGGCCGAGGTGACTCTGGGGGGCGCCACCCTAACGTTAGCCCAGGCGCTCAAAGAGAAGCGCGAGCTGACCCAGCTCTATCCCGGCCTGGTGCAAAACTGGGCGCAGCTGAGCGGCAACGAAGCGCTACAGGCGATCAGCGAAGACAGAGAGCAGACCCGCCAGTTTATCCTTAAGCATCAGCTTGCCGACCTGGTGGCCAAGTATCCTGTGGATATCGGTGCCTTCCAGCTGGTGGAGCTGCTGCGTCCAATTACCCCAAGACTCTACTCTATCGCCTCGAGCCAGTCTGAGGTGGAGAGCGAGGTACATTTGACCGTGGCCTTGGTGGCTGATGAGCGCGACTCGGGCACCCGCTTTGGCGGCGCGTCTCACTTCCTGGCAAGCGCCGAGGAAGGCGCCGAGGTGAAGGTCTATGTGGAGCCGAACAACCACTTCCGTCTGCCGGAAAACCCAGACACGCCTGTGGTCATGATTGGCCCTGGTACGGGGGTAGCACCGTTTCGTGCCTTCATGCAGGAGCGCGCGGCCCAAGGTGCCCAAGGCGATAGCTGGCTCTTCTTCGGTAATCCGCACTTCGAGCAGGATTTCCTCTACCAGACAGAGTGGCAGCAGTATCTCAAAGATGGCGTGCTGACCCGCTTAGATTCCGCCTTCTCGCGGGATCAAGCCCATAAGATCTATGTGCAGCACCGCATCCTGGAGCAGGGCGAGACATTGTGGCAGTGGATCGAGCGCGGCGCGCATCTCTATATCTGCGGCGACGCCGATCGCATGGCCAAAGATGTGCATCAGGCCCTGATCGAGGTGATCAAGCAACATGGCGGCAAGAGCGAAGAGCAGGCCGAGGCCCTGCTTGAGAGCCTGCGCAGCGACAAGCGTTACCAGAAAGACGTTTATTAATTGAGACAGGCGCCAGTCGCCGACAGATTAACTTGCATGGGCAGAGCCGGTGCAAAAGAGACAATAGGGCAGCAGCCATGAGCGACCAGAAATTATCAGTAAACGAGTACCTAAAGACCGACAGTAACTACCTGCGCGGCACTATCGAAGAGGGGTTAGACACCTCGCTGACCGGTGCCTTCAACGACGCAGATCAGCAGCTGATCAAGTTCCACGGTTTCTACCAGCAGGACGACCGCGATCTGCGTAACGAGCGTAAGGAGCAGAAGCTAGAGCCTCTCTACAGCTTCATGCTGCGTGCCCGTGTGGCCGGTGGTGTCTGTACGCCTAAGCAGTGGCTAGGAGTAGATAAGATAGCCTCGACCCTGACCAGCTCCAACAGCATTCGTCTGACGACCCGCCAGACCTTTCAGTATCACGGCATCCCTAAGCGTAATCTCAAGACGCTGATCCAGGATCTGGATAGAGAGGCGCTGGACTCTATCGCCGCCTGTGGCGACGTGAACCGTAACGTCATGTGTAACCCTAACCCGGTAGAGTCCAAGCTGCATCAGCAGGCCTACTACTGGGCCAAGAAGCTGTCGGACAATTACCTGCCACGCACCAAGGCCTACGCCGAGATCTGGCTGGGTGACGACAAGGTGGCGGTGAGCGAGAGCGAAGAGGTGGAGCCTGTCTATGGCAAGACCTATCTGCCCCGTAAGTTCAAGATGGCCGTGGCCGTGCCGCCGGATAACGATGTAGATGTCTACACCAACGACCTTGGCTTCATCGCCGTGGCCGAAGATGGGGAGCTGGTAGGCTTTAATATGGTGGCCGGTGGCGGCATGGGCTCGACCCATGGCGAGGTCGCGACCTTCCCGCGTCTGGGTGACGACTTTGGTTTCATCAAGGCCGAAGACTGCCTGAAATTTGCCGAGGCCGTGCTCAAGGTGCAGCGTGACTGGGGTAACCGCTCAGATCGTAAGCAGTCGCGCCTCAAGTACACCATAGTCAAGCATGGTTTTGAGGCCTTCAAGGCAGAAGTGGAGCAGCGCGCCGGGGTAAAATTTGAGCCTAAGCGTGAGGTGGTGATCGGCGATCGCGGCGATCGTTACGGCTGGATCAAGGGGGTGGATAATAACTGGCACCTGACCCTGTTTATCGAGGGGGGCCGTATCAAAGATCTGCCGGGACAACCGCTGCAGACCGGCCTGCGTGAAATTGCCCTGGTACACAAGGGTGATTTTCGCATGACAGCCAACCAGAACATCATCATCGCCGGTGTGGCCGAAGAAGATAAGGCGCAGATCGAGGCTCTTGCCCGCAGTCATGGCCTGATGGGTAAGTTGATAAGCCCGACTCGTGGTCATTCCATTGCCTGTGTGGCGCTGCCGACCTGTGCCCTGGCGATGGCCGAGGCCGAGCGTTACTTCCCAGATTTCATGACCAAGGTGGAGGCACTGCAGGAGAAGCATGGCTTCCTGGAGCAACCGATAGTGATCCGCATGACGGGCTGTCCTAACGGCTGTGCCCGTCCCTTCGCCGCCGAGATTGGCCTGGTGGGTAAGGCGCCGGGTCGATACAACCTCTATCTGGGGGCGAGTTTCGAGGGGACGCGCCTCAATAAACTCTACCGCGAGAACATTCAGGAAGCCGAGATTCTGGCGGCCCTGGACGAACTGTTTGCCCGTTACGTCAAAGAGCGTGAAGCAGGCGAAACCTTTGGTAACTTCACCGTGCGTGTCGGCGTGGTGAAGGCGGTTATCGATGCCGCTAAGGATTTCCATGGATAATTCAGTGATCTCTGCCCAGGCGCTGCAAGCATTGCTTAGCGCGCCCAAGGCGGAGCAAGACGCAGAGCTGGCTCGAGTCAACGCCTTCCTGGCGGGACTCACGCCCGCCGAGCGGGTGATCTGGGGCCTGGCTTACCTGCCGGGCACCCATGCGCTGTCGTCGAGCTTTGGTATTCAGGGCGCCGTAATGCTGCATCTGGTCACCCAGGTACAGCAGGATATTCCGGTGATCCTCACGGACACTGGCTATCTGTTTCCCGAGACCTATCACTTTATCGACGAGCTGACCGAGCGACTCAAGCTTAATCTTAAGGTGTACCGCGCGCCTATGACCAGCGCCTGGCAGGAAGCCCGTTTCGGTCGCCTGTGGGAGCAGGGGCTGGATGGCCTGGAGCAATACAACCGCCTCAACAAGGTGACTCCTATGCAGACGGCGCTCAAGGAGTTGGAGGTTGGCACCTGGTTTGCGGGCCTGCGCCGAAGCCAGTCCAGCACCCGTGAGGATCTGCCGATTCTGGCGATCCACGGTGATCGCTATAAACTGCTGCCGATCCTGGAGTGGAGCAACAAGGATGTGCATGAGTATCTCACCAAGCATGACCTGCCATACCACCCGCTTTGGGAGCAGGGCTATGTGTCGGTTGGCGATACCCATTCGAGTCGCCCGCTGGAGCTGGGGATGACCGAAGAGGAGACCCGCTTCAACGGCCTCAAGCGTGAGTGCGGCCTGCACTATGAGATCTAATGCGGCGGAGTAAATCTCACTGCACTAGCAGTATGATTCATTAGTACTTTTTTCTGATTTGTGCACTTTTTTTACACAGGGTTATGCACAGATCAGAAATTTGAACTATAGTGGTAAGTTCCCGTAGATGGTTTTGGATTGTTGTCTGTATCGGATCCCACTTGGATCCAGTCGCTTTCTCTTCCTCTTTGATGCGACAGGCAGAGCCGCCGACAAGATCGAAACCCAACTCGCTTGGCGAGAGCTAGATGTTTGATTGGTCTGCTGGCGCATGCTAATTAATAGCCATAGGCCCTGGATAGTCCGCTGCGGCTATCCAGGGATATCCCCGCTAATCTTATTTCCCTTTTTATTCATCTATATAGTAATATCGACCCCATTCTTTTCTTATACCAATCAAAGTAAGAACTTGGTGGGTATTACGTGCTTGTCAGCTTGGGATAGGCCCGACTGCCGCGCGAATTAACAGGGAGTTTAGTGAATGAAGAAGGCATTAGTGGCGGCGGCGATCCTCGCCATAGGCGCGGGGGGCTACTGGGCGATGCAACAGGCGCCTAAGTCGGTGGATAATCAGGTATTGGCCTATGTGCCTGCCGATACACCGCTATTTTCCGCACAATTTGAGCCTTTTCCCATAAAGGACTATATCGACGCGCTTCCCGAGGCGCAGAAGCAATATCCGGCAGAGATGAAGACCCTGCTGTCTGAGGATGACGATCCCAGAGCCCAGTTTATCTTCAGGGTGTTGGAACGTTACTTCGACGCCTCGAAAGATGGCCAGCAGCTGATCGATACCTTCGGCCTGCCCGAGAAAATCACCAGTTATTTCTATACCTTAGGCGTATTGCCCGTGATCAAGCTGGATATCGCCAATCCAGATCATCTCTGGGCGGTGCTGGATAAGGCCGAGGCTGAAAGCGGCCTGACCCACACGGCGAAGCAGCTTGGCGAGGTTAAGTACCGTGCCTATCGTCTTACCGATGAGGGCGAGAACGAACGCGTTGATCTAGTGTTTGCCATCGACAAGGGCATGCTGACCCTGACGCTGGAAACCAGCTTCCTCGAGCCTGAACTGCTTGAAACTGCACTGGGGCTTAAGCCGGTTCAAGACTCGCTGGCCAAGGCTGGCACTGTCGATGAGATCATCAAGAAACACGGCTTTAAAAAGGACAGCGTCAGCTATATCAATCATCAGGAGTTAGTGAAGGCGATCACCACCCTAGATGCTAATCAGATGGCGCGTCAGCTGACCAAGATCTTTAAGTTGATTCATGATGATCCCTTCGTTGAGCTGCGCTCTCAGGCCTGTCAAAGTGAGCTGGCCGGCATCGCCGCCAACTGGCCACGCACAGTGATCGGTTATAAGGATTTCGAGGTGAAGAACAAGCGGGCCAAGATAGGCTTTAGCACTGTTATCGAGAGCAACAACCAGGTGATCCTCGGCGCCCTGAGTCAGATGCGCGGCTTTATTCCGGCCCATACCAAGCGCATAGACACTGGCGTGTTCTCCATGGCCCTTGGCCTGGATGTGAATCAGTTTGTGCCTAGCATCTCTAAAATCTGGGATGATCTGCTTACCCCAAGCTATCAGTGTGAGCCGCTGGCGCAGCTACAGGGTGAGATGGAAGGGCAGAGCCCGGCCATGCTCGGCATGTTTACCGGTATGGCCAACGGCGTGAAAGGGGTCTCCTTCTCGCTGCTGGATTACGCCCTGGAGCAAGACACACAACAGATCTCACTTAAGGATCTCGACGCCATCGCGACCCTGACGGCGGATGACCCGGCGACTCTGTTTAACATGGTGAAGCCGTTTGCCCCCGAGCTGGCAAATGTCAATCTGCCTAGCGACGGTAGCACGGTCGACCTTGGCGCAGCGCTGCAATTGCCGCCATCCCTCGGGGTGCGGGCGCAGATGGCGCTTAAGGGTCAACACCTGACCATCTACACGGGCGAAAAGAGCCAGGCGATCGCCGATAAGCTTGTCGCTGAGAAGCCAACGGCGAATGGCCTGTTTTCTATGACAGCCGATTACGCCAAGCTGTTCACCCCAGCCATGAACCTGATGGCCATGAGCGGCGAGCCTATTCCTGAGGAGCTGGAGGCGCTGAAAGATTATCGCACCCAGCTGAAGGTCGAGATGGATATCAATGCCAAGGGCATAGTCATCGACAGCCTGGTGGAGACCCGCAACGACTAAGCGTATTCATCGTTGCAAATACGTCATTGCACATAAGTCATAGCGAATAAAAAGCCCCGGGGCCTGAGCGCACGGGGCTTTTTTTATCGCTACCTTTTTACTTACTCGGCCTTGGCGATGCCTAAGGCAGCCAGGTTGGCGGCGATATCTTCCGCGGCCGTCTTAGGATGAATATCTTCATCGATCTTCAATATGGTGCCGTCCTCGCCTATGTAGAAGGTGACCCGGCTGGCGACGCGCACCAGGTTGAGCACGTCATAGGCCTTGGCGGTCTCCTTGGTGGGGTCGCTGAGCATAGGGAAATCGGCCTTCTGCTCCTTGGCAAACTTCTGATTGTCTTCGAGATCATCTACGCTGGCCATCATGTATACGGCCTTGTACTGACGGATAAGATCCCCTTTCTCCACCAGAGATTTGCACTCAAGCGTACAGCCTCGGGTATTGGCCATGGGGTACCAGGCCAGTACCAGGGTCTGTTTGCCCAGGTAGTCGCTGAGCTGATAATAGTGGCCGTCGGTGGCCTGTAGGCGGAAATCTGGCGCCTTATCGCCCACCTTGAGATCGGTGGCGTTGGCCTGTGCGGCGAGAAGTAGGCTCAGGCCGAGCAGGAGTCTGGTGACTAACTTATTCATGTGTGGTCCTTTTTTAGTCAGTTGGCTGTGTTAGTTGTAGGCTTGGTTATATTAGCTGCTTGTATTAGCTACTTGTATTAGCTACTTGTATTAGTTACTTGTATTAGTTACTTGTATTAGTTACTTGTATTAGTTGAACTCGGCGCCTGGCTGTCTGTATCCGGCGCAAACAGGGCGATCAGGTTTTCCCAGTAGACGGCATCATCCAGCGGCTGCTCGATATCCGGCTGGGTCGGCACGCCCGACAGCGCCTTGCCCGTGGCGTCATATACCTGGGTGGCGTTGAAACTTATCTTAAAGCCACTGTTTGGCAGGGTGAGCTGTTGCTGTCTGCCATATTCCCCCCGCGTCGCCTCACCCACCACTAAGGTGTCTGGCCAGGTCTTGGCGAAGTGGGCTACCCACTGGCACTGCTGACGACAATCTGGGCCGATCAGCAGCATCAACTTGCCTCGTTTAGGGCGGGGAAGATACGACCAGGGTAGGCTGGCCAGGTGCCAAAACTTGGCCTGCCAGGGGCTAAAACCGGGTTCCTCTTCGGGCAGGTGTGGGCGCAGCAACTCCAGCTGTAACTGCTCCGCCTGACTCAGGCTGGCAGGTGGCAGGAAGCCTAGGGGCTTGAGGTAATCGCTGCGCAGATTAGGCCCCTTCTTGTAGCGCGCCACCGCCTGCAAGGAGTCTGGCCAGCCCGCCAGTAGCGGCGGTCTGATGTCCGGGCTGAATGTCTGGGCCAGCAGTTTGAGGAGTTCATCGCTCGCGCCATAAGCCTGGCGTAGATCCAATATGGTGACAGGGCTGGTCAGCGAGCGCTTGAGACGCTGCCCTAGGGGGCTGCCTGGATTGAAGCTCGACAGGTCATGGAGGCTAAACACCCCGTGCAGGTCGGCACTGACCTGCTCATTGTCATTGCCACTGAGCGCCTGAGGCGGCTTGCTGGTCAGCGCCAGGCTAACTTGGTGGCCGTTGCCCTCCTCATTGCTCAGGGTGAGGCGACAGTGCTCGCTGGGCGCCAGGCCTATCTCGCGCCTGAGCATGGTGATCATCGTAAGATAGCTTGCCTGTTCGCTTACCGTGTCGGCCAGGCTGGGGGGCAGAAAGCCCTGGGTGGCTGCTACCCAGAGGGCGATGGGCAGGCCATCGATATGGGTGATAAAGGGGGCTTCACTATCCAGCGGGCGATTGTCCTGGGTCAGCGCCAGCCATTTATCGTTTAACTTGCGCAGCTTTATCGGCAAATAGGCCTGGGCGGTAACACCCTCGAGCCGGGCGCTGGGATCGTCAATGGCCGTCAGTATCTTAAGCAGTTGCTGGGCAAATAGCTGACGCTCACCGCCCAGGGGCAGCTGGCCCCGGGCCTTGTTGATTTCGGTCTCCAGGCTCACTAAGCGCTGAGGGGAAGCTGCCGCGCTGGCGGAATATTGGCTGAGATGTTGTTGCAGGTAGTTAAGATCAGACTGCATCTCCCGGGCCGAGAGCTGCGGCTTGGGCGGCTCTTCGCGCAGGGCGATCACCGTCAGCTGAATACAGCTCAGCAGCATGATGAGGCCGAAGCCGTTGATGATGCTCTGGTGTCCGAATTTCATTCTGCTTCCTAATGCGAGCGGCGGGCATAGCGCGCCGCCTATGGTTAGAGAATGTCGTTGATCGCGAAGCCGATGCCGATCCGCTGGGTATGGGCGTTGTAGTCGATGAGACTCTCGCCATAACCATTAAAATATTGCGTATAGAGACGCAGATTGCCAATGATAGGATAGCTCCAGGTAAACTCCACCGCGCCGCGGTTAGGGCTCTCTAGGTTGTTGCGCAGCATCAGCGAGAACCTGTGTTGGTCTACACCATAGACCCCCATGAGCTCGAAGTTGCCCATGTAATCCAGGATATCCGGGTTATCGTCTCCCTTGGGTGAATCGGGTGTCTCTTTCTCATCTTCGGGAATCCGCCACCACACCTTGGCGGCGAGGGCAAAGGGGCCGCTATCGAACACCATGGTGCCATAGATACGGTTCCAGCTGCGGGAGAGGGAGCCGGAATTGCCGTTGGACTGATGCACGGCGCCGACGCCCCAGAAGGAGTTGGTCAGCGGGCCTATCTGCCAGTCGTTGTTGAACAGCATGAAGATCTCAGGCTCATGGTTGGTTTCACGAAATGGCGAGGAGATATCCTTGTTATACACCTGCCAGTAAGACTGGTTGGTGTAGGCGAAAAACAGATGACCGTTGTCGCCGAACACGTTGTACATCAAGGGGAACTTAAAGCTAATCTGAAACTTGGCTTCCAGGTTGTCGATTTCCGAGTTGTTCTTGGACAGTTTCTCATCAAAGGGATCCCTATTGGGTGAGCTGTTATAGGTCACGGGCAAGATGTAGTTGACCTTGTGCGGCGTGATCACGAAGGGTCTCTCCGAGGTGGCCAGCTCATCTTCGACGCGCTGGTCCAGCAGCGAGCTATCCTCTGTGGTTTTCTTATCTTCTGTGGGCTCGGCGCCCAGGCAGGTTGCAGGCAGTGAACATAGGGTGATCAGGGGAAGCCATTTAAGGTATTGGGTGGTTTGCATCCTTGTTTCCTCTCGTGTCGCAAGCTTAGCGCGTCGTCTCCAATCTAGGCTATGTTGTAACATTTGCGCCCGCCGCGCGCACCTATTTTAATTCTGTCTACTTGATTTGTTTCATGAAAATTTCGCCAAACCCCACTAATAACTAAAAAGAATAAAACCTAATAAACTTCTATTTTTTATGGAATAAGAATGACGCTATATTAACCTCATCACTATTGTATGAGATGCGGATATGGAACTATTTACTCTACCCGGGCAACAGGCACAGGGCAAAGTCTGGCTTGTGGGCGCCGGTCCTGGCGACATTGAGCTATTAACGCTCAAGGCCTACCGCATCCTGAAGAAGGCCGATGTGGTCTTGTTCGACGCCCTGGTGAGCGAAGAGATCCTGGCTTTAGCGCCGAAAGAGGCGGAGTTGATCGCCGTGGGCAAGCGCGCCGGTAAACACAGCGCCGCCCAGGAGGAGATCAACCAGCTGTTGGTGACCAAGGCCTATACCCGCAAGAACGTGGTACGCCTCAAGGGGGGCGACCCCTTCATCTTCGGCCGTGGTGGCGAAGAGCTGGAGACCCTGGTCGAGGCCGGGGTGGAGTTCGAGGTGGTGCCTGGCATCACGGCGGCCAGCGGCACCTCTGCCTACGCAGGTATTCCCTTGACCCACAGGGATCATGCCCAGGGAGTCAGCTTTATTACCGGTCACTGCAAGTTGGAGAGTCGTCCCATGGACTGGCAGTCCTATGCCAACAGCGCCAATACGCTGGTGGTGTATATGGGGATCCTCAACGCCGCCAGCATTCAACATGGACTTATCTCGGCCGGGCGCTCGCCCAAGACGCCGGTGGCCATTGTCTCAAAGGCGACCACGGCGGCGCAGCAGCGATTTATCGGCACCCTAGGTGAACTGGCGGAACTGGCGGCGGATCCGGCACTGGAGATGCCGGCGCTGATGATCATAGGTGAGGTGGTTGGCCTGGCCGATAGCCTGCACTGGTTCAACCCAGAGACCAGCCCTAAGACCCTGGATGCGGCGCTGAAGCAGTCGCTGGGCCAATAATCTACTTTTCAGTAGTCTACTTTAAAGTCTTTCTTAAATAGTGCCTGCAGCGCGCGGGCATACTCTTCATCTGCCTTGGGGCGCACCAGCTGCGCCAATTCGTCGCCGGTCGGCGTCAGTCGATAATAGCTAAACACTAAGTGCCCGTGCTTGGGCGTCAGCGTCATGCGCTTGCCCGACAGGGTAAAGCTGATGGGGTTCTTGGCGTTGAGCTGCCCCGTCTCAAACTCGCTCCTGTGTAGCAGGCCCGCATCTACCAGGGTGAGCACGGAGGAGTAGGGCAGACCAAACTGCGACAGGGCGATCTGGGTGGTATCCGTCTTGCGAAACAGCTGGCCTATGCCGCCGGCGTGGCGAAAGCCGATCACCAGCTTGAGCTTAGATTCGTTGTTGAAGGTGACTGCCATCCCCAGGGCCTTCTCGAACATCTGCGCCTCTTTGTGAGTCAGCTGCTTCAGGGTCGCCAGACTCCTGAGGCTAAAGCTGCCTGGGCTGGTGATCTCGTTGGCCAAGATCCGTCCCCACAGCGCCTGCATGTTGCGGTTGTGGATCTGCTCTGCCAGCTGAAAGAACTGGTGGATCCAATCGGGGTCGAGATCCGCCCCGGTCACATCCGATGGCGTATGGGAGAGGGCGATGGCGTAGATGTTTTCCAGGTTAGCCTGATACTGGCTGGCGAGCTTGCGCAGACGATGGTCCGATCGCTCTGCCACAGAGGCCTGAGAGGGACGGTAATCCTCGTCGCTTCCCAGACCGATCAGGCGGCCAAGCAGCAGGGCCTTGCGGCGGGCAGATACATCGGGTTGATTGGACCCTGAGTTGGATAGCTTAACGATCTCGGCCATAATCTTTTCTTGTGAATAATCTTATCTTGTGTCGCTTTAACGTCCGATTCTATCTGAATTTCGCCCTAGGCCCTAGCCCCAACCCCCAACCCCTAGTTTCAAGCGCTGGCCGGCCAGTTGACATGCTTGTCCTGGGCCGGATGGCGCGGAATGTTGAAGGCCAGCACCAGTGAGCAGAGGGCGAAGCCTGCCCCGATAAAGAACACCCACTTGTTGGAGTAGAGCCAGAGCATCCCCAGCAGCGCCGGGATCACCACGGCCGCGATATGATTGATGGTGAAGCTGACCGACATGGTGGCGGCGATATCCTTGGGCTCGGCGATCTTCTGGAAATAGGTCTTGATGGCGATGGCCATGGCAAACAGCAGATGATCCAGCACATAGAGCACGGCCGCCATCTCCGCCTGCTGGACGAAGGCGTAGCTGGTGAAGATCACTATCAGGCCCACATACTCTATCATCAGGGCGTTACGCTCGCCGATGCGGCCGATAAAGCGGCCAATGGCGGGGGCGAACAGCAGGTTGACCACATAGTTGATCAGAAACAGCGCGGTGATCTGGCTGACGCTATAACCAAACTTCTCCACCATCATGAAGCCGGCAAACACCATGAAGATCTGTCGGCGCGCGCCGGAGAAGAAGGTCAGCAGGTAGTAGAGCCAGTAGCGTCGTCTGAGGATCACCTTCTTGTGCTGCACCTCGCCCTGAGGAAACTGCGGGAAGTAGAGAGTCAGGGCGATCACCATCAGCAGCCCGAGTCCACCTATGATGGCGTACATCCACTGATAATCCAGCTGTAGATAGGTCATTACCACCCAGATGCTACCATAGCCTGTGAGGGCCGCCGCCGAGCGCCAGGCCAGCGCCTTGCCCATGAAGCCAGCGGTGTCGGCCTTGTCTACCCACTGCAGGGTGAGGGACTGATTGATGGTCTCGTAGTAGTGAAAGCCCACCGACATGAGTATGGTGGTCATGTAGAGGCCCAGCACCTGAGGGAAGAAGCCTGTGATGCCGACCCCTATGGTCAGCAGGGCGAGGGAGACTAGGGCGAAAGTCTGTTCCCTGAGCAGCAGCAAAATGAAGATGGCGGTAAAGGCCAGAAATCCAGGCACCTCCCGCAGACTCTGTAATATGCCTATCTCGGCGCCGGTAAAGCTGGCTCGCTCGATGACGAAGTTGTTCAGCAGCACCTGCCACACAGAAAATACCAAGGACATCACGAAGGTCATCAGCAGCAAGAGGGTTTGTGGGTTCTTCTTTAACATTCCATTGGCTTCCAGTCTTTCCCGGGGCGATCAGTCTACCCCATAGCTTGGGCGGCACAAACTGGTTTCAATCATTACGCCCTAGCATGCTTTGTCATCAATTTGTTATTAACAAATGTAAATTGTAATGCAAATTATTCTCATTTGAAATATTGTGCCCGCAATTTAATGGGGGATGCTGTTTATTCAGCATGGAGAGAAGATGACACTGAAATTAACCACCTTAGGGATGGCTATCGCCGGCTTGCTGGCGGGCAATGCCTATGCCGACACTCAACTAAATAACACAACCAATACCGCGACCAATACCGCCACCTTAGCCGAGTCGATCGCCAGGCAGGAGCAGGCGCTTATTCAGCTGAAACAGGAGCTGGCCCAGCTTAAGGCGCAGCAGGCCGACAAACAGGTAGAGAAACAGGCCGAGCAACAGATTGATCGACAGGCGCTGACCAAGGCGGTACAGGAGCAGGTTGCCCTGGAGGCCGCAAACAGCCCCTGGAGCCGCTTCAAGTTTGAATCCTACGGCAGCATGAATTACACCAGCGACGAGTATTTCGATAACGTGCAGGACACCTCGCCCGAGCGTCGCGGCCGCCTGGATCTGGAGCGGATCGTCACCGAATTTGGCTACCAGTTCAACGACGAGTGGGACATGGAGGTGGAGATCGAATATGAACATGGCGGCACGGGCAGCGCTCTGGAATATGACGGTTTCGACGAGTTCGGCGAGTTCGAGTCGGAGGTCGAGGCCGGCGGCGAGGTGATGATCGAGAAGGCCCAGCTCAGGTATCGCCCGAGTAAAGCCTTCGGCGTCAAGTTCGGAAACATACATCTACCGGTGGGCCTTTCCAGCGTGCTGCATAAGCCTAACCAATACCTGACCGTGCTGCGTCACCGCAGCGAGGCGGCCATGTTGCCCGCCGTGTGGAACGAGACGGGTATCGGCATCTTCGGCGACCTGGGGGATTTCCACTATCAGGCTCAGGTGGTCAGCGGCCTCAACTCTGAGTATTTCCGCACCTACGACTGGATAGCTTCCGGTCATCAGAAGCGCTTCGAGCACATCAACGCCGACGAGCTGGCCTATGTGCTGCGTCTCGATTACGGCAGCTTCAAACAGCCAGGCCTGGCACTGGGCGTCGCCTACTACTATGGCAACACCAGCGGTAATCGCCACAAGAGCAACAAGCTGGCCGGTGACGGCAGCGTGAGCCTGCTGGCGCTTTCCGGTGCCTATGTGGACGGCCCCTGGATACTGCGCGGACAGTACCTGCAGGGCACCCTGGATGATGCCGATGCGATCACTCAGGCCAACAAGACCACCCCGGGCCTCAAGCCTGGCAACTTCGCCCAGCTGGGCAGCAAGGCAGAGTCTTTCTTCGTCGAGGCGGGGCTGGATCTCAACCACTTCTTCTCTGTGCCGCTGACTGTGTTTGCCAACCTGGATTATGCCAACCCGCTGAGCGAGGTGGAAACCGGTGCGGCCACCAAGCGCTATGAGAACACCTGGACCAGCGTCGGCATCAACTACTCACCGATCCCCGAGATAGTGATCAAGGCCGAGGGCGGCCTGCATCAGGTGGCGGTGGCTGCCATCCCGGATACCCATTTCTTTGCCCTAGGCGTGGGCTATCAATTCTCGCTCTAACGGCCGACAACCAACTTTGATTTTTATGGAGAGACAGATGAAACACTTTAAATATGGCGCGATCGCATTGACACTCATTTCTGGTTTGGCGGCCTGTGGTGGTTCGGGCAGCGATGAGCCTGAGGTGGTGGTGCCCGAGACTGGTTTTAGTTTCGATGCCGACGCCCTGATCGTCAACCTGAGCGACGAGGTGATCGTCAAGGGTTACAGCACATTAGCGGATCGCGGCGAGGCGCTGCTGCAGGCCACCCAGACCCTGGTTGCCACTCCTACCCAGGCAAATCTTGAGGCGGCGCAGTCGGCCTGGAAGGCGGCCCGTCAGCCCTGGGAGCAGGGCGAGTCACACATCTTCGGCCCGGTGGACTCTCTGGGGATCGACCCACACCTGGATAGCTGGCCGCTGAACACCACAGATCTTAAGACGGTCTTAATCAACAGCAGCGGCTTCGATGCCGAGACCATCAAGGGCTGGAACGATGACGTGCAGGGTTTCCACACCATGGAGTTTCTGCTGTTCGGTGACGGCATGGACGACAACGTCAAGCAGATCGACGAGTTGACCGCCAATGAGCGCGACTACCTCATGGGACTGGCTGAGGTGTTTCGCGACTACACCAAGCAGCTGGCCGATGCCTGGCTGGTAAGCCATGACGGTCAGAGTGGCAAGGCCTATGGCGAGTTGCTGAAGTCGCCGGGCGTCGATGGCAATACCTTCTACAGCTCGCAGGTGGGCGTGTTGGAGGAGCTGATCAAGGGGATGATCGGCATAGTCGATGAGGTGGGCAACGGTAAGATCGCCGACCCCTTCGGCGGCTCGCTGGCCAGCGCGGACACCTCTAAGGTGGAATCGCAATACTCTTGGAACTCGCTGACCGACTTTAGCGATAACATCATAGGGGTGCGCAACGTCTATCAGGGCGAGTTCACCGGCGAGGCCGACAAGCAGGGGATCATCGACTTCGTGCGCGCCGCGGACAGCGAGTTGGCTAGCCGGATCGCCGCAGAGATAGACGCTGCAATCTTGCAGATCCACGCCATCGAAGGCACCGACAAGATGCCGTTCCGTCAGGCGATAAAAGATGAGGCGGGCCGCGCGCGCATCCAGAAGGCGGTCGATGCCCTGGCCACCCTGCAGGCGAGCCTGGAAAACCAGGTGTTGCCACTACTCAAAGAGTGGAAGGTATAAGGCCAGTTAAGAAGAGAGCCCAGGCTCTCTTTTTCTTGCCTATATAACCTCATAAAAACAAAGGCTAAATGGCAAAAGCCCATTTAGCCTGACTGCAATAAAGTGTGATAAAGATGATGAATTGCTTAACAAAACCCTCCGCCCTGTTGGCGGCCTTGACCCTGGCTCAGACATTGGCATTGGCCGGTTGTGGCGGCTCGGGTGATGAGATAGAAGTGCCAGAGCCCGAGAAGCAGTATCCCGACTATACCCAGGTGACGGCATTGGGCGGTGACACCACCACCTTCGATGCCTCGAGTTCGGGTCACGGCTACTCGACGCCGGCGCTGAATCTTAACCAGACGCAGCTCGCCCAGCACCTAAGCGGCGACCTGAATTTTGAGACCGCCTTTACCACGGCGCCCAACGAGGAGCATCCCGAGCTCGACGGCCTGGGCCCAGTGTTCAACAACGCCGACTGTAACTCCTGCCATCAGCGCGACGGTCGTAACTCGACGCCGATAGTGCCAGCGGGGCAAACGCGCATTAAGCTCGGCTCCGAGGCGGGGATCTTCCTGCGTATCAGCAAGGCGCCGGACCAGCCTTGCCTGCAAGGGACGGCAGCGAACAACTACTGCGCGCCTATTCCTGTGCCCAACTTCGGCACTCAGCTGTTTCACCGCGGGGTGCTTAAGGCCAGGGAAGACTGGCAGCAGAACCTGTTCGGCGGTCAGGCGGATGTCTACCTCTCCTACGAGCTAAAGACGGTAACTTATCCCGACGGCACTGAGGTGACGCTCAAAAGGCCACTGTTTGCGGTGGAAAATCCCTTCGATGCGCCGGGTGAGAGCCTCAACAGCAGCAACGTCACCTCTGAGCTTTTGCAGGGCGATGTCTTGATGGGCTGGCGTACCGGCATGCCTGTGTTTGGTCTTGGGCTGCTGGAGGCGATTCCCGAGGCGAGTATTCTGGCGCTGGTGGATGAAAACGATGCCGACGGCGATGGCATCTCAGGACGGGCAAACTATGTGTTCGACGCCGTCAAGGCGCAGCGCGGCGAGAGCCATCCTGTCTCTTTGGGGCGTTTCGGCTGGAAGGCCAATACCCCCAGCGTGCGGGTGCAGTCATTGGGCGCGCTGCGCGGCGACATTGGGATCACCAACCCCTTGTTTCCCGAGGAGAGCATCCAGGGCACCAGCATGCATGACAGCTACCTAACCCGCACCGGGTTTGTCGATACCGGCAGCGGCGTCGACGGTGAGCCAGAGGCGAGCGCCGAGTTCAGCGACGACGTGGTCTTCTACGCCGAGACCCTGGCGGTGCCGGCGAGGCGGCAGGTGGATGATGTCAAGGTGAGGGAAGGGGCGCGGCTGTTTGAGCAGGTCAACTGCAGCGGTTGTCACCAGCCCAAGTTTGTCACCAAGAGCAGCGGCGAGATTGGCGGGCTGCCCATGATAGAGGCCCTCAAGGGGCAGACCATCTATCCCTTCAGCGATATGTTGCTCCATGATATGGGTGAAGGCTTGAGTGATGCTCGTCCCGACTTTCTGGCCAGCGGTAGCGAGTGGCGCACCCGGCCGCTTTGGGGCATAGGCCTGACTCAGACGGTCAATCCCCAGGCGGGCTTCTTGCACGATGGCCGCGCGGCGAGTGTGGAGGAGGCGATCCTCTGGCATGGCGGCGAGGCCCAGGCCAGTACCGATAAGTTCATGGCCCTGACCCAAGAGGAGCGCTCGCAACTGCTGGCCTTCGTGATGTCCCTCTAAGGCTAAGAAAGACCATGAAGAGCGCGGTCTAGGCCGCGCTTTTTTATGACAAAATGTATCCAGGAGGCAATTTGTGACATCGGTAAACTTAAGCCGGATTTTGCCCTTAGTCCTCGTGATCTGTTTCAATTAAATATTGCCCGATTTCCCCTATCATGGTGCTATAGCAAGAGTTAAGTCGACTTAGGGGCCTTCGTGAGCAAAATATTAATCATCTATTCCAGTGTGCATGGGCAGACCCGTAAGCTGTGCGATTTCATGCAGCGCGAGCTCGAGGCGCTGGAACATAGTGTCACCTGCGCCAGCATAGACAACCCGCCCGCTATGGAAGGGTTCGATAAGATAGTCCTGGGCGCCAGCATTCGTCACGGCAAGCATAATCCCAGGGTGTACGACTTCATTCGCGAGAACATCAAGGTGCTGCAGGAGAAGGCCAGCAGTTTCTTTTCGGTGAGCCTGGTGGCGCGCAAGCCCGCCAAGAATACCCCTGAGACCAACCCGTACATGCAGGCGTTTCTGGCCAAGTCGCCCTGGCAGCCAAAGCTGCTGGCGGTGTTTGGTGGTAACCTGGATTATCAGGGTTATAACGCCCTGGATCGCAACATCATACGCTTCATCATGTGGATCACTAAGGGGCCGACGGCGCCGGATACCAAGGTCGAGTACACCGACTGGGACAAGGTGAAGCACTATGCTCAGCAGGTCGACGCGCTCTAGTATTGCGCGCTTTCGTAAAGTTCAAGCGTCAAGATAGCGTGAGTCATATCAAGGGGAGAGCAAGATGAAGACACTGACCAAGCTGCGCGAGGTGCTGGAGACCTATCAGCATCTGTTTGTCATCCTGCTGACCCTGTTTCTGGTGGGGACCAGTGGCTGGCTCATGATGGGGCGGGCGCTGCGGGCCAACGCCTCGGTCTGGGATATCCTGCATGTCTACCTTGGGCTGCTGGCGGGGATCTTCTCGGTCACCATGTTGGCGATCAACCTGATGCGCGGTCAGTGGCGACAATATTTTCCCTATCTGGTGGGCGATTTTACCCAGCTGAGTAACGACGTGTGTGGCCTGAAGCGTGGCAAGTTGCCCCTGGCCGGTGGCCGCGGCCTGTTTAGCGTGGTCGAGGGGATAGGTATGCTGCTGTTTGTGGCGGTATCCGTTACCGGCCTGATGTGGTTTCTCACCCAGGGCAGCAGCGAGGCCCTCAACTGGCGCAGCTATCATCACAGCCTGGCCCATGGTTTCATCGTCTTCATGGTGATCCACGCCCTGTTTGCCCTGTCGCACCTGCTGGACTTTATTCGTCGCTAGGCCAGTGCTAGGCCAGTGCTAGGTCAGAGTTAGGCCAGTGCTAGCGCCCGCGAGAGTTTAAGCGCCGCAAAACAAGGCTAGAGTTGATCACTCCTCATCGATCAACTGCTCGATAAACCAGTTGCCCGCCTGGCCCAGTCCCTCCTGCCAGATGAGATCTATGGGCCAGTGATTGCCCTGCTTACCATAATCGAAGTTCAGATCCTTAAGCTTGCCCTCCTCAATGAGCGGCTGGGCGAGCGCCTGTGGATACATGGCAAAACCACAGCCCGCCAACAGTAGCTCCCGCAGCTGATAGAAACGCTCTACGGTCACCAGCTTGCTGGAGTAGCGCATCACCTCGAGGTAATGGGGCAGTATGATGTTGCCCGCAGGCGGCATCAATTGGTGATGGTGATCGAAATCTTCCAGCTCGGGGGCACTCCTCAGTTGCGCCAGCGGATGTTGGGGCGCGCTCACCAGCAGCCATTTAATACGGCTGATGGTTTGTATGTTGACCCCCCTGAGGTTTGCCAGGCGATTGGGTGCGATGATGATATCGCACTGAAGATTCTGCCAGTCCAGGGTCTCCGCCTCGACTATGTTGATTTCCAGATCTGGGTAGCGCGCCGCTAGCTCGCCGATGAGCTGGGTGTATTTGGGGTAACAGGTATAGGGATGCAGGCAGATGGAGAGCTGGCTCTCTATTCCTTCACTCATCATCTGTGCCTGGCGCTCCATGGCGATAAGCTTGGGCAGTATCTCCAGCGCCTTCACATAGAGGCGTTTGCCCTCCTGGGTGAGCTGTGGTTTCTTACCTCCATGGCGCTCGAACAGGGTCAGTTCCAGATCAAACTCCAGATGTTGTATCGCCTTGTTGACCGCAGCGACGCTGACCCCCAGCTCCTTGGCGGCGCCGGAAAAGCTGCCATGCTGGGCTACGGAAACAATGTATTGCAATCTCTCTGTGGTGATGATCATCGGCGAACCTTTAACTTTAGGTTGATAGTTCTTAGCGTAGCACTTTTTTCGCCTTTGGTACGATTAACCCGTCAACGAATCAACATCCTTAGTTACGGAGATTGTTACCATGAAAAAAGTACTACTAAGCACCACTATCGCAGCCCTATTTGCCACTACTATGGGCGCCGCCATAAACGCCGAAGCCTGTTCTCGTCTGGTGACAGAGACCCAATACGGTACTATGTTAATGCGTACCGCAGACTGGGTGAGCACAGCCCCCTTCGACGGTCACATGTCTGTCTTCCCTGTCGGCACCGAGCGCACCATGCGTGGTCAGGTTGCCGAGTACCAGCAGGCCATGACTAAGTGGCAGACTAAGTACCACACCCTCTCTATCGAAGAGCATGGCGCCTTTGGCGGCCTGTCGGGTCAGACTTCTAACGAGAAGGGACTCAGCGTGATGGCGCTATCTCAGCATGACAGCGAGCCTTATCTGAGCCAGCACAAAGATAATGGCGCGCCAGCGGTCAACACCGCCGACGTGGTGAGCTTTATCACCGAGCGTTATGCCACCACCGCCGAGGTGAAAGCGGCCCTGGATAATGGTGAGTTCCAAATCGCCTGGGCCTCTGCGCCAAATGGTATGGAGCACGCTGCGCCGCTGCACTACTCTGTGGTCGATGCCGACGGTAACATCATGCTTATCCAACTGGTGAAGGGCGGTGAGCAGAAGATCTATCTGGGTGATGCCGAATCGGATCTGCGCGTCAAGACTAACGACCCGCTGCAGGAGAAGCACAGAGAGTATATGCAGCAGTTCGACCTTAAGGATCCTAGCGTTGCCACTAAAATGCCTTGGAGCATCGGCGGCCTGGAGCGTAACTCTCGCCTGCTGGCCATGTCGACTCACATGGACTTAGAAGGGCTGAGCTACACAGAGACAGTTGCTCGTCAGAAGGGCACCTTCGATGCGGCGGCGCTGGTGCCATTCGGTGTGCAGGACCCTAAGACGGGCGAAGACTACCCAAGCTTCTTCAGCATGCAGTACAACCTGGATAACGGTGATATCTGGTTCCGCAGCCTGATGAGTGGCAAGGAGATCAAGTTTAACCTGGAAGACACCAAGCAGTTCAAGACGCCAATGCATGCCGATATCATGGCTCAGGTGGATAAAGGCGCTCAGACCATCACTTGGTCTAAGATGTAAGCTAGGCGAATGCCTTAACAAAATGGGTTTAAAAAAGCGCGGCTTAGGCCGCGCTTTTTTTATCTGCTCCTATGGCTAGTTGCCAGCTTGGGCGGCCGCCTTAGGTTCCTTTGCGGGGGCATTGCTAGGCGCCTCCTCTGAGCGCTTCTCATCATCCGCGCCCGTCTCATCAGTCAATTCCGTTTCATCAGTTGACCCCGTCTCATGGTGCAGCATGCTGAGCAGCAGGCCACCAATAATGATGGCGATACTGATAGAGATAAGACGCACCAGCTGGGCATAGAGGGCATCGGATCCTATGTGAGTGATGATCTGATACACAAGCACCACAAAGTTGGTAAACAGCAGCTGATAGATGGCCAGGGGAGTGGCTCGCCTGATGGCAAAGCCCGCCAGTTGCAGGCCGCAGAAGATGGCCATTCCCAACACCACCCAGGTCGGCAGACCGAAGGCGAAGGTTAACATCACGGGAAAGGTGAAGAGGATACCTATGGCCGTGGTGATCAGACGATTCTGCTTGAAGCTCTTATGCTCCTTGGGATCCGCCAGCTTGATCATGCTGCCTATGGTGATAGCAATCAGCATGCTCTGGGAGCTGCCGATGCCGATCAGCGCCGCCAACACTATGGTCATGGCGGTGGTCTTAAATAAGATGGTGCCCATATGGGCGCTGCTGCCATCGGCCTGGGTCTCATCGGGCAGTATATCTTGCTCGTCGCCGGGAAACAGCAGGAAACTCAGATAGGTGAGGATCAGTGCCAGCACCGCAGATTTCATCAACAACCAGGGCAGCACCTCGATGGGCGCCTGCATCTGCTTACTCATGATGGTCATGATGATCACCACGATCAACATCAGGGTCGCGAGCAGATCTTTGCCATCGTTGTGGCTGCGATAGAAACTCCAAAACAGCAGCGACCAGCAGAACAACAGGTAACCGCTGGGAGAGTCGAGCAAGAGTCCGCCGATAAACACCAGCCCCAGGCTGACAAATAGGACGATCAGCAGCAGCTTGAGCATCAGGCTCAGGGGCGGACGCGAGGGCATCAGGGTGAGAAAGATCACCATGAACATGGGCGCCAATATGGCTAGCGGCGCCGCCTGGGACCAGAGGTAAAACAGCAGCGCTAGCGGGCCGAATACCAGGCGTATGATAGGGTTGGCTGGGCTATGAAACATAGGTCCAGATACTCACTATCTGCATCCAGATGCCGGCTAGGAACTCGCCTATGCTGCTCTGCTCTGTGTAGAAGGCCACTGTGGCCTGAGAGCCGTAGCGAATATTTCCTGGCGGCTTGGTGCCGGTGAAGACTATGTTGACCGGGTAGCGCTGGGCCTTGATGCCATTGCTGTCTGCAGTGAGAAACCCTGTATTCTGGTCGATATTGTTACTGCCGCCCGTACCCCAGCCTATGCTGTCGACCTTGCCTTCTAGCACTCGTCCCGGCAGGGCGTCGAGGACTATCTCCACCTTGTTGCCCACCTTGATATGTTCCAGCGAGTTCTCTCTGACCAGGGCCGAGATCCACACGCCCCTTGGATCGATAAAGGTCAACATGGGCGAGCCGACGTTGGCGCGCTGTCCCAGGGTGAGCTGAAGGTTGGTGACTACGCCCTTAGAAGGGGCCTTGACCTGAGTCTTTTGCAGATCCAGCTGAGCCTTCTCCAGGTTTGCCATGGCCGCGAGGATCTGCGGATTGTCCTGACCTGCCGGGCCCAGGGCCTGTCTGGCCTGCACTAACGAGGCCTCGGCCGCTTCGAGATTCGCCTGGGTTCTGTCTCTGGCCTCGATGGCATTGTCCAGCTCTGCCTGGCTGAGTACCCCCTGTCCGGCCAGCTCGCTGACGCGCGCGGCCTGCTCCTTAGCGTTGTTACGCGCGGCGATGGCATCTACCACCTTGGCCTGGGCCACCTCTACCGCCGCCGTGCTGGCACCGATATTCTGCCCCGCCAACGATAGATTGGCCTGAGCCGATTGCATGGCGAGACGATAGTTGCGCGGATCGATCTGAAACAGGGGCTCGCCGGCCTCGACGATCTGGTTATCTCTGACGCTCACCTCTGTGATGTTACCGGCGACCTCTGAGGCCACCCTTACCAGATAGGCATGCACCCTGGCATCGCTCGTCATGGGCGTTACCCTGTCGGCCCACAGGCTATAAAGCCAGACGACTAAGATTAAGCCTATGATGTAAAAACTCATTTTCCGTGATGATTGTTCCGCAGCAGACATGCCTTCGCCTCGATGAATAGAGATTGTTTCATGGTAAACCTCGATCCTGTTACCAGCAAGTAACAAGTCTCGTTTTAGTGGTGTTTATATGACCTAGGTATCTAAAAAGGCGGGGAAAGTGAGTTAGCCTGATTTAGCGTAGGTCTTGGCAAGCTTATTGTGAAGGGCTAAGAGCAGAGCTAGGCATAGCCTGCTTTGCAGAGCATAGCGAGTATGTTAGCTTGGGAGCGTATCGCCATGGCGAGCGGATAAACGTCTTCGTCGGTGCGTGCAGGGAATGGGTCAATTCATGGAAGGCATCTGGGATCTCTCCTGGCAAATACACTCCTTCAGCAGTCTAGATTTACCGACATTGCCTAATGTTTTTCGCTAAAAAAAATTAAAGGATTAATTAGATATGCCTAGATTGAGCAAGGTGAATTTGCTGTTTCTAATCGGCCTTGGCGGCTGCCAGGTCTCCCTTAACGGTATCCCTCCTATGCCCGAGGTGATCGAGCTAGCCGATGGTACCTATAAGGTGTTTGTTGCCCACCCCAGTAAGACACAGGTGGTGAAAACCTCTAAAGGATTCATGAATAAGATATGTAGTGATAAGGGACTGAGTTACGACATCATCTCTGAAAATATCGAGATGACGGGTGAAGCCATCGACCAAACCAAGAAATCTTCCTCTGTATCTGTCTTGGGCGTGAGCCGCACCGAATCAGAATATGAAACTAAACATATGCAGGAAGGGGAGGTGCATTTCAAGTGTGTCCCTGAGGATGAAGCGGCCTCAAGCCTGGTGCATCGCACGACGCCTTGAGCTGCTGTCTTACAATTAGCGCTTTAGTAAACGGATAATGCCAGAAATAATAATAGGAAAATCATAATGTCAGGGAATATCTTTAAATTTAAAGACGCAAGACTTTTAACTCAATGGGTGCGTTATCTGCTTTATGCCCAAGTCTTTGTTGCATTGCTCGCGATTAGCTCCAATTACATGGAATATCAGTTGCTGATGGATTATCAGTCTGGGGCTTATTCTTCAGAGGAGCAGGCGATTGCCGATGGTGACGAAAATGATCGACGTCAGCTGGGGGTGGCAGGTCTTTATTTTGTTGTCTTTATCGTTTCGGGGATCATGATTCTCAAGTGGATATACAGGGCGAACTTCAACGCGCGTCAGCTGGGGGCTACTGATATGAATTTTACTCCTGGCTGGTCCATCGGTTACTTCTTCATTCCCATCTTCTGCATCTGGAAACCCTATCAGGCGATGAATGAGATCTGGCAGGCTAGCCATGATCCCGAGAACTGGAGTTTGAGCGGCTTCAACTCCAGCATCAGCCTGTGGTGGCTACTATGGATCGTCAGTAATGCCCTGGGTCAGGTGGTATATCGATTAACCGATAGGGCAGAGGAGTTACAAGATTTCATTAATCTCAACATGCTAGCTCAAGTATCAGAGGTTTCCACTATCTTATTGGCCTTCGCTACCCTAAGTGTGATTAACACTATTTATAGGGCACAGACCGAGGCGTTGGCGCGGGGGGAGCAGCAGGCCTATCAGGGGGCGCAGCAGGTGGTTGTCGGCTAACGCCACAAGGTTAAAGCCAATGCGATTAATAACAACGAGAAACGAAAAAGGCGCCGTAGGGCGCCTTTTTTATGTCATTTTGCCGAGCCTATTTGTGCTCGACGGCCAGGTAGTTGATCAGATCGATCAGCTCACCCAGGGTGCGGATCTGGCTTAGGTTGACCGCATATTTATCGTTAACGATAAAGGTGGGCACACTCTGAATGCGGAACTCACGCTGCTGGGCGCGCCACAGGTCGAGCTTGCCACTGACCGTCTTACCATCGGCGATCTCGTCATACTTGCTGATGTCGATCCCCTGATCGGCGAACACCTTCTTGATGTCGTCGCGGGTATTAATAGCAGGTTTCTCATGGGCACTATGGTCGTGATCATGGCTGTGTCCGTGGCCGCCTTGCTCGCCCTGAATGGCGCTAAACATGGCGTGGACCATCTTGTCTTCGATGCCCAGCTCCTGGATCACCCCAAGTGAGCGCATCACCTCTGTACCTATGTCTGAGTTCATGAAATCTACATGCTTGCTGTCGAAGCTCACTCGCTTGTCCAGGTTGGCCTTGATGTCTCCCAGGAACTGAGTCTCCATGTTGAAGCAGTTGTGGCAGTAGAAGGAGTAGAACTCAGTCAGCTTGGGGCTGGCACTGGGGGCCTTGTCAGACACCGTCATGAAGTGTTGTCCCTCGACAAACTGGGCGGCAAAACTGGTGAGCGGCGCCACGGCTAGGGTCAGGGCGAGTGCGATATGTTTAATCATGATGATCCTTAAATTGATAGCGTCGTTGTGCAATCAATGGCTAACGTCAATCGACAATAGGGTTAGCCTAAATGCCAAAGCTTAATTATGACTGAAGGCGCAGTGAGAAACAGTGGCCAGAGTGTGACCTGAGCTGAAGTTCTGCGTTTTGTTTGTCGGTAGAAAGGGCGGATCTGTGACTGGGCTAGCGGGATTCTCTCAGTGTCTGCCAGGCCTCGCAGACCCGCTTAAATTGAGTGGCGTCGCCGCCGTCACGGTCGGGGTGCCATTGCAGGGCCAATTTTCGCCACTGCTTGCGTATCTCTCTGTCGCTGGCGTCTTGGGGCAGCTCGAACACCTCAAGCGCCTGACGCTTGGGCAGGGCGTTGTGGCTGGTGCCGATATAGTCCTCATAGCGCTGCCAGAAGGATTCCAGCATCTCCTGAATGATATCCGGGCAGGTGTCGTAGTGCTGCCAGTCCTGATAGTAGCTTCTTAGGGCGTCATCCTGACTCAGCTGGCTATCTAAATTGCTGGGAGGGATGCGAAAGATCTGTATCTCCATCGCCCTGACCTGCAGGTAGCTGCCGGGCAGTAGCATGGCCTGTAACTCGAACAGGGCGTTCATCAGCAGGAAGTTCTGCTTAAACAGGGCCTTCTGTGGGTCTGTGTCCAGCGCGCGCATCAGGCCTTTCTCTTGTAGGGCGGCGGCCAGGTGATGCACCTTCCAGCTACGGTTGCTGCGCTGCAGCAGGGTGAGGAGCGGCCAGATGAGCGGGTTATCGCCTTTGATGGCGAAGCATTGGCTGGACGATGAGGCGTCTTGCAGCCTGGCGGCTGTCGGGGTCGATTTGGCAAGAAGCATACAGAGAGTCTCATCCGTGACTGGCGATAATTTCTACTATGACAATGGAGAAAATAGAACGCAAGTCTTATTGGTTAAGCCTGGGCTTGTCGGGCCAGCAACCAATGAAAAGGCGATGCATGGCATATGCATCGCCCTATGGCAGATCATGAGTTGAGACGCTTAGATCTCGGTGAAGAGCGTCTCGATAGGCAGGCGCGACTTAGGCAGCTTGGCATTAAAGTCATCCTCGCTGTGATAACCCAGGGCCACCACCACAGAGGCGGCGTAGCCTTTGGCCGGCAGCTCCAACACCTGGTTGAGCTTAGTGGCGTTGAAGCCTTCGATTGGTGTAGCGTCGATGTCCAGCAGGCTGGCGCCCAGCAGCAGGTTACCCAGCGCCAAGTAGACCTGCTTCTCCATCCAGTGCTGGCTGTCTTTCAGCTCGATTCTGTGCATGTTGGCGAAGAAGGAACGACCATTGTGCTGGCCCTGTTTGGCGGCTTCGTCGGCGAAACGGCCATCCGCATCTTCCTGCTCGAGTACCTTTAATAGGTGGGCCTCATCCATGTTTGTCTTAGTGCAGAGCACCAGCACGTGGGAGGCGTTGAGGATCTTGGCGGTGTTGAAGGCGAAGTCGCTGGTGGCCTCGGCAATCTGCGCCTTACCTTCTTCGGTCGAGGCGAGCACGAAGTGCCAAGGCTGTGAGTTGGTCGACGATGGGCTCATGCGAAGCAGCTGCTTGATCTCCTCGATCTTGTCGTCGGCGATCTTTCGGCTTGGGTCGAATGCCTTAGTGGTGTAGCGCTTATTGGTGTAGAAACTGAGTTGTTGCATGACAAGCATCCTGTGATTGAGTCGATTCTTTATGTCGATTCTTTATGTCGAGAGTGAGGCTGATTCTACGTGACTCTTTCACCGATAAAAACAGAGGAAAGTCACATATACTTTCAAAAATATATTGATAATAGGCGGTCGCCAATCTGCAGAGGCCATTATTATCGTCTAGGTATAATCCTTAGCGATTGCTCAACGGATAGCAGTCGCATAAGTTAAGCTAATTACCTGACAAAAAAGATGATTTATGCTTAACTTTCAGGGCTGTTATCTTGAGTCGAGCGCTCCGCCCGACTCGCCTACGCCGGAGAAGAAACCATGGCTTTTCGAATCGATTCATCCATCATCGCCTGGCCCCTGATGGGGGCATTGCTGAGTGCACCCGCCATGGCCCTGGACTGGCGCCTGGGCATAGGCGGACACGACTACTATGTGGATGAGGCCGACTCCCACACCTTAGGTGCTGGGGTGAGTATCGGCCTGACCCATCTTACCGAGAGTGAGATCAAGCTTACCGGCGAGCTGAATATCTTCGTGGATCATGATGTGGACGAGCTCGACCCCGACCATATTCCCGTCTGGTTTAGCTCTTACTACAGTGCCAGTGGCGACCTCTTCTCGCTATCCCAGCATTCTCGTCTCTTTTGGGACATAAGCCTGGGGGGCAAGCGTAATACCGTTAGCTCGGTGGAGAAACAGGTCAGGCTGTTTCCGGCCCTGGGCTATGGCTACCAGAGAGAGGGTTTTCAGGCCGACGTTAAGCTGGGAGGCGGTTACTACTTCCTTGAGATCGACGACGATGTGCCGCGCATGCGTGGCTATGACAGGGAAGATTTCCAGAATAAGACAGGCGCCTATACGCTGGCCGCGGCGACCCAGTTTGCCCTGGGCAAAGATTTCGATCTGAGCCTGGCGGCGCAGCAGTGGCACGATGGCAGCGATTGGCTGGAGAACCAGCTGGAGGCGCGCCTCAGCTATGACGCCGACCATTGGTCATCCAAGAGTCAGCTCGTCTTCAGCGTGAAATATAATGAGTATAATCTGGACCCCTATGCCAGGGTGCCCGTGGACTCGCCGGACTATCTGCCAATCCTGCCCTGGAACAAAGATCTCTTCGTCAGAGTCTATTTCGACATGCCCTGGGGTTAAGCATAGTTGCACCTTAGATAGAGATGCGTAACTGTGCTAGCGGCAGGGGTTTTCTACTCATGATGGCTTTGCCGCGAGTAAGGGCTTTGCCGTTAGTATAGGTTTGGCCGCTAGTATAGGTTTGGCCGTTAGTATAGATTTGGCAGTTAGTAGAGGCGTAGAGGAGGGGACGTGACCCAAACGTCAGCAGCGGCGAGCCAGATACGGATCGCCAGTTTCAATCTGTACAACTTCATCGCGCCGCCCGACGCCTATTACGATTTTAATAACATCTACACTCAGGCCCAGTGGCAGCAGAAATGTGACTGGATAAGGCGCTATCTGGCGAGCCATGACCCCTGCGTCATCGGCTTTCAGGAGGTGTTTTCGATAGAAGCATTGCAAGCCCTGCTGGCCGAGGCGGGTTATCCCTATTTTGTTACCGTCGACAGACCCGAGGTCAGCGACGACTTCATCTATCGCCACCCAGTGCTGGCCTTGGCCAGCAAGTACCCCATCCTTAGTTATGAGCCATGCGACATAGATCAGACGGTCGCCAGCGTCATGGGGATCGCCCCCGGCTTTCAATACAGCCGCCTGCCCTTGAGGGCGACCATAGCGCTGCCGCATCTTGGCCCCTGCGACTGTTATCTGGTGCATTTTAAGTCCAAGCGGGCTCAGTTTGACCCCGAGTTAGCGGTGACGCCAGACTCGGGGAGTGAGCCGGCGGCGTCCCAGAGCGATAGCCTGACCATTGAGAAGAGTGAAGCCCTGTTTGCCATCGAGGCGGCGGCCAAGTGGGCTTCTTCGCTGATACGCGGCAGTGAGGCGAGCCTGCTGCGAGTCGCCATCGCCAGGCGCCGTATCGATACCCGCTATCCAGTGATCCTGATGGGCGATTTTAACGATAGCCTGGCCGGTGGCGTGCTGTCGGCCCTGGTGAGTGAGGATAGTCGCCTGCTTGGGGTCTTGGGTGAGGAGGCGTTTCAGGACTATCGTCTGCAGGATGCCTACCTGCTTCATGAGCGCTCCGAGTACAGCCCTACCTCGGTGGCGCGGGCCCCGACCCACTATCACCTTAATCGCGGCGAGGTGATCGACTATATCCTGCTCTCCAACGAATTCGATCCCCATAATCATCAGTGTCTGGCACAGGTGAGTCAGTATCACACCTATGATAGCCACCTGATCAATCCGCAATATGATCGCGACAGCCACAGCACAGATCACGCCCCCGTGATGGTCAGCCTCAAGATCAGGGAATAGGGCGAGGTCCAAAGAGGCAAAATGTGGGCTATATTCTTGTTTTACTTGTGGGATTAATTAACACTATCGGCTATATTTTGCTCAGACTAGGTGGTGAGGCCTAAAGCAAAGATTCTGTTTTAGCGTTTAACGCTTTGGGCCTTAGTCGGGTTATCGGTACGCACTTACACACGCTGGGAAGGAAAAGTTATGGACAATGAAGCCAAGGCGCAGCAGCGCAAAGAGTTTATCGGTAATATGACGGAGTCGGCGATTCGCATCGGCCTACTCGCCATCTTAGTGATCTGGACCTACGACATAGTGCGGCCCTTTATCGTGCCCGCCCTGTGGGGGGCCATCATCGCCGTCGCCCTGATGCCTTTGACCCACAGGCTGGAGCGTATGTTAAAGGGTCGTCGTGGCCTGGCCGCGACCCTTATTGCCCTGGTGGGGATAGCCCTATTGGTGACCCCTTTCGTGGTGGTCTCTGGCTCCATCTTCGAGGGGGTCTCCAACACCCTTAAGGTGCTGCAGAGCGGCGAGATCCACCTGCCAGAGCCGACCCAGCGGGTGGCAGAAATTCCCATCATAGGCGAGCGCCTGTTTGAGGTGTGGCATAACATCGCCAGCAACCTGGAGAAGGCGATATTGCACTTCCTGCCAGAGATCAAGGCGGGCTTCTCGGCGCTGGCCGGAGTGATAGGCAGCAGCCTGGCAACCCTGGTGATGTTTATCATCTCGCTACTGATCGCCGCCGGCTTCATGGCGAACTCAGAGCAGTGCGCAGCTGCCATGAGTAAAGTGGCGGTGCGGGCTGTCGGCCCCAATGCCCACGCCTGGACCAGTCTGACCGCCGCCACCATACGCAGTGTGCTCCTCGGGGTGGTCGGTGTCGCCTTCATCCAGGCCATGCTTATCGGCTCGGCCCTGTTTGTCTTCGGCCTGCCCGCCGCCGGACTGCTCACCCTGGTGGCCCTGTTCCTGGGGATCGCCCAACTGCCGGCGCTGATCATAGTGCTGCCCCTGATTGGCTATGCCTACTCCTCCATGGAGGGTACCTCGGCAACCATCTTCAGCGTGTGGATTTTCCTCGGCGGCATCTCGGACAATATCCTCAAGCCTATGTTGATGGGCCGGGGCGTGGATGTGCCCATGCCAGTGATACTGATAGGTGCCATCGGCGGCATGCTGTTTGCCGGGATCATCGGCCTCTTCCTGGGCGCCGTGGTGCTGGCCATCTGGTATGAACTCTTCATCGCCTGGCTAAATGGCGGTGAGCCCGAGGCGGTGTTGGCTCAGGCGGAAGCGCCTGAGTCACAGCGCGATGTCGAGGCGGCGGAGTAGGTCTATGCTGGATGCCGTCTGCCGGGTCGAGGGCCAGGCCGAGAAAACCTATTCTGTGTTTACCTTTCAGCGCCTCAGCGAGCAAGAGATAGAGGCGCTGCGCCAGCAGCTCTATTGCCCCGTGTGTGACGGCAAGGCCTATTTTCGCAAGGCCTCGCGTGACGGCAAGGCCGCCTGTTTCGGCTCTCGCTATCATCAGGTGGACTGCAGCGAGTTTAATCCCTCGGCCAGTCGCAAACAGGAGGAGCAAGATGCCCTGGAGGTGAATCAGCAGCTGCTGGAGAGTGACGCCCTGAAGATAGACTTCAGCATGCCGCTCAGGCGTAAGAGTCAACCAGCGCAGCAGGCTCAGGCCAAACAAGCTCAGGCGGATGGCGTGCAGAGCCCCAAGGGGAGTTATCTCGCTGAGGCTAATTCAAGAGCCGAGACTAAAACCGAAAATCAAGCCGAGCCCAAAGCTGAATCAGAGCACCAGTCGAAGGGCTCGCCAGAACCTAAGATAGCCGCCCAGGGGCTACAGAAACTTCTCCACAGTCTGTTGCGGGGCAGCGATCTGGCCAGCTCAGATCTCTGGGTCTATACCGACGACAAGTATCGCTGGCGGGCCAAGAACCTGTTCGTCAACTTTGCCGATGCCGAGCCCAACGAGCGTCACGCCCCACGCATGTATTGGGGTACCATCTCCCACGCCGACAAGGCGCTGCTCTGGCTCAATCCCGCCGACTGTAAGGATGTGGGCATCCCCATCGAAGAGGTGAAGGACGAGCTGTGTAAGAAATACGATATCCAGCAGCGGGAGGATCTCGAAGGCGCCGGTATCATTCTCTTCGGCAAATGCTTCTGGAACAAAGACAAGACCCGCAAGATCATCCAGCTGTGGAATAAGGACCTTAGTCGGCTGCATCTGGTGAAGGCCGAGGATTAGGAGGCGTTTTGCATTGCAAAGCGCATTTTCTTGACGCCGCCTGAGCTTTCCCCTCTGCTAAGCATCGTCAAATCATATTAACAACCCTTGCCGATTGAACCACTTGAGTGGCTTTCTCATGGATTGGTACGCCTTATGCTCAGCTAGGTTATCGAACCAGATACCTCAATTTTGAGGATAAGGAGTCGGCGATGAGGTTATGCAATCAAGCTCCCCTGCTGGGATTTGTGGTCAATCGGACCCTGTATGCCAGCAGCGAGGCCTACCGGCAACGTATCGATTATATCTGCAAGTTAATGCGTCTGGCGGGTGCGGACAGGCGCCAGTCTGACAAGGGCCAGGCAGACAAAGGCCACACCCGACGTGAGCGCCAGGCCAGCCTGATAAAGCGTTAGAGCTGTGAGGAGACCCTGGCTCTTCGTCGGGCCAGCAGGGTATCGCCCCACTGAAACAGGCCGAGCCCCGCCAGCACCAGGCCGGCACCTATCATCAGGGTCTGGGAGATCTGCTCATGATTCACCATTGCGCCTAGGGCCATGGCAAATACCGGGGTGATCAGTGTGACCAGGGCGACCGTGCTGGCGTTGAGGTGCTGCAGAATATAGAAGTAGCCGATGAAGCCTATCAGCGATCCGAAGATCCCCAGGTAGAAGATGGCGGCGATGGAGCGCGTCGACCAAGTATCCACCGGCAGGCTGGCATCGAATATCAACCAGGCCAGGGCAAACAGTGGGGTCGAAAACAGCAGGGCGCCGACCGTGCTGGCGATGGGGTGAATCGCCAGATCCACCGTCTTGATCAGCACGCCGCTGAGGCTGAAGAGAAACACGGCAAAGAGGATCAACACCAGGCCTATCCAGGTATCGCTGCCCAGGGCGAGCTTAGCCGAACAGACCACGCCCAGGCCGCAAAATGCCAGAATGAGCGCCATGATCCGCATGGGGCTGAATTTAGGTTCGTTTAGTAATCGCTGTGCTAACAGGCCTGATACCAGCGGGGAGAGGCCGAATAGCAACGACATGGTGCCCGAGGCCAGATAACGGGCGGCAAAATAGCTCAGCAACATGCCGCCCACTATGCCTATGGCCGAATAGGCGTAGAGCTTGAAGGCGGTGCGATGCCAGGGCAGGCGTATGCTGCTAAAGAGGATGATCAGGCTGCCAATGATTAGGGCGATCACCATGCGCGAGAGTACCGCCATGGTGGGATGTACCGTCTCGCTGCTCCAGACGATCCCCAAGGGGGTGGTGGACCAGATGAGCACCACGGCCAGAAACGAAACAGGCACCAGACGCGGCAGTTGAGCTGCGTCGGCTTGAGTAGGGGAAGACATGCTAGCAGGGCCCTGGTACAAAAATAAGCAAAGAGTGATAGAGGCGATTTTGACCCAGTTCGCACTGGAAAGCTATGGCCATGTGCGGCCTTGAGAAAAATTTATGATGGGCGGTTTATGGTAAAAGGCTAAAGGGGATGCAGGCCGAGTCGGATCTTTGGTTTCGACTCATTTCTTGGTGTCAAACGCAGGGGCTTAAAAAGTCAAAAGGGGCATTGCCCTTCAGCATATGCCCCTTTTGTTGTTGGCGTTTGTATGACCCTTTGCCTTTCTTGGGTTTCTCGACGCGCATCTTAAACAGTTCGCTGGTGACTATCGCCTGTAAGGCGTTGTCCTTGATGACGCCACGGCCGCTCTCGTGGGGAGCGTGCCCGTTGCGGCGCGATTGCTTGCTCATGATTTTTCCTCTTACTATCAGTATTAAACTGCCTGTATTGTCGTGCCTGACTCTGTCAGGCGGCGCAAGACTACTTCTTGATTGCTTAAAAAGCAAACAGTATTTTATCACAGATTAGTAAATAATGTTTTTGCTTTTGATTCAGTTGTTTACGTCTAAGCGTGTTGGATGGAATAGGGTTGACCCCTACCTCAAAGAAGAGGGCAAGGGTCAACCCCAAAGCTTGCTAGATATCTGCCAGTTCGTGGCGATAGGGGATGGCGCGCTGGGCACCGGCGCGGGTCACCGAGATGGCGGCGGCGCGGTGGGCAAAGGCGACCGCCTCCTCGACAGACTTGCCCTCGCCAAGGGCCACCATGAGGGCGCCGTTAAAGGTATCGCCGGCGGCGACCGTGTCTACGGCTTTCACCTGAACGCCTGGGATCAGGGCGCAATAGTCCTTGGTGCTGAGCAGGGCACCTTGCTTGCCCAGGGTGATGATCACCGTCTGCGGCCCGAATTGATGCAGCATCTGCGCCGCCATTCTGGCGCTCTGCTCATCGGTCACCTCTATGCCTGTGATGGCTTCGGCCTCTGTCTCGTTGGGGGTGATCACATCCACCAGGCGGAACAGATCTTTGCCGATCACCATGGCCGGCGCGGGATTGAGTATGGTGGTCACGCCATGCTTCTTGGCGTGCTTTAAGGCATCCAGCACAGTCACCGCCGGGGTCTCCAGCTGCACCAGCAGATAATCGGCCTTTTCGATCAGCTCAAGATGGGCCTCGAGCGCCTCGGGGGTCAGGGTCGCGTTGGCGCCGGCTGAGACGCCTATGATGTTCTCGCCTTTATCGGCGACGAAGATCATCGCCGTGCCTGTGGGTTGATCGTCCGTATAGGTGATGCCGTAGGGCATTATGCCATCTTGCTGCCAGGCCTGGGCCATCGCCTGACCTATGGCGTCCCGGCCCAGATGACAGATGAAGTCGACCCGGGTCTCGTCCTTGCTAAGGCGTGCGGCGGCCACCGCCTGATTAGCCCCCTTGCCGCCGTGTTCCAGCCTATAGCCGCGACTCATCAGAGTCTGTCCTGCGCTAGGCAGGTGTTCCAGGTTCATCACATGATCGGCATTGGCACTGCCGAGGATTAACAGTCTGGTCATAGTGTCCTCTCGCCTGAGGGGAGGGCGAACCCTCCCTAGGCTATTAATTATAGGCGCTGAGACAGTCGACAATCAGGTCGACGAAGCCTTGGCGATCTAAGTCAAACAGCACAGTGGCGTTAGCCGTCTTGCCGGTTAGCTGATAGCGATCCACCACCGTCATCCCTTGGGTATATTCACCCTTGGTCTCGACGCCGACCCAGCACTCCTGGGCGGTGAACAGCTCAGGTTTTAGCAGCCAGGCGATGGTGCAGGGATCGTGCAGCGGTGCGCCGGTGAAGCCCCACTTAGGATCTCTGTGGTAGATCATGAAGAAGTCCAGCAGCTCGGCGACACACTGGGCCACAGGGTTGGGGATGGCGCGGATCCGCTCGATATCCTCATCCATGATCTGCGCCTCGTGGGTCACGTCCAGGCCGCACATGGTGATAGGAATGCCCGATTTGAACACCATATCGGCCGCCTCTGGGTCGACGAAGATGTTGAACTCGGCGGCTGGGGTCCAGTTGCCAACCCCCGCGGCGCCGCCCATCAGCACGATTCGCTCCACCTTGCTGTGTAGCTCGGGATAGTTAGCGATAAACAGGGCGATATTGGTCAGTGGCCCGGAGGGCACTAAGGTTACGGGTACTGCGCTCTGACGCACCTTTTCGGCCATCAGCTCGATGGCGTTTTGCGTTAGGGGATCAAAGCTGGGATCTGGCAGCTTAGGGCCGTCGAGACCGCTTTCGCCGTGGACGTTGTCGGCGATAATCAGCTCCCTGGCCAGGGGCTTCACCGCGCCGCCGGCCACCGGCATGTCGGCGCGGTTGAGCAAGGTCAGGATGCGCAGGGCGTTGTTGAGGGTCTTGTCCGGCGTCTGGTTACCCGCGCTGGTGGTGACCGCCAACGGATTGAGGCGCTCGCTGCTCAGCGCCAGGATCAGGGAGATCGCATCGTCATGGCCTGGGTCGCAGTCGAGAATAATCGGGGTCGCCGAGGCGAGCGGGCGGATGGCTTTTGGAGAAGCGTTTGCTGCGTGAGAATGTGGGGCAGCGTTTGATTGAGTCATGGTCATGCTCCTTTGATTGACACCTGTGGCAGAGTAACACGCTTTAGGTGCGTGTCATCTTTGAGATGAAAATTTGTGATTGAGCAGACAAAGCATGTCTCTGGCCACAAGGATAAAGTGAAACCGACTCAGAGGCTTATCTATACGCGGCTTATCGACATGCCGGCATATCGAATTGCTGATGATGGCATTAGCCGCTTATCGAGTTGCTGGCGAATGGGGTTAGCGGTTGATTGGCCTTTTTGAGTAGTAATCCCGCCTTCGAAGATTAATTGAGCATGGCCTTATTAATTAAGCGCTTTCGCTGCATAAGCTTAATTTTGAAGGCGTGCGAAATTAGCGCATTCTATTTTGCTTATATTGTTATTTATCAATGGTTTGGTTTGTTTGTTTTTGAGGGCGAAAAATTATTTATCGCCGGATAACTATTTCTGATTGACTCAGTCTCCAATGCAGATTATTTTGCGCCCGATGTTTTAGCTGGGGTACAAAAATAAAGGCATGGTTCGCTAAGGGCGAACGTCGTTATGTCCATAATAAAGCAGCAATTAAGCGTATAAACTTTGGGGTTTTACGCCGAGTAAAATGAGTTTGCCGTATCGGCTCAATTTTAGAAGGACCTTAAGCCATGTCTGACGCGACAGCCTTAAGTCTTATCCCACCTGTGGTGGTCTTGGTGTTAGCGGTTTGGCTACGCCGTCCAATCCTTTCGTTAATCATAGGTGCCTTAGTGGGTCTTGTCTTGTATCAACCCGATCAGGTGCTGAATAACTTCTCCGATATCTCGCTCTCTGTCATGGCCGATGAAACCATAGGTTGGTTGATTCTGGTCTGTGGCGGTTTTGGCGCCCTGATCGCCCTCCTGGTTAAGACGGGGGGGTCTATGGCCTTCGGTCGCCATGCGCTCAAGTATGCCAAGGGGCCTAAGTCATCTCTGCTGATGACCTTTATCCTGGGCGTGGTGATCTTTATCGACGACTACCTCAATGCCTTGACTGTGGGGTCGACCATGAAGTCGGTGACCGACAAGTTTAAGGTGTCGCGGGAGATGCTGGCCTATGTGGTGGACTCTACCGCCGCGCCCATCTGTGTGCTGGTGCCGCTATCGACCTGGGCCGTCTTCTTCGGCGGCCTGCTGGTGGACAACGGCGTGGCGGGCGAGGGCCAGGGGATCAGCGTCTATATGTCGGCCATTCCTTACATGCTCTACGCCTGGTTGGCGGTGGCCATGGTGCTGCTGGTGATCCTGGGCATAGTGCCTGCTTTTGGCCCGATGAAGAAGGCGCAGCTGGCGGCCATGGCGGGTAAACCGGCCAAGGCGGTCGATGCCATCGACGAGGTGCAGACCTCGGATGATTACAGCGTCAAGGCGATCGAAGAGGAGTTTAAGCATGCCGATAATCTGGGCAAGCTGCATAACTTCATGGTGCCAATAATCTTGCTGGTGGGCTTTACCGTCTACTTCGACATCGACGTGCTCAAGGGGCTGATCGCCACGTTGGCGGTGACCCTGCCTTACTATGGCGTGCAGCGTCTGATGCCTCTGTCAGAGATGATGGAGCAGATGCTCGACGGCTTTAAGTCTATGCTGCCGGCCATAGGCACGGTTATCGCCGCCTTCGTGTTTAAGGATGTCTGTGACAAGCTGATGCTGCCGCAATATGTGATTGGCAATCTGAGCCCCTTCATGACCTCACAGTGGCTGCCGGCCGTGGTCTTCCTGACCATGTCGATTCTGGCCTTCGCCACTGGCTCTAGCTGGGGGATCTTCGCGGTATCTATCCCTATCGTGATGCCTCTGGCCCAGGCGGTGAATGCCGATATTCCTCTGGTGATCGGCGCCTTGTTGTCGGCCTCATCCTTCGGTAGTCAGGCCTGTTTCTATTCTGACTCTACCGTGCTGGCGGCCCAGGGCTCAGACTGTAACCTGGTGAGCCATGCGGTGACCCAGCTGCCCTACGCTCTGCTGGCGGCGGGACTGACCTTTATCGGTTTCCTTATCTTGGCCTAAGTCAGTAAGAGTACTGCAAGAGAAAGGGGCGTTGACTAGTCTAGTCAACGCCCCTTTTGATTAACCCATAGGGTGACTATAGGTAATCTAACTTTTTCATTCCTTCACGCTACATGCTACATACGACACTCGGACTTAGAACAGTGAGCTGTTGAGCCAGAGATGCACCAGGATACTGGCGATGTAGCCCAGGGCGATCACGGGCGTCCACTTGAGGTGGCTGGCGAAGGTGTAGATGCCGCGGGCCTGTCCCATCAGGGCCACACCGGCGGCGCTGCCGATAGAGAGCAGGCTACCGCCCACCCCTGCGGTCAGGGTCACCAACAGCCATTGGCCAAGGGCCATCTCAGGGTTCATGGTCAGCACGGCAAACATTACAGGGATGTTATCCACGATTGAGGAGAGTACACCCACGGCGATGTTCGCATAGGTCACGTCCCAATGGGTATACATGGCCTCGGACACCAGGCTGAGGTAGCCCATGAAGCCCAGGCCACCGACACAGAGCACCACACCGTAGAAGAAGAGCAGGGTATCCCACTCGGCGCGGGCGATGCGGCTGAACACATCGAAGGGCACCACGTTACCCAGCTGCTCCAGGCGCTTGAGGTTGTTGTCGCGCTCCGCCTGCTCTTTGGCCTTGAGCACCGCCTTGGGGAAGCTCTTACGCAGGTAGAAGCCGAAGAACTGCAGGAAGCCGAGGCCCGTCATCATGCCCAGCACGGGTGGTAGACCCAGCACGCTGTGGGTGCAGACGGCGGTGGCTATGGTGAGCAAGAACAGGCCGACTATGCGTCTGGCGCCGCGCTTCATCATCACCTTCTCCTCTTCCGCTTCTTGTACCTGATTGACGATGAAGGCGCTCATAATCGCCGCCGGCACCAGGAAGTTAACCAGGGATGGGATGAAGAGATCGACAAACTGCTCGAAATGCACCACGCCTTTTTGCCACACCATCAGGGTGGTGATATCGCCGAAGGGGCTGAAGGCACCGCCGGCGTTGGCCGCCACCACTATGTTGATACAGGCCAGGGCGATAAACTTCTTGTTGTCGCCGCCCACCTTCATCACTACGGCGCACATCAACAGGGCCGTGGTCAGGTTATCGGCGATGGGGGAGATAAAGAAGGCCATGAAGCCGGTGAGCCAGAAGACGGTGCGCTGACTAAAGCCCTTGCCCACCATCCAGGCCCGCAGGGCGTCAAACAGGTTGCGCTCCTCCATGGCGTTGATATAGGTCATGGCAACCAGCAGGAAGAGCAGCAGCTCGGCATACTCCAATAGGTTGTGCTTGAAGGCGGTCTCGGAGAGTTCCGACATGCCATGCTGCACATAGATGTAACCTATGATGCCCCAGATCAAACCGGCGGCGACCAGCACTGGCTTGGATTTGCGCAGATGCAGCACCTCTTCACCCATCACCAGCAGATAGGCCAGGACGAAGATCACCACGGCGACATAGCCGGCGCCGGTGGCGGTGAGATCTAACAGCTGCCCATGGGCCTCGCCACTGCTGGCAAAGACAGCCGGGCTAAACAGTGCGGCCAAACATATAACTAAGCTTGCTAAGGTACTGGCAAGGTTGCCAAAGTGGGGCTTAAGGTTTCTCATTAAGTATTCTCTGTGTTAGGAATAGCTTAAAAATTACCACAGCTTTCCTGCTGTAAATTTTGATGCGCCTCAAGTTTATGTGTATTAGTTACGGCTAAGTCACATAAAATTGACAAAATTATGTATGAAAAATAAATATTTACCTACAAAGTGGTAATAAACCTATCATCAGAATTGTGACGATTGCGCGTTTTGCGTTGTTAGAAAGTTAGCACAGGATCACGCTTTTGGCGCCTGCGGATGCTGCTGAATTTACATAAAAAAAGAGGACCCTGGGTCCTCGTTTTGTGTGGTTTATCTCAGGCATTAGGCCTTGATGCTGCCAAATCGCCCCGCCTGATAGTCGGCGATCGCCTGCTGGATCTCCTGTTCAGTGTTCATCACGAAGGGACCCATGTGCACTATCTTCTCGCGAATGGGTTGACCGGCAAACAGCAGGGCACCGGCGCCTTGTTCGCCCGCTTTAAGCGTGATGAGCTGCTGGCTATCGACAATCAGATATTGCCCCGCGCTATAGGTTTTCTGCGGCGCCGACTGGCTGACTATCTCTCCCTGATAGAGGTAGAGGCCGACATATTCGCGTTCATGCAAGTCCAGCTGGGCCGAGCCATTTGACGCCAGCATGAGATCGGCAATCTTGCCTGCACCTGCCAAGGTTTGAATCGGCGCATCGATGGGAGCGGCCCCCGTTAGCTGCCAGCTGCCGGCCAGGGCGCGCAGCTTGGCGCCACTGTCGTTTTCGGTCTCGGGCAGCGGCTCATCCGTGCTGTCGCGATAGATGGCCGGGCGCATCTTCTCCTTGGTGGGCATGTTGAGCCAGATCTGGAAGCCGTGCAGGCCATCCTGGGCGTCGGCCAGGGGCATCTCAGAGTGCACCACGCCGCTGCCGGTGCTCATCCACTGCACATCGCCTGCCTTGATCGCCTTGACGTTCCCCAGTTGATCCCTGTGCTCGAAGCCGCCCTTACGGATATAGGTAAAGGTCTCTATGCCGCGGTGAGGGTGGGGCGGGAAGCCACCAATATAGTCGTTGGCGTCGTCTGACTTGATCTCGTCCAGCATCAGGAAGGGATCGAAGCGGGTATTCATAAAATCGGCCACACGGCGGATGTTGACGCCGTCGCCATCCATAGCCGGGCGGGCGGTAAATTGGCTGATCACTTTCATCTTTAGTACCTCATGATTAGGAACCGCCTGGTGCTGCTTCAGTACTGCTTTAGTGCTGCTTAAGTGTAGCTGGCGGGAATGGGATCAGCCTATCACTGGATTAATCGAACGAATATTACTAAATACCGCATATTAGATTCTAAAAAATAGGATGATTAGCCGAGTTGTTGCTAGGCAATTGGCTAAGGCCGAGTGAGGGTTTTATCAAGAATAAGATTGGTAATCCTTGTTTTTGTTATCAAAATTTAATCTCTCTGTACAAAATCATCATCGGCCTGTGTTAGTATCCGCGCTTGCCTCGCTTCCCCCATTATTGTCTTGGGCGGCGAGCCTGTTATTTGTTACCGGAGCCTGGATATGGATGTTAATGACAAAGCCGCCTTGGATGAGGGCAAGCGCTTTCCCCGTTTGGACAATAGGGAGCTGGTAAAGACCAGCTTTTGGATCAGCCAGATCTTCATGATCATCGCCACGGTCGCCGGCGTCTATCTGGCGGCTCAGGAGGGATTGTCTCAGGCGATTACCTTCGATAATCTGACCAACAAACAGAACAACTATTACCTGCGTCATGCCCTGTATGACGAGGTGCAGGATAATGTCGGCATCATCAACGAGTACGCCGACTTCATCGCGGGTAAGGCGCCTTTTGACATCAAGAATCACAGGCCTGCGCTGGCCACCTTCGTGTGGGAGAATATGCGCTACTCGCCCTATACCCTGGAGACACCGCCTCAGCTGCTGTCGCAGACGCGGCGCTTCTACCTGCAGGTGAACGATATCATCGGCAAGATAGAGGGGCGTGTCTATGGCGCCAAGTACGGCGGCGACCTGCTCAAGGCCCAGACCAAAGCGATGAGCGACGACACCCTGCCGGCATTGAAGGCCAACTACACTGCTCTGGCCGATGAGCTGAGACGCAACGACATCACAGTAGATTAGGAAAGGAACTCCCCATGACCAATATCTGTCCGGGTTGCCACGATGGGCGACTGAGAGTGTTTAAATTTCACGGCGAAGAGGTAGATTGCTGCCGCCAGTGCGGTGGCCTCTGGTTCGAGAATGGTGAGCTCAACGCCGCCCTGTCTAAGGCCGATAACGGCGACGACAACGTGCGCATCGAAGAGACCCTAGGCGATCAACTGGGGATCTCCAGTCGCTGCTGCCATCGTTGCGACCTTGCCATGCAGCGCTATCATCTGATGGCTGGCTATGAGATAGAGGTGGATCTGTGCCACGGCTGTAGCGGCATCTGGATAGACGAGCATGAGCGCACCAAGGTGGTACAGTCGCCCAAGGTGCGGCAACTGCTGGAGGAGTTGAATGGCAGCATCAGCGTCAAGACCTGGCTGTTCCAGTTCCTCTCTAAGATGCCGGTGGAGTTTAACCTCAAGCCTAAGTCTACGCCCCTGGTGACCTATCTGCTGCTGGCGCTCAATATCCTGATCTTCTTCGCCTACGGCTTTAACCTGAGCACCACAGATATGGTGTTTGAGAACTTTGCCATGCGTTCCAACGATCTGCTTGCAGGACACCATCCCTGGAGCCTGGTGAGTCATATGTTTCTTCATGGTGACATCATGCACCTGGCGGGCAACATGTATTTCCTCTATGTGGTGGGGGATAACCTGGAAGATGTGCTGGGCCGCACTAAGTTTTTCGCGCTCTATCTCCTGTGTGGCCTGGCGGCTGCTGCGGCGCAGATCGCCGCCGATCCGGGCTCCGGCATCTATATGGTAGGCGCCAGCGGCGCCATCGCCGGCCTGTTCGGCATGTACCTCATGTGGTTCCGCCATGCCAGCCTGACCTTCATGTTTGTGGTGTTTCAGAAGAAGCTCAGTCCTATGGCCTTCTTCGCCATCTGGCTAGGCTTCAACATCTTTGGTCTTGTCATGGCCGGTCAGGGCGTGGCCTACTGGGCCCATATAGGTGGCTTCGTGATGGGACTTATCCTGGGCGTGACCCTAAAGACTCGGGTGATGAATAATAACCCTATGCTGGCGCTGCTCAACGAGCCAGAGGTGAAGATCGCCCGCTAGCTATCTTATGGTGATTTAAGGCCCCGTCTGTTGATGGGGCTTTTTTATGGGCGCGTTTTTTGTGGCTGAAACTTAAGCGAAAATGCCGGGTCTAAGCTGTAGGCTTAACGAGTCGTGGCAGGCTGGTATTCCCGCCAGACTTGGATACAATGTAATCAATTTAACAGCGAGAGCGAGAGATAAATGTCCAGAGCGAAAATCTTGATCATAGATGACGATCCCGTCTGCACCGGGATATTACTCGCCATGCTGGGGGACGACTATGACGTGACCTCGGTGAACTCGGGGAGCGGTGGCATAGAAGTGCTGAAATCCCTGACGCCGGATCTCATCCTGCTGGATATCACCATGCCCCATGTCAACGGCTATCAGGTGATCCAGTATCTTAAGGGCAGCGAGGAGACCGCCAAGATCCCCTTGGTGGTGATAAGCTCGCTGGCGGAGCAGTCGGACAAAGACTTTGCCCTCAAGCTGGGGGTGGATGACTATATCACCAAACCTGTGATGCCAGATGCGATTCAGGAGATGATAGAGGCCTATCTCTAATCCATATTCAGGCCTCTGTCTTGATTAGATCTGCATGCCTGAGCCTTTTATCTATCGACTTTTTTCTCACTAGACAGGCCAGACTGGGCTGAGCTATCTTATGGCGGCAACAAGGATGTCACCGCCTGGTCGACCGACCATCACCGGCTCTTAACATCACCGATTTTTCACATCAATAAGGGATTAATGATGAAAGCAACACTCTTACTACCACTGTTTTTTATCCTCACCAGCGCCCAAGGCACCGAGCTGCCCGACAACGCCCCCTATGACTTGGCTAGCATGGAGGTGGACGTCGATAAATTTATCGAGATGAATGTTTCGCATATGAAAGCCGGCGGCGACTTTACCGCCATGGAGCAGGTATCTGGGATCGACAGCGGCAAGCTGGAGCGTGGTTACCGCAGCGCCATGAAGTTTTGTTTCGATAAGTATGAGCAGATGACAGAAGAGAACGCCGACGCCTTGTCCAACTGTTTCATCGACCAGACCGCCACAGAGGTGGGCGTGACTAATCAGCAGTTTTACGCCTGGCTGGATGAGCTCGACCGTCAGGATGCCGCTAATCCCGACTCCTTGGATGCTATTTTTGATGAGATGGATAGGGTTAGCGAAGCCATCTATGCCCTGCAGGATAAGCCCGAGCGCAGCGCGGCGGATGAGGCGCAGCTCGAGGCGTTAGAGCGTCAGCTTATCGAACTCACCGAGAAGCGTGACCGGGTACAGGCCGAGGAGACAGAGGCGGTAGCCGCAGAGATGGAAGCCATCTTCAAGCGCAAGTAATCCAAGGTTAATCGCGCGGCAAACTGCGTGAATAGCCTAATCGATAACAGGCTCGGTACTGAATTTGTCTTCAGGCCGAGCCTTTCTCTTTATGGATAGGGTTAGCAGTATCTCGAATGCCAATTCGAGTGCAAGTTCTAGTGCTAGCTTTAGTGTCTGCTTTTGTTTAAGTCTCGCTGATTCTTGCAGCCGCCTTGCCTGGCTATTTTCCAAGAGTATGCTTGGCATAATCGGGAAGTATTACAGCGCAGATTTTCTAGTATGGATTTGTTACGGATGACAAACTCAAATCAAGGAGATTGCGATGAAAAAAACAATTGCACGCTGCCTATGCTTAACCGCCTTCTATTGCGTAAACCTCCAGGCGACTCAGCTATATGTTTGTGATAATTGTACTCAGACGAAACTTAACGCCCTGATAGAGATAAATGTGGAAGCGACTCATTCCCTAGAGACGAGTGGCTCTGAAATAAGTGGCGCTGAAAAAAATGCTTATGAGAGTCTGGTTGTCCTGGACAGAGAGAAGGCGACGGTGACCGAGTTCAGGCTGCGCTACGCAGAAGATAGTCCGGCGACCGCTTCGGCCCCCTATGTTGTCGAGATTAATAGCGACAAGCCACACCTGCTCGAAGCCGCTAGCGCATTGGCCGAACTCAAGGCCATCAATTTGCAGCTAGCCAAACAGGCAAAGCAGGGCATTAAATTGCCGCCAGATACGGGGTTTATCACGGTTGCCGACACCTTAAGGGAGACCGCCGATTTTGAGGGCGTTCTAGCGACCGACTTAAGTAGCGCAGATCTCTCAAGACTCAATGAACGGGTCACCCGGTTGAGTCATCAGGTGCAACGACTCGGTAATGCGCTCGGTTTTAGCTACCGAAATGTTGCGACCATCTTGGGGCTTTTGACGCAAGAGCGTTCCTGGGTCGTCAGTTTATCAGACTCCTCCCAAATCCTGGTCGATATCCGTCTAAAGGCATTCGATGATCAATTGCGATTAGCCTTCAAAGCCATTCCCGAACTGGCAAGAGACAACCTAGGTAAACGAGTGCCGCTTTCTGAGATAGCCAGTGACGGTTATGGTTTCGGTGGAAGTCTGGCTCAGGCACAGAGTTACGCCGAGCTGATGCGAGGCATGGGGATCGAAGGCTCGGTTCCTAACAAGCACGGCAAGATCTACTGTACAGTCACCAAGCAGGCAGGAGCCCGGCCGGATAAGACCAGCTATGGCTTCGCCTGTAACTAGGGGGTAACAAAAAGGCTCGGTACTGAATTTGCCTTCAGTCCGAGCCTTTGTTGTTCTTCTGCTGTTAGTCTAACTTAGCGCTAGCCCAACCCAGCCCAGCCTAACCCCTGGCGATGGTGATATCGGCAATATGGCCATGGGCGGTGGCCTTCAAGGCGCCCTGTAACATCTCGGCGGCTTCGTCTGCGCTCATGAAGCTGGAGGTATCGAGAGACTTACCGCTGCTTGGCCAGAAGCCTGTGTCCATGCCGCCGGGATAGACGGCGATGATCTTCATCGGCTTGCCCTTGAGTTCCAGACGTACCGACTCGATAAAGCCGCGTACCGCCCATTTCGCCGCGCAGTAGGTCGACTCCCCCGCCTTGGGCTGCTGGGCCGCCGTCGACATCACCACCACCAGATGCAGCGGCGTGTCCTGATAGCGTTTCACCAGTTCGCGTACCAGCAAGATGCTGGAGGTGACGTTGTTCTGCATCAGCTTGTGGATCTCATCGGCCTGCTGCTCGGCGATGGGGCCGAAGTAGCCGCTGCCGGCGCAGTGGATAACAGTGTCGAGTGCGGCGCCGCCGCTCATGGTCGCCAGGGTGTCGAGTAATGTCGCGACGCCCTGCTCATCACAAAGATCGGCCGCTAGCGGGTGCAGATTCGTTGACGCTTGTGCGACGCCGGCCAGTCTGGCCTGGTTGCGACCCGAGATCATCACCTGCTCGCCCTGATCGGCGTATCGCTTGGCCAGGGCTGCCCCCAGGCCGCTGCTGGCACCGGTAATTAATATCATGATTCATTCACTTAGAAGCTGTGTTAGGTTGACCTATTATGCCGTAACTGGCCCTCGATGCCAGTGGCCGGCTCATCCAAGCGCTGTGAGCGTGAGCCTGGGCAGAAAAAAGGGAAGCCGCGGCTTCCCCGATAAGTGGGTGCTAGTGGATGCTCTGATAGCTGAATCTCAGGTGTTTTGCGTCTTTGATCAGCTTGATGAAATCTTCGCGGCTGAGCCTGACCAGGCTGGTGTGATCGCCGGCCTCTAGGTAGAGCTCCTTGGCCTCGATCAGTAGGTCGTCATAGATGGTCTCGATATTGTAGGCCGCGCCGAGGGAGGGGATGGCGCCATGCTCGCAATCGTCAAACATCTGATAGACGGTTTGCTCCTTCACCAGATGCAGATCGCGGTTGAGCTTGTCGCCCAGCGCCTTGAGGTTGATCTTATGATTGGTGGGGAGCACAGCCATGACTCTGCGTCCCTGATGATCCTCCAGAATCACCCCCTTGGCGACTTGGGCGGGGGCCAGCTGGGCGGCAATGGCCGAACTGATAGAGTTGTGGCTGTGGCGGTGCAGCACTATCTCATAGTTCACTTCATGTTCCGCCAGGTAGTGATTTAAGCGGTTTGAAATACTCATATACTTGCCTCGTTAACGTTGTGAAACGTTATCGCTAAGTATAGTTCAGCCAGGCCCCAATGCTGGCTGAGTAGCGCTTGTCATCGATTAAGTCACCCGCCGAGTCTGGCTTGCCGATCAGCTAAACCAGGTCTTGAATTTGCTCAGCAGCGAAGGGCGATAGAAGGGCTCAAGCTTCTTCAGGCAAAAGTCGCTTATCTCATCATGTTTGTCACTTCTCAGCAGGTAGGGGCGTATCTCCCAGCCATGAAGCTCAATCTCTCTATGTAGGTTGCGGCAATCGCTGCGAATGCGGCTGAAATCATCGCTAATCCTGTCTCCCTCCAAGGTGAGCGCCAGGGTGAAGGCGCTGTCTGTGCCGCCGCGGCGGATATCCAGCTCGCATGACTCGATGAAATAGCCCGCCTTGACGCTGGGGTAGTTAGCCAATATTTGGTGCACCGCGCCAAACATGGGCAGCCCATCATCAAGAACCTTGCCCAGCAGCAGGAGCTGATTGCCCTGGGGGAGTAGCGCCATGTCGGGCAGCAACATATAGCGGATCTCATCGCTGCTGACGACTTTCGATAGATTGCTATTGGGGTTGAGTGCCATATCCATCTGGTTGCTCAGCAGCAGCTGAAATGCCTGAGGCGCATCTATCTCAATCTGACCGTGAAATTCGCTGCCCTCACTCTCCATTATGGCCTTGGCCTGATCGACTGCCTCCTGGGAGGTAAACAGCGGGACGAAGTAGTGCACCTGATCATCGCTGACGGGAATGTGCCATTGCATGATGGAGAGCTCAGTGGTGCCATCGGCCTGAGGAGCTTCTTGGCCATCGCTCAGCAGGTAGAGCCTGGCCTTGATCAGCTGTTCATAGAGGGCTTTGGCCTGGGTGTGATCGGCAAGTGCCGCCTGCAGGGCGGTTTCGAGCGCATTGCTCGGGGTGAGTGTGACTTCCATTTTCTTAAATCCTTGTTGCCAGCTGGTAGAGACCAGACATCCTGGTGAGTAGGCATAGTAGATCAAGGTGTTAGCTGGGTCTAGGGGGAGTGGGGGCAAACTTAGTTTAGGGAAATAATGTTGTGGGTCTTCAACCCATACCTGGGTATGTGCGGCCTTACGGCCGAGGTAAGTCGTGGAACTCCGTTCCACACCAGGGCAAGAGGGAGATCAACAGCAATCCCCCTCTTGCATCTCCCCCTGCCGCCCCAGACGAAGTTACATGCATTGGTTAGGAGCCTCGTGCTTATGGATAAATCGTTATCGCTTCCGAAGGATGCATCCCTGCACCTGCGGAAGCTAGCCGGGCATCCATGCCCGCCTCACCCGATTTATTCCAACGCCCTTCGGCAACTTCGAGGGGGATTTACTGTAGCCACAACCGGTAATGATAGGAGGTTAGCTTGCCAGTTGAGGGATGTGATTAGAGCAAACTTTGTTTGGATATTAACGTCGTGGGATTCCATCCCACACCCGCGCAAAAGGGGGAGCTTCAGCAATCCCCAAATATATCCCTATATAAAAGCCAGTTCGGCATCCCTGCCTCTCGTTCGTAAGCACAATCATCAAAGATGATTATTCACCTTGCATCTCCCCGTGCCGTCCCAGACGAAGTTAACTGCATTGGTTAGGAGCCTCATACTCCAATGAGAATCGCCTAACGACTCGGATGGGACTCCTGTCCCCCCGAGCCTTAGCCATCGTCCATGATGGCTATACGGCATTTTCATCTACGCATTTCGGCTCTGGCATCCTGCTTCGCTCTACCTTCTGCATCCATGCAGTCGTCGGCAACTTCGATGGGGATTTGTTGTAGCCACAACCAGTATTGTTTCTTCGGTGACATGGTTGTGTCGATTTTGTCGAGGTGGGTAGGGACGGAGGTTTGTCGGGCTATGGTCATAACTGTGGTTTTCGCCACTAAAAAATCTTTCTTATTTTCGATTAAGATAATCGTTTTTATTCGATATATGCTTTTAGTATCTTGCTTCTAATATATTCCTGATGACTAAATAACGCCCTGGAAATTTAGCCTTGCCGCTTGCTGTCTCTTTTTGTGGCTTGGCGAAATCCACTCTGGGCTGACAACAGGCTTCGCCTCGGCGAAGCGCAATTAACCTGAAGGAAGCTAACCATGAAAGGAAAAACAGTAAACAAGCAAACGCTCGCGGCGTTAGTGAGTGCCTTGTTGGTGTTTAACCCTGCCGTCGCCGATGAGCAAGAATCCGCACAGATGACAAAGCCCAAAGGGGCTGCTGCCACTGGTACCGCCAAAGCGTTTCAACCCAAGAGCAAACAGTTTTGGTGGCCCGATCAATTGGATCTTTCCCCGCTGCGGGATCACGACTCCCGCTCCAATCCCTACGGTGAGAGTTTCGACTACGCCAAGGCCTTCAACTCGCTGGATCTCGACCAGGTAAAAGCCGATATCGACCAGCTACTCACCCAATCGCAGGATTGGTGGCCAGCCGACTACGGCAACTATGGTCCTTTCTTCATCCGCATGACCTGGCATAGCGCAGGTACCTATCGCACCCTGGATGGCCGTGGTGGCGCCGGTGGCGGACAGCAGAGATTCGAGCCGTTAAACAGCTGGCCCGATAACGCCAGCCTAGACAAGGCGCGCCGCCTGCTCTGGCCGGTGAAACAGAAATATGGTGAGGCACTCTCCTGGTCAGACTTAATTGTACTCGCGGGCAACGTCGCCCTGGAAAACATGGGATTTAAGACTTTCGGTTTTGCCGGTGGTCGTAACGACGACTGGGAGCCAGACATGGTGTACTGGGGACCGGAGGTCGAGATGCTCGCCAGCGATCGTGAAGACAGAGACGGCAAGCTGCAAAGGCCGTTAGGTGCGACCCACATGGGGCTCATCTATGTTAATCCGGAAGGCCCGAAAGGGGTGCCAGATCCGCTAGGTTCGGCCAAGAATATCCGCACAGCCTTCTCTCGTATGGCGATGAATGATGAGGAAACTCTGGCACTTATCGCCGGCGGTCATACCTTCGGTAAGATGCACGGCGCCCACAAGCCGAAAGATTGTCTGGGGGCAGAACCTGCTGCGGCAGGCATCGAAGCCCAGGGGCTGGGCTGGCACAACAAGTGTGGCAAGGGCCACTCAGAAGACACCATCACCAGTGGCCTGGAAGGGGCCTGGACTCAGGCGCCCACCAAGTGGACCTCGCTCTATCTGAGTAACCTGCTGACTTACGATTGGCAGCAGACCCGCAGTCCTGCAGGTGCGATCCAGTGGATCCCAACCGACGAGTCGGTGCACAAGGCCGTGCCCGATGCTCATGTCAAAGGTAAGTTTCATGCGCCGGTGATGACCACGGCGGACCTTGCGCTCAAGTATGACCCCGAGTATCGAAAGATTGCCGAGCGCTTCCTGGCCGACCCGGAAGAGTATCGTCTGGCCTTTGCCAAGGCCTGGTACAAGTTGACCCACAGAGACATGGGGCCTGCCCGTAACTTCCTCGGTAAAGAGGTGCCTCAGGGCAACTTCATCTGGCAAGATCCAATCGATGATAAGACCCAATCGCGTCTCAGCGCCGGCGATATCAAGCAGCTTAAAAAAGCCATCAGCAAGTCTGGGCTGAGCGTTGCCGAGCGTGTGCGCCTGGCCTGGGCGTCGGCGGCTAGCTATCGTCAATCAGATATGCGTGGCGGCGCCAATGGGGCACGTATCGCCCTGGCTCCGCAGAAGGATTGGACGGTGAACAACCCAGCCGAAACCGCCAAGGTGCTTAAGACGCTGGAGGCGATTCGTGCCGACTTTAATAAGGGCGCCGGCAAGCGTCAGGTTTCCTTGGCCGATCTTATCGTACTCGCGGGGGCGAGCGCCCTAGAGCAGGCCGCCAAGCAGGCGGGTTTCGAGGTCGCCGTGCCTTTCACCCCAGGACGAGGTGATGCCACTCAGGCGCAGACGGACGAAAACTCCTTTAGTCTACTGGAACTGCATGCCGATGGCTTTAGAAACTACTTCGACGTAAACCACAGCTATAAGTCGCCCACCGAGATGCTGGTGGATAAGGCCGACCAGCTGGATCTGACGGTGCCCGAGATGACGGTGTTAGTCGGTGGCCTGCGTGCCCTCGATGCCAACTATCAAGGGGCGAAGCACGGGGTGTTGACCCAGCGTCCCGGCACGCTTAACAATGACTTCTTCGTCAACCTGTTAGACATGTCGACCCTGTGGCAGAAGTCAGATGTCGATGGCATCTATCAGGGACTGGATCGCAGCAGCGGCAAACCTAAATGGACCGCCACCTCGGTGGACCTCATCTTCGGCTCTAACTCTGAACTGCGCGCGGTCGCCGAGGTTTATGCCTTCGATACCTCTAAGCAGAAGTTTGTCGATGATTTTGTCGCCGCCTGGGTCAAGGTAATGAATTTAGATAGATAACAGGGACTATACGGCCTGACGGCCGAGGTAAGTCGTGGGGTTATTTCTTTCCCTTTTGGAGGTGATGCCTCACGGCTTATGTATGTATTGGTTCAAACTTTGTTTGGATATTAATTTAACATCGTGGGACTCCATCCCATTGTTATGAGGTGAGTCGGTCTAGTGACCGAAGAAAGTCGTGGGATTCCATCCCACACCCGGGCAAGGAGGACTGCTCGTCCTCGCCAAATACTTCCTTGTAAAAAAGCCAGTTCGGCATCCGTGCCTCTCGCTCAAAACGGTCATTGACATGACCTTCGCCCTTGCATCCACCCTGACGCCCCGGCGAAGTTGTACTCCTTCGTGTCTTTTTGAAAATCCCTATCGCCTCATATTCGCCATCCATGGCTCATCTGAGGCTATCTCGGCATCCATGCCTCAATCACGTGATTTTCTGCAAGCCACTCCGGCAACTTCCAACGGGGTCTTTTAAACCACAACCGGCATCTGTTATAAGTCGCCTTAGATGTGATTTAACTGTCTGTAATGTAAGGGGTTTGAAGGTTTTTGGCTGTGTGCGAATGAGGTTGGATGCTACAATAAGTCCCCATCGAAGTTGCCGAAATACGCAGATGAAAATGCCGTGTGGCCATCATGGATGATGGGCAAGGCTCGGGGGGACAGGAGTCCCATCCGAGTCGTTAGGCGATTTTCATTGGAGTATGAGGAAAAACAACTTCGTCAGGGGCGGCAGGGGAGATGCAAGAGGGGGATTGCTGTTGATCCCCTTCTTGCCCTGGTGTGGAACGGAGTTCCACGATTTACCTCGGCCGCAAGGCCGTATCCGCCAAGCGGTGTGAAATGGAATCCCACGATTTACCTCGGCCGTAAGGCCGTATCCGCTAAGCGGTGTGAAATGGAATCCCACGACTTACCTCGGCCGTAAGGCCGTATCTGCTAAGTGATGTGAAATGGAATCCCACGACTTACCTCGGCCGTAAGGCCGTATCCGCCAAGCGGTGTGAAATGGAACCTCACGACTTACCTTGGCCGTAAGGCCGTATAGGCAAATTAGGTGAAGCCTGGAAGGCTTCGAGTTCTAGCCAAGCAAAGCTTGGCTCATAAAAGCGTAAAAAGGTTTACGCAGGAACCCTCTCCGTTAAACATCATAATCGAGTACCGGTGCCAACCAGCGCTCTGTCTCCTCGACACTCATTCCTTTGCGCTTGGCGTAGTCCTCTACCTGATCCCGGCCGATATTGGTCACGCCGAAGTAGCGCGACTGCGGGTGGGCGAAGTACCAGCCGGAGACAGCGGCGGTGGGGAACATGGCGTAGCTCTCGGTGATCTTGAGATCTATGGTCTCGTCGGGCTTTAGTAGCTCCCACAGCAGGCCTTTCTCTGTGTGATCCGGGCAGGCGGGGTAACCGGGGGCCGGACGTATGCCCTTGTATTTCTCGCGGATCAGCGCCTCGTTATCCAGGTTCTCATCGGCGGCGTAGCCCCAGAACTCCTTACGCACCCGCTCGTGCATCCGTTCGGCGAAGGCCTCGACCAGACGGTCGGCTAGACACTTGAGCATGATGGCGCTGTAGTCGTCATGGTTGGCCTCGAAGCGGGCCACATGTTCGTCGATGCCGTGTCCTGCAGTGACGGCGAAGCCACCCATGTAATCGGCGACGCCAGAGTCTTTCGGCGCGACGAAGTCGGCGAGACAGAAGTTGTCGTTGCCCACACGTTCTATCTGCATCCGCAGATGGTGAGTGGTCATCTCAACCTTGCTACGGCTCTCGTCTGTGTAGATCTCGATATCATCATAATTGACCGTGTTGGCCGGGAAGAGGCCGATGACCGCCTTGGCCGTGAGCCACTTCTCATCGATTATGGTCTTGAGCATCGCCTTGGCATCTTGATAGAGCTTGCGCGCCTCTTCGCCTACCACCTCGTCATCGAGGATCTTGGGGAAGTGGCCGTGTAGCTCCCAGCTGCGGAAAAATGGCGTCCAGTCGATGCGATCGACCAGGTCTTCCAGCGGATAGTCGTCAAACACCTGTCTGCCCAGTTGATTCGGAACGAAAGGCGTATGGGCGTTCCAGTCTTGCTGGCAGCGATTTTCCCGTGCGGCCTCCAGGGAGACGATCTGCTTGCGCTTGGCCTGTGAGTTGCGTTTGTCGCGCATCACCCGATATTCCTCGTAGGCGGCATCTATGGTCGCCTGACGGGTCTCCTTGTTGATCAGCTTGGCCACCATGGGCACGGCGCGCGAGGCGTCGGCGATATAGATGGCGCCTTCGGGGGCGTGGGGTGCGATTTTCACTGCCGTGTGGATCTTGGAGCAGGTGGCGCCGCCTATGATGGAGGGAATATTCAGCCCCGCCTTGTGGAAGGCTTTGACGTTGTGCACCATTTCATCCAAGCTCGGGGTGATAAGCCCCGACATGCCTATGATATCTACCTTTTCCGCCTTGGCGACCTCTATGATCTTCTCGACCGGCACCATGACGCCGAGGTCCACCACCTCGTAGCCGTTACAGGCCAGCACCACGCCGACGATGTTCTTGCCTATGTCGTGCACGTCGCCCTTTACCGTCACCATGAGGATCTTGCCGTTGGACTCGCCCTCGACTTTTTCCGCTTCAATGTAGGGATTGAGGTAGGCTACGGCCTTCTTCATCACCCGCGCAGATTTCACCACCTGGGGCAGGAACATCTTGCCCGAACCAAACAGGTCGCCGACCACGTTCATGCCATCCATCAGCGGGCCTTCGATCACATCCAGAGGACGGCTGGCCAGCTGGCGCGCCTCTTCTGTGTCCTGGTCGATAAACTCTGTGATCCCCTTTACCAGGGCGTGCTCCAGCCGCTTGTTGACCGGCCAGCTGCGCCACTCGAGATCTTCCTTCTTGGCGCCCGCGGCACCGTCGCCACGGTACTGCTCGGCGATCTCCAGTAGCTGTTCTGTGTTGTTCGACCCTTGCACCGGGCAGGGCAGGTTCTGCACCACGGCCTCTACCCTGGCCTTAAGATCAGGATCGATATCGTCATAGATCGCCAGCTGCCCGGCGTTGACTATGCCCATGTCCATTCCCGCCTGAATGGCGTGATAGAGGAACACGGCGTGGATCGCCTCGCGCACCGGGTTGTTGCCGCGGAAGGAGAAGGAGACGTTAGACACGCCGCCGGAGATCATGGCATGGGGCAGGGTACGCTTGATCTCGCGCGTCGCCTCGATGAAGTCCACCGCATAGTTATCGTGCTCGTCGATGCCGGTGGCGATGGCGAATATGTTGGGGTCGAAGATGATATCTTCAGGCGGGAAGCCCACCTTATCCACCAATACCCGGTAGGCGCGGGTACAGATCTCTATCTTGCGCGCCATGGTATCGGCCTGGCCAACTTCGTCGAAGGCCATGATGATGGCCGCCGCGCCGTAGCGTTTCACTAGGGTGGCCTGCTCGATAAACTTGGCCTCACCCTCCTTGAGGGAGATGGAGTTGACCACGCCCTTGCCCTGAATGCACTTGAGTCCGGCCTCGATCACCTCCCACTTGGAGGAGTCGATCATGATGGGTACCCGGCTGATGTCGGGCTCGGAGGCGATAAGGTTGAGGAACTTCTGCATCACCTCGACACCGTCCAGCATCCCCTCGTCCATGTTGATGTCGATGATCTGGGCGCCGTTTTCCACCTGATCCCTGGCGACCGACAGGGCCTCTTCATATTCGCCTGTCTTGATCAGGCGCAGAAACTTGGCCGAGCCAGTCACATTGGTGCGCTCGCCCACGTTCACAAACAGGGAATCGGCATCTATGGTCAGCGGCTCCAGGCCTGAGAGGCGACAGGCCACGGGCAGATCCGGCAGCTCGCGGGCGCCGTGCTTGATGACGGCGGCGCGGATTGCCTTGATATGGTCTGGGGTGGTGCCGCAGCAGCCGCCTATGATGTTGAGCAGGCCTTCCTCGGCCCAGGGGCCGATCACCTCGGCCATCTGCTCCGGGGTCTCGTCATAGCCGCCAAATTCGTTGGGCAGGCCGGCGTTGGGGTGCGCCGACACATAACACTCGGCGATTTTCGACAGCTCCTCGACATAGGGGCGTAGCTCCTGTGGCCCAAGGGCGCAATTGAGGCCGATGGAGAGCGGCTTCACGTGGCGCAGCGAATTATAGAAGGCTTCTGTAGTTTGGCCCGTCAGGGTGCGGCCCGAGGCATCGGTAATGGTGCCCGAGATCATCACCGGCAGACGCTGGCCCAGCTGGTCGAACAGGGTTTCGATGGCAAACAGCGCCGCCTTGGCGTTGAGGGTATCGAAAATGGTCTCGACCATGATGATGTCGGCGCCGCCCTCGATAAGGGCCTGGGTCGACTCGATATAGGCCTCTACCAGATCGTCGAAATGGATATTACGATAGCCAGGGTCGTTCACATCCGGGCTGATGGAGCAGGTGCGGTTGGTGGGTCCGAGAACCCCGGCCACATAGCATTGACGACCGCTTTCGGCGGCAACCTCATCACAGGCGGTGCGGGCGAGTCGGGCGCCTTCAAGGTTGATCTCCCGTGACAGCTCCTGCATCTCATAGTCGGCCATGGCCACCTGGGTGGCGTTGAAGGTGTTGGTCTCTATGATGTCGGCGCCCGCCAGCAGGTAATCTCTGTGGATCTGCTTGATAAGCTCGGGTTGGGTCAGCACCAACAGGTCGTTGTTACCCTTGAGATCGCAGGGCCACTGCTTGAAGCGCTCGCCGCGAAAGTCGGCCTCCTCCAGCTTGTGGTTCTGAATCATGGTGCCCATGGCGCCGTCGAGGATCAAAATTTCCTTATTGAGCCGCGCGCGGATCGCGTCGTTAATCTGCCTTACGTTTCGAACAGGGGATTGGGTCGCCATAACTTTCACCTACTTCAACTGACCTATTGCCTAAACTGCCGCGTCTATCGATTTGACGTGCTATTTTTATTTTGGATGTATAAACGTATAGACGTCTATACTAATCGACTTATAATACCCAGGGCAAGTCAAATGAGTATAAGCTTAAATCTGGTTTGGCTTCGAGGAAGAATGCTGGTTTAGCCGCGTTCCCATGGCAAAAGGCTCTCCCCTTGATAGTGGGTGAATCTGAAAGTTTTTCAAGGTCTTATTTATCTTTCATTGCCACGGGATACTTCCAGAGAGTATCCTGCTAACCATCTAGATTTTAAAGGTTTAATGCTGCAGTTATGACGCAAACGACACTCTATTTGATGCGGCACGGCGAATGTGAAGGCGGCAACTTGCTGCGCGGACATAGCGATCAACCTCTCACCGAGATAGGCTTCGCCCAGATGCAGCTGGCCTATGCCAAGCTGCCCCAGGCGGTGGACAGGGTGATCAGCTCGCCGCTCAAGCGTTGCCGTGTATTTGCCGAGCACCTCACCGCTAAGAATCAGGTGAAGGTGGCCCTGGATGCCGGGCTCAAGGAGATCTACTTCGGCCGTTGGGATGGCCAGCCTATCCCTGAGCTGCATGCCGATCACGGTGAGGAGCTGAGTGCCTATTGGCGGGACCCTTGGGCCAATTCGCTGCCCGAGGGGGAGCCCATGGCTGAGTTCGAGCAACGTGTCGACGAGGTGGTCGAGCAGTTGGTGCATCAGCATTGCGGCGAGGCCTTGTTACTGCTCACTCACGGCGGCGTGATACGTCACCTGATGGCCAAGGCCCTGGGGGTAGAGCGCGCCGTAGGCTTCTATACCCGGCTGAGCCTGGACTACGGCAGCGTGGTCAAGATAAGCCATTACCGCGACAAGGCGGGAGAGGGCTACTGGCGTCTGCATTGGCACGACGCCGAGTGAGTCTGGCCTTGTGTCGGCGGCAAAATTTAGCATAATAACCGGGCGCAGGGACCGCCTGCGCCGGGAGTATGGTGTCGAGATCGCCAAGGCGATAACTCGGACTTAATAGGGAATTGGGGAAGGCCTCGCGCCGCTAGCCCAAACTGTGCCCGCAACTGTGAGTGTGTTGCCTAGTCGAACCCGACCTGGTCGCCACGAGTCAGGATACCTGCCTACTCTCCAACTACTATCTCAAGCGGGTGACTTGAGGGAGCCAATAGATGAAGAATACCTCGGGGCCGAGTCTGGCCCAAGGGCGAGGGCGCCTCGGCGCTGCTTCCCGGAGGGCGCGACCTTGAGCGCCCCCAATCAGCCATCACAAACAGAATCACTCCTGTCTCTCGGCGCCAGTGAAGGATCGAACCTAAGTGCAGGCGATGGCGCCTGCGCGCGCCCGGCGCTGTCGGTGCGGGATCTCAGCTGGCGCTGCGGTGAGCGCGCCATCCTCTCTGGGGTCAAGCTGGATCTGCCAGAGGGTAAGATGCTGGGGATCATAGGCCCCAACGGCGCCGGCAAGTCCAGCCTGCTGCGCTGCCTCTATCGTTTCCTCACCCCTAGCAGCGGCGAGATCCAACTGTTTGGTCAGCCAATCGCCAGCCTGAGCGCCAGGGCCTTTGCCCGCGAGGTGGCCGTGGTGCTGCAAGACACGCCTCAGCATTTCGACATGACCACGGCCCAGCTGGTGGCATTGGGGCTCACGCCACACAAGGCCGCCTTCTCCATGACCACTAAGGCTGACCGCCTGGCGGTGAGTCAGGCCCTGGAAACCGTGGGGCTCAAGGAGCGCGCCGGACAGACCTACGCCTCCCTGTCCGGGGGCGAGAAGCAGCGGGCGCTGATTGCCCGCGCCATAGCGCAGCAGCCTAAGCTATTGATCCTCGATGAACCCACTAATCACCTGGATATCCGCTATCAGATCCAGATCCTTGAGCTGCTCAAGGCCCTGGGGGTGACCGTGGTGATCTCGATTCATGACCTGAATCTGGCCAGCGCCCTGTGCGATCAGCTTTTGCTGCTGGATCAGGGCAAGGCGGTGGCTCAAGGCTCGCCCAAACAGGTGCTGAGTGAGGCGCAGATCGCCAGGGTATTCTGCGTCTGCTGTCAGGTATCGCCCCATCCACAGCACGGTAATCCGCAGATTAACTATTTCTATGGCTATCACCTTCACAATGCTGACCAGAGTGCCCAGCATGGCAGTAGCAGTGGCAGTGCCAATGGCCTGGCTGACCAGCCATTTGAGGCGAAGGAGGCTAACCATGACGAGCGCTAGCCTGAGTCTGGGAAGAGGCTATAGTTCGCTGCAACACCTGGCCTTCGTCTGCCTGGGACTGCTAACCCTGGCGACTCCTGTGCTGGCGGTGAGCTTCGGCGCGGCGCAGATAGGCGTCGCCGAGGTGCTTGAGGTGCTGCTGGCCAAGCTGAGCGGCGCCGATCCCGGCGGCGTGACCGCAAGAATATTGATTGAGCTGCGCCTGCCGCGCATCCTGCTGGCCTTCATCGCCGGATTCGGCCTGGCTCTGGCGGGCGCCGTGTTACAGACGGTGACTCGCAATCCCCTGGCCGACCCTTATCTGTTTGGCATCTCCTCGGGTGCCAGTCTGGGGGCGGTTGTGGTGATCACCCTGCTGGGCGGTGTCGGCGGCGCTTTGGCCAGTGTCGGCCTGCCGCTCGGTGCCTTTATCGGCGCCAGCCTGGCGGTGCTCATGGTGCTGGCCCTGTGCGGACGGGATCTCAACACTCAGATAGAGCGCATGTTGCTCTCCGGGGTGGCGATCTCCTTCCTGTTTGGCGCGCTGGCCAGCTTGATGCTCTATTTCTCCGGGCCGCAATCGGCCGCCTCTGTGCTGTTCTGGAGCCTGGGCAGCTTTGCCAAGGCGAGCTGGCAGATGCTCTGGCTGCCCTGGCTGCTGGTGTTGGCGGCGAGCGCCATCTTGCTGCTGCTTAAGCGGCAGATCCTCGCCATTCAGGCGGGGGATGAGACCGCCCACACCCTGGGCATTCGGGTGCAGCGCCTGCGTCTCGTCAGCCTGCTGCTCTGCTCGCTGATCACCGCCGTCCTGGTGGCCAACTGTGGCGGCATCGGCTTCGTCGGCCTGATGGTGCCCCACATGGTGCGGCTATTGCTGCCGGGGCGTTTCGCCCTGTTGCTGACGGCCCTGGTGGGCGGCCTGTTTATGATCTGGGTGGATGTGCTGGCGCGCTGCCTGCTCAGCTATCAGGAGCTGCCGGTGGGGATCATCACGGCTGTGATAGGCAGCCTCTTCTTCCTGTTTATCCTGGGCGGCAAGCGTAGCAACTAGCCCAAGTCCCCTATGTATTGAAGGAAAGGTGTATGGAAGGAAAAGCGTATTGAACTATGCCAGCAAAGAAGGTGTGGATTGCAATGAATCGAGAACGAGGGCGAGCGATATGAGGTTCCAGTATGTTTGAAGTCACTGTGGTAAGTAGCGAGTTCGATGCCAAGATCCAGCAGAAGATAGACACTAAGACCAAGCCACTGGGCGCCCTCGGCGCGCTCGAGACCCTGGCGATGACTATCGCCAGGGTGCTGGGTCCAGACAAGCCGCAGATAACCAAACCAACCCTCTTGGTGTTTGCCGGCGATCACGGCATCGCCGCCTCCGGCGTCTCCATCGCGCCCAGCGAGGTGACTACCCAGATGGTGATGAATTTCCTCAAGGGCGGCGCGGCCATCAATCTGTTCTGTGCCCAGGGGGGGATCACCATGGAGGTGATCGACTGCGGCATCGCCCAGGAGATCCATGATCAGCCTAAGCTTATCAATCACAGGCTGGGGGCCGGCACAGGTGCGATTCATCGCGAGCCCGCCATGACCCTGGGGGCGGTCAAGCAGGGCTTCGCCATGGCCAGGGAGCGGGTCGCGCTGCATCACGGCCGCGGTTGTAACCTAATAGCCTTCGGTGAGATGGGCATAGGTAACACCAGCTCGGCGGCGGCCATCATGGCGGCGCTGATGGGGCGCGAGGCGGCCGAGTGTGTCGGTCGAGGAACTGGCATAGATGCCGCCACCCTGGCACGCAAACAGCTGCTGGTGGAGCAGGCGCTGTTTTTGCACCGTGAGCAACTGGGAGATCCATATGGCGTATTGGCCTGCCTGGGTGGCTTCGAGATAGTGCAGATGACCGGCGCCATATTGGCGGCGGCCGAGCTGAAGATGCTGGTGCTGATCGACGGCTTCATCGCCACGGCGGCGGCCCTGGCAGCGGTGACTATCGCGCCTCACGCCCGGGACTATATGATCTTCGCCCACGAGTCCGGCGAGCGCGGCCACAAGCTGATGCTGGAGCATCTCAATGCCCAGCCGCTCTTGTCCCTCGGACTACGTCTCGGTGAGGGAACCGGGGCGGCGCTGGCTGTGCCCCTGGTGCAGGCGGCGGCCACGTTTTACAACGAGATGGCCTCCCTCGAAGAGATGGGCATTTCGATTTAGCGGCATTAACAATCTAAGGAACCAAAAGGGAAAGCGCGAAGATGTTTGCCAGAGAGTTAAACCTGTTTTTTATCGCCATGGGCTTCTTTACCCGGATCCCCATGCCGACCTGGGTGAAGGTCGACAATGAGCGGCTCAATCAGGCCAGCCGTTACTTCGCCCTGGTCGGCGTGCTTGTCGGTGGCCTCTGCGCCCTGGTCTATAGCCTGGCGACTCAGGTATTGCCTATCAGCGTCGCCATCTTACTCGCCATGGTGGCCGGGCTGCTGCTCACCGGCGGCTTCCACGAGGATGGCCTGGCGGATACCGCCGACGGATTCGGTGGCGGCTGGCAGGTGCAGGATAAGCTCACCATAATGAAAGACTCGCGTGTCGGCACCTACGGCGTGCTGGCCCTGGTGATGAGCCTGCTGTTTAAGTTTGTGCTGCTCAGTGAAATTGCCCTGTTCGATGGCGATCTTGTGATGGCAGCCTTGGTGGTGGGCCACTGCCTGAGCCGTATGGTGGCGGCCTCCTTAATCTTCACCGAGACCTATGTACGCGATGACGACAGCAGCAAGAGCAAGCCCCTGGCCCAGTCGCAGACCACAAATGAGCTGGGCATTTTGCTGCTGACGGGCATCCTCACCCTCTGGCTCAGCGGTATCGCCTCGGCGCTCTCCCTCTGTCTGGTGTTGCTGGCGGCGCGCCAACTGCTGGTACGCAGTTATCGCCGTCAGATTGGCGGCTATACAGGCGATGTGTTGGGGGCCACCCAGCAAGTGATCGAGCTGCTCTGTTACCTGTTTATCCTGGTGATCAGCCTATGATGCACCTGGTTCTAGGCGGCGCTCGCAGTGGCAAGTCTCGCCATGGCCTTTCCCTGGTGGCCGATTATGTGGCAAGGGGTTATGAGTGCCTGTTTGTGGCCACCGCCCAGGGGCTGGATGAGGAGATGCGCGCGCGCATCGCCCGCCACCAGGATGAGCGCCGTGAGGATGGTTTGTCCTGGCAGACCCTGGAGTGTCCGCTACACTTGAGTGCTTGTATCGAAACTCACGCCAGGGAGAAACGGGTGATCTTAGTCGATTGCCTCACCCTCTGGCTCACCAATCAGTTACTCGAGGGCGATGACTGGCCGCTCGCCAGGGCGGCGCTGCTGCGCGCCCTGGAAACTGCGCCCGGGGCTGTCGTGCTGATCAGCAATGAGGTGGGCTGCGGCGTGGTACCGGCCGACCCCTTGAGTCGCCGCTTCGTCGACGAGGCGGGTTGGCTGCATCAGGCGATAGCTCAGCGAGCCCAGCAGGTGGTCTTGGTCACCGCCGGTCTGCCGCTGATCCTCAAGGATGAGACGAGCCAGGGCGCCAAGGAATAGGAAGAGAAGTCAATGACACCAGATAACTTAAGTAATCAGTGCAATCCGAGCAAACAGGGCGAGCAGGGCAATAGCAATCAAGAGGCGAGTGGCAATATCTTGATGGTGCAGGGCACCACTTCGGATGCGGGTAAGAGCACCCTGGTGGCGGGCCTGTGCCGCTACTTCGCCCGTGAGGGGCGCAGGGTGGCGCCCTTCAAGCCGCAAAACATGGCACTCAATAGCGCGGTGACCCTTGACGGCGGTGAGATAGGCCGCGCCCAGGCGCTGCAGGCCGAGGCCTGTTACCTTGCGCCCCACACAGACTTCAACCCCATACTGCTTAAACCCAACTCGGACACCAGCTCCCAGGTGATAGTCCAGGGCAAGGCCCTGTCCCACATGGAGGCCCAGACCTATTTTGGCAAAGACAGCCAGGGGTATCGCACCAAGGCGATGGCGGCGGTGCTGGACTCGCTGTCACGCCTGGAGCAGCAGTATGAGCTGATCTTGGTGGAAGGGGCGGGCAGCCCGGCGGAGATCAACCTGCGCGAGGGGGATATCGCCAACATGGGCTTCGCCGAGGCGGTGGACTGCCCGGTGATCCTGATCGCCGACATCGACAAGGGCGGGGTGTTCGCCCATATCGTCGGCACCCTGGCGCTGCTGTCTGCATCCGAGCAGGCCAGAGTCAAGGGCGTGGTGATCAATCGTTTTCGCGGTGACATCTCCCTGCTTAAGCCTGGCCTGGATTGGCTCGAGGCCAGTATAGACAAGCCAGTGCTGGGCGTCTTGCCCTATCTTAACGATCTGCATCTGGAGGCCGAGGACGCCCTGGATGCCCGCCAGGTGAGCAGTGGCAACACCCGCTTTCGGGTCTTGGTGCTGGTCTTTCCCCGCATCAGCAATCACACAGATTTCGACCCCCTCAGGCTGCATCCGGATATCGACTTTCGCTATCAGCAGGTAAACGAGGCCTACGACGGTCAGGCAATTGATGCCGATCTCATCATACTGCCCGGCAGCAAGAGTGTGCGGCAGGACCTGGCCACCATGGTCGAACAGGGCTGGGATCGCGCCCTTAAGCGCCACCTGAGATATGGCGGCAAGGTGATCGGCATCTGTGGTGGTTATCAGATGTTGGGGCTGGCCATCGAAGATCCCCAAGGGGTCGAGGGCGAGGCCGGCGACAGCGATGGCCTGGGGCTACTGCCCATAGTCACAGAGCTGACCCCTAACAAGCGTCTGGCTCAGGTTAAAGGCACGATAAAACTGGTGGGTGAGAGCGCCAGCATCGCAGGTTATGAGATCCACTGTGGTCGCTCCACGCTGTTATCTAAGGCGACCAAGCCCCTCACCCTGACGAGTGACGAGGGTAATCAGTTTAACGAGGGCTGCCTGTCTCATGATGGTCAGATCCTGGGCAGCTATCTGCATGGTCTGTTCGACAGCCCTGAGGCCTGTGCGCTGCTCCTTGGCTGGGCCGGGCTCAGCAGCGCGGCCGCCGTCGATCCCGATGCGATCAAACAGGCACAGTTAGACCGCCTGGCCGATACCCTGGCCGAGCATCTGGACATGGCGAGGCTGAGCGCCATCCTCGTCGAGACGCCACTAAGGCGACCAAACAAGAATAATTAGCTAAAGGAGAAAAGATGAGCGCGGATAAGCAGGCGGAAAATCAGGCGGAAAATCATAAGGCCGAGCGTCATAAGGCGCGTCAGCAGAAGGTGAAGGAGGCGGTGGACGCCAAGATCGCCAAGGCTCAGACCGAGAAGGGCGTGCTGCTGGTGATGACGGGTAACGGCAAGGGCAAGACCACGGCGGGTTTCGGTAACATCACCCGCGCCGTCGGTCATGGCAAGAAGGCCGCCGTGGTGCAATTTATCAAGGGCAACTGGCCCTGCGGCGAGCGCGCCGTGCTGGAGAAGGTCGGAGTCGAGTTTCATGTGATGGCCACCGGCTTTACCTGGGAGACCCAGGACAGAGAGAAGGATACCCTGGCGGCGCTGAGTGCCTGGGAGGCGGCCGAGACCCTGCTGAGCGACGACACCATAGACATAGTGCTGCTGGACGAACTCACCTACATGGTGAGCTATCACTATCTTGATCTGGACAGGGTGCTGACGGCGATCAAGAACCGTCCGCCCATGCAGCATGTGATTGTCACGGGGCGTGCCTGTCATAGGGCGATTTTGGAGCTGGCGGATACCGTGAGTGAGGTGCAGCCCATAAAGCATGCATTTGAGAGTGGCGTTAAAGCCCAGCTCGGCTTCGACTACTGAAAATTGCTATTGCAGTGCTCAATTGCGGCGTTGCGTCCTCATTCACGGCTCGCCTACCGGTAGGTATGTCTTCGCCGTTCATTGCGGGGCGCCTTGCACTAGAGCACTTCATGACGCAATTTAGATTTCTTCCTGTTTGCTCCTGTGGCGGTATTGTCTGCGCTGACTCACCCAATCACATACTCATGTATGCTCATGGGCTGAGCCAGCTGGACGGCTTAGCCACAGAAGCAAACAGATTGAAATGAGCGAGTGGATTTTCTTCGAGCTCACCACGGTGGCGATCTCTGTGAAAAATTGATTGGGATGGCGGGTTGAAATGTTTGATTGCGAACAAGTTATTGTTCTGTCAGCTTAATATGGAAAGGGAAAAGGAATAGATGAAGATGAGGGTTAAGCTGTGGCTGTTGTTGGCCTTGCTGCTGTGTGTGCCTGGGCTTAAGGCGGCGCCTGCAAAACGGATCATCGCCCTGTCGCCCCATGGGGTGGAGATGCTGTTTAGTATAGGGGCGGGGGACAGTGTAGTCGCGACCACAGATCATGCCGATTTTCCCGATGCGGCCAAGGCGATCCCGCGGATCGGCGGCTACTACGGCATACAGATAGAGAAAGTTATCGAGCTCGACCCGGATCTGATTGTCATCTGGGGCGGCGGCAACAAGCGCGAGGATATCGAGCGCCTGACCCAGCTGGGTTATCCCATCTATAACAGCGACCCTAAGACGTTGGAGGCGGTGGCTGACGATCTGCTGGCGCTGGGCAAGCTGACCGGCAAGGAGCGCGAAGCGGAGCGGGTGGCCGAGCAGTACCTTATCGGCCTCAAGGCGCTCAGTAAGGAAAATCGGGCCAAGGCGGCGGTGCGGGTCTTCTATCAGCTCTGGTCAGTGCCTCTGATGACGGTGGCCGAGGGCAGCTGGATAGAGCAGATTATCCAGGTCTGCCACGGCGAGAATGTGTTTAGCGACGCGGGGAACGAGTATCCCCAGGTGAGCCTGGAGGCCGTGCTGCTCAAGCAACCTCAGGTGATATTGCAGAGTCAGGATGAGGGCAATGTGCGCGGCATTGACTGGTCTGCCTGGCAGGAGATCCCGGCGGTGAAGCAGCGCCACATCTATCAACTGGATGCCGACCTATTGCATCGAGCGACACCAAGGGCCATCTTAGGGATTGAATCTTTGTGCAAGGCCCTGGACAAGGCGAGATAAACACAAATTAAAATTAAAACTAAAGCTAAAACAATGCGCTAAACAATAAGGAGATAAATGATGACTATGCTACTGGCCTGCCTACTCTTTGCCATGTTGCTTCCCTACCTGGCCAAGGTGCCCGTGGCCATGGCGATGGCCAAGCAGGGGGGCTATGACAACGCCTATCCCAGAAGCCAGCAGGCTCAGCTGACCGGCTTCGGCGCCCGCGCCTTGGCAGCACATCAGAACGCCTTCGAGTCCCTGCTGATCTTCGCCGTGGCGGCGCTGACCGTGATCGCACGGGACAAGGTCGACGACACAGTTGGTCTGTTAGCCCTTGTGCATGTGCTGGCAAGATGTGCCTATCATCTCCTCTACCTGCTGGATAAGAGCACCCTGCGTTCGCTTTCCTGGTTCGTGGCCATTATCGCCGCCTTCGCCATCTTCGCCCGGGCGTTTTAACTCCTTCCTTAATGCCCACTCAGTGGGTTCGCCATGAGCGCAGCCCTGTACTTTTAGAGAGAGGGGCTGCCGCTTACTAGCTCGCTAATCTTCCAAGTGTTTTAACGCTCTACCCGGCTTTCTCCTATGTCCGTACTTTCTCATCTGTCCGGCTTTCCTCATATGCGGACACTCGGGGAAAATGACCGGACACTTTTGCGGGTGTCCGCGGACACTTTCATGAAATACTTAGCGGACATCTTCATCTAAATTATTGAAAATTAGTGAATATAAAAGTTGGCACGGCAATTGTAATCCTAATGGGCAGAAATCGACTCGGTCGAGTAACGGACACTGTTAGGGATAAACAATGATTAAAGATACCAGCGCACAAGATAAGCAAGTTGCCCCCAGCCTCGGACGCCGCATCAAATGGCCTGTCACTATCGGCGCAGGCGTTCTCCTGGTTTCTGGTCTGGTGTGGGCCAGCGTCAGTGGCAGCAGCGTGAGCGAGTCTATCGACCGTAGCGAGCTGCGTTTTGCCACTCTGGAACGCGGCACCTTAGTGCGTGATATCGCCTCTACCGGCAAGATAGTCGCCGCCAACGCCCCTATCCTCTACGCCCCAGAGAAGGGCACGGTAACCTTAATCGCCAACCCGGGTGACAAGGTGGAGCAGGGCCAGGTGGTTGCCACCATAGAGAGCCACAGCCTGACCAACAACCTCAAGCAGCAGCAGGCGCTGCTGGAAGGGATGCAGAGCAGCCTTGAGCGTGCCCGTCTCGATGCCCGTCGTGATCAGCTTAAGGCGATACAGACCCTGGATATGGCCAAGGTGGATCTCGAGGCGGCGGATCGCGAGAGTCGCCGTGGCGACCAGCTGATCGAGTCCAGCCTGATCTCTAAGATAGATTATGAGAAGAGCAAGGATGAGCTGCACAAGGCCAAGCTGCTCTACGCTCACGCCCAGCAGGAAGCCGAGCTGATGAAAGATACCCTCAGCTTCGAGCTGAAGAACAAGGCCTCAGAGGTGGATCGTCAGGCCCTGGTGGTCGCCGAGCTTGAACGTCAGGTGGCGGCGCTGAACATCACGGCCCCCGTCGGCGGCATCATAGGTAACTGGCTGACCGAGCAGAAGGCCCGTATCGGCCAGAGCCAGCCCATATTGACCGTTGTGGATCTCAGCGCCTTCGAGGCCGAGCTGGCGGTGCCAGAATCCTACGCCGACGAGCTGGGGATTGGCATGGATGTCGAGCTTAACTTCGGCGGCCAGCTGGTGATGGGCAAACTGTCGGCCATCTCTCCCGAGGTGCGCAACCGTGAGGTGACTACCCGAGTGCGCTTCGAGCAGCAAGCTGCCCTGCACCTGCGTCAGAACCAGCGTCTGTCGGCCCGCGTCTTACTGGAAAATCGTCCCGACGTGCTCATGGTCAAGCGTGGCCCCTTCGTCAACAGTGGCGGCGGCACCCTGGTCTATGCCGTCAAGAACGACCTGGCCGAGCGCACCGAGATCCAACTGGGTGCCCGCAGCATGAGCCACATAGAGGTGGTCTCGGGCGGTGAGGTCGGCGACCAGTGGATTATCTCCTCCACCGACGCCTTTAAGAACGCCGAACAAGTATTGATCCGCTAAGGAGCTAAGCGATGAAGACCCTGATGATAAAGCTACATCCAGAACGAGTGGTCGCAGGACTGGCGCTATTGCTCCTGCTGGTGGCGACTCAGGTCTATACCCAGGATGCCTCAGACTGGTTTCTGCTCGGGCTCAACATATTAGAAGCGACCGGCATGCACGGGCAACCGGTCGATAGTAGCCAACTTCCCGACGTCGCCAGAGTTGGCGGTGATTTAACTCAATGGTTATTGGCCCGATTGTCCTAGTTCGTCCGGGCATAGGCGCAATAACAAACTGAATAACGCGATACAAAAACAAAGGATACAACCCATGTTAACGATGAAAAATATCAACAAGGTGTTTAAAACGGATTTGGTGGAAACCCATGCGTTACGGGATTTCAATCTCGAGGTTAAGGAAGGTGAGTTTGTCGCCGTCACCGGGCCGTCTGGTTCGGGCAAGACCACCTTTCTCAACATCGCCGGCCTGTTAGAAGGCTTTACTAACGGCGAATATCATCTGGACGATGTCAACATCTCTAACCTGAGCGATAACAAGGCGGCCGCCATTCGCAACGAGAAGATAGGCTTTATCTTTCAGGGCTTTAACCTGATCCCCGACCTTAACCTGGCGGAGAATGTCGAGGTGCCACTGCGCTATCGCGGCTTCAACGCCAAGGAGCGTCAGCGCCGCGTGAAGGCCGCGCTGGAGCAAGTGGGTCTGGGGGCACGTATGAAGCATCTGCCATCACAACTTTCCGGTGGTCAGCAGCAGCGTGTGGCGATTGCCCGCGCCCTGGCTGGCGAACCAAGATTTCTCCTCGCCGACGAGCCAACAGGTAACTTGGACAGCCTGATGGCTCGTCAGGTGATGGAGCTTTTAGAAGAGATCAACAAGGCGGGCACCACCATCATCATGGTGACTCACGATCCCGAATTGGCGCGCCGCGCCCAGCGAAACATTCAGATCGTCGACGGTCAGGTGTGTGACTTCACCCTGTACCAGGGCGGTCAGTCGCACCTGGTCGATACGGCCGAAAAAGTGGCCAGCTAAGGAGAGTAAGCATGTTTCTATATTACGTCGATCTGGCCTGGCGCAGCATACGCAAGACGCCGATTCTGTCGCTGCTCATGGTGCTGGCCATCTCTGTGGGGATAGGCATCACCATCACCACGCTTAACGTCTACAGCATGATGGCCTATAACCCGGGCGGTGAGCGCTCCGAGCAGCTCAACGCGATTCAGCTCTGGTCACAGGGACCGGATTCCTGGGACGACTTTCATCGCTTGGTCACCTATCAGGATGCGATGAACCTGCGTAAGGGCAATGTGGCTAAGGCCCAGGCGGCCATGTTCCGTAGCGGCATGGCGGTGCAGACAGACGACCCTGAGGTGTTGCCAAGGTTGCAGGGCATCAGGGTGACCGATGGCGACTTCTTCAAGATGTTTGAGGTGCCTTTTATCTATGGCAATCGCTGGGACAAGGCGGTGGATCTGGACCCTGCCTATCAGGCGGTGATCGGTGAGAAACTTAACCAGAAGCTGTTTGGCGGCGAGAATAGCGTCGGCAAGACCATCTACCTCAACCGCAAGCCCTATCAGGTGGTGGGTGTGATCGGCGACTGGAATCCTCAGCCTAAGTATTACGATCCGACCAGTGGCGCCTTCGCCAAATCGGAGCAGATCTATATTCCATTTTCGCTGGCGGCAAACGAAGAGTTTAGCGTCTGGGGCAACTCGTCGGGTTGGAAACATGAGCCGATGAACAACTATCAGGACAGGTTGAATTCGGAGAAGGTGTGGTTGGAGTACTGGACCTATCTGCCGACGAGTGAAGATCGCGCCGCCTACAAGAGCTATCTGGCCAACTATGTGGAGCAGCAGAAGGAGCTGGGCCGTTTCACCGATAACAAGTCACCTGTCGACTCTGTGCTCATGTCAGATGTCGCCGACTGGTTGGAGCGCAGCCATGTGGTGCCTGAAGATAACAAGATTCTGGTGGGACTGAGCGCCTTGTTCCTCAGCGTCTGTCTGGTGAACATCCTCGGCCTGATGCTGACCAAGTTTCTCAAGCGTGCGCCCGAGGTGGGTGTCAGACGAGCCATCGGCGCCAGCCGGGCACAGATCTTCTCTCAGTACATGGTGGAAGTGGGCGTCATCGGCCTGTTTGGTGGCCTGGTGGGACTGCTATGGGCCTGGGGCGCGCTTTACGCCCTGTCGGCACGCTTCGGCGTCGCCGAGGGATTGACCCATCTCTCGATGAGCATGTGGTTGATCACCCCAACCATCGCCGTGGGTACCGCGCTGCTGGCCGGACTCTATCCTGCCTGGGTGGTGTGTCGCACTAAACCAAGTGTCTACTTGAAGAGCCAATAAGGGATTGAAAATGCTTAACATTAAACCAATTTTTAGCAGTTTGCTCCGCAGTAAGAGTGGCCCGGTATTGCTACTGGTGCAGATTATCCTGTCGGTGGCCATAGTCGCCAACGCCAGTTTCATCATCCATGAGCGTCTCGAGCTGATGCAGCGTGACTCTGGGATTAATGAAGAGGAGGTGTTGACCTTCAGTGTGTTTAACTTCGACCCCAGCATAGATATCGAGCAGCAGAACAAGATAGATCAACAGATCCTGCGCGGTTTGCCTAACGTGCAGGCGGCCACCTCTACCAACATGTTGCCCCTGAGCGGCAGTGGTTGGTCGAGTACCCTCAACCTGGGACCAGATCCAGAGACGGCCAAGTCGACGCCACAGTTTGCCATGTACCTGGGCACAGAGCATACCGTTAAGACGCTTGGGCTCAAGCTCATCGAGGGACGCAACTTCTACGCCGATGAGATCAATAAGAGCGTCAACGATCCCGGTAAGCTGGCGATCATCTCCAAGGCGTTTGGTGAGGCGGTATGGCCGGGTGAGTCGGCCATCGGCAAGTTGCTCTATATCGATGACGAGCAGCTTGAGGTGATCGGCGTGGTGGAGAAGTTTCAGGGCGCCTGGGTTGACAGCGATGAGCTTGAATACAGTGTGATCCACAACGTCGATTTTGCGGGTTATAGCTATATGGTGCGTGCGGAGCCCGGCCAGCATGAGGCGTTGCAAGATGCCATCACCAAGGCCTTGATGAAGGAGAATCCTAATCGGGTGATCGATGACTTCCAGTCTGTCGCCGAGGTGAAGAAGCGCTCCTACCGAGATCACGAGCTGATGATAACCGTGCTCTCCATGATGGTGGTCCTGCTGCTGTTGATCACTAGCCTAGGCCTGACCGGTATGGTGATGTTCAACATCCAGCGCCGCACCAAGCAGATAGGTACTCGCCGCGCCCTGGGCGCGACCAAGGGGGATATCCTCAGCCTCTTCCTGGTGGAGAACTACCTTATCTGTCTCTCAGGTGGCGTATTAGGGGCCAGCCTGGCGGTGCTGCTGGGGCAGCAGCTGATGAAGTACTATGATCTGCCGCAGCTCAACCTGCTCTACCCGCTCATGACGGTAGTAGGCATGATGCTGGTGACCACAGTGGCCGTGGTACTGCCGGCGCGCAAGGCGGCGAACATCTCGCCGGCCATGGCGACCCGCAGCGTCTAAGCTTGGTCTTTAACTCACGGCGCTAAACCAGGACGCTAAACAAGAGACACCGAAAGCGTTTGCCCTTTTCATCGGCGGCGCTTTCGGTTAGTTTGTTGCTCTGCAAGTAAAAAGTTAATAAGAATATATGGATACGATTCTCATCGTCGACGACAATCAGGCAGTATGCAGCGCGCTCTCCCTGATGCTCGAACTCAATGGATTTAAGACCCTAACTTGTTTCTCCCCGGAGGAGGCACTGGGCTTGGTGGCTGAGCAGGAGATCGCCCTGGTGATCCAGGACATGAACTTCACCCAGGACACCACCTCGGGCGAGGAGGGCAAGCGCCTGTTCTACGATATCCGTGCCTGCCAGCCCCAGCTACCCATCATACTCCTGACCGCCTGGACTCAGCTGGAGCTGGCGGTGGAGCTGGTGAAGGAGGGCGCCGCCGACTACATGGGCAAGCCCTGGGACGATGATAAGCTGCTTAACAGCGTCAACAACCTGATTTCCCTCCACGCCCTGTCGCGGCAGAATTCGCAGCTGGCCCGCTCCGAGCACCAGCGGATGTCGGCGATCAAGGATGCCGATCTCTGTGGCATCGTCTTCGGCAGCGGCGCCATGCAGCGCTGTATCGATCTGGCGCTGCAGATAGCCAAGTCCGACGTATCAGTGTTGATCACCGGCCCCAACGGCGCCGGTAAGGACAAGCTGGCGGACATACTGCACGCCAACTCCCCCCTCAAACATAAGCCCTTCATTAAGGTGAATATCGGCGCACTGCCGATGGAGCTGCTGGAGGCCGAGCTGTTTGGCGCCGAGGCGGGCGCCTTCACCGGCGCCAACAAGGCGCGCATCGGTCGTTTCGAGGCGGCCGACGGTGGCACCCTGTTTCTCGACGAGATAGGCAACCTGCCGCTGTCGGGTCAGGTGAAGCTGCTGCGGGTGTTGCAGACCGGCGAGTTCGAGCGTCTGGGCAGCCATCAGACCCGTAAGGTCAAGGTGCGGGTGATCAGCGCCACCAATGCGGATCTTGCCGAGGATATCGCCAGCGGTCGTTTCCGCGAGGATCTCTTCTATCGCCTCAATGTGATCGAGCTGGCCTTGCCGCCTCTCAATCAGCGCCAGGACGATATCCTGCCCCTGGTGAATCACTTCATCGGTCAGGACTTTAGCCTGAGTAAGCCCACCCAGCAGGCGCTGGTGAGCTACCCTTGGCCGGGCAATGTGCGCGAGCTGGAGAACGCCTGTAAGCGGGCGGTGATCCTGGCCGCCAGCCCCATGCTGACCATGGCCGACTTTGGCTTGAAGCCTGTGAATGGTTTAAAGCCCGTGAGCGGCTTAAATCCTGTGAGCGGCGCACCATCGACCAGCTCGGTTTCTGCACCTAGCCCGGTAGCGTCGCAACAGGCTCAGGAACAGAGACAGAAACCTCGTTTCGCGGAGCAAGAGGTGGAAACTGACAGAGCACCCACGGTTGATTCAGCTAGCCGCGGTGAGCCTACTGGGGCCGATATCGAGCTGGCCCTGGCGGAGCATAATGGGGTGATCGCCCGGGTGGCCAAGTCCCTGGGGCTGAGCCGTCAGGCGCTCTATCGCCGCATGGAAAAATTTGGGATCGAGAAATAATGCCGACGCTGCGCACTAAGCTCATCTGGGGCAATGTGATTGTTAGTCAGCTAGCCCTTGCCCTGTTTATCCTGCTACTCAAGATGCTGGCGCCAGAGCTGTATCAGGAGGTGGCGCCTGAGCTGATAGTCGCCTGCCTGTTGCTGTCTGGCGGCTTTGCCTGGCTGCTCAGCCGCTGGCTGACCCGGGGGCTGTCGACTAGCCTCAAGGCGCTGGAGGTGGGGCTGCTTAACATCAAAGACAATGATTTCAGCGTGAACATTCCTGTGACGGGGGACAGCCAGCTCAAGGCGCTGGCCAGCCTGTTTAACGAGTCTGCGGCCGTGCTGCGCCGCGAGCGTCAGTATATCTATCAGCGTGAGCTGCTGCTGGATAAGGTGATTCAAAGCTCGCCTAATGTCATGGTGCTGCTGGACGATCGCCAGCGCATCATCTACGCCAACGACGCCGCCCGCCACCTGTTTGCCCAGGGGGCGCGCATTGAGGGCAGCATGTTAGACGAGTTGCTGGACGGCGTCAGCGAGGAGCTGGCCGGCGCGGTCAACAATCCCAAGGGCGGGCTGTTTACCCTGGCGAGCGTGGAGGAGGGCGGCGAAGATGAAACCTGGCATCTCTCGCGGGGACGCTTCCTGCTCAACGGTCAGTATCACCATCTCATTCTGCTCAAGCAGATGACCCGTGAGCTGAACCGTCAGGAGGTGGCGGTATGGAAGAAGGTGATCCGCATCATCAGCCACGAGCTCAACAATTCGGTGGCGCCCATCGCTTCTATGGTCAATTCGGGCCGCAAGCTCACCGAGCCGCTGGATGACCCTAAGCTTAAGCTTATCTTCGACACCATAGAGGACAGGACCAGCCACCTGAGCCAGTTTATCTTCAATTATGCCCGCTTCGCCAAGCTTCCCCTGCCCAAGAAGAGCGAGGTGGATTGGCACAAGTTGGTCACTCAGCTGGCCGAGCATTTCCGTTTCAGTCTGGTGGGGGAGCTGCCTCGGCGCTGCGGCTATTTCGACCTGATTCAGCTGGAGCAGGTGCTGCTGAACCTACTCAAGAACGCCCATGAGTCGGGCTCGCCCGAGGAGTCGGTAAGCCTAAGCGTCAGGGAGCAAGGCCTGGCGGATGGCAGCGACGGTGTGACTATTGAGATAACCGATGAGGGCAGCGGCATGTCGCCGGAGGTATTGACCCAGGCGCTGCTGCCTTTCTATTCCACCAAGCAGTCGGGTACCGGCCTGGGCCTGCCCTTGTGTAGGGAGATCATCGAGGCCCATGACGGCCGTATCAGTCTGCACAATCGCGAGCACAAGGGGCTGCTGGTGCGGATCTGGCTGCCCTATGATCAGGCTCAGCAGCTCGGGCAGGCAAGCGCCTAGACAAGCATTTTAGAGACAAAAACACCGCCAGCTGGCGGTGTTTTTTTATCAGGCAAAGCCGTGTACTAACCCTGTTAGTCTTCTACCTGCCAGTCGATGGTTTCGCCGGCGCGGATTGGCACTACGCCTGTGTCACCCAGCGGATAGGTGGCGGGCACCTCCCAGCTGCGTTTCACTAGTGTGATGCTGTCTGTGTTGCGTGGCAGACCGTAGAAGTCAGGGCCGTTGAAGCTGGCGAAGGCCTCTAATTTGTCTAAAGCGCCCACCGACTCGAACGCCTCGGCGTAGAGCTCGATGGCGGCGTGGGCGGTGTAAGAACCGGCGCAGCCACAGGCGGCCTCTTTACGGTCCTTGGCGTGGGGCGCCGAATCTGTGCCCAGGAAGAACTTCTTGCTACCGCTGGCCGCAGCCGCCAGCAGGGCCTGCTGATGGGTGTTGCGCTTCAGGATAGGCAGGCAGTAGAAGTGAGGACGAATACCACCGGCCAGCATATGGTTACGGTTGTAGAGCAGGTGATGGGCCGTGATGGTGGCGGCCACGTTGTCGGAGGCGCCCATGACGAAATCCACCGCATCTTTGGTGGTGATGTGTTCCAGCACTATCTTGAGTGATGGGAAGTCGGCAACCACCTGCTTGAGGGTATTGTTGATGAAGGTGGCCTCGCGATCGAAGATGTCGATGCTCGAATCTGTCACTTCGCCGTGTACCAGGAAGAGCATGCCCACTTCCTGCATCGCCTCCAGCACGGGGTAGATGTTCTTCACATCAGTGACGCCCGAGTCTGAGTTAGTGGTCGCGCCCGCAGGGTAGAGTTTGGCGGCCACCACCTTGCCCGACGCCTTGGCGGCGCGGATATCTTCGGCCGTGGTGTTGTCGGTGAGGTAGAGCACCATCAGCGGCTCGAAGTTGGTGGTGCAGACCGCCTTGATGCGCTCATAGTAGGCCAGTGCCGAGTCGACATTGGTGGCCGGTGGCACCAGATTAGGCATGATGATGGCGCGGCCCATGTAGCGGCCAGTGTCTCTTACGGTATCGGTCAGCACGTCACCATCGCGTAGGTGAACATGCCAGTCGTCGGGTCGGGTAATGGTTAATTTGGTCATCGAGGACTCTTTCTTTTGCGTGGACTGGCTGGATCTTATGTGGCTGGCCAGGGCCTGTAAAGGGCAAACTGAGTTTTATCCCCGGGATAAAGGTGGACAATATTTAATAAAGTCTTGCTCACTTTGCCATCGAGATCACTGTTTTTATCATTCGCTTAGATTTTTCTAATAAAAGGAATTTGCATGTAATAGCGAATGTAATACACTTTCGGCCAAGGTCTGTTTAGTGCAGTAGGAGAAGCATTGAGATGAAGAAGATACTGATTATTGGTGGCGTCGCGGGCGGCGCATCGGCGGCGGCAAGGGCGCGTAGACTCAGCGAAACTGCTGAAATCATTATGTTTGAGCGCGGCGAATATGTCTCCTTTGCCAACTGTGGCCTGCCTTATCATATCAGTGGTGAGATCGCTCAGCGCAGCGCCTTAGTACTGCAGACGCCAGAGAGCTTCAAGGCCAGATTCAATGTCGAGGTGCGGGTTAAGCATGAGGTGGTCGCCATAGATCGCGCCGCCAAGTTGGTGACCGTCAGACGACTGCTCGATGGCAGCGAATACCAGGAAAGCTATGACACCCTGCTGCTCAGCCCTGGCGCGGCACCTATCGTGCCGCCGATCCCGGGTGTGGATAATCCGCTCACCCACTCCCTGCGCAATATTCCCGACATGGATAGGATCCTGCAGACTATCCAGATGAACAATGTCGAGCATGCCACTGTGGTTGGCGGCGGCTTTATCGGCCTGGAGATGATGGAGTCACTGCATCATCTGGGGATCAAGACCACTTTGCTTGAGCTTGCCGATCAGGTGATGACTCCTGTGGATCGCGAGATGGCGGGCTTTGCTCATCAGGCGATTCGTGACCAGGGCGTAGATCTGCGTCTGGGCACGGCCCTGTCAGAGGTGAGCTATCAGGTGCAGACCCATGTGGCCAGTGACGCCGCCGGTGAAGACACCGCCCATCAACACATCAAGGGACATCTGAGTCTGACCCTGAGTAACGGCGAGCTGCTGGAGACAGATCTCTTAATCATGGCCATCGGCGTGCGCCCCGAGACTCAGCTGGCCCGCGATGCTGGGTTAGCGATTGGCGAGCTTGGTGGCATCAAGGTCAACGCCATGATGCAGACCAGCGATCCCGCCATCTACGCCGTGGGTGACGCCGTCGAAGAGCAAGACTTTGTGACCGGCCAGGCCTGTTTGGTGCCGCTGGCGGGCCCGGCGAACCGTCAGGGCCGTATGGCGGCCGACAACATGTTTGGCCGCGAGGAGCGGTATCAGGGCACCCAAGGTACGGCGATCTGTAAGGTGTTCGATCTCGCGGTGGGTGCTACGGGCAAGAATGAGAAGCAGCTCAAACAGGCGGGTATCGCTTTTGAGAAGGTGTATGTGCATACCGCCAGCCACGCCAGCTACTATCCCGGCGCCGAGGTGGTCTCCTTCAAGCTGCTGTTCGACCCGGTTAAGGGCACCATCTTTGGCGCTCAGGCCGTGGGTAAGGATGGTATCGACAAGCGTATCGATGTGATGGCGGTGGCCCAGCGCGCCGGCATGACGGTCGAGCAGCTACAGCACCTGGAGCTTAGCTACGCGCCGCCCTATGGCAGTGCCAAAGATGTGATCAATCAGGCGGCCTTCGTGGCCAGCAACATCATCAAGGGCGATGCAACGCCGATCCATTTCGACCAGATAGATAATCTCAGCGAAGATCAGCTGCTGCTGGATGTGCGTAACCCTGGCGAGCTGCAGAATGGCGGCCTGGAAGGCGCGGTTAATATTCCTGTGGATGAGCTGCGCGATCGCATGCATGAGCTGCCAAAAGATAAGGAGATCATCATCTTCTGTCAGGTGGGTCTGCGGGGCAACGTGGCCTATCGTCAGCTGGTCAACAATGGCTACCGTGCCCGCAACCTGATCGGCGGCTACCGCACCTACAAGTTCGCCAGCGTGTAAACGCCTTATTGATAAATGATTTAGTTATAGATAGGCGGGGCATCTTGCCCCGTCTCTTTTCCTTTGCGACAGATGAAAGAGGTACTCGATGTTTTCATCACTCGCTATCGCCCTGTGCGGTGGTCTCTTGATTGGCTTGGCGGCAAGCCTGCTCCTGGTGGTTAACGGCCGCATCGCCGGTATCAGCGGTATTATTTCTGGCGCCCTGTGGCGCCGCGGCTCGGGCCTGTTTGGCTGGCAGTTCTATTTTCTCGCGGGTCTGGTGCTCAGTGGCCTGCTGCTGGCCGAGCCGTTAAAGGCCTGGCTGGCTATCGAACCAGTGGTGCTGCGTGAGCTTGGTATAGCCGCGCCGACCCTGCTGCTATCGGCGCTACTGGTTGGACTCGGCTGCAGCCTGGGTAACGGCTGTACCAGTGGCCATGGCATCTGCGGCATAGGTCGTCTGTCGCCGCGCTCCATCGCCGCGACCCTGGTCTTCATGCTGGTGGGTGTCATCGCCGCCGTGCTGCTGAACTAGGAGGGGCCATGCGTAACTTATTTGCCTTACTCTCTGGCCTGCTGTTTGGTGCCGGTCTGCTGCTCTCCGGCCTTGCGGATCCCGCCAAGGTGCTTGCCTTCTTAGATATTAGCGGCGTGGTCAACGGCCATTGGGACCCTAGCCTGATGCTGGTGATGGGCGGCGCCCTTGGGGTCTATCTGCCCGTCTATCTGCTGTGGGTAAAACCCAGAATGGCGCGCAATCAAGGCCCTGTGCTGGACAGCCAATATCATCTGCCCAGCAAGACCCGTATCGATGGGCCGCTGATCGTTGGCGCCGCCCTGTTCGGCCTGGGCTGGGGAATGCTCGGCATCTGTCCCGGGCCTGCCGTGGTCAATCTGGCGAGCCTGGATCCCATGGCGCTGGCGTTTATGGCGACCATGGTGCTGGGGGCTTACCTGGGACGCCTGATTAACAAGATGATCGCCCGCAGGTTGCCAGGGCCGATAGAGGCCTAAGCGGCTTATTTTTATGTAAAAGTGCTTGGCAGCCTCTCGCTTTGATGCTTAGCTAGTAGGCAGAAGTTAGGCTGGATCTATATGGCTATTACTTTAATTCCTGACACGAGTGATGACAGGAGTGACGGCATGAGTATTAGCATGAGTTCTGGCCAGCTACCCTGGTGGAGGCTGCTATGCACTCGTTTCTGTTTCGACAACCCTTTGCTACGCTGGCGGCGAGCCGATTTGCTTTTGCATTAGCGATTCCGTTAGCGGCTTTATTGCAGTCAGGCCTGCGCCATGGCTGAGATGTCGCTTCCGCTCCTCCTTATCATATTCCTGGCTATTGGCCTGATAGCCGTTGCGACATGCATGCTTGCTCTGCGCTTTATCCTCAGGCGCCGCGGCGTAGACTTTTCTGCCTTGGAAAATTCTATCGAGGATGGTCTGCTCCTTATTGACGAACAGGCGAAGATCTTGGCTCATAACACCCAGGCCGCGGCCTTGATGAAGGCCGAGGGGAGTGACTTCACAGGCCAGGCTCTCAGCCTCTGGCTCAAGGATTCCAGCGGTGAGCAGCTGCAGGTGTTTTCCGACCGTCAGCTTGGCACCAGCCTGAACCTAGGCCATGAGATCTTAAGCTTTACCCGCCTGGCCCGTGAACCCAGAGGGCTGCTGCTCTTGGTGCGTCATCACAACTTGGAACAGGACATTCGTCAGGATATCGCCCGTTATCACCACAGTCAGTATTTCGCCAAGATAGGCACCTGGGACTGGCAGGTGGGCACTGACACCCTCTATTGGTCCGATGCCATCTTCGGCATCTTCGGTTACAAGCTGGGGGAGGTCACCCCTAGTTATGAGTTCTTCTACTCTAGGGTGCATCCCGAGGATCGAGACAAGGTGAAGGCGGGGGAGGCGCGCTGCATCGCCACTGGCGAGAACCATGACGAGGAGTATCGCATCCTCTGGCCCGATGGCTCTGTGCACTGGGTGCGCGAGACGGGCAACCTGGTGAAGGATAGCGATGGCCAGCTGTTAAAGATGGTGGGGGTGGTGCGTGATATTACCCAGGAGAAGGCGCTGCATCATAAGCTCGAAAAGATGGCTCACCAGGACCCCTTAACCGGACTGCCCAACCGGCTGCAACTCGAGCTGCGTCTGAGTGAGGCGATTCGTGAGGCGTCGCAGAGCGGTGGTCGCCTGGGGCTTATCTTCATCGACCTTAATCAGTTTAAGGCGATCAACGATAGCCTAGGGCATCAGGTGGGGGACCGTGTCTTGATGACGGCGGCCACCAGGCTGCAGAGCCTCAAGGGGTCAGAGGATCTGGTGGCCCGCATCGGCGGCGATGAGTTTGTGATGCTATTGCCCCAGTGGCCGGCTGATAGGCCGTTAGAGGAGGAGGTGGCGCGTCTGGCCGAGGCGCTGTTTGAGCGATTCGCCGAGCCTGTTATTCAGACCGGCAGGGGAATCGCAGCCAGCATAGGATTCGCCATCTATCCGGATCATGCCGGCCATATGGATGCGCTGCTGCATGTGGCCGATCAGGCCATGTATATCGCCAAGGGGCGCGGGGATAACCAATATCATCTGGGGCCGGATCATCGCATGGATCTCGGCCACCGTCTGGCCCGTTAAACCATATTAACTTTTGACCTGTTAAGGCGATTAGCCTCGGGCGGTTTCCAGCGCCGGGCTAATTGCGGGCTCTGGCTGGCGACGCAGGAAGAGGGCGTAATACCAGGTCAGCGCCGAGAACCAGGAGATGGTGAGGGTCCAGACATCGTGGGAGATGAAGTGGGCGCCCCTGAGCTGCTGGGCAATGCCGAAGGTGAGCCCAAGCAGCAGACCGAAAGCAAGGCCGAACCAACGATAGCGCGGCGCGTAGGCCAGGGCGAAGAAATAGAGTGCCACCCAGGCATAGCCGCCGCTGGAGTGACCGGCAGGGAAACACTGACCCGGTGAGTTGGCATCAAACTGACCCGAGAACAGCGAGAAATAATCTGCGCGGCCACCAAAGATCTTCAGATGCCAGGGGCAGTCTAGGTGTACGAACGATTTGCCCAGCCTCACCAGCAGCACGCCGCTCAGCACACTCATGAAGAGAAACACCAGGCCTCTGCGATAGCTGGCCAGGGCGGGTTTCTTATAGCTCAGTCCCAGCAGGCTGAGGACGGTGACTCCGAGTAAGATCACTAAGTTACGACCGCCGACATGGATCAGATTCTCCGTGACCCAGGCGTTGCGTAGCGGCCAGCCATCGACGCCGCCCTCGAGACGAAACAGCCACTGACCCAGGGCGATATCCAGATGAAATAGCCCTATCAGGCTGACGGCCAGCAGGAAGCAGACGGCGGGCAGCAAGAGATGATAGCGCCAGAAGGCGGGTGAGCTAGCAGTGTCCAATGACTTAGCAATCGACATAGAAAAGTGTCCTATCGGCACCTAAAGTCTGGTGCAAAGATAAAAAAATTCAGGCTAGGACAAGAGTCTAGGGGGAGGGGCGTGAATTATATGTGAATTACCCGGCCCCATGGGGCACGGCTGGCGCCTTGGAGCGGGATTTAACTGTGTCGCTCAGATGTAAGATTTAGCTGTGGCGCTTAAACTGTTAGTTGGTTTGGCTCGAAAGTCGTATTGCTTGCCAGTCGAATTTAGCCGCTAGCTGGGCTGAATAGCGGCGGCCTTGATCGCCTCGGCCAGCGCCAGCACGCCGTTGGTGCGCGATGGGCTCAGCTGACCGCTTAGCCCCAGTCGGTCGAAGTACTCGTGTAGATCTAAGGCGGCTATGGTTTTCTTATCCTGCCCCTGCACTGCGGTGAGCAGCAGGGCGATCAGCCCCTTGACGATGCGGGCATCGCTGTCGGCCAGGTAGTAGTGTCTGCCGTCTATCTCCTTGTGATAGAGCCAGGCGTTGCTCTCGCAGCCTCTGACCTGGGCCGACTCTTGTCGAAGGGCATCATCCAGCGGCGGCAGGCGTTTACCCAATAGCATGAGGGCGCGGTAGCGCTCCTGCCAGTTGGCGGCCTGGGTGAAGCTTGGCAGTATCTCCTGGGGATCCAGGATTAGGCCAGTAAAGGCCTCAGTGGATGGGCTTGGCTTGTTATCATTCATTTGGACATTGTCTCATACATTTAAAGCAGCAGCTCTTTTACCGATTTTAGCGCCTGGATGAAGCGATCGACATCTTCATCATTGCTATAGACGCCGAGGGAGGCGCGGCAGCAGCCTGACAGCCCCAGGGTCTGCATCAGAGGCATGGCGCAGTGATGACCGCAGCGCACGGCGATCCCCTGCTGATCCAGCAAGATCCCTACGTCTTGGTGATGCTCGCCGGTGAGGTTAAAGGCCACGGCGCCGACATTGTCGCCGTGGGCGCCATAGAGGCTGATGCCACCCAATGCCCTGAGCTCATCCTGAAGACGCTTGAGCAAGGCCTGTTCATGGGCCCTGAGTTCGGCGCGGGGCAGGGACTGGATAAAGTCGATGGCGGCCCCCAGACCTATCACCTCGGCGATGGGCGGCGTACCCGCCTCCAGACGGTTGGGCAGGATATTAAATGTGGTGCCCTCGAAGCTCACCTGCTTGATCATCTCACCGCCAGTGAGCAGGGGCTCGAGCTTGTCGAGCGCTTCATAGCGGCCATATAAGATGCCTATACCCGTCGGGCCATACATCTTGTGGCCGGAGAAGAGGTAGAAGTCGCAATCCAGGGCCAGCATATCCACCTCGAGATGGGCGATCGCCTGGGCGCCGTCGATAAGCGTCAGTGCGCCTACCGCCTTGGCCTGTGCGATCATCTCTCTAACGGGATTGACCGTGCCCAGCACGTTGGAGACATGGCTGAGGGCGACGACACGTGGGCCACGTTGCAGTAGCGCTTGATAGGCCGCCTGATCCAGGCGCGCCTCAGGGGTCAGCGGGATAGGCCGTATCTCGGCGCCGGTTTGCTTGGCCAGCATCTGCCAGGGCACTATGTTGGCGTGATGGGCGGCGCTGTCTAACAGGATCAGATCCCCAGCCTTTAGCTGGCTGGCCAGCCCCAGGGCCACCAGGTTGATCCCCTCTGTGGTGCCATGGGTAAAGATGATCTCTTCGCAGCGGTCTGCCTTAATGAAAGCCTTTACCTTGTCGCGCACCGCCTCATATTGGCTGGTGGCGCGGGCAGACAGCTGATGGGCGGCGCGGTGCACGTTGGCATTGTCCGCCTGATAGTAGCGGCCCATGGCGTCGATCACCCCTTGGGGTTTCTGACTGGTCGCGGCCGTATCCAGGTACACCAGCGGATAGTCGCCGAGTGACTGGGTGAGAGCGGGAAACTGGCTGCGCAGCTGGCTTAATTCCATCGATTGGGTCCGTTGCGTGGTTCAAACAAAAAAGGCGCTCAGATCTTGGGAGATCTCAGCGCCTAATGCAAGTTCAATTAGCCTTTTAGGGCATCTCTACGGATTTAGGGGCAGGGAATGCGGTAAATGGCCGCCAACTCGTCGATTCGGCCCATCAACTCGGCGCTCAGGCTGACCGAGGTGCTGTCGATATTCTCTTTCAGCTGCTCTAGGTTGGTCGCGCCTATGATGTTACTGCCGACGAAGCGGCGGCCGTTGACGAAGGCCAGTGCCATCTGCGCCGGGCTGAGGTTGAACTCCCGCGCCAGCTCCACATAGGCTTGGGTGGCATCCAGGGCCATCTGCGAGCCTGTGTAGCGGGCGAAGCGCTTAAACAGTGTGAGTCTCGCCCCCTCTGGCCATTGGCCACCTATGTATTTGCCGCTCAGGGCGCCAAATGCCAGTGGCGAGTAGGCCAGCAGTGGCAGCTCTTCCCTGTGGGCAATCTCGGCCATGCCCACCTCGAAGCTGCGGTTAAGCAGGTTATAGGGATTCTGTACGCTGATGATGCGCGGCAGGCCGTGCTTCTCCGCCAGCTGCAGATACTTCATCAATCCCCAGGGGGTCTCGTTGGAAACGCCTATGTAGCGGATCTTACCGGCCTTGATCAGATCGGCCAGGGCCTCCAGGGTATCGATTATGGGGGTGAGCTTCTCATCATCCTGCTGTTCATAGAAGAGCTCGCCGAAGAAGTTGGTGTTGCGATCCGGCCAGTGGAGTTGATAGAGATCTATGGTCTCTATCTGCAAGCGCTCCAAGGAGTCGTTGACCGCCTGGTGGATGTTGCGCCAGTCCAGCGCCATGTTCTGACGGATATAATCGCTCTTGCCGCCGGGGGCCGCGACCTTGGTAGCGATAATGAGATCGTCACGCTTGCCCCTGGCCTTGAGGTAGTTACCCAGGATACGTTCTGTCTCGCCCTGAGTCTCGGCCTTGGGCGGCACAGGGTACATCTCGGCGGTATCGATAAAGTTGATGCCCTGTCCGATGGCGTAGTCGAGCTGCTCGAAGGCCTGGGCCTGAGTATTCTGTTCACCCCAGGTCATGGTGCCCAGGCAAATTTTACTGACGTCTAAGCTGGAATGGGGGAGTCTTGTATAGTCCATTCAAATCTCCAGAATGCGCAAGAATTACTTCTGAGGCTAGCAAGCTTTCTTAGGAAACACTAGATAAATTACTTCATGGTGAAGTAACAAAATATCTCAATGATTTGCTTGAGTTTTTAATTGCTAAAGTTTAATCAGCATGGGCATTTCACAGGCATCGTGGCCCGTGTTGCCAAGGGGGGCATCCAGATGCTCGAACCCCAGTTTCTCATAGAGGCTGACCGCCTCACTCAGGCAGGCGGTGGTCTCCAGATAACAGTGGCTGAATCCCTGGCTACGGGCAAACTCGAACGCCTGCAGTGCCATGCGTTTGGCAAAGCCCTTGCCTCTGAGTTTTGGGTCGAAATACATCTTCTGTAACTCGCAGACATCATCGTGGCCCGGTAGGGGAGCGATCCCCACGCCGCCCAGCACCAGCCCCTTGTAGTCGACCACCCAGTAGTGGGCCTTGTCGGCCTGATAGACGCTGTAGAGATCGTCCAGGGTCGGGTCGGCGACGCTGTAGCCCTTATCCGGTGTCAGGCCATATTCGGCAGAGACGTTACGGATCACCCGGGCGATGTGGGGGTTATCCTCCTGGGTGAGGCTGCGGATAGTGTAACCCTGCTGGGCGCTGGCCAGATCCATGGCGCGGGTATATTGGCGCAGGCTGGCTTCCAGCTGGGCGATCTGCTCAGGCGAGAGCTGGGCCAGGATCTCCTGGTACATCTTGTTCTGTTGCTCGTTCAGGCTGTTGAGTTGGCGTTTACCCTGAGCCGTAAGTTGGCACAGCGAGCTGCGACTGTCTCTGGGGTTGTTGCGACTCTTGGCAAAGCCCTTGTCACACAGCTGGCTCACGGCGCGGCTGGCATTGGACTTGTCGATATTCAGGGCCAGGGCCAGCTGCTTTATCGACAGCTCCTGGGTGCTGAGCTCGATCAAGGCGTGGGCCTGCACCGGCGACAGCGGCTGATCGCCGCAGGCGGAGTTGAGCATGCCCAGCTGCCTCACCAGTTGCCTCGACAGGCTGCGCAGTGACGAGCAGGTCTGGGGCAGTTCGACGGCCTGAGCGAGACTGGCATCATCGAGCATCGAAGGACAAGATTGTGACATGGTTAAGATCCGAGTGAGCTATATAGTTGCGATATACATCTAACTTAGATCCCTAAAAAGAGAAATGCAAGTTTTTGCTAATGTAGATAAATTCGGCAGGCTTATCTGGGTTGGCCTGCCTTCTCCTGCCGCCGAATTAGCCAAAGATCTCCGGGTTGAGCAGCGGCGCCATCGCTAGCACGATCGCCTGGGTGTAGACGCTCTCGCGACAGGCCTTGCCTTGGGTAAAGAGGCCGATGGCACCTCCCTTCTGCTTGATATTGACCGTGTTGAACAGCCTGTCCATCACATCGCCAAGTTCCTCGCCGGCCACCAGGGCGTCATACACAGGGGCGGGCAGGGGCATCTGTGCGCTGCGACCTATGCTCAGGTTGCCTCGATGGACGATGGCCATGTAGGCGTAGGTGGCCGCGCCGTGGTCGAACAGGTCGACGCCGCCTTCCATGGCGATATAGAGATCCGCCGTAAGGCGCTCATCGTTCTTGCCTTGCTGCTCGCAGTAGCGGGCGCGGTTGATGGCGCCTTCGCGGGTCTCTGAGTCAGTCATCGGCTGGGCCGCGACTCCAGAGGGGGCGTGCATGCCCTGGCAGAGGATCTCGGCATCTGGAAACAGCAGGCAGAGGGCGTTGCGGGCCGCGCCTATCTTGACCGGATTGGTCGAACCGACCGTGATACGAATGATGGCTTGTTGGCTGAGAGCGCTGGGCATGGGTATTCCAAAAGTGAATGAATCGACAGGGCGCCATTTTGCCATAAAGCGCCTCGCGATGCATGGGCGGGCAAGCACCAGGCGCGGCGCGATATTTAACCTAGTGGATGCGCGCAAATGGCATCTTACCGCGGCGAAACAGGGCTAAGCGGCAGAGCGGCCGCCATAGCGCCGGGTTAACAGATGTAAAAAAGGGTAACGCGCTTGTGATGTTCTGGTTCGCTTTGGTTAGCGTGAGATTGCCGTTATGAAAATTTACAACACAATAAGTTAGATTCGGCTCACAAAGCCGATTCATTCTGAAAATTCATTACAAAAAGAGGTGTCAGATCAATTTCTCGCGTCCTGCCTGCTATATGCTACGCCCGAATTTTAGTCGTGCTCGCCAGGCGGAAAAACGCCGCGGGGCGGGGCGTCGAAACACTCAGATGCTAGGGCATCGATAAGGTTATTTTATGCAAAACGAAGCGACAATCTCTGATGTAAACCTCGCGCAGCGCCAAGGTTGGACTCGCAGCGACACGACCTGGATGTTGAGCCTGTTCGGCACCGCCGTCGGCGCCGGTATCCTGTTTCTACCCATCAATGCCGGCATGGGCGGTTTCTGGCCCCTGGTGCTGATGGCCGTGATTATCGGTCCCATGACCTACCTGGCCCACAGAGGCCTGTCTCGTTTCGTCTGCTCCTCTCAGCGTCAGGGTAGCGACATCACCCATGTGGTCGAAGAGTATTTTGGCGTCGGCGCCGGTAAGGCGATCACCTTGCTCTACTTCTTCGCCATCTACCCCATAGTGCTCATCTATGGTGTGGGTATCACCAACACGGTCGACAGTTTCATCGTCAACCAGCTGGGCATGGCCTCGCCACCACGCTTCCTGCTGTCCGGTATCTTAGTGCTGGGCATGATGTCTGTGATGGTGTCTGGCGAGAAGTTTATGCTCAAGGTGACTCAGCTGCTGGTGTATCCACTGGTGGGGATCCTGGCCTTTATGTCGCTGTACCTGATCCCAAGCTGGAAGATGGACGCCCTGATGGAAGTGCCTGCCGCCGGTGAGTTTCTCGGTACCGTCTGGCTGACTATTCCAGTGCTGGTATTTGCCTTCAACCATTCGCCAGCCATCTCACAGTTCTCGGTATCGCTGAAGAAGCAGTACGGTAGTAACGCGGCCAAGAAGGCCGATGTGATCCTGCGTAACACCAGCATGATGTTGGTGGGCTTCGTGATGCTGTTTGTCTTCTCCTGCGTACTGTCGCTGAGTCCAGCCCAGCTGGCCGAAGCCAAGGCGCAGAACCTGCCGATCCTCTCATACCTGGCCAACGTACACGCCAGCGGTTTCGTCAGCTATTTCGGCCCCATCATCGCGGTGATCGCCATCGTCTCCTCATTCTTCGGTCACTACCTGGGCGCCACCGAAGGCCTCAAGGGGATCATCACCAAGCAGCTGCGTAGCAGCAACAAGGAAGTGTCGGACGCCAAGATCGACAAGTTTATTCTCGGCTTCATGTTCCTGACCATCTGGGGTGTTGCCGTGATCAACCCGAGCATCCTGGGGATGATCGAGGCCCTGGGCGGCCCTATCATCGCCGCGATCCTCTACCTCATGCCTATGTATGCCGTCTACAAGGTGCCTGCGCTCAAGGCTTACCGTGGTCGCATCAGCAACATCTTGGTGATCCTGGCAGGCTTGCTGGCGATGACGGCCATACTGTTTGGCATGCTCTCTTAATCGACTCATGTTACGCCCGGCGACTCTCCGCCGGGCGAATCTAAGTGGAAGCATTTATGGTTAGCGCATTTGATATTTTTAAGATAGGTGTGGGTCCCTCCAGCTCACACACTGTCGGGCCGATGAAGGCCGCCAAAGGTTTTGTTGACGATCTGCGTCAACGTGGAGAACTGCTGAGCATCACCAGTGTTAAGGTGGATATCTATGGCTCCCTGTCGCTCACCGGCAAGGGCCACCATACAGATAGCGCCATCATCATGGGGCTGGCGGGCAACAGCCCTGAGACGGTAGATATCGACTTGACCCCTGAGTTTATTCGTCAGGTGGCCATGACCTCCTGTCTGCCACTGGGCACAGAAGGGCATGGGGTCGACTTTCCGCCCGAGGCCGTGGTGTTTCACCCCGAGGCCCTGGCGCTGCATGAAAACGGCATGACGTTGAGCGCCTATGTCGGTCAGCAGTGTGTCTATCACAAGACCTATTACTCCATCGGCGGCGGCTTCATCGTCGACGAGGAACATTTCGGTATGACGGCCGCCAACGAGGTGGTCTTGCCCTATCCCTTCGCCAATGCCGAGGAGCTGCTGGATCTATGCCAAGAGACGGGCATGAGCATCAGCGCCATCATGATGGCTAACGAGCGTGCGCTTCATAGTGAGGCCCATATTGCCGAGGGTTTCGAGGCGGTATGGCATACCATGAAAGAGGCTATCGAGCGCGGCTGTCACACCGAAGGCGTGTTGGCTGGGCCGCTGCGGGTGCCGCGTCGGGCACCGGCGCTGTTCCGTCAGCTGGCTACCGGTGAGCGTCTGTCGGCGGATCCCATGATGATCGTCGATTGGGTCAACATGTTCGCCCTGGCGGTGAGCGAAGAGAATGCCGCCGGTGGCCGGGTGGTGACCTCACCGACCAATGGCGCGGCGGGGATCATCCCGGCCGTGTTGGCTTATTTTGACAAGTTCATTCAACCCGTGGGGCCCAAGGAGTACAGCCGCTACTTCCTCGCCGCCGCCGCAATCGGTGGCCTGTATAAGCGCAACGCCTCTATCTCTGGCGCCGAAGTGGGTTGTCAGGGTGAAGTGGGGGTTGCCTGCTCCATGGCCGCCGCCGGACTGGCAGAGCTGATGGGCGGTAATCCGGCTCAGGTCTGCATCGCCGCCGAGATCGGCATGGAGCATAACCTGGGGCTGACCTGTGATCCGGTCGCCGGTCAGGTGCAGGTGCCCTGTATCGAGCGCAACGCCATCGCCTCGGTGAAGGCGATCAACTCGGCGCGCATGGCGCTGCGGCGCAACAGCGAGCCCAGAGTCAGCCTGGATAAGGTGATTGCGACCATGTATGAGACAGGCAAAGATATGCATGTGAAGTATCGCGAGACCAGTCAGGGTGGCCTGGCGATCAAGGTTACCAGCATCTGCGCCTAAGCTTTTGTCTGAGCAGTTAGCTTAAGCTATGCGCCGGAGCCATAAAAAAAACGCCCATCAGGGCGTTTTTTATATTTGGTTACCGGCTACTTTTCTTCATACATCAGGTAGTAGCTCTGCTTCATGCCGAGGGCCTCGTAGGTCTTCTGCGCCTTATGATTCTCCTGCTCCACATAGAGTCTGAAGCTGGCGGCGCCGCCATTGTCCTCGGCTATCTGTTTCACCGCCTCATACAGCTTGCCATAGATCCCCTGGCGACGATTCTGCGGGCGGATATAGACGCTCTGGATCCAGTAGTAGTCCTTGGCGCGCCAGTCGCTCCATTCGAAAGTGACCATGAGGGAGCCCAATATTTCGCCGCCTTCCTCGGCGACCAGGTAGAAGCCGCGGGCGGGGTTTTCGAGTAGCGTCTGTACGCCTAGGGTGAGGGTCTGTTGATCTAGGCTGAGCCCCTCGGTTTCGTTGGCCATGGCCTGATTAAACTGCACTAGTGCGGTGAGATCCGATTGTTGGCCTTTTCTTATTTGCATTATCGCCTCCTTAAATTTGGCCATACTCTAGCACGCTTCATGGCCAAGCCAAGGCAGAATTTTTTCGATTGCTCCTTAGACTAAAGTCTAACTCTGCTATGCTTTGAAGAAGGGAGTGCTAAGTGTCTATGGGGTGAGGCGATGAGTGATTCTGACCAGAATGATCTTACTAAACTCAATCAAAATCAGCGTGATAGCTTGGCGCTTGGCCGGGAGCAGGAGGCGGTAAATCATCTGCTGCATTTTCTGCTGACCCTGGTTACCCTAGGTCTCTGGGGCCTGGTCTGGTGGCACCTTATCCTAAAGTCCCAGGGCAAGGCGGAGCGGCTGTTTCATGGCTTCGACGACGCCTACTGGAGCCATCTCATCGAGCGCGAACAACCCCCCGCGGCCCTGCATACCTTCAGGGTCGATGCCAAACAAGAATCTGCCTACTTCGAGGCCTGATGGGGCCTCTCTTGATATGAATCACAGCTTACTCCAGGTTTATCTGATATTATCCCCGTCCCATTTGCGTCTGCCGTCTGCTGCGTTGCTACTTGCTCCGTTGCGACAGGCTTCTCTGTCATAGGGCGGCAGGACGAAACCACTCTCGCGATTCAAGGTTATTAATGATGCGTCAACAAACCTCTTCTTGGCTGGGCCGAGCCTGGTCTGGCTGGATGTCTGTGCCCCTGTGGCTACAAATCCTTATTGGTATGCTGCTGGGTATCTGCGCCGGCCTGGGCCTGGGCGAACAGGCGGTGCTGCTTAAGCCAATAGGTACGCTTTTTGTCAACACCATCAAGATGTTGATTGTCCCCTTGGTGTTCTGTTCCCTGATCGTGGGGGTAACTTCGATGCAGGATACCGCCAAGATGGGCCGCATCGGTTTTAAATCTTTCGCCTTCTATCTGGGCACTACCTCAATCGCCATCACGCTCGGTTTGGCCGTGGGTCATATCATGCAACCCGGCGCCGGACTGGCGATGACCTCGGCTGAGAGTCACAACGCGGTGAAAGAGGTGCCTTCTATCATGGAGACACTGATCAACATAGTGCCAACCAATCCTATCGCGGCGCTAGCGAGCGGGCAGATCCTGCAGGTGATCGTGTTCGCGGTGGCTCTGGGTATTGCCCTGGTGTTGATTGGCGACCATGGTAAGCCGGCCATCAAGGTGTTCGAGAGCCTGGCCGAGGCCATGTATAAGCTGACCGACATGGTGATGAAGCTGGCGCCATATGGTGTGTTTGGCCTGATGGCCTGGGTGGCCGGTGAATATGGCATGGATATGTTGATGCCGCTGATCAAGGTGATTCTGGCGGTTTATATAGGCTGCGCCCTGCATATCATAGGTTTCTACAGCCTGGTGCTGACCTTCGTGGCCAAGCTCAACCCCATGCAGTTCTTCAAGGGGATCAGCAATGCACTGGCGGTGGCCTATACCACCTCAAGCAGCGCCGGCACCTTGCCTGCCAGCATGAAGTGCGCCAGCGAATCCTTAGGGATCAACAAGAAGATCTCCAGCTTCGTGCTGCCCCTGGGTACCACCATCAACATGGATGGCACCGCCCTGTATCAGGGAGTCACGGCGCTGTTTGTTGCCCAAGCCTTCGGGATCGACCTCACCTGGGTCGACTATATCACCATCATTCTCACCGCGACCCTGGCTTCAATTGGTACCGCTGGGGTGCCGGGTGCGGGTCTGGTGATGCTTACCCTAGTGCTGACCACGGTTGGCCTGCCGCTGGAAGGGGTGGCGATCATCGCGGGTATCGATCGTATCTTGGATATGGCGCGTACCGTAGTGAACGTGTCCGGGGATCTGGTGGCGACCACAGTGATCGCCAAGTCTGAAGATGAGCTGGATCTCGAGCACTACAACGCCGACGCCGAGCAGAGCCAGATACTGGCAGAGCGCCTGGATAGCTAGTGTTAAATAGCTAGTTTTAAATAGCTAGTTTTAAACAGCTAAGCCGAGTTTTAGACATAAAAAAACCGCCAATCAGGCGGTTTTTTTGTGTCGGCAATAGCGCTTACTGCTTGCTGAGGACCAGCTGGGTTTCGCCATCGGCGTCGCTGAGCAGCAACTTGCCTTTGACCAGCTTGACCTGGGTGACCTGAGACATGGCCTGCATGACATTGCGCTCCTGCTGCATCAAGGCGTCGACACAGGCTTTCATCGTGCTACCGGCGGGGGAGAGGGTCAGGGCCTGACCCTCTAACTGATACTGGCCGAAGAACTGGTTACAACTGTTGTTGCCGCTCAATGCGCCATCTTCGGCAAACACCAGCTGGGCCGGGCTGTAGTCGATGACGGCCTTACCCTGGGCGGCCTCGATATGCCAGCTGCCTAAAATATCCAGATCCTCGCCGCCTGTGAGGGATGCGCTTTGACAGGCAGATAAGCCGAGCAAGGTACCGGCGATAAACATTAACTTCTTAAACATGGGGAAACTTCCAATTCTGTGAGACAGATATTTTGACAAGCTTACGCCTAATTAAAAAGCCTTATTCGGGGTTTTTCCATGATATTTTGTTCATGGTAAGCTGTTTCCACTGATGGCCCAGCTGCTGCGCCGACAAAAAGCTGTGCCGACGACAAGCTCTGCTGAAAGGGGAAAGACGAAGCTATGATGACAGGATTAAAACTGGCCCACTGGTTGGGACTCGCTATGGTGCTCGCCGGCCTTGGGATCTATGGCCTGACCTCCTGGACCGAGCAGATCCAGGGGATACTCTTGGTTTCAAGCCTGATAGGCCTGGGGCTGGTGATGATGTCGCCTTTCCCCATAGTGCTCTTTTTTCAATGGGCAAAGGCGCAGGATCACAGCCAAGACGCACCTGAGTGCGAGAGCCAGCGCGAGAGCTAGCGCAAAACTTAAGGCTTAACTCGCCCTAGGCCTTTACGCCACCTTGCTGTTTCAGCTCTCGGTTGGCATGTAGATTCTGTCTCGCCGCCTCCACCATGGGCTCGATGGCAAGATGTGTGGTGGGGGTGAAGAAGCTTACGCCTATGGCGATCTCCGCCTTGATCTCCTCCTTGGCGATCTGCTTGAGCAATCGCTTGGTGAGAGATTCGAGATTGGCCTGACTGTCGACGAAGGCCAGTATGGCAAACAGGCCATCTTCGATGCGGGCCGAGACATCGGCGTCACGCATATTATGGTGTATCACCCGGGCTAACTGCCTCAGCCCCTGACTCTGTTCCATCACTCCCTTATAGGAGGTCATGTCCTGCAGCAGGACGATACCTGCATGGGAGCCGAAGCGGCGACTCAGGCTCAGTTGTCTTGGCGCCATCAGGTTGAAGCCATAGGGGTTGAGCATGCAGGTGAGATCGTCCTGTACCGACATCATCTGAATCTGCTGCATCAAAAACAGGTGCTTGAGCTCCGCCTGGATCAACGCCTTGGCGTTTTCCATAAGCGGCAGGAGTCGCTGAAAGTGTTTACTGCGCTGGCTGTCGCAGATCAGCATGACGCCAAATGGTTGACCGTCTGACCAGTAGAGGGGCAGGGCCAGCAGGCTGTTAAAGCGTGCCAGGTGACTCTTGGGATCTTGGCTCTTGGTCAGATCCAGCAGGCCGTAGGCGGTGTGGCTCTTGAGGGCTTGGGTGAGGCTGGCATCATGAAACTGAGTACCGGCATAGAGATTAAGATCCGTGTGCTGACGACTACAGACCACCTGATACTCGCCGTCGATAAACTGCAGCACCACACTGGCCTGAGCCTGATAAAATTCATTAAGTAGATCAACTTGTTGCTGCCAACGCGGCAGGGTAATGGCGGGATGGTCGGCTTCCCTGAGCCAAAGGCTGGTATCGGCGCATTCTAATAGCATAGTAGTGCTCGCTTATTGTTATTATTAAATTGCATAACTCGCTAGATAAGGTGGGTCAGCCGAAAGACTGACGACACAAAGTGTTTACATCATACTCAAAAATCATATGTTGTGAGAATGTAAATTTTCAATTTTGCGAGCAAAATCTGTTTTTTCGATTTCCTAACCGAATCTCTAACGCTTGTCTTTTGCGCCAGTCTCTAACACTAGACCTCTGTCTCAATTTCATCATCTTTCTGCTGAGACTTGAGTTGCTGCTTAGCCTTCTCCAGCATGGGCGCCAGCTTGGCCGAGGAGTCGGGGGCGAAGAAGGAGTGGCCCGAATCCAACTTGAGGCGATCGTTTTGTTGTAGCAGCAGTTTCTCGACCCTGTGGCTGATGTGGTTGAGATCCCGCTCGGTATCCACAAACACCAGCACCACGAACTGGCTGTGGCTGTAGTGGGCGGCGATGTCGGCGGTGCGTATGGTGTCCTGAATGATGTTGCCCAGCAGGCGGATATGCTTGTCCTCGATCTCGTCGATCAGCGGCGGATTGGGGTAGAGCTCGAAGAAGAGGATGCCGGCATGGGCGCCGAAGCGGCGGCCCAGGTTGAGCTGTCGCGGCGCCATCATGATGAAGCCATAGTGATTGAGCATGCCCGTGTCGCGATCCCGCATCGACAGTGATTCGATGCGCTGGCTCTGACACAGGAGCGCCAGGTCCTGTTGCAGCAAGATCTGGAAGGGCTCCAGCATGAAGGCGTTGGTGCTGGCGGTCTCCTTGCTGGCCGGATTGATCACACACAGACAACCGAATACTGTGCCGTCGGGCCAGAGGATCGGCCTGGACAGCATGCTGCTGGCGGTGGCGAGATCTTTGGGGAGCTCGGCGTTGGATTCTCGGCTCAGATCCAGGTTGACCCCTTCGGGCTGACTGTTGGACAGGCGGGTAAAGAGCTCGAATTTCTCGTTATACAGGGTGCCGGAAAGAAACCTGCGGGTATCGTTGATGGAGCTGACGATGATCTCAAAACCCAGGTCCGTCTGCTGGGCGACAAAGGCGACATCCGCTTCGAAATAGCGTTTCATCAGCTCGCACTGATGCATCCACCTGACTAAGTTGATTTGCGCGTTATCGTTTTCAAGTATACTCACACCCGTGTGAATGTTTTCCGGCAGCATGATCGGCTCTAACCTATTGGTGTTTCAGGTGTGTTAAGTGTGGTAGTCGATTAGCTATTTTGCAAATAACCCGAAGATTTAAGGGGATATTCTTGTTTCTTCACAGCATAGTGAGTCCGTCATGGTGATCCGTCTGGCAACCCGCGCCGACCTAGATGCCATCGCCGCCCTGGAAGCGAACCAGTGGGAGGCCGAGCTTGCCCCAGATCAGCGCGGCGGCATGATGACGGGCCAGAGTTTTAGTCGCCAGCAGCTAGATGAGCTGATTCAGAATCATTGGTTGTTGCTGGCCGAAGTCGGCGGTGAGATCGCCGGCTATGTGATCGCCGGTCGCTGGCCTTTCTTCGGTGACTGGCCCATCTACCGTTATCTCTTGAAGCGACTCGAGGCAGGCCGTTTCGAGACTGGCTCGGGTATAATCAATAAAGCCAACAGCTGTCAGTATGGTCCCATCTGGATAGCGCCGTCCCAGAGGGGGTCTGGCCTGTTTGCCGAGTTGGTGGCCAAGCTCAAGAAAGAGGTGGCACCTCAATATTCCTACATGGTTACCTTTATCGCCGAAGAGAACGAACGTTCCTTCTCCGCCCACACCCAGAAGGGGGGCATGCAGGTGCTGGACTTCTTCGAGTTCGATGGCCGCGGGTACTATCTGCTGGCGGTCGATACCGCAGGCGCTATCTAGGGGAGGGCGACCTTTTGACGAGCAATAATACCGAGAGTGACATGAATGAGAGCAAGATGGCCGAGAGCAAGATGCAAGGCTTCCCACCGCGTCTCGCCGAGCTGTTTGAGCCCTATGCCGGCGTCACCCTCAGCGCCCTGGATAACCTCAAGCTGCTCAACGCCTTGGCGAACCAAGCGGCGCTTAGCTGCGAGTGTCTCGAGCTCAGCGGTGAGTCCCGCGCGGTTTACGTCGCCAAGTGGGATGAAGGCTGGTTAGATTGCGGCTTTAGTAACGCCTACAGCGCCGAGATACGGCCTATGACGCCGCCATCTGAGGTGCAGCTTGCGACAGCTAACAAGGTCGAGGTGCCACTGTTAAATGCGCAGCAGCTGAGTTTCATGTGCATGCAGTATGCCCATTTCGATCATTGTTAGCCGGGATTGAAGATATTGAAACAGAGAAATGGAGGCAATATGTCAAGGATGAGTCGTTTGTGATGGTGAGAACCTTTGCCCTGCTGGGCGTGTTATTCAGTGGTTTCCTGGTCTGGCTGATCGTCAGCGCCGATGCCGGGCGCACTAACCCCTTGTTTGAGCTGGCCCATGCGTTGCCCTATGGCGATAAGCTGGGACATATGCTGCTGTTTGGTACATTGACCCTGTTTGCCAATGTTGGCAGCAACTTCAGGCGCGTCTCTTTAGGGCGGCTTTCTTTAGGGCGGCAGTCGTGTTTGGGGGTGAGACCCTATCTGGGGGCTCTGGTAGTGGCGATTGTGGTGATTATCGAGGAGTGCAGTCAGCAGTATTTTCCCAGTCGCACCTTCGATGGCTATGACCTAATGGCCGATGGGGTCGGTATCTTGCTCTTCAGCCTGGTGAGCCTGTATCTTGAGAAGCGAATCTCTACTGGCAATGAGACCTCTAATCGCAATTAATATATCTCATTGACCCAGATACAAAAAAGCCGCCAAAGGGCGGCTTTTTGCTGACTGGCAAAACCAAGCTTACAGCTTAGCGTCTGCGCGCAGGGCTTCAGCCTTGTCGGTGCGCTCCCAAGGGAACTCGTTACGACCGAAGTGACCGTAAGCCGCAGTTGCCTTGTAGATAGGACGGGCCAGGTCGAGCATTTCGGTCAAGCCATAAGGGCGCAGATCGAAGTGTTGACGAACCAGGCCGATAAGCACTTCTTCAGAGACCTTGCCTGTGCCGAAGGTTTCAACGCTGATAGAGGTTGGTTCTGCCACACCGATAGCGTAAGAAACCTGGATCTCACAGCGATCCGCCAGACCGGCAGCCACTATATTCTTCGCCACATAACGGGCCGCATAGGCCGCGCTGCGGTCAACTTTTGATGGGTCTTTACCCGAGAATGCGCCGCCGCCGTGACGAGCCATGCCGCCGTAGGTGTCGACGATGATCTTACGACCCGTCAGACCACAGTCACCCATAGGACCACCGATAACGAAACGGCCGGTTGGGTTGATGAAGAACTTGGTCTCTTTGTTCAACCACTGTGCCGGTAGCACAGGCTTGATGATGGTTTCCATCACGCCTTCGATCAGATCAGACTGGCTGACGCTGTCGCAGTGCTGGGTAGAGAGAACCACGGCGTCGATGCCGACGATCTTGTTGTCTTCGTAGGCGAAGGTCACCTGGCTCTTGGCATCTGGGCGTAACCAAGGCAGGGTGTTGTCTTTACGCACTTCTGACTGACGCTTCACCAATGCGTGAGCATAGGTGATAGGGGCTGGCATGAGTACGTCAGTTTCGTTACTGGCGTAACCGAACATCAGGCCCTGGTCGCCGGCGCCTTGCTCTTTAGGATCGGCGCGATCGACACCCTGGTTGATGTCTGGAGACTGCTTACCAATGGCGTTAAGTACCGCACAAGAGTCGGCATCGAAGCCCATGTCTGAGTGGGTGTAGCCGATCTCGCGAACCGTCTTACGGGTTAGCTCTTCAATATCGACCCATGCAGAAGTGGTCACCTCACCACCTACCATCACCATGCCGGTTTTGACGTATGTTTCACACGCCACACGTGCCTTAGGATCTTGCTCTAAGATCGCGTCGAGTACCGCATCAGAAATTTGATCGGCGATTTTATCTGGATGACCTTCTGAGACCGACTCAGAGGTAAACAAGTGCTTTGCCATAATGGAAAAATCTCGTCTTTAAACAATTCGAATGTGTAGAAGTATCTACATCTAGACGGCCATTTTAGTGGAAATCAGATCGGATGACACCCTTTTCGATGAAAATTGTGGAGTAAAACCGGGTAAATATTCTAATGCTTCGGATGAGTTTAAATAAAAGAGCAACTTAAAATGTTGTTAATGTTGAATTTTTATTGTTGTTATAAGGCCGCGATTTTTTATTGCCAAAGGATCGCTTAGGCCAGTTAGATGAAGATCGCGGCGACTCGGGTCTGCCTGCTCAGTCTTATGTTCGCAAATTCGGGTGAGGGCGCCGGAGAAGTTTGAGCGGCGAGGCGAGGTTTTGCCTGGGGTCATCTTGAGTGTCACTGAGGTGCACTTTTTCGTGTCTAGATGGATTTAATCTAAGCTAAAGGGCGAATTTTATTTGCGTCCCATCCACGAGTAGGGGAAAATATGCCCCCATTGTTGCCCGCAAAATCGGCCCGCAAAATCCCCAACATTCAAATCAGCAGGAGAGAGCATGTCATCTCGTAAAGAACTCGCAAACGCTATCCGTGTGTTAAGTATGGATGCCGTTCAGAAAGCCAACTCTGGTCACCCAGGTGCGCCATTGGGAATGGCCGATATCGCCGAAGTGTTGTGGAATGATTTCCTGAAGCACAACCCGAACAACCCAGAGTGGGTCGACCGCGACCGTTTCATCCTTTCAAACGGCCACGGCTCTATGCTGATTTACTCTCTGCTTCACCTGACGGGTTATGCATTGCCGATGGATGAGCTGAAGAACTTCCGTCAGCTGCACTCTAAGACGCCGGGTCATCCTGAATATGGTTACACACCGGGTGTTGAAACCACTACAGGTCCACTGGGCGCGGGTATCAGCAACGCCGTAGGTATGGCGATTGCCGAGAAGACTCTGGCGGCGCAATTTAACCGTCCTGGCCATGACATTGTCGACCACTACACCTACTGCTTCCTGGGTGACGGCTGTCTGATGGAAGGTATCTCTCACGAGGCCTGTTCTCTGGCGGGTACCCTAGGTCTTGGCAAGCTGATTGCCTTTTGGGATGACAACGGCATCTCTATCGACGGTCACGTCGAAGGCTGGTTCACCGACGATACCGCCAAGCGTTTCGAATCTTACGGCTGGCATGTGATTGCCGGTGTCGATGGCCACGACAGCGATGCTATCCGCAAGGCAATCGAAGAAGCCAAGTCAGTTACCGACAAGCCAACTATGATCTGCTGCAAGACCATTATCGGTTTCGGTTCACCAAACAAGTCTGGCAGCCACGACTGTCACGGCGCGCCACTGGGCGATGCCGAAATTGCGGCTGCTCGTGAGTTCCTGGGTTGGGAACACGGTCCATTTGAGATCCCTGCAGACGTTTACGCGGGTTGGGATGCCAAAGAAGTGGGCGCGGCGAACGAATCTAGCTGGAACGAGAAGCTTGCTGCCTATGAAGCCGCTTACCCAGAGCTGGCGGCGGAATATAAGCGCCGCGTGATCACTGGTGAACTGCCAGCCGATTTCGAAGAGAAGGCACAGGCCTTCATCAAAGAGTGTCAAGAGAAGGGCGAAAACATCGCCAGCCGTAAGGCATCACAAAACGCTATCGCGGCCTTCGGCGCTGTCCTGCCTGAACTGCTCGGCGGCTCGGCTGACCTGGCCGGTTCTAACCTGACCCTATGGTCTGGTTCTAAGGGCATTCAGGAAGATCCAGCCGGTAACTACATCTACTACGGTGTGCGTGAGTTCGGTATGAGCGGCATCATGAACGGTGTGTCGCTGCACGGTGGTTTCATCAACTATGGCGCGACCTTCATGATGTTTATGGAATATGCGCGTAACGCGGTACGTATGTCTGCGCTGATGGGCATTCAAAACATCTTCGTTTACACCCACGACTCTATCGGTCAGGGTGAAGATGGCCCGACTCACCAACCGGTTGAGCAGCTGGCTAACCTGCGCATGACACCAAACATGATGGTATGGCGTCCATGTGATGCGGCGGAAACTGCCGTAGCTTGGAAGATGGCTATCGAGCGTCGTAACGCGCCGACTTCACTGGTATTCAGCCGTCAGGGTCTGCCTGCTCAGCCACGCAGCGAAGAGCAACTGGCTAACATCGCCAAGGGTGCTTATGTGTTGCAAGATTGCGCCGGCACGCCAGATCTAATCCTGATCGCAACCGGTAGTGAGGTGCAGCTGGCACTGGATTCGGCTAAGGCGCTGACCGAGCAAGGTAAGGCGGTACGCGTGGTCTCTATGCCATCTACCGACGTGTTTGACGCGCAAGACGCTGACTACAAAGAGTCTGTACTGCCTAAGTCAGTCACTAAGCGTGTGGCCATCGAAGCGGCTCACGTCGATTACTGGCACAAGTATGTCGGTTTCGACGGCGCCATCGTTGGCATGACCACCTTCGGTGAGTCTGCTCCAGGCGGCGCGCTGATGAAGCACTTCGGCTTCACCGTTGAGAATGTGGTTGCCAAGGCAAGCGCTATTCTCTAAGGCCTAGAGCCTGCAAAAGGGCATAGGGCAAGCAGTTGCTCTATGCCATGATGACTCGGCTTATCGATAACGATAGGCCGTTGTCGCATCAAGAAAGCCTATCTCAGGACGGTGTTAGGAGTAGAAGCACTTAATGATTAAAGTTGCTATTAATGGTTATGGCCGTATCGGTCGCTCGATTCTTCGTGCTCTCTATGAGTCAGGCAAGCGGGATCAGATTCAGATTGTCGCCATTAATGAACTCGCCAACCCCGAAGCCATGCTTCATCTGACCCAATACGATACCACCCATGGTCGTTTTCAGTCTCCCGCGTCACTCGACGCCAACGTGATGACCATAGGCGATGATCGTATCCAATTGCTCCATGAGGCCGATGCCGAGAAGCTTCCCTGGCGATCCCTGGATATCGATATCGTGTTCGAGGCCACGGGTGCCCTCATCGACCGCCAGGCCTGTGAGGCCCATATCAGGGCGGGCGCCAAACAGGTGCTGATCAGCCATCCCTCATCCGGCGATGTGGACGCCACAATCGTCTACGGCGTGAATCATCAAGATCTCAAGGCCGAACATAAGGTGGTCTCTAACGCCTCCTGCACCACCAACTGCCTGGTGCCCATTATCCAGGTGCTGGACCGTGCCTTTAAGGTGCGTAGCGGCGCCATCACCACCATCCACTCGGCGATGAACGATCAGCAGGTGATCGATGCCTATCATGACGACCTAAGACGTACCCGCGCGGCGGGGCAGTCGATCATTCCGGTAGATACCAAGCTGGCCAGAGGGATCGAGCGGATCTTGCCCGAGATGAAGGATAAGTTCGAGGCGATATCTGTGCGCGTGCCGACAATTAATGTGACTGCAATTGACTTATCGGTCACCTTAGATAAACGTGTCGATATCGATACAGTGAACCAGGTATTATCTCAGGCGGCAAATGGCTCATACCAAGGGGTTGTGGGCTATACTAATGCGCCATTGGTATCGTGCGATTTTAATCATGATCCCAGATCCAGTATCGTCGATGGCACCCAGACCAGGGTGAGCGACGGCCATCTGGTGAAGTTGCTGTTGTGGTGTGACAACGAGTGGGGCTTTGCCAACCGTATGTTGGACACCAGTTTAGAGATGATAAAGGCCGTTAGAGCCTGATTTTAAAGATTTTAAACCTATGGCCGGTGAAGCGTCCCGGCGGTGGGTAGCCCAGTTTTGCTTTAACTTTTATTTTTAACTTTAAACTTAAGGAAACGTGAAATGGCGATTATCAATATGTCAGCGTTAGATCTTCAGGGCAAGCGCGTGCTTATCCGTGAAGACCTCAATGTCCCGGTCAGCAATGGTGTGGTCACCAGCGATGCGCGTCTGCGTGCCTCTCTGCCAACCATCAAGCTGGCGCTGGAGAAAGGCGCGGCCGTGATGGTGATGTCTCACCTGGGTCGTCCGACCGAAGGTGAGTACAACAGCGAGTTCTCTATGCAGCCTGTTGTGGATTACCTGGAGAAGGCGCTGGATTGCCCGGTACGTCTGGCAAAAGACTACCTGGACGGTGTAGAAGCCAATGTCGGTGAAGTCGTGGTATTCGAGAACGTGCGCTTCAACGTCGGCGAGAAGAAGAACGACGAGGCGCTGGCCAAGAAGCTGGCAGCCCTGTGTGATGTGTATGTGATGGACGCTTTTGGCACCGCGCACCGCGCCCAGGCATCGACTCACGGTGTCGGCCTGTACGCCCCTGTGGCCTGCGCCGGTCCACTGCTTGCCGGTGAGCTGGAAGCCCTGGGTAAGGCGATGGACAATCCGGCGCGTCCGCTGGTAGCCATCGTAGGCGGTTCTAAGGTGTCGACCAAGCTGACCGTACTCGAGAGCCTCTCTGGTATTGTCGATCAGCTAGTCGTGGGTGGCGGTATCGCCAACACCTTCATTGCCGCAGCCGGTCACAACGTAGGTAAATCCCTCTATGAAGCTGACCTCATCGATGAAGCCAAGCGCTTGGTAGCCAATGCCCAGAGCCGTGGCGGCGACATCCCAGTACCGACCGACGTAGTTGTGGCGAGCGAGTTCAGCCCAACGGCGAGCGCGACCCTCAAGGCGGTCGATCAGGTGGCAGATGAAGATATGATCTTCGACATCGGCCCTGACAGCGCCGAGGCCCTGGCCGAGATCCTCAAGAACGCCGGCACCATAGTATGGAATGGTCCGGTAGGCGTGTTCGAGTTCGATCAGTTCGGTGAAGGCACCAAGCGTATCGCTCAGGCGATCGCCGACTCTTCTGCCTTCTCAATCGCGGGCGGTGGTGACACCCTGGCGGCGGTCGACAAGTACGACATCGCCGATAAGGTCTCTTACATCTCTACCGGTGGTGGCGCCTTCCTGGAGTTCCTGGAAGGTAAGGAACTACCTGCTGTGGCTATGCTGGAAAGCCGCGGCGAATAAGTAAAAAAATAATTAGTATTATAAGAAACCGCCGATAGTCGGGTCGCAAGGAGTTCGCGACCTTTCTGTCGGTATCAAAATCTGTCCAAACGATAGTGACCTCGGTGGTTAAGCGGGCATGGCCCGATTGCCACCCTATTATTGGAGTTAAAAATGGCCTTAATTTCCCTACGTCAACTGCTAGACCATGCCGCAGAGCACGGATACGGCGTTCCCGCGTTCAACGTTAACAACCTGGAGCAGATGCGCGCCATTATGCAGGCGGCAGAAGCCACAGACAGCCCGGTTATCGTTCAGGCGTCAGCCGGTGCGCGTAAGTATGCTCGTCCTCAGTTCCTTAAGTATCTGATGGCGGCGGCGCTCGAGCAGTATCCAGATATCCCTGTGTGTATCCACCAGGATCACGGTACTCACCCTGACGTGTGTCAGCGTTCTATCCAGCTGGGTATGTCTTCAGTCATGATGGACGGCTCACTGATGTCAGACGGTAAGACACCTGCTTCATACGAGTACAACGTCGACGTGACCCGCAAGACGGTTGCCTTCGCCCACGCCTGTGGTGTGTCGGTAGAGGGTGAAATAGGCTGTCTGGGTAGTCTGGAAACTGGTCAAGCCGGTGAAGAAGATGGTGTTGGCGCCGAAGGTATCCTGAGCGAAGATCAGCTGCTGACCACGCCGGAAGAGGCGGCGCGTTTCGTGGCCGATACTCACGTGGATGCCCTGGCCATCGCTATCGGTACCAGCCATGGTGCCTACAAGTTTAGCCGTAAGCCTACCGGCGACGTGCTACGTATCGACCGTATCAAGGAGATCCACGCACGTATTCCTAACACCCACTTGGTCATGCACGGTTCTTCTTCTGTGCCGCAAGAGTGGCTGGAAGTGATCAACCAGTATGGCGGCGCCATCCCTGAAACTTATGGTGTGCCACTGGAAGAGATCGTCGAAGGTATCAAGCACGGCGTACGTAAGGTTAATATCGACACCGACCTGCGTCTGGCCTCTACCGGCGCGGTACGTAAGTTCCTGGCGGAGAACCCAAGCGAGTTCGACCCTCGTAAGTTCCTGAAAGCCTCTATGGATGCGATGGCAGACATCTGTACCGTTCGCTATGAAGCCTTCGGTGCGGCGGGCATGGGTTCTAAGATCAAGCCTAAGTCACTGCAGGCCATGTATAAGGCATACCAGTCTGGCGAGTTAGATCCACAGGTGAACTAATTCGGTCTGATGACCCAATATGAAAAAGGCCCGCCAATTTGGTGGGCTTTTTTTATGGTAAAAACACCACAAAGAGTAAGGACTAACTCTCGCCCTTAGCTGAGCTGTTAGTTCAAAATGCTGGAAAGGCAAGCGTAATTTTCATTTCTGTGCGCCGGATGATACTATTGCGCCAATTTTTAAGGGACTTAGATAAATAGGTAAACAGATAATGAAAAAATTGCTGACGGCTACGGCCATCCTGATGGCGGCCCCTTTTGCAGCGCATGCGGGCGCAGATTTCGTTAAGGGTGACAGAACCTTTGCCGCCGACGCCGAACTGGGTGCGACGGTGACTACGGGTAACACAGAGACGACCTCTCTCAAGGGCCGTCTGGACATGAAGCACGAGCTGGGTAACTGGGAAAACCAATACCTGCTAGAAGCCCTCTACAAAGAGGACAGCGGCGAAGAGACGGGTAAGCGCTACTACGGCCTGGTACAGGGTAACTACAAGTTCAGCGACGTGAACTATATGTTTGCTAACGCCAACCACGAGATCGATCCCTTTACCGGTTTCGATTCTAAGTCGACAATTTCTGCCGGTTATGGTCACAAGTTTGTCGATACCGAGAAGACGACCTTCGCCGTCGAAGTGGGTCCGGGTTTCCAGTACAAGCGTCTGGACGATGAGAGCGCCGCCGAAGCGGGTTACGACACCGAAGAGAGCTGGGTGGCGCACGGCGTGATGAACTTCGAAACCGAGATCACCGACAACTCTAAGTTCAAGCAGCTGTTTGTGGCCGATTACGGCGAGAGCCTGGAAGGTCGCTCTGAAACCTCTATCACGGCCAATATCGTTGGCGCCCTAGCGATGAAGTTTGCCGTTATCGTGCGTTACAACAGCGAGCCGCTGGATAACAAGAAGAGCACAGATACCGAAACCAACATGACGCTATTGTACTCTTTCTAATAGGGTTTTTATTGGACTTAAGAGACGCCTTTCGGGGCGTCTTTTTTTGTCTGAAATCAGCCTGAAATTAAGCCTAAGCGGGCTTAAATCTGTATCAGGGTGTATCATAATTATTCAGATAATTTAATGGGTTATGTGCTGATTGTCACGAAAGTTGGCCGGGTAAAATGTCACACTAACAACTAGACGCTAGCCTTAACAGGCATCGCGATATTTGTGTAATTTCCCCTTAAGTGTGAGACCCGGATGCAGATAGGTTGCTGTTGGTTTGAGCCGTCCCAGTCGACGCTGTCGAATCAGGACAATGACACCAGCTGGCTTATGCCAGGTGCGGAGTTTGCCGTGCTTAAACTATTGACCGAGCATCGTGGTCAGGTGATGTCCAATGCCGACCTGTTGGCCTGCCTACCCGAAGATGACGCCAACATGGCACGTCTGGTGCAGGCGGTGGATCGCATCCGCTTCTTTCTCGGCAGTCCGTCGGGCAAGCTGCTGGAGTCGGTGGACGATCAGGGCTATATACTGCACAGCAAACTCTCGCCCCACCGCGAGCTGCTGGGCAACGGGCCTATCCGCCGCATGACCAAGCAGCAATACATACTGCTGATCTCTCAGCTGCTACTGCTGTTTCTGCTCATCTATTCAGTGTTTGAGCCCTTCAATTATCTGCCCTCGTTAGCCGAGATCATCGGCGAGCAATAACCCCTTCTTCTATCTATGGTCGTGTCCCGCTTGCTGGGCAGGTTTAGCTCTGGTTTAGCTTTGATTTAGACTTAGACTTAGGCTTTAGTTTTAGCTGACAGCGCTCTGCTGTTGCCGAATGAGTGGCAGGAGCGGACATAAAAAAAGGGCCACACGCTAGGTGATGGCCCTCAAAGTGGTGCAGTGGGTTAAGTGGAGGGGAGCAGAACCAGTTCGTTGGTCGCCTTGGCACCTTTGATCTCGATACCTACCTTGTATTCCTTCACCGAACCAGGCGCCGTGTTGGCATCCCAGTCCAGATCCGTGGCATCGAAGCTGTATTGACCCTTGTCTGTCTCTTGCAGCACGCCCTGGCAATCGCCGGCGGCGCTGTCACATGAGTAGCTTTGGGTCACGTGCCAGTGTTTCCACGCCTTGGCGTTACGTGAGGTGGTCGAGCTGTCAGGGAAACCGAAGTAGACGATACGGTAATCCGTGGCATTGGTGATGGCCAGGCCGGCGTCATCCTTCAGGGCGAAGTTGAGTGTGCCCGTCTCGCCGTCAAACTCGGCCAGGGTCAGGTTGATGGCCAATGCCTCACCGGCATCTATGGTGTCGGCAACCGGTGGCGGAGTGATCTCGCCGCCGTCGTTGTCATCATTGTCGTCACTACCGCAGCCGCCGCAGATAAGCGCCGTTGCCAGTAGGGCTGTTAATAACTTCTCATTCATGACCTGCTCCTTTAGTTAAAGTGGCCGGTATGGCAAGTCGTACATTCCATGTCAGACTTCACGCTGGCGGCGCTGCCCATGGTGCTCTCTACGCCGTGACAGCTTTGGCAAGCTTGCGCCTCGCTCGAAGGCTTTGATTCAGGCAGGGCAGAGATATCTTCGCCTTTGTAGGCACGGTTAAGCAGCTCGACCACATGGTAGGCCACAGAAGCTGACAGACGCTTACAACGCTCACCCTTCTGGCTGAAGGTAAAGCCTGAGGCCTTAGACCAGTTACTGATAGAGGAGTGACACAGAATGCTGTTGGCAACAGATGACTTACCCACAAGTGCCGTCTTCTCGGCGGTAGAACCGATACCGGCCACGAACTCGTCGCTGGAGAAAGGCAGCTCGGTCACTTCGTAATAGCGGAAAGAGGCGCCGATCACCGCGGCGTTTTGGCCATTGATGTCGTCGAGTATGTTCACCAGCATACCTGTGGCGTTGTTGTTACCACACACTGTGCCCTGACCCACGATACCTGCCCAGCCATAGCCGGCCAGTGCGGTAGGAATCGTTGCAAACTTGGCGGCGTCGGCGCTTTCAGAGTTGGCCAGCATGGTGACTAACGCGTGAAACACCTGGTGCATACAGCCGCCGCCTGTCTCGTAGGCGAGCTTGGCCGTTGCCATAGGATCCAGGGGGACATACTTGAGCTTCTCACCCAGTTCCAGTTTGTAGTTACCTTGTTCGTCGGTGGCGGCGAAGGCCGATGTACCCATTAGGGTTGCGCCCGCCGCAGCGGTGCTGATGCCGATGATTTGGCTAAGTGCTTGGCGTCTATTGATGGTCATGACAATGTCCTCACTTGGATAGATGTTATTTTTGTTGTTGGCGTGGTTAAAGGGATACGCCGGTTTGAACTTGAGGCCAGTGTGGTCTGGGTAGATTGCAAATAGTGTGACCTGGGCTGGATGAAGCTTGGGGCTGGGCGCGCATCTGCCTGCGCCGATTTTTTCGGCGCCTTGTATCGATTTAATTAATTAATACCTCCAGCCTTCATCGTCGTTATGTTTTGCGATGTGAAGCTGATCACTCTATTTGTAGCATTCATGTTAATTCGCGAGGTTTCAGCCAGGGATAAATATTGGGGCTTAGTGGATGAAGAAGGGGGCTGGGATCACAGAGCGCATAACTCCCTAGCTTTTGTAAGGGTATTTTCTAGATGACTTTCGAGGAGATAGAGGGGATCACAGATTTTTTTGCTGGGTTTGCATAAGCTTATGCACAGCGAAATGAAAGAGTAACCAAGATGCAACTGGGTGATTGCCGATTCGACAGACATACAGGCGTGCTCACCAACGACTTAACGGGTGAAGAGTGGCATCTACCGCGCGCCGAGCTGCAGGTGTTGCTGCTCCTGCTGGCCAATAGCGACAAGGTAGTGGCTAAGCGCGTCTTAGGGGCGGGGGATGACGACCATCCGCCATTAAGCGATTCGTCGGTGGCGCGGGCGGTATTTATGCTGCGCTCCTTCCTCGGTCCGCTGCATGAACACATGATAGAAACCGTCAAGGGCAAGGGCTATCGCCTGCGCCTGGATAGCGGCGTTCCTTCGTCTGCGCATCATATCGATAACGCCTCGGCAAGCGGCGAGCCCCATGGCCTGGGCGAGCGAATAGAGGCTGTGCTGGCCTGGCTGTTTGGCAAGCGAAATCGCTGGGTCAAGCTGTGGGTTGGGCTTATCGTCCTGCTGCTGGGGGCGCTGGTCTCCTTGCAGCTCTTCTCCTCGGTCAACTTCGAGGCGCAACATACCGAGCCCTATCTGCGCCATGGCATCACCTTGGAGTCGGGGCAGAAGGTGATGTTTATCAGCTACGCCAAGTCCAAGACCAACAACACCTCGCTGCTGCGCCTGTCGGAGAAGATGTCTCAGGCGTTCGAGCGCTGCGAGTCCTCGCCCTGGAAAGAGGTCTATATGTCGCTCTCCCACGATAAGCAGGTGTTTAACATCACCATGCGCGGCGAAAGGATGGGGCAATCTTTGGTGCGCAACCTTAAGTTAACCGATTACAGGCAGCAGAAGGTGTTTATCTCCGAGGCCTGGTTTAAAGAGGTATCTTTGTGTGAATAGAAAGGTGCTGTGGGCGATCAACATTATCGTGCTGGGGCTGCTGGCGATTAGCATTACCATCAGCTATCGCTACCTCAATCCCAGCGAAACCCTGATGCTTAGCTGTAGCTCTGAGCTGTTCGACCGCCGCGACGACGCCCAGGCGGAGGGGCGCCACTATCTCCTGGTGGATATCATGGCCAAGAAGCAGCAGGCGCAGATCAACTACCGCTACTTCAACCTCGACGGCACCTCGGCGGGGATCATCCGCATGCAGGGCAAGTACCTCGAGTTCGATGAGGCCAACGGCCGCTATAACTTCTCGGTTGACACCAAGGAGGAGAGCGGCGCCGAGTCGACCGAGGCCATGCCGAGACACATGCAGTACCTCTCCTATATCAGTTCCTTTAACCTGGACAGCAAGGGGATGCACAATCTCTCTATCGAGCCGCTGGAATTAGATCCCCACAGGGACTATGCCGTGGTATTGTTCCAGCCGAGTAACACCGTCTGTGGCTGCCGTATAGTGCAATAGCCGTACTTGGGCTATACTCAGGATGTGCATTTCTAAATTACTGAAATAATTCTATTATTCTGAGGTTTTGTGTCTAAGGTTAATATCAAGCAGGAAGAGTCACTGTCGATCAAGTTTACCCATCAGATGAAGGTGGGCGACCATAGACGGCTCGACCTCTATTTCTTTCTGCCCAAAGAGATGGGGATCAATCCCCAGAGCCTCGACGAAGAAGAATATTATCACGCGGCCATCGCCGGCCGGCGCTCCTATTACTCCTCCGGGCTGCATCTGCCCCTGGTGCAGGGGCGTTTCATCAGTCAGAAGAAGCGTACCGTAGAGGAGTTCAGGCTCTACCTCAACCTGTTTGCTTACCAGTTTGCCGTGGCCATCGAGACCGACAGCAAGGAGCTGGCGCAGGTGGAGGATGTGGAGCAGTTCTACCCCTCCCTCAAAGATCTGAGCGAAATCGTCACCCAGCTGCTGAAGAAGTTTCGCCGTAACGAGCCCAGCGATCCTAAGTGGAAGCACTACTTCGAGAACGCCGACAACTACCTCTCCTGGTTTTGTGAGCAGCGCCTGCTGAAACTCATGTCCCACGCGCCCCGCAGCAGTGACTACAGCGAGGTGGTGGAAGAGGTGATCAACCTGTGCCGCAGTGAGAACGGCTACCGCGACAGCAAGAACTACAACTCCTCCCAGACCCAGAGTGACCCGAACCGCATCTCCAACAAGATGTTGCTGCTGCGCCGCCTGATCCAGCAAGGGGTTGTGTTAAAAGAGGAGCAGAAGCGTCTCGGTGTGGGCCTGAAGAAGATGACCACGGGCATCGCCACTGCCTTCGTGATGTTGGTGGTCTCGTCGCTCATCATCAAGGCCCAGGGTATCTTCAGCGGCCTCACCATGGCCTTGGTGTTCACCCTGGCGGTGATCTATGGCTTTCGTGAGATCTTCAAGGAAGATATTCGCAACGCCCTGTGGCGGGTGATCCAGAAGGGCCGTCCCCGCTGGAGCCGCATCCTGCGCGATACTACCAGCCAGGCGATGATCGCCAAGCAGCACGTGTGGATCGATTTCGTTAAGTCTAAGGATCTCCCCGAGGAGATAGACGAGATATTGAAGCGCCGTCATAGCCAGAACAAGCTCGACGCCGATATTCTCCACTATGGCATCAACTCGCGCATCGCCAGCAAAGACTTTCTCGCCGGCTACTCCACCATACAGGAGCAGGTGAACTTTAGCCTGGCTCCCTTCGCCCGCTACCTGGAGCGCGGTAAGGCCAAGATCTACAAGGAAGCCGACGGCAAGATCAGCAGCGACTCGGTAGAGCGCCGCTACCAGATCAACCTGGTGCTCTCCCTGCAAGAGGGCCGCAAGCCCCCCCAGTTTGCCCGCTACAAGATCACCATGAACCGCTCCACCATAGTGGATATCAGTCAGAGTGAGATGCCAGATGGCATCGAAGCCATCGGGTTTGAACACGATGAGGAAGGCGCAAGTCCAAGCGCCTAGATTTGGGTTGGGGTCTAGTCTGGCTGATTTTGATTTGAATTTAGCTAGTCGTAGCCTTGACCTTCAATTTTTTGAATTGCCTGCGGCAGGTGCAGTGCATGGATGCACCAATGTCGCAATCACATGGATGTGAATGAGCGACCTTATGTGCAGATACGCCTGTGAGACGCCGTGAATACTTCCTTGTAGGCTCTGCCGAAACATCTGACTTCCATGGATGGAGGGAATGCCAAAAAATGTAGGGAACATTTTTGGCCCTGTTTCGGAAGCTCACCGGCGTATCTACACCTAGTTATTCATCTCTTCGATTTATCCGCATTTGGTATCCATTAGCTTGATTAAGCGCATATTTTGGGGATGAGGGAGTGTTAGACTTTCGGCTCTAGCCGTCATCAGATATGGAATAATCCTTGTGTGAATAACGCCTGTCATAGGGGTGAAAGATACTTGACTAAAACTAGGGGAAATGAGCACAAGCCTAGTGTATTGTGTTAATTTTTAAGGCGTTTGTAATAGATTCCTTGCACTAACTTCATTCCAAATTGCGTCTCCCGCTTCTGGAACAGTAATCAAGATCCAGACAAGACCTAGTAGAATACAGCAAACGCAGATCGATATTAATCCAGCAACAACTCTTTTGCGCGTTTCATTTGCTAGATAGTATTTAGGAAAAAAGACAGAGATTCCCGAGTACTTAAGCAGGAAGGGGACTTCTTTTCCACATTTGTGCAAAGTGGAAAGACCAATGGCTGCAGCTAGCCCTGTAATAAATCCAACTAACCAAATTCCGACAAAAATGTTCGCAATGAAATCCATGCTCATAAGAGATATAACGCCTTGCTATGGGACGAGAGTTGGCTTGCTAAACTTGGTGAGGAACGAACCCGAGCAAGCCGTTTCGAGTCCCATCCATAAACCGCTTGTCATACGAACATTAGCAGCAGAAAGGTGACCATTGTTGATGTTACTGCAAAACCCGCAATAGACAACAGAACCATAGCATTAAACTTTTTAGGGTTTTCAGCCTTGTAGTATGTGCCAAATCTTGTCTGTATCAACTGCCACTTTAGCGCTAATAAGGTATGAACAAAACCTGCTATTGAAGCAATAAGCAAAATTGTAATTAAAACTAACTTGCTCAACTCAATGTCTGTTGCAAAGCTAGCAGAAGTTAACAGCATTATTGCAGCTGGAAACAGCCACATTAACTTTGCTTTTGCTTGTGCGTAGTTTTTGGAGCGTAGGTGCTTATTCATCCGTGTTCGTATAACGCCCGCCTACGGGGCAAATTGAGTGGGCTAAACTTGAGCGAAGCGAAAAGCCCGCGAAAATTTGTCCCAGCGAGTTTACGAGCAACATAAGGCGCTTGTTATGTTGCGATTTCATAACTTCCATTTTTTATTGATTGCCTTGGTTATAGCTTCCTGAGGATCAACACCTAATTCTTCTAATTTACTGCGCAAAACCTCAATGTGAAACCAAGGACAAGCTGGATCATCACATGCTACATCGGGATCACCTTCGTGCTCAAACACCAGGTGAAAACAAAGCCAATGCATCTGCTCAAAGACTTTGTAATCCTCGGAATACTTTTCTACTGGCTTCTTGCAGTGTACGCATATTTTAGGGTTACTCATGATGATTACTGCAAACTTTCCTTAGCTACATAACGCCTTGCTAACCCGAAACATTGCGAGCGAGTCAGCGAGTAATTTTTCGGGTTGAGCAAATTGTTATGCTCAACGTTCATATAAAACTTTAAAATTCGTTTCAAATGCGGGCTGCATTACTTCCGCATACCAATTTTCATCTATAGAGGGAAAGATTTTACTTAGTATTCCGATCAGATGTTCGAAACCACTTTGTTCTTCATGCGCGAGAAACACTTTTCCATTATTAAGCTCAAACTCCAAACAAATTAAATCGGTCGTGATTAGGTCGTCCTTATAGGTCACTATTTTTATGCATTCCTTCCACTCAAAGCTGCTCTCTTCAATACTATCTCTAAAGTATCGAATACCTATATCATTACTTGATAGCGAGCATTGAGAATTATTTCTCCTAGTAAAAAAATTGCTTATCTTTCGGAAAATGTTCATCTATTTACTTAGCATAACGCTTATTAGCGAGAATGCCGCCTATGTAAATCACTTCCTACTAATGTACATCGCGGCAAACTTTTTAAATATCTGAAATTTATATCAATAACAGCATTACATAACAAGGAGAGAATAAGCAGCCCGAAAACAAAGCGAGACTTCATTTAACGAGACCTCCACCACTCCCTATTAAATGGCTGATGCTCAGTTTTTTACTAAATTTAATCAATTAGTTACGAATTTTCAAAAACAAAGCGAGAACAGCAAGATTACATAGTAGGAAGCGAAAGGGGCGCTTTTTTGCAAAATCCCATTATACCTGTATAGATGCGCAGTCTAGCGAGTAGAGTTTGGCAACCTGCCGAACACTCATCTAGCCCTCCTACTCACATCAAATGAAGCGAAATCGAAGAGACGTTGGATACCCAGTGTAAACACGATTTTGGCCCTCGGCGGCAGGGCCAAAAATGTTCCCTACATTTTTTGGCATTCCCTACATCCATGTAGGTCAGTACCGCCGCGGAGCGTATAGGGACATATTTACAGCGTGCCAAAATAGTGTTTGCACATCCCTCGCCGGGCAGGCGTTAGGTTGCCATGAAGGAACGGCCTTCAATCCGCTAATCGATTCAAATAAGGGAAAGCCAGAAAGCATTGAAGCAAACAATGACGTTAAATCGAAGAGACGTTGGACACCGGGTGTAGATGCATCTGCGGACGTCGATGGCAGGGATGCCATCGTCGAGCCTCCATGGACGGATTTACGGCGTGTAGCAGATGTATCTGCACATAAGCTCACCGCAGGTGATAGGTTGCCATGAAGGTACGAACTTCAACTCACATGTCAATGACCATAGCGGCAGACGCTACAAACCGAAAAAAGGTTAACGGCAAAAACCTAATTTTGCCTCGTAAACGCCTGACAAATATTCTGCTCACCTATCTGCTTGGCGCGCTTGAGCGCCACCTCGGCGTTACTCAGGTACTGCTCCAGGTTCTGGCCTGTCTGGTAGCTGGCGATCCCCATGCAGATCCCTGTGCCCAGGCCGATCTCGTTGAGGCCGTTCAGGGATTTCACCGCGAAGTGGTGGGCGTCGTCCGAGCAGGTGTCCGGCAGTATCACGATCAGCTTGCCCAGCTGCCAGTGAGACATCTGGTAGTTGACCGGCAGTGTCCTGAGGATATGGATTTCCACCTCGCGCTGACGATTCTCCAGCTGGCCGATATCACTCATGTGGCTCAGCATGCTCTCGGCGGTGATGTCGATCAGCAGCAGGCTGGAGTGCTCGCGGCTGACGGGGCTGAGTGACTTGAAGTAGTCGTCCAGATCCCTGAGGTTCACCAAGATGGCGCTGCGGTGGGGGATGAAGTCGCCGGTGTCTTGCAAGAGGGCGCGCTTCTGCGCCTGCTCCAGGGTGCAGACGATATGCTCTATCTCACCGGCGGCGTCCAGGTGGCCCTTGAGGGTCGCCTGCAGACAGGTGTTCTCCTTGCTGTTGGGGTCACAGAGGATCTGTCCCTTCCAGCTGCCCTGCAGCAAGATCTGCTGGGTGATCCTCGGCCACTGGGAGCTGAGGTCATTATTAAGCAGATCGGTGAGGTTCTTGCCCTGAATATCGTGGATGGAGACCAGCTGCATGAAGGCCTGGTTGGCCAGCTCCAGCATGCCGTTGGCCTGCACCAGGGCGCAGGGGATGGCGTTGTCGTTCAACAGCTCGTTGAGCTTAGCCTGATGCTGGACCTTTCTCAGCTGAGACACATCCTCGAAGGTGACCAGATAATATTTTTCCTGACGGCTGCGGCGCGGCGAGCTGGTGACTGTGATCGCCAGATGACTGCCGCCGGGCGAGTCGAAGTCGATAACCCCTTGCCACTTGTTATTGGCCTCAAGCTGGGCGGCGACCTCGGCGTACTGCTCGTTCTCGAACTGCAGGATCCGCTGCAGGTTACGATCTTGCAGCTCGTCCAAGGGCAGGCACAGCAGCTCTGCGGCCTTCTCGTTGGCTGTCATCACCCGGTTTTTGTCGTTGATGATCACGCAGCCGATATCCTGGTGGAACAGGCGGTGTGCCAACTCGATACTGTATTCCCGAGAGCGCTGGCCGATGCGGTAGGAGTGGCTCAGCAGGATCAGCGCCAGTGCCAGTAGGGTAAGCACCACGGCGCCGACGATAAGTATGTTGCGCCACTCGGAGAACAGCTCGGCGATGGCGTCGTTGCGCACATAGGAGACCAGGTAATATTCCCGGCGCGTCTCATACTGGGTGGTCAGCTCTATCTTGAGGTAGACGAAGGTGGCGTCGTCGCCGTGGAACTGACCGAAGTTGCTCATGGCCATCTTGCGCCACAGCGCCGGATAGGTCTGACGCAGGCTGCCGCCCATGGTATCTGGGATGCGGTTGATGGTCGGCTTGCTCTCGGCGCCGGCGTACAGCAGCCCCTGGGTGTCGAGCATCATGAGCGGCGACTCGGCGCTGGAGTAGGCAGGCTTGATGCTTTTCAGCATACGGCTCATGGACTGATAGGTCAGCAGGTAGCCGCGCACGCTCTGATCGGGGTTCTCCAGCCAGGCCAGCTGATACAGGTAGGGCTCGAGCTTGCCCTTGATGGGGGTAAACTCCAGCGGCGAGGTGTAGACCTCGTTGCCGCCCATGTTGCGCGCGCCGCCGAGCAAGGATGGCGGTAGCGGGTCGCGGCTAAAGTCGTTGGTGGTGGAAAACTTGTACTTGCCCTGGGGATCGAATAGCGCGATATCCAGCAGCTCGGGGATGTTGCGTATCATCACCTCCCAGCTCTGTTGTAGCTTAAGCTGACGCACCTCGCTGGGGATGGTCAGGTAGCGCTTGAGCAGTTCGTCGTTGGCAAACATCTGGGTGCGGAACTGCTGGAAGGAGACCTTGTCGGCGATTAGGGTGCCGACAGATTGCAGTTCGCTGTATCTCTGGGTGGCCCAATCTTCCTGCAGGCGACGCTCGCCCAGGGTGATGATGACGTTGGTGAGGAGCAAGACGCTGATCAGCAAGATGATGATCTGGGTGACCACCGAGAAGATGCGTTGCGCAGACCAGTGCAGGCCCTGTCCGGCGATCAGTTGTGGTTGTTTCTGCGTCAGCATTGCAAGCGGTGTTTCCCCAGTGATTTTGCGGCTATGTTAGCATGATTTTCGCCGCAGAACACAGTCGGTTACAAACCGGCAACGCCCCGGTAAATCATCGGATGACGCCCCGGTAAATCATCGGATGACGCCCCGGTTATTCAACCGATGATAGCTAGGTAATTCAACCGGCGGCGCCCAGATAACTTAACCGACGACGCCGAGTTTTCTGTGTTTAAACTGCGCCTTGGCATCAAGCACCAGGGCGCGGCATCTGTCGATATCCACCCCTTCCAGGCCTTCGATGGCCGACACCTGCACCTGCTCGATATAGCCGGGTGCCATACGGATAAAGTCCCACAGTGACTCATAAGCACCTTTAAGCTTGGGCTGGCAGTGTTTGAGGTAGGCGGCTTCGGTATCGGCGTTGAGCGAGATGGAGAGGGCGTCGACCACCTCGGCTAACTCAGGCAGTATGTTGCGCCGGTGAAACAGGTTGCCCAGGCCGTCGGTGTTGACCCGCACCCTGCCGCCGCGGCGTTTTATCTCTCTTGCCACGCTAAGCAAGGTGGCTAGGTTGAGGGTGGGCTCGCCGTAGCCGCAGAACACATATTCGTCGAACTGGCTCACCTCGCCCAGCAGGGGGATGAGCTCATCGGCTTTTGGCTGATGGTCGAGATCCAGCTGGTACTCATGTACCTGCTTGCTGCCGTTATGTTTGGGGCAGAACTGACATCTCAGGGTGCAGCGACCCGTGATGTTGAGGTAGCGGCTGTTGCGAATGTCGTAGACTAAGGTGGACTGGCTCATGGTACTCAAAGCTGTGATTAGTTGGCCCTTGGCAAAATGAGTTGCAAGGAGAATGGCTGGAGTCTAACGCGTTTGGCGTAGCGAAAACCTCTGCTGGATCAAAAAGGGAGGCTAAGCCTCCCTTCGAATTTAGATTGGTTAGGACTGCTCGCCCTCGACGCTATGGCTACGGGGCTGCCACCACCAACGGAACACGCGGCCGGTGAGCTGCCTGATATCGTTGAGTATGATGTAGAGCACGGGCACCAGTACTAGGGTCACCACGGTGGAGAAGAGGATACCGAAGGCCAGCGAGGTGGCCATAGGGATCACAATCTGCGCCTGTAGACTGCGCTCGAGGATGATGGGCACCAGACCGACGAAGGTGGTCATAGAGGTAAGGATGATCGCCCGGAAACGATAACAGCCCGCGTCTATGGCGGCATCTTTAAGCGGCAGGCCCTGAGCGCGGGCGCGGTTGACAAAATCCACCAGGATCAGCGAGTCGTTTACCACCACCCCGGCCAGCGCCACGATACCACACAGGCTGAGCACGCTCATGGAGAGCCCCAGGATGAAGTGGCCGAACAAAGCGCCTATGATACCGAAGGGGATCACCGACATGATGATCAGCGGCTGGCTGTAGGACTTGAGCGGAATTGCCATAAGCGCATAGATGGTGAACATGGCGAAGAAAAAGCCCTGGATTAGGCCTATCATGGCGCTCTGCTCATCGGCGCTGCCACCATCGAGTGTGGTGGAGATGTGGCGATACTTGCTCTCAAGGTAAGGCAGGAAATCCTTCTGGATCTCACCCACCACCTTGGAGGGCTCGACCACATTCTTGTTGGCGTTGGCGATAACCGTGATGGCGCGGCGGCCATCGACACGGGTGATCGACGAGTAGGAATCACCCAGCTCTATGTCGGCCACGCTGGAGAAGGGCACCGAGGTGCCTTGGGGCGTACGGATCATCATGTTTTCCAAATGCCCCAGGGTGCGGCGCTGCTCAAGCGGATAGCGCACCATCACCTTGACTTCTTCTTTGTTGCGCAGAATACGCTGGGCCTCATAGCCGTAGAAGCCGTAACGCACCTGGCTGGCCAGATCCGACAGGGTCAGCCCCAATGCCTCGGCCTCGGGCTTGATCGCCAGGCGGATCTCGTGGCTGCCGGAGGAGTAGTTGTCCGAGATGTCATACACCCCCTCGTAAGTGCGCAGCTTCTGTTTCAGCTCGTCGGCGGCCTGGGAGAGCTGCTCGAGATCGCTCGAGGTGAGCCTGAAGGAGATATCGCCACCGGCGTCGTTGGTGCTGGCATTGATGTTAAGCTTCTTTACAGAGATAAGCTCAGGCAGCGCCTTGCGCCAGGCATCGGCGATGGTGACGCCGTCTACGTCCCTGTCTTCGCCCTTGGTCAGCTCGGCGAAGATGAAGGCGGAGGTGCGCGAGCCCATGTTGATGAAGCTGTGCTTCACCACAGGGTAGCCGTACTCGTCTTCCATCTGATCGTTCATCACATAGAGGGCGTTCTCTATCTCCTTGACCACCTTGAGGGTGTTGGCCTCTGAGCTGCCTACATCCATCTCCAGTCGCACCTGAATGAAGTCGGACGGGATATCGGGGAAGAAGACCCAGCGCACCTTACCGCTGGCAACCAGTGCCACCGAGAGGATAAGCACGCCCACGAAGGTGGCGACCACATTGTATCTGTGCTCGATACAGCGACCGATAAAGCTGCGGTAGCTGTGGTGGATGAAGTGTTGCACCTTGTTGTTAAGCGCCGTCTTGAAGCGCACAAACAGGTTAGGGTTAGGGCTCGGGCGACGCGGTTTTAGGTGAGCCAGGTGCGCCGGCAGAATAAGCTTAGACTCCACCAGTGAGAAGGCGAGACAGAGGATCACCACCAGGCCGATGGACTTCCAGATGATCGCCATGGGGCCGGAGACCATCAGCATGGGGATGAAGGCAGCAATGGTGGTCAACACGCCGAAGGTGGCGGGCATGGCGACCTTATGGGCCCCCTTGATCACATTGTCCAGCGAGTGGCCGTGGCGCTCGATCTCCGTATAGGCACTCTCGCCGATGACGATGGCGTCATCCACGACGATACCCAGCACCAGAATGAAGGCGAACAGGGTCAGCATGTTGATCGACAGCGAGAAGGGCTCCAGCGGCATCAGCAGCATGGCGCCGAGGAAACAGACCGGCAGGCCCATCATCACCCAGAAGGCCAGACGCAAGTCGAGGAACAGCGCCAGAATGATAAATACCAGCAGGGCGCCATAGAACATGTTCGACAGCATCATGTTGAGACGGCCCTTGAGGTAGTGGGTCAGGTCGCCCCAGGTATCTAGCTGGGCGCTGGCGGGCAGGGTGGCGCGGCGCTCCTCTACATAGGCTTTGACCTGAGAGGAGATATCCAGCGCGTTCTGATCGTCGACGCTCAGCACCTCGATAATGGCCGCCGGTTTACCGTTGAAGCGGGTATATTCCAGACGCTCCTCGAAATCGTCGCGAATGTTGGCCACCTCGGGCAGCATGATGCGGCTGCCATCCTTGCGGGTCTTGACCACTATCTTGGCAAAATCATCGCCCGTGTAGGCCTGGCCCTTGGTGCGCAGTAGGATGTCGCCATCCTCGGCGCGAATTGAGCCGCCGGGCAGGTCGATAGAGGAGTTACGCACCGCCATCGCCACGTCGGCGAAGCTCAGGCCATACTCACGCAGCTTGTCTTCGGATACCTCTATGCCTATCTCATAGTCACGCACGCCGGTAACCTGTGCGCGGGTGACGGCGGGTAGGGCGGTGATCTCTTCACGTATGCTCTTGGCCAGCTCCTTCATCTCGTGCAGGTTCATGTCGCCATACACAGAGACCCAGATGACGTTGTTTTCCGGCTTGATGCGGAAGATGTTGGGCTTCTCGATATTGTCGGGGAAGGTGGCGATGGCGTCGATGCGCAGCTTGGCCTCGTCCAGGATATCCTGGGCATCGAAGCCATCCTCCACCTCTATGGTGACGCTGCCAGAGCCTTCGCTGGCGACCGAAGTCACCTTCTTGATGCCGCTGATGTCCTGGATCGCCTCTTCGATCTTGATGTTGATCCCCTCTTCGATCTCCTGAGGGGCGGCGCCGGGATAGGCGACGGTGATCTGCAGATAGTTCAGCTCGAAGGAGGGGAAGACCTCCTTATTGATCAGCACTGTGCTGAACAGGCCGCCGATCAGCAGCGCAAACATCAAGAGGTTGGCCGCCACGCTGTTGCGGGCGAACCAGGCAATGATGCCCTTATTGGTATTGGTCTCCATTACTGATCACCTGCTGCCACTAGGGTCTGCTGGCTCTCATCCTCTTTGTCCTGGCTCTGAGACTTGTCCTCTTCGCCGATCACCTTCACCAGCTGGCCGGTAGCCATGTTGTTGATGGTGGTCAGCGAGATGCGCTCGCCATCTTTCAGGCTGTCCTTGATATAGACCTTGTCGATATCGCTGCGCACCACGTTGACCTCACGCATCTCTAGCGTGTTGTCGTCGCGTACTACGGCGACCTGGTGATCCCGGACGATATAGCGAGGCAGCTTGACGATCCCCTCGACGGTGCGGCCCTTGATGATGGCGTTGACGAAGCTGCCGTATTTCAGCGGCAGCTGGCCTTCAGTCTTGTTCTGTCTTAAGTAAGGGTCTTTCACCTCGGCCACCAGATAGACCATGCGGTTGTCGGCGTCGATCACCCCTTCGCTGCGTACTATCTTGCCTGTCCAGTTCACCGTGCGGCCCGCCAGCTCGGCGCTCAGGGTCACCTGGGTATCGGGATTGTCGATAGATTCCAGGTAGGCCAGCTCGTGGTTGGCCAGCGGCAGACGGATCTCGGCGATGCGGGTGTCGTACAGCTCGCCCAGGTTAGTGCCCAGGGTGACATACTGGCCTAGATCCACGTTACGGGACTTGATGATGCCATCGAACGGCGCGCGTATGGTGGTGCGCTCCAGGTTACGCTGGGCGCGGGCCAGGGCGGCCTCGGCAAACTTGACGTTGGCCTGCTCCTTCTTGAGCTGTGGCACACGTAGGCCAAGCTCTGGCGGCACGCCGCCGTCGTAACCCTTCCAGTCCTCTTTGGCCACTTCGCCGCGGGCGATCTCCTCATCCAGTGCCGCCTTGGCCTGGGCCAGGGTGGCCTGCGCCTGCATCAGATCCGCCTCGTAATCCGAGGGTTCGATCTGCGCCAGCATATCGCCGCGCTTGACTATGCCACCGGCGACAAACTTGTCCGAGATGGTCAGCATGCGTCCTTGCACCTCTGTGACCAGCTGGGTCTTGTTCTTGGGGAGCACCACGCCGTAGGAGGGCAGGTTTAATGAAACGGTTTCACTTCGTACCGGCATCACGTCCACTATAGGAACCGGCATCTCTTCCTCTTTCTGCTCTGGGGCTTCCTGAGTACTCATCAAGAGGGCGGCAAACAGGCCGAAGACGATCAGGATAAGAAAAGGGGGGAAAACTCTTCGTAGGATAATTTTTATCATTGACTTCATGCTATTCCGTGCTGAGCTGAATGCCCTATAAATTACCAGAGTCTCTGCTGTGCGCAAAAGTCTTTTTGTAAATAAAATGTGTCAAATTTACTCTGTTAAACCAATTTAACATATTGAAAATCAAGTGAAGCTGGTGACACTTGCTACCAATTTGTTAAATCGCCATAAAAAAAGCGCCCCCAAAGGGACGCTTAATTGCCGAGACGGCGGGCGTTTGGTAAGCCTAACGCTAGCGCTTCTTCTTGGCTTTCTTCGGGCTCTTCTTGTCGCTGCTCTTCACCTTCTTCTTGGTGGGCACCTTAGCTTCCTTGTGTTTAGGACGCAGCGAGTCGATCACCCGGCGTTTCAGCGGCTGCTCGATATAGCGCTCAATTTTGGCGACGACACGCATGTCGTGGGCCTCGACCAGCGAGATGGCCGTGCCCTTGTTACCGGCGCGGCCGGTACGGCCGATGCGGTGCACATAGGTGTCTGCCGAGCGCGGCATATCGAAGTTGATCACATGGGTGATGCCGTCGATGTCGATACCGCGGGCCGCCACGTCGGTGGCCAGCAGCACGTTAACCTCGCCCTTGGTGAAGCGACCCAGCGCCTGAAAGCGCGCCTTCTGTTCCATGTCGCCACGCATGAAGGCGCAGTGGATACCTGCCTGTTGCAGCTGACCTTCCAGGCTGGCTACGACCTCGCGGGTCTTGACGAAGACGATGGCGCGGCTAACCTCTTCACGCTTGAGGATGTCGCACAGCAGGGCAAACTTATGCTCTTTGTCATCGGCCAGGTGCATCCATTGATGGATCTTGGCCTTCTCGCTGCGGGGCGGCTTAGTCTCAATGGTTACGGGATTGGTCAGTAGCATCTCGGCGAATCGACTCACACCGCCGCCTTCCAGGGTCGCAGAGAACAGCATGTTGTGCTTACGCTGCTGCGCCTCGATGGCGATAGACTGCACCGCGGAGGAGAAACCCATGTCCAGCATGCGATCGGCCTCGTCGAGTACCAAGATCTCCACCGATTGGGCGTCGAAGAGTTCCTTGTCCAGGTATTCCATCAGACGGCCGGGGGTGGCCACCAGAATGTCGATATTTTCCTTGAGCGCCTGCTCCTGCGGAGCGTAAGGCACACCGCCCGTGATGATGGCGATATCCAGCCCCAGGCCGGTGGCCAGGTGGCTGGCGTATCTGTGTACCTGGCTGGCCAGCTCACGGGTTGGGGCGAGGATCAGCACGCGCGCTTGGCCCGAGTAGCGGCGGGGGAAGTCCAGCAGATGTTGCAGCGCCGGTAGCAGGAAGCTGGCGGTCTTGCCTGTGCCTGTCGGTGCCCTCGCCAGGATATCTTTGTGCTCCAGGGCTAGGGGGATCGTCTGTTGCTGGATGGTGGTCGGGGCAAGATGGCCCATCGCCTTGAGCGACTCGAGCAGGGTGTCGTCAAGGTGGAAATCTTCAAATTGCATGCGCTGCGTCTCTCTAAATAATAGCGGCGCATTATACACCCAAACCTGAGTAAAGTGCGAGGCCGCTCGCCGCGCCTATTAGCTGCGGTTTAGAGCTTGAGGTAGAAGGCCTGAGTCAGGGCAACCATAGCCTGGCTGTAGGCCCCAGAGGCATCGCGAATGCTGAGGTGCTCAGCCTCTATCGCTTCGCTAGACTCGGCGCTCGAGACGGCGTGGCTCAGGCAGAGCAGATGACGCTGAGGCGCCTTGTTGGGCGCTGTGGTGATGTCGACCCTGGCACTTAGCTTGAGTTTAAATTCGGCCAGCAGGGGCAGAAATCGTCCCAGGCTGGCATTTGGCAAGATCAGGCTCGCCTTGCCCGTGGGTGCCAGTAGCTGCTTGATGGCTGACAATAGCTGGTCAAATGCCAGGCTGTCCGTGTGTCTGGCCTGGGCGCGTTTGCTGCACTGAGACTGAGGCCCGTTGTCGAAATAGGGCGGGTTGCAGAGGATATGGTCGAACTGAGTCTGAGCCTGAGTCTGAGCAAGGGGATACCACTGTAGCAGATCCGCCTGGATCAATGTGATGCGATCGCTCCAGGGACTCTGGTCGATGTTGTGCTGGCAGTCCTGCGCCGCCAGGGGGTCTATCTCTAACGCCTGTATCACCGCCTCGCTGCGCTGGGCCGCCATCAGGCTCAGCAGACCACTGCCGGCGCCGATATCCAGTATGGTTTTGGCCTGGGTGAGTGGTGCCCAGGCGCCCAGCAGGACGCCATCTGTGCTGACGGGCATGCCGCAGTGGCTGTCATCGACGTGAAATTGCTTGAAGGTAAAGGGCATGGCCTGACGTTGGAGATTAAAGATGCGTGGGGCGCATTGTACGTGATCCCGCCCAATGCAGAAACCCGCCAACGCCTGAAACTCGCTTGAGCCAGAAATTCGCTTGGCGCTGAAAGTCCGCTGTTACAGGGGCGCAAAACAGTGAATCTTGCTAGGGCCAAATGTTGCCTGGTGTGAAGGGTGAAAACAGCCTGTGGCGAGTTTGTTAAAATTAGGCTCTCATTTGCGTCAATCTGGCGCCGCAATCTTGTGTCTCGGCGGCCTTTTTGCTAATAGTAGGTCCTCCTATCGGGGCTGAAAGCCTTGATTTGAGCCAGGTAAGCCAGTTTGAATGCATTTTTAGCGTTAGTTAATCCTGCTGTCGTTCAAGAAGTAGCCAAGAATGGGCTAGATTTACCACGGAGACGTGTAATAAGAAGTTTACACGCAATGAAGGTCGCGGTCATTAGCCAATAATTTCCACTAAGCGATTAAGATCATTATACAAAGCAGATTAACGGGGCGTTGTGTGCAGAACAATAAATTGAGTATGACGGATACATTGGGCTTAGGTTTCATGACCTTTGCCTTCTTCTTAGGCGCGGGGAACCTGATCTTCCCGCCGCTGGCCGGATTCCTTGCCGGTGAGAACATGTCTTGGGCCATGATCGGCTTCCTGCTGACTGCGGTGACCCTGCCGCTGGTGACCCTGATTGCCGTGGCAAAGGCCAACGGCAAGGTGATGGGCCTGCTGCCACCTTTGGCCGCGACCATGCTGGCGATCGCCATCTACATCATCATTGGCCCAGCCTTTGCCGCGCCTCGTGCCGGTCTGGTGGCCTATGAGATGGGCTACAAGCCTTTTATCCAAGATGCTCAGGCGAGTTTTGAAGTCGCCGGTGTCGTCTTCACCAGCTCACAGCTGCTCTATACCAGCATCTTCTTCGGCATCGCCATGTTGCTGTCGCTGTTCCCCGGCAAGCTGCTGGACAGCGTAGGTAAGGTGCTTACGCCTATCATGATCATCCTGCTGGTGGGTCTGGCAATCTCTGTGGTTGTGCTACCAGGCTCAGACGTGGCCGCTGCTGTGGGCGACTATCAGACGAACCCGCTAACCAAGGGGATCATCGAAGGCTATAACACCATGGACACCTTGGCATCGCTGATCTTCGGCATGCTGATCATCGACCTGCTGCGCAAGAAGGGCGTGGATTCGCCAAGAGAGCAGACCAAGTACCTGGTGCGCGCAGCCTTTATCGCTGCCGGTGGGCTGGCGTTCGTCTATGTATCACTCTTCTACCTGGGCGCGACCGCCGGTGATCTGGCCGTGGGCGCCGATAACGGCGGGGTGATCCTGACCAACTATGTGAACTATCAGTTTGGCGCCTCGGGTCAGCTGCTGCTGGCGGCCGTGGTGACCCTGGCCTGTCTGACGACGGTTGTCGGTCTGGTTTCTGCCTGCGCCGAATACTTCAACGAGCTGATGCCTAGCCTCTCATACAAGCTATTGGTGGTGGTGATGAGCGTCACCTGCGCCGTGGTGGCTAACGTGGGTCTGGCGCAGCTGATCAACATCAGCATCCCTGTGTTGGTGACCATCTACCCAGTGGCGATCGCCCTGGTAGCGGTGACCTACCTGACCGAGCGCTTCGCTCAGCCCGCCTTTGCCCATCGCATGGTGTTGAGCGTGGCCCTGGTGTTCGGCATCATCGATGGTCTTAAGGCGGCGGGTGTCAACATGAGCATGTTCGATGTGATGCCACTGTCGGCTCAGGGCATGGCTTGGTTAATTCCGACGGCAATTACCATCTTTGCCTGCTTGATGGTCAAACGCCCACGAGGTGAAGCGGTATTAAATTGATGCCAGCCTAAGCCATAGCGTAAGATAGCGGTGTTAACTCTAAGAGTTAGCACCGTTTTTGTATCTAAAGGATTTCATGTGCTAGCTGAGAGCAACGAATATCAGACCGATCCCCTTATCGAGCCGTTTCTCGATGATCTCTGGGCCGCTAAGGGACTGAGCGATCACACGCTGCAGGCTTATCGCAGCGATCTCAGCCACTTCGATCGTTACCTAAATAAACAGGGTTCCAGCCTGCTATCGACCAGTCAGGCTGAGGTGCGTGACTACTTGGCCCTTCGGGTCGAGCATGGCTTTGCCAAGACCAGCAGTGCCAGGCTACTCAGTAGCCTGCGGCGCTTCTATAAATACCTGCTGGCCAAGAAGCTGATAGAAGTTGACCCTATGGCGATGATCAAGCCGCCCAAGCTGGCGAGAAAGTTACCCGATGCCTTGAGCGAGGCGGACGTGGATCGTCTGCTTAGCGAGCCCAACCGGGAAGATCCCGTCGAGGCCAGGGATCGCGCCATGCTGGAGCTGCTCTATGCCAGTGGACTGCGGGTGTCTGAGCTGGTGGGGCTGACGCTGGATCAGATGAGTCTGAGGCAAGGTGTGGTACGCATAGTGGGTAAGGGCAGCAAGGAGCGCCTGGTGCCCTTTGGCGAGCAGGCGGGCGCAGAAATTGAGGACTACCTCAAGGCGGCCAGGTTCGAGCTGTTAAAAGGCAAGGCCAGCGACGTGGTGTTTCCCTCCAAGCGCGGCAATATGATGACCCGCCAGACCTTCTGGCACAGGATCAAGCTCTACGCCCAGCGTGCCGGGATTGCGGTGCATCTGTCGCCTCACACCCTGAGACACGCCTTCGCCACCCATCTGCTCAATCATGGCGCGGATCTGCGGGTGGTGCAGCTACTGCTGGGCCACAGCGATCTCTCCACGACCCAGATCTACACCCATGTGGCCAAGGCCAGATTGGCCCAGCTGCATCAAGCCCATCACCCCAGAGGTTGATGCGAAAGCCACAAAATTGCACCGTGAAGGCCTAAGTTAAGGCCTCCATTGCGATTATTCGTTTGCTTTAACGGCCTCGAGCATGTAACTTTTCTGCCTCTAGGCCGGTCTATAACAATGACATCTTGGTCATAGCAAGTTTTAGTAACAATTTAGGTTGGAAAACCGGCAGCCTATTTTGCTTTAATGCTATTAGCCCTAACACCCTATAGGAATTCTAATGAAGTTTACCCGAGCGCTCACCTTAGTTGTTGCCATGGTGGCCACGCCTCTAATGGCGGCATCAAACAACGTGGTCGACAATGGCGACCAGTTGAAGCAGAAATTATCAGATACCCTAGGCGTCGAGGTGCAAAACCTTAGCCAGTCGCCAATCCCAGGCCTGTATGAGGCGATCACCAACCGTGGCGTGCTCTACATCAGCAAAGACGGCAGCAAGCTGTTTCACGGTAACCTGTACGATCTCGACAACGGCATGAAGAACCTCACCGAGGCGGCATTAGCCGGTCCGCGTATGGAAGCGATCAAGCCGTTTGAGCCAAACATGCTGGTCTACAAGGCCAAGGATGAGAAGCATGTGGTGACCGTATTTACCGACATCACCTGTGGCTACTGCCGCAAGTTACACAATCAGATGGCCGAGTATAACGACTTAGGCATCACGGTACGTTATCTGGCCTTCCCTCGTCAGGGCGTGCCGTCTAAAAACGCAGTGGATATGGAAGCCGTATGGTGCTCGGCCGATCCGCTCAAGGCAATGACAGATGCCAAGGCGGGTAAGCAGGTTTCGGGGGCTAAGTGTGATGCTAAGATCGCTCAGCAGTATCAACTTGGGCAGAGTCTTGGGGTGAACGGCACGCCAGCCATTATCTTGGAAGACGGTACCATGATCCCGGGTTATCAGCCGCCTGAGCAGCTACTCCAGGTGCTGGACCGCGTCCAATAATTCGCTAATGCGCGAAACAAGGTGAGCCTGGGCTCACCTTTTTTTTGGCCATCTTTTGCTGTGTGTTCCGAGCTGGCTTTGTTATGCTAGCGACAAGATTTTTAGAGGTTGTTTGAGTCGTGATCCATAAGATAGTGCGCCGCCCCAAGGTAGATGACAGCCATCTGCCGAGTCACCTTTCCCCCATCTTAAAGCAAGTCTACGCCAGCCGAGGCTGCACTGTGGACGACTGCGAGTTGGCGCTGGCTAACCTGCTCCGCCCCAATACACTCAAGGATGTGGATAAGGCCGCGGCCATCATCGCCGATGCCATGGCCAAGCAGCAATCGATTCTAATCATCGGCGACTTCGACGCCGACGGCGCCACCTCCACCAGTGTCTGCCTGCTTGCCCTGCGAATGATGGGCGCGATTAATGTGGATTACCTGATCCCCAACCGCTTCGATTACGGCTATGGCCTCAGCCCTGAGATAGTTCAGGTGGCCCAACAGAAGGGAGCAGAGCTGCTGATCACCGTCGATAACGGCATCTCCTCCATCGAAGGGGTTGCCGCGGCCAAGGCGCTGGGGATGCAGGTGGTGATCACCGACCATCACCTGCCGGGCAACAGCGTGCCAGAGGCCGATGCGATAGTGAACCCTAACCAGCTAGGCTGTGGCTTTGCCAGCAAGGCGATCGCTGGGGTCGGGGTCGCCTTCTATCTGATGTCGGCTCTGCGCGCCGAGCTGCGTAGCCGTGGCTGGTATCAGGCGCAGGGCATACAGGAACCCAATCTCGCCACCCTGCTGGATATCGTCGCCCTGGGCACAGTGGCGGACGTGGTGTCGCTGGATACCAACAACCGCATCCTGGTGGACGCCGGTCTCAAGCGGGTGCGCGCCGGACGCTGCCGCCCAGGAATTACCGCACTCTTGGAAGTGGCCAAGCGTAACACCTCCCGCATCGTCGCCTCCGATTTTGGCTTCGCGGTCGGCCCCAGGCTCAACGCCGCCGGGCGCCTGGACGAGATGGCCTTGGGGGTCGAGACCTTACTGTGCGACGACATGATGCGCGCGCGCCGCATGGCCAGCGAGCTGGACGGACTCAACGCCGAGCGGCGCGAGCTGGAAACCGGCATGCAGCAGGAGGCGCTAAAGAGCCTGGAGAGTCTGTCGCTTAATGAGGCCGAGCTGCCCTGGGGGATCGCCCTCTACCAGCAAGACTGGCACCAAGGGGTGATCGGCATCCTGGCGTCGCGAATCAAAGATAAGTATCACAGGCCGGTGATCGCCTTCGCCGAGGCGGGCGAGGGGGAGATCAAGGGCTCGGCGCGCTCCATCAAGGGGCTGCATATGCGCGACCTGCTGGAGCTTATCAATGCCCGCCATCCCGGAATGATCATAAAGTTCGGTGGTCACGCCATGGCCGCGGGCCTGTCCCTGCGCGCCGGTGAGTTCGAGCGTTTCGCCAAGGCCTATGATGAGGCGGTGCGCGAACTGCTTGCGCCCGAGCAGCTGACCGGCGAGATCGTCAGCGACGGCGAACTAAGCCCGGCTCAACTCAACATGGCACTGGCCAGGGAGCTTCGCAGTGCGGGCCCCTGGGGGCAGAACTTCCCCGAGCCGATATTCGACGGAGTGTTTCGTATCCTGCAACAGAGGATCGTCGGCGAGCGTCACCTCAAACTCGTGCTCGAGAGCGAATGCGGCCAGACCATGGTGGATGCCATCGCCTTCAACGTGGATCTCACCACCTGGCCCGATGCCACCATCCAATACGCGGAGGTCGCCTATAAGCTGGATATCAATGAGTTTCGTGGCAACGAGAGCCTGCAGCTGATGGTGGAGCAGATCGAACCTAAGTAGCTTCGGTAATATTACTGCCGGCGCCACTTAGGGCACTGCTGGAATCAAAGTCGTGAATTGGCTTTTTATATGCTTGCCATGAGGCAATAAAAAAGTCGCCAATTGGCGACTTTCTACTTTTTAAAGGAGCAGACTAGCTTACAGGCTTGGCTCTTCGCTGTAGTCCTGACCATGGTATTCCAGGCAGGCATCGACTTCGTTGGCCGAGCCTAAGATCACAGCGACGCGCTGGTGGATCTCGCTTGGCAGGATGTCCATGATGGTTTCATAGCCGGTAGAGGCCTTGCCGCCCGCCTGCTCAACCAGGAAAGACATAGGGTTAGCTTCGTACATTAGGCGTAGCTTGTATGGCTTCTCTGGATTCTTGTTGTCGGTTGGGTAGGTGAACAGTCCGCCGCGTGACAGTACACGGTGCACGTCGCCAACCATGGCCGCGATCCAGCGCATGTTAAACGACTTCTCGCGCGGCCCTATCTTGCCAAGTAGCAGGTCGGCGATATAGGTCTGCATCGGTGCTTCCCAGAAACGCTGGTTAGACATATTGATGGCGAACTCGCTGGTGTCCTTGCTGATGGACATGGCTTCGTTGGTCAGCAGGTACTCGTTGGTCTCTGGGTTGAGGGTAAACAGCTGCACCCCTTGGCCTGTGGTGAGGGCCAGCATGGTCGAAGGACCATATAGCACGTAACCGGCGGCGACCTGTTGACGGCCGGGCTGTAGGAAGCTCTGCTCGCTCAGCTCTCCGCTCGGAGCCGGTAGTACCGAGAAGATGGTACCGACCAGAGAGTTTATGTCGATGTTTGACGAGCCATCCAGTGGGTCGAAACAGACCAGGAAGTCGCCGCTCTGGCCTACCTCGACGATATGATCTTCCTCTTCAGATGCCAGACCACGTACCGTGCTGTCGGCCGTGAGCGCCTCTTTAAGCATGTCATTGGTGATCACGTCGAGCTTCTTCTGGGTTTCGCCCTGAACGTTTTCCTGTTCGGTGGCACCCAGTACGCCAGCGAGGGCGCCGTGACGCACCGCGTGACTGATGGCTTTAGAGGTATCGGCCAGCGTGGTTAATAGCTGGGCCAGCGGGGCTTGAATTCCTTGTGAACTAAGGTGTTGTGCCAGAGTTTGCATGTTATTTCCTATGACAAATGGGAGCTAGGCTCGCACTGGAGGTCAGATCTTGTTTATCTTGTTATGCGGGCGATTCTACCCCAGATGAATCATTTTTTCAGCGGCAATTTAGCCCGTCTGGATCGCGGTTTTCGTTTTGTGTCACTTTAGGGCACAATGTCAGCCTGCAATTTGACCTATACCTGTTTTCTATCCAGGACATAATAATGACTAAAAAATGGATAAGTTCAGCCTTGATGGCGGTGCCTATGTTTTTATCTCACGCGGTAAGTGCGTCACAACCCCAACTAGCGCAGCCTGTCGGCGGCAATGAACCCCTCACCATAGAAAGGCTCTATGCCTCTCCCGCATTGGCGGGCAGCAGCCCCAGGGGCTTAAAGCTGTCGCCCGACGGTAAGCGTGTGACCTATCTGGCTGGTCGGGCAGAGGATCAACACTTCTACGATCTCTGGCAGATGGAGGTGGCCACCGGTAAACAGAGCCTGCTGCTGGACGCCGACAAGTTGAAGAGCGGCGAGCTGTCCGATGAGGAGAAGGCGCGGCGCGAGCGTCAACGCATCTATGGTCAGGGGATCATGGAATATTTCTGGGCGGATGACAGCCAGGCACTACTGATCCCAGCATCGGGCGTCCTCTATTACTACTCGCTGAGCGATAACAAGGTGACGCCACTGCCTGTAGGGGAGGGTTTTACCACAGACGCCAAGCTGTCGCCTAAAGGCCATTATGTCTCTTTCGTGCGGGATCAGAACCTCTATGTGTTCGATCTGCGCACTCAGAAGCTGACTGCCATGACCACAGACGGTGGCGGCGCTATTAAGAACGGCATGGCAGAGTTTGTCGCCCAGGAGGAGATGGACAGGATGACCGGCTATTGGTGGGCGCCGGATGAGTCGGCCATCGCCTTTACCCGCATCGACGAGTCGGGTGTCGAGCTGGTGACTCGCAACGAGATCTATGCCGATGGCATCAAGCTGACCGAGCAGCGCTACCCCTATGCCGGCAAGAACAACGTCGCCATCGCCCTGGGTGTGGTGACTCTGGCTAATAAGCAGGTACGCTGGGTCGATCTGGGAGAGGATAAGGATATCTATCTGCCGAGGGTGAAGTGGTTGCCCGACAGCCTGCAGCTGTCGTTTCAATGGCAGAGCCGAGATCAGCACAGACTGGATCTGCGTATCTTAGATCTTCGCAGTCAAGATGCGCCCATGACCATGATCCGCGAGGAGAGTGACGCCTGGGTGAACCTGAATAATGACCTATATTTCCTCAAGAAGTCGCCACAGATGCTGTGGGCGTCTGAGCGTGACGGCTTTAATCACCTCTATTTGTTCGACCAGCAAGGGCGACAGCTCAGGCAGCTGACCAAAGGTGACTGGGCGGTGGATGAGCTGGTGCATGTGGATGAGCAGGAAGGCTGGGTCTATTTTACCGGCCGCAAGGCGAGTGTGGTCGAGCAGCACCTGTTTCGCGTACCGCTTAAGGGCGGCAAGATAGAGCAGCTGAGCAAGCGTAGCGGCATGCACGCGCCGGTATTTGCCGACAATCAGGCGATCTACCTGGATTACTTCAACAGCCTGGCGCAGCCGCCGCAGATAAGCCTTCATGACGAGCAGGGCAAACGCCTGGCCTGGGTCGAGCAGAACCAGGTGGACAAGAGCCATCCCCTCTATCCCTATTTTGGTCAGTGGCAATTGCCCGAGTTTGGCCAGATAAAGGCGGAAGATGGTCAGGCGCTGCAATATCGCCTGTTTAAGCCGACGCAGTTTGACGCCACTAAGCGGTACCCTGTGGTGGTGCGTGTCTACGGTGGTCCCCATGCTCAGCTGGTGGTTAACAGCTGGAGCGAGCACGACTACTTTACCCAGTATCTGCTGCAGCAGGGCTTCATCGTGTTCCAGCTGGATAACCGCGGCTCGGCCCATCGTGGTACTAAGTTTGAGCAGGTGATCTACAAGCATCTGGGCGAGGCTGAGGTGAATGACCAGAAGGCCGGTGTCGACTACCTGCGTAGCCTCAGCTATGTCGATGGCAAGAATATCGCTATCTATGGCCATAGCTATGGCGGCTACATGGCGCTGATGAGCCTGTTTAAGGCGCCGGACTACTTCAAGGCGGCTATCTCGGGTGCCCCCGTGACCGACTGGTCTCTATATGATAGCCACTACACAGAGCGTTACCTGTCGCACCCGGCGACCAATGCCGAAGGCTATGAGGCCTCTAGCGTACTGCCGTACGTCAAAGGTTATCAGTCTGGCCTGCTCATGTATCACGGCATGGCCGATGACAACGTGTTGTTTGAGAACAGCACCCGTGTCTACAAGGCGCTGCAGGACGAGGGCAAGCTGTTCCAGATGATAGATTACCCCGGCTCTAAGCACTCGATGCGCGGCGAGAAGGTGCGCACTCACCTCTATCGCTCACTGGCCGACTTCCTCGACAGGCAGTTGAAGCACTAAGCGATCGGCGTTAGGCCTTAGCAAAACAAAAGCCCTGTTGCTTATTGAAAGCAGCAGGGCTTTTTGTTGTGAGAGTCGTAAATTCGATGGGGAAGCAAGCATGCCTTACTAGTTGAATATGAGTTTTCAGAAGAAACTTTTAAGTCAGGTTTCTAATGATTTACAAATCAGAGTCAAAGGCCCATTCATCATTTGGGGCTTAATTAATTCTGCATCATGGCAACAACTGGCTGATAACGCGAAGCCATGTAAGTAGTCAGCGAGTAAATCTAGACTATCTTTTTCTGTTTTCTCGTCTAGTGCTAAAGGGGCGATAATACTTCTATAACGCTCGGTAAATATTTGGGCGGGACCCAGGGATGTCATCCCTAACATGATTTGTAGTAGCCCGTTGTATTGCTGCAACAATTCAATATAGCTGACACATAAACGCCTTAATTCGCCTTGCCAATCAGGGTCTGCTTGAGGTTGATAGACTTCGGATACGAGCGAAGAGGTAAGGGCTTCTAACAATGCATTCTTGTTTTTAAAATAGTGATAGATTGCCATTGGATCCACGTTTAATTCTGTTGCCAATGAGCGGATACTCGGTGTTTTACTATCTCTTTTCATCAAAGACTTAGCTGCTTCTAGTATGCTTTGCGCACTTAACTGCGACTGTTTTCCATTAGGGCGTCCACGTTTCTTTTCATTGACACTCATTTGAGCTCCCGATAAACTCACCATTAATTCTACGGTGTAGAAATTATTTTAAACCATATTTTAGCTTGGCTCAATCACCATAAACTTGACGAGGTGCTCATGGCAAACATCGTATTTATTGCAACCAGTTTAGATGGATATATCGCAGATAAGCGAGGCAAACTCGACTGGCTACATTCAGTACCTAATCCAAACAATGTTGATACGGGATTTGTCGCTTTGATGGAGAGAGTTGACGGCTTAGTAATGGGGCGAAATACCTTAGATATGGTGCTGAGTTTTGATTGTGACTGGCCTTATAGTAAGCCGGTGTTTGTGTTGAGTAACACTATGACCGAAGTTCCTCAAGGTTATGAAGATAAAGTTTTTTTAGTTAAAGGGAAGCTAGTTGATATTATCGCTGACTTGAATGCGAAGGGATTCAATGAGCTATACATTGACGGTGGAGTGACTATTCAAAACTTCCTTAAAGAAGATCTGATCGATGAAATGGTGATTACTCGTTTTCCTATTTTACTTGGTGGTGGAGTCCCCCTATTTGGTGAACTTGAAAGCTCACTAAGTTTTAACGTGATTAAGAGTGAAGTGGTATTAGACTCTTTGACCCAAACCACTTATCACCGAAAGAGAGCATAGAGACTTTCTTGTCGGAGAGTCGTGAATGTTCGAAAGGCCGACTCGATACTCAGGTATCGTTTCGGTTAGGTCTAAATCCTTCTCTAGGATTTTAGACATTCCTCACTTCCCTGTGGGGCAGGGAGGAAATGCCTTGAAATGTCGGGAACATTTCAGGCCCTGGCCACCGGGGATAACTCTCTATAAACAGAGAAAATCCATGTACAAAAAAGCCAGTCGTTAGACTGGCTTTTTAATCGAATCACATTTGCGCTAGCTGGATGTGATTTATGCTTCTTCTAAGTTACCGCAGAAACGATAGCCTTCGCCGTGGATGGTGGCGATGATTTCTGGCGTATCTGGCAAGCTTTCGAAGTGCTTACGGATGCGACGAATGGTCACGTCCACGGTACGGTCGTGTGGCTTAAGCTCACGGCCTGTCATCTTCATCAGCAGGTCGGCACGGGTCAGGATCTTGCCTGGGTTCTCAACGAAGTGCAGCATGGCGCGGAACTCACTGCGGGGCAGCTTGTACGACTCGCCTTGTGGGCTTACCAGTGAACGGCTGTTGATCTCTAGGCTCCAACCGTTGAAGCGGTAGAATTCTACGGCACTCTTTTCTTCGGTTTCGCCGCCAGTGCTGTTGACGCGAGTCAGCAGGTTGCGTGCACGGATAGTCAGTTCGCGTGGGTTAAATGGCTTGGTGATATAGTCATCGGCACCAATTTCCAGACCCAAGATCTTGTCAACTTCGTTGTCACGGCCGGTAAGGAAGATAAGGCCGATGTTATTGATTTCACGAAGTTCACGCGCAAGCAGCAGACCATTCTTACCTGGTAGGTTGATATCCATAACCACAAGATTGATCTTGTTTTCCTGCATGGCTTTATGCATCTCTGCGCCGTCATTGGCTTCAGTTACCACATATCCTTCAGCCTCGAAAATACTTCTTAGCGTGTTCCGGGTAACGGCTTCATCTTCAACGATCAGAATGTGCGGGTTTTGCATATTTATTTACCTAATATTTGTTTAAAACTGTTCTAACCATGAGCGCTAGTTGGTGCTGCTGCGCCCTATCTGTCTTCGCGACAATTACCGAACTCACGTAGTGCTTTTATCAAACCCAATTGGTACAGCAACACACTTCATGATTAGTAAAGTATACGTATCTCTTTCAAAAGACACGCGAACTGTTACTCACTTCGATTAACAATAGTTGGGAATAGTTCCGTTAACTATGTAATATTTTCAAGTTTAAATGCTAAATCAGCCTAAGCTCACATTTTATACAGGAAATTGACTAACTTTTGATGACCTTGTCGTCGACAAGATGTAACAAAAAGTATTTCATCGTGAGATGAGTGGAAGTGAATCAACGAACTTATTGTACTCGTTTTAGTCATTTGTTAACAAATGAAATGTTAACAAAATTCCTTTGAGATTTGATGTAAATCACATTTATGTATGTAAGGGTATGATTTTAATGGTATTAATAAAATTTAATAAAGTGACCTGTCTCACACCTCTAGGAAGGCGGAGGAATTTTGCTATAATCGACGGAATCTAATTTAGGAATATTTTAGTGATGAGTACAGCAAGCGAACATCTTTGGCAATGCTATCAGCAAACGCAGTTCTTACTTACACAACCTTTCTCCCCTTCGTTATCATTTGCAATCATTACCGCTCATAATCCTAAAGGCCAACACCTTTCTCCCTCGCAAAACCGTCTCCTCGACAAACAGCTTCAACGTCATATTCAACGTCTTCAATATCCTTATCGTGCCCTAATCGGTGCCTCCAGTGACAGAGGCCATATGGAGAAGAGCTGGGCGGTGTCTATCGATAAGGCCGCAGCAGTGGATCTTGGCAAGGTGTTTAATCAAAACGCCATCTATTTTGTCGATGAGGACGAGCTGCAACTGGTGCCTTGTCTGGTGGAGTATGACGAGCTCACCCTGGGCAAGTTTTCTGCCCGGGTCTGTCTGGTCAGCGAGCTGCCCGACATCAGCCGCTAGCAGGCGGGGGAACTTGAGAGGCTTTCATCAAGACAAGCTAAAATATCGTTGACTTTTTATTCTGTTATTTGATAGTTTTCTTGCATCCTGACCTTAAGGTTAGTGATACAGAAGAGGAGCGTTAACTAGGTAGTAAGCCCGAGGAGTCCAAACTCCGTTGACGGTTTATGAGGGAGATTAACGCCGAGGTAAAGAGATGTTTGGTTTCATCTATTTATCGGTCGACTGGGCTGAATCCCATCGATTGTCACCTGTTTTTTGGTGGAGAGCTTCTGGTGGCAATCGCTGTTTCCCGTCTTGGGGTGCGTCATCTTTGCACCAGGCTCTTCGAACGAAGTAAGTTCGGAGCGTATTCAATGTTATCTATTTCTTTTGTGTCATCGTCAGCTACTTGGGTTGAGGTGCGCTAATGTCTATTGTTGTTGCTAAGTTTGGTGGTACCTCGGTTGCCGATTATGAGGCGATGAACCGCTGCGCCGATATCGTATTGGCCAATCCTGAAACCCGCGTGGTGGTCGTCAGCGCCTCGAGCGGCGTGACCAACCTGCTGGTGGAGCTAACTCAGGAGCATGTGGACTTTGAGCGTCGCCAGCAGCTGCTCAAGGCGATCGCCTCGATTCAATATAAGATCCTCGACGAGTTGGGTCAGCCCCATGATGTGGCCGCCCGCCTCGATGCTATATTAAGTAAGATTGCCAGCCTGAGCGAGTCGCTCTCCCAAAACCGCAATAAGGCGACCACAGACGAACTGCTTGCCCAGGGTGAGCAGTGTTCATCTGTCTTGTTTGCTGCCGTGCTGAGAGAGAAGGGCGAGCGGGCGAGTGCCTTCGATGTGCGTCAGGTGATGCGCACCGACAGTCATTTCGGTCGCGCCGAGCCGCAGATAGAGGCGGTGAAGCAGCTTTGCACAGAGCATCTGTTGCCCCTGCTTAGTGAGCAACGAATCGTGACCCAAGGTTTTATCGGCGCCGATGAACAGGGAGCCACCACCACGTTAGGCCGTGGGGGCAGCGACTACTCTGCGGCCCTACTTGCCGAGGCGCTGGATGCGTCTGCGGTTGAGATCTGGACAGATGTGCCGGGGATCTTCACCACGGACCCGCGCCTTGCACCGAATGCGCGTCCTATCCCTGAGATCAGTTTCAACGAGGCGGCCGAGATGGCTACCTTTGGGGCCAAGGTGCTGCACCCGGCAACCATTTTGCCGGCGGTCAGACACAAGATTCAGGTGTTTGTCGGTTCCAGCAAGGCGCCTGAGCTCGGTGGCACCTGGATACGTCATCAGGTGAACGACGAGCCTATCTATCGCGCCGTGGCGGTGCGACGCGACCAGACCCTACTTAATCTTCATAGCCTACAGATGCTGCACGCCCAAGGCTTCCTGGCCGAGACCTTTGCCACCCTGGCGCGCCACAAGATCAGTGTGGACTTAATCACCACCTCAGAGGTGAACGTCTCTCTGACGCTAGATAAGACGGGCTCAGATTCGGCCGGAAACAGCCTGCTGAGCGAGGCCTTGTTGCAGGAGCTGTCGCAGCATTGCCGGGTGCGGGTCGAAGATGGTCTGGCGCTGGTGGCGATAGTGGGCAATAAGATTGCCACCACGTCGGGTGTGTGTCGCCGCGTATTCGAGGTGTTAGAGCCCCACAATGTACGTATGATCTGTCAGGGCGCCAGCCCACACAACTTGTGCGTCCTGGTGGCCGAGTCTGAGGCGGCTCAGGTCGTCAGCGCCCTGCATCAAAACTTGTTTGAAGGGTCACTATGAAGCCGGGTCGTTCTACGCTAAAGATTGGCGAGCTCGCAACTGGCCAAGATCTCGAGCTGAATCTGTTTGAGTTTGCCCCTGAGGTGCTGACCGGGCCGAGTGTCTATATACAGGCAAACGTCCACGGCGCCGAGGTGCAGGGCAATGCGGTGATCTATCAGCTGATGCAGGCCCTAGAAAGCTGCGAGCTGCGCGGTAAGATCACCCTAGTGCCCCTGGCCAATCCGTTGGGGATCAATCAAAAGAGTGGCGAGTTTACCCTAGGCCGGTTCGATCCCATTACCGGGGTGAACTGGAACCGTGAATATCTCGACCATAAGTTGGATATTGCTAGCTGGTATCAAGGCCATAAACACCTGAATGATGCCGAGCTGATCGCCCATTTCAGGGCCTTGCTGGTCGAGCGTTGCTATAGCCGTCTGCATGAGCCCTGGGGGATCACCACGGGCCATCGTCTGGCGGTGAGCCTACAGCAGATGGGCCATGAGGCGGATATCGTGTTGGATCTGCATACCGGCCCTAAGTCGTGCAAGCACCTCTATTGCCCCGAGTATGACCAAGATGCCGCCAAGTACTTCTCTATTCCCTACACCCTGCTGATCCCCAACGAATTCGGCGGGGCCATGGATGAGTCTATCTTCTGCCCCTGGTGGCAGCTGAGTGAATACCTGGCCACTCAGGGGCGCGAGATTGAGGTGCCCGTATCGGCCTTTACCCTGGAGCTTGGTAGTCAGGAGAATGTCGACCTGGCAGATGCCCTGGTTGATGTCGAAGGGATCATGGCTTATCTCAGCCTGCGCGGTGTAATAAGTGAGCGGGTTGAGCCAGCTGAGATGCCTCGCTACGCCTGTTATCTGAAAGACTATAAGAAGTATCACGCGCCGCAAGGCGGCTTGGTGGAGTATAAGGCGAAGGTGGGGCAGCCACTTTTGGCCGGTGAGCCGCTCGCCAACATCTTGCGTGTCGACAGATATGGCGAGGAGGATGCGATAGTGCCTCTGAGTCTGCCTGTTGACTGCGTGCCCGTACTGCATTTTGCCTCGGCGTCTGTGTATCAAGGCACAGAGCTCTATAAGGTGATGACTAAGGTGTTTGCGCTTTAGGTTGGGCTTTTAGCCTGGAGGATTTGTATTTCATCGTTTAGCGCTTGGTTTAGTCGCCTTTCGCGTTATCAATAAAAAAGGGAGCCAAGTGGCTCCCTTTTTCTGTTCAAGCTATCTGCTTACTTGCGACGACGTAGCGCGGCAAATGGTAGCATCAGCAGAGCGAACCAACCCAGTGAACCACCGCCTGAAGATTTCTCTTCCTTGGCGTTAACTGTGATAGTCGCAGTGCCCGCTTCACTCTCTAGCTCACCATCGCTGGCAACGACAGAGAAGGTCAGGGTGTTGTTACCTGCTGGAGCAGTAAACTTAATTTCTGCGCCACCGTTGTTGAAGGTAACAGGTGTACCTGCAGTCTGTGTCCAAGTGTAGGTCAGGCTGTCACCATCAACGTCTTTGCCATTGGCCTTAGCGGTTACCACGAAGCCTTCGGTACTTGTCATACCTGTAGGAGCCACGGTAGGTGCATCGTTGATGTTGTTAACCATAACATTAACAGTGGTCGCTGCGTTCAGGTTGCCTTCGGCATCCTTAGAGGTGTAAGTGAATGAGTCTTTACCGAAGAAATCATCTTCTGGTGTATAGGTAATAGAACCATCTTTCTCTAGAGTCACTTCACCGTGTGCAGGCTCGTCAACCAGTGTTGCTTCACCTAGTGCACCAGCTGGCGCAACATCGATGATGCGTTGTGCGTTAGCTGTCATGCCGTCACCAGTTACAGAGACGCGAGCTACTTTCTGGCTAACAGTGTCGTTTTCTAACACGTTTGCTTCCAAGGTCGCTTCTTCGTCAACAGAGAAGTTGTCTGTTTGACCTGGGTTGAAGCTAGTTGGCGTCGCCAGATAGTCGATCTCTACGCTGCCTGAAGAGGTCGCTTGCAGTGCAACATAATCGTCAGTAGTGACAGTGCCACCTTGTCCGTTGTAGTGGAAGGTTGTACCTACGCTACCGCTGATGTTTTCTGCACCGATAGTGACATTGCTTGGCATGTTAGGGATATCTAGGTAGTTGAACCAAATATCTTCTACGTCACCAGTTTGGATCCAAAGGCTGAAGCTGTACTTGTTGCCAGAGGCGTCAGCATATAGCTGGGCATCTTTCCACTCGACAACAATCCACTCGTTACCACCAGCAGAAACAACCTGGATACCTAGCTGTCCGCCACCCGTGTCGCCGACAGTGCCGTCGCTCAGGTCGTAGTCACTCCAGAACGGTGCCAGGATGTTGTTTGGATTCGCGCTATCTGGCAGTTCCTTGTTGTTCCAAGTACCAGATGCTGAACCGCCACCAACGATTGCGATACCGTTATCAGAGATGGTTAGCTGGGTGTAAGTTGCACCGTTGTACTTGAACTCAGGTAGGTTGAAGGTGAATGATTTCTCATCACAACCATCAGCACAAGCTGGTACATAGGCCAGGTCTAGGTCGAAGATACTTGGGCTAGCGCCAGTACCTTTGGCAGACTTAATCTGTGGCAGATCCAGTTGACCTACCCAGGTGATGCGACCAAGCGCTTCATCAACTTCGAAACCGTTTTGCGTTGCGCCGTTTAGCGTAACTTCAACGTCATCGGCAGAAGTAAGTTTAGTGCCTTCTGGTGCCATAGCGGTAACAGTTACAGTGTTTTCAAATACTGTGTTGTTTACAACGGCTTTGATTGGCATATCTTCAGCAGCTGTCAGATCAGCCTTGGTTGCCATGGTAGAGATCAGTGAAGAATCACTTGATTCTTTAGCCAGGATAGCAACTGGTAGGTGAGCGTCTTGGTGAGATGCGCTCTTGATCATGACGTTACCGAAGATCCAAGCACCGTATTCGCTGAAGGTTGAATCAACAGTCACAGTGAAGGTTGCTGATTCGCCAGCTTCCAGTTCCAGTGATGAAGGCGATACGCTGATACCTGCGCTGTCAGAAGAAGCTGAAAGCTCCCAAGAGGTCTTCTCGTCACTCTTGTTGTATACGGTACGAGTGAAAGTACAAGGACCGACACAAGAGTCAGAAGCAATTGAAGGCTTGTCGAAGGTCAGTACTGCTTTAGCCGCAGCATCTAGATCCATACGACCCGCGCCCATTGCAAATGGATCGGCAGGAGTCGCCGCATCATCATCGAGTACGCCTGCCATGTGAGCAGTAGAAGTTAGCGCTGTCTTGATGTCATTTGCTGACCAATCAGGGTGTAGCTGGCTCATCAGTGCAGCAGCACCTGCAACGTGTGGGCTCGCCATACTGGTACCAGACATAGTGGTAAAGTCAGTACCATCTTCATCAGGAGAAGTTGCCGACAGGATAGAGGTACCTGGCGCAGCAAGATCTGGCTTCAGAATGTTTTGGTTACCGTTAGGACCACGAGAGCTAGACTGGTTCAGGATATCGGCAAACTTGCTGTTAACGATACGAGTCACTTCAGCCGCGATAGTACCTGTGGTGTCATCACCCAGACCTTCAAGGATAGCTGCGCCGTCGGCGTCAGAAACCATCACTGCTGGCAGTGTTGAATCTGGCATGAACATAGAGATTGGAGCGCCTGGTACGCTGTTGTAAACGACCATAGCTTTCGCGCCCGCAGCCTCGGCATTTTCAGCCTTGGTTGCGAATGAACATGAACCGCGAGAGATCAGGGCGATACCGTCTTTGAAAGAGTCGGCAGCAAATGGCGTACAGCCAAGGGTGTTCTCTGCGTCAATGTTAGCTGCAGCGATGATAGGTGCAGTGATATCTGCCTCTAGCAGGCCATTGTTGCCCTGCAGTGCAAGAATCTCTTCACCATCAACGGTTAGGGTGTTAGCAAAGAAACGACCAGTAGTAGTGTTAGCAACGGTAATACCTGATTCGATACAGGCTGGACAACCGATAGTTTGTGGGCCGTTACCATCGTTACCTGCAGCGGTAACAACGACTACGCCAGCCGCTTCAGCAGCTTCATACATAGCCTTGTATGGGCTGTTGGCTGGGTCGCCACCAGCGCCGCCACCCCAAGAGTTGTTGATAACATCTGCACCATCGTTTACGGCGTGCTCCATTGCTTCCATCAGCATGATGTTAGAGCCGCTGCCGCGTGCACAGTCAGTCTTAGTAAATAGTGCCTTATAAACCATCAGGTAGGCTGCAGGTGCAACACCAGATAGTTCAACTTCAACACCTTCGTAGGTAGTGGTGACTTTGTTACCTACAGAGGTACCGGCAACGTGAGAGCCGTGACCACCGTAACCCAGTGGGCTCATATGCTCGTCGGCACACACTTCAAAAGTAGGTTGTGACCAACGGGCAACGATTAGTTTGTCGTTACAGAAGCTTGCATCTACTGTCGAACAGTAGTCGTCGCTTGGCATTCCTTCGGCTGGTTTTGTGAAACCTTCGCCAGCAAACATTGGGTTTTCTGGGCGAATACCTGTATCAATTACCGCTACACGAATGTCTTTACCGGCGTTTTCCATGCCAGAAACCGCTTCCCACATCGCTTCAGTGTTAATGACGTCGTGAGATGAGTCCATGTTAGCTTCGTACATAGTCTCAGGGTAGACAGACTTAACGTTTGGCATGGCCGCTAGCTGCTCGATGCTCAGACCTTGACCAACAATAGTCACACCATTGAATAGGGTCTTGAAGCTTTGCTCAACTTTGGCGTTAGGTACTTTCTTCGCCAGTTCACTCACAAATTGTGACTGCTCTTTGGCTAGGAAACTGGCGTAGCTTTGAGCTGGCGCAGACTGTACGTTAACTTTTTGGCCTTTCTTAGGGGCTGTGGCCGCCATTGACTCGATGCCGCCTTGGTATTTAGCAACGGCAGGAGAGTTCAGTTCGATGATGAAGCGCTGCGGAGCCACTTGTGAAGGCTGAGAAGCTGCTGGCTTCTTGTAGCTATCAGCAGAAGTGATTTCCGGAGCATAGGGATTTGCGGTGTACTGGTTGCTGGCTACAGCCGCACTCGAGATCAGCGCCGCTGAAATGGCTAGAGATAATTTAGTTTTCACAACTTCTTCCTTGTCAAATAGAAGTGTTTTGAGACACAAAACACTATTGGTATTGCTGTAACTTTGGTTACTAATCTTTTCTTATTTTGTTGCCGCTATGTTGACGGCTTGTTCTTTTTAACACAAAAGATTACCAAAGTTAAAGCTGGTAGAAGAAAAAGTTGTAAGCGGTTTTTAAATAGTAGTATCCACTAAGGCTGTAAGCCCCAGTGGTACTGGATTAAGGCTTCACGGCGCGGCTGATAGGATTTTGTAAACTGATGAGTGTCTCGGTGGATTGGATCTCATCGATGGATTGGATGCGGTTGATCAGCACATGCTGAAGGCCATCGATCGACTGACACATCACCTTGACGAAGATGCTGTAGTTGCCCGTGGTGTAGTAGGCCTCGGTGACCTCTTCTAAGGCATTGAGTTTGGCGATGGCGGCGGGATAGTCGCCGGCGCTCTTGAGGTTGATGCCGATAAAACAGCAGACGTCATAGCCGAGGGCCTTAGGGTTTACCGTGATCTGGGCGCCCGTGATGATGCCCGCCTGTTTCATCTTCTCTACCCGCACATGTATGGTGCCGGCGCTGACGCCGAAACGTTTGGCCAGTTCGGCGAAGGGGGTGCGCGCCTCTTCCATAAGCGCCGAGAGGATCTGGTTGTCGAGCTGATCTCGCTGAAATGAACTATCCATTGCTACATACCGTTTTAAGTCAACATTATGAGGTAATTTACGGTATTGGTTAGCTAACTGCTAATCTTTTAACGAATTAAGTAGATTTTATCGCGAAGCAGGCCCAGTGAATGCCGATAAGTTAACACCGGGCTCTATTGCTCCTCGGTGACATCCGTGAAGGGGATTGGCGTGCTGAAGGTCATAGGCTGTTTGCTGTAGGGATGGGTCAGGCTCAGCGACTGGGCATGCAGCAGCAGACGCGGTGCCAGGCGTTTGGCCAGCGGGTCGGCGTAGAAGTTATCGCCCAGGATGGGGTGCCCTATGGCCATCATATGTACGCGCAGCTGGTGAGAGCGACCTGTGATCGGCGTGAGCTTTACCAGGGTCGAGCGCTTGGCGCGGCTGATGACCTCGAACAGGGTCTTAGATGCCTTACCGATTTGATGATCCACCTTCTGTTTCGGGCGGTTGGGCCAGTCGCAGATCAGCGGATAATCGACGCTACCTTGCTCCGCCTTCAGATGACCGGCGACCCGGGCATAGTAGATCTTATGGGTCTCGCGATCGCGAAACTGGCGCTTAAGTTCCCGCTCAGCGCTGCGTCTGAGGGCCACCACGATAATGCCTGAAGTCGCCATATCCAGACGGTGAACTATCTGGGCGTTGGGGTGATCGCGCAGGACGCGGGTGTAGACGCTGTCATAATAGGCGGGGTCACGGCCAGGCACGGAAAGTAGGCCTGAGGGCTTGTTGACCACCAGAATATCTTTATCCTCGTGGAGGATCTCGAGCCAGGGCTCGGTGGGCGGTGCATACACGAAATCAGACATGGCAAACCTTGGGTGTTAAATCGGGCTGCAAAGATACCTTTAGGGCGCGGGCGGCGCAAGTGCTACCCACGAATCCTGCGTGGTTTAGCGGGCCTAAAAACTGTGGCCATTGACATGCATGATGGCAAAGGTCCAGACCACGAACGCCAGGCTGAGGTGGATAAAGGCGTAGATGCTCTGATCCAACCGCTCTATTCCCTTGGCCTGCCAGATCAACTTGCCATGCAGTAAGATGTTAAGGGGAAACAGCATAAACAGCGGGTAGAAGGCGATGGCGCTGTCGTCGCCGAACAGGGCGCGCGAGACTATCGACCATAACACCATGAGGGCGGTGACTAATGGTGGCGCGGCGAGTCGGTACTGTTCGGGATAGGGAAACATCTATCGTCCTTAACGCTGTGAGATCCTAGTTAGCCGGTTTGCGGCCAATATATTGCGCCTTGAAGCAGGGCGTCTCTTCACAGCCTACATTACCTTCGAAAGCGTGCAAAGTCTCCCAGCCACAAAAGCGCTGCGATAATTCGCCTTCGGCCAGCAGGAAGTTGGGGTTCTTGGGCCTGCCCACCTCAGCCTGCTTCTCTATGAAGGTCTCGTAGATGATGAGACCGCCGGGTTTGATGCTCGCTTTGATGAGCTCAAACAGCGGGCGGTGCAGGTAGTTGAACACCAGGACTATGTCATATCGCGACTCGGGGAGTCGTGGCTCGCCGCTTTCCAAGTCGAGCGCTAACGCCTGACACTGCTTAGGTACAGCCGCGAGTCTGCCAAGGTCTCTGTCGAGAAAGGTGACATGGGCGCCATGGGCCGCTAACCATATGCCGTTACGCCCTGTGCCGCAGGCAAGGTCGAGTACCTGGGGATGGCTATCAAGTTCGATAAGCTGGCTGCTTTGCGTCAGCAGCGGCGCGGCTTCAGCCTTTAATCTCTTTTCGTCCATCGAGGCGTCGTCCATGAATTACCGAGAAATGTCTGAGCCCGGCCGGTCCGTGGGAGACGATCACCGACAGCAAGACGATGGCGATCAGCAGCTCAGGCTTGTAGTTGGCTAAGGGAATAAATAGTGCCAGCAGGCAGAGTTTCACCAGGGTCAGCACGCCCTTTAGCTGGATCAGCCAGCGCCAGTCTCTGACCACTTCCCACAGCATCAGCAAGCTGCCTGTGCTCATGGCCAAGATCCAGTAGTTGCACCACAGGCTTTTATCCACCCCGAGTAAGATGCCGCCACCGGCACCTGTTATGCCTAAGATGTGCAGGGCGCGCAGGCTGGTCTTGCTCAGGCGTTGCAGCCAAAACTGTTTCTCGGAAATCGGCTTGTGCTTTTGACTCATGGGGCGAAAGAAGACTGAAAATTTGCGCCAGCTTAGCAGGAAATCGGCATAAAACACATTGACGGCTCACAAAGTTAACTATTTCGTGATCTAAGCGCGATTTATCTTTGCTAAGTCACATATTTCCTTGGCTATAATGGAGCCAAGACAGGCAGGGGCTTTGTGATACTAGGGTGACAAATCTCTGTCTAATGTTGAATTACTTTTAGGTAGCTAAGATGAGAATAGGTTTTTTTAGTGCTAAGCACTATGACATGGAACATTTCAACCGCACCAACCAGGCCTTTGGCGCTCAGATTGAGTATTTCGACTATCGCCTCTGTATGCAGTCGGTCAAGCTGGCCTATGGTTTCGAGGTGATCTGCGCCTTCGTCAACGATTCGCTATGTGAAGAAGTATTGGTAGAGCTAGCTAAAAATGGCACTAAGATCATTGCGATGCGCTGCGCCGGATTTAACAACGTCGATCTCGAGGCGGCCAAACGCCTGGGGATCAGGGTGGTAAACGTTCCCGCCTATTCGCCCGAGTCGGTGGCGGAGCATACTGTGGCCCTGATGCTGACCCTCAACCGTAAGGTGCACAAGGCCTACCAACGTACCCGCGATGCCAACTTCTCCCTCGAGGGGCTGGTGGGCTTCAACATGCATGGCCGCACCGTCGGCGTGATCGGCACGGGTAAGATAGGGGTGGCGACCATCAAGATCCTCCTGGGCTTCGGCTGTAAGGTTGTGGTTTACGACCCTTATCCTAACCAGGCGGTGCTGGATATGGGCATCGAATACCTGTCGCTGGATGAGCTTTATGCCGTGAGCGACATCCTCAGCCTGCATTGTCCGCTGACCAAAGAGAACCATCATCTGCTCAACAAGGCGAGCTTTGACAAGATGAAGCCTGGTGTCATGGTGATCAACACCAGCCGTGGCGGCCTGCTAAATGCTTTCGATGCCATGGAGGCGCTCAAGACGGGGCAGATAGGTTCCCTCGGGCTAGACGTGTACGAGAATGAGAAAGAGCTCTTCTTCGAGGATAAGTCGAACCAGATCATCCAGGACGATGTGTTCAGACGCCTGTCGGCCTGCCACAACGTGATCTTTACCGGTCACCAGGCCTTCCTCACCGAAGAGGCGCTGGGCGCCATTGCCCACACCAGCCTGACCAATGTGCGTCAGCTGCTCGATGGCGAAGCGTGTCCTAACCAGCTATTTTAACTTCTTTCACTTCTACTTCTTTCACCTCTTTAGTTTCATCAGCCGGGTTTCACCTGACAAGGGGAGCCCAGGCTGATAACTTAGGGATAAGTTTATTGGCCTGAGGGCAAGATTATGATGGTAAAACAGGAAGTTCGCGACATAGACACGCCCACGGGCACGATGCGCTGTTATCTCTATCGTCCCGACAGCGAGGGCTTGTTCTCGACGATCATCTTCTATTCGGAGATTTTCCAGCAGACCGCGCCCATCGCCAGGGCCGCGACCATGTTAGCCGGTCACGGTTTCGTGGTCTTGGTACCGGAAGTCTTCCATGAACTCAATCCCATAGGCACTGTATTGGCCTATGACGATGAGGGCAAAGACAAGGGCAATCAGGATAAGTTTACCAAGGCGCTGGAACATCACGACAGTGATACCCAGGCCTTAGTCGACTTTGCCATGAGCCAGCCCTTCTGCACCAATCAGGTCGGTGCCATGGGCGTCTGTATCGGCGGTCATCTGGCCTACCGCGCCGCGCTCAATATCGACGTGGTCGGTGCCTTCTGTCTCTACCCCACGGACATTCATTCAAGTACCCTTCCGGCCAATCCGGGTAATGATTCCCTGAGCCGCACCGGAGATATTGAGGCGGAGTTGGTGCTGGTGTTTGGTAAGCAAGACCCCCATGTGCCGAGCGAGGGACGGAGGCTGATCTATGACAGACTCACTGAGACGGGGCGCAAGTTTACCTATATCGAGGTCAATGCTCAGCATGCCTTTATGCGTGATGAGGGAGACAGATACGATCCCGCGTTGGCACTGCAGATCTATCAGCAGGCGGTGGCCTTCTTCCATCGAGTGCTGCGCTAAGCTGCGTGCGTAAAAAGTGAATAGAACAAAAAGGCGAACCTAAGGTTCGCCTTTTTACTTTAGTCGAGACAATCTGCGCTACAGGCTAGCTAGAGCCATTTGCGGCGCCTGAATAGCCAGATCAGTACTGCCGTGATGCTGAGCATCACCCCCCAGACGATGAAGTAGCCATCTTTATGTTTCAGCTCGGGAATATACTCGAAGTTCATGCCATAGATACCGGCGATAAAGGTCAGCGGTACGAAGATGGCGGTGATGATGGTCAGCACTTTCATGATGTTGTTGAGCCTGTGGGCGCTGATGGAGATGTAACCGTCGATCAGATCACTTGAGACCTGATAGAAGAGGTCTGCCAGGCTGGCCGCCCTGTGTTGATGCTCGCACACGTCGTTGATCTCATGGTAGAGGCTGTCGTCGAAGGGGATAGAGGGCTCGCTGCGCAGGCTGTCGAACAGCTCCACATGGTAGTGAAAGTTGCGTCTCAGCCGGGTGAGATCTGTCTTGTAGAGTACTACCTCGGCCAAGATCTTATCGTCCGCCGTGGTGAGCATCACGGTTTCCAGCTCCTCTAACCGGCTCTCGAGATCAAACAGGATCTTATGATAACGCTTGATCACGTAGCGGCTGAGTTTCAGCGCTACGGCGCCTGTGTTTTGCAGCGACAGCTCGTCCGCCTCCAGCGAGGTCATGGTGCGCTCGATGGAGAGGGAACGTTTGCTGTGGCGGGTCACGATGAAACGCGGCCCCACAAACAGCGCCAGCACTATGTTGTCGCAGTTGATGGAGTCAGAGTCGGCCGACAAGCCCCTAAGCAGAATAAAGGTATGGTCGTCGAAGTCCTCTATCTTAGGAGGATGGCGATCCCGCGAGGCGTCCTGCAGCGCCAATGGGTGCAGGCCGAAATCCCGCTGCAACGACTCGCTCAGCTCGCTGTCTATCTCGCCGTCGATATTGAGCCAGAGTATGGTGTCGTCCCTCTGCTGCCAGCAGGCGACCTGAGACGCGTCGCCCCGGGTGAGCGAATTATTTTGCGGATCATAGAGTAATGTCGTGAGCATCGCGGCCCCCTGTCGGTTAATCGCTTTGTACTTGAGTATGGTCTTTCTCGGGCGATTCGCTCAAGGGCTTGGCCTGAGTGTGCGCCTGAGTCAGTTTCAAAACCCCTTTCTGTAGCATCAGGTTGTTAGGGTAGGTGATGGTGATGCCGTCGCTGCGCTCGATCAGCACGTGAAACAGACTGATCTCGGCGATGATGCCGCTAACATCTTCATCCTTGTCGATAATCTTGATGCGATCGCCAATACGGTAGGGGAAGACGAAGAAGATCAAGATCCCGGCGGTGATGTTACTCAAAATCGACCACTGGGCCACCAAGGCCACGCCGAGCACGGCAAATACCGAGGAGATAAACAGCGAGACCTGCTGATATTCGATGCCGAGTGAGATCACCCAGAGACAGGCGATGATGATAAACAGCAGGTAGGTAATATATTGGGTTACCATCTTGGTGCGTTTAAAGGAGACCTGTTTGGACTCGGCCAGCTTGGCGATCCAGTTGGTGAGCAGACGCTGGGCGAAGATGAAGATGCCGATGTAGAGACAGCTGACGAGTAGGGTTTGTGTCATGGTAAATTGCAAATGAGCCAAAGATTTCAAACAAATACTACAAGGCTTGCCCGATTGCAACGCGAGAATGATGGGCCGAATGAGGGGAACGGCTCGTCATCGGAGGAGGCTGCTTAGCTCTTATCCTTAATTCACGAACTAAACCCTCGCACCTGCCTCTCGTTCAGTATAAGGCACTGTAAAAGGTTTCAGGAAAGGGATCTGCCTGCTGTTGTGTGCGCAGTTGCCTTTGCTGTTGCCTTTGCCGTTGTGGGGGCTTTTGCGGCATACTAGCGCCTTTATTTCGCCTATCTTTTGTTGCGTTTGAAGACCTGCGCCTAAGATGAGGCGTTCCTGCGGAGAGACAGATGTCAGACTATACCACCCTACATACCGGCGAAGATGATCACGGCCCACTCCTGGTCATGGAAGATAAGGAGGTTCGCCTGCTCTCCTTTGGGGATAACGATGAGCAGAGCAAGCTGCTCAAGTCGGCGCTGCATGTGCCCATGCATACCTATCTGCAGGCCATGTTGCTGGTGCTGCTGTTTATCAAGCCAAAACGCGTCATCGTACTCGGCCTGGGTGGCGGCGGCCTCATTCATGCACTGCGTAATTTCGACCGCGGGATCAATATTACCGCGGTCGAGCTGAGGGAGGCGGTGATCGAGGTGGCCAAGCGTTATTTCTGGTTGCCGCTGGGTAAGAAGCTCAACCTGATCCATCAGGATGCCAATGCGTTTCTGGCAGATGCTGATCATAAGAAGGCTGACGTGATCTTCGCTGACATTTACCATGGCGACGGCGTGGACGAGCAGCAGCTCAGCGAGACCTTTATCGCCAACGCCGCCGCGCTGCTCAAGAGTGAAGGTTATTTGGTGCTTAACTGCTGGAAGGAGCATAGCCGTAACGCCACCCTACTGGCCCTGTTACAGAAACACTTTAGCGACGTGCGCGCCTGCCTGACGGGTGGTGGTAACTGGGTGGTGCTCGCCGGTAAACAGGCGCGGCAGATAAGCGCCAGCGGCCTCAAGGCGGAGGCGCAGCAGTTGTCGCTGCTGCTAGACTTTCAGTTAGGCCGCAGCCTGACCCGCTTCGAAACCTGGGAGTGAGAGCGACTCGCTCCCCTTAATCGGTTTTATGTCGTCATGCCAATGATAATCTTAAAAACCGATTAGCATGATAGCTTTTATCCGTTATATTTAATTATCCAGTCTCGTTATTATCTCCTCATCGACAAAGAACACGGGGTCAAGGCAAACGCCTCACCCCACAAATTTACTCTTAATAACGAGCACTGGAGCAAGCAATGACTCAATCTATCATCAACACCGAAATCAAGCCTTTCTCAGCCACCGCATACCACAAGGGCGATTTCGTCTCTGTGACTGAGCAAGACCTACTGGGTAAGTGGTCTGTGGTTTTCTTCTACCCTGCCGACTTCACCTTCGTCTGCCCAACAGAGCTGGGTGACATGGCTGACCATTACGAGAAGCTACAGTCTATGGGTGTTGAAGTTTACTCTGTGTCTACCGACACTCACTTCACTCACAAGGCATGGCACGATAGCTCAGACACTATCGGCAAGATCAACTACCCAATGATCGGCGACCCAACGGGTGTTATCTCACGCAACTTCGGCGTGATGATCGAAGAGGAAGGTCTGGCACTGCGCGGTACCTTCGTGATCAACCCAGAGGGTCAGATCAAGGTTGCCGAGATTCACGACCTGGGTATTGGTCGTAGCGCTTCTGAGCTGGTTCGTAAGATCCAAGCAGCTCAGTATGTTGCGACTCACGACGGTGAAGTTTGCCCAGCTGCATGGCAGCCAGGTGAAGAGACCCTAGCGCCTTCACTGGACCTGGTTGGTAAGATCTAAGATCTTCCTCCTCAAGGTCGCCCGGGCCTCATCATCTCGGGCGACCCGGCGAAAGCCAAAGTAGTTTAATCATCATTCTTTTTCATTGCCGGTTCACCTCCCCCTGCATGCGAGCCGGCAATTTTTCCCTATGTTTTTGGCTCCCTTATGGGGGCCACTTTTTCCTAGGAGTTATCATGTTAGATGCGAATGTGAAAAATCAGCTGACTACCTATCTGCAAAACCTCAAGCGCCCAGTTGAACTTGTCGTATCGGCAGATGAGCGTCCTAAAGCAAAAGAGTTATTGTCGCTGGCAACCGATATTGCCGCGCTTTCAGAATTAGTGTCATTGACCGAATCCGTGGGTGAGCGTACCCCGTCGATGACAGTGACTAGCCCTGACACCGGCAGTCAGATCCATTTCGCCGGCCTGCCAATGGGCCATGAATTTACCTCTCTGGTGCTGGCGTTGCTGCACACAGGTGGGCATCCGATCAAGCTCGCACCCGAAGTGATAGAGCAGATCCGCGACCTGCCAGGCGAGTATCGCTTCGAGACCTATGTGTCACTCAGCTGTCAAACCTGTCCCGAGGTGGTGCAGGCGCTCAACATGATGTCGGCGATCAACCCTAATATTCAAAACACCATGATCGATGGCGCCCTGTTCCAGGATGAAGTGAACGAGCGCAACATCATGGCGGTACCCTCTGTCTACCTGAACGGCGAGCCGTTTTCTGTCGGTGGCATCAGTGTGGTTGAGATCCTCAATAAGCTGGATGTCAATGCGGCCAGCCGTCAGGCGGAAAAGCTCAGCCAGAAAGAGGCTTTCGACGTGCTGGTGGTCGGCGGCGGCCCGGCGGGCGCATCGGCAGCCATCTATGCGGCCCGTAAGGGACTGAGAACCGGCATTCTGGCGGACAAGTTTGGTGGTCAGGTGGCCGAAACCGTGGGCATCGAAAACTTTATCTCGGTCAAGGCGACCGAGGGGCCTAAGCTGGTGGCCAACCTGGAAGCCCATGTTCACGACTATGATGTCGACATCATGGACAATCAACGTGCCCTTAGCCTTAAGTCAGGTGAGCTGTTTGAGATCCAGACCGAAAGCGGCGCACTGCTGCGCAGCAAGACTGTACTACTGGCCACGGGCGCTCGCTGGCGTGAGATGAATGTGCCGGGTGAGAAAGAGTATCGCGGCAAAGGCGTCGCCTACTGCCCACACTGTGACGGCCCGCTATTTAAGGGCAAGCGCGTGGCTGTGATTGGCGGTGGTAACTCGGGCATAGAGGCGGCCATAGATCTGGCCAATATCGTCGAGCATGTTACCGTGCTGGAGTTCGACAGCAAGCTACGCGCCGACGAGGTGCTACAGCGTAAGGCGGCCTCCATGGGCAATATCGAGATCATCACCCAGGCGATGACCACAGAAGTGGTGGGCGATGGCACCCGGGTACAAGGCCTGAACTACACAGACAGAGCCACGGGCGAGCAGCACCATGTTGCCCTGGCGGGTATCTTTGTACAGATAGGTCTGGTGCCTAACGCCGAGTGGCTTAAGGGCACGGTAGATCTTAGCGAACGCGGCGAAATCATCGTCGATGCTAAAGGCCAGACGTCATTGCCAGGCGTATTCGCCGCGGGCGATGTGACCAACTCTGCCTTTAAACAGATCATCATCGCCATGGGCAGCGGCGCGACAGCCTCTCTGGGCGCCTTCGATTACCTAATCCGTCTCGGCGAGCCGGCGGACGCGGAAGCCGCCTAAAGGTACAAAATGCCACAAAATAAACAGTCAGCTTTATGCTGGCTGTTTTTTTTTTCGTCTTTATAATTACTTAAGCTTATGACGAAAGCAGAAGAGGGCGGGCACAGACACGATGAATAGTAAGCCAAAAAGCTTTGACGAACTCCTAATCCAAGAGACCCACATCTATCTTTGTCGCTCGGTAAAATGGACCGCCTATCTCTCCGTGTTCCTACTTGTCGCCATCTTCCTTGCGTCCATGCTACAGAAGAATAGTCTTCTGACGCTGCAGGATCTTCTGGTGCTGCAGATGCCGACCCTATGCATCGCCCTGTTTGGTCTGGCGGGGATCCTCTATCGTCAGCCAGAGCAGCATCGCATGGGGCTGGTGTTGGCCTATCTCTTGGTGTTAGAAGTTGCCTGGATCTATTTTGTGGTGGGCCATTACTGGCTCACCAGCTCCTATAACCTGTTGGGTGAATATGGCTCTCTTGCCACAGTCGATTCGGTAACCGACGTGCTGGTATTTACCTTCGCCATCTCTCTCTATCCGGTGCGCCGCTGGCTCCTGGTCAGCGTGGTGCCTCTGCTATTGGTTAGCCTGGTGACCCGGCTTATCGAGATCCCGGAAAATCCTATCTTTGCCCTGACCAAGTTTGTCTGTCTCTTGGTGATCATCATTACCGGGCAGAAGGTGCTGCTGCAATGGTTTCGTAAGGCAATCTTGCGCGACGCCGAGAAACAGCAGCTGTTGCAGCAGTTTAAGCGTATGGCGCTGATAGATGGTCTAACTGACCTGAGTAACAGGCGTCATTTCGATGAGGTGCTCGCCCTGGAGATTAAGGCTGCCGAGCGCACCGGTGACCCCCTGAGTATGATCCTGCTGGACGTGGATTTCTTCAAGCGCCTTAACGACAGCCTGGGCCATAGCGATGGCGATCGCTGTCTGGTAAGGCTGGGTGAGGTGTTACACGGGGTGGCCTCCCGGCCTCGGGATCTGGCGGCGCGCTACGGCGGCGAGGAGTTTGCCATCATTTTGCCCGATACAGATCTCAGTGGTGCGCGTCATATTGCCGAGCAGATACGTTACGAGCTCAAGGCCGCTGAGATCCCCCATCCAGACTCGACGCTAGGCGCCTATGTCACCGTCTCTCAGGGGGTCTGTTTGTGGCAGCCGGGCTTGGATGCGGATGAGCTGCTGGCCAGCGCCGATCAGCTTCTCTATCAGAGCAAGGCCCAGGGACGGGATAGATGTAGTACTGGGGTGGCCAAGGGGGAGGCGGCCGAAGATAAGGTCGTCAGTTCCTACCTGTCTTGAGGGCGCCTCTGGAAGGCGCCCATAAGGCTAGCTGTATTTGGCGTCTATGGCCTTGAGCGAGCGTAAAAACAGCCCCAAACCGCCAATTGCCAGCACCAGTATGACCAGGAGATCGAAGGTGGTCATGGTCCTGAGGTTGAATCTGACGCTGGAGAGTACACCAAAAATAAGCGCCGTGAGCGACCCCAGGGTCAAGAGCCAACCCAGCAGGTTTCTGGCGTTATAGAAGATGATGCCTATGCCGAAGATAAGCGGGATCAGTATGGTGCCGCCGGTGATCCCCATGCCACCGACGTTGTAGAGTCGATAGCCAAGGCTAAAGTTTGAGGTCACTGAAATTGCGTTCAGCAGCAGGTAGAAACCACCGCACATCATCACCAGGCCCACTAAAAACAGGCCTATCCCTCCGGAACTGCCGCCGGCTCCTCGCATCTTGTTATCCTCCATAATTAATCTTCCACTATTTGTGACCAGCTTTCTGTGCCTTGCTGTCTGTAACTTGATATCTGTAACCAGCTTTGGCGCCCAATGCTGTTTGAGATGCACGCCTTGGCATATAGCAAGGTCGGCCCAGCTTAGTATTTTTTACCGCGTTAGCCAAATATCTTTGTTAGATGTCGGCAAGCCTTGAGGCAGGCAAGGGGAGTGAAGAACCTGAGGCAATATCAAATTGCGACAAATAAGGGCCATAAAAAAAGCCCTCATGATGAGGGCTTTGCGAAGTTCGCTCTGATCTAAGCTGTGGTATTAATGTTGTGACCACTATTTCCCACAGGCCCAGCGCTAGGCGCCGAGTCAACCGCTTCAATCAGTTGTAGTGCAATCTCTCCCTCTGCCTGCTGCTGCTCTTTGGCGAGCTGTGCAACTTTAACCCCAACGCTTCCATTGCTTAGATTAGGTTGTAGATTACTGGTTCCAACTGTTATTGCCATGATTACCGCCTTAAACTGGGTGAGAGCCTATAGTTAACCGATTATGTATAGGTTAACTATAGTGCTATCGGCAGCGTTTTGGAAAACTTTAGCCTTTGCCAAATTAACTGGTGGCGCCGCGCCTCTCTATCAATTTGCGTCCCATGCTGATGATGAAGGTCAGGCCGATGGAGGCGAAGATCAAGCCAATGGCAAGGCCGGCATTTTGCAGTGCGGTCGGATCCAGGGCCAGCATGCCACCCAGGCCAATCATCATGATCCCCGACATCAGCTTCAGTGTCTGCCCCTCTTTCTCGGTGAGCTTGCGCTTACCCAGGGTAGCGCTGAAGGCGATCACGATAGCCGCCAGTGGGATCACATAGACTATGTTGTAGAAGGCCAGGTAGAGGTAGCGCTCGAATGCCGGCAGCTCATGCATAGATAAGACGCTGGTGTAGATCATCGGGAAGCCTGCGGTGCACAGCAGCTCATAGGCGTTGGCCAGTATGGCCAAGACCACAGTGCCGGCAATCATCGCCGCCATGCTGCTGGCGCTGGTGAGTTTGCCCATGCGCTTGATAAGCCCGGTGCGGTTCTCCGCCGACATAGAAAGGCTGACCTCGCCCTTGGTGAAGAAGTATTCCTTGATGTTGATGGCACCGGCGACCAACGCCATCAGGCCGGCCCCGAGTATGATGAGGCCGCCATCGCTCCCCGCGCCCAACAGCTCGAAGATGTTGAGCCAGGCGATCATAAACAGGAAGTAGATAAAGCCCGAGAAGAAGACGAAGATGCCGCCGACGATCAGCATGCGGCTGCGGCTCTTGGCGTTGACCATGATAGAGAGCAGAAACAGCAGCACGAAGAAGGCGCAGGGGTTGAAGGCATCGACCCCGGCCAGCACCACGGTCAGCACGGGCAGTGAGAGCTGCTCTGGCGCCACCACGCCGATCAGCGGCAGCTCTATGGGTTGTACCTTAGTGACGGGCGCGGCAGGTGCGCTTTCTTCCAGCCCCAGGTCACAGGTACCGGGCTCGCTACTGGCGCTACAGGTGGCAAACAGCGGCTCGCCCTCAGCGGATGCCATGCCTGTCTGGACCGCCTGATCATTGTCAGCTACTACACCACCCAGGGCGCGGTAACAGGCCTTGAGCTGCTGCAGAATAAATTGCCCCGTCACGGCTTCGCTGCTGTAGCCCACGGTCGCCTGTTCACAGGCGGCGATATAGGGCACGGAGCGAGCGGCAACCTTGGTCTGCTCGGCGATTGCCTGCCATTTCTCCTGAGTCCCCGCCTGAGACACCATGTGTGACTCCAACTCTATCCAGGGATACTTTTCCGGCAGACTGTCGATGAAGGGGTGCGCCTCGGCGCAGTGCGGACAGGTCTTAGACCAGAAGAAATAGAGCTTAATCTTCAGCTGGCCGTCGGCGTCGACATAATGCCAGGTGGCATTCTGAGACGCAGTGTGTTCCTCGGCCTGTGCGAAGCTGGGTAGTGCGCTCGAGAGTAACAGAAAACAAAACATCAGGGCTCTAAACATAATCCCTCCCCGGGGCTGACTTGCCAAAAGACGATGACAAAGGCGTGAATCCTCTAGGGCCTGTTTATTTTTCAGGTTTAATTTTTGTTCAATCTAAACGCGTTTTGCTCTAGGCGCATGCTGTGCGGCATAGTTATTCTATGTAAATAGCAGGCAACACAGCGCAAGGCGCGTTTAGATGAACCCTTCGGGCAGCTTGTGTAGGCCATTTCTACTGCGTTATCGCCCGCTCATGTAGAATAACTACACTACACGGACTCTGTCTTGTATAAATGGCCTACAGAATGCTGCAAAAACAAACAGGAAAGATCAACAGACCCTAGGGACAGTTTACTGCGGGCGCTGGGGGAGACTAAGTTTATGTTTAAGATTTGCAACGCAAATCTTGAAATGTACAGGAAGTGTTAACTGGCGCGGATTTTTGTCTATCGTCAAGCTGCCGCCTCGCCAATTTTGAGGGAGACGGCCTGTCGACTAGCACCTATTTAGCTAGGGCTTATTAGCCACAGCCTATTGGCTACAGCCTATTGGCTACAGCATACCCCTTGAGGCGCTTACTTTAACTGGTGACGGCTTGGGTCTACCGTGCTGGCGATGGTGGTTTCGCTCTCGCCCTGCTGGCACCAGTGAAGGCTCAGGGTACGGGTATCTTCCTTGCTGGCTGTCAGCAGCTTAGTGACTACAGGCTGGTTGTAGTCGGCCTTGGTCAGGAAGGTCTTGACCCGTTCGATGCGGCGGTTGGCGAGCCAAAGGTTATAGTCTCTGATCTTCTTATCTGTCTCGCCCTTGTAGAGGGGAAACTCTAGCAGCAGGTAACCGCTGTCGGCTTGAGTCTTCTTTATCAGCGTCTGCAGCTGTTTGGCATATCGGCTATCGAAGTAAGAGCTGTTTTTCTCAAAGGGAATGTCGCCAAAGCTGATGTTTTGCGGGCAGGCGGCACTGACTTGGGCGGCAAAGAGAAATGACAACATCACTAGCAGCAATTGCTTCATAGTGAACACCTCCATTGTGTTTTTTAGTGTATCGAGCTGAATAGTGGGGGGAATTTAGGGGATTATCGCTCGAAAAGCAACCATCTTTGTTGGTGGAAAGGTGCGGAAATTTCAGCCTTTTTGAGTATTTAACCTAGCGTCAGGATTCAGTCGAGCCGCATCTAGATGGTTTTACTTAGTTATTTGATTAAGTCTCTGTAAAGATGACAGATTATTGACTAACTATGCAGTGAAAAATTTTTTTGATAATTTTTCACTTTGGCCTGCGCATGGCGTAAACTTGGTAAAAGTTGTGTGCAATTTAATGATGGCGATCCAATTCATGAGTCAATCCACGAGCCAAGATATTCAGCCTAATCCCCTAGCCCTCGAAAACCAGGTCTGCTTCTCGCTTTATAGCGCCGCCAATGCCATGGTGCGTGCCTACCGCCCTCTGCTGGAGGCGTTGGACTTGACCTATTCCCAATATCTGGCGATGTTGGTGTTGTGGCAGGAGCCGGGGATCAGCGTCAAGACCCTGGGTGAGCAGCTACACCTGGACTCGGGCACCCTGACACCTCTGCTAAAACGATTGGAAAGCAAAGGCTTGGTGACCCGTGGGCGCAGCGAAGCCGACGAGCGGGTGCGGGTGTTGCAGCTGACCGACGCAGGCCGTGAGCTGCAGCAGCAGGCCCGGTCGATCCCTATGCAGATGCGCTGCAAACTTGGGGGCGAGCCCGAAGAGTTTGCCGAACTCAAGCGCCTGTGTGACAAGGCCTACCGCTACCTAGACGCGGCGAGTCAGGGTTAATCTAATTAGATTCATTAAGCGAAAGGATGCGATATGCAAGCAGTGGATTTAGTGGTGATTGGTGGCGGCATAACTGGGGTGGGCATCGCCCAGTGTGTCCAGGCCGCCGGCTACTCTGTGGTGCTGCTTGAGAAGGATAATCTGGGCGAGAAGACCTCGTCGAACTCCAGTAAGTTGATCCATGGCGGCCTGCGTTACTTAGAGTCGGGTCAACTTGGCCTGGTGCGCCAATCCCTGAGTGAGCGCAAGGCGCTGCTGACACTGGCGCCCGAGCTGGTAAAGCCAGTGCCTTTCTATATCCCTATCTATCGTGGCAGTCAGCGCGGCCCGCTGGCCATTCGCGCCGGGCTGAGCCTGTATGCCTTGCTGAGCGAGCTGGATCCCCTGGGCCAGTTTCAGTCTGTGCCGGCCAGTCGCTGGAGTGAGCTTGCTGGACTCAAGCTCAAGGGGCTGCGCGCCGTGTTTCGTTACTGGGACGCCCAGACCGACGATGGCGCATTGACCCGAGCAGTGGCCCAGAGCGCCAGAGCGCTGGGGGCAGAGCTGCTTACCCAGGTCAGCTTGGAGCAGATAGAGCACAGGCCAGACTCCTGCATCGTCAGCTTTAGCCATAAGGGAGAGACGCGGCGCCTCAGTAGTCGCTGCGTCATCAATGCCACAGGGCCCTGGGTCAATCAGACGCTCGAGCGGGTCACCCCTAAGGTGGAAGTATCGCCGGTGGAGCTGGTGCAGGGGAGTCACCTGGTGCTGGATATCCCAGCGCCCAGCGGCATCTTCTACCTGGAGTCTATCTTCGATAAGCGGGTGGTTTTTGTGATGCCCTGGCAGGGTAAGACAATGATAGGCACCACAGAGACGCCAATCGATGCGGTGGACGCGGCGGGCGTGACGCCGGCCGAGGAGGCCTATCTGCTGGGGATCTACCGCCACTACTTCCCCCTGAGTGAGAATGATGGCGCGCTCGAGGAGCGCATCACAGGGCGATACTGCGGCGTGCGTGTGCTGCCCAAGCAGGGCGGCGAGGCGTTCGACCTGCCCAGGGATACCATGATGCTGTCGCGCGATACCCATCCCAACCTGCTCACCGTCTATGGCGGTAAGCTGACCACCTTCAGGCACACGGCCAAGGAGGCACTGGCCTGGGTCAAGAATCGCCGCGGCCCCAAGCCGATACGTGCCGATGTCGATAAGTTGCGCCTCACTCCCGTGACCGATGAGGCGCCATCAAGCGAATCGCCCACGGCGAAAGGTGATTTTTCTCCCCAAAAAGGCTAAAGTAGGGCGCCTTTTTTAAGCCAAGCTGCGAGCAAACCATCCGTGAAGTGTGCCTATTTCGATGCTAATCAGTGTCTTTCCTGTCGTCATCTCAAGACGCCCCTGAGTGATCAGGTGGCGGCGAAAACGGCGACCCTAGCGGCATTGCTCAAGGATCTGTCGGTGGAGCAGTGGCTTCCTCCCGTGGTGGGGCCAGAGAGCGGTTTTCGTAACAAGGCCAAGATGGTGGTGTTGGGCGCCGCCCATCAACCTATATTGGGGCTGGTGAGCCCGAGCGGCGAGGCGGTGAGCCTGTGTGATTGCAGCCTCTATCCTCAGGATATGCAGCAGTTGCTGCATCGTTTAGAGGCGTTCGTGCGCCAGGCCGGTATTCCGCCCTATAGGGTCGATAAGGCCAAGGGCGAGCTTAAATTTATCCTGCTGACCCGCAGTCAGGTACGCGGCGAGTATATGCTGCGTTTCGTGATGCGCTCGGAGCAGGCCATTCCCCGCATCGAACGTGAACTGCCAAGGCTGTTAGCCGAGCACCCTGAGATCAAGGTGGTGTCGGTGAACCTCCAGCCCGTGCATATGGCTATTTTGGAGGGAGAGGAGGAGATCTTCCTTACCGAGGCGACTCGGCTGGAGGAGGAATTTAATGGCGTGCCCCTCTACATTCGTCCAAAGAGCTTCTTCCAGACCCATCCCGAAGTGGCGGCCAAGCTCTACCTGAGCGCGCGGAAGTGGACCCGTGAGTTGGCGCCTACATCGATTTGGGATCTCTTCTGCGGCGTCGGCGGTTTCGGCCTGCACTGCGCCTCGAAAGAGGTGGCCCTGACCGGCATAGAGATCGAGGCCGAGGCGATCGCCTGTGCCAAGATGTCGGCCGAGACGCTGGGGCTTGATAAGGTGCGCTTCACCGCGCTGGACTCGACCAGCTTCGCCAGCGACAGCCGCGGCGAAGAGAAGCCGGAGCTTATTATAGTCAACCCGCCCAGACGCGGTATCGGCGAGGCTTTGTGCCACTCCCTGAGCGAGTTTGCCCCTAAGGCGATCCTCTACTCCAGCTGTAATCCCAAGACGCTGGCCAAAGATCTACATTGCATCTCAGGCTACCGGGTGACCAAGGTGCAGCTGTTTGACATGTTCCCCCACACAGATCATTTCGAGGTGCTGGTGATGCTGCAGCGCATCGGCGAGTAACCGCTGAGTCTCAATTATCGAGTCTCTATACGTCTGTCATCAGACGGTCACCTGTCTGTCATAATCTAATTAGCCAGTATTTCAAAAGGCTGCGCGCAACTTAGCGGCGCGGCCAAATCTCGGCTCGGGCTTGACGGAGGATGACAACTTGGGTGAGGTATTTAAGCAGTTTCTGCTCCTGGGGCTGATGAGTTTCGGCGGACCGGCGGCGCATATCGGGTATTTCAAGCGGCGCTTCGTCGATGATCTCGGCTGGCTGGACGCCGAGCGTTTTGGCGCCATAGTCGCCATGAGTCAGGTGATCCCCGGTCCGGGCTCGAGCCAGGTGGGCTTCGCCATCGGCCATCACAAGGCGGGACTTCCCGGTGCGCTTGCTGCCTTTCTGGGCTTTACCTTGCCCTCATTTCTACTCCTCTATCTTATGGCGGTGGCTAGCCTGAGCTGGCTGGATACCAGCTGGTTTCAGGGGCTGATCCATGGCCTCAAGCTAATGGCGGTCGTGGTGGTGGCAGATGCCGTGCTGAGTATGTTTAAGCAGTTCTGTCGTCGCGGCGCCACCCGGATACTTATGCTGCTCTGCGCCTCGCTCACCCTGTTTGTAGGCACCCTGGCCAGCCAGCTAGGCCTGTTGATCTTGGCCGCAGTCATCGGCGCCGTCTGCCTGGCACCATCGGCGCTCCGGGGCATAGATCAGGATGCTGGGCGGCAAGGCGCGAAAGGAGGAGAGGGCGGCGCTGTCGATACCTTACGGCCGCAGATGCTGCCGCTTATGCTGTTTATCCTGCTGTTTGGTCTGTCGCTCTTCTGGCTAGGGACTGGCCATAGCCTGTCTCAGCTGTTTGCCCAGTTTTATCAGGCGGGTGCCCTGGTGTTTGGTGGCGGTCATGTAGTGCTGCCGCTGCTTGAGGCGAGTGTTGGTCAGCAGCTGACCAGCGAGCGTTTCCTGACGGGCTATGCCCTGGCTCAGGCGGTGCCCGGCCCCATGTTTACCCTGGCGGCCTTTCTCGGCGCAGAATCCTGGCTGGAGTCGCCGCTGCTTGGGGCCCTGGTAGCGACACTCGCCATCTTCCTCCCGGGATTCTTGCTGCAACTCTCTTTGCTGCGCAGCTGGCATGGCTTGATGGGGCGGGCGAGATTTCGCGGCGCCATCATGGGGATCAACGCCGCCGTGGTGGGCCTGCTGCTGGCGGCGCTTATCTCGCCTGTGATAGCCAGTGCCATCCTCGCCTGGCCCGATGCGCTCTTAGTACTGATAGGACTGGCCTGGCAGCTGCGTTATCGGCCCAGCATTCTCATGCTATTGCTGGGCTTCGCGCTGACGGGGATACTGCTCGGCGTGCTGGGTGGGCTTTCTTAGGATGAGACAAGTTTAACGCAGCGGCGAGCCGAGTCTATTTTGCTGGCTGATTGCGCCAGACCAGGGTGAGGCTGGCACCGCCTAGCTCTTCGGACTTTGCCACCTCTAGCCGGCCCTGATGCCAGATGGCGATCTTGCGTGCTATGTAGAGCCCCAGGCCATAGCCCGAGCCGTCGGACTGTTCCTTGTCCCTTGCAAAAGCGGCCAGCAGCTGTTTACCTTTGCCTTCGAAGCCTGGGCCATCATCTTCTACGGTTATCCGACACAGATCGTCTTCGCAGCGAAAACGCACCTGGATGTTTTGCTTGGCGAAGCGCAGGGCGTTCATGATCAGGTTTTGGGTGGCTATGCTCATTGAGCTGGCATCGAATACCGCAAGCCTGTCGTCGGCAATAAAAGTGATGCCTATCTTGTCCTGGTAGAGGGCAAACTTCTCCTCTAACTCATCGAGGAAGGCCTGGGTGCTCACCGCCTCTTTCTTTATCTGCGCCTCCCTGTGTTCCAGCTTGGCGAAGGAGAGGTAGTTGTTGGCCAGCTGCTCTATCTCGTCGATATCGGCGTTGAGTCGCTGCCAGTATTTCTCATCCAGCTCAGCCTTACTTAGCTGTAGCGCGAAGCGCATGCGCGCGAGAGGCGTCCTGACCTCGTGGGAGATGGTGCGCGACAGCTCCTTGTGCATCTGCAGGAAGTCGACGATCTGCACAGTTACCTCATGGAATACCTTGGCTAGGGGATAGATGGCCGATCGCTTGTTGATCGTCTGCTCCATCTTTCTCGGGTTGGCACCGAACTCCACCGCGGATGCCTGCAGTTGGGAGAGATCCCGAAACAGGGGCCAGATCAGCAGCAGCGCCAGACAGCCCAGGCTGGCGTAGAGGGCGAAGATGATAAGTTCTGTGGGCACCGCCTGAGTGGGTTTGCGCAGCACAGGGCCGAAGGCGATCACCTTGGCCGGTTCTTTGTTGTTTGGATCGCTGATATCTGGGGCCTGGCGATAGTAGTAGGTCTTGCCGCCGCTCAGGGTGAGGGCGATGGTTTCGCCGCCATCCAGTTTATCGGCCAGGTCCTGGGGTAGCGCCAGTTCATCGCGGGAGAGTTGGCGGAACAGCACGCTGCTGTCTTCCTCGCTCAGGCCGCGAAACACGCTGTCGACATCTATCTGGTAGGACTCCACCTGATGCTGCATGGCGCCGTGGATCTCGCTGAAAGACCAGATGATCAGGGCGCTGCTTAAGATCAGCAGGGCATAGAGACGGTAGAATTGAAACTTCATCCCTTGTCCGAGAGCTGGGGCTGATAGTTAAACAGATAGCCCTGGCCATGCACCGTCTTGATGGTCAGGCCGTCTATCTGATAGCTGTCTATCTTCTTTCTCAGGCGGCTGATCTTAAGATCGATCGCCCGGTCCAGGCCATCGTAAGGACGGCCCACATACTGCTCGAACAGGTATTCGCGGCTGAGCACCTTGCCCGGATGCTGGGCGAAGATCCATAGCAGGTCAAACTCCTGGGTGGTCACCTTCTGTTGTCGGTCGCCTATGGTCAGCTGTTGGTGGGTATGATCTATGGTGAAGTCGTGCAGGGTGACACTTTGGGGCGGCGCCTCGCTGGGGAGCTTTCTCAGGTTGGCCTTGATGCGAGCCACTAAGAGTTCGGGGTTGACCGGCTTGACGATATAGTCGCTGGCGCCCAGCTCTAAGCCCTTTATCTGTTCCTGCTGGCCGTCGAGGGCGGTCATGAAGATGATCACACACTGGTAGCGCGCCTGTAGCTCGGCAAACAGGCTAAAGCCATCGCTGTCGGGCAGCATGATGTCGCAGATGATGAGATCGAACCTTAGATCTGCGGGCAAATTAGCCACCGCCTGGGCCGATTCGCTGTGGGTCAGGTCGAAGCCTTGCTGTGTCAGGTAGAGCAGGGTGAGCTCCGCCAAATCCAGATCGTCTTCAATCAGGAGAATCTTAGGTTTGCTCATAACAGGTTCCAGTTGAGTCCTCGTCGCTTGCGGGTGTTTACGGGCTGATAGGTGGCGATCTGTATGGTCACCTCATCGAGCACCTTGTTGTTGAGATCTTTGATCAGCACCTGGGTATCCTTGGTGAGCGTCAGCTCCAGCAGGTGATCCACGCTCATCCGGTCGAAACACTGCTCCGGGGCCTCCTTGAGGGCTATCCAGATACAGGTCTGCTCCAGTGCCTCGAGTTTATAGCTGATCTTGAGCGTCATGTGACAGGGCGTGCCGGCCTCGAGAACCGCGCAGGTCTTGGGCTTAATATTGACCTGAGTGCTATTGGCCTGGCAGTAGAAGCTGGTGGCCAGCGCCAGCAGTAACATGCACTGTATCAGCTTGATGGCATTAGAAGGCATAGCTGACTCCGATGAACCCTGACAGGTATCCATCCTTCTCTATCATGCGGTTCTTAGTGATCTCGTCTCCTAACCAAGTGTAGGTGATAATGGCTATAAAATTAATGTCTTGCCACAGGGGCACATTGACGACGCCGCTGGTGTGATAGTTGATTGCCGCCGACTGAGGTTGCTGCACCCGGCTGCGGCCCAGCTCCTCCTCGGTGAAATGGTAGTAGTAGCTGATCAGCTGGCTGCTCTTGCGGATCGCGCCCACCTCGAAGCCCAGGGCGCCCCAGGAAAATGCCATGCTCTTCTTGGCCTTAAGGTGGATCTCGTTGCCCTGGTGGACGCCGCTGATGTCGTGAAAATAGCCCAGGGTGAAATCGCTGTAGGGGGTGAGCCAGGTGGTGCTGAGTCCGCCGAGATAGGAGATGTTGCGTTCGATCGGCACCTCGGGGATCGCCGGGCCGAATATCGGCTGCTTGTTGGGTTTAAAGCCGAGGATGTCGCTCAGGAAGACCTTGTTCCAGCCGTCGAGTTCGAAGAAGAAGCCATCTTCGTTGAGGCGGGTCTGCAGGTCGACCAGCAGGCTATCGGACTCATACAGGCTGTAGCCCAGGGTGAAGTTTTCCACATAGAAGCGGTCGTCATAGTAGGACCAGCTAGGCAGGGCGTAGGTGGTGATATCGTCTGACTTGGCCCTGGGGTTCTCGATTCCGCCATAGCCTAGGGCGAGGGTGAAGTGAAATTCGCCCGTGGTAATATCATCTATCTGCTCTTCGGCCCTAGCCTCGCACAGGAAAAAAACCGTGAGGAAAATAAGACCGGACAAGAGGTACTTCATGGCCTTCATCCACATCCCGAAACTGAAATTAGCATCTAAAACCATCTCAGGTTAAAAGTCTGTAAAAATATATATAAGTGTACAAAATGCTACATGCCTTGGAGAGATTTTTCGAGTAGAGGCCTTGGGTTAGCTCACATCGAATCCTCAAGATATGCCACTTGCCAAATTTCAAGGCTGCAAAATTTTAAGCTTGGCAAATTTTAACTTTGGCAAATCTGCGCTATCGCTTTGCTGGCATCCTTGATCGACATCAGTGCTCGACATCAGAGTCATCCGGTCGATTTTTTTCATTCTTGATGAGTCCGCTGGGCGACTCGCGTCTATTGAATGAATAATCATGCTTCAACCACTTAATGCCGCCAGAGCATAACATCATTTTGCTATGTCGCAAGCATGGGGCTAAGCAGGTGATGTTCCTCAACTGCCTATCGCTTATGGTCTGTCCTGCCTTACTTTGTAGCGGCTTTGTTATCATGTTTTGTTTCGAGTGATTTTCGCGAATGATGTATTACTTTATTGTTTTTAAGTGACTTTATTTGTTTTTGAAGCTTGCTTTATGACTCTGGTCTGACCTTGGATAAGCCAAAAACACCGAGTGTTAACCAAATGTTTGTTTTTTAACAAAACTACAAAATGCTACACCAAAGCTATCCACCTTAGTTAAGCCATCATGATTATATGTTAGTTCGCTGGTGAATAAGTATGCAAACAACAAGCTTCATCAGGGCATAACTACAAAAAAGGTGGAAGTTCCATGAAGGTGAAAACATTAGTAACAGCCGTGGCAGCCGCACTCTACAGTGCCGGTATGGCCCATGCGGCGATACAGCAGGCTAAGGTCGAAAGACTCGAGCCGCTGAAGATCACCGCCGAACAGGCGAAAAAACTCAATGCCGCTAGCACGCAAGAGGTTAACCTGTTGCAAAACGATGGCCTGAACGTTCAGATCAGCCATCAGAACCAGAAGTTCGTTGCCGAAGAGGGACTGACTGGTGAGCACGTCTACATCGTCAGACTTTATCAGAAGCCTTTGGCTCAGGCGGGCGCTAGCCTGCTGGCTCAGGGCGGCGCCGAGCGTAGTGCTGTCAAGGCTAAGCCCGGTGAGGCTAAGTTGTTTGTGGCCGGTCAGCCGGTTAACCGCGAGATCAAACAGTACCGCGATCAGCTGCTGAGCAAGCAGCAGGCGGTCATCTCTGAGCTGTCGGCTACCTTGGGCGATCGTCCTGTGCGTCAGCAGTTTACCAATGCGGTCAACGGTTTCTCTATGACCATGAGCCAGGAGGAGGCGCAGCGTGTCTCTCAGATGGCAAGCGTCGCCTCTGTTCGTCGCTCTAAGACCTATGATCTGCTGTCCGATGTCGGCCCTGAGCTGATCGGCGCCGATAAGATCTGGACAGGTACTGTGACTGATTCGGTTCCCTACAAGGGGGAGAATGTGATCGTCGGTATTATCGATACCGGGGTGAACACAGACCACAGATCTTTTGCCGATGTGGGCGACGATGGCTATGACCATCAAAATCCATGGGGGGCGGGCCAGTACGTAGGTGACTGTCTCAAAGAGGGCTTCGAGGGCATGTGTAACGACAAGCTTATCGGTGTGCGCTCATACCCAGTGATCACAGATAATTTCACCAGCGGTGTCTATGGCGATACCCGCCCAGCCGTGGGTGAAGACTACCAGGGCCACGGCTCTCACGTGGCCTCGACCGCCGCGGGTAACGTGCTGCTGGATGTGGATTTCGTTAATCCGGCGCCAGGCGCGGTTAACGATGGTAGCGTAGTCAAAGAGGCACTCTTCCCGCGCATGAGCGGTGTGGCGCCTCACGCCAACATCATCTCTTACCAGGTGTGTCACCCATCGAACGAATTCAACCCAGGCTGTCCGGGTGAAGCCCTGATCGCTGGTATCGAAGATGCCATCAGCGACGGTGTCGACGTAATTAACTTCTCTATCGGTGGCCAGGATTCTCACCCATGGAGCGACGATGTCGAGCTGGCCTTCTTGTCGGCTCGCGAAGCTGGTATCTCGGTTGCGGCTGCGGCCGGTAACTCGGGTCAGCCTGCCGGCTACAAAGAATACTTCGGCGCTATTGACCATGCTTCGCCTTGGTTGATGAACGTGGCGGCGAGCACTCACTCTCGTGAGATCTTGGTTGAGACCAAGCTGGTCGATCCTATGGGGGGCGATGAAGCACCACGTTGGAGCGAGATCGTCGGCGGCGCGGTAAACACCAGCTCGGTAACGGGTATGGTGGTTAAGGCTAGCGACTATGGCGACGAGTATTGTGGCGACCCGTTCCCGGCCGGCACCTTCGATTTGACCGACGCCGATGGCAACCCGACCGATGTGATCGTGGTGTGTAAGCGTAACGATCTGAACGATCCTAACGGTATCGCCCGTAGCGCCAAGGCCAACAACATCCTGGCCGGCGGCGCCGATGGCATGATCATGTACAACTATGCCAATGCCGACAGCATTGTGGCGACGGCAGCCTATTCTGTGCCAAGCATCCATATCACCAAGCAGGAGTGGGATGGTCGCTGGGACAACGGTATGTCGGGTTACGGCCTGAGCGACTGGCTAGCCAAGGGCAGCAACCATATGCTGACCATCTCTGAAACCACGATCGATCGCGACCTGGATCCAGAGCGCGCCGACTGGTTGGCCGCCTTCTCGTCACGTGGTCCTAGCCCGTCGACTCCAGAAGCCCTGATCCCAGCAGTTGCGGCCCCTGGCGTTAACATCTACGCCGCTTTTGCCGATGAGCATCCATTCGTCTCTGGTGGCGCATCCGGTGATTTCGCCTTCCTCAGCGGTACCTCTATGGCCTCGCCACACGTTGCCGGTGCCATGGCGCTGCTCAAGCAGGCCAAGCCGAGCTGGAGCGCTACCGAGATCCAATCTGCGTTGGCGATGACGGCAGAGAACAAGGTGCAATATCACAGACTCAACGATGAGAACGGTGATGTAGCGTTGGCGTCTACCTACCGTGCCGGTACCGGTCGTATCAATGTGGCTAATGCCGCCAAGGCCGGTTTCATCATGGATGAAACGGTTGAGAACTTTAAGGCTGCCGATCCGCAAAATGGCGGCGCGGTGCACAAGCTGAATATTCCTCAGCTGGTGAACTTCGAGTGTAAGCCACAGTGTCAGTGGATCCGTACCATCAAGGCGACAACCGCCGGTAGTTGGAGCGTGACCCATGACGACGTGATGAACTGGGCCTTCGATTCTCGTTCACAGATGGCACAGAACGGTGTGTCTATCAAGGTGACCCCGAGCGAGTTTACCCTGGAAGCGGGCGAAACCATGGATATCGTGGTCGAGGCTTCGATCATGGATACCCAGGATTGGTTCAGCAACGCGGAAGTTGAGCTGCACTCTAACCTGATCTTCACCGAAACCAGCGGCGCGGCGTCTGAGGCGCACTGGCCAGTGGTGTTCAAGTATGACAAGAATGGTATGCCAGGACGTCTGGCGGCAACGGCTCACCGTAATGATGGCAATGCGATCATTAAGGGGATCAGCCTGCCGGAAGGCGACAACATCCAAGGTCGTATCTTCGCGCCTGTTAAGGCCGATGTGAAAACTATCACACTGCCGAAGGATAACGATGGTAGCTTCCCTTGGAGCAGCAATGCCGATCAGAGCGTGCCGATGGAAGAGCGCTTGGATGAAGCGACTCATGTGGAGATGATTCAGGTGCCGGCTAATGCCCGTCGTCTGATGGTCGAATCGTTCGGCACCACAGAGAGTGGTCTGGAAGGCAGCCTGGATAAGGGCAACCTACTGGTTTACGTGGGTAAGGACTACAACGGCAATGGCAAGGCGGATCCGTTCGAAGAGCTATTGTGTGTCTCTAACCACATCCAGTACGACAACTTCTGTAACATCAACCAGCCGGAGGAGGGCCAATACTGGGCAATCTTCTACAACCCAAGAAAGGGGTCGGCGCAGAACAACTACCACGACTTCATGGAAGAGACCTTCCAGTTCGCGACAACTGTTGTGACCGACAATGTCGCCTCAGACATGAGCGTGGGCGTGCCTGCCAGCAATGGTCAGGAGGCGGTAGATATCCAGGTGAACTGGAACTTGCCTGAGATGGTTGAGGGCGATGTTTACTACTCACTGATCGATTTTGGTACCTCAGAGGTCAACGCCGGCAATATCGGCAAGGTCGCCTTCAAGCTTGAGCGTGGTATCGATGACGTGCATCTGGATGTACCGCAAACCGGTGCCCATCTGGGTGAGCAGGTGCCTTTCACCTTCGAGGTGCAGCCTAATGACAGCGGCGCGGATCGTGCCTTCACCATTAGTGCCGACATCCCGGCAGGCCTGAGCCTGAATGTGGAAGATGTACTGACCTCATCTAAGGCGATAGTGACAGACATCAGCCTGGAAGAAGGTAAGCTGACCATCAGCGGTGTTCAACCTAATACCGCCGATCAAGCGCCTAGCTACAATGTCACCACTAACCTGGAAGACGCCATGTGCCGCACGCCAGACTTTGGTAACAAGAATCCGGGTGGTTATGTGGATCTCGAAGAGTTCCGTATCTATCCGATCTTCAGCGGCTTCGCGCCGGTGGAATACGATGCCAACGGTCGTGCCGTCAATGGTAAGGACAACAACATCCTGAGCCGCAACGGTATCGTGCTGCCAATCGATGTGATCTTCGGTGGTCGTTATGACAGCTTCCATCTGTATAACAACAACGAAGAGCTCAATGTTGCTAAGCAGAACGCCCTGGATATCCATGCACACGGTATCGTGTCGCTATGGGAAGGTCAGCCTTTCTTCTTCCCATACCATGACATCTTCCCGTATCAGAGCTTCCCATACGAGTCGATCGGCATGATGTGGCGTGGCTTCGAGGCGCTGGATCCAAGTGCGCCAAAAGCTATCCTATCGGCACCACTGGTCAACAACTTCAGCGAGCGTTCGGGCATCTCTATTGCCAGCACGCAAACTGGTTGGGGCATCCTGGAATACGATAACGCGCGTACATACCTGCCTGCGGGCCGCGATGCAAACCGCGTCTATCAGTGGCAAGAGCTGGATGACAGATTCGACTTCGAGCTGATCTTCAACGTCAACACCCGTCATGGCGACGGTGAGTACGAGATGATGATGGCCTATGACAATCTGGACTTCGGTAGCCAAGACGGCCGTGGTTCTATCGGTATCCAAGGCTTCAAGGGCGGTGTCTATGCCTATGGTCCGCTGAGTGCCTACCTGGGTGAGCAGTTTACCTATGGCGAGCTGGACAAGAAGCTATCTGACGGTCTGGTGATCTGTTACGACTACGTGGGCCCTGAGTCTTCGCAGTTCGAGGTAACCGCCTGGACTCGTGTGAAAGACAATGCCGCTGGTCAAGACCTAACGGTTAACGCCGTGAGCCAGGTAGAAGGCATGGCCGACATCAGCATGAGCCACACAGTCAGTGTTGCCTCTAACATCACCCTGGGCGCTATCGCCGACCAGAGTGTGGCAGAGAACACTAGCCTGGAAGGCATCGCCGTGATGTACGCCGATGAGCAAAACAGCGTTAACCAGATCACCGTTACCGGTGAGCACATTACCGCTGTGGTCGATGGCCATACCTCAGGTAGCGAAATCACCATCACGCCGGAAGCCAACTTCTACGGCGAAGTGGAAGTCACGGTTACCGTGAGCGACGTGGAAAACCCAAGCGATGCGGCATCGACCAGCTTCATGCTGACCGTTGAGTCTGATGGCGTCGAGCCACAGCCTGAGCCAGAAACTCAACCTGAAGTCGAAGAGAAAGACGACGGTGGTGCGCTCGGTTTCGCGGCCCTGATGATGCTGATGTTTGCCGGCCTACGCCGCAAGCTAGCACGCTAATCAGGGTAGGGTGTCAGGCGGTTTGCTATTGAGCCGCCTGATACTAAGCCGGAAAGTTAGTGCGTAAAATCGGTGCTTAGTCGTCGGAGTGATACCTAAGCACTATTTGTTAGCACAAACCAATTACTGAAGTGATTGCCAGTATTCCAGGGATGGAATGCTGGCTTTTTTATGTTAGGCGGAAATTTCCGGCGAGTTGGCTAAGATTATTGATCTACTACAATTTATCTAGCATTAAGCACTGACACTGGTACTTTTTAGCTATATTTTACTTACAAATGTAATAAACCCTGTTGGAGTGGAACATGTGGCAATTAAGAATGAAAAATAAGCTGTTGGTATTTGCTCTCCTGCCCCTGATTTTGAGTTTTCTCTTCTTAGTTTCAATCACCTATAACCTGGAATCTAACTCCCTCGAAGAGAATATGTCGACCTTCAAGGCGAGCCTCTATAGCGAACGTAAGGCGCAGCTAAAGGATCAGGTCGATATCGCCCTGGATATCGTCGAGCATCAGCTCTCCCTGGGGACGGCGGGCGATGTGAACAAGGCGCTGCGTAACGTGCGCTTCGGCACCGCCGGTTACTTCTTCATCTATGATTTTGACGGCTTCAACCGCTTTCATGCGGTCAAGCCTGCGCTGGAGGGTACGGCGCAGATCGGCATGACAGACCCTAACGGCAAGAAGATAGTGGTCGGCCTGATCGATGCCGCCAGAAGCGGCGATGGTTTCTTCAACTATGACTACTCCAAACCTGGGGTCACGGGGCTGGTGCCTAAGATAGGCTACGCCGCAACCGTGCCGGGTAAAGATTGGATCTTGGGTACTGGCGCCTACACCGACGATATCGACGCCCAGGTGGAGAGCTATCGTGAGGTGATGACCAAGCACATGAACGACAAGGCGATGATGATTCTGCTCTTTGCCCTGGTGCTGGTGGCGATCACCGCCGTGGTGATGCTGGTGGCCGCCCAGCGCATGGTCAACCCGATTCACAACATGGTGCAGAACCTCGAAGATATCGCCAAGGGTGAGGGGGATCTGACCAAGCGCCTGGACGTGCAGGGCAGCGATGAGATCGCCATGCTGGGCCGCGCCTTCAACCAGTTTGTCGATAAGCTGCAGGGGATCATCAAGGATGTGGCCAGGGCCACCGTCGAGGTGAAGAGTGGCGCGGATAACATCTCCTCCCAGACAGCGGCCATGGCGCAGCAGCTGATCAGCCACAACAACGAGACGGATCAGGTGGTTACGGCGATCACCGAGATGTCGGCGACCGCTTCAGAGGTGGCCATGAGCACCACTCAGGTGGCCGAGGCGACCCAGGCGGCCACCCAGGATGTGGGCAACGCCCAGGAGTGTGTCGACAGCTCGCTGCATGAGGTCTCGACCCTGATGGCGGAGATCGATATGGCGGCCGGACATATCAACTCCCTCAACGAGCAGTCACAGAAGATCAACAGCGTGCTGAGTGTGATAGGTGGCATCGCCGAGCAGACTAACCTGCTCGCCCTCAACGCCGCCATCGAGGCGGCCCGCGCCGGTGAGCAGGGGCGCGGCTTCGCCGTGGTAGCCGATGAGGTGCGCAGCCTCGCGAGCCGGACACAGGCCAGTACCTTAGAGATCAACGAGATGTTGTCTGAGCTGCATAATCTGGTGTCGCTGGCGGTGAGCAGCATGGAGTCGAGTCAGCAGAGCTGTCATCGCTCGGTGACCTCGTCGCGGGCGATCTCAGATAGCCTGGGGGCGGTGACCTCGGCGGTGACATCGATCAACGACATGAGTACCCAGATCGCCACGGCGGCCACCGAGCAGAGTTCGGTGACCGAGGAGATCAACCGCAACGTGTTTGCGATTCAGGAGATCGTCAACGAGCTGCTACAGGCCAGTAATAGCGCCTCGGACACCAGTCAGGGACTGGCCAACGAGGGCCGTAACCTGGATACCCTAGTTGGTCAGTTTAAGGTGTAACGGGCAGTCTAAGGTGTAGCAGCCTGCTCGAAGCATCAAGTTGCTAAGCCACAAAGAAAAAGGCCACAACTCCTGTTGGGGCCTTTTTTACTACGTTAGCTTGCCCTAAGACCAGCAGATCGCCTCGCTGGCCTTCTCGACCCTGACGGCGCAGATCTTAAACTCGGGGATCTTGGCCACAGGGTCCAGCACATTGTTGGTCAGCTTGTTAGCCGCCGCCTCGGCAAAGTGGAAGGGCAGGAAGAGCACTCCCGGCTGGGCGCGGCGCGTGACGAAGGCGGCGATGTTGATGCTGCCGCGTCTCGTCGACAGAGTCAGCACGTCGCCGTTGTTCACCCCTAGACGGTCGGCGTCGATGGCCGACATCATCACCCTGGGCGACCCCAGGGTATTGAGGCCGTCCGTCTTGCGGGTCAGGGTGCCGGTGTGGAACTGCTCCAGCAGGCGCCCGGTGGAGAGGGTGAAGGGATAATCTTCGCAGGGCAGTTCGGCCGGTAGGCGGTAGCCGACGGGCGTCATCTTGCCGAGCCCTCGGGTAAAGCGCTCTTTATGCATCAGGCGGGTGCCCTCATGGCCAGGCTCTGGGCAGGGCCACTGCTTACCCAGCAGGCCTTTCGGCGTACTCGGGTCTGTGTCCTGCCATTGGATGCCGCGGTACTGGGGTGTGACGCGGGTCAGCTCCTGCCAGATGGACGCTTCATCCTCATAGTGCCAGTCGGCGCCAAGGGCCTTGGCGATATCTGTGATGATCTGCCAGTCGCGGCGGGCCAGGCCTGGGCTGTCGATGGCCGCCTGCAGACGCTGCACCCGACGCTCGGTATTGGTGAAGTGGCCTGGCTTCTCGGCGAAGCTGGCGGCCGGCAATACCACGTCGGCCAGCTGGGCCGTCTCCGTCATGAAGATATCCTGGACGATCAGCAGCTCGGCCGACTCCAGCCCTTGCATCACATGAGCCTGGTCGGGATCGCTCAGTACAGGGTTTTCTCCCATCACATAGAGGGCTTTGAGCCTGCCGTGGGCCAGGGCGTGCATCATCTCGGTGGCCGCCAGACCTATCTGATCTGGTAGCCACTCCTGTTGCCAGGCCTGTCTGAAGGCGGCTTGCACCTCGGGGTCGGTCACCTTCTGGTAGCCGGTGAAGTAGTTGGGCAGGGCGCCCATGTCACAGGCGCCCTGGACATTGCTCTGGCCCCGCAGTGGATTGATCCCCGCGCCCTCGATGCCTATGTTGCCGCACAGCAGTTGCAGGTTGGCGATGGCGGTGACATTGTCGTGTCCCGAGGTGTGCTGGGTGATCCCCATGGCATAGTAGATGGCGGTCTTCTCTGCCGTGCCTATCATGCGGGCCAGCTGGGCTATCTCCTCTTCGCCAACCCCAGTGATCTTGGCCGCATTGTCTAGGCTGTAGTCGTCCTTCATCACCTCGGTGCGAAGTGCATCGAATCCTTCTACGCGTCGGTCGATATAGTCCTCGTCGTGCCAGCCCTGCTTGATGATCTCCTGCATGATGGCGTTGAGCAGCATAACGTCGCTGCCGGGGCGATGACGCACGTAGAGCTCGGCGCTGTCGGCGATGCTCACCCGTTTGGGGTCGGCCACCACCAGGCGGGCACCGTGTTGGCTCACCGCCTGTTTGATCTTGGAGGCGATGATGGGGTGGGCGGCTTCGGTATCCGAGCCCAGGATGAAGATGAGATCCGAGGATTTTATCGACGGAATATCATTGGTCATGGCGCCGCTGCCAAGGCTCTCCTGCAGGGCGGTGACCGTCGAGGCATGACACAGGCGGGCGCAGTGATCTATGTTGTTGGTGCCGATGACGCTTCTAAACAGCTTTTGGAACAGATAGTTATCTTCGTTGGTCGCCTTGGCGGAGGCCAGACCGGCGATGGCGTCACCGCCATGTTCGGCCTTGATGCGACCAAGCTCGGTGCCTATGTAGTCGATCGCCTCATTCCAGCTGACCGGCACCAGCTCGCCATCTTTGCGCAGCAGCGGCTGGGTCAGACGTTGCTGGCTGTTGATGAAGTCAAATCCGAAGCGGCCCTTGACGCAGAGCATCCCCTCGTTGACCTGGGATCGGCTGTCGCCCGAGACACGTTTGATCTCACCAGTCACGGGATCGCTATGGATGATGACACGGCAGCCTACGCCGCAGTAGGTGCAGACGGTGGAGGTCTGTTTCAGCTCATGTTTAACCCCCTGACGCTTGTCTCTGGCATCGGTCAGCGCCCCTGTGGGGCAGACCTGGACACAGTTACCGCACTGGACGCATTGGCTGTCGGCCATGGTGGCGCTGAACCCGGCGCGGGGCGCCTGGCGGCTGTGTGTTGCGGCCATCTCCTGGGGCAGTGCCAGGTAACTGTCGGGCTCGAAACTGATCGCCTGATGGCCAGACTGCTGGCGGCACATGGCGACGCAGGCCCCGCAGCTGATGCAGCGGTTGGGGTCGAAGTTGATAAAAGGCGTGCTGGCATCCTGGGTAAAGGCGCGGTGGCCCTGTTTATCGAGCGCGGCACCATCGACACGGTACTCGGTGGCGTAGTCCCGCAGGGCACACTCAGTGTTGGCCTGACAGCCACACTCCAGGCAGCGGGCGGCCTCGAGCATCGCCTCCTCATCGTTAAAGCCGAGTTCTATCTCGTCGAAATTATCCAGGCGCTTGTTGATGGCGAGTTCCGGCATCTTGGCCTTGGCCTGTAGCAGACGAGCCGGGAAGTGACGGCTGTCTGGCTTCTGCTCATCCTGCTTCTGGGAGTTGAAGGGCGCAGGTGTCAGCTCACAGCTCAGCTCGCCGCTCAGCAGTTTCTCGATGGCATTGGCGGCCTTACGCCCATCGGCCACCGCGGCAACCGCCGTGGCGGGGCCGGTGCGCGAATCACCGAGCACGAACAGTTTCTCCACCCCTGAGGACATAGTATGTTCACAGCCGGAGAAGGTGTTCCAGCGGGTCAGGGCCACCTCGCCGGTGGAGAGCTGGCTCTCTGGATGTTCGAGGAAGGTCATGTCCGGGGTCTGGGAGACCGCCGGGATCACAGTATCGAACGCCTCGGTGAAGGTCTCGCCTGTGGTCTGGGGTGAGCGTCTGCCGGAGGCATCGGGTTCGCCAAGGCGCATCTTCTCGAAGGTGATGGCATTGATACGGCCATTGGCGTCGCCATGGTTTTCGATAGGGTTAGTGAGGAAATAGAAGCGCACGCCCTCATGTTCGGCCTCCTCTATCTCATAGACCTCTGCCGGCATCTCGTCGCGGGTGCGGCGATAGGCCAGGGTTACCTCGGCGCCCTTGCGCAGCGCGGTGCGGGCGCAGTCGATGGCGGTGTTGCCGCCGCCGATCACCGCCACCTTCTGGCCTGTGTGGTAGTTGTTGTCTGTGCAGTGATCCTTAAGGTAATCCACCCCCAAGTAGCAGCCTTCGAGGTCTACGCCAGGATAGTTCATGGGCACCGCCTTCTGGGCGCCGATGGCGAGACAGACGGCGTCGAATTGGTTGACCAGCTCCTTGAGGTGGATGTCGCGGCCGAGACGAGTATCTGTCTGTATCACCAGGCCATTCTGGCACAGCAGGTCTATCTCTCTGTCCAGGATCTGCTTGGGCAGACGGTATTCGGGGATACCGTATCTTAGCCAGCCGCCCGCCTTAGGCATGGACTCGAAAATGGTCACCTCATGGCCTGAATTGGAGAGATAGTAACCCGCGCTGATCCCCGCCGGGCCGCTGCCTATGATGGCGACGCGTTTGCCGGTAGCTGGCGCCTTGGGCGGCACATAGGTGTCTTCACTGCCCAGATCCAGATCGGCGGCGTGACGCTTGAGTTGGCGAATGGCCAGGGGCTCATCCAACTCGCCGCGGCGACAGGCCGATTCGCAAAAGGCCGGGCAGACACGGCCGATAGAGAGCGGTAGCGGTAGGGTTTGTTTGATCACCTTGACCGCTTCCTTGTGGTTGCCCTGGGCGATATGCAGCAGATAGGACTGCACGTCTACGCCGGCCGGACAGGCCTGTTGGCAGGGGGCTTCGCAGTCGGCGAAGTGGTCGCTCAAAAGGTGTTTCAGTGCCGCCTGGCGGCGTTTGCTGAGGGCGGCCGAATGGGTGATCACCTCGAGCTGTGCCTCGACCTGTGTCTTACAGGCCTTGACCGTGTGGAAGTCGCCCTTTTCGTCGCGTACCTCGACATAGCAGAGGTTACAGTCTTGTTTGCCTGCGAGTTTGTCGTCCAGTTGCTTGCCCAGATGACATAAATTAGGGATCGCTATGCCTGCGGCCTTGGCACAGGTGAGCAGATCTTCGCCCCGGTTGGCTTTGACGACCTGGCCGTCGAAGGTGAGTTCTATCATGGTAGGGACCTTTTATTAGAATCTAAGCTTGAGCTTGGCTACCTTGGTCTCGTCGATGATTTTTTATGGACTGCCTATGGGTAAAGAGGCTTATCGTAAATTAGCGAAACAAGGTTTGCTTGAGTATACCCAGAGGCTTTTTCACCACAGGTCTTAGTAGTGATTTTTTGTGCTGCATTTGCAGTGCTGCTCACAAATTGTGCTGAGTTTGTTGGCTTACGCCGTGGCGGAATTAGTGCGATTTGAGGTGGATCACACTCTGCCCTTAGCGGGTCATCTTCTTGACGAACACCACCACGAACAGGGCGATGGTAAAGCTGCCGGTGAAGGCCTCGACGGCCGCGATGGCGCGGGAATAGCCTATGGGGGTGAAGTCGCCATAGCCTAGCGTGGTGAAGGTGACGACCGAGTAGTAGATGCAGTTGAAGAAGAGCGCCAGGTTGGTGGTGAGATCGTTTTGCCAGTTGAACACATGGATATTGCCGTCGTAGTTGAGGCCGGTAAACAGGTAGAGCAGGGCGCAGACGAATATAAGCCCCATGGAGAAGCCGATCACCCGGGTGGGAGCCTCGCCATAGCCGCAGAAGATGTCGATCATCTTGGAGAGGATGCGCGAGTAGCTGTATTTGGGCATCTGATGGCGGCGCATGGTGAGCTCTTTACGCAGGTAGTCGCCCCCCATGGCAAACAGGCCTTCGCGCTCGGCGGCCTTGCGCAGATCCCGGTAGATCTCCTCGGCCTGTTCGAAATAATCCAGGGCTATCTCGTTTTCGCCCACTCTCTCTGCCTCGTTGGCCAGACGTTCCTGCCTGAGGAGCTTGCCGGTATTGATGTTCTCTATCTTGGCGCCGTTCCACTTGATCCCCAAGAGGTTGGTGCCCACCAGATTGGCGCAGTGAACATTGGCTTCGCGCAGATCTGCTTTCATCAGGCTGGCGTGTTGCAGGTTGAGGTTAAACATGTGCGCGCCCTGTAAATTGGCGCGATACAGCTCGGCGTGGCTCATGTCGAAGCCCGTCTTCTGATGGTGTCTCACTAGGTCGATGCCGGGCAGGTTGGCCCGCTTGAGGGAGATGCCCCGCAGCATGCCACCGTTGCGGGCGAAGGCCTCCAGACGGGCGATATCTTCCGGCTTATCTTTAATTATTTTAGGATCATGCCAATAACAGAGCCCTGAGGCTTCGGCCGGCTCGGTGCAGGAGAAACCTTCGTCTTCGTGATAGCAGCATTGGTTCGTCTGTTTCATATTGAACAGTATAGCCAGCCTGCCGAAAAGGGGCGGGGATTCTCCCCGCTGCCGGAGCCGGGCAAGAATGGCGTTTTTTGCGATGAAATTCGCTCAATTAGCACTGCTTCGCCCCTATGCGAAAAGGGACGATTGCGTTAAAATACCGCGTTTGCATTCCTGCCAATCGAATTTTAAGTAGAAAGAGTCATGTTTGAAGTAAATCCGGTTAAATTTAAAATCAAGGAGCTGGCCGAGCGCACCCAACTTCTTCGGGGGTATCTTTGACTACGATGCCAAGAGTGAGCGTCTAGAAGAAGTCAGTCGAGAGCTAGAGAGCGCCGACGTTTGGAACAATCCCGATAATGCCCAGGCCCTAGGTAAAGAGCGCGCCTCACTAGAGGCCGTAGTCAAGACCATAGACGATATGGACAGTGGCCTAGAGGATGTGGAAGGTCTGCTGGAGCTGGCCGTCGAAGAGGATGATGAAGACACCTTCAACGACGCCAACAGCGAGCTGGCGGGTTTAGAGAAGCGCCTGGAAGAGCTGGAGTTCCGCCGCATGTTCTCGGGTCCGAACGACGCCTCTGATTGCTACCTTGATATTCAATCGGGTTCTGGTGGTACCGAGGCGCAGGATTGGGCCAACATGGTGCTACGCATGTATCTGCGCTGGGGCGAAGCCAAGGGCTATAAGCCTGAGCTTATCGAAGTCACCGACGGCGATGTCGCCGGTATCAAGGGCGCCACCATCAAGTTTACCGGCGAGTACGCCTTCGGTTCGCTACGCACCGAAACCGGGGTACACCGTCTGGTGCGTAAGTCGCCGTTCGACTCCTCGGGTAAGCGTCATACCTCGTTCTGCTCTGTGTTTGTCTATCCGGAGATCGATGACTCTATCGAGATCGATATCAATCCGGCGGATCTGCGCATCGACGTTTACCGCGCCTCGGGCGCCGGTGGTCAGCACGTTAACCGTACCGAATCTGCGGTGCGTATTACCCACTTGCCGACCAATACCGTGGTGCAGTGCCAGAACGATCGTTCACAGCACAAGAACAAAGACACGGCGATGAAACAGCTGAAAGCTAAGCTGTTCGAACTGGAAATGCATAAGCAAAACGCAGAGAAGCAAGCCGCCGAAGACGCCAAGTCTGATATCGGCTGGGGCAGCCAGATCCGCTCATACGTGCTGGACGATGCCCGTATCAAAGATCTGCGTACCGGCGTGGAAAACCGTAATACCCAGAGCGTCCTCGACGGCGATCTGGACAAGTTTATTGAAGCTAGCCTGAAATCTGGCCTTTAACGAGAGAAGAAGATGACTGAACAAACTCAAGACGAAAACAAGTTAATTGCAGAGCGCCGTGCCAAGTTAGATCACGTTCGCGCTTCTTGCCCTGCTAACGGTCACCCGAACAACTTCGATCGAAAACATAAGGCTGCCGACATCCAGGCCGAATATGGTCAATACAGCAAGGAAGAGCTGGAAGAGATGAATGTCCAGCGCTCTATCGCCGGTCGTATCATGGCTAAGCGTGGCCCCTTCTTGGTTATCCAGGACGTGAGCGGTCGCATCCAGGCCTATGCCGGTAAAGACGTTCAGAAAGATCTTAAGGCCAAGTATCAAGGTCTGGATATCGGTGACATTATCGGTGTGACCGGCCAGCTGCACCTGTCTGGCAAGGGCGACCTCTATGTCAACATGGAAGAGTACCAGCTGCTGACCAAGGCGCTGCGTCCGCTGCCTGAGAAGTTCCACGGCCTGACTGACCAGGAGACCCGCTACCGTCAGCGTTATGTTGACCTCATCGTGAACGAAGAGTCACGTGCGGCCTTCATTATGCGCTCTAAAGTGGTTACCGCTATCCGTAACTTCATGGTAAGCAAAGAGTTTATGGAAGTGGAAACCCCTATGATGCACAGCATCCCGGGTGGTGCCTCTGCGCGTCCTTTCATTACTCACCACAATGCGCTGGATATCGAGATGTACCTGCGTATCGCGCCTGAGCTATACCTCAAGCGTCTGGTGGTTGGTGGTTTCGAGCGCGTGTTCGAGATCAACCGTAACTTCCGTAACGAAGGCCTGTCGCCACGCCATAACCCAGAATTCACCATGATGGAATTCTATATGGCCTATGCCGACTACAAAGATCTGATGGACCTGACCGAAGAGATGCTCTCTTCGATCGCCAAAGATCTGCTGGGTGATACCAAGCTGCCATACGGCGAGCACACTATCGACTTCGGCGGTCCATACGAGCGTCTGAGCATGCTGGATGCGATCAAGAAGTACAACCCAGACAACGAGACGATTCAGTCTATGACCTATGAAGAGGTTAAAGACGTCGAGTTTATGCGTAACCTGGCCAAGAGCCTGGGCATGACTATCGAGAAGTTCTGGACCTGTGGTCAGCTGCTGGAAGAGATCTTCGGTGAAACCGCCGAGCCTAAGCTGATGCAGCCTACCTTCATCACTGGCTACCCGGCAGATATCTCACCGCTGGCCCGCCGTAACGATGAAAACCACTTCATCACCGACCGTTTCGAGTTCTTCATCGGCGGTCGCGAAGTGGCCAACGGCTTCAGCGAGCTGAACGATGCGGAAGATCAAGACAAGCGCTTCAAGGCGCAGGTCGATGCTAAAGATGCGGGCGACGATGAAGCCATGTTCTATGACGCCGACTACATCACGGCGCTGGAGCACGGTCTGCCACCGACTGCCGGTCAGGGTATCGGTATCGACCGTCTGGTGATGTTGTTTACCAACACCCACACCATTCGTGACGTGATCCTCTTCCCGGCGATGCGTCCTCAGGGATAAGCAGGCAACGCTTAAGAAAAAAACCAGCCCCAGGGCTGGTTTTTTTATCTGCGTCATTTGCAGCTAAAGTGACCGTCTGAGATGAAGTTTTAGATTAAACCACTGATAAGTTACTCTATTTCTAGTATAAGATGGGTTGGGCCGCTGCCCGCGCCATTTTTTGTCGGGGCTAACACACTTTTGTTAAATTAAGGTTAATTTATCGCATTTGCAGGTGTCCATTACGACTATTTGGCGATAAGCTAGCGAAAAGGATTCAGGGATAGTGACACTCGGTCGTCGCTCTCGGAGTAGGATAGTGATAGATATCAAGATTCCAGATGAAGCGTTACAAGATTGGCAGGAAGCGTTAGAGACCCTAGCCCAGGCGTTTGATGGCAGTCTTTTCCTGTTAGCCCTCACCGCCAGCGATGGTCTGACGCCACAGCTTAGCCTGTGCGATGACAATCAGGTCCATCGCCAGAGTGTCGCCCAGCTTTGCGCCCAGGGACTCAGCCTGTTTCGAGACTATATCGAACATCCCCATCATCCCCGTGAACCTGTCGATGTCGGCGGCATCATACTGCATCCGCTCTTCTGGCCTTCCCAGGCCCTCTATGGCGCCCTGTGTCTGGTGCCAAACGAACAAGCCAACCACAATAAGCGGCTAAATACTCAGGTCAAGCTGACCTGTCAGGCGATGCAATATGCCCTGATTAACCTCTATCAGACCCATCGCCAGCAGTTAATAGAGATAGCGCCGCAAGCGGCGCCGAATGTGGATCTGCAACTCTTCATCGACAGCCTGCAGGAGCATGTGTGGATGAAGGATGTGGCGGGGCGCTATGTGCTGATCAACCACAGCGTCGAGATCGCCTGGGGGCGTAGCAAAGAGCAGCTGCTCAATCGCACCGACGATGAGATCTTCTCCCCCGAGCTGGCCGAAGAGTTTGTTCAGGGGGATTATGAATCAATCGTGCGCGGCGTGCAGGTGACTGCCGCCGAGTGCGAGGCTAAAGATATCGACCAGTCCAACTCCTGGCTGGAGACCACTAAGGTCCCGGTCGTCTCGCCCGACGGCACTCTGGAGGGAGTGATCGGCATCTCCCGTAACATCACCTCCCATAAGGCGGCCCAGGAACAGCTGGAGCTGGCGGCCAACATCTTCGAAAACTCGGTGGAAGGTGTGGTGATCACCGATGCCAGCGGCAATATCATCGAGGTTCATGGCGCCTTTACCGAGATCACCGGCTATAGCCGCGACGAGGTGCTGGGGGAAAATCCACGCATCTTAAATTCCGGCCGTCACGACAAGGCCTTCTTCGAGCGCCTGTGGCGCTCGTTGCTGACCAACGGCAAGTGGCACGGTGAGATCTGGAACCGCCGTAAGAGCGGCGCCATCTATCCAGAGCAACTCACCATCAGCTCCATGTATGGCGACGATCATCAGGTGCGCTACTTCGTCGCCGTGTTTGCCGATATCTCGGCCCAGAAGCAGAGCGAGAAGGAGCTGGCGCGGCTGGTGTACCACGACCCGCTGACCAAGTTGCCTAACCGCATGATGCTGTCGGCCAACCTGGAGCAGGAGCTGAGACACGCCGCCCGTGAAGAGACGGAGCTGGCGCTGATCTTCATCGACGTGGATCTGTTTAAACATATCAATGACAGCTACGGCCATGTGACCGGCGATGCCATCTTGGTGGAGGTCGCCAGACGTCTGGGACAGAAGCTGGGGGAAGAGGCGACCCTGGCCAGGCTGGGCAGTGATGAGTTTATCGCCGTCCTGCCCCATGTGGAGAGTGACGACAGCGTCTCCCTCATGGTGAGTCGACTGCGCGAAGCCTTCGATGCGCCCTTCTTGCTGGATGATGAAGGCAGCGTGCGCCTCACCGCCAGCATGGGGGTGGCCATCTATCCGGGTGATGGCGAGAGCGGCGACACCCTGCTGCGTAACGCCGACACCGCCATGCACAGGGCCAAGGCCAATGGCCGCAACAACTACGCCTTCTATACTCAATCTCTGACCCTGGCTTCGGTGGAGCATCTTAAGCTACAGAGTGCGCTGCACGATGCCATCAACAAGGATGCCTTCTATCTGGTGTATCAGCCCAAGTTGGCGCTGGGCACGGGTCAGTGTGTCGGCTTCGAGGCGCTGCTGCGCTGGGAAGACCCACAGCTTGGCACTATCTCGCCGGCCATCTTCATCCCTGTGGCAGAAAATATAGGCCTGATCAACGAGATAGGTCTCTGGGTGCTGAAACAGGCGGCGACTCAGGGGGCTCAATGGTTAGCCGAGGGCAAGCGCTTTGGTCGCATCTCGGTGAACGTGGCCGGGCCTCAGTTGCAGCAGAAACAGTTTTGCGCCCAGGTGAAACGCGTGCTCGACGAGGCGGGACTGCCGCCCGAGTATCTGGAGCTTGAGGTCACCGAGAGCTGCATGATGTCCGATCCCCTGGCGGTGATCGAGGTGCTTAAACAATTGGGTGAGCTCGGGGTCGAGCTGTCGGTGGATGATTTCGGGACCGGCTATTCGTCGCTGAACTACCTGAAGCGTCTGCCCATACATAAGCTGAAGATAGATCAGTCCTTCATTCGCGATATTCCCAGAGACGGTAACAACACGGCAATCGCCAAGGCGGTGATCGCCCTTGGCCATGCGCTGAATCTCTGCATCATTGCCGAGGGGGTGGAGACGCCGGAGCAGGCGGCCTTCCTCGAGGCGGCGGGGTGCGATCAGGCCCAGGGCTATCTCTACAGCAAGCCCAGAATGGTCGAGGAGCTAGCCGAGTTCTTAGGTTAGCCCTAGGGCTAGTACTTAGATTAGCGCTTGGGCTAACGTCTGGCTTAGCCTAGTGTCGCGAGCGATTTAACTTCGCCTGGCTGCAGCGTGCCCAGGCGGATATCGCCTATGCGCACCCGCACCAGCCTCAGGGTGGCAAAGCCCACGGCGGCGGTCATCTTACGCAGCTGACGATTCTTGCCCTCGGTAATGGTGATCGCCAGCCAGCTGGTAGGCCCGTGGCGGGCGTCTCTTATCTTGCGTCCCCGCGGCGGTAGGTCTGGCGCCTGGTCGAGGCGGCGCGCGCGGCAGGGTAGGGTGCGATACTTCTCGCCCTTGATGCCTATCTCGACCCCCTCGCAGAGGCTCGATATCGCCTGCTCTGTGATTTCGCCATCGAGCTGCAGGTAATACTCTTTCTCGATCGACTTGCTGCGCACAGCGTGGCTGGTCTTGCCATCTGTGGTCAATAGCAGTAATCCCTCAGAGTCATGATCCAGCCGGCCGATCGCCATGATGCCCGTTGGGAAGTTGGCCAGCTCACCAAGTAAAGGCTTACGTTTACGCCGCTCGCCGACAAACTGGCTCAGATAGCCGTAAGGCTTAAAGATCATGAAGTGTTGGGCAGGCGTGTTCTCCTGGCTCTCGCCTTGAGTCGCCTCCCTTGAATCTGAGGTCACTTTTAAAGGGCTATCTTCTGCGGTCGTGACTTTTGCTGGTATCGGGGCTGACTTAGAGGCTGCCATACGGGCTGATTTAGAGGCTGGCTTATAGGCTAACATGGGCTTCTCTGTGGTAATGGGCCTGGATAGTTTACCACGAATGGCGCGGCGTTTTTATGGTCAGATTAATAATGACAACGCTGTCATTTGTGGTTATAGTAATGTTAATTTCTCTCATCGGCGCCTTGAGCTGCTGCAGCCAGCCGCCGTGAGAGGGCGTTAACTACCAGGGCCGAGACGAATCAAATCATGCAAATTGTTATTCTAAAAGATAGCGCCGAGGTGGCGGAATATGGTGCCAATCTCATCATCAATCAGCTTAAGCGCAAGCCAGACTCTGTGCTGGGGCTGGCGACTGGCTCGACCCCTGTGTCTCTCTATCAGCGTCTGGTGGCGGCCAATCAGGCGGGCGCCGTCTCTTTCGAGGGGGTGACCAGCTTTAACCTGGACGAATATCTGGGGCTGGAGGGCAGTCATCCCCAGAGCTATCGCTATTTCATGGACAGCCAACTGTTCGATGCTATCGACATCAATAAGGCCAACACCCATGTGCCGCCGGGGGATGCCGAAGATCCCATCGCCGCCTGCGAGGCCTATGAGGCGCAGATCCAGGCCGCCGGCGGCATAGATATTCAGCTTCTCGGCATAGGCCGTAACGGTCATATCGGTTTCAACGAGCCCTCATCTGGCCTGATGTCACGTACCCGGGTCAAGACGTTGACCCAGGCGACTATTGAGGACAATGCCCGTTTCTTCGCCGAGGGGGAATATCAGCCCCATCTATCGATCACCATGGGGATTGGCACCATTTTAGATGCCAAGAAGGTGCTGCTGCTGGCCACAGGTGAGAGTAAGGCCGACGCCATTCGCGCCGCGGTTGAGGGCGCCCTGAGTGCAGCCTGTCCGGCATCGGCGTTGCAGCTGCATCGCGACGCAGTATTGGTGATCGATGAGGCGGCGGCATCTAAGCTGGCCGACAAGGAGTTTTATCGTCATATCGAGGCGGAGAATCAGCTGCTGCAGGCCAGGCTGGCGGCCCTCAAGGCCGGTGAGTAGTAACTGCTATTGGTAAACAAAGGGCGTCTCTCACTGGAGGTGCCCTTTCTGTTTTGTGGCCTTGCCATGGCAAGGCCTTGTTATTAATCGGCTCTTTGCTGGTACTAAGAGCTGGTACTAGGATTTGGTATTAGGAGCCGATGTTAGCTGCCGGTGCCGGTTTCCAACACCCTGATTTTTGACTATGTTATGACAGATACAACTAGGCCAGACCATTTTGTGCCAGCCACAAGGGTTATCGCCATCCTGCTAAGGAACTCGTCATGCTAAAGAAACTCCTGATACTCGTACTCCTGCTACTCTCATCCCCCTTTATTGCCGCCTTGTTTATCGAAGAAGATTACCGTGTGGATACCCAAATCGTTATCGACAGGCCGGCGGACCAGGTATTCGACTTCTTGAGAAAGCTCAAAAACCAGGATGAATTCAGCGTCTGGGCCAAGATGGATACGGCCATGGAGAAGAGTTATCGCGGCGAGGATGGCGCAGTCGGCTTTGTCTCGAGCTGGCGCAGCGACAACCCAGATGTCGGTGCGGGAGAGCAGGAGATCATGGCGATCTTCCCCGGCAAGCGTATCGAGTATGAGCTGAGATTTAAGACGCCCTTCGAGGCGGTCTCGCCCGCCTATATCACCACAGATGCCCTGGGGCCGAACCGGACCGAGGTGCATTGGGGCTTTAGCGGCCACATGGCCTATCCCATGAATATATTGCTGCCGCTGATGCAGGTGGATGCCATGGTAGAGCGGGATCTCAGCCAGGGGCTGAGTAACCTCAAGACCCTACTCGAGAGCAAGTGACGGAGATGGCGATGGAAAAGTACAACTTCTTTGCGTCTTTGCCGGATGACCTCACCCTGGAGGCGTTCGAGCCTCTGGTGGAAACCGGCGGCGTGTTGATCGAGCGTATTGTCTCTAAGGCCCACCGCACGCCAGAGGGGCAATGGTACGATCAGGACAGAAACGAGTGGGTCATGGTGCTTAAGGGGGAGGCGAGCTTAGTGTTCGAGGGCGCCGAGGTGGTGCACCTTAAGATGGGCGATCACCTGAATATTCCTGCCCACTGTCGCCACAGGGTCAGCTGGACCAGCGAGCAGGAGGAGACCCTCTGGCTGGCGGTGCATTATTGAGTATAAGGCGACCGGCATTAGTTAAAGCCGAGGCTCGAGTGGTATCTGAGCCTGATGAATGGCTGGCTTGGTGAAAAAATGCGCGATATCGAGGTGTTTTGTGAGCCAGGTCTGTTATAATCGCGCCCCTAATTTTTATCTATCTGTGATCTGATTCGAGACTCTTCATGGACAAGCCTGAGATTTTTATCCCCGATAGCGCCGCCAGTGCGCCGGTAACTACCCGCTCAAACCGCCTCGAGCTCTTGGCCCCCGCCAAGAATGCCGACTATGGTATCGAGGCCATCAAGCATGGTGCCGACGCCGTTTATATCGGTGGCCCAGCTTTCGGTGCCAGGGCGACTGCCGGCAACAGCGTCGAGGATATCGCGCGTCTGTGTGAGTTTGCCCACCGCTATCACGCCCAGGTGTTTGTCGCCATCAACACCATCTTGATGGACGATGAGCTGGACGCGGCGCAGAAGTTGATCTGGCAGGTGTATGAGGCCGGTGCCGACGCGCTGATAGTGCAGGATATGGGGGTGCTTCAGCTGGATATTCCACCAATCGCCCTGCATGCCAGTACCCAGATGGATAACCGTAATCCAGAGAAGGTTGCCTTCTTAGAGCAGGTAGGCTTCTCACAGGTGGTGCTCGCCCGTGAACTGGGCCTGAGTCAGATCCGCGACGTGGCAGCTAAGACCAATATGCAGCTGGAGTTCTTCATTCACGGCGCCTTGTGCGTTGCCTACAGCGGCCTGTGTAACCTGAGTCATGCCTTCAGTAACCGCAGCGCCAACCGCGGTGAATGCTCGCAGATGTGCCGTCTGCCGGGGGATCTCAAGACCCGCCAGGGTGAGGTGTTGGCGCAGAACGAACATCTGCTGTCGCTCAAAGACAACAACCAGACAGATAACCTGGAGGCGCTGATCGACGCCGGTATCCGCTCCTTTAAGATCGAGGGCCGCCTCAAAGATCTCAGCTATGTGAAGAACGTGACCGCTCATTATCGCCAGGAGCTGGATAAGATCATCGCGCGTCGCCCCGAGTTTGTGGCATCGAGCCACGGCCGCTGCGAGCACAGCTTCACGCCTAACACTGAGAAGACCTTCAACCGTGGCCGCACCGACTACTTCGTCAACGAACGTAGTCAGGGGGTCAGCGATTTCCGCTCACCGAAATATATCGGTGAAGAGGTGGGCAAGGTCGCCGCCCTGGGTAAAGATTTTATTCAGGTAGAATCGAGCCACAGCTTCAACAACGGTGACGGCCTATGTTACTTCCCGCCTAATTATGAGAAGGCCAAGCAGTCTGACGATAAGCTGCAGGGGCTCAGGGTCAACCGCGCCGACGGCAACAAGCTGTATGTGATCGCCGTGCCGGGCGATCTTAAGGTAGGCGCCACCCTGTATCGTAACCATGACCAGGCGTTCGAGACAGTGCTGTCCAAGGAGTCCTCCAAACGCATCATCAAGGTGGACATGACGCTGAGTGATACCGAAAAAGGGATCGCCCTGACCATGACGGACCAATATGGCCTGAGCGCCACGCGCGAGCTGGAACTCGACAGGACCCCGGCCACAGACACAGAGAAGGCGCTGAAGAATCTGCGTAAGCAGCTGGGTAAGCTGGGCAGCACGGACTTCGAGGCCCGCGAGATCAATATCGAGACTGCCAGTCCCTGGTTTATGCCGGCCTCCCTGCTTAATGGCCTGCGCCGTGACACGGTTGCCGCCCTGGAGCTGGCGCGCGTCGAGGGCTACGAGCGTCCTCAGGCATGGAAATACAACCAAGACGCCGTCTATCCCTTTAAGCATCTGAGCTTCATGGGTAACGTGGCCAACGAGAAGGCGAAAGACTTCTACACACGTCATGGGGTGATCGAGATAGAAGACACCTATGAGAAGAACGGCGTGACCGAGGATGCGCCGTTGATGGTGACCAAGCACTGCCTGCGGTTTAACTTTAACCTATGCCCGAAAGAGGTGCCCGGCATCAAGGCGGAGCCGCTGCAGATTGAGATAGGTAAAGATGTGCTTAAGCTGGTCTTCGACTGTCCTAAATGCGAAATGATGGTTGTCGGCGCTAACCGTCAGGTATAGGCTAGGGAACAAATTAAGTTCACTTTCAAGGAGATCAAATATGGGACTGTTAGATGCGCTGATGGGCAATGCTGCCGAAGTGAACCTGGATGAATTAGCCCAGGAGCTGGGGCCCATCATGGGCGATAACGAGCAGTTAGCGCTGGCTTACCGTGTCATCCGCGACATGTTTGTGTTTACCAACAAGCGACTCATCCTCATCGACAAGCAGGGCGTTACCGGCAAGAAGGTGAGTTATCACTCTGTGCCCTATAAGGCGATCACCCATTTTGAGGTGGAAACCGCCGGGACCTTCGACATGGACGCCGAGTTAAAGTTATGGATCTCGGGGCAGAAAGATCCCCTGGTGAAGGAGCTGAAGAAAGGCACCGACGTCGTGGGCATTCAGAAGACGATTGCCAACTTTTCTCTATAACACTAGTTCGCTTTAACGCGACGCGCCCTCGTTATTTTTAAGCCCAGGCCTAGCCCTGGGCTTTTTGTTGCCAGTTCCAGCCTGGGGTCGAGAGCAGATCTTGCCCCACTATCCTGGTCTGCCCCAGCTGCTTGTCGAGTTCGATTAGCTGACACTGCTCAAATTCGTTGAGGGCATTGATCAGCCGATTGGCGTGGGACACCACCCAGAGCTGACACACCTTAGTTGCCTTGGCGATAAGCCGGGCCAGTGCAGGTAACAGATCCGGGTGCAGGCTGGTCTCCGGCTCGTTGAGCACCATCAACTCAGGCGGCCTTGGGGTGAGCAGGGCGGCGATCAGCAGCAGATACCTTAGGGTGCCGTCAGACAGCTCCTGGGCGTTGAGGGGTCTTAGCAGTCCCTGCTGGTGAAAGTTAACGCTTAACAGGCCACCGGCCTGGTAGCCTATGGTGACATGGGCGCCGGGAAAGGCATCACTCACCGCCTCATCGAAGCTTTCCCTATCGCCTATCTCGAAGATGGTCTGAATCGCCGAGGCCAGATCCCGGCCATCATGGTGCAGCACTGGGGTGCGGGTGCCCAGCTGTGGCTGACGCGCGGGCGCCTCGCTGTCGCTGCGGAAATGATCGTAGAAGCGCCAGGCACGGATGCTGTCTCTGAGCCTGAGCACCTCGGGCGTGCGGCTGGGATCCGACAGCTCGGTGAAGATGCTGTCGCCATGCTGCATATGCTGATTCAGGCTCTGCCAGCCATCTTGCCCTCGTTGCTGGGCGCGCCCCTTCACCATGGGGCCACGTCGCTCAACCAGTACGGCGGCGGGTCGATACTTGTTGCCGACCCAGATTGCCTCGCGTTTTATTTGAGGATCTAGCCCGAAGAGGGTGGTGTTGTCTGGCTTGGGTAGCCCAAGCTCGATGAGGTAGCTGAACTCATCGCCGGCAAAGCCCAGTTTCAGTCGCTTGGTTTGCTGCCGTACCGTAGGGGTTATCTCGGTGTCGCCGCTCAACATCCCCTTGGTGAGATTTTCGGGTCCCGCCCAGAAGCAGGAGTCCAGTCCGCCCTCCTGGGCCAGGGCATTGACCACGCCACCTTGGGCCGTCTGTGCCAGCAGGCGTAGCGCCTTGTAGAGGTTGGACTTGCCACTGCCGTTGGCGCCCGTGACCAGATTGAGCCGTCCCAGGGGCAGGCGTATGTCTCGCAGCGAACGGTAGTTATTGATGGCTAAGGTGGTCAGCATGGCGCTCTTTTTTGTGGTTTGAGTATTGGTTTTAGTCGTGGTTTTCGTTGTTGTGGTTGAGCATGAGTCTAATTTTGGCTTGGGGCCATAGTGGCATCTTTACTTGCTAGATGCCATAAGCGCTCCGGCGTGAGGCGAGCTTGTTCCTGTAGCTGCTTATCCCTGTTTCTGCTTGGCCAGATGCGCCTTGCGCTCCGGGGTATAGTGCCACCAGGGCTGGGACGCTTCCCCTTCCATGAAACGCACCGCGGCGATAAACACATCTATGACACAGGGATCGTGACGACACTGGGCGATGGCTTCGAGCTGGGCGTGCATCTGATACGGATCCTGCCCGATAAGCTCCTTGGGGTGATGTAGGCCGAGTTTGTAAAAATCCTCCGACGTGGCCTTACCCACGTTGGGGATCATGGTGAACTCTGTGATGGTATCGCGGGCTGACATCTGGTTTCTCTTCTTATCTGTGTGGTTTTAAGTGTACGGCGTTTAACGCGGCTTGTCAGCGGTTCCCTAGGCCAGCAAGGCATAACCGACCGCGACTAGCATGGCGACGGCGAAGAAGATGCGCAGCGCCCTTGCGGCCTTTGGCCTGGAAAATAGCGGGCGTAGCAGGCCGCCGAAGATCAGCCAGAGGCTATCTACCAGAGTCGCGACCAGCAAGGCGCAGATCCCAGTGGCCAGATAACCCAGGGCCGTGTTCTCCAGTGGCAGTAAAAACTGGGAGAAGATGGCGAGGAAGGCGGCATAGGCCTTGGGATTAAGCAGGTTGAGGATAAAGCCATCTTTGAAGCTTGGCGCTCGCTGCGCGTCATCTAACTGGGTGCAGGGGGCGCTGGCAATCTTATAGGCGATGAAGGCGATATAGGCGGCGCCGAGCAGTTGACAGGTGAGCCTGAGGTCGGGAAAGCGGCTAAACAGGGCGGCGAGCCCAATGCTGGCGCCTATGATGGCCACCGAGAGCCCAAGGAGTATGCCCGCCAGGAAGGGGGCGCCGCGTCTTATGCCAAAGGTGGCGCCAGTGGCGGCCAGTGCCAGCGGCGCAGGGCCGGGTGAGCCCAGGAGTAATCCGGTGGCGGCGATTAACGAAACGATTGATTCCAACATGCCAGGCTCCTTGTGGCTCGCTTTTAATGGGCAACCCATTTGCCCGGATAGAGCATCTTAGCCTGATTGGTTTATCTGTAAAGCCATGGGGGCGATTTGGCGCGGCGCCTCGCTGCAAGGCTAACGCTACACCTAGCACTGCCCTCTTGGTAACTCGGCGATAAACCTGGCGATAGAACTTGCGATAAACCTAGGGCGACACCTCGCGAGATCTGCACAGGTTTCATTACACTTTCGAAATCCTACCTATCGGGCCGGTGCGGGCTGCTTGAGGATATCTTGCTGCCAGCGCTCGGCGAGAAAATCGATGAAGTGGCGAATCAGATGTTGCTGATAGCTGCGCGACAGGTAGACGGCCCACAGCGTCTTGCCCGGCAGGTGATATTCAGGCAGCAGCTCGACCAACTCTCCAGAGGCCAGATGGGCATTGGCGAGATCGCAGGGCAGGTGAATGAGCCCCTTGCCCCGCATTGCCGCCTTGATGAGCACGCCCATGTCGTTGGCCTGTAGGTTACCGCTGATCTTTTTTTCAATATTTTGATTGTCTTTGACAAACAACCAGCGGGTTTGGCTGGCGTGCAGCAGGCAGTTGTGCGCCGTGATATCGTCGAGGCTGGTGATGGGCTCATGGCCAGCGAGATAGTCAGGCGAGGCGCACAGCACTGAGTCTATATGCATCAGGCGACGGGCGATCAGGCTCTCATCGGGCTGCTGGGTGTAACGCAGGGCGATATCAACCCGCTCATCGACCAGCTGCACCATCTCATCCGACAGCTGCAGCTGCACCTTGACTTCGGGATGCTCGCGGGTGAAGTCATCGACCGCATCGAACAGCAGCGCCTGACCCAGGCCGATGGGGGAGGCGATACGTATGCTGCCGACCAGCTCCTGCCTATGACGCTGGGCGCGGTTTTGCAGCGCCGCGACCTCATCGAGGATCTTCTGACAATAGATGAAGGCCTCCTCGCCCTGCACGCTCAGGCTAACGCTGCGGGTGGTGCGATGCAGCAGGCGCAGTCCCAGCCAACGTTCCACCTCCTGAATATGGCGGGAGACCTGTAGTCGGCTGAGGCCTAGTTGTTCGGCGGCTTGGGTAAAGCTGCCGCAACTGGCCACCTCGACGAAGCTACGGATCGCGCTGATCTTATCCATTCTAGTAACCTTATTTTGTAATCCAAATTAGTAACACAAAGTGAAACAATGATGCTCTATCTAAGCTGTTTATCACGATAGGTGGGCTAAGTAAACTGATGCCAATTTAGTCAGATAGTGAGGAACAGAAGATGAATATAGCGATTATTGGCGCCACGGGTTGGATAGGCAGCACCTTGATGCAGGAAGCCTTAAGCCGCCAATTGCCGGTCACCGCCTTGGTGAGAGACTCGGCTAAATTAAGCGGTGAGTTAGCCGGTCAGGTCACGGCGCGGGTCGTAGATCTCGAGCAGGGTATCGACCCTCAGGTATTCGAGGGGATCGATCTGGTGATCGCCTCCGTGGGTGGACGAGCCTCTGGCCAGCATCAATTGGTGCCCCAGAGCGCCAAGGCGCTGCTGGAGCTGCTGCCCAAGACTCAGGTTAAGCGCCTGCTGTGGGTCGGCGGCGCCGGCAGTCTCGAGTTGGCCCCGGGCCAGACCCTGGTACAATCGCCAGGATTCCCGCCTGAGTACAGGGATGAGGCTTTAGCCCAGGGCGAAGCGCTCGAGGTATTCAGGGCTAGTGACTCGCCGCTTAACTGGACCTTTGTCAGCCCGGCGGCAGAGATCTATCCCGGCGCCAGCGAAGGGCCCTATCGTATCGGCGGCGATAGGTTCTTTACCGATGAGGAGGGACGCAGCCGCATCTCGGTCGCGGACTACGCCAAGGCGATGCTAGATCTAATTGATTCAGACAACTATGCCCGCCAGCGGATCAGCGTGGCTTACTAGAGTCGAGAAGAGGCGCATTAGGGCCTGAAAAACAAAAAAGCCACTCTATGAGTGGCTTTTTTAATGGCTTTTGGCTCAGCCTATGGCTTTTGGCTCAGCCTATGGCTTTTGGCTCAGCCTATGGCTTTTGGCTCAGCCTATGGCTTTTGATTTGGCCTATGGCTTAACCGTCTTTACGCCTTCAGGGGTGCCGACCAGCAGGACGTCGGCGCCGCGGTTGGCGAACAGGCCGTTGGTGACCACACCAACGATCTGATTGATCTGCTCTTCAAGCGCTTTTGGATTGAAGATCTTCATGTTGTAGACATCCAGGATCACGTTGCCGTTATCTGTGACTACGCCCTCACGGTAGACAGGGTCACCGCCTAATTTGACCAGCTCGCGGGCCACGTAAGAACGTGCCATAGGAATCACTTCTACCGGCAGCGGGAACTCGCCCAATACCTCGACTTCCTTAGTGTTATCCACGATGCAGACGAACTTGTCGGCCACGGCGGCGACAATCTTCTCGCGGGTCAGCGCGGCTCCGCCACCCTTGATCATGTCCATGTGGCCGTTGATCTCGTCGGCGCCATCGACATAGACAGAGAGCTGATCGACAGAGTTCAGGTCGAATACCGGGATCCCCAGCGCCTTCATCTTCTCGGTCGAGGCCTCAGAGCTAGACACTGCGCCTTCGATATCGGCCTTCATAGTGGCCAGTGCATCGATAAAGTGGTTAACGGTCGAGCCGGTACCCACGCCGACAATACTGTCTTTCTCTACATACTCGAGCGCGGCCCATCCGGCGGCTTTTTTCATTTCATCTTGAGTCATAAGGAGTTCCTATAAGGATAAACGAAGCATTTTGTCGTCATTATACCTCTAGTTCTCCTCTGGAGTATGTCAAATGACGCAGTTTGTTGCTTTAGCGCAGAATTTATTACCCAGATCCCAGGGGAAATTTGTGTGAAATCTCCCAACTTGGGCCTGCGACTGGGGTTTTGTCTGGCGCCCTCTGGAAAAATGTATTGAGGCAGAGTACTTTAGCTCTCAACAAGTGTACTTTAGCTTGCAGTTAGCGTTAAAGATTGGCGCTTAATTCGCGAGAGCGCCCTCACGCCCAAGGCGGTGGGTAAAGGATATAGAAGAGAGTAAGGAGAGAGCATGGCGGGCGCGAGTCTGTTAACCCTGTTGGATGATATCGCGGCAATATTGGATGATGTCGCCCTGATGAGTAAGGTGGCGGCGCGCAAGACGGCCGGTGTGTTGGGGGACGATCTGGCGTTAAACGCCCAGCAGGTGTCTGGGGTGAATGCGGACCGTGAGCTGCCCGTGGTGTGGGCGGTGGCTAAGGGATCGCTGCGCAACAAGTGTATCTTGGTCCCGGCGGCGCTGCTGATCAGTGCCTTTATCCCCTGGGCGGTGACGCCGCTTTTGATGTTCGGTGGCCTGTTTCTCTGCTATGAGGGTTTCGAGAAGGTATATCACTCCCTGACCCACAAGCATGAGCCTGCCATGAGTCAGAGCGAGATGGCTAAGGCGGCGGAGGATCTTAAGGCCTTCGAGAAGCAGAAGGTGGCCGGCGCGATTCGTACCGACTTCGTGCTCTCGGCGGAGATCATCGCCATCACCCTTGGAGTGGTGGCCGAGAGTAGCTTCATGACCCAGGTGGTGACCCTGGCGATCATCGCCGTGCTGATGACAGTCGGTGTCTATGGCCTGGTGGCGGGCATTGTTAAGCTAGATGATGCCGGGCTCTATTTGAGTCAGCGTCAGGGGGATGGCCTGCTGCGCCGTCTGGGGCGTAAGCTAGGTGGTGGCTTGGTAAATGCGGCGCCTTATCTGATGCGTGGCCTTACCGTGGTAGGCACCATCGCCATGTTTATGGTGGGCGGCGGTATTCTCACCCATGGGATACATCAGATTGCCGAGGTGTTCGAGCAGGCGGCCCATTGGGTGGCTGGGCTTACTATAGTCGGGCCTGTCTTAGCCTGGATGACCCCGAGTCTGCTCAACGCCCTGTTTGGTGTCTTGGTGGGCGCGGTGGCCCTTGTCGTGATGTCGCTGATTGGGCGGCTTCGCAACTGATATTTGGCCGTTAGATGTAGCATAATGTATCAGTAACAACTTGTATCTTATATTGTTTTCTAATTTAGTGCCTCGTAACATCCCTAAGGTGACACGCGTTGGGGACTGTGATGAAAAAGCAAATAAGAGAGAAGTTGGCACTGGGTATTCTGCTGCTTTTGGGCTTAACCGCCTGCGGCGGTGAAGAGGGCAGCAATGGGGCGATAGTCAATCCGCCGGTGACCGGCCCCGTGCCCGAGATGAGCATAGACGCCTGCTTCACCATGATCACGAGTCTGGGGGAGGTTGGGTTAGGCATCGATAGCCGCCATACGCCGCAATCGGCCGCCAACTTCATCGGCTATGTCGACGACGGCTTTTACGACGGTACCCTGATCCACAGGGTGATCCACAACTTCATCATCCAGGGGGGCGGATTTACCTCTGGCATGGTGCCTAAGCCCGGCAAGGCGCCCATCAAAAATGAGGCCAGCGTAGGCTTTAGCAACCTCAGGGGCACCCTGGCCATGGCGCGCGCCCGTCAGAGCGATTCGGCAACCTCGCAGTTTTTCATCAACACCTTAGACAATCCGCAGCTGGATTATAGCGCCAGCAGCGAAGGCTACGCCGTGTTTGGCAGGGTGTTGTCTGGCATGGAGGTGGTGGATCAGATTGGCATAGTCGCCACCACCCGGGTGGGGGATTATAGCGACGTGCCGCTGGAGGAGATAGTGATCGAACGTATCGCCCCCAGCGAGTGCCCTATGCTGGAAGAATGATCGTCTAAGCGCCGCTTGCCTGATGATGTTTGACCAGATCTATCATTGCCTGGGCGGCGAAGGAGAGGCTGAGATCTTTACGCCAAAACAGGCTCATCTGCCAGCTGAGATCCGTCTGGGTCAGGGGGCGGGTGATAACGGCGTCTGGGCGGTAGCGCTCGGCAATAAATTTAGGCAGCAGCATCAGGCCGATCCCGGCGGCCACCAGGGCGACGCCAAATTCCGGCTGATTCACCTGGGTGGGGTTCTTGATGCTCACACCAGCATGCAGGCAGGCATTGATCACCATCTCATGCAGAGAAAACTCAGACTCAAACAGGATCTGCGCCTGGCCATCGAGCTCGCCAAGGGGGATCTCTGAGCGCCTGGCTAGCGGATGCTCGCTGGGGAGTACCACCACCATGGGCTCGGTATGGATGGCGATCCCCTCATAGCGATCCTTGAGATCGATAATGCCGGTGGCGAGTTCAATTTCACCCTGTTGCAGTGCCTGGGTCTGCTCGACGCCGCCGCGAACCAGCAGCTGGGTCTCTATCTCAGGGTAAGCCTGGCGATACTTGGCGATGATGGGGGCAAACAGCTCGGCGCTGCCCAGCGGCGCCAGCCCCAGTTTTAGTATGCCGCGATTGAGGCCCTTCAGTTGTGCCAGCTCCTCCATCATCGTCTGCTTATCTTCCAAAAGCCTGAGGGCGTGGCGGTAGACCACCTCGCCATGGGGAGTGAGCTGCACCTTAGTGCCGCGTTTGCCGCGGGTGAGCAGGGGCAATGCCAGCTCGGTCTCCAGCTGGGCGATAGACTTGGAGAGGGCGGGCTGGCTGATATGGATCCGCTCGGCGGCGCGGTTAAAGCCTCCCGAGGCGACGATCTCGACGAAGTAGTGTAGTGCCTTAAGATCCATAAAATAGCGTTTGGTAATTTATTTTATAAATAATATTCATTTTTTTTATTTAAATGGCAAGCGTAAGATCGCCATATCATCTCGTTAGACAGAGTTTTTCATGGCAACTTATCTCCCCCCACTTAGAAACTTGCTGCAGCTGTTGTTGCAGGTGGGGTTATTGTCTCTACTGGCCCTGGCCGCCCAATGGTTGGTGACTCGCCTGGCACTGCCGCTACCCAGCGGCGTGATTGGCTTGGCGGCGCTTCTAGCCCTACTGGCGCTTAACTGGCTGCCGGAGCGTTTCGTGGCCCGCGGCGCCGCCTGGCTGCTCGGTGAGCTGCTGCTCTTCTTCATTCCGCCCGTGGTGGCCTCGATGCATTATGCGCCGCTGCTGGAGCAGTATGGTGTCAGCCTGCTCTGCACCTTAGTGCTGGGCAGTGTCAGTGTCTTGCTGATCACCGGCTTCGTGATAGACAGGGTCTTCAAGTATGAGCGCCGCCTCAGACAGGCCGGCGCGGCCAAAGCGGTGGGCGTCTGATATGTTGGCTTCCATGCACCTGTCGCTGCTTGGCCTTGCTTGTTTGCTGGCGACCCTGGTCAGCTATGGCCTGAGTAAGCGTCTCTATCGCCGCTACGGTCACTGGTGGCTGTCGCCCATGGTGCTGACGCCGGGCTTCTTGCTAGCCTTGGTGGTGGGGTTTGCCATTCCGCTGCCCACCTACTTCGAGTACAACCACTACCTCAGTTTATTGCTGGCACCGGCGACCATCGCCTTCGCCCTGCCTATCTACCGCGAGCGCCATCTTATCCGCCGCTATCCGCTGACCCTGAGTCTGGGTGTGTTGACCGGCCTGTTGGCGGGCTTGGTCTCCTCCTGGCTGCTGACTAGGGTTATCTATCTGCCGCCCGAGCTGTCCCACAGCTTGCTGGTGCGTTCGGTCTCGACCCCCTTTGCCCTGGAGGCGACCCGCGAATTTGGCGGCGTGCCGGATCTCACCGCCGTACTGGTGTTGATGACGGGGGTGCTGGGCATGTTGCTGTGTGGTCCTGTGTTCAGGCTGGCGAAGATCTCTAGCCCTTTGGCTAAGGGCGCCGCCTTAGGCGCCAGTGCCCACGGGGTGGGGGCGGCCAAGGCCGCCGAATATGGCCGGGAGGAGGGCGTGGTGGCTAGCCTCACCATGATCTTTACCGGCATCGCCATGGTGGTCGGTGCGCCGCTATTCGCCTATCTGCTGGTCTAGCCGGGCGTTACCGGCTTGAGCGGTTGTCTGTTCTGTTGCCTCATTGTTTTAGCAGTGAGGCGCACAGCTTAACGAAGTCCGACGAGGTCAGGATGCCGATCACCTTGTGATTGTCGTCGACCACAGGCAGGCAGCCCAGCTTGTTGTCGATGAAGTAATCCACCACGACCGCAAGTGGCTCGTCCAGCGTGACCCTCTGAAATTCCCTATCCATGATCTCGGCCACCGAGGTGCGCCGCTCCTGACGATCCAGCCCTTCGTTGCCGTAATGGGTCAGCATGCCCATGACGGTGCTGATCATCTTCTTGTGCGTCAGTATGCCCACCAGGGTGCCGTCGGCTTCGCTGATGACGGGCAGATGGCGCACGCCGCGGCTACTCATCAAGAGGTGGGCATCCTTGGTGGTGGCCTGATCGCTGATGCACACAGTGTCTGTGGTCATGATATCGCTGACTCTCATGGTCGACTCCTTCAACTATGGGGATGCCTTCATCATAACAGCTATTTACGCCGTGGTTGAAAAATGCACACAGGCAAGTGATGGGTACGACCTCTGCTTGGCGAAAAATGCTGTGACATGGCGATAAGCAAGCCTCTGTCGAGATGTTCTGCTGCCGCCGCTGTGGCCCTTAGTCGAAACTAGCGGTTGCCGTGATCATAATAATTTTGCAATATTGTTAATTGATAATTAGAGTCATTAGACCTCTTACCAGGAATAACAATAACAAGGTCAGTTATCTTTCGCAGTACGCGTTTTCAGCTTCACATGGTGTGAACCGAGGGCACAAGGGATAACCGGCTCAAATAAAGGAATAACAATGAAAACCAATTATTCTCGCAGGGATTTTCTGGCCATGTCGGCCAAGGGTGTGGGTGCCGCCGTTGTCTCCTATGGCCTGATGGGCTGTTCAAGCAGTGACGACGATAAGCAAGAAACCGCCCCTAAGGTTCAATTTCTACACGGTATCGCCAGTGGTGACCCTACCCCCAGCGCAGTGATCCTCTGGACTCGAGTAACCCCTGACACCGACGGTGATGTCAAGGTGGGTTGGGAGATAGCTTCCGACGCCAATTTTACCCAGATGATCTCAAACGGCGAGACCACCACTAACGCCGATCGCGATTACACAGTGAAGGTCGATGCCATCGGCCTGGATTCGGGTACCGCTTATTATTATCGCTTCATGTCGGGTGAGCAGGTCTCAAGTGTCGGCATGACCAAGACGCTGCCAGAAGGTGCCGTCGAGCAGGTCAAGCTGGCGGTGATGTCTTGCGCCAACTTCCCAGCCGGTTACTTCAACGTCTATGAGCTGGCGGGTCAGCAGGAAGGGCTGGACGCCGTGGTGCACCTGGGTGACTACATCTATGAGTATGGCCGCGGCGGTTATGCCAGCGAACATGCTGCCGAGCTTGGTCGTGAAGTACTGCCTGCCGGTGAACTCTTTACCCTGTCAGACTATCGCACCCGTTACGGTCAATACCGCAGCGACGAGTCTCTACAGACCCTGCATGCCAAAGTGCCTTTCATCACAGTTTGGGATGACCATGAGGTGGCAAACGACACCTGGTCTGGCGGCGCCGAAAACCACAACGAGGGTGAGGGCGACTTCGAGGCCCGTAAGATGGGCGCCCTGCAAGCCTATTTCGAATGGCTGCCTATCCGTCCATGGCGCGAGGGCAACCACGAGGAAATTTATCGCTCATTCAGCTTCGGCGATCTGGTCGACCTGCACATGCTAGACACTCGCGTACTGGCTCGTGACAAGCAGCTGGACTACGCCGACTATGTCGATGCCACCACAGGTGCCATGGACAGTGCCCGCTTCATGGCGGATGTCACCAGCACAGAGCGGACTTTGCTGGGGGCCGAGCAGCTACAGTGGTTGCAGGCCAGCCTGCTGGGCGCCACGGGTAAGTGGCAGGTGCTGGGACAACAGATATTGATGGGCACCATGATGCTGCCGGCCGCGATCGCCATGCAGAAGCTCTCTGTCTATGAATATGCCGAGCTAGGCGCGTTGGCGCAGCTGGCGGCCCGTGCGGCGGCCAATGATCCGACCCTGACGCCACAGGAATACAGCTTCCTCATAGGTAACCAGTACAAGTTGACGCCTGAGGTGATGGCGCTGCTGCAACTGCCTTCTATCCCCTACAACCTGGATGCCTGGGATGGCTACGCCTATGAGCGTGAGGTGATCCTGGCAACGGCCAAGCAGAAGGGCGCTAACCTGGTGGTGATCGCCGGTGATACCCATAACGCCTGGGCCAACGAGCTTAAGGACAGCCATGGGGACCTGGTGGGCGTAGAGTATGCGACCAGCTCGGTATCCTCTCCTGGACTCGAGTATTACCTCGGCATTCCCGCCGACCAGCAGAGCGTGACCGAGGCCGGCGTCGTCGACCTGGTCGATGGCCTCAAGTACACCAACTTAAGGGATCGCGGTTTCATGGTGCTGACCTTCACCTCTGAGGCGGTGCGCAGCGACTGGCACTTTGTCGATACCATTCTCGACAGCGAGTTCAGCGAGGCGACTGAGAAGCATTACGCGGCGATGACCATGGCGGGTGAGCCTAAGATCACTGCGGCATAAGCCAAATTTAAGCCGACAAAGCCGCCCTCGAGGCGGCTTTTTTACCTTTAAAAGTGCATCCTCCGTCCAAGTTTCGTTATTTAGTTCTGCATGGGGGAATTTTTTAGTATAAAATTCAGCTCCAAATCCCGCAGCGTCGATTGTCGTCGTGTTGAAGTTCAATACGCGCCCCTTGTGCTACGCTGGATTTGGGGCGAAGCCTAATCGATGGATTACCTTCCTCCCTCTCAAAGACCAAATAGAACAAGATGGGGACGGCCTGATGTCTGAGAAACACTTTATTACCGCACAGGAATTGCTGGAAGATTCTTTTCGCCTAGCGGCGCAAGTTTATGAGAGCGGTTTTAGACCACAGTTTATTGTCGGCATATGGCGTGGCGGTGCTCCGATAGGGATTGCGGTCCAGGAATATTTCGATTTCAAGAAGGTCGAGACGGACCATATCGCCGTGCGTACCTCCTCTTACTATGGCATTGGCACTGATAAGCAGAGCAAGCAGATCAAGGTGCATGGCCTGCACTATATCGTAGAGAACGCTAACGCCGATGACGGCCTGCTGATTGTCGACGATGTGTTCGACTCTGGCCGCAGCATCCACGCCCTGAAAGAGAAGCTGGCGGAGCTGATGCGCCTCAATATGCCAACCGACGTGCGTATTGCCTGCCCTTACTACAAGCCGAAGAATACCGCGGTATCTTTGAAGCCGGACTACTTCATCCACGAGTCTGAAGACTGGTTGGTGTTCCCACACGAAGTTTCTGGCCTGTCGCCAGAGGAGATCGCCAACGGTAAGGGCGATCTGAAGAACATCAAAGAGCTTTTCGTGTAACGCGTTAAGCCATGATTAGTAACATAAAAAATGCCACTCTAGGGTGGCATTTTTTATGCTGCTAATTCTTGCTCTAGCCTGGTTATAGCTTGTCTATCTCGTCACCCAGCTGATAGGCCTTGTCTGTGACTATCTTCTCCAGGGTGGCGATGCGGGATTTGAGTTTATCTATCTCGGCCTTAAGTGCATCAATTTCACTGTTGTCTACACTGGCCTGTCGCCTGTTGTGTTCCTTAAAGGCGGCGAATGCGAATGCGCCTATGATGGCGATGGCGGCGAGTTGAAAAATGCCCATGGGCTTGCTCCTGTTTATGCTAGGGCCTGTAGACCTAGACGTCCCAATGTCTGTTATCTCACTATAACCCAAAAATGTTTCGCTACCAGGCCCTTATCCTGTTTTATCTATGCTGCTTACGAGGGGCTGACTCGATCTACCTATATTAGGGATTTGGCTGCATCGCCTCTTGCACCCGGATACATTCTTGCTCGGCGGCTATGGTCCGATTGATGCCTCTCAGGGTCGTTGGGCTATAGCCCTCTGGTTTATCGAGCAGTGCCTGCAGCCTGAGCAGGCTGGCGTAACTGCAGCTTCTGGGCAGCAGGTTAGCCGTGTAGCTCTGCATGAATGCCTGGCTGTTGCGTTTGTCCACCTCGGCAAGTTCTGCCAGACGCTGCTCGGCGCTGGCCTGACTCGGGGCCTTCTGCTCGCTGGGGTAGAGGTGGCGCATCACCTGAGTTAATTTCTCCAGCAGCTGAGGATCGCTCTCCTTGCTGTGAGCCTGGATTCGCTCGAACCACTGGCGTTTCTCCTTGGCGCTGGGACGGGCCACCAGGGCGCCGAGCGCCGCCGCTTGCCCCTCGGGCGAAGTATCCTTCTGTTTCTCCTTGAGCAGCAGGCGTTCACTGCCTGGATAGTCATAGCGATTAAGGTGGGTGATTATCTGCCAGCGGCGCTCTGGCGTGAGCGTGATGCCGGGCAGTGACTCTCTCTCATCGAGCAGCGCAGCAAGGTGACTCTTGGCTTGATGACTGACGGCAAAATGCAGGTAGTTGTCGAACCACAGAGATTGCAGCGCGGGATCAGCCTTGTTGCTGATGGTCAGGCGCAGGCTCATCTGGGCGATGGCGTTGAGGGCCTGACGGCTATAGCGCTGCTGATTGGGACTCATCTGCTCCAGCAGGGCCTTGGCCTGTTTAAGCTGGTCTTGAGCACTGACCAGCACCTGGGGATCGGTTTCAGCTGGCAGGTTCACCAGGGTGCTGCCGATAAAGCGGGGCAGGGGCAGTTCGCCCGCCAGCACAGACTCCCACAGGGATTGCCACAGCATGCGTCTGAGATCGGATTCTTCCAGGCTGCCAAGGTGCAAGAGGGCCGTCTCGAGAGAGGCCTTGTCCAGCTTGACCCTGACGTAGGCCTTGTTCTGATAGTTGCTAAACACCAAGTCGGGACAGCGCACTCCTTTGAGGCGCTTGACCTCGGTGCTCGCGCCCTGGTAATTGACTTCGCTCACCAGATTCTTGTGCAGGCCATGTCGCCCCAGGGTAAACAGACCTAGCTTGACCCTCTGTGTGCTAGCCAGATCGCCGTTATGTTGTTTGAGGTCAAAGCGCGATATGCGATCGCCTGCGCAGCTGAACTCTGCCTCAAGGCGGGTAACGCCGGCGCGCTTAAAGGCCGCCTGGCTCCATTGGCTCAGGGGCTGTTTGGTAACCTGCTCTAGGCTCGAAATAAAGTCATTCAGGTCGGCATTTTGCAGGGCAAAGCGCTCGAGATAATTGCCAATGCCCTGATAGAAGTTGGTATCGCCCAGCATAAATTTCAGCTGATTAAGTTGGGCGATCGCCTTGTTTTGACTCGGCAGGGGATCTTGCGAAAACAGCTCCAGGCTGTTGGCGATCTGCTGCTCCACCTGCTCTGGGCTGCGGATAAAACTCTGTTGCTCATCGGCCTGAGTCTGGCCAAACAGCTGGGCCTCGCCGTCGTCGGCAACCAGATAGGCCAGACTCTGATTGAGCCAGAGCTGATCCCACCACTTGAGGGTGACCAGATTGCCCAGCCACTGCTCGGCCAATGCCCGCAGGATCTCACGGCGAGGTGTGCCCTGGGGCAGGTTTCGCTCATCGAAGGCGGTCTGAGCCTGACTGGCGCGAAACTCACTCGGCAGGTGAGGCACGATTGCCTGGGTGTAGTGACCGAAGGGGTACTTGCTGCCAAGACGCTGCTGATAATGGCTAAGGGCCTGCTGGGTTTGTGACAGCCAGGTCTCGGCATCGATTGATTCTGCCTGGGACTGACGGGCGAACAGCAGCAGCGCTATGCCCTCGGCCTCACTCTGCCAGGTTTGATAAGGCCCCGCGAGCAGGGAGAAGTTATGGGGGCTGACCGGCTCGCTCTGCATAAACTGCCAAAGACTGTTTTCGCCTGCTGGCTGATGGTTCTCGCCCACAGTCTGACGGCTCTCATCTAATGCCTGATGGCTCTCGCCCATTGGCTGATGGCTCTGCACCTTGGCCGCGCTGGCGACTTGCCAGTCGCTGGGTGCCAACACGCTCAGCCGATAGCTGGCCCTGAGATCTGGCTGATCAAACTGCGGCGCCAGGGTCTGGGCGCTGGAGGGCAGGAAATGGCTGTAGAGATAGCGAAGACCATCCTTGGGGTCGATAAACTCGATAAGCCCTTGGTCTTCATGGCTGTAGGGACTGCTAAAGTCCACCTTTATCAGGTTGGCGCCGCCCTGTAACAGGCTGGCCGGGATCACCAGAGTGTGGCCATCATAGTTGGGGTAAAGTTTCTGGCCGTTGATGACAAGTTGACTGATGAGCGCCTGCTCCAGATCTAGGCTCAAGGCCTGCTGGGTATCGGCTAACTGAAACTGGATCTGCGCCTCGCCCTTGAAGCGTCTCGCCTGGGTAAGGTCGAGGTGCAGCTGGTAGCTGACCTGACTAACTCTGCTGGCACGCTGCTTGGCGACACTGGCGCTGATGCCGAGGGACTTTTCGCTGCGCTGGTTGCTGCCGGGGGAGGTGCTTTGACATGCGCCGATAAGGAGGCAGAGGAGGAGGCTAGCGCACAGGGAAAACAGTCTCAAAATGGGTCCTTCTTATTCTATAGGCTCGAGGGCTTGTCGGTTTGGCTGGCAGTCAAGGGGCGGGTAAACAGCCGCATCACGAATGAGTGCCAAGGGCCGCCACATTCTACCCGACTCTACCGCTCGGCAGTAGAATTTATCGACAAAAATTCTGTCTCTTCGCCTGCTTTAGGCGATTGCTCGCCGATGACAAGAGATAAAAAAACCAGCCTTGGGCTGGTTTTTTATAGGAACTGCTGGCTTACATGCCGAGGAAAGACTTCGACTTGGTCTTGCGGATCTCTTTCTCGTCAGACCATTCGATCAGGCCGGTTTCCAGATCCATCAGGCGCATGGTCATCTTGTAGTAGACATCCTTAGTGCTGCCATCTTGCTTAACTATGCTCGACAGGTTGCCGTACAGCATATACTGAGCACCGATCTGACGGCCGAAGTTGATGGCGGTCGATGGGTCGACCATGCCGGCATTGTTTTGATAATCCAGTTGCTTGCGTACCGTGTCGACCTTAGTCATGTCGATGAAGCGGAACTTACCTGAGCGCAGCAGCTTGTTGCTGATGGAGTCGGTAACCGATTCGGTGTCGATATGCTCTGAGGTCTTGTTCTTAATCTTGTCGACGAAGATGACGGGACGATCTTTGGCTGTCATGGCGACCACTGGCGGGAAGCTCAGCATGCTGTCGACCATCTTGGCAGTGATCGCCTGAAGATCCGTAGAACCGAAGTTTTCATTAACGGTTTCGACTTCAGTTGCATCACCGTACTGCACCTTAGATTGACAGCCCGCCAGGCCAATCGCCACGGCGATGATAAAAATGAGGTTGAATTTTTTCATAAAAATACCGATTCCTTAGTCTTGATTAGATGATTATTGAATAAAAACGGGTGAAATTACCAGTCTCAATTATCCAAATTAATGTGGTTTTATCGCTTTGTACGTCAATCGCTTGCGTCTGGGACTGCCCCAGGCGGATTTGATACTGGCCCGCATCCAGATAACGCCGTCCTAACTGTGCCTGCTTGGGCAGGGTCAACCAGCTACGCCTGTCGGCCTGCTCTGTGACCACGTTAAAGATCTGCATGGCGATGGCGCCGGCATCGAACTCATCATTGCGCCGCTTAGATTCACTGCGCACGCTGCGGGCCATCTCTGCCTTGGCGTAGATCCTCGCGGCCTGGCGAAACAGGGCGCTGGGGAGCTCCTCCTTGAGGGCGGTGATCGCCAGGGCGTCGATATTGGCGAGTGGCGCCGTTTGTAGCACTGTGCCTAGGCCGACGATCTCCCCTTGAGGCGCGCTTACCCTGCCCGGGGCATAGGTGGCCAGGGATGCTGTCTGCCAGTTGCCGTGGATACGAAACGGCACGGTAAAGCTTTGCTTCTCGGGGACAAATCCCCGCTCGAGCAGGATCACCACCTGGCCCTGTCCTGCCTTTGCCAGCTTGGCGTCGCCCCAACGACGCTTAAACTCTTCATACTGTGGCATGGCCAGTTTCTTGGCCAGACGCACCAGATCTTGCTGCAGATAGGGGTTGTCAGGGCTTATCTGCGCCGCCTTGCGATAATCGATGAAGGCGTCGTTCTCTTCCCCTAGCAGCTCATGCAGCAGGCCTGTGGTGTAGTAACTATAGGCGTTGAGGAAGGAACTAGTGGTGGTGCCTGCCGCCTGCCCGAGTCGATTGACCTCGGCGTCTATGGTGCCGTTGGCCATCGCCTGCACCGAGGCCTGGGATTTCTGGTATCTGGCCTGCTCGCTCTGTTGTAGCTCGTTGCTGCGCCTGACCTCCACCAGTGCCCCCTGACTGTCTCGGCTAAAGAGATAGTTTAAGGCCTGATATTGGTGCAGCATGATGCGCTCATAACCTGGGCCGCGATAGGGGATCACATTGTCGTTGATAAACAAACTGCTGGCGGTGGCGCCAAGGTCGGATGCGCTGATCACCGCCTGCTCATCAAACTTCTGGTAGGCATCGACCGCCTGCCGGTAATAGGCTTTGCTGGCCTCGAAGTTGCCGGTGATCTGGGCGATACGCCCCGCTTCCTGGGCGTACAGCAGCCCATCTTGTCCCGTGATGGCATCGTCGAACTGTCGATAGAGGGCGGCATCGCCTTGCCTGCCGAGCTCGGCCTTCACCGGTGCCAACTGAGAGGGGTAGCTGATGAACACGCTGTTAAAGGCGCAGCCCGATAGGGTGAGCGACAAGAGCGCGCCGGCAAATGCCGCGCGGTATCGACTTGAGACTCGGTTATGGGGGCTGCTTTGGTGTGGCATAGCGGGTCAGATCCTTTGTAAAGCAAGTTCCGTCAAATGGCTCCGCGCCCAGCGCGGCATCGATTTAATAGTGAGGTGGTGGCGTCTCTTCCGCCTGACTGGCGATGTTGCTGGGTTCGACCTGGGAGAGCTTGCTGGTGAGCAGGCGTAACTTCTCCTGTTGGTCCGCCAGCAGGTCATTGAGCCTGATCACCTGCTGGTTCAGTGACTCTATGGTGTCATCCTGAAAAGCCAGTTTCATCTCAAGATCTTCGATTCGTTGTTCTAGTTGCACCAATTTAAATCCTCTATCAATCGGGCTTGGGCCAGGTCTCCAGCAAGCCATTGCTGCTAAAGCTGATGATCTGCCCATTAATGGTTTCAGCCACAGAGTATACAACGGCGCCCTTGATTTGGGCACGCTCGGTGCGGGTAACTTGCCAGTTGGCGCGCATTTTTCCATCGGCTACCCGCCAAACGCTCACTTCTCTGGCGGGAGTGCCCGTTAGCAGTGTCTGATTATCTTTGGTAAAGCGCGCGGTGGAAAAGTTCATTGTGCGGCGTTTTATTTTAAGCGACGACACAGGTTTACCTGTCTGGGTCTGCCAGATGTCGGCCTTGTTGGTGCTGTCGGCGGCAAACGCCAGGCTGGCATCTTGACTCAGGCTCACCTCTAATACCCGGCTGGGGAGTTGCCACTGGTGCAAAGGCTGGCCCGTGTTGGCCTGCCAGAGGAAGACTTTATTGTCGTTGCCGCCCGACAGCGCCCAGCGGCCGTCGGCGGACAGGGCGACGCTGTTGACCTTTTCGCTGTGGCCGAGAAATTTGATCAGGGTATCTGTCTGGTGATTGAGCGACATGACGCTGCCGTCGGTGAGGCCGATGAGCAGGGTACCGTTATCGGCCAGCGCCAGACACTGACCGTTGGCGGGCAGGGACCACCATCCCAAGGGTTGACCGTCGTCCATGTTCCACAGGGCCACCGAGTCGCGGCTGAGGGAGGCGGCATATTTCAGGTTGTCCGACAGGGCCGTGGCTATCGCCGTGCCGCCCGCTTTACCGTGGAGCCACTGATATTTAAGCGTTTTCTTGCTGAGGTCCCAGAGCTGTAGGTTGTTGCTGGTGGTGCTGACTAACAGATATCGGGCCTGGGGGGAGAGGCTGGCGTCATAGCTGGGTTCGGCGACCAGGCTGCTCACCTCGGGCTTAGGCTGGCAAGCGCTCAGCAGGAGTGTACAAGCAATCAGTGTACAAAAATGTAGCAATCTGGTTCTGCTCATGAACTTGTTCCTGGTTGCGTTGTCTCTAGCTCAAAGGTTTTCGCCTGGCGTAAGGGCGCCAGCCGACATTGATGAAACTTAATCAATGTAATTGGTATATGTTAATTAACTAGTATAAAGTGGTTCGTCTTAGAAGAGTAAGGTTATTGTAACCACAAGAAAATGCTGAGGAAGCTTTAATGAAGTCCATTTATAAAATGTCACTGGTCGCGTTGGCGGTGGTTGGTCTAACTGCTTGTAACCAAGAACAAAAAGTAACAAAACCGGCAGAAGTTAAACTTGAGACCCAAGCGCAGAAGCAAGCCTATAGTGTAGGTGCGTCTATCGGTAAATATATGTCTGGTCATATCAAAGAGCAGGAAGAGCTAGGTCTACCAGTCGATCGTAGCCTGATCATTCAAGGCTTTAGCAATGGTCTGAACGATGAGCTTAAGCTGACTGAAGAAGAGATGCAGACAGTACTGCAAGGCCTAGACGAGCAGCTAAATGAGAAGCGTCAGGCGCAAGCCACTGCACTGGCAGAGAAAGCCAAGGCTGAGAGCGCGGCTTTCTTAGAAGCCAACAAGGCAAAAGAAGGCGTAACGACCACAGATTCAGGTCTGCAGTATGAAGTGATCACCGAAGGTACTGGCGACAAGCCAAGCGCCGAAGACACGGTTGAAGTGCACTATGTGGGCACACTGATCGACGGCACCGAGTTCGATAGCTCTATCGCCCGTGGTCAGAGCGCTAAGTTCCCGCTAAACCGCGTTATCCCAGGTTGGACCGAGGGTGTTCAGCTGATGTCTGTGGGTTCTAAGTACCGTTTCGTGATCCCAGCCGAGCTGGCCTATGGTAGCCGCGACACAGGTAGCATTCCAGCTAACTCTACGCTGATCTTCGAAGTTGAGCTGCTTTCTATCGAGAAAGCTGCGCCAGCAGCAGAAGAAGCCGCAGCGGCTAAGTAAGCCATGCTGCTATAGGTTTGGAAAGGGGCGCTTAGGCGCCCTTTTTTGTGGCCGAAAGAAAAGACTGTGAGAACCGCATATGTGAACAGCGAGGGGGAATTTTCGCCGCTTAGCGCAAGGGGAATCGGATAACTCTGGCATTGTCTCGGCCTTAGGTTAGAATTTGCAAGGTAACCTTGGGGAAGACAGCTTATGGAATATGAATTTCGCCGCAACACATTGACCGGCACCCTGGTGGCTCAGTTCACCATGGATCATGAGATTATGGGGCTTTGGTTTGTCGATGAGCTGGGCGAAGATAAGGCGCTTATCGCTCAGATTGCCTCGACTATCGAGGCATTGCAGCAGGGTAAGCTGACAGAGCAAGGTTTTATCGGTAAAGCCATCTCTCTCGAGCTGGATGAAGAGCAGGCCAGAGTATTTGCCAACGCCCTTGAGATGGATGACGACACCTTGCTGGATGAGTCCATGTCCCTGTATGACGGTGAGTCCCAGGCTTTCTGTGGCCTTGAGGATTTTGAGGCGGCGCTCAAGAGCTGGCAGGCCTTCATCGAAGAGAGCCGATAAGCAGAAAAAGCACGGGAAATCTTGCAAAGAAAAAGGCAGCTCAGGCTGCCTTTTTACGTTTTAGCTGTTTTGACCGGCGTAGCACCTAGGCTCACTGGTTAAGGTAGCGTACCGCCATCTCTGTACGTGACTTGGCGTTGGCCTTGCGCAGCAGGTTCTTCACATGCACCTTGACCGTGCCTTCGCTGATATGCAGCTGCTCTGAGATCACCCGGTTGCTCTTGCCTTCGGCCAGTTGCTCGAGGATCTGTAGCTCTCTCGGGGTCAGGTTGTCTATCCAGGCCTGCTCGTCGGCGCCATCTTTCAGCTCATAGATGAAGTCTTCCACCGACTCAGAGATCACTCTGTGACCCTGCATGGCATTCTTCAGCTTCTCCAGCAGCAGATCTGGCTCTGTGTCTTTCAGTAGGTAACCGTCGGCGCCGGCCCTGACCAGGCGGATAACGTCCTGCTTGGCATCGGATACCGTGAGGATCACGATGCGGCTGGTGACCCCTTCCTGACGTAAGGCATTGAGGGTATCAAGCCCTGTCATTCCCTTCATGTTGAGGTCCAGTAGCACGATATCTGGTTCGTTTTCGGCAATTGCCGACAGGGCATCTAGGCCGCTGCCTGCTTCACCAAACAGGGTGAAGTCTGAGTCAGAGGTGATAAGTTGACAGATCCCGCGACGTAGCAGGGGATGATCGTCTACGACCAAAACTGAATATGGTTTGCCCATTATATTGCCTCCACTGAGGTCTGTTTTATTTAAAAATTAGTATCTTATTTCACCAGCATCCCTACTGGCGCGGCTCTTGTTCGGGCGGGAAAAGCAAGGTGACTGTGGTTCCGCCCTGTTCATTGCTGCTGAAGTCTACCACACCCGAGAGGCGACTTGCGCGTTCATGCATGATTCCTATGCCAAAATGTTGATCCCTCTCCTTGAGCTTCTCAAGGCCAACGCCGTCGTCGCTGATGCTGATCTTGACGTTGTTACCGCTACGGGTACAACAGATATGAATATGATCCGCCTGGGCATGCTTGATGGCGTTGAGGGTCGCCTCACGGGTGAGCTGCAGCACATGAATGTGTTGATGAGCGCCGAGCAGCTGGATAGGCAGCTTATCTTCCAGGGTGATCTTGGCCGTAGTTTGTCCCCTGAGCTGGTCGAGCATCATCTCGATCGCATGATTGAGGTTGGGATCTTTAATGGTCAGGCGGAAGGTAGACAGCAGCTCACGCAGCTGCACATAGGCGGTGTTGACCCCTTCGTTGATCTCCTTGAGCTGCTCCTCTACCTGAGGGCTGCGACACTGGCTGTCCAGCCCCTTGGAGAGCAGGTTGACCTGGATCTTGAGAAACGAGAGTAGCTGACCCAGAGAGTCGTGCAGCTCACGGGCGATCACGCCGCGCTCCTCCATCAGTGCCAGTTGCTGGCGCTGCTCGCCGGCGTTATAGATGACGATGGAGCGGGCCAGCATGATGGCGAAGTTCTCGAACAAGGGGTGATTGATTTCACCCAGGGCAGTGACCTCAAGATAGCCCAGTTCGTTGTCGGCAAATTTCAATGGGAAACGGGTCTGGCTGCGCGAGGCGATGGGCCAGCCGCCGTCGGCATCTATGTAGAGCTTCTCTTTATCATCTTGGGCGATCACCAGGCGCAGGAAACTGTTGGGTTCGTGGGCCCTGAGCTGATTCAGCGCTTGTTTCAGGGTACTGATCTCCAGCTTGCCCGAGTGCAGCATCACCAGGTTGTCGTAGAGCAGCTTGAGCTCGTTGTTGGCGCGGGTGAGGGCGAAGGTCTTCTCTTTGACCTGATTTTCCAGGTTGTTATAGAGGGTCGACAGCTCTTTGGCACTGGTGGCCAGGGCGTTGCTGAGCGAGCTGAGCTCAATATATTCGCTATCTGGCATGGTGACATCGAACTCCCCCTTAGAGATGGTGTTGGCCGACTCCATCAACTGATTGAGGGGGGTGACCACCTTACGCTTGGTAAAGCGTACGGCGAAGAAGGCGATCAGTAACATGAGCCCCAGGCCGGTGATCTGGCTGGCGGCCAGCAGCTTGAGCTTGAAGGCAGCGAACTCCTCGGTTTCCAGCACGAAGAGATCTATGGTGTCGACGAAATCTTTGAGGGCGGAGACATAGAGGCGTGAGTTCTCCTCTTCAATATATTGCTTCATCACCTGCCATTTCTGGATAACCAACAGGTATTGGGAGGCGAGATCGTCTGGGGTCATCCAGTCGAGTGAGCGTTTCAGTGCATCCGAGTGGAGGGTGGCCTCAAACTCTCTAATTTTGTCGTCGGCTCCCTCGCTGCCAGAGTTGGCGTAGAACATCAGACGGTAACTCTGCATACGCAGCGAGCCGGAGGCGTTGATGGCTCTGGCGTCTCCCAGGCTATAAGCCAAATTAGCTATGGCGAAGGTGGCGAGTCCACTGGAAAGTAAAATTAAGGCCAGCATTAACCTTAATATGGTGGAGGTGAGGCTGCCTTTCTTCATGTATTAGAACTCATTAAATTATAGGGAAAAATCGGAAATTTGGACTATGATACTTGTTTAGCAATTGCTGATAAAATTAACAAGGTGATAAAAATGTGACCAACAACACATTCACATTATGATCTGCCTCAAGTTTTGACCCGGATACCCCATAAGGGGTATATTTTTAACGGGGTTAAGGGACTAACTTTGGCCTTGGAGATGTTGTGGTTTTTAAGACTACTATAAAAAGTAACACGGAGATGAGATGGTGAGAACATTAACTACAAAAACCTTTGCACTGAGTGCTTTGGTCGCCGCTGGCCTGATGGCTACCGGCGTGATGGCAAGTGACAAGACTGAGCCACGTAACGAAGTCTACAAAGACAAGTTTTCTAAGCAGTACAACAGCTGGCATGACACAGCCGAAAGCAAAGAAGTTGTCGATATGCTTGAAGAAGTTCCTAGCCTGGTTGTGTTGTGGGCAGGTTACGGCTTCGCAAAAGATTATAATGCACCTCGTGGTCATATGTATGCGGTAACCGACGTACGTAACACACTGCGTACCGGTGCACCTAAGTCTGCCGAAGATGGCCCAATGCCAATGGCATGTTGGTCATGTAAGAGCCCAGACGTGCCTCGCGTGATCGAAGAGCAGGGCGAAGATGGCTACTTCACTGGTAAGTGGTACAAAGGTGGCGCAGAAATCGTGAACACTATCGGTTGTTCTGACTGTCACGAGAAAGGCTCTTCTAAACTACGTATGTCTCGTCCATTCGCCGAGCGCGCCATGGCAACACTAGGCACGCCATTTGACAAGGCTTCTAAGAAAGACAAGCAGTCTATGGTGTGTGGTCAGTGTCACGTAGAGTACTACTTCGAGAAGACCAAAGATCGCAAAGGTTTTGTTAAGTTCCCTTGGGATATGGGCACAACTGTTGAGCAGATGGAAGTCTACTACGACAACATGGAGTTCAAAGACTGGACTCACGCCGTATCTAAGACTCCTATGCTGAAAGCACAGCACCCTGGTTATGAAACTTGGCAGCTAGGCGTACACGGTAAGAACAACGTTACTTGTACCGACTGTCATATGCCTAAGGTGAAGAATGCTGAAGGCCGTAAGTTTACCGACCACAAGGTAGGTAACCCATTCGACCGCTTCGAAGAGACTTGTGCGACTTGTCATACTCAAAGCAAGGAGTTCATGGTTAACCTGACGAAAGAGCGCAAAGTTAAGGTTGCTGACCTTAAGGCACGTGCCGAGTCTCAGCTAGTTAAGGCGCACTTCGAAGCTAAAGCGGCTTGGGATGCGGGTGCAACTGAAGCTGAAATGAAGCCAATCTTAATGGATATCCGTCACGCTCAATGGCGCTGGGACTATGCAACTGCCTCTCACGGTGTTGCGGCTCACGCAGCTGACGAAGCGCTACGCATCCTAGGTACTGCGGTAGATAAGGCTGGTGATGCACGCATCAAACTAGCTCAACTGCTAGCAACCAAAGGTGTTAAGCAGCCTATCGCCTTCCCAGATGTTTCTACCAAGGCCAAGGCGCAAGCTGCATTGGGTATGGACATGAACAAGTTGAATGCCGACAAGGCTGAGTTCAAGAAGACTGTACTGCCTAAGTGGGATGCAGAAGCTAAGAAGCGCGAAGCAACTTACTAATTTCCCCCCCCCCTGCATAGTAAAAGCCCCGGTTATCCGGGGCTTTTTTATCTCTTCACTATTTCAATTTTCTACTACTTTATCAGTTTCAGCAGGGCCCTGAATCTGTCGCCACTGGCCTCTGCCTGTAGCTCGAACAACAAAGACTCGCAGTTGGTCAGCAGGGCGCCGTGCTGGGTCATCATCTCACAGCCTAACCGCTTATTGGCCTCGGTTCGCGAGGAGACGGCGTCGGTCACCAAGTGCACCTCATATTCGTTGTCCAGCAGATCCCGGCAGGTCTGATAGACGCAGATGTGGGTCTCTATGCCGGCGAGCAACACCTTGGGCCTGCCATACTGCTGTAGTGCCTGTCTGAAGGGCTCGGCGTGCCAGCCGCTAAAGTGAGCCTTGGGGATAGGCTGATAATGAGGCGTCAGCAGCTCGGCCAATGCCGGGCTAGTGGCCCCCAGCTTTTCGGGCAGCTGCTCAAGCCAGACGACAGGGATCTCAAACAGCTCAGCCGCCTTTACCAGTGTGGTGAGCCGGGTTTCCAGTTCCTCTGCCTGGTGCATCAGGGTGGCCAGCTTTCCCTGGACATCGACGATGACGAGTACACATTCCTGTGGTTGCAACATAGGGCGCTCCTCTATGGGTGATGACTCCATCATACCCGGATAATTTCGCCACCCAATTCGTCATAAGTCGAATAGGCGACTGCGCTATTTTTGTGCGCTCGGTGCATAGTCGCACCTAATTGGTGCATTTATATGCAGCATGAAGGGCGTCGCTATTACTAAGTTTATGAATGTTAAAGTTTTGTAATGTTGGCCTGATGATTGAATTGCCTTTGGCATCAGCAAGAATACTAAGATGAGTCGGAGGCGGTAATGAAATTAATCAGCGCAATAATCAAGCCATTCAAACTCGATGATGTGCGAGAAGCCATTGCAGGGTTGGGGATTGAGGGGATGACGGTGACCGAGGTGAAGGGGTTCGGACGTCAGAAAGGCCATACAGAGCTCTATCGTGGCGCCGAATACCAGGTGGATTTTCTGCCTAAGGTTAAACTGGATATCGCTACTAAGGCTGAAAACGTCGATCACCTTATCGAGTCCATCGTCGCGGCGGCGCATACGGGCAAGATAGGCGACGGCAAGATTTTCGTGACGGATCTCGATCAGGTGATCCGTATCCGTACCGGCGAACTCGATAACGAAGCACTTTAAGGGGGAATTCCAATGGAAGAGTTAGTAACACTAGGTGCGACAGTATCTGAGTTGAAGTTTGCTCTCGACACCTTTTATTTCTTGATCTCAGGCGCGCTGGTGATGTGGATGGCAGCTGGGTTTGCCATGTTGGAAGCGGGTCTGGTGCGCTCCAAGAACACCACAGAGATCTTAACCAAGAACGTCTGTCTCTACTCCATCGCCTGTATCATGTATCTGGTGGTGGGTTACAACATTATGTATGTGGATAACGCCGAGGGTGGCTGGTTGCCATCGTTTGCTAGCCTCATCGGTGCTCAGGCAAGCGATGCCGACCATGCGCTGGAATCGGATTTCTTCTTCCAGGTGGTGTTTGTGGCAACCGCTATGTCTATCGTCTCTGGCGCCGTTGCCGAGCGTATGAAGCTGTGGGCCTTCCTGATCTTCTCTGTGGTAATGACTGGGGTTATCTATCCTGTCGAAGGCTACTGGACCTGGGGCGGCGGTTTCCTCTCTGAGGCTGGGTTTGTCGACTTCGCCGGTAGTGGCATAGTACACATGGCGGGCGCTGCGGCGGCTATCTCGGGCGTCTTGTTACTCGGCGCTCGTAAGGGTAAGTATGGCCCTAACGGTCAGGTGAATCCTATCCCTGGTTCTAACCTGCCGATGGCAACCTTAGGCATGTTCATCTTGTGGATGGGTTGGTTCGGCTTTAACGGTGGCTCTCAGCTTTTGGTGTCTGATGCCGAGAACGCGTCGGCGGTGGCGAAGATCTTCGTTAACACCAACTCTGCAGCCGCCTTCGGCGCCGTCTCTGCCCTGGTGGTCTGTAAGATGGTATGGGGTAAGGCGGACTTGACCATGATCTTAAACGGCGCCTTGGCGGGCCTGGTGGCTATCACCGCAGATCCTTTGTCGCCATCACTGCCTCTGGCCGGAGTTATCGGCATGGTTGCCGGCGGTCTGGTGGTCTTCTCCATCGTGATGTTCGACAGAGTAAAGATTGACGATCCTGTCGGTGCTATTTCGGTGCACGGTGTTGCCGGCCTGTTCGGTGTGATGCTGGTGCCGCTGTCAAATGCCGATGCGACAGTCTTGGGTCAGCTCTATGGCGCCTCGGTCATCTTCGCCTGGGTATTCGGGGTTTCCTTCGCGGCCTGGTATATCCTCAAGATCACCATGGGGATCCGTGTCTCCGAAGAGGAAGAGTATAACGGTATGGATGCATCGGATTGCGGTATCGATGCTTACCCAGAGTTTGTCTCACTCAAGAGCGCCAGTTAACGGCTAGTCAAAACAGATTACCAAAACTGATAGTAGAATTAACAGGGTCCGTACCTCATGGTGCGGACCCTGTCTTTTGTATTATGCTATCAAAAAAATGTGGTGTAAGGAGCGCTAACATGAAGCAGTCTCTCTGGGTGTTGTTGTCGTTACTGGTCTCAATTCAGTTGCAGGCCGGTCAGGTGGTGGTGCGTAAGGCGAGCGAACCCTTCGACGCCTTCGCCGTGCGCGACAAGGTGCAGCAGGACTTTGAGTGGCGGGAATCCCTGCGTTTGCAGCAGCAGATCCAGATATTACAGAGTCTGCCCTTGGGCTGCGTGCTGTTTAAGTCGCCCTATGCCTACTATCGTTGCGGCGCGAGTTTTTATCGCCCCTATCTGTATCAAACCGAGGGCCTAGACCCTCAGCAGTTCTATATTCAGGTAGATCCGCCAGTATCTCAGTGATTGTTAATATTTTGTAACGCTTTGCGTGGGGCAAAATGAAAAAGCCTACTTTATGATAGATCTTACGGTGCCCTCATCAGCGTAGGTTTAATATGAAAAGGCTAATTGAGTATAAGCGCGCTATCTTGTTGTTATTCTTCATAGTGAGCGGTTGTGCCAGCGGCCCGGGTAAGGAAACCCTCGCTAATATCGATCAGTACTTTGCCGACGATGAATTCGCGGCGGTTGCGGTTCAGGTTACGCCGGATAAGCTATTTGCGCTGCCGACTCAGGTCACGATCGATCTGCGGCAAGATTATAAGCGCAGCCGAATGGCGCGAGACTATATTGCCGCTAACTTGTGGCTAGCCAACTACATCAACGCCGATAAAGGCGGTTTCAAATACCAAGATAATCTAACAAAGATCCCGGCGGATACCTTTAATGCGCGCGCCGGTAACTGTCTGTCGTTGGTGTTACTCAGTGCCTCGCTTGCCGATGCCTTGGGGGTCGATGTCGAGTTTCAAGAGGTCGAAGTGCCGCCCGTGTGGGACAAGGCCGGTGACTTCTATCTGGTGAATGGTCACATCAATCTGCGCCTAATTCCAAGAGAGACGAGTGATACCTTCCTTGCCGACAAAAATGCGTTGCAGATAGATTTTCTGCCCGAGCGTACCATGCGTGGCTATGCCAAAAGGCGAATCGACAGAACCACCGTCATGGCGATGTTCTATAACAATGTCGCGGCAGAGTCTCTGGTGGAGGGACGTTACGACCAGGCCTATGCCTACCTGAAACAGAGCCTGATGTTAAAGGCCGATTTTATTCCCGCCTTGAATACCCTGGCGATCCTCTATCGTTACAAGGGGCTGGATGATAGGGCGGAAAGCCTCTATAAGCTGGCGCTATCCCGAGACAGTGAGGATATGAACGCCCTGTTTAACTATGGGGTGTTACTCGCCAGTCAAGACAGGCTAGAGGAGTGGGCCAAGGTGCATAAGACCCTTGAGCTGGTTAGGATCCGCAATCCCTATTACTACTATGACATGGCGCAGCAAGCCTACTCGGAGCATGAATATCAGACGGCGCTTACCTGGTATAAACGTGCGGTAGAGAAGGCCGATTATCGCCATGAGTTCTACTTTGGACTCTCCAGGGCCTATTGGGCCACGGGCGATGAGCGCAGGGCTAAGCTGAACATGCAAAAGGCACTGTCGCTGTCGGTGGATGAATATAATCAGCGACGTTATCAGGCCAAGCTGCAGGCGATGCAGTCCCATCAAGGGATTCATTAGTCTTTTTATTCAGAGAAAATGTTATTCAGAGAAAAGGTTATTCAGAGAAAAGGTTATTCAGAGACCAGTTTATTCATAGATTAAGTCTTCTATAAACCAAGGCAAACAGGCACGTATGCCTTGGTTTAATGACCGTATAATTAGTTCACTCAATGAATCGTTAGCCGCATGAATAGCTAGCGGGTTACTTGAGAGCTTCAGGCATTTTTTCTGGTTCAAGTTCCGACTCAGGCTTAGACACTGGCTCTAGCTCTAGCTCTAGTTCGAGTTTGGGCGCGGGCGCAGAGGGAATGCTTTTCCTCACCTCCTCGGCTTCTTCTCTATCCAGTTGCGCAATACCCAGATCTATCTTTTGTGCTATAGACTGACTGTGGCAGGCTATCTTGCGCGGCGCCGCTGCAAATAGGGAGTGGCGAGAGGTTGGCTGCAGTGTGTCGACTCTAAACTTGAGTTGCTCGCGGTAGTAGTCGAAGATGCGCCCCTCTAGGATGATGGCATCGACCCGCCCGGAAAACAGCATCATCACCTGACTCTTCTGACTATTGGATTCGCCATATTGTGGGTTACTGAGCGCCATCTGATAGAAGTCTCTACCTAAGTATTGGGTCGCGTTCTGAAACCCCATGACAGAGATCCCGGCCAGATCGGCAACCGAGTCGATGGCCAGTTTATTGCTGGCCAGGGTAAACACGCTGTTTTGGTAGCTGATTAGGCTGCGGGTGTAGTAGAGACCCGCCAAGTTTTCCGGCGCATTAATGAGGCAGTCGACATTGCCACTGGCGACCTGACGAAAGGCTCGCTTATTGGGGGACAGATAGATATGGCCGATCGATAGGGACTGCTTGGCTAGCGCGGAGGCGAGACGCTCATATTGAATTCCGCTTTGACCGTTAGCAAAGAAGTAAGGGGGTATGGTGTTGCTGACCGCAAAGGAGATCTCAGTGTTAGCATTTTGTGCCAGTAGTGGGTTAGAAACTAGCATAAAACCAGATGCCAGCAGCAATCTTCTCATCGGGGGGATGGTTACCTCAACAGTGGCTGTAGCGCCATCGGCGCCGTTTCGAGAGCCTTAATGTGACTCTCTTATGACCATTAATAATCTACTATAGATAGGCTTTTGGTCGATTTCCAGATAAATGTTAACACTTTGTTTTGTTACTTCTGTTTTTTCTAGCAGGCTTAGCTGAGGAAGTTTTAAATAAAAATAATAATTTAATCTTATATAACAGATGGTTATTTTTATCTTCTTTATTTTATTAATGTTTGGTTGCAATAGCTGTGGATACTGGATAAATTGAAATCAGTAGTGCAATAGAGAGACCCTTATTTAATCCAGAGCCGGAGTGGAAAATAAATATCATGTATTATCAAACTGATGACGTTCGCATTAATAAAATTAAAGAGTTGTTACCCCCTGTCGCTATCCTCGAGCGATTTCCGGCAAGCGAAAATGCATCGGCAACAGTGTTTAACGCGCGGCAGAATATTCACAATATCCTGAAAAAAGAAGATGATCGTCTGTTGGTGATCATCGGGCCTTGTTCTATCCACGACCCTAAGGCGGCGCTGGAATATGGTGAGAGACTCGCCAAATTGCGCGAGCAATATAAGGATCAACTCGAGGTCGTGATGCGCGTCTATTTCGAGAAACCGCGCACCACAGTGGGCTGGAAGGGCCTGATCAACGACCCTTACATGGACAATAGCTTCAAGCTGAATGATGGCCTGCGCACAGCTAGAAAACTGCTATTAGATCTCAATGAGTTAGGCGTGCCGACCGCGGGTGAATTTTTAGATATGATCACGCCTCAATATGTGGCGGATCTCATGTGTTGGGGCGCTATCGGTGCTCGCACCACAGAATCACAGGTACACAGAGAGCTGGCATCTGGCCTCTCTTGCCCCGTCGGTTTTAAGAATGGTACCGATGGCACCATCAAGGTGGCTATCGATGCTATTGGCGCCGCCAGTGCGCCGCACCATTTCCTGTCGGTGACCAAGTATGGCCATTCGGCGATCGTCTCCACCAAGGGCAATCCTGATTGTCACATCATTCTGCGTGGTGGCAAGGAGCCTAACTATAGCGCCGAGCACGTGCAGGCGATCAGCGAGCAGTTGGCTAAAGCTAACCTGCCGCAAAATATCATGGTGGATTTTAGCCATGCTAACAGCAGCAAACAGTTTAAGCGCCAGATGCTGGTGGGCGAAGATGTGGCCAGCCAGGTGAGCGCCGGTGAGCGGGCGATTTTCGGTGTGATGGTTGAGAGTCACCTGGTTGAGGGACGTCAGGACTATATCGAAGGGCAGCCGTTGTGTTACGGCCAGAGCATCACAGATGCCTGTATCGGTTGGGAAGATACCGAAACCTTGCTGGCAAATTTGAATCGGTGTGTGCTCGAGCGCCGCAGCTAACGCTATGCCAGCTTTGCCCAAGGTTTTGTTAGTTGCAGAGTTAGTGACAGTCGCTTGATGCAATGCCGACCTGAAATGAAAAAGGAAGCCAATTGGCTTCCTTTTTTGCGTTCTGCTGGCCTGTTTATTTGGCTTGTTGTTTCACCAGATATTCGTTGGCTTTAGCAAGACTGCCAAAAGACGATATTAAATTGTTTTGACCCTTTTGTTGGATTTCTGGGCTGTTCGATTCTGTCATCATCCATACCCAAGTTTGTACCAATGGCAATGGAGGGTATTGCACGTCAGATGATTGTGGCATATCGGCTTCCTTTAAAAATTTGGGGTTATTCCCGCTCTGCTTTTTACTCAGCTTGAACTGCCTTAAGCTGATCTTGAGATTATCAAAATCTCCGGCAAGAGATAACAATAATTACCCCGTTGAAACACTAAACTGATAATTATTCTCTCAAGAATAATGCTTTTTTCTGGTTTTGCCATCATTTAATCAGTCAAAAGTTGTACCTGTTTGTACTGGGGACTGCACCAAAAGTCTGATATTGACCTCCTTATCTAAGGCAAAATGCTAACCCCTTGGCAAAGGCGGATAATTGAGCTAGTGGCGGGTAAGCCTACTGAGGTAAGATGGTGTATGTTATGGCTTTTATCTTAATTTCACCTAAATGCCATCGTCCTTATCTTGATGCTAGCTGGAGTTGCCATGCGTCCCACGCTCTATTTTGATGGTCCTATCGATAAACTGAACTGGCATGTCCTGAAATTGCTTTGGCCCTATTTGTTGGAGTTTAAGGGGCGAGTGATCTTGGCGCTTGCTTGTCTGGTGGTGGCCAAAATGGCGAGTGTTGGCCTGCCATTCGTGCTCAAGCAATTGGTGGATACCCTGAGTGAGGCCTCAGTCGAGCAGATGATCGCCGTGCCCATCGCCCTGGTGCTCGCGTACGGCAGCCTTCGCCTGCTCAATACGGTGATCTCAGAGGTGAGAGACACACTATTTGGCCGGGTCACCGAGCGGGCGATAAGGCGTCTTGGCTTGTCAGTGTTTGACCATCTGCACCGGCTGGATCTGGCATTTCATCTTGAGCGGCGTACCGGGGGACTGTCGCGGGATATCGAGCGCGGTACCAGCGGGGTCAGCTTCTTGATGCGCTTCATGGTATTCAACATAGTACCGACCCTGCTCGAGATAGGCCTGGTGGTGGGCATCTTGCTGTATAACTATGGCTGGGCGTTTGCGTTAATTACTCTGAGCGCGGTCGTCGCCTACATCCTCTTCTCCATCTTCGCCACCGAATGGCGTACCGGCTTCGTGCGGGAGGCGGCGATGGCCGATTCTCAGTCCAATACCCGCGCCATAGATAGCCTGCTTAACTATGAGACGGTGAAGTACTTTAACAACGAGGCCTATGAATCTGAGCAATATGATCATGCCCTCGAGCGCTGGGAAGTGGCCAAGCGTAAGAATCGACTCTCATTGTTTGCGCTCAATGCCGGTCAGGCGCTGATCATCTCGCTGGCGATGACCCTGATGTTGGCGCTGGCGGCGACTCAGGTGAGCCAAGGGGCTATGACCATAGGTGACTTTGTGCTGATCAACGCCTTCATGATGCAGCTGTTTATGCCTCTGAATTTTTTAGGCTTCGTCTACCGCGAGATCCGCGGCGCCCTGGCCAACATAGAGCGCATGTTTAGCTTGCTAGACAGGCAGCCTAAGATTGAGGATGGCCCCGATGCGACATCGCCCCAGATCGCCCAAGGGAGCCTTAAATTTGAGGGGGTGAGTTTTCGCTACGGTGACAGGCCTATCTTGTCCGATGTGAGTTTCGAGATCCCCGCCGGTCACAAGGTGGCGATAGTGGGGGATAGCGGCGCGGGAAAATCCACCATAGTGAAGCTGTTGTTTCGCTTCTATGAGACGCAGCAGGGGACTATCACCATAGATGGCCATGATACCAAGGCGCTGACTCAACACGCGCTGCGTAGCGCCATCGCCATAGTGCCCCAAGATACCGTGTTGTTTAACGACTCCCTAATGGAGAATATTCGTTATGGTCTGCCGGGGGCGAGCGATGAGCAGGTGAAGGCGGCGATAGAGCTGGCGCATCTGTCAAACTTCGTCTCGCAACTCAGCGAAGGCTGGCACACCAAGGTGGGTGAGCGCGGGTTAAAACTCTCCGGCGGCGAGAAACAGAGGGTGGCGATCGCCAGGGCGATCCTCAAGGGCTCGCCCCTATTGGTGTTCGATGAGGCGACCTCTTCGCTGGATAGCCATTCGGAGCAGGCGATCCTCAATGCGCTCAAAGAGATGGCCAAGGGGCATACGAGTCTTGTTATCGCCCACAGGCTGTCGACGGTCGTGGATGCCGACCAGATCTTGGTGCTGAGTCAGGGCAAGATAGTTGAACGTGGCGATCATCAGAGCCTGCTGGCGGCCGATGGTCTGTATAAGAAATTGTGGACCGTACAAAATCAGCATTAATTGTGTGGGATTAAGTATTCGTTCAGGTTTGATTTGCATAATATTTGTTAATAACAAACCTACGGAGGCGCTCCCATGAAAAACATCCCTATACATGCAAGTATCGAAGGCCAGGCGCGGATCGTAGATACCGATTGGCTAGCCATCATGGCGACCTTAAGAGAGCGGGGATTGGGACAGGAGGAGTTGGTGGTCGTCTATGCCCAGCTGAGCTCCTACCTGAGGGTCACGACACGGGGCTTGACCCTTGCCATGATCCCGCCCTCGACCGTAATCGAAGGTATTACGCGTGAAGTAAAGCACTACGCGAATGACTATGCGGGGATGATGTAGGGTTTGCCGCCAGACTGGCTGGCAGAAGGACTAGGCTCTTTTTGAGGTGTTGATCGGCTTCCAACCGTCACAGAGGAGGCTGAGCTTGGTATTTTGCGGCTCATAGGGGGTCAGTCTAATGATCTCTCCACCCTTGAAGCAGATTGTCTCGCCTTCAATAACCGTTAATCGGTTGCATTTTTGACAGCTAACCGACAAAGGTTTACTTTTATTTCCCGCTCCAAAAAACGAATTACTCACCAGTGATTCTCCGTGGCTGCGCTTAACGTCAGCGCGTGCTGCTATTCCATATATCGCTAATGTAATCAAGTTTAGATCATAAAGCTAGCGCTATCTAGACTAATGTCTAATCCTTATTGGGTATTGTCTGAAGTTGCACCATATTGGGTTTTTATCAGGCTACTTGCGCCATCTTGGGGCAGGGAAAGGATAAATAAATTGTCATATTCATCCTCTCTCAATTGAGGTATTTCGGGTCCTCGAAGTGCCTTGATGATCAGTGGCACAGTATTGGAGTGGCCGGCGATGATCACATTGCCCTGCTGCGCCATGACCTTGTCGGCAATGGCCGCAATATGTTTGTCCAAATCCTTGCCTGCGTCGATCACAACTAAAGGAATTCCTCTGGCGGTAATAAGCGGCGTTAAGGTTTCCTGGGTGCGCTTAAATTGTGTGGATATGGCCAGGCTGAGTGGGGTATCGCCCAAGCTTTCAACCAATGCCTGTGCTCGCAACTTGCCCGCGTCATTCAAGCTAGGGTCGCGTCCCTGATCGGCTTTTTCGGCATGACGCACCAGAATTACCGTCTTGCTGGCGATTGCTGGATTGGCCTGCGCCATTGGCAGGTAAGCCACCAGGGCGAAAAGTCCAATGCTGATGAGTCGTAACATGGGAACCCTTATTTAATTAACGAATTGGTTAGCATACCGCACTTTGTGTGAATTGCCGATGACAGATTAATTGGGCATTTGCGCTAAAGTTGCTTACAAAATGGACGATAATAATAGCTGAGGGCTAATTTAATTTGGTGAGCGAGGCGATTATGGAGATTCAAAATCACGGCGGAGCCGTATCTGCGGCGGCGCACAACAAGACAGATTCGACGACTAACCATGGTCAACAAGTCTCCGAAGTGGCCAAGAACAAGACGGCATTGGCGGCCAGTAAACAGCTGATGAATACGGCGATCTTGGAAGCGCAGCAAGAGGTGAACTTGAGCGCGGGCAATGAGCCCATGCAGCTGTTGTATAAGGCGGCGATTGAGGCGATTAATGAAGAGCTGGCACCAACCATGGGTGAGCACGCCATCGAGAGGGCGGCGGCTCAAGGGGTGGATACCTCACCCGAGGCGACGGCCGAGCGCATCGTCAGCTTTGCGACTCAGTTTTTTGCCATACATCAGCAGCAAAACAGCAGCATGTCCTTCGATGAGCAGCTCAGCTCCTTCATGGACATAATCGGTGGTGCCATTGACCAAGGTTTCGATGAGGCCAAAGATATCCTCTCCGGACTCAAGGTGCTTGAAGGCGATATTGCGGCTGGGGTCGACAAGACCTATGCCCTAGTACAGGAAGGGCTGCAGGCATTCAGAGACAGTTTCAATCAAGAGACAGAGCAAGAATAAGGCCTTCTGACTCCCATTTGATTTCGATAAACCCCTTAAGATAAGGGGTTTTTTGTTGTCTTGACTCGGATAGAAAATCTATGAATCATGGGAGTATCAGTATCGATTGGTGCCAGCAGAGGTGGCGATATGTGGGGAGAGGCAAAGGTTGTAGAGCGGATTGACTGGAGCGATCAGTTATTTACCCTGAAGCTGTCGGCCGATATCGGCGAATTCATTGCCGGGCAATTCATTAAGTTGTCGCTGCATATTGACGATAAACGTGTCGCCAGAGCCTATTCACTGGTCAATGCGCCCGATGCGTCGCTGCTGGAGGTGCTGGCGGTCAGTGTCGACGATGGTCTACTGTCGCCTAAGTTGCAGGCCCTAGCCCCGGGAGACAGCATCGATATCTCCACCAAGGCGGCGGGCTTCATGACGCTGGATGAGATCCCAGCCCAGGGCAAGCATATGTGGTTTTTTGCCACAGGAACCGCGGTGGGCCCCTTTATCTCCATGATGAGAACCACCGAGCCATGGCAGCGTTTTGAGCGGGTGATCTTAATCTACGGCGTGCGCTATCAAGAGGATCTCGCCTATTATGAAGAGCTTAAGGCGTTCGAGGCCAAATACCCCGGAAAGTTTACCTTAGTTACCTCAGTGACCCGGGAGCCGGTGGAAGGCGCGCTCAGTTGCCGCATCACCCAAGGTGTCGAGAGCGGTGTAATCGAGCAGCAGGTCGGCCTCAAGCTGAGCGCGCAAAATTCACAGGTGATGATCTGTGGTCATCCTGAGATGATCAAGGAGCTCAATACCCTGTTGCAGTCCCGCGGGCTGGCTAAGAACCTTCGCCGCGCGCCAGGGCAGATCACCGTCGAGAAATATTGGTAGAGGAAGCGATATGCAATTACTCTTTTCGCCGGCGTCACCCTACGCCAGAACCGTGCGGGTCGTTATCGCGCAGTTTGCCATCAGAGGGATCGAGCCGATCGCCGTTAATCCACTTGAGAATACCGAGCTATTACTGGATGCCAATCCGCTGGCCAAGATCCCTTGTCTGCTGTTAAACGATGGTGGCACCTTGTATGACAGCGAGGTGATCCTGCGCTACCTAGATCATGAGTATTGTGGTGGCGAGCTGTTTGGACAGCCCGGTGATTCCTGGTACGGCGAGACCCAGTACTCCCTGATTAAGGGCTTGCTCGATAGCGCGGTGGCCTTAAGACAGGAGCAGATGCGTGACGATGAGGGCTTGCGTAGCCCATTTTGGACGGCGCGGTTTGAACAGGCCTTACTCAGGGGCTTGGCGCAGATAGAGCTGATGGCCATTTCAGGGCACAGTAAGGTGTCTTTGCAGCAGATCTGCCTCGCCTGCCTGTTAGAGTATGTAGATTTTCGTCATCCGGATCTGGATTGGCGTAAGGTCGCCCCGGCTACGGCCAGATGGCTACAGAGCTTCTCCAAGAGCGCGCCCATGTTAACCACGCGTCCCCACGCCTAGGCTTGGCTGTATCACTAAAGAGTTTGCACTCAAGGATTTGGGTTTAGTGAGAAGCAGTTGGTGCTTTTCTGTTAGCTGTTAGTGGCGAGTATCAGTATGGCGCCGTCCCTTAGCCGGTTGACTGCGCCTGTTCGGCTCGCCAAACACACCATAGAGTTCACGGGTCACACCGAAGTCGACCCGCCTATCGTCAGTTTGTTCTCTCCTGTCTTCATGATGCAGATATCGGCAGCTACATTCACTCTCGCTGCAGCCGGGAAGTGGTAGTGTCGGTGCGTCTATGGAGAGGAATCGTTTACCTTTTAACTTCTTCGCGCTGCCACAGAGGCCCTCGTCGTTGACTATCTCGACACAGTGATAGGGATGGCTGGTATTGAGATTGTGTGTCGGCGCATGGGGAACGTCTTCGCTGATCATCCTGGCACTCAGACTGGTCTGCGGCACTGCGGCTCTACGGGCGCGCCTGACTCGTACCCGAGTAAATCTATGTTTAAACAGGAATAAAATAAGAATGACGGCGAGTATCAGCGCGAGAATTTCCAGAAACATATGAGATCCTTTTTGTGGCCGAGTCCTTTGAGTCTAGTCAGCGAGGCTATTTTGGTCAAAATGAGCGGTCACGCAAATTTTGACGGATCTCACTTGCCGTTTCCTGCCAGATTGATTACTCTTGTCGCAATTGATAATTATTATCATTAACTTTATCGCGGAGTATTGCATGAGATTCATGAAACGTTTGGCTGTTCTGGGTTTTGCTTGTGTCACTTCAATGGCCAATGCGGCCGACAGCATCACGGTTTATTCCTACCGACAGGCTTTCCTTATTGATCCCATTTTGGCTGACTTTACCAAGGAGACAGGCATCAAGGTCAATCTGGTATTCACCAAACAGGGCATTGCCGAGCGAATCGCCCGAGAGGGACGCCTGTCACCTGCGGATCTCGTGCTTACCTCAGATTTCTCTCGTTTGATGGAGCTGGCGGATAAAGGGCTGGTGGCCTCGGTCGACAGCCAGACCTTAGCGCAGAACATTCCAGCGAATCTTCGCTCGCCCAATGGCGATTGGTTTGCCCTGACGAAACGCGTGAGAAATATCTACTCTTCTAAGGAGCGCCTCGGCCCCTTGGATATCGATTATGAAGATCTGGCGGATCCTAAATTTAAGGGCAAGATCTGTACCCGTAGCGGTAAGCACCCCTACAACATCTCTCTGGTGGCGTCGATGATCGCCCATCATGGTGAGGCAGACACTAAGACCTGGCTAGAAGGCGTTAAGGCAAACTTGGCCCGCAAGCCACAGGGTAACGACAGGGCGCAGGTGAAGGCGGTTAAAGAGGGGCTGTGTGATATCGCCATAGGTAACAGCTACTACCTAGGTAAGATGTTGCAAGATCCTAAGCAGGTGCCTTGGGCCGAGGCGGTCAACATCAACTTCCCGAATCAGAAAAATCGCGGTGCTCACATCAACGTCTCTGGCATGGCACTGGCTAAGTATGCGCCAGAGCGCGAGAACGCCATCAAGTTGATGGAATACCTCTCGGGTCAACAGGCGCAGCAAACCTACGCCGAGCTCAACATGGAATACCCGGTCAAGGCGGATGTGAAGCCGTCTAAGCTGGTCGCCTCCTGGGGTGACTATAAGGCCGATGAGCTGCCCATCCACAAGCTGGCCGAGTATCACGGTGCGGCGGTGAAGTTGCTCGACCAAGTGAAGTTCGATCTCTAGTGATAGGCGGTCATTGTTCAAAAGATAGCCTTCCTTCGGGAAGGCTATCTCGTTTTTATGCCGCATGGGTCACTATTCAATTAATAATCGTTTGCGTTTAAGCTTAGATTTAAGTTGGTCACAGATAATGGCCTGACTCGCTTTATTGAGATTTTCTATGATTTTAGGCTTTCCCAAATCCTGGTCGACCCTAAGTTATCTGACCGCCATCTGCTTCGCCCTGCCCCTGGGAGCCATCTGCATACAGGCAATGGTGCCAGATGAGGCGGTATTCGGTCACCTGATGCAAACCGTTCTGCCGACCTATATTTTCAACACCTTGGCCTTGATGTTGTTTGTCAGCCTAGGCGCCTTGCTGATTGCCGTGCCCGCCGCCTGGTGCGTGGCCCGCTGTGATTTTCCCGGGCGCAATGGGTTTCAGTGGGCGCTGCTGCTGCCACTGGCCATGCCCGCCTATGTGGTGGCCTATGTCTATACGGATCTCCTAGACTATGCCGGGCCGATTCAGACTTGGCTGCGGCAAGTTAATGGCTGGCTGTCGCCTACGGATTATTACTTTCCCGATGTGCGCACCCTGGGGGGCGCGTCTGTGATGCTGGCACTGGTGCTGTTTCCCTATATCTATCTGCTGGCGCGCACCGCCTTCATGGAGCAGTCGCCAAGCCTGCTGCACGCCTCCAGAGTGATGGGCGCAGGGCCCTGGCGCAGTTTCTGGCGCCTGAATTTGCCGATGGCGCGGCCCGCCTTGGCGGTGGGGGCGGCGCTGGTGGCGATGGAGACGGCTGCCGATTTCGCTACCGTCAGCTACTTTGCCGTGCCTACCTTGACGACGGCGGTCTATGATACCTGGCTGGGATACGGCAGTCTGGCGGCGGCAGCTAAACTCTCAGCCATCATACTGCTGGTGGTCTTCTGTCTGATCGGCGCCGAGCGTTTTGCCCGGCGTAAACAGCAGCTGTTTCAGAAACAGACGCCGATAACCTCCCACGAACGATATGCGCTCTCGGGTGTTAAGGCCTGGCTCGCTGCGGGCTATTGCGCTGTGCTGCTGCTGTTGGCCTTCGGCCTGCCTGTTTGGGTCTTGCTGGGGTATGCCTGGGATTACTTTGATGTCAGTTGGAATCAGGCCTTCTGGGAATACAGTCTTAACAGCCTGATCATTGCCCTGGTGGTTAGTCTAGTCACTGTGGTGTTCGCCTTGCTCTTGATGTTTGTCCGGCGCTGCAGTCCAAGAAAAATCGATATCCTGCCTTCACGCCTGGCCTCGACGGGCTATGCCCTGCCGGGTACTGTGCTGGCGATAGGCGTCTTGGTGCCTCTGAGTCTTCTTGATTTCGCGGTCAACGATCTCTATGCCTATTTCGACCAGAGTGGGCCAGGGCTTATCTTCAGTGGCACCCTGTTTGTGTTAATTTTTGCCTTTGCGATCCGCTTTGCCGCCATCGCCATCGGCAGCATAGAAAACAGCTATAAGCAGATCAGCCCCTCGCTGGACATGGCATCGGTCACCATGGGGATGAGGCCTAGTGCCATTCTATCGCGGATCCATCTACCACTGCTTCGCAGCGGCATTTTTGCCGCCATCTTGCTGGTCTTTATCGAGTGTATGAAGGAGTTGCCGGCGGCTTTGCTGCTCAGGCCCGTGGGGTTTGAGAATCTCGCCACCTATGTCTATCAGTTTGTCTCAGACGAACAGCTCGAGCAGGGCGCCCTGGGGGCCATAGTGATCGTCTTGGTGGGGCTGATCCCGCTTATCTATCTCAATCGCTCCTTGGAGCAAGGTAACTAGTATGTCGACACTTACCATAGAACAGGTTCACAGCGATTATCAGGGGCAGACGATTCTGCGCGGCTTAGATCTTGTGCTGCATCAGGGAGAAATTGCCGCCCTGCTCGGCCCAAGTGGCTGTGGCAAGACCACGCTCCTCAAGGCGATTGCTGGGCTGCAGCCTATCTCCCAAGGGCGTATCAGCATCAATGGCCGACTGCTCTCTGGACCCGAGACGTTTGTGCCCAGCGAGCGGCGAGAGGTCGGGATGATTTTCCAAGACTACGCCCTGTTTCCTCACCTGACAGTGGCCGAGAATATCTTGTTCGGGGTGAAAGGCTTGGATAAGGCTGCCAGACAGGCGAGGCTGGGTGAGATGCTGGCGCTGGTGAAGCTAGAGGGCTTAGGGGGCCGTTATCCTCACGAACTCTCGGGGGGTCAGCAGCAGCGGGTGTCGATTGCCCGGGCGCTTGCTTATGAGCCAGAACTTCTGCTGCTCGATGAGCCCTTTTCCAATATCGACGCTAAGGTGCGCGGAGAGATGATGGTGGAGATCCGCGAGATCTTAAAGCAGCGCGGAGTAAGTGCCGTGTTTGTAACCCACAGCAAGGATGAGGCCTTCGTGTTTGCCGATAAGCTGGCTCTCTTCAAGGATGGGGGCATAGCCCAATATGGCAGTGCTGAGAGCCTCTACGCCGAGCCAACGGATAAGTATGTGGCGGAATTCCTCGGTCAGGTGAACTATCTTAGCTGTGAGGTGAAAGATAGGGCCCGGTTACAGACCCTGCTGGGTGAGGTACAAAGCAGCAGTGATTTGCCCAAAGCGGCCGGATATCGCGGCGAGCTCCTGCTGCGTCCGGAGCAGCTGCAGATGGCAGGAGATGAGCAAGGTGAGGGCACTATAATAGCGCGGCGCTTCCTCGGTAATCTGTGCCACTACAGCATCTTGATTGGCGAGGAGATATTGGCAGTGCGCTCGCCCCTGCACCATTTTAGCCCTGGGCAGAAGGTTGGCCTGTCGGTGACGCCTCATCCGGCGGTGCTCTTCTAAGCTGGCCTATGTAACACTTTTGTGAAGGGCATTTGCGTCTGGCTATGGTTGCCAACTTAAAAAAAAGTTAATCTAGCCGGTAAATGACGTTTCGCTTTAACGGTTTGTGGGTTGTGTAATACTAATTATCGCTAAAGTTTCGGATAATAACGCCGAAATTGAGACTGACGAAAGGTAGGTTTATTTATGGATAGTCTGGTTATGCCACGTGAACAGCTGGGTGTGTGTGCCGAAGGAAATTTACATAGCGTGTATCTGATGTTCAACGCCAACGACGGCGTCGAGTCTCAGCTGCGTCCCTGCGTCGCCAATGTCGCACAGTATATCTATGAATTGGCCGACCAGTATGCCGACAGCGCCTTCAACGGTTTCGTGGCCATAGGTGCCAACTACTGGGATAGCCTGTATCCAGGGCGTCGTCCTTCACAGCTCAAGCCTTTCCCGGCCATGCATGCCGATAATCGTGATGCACCAGCCCATGAGTATGATCTTTTCGTGCATCTGCGCTGCGATCGTTATGACATCTTGCATCTGGTGGCCAACGAAGTGTGCCAGATGTTTGAAGATTTGGTTGAGCTGGTGGATGAGGAGCGCGGATTCCAGTTTATGGATACCCGGGATCTAACCGGATTTGTCGATGGCACAGAGAACCCTAAGGGACGTCATCGTCAGGATGTGGCCTTGGTGGGCGACGAAGACGAGTATTTCCGTGGCGGCAGTTATATTCATGTGCAGAAGTTTGCCCATAACCTCAGTAAGTGGAACCGTCTGCCGCAGAAGAAGCAGGAAGATATCATAGGCCGCACCAAGATAGACAATATCGAGTATGCCTCTGAGGACAAGCCGCTTACCAGCCACATCAAGCGGGTCAATCTGAAGGATGCCGACGGTAAGTCGATGGAGATCCTGCGTCAGAGTATGCCTTACGGGTCGATGAAGGAGCAGGGGCTGATGTTTATCTCAGTCTGTCGCAACTCGGTACATTTCGAGAAGATGTTGAGCAGTATGGTTCATGGCGACGGCGAGGGGAATCACGATCACCTGATGCACTTTACCCAGGCACTGACAGGCTCGGCATTCTTTGCCCCGTCGCTTGATTTCATGGAGCGAGAGGCAGAATTTGAGGATTAAGGCATAGCGGCACTCTTGATGTGAGTACCTCAAAAGTCCATATTGCTAGCTTCTAGCTTACCCAATAAAAAACACACCCTAAGGTGTGTTTTTTTGTGTCCGATTATCGGTGAATTAACGGTCGGGATCCCAGTAGTTGGTGGGGCGCTTGGCATAGATCTCGTCGATGGAGCGCACCTGCACCTTATTATGCTCTGGGTACACCACCACATCGTGGGGATCGCGATTGCCCAGCACCAGAAACAGGAAGTCGGCTTCGGATTCGTTTTTCAGGGTATGGGAGATGCCTGAATTTGCAGTAAAACAGATATAGTCGCCCTGCTTAAAGGGGTGAGGCTCGCCGTCGATATACAGGGTGGCTTCACCTTGCAGTGCGTAGAGGTGTTCCTCTTCCTTGGTGTGGTAGTGGGCGACGGAGGAGAGCTTGCCGGGTTCCAGTCGTTCCATGGTGACGCCGATCTGCTGACAACCGGCGGCATCGCCGATATGTTTTTGATGGCTGGCGTATCGATCTGAGTGTTGCCAAGATTCCCAGCAAAGGTTGTCGATATTAATTATCTTATTGTTATTCATCTCGGGTCCTTAACCATCGGGTGACAGAGGGGGGATGGTTTGGACTCAGTGTATCCTATCAGATATATAGTATTCAATTTGAGCGTGATTAAACCTAGGTAAAACCAAGTCAAAACTTAGATAAAAAAACACCCTTTGCCCAAACAGGCTAAAGGGTGTCTCTCGGGGGATGGCTTAGGCCGTCCTTGCGAAGCGGACTAATCGGCGTAGTTAAACAGCGACTTGACCGTCTCGAGCGTCTTGTCCACTTCCTGAATGTTGGAAGGGCAGATGAAGATGGTATCGTCACCGGCGATGGTGCCCAGTATGCCTTCTGGCTTACCTATAGAGTCCAGCAGTCTGGCGATCAGCTGGGCCGCACCTGGGCTGGTTCTGACCACTATCATAGATTGATTATGGTCGACATCCAGCACTAAGTTTTTCAGTGGGCTGCCGGCCGTCGGGACCCCAAGCTCGGCGGGCAGGCAGTAGACCATCTCCTGCTTGGCGTTGCGGGTGCGCACGGCGCCAAACTTGCTCAGCATGCGTGAGACTTTGGATTGGTTAATGTTGTTGAAGCCCTCGGACTGCAGGGCGTTGACTATCTCGCTCTGGGAGCCAAAACGCTCCTCCTTCAAGATAGCCTTAAAGGTCTTTACAAGTTCGTCTTGATTTTTATTGGCTTGCATATCGAATTATTCTTATATTCAAAAAACTGGGTTATTTTGAATATTTTTGCGCCATTAGTCAAGCGTTATTCGGATTGTGTGAATAAAAATTCAGGTTTACGGGGTGGTTGGAGCGGTAAGGGGTCGCAGGCAAGGCCGGGCAGTATATCTTAAATGGGCTGTAAATGGCAGTTGGCTGGGAGAAATTGAAATTATCTGGCCACACGACTAAGGGATAATTGAATTTTTACCGTGATTCCAGTAATGTTGCGCCATCGGTAAATCTAGATCTATATCACATAATATCCAAGAATTAACGGAGATAACTATGAAAGTTGCTGTACTTGGTGCCGCCGGTGGTATTGGCCAGGCTCTTGCCCTACTACTCAAAACTCAACTGCCTGCCGGTTCAAAACTATCCCTTTATGATATCGCGCCAGTCACTCCTGGTGTTGCCGTTGACCTAAGCCACATCCCGACTGCTGTAGAAGTTAAGGGTTTTGCGGGTGAAGATCCAACGCCAGCGCTGGAAGGTGCCGACGTGGTACTGATCTCTGCCGGTGTTGCACGTAAGCCAGGCATGGATCGTTCAGATCTATTCAACATCAACGCGGGTATCGTAAGAAACCTGGTTGAGAAGTGTGCCGCAACTTGCCCTAAGGCGCTGATCGGTATCATCACTAACCCAGTTAACACTACTGTCGCTATTGCTGCTGAAGTACTGAAAGCTGCCGGTGTATATGACAAGAACCGTCTGTTCGGTGTGACAACCCTTGACGTTATCCGCTCTGAAACTTTCGTTGCTGAAGCGAAAGGTCTGAACGTTGCCGACGTTAAAGTGAATGTTATCGGTGGACACAGCGGCGTGACTATTCTGCCACTACTGTCTCAAATCGAAGGCGTAAGCTTCTCTGATGAAGAAGTGGCTGCACTGACGACTCGTATCCAGAACGCGGGTACCGAAGTGGTTGAAGCTAAGGCGGGTGGCGGTAGCGCGACTCTGTCTATGGGTCAGGCGGCATGTCGTTTCGGTTTGTCACTGGTTCGCGGCCTACAAGGCGAAGCTAACGTTGTTGAGTGTGCCTATGTCGATGGTGGCAGCGAGCATGCTGACTTCTTCGCGCAACCTGTGCTGCTGGGTAAGAACGGTATCGAGCAGGTACTTGCCTATGGTGAGGTTAGCGAGTTCGAAGCCAACGCACGTGATGCTATGCTAGATACGCTTAAAGCCGATATCACACTGGGTGTCGACTTCGTAAAATAAGGCTAAGCCTTTAGTTCGTCCTTAATAAAAAAAGGAGCCAATTGGCTCCTTTTTTTATGGGTAACTTTTACCTTGATACCGAATGGCGAAAGACTGAATAGGATCTAATAGTCTGCGACTTAGTGATCGCGCGCCACGGCGATTCTCGCCAGCGATATCAGCGCCTGCTTATAGTCGCTATCGGGTATTAGATCTAATGCGCGTATCGCCTTCTCTGCTTCTTCCCGAGCGCGTTTCTCTGTGTAGTCTAGGGCGCCACACTGCTTAAGGGCATTTAGTATGGTATCGATATGCTCAGTGCCGTCACCTTTCTCAATCGCATCGCGAATTAATTGACGCTCCAGCTCGTTGCCGTTGGCGATGGCATAAATTAATGGCAGGGTAGGCTTACCCTCGGCCAAGTCGTCGCCTATGTTCTTACCTAAAGCCTCAGTATCGGCCGTATAGTCCAATAGATCGTCGGTGAGCTGGAAGGCTGTGCCCAGATACTTACCATAGTCGGCCAGTGCGGTCTGCACTTCTATGCTGCTTTCGGCCAGCACACCAGCCAGACGGGTGGCAGCTTCAAATAGTTTCGCTGTCTTGCAGTAGATCACCCGCATGTAGCTCTCTTCGCTGGTGTCTGGGTCGTTACAGTTCATTAGCTGCAATACTTCGCCTTCAGCCAATACGTTGGTGGCATCGGCGAGCACTTCAAGTACCTCCATGCTCTTCAGCTCTGTCATCATCTGGAAAGAGCGGGTATAGAGGAAGTCACCGACCAGTACGCTGGCACTGTTACCAAACAGGGCGTTGGCGGTTTCTCGGCCGCGTCTAAGCATAGACTCATCGACCACGTCGTCGTGTAGCAGAGACGCGGTATGGATAAACTCAACGATTGCCGCCAGTTTAAGATGCGCTTCACCTTCATAGGCGATGGCGCGGGCGGCCAAGATAGAGAGCAGCGGACGCATGCGTTTGCCGCCGCCATTGATGATGTAGAATCCGAGTTGATTAATAAGGGCGACATCCGATTCCAACTGCTTATAGATAAGTTGGTCGACGGCTTTCATATCAGCGTCTGCCAGCTGACGAATGGCATTCAAATCCATATAATGGCTCTACTTTTAGGGTTGCGAGGTAATTCAGACAGCCCAAATTAAGGCGAAAATGTTATAATTATTAGATTCTACCTAAAAATGCCTCGCCTGACAGTAGCAGAAGAGTATTGTGCGAGTAATTCCGATCTTTTTTTGATCAAAGTGAATTAGGACTTGTCAGCCAGGCGAACTTAGCGTAAACTCCGCGACCATTGTCATTAAAGCTTTTATAGCACCCAGCCAAACAAAAAGGGTCTGCGTGCTAGAAATATCGGAGTAAAATAGCTATGTACGCTGTTTTTCAAAGTGGTGGTAAGCAACACCGTGTTGCTGAAGGCCATACTGTACGTCTAGAAAAATTAGAAGTTGCTACAGGTGAAACTATCGAATTCGACCAAGTTCTTTTGGTTGCAGATGGTGAAACTGTACACGTTGGTGCACCTTTAGTTGAAGGTGGTAAGGTTGTAGCTGAAGTGATCAGCCATGGCCGTGGCGAGAAGGTAACTATCGTTAAGTTCCGTCGTCGTAAGCACCACGATAAGAAGATGGGCCACCGTCAGTGGTTCACCGAAGTTAAAATTACAGCTATCAACGCTTAATAAGGGGTCTAACTAATGGCACATAAAAAAGCTGGCGGTTCTACTCGTAACGGCCGCGATTCAGAAAGCAAACGTCTTGGTGTTAAGCGTTTCGGTGGTGAATCAGTTCTAGCTGGTAACATCATCGTTCGTCAACGTGGTACTAAGTTTCACGCAGGTGTTAACGTAGGTATCGGTCGTGACCATACCCTATTTGCACTAACTGACGGTAAAGTTAAGTTCGAAGTTAAAGGTCCTAAGAACCGCAAGTTCATTAGCATCGAAGCTTAATACTTAGCTACCCAAGCTAGTTCCTAAAGCCCTGCCTCTGGTGGGGCTTTATTGTTTATGAAGAATCATTACTGGTGAAAGAGCCTGTATATCGCTCCAGCACCAGTTCAATATTGTCTCTGCCGCTTGTGTGCTGGGGCAGTTGCATCATTGTTTTTTGGCGGTAAGTTTCGATAGGCAGTATAATCGGTCTATTGTTTGGCGCCTGGAGTTGGTATGAAGTTTGTCGATGAAGCCGTGATCAGAGTCGAAGCTGGTGATGGCGGTAGTGGTTGCGTTAGTTTTCGACGCGAAAAGTATGTGCCCGATGGCGGCCCAGATGGCGGTGACGGTGGTGACGGCGGCAGTGTTTATCTGCAAGCCGATGAAAACCTCAACACCCTGATCGATTACCGTTTCGAGCGTTTCCATTTTGCCGAGCGTGGCGAGAATGGTCGTGGTCGCGACTGTACCGGTCATGGCGGTAAAGATCTTATCCTTAAGGTGCCAGTCGGGACCCGCGCCGTCGATGAAGAGACCCAGGAAGCCCTTGGGGATCTCAAGACCCATGGTCAGAAGCTGTTGGTGGCTAAAGGTGGCTTCCATGGCCTGGGTAACACTCGCTTTAAGAGCAGTACCAACCGCGCGCCGCGTCAGAAGACCCTGGGCACCCCAGGTGAAGTGCGTAGCCTGAGACTCGAGCTGATGCTGTTGGCGGATGTGGGTCTGCTGGGTATGCCTAACGCCGGTAAGTCGACCTTCATTCGCTCTGTGTCTCGTGCCAAGCCGAAGGTTGCCGATTATCCATTTACGACTCTGGTGCCTAACCTAGGGGTTGTGACACCAAGACATGGCCAAAGCTTCGTGATCGCCGATATTCCCGGTCTGATCGAAGGCGCCGCCGAAGGGGCTGGCCTGGGTATTCGCTTCCTTAAGCACCTCGAGCGTTGCCGTGTGCTGCTGCATATCCTGGATATCGAGCCTATCGATGGCAGCGATCCCGTCGACAGCGCCCGCGCCATCGTGGGTGAACTAGAGAAGCACTCGCCGCTGCTGGCCAGCAAGCCACGTTGGTTGGTGTTCAACAAGACTGACCTGCTGCTCGAAGAGGAGCTGCAAGAGCGCGTCGATCGCATCGTCAAAGAGCTGGACTGGCAGGGCGATGTCTACTGTATTTCGGCCTACAACCGCGAAGGCACGCAGGAACTGGCACTCAAGCTGATGGACTTTATCGATGCTCTGCCACCAGAGGTCGAGGAAGATCCCGATGCAGAGGTCGAGTTCAAGTGGGACAACTATCATCAGAAGACCCAGGAAGTGGTCAACGAAGACTATGATGATGACTTCGACGACGACTTCGATGATGATGACTATGATGTCGAAATCATCTATCAAAGGTAAGTTTATTAAGTTACCCCTTTCATTCTGAGAGAATTGTGTACGCCGATACTCAAAATGATATTACCCGGCAGGTTGTCCGGGTTGCTCAACTCTTACTGGCCTATGGTGCTGAGTCCGACCTCGTCGAAGAGATCAGCCAGCGCCTGGGTCAGGCATTAGGTCTCGCCAGTGTCGAGATCTCCATCTCCTCTAACTCTCTGGTACTGACCAGCCTGGTGCACGGTCGCTGTATCACCACTACCCGGCGCATTCGCGAGCATGGCATCAATATGACCATCATCTGCGAGCTGCAGCGTATCTGCCTGTTGACCGAGAAGGGGATCTACGGCCTCAACGAGGTGCGCAAACGTGTCTCGCGGATCCAGCCAAAGAGCTATCCTAGGCGTTATCTGGTGCCCATGATCGGCCTCTCCTGTGGCAGTTTCTGCCACCTGTTTGGTGGCGATACCATGGCGGTGTTGATCACCATAATGGCCGCATCAGTGGGCATGTCGGTGCGTCTGGCCATCGCCAAGCATCATTTCAACCTGCTGGTGAACTTTGCGGTGACCGCCTTTATCACCACCTTGGTGGCGCAGATGGGCTATCACCTGCAACTGACCGATACCCCTAAGCTGCCGATGGCCGCCAGTGTGCTGATGTTGGTGCCGGGTTTTCCCATGATCAACGCGATCTCGGATATGGTGAAGGGGCACCTTAACGTGGGGATCTCCCGTTGGGGCCACGCTACCCTGTTGACCGTCTCATCCGTCATAGGGATCACCATCGCCATGCAACTGGGAGGACTCTTCCTATGATGGAGCTGCTGCTCAAGCTGCTAAACGATGCGGCCTTCTCGGCTGTTCCTGCGGTGGGTTTCGCCATGGTGTTCAATGTGCCCAAACGCTTCCTGCCATACTGCGCCCTGGCTGGCGCCCTGGGCCACAGCCTGCGCACCTTGCTGCTGCATTTCGGTATGCCGATAGAGTGGTGTACCTTCGCCGCGGCGGCCTTGGTCGGGGTGTTAACCATAGGCTTTGCCAAGAAACATCTGGCACCGCCGCTGATGTACGCTGTGGCGGCGATCATCCCAATGATCCCGGGAACCTATGCCTACAACACAGTGATTGCCTTGGTGCAGCTGTCTGCCCAGTCTGAGGTGAGCCCAGAGCTGACCGCCGAGGTGATAAGCAATGGCTTGAAGACCATCTTCATCTTAGGGGCGTTATCTGTCGGACTCGCCATGCCCAGTCTGCTCTATTTTCGTACCCGCCCAGTGATCTAATTCTTAACCCTACAGACGGCACAAGACCGTTGGAGAGCCCATGAAAATAGCTATGATTGCCGCGATGGCAAATAACCGGGTTATCGGCAAAGATAATCAGATGCCCTGGCACCTGCCGGAAGACCTGCGCCACTTTAAACAGATGACCCTAGGTAAGCCTGTGGTCATGGGCCGTAAGACCTTCGAATCCATCGGCAGACCCCTGCCTGGGCGCCACAATCTGGTGGTGAGCCGACAAGAAGATTTAGTTATCGAGGGAGTGACCTGCGTGACCTCATTCGAACAGGCCAAGGAATTGGTACAGGGCTGTGATGAGTTGGTGGTGATAGGTGGTGGCCAGCTGTACGCCGAGCTCTTACCTCAGGCGGATCGCCTGTATCTGACCGAGATCAATCTCGATGTCGAGGGCGATACCCATTTCCCCGACTGGGACGATGGCAGTTGGCAGCTGCTCGACAGTGAATCTCACATAAATGATAAAGGTTTGGAATATCGCTTTATCAATTTGGCAAAAAAATGTTAACTTATGGTGTTGCCCCGAGTTGTCTTTAGGCAGTCACTTTAGTGATAGCCTACTGAAAAAAATAATAAATATTATAGGAGTACCCGATGCGTTTTTTACCGACTACGTTAGCTGTGGTGATTGCAGCCTCTGTTTATACCGTTCCAGCACCAGTTCAAGCCAACGATCAACTCGTTGCCAACATCTGTAACTATGTTCAGGCCGATGATAAAAACCGTTTACGTAAGAAATTGAAAGAAGCGCGCGTTAAGCTACGCAACGTGTACGAAGGGGTGACCTGTGACGGCAACAGCCTGCTGCGTTTCGCCATGATTAGCGGTGCCAACGACGTGGGCGAGTTCATGAGTAAGCGTCTCTCCACCGAAGAGTTGAGTGTCAAGGAAGCCGATGGTCTGACGGTCGTCGAATGGGCCGAGGGTAACGGCCACGGTGGTAGCCCAATTACCGCGGCAATCAAGGAACGCCTCGCAGGCAATTAATCTGCCAAAACGCCTCAAGTAAGCATTAAAAAACCGGACCTTAAGTCCGGTTTTTTGTACCTGTTTAAAGGGGCTACTGTGTCTTTAACTTTGGCTTTAGCTTTTACACCTTAAATTCGCCCACAGAGGCCTGGAGCTCTTCGGCAAGCTGAGCCACCTGATGGCTAGATTGTGCCGTCTGATCGGCACCTGTGGCCGTCTCTTCGGAGATCGCGGCGATATGCTCTAGCTTCTCAGACACCTGCTGGCTCACCAGGTTCTGCTCCTGGGCCGCATTGGCAATATGAGTACCAGAGTCATGGGCATAGTGCACCGCGTTGCTGATGCTCTCCAGGGCGACGTTGGCCTGCTCTGTCTTCTCGACGCAGCTATTGGCCTGCTGACGGCCCAGCTCCATCACGGAAACGGCTTCCTGGGTGCCTTGTTGTAGCACCTGAATCATCTGCTGGATCTCTTGGGTCGAGTCTTGGGTGCGAGATGCCAGACTGCGAACCTCGTCGGCTACCACGGCAAAGCCTCGGCCCTGTTCACCGGCTCTGGCGGCCTCGATGGCGGCGTTTAGCGCCAGCAGGTTGGTCTGCTCGGCGATGCCTCGGATCACATCCAATATCGAGCCGATAGAGGCGCTGTCGGAGTGGACCTTGTTGATCACCTGACCCGCCTTGGCGACTTCGTCGGCCAGCGCCAGAATGGTGCGCTTATTCTCATCGGCGATGGCACGCATATGCTGCGCCTCTTCATCGGCTTGCCGGATCTGGTTCAGGGCCTCATCGGCACTGGTGCTCACCTGCATGGCGCTTGAGCTGAGCTGGGTGGTGGCGGTTGCCACCTGATCGACCTGGTTCTTCTGCTCCTGAATGCCCGCTGTGGTCTGCGCCGTGATGGCTGACGTTTCTTCGGCGGCAGCAGCCAGTTGGTTAGAGCGGTCCAGGATCCCTTGGATAAGGGTACGCAGGCTGTCTACTAACCTGTTACAGTTGCGCGATAGCTCGGCAAATTCGTCATGGCCGCTGTCGTCCAGCTTATGGGTCAGGTTACCCGAGGCCAGGATATTGAGGGCGTTGTTGACCTTATCGAGTGAGTTCTTGAGTGGGCGGATCACCGCGATACTCACCAGCACCGCCACGACGATGGCTATCAGGACCAGTGCCAGGGTCTTATAGCTGGCGCTGTCGATCTCGTCGATCGCCTTGACGCTAACGGCCTGAGAGGTGGACTCGATCGCCTTGTTCAGGCTGCCCATGCTTTGGTTGACGGCGGTGGCGTTGGACTCGACAGTATTTAGCAGTTGACTGGCCTGCAGGTTGAAATCCAGCTGCTGACCTTTGCGCTTAAGAATCGAGTCTGGGCCGTTGAGCATGGTGAATACCTTGCTCGCCTCGGTGTTGATATTGTCCAGCGCTTCCTGGTCGATGACGCCTTCCCAGTGACGGCTCACATATTCCAGTTTGTTCTGGGCTTCGCTGATGATGTAGTCCAGCTCCTTGAGTATGGTCTCGTACTTGGATTTCTCCTTGGCATTGACCAGGTCATAGCTGCTGGTGATCAGGTTGCTGAAGCTGTTGTCTATGTTGCTGGCGGTGGCGGCAATTTCGCGTTCTGTGGGATCTTGACTGGTCTCCAGATCGATAAGGTCCAGTAGCAGTGATGCGGTATCATCGGCGGCGCCTTCGAGACTTTCCAGGTTGTCGACCAAAGATTCCTGAGTCTGCAGCGACTGCTCTCTGGCCTGCATCATCTTGAGGCTGTTGTCGTTGAACGACTGGTAGTTGGCCCTGAGTGACTTGATCTGGCCGCCAAGATTATCCTCGTGGCCTTGAATGATACGATTGAGTTGATCCAGTTCGGTGATAAAGCCTTTGCTGAGGCTGGTGAATTGGCTGCGAACCTGAGGCAGTTCTTTGGATTGCTTGCTATGGAAGGCCACCAGTAGCTGCTTTTCTTGCAGTGCAAGATTCTGTGTCAGGCCATTGCTGCTCTTTAGGGCGGGAAGGCTCAGGTCTTGCAAAACGAGGGTGCTGCTCTTGATGTTGTCGTTGGTGACCAAGGACGCCACACCTAAGACGATAAGCAGTAAGGTGACGACACTAAATCCACCGATGACTCGAGTGGCGACATTCAATTTCATAGGGCACTCCGGTTTTTGTTGTTATATCCCTAATTACATAACATATTCTCAGGGCAGGGCGGTGATATCCGCTCATTTTTTTATCGGCCAAGCTAAGGGCTAGTTTAACTCTTTTTTAACTTATTTTGGGTAATTTTTTGATTCGATTCAAGATGCCAGAGGGTTAAATATTGTCCCCAGCAGCATCCGGTATCCAGCGCCTGCAGCCCAGGTTGGTTCACCTCTCCCATCAGGGCCGCCCAATGGCCGAAGACCAAAGTATGGCCTTTCATGGCCCGGCCTGGTTGTTTAAACCAGGGGATCAAGCCTTCCTTCTCGCCTTTCGCTGGCGGCAGCTTACAATCGAAGTTTAATCGACCATCGCTGTGGAGAAAGCGCATCCGGGTGAGGGCGTTGATGGTATAGACGAGGCGCTTGAGTCCCTTGGTCTCGGGTGACCATTCGCTGACGGAGTTGGTGTACATCTTGGCGATGAGGTGCTCGATATAGTCATCTCTTGCCAGTGCCTCCTGTACCTTGCGCGACTCCTTGAGGACGGTTTTAACGTCCCACTGGGGCGGAATGCCGGCGTGAGCCATCAAGACAGAATGGGCTTTATGTTCCCGGGCCAGTGGCTGTAGCCTGAGCCAATCGATGAGCTGGTTGAGATCCGGCGCCGCTAACAGGGCGCCCAGGTTATCCTTGGGGTTGACCCGTTTCACCTTGCCATGCAGCGCCATCAGGTGCAGGTCGTGATTGCCCAGCACAGGTTTTACCGAGCCCTCAAGCCCCTTGAGGTAACGCAGCGTCTCCAGCGATTGGGTGCCCCTGGCCACCATGTCGCCGACCACCCAGAGCTCATCTTTGGAAGGGTTAAAGTCCACCTTGGCCAGCAGGACATGGAGCTCATCGAAACAGCCCTGAATATCGCCCACGAAGTATGTTGCCATAGATGCTCTCGGTTCGCTGTGTCGAATTAATGCAGCAGGCCGGGGGCCGCTAGACGGAAGGGGGCGATGGGTGCCTTGAAGGTTTCACCCTGTTCGGTCACCATCACATAGTAGCCCTGCATGACGGCAAAGGGCGTCTCGCATACCGTGCCACTGGTGTACTGGTAGGCGGTATTTGGCTTGATGGTAGGGGTCTCGCCAACCACACCTGCGCCTTCAACCTTACTCTCATGGCCATTGGCGTCTGTGATGCACCACATGCGGCTCTTCAGGGTGACGGCTTCATCCCCTAAGTTGATGATGGTGATGGTGTAGCTGAACAGGTATCTCTCTTCTTCGGGCGAAGATTGCTCTTCGATATAGTCGGTTTTGACCTCAATCCTGATTGAGGATTCGAGTTGTTTCATTCGGATCCCTAAAGGTTAACGGGTGGGAGGCGCACAGCGCCTCCATCACGGTTAGGCTTGGCGTTTATCGACCAGATGGTTGGCCATGGCGACATATTGCTGCACAGTGATCTGCTCAGGGCGCATGCTGGCATCTATGCCCAGCGCGCTGAAGTCGTCATCGTTCAACAGCTGCTTGAGGTTGTTACGCAGTGTCTTACGGCGCATGTTAAAGGCCGTGGTACACAGGTGTCTTAGCAGATCCACATCTTTGCAGGGGTAAGGCTTCTCCTTGTAGGGCACGAGTCTCACCACGGCAGAGTCGACCTTTGGCGGCGGTGTGAAGCAGCCTGGTGGCACTTCGAGTACCGGCATTACCTGACAGAAATATTGCGCCATCACGGTCAAACGGCCATAGGCTTTGGTACCGGGTGCGGCAGAGAGTCTCAGTACCACCTCTTTTTGCAGCATGAAGTGCATATTCTCAATATGCTCTGCAAACTCAAACAGGTGGAACATCAGCGGTGTAGAGATGTTGTAGGGCAGGTTACCAAACACCTTCATCTGCTTGCCTTCTTCGACCAGCTGCTTGAAGTCGAATTTCAGCGCGTCGCCCTGGTGGATCTCCAGCTTGTCCTTGAGAAACGGATGTGTCTGCAGACGCTCAACCAGATCTTTATCCAGCTCGACCACGGTCAGCTTGTCGATGCTTTCGGCTACCGGCTCGGTAAGCGCCGCCAGGCCTGGGCCAATTTCGACCATCACGTGATCGTTATCGGGCGAGATGGCGCCGACGATACGATTGATCACATTGCTGTCGGTCAAAAAGTTTTGTCCGAAACGTTTTCTCGCCGTGTGGCCTAAATGTACTTTATTACTCATTACTACTCTTTAAGTGACTCATTCTTGGTGGCTAGTTCGATAGCCTTGTTTAGCGCGCAGACAAAACTGCCGATGTCGGCTTTGCCAGTGCCGGCCAGCTCCAGTGCCGTACCATGGTCGACCGAGGTGCGGATGTAGGGCAGGCCTAGGGTGATATTGACCGAGCTGCCAAAGCCTTGGGATTTCAGTACCGGCAGTCCCTGATCGTGATACATGGCGAGGATCACGTCGGCATCTTCCAGATACTTTGGCTGGAACAGGGTATCGGCAGGCAGTGGCCCGACGATATTCATGTTTTGCTCACGCAACTCGTTGAGCGCGGGAATGATCACATCGATCTCTTCGCGGCCCAGGTGGCCATCTTCGCCCGCATGGGGGTTGAGGCCACAGACATAGATCTTAGGATCATCCAGAGCAAACTTAGTCACCAGATCTTTGTGCAAGATCTTGATGATCTGATGCAGACGGTCACGGGTGATCGCCTTAGACACATAGGCCAGCGGAATATGTGTGGTGACCAGCGCCACCTGCAGGCCTGGGGCTGCGAGCAGCATCACCACATCCTGACAGTTGGCCTGGTGGGCAAAGAACTCGGTATGACCGCTAAAGGGGATACCCGCCTGGTTGATGATCCCTTTGTGGACAGGGCCTGTCACCACGGCGTCGAACTCGCCATTCATGTTCTTTTCACCGGCATAGGCCAGGGTGTCGATCACATAGCTGCTGTTCTGTTCATCGAGCTTACCGCACACTGCTTCTTTTACCAGGGGGAAGGGCACTATGGTCAGGGTACCAGCTTCCTGCGGCTTAGGCGCCTGATTGGGCTGGAAGGGACGCAGCTGGATCGGCAAGCCGATCTGCTTGGCGCGGCTGGTCAGCAAAGTGGGGTCGGCACAAACAACAAGCTCAGCGGGCCAAGCGCGCTGAGCAAGTTGAATGACTAAGTCTGGGCCCACACCGGCAGGTTCTCCCGGTGTGATGGCGATGCGTTTAGTCGTCAATATGATTAACCTCGATTGAAATCGGCATCGAATACTTCAATGTAAGCCTCTGCTCGCATTTCATCCAGCCAGTTTTGTAATTCTTCATTAAACTTGCGGCGGAAGATGAGCTGGTGCGCCCGATTAGTGTTAAATTTATCTGTCGCATCCGTCTTACGTCTCTCCTCCAGCTGCACTATGTGCCAGCCGTGGCTAGAACGGAATGGCTCACTGATCTCGTTGATCTTCAGTGCGCCCAATGTTTGTGCGAAGGCAGGTACGTAGACGGTAGGATCTGCCCAGCCCAGTTCGCCGCCCTTGGCCGCCGAACCTGGGTCTTCGCTGTATTGACGGGCCAGGGTGGCAAAGTCGGCTTCGCCGCGTCTTAGCTGGGCCGCAAACTTGTCTAGCATCGCCTTGGCGCGCTCTTCCGACAGGATAGGCGACGGCTTGATCAGTATATGACGTGAACGTACTTCGTCAATTTCTTTGGTCTGCAGGCCGCGGGCATCCATCACCTTGATGATGTGGAAACCGGCGCCGCTGCGCACAGGGCCTATGATGTCACCCGTCTTGGCACCGACTAAAAGCTCGGCGAACAGGGTTGGCATCTCATTGACGTTCATGTAATCCCAGATACCGCCTTCCAGCGCCTTAGGGCCAGAAGAGGAGGCGATGGCGGTCTGTTTGAAGTCGGCATTGTCTTGTAGGCGCTTGAGCACGGCATTGGCACGGCTGCTGGCGGCTTCAAGTTGTTCGCTGTTAGGGCTGTTGGGCACCTCGATCAGGATATGACCGATCTGGTACTCCACCTGCTGCATCCCTTGCTCTTCGATTAGCTTAACCAGGCTGTTGATCTCCTGTGGAGAGACCTGGATACGACGCTGTACCTGAATACGCTGGATCTCGCCCAAGGTGATCTCTTCGCGCAGTTGCTCGCGGTACTGGCTCCAGCTCATGCCTTCGGCCTCGACCTTTTCGCGCATCATCTCAGGAGTCATCTTCTGCTCTTTGGCGATGTTCTCGATTGTCTGGTCCAGTTGCAGGTCACCGATATGCAGGCCGATGCGGTCGGCCATTTGCAGTTGCAGACGGGTCACGATCAGACGCTCGATCACCTGAGTGCGCAGCGCCTTGTCAGAAGGTAATGACTGGCCGGCGGCTTTTGCGTTGGCTTTGACTGTCTTCAACATGTTGACGATTTCGCTTTCCAGCACTATGCCTTCGTTGATCTGAACCGTCACCCTATCCAGGGGTACGTTCTCGGCCATCGCGCCGTGGCTCATCGCCAGTGTAAGTAAAGCAAAAATCAGTTGTTTACAGGGTTTCATCCACAAAAATCCTTGGCATATTCAGGTCGGTCGACACAGGTGTCGACCGAGTATCTAATTCGACTATTCTGATTGGACTACAAGTCCGTATCTAGGTTCAGCGCAAAGCCGATTAAAATATCAAAACTAGTTTTTCAGGTAGAGCGGCTTGCGATAGTTAAACAGGCCATCGTTAAGCATGTCCGATACCCCAAGCGGGCCGGAACCCCCTAATCCCTTGATCACAAAGTTCAGGTAGAAGCCGCTTTCGAACAGCTCCCTGTCGTTGAACGTGGGATCCAGGTTGTCAACATAGTTGGTTTTAATGCGGTAATGATAACTTAAGCGCACCGCCCAGCAACAAGATTCGTATTGAAATCCTGTGTAGGTCTCGACGCTACGTTTCTCATTGAGATCGTAATACCAGTTGCCCACGATATACCAGTTGTCGTTGATCGGCCAAGCCGTACGCAAGCCGGTTTGCGACACATTAACAGATTCGTTGGTGTTGCTGTTAACTAAATCGGGCACATAACGGTAGCTGAGCTGCAACAGCTTGTTGACCCCGGGGCGGAAATCCAGGGTGACCTCACTCTTCTTGTTGTTCCTGTTTTTGGTGTCATATTGAATGGCACCGCTTAAGAACCAATCGCTGTAGAGCTGAGTGTTGAGCTCTGCTGCCAGCACTGAGTTTGAGGTATTTTCCTGCTTAAAGATCTCGTTGGGACGGGAAGGATCTGTAATGCCAACCTTGCTGTCCTCGAAGTAGTAGATCTGACCCAGGCTGAACTTGAAGCGCTCGAGGTTATGGTCGTCAAACAGACGGGTCGTTAAACCCAGTGTCATCTGGTTGGCGTCGGCGATACGGTCCAGACCCGAGAAGCGGCGATCCCTGAAGAGGCCGTAGTAGTCTTCCTGCAGCAGCGCTGTGTCATAGATGCCGATGTTGGACTGATCCTCATAGCCGACATACAGATACTGGAACTGTGGCTCCAGAGTCTGACGATAGTTGGCATCGAAGTAGTCGGTGAAACGCTCGAAGTTTATCTGACCGTGGATACGCACCTGGGGCAGGGTACGGCTCACCGAGCTGTCCAGCGGCTGAGTGCCAGTGTAGTTCTTGGTGTCCTGCCAGTAGTTGGTCTGCAGAAGCTTAAGCTCACTGGTCAGCGATCCGGCCGGCCCGTGGATCGGTAGTGAGACACTGGGCTCGAAGTGCAGACGGCTGGCGGTAGCATATTGATCTTCCTTATGGCGGAAGTTGCTGGCTTCTCCCATGAGATTGAAGTCCAAGCCTTGCCAGAAACCTGGGGCGCGATAGTTAAAGCCTATCTGCGGCATCACCTGATAGGGAGACTCTTCTTCACCCAATACCTTGATATCCTGCACTCTGGCAGACATGTCCCAGTTATCTTCGAAATAGGCGATTTCGCCTATGCGAGAGAGCTGGTTGTCGGTGGCGCGCAGCACGTCTGAGGGCAGATCGTTGAAGTAGTTGTTGTCCGACACATCGGTAAAGTTGGCCAGTACCCGCCAGTTGTCGGCGATGGCCCCCTGATGCTCCCAGTGGTAGAGGTAACGGTCGGCGCGGTTGGGCACCAGATCGTCATTGCTCAGGTATTCCACATTCAGCTGCCCCTGCTGGGCCTCACCGGCGAGATAGCGAAATTCCGACTTGAGGAACAGTCCGCGGGCCGACATATAGTGCGGAGTAAAGGTGAGATCATACTCTGGCGCTATGTTCCAGTAGTAGGGGGTCGCTACCTCGACACCATTGGTGGTGCTGGTGCTGAAATAGGGGAACAGGAAGCCTGACTTACGCTTCTCCGACACGGGAATTGTCATGTAGGGCAGATAGAAGACGGGCACATCGCCTATCTTGAGCTTGGCATCCCAAAGCTCGCCCCACTCTTCGCTGCTGTCTATCTTGATGGTCTCGGCTTCCAGCAGCCATGAGCTATCGCCCGGCGGACAGGTCGTGAAGTTGGTGTTCGACAGGTGCAGGTTGTTGTCCTGGGTGATCTCCAGGTTTTCCGCTTCGCCGTGGATCTGCTGACCGTGGAGCCAATATTGGGCACCCTTAAGTTGGGCGCTGTTGCTGCGCATCTCGGCGCTGAGAGAGTCGGCCGTGACGGTAAACATATTGTCCTGGAACACCAGGTTGCCGTTGGCATCTAGGCGCTCGTTAGCCTGATCCAGTACCGCGCTGTCGGCGGCGATATGGCGTCCGCCCTGGCTGAATGTCACATCTCCCTGGAAACTGGCCTTGTCACCCATCTTAGCTGCCGATGAGTCGGAAACGATCTTAATCTGCTGCAGATCTAGGGGACGTTCGTCTGCGCTGGGCTCAGGAATGGGAACAGGCGGGAGCACCAGACACTGGGCACCGGGCGCGGGAGTGGTTTCCGATTCGTCTGCCAAGACTAGCTGCGGGAGTAGCGCCAATGCCAATAAGTAACGGATATGCATCTTTTATCGTTTTTGTGATTTCTTAGTCTAGACAAGTTATCGGTGAGAATAGTTGCATCCCCCTTGGGAAGCAACTTAGCAAAAGAGATAGAATCATCTTAATTGCTGTTTCTATTTTGCTTTATAATAAAGCAATTTTCTTCTAAGAGCCATGAGGTGCCCTTGTCAGATCCAAGATTTCTTGCCCTTAATTCATGGATAGCGCGAACTTTAGGCGATGAGGCGCGAGTCGCCTTAATTTCCGGTGACGCCAGTTTTCGCCGCTACTACCGTGTCCAGTTTTCAAACCAGACGTTTATCGCCATGGACTCGCCGCCGGATCTGGTGCCCGTCGCCCCTTTTATCGCCCTCGCAAACGCCTATCACGACCATGGCATACTGGCGCCAGAGGTTAAGGCCGCCGATCTGTCTCAAGGCTTTCTGCTGCTCTCGGATCTCGGCGATACCCAGCTGCTGGAGGTGCTGACCTTAGACAATGTCGGACAATATTATGGCAAGGCTCTTGGATTGCTTGATAAGCTACAGACCATTACTTCGGCGGCGGGGCAGCCCTTGCCCGATTATGATGACGCCTTCGTGCTGCGTGAGCTGAATATTTTCGTCGAGTGGCTGCTCGAACATCATCTTAAGCTGAGCCTCGACAGCCAGACCCGGCAGATAATCGATAAATGTTTCCACCTGCTTATCGATAACGTCGCCGAGCAGCCCAAGGTAGGCATGCACAGGGACTACCACAGCCGCAATCTCATGCTATGTGATGGCGAGCTGGCGGTGATCGATTTTCAAGATGCTGTCTTAGGTCCCATCACCTATGACGCCGTCTCCTTGCTGCGCGACTGCTATGTGCGCTGGCCGCTCGACGTGGTCGAGCCTCTGCTCAATCGGCACTATCAGCAGATGCGCGCCCTGGGCCGCCTGGGCGATGAGGTGAACTTGAGCCAGTATCGCCGCTGGTTCGATCTCATGGGGATGCAGCGCCACCTCAAGGCGGCGGGGATCTTCTGCCGTCTCAACTATCGTGACGCCAAGCCGGGCTACCTTAAAGATATTCCCCTGACCCTGAATTATGTATGTGACATAGGGGCGCAATATCCTGAGTTTGCCGAGTTTGTTGCCTGGTTAAGGCGTGAGGTGATGCCGCAGATGACGAGCGACAAGTTGTCGCAGCTGACAAATGAAACGGAGGCGCTGTGATGAAGGCCATGATACTCGCCGCCGGTCGCGGTGAACGCCTGCGCCCCCTGACCGACACCCTGCCTAAACCCCTGGCAGAAGTCGCGGGCAAGCCGCTCATCGTCTATCACATAGAGCGTCTCGCGGCCCTTGGCATCACAGAGATAGTGATCAACCACGCCTGGCTGGGCCACAAGCTCGAGGCCAGTCTGGGGGATGGCAGCGCCTGGGGCGTGAGTATCAGCTACAGCCCAGAGACTGAGGCGCTCGAGACAGGCGGCGGCATCAAGCAGGCCTTGCCTCTGCTTGGGGATGAGCCTTTTCTGGTGCTCAATGGCGATGTCTATATCGACAGCTTGCCGACGGTGAAGGGCCTGCCGCTGGATGCCGCACTCAATACGGCAAAGATTGCCGAGCTGATGAGCGAGCAGGAGGCTTATCTCTGGTTGGTGGATAACCCTAAGCAGCATCCAGAGGGCGATTTTGCCCTGAGGGATGGCAAGGTGAATGATGAGGACGAGCCTAAGCTGACTTTTTCTGGCATGGCCATCTATCATCCGCGTTTCTTCGTCGGTACCTCGAATGGCCGTTTCGGCCTGGCGCCGCTATTGAGAGCCAAGATGCAGCAAGGGCTTATTGGCGGCGAGCATTACCCGCACCTCTGGTGCGATGTGGGCACGCTGGAGAGGCTTGAGTCACTGGACGCCGAGTTAAGGGCGGCACAATCAAACACTGGGGCGACACTTTCACACACTAAGGTTGTTAGATGAAGATTTGGGGTAAGTTTTTCGGTTTTGCCATAGGTTTCATGTTTGGCCGCATCATAGGTGGACTCATAGGCCTCTGGCTTGGCCACCTCTATGACAAGAAGCGCGGCGAGGTGGAAAAGTTGATGGGCAAGGGCAGCGATCGTCAGGCGCTGTTCTTCAATACCGCCTTTGCCGTGATGGGCCACGTAGCCAAGGCCTCGGGCCAGGTGACAGAACATGATATTCGCTTGGCGACGGCGCTGATGGATCAGATGCGTCTGAGTGGCGATGCCCGCCGCGAGGCCCAGGCGGCCTTTACCCAGGGCAAGGCCGCCGATTTCGATCTTAAGGCGTCGCTGCGCACCTTCAGGTTGATCTCCATGGGGCGGCGGGAGCTGCTGCAGATGTTTCTGGAGATCCAGATCCAAACCGCCCTGTCGGATGCCAAGCTAGATGCCAAAGAACATGCCATACTCTTAACCGTGGCGCAGGAGCTGGGCTTTAGCCGCGAGCAACTCGACGAGCTGCTCAAGCGCTGGCAGGCGGAAGTGAACTTCCAGCGCCATGGTCGCCAGCAGACTTCCATCAAGGATGCCTACGAGGTATTGGGTTTGGATGAGCAGGCCTCGGATCAGCAGGTGAAGCGCGCCTATCGTAAGTTGATGAACGAGCACCACCCGGACAAGCTGGTCGCCAAGGGGTTACCCGCCGAGATGATGGAGCTGGCCAAACAGAAGGCGCAGGATATTCAGGCCGCCTACGACAGTGTAAAGCAAGACCGCGCCATGAGATGATTATCTAACAAAGGAGAGGGCGATGAAGCGTACAAGGCTGATCTTATTGACAGGACTCTTAGCATGGATGGCGGCCCAGTCTGTTTGGGCAGAGTCGGATATCTTCGTCGCTCCCTTCGGTGGTTATAGCTACGGCGCCAGTGAGCTCGATGCTACAGATATCGACACCAATACCCAGGGTAACATCAGCATCAAGGATTCGAGCCACTACGGCATCATATTGGGGATGAAGACCCGGGATCCCGGCGATGTCTACCTACTCTACAGTCACCAGAGCACAGATATGCATGCCTCGGGCATGTTCAACCCCAACCGTTTGGCAAAGATTGAGCTGGATTACGTCCACCTGGGCGGCTCGCTCTATTTCCCCAAGGGCAACCTGCGTCCCTATGTTACCGTCAGTGTCGGCATGACACAGATGCGCCCGTCGGGGGATTTCTCCGACGAGTCACGCTTCTCCATGGGAATTGGCGGCGGGGTGGAGTACCTGCTCGGCGATAATTTCAGCCTGTTTGCCGATGGCCGTGGCTACGCCACCTTTATCAACAGCGACAATGCGCTGTTTTGCGATGCCAACCGCTGTATCTGGAATATCCGTGCCGATGTCATGTGGCAGGGCCAAGTGAACGCCGGATTTAAATACACCTTTTAACCCATAAGAGAGCAGTCTTAATGAAGATAGTGGTACTCGATGGTTACACCCTCAACCCTGGCGATCTCGACTGGCAGCCCCTCGCGGCGCTGGGCGAGTTTCACTGCTTTGACAGAACCTCCCCGGCCGAACTCCTGGATCGCGCTCAGGGGGCCCAGGTGCTGCTGACCAATAAGACTGTGCTCGACGCCGATGCGCTTAGGGCACTGCCAGATCTTGAGTATATCGGCGTGCTCGCCACTGGCACCAACGTGGTGGACCTCAATGCCGCCCGCGAGCTTGGGATCAAGGTGACCAATGTGCCAGGCTATGGCCCGGATGCGGTGGCCCAGATGGTGTTTGCCCATATTCTTCATCATACCCAGCGATTGTCGGACCATCACAACGCCGTGGTGGCCGGGGCCTGGTCTCAGGCGCCAGATTTCTGCTTTACCCTGGCGCCGCTACAATCCCTAAAAGGTAAGACCCTCGGCTTGGTGGGGTTTGGCGACATAGGTCGGCAGGTGGCTAATATTGCGAAGGCGTTTCAGATGCGGGTGCTGGTCAACACGCCATCCATTAAGCATGACCTCCCTGAGGGGGTCAGCTGGTGTGAGCGTGAGGCGCTCTTTGCCAGCGCCGATATCATCTCACTGCACTGCCCGCTAACGCCGGATACCGAGAAGTTGATTAACCGAGAGCGGCTCAGCGCCATGAAGCCAAACGCCATCTTAATCAACACGGCCAGGGGCGGTCTGGTGGACGAGCAGGCCTTGGCCAATGCCCTGGCTCAGGGGGAGATTGCCGCCGCCGGGGTGGATGTGCTCTCTAGCGAGCCGCCACAGGCTGACAATCCGCTGCTGAGCGCACCTCATATCAGCATCAGCCCGCATAATTCCTGGGCGACCAAGGAGGCACGCCAGCAACTGCTGACGATAGCGGTCGATAACCTCAAGGGCTATCTGGCGGGTCAGCCGATGAACCTGGTGAATTAAGCTCTGATAATACGTTAAATCTAGATAGACAAAGGGCGCCTGATTCATGAGAAGAAGAGGCGCCCTTTTTGTCATCGCTTTGCTGGTTTAATCCAGCAAGGCGCTGGTTTTAGTGGATTAATCCAGAATCACCTCGACCTGTTTAGCCACGTTAAGCGCCTTGTAGATCGCCTCATCAATGGTATTGCCACGGGCCAGGGCGACACCGAGACGGCGGCGACCGTCGATATCCGGCTTGCCGAACAGGCGTAGCTGAGTGTTGGGCTCAACGAGTGCCTGTGCCATCCCCTGGTAACCTATGTTGTGGCTGCTGCCTTCTGCCAGGATCACCGCCGAGGCCGATGGACCGTGCTGCACAATGTTGGCGATCGGCAGGCCTAAGATGGCGCGCACATGCAGGGCGAACTCAGACAAATCTTGGCTGATGAGTGTCACCAGGCCTGTATCGTGGGGGGAGGTGATACCTCAGAGAAGTAAACCTCCTCTCCCTTGATAAACAGCTCGACGCCAAATAGACCATAGCCACCCAGTGCCTCGACCACCTTGCGGCCTATCTCCTGCGCCTTGGCGAGCACGACATCAGACATCGCCTGGGGCTGCCAGGACTCGCGGTAGTCACCATCTTCCTGACGGTGGCCTATGGGGTCGCAGAAGTGGATGCCATTCACAGCGCTGACGGTGAGCAGGGTGATCTCATAGTCGAAGGGCACGAAGCCTTCGACGATCACCCGGCCACCACCGGCGCGGCCACCTTCCTGGGCATAACGCCATGCCGCGAGGATCTGCTCCTCGCTGCGAATGATGCTCTGGCCTTTACCCGACGAGCTCATCACAGGCTTGACGACGCAGGGCAGACCTATGTCGGCGACCGCTTGCTCAAATTCTGCCTGGGTGTCACAGAAGAAATAGGGTGAGGTGGGCAGCCCCAGCGTCTCGGCGGCCAGGCGGCGTATGCCCTCGCGATCCATGGTGAGCTGGGCGGCCTTGGCCGTTGGGATCACCTTAAGGCCTTGGGCCTCCATCTCAACCAGAGTCTGGGTGGCGATGGCTTCGATCTCGGGGATCACCAGGTGAGGTTGTTCCTGCTCTATGATGGCGCGCAGGGCCTCGCCGTCCAGCATGTTGATCACATGAAATCTGTGACTGACCTGCATCGCTGGGGCGTTGGGATAGCGGTCGACGCCAATTACTTCGACCCCCAGACGTTGTAATTCGATGGCAACTTCTTTGCCGAGTTCGCCGCAGCCAAGCAGCATGGCGCGCAGCGCGCCGCGTGAATAGGGTGTGCCTATCATGGTGTGGGTACCTTTTTATCTTGAGTGGGTCGTTCGCCCAACTTAGGTTATTTGGCGATCATCTTACCCCGTCCACAGGAATAAGCAGACCCTTTGCGCCGACAAGTGTGTACTGGATCAAGATTCTGACGCGAATTAGAAAAGAAATATCAGCAATTTATGACTAGTATAGTTAAAGTAATGTTGCGAGATTTACTCGTTTGCGCCAGTCTCAATGGGGTGGTGCGCCGCCTGTTAAATGGATTAAATAAGAGTAAGGAGCGAGCCGTGTTTCTGGATTACTTTGCGTTAGGCGTCATCATTTTTGTCGCCGTTTTCCTGTTTTATGGGGTGATCGTCATCCACGATATTCCCTATGAGATAGCCAAGAAGCGTAATCATCCCCAGCAAGATGCCCTGCATGTTGCCGGTTGGGTGAGCCTGTTTACCCTGCATGCCATCTGGCCCTTTCTGTGGATCTGGGCGACCCTGTATCGCGAAGACAGGGGCTGGGGGTTCAACAAGGTGGTCGAGCGCGAGCTGGCGCTGGAAGATGAGGTGAAACAGCTCAATCAGACCATAGCCCAGCTTGAGCAGCGACTCACAGCTATCGAAGGCGGACAAAAGGCCCTGCATGTGGTCGAGACGCCGTCCAACGATCAAGAGAAGGAGTCATAAGATGGATCTGCTACTCATTCTGACCTATACCGCCATCTGCATCGCCATCTTTAAGATCTTCAAGATACCCTTAAACAAATGGACAGTGCCCACGGCGATTCTCGGCGGCATAGTGATCGTCGGCGCCCTGGTGCTCTTGATGAACTACAACCATCCCTATACTCCCTATGCCCGTCAGGTGTTTGCGACCGTGCCCATTAACCCTGCGGTGCGCGGCTTGGTGACCAGTGTCGAGGCGAAACCCAATGTGCCCCTGAAGAAAGGGGACGTGCTATTTCGTATCGATCCTGCCCCCTTCGAGGCAGTGGTGATGCAAAAGCGCGCGGCCCTGGCGGCGGCCGAGCTGGAGGTGCCTCAGCTGGAGGCGGCCTGGCAGACGGCGCAGGCCAGTGTGGAGCGCGCCACGGCGGACAGAGACCGCACTAAGTCGGCGTTCGAGCGTTACGAGAAGGGACGCAAGCGCGGCGGGGCCAATTCGCCCTTCACCGAGCTTGAGCTGGATAACAAGCGTCAACTCTACATGGCCTCAGAGGCGCAGCTCACCGCGGCGCGTTCCGAGGAGTTGAGAGTCAGGCTCGCCTATGAATCTAACGTCGATGGCGTCAACACCAAGGTGGCCGGGATTAGGGCCGAGCTGGACAAGGCGCTGTACGATCTCGAGCACACTGTGGTGCGGGCTCCGGCCGATGGCATAGTGACTCAGATGGCACTGCGCCCAGGGGTGATTGCCGTGCCTATGCCGCTGCGCTCCCTGGTGAGCTTTATTCCCGATGAGGATCGCTACTTTGCCGGTGCCTTCTGGCAAAACTCTCTGCTGCGACTCAAGGAGGGGGATGAAGCCGAGATGATCTTAGACGCAGCGCCGGGTCAGGTGTTTAAGGGACGGGTGGCCAAGGTGCTACCTGCTATGGCCGAGGGCGAGTTTCAGTCTCAGGGTTCGCTCATCTCTTCCATGGCGCTGCTGCCTAGGGGGCGCGCTATCGTCTTGATCGAGCTCGACGATCACGAGGCGAAACGTAATTTTCCTGCCGGGGTATCGGGTCAGGCGGCCGTCTATACCGAGCACTTCTCCCATGTGGCGGTAATGCGCAAGGTGTTGCTGCGTATGCAGGGTTGGTTGAACTATCTGTTCCACTAAGCATTAGTTGCTAGATTATAAATCGTCATTAAAAGGCCCCATGGTGGGCCTTTTGTTTTACTGGTGCTTTGTTTTCTTGGGCTTAGCTATCTATTCAATGTAAATGGCAAGGGATCAGTCTTTGCTGACCAGGCCATTGACCGTATCTGCTACCTGCTGCGCCCCGCGGCGGATCTCGTCGATCAACGCCTGGGTGGCCGCCAGCTGTTGATTGGAGAGGGAGACCTTCTGCTGAATCGATTGCATCCCCTGCTCAGACACTTGGGTCAGCTCGCTGTTGCGGGCGACGATGCGCTCGATATCCTGGGTGGCATTGGAGGTGTTGGCGGCGAGGTTGCGCACCTCGTCGGCGACTACGGCGAAACCGCGTCCCTGTTCGCCGGCGCGGGCGGCCTCGATGGCGGCGTTGAGCGCCAGCAGGTTAGTCTGATCCGCTACCTTGGCGATGGTGTGCACTATCTGGCTGATCTGCTGTGACTGCTGCGCCAGTTCGCCCATTAGCCTTGTGGCATCGGCTACCGCACCATCGATCTCATTGGCCAGGCTGGTGGCGGTGCTCAGGGTGCTTGCCCCCTGGCCGGTGATCTCTACGGTTTCTACGGCGCTTTGGTGCGCGAGTTGTGACGCCTCCTGTACCGCTTGTTGATGCATGATGCGCGGGGTGATGTCGCTGGCCAGTTTAACCACCCGTACGACCCGTCCTGCATCATCGAATACCGGGTTATAGGTGGCTTCTAACCAGATGGCTTGCCCATGTCTGGTGACGCGCTCAAACAGGCCAGACTGAAAACGCCCCTTGGCGAGATCGGCCCAGAAGTCGGGGTGCTGGCGCATGAAGGCCTCGGTGCAGAAGAGGCGGTGGTGTTGCCCCTTTAATTGCTCGAGGGAGTAGCCCATGGCGCTACAAAAGTTGGCGTTGGCGTCGATGATCTCCCCTTGCGGGGTAAACTCGATATAAGCCAGAGACTTATTTAAGGCATCGAATATAGCTTCTTGCCGCTCTGCCTGCTGTTTCTCCTGGGTAACGTCGCTGGCGATCTTGACCACCTTAGTGATGCGCCCCGTGTCGTCGGCAACCGGCACATAGGTGGCCTCGATCCAGATTGGTGAGCCATCCTTGTGTTGGCGCTGAAAGGTGCCGTGATTGGCCTCGCCCATGGCGAGGTTTTGCCAGAAGGTGCGATAGGCGGCGCTGCTGGCTAGTGACGGGCTGCAGAGCAGCCTATGGTGCTGGCCCTGTATCTCCTCGAGTCTATAGCCGATGGCGGAGAGAAATTGCTGATTGGCAGATAATATTTTCCCCTCTATGGTGAACTCGATAAAAGGCGCGCTCTGACGAATCGCCCTAAGCATCTGACTATCGTCACACAGGGCCTGATAATCCTCGTCCTGTGGGACTAGCGCTTTTCTTCGATTAAAACCAAACATCTGAACACCTTTGGGTTGCGGTACATAGATTAACAAGGCACTAATCGGCGACAAGGGGCTGATAATTATTTTGTTGCCAACCAATTACCTAGGACTATAGCCTGAATTGATACGCTTAGAGACATTTTGCCATGTCGATCTGTCTGTACGCCAGCAACTCCTCTCGGGATCAGTCCGGGGGCGAAATGTGCCATCAGATACCGATGAGATTGAATTTACCCGGCTTGTGGGGTATCAATAGCTGATGCTGCACCAGGCCGACTAAGCGAGTATAGAGCCTGGCGACCCACTATTTTTTTTAAGGATGATTATGCAAGATATCAGGGACCTCACCGCCGTCCTGCGCTCAAACACCCCCATAGTGGTGATCGAAACCTATGAAGAGTACCGGGTGATCGAGCTGCTAAAGCGGGTGTCGACCATCTTGTATCAGCCGCTGTTCACCTGGAGCATCACTCAAGGCCTTACCCGCGCCGATGTGAAGATGGGAACCCAGAAGTTCAACACAGATCCCACGGAGATCCTGGGGCAGATTAAGTCCACCAGTCAGCAGGGGATCTATGTGTTGTGTGACTTTCATCCCTTCGTCGACAACGCGCCAAAGAATGTGCGTCTGCTCAAGGAGATCGCGCTGGAGTATGAGGCGCTGAAACATACCATAGTCCTGGTGAGCCATGCCTTCGATATTCCACCCGAGATTAAACGCTACTGCGCCCATTTCTCCATCTCGCTGCCGGATACGGCGCAGCTGCAAAATCTCATCTATGAGCAGATAGACAGGGCCCGTGCCGATGGTTTGCTGCAGAGCGTCGATGAAGATGCGGTGCTCAAGTTGGCGGAGAACCTCAGGGGGCTGACCTTCGACGATGCCCGTCGCCTGGCCCACAAGGCGATAGTGGACGACGGAGCCATCACCCACTCGGATGTCGACAGGATCAACCAGGGCAAGTTTAAGCTGTTGGATATGGAAGGCGTATTACAGTTCGAATATGACACCAGCGACTTCTCTCAGGTGGCCGGCCTGCATAACCTCAAGAAATGGCTGTCCCAGCGTAGCCCTGCATCGAGTGCTGAGGGGCGGGTCGATCATCCCAAGGGGATTCTGCTGCTGGGGGTACAGGGCAGCGGCAAGAGCCTGGCGGCCAAGGCGGTGGCGGGCATGTGGCAGCGGCCCCTGCTGCGTCTGGATATGTCGGCGCTATATAACAAGTATATCGGCGAGACAGAGAAGAATCTGCGCAACGCCCTGGCGCTGGCCGACCTCATGGCCCCCTGTGTCTTGTGGATCGACGAGATAGAGAAGGGGCTCAGTAGCGGCAGCAGCGACGATGGCACCTCTAAGCGGATACTCGGCGCGCTACTCACCTGGATGGCCGAGCGTAAATCTGAGGTGTTTCTGGTGGCCACGGCCAACGATATCAGCGCCTTGCCACCCGAGCTGATGCGTAAGGGCAGGATGGATGAGATCTTCTTCGTGGATCTGCCCGACGACAGCGTGCGCCAGGCGATCTTCCTGATACATCTGCAGCGGCGTCAGCTGGACCCGCTCAACTTCGATCTGGCTAAGCTGTCACAGGCCAGTCAGGGCTTCTCCGGCGCCGAGATAGAGCAGGCGATCATCTCGGCCCGTTACACGGCGCGGGCGCTGGAGCAGAACGTATCACAGCAGCTGCTGTTGGGGGAGTTGATGAAGACGCGGCCCCTGTCCGTGGTGATGCGGGAAAAGCTGGCTGCGCTGCGTGATTGGGCAAAGGGGCGTACGGTCAACGCCCATCAATAGCGCCCGGGGAGATTATTGGGCCTTAGGGGGAAACTGAGAGAGAATCTTGTTCACGGTTTCCCGGGTCTCTTTGGCCTTCTTCTCGCCGCCGTCATCGTAATCAAACTTGTCGCTGCCGCGCCAAATAAGCTTGTTGCTGGCGCTGTCGACGATATCTATCTGGATGATCTGCATCTTGGCGCTGTCGCTACCCAAAGGCACGCCGACGCTGGTGCCTACACCTACGCCGCCAGAGCTGCCCCAGCTGCCTGTGCCTAAGCCGATTGAGAGGCCTGAGCTCTTTGGCTTGTCCACCACCTTAAAGCCATAGGTCACCATAAACTGAGACTGTTCGGCGACCTGGCTATAGCCGCGCTGTGTCAGGCTGTCGACGATGGCACTATCGATTCGCTCAGTGCTGAGTGGGTCGCCGATATTGGCCGGTCTCTGCAGGGTGAAACGCTTGAGCGAATTAAAATCAAATTGGGTATCGTAATCTGTGGTGGGTTTGCTGGCACAGGCGCCCAGTAGCAAGGCGGCGATTGTGAGGATGGGCAGGCGTAGTGAGTTCATAGGGCTTCCTGTGAAATAATCATAAATTCAGCTATCAGCTTATTTATACAAGAGTTTTTAGTGTAGCGATATGAATAAAGTTTAGCCAGTTGCCGAGAATTAGGTTATGTTTTAACTATAGGCTCATTTAGCGTCCCCTTATGTGAGTCCGAATTCAAGATGACATAGATAATTAGGTGCGGCTAGCCCCCATGGAACAGTTAGAGTTTTTCGAGATCCCCAGTCCCTGTATTGGTGTCTGTCAGACAGACGCCAGGGGCTATTGCAAGGGCTGCCTGCGTAGCAGAGACGAGCGCTTCAACTGGCTGAACTTCTCTGACGCCCAGAAAAATGAGGTGATTCGCCTGTGTAAGCAGCGCCATCGCCGTCGTCGCCTGGCCCTGTTAAAGGCGAAGAAGACGGCTATCCTGGAGGAGCGTGCCGCCGCGACCCAATCGCTGGACTTTGATATCGATGCCGAATGATCTCGGCTGGGGTTAACTCGATCTCGAGTGCGCCCTCATCAAGACACCAGCTTCCCGTTTAGGCCAATTTCCCGCCTGCTATTTTCTTAGTCTGTTCGCGCTCACCCTGGGCCAGCTCAGGGTAAATACAGTATTGCCAGGCTCGCTGGCCAGCGACACCCGGCCATTGTGTTTGTGCATGATCCGTTTGATGATGGCCAGTCCCAGGCCATGACCCTTGTTGCCGTTCTGCACCACCTTGCTGCGATAGAAGGGCTCGAAGATCTTCTCCTGATCCACGGCGGCGATGCCCGGGCCATCGTCCATCACCTCTAGCTGTACCGATTTGTTGTCCTGACGGATGGCGATAGTGATATGACTTTGGGCGAAACGCTGGGCGTTGATGATCAGGTTTTGCAGTGCCCGCTCGATGAGTGACGGGTCGCCCATCACCTTCAGCTCAGGTGTCTGCTCGTCAAAATAAATCGGAATGCTGTGGCGATTTTGCAGCCGGCTGATGGTCTGCTGGGTAAGCCGGGTCAGCTCGCAGCACTCAAATTCCAGATCTTGCTGCTGAGACTCCAGGCTGGCGTAGGTCAGCAGCTCCTGCAGCAGGGTCTCCATCTCTTTGACATCCTGCTGCATCTCGTCGAGAAACGCCTGTCGCTGAGCGGGATCAGAGTCCGGCGCGCAGTATTGGGGCACCAGGGCCAGGGCAAATTTGAGCCGGGCCAGAGGCGTTCTTATCTCGTGGGAGACGGCGTTGGAGAGATGCTTCTGGTTCTCTATCAGGGCGCTGATGTGGCGCGCCATCTCGTTGAAGGTGCTGGCCAGCGGCTGCACCTGAGAGCGGCTGGAGAGTTGAATTTGGGTGTCCCACTTGGCCTGGCCAAATGCCTTGGTCGCCAGGCGCAAGGTCTTGAGGTCCCGTGACAGGGGCCATACCCAGATCAGCGCGACCAGTGCCAGGGAGAGGTAGAAGAAGAGGGTAAACAGGCCGCGCAGCTGCTCCCTGGGATCTATCTCTATGGGGCCGGCCATCAGGATCTGCTGGTCATCCACCTGGATAAAATGCAGCTCGTGTTGTTCATCCGGCGCCGTGACCAAGACGCTGTCGCGCGCGAGGGAGTCGTCTAGGTTGACCGCCACCTGAGCCTTAGGCAGTAGCCTGAGGGGATAGCTTTGTTGGGTACTAAGCTCGGCGAGAAACGCCTCGCGCTGGCTCTCAGGCAGGTTGCCGATCAGCTGGGCTAAGGCGATGAGCGGCGCATCCTGCACACCGCTATCGTCGACATTGTTTTGCCAGATGCTGTCTAAGGTCCAGCCTATACCGAGAAAACTGAGGCTCAGTAGCAGGTATAGGCTGATGAAGAGTCGTTTCAACGCAGCTCCGTTAGTTGTTCCAGGCTTCTGGGGCGAACAGATATCCCTGACCCCATACCGTCTTAATTCTAAATGGGGTTTCGATATTGTCACCTAACTTCTTACGTAGCCGTGAGATACGCACGTCGATCTTCCTGTCCTTACCGTCGAAATCGATGTTGAGCAGGTATTGATAGATATATTGGCGGCTCAGTACCTGGCCCGCCTGTGAGGCCAGCAGCCAGAGGAGTTCAAACTCATGGCTGGTGAGATCCACCTCGAGATCGCCAAGGCGAATCGCCTGAGTGTGCGGATCTATGCTTAGCTTGCCGAAGCTCAGGCAGTGAGACTCCGCCTGTGGCGGCTTGGCGGTGCGTCGCAGCAGATTATTGATGCGGGCGATAAGCAGCGCAGGATCTACTGGCTTGACCACATAATCGTCGGCGCCCAGCTCCAGCCCCTTGATCTGATCTTCGTTGGAACCCAGGGCGCTCATCAGCAGGATAGGACCGGCGAAGTAGTCGGGCAGTTTTTCACAGAGGGTAAGGCCATCCATCCCTGGCAGCATGATATCGAGCAAGATGATATCTGGTTTGTAGTTGATCAGTCGGGTCAGTACGGTATCACCGCGACGCTCAACTTCCACGTGCATTCCATGCGACTTTAAATAATCCACAATCAGGTTTGCCAGACGAATATCGTCTTCGACGAGCAAGACTCTATGGGTCGATTGAGATTCTGTCATTAGAATAGACTCCAGGGGTTGCGATAACGACGTCTCACCTGAGGCGCCGAAGTAGGGGTAACTTTTAATTTTACGCCGGCCAAGGTTTGGTGGCTTTCTTTGTCTATCATGACAAATTGAATATCTTTTTGTGTCTCAACCTTCAGGGTGAGTGAATGGGTATTGGGCGAGTCGGCGCACCACTTCTCCAGCTCGTTATGATCCGACATGATGCAAACTACCTGGGGATAGGGGGTCTCCCAGTTTAGTACCAACTCGATTTCACAGCTCTGCTCGACATCGGCCGTGATGCAAAATTGGGGTGACAACGACAAGCTGGCCGTAGACTCTTGGCCCGCGGCATAGGTAATGTTACACAGTAAAATGATGACAAGAGTTGCCTGTATCAGCTTGAAAGTCATTGAAAACACTAACCTTAGAACCTATAGGCAGTGCCGATAAAGTAGGTGTTGGTGTAACTTTCAGTGACGAGCGGACTGGCGGTGATTTCATCGGCCAAGTCGGTATAGCGTACCAGGAAGAGCAACTCCCAGTGCTCACTCATTATGTATTGTGTCGTCAATTCTAATCCTAAATTAGTGCCAGAACCGGCACGGTAGCGTTCACTCCAATAGGTGTTCTCACTTGGACGTACGCCGTAATAGTAGTTGATGATCTCTTCGCTCTTCCAGTTAGCCACTGCGGCGAATTCAAATTTCCAGTCGGTCCATGATAGGTTGTAGAGCCACTTCACCTTGGCCTCCATACCGGAGTGCACGTCGAAAAGATCGTGGGCCAGGGCGAGGTTGATTATACCCATTGGTGTGTAAATAAACGCTTCTGCTCCGCCAAGAAGTGTAAATTTTCTGTCTTCCAGCTCATTAAATACCGGTTCGGGCTCGGCGCCAAAGGCTTGAAAACGAGAGGTAAATGCCGATGGTGTTGAGCTGAGTTGGCTAGTGCCAGAGATAAAGATGTTCGACGGGTCCCAACGGTAGAAGTAGGCGCTGTCGCTGCTGAAGCTGGTGGTCAGGTTGACGCTAAATAGCTCCTCATCCGCCAGGGTGTAACCCAGATTGCCATTGTCGAAAAACCATCTGTCGCCATAGTAGGCCAGGGTAGGTGCCAGGTAGATGGGGATATCGTCGTAGTCGCGAACAGGATTGCTACGCTCACCATAGCCCAGCGCCAGACCAAGTTGCCACTGACCAACTTCGACACATTCATCATCCATATGACAAACCTTCTGCTCTTCGGCCTGCACGGCAAAGCAGAGGAGCAAAGAGGTAAGTAGGCTTGTCAGCAGCTTGTTTTTCATGGGTATAGATACACTAAATCGGGTCAAACAGGAGTCTAAGCAAAAGATTACCATTTACGTCATATATGCACAGCGTTTTCGCTGCTGCTGATGCAAAATGATACAGCTTCATGCCTAGTGTTGGTTAAGTTTTGGCAAGATGTTGCCTGGCGAGTACGCCGCTGTGATCCCTTTTAGCTATAGAGTTTGCTGACTTGTTGCAACTGTTTCTGCTGCTCGGTGCGCTCACCCTCTCTTTGCATGGCCAGGCCGACGGTGCGCCTGAGCTGCAGATCGCCAATCGCCTTATAGATGATGTTGCTCTGCTCCATCAATACCGGCAGGGCGGGCACCAGGGCGATGCCGACCCCGGCCGCCACCAAGCCTACCGCGTACTCTACCGTCTGGATCCGCGCGCGGATCTGCATCTTTATCCCCTCGAGATCCATCAGCTGCTGCAGATCCGCCAGGGCCTCGCAGGGCGCGCGGTGGATGAAGGGCTGGCCGCTAAGATCCTGCAGGCGGATCTCCTTCTTCAGGGCCAGGCTCATGGTCGAGGGGATCGCCAGCAGGTAGTCGTCATGCCAGATGGGCTGAAACACCTCATCCGACTTTAGCTGACTGGTGGTGATGATGCGGGCGTCGCAGGGCTCGTTGGCCTCGACCAGGGTGAGCTCCATATCATGGCAGGCCTGGCTGAAGTCTTTGAGCAGCATGCTCATGCGCTGCACCCCGAGGGAGTTGATCAGCCCAAGCTTGAAGGGTTGGCGCTGCTCTGGCGTATTAAACAGCGAAGCGATCGCCTTGGACTCGTTTAGCAGCCGCTGAGCCAGGGGATAGAGGCGCTCTGCCGACTCTGTTGGGCTCACACCTCTGCCGTGACGCTGGAACAGCTGAGTGTTGAGCTCGTCTTCGAGTTGACTGATGGCCGAGGAGATAGAGGGCTGGGCGATATAGCACTGCTTGGCGGCGGCGCTGATGGTGCCCTTATCGTAGACGGCGACAAAGTAACTCAGGGCTCTGAGGTTCATGGCTAGGCTCTTAGGTTAGTGTTGGAGCTCATCTTTACGCTTACGTAAGATATAGGTAATAGCTATGCAAGCTAAACAAAAAGAATATTTTTCCTACGGATAAATTATGCCTATGCTAGTCGAATTAGCAAGTGGTGAATTAGTCACCAGTTGCAACACAACAATAAATGACAGCAAGGAACAGACTCATGGCTCGAGTGAAATTTGATTGGCAAGATCCACTGCAATTCGATGCGTTGCTTAGCGAAGATGAACGCATGATCCGCGACATGGTGCACGACTATGCCCAAGAGAAGTTGATGACCCGGGTATTGATGGCCAATCGCAATGAGCATTTCGACCGTGAGATCATGAATGAACTGGGCGAGCTCGGACTCCTGGGGGCGACTCTGCCCGAGGCCTATGGCTGCGCCAACGCCAACTATGTCAGTTATGGCCTGGTGGCCCGAGAGATTGAACGGGTCGATAGCGGCTATCGCAGCGCCATGAGCGTGCAGTCCTCCCTGGTGATGCACCCCATCTATGCCTATGGCAACGAGCAGCAGCGTCAGAAATACCTGCCTAAGCTGGCAACCGGCGAGTGGGTGGGCTGTTTCGGTCTGACCGAGCCGGATGTGGGCTCGGATCCCGGTGGGATGAAGACCCGCGCCGAGCGTATCGACGGCGGCTATCGTCTCAACGGTGCCAAGATGTGGATCACTAACTCGCCTATCGCCGATGTGTTTGTGGTGTGGGCCAAGCTCGACGGGGTGATCCGTGGCTTCATCCTAGAGAAGGGGATGAAGGGGCTGAGCGCACCTAAGATTGAGGGTAAGTTCAGCCTTAGAGCTTCGATCACCGGCGAGATAGTGATGGACAATGTCGAGGTGGGTGAAGAGGCGCTGCTGCCTAACGTTGAGGGACTCAAGGGGCCGTTCGGCTGTCTCAACAAGGCCCGCTACGGCATCGCCTGGGGCGCACTGGGGGCGGCAGAGTTTTGCTGGCACGCGGCGCGTCAATACAGCCTGGACCGTATTCAGTTTAACCGCCCACTGGCGGCCACTCAGCTGATCCAGAAGAAGCTGGCCGACATGCAGACAGAGATCACCACAGGCTTGTTTGCCTGCCTGCAGGCCGGTCGCCTGATGGATCAGGACGCGTTGCCCGTCGAGGCCATCTCACTCATCAAGCGTAACTCCTGCGGTAAGGCGCTGGAGATCGCCCGTACCTCCCGCGACATGCATGGCGGTAACGGCATCAGCGACGAGTTCCATGTGATCCGTCACGTGATGAACCTCGAGGCCGTCAACACCTACGAGGGTACCCATGATATTCATGCGCTCATCCTGGGGCGTGCGCAGACCGGCATTCAGGCCTTCGGGTAATCCTTCTCCTTCAGCTCGGAGCGACGGCGTCGCTCCGCCTTCTCGTCGCAGCGGCCGAGTGAACGCCTGTGGTATAGGCCTAGTTGCGCCCAATTGAGGTAGATCAACTTGGAAGATAGAGCTATTGCCCTCGACAGGCAATTTGTCGAACGAGTATCACAGCAAGATTTTTTAGAGATAGAGCAGGGCTGGTGCCATACCCGCCTGGGGCTCAGTGACGCCGATTTCGTCGGCATCTTCGAGTCACAGATGAAGAGCCGCCTGCTGGATCTCGAGTCCCGTAAGATGCGCGCCCGTAATCAGGGCTTCTACACCATAGGCAGCTCGGGTCACGAAGGCAACGCCGCCTGCGCCGCGGCCCTGCGCCCGACCGATATGGCATTTCTGCACTATCGCAGCGCGGCCTTTATGATAGAGAGGGCGCGCCAGGTGCCCGGCGAGACCTCCCTGTGGGACATGCTGCTTTCTTTTGCCGCCTCCAGCGAAGACCCTATCTCCGGCGGGCGTCACAAGGTGCTCGGCAGTAAGCGGCTGATGATACCACCACAGACCTCCACCATAGCCTCGCATCTGCCCAAGGCGGTGGGGGCGGCCCTGAGCATTCCGCTGACGCATAGGTTAGATATCGACAGCGCCTTGCCCGAAGACAGCCTGGTGTTCTGTAACTTCGGCGACGCCTCGGCCAACCATGCCAGCGCGCAGACGGCGATCAATGCCGCCGGTTGGGCCGCCTACCAGCAGGTGCCGCTGCCGCTGCTGTTTGTCTGTGAAGACAATGGCATAGGTATCTCTACCGCGACCCCAAACGGCTGGATAGCCGCCAACTTTAAAGACCGCGCCGGCATCAAGTATTTCTACTGTGATGGGCGGGATCTGCTGGACTGCTATCGGGTCAGTCGTCAGGCGGCTGAGTATGCCAGGGTCAAGCGCAAGCCCGTCTTCTTGCATGTCAGAACCGTGCGTCTGATGGGCCATGCCGGCAGCGACGCCGAAATCGCCTATCTCAGCAAACAGAAGATCTTCGATAACGAGGCTCAGGACCCATTGCTGCTCAGTGCCAAGCAGATCATCGAAGCCAAGCTGATGAGCCCGGACGAGATAATTAATCAGTATCAGACGCTCAAGGCGCGCATCGCCGCCATCGCCATGGTGGCGGTTGAGCGGCCAAAACTAACCAGCGCCAAGGCGGCGATGGCGGCGGTGATCCCGCCCGTCAATGACAAGCCCTTGACTCACCATAACCTGACCGATGAGGCCTTCGCTCAGCTCTTTAGTGCGGACAAAAACTCTCTGGGTAAGCCGCTACACATGGGCAAGCTTATCAACATGACACTCACTGAGTTAATGGCGCGCCAGCAGAACATAGTGGTCTGCGGTGAGGATGTGGGCAAGAAGGGCGGTGTCTATCATGTGACCTCGCGCCTGGTGGAGCGTTTCGGCCCCAACCGGGTGATCAATACCCTGTTGGATGAGACCTCAATCTTAGGCCTGGCCATAGGTATGGCCCACAACGGCCTGCTGCCGATTCCGGAGATCCAGTTTCTTGCCTATGTCCATAACGCCGAGGATCAGATCCGCGGCGAGGCGGCGACCCTGCCGTTTTTCTCCAACGGTCAGTTTAGCAACCCCATGGTGATCCGCATCGCCGGCCTGGGTTATCAGAAGGGTTTCGGCGGTCACTTCCATAACGACAACTCACTGGCTGTGTTTCGTGACATTCCCGGCCTCATACTGGCCTGTCCCTCCAACGGCGCCGATGCCATGGGGATGCTGCGGGAATGCGTGCGGCTGGCCGAGCAGGAGCAGCGACTGGTGATCTTCTTAGAGCCTATCGCCCTGTATATGACACGGGATCTCCATGAGGAGGGAGATGGCCTCTGGAGTCATGACTATTGTCCTCAGGAAAAGGCCAAAGCCCTGCCCTATGGTGAGCTGGGGGTCTATGGCAAGGGTAAGACGCTGGCCATCCTCAGCTATGGCAACGGCTATTATCTCAGCCGTCAGGCCGAGCGCGAGCTATCTAAGCTCGGCATCGACTGTCGGGTGATCGACTTGCGCTATCTCATCCCCCTCAACGAGGAGGCGATCATCGCGGCGGTGAGCGAGTGCGAACATCTGTTGATCGTCGATGAGTGCCGCCGCAGTGGCTCGGTAAGCGAGGCGATAGTGACCTGCGTCCATGAGCGCTTGGGGGATCTCGCGCCGCAGATGGCCAGGCTCACCGCCGAGGATTGCTTTATCCCGCTGGCCGAGGCGGCGACTCTGCCACTGCCGAGCCGCTCGCAAATTGTCGAGGCTGCCCTGGCCCTGGTTGGTGAGCAGGCCCTGGTTGGCGAGCACGCCGTTGACGATGAGGGCAGTGAAACCATCCAGGATGCGGGAGTGAGACAAGTCTTATGACACAGGAAGCCAAGATGATGAAGAGCGATCAAGCGGGTAGTGCGGCGGGTAAGCTAAGGGCCTTGGTGGTGGCGCCGGGAAGAGGATGCTACAACAAGGAGGAGCTCGGCTATCTCGCCAGATACCACGGCGATAAGTCCGACTTTATCGAGGCGATCGATGCCTATCGGCGTGACCTGGGCCAGCGGCCGATTGCCGACCTCGATGGCCAAGGGAAGTACTCCTTCAAGCTACATACGCCGGGGGAGAATGCCTCGGCCCTCATCTATGCCTGCGCCATGGCCGACTTCATGGATATCGATCGCGAGCGCTTTGAGATAGTGGTGGTGACCGGTAACTCCATGGGCTGGTATATCGCGTTGGCACTGGCCGGCGCCCTGGATGAGCGCGGCGCTTTCGAGGTGATCAACACCATGGGCAGCATGATGAGTGATGGCCTGATCGGCGGGCAGATGATCTATCCCGAGATGGATGAGAACTGGCGCCGGGACAACGCCAAGACAGCATTGCTGGATAAGGTCATCGATGAGGTGAACCAGGAGGCGGGCTGTGAGCTCTACACCTCTATTCATCTCGGGGGCTATCGCGTGCTGGCGGGTAACGAGGCGGGTCTTACCCAGGCCGAGGCCCGTCTGCCCAAGCTGGAGGAGCGCTACCCTATGCGCCTCTACAACCACGGCGCCTTTCACTCGCCGCTGCTGCAAGAGATCGCCCGCCGGGGTCAGCAGGCACTGCCCGTGTCGCTGTTTCATCAGCCTAAGCTGCCCATGGTGGATGGCCGGGGACAGATCTGGGGGCGCTTCTCCAGCGACATGGAAAGGCTGCACAACTACACCTTAGATCATCAGGTGGTGGCGCCCTATGACTTCAGTCAGGCGATGGCGGTTGGGGTGAAGGAGTTTGCCCCTGATTGTGTGATAGTGCTCGGCCCGGGCAACACCTTAGGCGGCCCCGTGGCGCAGACGCTGATCGCCAACCAGTGGTTCGGCTGGCAGAGCAAGCAGGATTTCAGCGAGGCGCAGAAACAGGCGCCTAAGCTGATCGCCATGGGGAATCCGGCGCAGCGGCTGCTTGCTACGGGTAAGGCCTAGTGTTACGGATTAGTGTTGTGGATTAGTGCTAGGGGTAAGTGTTGCGGATTAGTGCTACGGGTTAGGCCTCTAGCCGGAGGAGCGGCGGCCTTGTTCATACTGTCATTGCTTAGCTTATTGCAACTATGGCATATTGATACTGTGGCATATTGCCTTCTTTTATAAGGAAATATAGGACGTTTATGGCAGAGCATCAGTTTGATTCCCCCCAAGCCCCAGAGATCAGCATACGTCACAGCACAGATGGCGACATAGAGGGGATTTTTGCCCTCTATGGCCAGCGCAGCTGTTATGCCGGCACCCTGCAGCGTCCCTATCCGTCGCTGACCTTCTGGCAGAAGCGGCTGAAGGATCTGCCGGAGAACTGTTACAGCCTGGTGGCCGTGCGCGAGGGCAAGATTGTGGGCCAGCTCGGCATGGAGGTCTATAGCAATGCCAGGCGCAAGCACGTGGCCAACTTTGGCATGGCGGTATGCGAGTCGGCCCGCGGGCAGGGGATTGGCAGTGCCTTGCTGGGGGCCATGATAGATCTGGCGACCAACTGGCTGGCGGTACGGCGCATCGAGCTCGAGGTCTATACCGACAACGAGGCTGCCGTCGCCCTCTATAAATCCCATGGATTCGAGATAGAAGGTGAGGCCAAAGATTACGCCTTTCGGGATGGCCGCTATGTGAATGCTTTCCTGATGGCCAGATGCTGCTAAGCCCTTTAAAAAACTTGGCTAAGAGCTTTGGCTCGAGCTACACACTTAAGCCAGTCACACAAGCTAAGCGCAAAATTAGCTTTTAGTTGAGGCGCAAAACTGATCTAGATCAGCAGATGGTTAACTAAGCCCCTCTGCTGATTTTTTTGTGGGCTGGATCACGACAAGTGGAGAAGCGTGAGGCTTATCTTGTCTGGCCCGCTTTTCATTAGCATCTGATGTTTATCCTGGGACGGTACGAAACTCCCTTTGTGATGAACCCCTCGAAACCTCGCCTTTTGTGATTCCAATCTCACGCGGTCTGCATCTCATGTTTATCTTAATGAATTTATTAGCAATTTTTCTTGCCTGTCAATGTCCCTTCTCGACAGCCTTTAGTTATCATGTTGTTTTATATCGATTTTAATTATGGCGTTTTGCCCATTTGGCCTGGTATTGTGATGCCCTTAAGACTTCTCTAGAATCCGCCGCGATTTTGACCGCGCCAAAGGGGCGCATCATTCACTGCGAGCGATAACGAGGGGAATTAAATGTCGACAAAATTGGCCAATCCAGCGCCTCTGGGTCTGATGGGATTTGGTATGACGACCGTGCTATTGAACATACACAACGCGGGCTTCTTTGCCATCGATGCCATGATCTTGGCGATGGGGATCTTCTACGGTGGTCTGGGCCAGGTGCTGGTGGGCATGATGTGTTTTAAACGGGGAGATACCTTCGGCACTACGGCATTTACCTCCTATGGCCTGTTCTGGCTGACCTTAGTGGGGCTAATCATGCTGCCTAAGCTTGGCCTCGCCGCAGCCAGTCCGAGTCACTTCATGGGCTGGTACTTAAGCCTCTGGGGCCTGTTTACCGCCTTCATGTTTGTCGGCTCATTGCGTTACCCACGCGCCAAGCAGGTGGTGTTCGGTTCCTTGACGATACTCTTTTTCCTGCTTGCGGCCCGTGACTTCACAGGTAGCGAGTTGATTGGGATGATCGCCGGGTTCGAAGGGATCTTCTGCGGCGCCAGCGCCATCTACTTCGCCATGGCTCAGGTGCTTAATCAGGAGTATGGCCGGGTGATTCTGCCCATTGGTGAGGTTAAGGCTTAGCCATATTCGATGGCGGTCTTGACCGCCTGAAGGATCTCGGTGCGATTGGAGGGCTTAAGAATATAGCCCTTCAGTCCCACCTGGGCCCAACGCTTGATCAGCTCACGGTTGTTGTTGCTGGTCAGCGCCACCACGGGAATATCCTTGCCGTCATTATCTGCCTTGAGCTGTTTGGTGGTGTTGATGCCATCCAGATGAGGCATGTAGAGATCCATCAGGATCAGGGCGTAATCGTTACCCTTGATCATCTTGAGGGCCGTAAGACCGTCGCAGGCCTGCTCGGTATCATACTCATCTTGCTCCAGCACCTTGACGATCATCTCCCGGTAGATCTGATTATCCTCCACCACCAAGATCTTCTTCTTGGGGGGCTTGGCTTCCTGTTCATCCAGCAGCGAGCTGACCAGGGCCTGGGTCGGGATCTTGGCTTGCTGTTTGGCGATCACCTGCTGCTTAATGTCTTTGATCTCGCTATGGCGACTGGTGAGCTGCGCCAGAATGAGATCCAGCCCATCTTTGATCTCCAGCTCCAGCTGAGTCAGTAGGGGCTCGATATGCTGTTTGGCCAGCGACTTGACCAGCGCCTTGTCGTGACTCATGCCCTCACTGCCATGGGGGAGCTGCTCGGTCGACTGTTCGACTGACGCCTTGCAGGAGTCGACCGAATCCAGTAGCTGGCGCTTACACTGGCTACTGAGCTCGATGAGCGAGGCGAGGTTGGTATCGATGCGCTCCAGCTGGTCGTCATCCAGACCTGCATAGTGATCATCCCCCTGGCTCTGTCTCAGTCCGTTGTGGACTATCATCTTCAGACGAAACTTCTCGTACAGGGGCAGGTAGACGAAGTAGTTGTCGAACACCCCCTTGATGCAGCTGCGAAAGGCCAGGGCAGACTCCTTGTTCTTGCACAGCACTATGGCGTAATGCCTGTAGGCGATCTGCTGGTTTTTCAGGAGTTTGGTATAGAGCTCTATGCTGAGCTTCACCGAGCTCATGGCAAAAAGGATCACCGAGGGCTTATGCTCTTTTATCTGCTCGCCCACTAGCCGGGTCACAGGCACGGTGCGATATTCGTCGACCTGCTCGGCAATGATATTGGCGGCGCCCGAGATATCCTCCTCCTTCTCATAGAGCATGATCACTTCGGGGTGGCGACAGGCAACGCTGGGTTTTCGAGTCATGAGTTGATCACCTCTATCAGGGACTGCAGGGCATTTTTGAGCTGGATGATGAGCTGCTTGCATTGGGGCATATCTTCCCCCAGGGCGGCATATTCCAGGTGTTGCAGCTTGTCGGCAACCTCTTCGGCGCCGATCGCCTTGGCAGAGGTCTTGAGAAAGTGCGCCTTCTGTTTAAGGCCGGCAAATTCACGGTTGTTGTAGTGGGTGGCCAACTCGCGCAGGCTGGTGCGGGCCTGGGCGACGAAGTCCTGCTTAAACTGGGCGATGAGCCCGGGATCATTGCCGATGAGATCACGCATGATCTTAGGGTTGAGGATCTGGGGACTATTCTTCATGGCGATACCATTTCTGGATGACCTTCTTTAGGTCTCTAAGCTGCACAGGTTTACTGACAAAGTCGTTCATGCCCGAGCGGTAGCAGTCGTCGAGTTCGGTGGCCATGGCGGCCCCTGTGATGGCCACTATGGGCACAGATTTACGTTGGGTACTGTTCTCTATCTGGCGGATCTGCTTAGACATGTCATAGCCGTCCAGGTTGGGCATGTGGCAGTCAGTAAGGATCAGCTTATAGTCTGCCGACTGCCAGAGGTGCACCCCGGCCAGACCATCTTCGGCGAGGTTGCAGCGATAGCCGAGCATGTCCAGTTGTTTAAGAATTAGCTTCTGGTTTAACGGGTTATCTTCAACCACCAGTATGTCGGCGTCTCCCTTAAGCCCTGGCATTGGCTCCTGCGTCAGCGGATCGCAGAGATCCAGCTCCATCTCGTCGAGGTCGATGGCAAGGCCTGTGTTTAGGCGTTTGTGCACCGCCTTGAGCAGCAAGGCCTTGGATAACAGATAGCTGTCCAGGCTGTCTATCTGGGGAATCGTCTGTGTCAGCGCCTTGCGTTGATGTTGGGGCAGGGCGACAAGCCAGTTGCTGTGGCCCTTTGGACTCGCCGCCTGGTTGGCGAGAAAGCGCAGCTCGTCAGCCTCGCCGGTGGCGAGAATGATCACCAGAGGCAGAGCCAGGGTATCGATGCCCAGTTGCTCGGCCTGGTAGCATTTGACCCTGCCCCCCTTGTCGGTCAAACACTGTTTTATCCAATCAAGCGTGGTCTGGGGCTGGCCCAGGTTCACCATCCCTATGGTGTGTTCGCTAAGTTCTTGAGTTTGTTCGTGGTGATGGGCGCGCCAGAAGGGAAGCTCTACACAGAACTGGGCCCCCTGGCCAAGTTCGCTTTTAAGGCTAATGCTGCCGCCCATCAGGTTGGTGAGCTTGCCACAGATAGCCAGGCCCAGGCCCGTGCCGCCATAGTTGCGCGTGGTCGAGCGCTGGGCCTGCACGAAGGGGGTAAACAGACGTTTCTGGGTCGCCTTGTCTATGCCTATGCCATTGTCTGTCACGGTAAAGCGTACCCGGGTCACTATGTCATTCTGCTCACCTACCGTGATGTTTAGCGACACGCAGCCGGTCTGCTCCTGTGTGCTGTGGGTGAATTTCATCGCGTTGCTGAGCAGATTGCTGAGGATCTGCCGCACCTTGACGATATCCCCTTCGACCCAGTCGGGCAGCTCCAGGGCTTCCTGCACGGCAAAGCGTAACCCCTGACGACTGGCCACCGGTGAGAAGCTCTTGATCAGATCGGCGATCACCCCGGCGAGGTGGAAGTCTTGCTGCTCCAGCTGCATCTTGCCCGACTCTATTTTGTTGATGTCGAGGATGTCGTTGAGGATATAGATGAGATTATTGGCCGAGGTCGACGCCGTCTCGATAAGATCTCTTTCCTCGCCCGACTTGTCGGCCAGGGAGAGCAGCTCCAGTGCGCCGATCACCGCGTTCATTGGGGTGCGCAGTTCGTGGCTGATCATAGAGAGAAATTCGCTCTTGGCCTGACTGGCGATTTCGGCCCGCTCCTTGGCGAGCTGCAATTCTGTGGTGCGCTGCTTTACCCGGCTCTCGAGTGAGCGGTAGCTTTCCTGCAGCGCCAGGCGCGCTTGGTAGATGGGAGTCTGATCGATGCAGATGCCATCGATGCGGCTGTTTTGCTGGTTCTGCCCCTGGCTCACCTTGCCCTTGGCCAGTATGTAGATGATCTCTTGGTTTGGCAGAATGGCGCGATACTCCTGATGAAACGGATTGCCATTGGCCAGCGAGTCTTCCACCGCGGCCATCACGGCGGGGAAGTCTTCCGGGTGGATCCGCTCGGCCCACTTCTCCAACACGCCAATGTCTTCTATGTTGAGGCAAAACATCTCGTTGGCCCTCTGATCCCACTGCCAGATCCACTGCCCCTGTTCATCTATCTGTGCCCGCCAGTTGCCTATGTTACCGGCCTCGAGCGCCAGCTTCTTCGACTCGTTGGCCTCGTTGAGGGCGTCGAGCATCGCCTTAGACTCTGTCTGATCTTTGATAAGGCCGAGCAGCTTGAAGTGGCCATTTTCCAGATAGATATGCTCGGCGAAAAGCTCGTACACCCTGGCGACATCGTTCGAGTCGATGCGAAAACGAAACGCTAGCTTATGTTTCCCCGAGGGCGAGGGGGCGAGAAAGGGGTCGAACTTATAACGATCTTTCACCGTGACCATCTGCTGTAGACTCTGCCAGCTCAGGGGGCTGTGATGGTTAAGTTGCAGCAACTCCTTCACCCGGTTGGAGAAACGTGTCTCGCCGGTGGTGGAGTCATAATGCCAGATGCCGATATCGGCGGAGCAGAGAAAGGCCTCGAAACGCTTGAGGTATGCCTGATTGATGTTGGGATCGTCGCGCTGGGGGACAAACAGCAGCAGGTAGCGATTATTGCTTAGCGCCTGGGGAAACAGCTGATACCAAGGCGTCCTGGATTGGCGATGAAGACGCACATCGAGCGATTGCCTATCTGCTAAGGTAAGTGCCAAGGCGTGAGTGATGGCCTCAAGCAGTGAGTCGCTTGAGTCGGTCTGATTTAGCGTGAGTAGCTGCTCGAGTGGGCGCTTGACGACGGCTTCATGGTTGAGCTCAAACAGCGCATACAAGGCGTCGTTGGCCTCAATGATCACTCCTTGCTTGTCGCAGATAAGCTGTGCAAACGGCGAGTCGTCTATGCTATTCCCTGCTGGCGCCATGGCATCCACATCCTTGTTATCCCTTGAGAATAAGTCTAGACCTATGGAGGCAATTTAGGGGAGGCGATTTGTGAATCTTTTTTGCGGAAGAGGGGGTAAAGCGTGTCCCTCAAGCAATAGGGCGCGAGGGACACGATAGGATTAGGTGGTTAACCTGGTGCTTAGCCTTGTGACATTGGGCTTAGCACGATCTCGACACGGCGGTTTTGCGCGCGGCCTTGCTGGGTCGAGTTGTCGGCGATTGGACGAGACTCACCCATGCCCACAGAGCTGATGCGCTGGCTCTTGATTTCACGAGACATCAGGTAGTTGGCAACTTCTGCCGCACGTACCTGAGACAGACGCAGGTTGTATGACTCGCTGCCAGAGCTATCGGTGAAGCCCATGACATTCAGCATGGTTTCATCATACTCCTTGGCGACCAAGGCGACACTGTCCAGCACGTTCTTGGCACGGCTGCTCAGCACAGATTGATCGACACCGAAGGTCACTTCGTTTGGCATGTTAAGGATGATGTTGTCGCCGTTACGGGTCACGCTGACGCCAGTCGATTGTAGCTGCTTACGTAGCTCGGCTTCCTGCACGTCCATGTAATAGCCGATACCACCACCAACGGCTGCGCCTGAGGCGGCACCGATCAGTGCACCCTTACCCCGGTCGCTCTTGCTTGACGAGGCCACACCGATAGCAGCACCGGCGATGGCACCTATGATGGCGCCGTTAGTCGCCTTGGCGTTCTGGCTTTCGTTGGTATACGGATTAGTTGTCTGACAAGCCGAAATAAATAGTGTCGAACCGGCCAAGATTGCCGCGACGAGTTTCTGGTTACTGATCATCGTTACTCCATTATCAGGTTTGCCTTAGGGCGGAGATCGTCCTTAGGGCTTGTTGTTATGTGCGCTATTGTCGCATTTTGTTTGCATAATAACAAAGCGAGGCACTTTTGCCTGAATCTATACAAAGTTTAATAAAACTGCGGCAAATTTAGCCCTGTTTGGCGCCCTTGCCGCGCATAAACTGGCAGCAGGCTTCATCGAGAAAACGTTTGGAAAGGTAGTGTTTTTGGCCGCCTGTCAGCAGCAGAAAGCCTGCGCTGGTCTCCTGTATGTCGTCGATACTGTCCCAGCTTAGCTGCTGTTTAACATAGAGGGATTCGATGCTGATCCCTTGTTCGTTCAGGGTGAGGCTGGCCTCGTTGCCGGCGGCCTTGCTCATCATCTGGCGGGTCAGGTACCAGGGGCGCTTAAACTTGATACTTAAGCCCTCCAATACGCCGAGGGCGATGATAAACCAAGAGGCGTAGGCGTTAACCCCGGTCAACAGCAGGGCCAGGCCGATCAGCAGAAAGCCGAGCGCCTTAGTGTATTCGGCGCGGGGAGCGGGCTGAGTCACTGAGGCATCGAAGCATTCAGCATAATAGGCTCTGTCCAGGGTAAAGTGGGTGCTGTAGCTAAACGAAGCGTTTAATTGAGAGTGAGATGAAGCTGTCATACAAGTAGAGATAGCAGAATTTGGGACACAGTGTAATCTCTTGTGAGTGAAGTGCAATCTCGCCGTGAGCTTGCCTTAGATCTTTAGCCAAAATTAGACTAAGTTTAGCTTTCTGAACGTCGGCAATCGGCCTTGAAAATGGGAGCCTCAAGATGTCATTTGTGCCTAAGGGATATGTGAAGTGCAAGAAGACACCTGTGTTTAGCGAGCAGGATATGCCCGCCATCTACCGTGAGCGGCATTTTACCCGGCCCGGCGTGTATGAGCAGATCCATGTTATCCAAGGCGAGCTGATGTTTTTCGGCTACCTAGACAAGTTGGGCGAGGTCAATCGCGAGGTGCGACTAGGGGCCAATGAGACGGCGATTTCTCATCCCGGCTACTGGCACAGCATCAAGCCGCTTACCCCTGATACCCGTTTCGAAATTCATTTCTTCATCAAACCCGAGGGGCCGGTAGAGCAGGCCTAGCCGAATCATTTTTTGTCTTCACTTATCCAATAACCATAGTAACGCGCTAGCTAAAGTGACGTGCTAGCTAGAGTGGAGAGCAGGCTAAAGTGGAGAGCTGGCTAAAGTGGTGATCTGGTTAAGCATTGGCCTGACACCAATAAGAGGTGAATATAAGAAGTGAATAAAAGTTAACCTGACTTTCTATTGGCCAGGCTTTAGAGTCCAATAAAGCCTTTAGCTAAGGAAAGCTGATGAAGACCTCCCCAGACTCTACCCATAAGTCTCAGGCGTCTATGGAAAACTTGGCAAAGACTAAGCCAGATAAGCTAGTGCATAGAAGTGCCGAGACATCTAATACATCTAAGACATCTAAGACAGCGAAGACAGCCAAAACGCCTGCTAGCTCCTCCTTGTTACGAGACTTGGCTGAGATGGACACGGGCTTTGCCCTGCTGCAATCCATGGCACGCTCCAAGACGCTCACCATTATGGTGATCATCTTTCTGCTCGCAGGCGCGGGTTTTGCGTTGTTTCTTAGCAAGATGGCGGGGTAATACTCATGTTAGCGGCTAGTCTCACCGAACTCTTTATCTGGTTTATCTGGGAGATCTTACTCTCGTTTGTTCTCTATACCACGGGCGCCGTGGTGATTGGGCTAGTGACCTTTGGCCGGGTGCAGAAGCCCTTGTATTGGCCTGCCTTGTTTCATCAAGAGAAACGCCTGGCGAAAAACGATTTTTACGCCGTCTATATGGCAGGCTTTTTCTTCTATCTCTTGCTGTTTACCCTGCTGGTCTATCTGGGATAGGCCCGGATATCAAAGATAGATAGATCTATCCCCTCGTATTTTTGCTAATGCTTCGCGGCCGCTATCAAGTGTCGTAGCGGTTACGCTGCTCTGGCAGGTCACTGAGATACTGCACAAACTCCACCTCATAGCCGTTGGAGTCGATAAAGTAGACGTTGCGGCGGAAGGGATCTTCCTGTCCCGCTTTGTCCACCTCGAAGCCCGCGTGCTTGAGTCTGGCGATCACGCCATCGAGATCTTGGGTCACGAAAGCAAAGTGAGCCAGGCCGACCTGGTGTCCGCTTAAGTCGCGGTTTTCGCCTTCGCCATCATCGTTGAAGGCCAGGTATTGGTAGTCATCGCCGAAGTGAACCCAGTTGCGTGGCTTGCCATACCAGGTTCCCTGACCACCGCCACGTACCGACCAATGGGGGAAGGCCGCACGGTAGAAATTAAGGGCCGTTTCTATGTCGGTGACGACGAGATTTATGTGTTCTAAATGGATCATGATGCAATTCCTTCTCTGCTGGCTTGGTGTTATTCCGTTAATACGCTCGATCTAGTGCCTAGCTTGGGGTTAGTGCCTCGCTTGGGGTTAGTGCCTAGCTGGGGCTGGCGCATCACTTGAAGTTAGCACTTAGGCGGCACTACATGCCGTATACATATTCCTGCTGTTTGGGGTAGGGCTGATCCCTATGGCGCTGGCGTATGACGCCGAGGGCATCTGCATACTGGCCGAGCATGTGCAGGCTGTAGTCGATGCGCGCTCTTAATCCCTGCTCTCTGGCATCTATCTCACCCTCTCCCAGTACCTGCTCCACGTTACGAATGATCAGATGATCGGGAATGGGCACCAGCTTGTTGTTCTTCAGGGCATTCATCTTTAACTCGGCGATAGGGTAGGCGCCGCTGATGCCGCTGGTAACCGCGACCAAGAGGGCGGGCTTGTGGGCCGTGTCCTGGTTGTCACACAGTAGCAGAAAGTTTTTCAACATGGGTGAGGCCATACCGCCCCATTCTGGGGTGATCAGAACCAGAGCGTCGGCTTGCTTTACCAGCGGGCTTATCTTTTGCCAGTCGCTCGCCTTAAGCGCTGCGCCGTTTCTGTCGCCATCCCAGAAGGGCAGGTCATAGCGGCACAGCTCAATATGTTGTATCTCACTGAATTGGTTAGCATGTTCGCTAAGGTAGCCGGCGACTCTGGCACTTTGAGAACCTGGACGTTGACTGGCACTGACGATAAGAAGTTTCATTATGTAAACCTTTTTATTTATTTAATGTTTTATACACTAATTGCTTTATTTAATTTTGTAAAGACTAAAGTAAATAAAAAAGTTTACTTAATCTCTGGATCGGTAATAATGGTCCCATAGAAGTCCAGAGGAGACGGCGGGTGAGTAAGAAGACCAGCGACAAGATCATCGACCATATCAAGATCCACGGCCCCAGTACCGCCAAGGTATTGGCCGAGCTGTTTGCGTTGACCACCATGGGGGTTAGGCAACATCTGCAGGCCTTGGAAGAGGAGGGGATCTTGAGTTTCGAAGACAGAAAGGCGAGTCGCGGTCGTCCCACCCGTTACTGGGGGCTTACCGAGAAGAGCTACAAGCTGTTCCCAGACCGACACGACGATCTCTCCAGTCAACTGATCGACTCGGTGCGGGTAGTCTTTGGTGACCAGGGGCTGGATCAATTGATCGATCACCGAGAGCAGGCGAGTCGGCGTTTGTATCAGGAGGCGCTGTCGCAAGCGACGGGTCTGGCGGATAAGTTAGCCGCGCTGGCAAGGCTCAGGACCCAGGAGGGGTATGTCGCCTCAGTCGAGGAGCAAGATGGCGTCTTTTGGCTGCTGGAAAATCACTGCCCCATCTGCGCCGCGGCGAGTCGCTGCGCTAACTTCTGCCGCTCAGAGTTGCAGCTGTTTCAAGAACTGTTTAGCGAACTGGCGAGCGTCAGCCGCGAGGAGCATATCATAGCCGGCGCCAGACGCTGCGCCTACAAGCTGGTGCCGCTCGCCTCTCACGCACCGACACAACAAGATGTCCGCTAAACGCGCCAGGCTGGATCGTTTTATCAGTCAGCATTGTCAGATCCCTCGCAAGCAGGTACGCCTCATCTTGGCAAAGGGCCGGGTGAGTGTCGACGGTCAGGTGGTGCGCGATGCCGACTGTCAGATAGATCAGTTCTCTCAAGTGATGCTCGATGGGCAGGCGCTGAGACAGGAGCAGCCCATCTATCTCATGCTGCATAAGCCGGTTGGTGTGGTGAGCGCGACCAAGGACGATGAGCACAAGACGGTGATGGATCTCTTGCCCGACTATCAGGACAAGGGGTTGCACATTGTCGGACGGCTGGATCTCAACACCTCGGGTTTGCTGCTGCTCACCAACGACAGCCGCTGGTCGAAGCGTATCATGTCGCCGGAGCATAAGGTGGCCAAGCAGTATCTGGTCACCCTCAAGGCTCCCCTCACTCAGGCCTATGTGAAGGCCTTTGCCGAGGGTTTCTACTTTGCTTTTGAGAATATTACCACTCAGCCTGCACAGCTTGAGATCCTAGAACCCCACCTGGCCAGGGTCACCCTGCATGAGGGGCGCTACCATCAAATCAAGCGCATGTTTGGCCGTTTTCGCAATCAGGTGATGGCGCTGCACAGGCTCTCCGTGGGTAACCTAATCCTGGATGAAACCTTGGCTGTAGGGCAGTATCGCCCGCTGACGCCACAGGAGGTGGCTAGCATATTCGGCTAAAAGCCAGCCATGCTCAGTACAAGATTTTGGGTTTGCCGCTTCACCTAGCACTAATTTCTGGGTTCAACAAGCCAAGTGCAAATGTGTGACTAATGGCTATATCGTTTGATGCAAATCATGTGTTATAAATATTAGATTACTAATATAAACAATAGTATCGATGAGCAATCAAACACTTAAGAAAATCAGCGAACTCGATGTGTTTTGTTTGATGGTGTTTAAAGTCATTTTTCAAACCGGACATGCCAACATAGCGGCTAAGCAACTTAATGTGTCAGCCCCTAAAATTAGCCGCTGTTTGAATATGTTACGTGCCACCTTCGACGACGAACTCTTCTATCGTCGTCAGCTCGGACTCAAGCCGACGCCTATGGCGGAGTTTCTCTACGAGCCCGTGTGTCAGTTCTGTGAAGCCGTCCTGAAAATAGAACAGTCTATCAGCGAAAAGAGCAGCGAGCTGGCCAGTGAACGCCTGAGAGTCGCGGTTACCCCGAGTATCATGGCCAGCCTTTCCCTGGCTTTTTCCCGCAGCAATGCCAGAGACGCCTTTAGTCAGTTACAGTTTGTGATCTGGGGAGATGACTCAGCCGATCAGATCCATAACGGTGAACTGGATATGGGAGTGACGTTCGACGCCTGCAACGAGCATCCGCTGTCGGTCGAGGCGTTAGGCTGTCTGAGCGGTGTCTGTCTGGCCGCCAACGAGGAGCATGCCATCTGGTCCCAGAGCGAGCCTTTGACCCTGGAAACCATCTGTCGTCACCCCTTTCTCTGCCTGGATGGCAAGGGCTTTAATGACAAGATCGACCCCCTTGAGGTGTTCGCTCGTCAAAACGGTGCCGACATCGACAGCATAGAAAGAGTCAGTTCGCGAGACGAGTGGTACAGCCATCTGCTGACCATGAACTCTGTGGCTTTCCTGCCTTGCTCTGAGGCCGAGATCTGCGGCGCCCTGCCGGGGATCCGCGTGGTACGCCTGTCTGACGAGGAGGTGGGGCGCCTTCACGGTGAAAGCATGTCGCCTCAATACCTGTTGCTGGAGAATCCGGCCGAGTATCGACGCTATTCGCTGGAGCAGAGAGAATTAATTATCCAGCTTATCAAACAGCTACTCGTTAAATGTTAATTTCAAAATTTGAAATTTACGCTTTCAAATTTTGAAATTTCTGTTAATGAATCTTTAAATTGCAGTCACAACTTGGACTCAATTATCTAACAATTTATCGTCACTCCCTTATATTTGAGGTACTGCAATAGCAGAAATACCTATAAAGGGATATGGCGATGAAAAAAAATAAAATTACCTTATTAGCCATGGCACTCTTCTGTGCCATTGGTGTGAGCGCGTGTAGTGATGGTGAAGATGGTAAAGATGGAGCACCGGGTGAACCTGGTGTTCCTGGTACTCCTGGAACACCCGGTGCACCAGCGGGATCTACCGTTGATACTGTAGCCACTGCCGCAGACTTCAAACTAACTCTACAACCTGCCGATATCGTAGTAGTAGGAGCTGATGACTTCTCTATTAAGTTCACCGCGACGGGTAAAAATAGTAAAGGAGATGATGTTCCGTTTACTGGCCTAGAGAAAGTTGCCCTATATGTGACTAACCAAGTGGCTAACACCACTAGTAGTGGCGCTCCTATGCTCTGGTCGAACAATGCCCTGGCTAACGAATTTGGTTCTAGCATGTACTGTACGCCTACTGGTAAGGCCGCAGCGCGTGGCGGCGCCGAAGTCGATGCATGTACCTTGGTAGAAGATGCTGAAAACCCTGGTACTTACACAGGTACTTGGGAACATGATGGTAACGCACCTGTTGTGGTAGCCGATGGCGATCCTAACAGCATGTTCCGTGTCATGATCCGTACCTATGATGTGACCGACGCAACTGGCGTATCGATTTCCGACAAACTACTCTCTACTCCGCTCGATTTCATTCCTGCGACCGGTGAGATGGCCGTATCGGCGAAAGATTCGGTATCAAGCGCTGCCTGTATTCAGTGTCACAGTGAGTTGATGGGCTATGATGATGGCGACAAACGTATTGCTAACATCGGTGCTCACCATAACTATCAGAAAGTTGAAAACTGTATCGCGTGTCATAACCCAGCTTATGCCGCCGATCAGAACGATCCAGAAAAAGGCTTTAACCCTAACTTTAACGCCATGATCCACACCATCCACGCCGGTGGTCATCTTGCCGAGTGGGGCGTGTTAAAAGGTGATGCAGAAGAGTTTGCTGGCGTTCACTTCCCAGCAGAGCTGAATGAATGTACTACCTGTCACGACAATGGCAACCAGTGGAAAGAAAACGTTTACCGTGAAGCTTGTGTAGGTTGTCACGTAACCGTTAACTTCGAAACCGGTGAAGGTCACTCTGACTTCCAGCTACCACAGGCTGATGATTCTCAATGTATGAACTGTCACATTGGTAACCTGAGCCCAGATGCTGTGCACAAAGTCGGAGCTAGAGCTATTGCGACGGACTCTATGGAAATTAGCGTTAGCTCAGTGTCTTACACAGAGAATGCTTCTCCTACGGCAGATGAAATTGTGGTGACATTTGATGTGACTGTCGACGGTGCGCCTATCGCGGATGGCTTTGATTTTACTGATTACACTAAGTATGACGTAATGCTGTTAGGTTGGGTTGATACTGATGGTACTTACCATGGTAATGCCACTAAGACAATGAACTTAAATGGAGTACCAGCTGTTGGTGGTAAGTTAGTGGTTACACTACAAAAAGACGGCCTAGACTTCGATGGTAAGAGCATTGCAATTACCCCACGCTTCTCTGTATGTGCTGATGCTAAGGGTATGCTAGCTAAATGTGCTGATGCAGATATTGAATATGTAGGGGTCACCATGGCACCAGCATATTGGAATCTCGCTAATGCAGATGGTAGTGGTGCAACTCCAGTTAGACAAAGTAATCCTGCTTCTATTACGGCAGATGAAGCTAAGTGTAGTACATGTCATGGCTCGCTAACTGTTGCTAAGCACTATGGTAATGAACGTTTTGACCAATGTGTTGGTTGTCACAACAATACTTGGGGTGGCTCTTACCATGTGGCTGTTGAGTATAAGAGTGATGAGGTTGATGCTGACGGTAAGCCAATATTCAAGACGCTTGAAGGTGTGACCTTCAGCAATAGAGATCTTGTTACAGTGGCTCACCGTTTCCATACAGGTCTTTGGGATGACAACAGAGGTTTCCCTGGAATTCACCTAGATTCTGATTTGGAAGTGGTTGGATACCCAGCATTGGCAACCGATTGTCAGGCATGTCACAAAGATGGAGCGAAATTCTTCGCTGCTGACGGTGGTTTGACTTCAGGTAAACGCGCTATTGCAGTTGACGCCGCAGGTACACAGTTTATTACCCCTGTTGCAGAGTCATGTCGTTCTTGTCACTACAGTGCCTCTGCACTCGCTCACTTCGAGAGCAATGGTGCGACTGTACATGGTAAGCCAGATACAACTGCTGACCTGCCAGTCGAGTCTTGTGCAACCTGTCACGCCGAAGGTAAGACATACGGTGTCGATAAAGTTCACGCCGGTGGTGCTCACTAGACGCCAACAATAATAATTCTCGCTAATTGGGCATACCCCTGCTAAATGCCCACTGAGATAGCAGTAATCTTGGGGAACCTGATTTAGGTTCCCCTTTTTTATGCCCAGCTTTTGCTGTCATGCTTTGTATCCGTTTTGTATTCGTTTTGTGTTGGCTTTCTCAGTCGCCCGCGCTGTACTGCCTATTTTCAGTATCTTGGTCTATTCAGTATCTTGGTCTATTCAGCATCTTGGACTAACTTAAATAGAGTCCATCAGCAGATCTCGGGGGCCGTAATTTGGCGGTCAAAGATACCTCTTCCAGCCTGTTTCTCATTGCGATAAAAGAGTCTTTTATTGCCCTCTTGCCTTTTATCTTCGTTAACTCGCTGCTGGCACTGATCGTCGCCTTGGTGGATGTGTGGCAGCCCAGCTGGCAGGGCAGTGCCGCCTATGCTTGGCTGAGTCAGTTTGGTCGTCTCCTGTTTAGCTTCTTTCCCTTGATGGCGCTGCTCTCCTTGTCATTTCATTTTGCCAAGTATCTCCATGTCTCGGCGGTGGTGGTGGCGTCGCTCTCCATCGGCAGTCAGATTGCCCTGCATATCCATGGCAGCGAGGCAATCGACCTTAGCAACGGCTTCGACTTTCTGTTTGGCGATGCCAGGGCGATTATCACGCCGATTCTGGTTGCCTACCTGCTGCAACGCCTCATGGCGATTAAGGCGCTGAGCTTGCTGCAAAGCACCAGCCTGAGCAGCTACCTTAAGCTGCATCTCAACCTGTTTATTCCCTTGATCCTCTGTTTCGTGCTGGTGACCACCGGCATCTACTGGGTGGGGGAGCTGTTGGGCATGGTGCTGAGTCCGCTGGTGGATTCCCTTGCCGCCAGCAGCACACTGCTTCAGCTGTTTGTCAGGGTGTTGGCCACCCATGTGCTTTGGTGCTTCGGTGTCCATGGGGATATCGCCTACATGTTGGTGCTTGGGGTCGACAATGGATTACAACAGGTTGCGCCGAATCTGACGCTGTCTCAGTTTACCGATCTCTTCGTGTTGCTCGGCGGAAGCGGCGCCACTCACTCGCTGCTGATCGCCCTGTTTATCGCCTCCAAGGATAAGAATGCCGTCAATGTGGCCAAGTTGGCCTTGCCCTTCGCCCTGTTTAACATCAACGAGATCCTCATCTACGGCCTGCCGATCATCTTTAACCCCAGGTTGATGCTGCCCTTCGTGTTAGTGCCCCTGTTTAATACCCTGATAGGCACCCTGTTGATCGTCAGTGGCTGGGTGAGCTTCGCCGGTAACGACTTTGCCTGGATCACCCCCATCTTTCTCAATGGCTATGTGGCGGGCGGCACCCTGGCGCTGCCCCTGGTACAGCTCTTATTGGTATGCGCCGGGGTTTTTATCTATCTGCCTTTCGTGCGCCGCTATAGCCTGCTGGTGGGCAATAAGGGATTCGAGCGGGACCTGATCAAGCGGGTGCAGCTGCAGCAGGATATCGAGAAGATCAGCGAGCGAAACTATGCCCGTCAGCAGTCAGAGGATCTCGCCGCCAACCTAAACCTGGAGAAGACCATTAAGGCGGTGCTCAACGGTGAGTTGCTGCTCTATTACCAACCTAAGATCAGCCTGAGTGACAGGCGGGTCGTCGGCTATGAGGCGCTGCTGAGGCTGAGAAACGAGCGTGGTCAGGTGGAGGGCCCCTATTTTATTCCCGCCTTCGATCAGGCGGGGTATTCCAATTTGATCGACAGCTTCGTCATCCGCCGCCTGCGAGACGACCTACAGGCCTGGGCCAAGCAGGGCTTCTACCCCAGAGTCAGCATCAACCTCAATCCCAATAGCGTCCTGAGTCAGGATGTGCAGTCTATGCTGATCGAGCTGCTTGGCGACATGGCGGACAGAGTCGATATCGAAGTGCTCGAGTCTATGTTTGTGGCGGACCTCACTGCCGTCGAGGCCAGCATGGCCTACCTGCGCCAATATGGGTTCTCCTTTGTGCTCGATGACTTCGGCACGGGTTTTTCCAGCATCAGCCTGCTGAGCAAGATCACCATAGATGGGGTCAAGCTAGACAGATCGATATTGGAGAATACCGGGCATCACAAGGGGCAGGTGCTCTACCGTCATACCTGCATGTTGTGTCGCAGCCTGGGCTTTAATCTGGTGGCCGAGGGGGTAGAGACCAAGGCCGAGGAGGCCTTCGTCGCCTCAGCCGGGGTCTCGACGGTTCAGGGTTGGCTGTATGCCAAGGCGATGCCGGCCGCCGAGGCCAAGCGCTACGCCCTGCTGCAGGAGCGTTTCAGCGAGCAGGCTGCTGATTCAAGGGGAGACTCGAAGGCTGAGTTAAAGGCAGATGTAAAGGCAGATGTAAAGACAGAGGTAAAGGCAGGGTTAAAGGCCAATTCAAAGACTGAATAAAAGATTGAATAAAAGATTGAATAAAAGATTGAGCCAAAAGCTGAATAAAAGATTGAACAAAAGACTGAGCCTGATGCCGAGCAGCCAATAAAAAAGGGAGCCCTAGGCTCCCTCTCTTTATTAGGCGCGGGCGCGCTGCAACGTCAGCAACCACTTGCCGTAGATGAAGATCCCCACGGCCGAGATGGTGCCGATAGCGGCGATGATATACCAGGCCATGCCTATGTTGTGGCTGTTATAGAGCAGGGTCGTCAAGGACTGCGCCGACTCACCTGTGTAGCTCACCAGAGTAGTAAAGGCTTCACCCTGAGGAATGGCGGCGATATCGCTGGCGCTCATGCCACGATCGAGCAGCAGCTCGCGAGAGAAGATCTCTTTCGAGGCGTACATCTCATACAGCTTAGGACCGAAGTAGCCTTCCAATCCCCAGCCTATCCCTTGTGGCAGCATGACGAAGCCCAGGTACATGGCCTTCTTACCCTTAGGGGCGATGTTACCCATAAACTCGTTCTTCTTGGGGCTGATCATCATCTCGCCGAAGGAGAACATGGCAATCGCCAGCACTATCATCCAGGCGGCGTTGGTGGCGCCGATAAGCACGAAGGCGATGATACTCAGTAGACAGCCCGCTAGCATGGCGGTGGTGATGCGGTATTTAGCGGTAAGCGCGGCAACCAGGAAGCAGCTGGTCATGATCATGCCGGCGTTGAGGTTTAGCATCCCCTCTGGCATCACCTTAGTACCCGAATTATCCAGGCCGAGCCAGAATTGCAAGATGCCGTTTGAGGTGCCCTCACTGCCAAACAGGCTGGTGACGATCACGCTGGTATCGACCCACTCGGCGATATGAATCGGCAAGACGTCGAACAGGGAGTTAAACAGGAACCAGAAACCGGCGAACACCAGCATGTAGTAGATCACCACAGGCTTCTTCAGCTCGTGCAGGGCATCTTTCCACAGTGCCTCTTGGGTGATCTCACCGCTCTTGATCTTGCGGTTGCGCTCGATGCGCTCCTCCTTTCCCGGCTCCTTATAGGCGAGCAGGAAGAGGAAGTTGAGTGAGATGATGGCGGCGCAGGCGTAGAAGACGTTGTCCCAGGAGAGCTGACGCATATGCACGGCCACCAGAGGACCGAGGAAGCCGCCTATGTTGACCACCTGATAGAAGATCCCCCAGGCCATAGAGGTGTTTTGTCGGCCGGTGGAGAGTACCAAGGTGCCCTGAATGCCAGGCTTGAAGATACCCGTGCCGCCTGCCAGCAGGATGGCGCCGAAGAGGAAGCCCCAGAAGTTAGGGAAGAAGGCCATCACCAAGTAGCCGGAGATCTTGATCAGTGTCGAGGCGAAGATGGTTTCTTTGTAACCGACACGGTCTGAGATGCCGCCGGTAAACACAGGAATAAAGGTCTGCATCAGGGCCCACACCGAGATGATGACACCATAGTCGTGTAGACTGATCCCCAGGCCGCCCTGAGAGACGGGCGCCTTGGCGTAGAGGCCGGCACTGGCTTTCACGCCATAATAGGCGATACGTTCGACCAGCTCCATGCCGCCGACGATCCAGAAAATATAACTTAGGCTAGCAATGGAGGCCCACATTCCCAGCTGCTTAACTTCACGCAGATCATTATCTGCGTAAGCATCATTGGCGTCGCTCATACCCTTCCTTAATTTATCTTTTTTGTTGTGCTGCTTGGCTGCAACATCTCGTGTTGGTTTGTGATAAACACTCGCTATTGGGGTGATAGCTCGTCATTTGCCAGCACACTTTACCTAAAAATGACCTTAAAGACCAAAATCATTCACTGTGGGTCAAACTGGTGTGAGCAGCAGGTAAAAAAAAGGCGAGCACTCCGGCTCGCCAAAAAGGGTGTGACAACTATGGATTTAGTTCAGGGTTAGGCTTCGTTGGTGTTGTCTTTATCGTTAGCTTTTGTGGTTATGTTTCGTTTAACAAGGCTAGAGAGGCCAGGCCTGCTCGCCATCGACGGCAACCGCTTGCAGATCCAGGCCATAACAGTAATCCCCAGGGGCGTAGACATAGATGCTCTTTGGCACGGCTGGGTAGGCGAAGCTAGCGACCTGGGCCTTGGCGGCATCCGAGGTGGCCAGTCCCCACATCTGATAGAAGTCGCGATAGTCGAGCCCGGTAGAGAAGCTCATGGCGATCATCAGAAAGTCGTTGTTGCTTAGCCCCTTGGCCGATGCAAGGTCGAAACTGCCAAAGCCCAGTTGGTCGCGCTTGGCCAGCCAGCTGGCCTCGTCGGCCTGGGCGCGCTCGAATTCGCGCAGCAATATGTGTAGCCTCGCCAGCAGATGCCAGCCATTTTGCAGCGCGCCCTGTTTCTGGGCGGCAATCATGGTCTGTAGCATGGTGGCCATGCCGCTCGACCAGCTGGTGAGCTTAGCCGCCTGCACATAGGCGAAGGGATCGGCCTGGCGCTGACTGGCCTGCAGTACATCGAACTCATCCTGAATCGACAGGCCCTGGCACTCGGGCAGCTTGCCGGTTTCCTGATAGGCGCGCGACTTAGTGTAATAGGAGTAAGGGTTGGTGGAGGCGTGGCCCTCGTGACCGTCGAATCTCAGGCGTCCCCGCTCCAGGCCGTGGCCCAGCTCGTGGATGTCGCCATGGCCGGTTGGGCTGAATGACCAGGAGGCGTCGTAAGGATTACCCGAGCAGCCGGACCCACAGGTAGGTTGGTCGGCGTTCATATGTTTGACCATGTCGAGTTGATCTAGCTGCCAACCCTTACTGGCGGCAAAGTTGGTTATCTCATCGACGCTGTCGATCCCCGGCCCCTTAAAGCCTGCCAGCAGGTGCGGGTAGTTGTGTACAAAGGTGCCGATGGCCTCACTCATCTTCTGCGGCGTATCCCATCTGGGTTCATGGCTCATGGTCTCTTGCATCTTATTGAGCCGCGAGTGGACCTCGAAGTGCTCGGTTGCCAGCTCGGCCCAGTCGTAGTCGCCCTTGGCGAGTCCCTGAATGAAGGCCTGATCGTCCTTGTCACTGCGCCAGAAGGGGTGCAGCCCCACATGGCTAAAGGTAAATTCAACCGGCAGGTCGTTGGCGTTAAATCTTATCTGCACCGGGCCGCCATAGGGGGAGGTGAGGGTGATAGTTTCCCCCGGTTTTATCGCTATGGCTGGCGATTGCAGATACTTGGGGCGGTTATAGCCCTTGCTGCCATATTCCTGGGTAGAGCCAGAACGCTGGGTATTGATGAAGACCTTGGTCTCTACCTGGCTGTTGTCTGTGCGTGTCACGCTAAAGGTCTGTCCCGGCAGGGCGTAGACGCCTGCGGCGCGAAACGGCGCCTTGCTGCTCAGCGCGACTGTCTTGTCCACCGGCGTCACATGGGAGAAGTCGGTGCGGCTGAAGTTACCCAGATCCGCAGGCACAGGATTAATGCGGCGGCTGTTGTATACGCTGCTGTCGGCAAAGAGCGCCTTAAGGTAGCTCATCGGCGCCGTGGTGCTGACATCCATGGGGTAGTCAATCTCGCTGCGGTAACGATCGCCAAGCAAGATCAGGTACTTGTATAGCTGATACTCTGGGCTGTCGAAGATGGCCGTCTTCTCCGTGTCCAGGCGGTTGATGCTGCTGCGAATATGCGCCAGGGCGCTGCGGTACTCTTCGCTAAATTGGCTGTCGCAGGTGTCCGCGCAGTTGGCCAGGTTAAAGCTTGGGTTTTCGCTCTTTAGCAGTTCGAGCCAGAGGGCCTCCTGGCTCAGCGCCGGATTAGCCGCCTGCATGGCGAGATAGTCGCTCCAATCCGCTTTGTCTGGGCTGAAGTAGTTGCCGGGGCCGCCTGGGCCCTGCATGGCAAAGCCCATGGCGCCAAGAACGGTTTGAGTCAGCGGCACGCTGTTCCAGGCGTGCATGTGCAGATAAAGCAGGGGGATCTTGGCCTGCTGTAGCGCCTCGAGTCTTGCCGCCACCTCGGCTTCATCGAACGCCTCGATGGAACCTGTGATCACCAGCTCGGCCTCGCCCAGGCAGCTTGCCAGCTCGCTGGCGACATCGCAGCGGCTCACCTGCCAGTTGGGGTAGTGACTGGTGAGCCAGTTTGTCACCCGGCTCTTGCTCCAGTCGCTGATGAGGAACAGGCGCACCTGCTTGGTCGCCGCCAGGTTTGCTTGCGCCTCACCCGTCAGCCAGGAGAGTAGACGCATCATGCTAGGCTCGAAGCCCAGGTTGTTGCCGCCCTGCATGCTAGAGATGATGTCTGTGCCGAAGGCGGCGTTGCGCTGACCACTTAGGTCGCTCGCCGCGGCAAACAGGCGCCCCTGATTGCCCCGCACTAGCTCGAAACTCTGCTTGAGGGGGAAGCCCTTACTTGCCAGCGGCATCTGGATCATCTGCGAGTGTTGACCCGAATCGTAGCTGACCCTGTCCGCCTGATAGATGGTGTTTAAGAAGCTCTTCTGGGCGCCGCGATAGTCTTGAATGAGCTTGAGGCCGCGGGCGATCACCTTAGGCTCAAGGCCTTCGATGAGACTGGCATCGCCGCTCTGGCTGGCGGCGCTTATCTTGTCCTTGAGCTTGAGGGTGAGGCTATCCTCACTGCTTAGGCCGGCAGCGTCGGTGACCTTGAGGGAGAGGGCAATATCTTCATCTTGCAGCAGGTCACTGGCGTCCAGGGTGAGGGTGTCGCTGCTTAGGCCGCTGAGTTTGACGCTCGGCCCACTGGTCTGCAGCCACTGGTAGCTGGCCGTGCCCGGATTAAACAGGGTAACGCTTGCCGTGAGGGAGAGGGTTTCATGATTCCAGGTTTGTTGATCCGGGCCGAGCTCGACACTCGGGGCTTGGGCCAAGGGGGGCGTGACTGCGCCGCCGTTACCCGCATCCGTGTTGCTATCCTCTGAACCGCCGCAGGCCGTCAGCCCCAGGGCGATACAGGCGGGGAGTATCCATGGTTTCATTGTTACACCTCATTTTCAATTTGCGACATTCTGATAGCAAACGTCGCCGAAATCAAATGAAAATGAAAAATTATTCAATAAAAACAATGGCTAAGTCGATATTTTGACGTCTGCGTTTTTTTGACGCCAAGGCGATAAAAGCGCAAGCAAGGCGAACGCGGTAGCAAGCGAGCAGCTAAAGCTTGACCCGTTTCTCGCCACCGCTTTCCAGCTATCTCGCTTGACCTAAGTGAGGCCTAAGTCAGGCGTAAGCGTACAGATTGGCCAAAAAGATGGGGCAAATGTGATCTACCACTAATTAGGTAAAGGTATCTGCTGGCACTCTGCTGCAATAAGGGTTATTAGTTTAAGTATTATTAGGTTAACTATCTTTGCCTGACTCATCCGGCGTAAGTCTGGGGCTCAATTTTGGGTGGCCTAAATCAGGCCTGTGATTTTAGGTGCCACGGCTTTAGCAGTCGTGATGCCGCCTGGCCTAGATGCAATGAATTGGCAATAAAAGGAAGCGATTATGTCTGAACACAAACGCCAGGAGGCACATGAGATGACGGCAGCGTCCACCCAGGGATCAGGCTTGATGGAGCGGATCAAGTCGGTAAGATTTCAATTAAAACTCAATATCTTCTTAATCATCTTCGCCTTCATCTTCCTCGGCTATAAGGGGATCACCGGTATGTTGGATGCGGGATATGCCATAGGGGATCTCTACGGTCAGGGTATGCAGCACAGCATCCGGGCCGGTAAGGTGCTCAACGAGCTGGAGAAGGCCCGCAGCGGATTGCTGCTCGGCTTTCAACATGATCCCGCCAACGCCTTTGCCGACATGCACAACCACCCCCTGAGCTTCCATATCGATGCCAGCCGGGCCTCGATTAAGACGCTGCACGACATTATAGATAATCAGATCTTGGCATCGGATCTCGCCGACGATGAGCGCGCCGAGGTCAATCGCCTGGTGTCGCTATTGGACAAGGTTACTCAGGAGGGCTTTAACCCCGCCATCCAGGCCTTGAGTCAGGGAGAATATAAACGCTCCAATCAGTTGCTGCTCGAGAAGATTAACCCCCTGTTTAAGGATATCACCGACCAGGCCCAGGCCTTCCTGGATATGCAGATCGCCGAGGCTAAGACTAGCTATCAGGCCTCACAGGAGACCGTCTCCCTCTACATCTGGCTGGTGGCCATCTTCTCTGGCGTCGCCATGCTTGCCATCAGCGTCAGCTCGGTATTTATCATTCGCCGGGTGAGCCTGTCTGTGGTGCAGCTGGAAGAGACGGCGGTGGATATCGCCGCTGGCGATCTCACCAAGCGTATTCGCCTCGGCGGCCACGATGAATTTGCCCATATCGCCGAGCATGTGAATCGCATCGCAAGCGATTTCCAGCAGGCGGTGACCAACACCCACGCCTCGACCTCACGCCTGGCCAGCGCGGCGGAAGAGAATGCCGTGGTATCGACTCAGACCCAGCGCAACGTGCTGGATCAACAGCAGCAGACCCAGCTGATCGCCACCGCCATCCATGAGTTTACCGCCACTGTGCGTGAGGTGGCTCAGAGCGCTGCCTCGGCCGCCACCGCCTCCCAGGATGCCAACGGCGCCGCTCACGGCGCCCAGGGCGTGGTGGATGAGAGTATCGCCGTGATTGAGGCGCTGGCGCAGGAGCTGAGCCGAGCCAGCGAGGCGATGACACTACTAGCCCAGCATTCCAATGAGATAGGCACTGTGGTGGATGTCATTCAGGCGATCTCCGAGCAGACCAACCTGCTGGCGCTGAACGCGGCCATCGAGGCGGCGCGGGCGGGTGAGCAGGGCAGGGGGTTTGCCGTGGTGGCCGACGAGGTGCGCTCTCTGGCGAAACGCACCCAGGACTCTACCGAGGAGATCCAGAAGATGATCCAGCGCCTGCAACAGGGGGCGCGGGACTCGATGCAGATGATGCAGAGCGGCACAGAGCAGGTGAAACTCAGCGTGGATAAATCCTTGATGGTTCGTGATGCCCTGCAGCAGATCTTAAACAGCATAGAAGAGATCAACGCCCTCAACGCCCAGATAGCCACCGCCTCGGAGGAGCAGAGCTCGGTCACTGAGGAGATCAACATCAATATCACCAACATCAGCGAGATCTCGGATCAGACCGCCGAGGGCGCCAGACAGAGCAGCGATGCCACCGAGGATCTGGCCAGGCTGGCAGAATCCATGGAGGCGGATATCGCCCACTATAAGGTGTAGCTGAGGTAACTATTTGCCAGAGTTAGGTATTTGATGCGTTAAACGGCCCGGAAGAAAATCGCGGGTAAGAAAAAAGGCAGTCAACTGACTGCCTTTTTAGTATCTCAAACCGGATTAGCCTTCGAGCTTAGCCAGTTCGGCTTTCTGCTCGCATAGCTTGTCCATATCCCGTTGGAACTCGGCCAGCTTGGCGCGCTCCTTCTCAATAACCGCTTCCGGCGCCTTGGCCACGAAGCCCTGGTTATTGAGCTTGCCTTCGATACGCTTGGCTTCGCCCACTAGTTTTTCAAACTGCTTGTCGATACGCGCCATCTCGGCGGCCACATCGATAAGGCCTGCCATAGGGATCAACAGCTCCATCTCGCCAACCAGTTGAGTGGTCGACATAGGCGCGGTGTCACCGTCCGCCAGAATCGTCATCGACTCCAGCTTGGCCAGGGTGGCGAAGAAAGTCTGGTTAGCTTCGACGCGAGCCTTGTCTTGCGCGCTGACGCTGCGTAGCATGGCATTGAGCGGCTTGCTTGGGGCGATATTCAGCTCGGCGCGGATGTTACGCACGGCAACGATCACCTGCTTGACCCACTCAAGATCCGCCATGGCGGCTTCATCTACCTTGCTTGCCTGATATACAGGGAACTCGGCCAGCATCAGGGTGTCACCCTCGACGCCTGCCAGCGGCTTAACGCGCTGCCAGATGGTCTCTGTCAGGTATGGCATCATAGGATGCAGCAGACGTTGCATGGCTTCCAGTACTGTCACTAGGGTGTGACGGGTACCGCGCTGCTCGGCCTCGGTGCCGTTTTGCAGTACTGGCTTGGTCAGCTCAAGATACCAGTCACAGAACTGGTTCCAGGTGAACTCGTACAGTGTGTTGGCCGCCAGGTCGAAACGGTAGTTTTCCATGTGCTCGTCAAAGGCCTTAACCGTCTGGTTAAACAGGCCGACGATCCAGCGATCCGCCAGTGACAGCTGCATTTCGCCGTCAGCTTTTCCGTTTGGAGACTGAGGGCCACAATCTTGCTCTTCTGTGTTCATCAACACATAGCGCGACGCGTTCCAGATCTTGTTACAGAAGCTGCGGTAACCGTCCAGACGCTTCATGTCCCAGTTGATGTCACGGCCGGTAGAGGCCATGGCTGCCAGGGTGAAACGCAGGGCGTCGGTGCCGTGGGCCTCGATGCCGTCGGCAAACTCTTTACGGGTGCTCTTCTCGATCTTAGCCGCCAGCTGAGGCTGCATCATGTTGCCGGTGCGCTTCTCAACCAGGGCTTCGAGATCGATACCGTCGATCATATCCAGCGGATCCAGTACGTTACCCTTAGACTTGGACATCTTGTTGCCCTGTTCGTCACGGATAAGGCCGGTCACATACACCGTCTTAAACGGCACCTGTGGCTTGCCATCTTCATCCTTGATGAAGTGCATGGTCATCATGATCATGCGCGCCACCCAGAAGAAGATGATGTCGAAACCTGTCACCAACACATCGGTTGGGTGGAAGGTCTTGAGGGCCTCGGTATCGTCTGGCCAGCCTAGGGTTGAGAAGGTCCACAGCGCCGAGCTGAACCAGGTATCCAGCACGTCTGGGTCTTGGCGCAGCACCACTGAATCATCCAGATTATGCTTGGCGCGTACCTCGGCCTCGTCGCGGCCCACATATACCTTACCGGCCTCGTCGTACCATGCCGGGATACGGTGACCCCACCACAGCTGACGCGAGATACACCAGTCTTGAATGTCGCGCATCCAAGAGAAGTACATGTTTTCATACTGCTGCGGCACAAACTTGATGTCACCGTTCTCAACCGCTTCGATGGCGGTCTTGGCCATTGGGGCCACGGCTACATACCACTGGTCTGTCAGTAGTGGCTCGATCACCACGCCAGAGCGGTCGCCGTAAGGCACCTTGAGGGCGTGCGGGTCAATCTTGCCCAGCAGGCCGAGTGACTCGAACTCGTCGACGATAGCGGTACGGGCCTTGAAACGGTCCAAGCCGGCAAAGCGCTCTGGTAGGCTGCCATCTAGCTCGTCGTTGGCGGTGCCATCTGAGTTAACCACCTCTGCCTGGCTGCGGATGGCCGCGTCTATGGTCAGAATGTTGAACATGGGCAGGTTGTGACGCTTACCTACCTCATAGTCGTTGAAGTCGTGAGCCGGGGTGATCTTCACACAGCCGGTACCGAACTCCATGTCCACATAGTCGTCGGCGACGATAGGGATACGACGGTTAACGATTGGCAGCAGGATGAACTTGCCGATCAGCGACTGATAGCGCTCATCGTCTGGGTGTACGGCAACCGCGCTGTCGCCCAGCATGGTTTCTGGACGCGTGGTAGCCACTTCAAGGTAGTCTTTACCGTCGGCGGTCAGTGCGCCGTCGGCCAGCGGGTAGCGGAAGTGCCACATGCTGCCCTGCTTCTCTTTGTTTTCGACTTCGAGGTCTGAGATGGCTGTGTGTAGCTTAGGATCCCAGTTAACCAGACGCTTGCCACGGTAGATGAGGTCGTCGTTGTACAGACGCACAAACACCTCTTGTACCGCGGCTGACATGCCTTCATCCATGGTGAAGCGTTCACGATCCCAATCGACCGAGGCGCCCAGGCGGCGCAGCTGCTTGGTGATGGTGCCACCAGATTGGTTTTTCCAGTCCCAGATACGGTCGATAAAGGTTTCACGGCCCAGGTCGTGACGGCTCTTGCCCTCTTCGGCCTCTACCTTGCGCTCCACCAACATCTGGGTGGCGATACCCGCGTGGTCGGTACCTACCTGCCACAGGGTGTTCTTGCCCTTCATGCGTTGGTAACGGATTAGGGTATCCATGATGGTGTCTTGGAAGGCATGACCCATGTGCAGGCTACCGGTCACGTTTGGTGGCGGGATCATGATGCAGTAATTGCCGTTCGACTCATCGCCGTGGGGCTTAAAGTATCCTTTCTCTTCCCAGTTCTGGTACAGAGCCTGTTCGATTGACTGTGGGTTGTATGTCTTTTCCATAGGAGCGTGTGCTTCTCAAACTAATTAATTTGGTTGTTGGGTCGTCAGGGGGATCCCTAACTCGCGATACTGGCGATAACGATCGCGCGCGGTCGCTTTCATGGCAGCATCGTTGGCAACGAAGTCGATAATCTGGCCAAAGTTTACCGCAAATTGCGGCGCTTGGTCTGCAAGATTAATCAGAAGGTGACGATTTTTATTGGGGCCCAATTTATCGAAGCCTATCTCCACCGGTGCGCCACCCGTCGGCCCTTCGCCCTTGAGGTTATGGGGCACAAATGCGCTGGGTTCAAATTGCCATAAAATTTCGTCAACTTCATAGGCCTGCTGCTGGTCATTGCAGTGGATATACACCAGCTGTTGACCACGATACGCCTGCTCGGCGAGTCGGCAGGCGAAAAGATAGACACTCTCTTGCTCCGCCTTGGCAACATTGGTTGCGGCAGAACTGGCTTGTGGCATCAAGTAAAACAAGGCGTTAGGCATTATTTGGCTCTATGTCGCTCGTGTCTGGCTAGGCGTTGACGAAAGAGAGGATTTTACACTAAAAGTGAGTTGTTAAACCAGAGGGGGAGGGGATTTGTCGAATAACAAATTGGGTAATATTTTTGTTGCTTGCAGCGTTTGGCTGCATTGGCATTTATTGGGTTTGTTTGAAGGTCGAACCTTCACTGGTATCAATCGCCTGTCCGGCGGGGAATGTGTTTGAAGCTTTAACCTTCATTGTTATGAATAGCCTGCGGCTCGCTTATGTGCAGATACGGCTTCGGGACGCTGTGCGCCATCCATGGCCGCTTAACGAAAACATCCCTGTTTTCGATACCCTCAGCCATATCTACACTGGGTTATTATCTCTCTTCGATTTGCCCGCGTTTGGTAAGCATAGGTTTTTGAGTTGGGATAGAGTCAAGCTCGCTGAAGACTAATGCTTCATCGTTTTGAATGGCTTGGTGGCAGGTGCAGTGCATGGATGCATCAATGTTTTAGGCATATCCGCGTTAGAACTTTAGTTCTGTATATGTGAGTTTCAGATGAATATTTCTATCAGCTAACGCCCTATTAAGGTGTGAGCAACGCAATACAGAAGTTACTGCATACCACCTTAAACACTAAACGCAACGCATAGCAAAAATGCCAAGCGTTGCGAATCACTTTTAAATAGAATGTTAGCTATTTTCTCCCAGTAAACGAGGACTAAATGTTGGGTACACTACACTTAAGTCATTTAGTATTTCGTTTACTAAAACACACGCATCTTGAAGCGTATCGGGCAGTGTTGACTCCTTAGGGTATCTATGTAACCGGTGTAGTGGATTACCACATGTATGAAAGCAAACCTCCCTGATAGCCCCCCAAGTTCCGTGCGAATATGTAGATGACCAAGAGTAAAATTGGTCATAAGAAGATTTTAAGCCTGCCTTATCACTCAATTTTCTTAGGTCAGATCCACTCCAACTACCAAGTTCAATATTGATGAACTCTTCCCACAAGTCTTCGCCTGCAATAGATTCTAGCGTTTCAGTATTAATAAATTTTGGTGGATCTATAAGCTCATCAAATTTCAACGCGTTTAGTTTGGCTTGACCTGCTCCGTAAGTTCTCCATTTGGTCCAAAGTTGATCGTCATTTTTTTGAATCAAATATCTAAGACCGATATGAATTTCTAAAATGGTTCTCAGCCCTAACCTTGCAAGAATTCCGGTGCTAACTCCAACCGATACTATCTCACTCAATATCGATAGTGCGTAAAATGCTGTACCAAAAACTCCGTCGTGCTTAGCATCAACTCCAGTTGTAGTGTGAGTTTTTCCCCAGTGTGTTTTCAACTCACCTCTAAGTTTATGGATGTCATCTAAATCACAACAACGTTCTTCGGAATTAGTGTCACTTTCGGGAATTAATTCTAGACAAGGGGTGTTTTCCCATGCCTCAGCCCAAAAATCGTTTGACCATGTTAAATCTTGCTCGACTATCGGATTGATAGCCATTTCGCACGAACGGATGGAAGGGCGAATTCTTCGTTGATCGCCCTCATAAGGGTAGTTAATCCAAGGTTCAACCATTTCTCTTGGTGCTTGAAATTTACCACCTACAACCATTAACATTAATTTGAGCCAACGGCAATCCGTAGCCTGTTGAGACTGATGAGGTAAGCACATACCAACTGCAGCCATCAAAATATTAAGTTCTGGCTCACATGGTGGTAAAAACTTGAGCCAAGACTCTTTTGCTGGCAAGTTTTTAAATAACTTTAAAACAGTTAAGGCTGACGCTGTTTTGGGATTCGACGTTAGGAAATCCAAAAACTCGTTCCGTAGCTCTTCATCTAACTTTGAGATCCCTGTAATAGAGAGATCTGATAGTTTCTCTTTTTCTGAATTCTCTGAAACAAATGTAATTATCCTCCTAAATTCAACGATTGCCGAATCTTGGTCTTGAATAACGCGGATAATCGCAGCCCACAACATTTCGGGGAGACGCTCATTGGACCAAGAAGAGAACGTCATTTTATCCCCTAATTGTGCAAAACCTGGCTGTAATTCAGAACCTACTTTTTTGTGTTCGAGCAGAGCCGTTCTATTCTTACCACTTTTCGAAGGTTTCTTTTTCCGTGTTTTTTTATTTCCTGCCATAACCCACCTAATACTGATGATTAATTACAGCTAACGCCAGCAGCAGGGGCGCGACGTCAGGACCATCCCTTGCCTGCATTTGTTAGAAATTATATTGGCAGCTTTCTCGAAGCATCTTTAAACCAGCCTGGAACTGGATCTAGCTCAGGCTTGATTGGAAGAGCTTCAATGACCCCTTTTTCTGGTGATACTTTCCATACCGCTTGTTTGATTGTCTGGGGCTTGTTCCAAAGATCATCTAGGCACCGAATCGAAGGCTCTAAAACAATGTAGTATTTTTCGTCTCGGAGCTTACTGCCCTTGGCGTAGAATATGTCGTGGAACGTAACCAGTACATAGGGAACATAGTTGAGCTCAAACCCCTTGTAATCCCAAACTCCCTTCTCACCAGCCTTGATTATAAGATCTCGAAACTCCGCATACTTGAGACCGTCAACGATAGAGCTGCATGCCTGATAAATTGTGTAGATATGCTCTCTTACCTCTGCACGTAACATTTCGCCGGCTTGCTTATCGATAGCAGAGGGAGGAAGGTCTTCGTATTTTTTGCGATTCTTTTTGATAGAAGGACAGGTTGCACCCATTCCGTGCCAAAAGTGCACGGCTGTTGTTATCGAACTCTCAGCACGCAATTCCATCTCAGAATCACACACTGGACATAGTCCAATCTTCTTTCTATTCAGGTGAAACCAGTCAGCATCATGGGTTTTGCCAGTGGGCGGATCAATTGCAATAAATGTCATTGCGCATCCTTTTGATTTATAACAATTTGTTGGTTAGGTCTTGCAAGGTGCGCTACCTTGTAAGGTAGGAGACCAAGCATGTAAATAAATGGGGTCAGAGTTTACTTTTATGGGAGGTGATCGGCGTATGGTGGTTGGCTTTTTCATTCCCTGAATGGCGTGGTCGATGTTTGATTCGAGTTGGCCTAGCTCTGTCCTTGATTGGTTACACATTAAGCTATTGGTCAGGTAGTAATCAACATCTTCGGTCACATTTTTGTTCGTTTTTTTCTTAAAAATAATAACTTGTCTCAATGCCACCCAATGAAGCTAAATCGAAGAGACGTTAGATACTGAGTGTAAGCACACTTTTGGCTCTCGGCGGCATGGTCAAAAACATTCCCTACATTTTTTGGCATTCACTACATCCATGTAGGTCAGTATCGCCGCGCCAAAAGCGTGTTTGGTTTCTTCTATCGATAACTAATGAAGCTAAATCGAAGAGACGTTAGATACCGGGTGTAGATACGCCGGTGAGCTTCCGAAACAGGGATGTTTCGGCAGAGCCTAAAGGGATTTATTCACGGCGTCTCACAGGTGTATCTGCACAGCCCCCGCCGGGCAGGCGTTAGATTGCCATGAAGGTTCGACCTTCAAATCTCCCGCCAATATCAATGTGGCCAAATGTTCCTCCCCAATCGACAACAATGAAGCCAAATCGAAGAGACGTTGGATACCGAGTGTAGATACGCCGGTGACCTTCGAAAGCAGGGCCGAAAATGTTCCCGACATTTCTCGGCATTCCCTCCATCCTTGGAGGTCAGATGGCGCACAGCGTGTCACAGGTGTATCTGCACAACCCCCGCCGGGCAGGCGTTAGATTGCCATGAAGGTGCGATCTTCAAATCCCCCGCAAATACAAATGTGGCCGAATGTTTCTCACCAATGGGCACCTAATGAGGGCAAATCGAAGAGACGTTAGATACGGGTGTAAGCACACTTTTGGCTCTCGGCGGCATGGACGCCGCCGTGAAGCCTCCAGGGACGGAATTTCGGCGTGCCAAAAGAGTGCTTGCACATCCCCCGCCGGGCAGGCGTTAGGTAACAATGAAGGTACGACCGTCAAATCCACTTAGCAAACGGCCACCACGCTATGCGCTAATACCAATTTTTCACACATTAAATACAATGTCCTCCATCCCCGCCGGGCAGGCGTTAGGTAACAATGAAGGTACGACCTTCAGTTTCACTTAGCCAATAGCCACAACGCTATGCACTAACCTTCAGTTTCTGACATTAACCACAATGTCCTCCATTCCCGCTGGGTAGGCGGTTAGGTTAAATCGAAGGGCGTTGTTGAATTGACGGCTTTGTTGACGGGAGGGGGAGGTGAACTACACTTTTTAGGACAGTTTTAGGTGAGGCGTAAACATAAAATTATAACGTTAAATCATGTGGTTAGTTAACGTGTTAATTAGCGTGTTAGCAAGCAATGCCCCTGTTAAGGCGGGCATCAGTGCGATGCTTGAGTGTCTCACCCTACTAAATACCAATGAGGTCACTATGTTACTCAAGAAGATGATGATTAGCCTGCTTGTTCTTTCGGCCACTGTGTTAGTAGGCTGCGCAACCAAGAATCCGCCACAAGGCCTTGAGGCCAATGTCATGCAAGCCGACATGGTGTTCACCAATGGCAAGATCTACACAGTCGATGCCAGCAACTCCTGGGCCGAGGCAATTGCTATCAAGGGCGACAAGATAGTCTATGTAGGCAGCAATGAGGGAGCCGCGCCCTACGTGGGGAAGTCGACACAGGCAGTCGATCTTGCGGGTAAGTTGATGTTACCTGGTTTCGTTGAGGGGCACTTTCATACCACCACCCAAGGGATCATATTGCATGGCCCGGATCTACAGACTGACTCCATGGAGGATATGTTGGCCAAGCTAAAGGCCTATGCCGATGAGAATCCTGAGCTTAACTTTATCAATGGCTGGGGCGTTCGCCCCAACACCTATGGCCCTGGGGAGCCGACGGCGGCCATGCTCGATGCCGTGATACCCGACCGACCCGTTTATCTATGGCAGGTGGATGGTCATTCCGCCTGGGTAAATACCAAGGCGATGGAGATGGCGGGCCTGAATAAGGATACGCCGGATACTGTGCCAGGGGTCTCCTACTTCGAGCGTGATAAGGAGGGCAACCCTACTGGTTATATCGTCGAAGTACCGGCGCAAGTTCAGATATTTAAGCATTTTGTCACTATCAATGATGCCTATATTCGCGAGGGGATGGCAACTTGGTTTCCTGAATATACCAAGGCGGGTATTACCGCCGTCCATGACTTTGGTTGGGCCGGGGTGGACCAGGATACCGCCATAGGCATTCTCAAAGATTTCGAGCAAGACGGCACGCTAACGATTCGCGTATACGGCAGCTTCTATTGGAACGATGCCAGTATAGATCCTGTCCCCATCGCCAAGAAAATGCGCGACGAGAATCAGACGGGGCTGGTGCAGGTGAGCGCCCTTAAGATCAACATGGATGGAGACGATGATAAATACAGTACTCTGTTGGTCGATGGATATGCCGATGACCCTAAGGCAAGTCCTCCACCTGTGATCCCTTTCGATGTGATTAACGATGCCGCCGTGCGGGCTGATAAAGAGAAGCTAAATCTTATCTGCCACTGCTTCGGTGACATGGCGGTGCGTAAGTTTCTTGATGCGGTTGAGCTGGCGAAAAATAGCAACCCTGAGTGGCAGCGGCGCGCGGTGGCGTCCCATGCCATCTTAGTGCATCCCGATGACTATCCACGATTCAAGGCTCTTGATGCCACCTATGACACTACGGGTCAATGGATGGCACTCGATCCATACACTGGGGTGATAACGCCCCAACGAATTGGCGAGGAGCGGATGCAGCGACTCTTCCCCATCAAGGCAATACTCGAAGCCGGCGGTAACGTGTCGCTGGGCTCGGATTTCCCAGCGGCATCTTATGTGGCAGATTTTAGACCACTCAATGCCATCACCCAGGCGGTGACCCGGCAGATGCTGGGCGAGCCGGATATGCCAATCCTAGGCGGTGAACAGATGCGCCTCACGGTTGCTCAAGCAATCCGCGCCAATACCTATGGCGCTGCCTACGGCATAGGTAAGGAACAACTCTTGGGGTCACTGGAGACCGGAAAGCTGGCGGATCTTATCGTGCTGGATCAGAACCTGTTCGAGATAGACCCACACGAGATCTATAAGGCTAAGGTGCTGCTCACCATCATGGATGGTAAGGTGAGGTATAGAGACGGCATTTAGTTTTTTTTCGATAGCTCGTATCAATGTGCTCCCTATCGATAGCAATGAAGCCAAATCGAAGAGACGTTGGATACTCAGTGTAAACACGATTTTGGCCTTCGAAAGCAGGGCCGAAAATGTTCCCGACATTTTCGGCATTCCCTCCATCCGTGGAGGTCAGATGATTTCGCAGAGCCCACATGGATGATGAGATGGACACCTCTTGTGAAGTCGGCGTCAAAAGCGCCATATTGAATTTACAAGGTTCAATGTCAACAAAAGGTGTCCACTATGAAAGTTACTCTAATTGGTATCGATTTGGCAAAAAATGTTCTTCAGGTTTGCGGTGTCAATCAAGTCGGTAAAACGCTCTTTAATCGCACCGTTAAACGCACTCAACTGTTGAAAACGCTCGTTCAGTATCCAGATGCAGTGATTGCCATGGAAGCCTGTAGTGGCTCAAATTATTGGGGCCGAGAGCTGTTGTCGCGTGGATTTGAGGTAAAACTTATCCCACCACAGCATGTGAAGCCCTTCGTGAAAGGCAATAAAAATGACCGCAATGATGCCTTTGCAATCTGTGAGGCTGCGATGCGCCCCAACATTATCTTCGTTAAGCCAAGAACCTTAGCGCAGGTCGATATCATTATTTCCCATCGAATTCGCGAGCGTCGTATTCGTGTCAGAACCGCGTTGACCAATCAAATACGTGGATTGTTGAGTGAATACGGCATTGTTATTCCCAAAGGCCGCGACCCGCTCAACCTTGCTCTACCTGAGTTACTCGAAGATGCCGATAACTCACTAACCACCACCGCCCGCAGGTATATCAGAGAGTTACTTGATGAGCTATATGCCATCAATGCTTCGATTAAAGCACTGGAAAAAGAGATTCGACTACAGGCAAGAAATCATGAAGATACCAAGCGGTTAACCGCCATACGAGGTGTCGCTGAAATTATTGCTACGGCGTCGGTATCGTTCGCTGGTGATGGTTCTGGGTATCAAAATGGGCGACATTTCTCGGCAAATTTGGGGCTGGTACCGAAAGAATTCTCAAGTGGTGGAAAACAGAAATTAGGAGCTATCACCAAGCGGGGAAACAGCTATCTAAGACGACAGCTGATTCAAGGTGCTTGGTCTGTCATACGCTATGCAAAGAATAATGACGACAGGTTATCTGTCTGGGCAAGAAAGGTCATTGAACGAAGAGGCAAACAGAAAGCGGCGGTAGCTGTGGCCAACAAACTCGCCAGGATAATTTGGGCGATGCTTTACTACAAAACGGAGTACAGACCTAGCTAAACAACAAGAACAATTACATACCCTAAAAACCGAACACAATTAATGAAGTAACAGGTAATACCGGCCTTCGTAAATGCTGAGAGAGCACAAGGTGTTGTAACACCGAACGGACGATAAGCAGCGAAGGCGCGGTTCTCATTAAGGCCAGAGCACAATGATGCTCACAAACAGGTCGGATATACGTACGCAGTATTACTTTCTGTTACTCACAAAATGTTTGATCTATCCGAGGTGTCCATATATGTGCTTGCGGCGAGCCAAAATAGTGTTTGCACATACGTCGTTCCTTCACTTCCCTGTGATCACGACATTCGTACTTCCATGTACAGCACCCGCTGGGCAGGCGATAGATTGCCATGAAGGTACGACCTTCAAATCTCCAGCAAATACAAATGTGGCCAAAATCTCCTTCCCAATCGGCAACATTGCAGCCAAGTCGAAGAGACGTTGGATACCGAGTGTAGATGCATCTGCGGACGGCGATGATAAGCGGCAAATCCCTCGCCGCGTATTGCGGCAAAAAAAATCCCCCAGGGTGGTGGGGGATTTGGGTGCCATTGAATCTAGGCAAAGGGAGCGCCTCTAACCTGATGAGCGTCTTGCCATCGAGCTAAAGGCCAAGGTTAACCATTAATGGAATTTTCTGCGGATGGCCAATGGGAGGAGCAGCAAGACCAGGTACCCCAGGCTACCGCCACCTGAACTCTCTTCTTTGATATCGATTGAGAGGTTTGCGCTAATGCTCAGTCCCATGGTGTCGGTAGCCGTTACCACTACGCTTGATTTACCTGTGACCTTGCTGCTACCGCTGAGTTGGCCTTGTGCACTCAGACTGATACCCGATGGTAGGCCAATGGCTGAGAAGCTAAGGGTATGACCATCTGCATCGGCAAATGCGCTGGCTAAATCGCGAGAGACGGCTTCGCCAGCTTTGAGTGACACCGCACCTAGGCCAGAAGCTGTTGGGGCTGAATTCACCTGGACGGTAGCAGACACAGAGGCCTTGGCACCTAAGGTGTCTGTAACTGTGGCGAGTACCTGATGTTCACCTGCCTGGGTGAGTTGCCCGTAAGCCATGCCGAGGGCATTCACCTCAAGCGCCGAGCCTTCATCCTTTGTAAAGCTGAAGTCTTGGCCCTCTGAATCGCTTACCGCATCGGCGAGGTTAAAGGTGATGTTCTCTCCTGGATTGATCCAATAGGTGTCTATGGCTTCAACGACTGGTGCCCTGTTAGCCAAGAAAGGCAAGCTTATGCTGAGTGTCATGTCATTACTGTCGGTCACCAGGATATCGAGTTCACCCGAGTCATGGCTTGTCGTGTCATAGGTGAGCACGCCCGACTCAGTTAGTTCGGCGTCAGAAGGTAGGTTGGCAGAACTAAAGATGAGTTGATCATCATTGTCGGCGTCAAATACAAACTCGCTGATATTACGTTCGACTTTCTCACCTTCATTCGCTAGTAGGGGCAAGAGCGCAGAGGTCAAAACGGGGCTGGTCGCGAGATCGGCACGCATTAGTATGTTGGTGGAGTAATTAATGTTCGCGTTAAAGATCAGGTTTTGTTTTACCGAGTCGCCATAGGCTATCTTGCTGGTATTTAAGCCTGACACACCTAAATCCTCAGCCATGATGCTCTCTAGCTTTTTCCAGGCGCCGCTTTGTCTGTCGATAGCATAGCTGTTCAGACTATTATAATTGGCGTTTACGACGTAATCTTCAGATATGAAGGTTAAGTCATTGGAATAAAGCCCTGAAACAAAAGAGGTCGACATAAATGACAGGCTGAGATCGTAATTGATCTTATAACTCGATACTGCGGAGTCGTTTATAAAATAGATGTTCTTGCCGTTTGTGATGATCACTGCGTCGTTGGGGACCGAACCCGAAAGATCTATGCCATCTCCAAGATCGACGTCCTTGTTAGCAACATCGACATCGACGAAATAGAATTTAGCGTTTTCTCTGTCCCAGACATAGGGTTTTCCGTCGACGAAGCCTATGCTCCTATAGTAGTAATAAGTGTTAAAGAGGGCTGAGTCTAAGGTGTCGATAAAGGTTGGATTATTGTCCGCATCCAGGCTAAAAAATGCATAGCCGCCATCTTGTGACAGAAATGCCGCGACTCCACTGCTCGGGTCAAACTGGGCAGAATTGTTGTTACTTTGGTAGTAAAATGGATTTCCCGATACGGTCAGTGGTTTCACCTCTGTCGAAATGACCCCTTTATCATCGAGCTTAAGGGCCATAAAGCGGTCATTTTGCGAACTCGGTGTAAAGTTAAAATATCTCCCCGCGAGGAGTATGTTATTGCCTTTAACGACGACCCTATCTATGAAAGGCGATGCATTAATATCGAAACCCAATTGTTCCCATGTCTTAGAATAGAGTGGGGTTTGAGCGCTTGCGTCGGCGAGCATTGAATAGATGCCTTGTCTATCAATAGCAACAATGATATCGAGTGACTCGATAAAGGCGATTTGGGTTCTTGAATTACCAAATATTGGCATATTTTGTTGACCATCGGCGAGGGTATCTTTTTTGACAAAGTCATAAGCCGTGGAGCTGTTGGCAAAGAGTTCGGCCTTTTCATTCATCATTCTCCAGCCGAGTCCATCTGCGATTGCCAGTTGATTCAAATAGACACTGGTGGTGACTGTGTCTTCCAGTGAAAAAGAGGGTGAAGTACCGCCATTAAAGCGATAAATTTTGGCAAGATTATTACTTTGCTGAACAAATAACTTGCCGTCAATTAACCTGACTGACTTACTGCTTACATAGGTATTGAAAGTATTGTAGGTAGAATCACTGTAGCTGGTCGTTAACGTGTTATTGGTTTCATCTAAGTGGTAGACGTTAATATTACCACTCTCAGTGATAAATATATTCTTGGTATTAGGATCAAATTGGATGTAATCAATATTTTGGTAGGTGCCGCTCAGTGGGAGTCGGGCAATTTCGGTTGCCGATCCATTTATTGAGTCGATTTTGAGTGCAATTAATGCCGAGGTCGAGTCATAGGGGCTGCCTTGGCCAAAAATGAGCAAAGTCTGGTTGGCTTCATCATATTCAACTCCTTCCACTCTTGAGGGGAGTTTATCGCTTTTGACCAGTATTAAAGGGCTAAGCTCGCCAGTCACTTTATCTCTCTTCGCAATAGATAGATTTCTTTGATAGCTACTCCACATAAAGAGATAGTTTCCATCGTCAGAGATCTGGCTCTGGGTACCATAATCGATAGACTGAGTCCCTATGCTGGTATAGGTAAACTTGGTTTCCCACTCTTTATTCTCAGAATCTAAGCTCATCACCTCGATCTGATAGATATTGTCTTTTCTTTTCTTTAAATACATAAACTTAGCATCAGGACTCAAAGAGATATTGTCGCGGTTGCTATAGTAGTCCTCTTCACCGATGCTTTGCTTACCCATATAGCTTATGGTGTTGTCATCCTTTGCAAAAAAAGTATGCAAGTAATGATCGTCTATGCCTACTGCTAGCTTATTCGATGCATAGAATTGATAAATGTCATGAATATGACCTTCATTAACTATGCCTGTATTTTCAACGGCCAGTGCATGCTGCATATTTTCGGTGATAGCCGCCGTTTGAGCTTCGCTATAGACAACGCCGTAAGATTGAAATGAAGACAGTAGGCCGAGAGCAGCCAACCAACAGAGAGGTTTAGTGGTGATCATATGGGGCAACATCCATTTAAAGTAAAAATTCCTAAAGCACACCCAAAGTCATTGTGCTATTTATTCGCCGCTTATATTAGCGTTAGCGATTATTTTGAGCATTTCGCTTTATTGAATTAGTTGAGGAAATGAACAGAATAATTGAGCGAGAAAAATACAGGCTTATAAACAAAAGTGCAACATTTTTAATTAAACTTGTTAACTTTAGTATTAGCTTAATTGTATTCGAAGGTGAGTTCGATATGTGCCAAATGCCCTTGTTGCTGGATCTGCAATCGAACTTATTAAATTATCATCGCTCTGGTTGGTTGAATTTTGTACACGCCAAAGAGGGATAGAAATTTATAAGTAATAAGGAAAGTCGAGAAAGTCTGAAAGGTGTGAAAACTAAACATTGGAGAGCATTCAATCCTTCACCACCTGAGTGGTAAACCTCTGCAGCGTGATGGTGTCACGCCAATAATCTTGGGGCCAGCCGCCTTTCTGTTTGAGGGCGGCGACGAAGTCCTTGGGATCTGGCAGGCTCTGCCATACCGAGGGCAGAAACAGGGCGCGGTGGTGGCCATCATCCATGAGTAGGCCGTCGATGTTGGGACGCAGGCTGGAGCGCAAGGCCGCTTCCCCCTGGTTTACCATAGGCGTAAGCGGCGAGAGGATAGAGATATCTAAGGTGAGCGACTCGCGCTCTTCACTCCGCAGTGGGGCGAAGCGGCGATCCTTAAAGGCGGCGCCATAGGCGTTTTCGCAGGCGCACAGCCACAGGGGCTCACAGGCATCTACCCGGCCGATACAGCCCCTGAGTTCACCGGAAGAGTGTAGGGTGACGAAACAGGCGGCGGGGGTGAGCAGGGCCTCACTCTCGGGAGCCTCTGGTAGCGTCAATCCACCCTGTGTTAACCCGGCATCTATCACCTGCCACACTAGATCCAGCAGGCAGGCCTTGTCGCTGGCGGTCAGTTCAATAGAGGGCGAAGCTGGCATAGCCGACCACCTCCTCATCATCCCTCGGGCGGCGGGCCTGGGCGCGCGCGGTCACGTCACCCGAGTTGGTGTGGGTGACGCATTTTATCTGCCAATTCATTAGCTTGGCATAGGCCAGCAGACCGTTGAGGGCATGACAGCCACAGGCCTGTTCCGGTGCCAGGTGTGGGTCGAGCGCCAGTATGTGGCTGCGGGTATCTGTGTCTATCCGGTTGGCATCCAGATAGGGGTGATAGTGGCTGAGATCGCTGCTGACGACGATCAGGGTATCGCTATCGGCGACCGCCTGGATCAGCTGGCACACGGCTTCTGGGCTGGCGCCGCCCACCACCACGGGCAGCAGGATGAAGTCGTCCAGACAGAATTGCAGTAGCGGCAGTTCCACCTCCAGGGCGTGTTCTCTCTGATGGGCCATGTCGGAGGCGATGGCGAGACGCCGGTTGAGCAGCAGCTCTATGCCTACTCTGTCGATGGGGATCTCACCCAAGGGGGTGATGAAACTGTCGCTGCGGGGCAGGGCGCAGCCGTTGAGGCCCACATAGTGGCTGGGGCCCAGCAGGACGACGCGTCGATAGCCGTCTGGGTGGTTGCGCAGCAGGTTTACGGCCTTGGCGGCCACCTCGCCGGAATAGAGATAGCCCGCATGGGGCAGGATGAGGGCCTTAGGGATAATGTGAACGCTGGGGGCCTCGCCGAAATAGTGGATAAGTTGCTGGGTGAGTAGTCCTGGTTCTGCCGGATAGAATCGCCCGGCGACGGCGGCTTGTCGGTACTTCATCTCTCTCCCCTAGCAGGGCGTCAACTATACTTTCAGTGTAGGTCAACGACAGGCAAACTCCCATGTTAACTGCACCACCGGCATACTTTCCGACCCAATATTGGCATGCCCTGGATGACGGGCGGGTGTGCTGCGACGTCTGCCCGCGCAAGTGCACATTGCGCGAGGGTAAACGCGGCGCCTGCTTCGTGCGCATGCACCATCAAGGCGAGATAGTGCTGACCAGCTATGGTCGCTCCTCGGGTTTCTGTATCGACCCTATCGAGAAGAAGCCGCTAAACCATTTCTACCCCGGCTCAAGCGTGCTGAGTTTCGGCACCGCCGGGTGCAACCTGAGCTGTCTCTTCTGTCAAAACTGGGACATGAGTAAGTCGCGCCAGATGGATACCCTGTGTGACAGCGCCATGCCAGACGAGCTGGCGGCCACCGCCCGTCGCCATGGCTGCAAGAGCATCGCCTTTACCTATAACGATCCTGTGGTGTTTATGGAATACGCCATCGATGCCGCCCAGGCGGCCCATGAACTTGGGCTAAAGAGCGTGGCGGTGAGCGCGGGCTATATCTGTGAGGCGCCGAGGATTGAGTTTTATCGGTATATGGACGCGGCCAATATCGACCTTAAGGCCTTTAGCGAGTCGTTTTATCACAAGATCTGTCACGGCCAGCTGCAACCTGTGCTCGAGACCTTGCTCTATCTCAAGCATGAGACCCAGGTATGGTTTGAGATAACTACATTGTTGATCCCCGGCGAGAACGACAGCGATGAGGAGCTCAATGCCATGTGTCAGTGGCTGGTGGAAAACCTGGGGCCAGATGTGCCGCTACATTTCAGCGCCTTTCACCCCGACTTTAAGCTGCTGGACAGGCCGCCGACACCGCTAAGCACGCTGCAACGGGCGCGGCGTATCGCCCTCAATCACGGCCTGCATTATGTCTATTGCGGCAATGTGCATGACCCAGATTCCGACGCCACTTACTGCGCCAGCTGTCACAAACGCCTGATCGAGCGTGACTGGTATCAGCTCGGGCAATATGCGCTGGATGAGCAGGGTACCTGCCGATACTGCGGCGCGCCGCTGCCGGGACGCTTTGCCAGGGTGCGGGAGGATTTCGGTGCACGGCGGATCGCGGTGCGGATCCATCGCGACTGAGGTGAATGGTTGAGATGATGCTTGCGGCTCAGATAGGGCTTAGGGCTCAGATGGGGCTAAGGGCTTTCGCGCCACGCCGCGAATCGTCGGTCTGGCCAGGGGCATCGCCTTACGCATGCTCTCTCGGGTGATCGACTCTATCTCGAAGCCCGCGCTACGGATCTGCGCCTCCGTCTCGCGGTTGAGGTGGCAATTGCCGGCGATACGGCGCCAGATGAAGTTGAGTCTGTCTTGCCAGCGACGCCTGCGAGTGCCCTTTTCTGCCGCGACATGCTCGAGAAACAGCAGGCGACCGCCGGGTTTGAGTACCCGCCAGATCTCCGCCAGGGTCCCGGGCAGGTCATGGACTGTGCAGCACACCAGGGAGACAAACACCCAGTCGAAGCTCGAATCCTCACTGTCGATGGACTCTGCCGGGCAGTCCAGCAGGGTGATATGGCTATCTGGTAGCTCGGCGACGGCCTTCTCCAAGAGGCGCATCATGTCGATGTCGGGCTCGGTCAGCACCAGCTCCAGATCTGCGCCTTTCGGATAGAGGGGCAGGCTGGCTCCGGTACCGGCGCCAATTTCCAGCACCCGGCCGCTGACCTGGCTAAGTAAGTTACGGCGCCAGTCGATGAGACAGGCCTGCTCGGGCCCGCGCATGAAGCTGTCGTAACAGTAGGCGATGATACGTGACATATCGGCCTCCCGTTCACACGCCGCGCCCATAGGCTCACGGCGGCATATGATGAATGGCTTATTTAAGTATGGGCGTTAGCGGCGAAAAGGGACACCCGCGCCGCTTTGCTTAGGGAGAGGTTTGTTGCCTAGTAGCGTCTAATTGTTAGCTCTCGCTGGAGGAGATCAGTATGTCGAACCTGGGGTTGCTTCTCAGGTTGCTGAAGTCGTCCTCGTTGGCGGCCACCTCCTTGAAGGAGACGCTGTTTTCTATAGCCTGCTCAAGATCCGACAGGGCGCGCTCCTCCTGGCCCAGACAGGCGAAGGCGCAGGCGCGCTGATAGAGGGCGTGCGCGTTGCTGCCGTCGACCTCAAGCACCCGGTTACATAGGCTCAGCGCCCAGTTAAACTCGCGCATCTCCATGGCGGCATCGGCCTTGTAGGTCATCGCCTCGAGGTCTCCCGGGCGTATGGTGAGGATCTCGTTATAGACGGCGATCTTCTGCTCTGGGGTCTGGGCACTTTGGGCGTGTAGCCAGAGGGTGTGGATCTCGTTGATGATCTCGATCTCGCGGTTGTTCTTGGTGATGATGCGGCTCTTACGCTTAAGGTCTTGCTCCAGTACCTTAAACTTCTCCTCGTATTGCTCTGTGATGGATTGCAGCTGCTCGGCCGCCAACTTGGCGGTGTTGGTCTTGATCTCTCTAAGCGACTGCCAGCCGATGAAGGCGATCAAGGATGCGACACCCGCGATGATGTAGAAGAAGTAGGTTACCGTCACGTTGGCATAGTTCAGCGACTTGTCGGCCACCGCCAGCTCACGGTCGGTGATCTCCACCGTCAGGCGGCGCTCGAGATCTTGCTGCTCCATCCTCAATGCCTTGAGTTCATCCAGTATGTAACGCTCCACCAGGGGACGGTCGAGGATAGGCGTCTGGGAGTGGGGCAAGGCCTCTTGTTGGGTTAAGGGCACTTGTTGCTTAGCCGCAGGTTCTTGTTTAGCCGCAGGCGCTTGAGCGGCGGCGAGATGGAAGGCGGGGGCGAGGAGTAACAGCAGGCAAACGGTCAACGAACGTAACATAACAGAGTCCTTTGGCAGTAATCATATCTAATCCGGCACTTAGGCCGCGCTACCACACTAACAAGATATCGATGGCTATGCGAATCTGTAGCCGAATTAGTTGCCGAACTTAGTGGAGAATTAGTTGGTGACTTAGTTGGTGACTTAGCTGGTGAATTAGCTGGTGAATTAGCTGGTGAATTAGCCGCTGAGCGACTCGATGAGTTAGCCACCGAATTTGCTGATGACTGTTGATGTTGACCGCCGAGAGGAGGAGAGAGGAGAGAGGAGAGAGGAGAGAGGAGATTCGGTGTTGGGGAAATAGGATGAGCTAAAAAAACCGGCAAACGTCCCTGTTGCCGGTGGTTGGTTAAACGACTGCGTTAGTCACCACTCGCCATTAGCGCTGGCGGCGTCTAAGGCCTGAGAGACCAAGCAGTAGCAGGGTGAAGTAACCTAGGCTGCCGCCGCCACTCGATTCACTCGGTGGCTCGACAGGTACTATCGGCGCCGCTGTCACAGTGACGGTAAATTGCGTCTCTGTGCTGAGTTCCCCGTCGCTGGCCGAGATGACAATTGGGTATTCGCCGCTGGCGGTAAAGTTCATCTCAAGCTGAGTACCATCTAAGGTTATCCCTTCGACACCCGTCGCCGATAGCGTGAGGGTATCGCCCTCGGCGTCGCTAAAGACCTGGCTGAGATCTAGGCTGACCACTGCGCTGCCCTGTTCGCTTAGCTGGGTCTGAAGGTCGGCAATCGGATTGGCCAGCACGGGCGCGGTGTTTTGCGGCACCTCAACCGGCTCTAGGCCTTTTACCTTGATCAGGGTGGCGCCTATGTTGCGCTTAAGCTCGCTTGTGGTGCCCATCTCGAGCAGGCCATAGTAGGTCTCGCCGGCTTCAAGCGGCTGCAGACTCAGGCTGTCATCCAGATAGCCGTTGACCGACAGGCTCACGTCGAAGCGCTCATCCTGTGCTACCTGACTTGGCGCCGTGATGTCGAAACTCGCCTGATTGCTGTAGTTCACATGGGTGATCTCCAAGGTCACCTCGTCGGCTTCATCCTCGACCCTGCCCTCATAGTTGTGGGCAAATATCCAATAGTTGCCGGTTGGCGGGTTTTCCAGGATGCAGCGCTCCTTAGAGTCTACCTCGCCGCTCAGACAGAGCAGTGAATAGTACATCTCATAGGCATCAGGCATGCCGTCACCGTTCTCATCTATGCCGACATAGAGATCCATGTCGGGTGAGGTGGTGTCGGTTATCTCTACGACCAGGCGTTTGGTGTAGGGCTTGACCACGGTCGGCACGCTGAAGATCACCTCAGGATTCGAGTGCGGGCTGCCACGCTCGGCATCGTTAGAGGAGCCAATCGCGCTGCCAGTGAAGGACTGCGCCTTATACAGGCCGAAGCCCTTGACCTGGAGTGCATTACTGCCCGAGGTGAAGATATCTTCGATCACCAGCTGGTTGTCGACATTGTTCATCTCGGCGCTGACTTCCTCGGCCACCTGGCCGGCCTTGAAGCCTATGGTGGCCTGCAGGTGGGTGTCGCTCATGCTGGTATCGGCATTGTTAAGCTTGATGTAGCCGTGCACCCACTCATCCACCAGGTTAATGTTGGCGGTCGCCTTGATGGTGAGCACCTGAGATTCCCCCGCGTTGAGGGAGAAGCTCGATGGGGTCACCTCCAGGGTGAAGCCTGGATTGAGATATTCATACTCGGCGCTCCAGCTGCTGGCCTGGGTCGCGGTGACGGTGCGGGTCCAGCTGCAGTTGGAGATACACTGGTTTTGCACCATGGAGCTGGTGTTGAGCGCACTGGGATCGCCGCCCATCTCAGGATTAGCCGCCAGATATCCAGCCTTGTCGATATCCAGCAGCAGGCCTGCCTTTAATGCCTGGTTGATACGCAGGCTGCCCGCGCCCTGGTCGAAGAAGTCGGAGCGTTCTAGGGTGCCATCATAGTCATCGTCCTTGTAGGTGGTCTGATGGGCGGTGCTCATGAAGGCCGATTGCGCCTGAGCCGGTGTCCAGTCTGGATGCGCGGCCTTAAGCAGGGCATAGGCGCCGGTCACATGGGGCGTGGCCATAGAGGTGCCGGACAAGCTGGCGAATGGAATATGGCCAATCTGCCCCTCGAACAGCCTGTCTTCGGCGTTGGCGGCGTAGATATCGACCCCGGGCGCGGCGATATCTGGCGAGAAGATGTTGGGATAGGGCAGGTTAGGCCCGCGAGAGGTGAAGACCCCGGCGATATCACCCAGGCTGGCGTTTCTGGTGGTTTCTGAGGCTTCAATTGTCGCCTGGTGACCTTCACCGCTGGCCAGCCACTGGGTCAGACGCTCGCCATCGGCGGCATTAAGCTGAATGGCAGGCAGAACATGGTTGTCATTGTGCAGCGAATCTACACCATCAGGCATGTTTATCAAGATCATGCCGCCGGCGCCGCCTTCTTTAACATTGATCCCCTTGCGCACCCGCGCGTTGGTTCCGCGTTCACAGACGACGATCTCACCATCGAAGCTGCCAGCCTCGAAAGGGTCGGTGCACTGGGCGTTGTCGGAATTGACGCTGGCCGCCAGAACCACCTTGCCGCTCACCCCTTTGGTCACGCCAAAGCCCATCATGTCGGCGGGTGGCGTCTCGCCGCCATTCATGTTGGTGAGGGATTTCTGTTTAAACTCGAGATCGTGGGTGTAGGCGGCGACCGTCGTCACCCAGGGGGCGTTTCCCGGCGAACCTATTGTGCTGGCGCTTGGGCCCGCATTACCCGCGGCCACCGCCACATGAATACCCGCCTCGCGGGCGTTGAGGAAGGCTTCGGCGTCGATGGAGGACCAAGGGTCTTTGGCCGAGCCGCCCACAGAGTAGTTGAGCACCTGTACCCCGTTTTCTATGGCATGTTCAATCGCCTTGAGGGTAAATTCCGGATAACAGGAGCCGGCATCGTCACACACTTGGTAAGAAACCAAGTTGGCATGGGGAGCTACGCCGCTGATGGCGTCAAATTCGAAGGCGCTCTTTTCGGCGATGATAGTGCCATCCTCCTCCTGCACCTGCAGATAGAAGTTGACGTCGTGCAGTATATTGCCCGACGCGGTAGAGGCCACGTGGGAGCCGTGTCCGTTGAAGTCATAGCCCACCTTGACCTTGTTGGCGAGATCCTCATAGGCGGGATCGTCCAGGCTGTCGGCCGTGTCCTGACGATATTGGATAAGCTCGGGATAGCTGATGATGCCTATGAGTTTGCCGTTACAAAACTGACTGTACTGCTGGCAATCCCCCAGGTACTGGCCGTCGCCTAGGGGGTTCTTGTGCTGGTAGCCATCGGCGCCCACCTCAGCAAAGGAGGGGTGATTGGCGTTGATCCCTGTGTCCATCACGCCAACGATAACCCCTTCCCCCTTAGTAGCCTCGACGATTTCATCGCCCTGCCAGACCTGCTTGGCGCCGATAAATTCGGGCCCGGTGGAGGTTTGAATAAAGTGCAGGCCTATGGGCTCGACACTCAAAACCTCAGGGTCTTTGGCTATGATGTCGGCCTCACCCGGCTTAAGCTTTACCGCCATGGCGTTGACGATCAGCTGGTATTCCTGGGTCGGGGTCAGAATACGTTTGAGTTTGCCGTTTAGTCTCTGCTTGATCTTGGCTTGCTGCTGTTTCAGGTAGCCTCTGTATTGCAGGCTGGCCTTAGACTGGCTGTTCAGCAGACCAGATGCCTGCTTGTTTGACTGGTTGACTTGAATATTGGTGGCGGCAAAGCCCGCCAGCGAGCCATCATAGCTGGCGACCGGGGCTTCCTTGAAGCGGACGAAGTACATGCCGTCGCTGCGTTGTTTATCGGCGCGTTCGAGTTTGAGTTTTTCTTGGCCGGGAATAATGGTTTGCAGTGGCTTGGTATCATCGCTAAAGCTTGCGGCGCCAGGGTTGGCATAGCAAGCGCTGGCGATGGCAACCGAGAGTGCACTCAGTAACAAATTTCTACGACTTGATTTCATTTGAATACCTTAATAGTGGCGAGAAGCGGGATAGCCAACATTGGCTATCCCAATCATGTGAAGACTCAGGAGCTGCCTAGCGGCGGCGACGAACCATGGCCGTCAGTCCCAGCAGTAGCGATAGCCAGCCCAGGGCGCCACCATCGTCGCTTTCCTGTGCCTGGCTCGCCTCAATCTGCAGCGTGTGGCTAACCTCATGCTCACCGTCGGAGGCGATGATGGTCAGAGGATGACTGCCTTCGCTGTCGACCTGGCCGGTTATCTGAGTGCCAGAGATGCTCAGGGCGGCGAAGCTGCTGCCTTCTACCTGGTAGCTCAGGCCGTTGCCTTCCATGTCGGTGAACAGGCCGCTCACATCCAGGTTGAAGCTGGCTGATGAGCCAGACTTGAAGCTCAGTGGTGCGACTTTCAGTGATGCTGCAACTGCTTCATTCAGCTCGGGCGCCATATCATTGATGTCCTGTACCATGACGGTCAGGGTCTCGGTTTCGCCTATGCTGTTCCCGCGCTGAGACGTGATCTTGACTTCGAACTCGCGGTTGTTCTCGAAATCCAAGGCCTCAGGATTGGCCACATAGAGCTCGAAGGTCTCCTGATTGATGGCAAACGGTGTACCGACAAGGGTATTGGTAATATGTAGTTCGAAGGCCGTATATGAACTCGAGCCCGAGGTAAAGAAGCCCTGGGTATCGAGGGCTATCTCGCCGACGACTGTGCCAACCTCAGCATTTTCCTCTACGCTAAACACCTGTCCGGCTTTGGCTTTTGCAATTGCCGAACCGTCATCGTCCACCAGGGCGTTGTAGCCTATTTGCATGAAGTCGTCGTTAAGGCTCACCACCATGAAGCCCTTAGGCTCGGGTAGCCTGCCAAAACCACCTAGCTCAGAGGTGCCCACAGAGGCGATATAGACTTCCTCACCAGGCTGGGCCGTATAGGTCTGCTCGAAGGCCAGATCGCCGACCACCTGGTCGTCCTCCTTACCGGCGAAACCTATCTTGAGCGAGCGATCGAATACGGTTTCAGAGCACACCTCTTCGCCGCTAAACCAGTCTAGGTAGCAAGATTCTTCCGTGGTGTAGCTGCCGCCCTTGATGGGGTTGAACTGAGTGATAGGCTCATATTGCGCCTTGCCCGTGTGGCGGTCGGTTTCGATATGGAAGCCAAAGTTTTGGTCGAAATCCTCGACACTATCCAGCTCGTGGTGGAACATATCTTCCAGACAGACCTGCGACACGATATTTCTCCCGTTGTTGGCAAAGAAGGTCGGCAGCGTCGATTCCTTATAGCGGCCCGTAGGGTTTGAATAGTCGTAAGGCAGGTTGAGATCGATCACATAGGTGGTGGGTTGTCCCTTGTCGTTGAGGGCGACGAAGGGTTGGTTCACCTTCTGTGCGTCATCATAGATGTAGGCGCCTTCGAAGCTCTTGTCCCAGCCGTTCTCCTTAACCGTGGCCTCATAGAAAAGGTCATAGGTAAACAGGCGCGGTCCACGTTCGAAGAAGTTGGGCAGGGCCACATCCGCTGGTTGAAACAGGCTGACGGCGATGTTCAGTTTTTTGCCGGTCACACTGCACTGGGCGTCATCATAGACAGCACCACCGACCGCCTTGATCATGTGCCCCTTCAGCCCCTGTAGCTTCTCGGGCAGGGTCGGGTTTTGCAGCAGCAATGGGTAGGCCTGGTAAGTAGTTGCTGTGTTCGACTCGTTAACGAACGACGCCACATAGCCCTGATAGTTCAGCGAGCCAGATTCGGTATCTGGATAGAGCTCGCGGCCCCAATTCAGGTGCTCCCATTCTGTCTTGCCCAGATCTGGGTTATAGCCCAGGTAGTTAGGGTACTCGATGGCGTTGGGCTTCTTAGTGATGCTGGTGTTGCTGCGCGCCTTCACCATCCAGCCCAGGTTGATCTCGGGCTGATCATCTGCGCTCAGGCTGATGTAGCCGTTAAGCTCGGTGGCCTTGAGGTTGGCATCCACATGGTCGCCTGTACCCATCAGTGGCCACTGGGGCAGCTTGTCGCCCGTTATGGTCAGGGTGAGCGGCAGGATCACGCTCGAGTGCGCCGGAATGTTCACGCTCTCGGGCAGGCTCATGGTCAGCGCCTGGTAGCCGGCCTTGTCCCCGGTCATCTTGTAGGAGAGTTGATAGGTTTGCGCCGTATCTGAGAGGTTTCTCAGGGTTATGCGCTTATGCAGCGTCTTGCTTTGGGCGACCTCATGCATGCCAAACTGCACATAGGGCTGGTTGCTGCTGGTTTCCCAGGCAACGATAGGCGAGGCGATGGCGTTGGTGAGGTTTTCGACACCATGGCCCATAGCATAAAGCTCTGCTGGGGTCACGCCGTCACTCTCCAGGATTGAAGAGATGTCGGCGGTATTGGCCAGCAGGGCCTTGATCTCGGCGGGACCGAAGCCTGGGTGCTGGCTCTTGATCACGGCTGCCGCCGCCGCGATGCGCGCCGCACCTGTGAAGGCGCCGCTGCGACTCCCCAGCTTGGCGGCGGTCTCATCTGGGTTAGAGATCTTGGCGACTGGCTGCTCATCGGTAAAGGTAACTATCTCAGGCTTAAGGGCCTGGGAGCCGCGCACCGGGCCCATAGGTGCCCAGTCGGGAATGACCTTGCTCTCGCCATCCTCGCCATGGTTGACGGCGCCGACGGTAATGGCCGAAGTGGCGCTACCTTCGCTGGAGATCCAGTTGCGATGTTTGGCCTCGGCATCGCCAAATAGCGAGTAGAGGCCCAGGTTACCGGCGTGGGTCACCACTGTCATGCCTTGAGCTGAGACGCGTTCGATCAGCATCTGCAGCAGGCTAGGGGAGGCGTTGCCGTCGATGTCGAAGAAGGCGCCCGCGCCCGCCGCGTCGATCAGGGCGATATCCAGATGATCGCTAGTGTCGCCATCCTGGTTAGGATCCATGGCATGTTCGAAGGCCGAGACAATGGAGTTAAGGCTGGGGCCAGAGGCCGATACCCTGCCGTTCTTCTCCATCACGTTATACACCTTGTAAGCGTGTAGCTTGGCGCCTGGTGCGAGCTGATGCACTATACTGGCGATCTCAGTGCCCGTGCCTGTGGGGTAGACCCAGCCATTATAGGCTTCATATTCTAGGTTCTGATCTATCGGGTTGGCATCGTTGCCATAGTTTTCGCTGACAAAGTCCCAGCCCCCGGCCACGACATCAGTGGGGAAACCTGCGTACTCGATGGCCCCATTTTCAAGAGCTTCCAGGTAGCTGCCTGCCGGTGGCGGCGTTTCGGGGTCATTGTCTTCACCATAGACGCCAGAGCCGCCGAAGATTGGCAGGGTATAGTCGATACCGGTAGAGATGATGGCGATGCTGACGCCTGTGCCTGCGGTCTCTTTACCTGTGTAGGGGCTCATCAGCTCGTTAGCTTGTTCGCTGAGGGGGCTGGCTTCTTGGCTGGCGATGCGTGAGCGAGCTTGGGCTATCGAGGTCTGCTCGCTAAAGAGCTGCTCGCCGTGAAAGGTTTGGGCGATGGCATCCAGTGCACGGATCTTGGCCAGCGCATCTTGCTGTACCTCGACGGTGACGGTATTGGCCAGTAGATGGCTGCTGCCTACCAGGCGTGCCTGTGGGTCTATGGCCTGGATCTGCTTAAGTAGCTGCGCCTGTTGGTTGAGGGCATCCTGGGCGCTGAGCTGGCTAGCGGCTTTGTCTGTCTGCGCCAGTGAGAAAGTGTAGGTCGCCCTGGTCTGCGCCTGCTCCACGCCAAAGGCTGAGATCGATTCTGTCTTGGCCTGTAGGGCGCTGGAGAGAATGGCGGTCGAGACGCACAATGCTAGGGTGCATTTGGTAAATTTCATGTCCTTTCCTTCTTGTTATTGTGTGCTGTCGAGTCAATGGATTTTGACTGTCACAATTTAATAACGTGAAGGTAATAAGCGCACAACGAAGGGCGTCTCGATTATTCGCCGTTTTTTGCTCTATGAGGGCATTTTTTATCTCTTTAAAATATCTAATTCAAATTAGATCAATTAGTTAAATCTATTCTGTCACCAGCTTGTAACCGAAGACATCGGCCTCGTTGGCCAGTTTTAAGGTGACCAGGAAGGAGTGGCCATCCGCCGGCGCAAGGCCGAAAAACTTGCGCACCGCATCTGGGGCAAAACTTTGCACTAACTCTGGCTTGTGGTCATTGTCGGCAAGAGAGATACGCATGATGGCGTCGCGCTCGGCATCGCGACTCAAGAAATAGAGATAGCCCTGCTCATAATAGAAGGCGCCGTAGTCATACTTGGCTAACTTGTCGGTGATCAGCGTCATCTGGTTCGTGGTGCGATCCAGATGCCAGATGCCGTTCTGATCGAACTTGGACAGATAGAGATGGTTGGCGTCCTGACCCTCGATGGCGTAGACACCTTGCTGCTGGGGGATCTTTTCAAGCTCGCCAGATTTGACATTCAGCTTATAGATGCCGTTTTTTTTCTTGGCGAAGCCCTTGAAGTAGAGGGCTTCGCCATCCGCCGACCAGCTCAAGTTATCGGCCTCGATCCCCTGGATATCGATGGCGCGAAAGTTCTCAGATTCTATGTTGCCTATGTAGAGGGTGCGGCCCGTGTCGGAGATGATATTGACCGCAAAGTCGCTGCTCACGGGAGAGATAGCCGGCACGCCGACATTACCGAGAGAGTGGGTGATGTTCTTGCTGCTCACCTTGTTGTTGCGCCAGATAGACCAGAGGGCAGAGCGGTTGGAGAGAAACAGGATATCGCCAGTGGCATTGGCATACTTACCATACATGTCACGGGAGGAGGAGGAAATGCGCCTGAGCTGCTTGCCATCACCGTAGGCCTGCTGGGTGATGTACTCCTTGGAGATATGTTCGGTCACATAGAGCATGGCTTGTGTGTCAGAGAGGCTGATGCTGCTGGGTAAGCCAGATTGCGCCAGCGGTGCCAGCTGGCTGCCGTCCATAAGAATACGGGAGATGATGGCCGCCGCGCCGTCGAGATTGTTGACGTAAAACAGCTGCTCGCGGGCCGAGTAGTCGAAATCGACTATGCTGGGGCTGTTTTGGATAAGCTCAAGCTCACTGCCATCCGCCGTCTGTAGGATCAGGCTGAGCAAGTTGGAGGCCGCCCGCTCGCGAATGAAGGCCAGCTGGGTATCCTGGTCCAGCCATTTGGGGGCGTAGTCTATCTCGTTCTTATCGGGAAAACTCACCTGCTGATGCTCAGCCGTGTCGAAGTTGTAGGCCATTAGGGCCACGCGGTCCTGCATCTTCTTGGCGTAGAGCAGGCGTTTGTCATCGATCCCGGACCAGGAGACGATGCGCTTATAGGGGATATAGAAACAGTCGGAGGCGATGAGTTGGTCGGTGTTATCCAAAAGGTTTCTCACCCTGACCTGACAGCCACCAGCCGGGTCGAGACGCACATAGGCCAGCTTTTCATCGGAGCGTGACCAGGCGGGGGAGGCCTCTTCGTTGTTCTCGAAGGAGATCAGGGTCAGCGGTGCATCGACCTGACTCAGCTCCTTGATATAGATCTTGCCGCTCAGGGAGTTGTCGCGCCACTGCATGGCCAGTCGCTGGCCATCATGGGACACGGCGATATGCTCTTCGACCCCACCATAGTTGGTCACCTTGAGCTTGGTTGGGTTTGTGACAGGCCGTAGCTGGCTGAGCTGCACGGGTTGCTCGTCGGTAACCTCGCTCCAGGTTAGCCAAAGGAGCAGAGCTGTTATGAGTGAAATAGCGATAAAGGCTGCGTAGCGGGTATAGGAGCGAGTCGGGCCTGAGGTTGTTTGGCTGTCGATGGGCTGCACCGTCAGGGTGAGTTGATAGCCGAGTTTAGGCAGGGTATTAAACACCTCCTCTTCGACCCCCAGATCCTTAAAGGTTTTTCTCAGTACCCAGATGCCGTTGGTGAAGCCCTTCTTGCCGACCCCTTCGTTGCCTAGCCAGATGGTGTCGATCGCCTGTTGGCGCGAGACGACATTGTCTGGACTGTCGATGAAGAGCATCAGGAGTTCGAAGACTTTGGAGGAGAGTTTTATGCTGCTGTCTGCGTGTTTTAATGACATTAACTTGCAGTCTAATTCGCATCCGCCTATCTGGTAGCTTAGCTTGGTCATTAAATGAGGGTCCGTACATTATTGTTATTCTTATGTGAACATCATAGGGGGAGAGTCGAGTTTGGCTCAAGAGTCCTTGAATAGTTATTATTACAGCATCTTCTAACATACTGTTTCTTAAATGGTTTAAAAGGTTACAATTTGCTACAAAGCGGTGAAACGGCCGCCAGCCGTCATCTCCGAGCCAAGCTGACCTACACTGAGTAGATAGGTTTGCTGGGCATTTGGGCCCCAACGGAGTGACAGAGATGGATAGACGATATCTTTTAACGGCCTTTAGCTACGCCCTGCTGGGGCTAGCCTTGGGCCTCTACATGGCGGCCTCCCACGACCATGGTCAGCTGGTGACCCACGCCCACATCATGATGATAGGCTTTCTGATCTCCTTCAGTTATGCCCTCTGTTATCGCCTCTGGCTAGCGGCTTCTACGGGGGCGCATTCGGGGAAACTGGTCACGGCGCAGTTCTGGTTGCATCAGCTGGGCACCATAGGGGTCGCCATCGGCCTGTTCCTGCTCTATGGCGAGTTTGTGGCGCTGGAAGTGGTTGACCCTTTCCTGGCGATCGCCTCCTTTAGCGTGTTCGGCGGCGTCTTGCTGATGATGGTGCAGCTGCTTAAGGCCAGGCAGTTGGACTAAGCAGGCGGGTAAAGCAGGAGGCTAGACTTCTAAACAAACCCATTTAGGAAGAGTCAATCCCATAAAAAAAGGTGAAGCAATTGCTTCACCTTTTTTGTGTTAAACACGCCATGAGGCAGTGTCTAAGGGGAGTGGATTACTCGCCCTGTTCAACGCCTGCACGGTTGATCAGGAACTGAGTCAGTAGCGGTACGGGACGACCGGTTGAGCCCTTGTTAGCACCACTGTTCCACGCGGTACCCGCCACATCAAGATGTGCCCAGTTGTACTTCTTGGCGAAGCGCGACAGGAAGCAGGCAGCTGTGATGGCACCGGCAGGACGACCACCCAGGTTGGTCATGTCGGCAAATGGACTTTCCAGATGCTCCTGGTACTCATCCCACAGCGGCATCCGCCATGCGCGGTCACCACTCTGCTCACCGGCGTTCAGTAGCTCGTGGGCCAGCGGGTTGTGTGAAGAGAATAGACCCGAGGCGTGTTTACCCAAGGCGATCACACAGGCACCGGTAAGGGTTGCCGTGTCAACGACCAGCTCAGGGTCGAAACGCTCTACATAGGTGAGCACGTCACACAGTACCAGACGGCCTTCGGCGTCGGTGTTGAGCACTTCGACTGTCTGGCCCGACATAGTGGTCAGGATATCCCCTGGACGGTAGGCGTTGCTCGACGGCATGTTTTCACAGCCCGCCAGGATGCCCACTACGTTGATCGGCAACTTCAGCTCACACAGGGCCAGCATGGTACCGATAACGCCTGCGGCGCCGCCCATGTCATATTTCATCTCATCCATGGCTTCGCCAGGCTTGAGAGAGATACCGCCCGAGTCGAAGGTAAGACCCTTACCCACGAGCACGATTGGCTTCTCTGTGCTGTCTACCGCGCCCTTGTATTCCATGACGGTCATGACAGATTCGTTATGGCTGCCGCGGCCGACGGCCAGGTATGAGTTCATGCCAAGCTTGGCCATCTGCTCTTCGCCTACCGTGGTGACGGTGAGGTTTTCATGGTTCTCGGCAATCTGGCGTGCTTGAGAGGCCAGGTAAGCCGGGTTACAGATGTTTGGTGGCATGTTGGCCACGTCGCGACATAGCTGGGTACCGGTCGATACAGCCATACCGTGCTCGATGGCGCGCTCACCCACGGTGAGTTCGCGGCGGGTCGGTACATTGAAGACCAGCTTGCGCAGTGGACGACGGGTCTCGCCCTTACGGGTCTTGAGTGCGTCGAAGCTGTACAGACTATTTTGAGTCGATTCAACGGCTTCGCGTACTTTCCAATAGGTGTCACGGCCCTTAACGTGCAGTTCGGTCAGGAAGCAAACGGCCTCCATTGAACCTGTATCGTTTAGGGTGTTGATGGTTTTAGTGATGATCTGCTTGTACTGGCGTTCGTCTAGTTCTCGTTCTTTGCCACAACCTACAAGAAGGACGCGTTCACTCAAGACGTTGGGCACATGATGCAAAAGTAGCATCTGACCCGGCTTACCCTCTAAGTCGCCGCGGCGAAGTAAGTTGCTAATGTAGCCTTCACTGATTTTATCCAGTTGCTCAGCAATACCAGAGAGGCGTCTAGGTTCATAGACACCAACGACAATACAGGCCGAACGTTGTTTTTCCGGGCTGCCGCTCTTAACGCTAAACTCCATGAGCTCTCCTAGATTCTTAAAGACAAATATTATTATTTATTAGATAATGTCTGCTTGTGTCCAAAACGGACCTAAAATTGGTACACCAATGTTAATTTTTCAGGTGTTTTTCTGCCATTTTTAGTTAAAGGCTGGTCACAAAACTACCAAAAGTAGACAGTCTACATGAAAAGTGGGCTGATACCAGCATAAATATAAGTTTAGGGACTGGATCCTGCCTGTGATTGTATTTAGATACTTGATTCGTGAAGTTTTAAAAGCGCAGATGGCAGTGCTTTTAGTACTGTTAGCTATTTTTATTAGCCAACATTTTGTTCGTGTACTCGCTGATGCATCCGATGGCGAGTTTCCCGCCTCTCTGGTGATGACCCTCCTAGGCCTTAATCTTCCCTATCTTGCCGTGCTTGTGGTGCCTCTGAGTCTGTTTTTGGGGATCCTGGTGGCCCATGGCCGTATGTACGCCGAAAGCGAGATGGTGGTCTTCCACAGCGTCGGCGTGAGTGAATGGTATGTCACTCGGGTGACCCTGCTACTCGCCGTCGCCAACATGCTGTTTACCGGCTTTTTAGTCATCTATGTCACCCCCTGGGCCGAAGAGACCCAAAACCGTGTGCTTGAAAATGCCCAGTCGGAGGCAGGCCTGGCGGCATTGACCCAGGGGCGTTTCCAGACCAGTCCTAACGGCCGCGCGGTACTCTTCGTCGAGCGGATCGGCCGTGACAATCAACTGGATAAGGTGTTCGTGGCTCAGCTACCAGACCCGGAAGATGGCGCCAGCCAGTCCAATATCGTGGTGGCCCAAGGGGGCAGCGTGATCGAGGATGAAAGCGGCGAGCAGCGCCTCAAGCTCAACGATGGTATCCAGTACCAGAGCAAGCAGAATCAGCTCGATTATCAGGTGGTGCAGTTTGCCGGTTACGAGATGCAGATCAAGGAGCAGGAGGTGGATCAGCGCCGCCGCAAACTGTCGGCCTTGCCAATCGACCAGCTGCTGGATACCGAGGGGCCCGAGGCCGTGGCCGAGTTCCACTGGCGTCTGGCCATCCCGCTGGCGATCCCTTTCATGACGCTGATCGCTGTGCCCATGGCGCGGGTGAATGTGCGCCAGGGTAAGTTTGCCAAGATGTTCCCGGCGATCTTGCTCTATCTGGGTTATTTCGGCTTGATGATTGCCGGGCGCAAGGCGCTCGAAGATGAGGTGATCCCAGCCTATCTCGGTATGTGGTGGATCCATGCCTCGGCGCTGTTTTTAGGGATGTTGCTGCTGAGTAAGGAGCGCCCCGCGGGGGCTAAGCTTTCTGGCTTGCTAAAGCGTAAGAAGGTGGCGGCATGAGAATTCTAGATTTATATATCGCCCGTGTCCTGCTGAGCACCTCGGCCCTGTGTCTGCTGGTGTTAACTGGCCTGTCTGGCATCATCAAGTGGGTGGATCAGATTCGTCTGGTGGGACGCGGTACCTACACCATGGTGGATGCCGGCATCTATGTGCTGTTTCTGATCCCGCGGGATATCGAGATGTTTTTCCCCATGGCGGTGCTCCTCGGGGCGCTGATCGGCATGGGCATGCTGGCGTCGAACTCTGAGCTGGTGGTGATGCAGTCGGCGGGCTTGTCTCGCTTTCAGATCACCCTGTCGGCGATGAAGACGGCGGTGCCGCTGATGCTCTTGGTGATGGCCCTGGGGGAATGGGGCGCGCCGGTGGCCGAACGTCACGGCAAGGAGCTGCAGGCGGTTAAACTCTCCGGCGGTAGCCTGTTTAAGTCGAGCCGGGGGATCTGGGCCAAAGATGGTGACCTGTTCGTTAACATAGGCGAGATAGAGGATATCAACAGCCTGCACAATATCGTGCTCTATGAGTTCGACGATAAACTGAATCTGGTGGGCACCATAGAGGCGCGCCGTGGCGTTTACTCTAAGGATCATTGGCGCCTGCTCGATGTGCGTCAGACCAAGATCACTCCAGAGCAGGTGAGCCTGACGGATCTCACCCTGTATCGCTGGGAGTCGACTCTGACCCCGGATAAGCTGAGCGTAGTGTCGGTAAAACCCGAGGCCTTGTCGATTCAGGGGCTGGTGGATTATCTCGAGTACCTGAGGGTGAATAACCAGGATTCGGGCCGCTATGAGCTGGCACTATGGCGTAAGATCATGCAGCCTATCACTGTGGCCGTGATGATGCTGGTGGCCCTGTCATTCGTGTTTGGTCCGCTGCGTACTGTGACCATGGGCGCGCGGGTGCTGCTGGGTGTCGTCGCTGGTTTCAGCTTCTATATCTGTAACGAGATCTTCGGCCCCATGACTCTGGTGTATGGCCTACCGGCCGTGCTGGGCGCCGTGATGCCGCCGCTTATCTTCAGTAGCGCGGCCATCTACTATATTCGCCGCTAGGCTATTTCTACTAAAGATGAGCTCATTAAAAAAAGGACCCCTAGGGTCCTTTTTTCTTGTCTGAGTTTAGCTTACACGCCGTGCCAGTTACGCATCTGGTTGGCTTCTTTGGAGAGCACCACCACTTCCGAGCGGGTCATCATATCCTGTAGCGCCAGCTTGTCGCCGTTGATCAAGATCCACAGGTTACCTATGCCAAGTAGCGACCAGACGAGACGTGCGGTGGCGGTGATCATGCTCAGGCTTTGCCCGTTGGGATGTTGGATCTTCAAACGCCAGGCGCGCATGCCCAGGGTCTGGCCGCCATAGCTCCAAAACAGCACATAGAAGAGGCCGACGCAGAAGGCGATCCACAGCTGATAAACACCCTTGTATAGCGGTGTGCCATTCAGCAGATCTGAGACATGTTCGAAGCCATTCATGGCCAGCAGGCCACTGCTGGTAAGGGCGGTAAAGATACCGAAGCCTATGGCTCCGGCCACCATGTAGACGGCGACCGCCAGCAGCAGGTCGTACACTATCGCGCCCAGGCGGCGAAAGAAGCCGGCTCTGGGAAAATTGGCATGTTCAATATTAGACATTCAGGGCCTACATCATCTGGTAAAAGGCGAAAATGGGTGGCTTATTCTAGCGAACTTGGCCTTAGCTTTCATCCTGTGCGCTTTCATCTCGAATAAAGTGGATGTCGCTAAAGCCGAAACGGGCGAACTCCTTCTGGCGATAGTCTTTCACCGCCTGGGAACCCTTGGAGGTCATGGCGACCTGCGCCTCCATGGCGAGGTAGCGGGTCAGATCGATTCCCTCGGCTGCGGCCACGGCTTCGTATATGTCATGAAACTTGTCGTAGACGAAGTTGATCTCTTTGTATTGATTCTTAAAGGTATAACCGACTCTGCGGGCCATAGCATTCTCTTAAAGTAGCACTTTCTTAAATAAGGGTTCTTTTAAAATAGTTTCTTTCAGTCCTGATAGGCATAGCCAGGGTTATCTGCGTCGATGGCATACACCATGTAGCAGGCATCTTCCGGGTAGCTGCCTAAGGATTTGTCGATTATACGCGATTTAAAGCCCAGACGTTGCCAATATGTGTGGGCGCCGCCCACGGCCACTAGCGAGATGCTATCCAGCGCCTTGTTTCTGGCCTGTTCGATGAGGCGATTAAACACGGCCGCGCCGGCCCCCAGGCCCCGAGCCTTGGCTGAAAAGGCGATATCGTGCAGGTAGAGGGTCTCCTGCTTGGGCGCTGCGTCGAGCACCTGCTCCAGACTCGGCGGCAGGTCGCGCTGCCAGGGGTGCGCCAGGCAATAGCCTATGACGGCATCGTCTTGCGTGACCACAAAACAGGTCTGTGGGGAGAGCCGGGCCTTACTCTGCAGGGCAGCGAGGGACTCGGGCTCGATGTCGGGATAGCACTCGTCTTGAATGCGTAAAATGGCTGGCCAATCCTGGGCCTGTATCTCTCGTATCTGCATTACTAATGTTTCTAATTTCGAGGGGCTGGAGCCTTTAAGGGCGCATTGGGGCAAAGGTTAGATGTTCGCACAGCTTTTAGGCCTTATCAATGGCACAGGTAAGGGGTTAAGATTAGTCAAAACAAATGTGAATATTGGCTATTTACTCAATTATTCAGTCTGTTATTCTCTAACCTCGGTGGCTCGCCTGCCTTGGCAAGTCGTATCTTGTCTGAGCCGCCCATCTAGGAATACTAGCAAGGACTATCAGTTAAGAACTATTCGCTTAGGACTATCAGTTTAACAATCGACGTATAGCAATATACGTGCGCGATATTAAGCGGGCCTTAAATCCTCACTAGGGGCTTTGGCATTATCTCATGGAGAGAGACAGTGGATTTTTTACTGCTTACCGATAACTTACCCTACAGCCTGGCGCTGGCCTTGGTGATCCTCTTGGGCCTGGTCGAAGGCTTCTCTATGGTCTTTGGCCTGAGTCTGTTTGGCCTGCTGGACGATCTGACGCCCATGGAGATGGACGCCGATGTCGACACCGGCGTGTCTGGGGTCACAGGCGTAGCCGGCTGGCTCTGCCTGGATCGCCTGCCACTGCTTATCTGGCTGGTGCTGGCCCTGACCAGCTTCGCCATCGCCGGCTTTGCGATCAACTATCTGGCAATCTCGTTTCACGGCGCCTTGCCGGCGCCCCTAAGTATTCCGCTGGCCATAGTGCTCGGCGCATTTTCCTGCCGTATCCTCGGCGCCCGTCTCGCCAATCTGTTGCCCAAGAATGAAACCTCGGCTGTCTCGGTAGACGAGCTCAGCGGTCTGGTAGGCGTCGTGACCTTAGGCTGTGCCCGCAAGGGATTTCCCAGCGAGGCAGTGGTGAAAGATGCCTATCAGCAGAAACATTATGTGCTGGTGGAACCCGAGCTGGCGGGCGAGGCCTTCTCCCAGGGCACCTCTGTGGTGCTGCTCAATCGCAATGGCCAGGTCTGGTCTGTGGTGCAATTTAACGATGAAATTTAGGCAGCCTTGCTGCCGTAAAACCTGCTTATAACAAGCTTAGATTAAGGATGAAACATGAACGAAGTTGAAGGAATAGGCGTGTCATTGGGTGGCAGCTTTGTGTTTATTGCCGCTGGCGCTGTGTTAATCGGTATCTTGGTGATCGGCATGATCTTCGCCAAGTTGTATCGACGAGCGTCGAAAGAGACCGCCTTTGTGAGGACAGGTTTTGGCGGCGAGAAGATCATCAAAGATGGCGGCGCCATAGTGCTGCCGGTGCTGCATGAGACCATAGCCGTTAACATGAACACCCTGCGGATCGAGGTGGAGAAGATGCAGAAAGATGCGCTGATCACCAAAGATCGCATGCGGGTGGATGTGCGCGCCGACTTCTATCTGCGCGTGGCGCCGAGTGTGGAGGGGATCTCTATGGCCGCGCAGACCTTAGGTACCCGCACGACTCGGGTCGAAGAGGTGAAGAAGCTGATGGAGTCTAAGTTTGTCGACGTGCTACGCGCGGTGGCGGCCGAGATGACCATGACAGAGATGCATGAGCAGCGCGCCGACTTCGTGCAGCGGGTGCAGAACAACGTCGCCAACGATCTGGAGAAGAACGGTCTAGAGCTGGAATCGGTTTCTCTGACAGGTTTCGACCAGACAGACCTGCAATTCTTCAATGAAAATAACGCCTTCGATGCCGAGGGTCGCGCACGTCTTGCTAAGATCATCGAAGAGAAGCGCAAAGAGACCAACGACATCGAACAGGAAAACCGTATCAAGATAGAGCAGCGTAACCTGGAAGCCGAGAAGGAGTCGTTGGAGATCGAGAAGGCGGAAGAAGAAGCGCGTCTGGTGCAGCAACAGGCACTGGAATTTAAGCGCGCCGAACAGAAGGCGGAGATCCTCAAGAAGCAGGAGCAGAAGAGCCGCGAAGAGCGTGAGGCGGAGATCGCCAAGGAGCGCGCGGTAGAGACGGCGCAAATTGAGAAGACTAAAGATATCGAGACCCGCGAGATCGAGAAGCGTAAGGCGATCGAGCAGTCACGAATTCAGCAGCAGCGCGATATCGAGGTGGCCGAGCAGGACAAGCAGATCGCGGTGGCGCAGAAGTCGGAAGAGGAGTCTGCCGCTCGTGCCAAGGCGGCCGAGGCAGAGAAGCTCAAGGTTGAGAAAGAGGAAGCGGTGATTACCGTGCGTCAGGTAGCCGAGGCTAACCGTCGTAAAGAGATCGAGGTGATCGATGCCCGCAAGGAAGCCGAGCGTGATGCGGTGGGCGTGACGGTCGAGGCGGAAGCCGAGAAACGCGCCGCCGAAGATAAGGCAAGCGCGATCCTTACCGAGGCGAAGGCGGCAGCCGATGCCAAGAAGCTCAAGGCCGAGGCAGACGAGAAGGTATACGCCGTCGAGGCGGCCGGTAAGCAGGCATTGCACGAGGCGGAAAACGTGCTCAGCAGCGAGCAGATCGAACTGCAAAAAGCGTTGGCCATGCTCAAAGCCCTGCCGGAAGTGGTGGCTCAGGCGGTCAAGCCGCTGGAGAACATCGAAGGGATCAAGATCCTCCAGGGCTACGGCACCTCGGGGGCGACTCAGGGCAATGGCGAGACGGTACTTAGCCAGGGTGGCATTGCCGAGCAGGTGACCTCTGCGGCGCTGAATTACCGCGCCAACGCACCAATCGTCGATGCCATGCTAAGAGAGCTGGGCATGGTGGATGGCAAGCATGGCGGACTCAACGACCTGCTTAAAGGCCACAACATGATCACCCAAGATATGCTGGGCGCCGGCGAGATGAGTGACGAGAGTCAAGGGGCTCACTCTCCCTTGAACGGTAAGACGCCGCGCGAGGGCGATGCCGCCAACTAGGCGACATGACGATGACGAGTCAGCTTACAGAATAAAGCTGTCGGTAATAGAAGAAAAAAGGCTAGCGCATTGCGCTAGCCTTTTTGTTTGCCTTGTTGCGAGTTTAACCTAACTTAACCGAACTTAACTTAAGTAGCGCTGCTCCAGATGACGCTTGAAGTGAACCGGGTTTAGCACTTCGCCGGTCACTTGCGTCACCAGCTCATCTGTGGTCAGAAGCGATCCTTGAGACCAGATGTTTTGGTTGAGCCAATCCATAACTTGGGTGATATTGCCCTGCTCAATCAGGCTGTCGATATCGCCCAGCGCCTTGACCATGCTCGCCTTAAACTGGGCCGCGTACATGGCGCCCAGGCTGTAACTCGGGAAGTACCCCAGCTCGCCTACAGGCCAGTGGATATCCTGCATGCAGCCGTTGCGATCGTCCCCGCGGGTGGATAGCCCCAAAAGGCTCTGCATCTGATTGTCCCAGAACTCGGGAAGGTCGGCGACCTGCAGACTCTTGTCGATTAGGCCTTTCTCCACCTCATATCTCAGCATGATGTGGCAAGGGTAAGTCACCTCGTCGGCATCGACCCGGATAAGACCAGGTGTCACACGCTGCACCAGGTGTATCAGGGACTCCTGAGTGAGTTGGCTGCCCAGATGATGATTAATCTTCTCTGTCAGCAGGGCAATCATCGCCGGGCTTCTGGCGAGCTGCATCTCGAAGAACAGGCTCTGGCTCTCGTGAAGCGCCATGGATCGCGCCAGCCCAACAGGTTGGCCACGCCAGTCGATGGGTAGGCCCTGCTCGTAGCGGGCATGGCCTACCTCGTGGATGGTGCTATAGAGGGAGGTGGCAAAATCGGCTTCATCATAGCGGGTGGTGATGCGCACATCGCCGGGCACGCCGCCTGAGAAGGGGTGGCTGCTGGTATCCAGACGACCCTGATTAAAATCAAAGCCGAGTAGCTTCATCACATCCAGGTTGAGGGCTTGCTGGGCTGAGGCCTTACTGTGAGGCACAGGTGCCAATGGCCAGCTCTGCTGCTTGGCTTGCACCTGCTGGATCATCTCGGGCAGCCAGGTTCTCAGCTCGCCAAATACCTTATCCAGCGCCGCCGTTTGACAACCTGGCTCAAACTTATTGAGCAGGGCGTCATAGGGGGAGAGTCCCTGAACCTCGCCGAGGATCTGTGCCTCTTCGCGCACCAGGGCGATCACCTTCTCCAGATTTGGCCGAAAGCCCTGCCAGTCGTTGTCTTTGCGTTGCTGACGCCAGGCATGCTCACAGGCGTAGGTGAGCGCCGTCTTCTGCTGCACCAGCTCGCCGGGCAGGGCGGTGGCCTGCAGCGTGTGATAACGCATCTCTCTCAGGTTGGCCTTCTGCGACGCGGTTAAGGCCTCTTCGCCTGCCGCGGCTAATCCATCCACCAGACCTGGGGCGGTCTTGAGTGTGTGAATATGCAGAGCCAGCTCGGCCATCGCCTCACCCCGTCCTTGGCTGCCGCCACTTGGCATCATGGTGGCCTGGTCCCAGTCGCCCAGGGCTTGCAGGTGCTGGAAGTGATGGATCTGTTTAAAGGCGGCGCACAGGGCGTCGTAGTGCGGCGTCGCCGAATCTTGCTTGTTTGCTGTCATAGTGGCTGTCGACCTTAAGTAAACCTGGCTGACATGCTAACACGAGAATGGCCGAAAACGAGTGTTGATATGCGAGTGTCGATAAGCAGGGCCGTCCTGGTTAAGACGGCCTGTAACAGAAGGCGAGCTAAAGCGTGTTTAGGCTTGCAGCAGTGCCAATGCGGGTTGGCGGTTGCCAGGATAGAGGCGATAGGCCTTATGGTGTTTGATGCAGCTGGCTTTCTTGTCGCCCTGGCTCAGCAGCAGCGCGTGCTTGACGGCGTGTTGGGCGATCAGCTGCTCGTCGGCGCGCATATAGAGGGTGATGGACTTGATAAGCTTACCCTCGACCAGATGCTGCTCATACTGCTCGACCGAGATCACCAGGCTGTTTTGACCGTCGCTGTCGAGCCTGAGCTTGCCGCTCACCTCACAGTCGAGGATGACCAGCCAACCCTGGGCTTCGAGGTCGGCAATCAGCGCCTGAAGCGACTGACCCACCTCGGCATTTTCCATGGCCGGTAGGTATTGTGTTTCGATTCGTTGCAGCAGCTGGGGGAGCTGGGCACCGGCGCCCTTGCTGCGCCCTTCTCGGATCCAGCGGGTCAAATCATCGGCCACTAACTTGGAGAAGCGTCGCTCCTTGAGTGATTGCACCATCCAGTTGCAGAGGAAATGGCTCTCTGCCGCCGGGGTCTTGATGCTGCCTGGATTGGCGTTGCGCGCCGCCAGATCGGCGAGGCCCGCCTGGGCTAATGCCACTAGGGCCTGGTTGTAGCTTTGCTCTGTCATTGCGTCTCCACGCAAAAGAAAAAAGGGATGCGGCGCTGAGTATACCCTATCGGCGCGCTTATCAATATCGGCAGGATAAAGAAAACCGCCGCAGCTTGTGGCTGCGCGGCGGTCTGTCTAGCTGCAAGCCCTGTTATTTGCTTGGGCTGTCGGCACTAATATTTGCTAGCGCTGTAGGGACTAATATTTGCTAGCGCTGTAGGGACTAATCTTTGCTAGCGCTGTTGGCACCTTTGCCTACTGGGGGATGAGGCTCGCCGCGGTGAGGATCAGCTTAGGCTCGGCGCGCACCTTGTAGTTGGGGTTGATGTATTGAAAGTGCACTAGTCCCGTCTTGTCGGTGATATAGACGGCGGGCACCGGCAGCACCAGGCGGGACTCGCCGGCGGCGTTCTTCCACAGCTTGTTTTTCAGCTGCATCTTGGCCATGTATCTATCCGATATGGTCTGACTGGTGAAATAGGCCAGGCCGAAGGCGCGCATGGCATTGAGGTCTGCATCCGAGACCAGGGTGTAGTTGAGATCGTTCTTGGTCATGGAGGCGCGCAGCTCCTCTGGCGCATCGGGTGAGATGCCGATTAGTTGAAAGCCCATCTTGAGGAGATCGCCTTCGATCGCCTGCAGCTGACCCATCTGGGCGTTACAGAAGGGACACCAGCCGCCGCGGTAGAAGAAGAGTACACTGGGCTTCTCCTGGAGCATCTGCTGCAGATCCAACGACTTGCCCTTAAGATCCTTTACCTGAATCGAGGGCACCGTCTGACCGTTCAGCAGCGGCGAGATCGATGTCGGGCTTTCAGCTATCGGCTTAGCTGATACGGAGGGGGTTATGAGCGCCAGGCTCATCAGGGTAAAGAGTAGGGCGCTCAGCAGGGCGCCAGCGCGTGAATTTTGTGTCTTGGTCATAGGGTGGCCTTCTCGTGATTGTTTTATCTGTCGAACAGACCCAGGCGGCGGCCGTAAACTTTCACCCTGATGTGGAATTAATCGATGCGAACAAAAAAGGCACTGTTAAGTGCCTTATTTGATTAGATAATAATTTTGTGACCGTACGTCGATTATTTTTGCTTCTTTATTTTCGCGTTGGATGAGTTCTTCACCTTCACCCGGCGAGCCCCCATGTTCTTCTCGGCGATCACCTGGGCGCCCACGTTGTCGCTGCGCTGCTGTTTCTTGGCGAAGCTGCGACGCTTCTGCAGCTGTTTGATCAAGAGATCGCGACTGCCCACCTCATAGCCTGGGATGGTGATGCGGCGGATCTTATTGCCGATCAATTTCTCGATGTCGGCTAAGGTGCGCTCCTCCTCGCGGCTCACCAGCGAGATGGCGACGCCAGTGCGACCGGCGCGGCCGGTACGACCGATACGGTGAACATAGTCCTCAGCCAGGAAGGGCAGGTCGAAGTTGACCACATATTCCAGCTCGGGAATGTCCAGGCCGCGGGCGGCGACCTCGGTGGCAACCAGGGCGCGCACCTTACCCTCTTTAAATTCTCGCAGCGCACGGCGACGATTGCCCTGGGCCTTCTCGCTGTGAACTACAGCCGAGGGGATGCCGTCCAGGTTGAGTTCTTTCACCAGGACGTCGGCGGCCTCACGGGTGGCGGTAAATACCAATACCTGTTGCCAGTTCTTCTTGCCGATAAGCTCTGAGAGGAGTTCACGCTTGCGACGCTGCTCCACTGGGTAGACCACCTGGCTGACGGTTACCGCCGTGGTGTTCTGCTTGTCGACGGCGATCAGCTTAGGCTTGACCAGCATCTCGTTGGCCAGCTGCTTGACGGCGCTGGAGAAGGTGGCGGAAAACAGCAGGTTTTGACGGTCGCGATTAACCTGCTGCAGGATCTTCTGGATGTCTGTGATGAAGCCCATATCCAACATGCGGTCGGCCTCATCCAGCACCAGAAAGTCGACGTTAGACAGGTTGAGGTTACAGGCTTGCAGGTGCTCCAGCAGGCGACCCGGGGTGGCCACTATGATGTCGGCGCCTTTCTTTACCTTAGCCGCCTGGGTATCCATCTTGACGCCGCCATAGACGGTCAGCACTGAGATGGGCAGGTAACGGCTGTACTGCTTGATGTTGTCGGCCACCTGAGCCACCAGTTCGCGGGTGGGGGCCAGGATTAGCGCGCGGGTGTTGGAGCGCTGAGTGTCGCTTGGGCTATCGAACATCTTCTGCAGGATAGGCAGGGCGAAGGCTGCCGTCTTGCCGGTACCCGTCTGGGCGCTGGCGAGCACATCCTGTCCGCGACGGATCGCCGGGATGGCCTCTTTTTGAATGGGCGTCATTTTTTGGTACCCACATTCTGAGATGGCGTGCAAAATCTCGGGAGCAAAACTGAAAGATTCAAATCTCATGGGATATCCTGTTGTTTACCTTTTAAAATAACGACATATCAAATTGAGTTTAGTCCAGACTCGAGCTGTACCTTAACCCATTACCACCCTGGGCCACAAAGGCGGCCGCGGAGTATAGCAAAATTTTCGGTTAAAACCTGCACTTTTATCTGCCGTCATTATCGCCTGTGCCGACAATTTGGGTCAATTTGACACTTAAGCGCGCTGAACTAACCTTATTAAGTTAACGTTTGGAGGTTGTCACAGGCATGGAGGCTTAGGTGTATATTTGGTATGCCCCAACTGCGAGGCAGCATCCTGCTTTGGATGAGGGGATGTCATGTCGATAAATGTCTTGATCGTCGATGATTCGCTGAGCGCCTGTCGGGTGCTCAGCCGTCACTTTTTGCTGCTGGATGTGGACAAGGTGGAGTTCTGCCGCGATGCCCGCAGCGCCATTCGAACCTTAAGTAAATATAGCGATGACTACCAGATAGTGGTGGTAGACCTGCATATGCCCGAAGTCGACGGCATAGAGTTTCTGATGCGTCTGAGTAAGATGGAGTTTAAGGGGGGGATCATCATCGCCTCTGGCATGGAGTCGCGTATCGTCGAGGCCGCCTCCCAGCTGGTGGAGGCCTCCAAGCTCAGGCTGCTGGGCGCCCTGATGAAACCAGTTACCACGGAGCAGCTCAGGGTCTGTGTCGAGCGATATCGCCTGATGGCCTTTCAGGGCAACGGTGTACGCCACAAGGGATTGATGAGCATCGACGAGATCCGCCGCGCCATCAACTCCAATAAGATCATTCCCTATTATCAGGCACAGGTGGATATCGCCAGCGGCAAGATAAAGGGGTTCGAGGTGCTGTGCCGCCTGCAGCAGGGCACTCGCTTGCAGTTGATCACCCCAGATAAGTTTATCGATGTGGCCGAGTGCAACAATGCCCTCAACAGCCTGACCACTAAGCTGCTGAACAATGCCATCCCAGAGTGGGCGCTGATCAGCCAGTTCGAATCTTGCAAACAGTGCCACCTGTCGATCAACCTGACTCCCAAGCAGCTCAATCAGAGCGGCTGGCATACCCGCCTGATGCAGTATTGCGAGCAAAACCTCTTATCGCCGTCGCGCCTGACGGTGGAGATCACCGAAAATCAGGTGCTGGATAAGCAGCGTCAGCACTCTACCATCAGCCAGCTGAGGATGAACCGTATCGGCGTCGCCATAGACGACTTCGGTACCGGTTATACCAATCTCTCCCAGCTGTGCACCCTGCCTATCAGCGAACTGAAGCTGGACCGCAGCCTGGTTCATGGCATACATAAAGACCCTGTCTCTCAGACCATACTGAAATCTATGCAGGCGATCAGTGGCAAGCTCGGCATTCATCTGGTGGCCGAGGGAGTAGAGGATATCCATGATCTCAACTACCTGGAGCAGATAGAGGATATCTCCTTGCAGGGCTATCTCATCTGCCGTCCTAAACCCTACAGCGAGCTGGTGCGCTGGTTAAAGGCCCGCGAGCGCTTGGTTCAGGCCTGAACAAAAACAGCACCTTAGGGTGCTGTTTTTTATGGGGTAAATGCCCCAGTCTTAAAAGGCCAAAGCTTTAAATAGCTAAAGCTTTATATAGCCAAAGTTTTATATAGCTTCGGTCGCCTTGAGTAGCCAGTCGAGCTCAGTGCCTTGCATCAGCGGGCTCAGGGTCTCTCTGACTCTCTGATGGTAGCCATTGAGCCAGTTGATCTCGGCGTCATTCAGCAGCTGCTTATCGATAAGACGAGTGTCGATCGGGATCAGGGTGAGGGCATGGAACTCATACATCTCACGCTCGGCGCCGGCCAGGGCCTCGCAGGCCTGCACCGTGATGAGGTTTTCGATACGAATACCAAAGGCATCGGCGCGGTAGTAGCCCGGCTCGTTCGACACCACCATGCCCGGCAGCAGGGCGACGCCATTGCTGTTCTTGGCGATGCGCTGTGGCCCCTCATGGACGCTGAGGAAGTGGCCCACGCCGTGGCCAGTGCCGTGGTCATAATCGAAGCCGTGCTGCCACAGGTATTGGCGGGCGAAGCCGTCGAGCTGTTGGCCCGTGGTGCCTTTAGGGAATCTGGCCTGATCCAAAGCGATATGGCCCTTCAATACCAGGGTGACCATCTTACGCTGCTCGTCGGTGACCTCGCCGATGGCTATGGTGCGGGTAACGTCTGTGGTGCCATCCAGATACTGGGCGCCCGAGTCCACCAGATAGATGCTGTCCATGGTCATCATGGCTGGGGTGCCATTGTTGTGGTTGTAGTGGCACATGGCGGCGTTAGCGCCTGCGGCCGAGATGGTGTCGAAGCTTGGCTCGCGATACAGGGGATCTTCCAGGCGGAAGCTCTCTAGCTTATCGGCCAGGGTGCCTTCGTCATAGAGACGCTTGGCGGCTACCTCGACGTCGAGCCAGGCGAGGAAACGGCTCACGGCCACGCCGTCGCGAATATGACAGGCGCTAAGGCCGGCGAGTTCGGCCGGATTCTTCTGCGCCTTGGGCAGGGCAACCGGATCTTGTCCAGCGATCAGCCTGGCACCGGCTTGCTTTGCCGTTAGCTGCATCCAGGCGTTGGCGCTGTCTGGGTCGGCCAGTAGCTTGACGCCATCGAATTTAGATAACACGCCTTCGAGTTCGGTCTCGGCCATGAAGCTCACACCTGCGCCCACATGGGCCTGGATCCCCTCTGGTAGCTTGGCGAGATCGGTAAAGAGTGTCATCTCGCCATTCTTATACAGCAGGGCCGTGCCTAAGACCACGGGCAGACGAGGTACGTCGCTGCCGCGAATGTTCAGCAGCCAGCAGAAGGAGTCCAGTGCGCTGATGAGCGCCACATCGGCGCCAACTGCGGCCACGGCCTTACCTATCTGCTCACGCTTCATGGTGCTGCTGATGCCGGCGCTCTGCTCGCTAAACAGGCTGATGGCGGCGCTGGAGGCGGCGGGGCGCTCTTGCCAGTGGCGATCGATAGGGTTGTCTGCCACGGCAACCAGCTCGATACCGGCGCGCTGACACTGGGCCTCGGCCTGTTGTTGCCAGCTCAGGGTATGTAGGCGCGGGTCGTAGCCGATGCGAGCGCCTGCGCTTAGCTGGGCGATGAGCCAAGGGATCTGCGGCGTGTCGGTGAGACTCTGATAATCGAACTGAGCACTGTCTACCTGCTGCTTGACCTGAACCGTGTAACGGCCATCGATGAAGATGGCGGCGCTTTCTTTGAGCACTATGGCCATGCCCGCCGAACCGGTAAAGCCGGTGAGCCAGTGCAGTCTTTCGTTACGCTCGGGGACATACTCGCCCAGATATTCGTCGGCCCGGGGCACGATGAAGGCATCGAGGGTTTGGCTGAGCATGTCACTTCTTACGGCGTCTAGACGTTGTGCGGTTACAGATGTCATGAAGTCTCCTTTAGTACCCAATTACGGGGCCATCTAAGCGTGGCCTTCTGGGCTTGAGCGAATAGGCTTGGCCCTATCTCCAGAGGTGAGATATTGGCTGAGTTGCCGCCGATTATCGCAGCTCGGCGGGTGAGTTGGAAGGGAGGCGCGAAAAAGCTGATCAAGGACGGCGTAAAGCCTGGTGTGAGTCGCTAGGTTTCCTGTGGATATTGAATCAGATAGCGCTGAGGGGCAGAGATACAGCGCGCAATATCCGCGTTCTAGGCTGGTAAAGTTCGCCGCGAGCCAGTATTTTGCTTATAAGTGAACGATTTGTGATTAGGGGCAGTTGACCTTTATGAGCACAAATTTTGTTTTCAAGACGAAGCCTAGGGGCAGCGTCTGTATCATTTTTCTACTGGGTTATCGCTTATTTAACTAGCGTACTAGATTGCAAGTGCTCTGCCTTGCCTAGAATGAATACAGAATGCTGCAAAATGAACGCAGAAGATCAGTAGATCCTACCTTTATGCCAAGAAATGTATGGGTATTAACCCTGGCTCAGGCCTTTGCCATGAGTGCAACCCCCATGATGATGTTGCTCGGCGGCCTGATTGGCGCCGAATTAGCGCCAACCCCGGCGCTGGCCACCCTGCCGATTGCCATCATGGTGATAGGCGTGGCCGTCTCAGTGGTGCCTGTCAGTCGTTTGATGCGTCGCTTCGGCCGCAAGAAGATTTTTCTGCTGGGTAGTGGCTTGGGGGCGAGTGGTGGTCTCCTGGCGGCCTTCGCCACCCAGGCACAGCTCTTCGTGCCTTTCTGTCTCAGTGGCCTGCTCCTGGGCTCTGCCGGGGCGATAGTACAGCAATACCGCTTTGCGGCCATGGAGTCGGTGGCGGCGCTCGATAGTGCCAAGGCGGCCTCCCGGGTCTTGGTAGGTGGTTTGGTGGCCGCCATTATGGGGCCAGAACTTGCGGTGCTGGGTGAAAACCTGTTTGCCACGCCTCATGTGGGCGCCTTTCTGTTTCTGATCTGTGTCTGTCTGATGGCGGGGCTGGTGCTCTGTTTCTATCAGGAAAATCGCCAGGACAAACCGGCCCATGCGGCATCCCATCAGGCCGTGCGTCCCCTTGGCAACATCTTGCTGCAGCCTTCTATCTGGACCGCCATCGGCGCGGCGACCATAGGCTATGGCATGATGAGCTTCATCATGACGGCCACGCCCCTGCATATGCATCACATGGAGCACTATTCCCTGGCCGATACCAAGTGGGTGATCCAGAGTCACATCATCGCCATGTATTTCCCCTCGCTGTTTAGCGGCTACCTGGTGGCCAAGTTTGGCACCAGCCGCATGATGCTGGTGGGCCTGGCAGCCTATGGGGTGACCATCACGGTCGCCTTGCTCGGACGAGAGCTGTTGAACTACTGGGTGGCCCTAGTGCTGTTAGGCGTCGGCTGGAACCTGCTGTTTGTGGCTGGTACCGTCTTGTTGCCACGCTATTATCACAGCGAAGAACGCTTCAAGGTTCAGGCCTTTAACGATGCCTTCGTCTTTGGTTCCCAGGCCCTAGCCTCCTTGAGCGCCGGCTGGGTGCTGCACTGGTTAGGCTGGGAGGTGATGCTGCTCACCTGTATCCCGCTGCTGGCCATTCATCTACTCCTGATGGCCTGGGGGCGGGTGCCGCTGAGGCTGGCAAATGAGCAGAAAATCGATGAAACCTGATAAGTCTTGATGGAAATTCAATCAAAGCAAGGTGTTAGTCGCATTTTATATAGCCTTAGTTGATGGTTTTTGTGATAAAATTTAGCGATACACAACTCTTCTACTCATCGCGCCGAGAGGCTCTCGCTGTGATGAGCTAGTCGGCTACGGAGCTCGTTATGCAATCCCTGACCATAGATATTGGCGCGACTACCGCCCTGTTCGAAATTGAGACTCAGGGGCGCACCGAGCAATATAAAATCGCCACCGGCGAGCACTTCACCCTGGCCGACCTCAACCGCCACATCGTTGACATCGAAGCCGACTATGGCCTGAGTGACTATGCCTTAGGGGTGGCGGTGCCAGGACTGGTGAAGCAAGATACCTTGATCGCTTGCAAGGTGGCACCTAAGCTCAACGGCCTGTCACTGGCCAAGCTCAAGACTCAGGCCCGCTTTAGCCTGCTCCACAACGATATCGATGCCGGCATGCTGGCGGTCTGTGACCCCAAAAATGCCTGCGAATTGCTGCTGATGAGCGGCGCTGGCATCGGCATGGCGATCGCCATCAAGGGCGAGCCGTTTCTCGGTGCAGGCGGCGTAGCCGGCGAGCTGGGTCATTGCCGGGTGATGAGTGAAGGTGGCGAGTACAGTCTGGAGCAGCTGGCCAGTGGCGAGTCGATTCGCATTCGCGGCCTCAAGAGTCCCCAGGAGCTCTACCGCGCCGGTAGCTATCTGGGGATGGGCATCGCCTGGGCCATCAATCTGCTGAATCCTAATCGTATCTGGCTTGCGGGCCCTATGATGAATCAGCCGGACTATTACAAGGGCTGCGTCGAGTCCCTGAGACAGCTGGCGCTGACGGCGCCGCTGGGGGATGTTAACATCGCCCGGGTCGATGATATGGAGACCCTGGTGTGCCGCGGCCTCAAGGTACTGCTGGCCCAGCACGCCGAGTGAAGACCTAGCTCATAACGTCATAGCTCCTAAAGCCATAGCTCCTAAAGTCAACAGAAGTAAAAAAACCATTCCGAGTAAAAGTATTGCGAGCAAAATCAGAAGGCACTAATTCGATTTAGTCGTTATCCAGCTTTTACGTTTGTCGATTAGGTTGCGTTAGCTCTTGAGTTCCCCCTTAAGCCTTGAGCACCTTGAAGATTTTTCTTTCTGTTAGCTACTGCTTTTTTGTATACATTATGCTAAAAAGGCTGCCTGTCATTCTTCTTTTCCATGGTGGTTGCGGGTTGGCCTCGCGACTGCCATCAAAGGTGTTAACTATGAGTGTAAATACCACAGGCTTAATTTCTACGATGGGTGTTGGCGGCTCGACGCCCGAGCAGGAGCTGGCCAAGCTGTCTGATATGACCCAAGGGGTCGAAGGGATCTCGGCGCAGGAGTACCGGGCGCGTATCGACAAGGCGCAGCAGCTGATGCGTCAGCAGGGCATTGCGGCCATCTATCTCAACGCCGGCACTAACCTCTACTACTTTACCGGCACGCGCTGGTACGCCAGTGAGCGTATGGTGGGGGCCATATTGCCCGCCGAGGGTGAGCTTGAATATATCGCTCCCGCGTTCGAACTCGACACACTTAAGGGCTACATGGTTATCGAGGGGCGGGTGAACTGCTGGCATGAGGATGAGAGTCCCTATGGCTTGTTCGTTCAGCGACTCGGTGAACTTGGCATAAGCCAAGGCAAGCTGGCGATGGATGAGTCGGCGGCGTTTTTCATCTTCGATGGCGTGCGTCAACTGGCGCCGGCATTTGAATTCGTTAACGGTAAGACGGTTACCGCCGCCTGTCGCATGATCAAGTCTGAGACAGAGCTAGCCCTGTTGCAGCGCGCCAAGGATATGACCCTTGAGGTGCACAAGGCCGCCGCACGCATCCTGCATGAAGGGATCACAGTCGGCGAGGTGGAGAGCTTTATTCACCAGGCCCACAAAGCCGTGGGTGCTCCTGCAGGCTCCTATTTCTGTATCGTGCTCTTTGGTGAAGACTCGGCCTATCCCCATGGGGTTAAGTCGCCTAAGGCGCTCGAGCTTAACGATACCGTGTTGATCGACACCGGCTGTCAGCTACACGGCTATAACTCAGATATTACCCGCACCTATGTCTACGGCACGCCGAGCGAGCGTCAGCGTCAGCTGTGGCAACTGGAGCAAGATGCTCAGCTAGCCGCCTTCGAGGCCGCTAAGGTGGGGGCACCTTGTTCAAGCGTAGATCGCGCCGCCCGCGACGTACTCGAGCAGGCGGGTTTCGGCCCAGGTTATGACCTGCCGGGTCTGCCCCACAGGACGGGACATGGCATAGGCCTAGATATCCATGAGTGGCCCTACTTGGTGCTGAATGACCATACGCCGCTGGCCCCTGGAATGTGCTTTAGTAACGAGCCCATGCTGTGTGTGCCGGGCGAGTTTGGGGTGCGCCACGAGGATCACTTCTATATGACACAGAGCGGCCCGAAATGGTTTACCCAACCGGCTCACTCTATCGATAACCCCTTCGGGTACTGATACCAATCGTAGTAAATAACTGAGCATGCTAGCTTGTTAAAACGTTCGATAACTGCGTTACTATTTTTGATTGTAGAATAACTACTTATCGAAAAATTTCGCCTTGTTCTCTAACGTTTTTCCTGTGCTATTTCTGATCACTTATTTCCGTGATTGGTATGATACAAAAAACGCGCCTTAGGGCGCGTTTTTCATGTCGTAAGTCACTGTCTCTACCTTTCTATGCTAATCAGCTCGACATCGAAGATTAGCACGGAACCGCCGGGGATCTTGCCGGCGCTGCGATTGCCATAGGCCAGGCTGCTGGGAATAAAGAAGCGGGTCTTTTCCCCTTCGACCATCAGTTGTACCCCCTCGGTCCAGCCCTTGATGACGCGATTAAGCGGGAAGGCGATAGGCTCGCCGCGCTCGACCGAGCTGTCAAACACAGTGCCGTCGATCAGCGTGCCATGGTAGTGAACCGTCACAGTATCGCTGGCCTTGGGATGGACGCTGCCGTCGCCCTTTGCCAAAACCTTGTACTGGAGCCCCGAAGCGGTCTCGATAACCCCTTCCTCTGTCTTGTTCTGCGCTAGAAAGGCCTCGCCCTTGGCGATATTCTCCTTGGCCGCCTTCTGATTGTTCATGCTGGTAAAGAAGTAAAACAAGACGCCGGCGATCACCACGACTGCTAATATCATTCTCATCTTTGATTTTCCTATAAAAGTGCGGCCTTCATCATAGCCAATTGTGCCCTGTGGGTAAACGAGGAGGGCTCATCTGAATCAATAGGCTAGTTAACCCCTAGCTGTGTCAGCAGGGCTTGCCCTTGAGGTGATACCAGTGCGCCTAACAGGCTGAGGTTGATGATCACCGTCAGCCAGAGCACAACACGAAAAGCACGCTTACTGGACTTGTGTCTCAGGTGCTGCTGGCCCTGCATGGCCCCCGGCCATCCACCCAGTAGGGATAACCAATGCAGACGACTCTCTTTAATGCGCCAGGTGTCTTGCCTGGCGGCACGTTTGTCGATCGCGTAGCTGGTAAAAGTGATGAGGCTTATGACGACGTAATAGATGAAGACTGCTATTGGTAGTCGTTGCAACAGACTAGCAAGTAGTAGGCCGATAAACAGTGCCATCATCAGCAGGAGGCGTAGTTTATCGGCTAGAGTCCATCTCGTCCCTTTTTGTCTGATCTTTCCCCCATGAGGGCGCTTGGAGCTTGATGTCTTGGGGCCTGTTGTTTCTCCAGGCCCGCTTATGTTTTGCCTAGGTTTTACGCTTTGCCTAGGTGTTACACTGTGACTGTTAGGACGATTCTGTCTCATTGATGCTCTTGCGTTAATTTGGGCAGTGGGTTTTATATCACTTAGAAATAGGTGATCTCCAGTTCGTATAGCGTCGCGTCGTCATCATAAGAGTCATATTTCGCCACCAGCGAAAAGTTTTTTTCATAAATATCGACGCTGTCGAATTCATCGTTAGCCTGTTCGAATTGCGCAAGCAGTTTATCCTTTTGCGATGGAACCGCCATCTTATCGCATAGCACGGCAAGATCCGCATCGTCTGCATTTGGGTAAATACCTGAAGCTAGTCTAACCCTATGTAAGGTGTCGCCGTCGAACTTAAGTTGCAGATGGTTGCCCAGCAGCCACCATTCGCCATCGCTCGAGATAGCTAATCTCGCTATGCTGGGATAGGCCTTTTGCAGTTGCTGCAGGCTAGGACGCTCACCGACAAACGAAGGGGTGAGCTGTTTTAGCAGTGGCTGGAGCGCCTCCTTGTTGGGTTGTTTTCCTCGCAGCGTCAGCTTGGCCTTGTCTTGATAGAGGCTAAAGCCGGTTAATTGAGATTCGGACGTCGCTTCGCCGCTCTGGAGATAGGTATCAAAGTTAAGGATCAAGCGCTGCTTACCGTCACTGAGGTTGAGGTGGTCGCCCTGTCGCTGGGCTTGGTTGGCACTCAAGGTGCGAATGACCTGTGAGATGGGCGTGCGATAGGCGATCTCACCGTTAATTAACCAAGGGGCACCGTCGAATCCGTCGCGATAATCGATAAGATTCTGGCCGGTATTGTTCAATGGGCTGAACTCTGTCGAGATGGCGACGAGCCGCTCTTTGGTAAACACAAACCAGAGTTGCCTGCCGTAACCCCAGGCAAAATCTTGATCGCTAAGCGGTAACTCTATACTAGCGGGGCCGAGTAAATCATAGAGGGCTTCGGGACTTATGCCGAGTTTGGCGCCATATACGCCATTGTCTAACGATACTAAAGCGGGAGGCAGGCTCTTCGCCGCCGCAAGTTTGGCAACCGATTGAGGTGTGGGGGCCTCAAAGGTGTACTCGAAGCGAGACTGGCGAATTTCATAGCCCTTGCTGTCATAGGCGGCTGCTGTCTGTGACAGGCTTTTATCATGCTCACAGAGACGATATAGCTGTGCTTCGAGATGGGTCTTTAACTGAGTGACCTTAACCATCTCCTGGCTGGAGCGTTGAGAAAGCTTCTTCTCCTTCATCTTGCTGACAATATGGTTGCTCACCTGGGTGAGAACAATGACTTCGGCGCCTCTGCCTGTCGCTTGTTGAGTTAACTGATTCAACGCTGATTTAAAGGCTTCGCTCTCCAGAGGTTTAGTCTCTGCGGGATACTTTTTACTCGTAAGAGTCAGCGATATCGGTGCTAACGTCGTCTCGATACAGTTAGGCTGCTTGTCTAAGATGCGGGCACTTTTATTGCCATCATTATCTGAGGCTGAGGCGTTAGCCGTGAGGCAAAGATATCCCAATAAAAGGGTGTAGCTAGATATTGTCCTTAATGTCGCTCCCATGTGGCGCTTCCCTGATGCCAAAGTATGCCACTAACTTGAGAGACAGAGGCTAAATTGTCAAGTTTTCATAGGATTATCGACAGTGCCATGCGTTTGCTTGCTGGGTGGCGTAGGTAAACCACCCAGCAAATCTGTGTTAAAGCGTGGCTAGGCTTTTGAGGGTTTGAGGGAGATCCACAGCTTGATGTGGCCCTTGACCACCACCACATCGTTCTCATCCAGGGCGGTAACATTGACCAGCATGTCGCCCTCGACCCACTGTTCGGGCGTGACCTCGGCGATGCAGCGGATGTCGCTGCCGGCCTTGGCGGTATAGTCGACACTCATTCCCTTGGGGATCCAGCGCAGGTGGGCAGGAATTGACGCCTCGGCCATGGTGCCCATGGCCATCTCCAGGCCATTACAGATGGCGATGACGTGCACTGTGCCTATGTGGTTCTGCACCGCCTTGCGCTTTCGCACCAGCAACTGGCAATAGTTGGGTCTCAGCTCTGTGACCAGGGGCTTAACGGTGGCGAAGTAAGGCGCCATGCGTGACACCATGAGGGAGAAAAACTTATGGCCCAGTGGCCACTTGGTTAGGCGGTGGTAGAGGGCCATCACCCGTGTCGGTTTGTTATTCATTGGCTTACTCGTTATTAAAATGCTTTGCTGGTTGAAGAAAAAGCTTGTCTGGTCAGATGAGTTGTTAGACTAGCCGAATAACAAGTGGTTAACAATAGGCCCGTGATTTGGCCGCCTAAACCAAACTTCATTTTCCTTTGGCTGCACCGGGCGCGTATAATCGGGCGCTAAGGCTTTTGGCTTAAAGAAAATCATTAACTTAAGGATCTTGAGTGAAATATCTGCTGACTTATTTCAAAGGGATGGCCATGGGGGCCGCCGATGTGGTGCCCGGCGTTTCCGGCGGTACCATTGCCTTCATCACGGGGATCCTCGACCCCCTGCTCAACAGCATACGTAAGGTTAATCCCAGCCTCATCGGCGTGATCCGCCAGCAGGGGCTGAAGGCCGCCTTTATGCATATTAACGGCCCCTTCCTGATCGCCGTGTTCGGCGGTATCCTCACCAGCATCTTTACCCTGGCCAAGCTGATCACCTATCTGCTGCATAGTCATCCGATCCCCGTGTGGTCCTTCTTCTTCGGTCTCATCATCATCTCTGTGGTGCATATGCTCAAGCAGGTGAAGGGCTTCTCTGTGGGACGCCTGGCCCTGTTTGCCCTGGGCGTGGCATTTGCCTGGGGGATCACAGTGCTGCATCCAATCGATATGCAGATGACCTATCTGAATGTCTTCATCGGCGGCAGCATCGCTATCTGCGCCATGTTGCTGCCGGGGATCTCTGGCAGTTTCATCCTGCTGCTACTCGGCCTCTACACCTCGGTGCTGGGCGCCGCCAAGAGCCTGGATATTCCCGTGTTACTGACGTTCGCCAGTGGCTGTGTGGCAGGCTTGCTCTCATTCAGTCATCTGCTGTCGGCGCTGCTGCGTAAATACCATGACGCCACGCTTATATTCCTCACCGGCTTGATGCTCGGCACTCTAGGTAAGATCTGGCCCTGGAAGCAGGTGCTCACCTGGCGTGAAAACTCGGCGGGCGAGCAGGTGCCGCTGCTGGAACAGAACCTGTCGCCCATGAATTTTGAGCAACTGACCGGGCAACCGGCGCAGCTTGGCCTGGCCATCTGCGCCATGTTGGCGGGTATCGCGCTGGTATGGGCACTGGAATATTTTGCTGGCGACAATGCTGCTAGCACTAAAAGTAAGAATACCGCTAAAAACTAGGAGTGGGGACGAAAGATGAATAAGTGGATACTGCTGGTGGCGCTTGGTTTAAGCGCCTGTTCGACAGGGATAAACATGAGTGTGACGGCTGAGTCTGAGCCCCAAGGGGATCCGCCGGAGGTCAAGGATCCCATGTCACAGGATAATCAACGCATCATAGACGATGCCAAGGAAGATGGCCGCCTGGATCAGTATCTGAATCCGTAACTCGGGGCGGCCTCTGCTTAGGCTAGGTCTAGCATAGGCTAGGTTTAGCTTTGGGCGGGCCTAGCCTGCCTGACGCGAATTATCGACGGTTTTCTTGTCGTAGTATTCGAACGGAAATTGGTTGCGGATGCGCTGAATGATGGCATCGCTGACGTTGGCCGACACATGCAGTCTGACGCTGCCACTCTTCTCGGCGCGTACCACACAGGTCAGTTTCTCACTCTTGGCGATGGCTTTACATTCCCGCTGAAACTTCTCCGGGATCTTGCCCTTGTGGGAGATGAGACGGCCATCTTTAAAATGCATCTCAAAAAGGCTTAAGCCACGTTTGCCTGAGAAGATCAGCTTGTAGATCAGAAAGAGGCCCACTAGGATAAAGGCGATTTTCAATAGGGTTTCAGTCATAGTCACTCCTTAGCGTTATAGTTTGAAGATACTCCCGGCTAAGGGTTTTTCCTAGCGGCTTAGATCAAATTTTTAATAAACTGGCTATACTCTTCGAAGGAGTTTAATACGTTAAGGAAAACACTATGCACCTGTCTAATGCCCGCCGCTGGGAAAAACTCTGTCATCAGCAAGCCAACATTCTGCAAGGGTTGTCGCAAACCTTTCCGGAGCGCGCGCAGGCGCATCAAGAGCTGGTGAATTACTGGCGCGCCCTGGCCGAGCGAGTCCGCCGGGGGGAGAGCCTGAAGCTGTAATGCTAGCGATTGTCGAGTTTAGGAGTAGATTGTCCTTAAACTCGTAAATATACCCCTAATAAAAAACCGCCGATGAAGGCGGTTTTTTACAATCACTTGGTTGGGGAGGGCTGGGGGTTAGAAGGCGTAGCTGGCGGTGGCCAGAATAGTGCCTTCGTTCTTCCATGGACCGTCCTTGATCTCGTTGTCGCTGCTCAGGTTAGTGTCTAACCAGGCCAGCGACAGGCCGACACCGCCGATCTCGGTGGAGACGCCAATGGAGTAGTCGACATAGTTCTCACCCCAGTCTAGGTCCGCACCGTCGCCATAGTTGTAGCCCACGTGAGCATCTATGCTCCAGTTCTCGATAAACTCGTAGGAGTAGTTCAGCTCGCTGTAGTGCAGAGACACATCGGCATTGGCGTAGTCGTTGGTGTACCACTGGGCGAAGTGGAAGTCGGCGAAGTAGAAGCCTAGTGAGGCCTCGAGATACTTAGTGCTCTCATCCTGTCCCGGATAGGTGTAGTAGGTCAGGGTGAAGTCATATTCCACCGCATCGTCTTCGCCGAAGGCGCCGGCGTAACCGGCATAGAAGTCGACTTCGACATCGGCATCATAACTTTCATCATCGACATTACTGCCCCAGGCACCGATGAAGAAACCACTTTCCATGCTGTAATCTATGCTGGCTTGAACGGCAAAGTCGCCTGCGGTTTGTGAGATACCGCGGAAGCGGTAATCGTTGGTGACGCCAATTTCTCCCGAGACTTCAGCCTGTGCCAAAGGTGTGATTAGCGCGGTTGCCAAGGTTAAGCCAGCTAGCTGGGCTATCCGTTTCTTATTAAATTTTTTATACACGGTGGTTTCTCCATTTCACTTTGTTGACACCGATCCGGTTAGCAAGCTATCCAGATCAGATTAAGCCAAACAACAGCTAGTTAGCTGAGACTACATGGCAATGATTTTAGTTATTTTTGCTCAAATACGACGTAAATCTTGCGACACTCCTGCAGCACTCGCCATACGCCCTTAAAACCGGCGGGGATGACGAAGCGATCGCCCTTGCTGACCGTCAGGCTGTTGCCTGCTTCATCAATGATCTCGCTGCTGCCCGATAGGATCTCGCAATACTCATGTTCGCTGTAGTTGACCTTCCAACTGCCGACCTGGCCCTGCCAGATCCCGGCGTGAAATTGATCGCAGGGGCTGGAGTAATGGTTCTCCAGTTGCTGCTTAGGCTCCCCGCTTAATACCTTTTCCGGTGCCACCTCATAGTGTTCCGTCTTAACCTTATGCTGGCCAAAGTTGATGATGGCATCAATAGTCTGTGTCATTTCTGCTCCAATTTACAGATAGACTTAAGGCGCAGCGAGGCGCCTTAAGCTTAGTTTATTTCATGGTCGGCATGACAAATTCTGCCTGACTCCCCTTGCCCTTGGGCCAGCGGGCGGTGATCGCCTTACGCTTGGTATAGAAGCGTACGCCGTCCGGGCCATGCATGTGCAGTGGGCCGAAGAGGGAGCGTTTCCAGCCGCCAAAACTATGGAAGGCCATAGGGACTGGGATAGGTACATTGACCCCAACCATGCCGACCTGCACATGGTGGCAGAAGTGTCTCGCCGCCTCGCCGCTCTGGGTAAAGATGGCGGTGCCGTTACCAAACTCGTGTTCGTTGATCAGGGTCAGCGCCTCGGCATAATCCTTCACCCGGACGATGGTCAGCACTGGGCCGAAGATCTCTTCCTTGTAGATGGTCATCTCTGGGGTGACGTGGTCGAATAGGCAGCCGCCGAGGAAGTAGCCCTGCTCGTGATCGGCGACCGTGAGTTGACGGCCATCGGCCAGCAGGCTTGCACCCTCGCTCACGCCTGTGTCCACATAGCTACGTACCTTGTCGAGATGCTGCGCCGAGATCAGCGGTCCCATCTCCATCTCGCCTTCCAGGCCGTTACCGACCTTGAGCGCCTGGATCTGTGGCAGCAGTTTCTCTACCAAGGCATCACCCACTTCGCCGACGGCCAGCACGACAGAGATCGCCATGCAACGCTCGCCGGCACTGCCATAGGCGGCGCCCATCAGGGCGCTGACCGCCTGGTCGAGGTCCGCATCTGGCATCAACAGCATGTGGTTCTTCGCGCCGCCCAAGGCCTGTACACGTTTGCCGTGAGCCGCCGCCGTCTGATAGATATACTCGGCAATTGGCGTGGAGCCAACGAAGCTCACCGCCTGAATGTCCTTGTGGGTCAGCAGGGTGTCCACCGCTTCCTTGTCGCCGTTGACCACGTTAAACACGCCATCCGGCAGGCCTGCCTCGGTGAGCAGTTCGGCCATGCGCATCACGGAGGTCGGATCCTTCTCCGACGGTTTCATGATAAAGGTATTGCCCGCGGCGATGGCGATGGGGAACATCCACATAGGCACCATCACAGGGAAGTTAAAGGGGGCGATGCCGGCCACTACGCCCAGGGATTGGTTGAGTGTCCAGGCATCGACGCCACCACCGACCTGCTCTGTGTGCTCGCCCTTGAGTAGATGAGGGATGCCACAGGCAAACTCCACCACCTCGAGGCCACGGATGATCTCGCCCTTGGCATCGTCGAGCACCTTGCCGTGTTCGCGGGTGATCATGGCCGCCAGCTCATCCATGTTGGCTTCGACCAGTGCCTTAAACTTAAACAGAATGCGCGCGCGGTTAAGGGGGGTCATCTCTGACCAGGGGCCGTGGGCCTTCTTGGCCAGTTCGATGGCCGCATCCACCTCGAGCGCGCTGGCCAGGGAGACGTTGGCCTTGTGCTCGCCGGTGGCGGGTTCGAAGACGGCGGCGCTGCGGGCGCTGGGCTGTGTGTGCTGGCCGTTGATGTAGTGGTTTATCTGCTGCATAGCGCGTAATTTCCCTGCAAAAATCTCTAATGTGTCTTGGTTATTCTGGGTTAGCCAACTGTGGTGATGGCATCGCTTAGGGTGTTGACCATTTGGTCAATCTGGGCCTCGTCGACGATCAGTGGCGGCGATAGGGCGATGGTGTCGGCCGTTGCCCTGACCAGGGTGCCGTTCTTGAAACAGGTCTCGAAGATGCCGAAGCCGCGCTTACCTATGCCTTTATCGCTCGGACTAAACTGGATACCGGCTACCAGGCCTGTGTTACGAATGTCGATAAGGTTCGGTAGTCCCTTGAGGCTGTGCACCGCTTTTTCGAAGTAGCCTTCCAGAGACTTGGTGCGCTCGAACAACTGCTCCTCCTGATAGATATCTAAGGTAGCGATGGCGGCGGCCGCAGCTACCGGATGGCCTGAATAGGTGTAGCCATGGTAGAGCTCTATGGCGCCCTCTGGGGCATCCATGCTGGCATCATAGATGGCATCGTCGATCAGCACGGCGCCCATGGGGATGGTGCCGTTGTTGAGCGCCTTGGCTGTGGTGATCATATCCGGTGTGACGCCCCAGCGCTGGCTGGCGAAGGCGTCGCCCACACGGCCAAAGCCGGTGATCACCTCATCGAAGATCAATAGGATGCCGTACTTGCGGGTGATCTCTCTCAGACGCTTAAGGTAGCCCTGAGGCGGGAGTATGACCCCGGCCGAACCCGACATAGGCTCGACGATCACCGCGGCGATATTCTCGGCGCCATGTAGGGTAACGAGCTGCTCCAACACCTCGGCCTTCTCTGCGCCGGTTTCCGGTAGTCCCTTACAGAAGGCGTTTTGCTGGATATCCAGGGTGTGGGGCAGGTGGTCGACCCCCTGCAGTAGCTGCTGGCTGAAGGTGCGGCGGTTGCCGCCTATGCCACCAACTGAGATGCCGCCGAAGCCGACGCCATGGTATCCCAGCTCACGACCGATGAAACGGGTACGGGTCGCCTCACCACGGGCCCTGTGGTAGTTGAGGGCGATCTTCAGCGCCGTGTCGACAGATTCAGAGCCAGAGTTGGTGAAAAATACCTTGTTGATCCCTTTGGGGGCGATGGCGGCGAGACGCTCGGCCAGTTCGAAGGCCAGTGGGTGGCCCATCTGGAATGAGGGTGCATAGTCCATCTCGTGGATCTGTTTGCTGACCGCCTCGGAGATCGCCTTGCGACCGTGTCCGGCATTACAGCACCAGAGACCGGCTGTGCCGTCGAGTACGGGACGGCCGTTTACATCCTTGTAGTACATCCCCTCTGCCTGTGCGAGGAGGCGGGGACTTTGTTTAAACTGTCTATTGGCGGTAAAAGGCATCCAATAGTGTTCCAGCGTGCCTGTTGCTACCTGGTCAGCTTTATTAAAATCTTCCATATCATCTACCCTGGTTCTGTGTAATTGTTGTTTTATTGAGTGGTTGATATTCGCTATGCTATGTCAGAAATAATGAACATGAAAGCTTTTTGTTCATTATTTATAGCAAAAAATAACTTTTTGTAAAAAATATTGAAATTGATTGAGGGTTGAGCGTAATCTAGGGCAGGCACAGTCGCGCCAGAGAGGGCGTGGACGTGCATTAGCATTGACGCTAGAGCAATTATCACCCGTTAAGAGGTCAGAATGAGTACTCCACAAAATCGCGAACAATGGCAAGAGATGGCGGACAGCCTGGTGATTCAGGGCCAGGCATTTATCAATGGCGAATACTGCGCCGCCGATTCGAATGACACCTTCGACTGTATCAGCCCTATCGATGGCAGGGTGCTGACCCAGGTGGCCAGTTGCGATCTGCTGGATGCCAACCGCGCCGTTGCCAATGCCCGCGAGGTGTTTGAGCGCGGCGACTGGTCGCAGCTGCCGCCGGTAAAACGCAAGCAGGTGATGATTCGCTTCGCCGATCTGCTCGAGGCAAACAGGGATGAGCTGGCCCTGCTGGAAACCTTGGATATGGGTAAGCCTATCCGTTATTCCGGCGCCGTCGATGTGGCGGGCGCGGCTCGCGCCTTACGCTGGTCGGGCGAGGCGGTGGATAAGATTTACGATGAAATTGCCCCAACGGCTCATAACGAGATCGGCATGATCACCCGTGAGCCCGTAGGTGTGGTGGCGGCTATCGTGCCCTGGAACTTCCCACTCTTGATGGCCTGCTGGAAGCTGGGCCCTGCGTTGGCCACAGGCAACAGCGTGGTGTTAAAGCCCTCAGAAAAGTCACCGCTGACCGCCATTCGCATGGCGCAGCTGGCGATAGAGGCGGGGATCCCTAAAGGGGTGCTTAACGTGCTGCCAGGATACGGCCATACCGTGGGTAAGGCGCTGGCGCTGCACATGGATGTCGATACCCTGGTGTTTACCGGCTCGACCAAGATTGCCAAGCAGCTGATGATCTATGCCGGCGAATCCAACATGAAGCGTGTCTGGCTGGAGGCCGGGGGCAAGAGCCCGAATATAGTCTTCAACGACGCGCCGAACCTTAAAGAGGCGGCGATTGCGGCGGCCTCGGCTATCGCCTTCAACCAAGGCGAGGTCTGCACCGCGGGCTCCCGTCTGCTGGTGGAGTCGGGGGTGAAGGAAGAACTCATTAACCTGATCGAAGCCGAGATGCAGGCCTGGCAGCCGGGACACCCGCTGGATCCTGCCACCACCTGTGGCGCCGTGGTGGACCAGCAGCAGCTGGAGAATGTGCTGCGCTACATTCGCGCAGGGGTAGCCGAAGGGGCTCAGCTGCGTCAAGGTGGCCAGCAGGTACTGGCCGAAACAGGCGGTGTGTATGTGGCGCCGACCATCTTCGCCAACGTGAAGAATGAGATGACCATCGCCAAGGAGGAGATCTTTGGCCCTGTGCTGTCGGTGATCACCTTCGATGGCATGGAGGAGGCGATTCGTATCGGTAACGATACCATCTACGGCCTAGCGGCTGGCGTCTGGACCTCAGATATCAGCAAGGCTCACAAGACGGCCAAGGCGCTGCGTAGCGGCATGGTGTGGATCAACCACTATGATGGTGGTGACATGACGGCGCCATTTGGTGGCTATAAGCAGTCCGGTAACGGCCGCGACAAGTCCTTGCATGCCTTCGACAAGTATACCGAGATCAAGGCGACCTGGATCGCGCTATAGGAAAGCCTTTCAGGGAAAGCCACCGTCTTAGCGGCAAGCAACCCGCTTATACAAAACGCTTTAATCACAGCCCTTTAGCAATAAAGGGCTTTTTTTATGCCAGTTTGTTAGCAGGGTTAAAATAAGTCACTTGTCCTTGGCCCCTCCCATCGTATATTGTCTTTACAGATAAGCGTCATACTATTGATAAGAGGGGCGGGCAGATGCTGATTAGCCCCCACATTGGGAGTCACTATGGAATTGGAATACCCGTTAGTTACCACCGCCTGGCTTGAGGCGAATCTGTTTGAGGGTAATCTGGTGTTGCTCGACGCCAGTATGCAGAGTGTGGTGGGCAAGGAACCCATACTCTATGATGAGTTTGTCTGTATTCCCCGGTCGCAAAAGTTTGATATCGAACAGGTGTTTTGCGATACCACTTCATCGCAGCTGCACGCGATGCCCACCCCTGAGCAGTTTGAGCAAGGGGCTACGGCGCTGGGCATAGACAGAGACAGCCTGGTGGTGATCTACGATAATCAGGGGATCTACAGCGCGCCGCGCGCCTGGTGGATGTTTAAGCTGATGGGCCATGAGAATGTCTATGTGCTCGATGGCGGCCTGCCCCAGTGGCTCAGCGAGGAGCGCATGACCAGCGAGAGCTATCAGCCCACGGTAATAGATGAAGAGTCTGTGCCCTATGTGGCGGATTTCCAGCCGGGCCTTATCTGTGACGCCAACTATGTGCTCGAATCCCTGGGAGGCGACAGTGTTATCTTGGATGCGCGGGCAGCGGGGCGTTTCGCCGGTGAGGTAAGTGAGCCCAGATCAGGCGTGCGCTGCGGTCATATTCCCGGCTCGGTAAACCTGCCTTTTGGCGAGCTGCTGCGCGAACATAGGATGAAGCGGGTCGAGGATCTGCAGGCCATGTTTGAGCAGCTAGTGGGCGAGCAGGAAGCAGAGCGGATCTTCAGCTGCGGCTCAGGCATTACCGCCTGTATCCTGATCTTAGCCTCTGTGGCCTCGGGACATGACAAGGCGGTGCTCTACGATGGCTCCTGGGCCGACTGGGGCAGCAATGCCGATTTGCCTATTGAGCAAGGGGCGTAGTCGTTACTAACAGAAAAGGTGCCTAGGGCACCTTTTTTTATGCTGACTATTTTAGGCTTTAGGCTAAAACAGGTCTTTCAGCCTGTGATACAGCATGCCCGCCGCCAACATGGGGGAGCGAAATCTCGGCCCGCCGGGGAAGGTCATGTGTTGTACCCTGTCGAAGATATCGAACCTTTCGGCCTGAGCCGTCAGGGCTTCGCCGATGAGCCTGGCGGCCATATGGGTGGCATTGACGCCGTGGCCGGCATAGGCCTGGGCGTAGAGGATGTTGGGGCAGTCTGGCAGCCGGCCAATCTGTGGCAGGCGGTTGGCGCCTATGCCTATCATGCCGCCCCATTCATATTCTATCTTCACCCCCTTGAGCTGGGGGAACACCTTCTCCAAGTTGGGGCGCAGCGCCGCGTCGATATCCTTGGGATCTTTACCCGAATAGGTGCACAGGCCGCCAAACAGTAGGCGATTGTCCTGGGAGAGGTGGAAATAGTCGAGATCGATACGCATGTCGGCGAAGGCCATGTTTTGCGGGATAATCTCATCGCACATCTCCTGGGACAAAGGCTCGGTGGCCAGCAGATAACTGCCGGCGGGCAGCACCTTACCGCCTATGTAGCCGTTGAGTTCATGGCCGATATAGGCGTTACCGGCGAGCACCAGGTAGCGACAGTCGACACGGCCATGCTCCGTATGTACGCAGGGGCGCTCGCCCTTGACTATCTTGGTGGCGGCGCTGTATTCGAACATCTTGACCCCCAGGCTGCGGGCCACCTTGGCCTCGCCCAGTGCCAGATTGAGGGGATGCAGATGGCCGCTGTTCATGTCGACCAGAGCGCCGCAGTAGAGATCTGAGCCGATCACTTCGCCAAGCTGGTGCTTCTCCAGCAGCTTAAAGCCCTCGCGTCCCTGATGGAGCATCTCCTGATAGTCGGCGGCGAGCTCCTTCATGTGTCTCGGCTTGGTGGCCAGATCGCAGTAGCCCATCTGCAGGTTACAGTCGATATTGTGTTTGGCGACGCGGTTACGCACTATCTCGACCGCCTCGAAGCCCATCCGCTCGATGGCCTCGACGCCTTCGGAGCCTATCTCGTTGCGGAACTGTTCGACATTATGGCCTATGCCACGGATCAGCTCGCCGCCGTTACGGCCCGACGCGCCCCAGCCGATCCGTTTCGCCTCGAGCAATACTACCTCGAAGCCTCTCTCGGCCAACTCGATGGCGGTGTTGATGCCGCTGAAACCGCCGCCGACGATGCAGACATCGGCGCTGATCCGCTCTTTGAGTTGCGGCAGGGCTTCCAGGGCATTGGCGGTGGCATGATAGAAAGAGTCGGGATATTGGTCACTGTGGACAGGGCGCTTGGTGGTCATTTGGGCTCCGAGTGAGGGTTTTATTCTTGTTATTCGACTAAATTGGCCAGAGTAAGTATACTTTTGACCCTTGAGTTGGTTATAATTCACACCTGTTGATTATATTTAACATGCTTTTTAGTTTGATACAAACTAGTATGGAAAATTGTTTCTTCCTGAGTCTTGTTGGATAGGAGATGTTTTTTGGATATAGGCGCAAATCTCAAAGCTGTTCGTAAAATGAAAGGGTTATCGCAACGCGAGTTGGCTAAGCGTGCCGGCGTGACCAACAGCACCATCTCCATGATCGAGAAGAACAGCGTCAGTCCTTCGGTGAGTTCCCTGAAGAAAGTCTTGTCGGGTTTGCCTATGTCACTGGTGGATTTCTTCTCTATTGAGGAGAGCATGCCTACCGAGCAGAAGGTGGTCTACCGCTCCGGCGAGCTGCTGGATATCGGCGATGGCAACCTGGACTACAAGTTGATCGGCAGAGATTACCCCAACCGCGCCATGTCTGTGATGAACGAGGTCTATCCACCTGGGTCCGATACCGGTGAAGAGATGCTGCAGCACGAGGGTGAAGAGGCGGCCATGGTGATCGAGGGTCAGCTGGAGATCACCATAGGCGACGAGGTCTATGTGCTGAGCGAGGGCGACAGCTACTACTTCAACAGCGAGCTGCCACACAGATTCCGTAACCCCTTCGACAAGCCGTGCCGTATCGTCAGCGCCACCACGCCGGCAAACTTCTAACTAAGTTTTCCTGTTAGGCTGGGCATCCCCCGGCCTCTGCAAACCCCTTCCGCTTTACTAAAACTCCCGTGACACTGCCTGTGCCGCCGCGTGTGCGCTTTTTCCTATGGCCGCGAGGCTGAGTCGCCTCCCGTCCCATTTTGTAAATAATTTTGTCCATTAAGGCCGCCGAGTCAAAATTTCAAGCTGACTTTTCTGTGGGAGCTGGTTCACAAAAGCCGTGAGCTGATTTTCGCCTATTTTTGGCTTTACATTAATTTTAATTGCCTTTTGATGTTGTTTTAATTGGCTTTTATTCTAATTGTTATTCTATTGTATATTTTGTTTTCGGCGGCCTATTGCCTCGTTCATTATTTCAGTGTAGTGTGTGAAAAAATGAACATTGATTGAAGTCTGTTCATTGCTATAACTATAAGAAGACGCAACAAAGCTAAAGGTGAACTATGTCCGATGAAGGACTTGCTGTTATCGGTGTCACGGCCTGTAATCAACAGATAGGCCTGCACCCATTCAATATCGTTGGCGAGAAATACCTGCTGGGTATTGCCGATGCCACCCAAGGCTGGCCCTTGGTGATCCCCGCGCTTGGCCATTGCCCGGCCGAGACGATATTGCCCAGACTAGATGGCCTGCTGTTCACCGGTTCGCCCTCCAATATCGAGCCCCACCACTACGACGGTGTGGCGAGTGACCCAGATACCCTACACGATCCCAAGCGCGACGCGACCAATCTGCCACTGCTCAAGGCGGCGATTGACGCCGGCGTGCCTGTGCTGGCCATCTGCCGGGGATTTCAGGAGATGAATGTGGTGTATGGCGGCAGTCTGCATCAGAAATTGCATGAAGTTGGCGATTATATTGAACACAGAGAAGACAAGACGGCTGACGTCGAGGTGCAATATGGCCTGTCTCATCCGTTGAAGATAGAACCGGGGGGATTGCTCCACGAGGCTTGGGGCCGCAATTTGGCAGAGGTGAACTCTGTGCACACTCAAGGTGTTGACCGTTTGGGTGTTGGATTGCGGCCAGAAGCCTATGCCCCCGATGGATTAATCGAGGCGTTTTCGGTCAAAGATGCGAAAAATTTTGCGCTGGGGGTGCAGTTCCACCCCGAATGGAAGGTGTTAGAGAACCCTTTCTACCGCTCGATTTTTAGCGCCTTTAGTCAAGCCTGCCAAGCCAGAGCAGCTCAACGCAAGAGATAGTGAAGCATGAAGAAGTTAATCGATTATTTGAAAGCCAATAAGATCACTGAGGTCGAGTGTGTCATCAGCGATATGACGGGGATTGCCCGCGGCAAGATTGCGCCGGTCGATAAGTTTATCGACGAGAAGGGGATGCGTCTGCCCGAGAGTGTGCTGCTGCAGACGGTGACCGGCGACTATGTGGATGACGACCTGTACGACAGCCTGCTGGACAAGGCGGATATCGACTTTGTCTGTGTGCCCGATGAAAATGCGGTGTTCATGTTGCCCTGGACGGTCGAGGCCACCGCCCAGGTGATCCACGACACCTTCGATAAGATGGGTAACCCCATAGAGTTGTCGCCCCGTAACCTACTGAAGAAGGTGCTCAAGCTCTATGAAGATAAGGGCTGGAAGCCGGTGATCGCCCCCGAGATGGAGTTCTATCTGACCCATAGAAACTCAGATCCCGATATGCCATTGATTCCACCAGTTGGCCGCAGTGGCCGCAAGGAATCGGGCCGTCAGTCGTTTTCTATCGACGCCGCCAACGAGTATGACCCGCTGTTCGAAGATATGTATGACTGGTGCGAGGCCCAGGGACTGGATATCGATACCCTGATCCACGAAGAGGGCACGGCCCAGATGGAGATCAACTTCAGCCATGGTGATGCCCTGTCGCTGGCGGATCAGGTGTTTGTGTTTAAGCGTACCCTGCGTGAGGCGGCGCTCAAGCATGACGTTTGCGCCACCTTTATGGCCAAGCCAGTCACCGACGAGCCGGGCAGCGCCATGCATATTCACCAGAGTGTGGTGGATATCAAGACGGGCAAGAACATCTTTACCAATGAGGACGGCACGAAAAGTGCTAAGTTCCTGTGCTACATAGGCGGCCTGCAGAAGTATATTCCCGAGTTGTTACCGCTGATGGCCCCGAACGTCAACTCCTTCAGACGATTCCTGCCGGGCACCTCTGCGCCGGTTAACCTGGAGTGGGGCGATGAGAACCGCACCTGTGGTCTGCGGATCCCCGAGTCGTCACCTCAGAACCGTCGTATCGAGAACCGTATCGCCGGTGCCGATGCCAACAGCTACCTGGCCATCGCCGCTACTCTGTTGTGTGGTTACATGGGCATGGTGGAAGATGTGAAACCATCGACGCCGGTACAGGGACGCGCTAACGAGAATCGTCAGGGGATCAGCCTGCCGCTGACGCTGGAAGAGGCGCTGGCGGTGATGTCGGAAAGTTCGGCGGTGAGGGAATATCTGGGTGACACCTTCACCTCAGGTTATATCGCGGTGAAGCAGGCGGATCTGGAAAACTTCCGCCGGGTGATCAGCTCATGGGAACGTGAGTTCCTGCTGCTGACCGTTTAGCCTTTTTGCACCAGATTGGGGCAGGGCCGGCGACAAAATGAAGCAAGATTGCCGGGGGGATTAACCCCCTGGTGGAGTCATGGGTAACTAACCGGTGTAATTAGATATAAATTCATATTGATGGTGAAATTATTCGATTTTACACTAGCGATGAATGTTAAACAGGTTCGATGCAGTTGTAAGCTGTAGCATTGGCAATAATAACAATGAAAGCCGTCACAAGCGGCAATGCAATGGCAGTAATCATCAGACTACTGGCAAGCTAACAAGGAGATAGCATGAAGCTTTTAAAGAAAATGACAACACTCGCTCTGGTCACCGCCGGGGTATTTACAAGCTCTGTCGTCAGTGCTGAAGAGGTGGTTAGGGTCTATAACTGGTCTGATTATATCGCCGAAGACACCTTGGCTAATTTCGAGAAAGAGACAGGCATCAAGGTGATCTACGATGTGTTCGACAGCAACGAAGTGGTCGAGGCCAAGTTGCTATCGGGTCGTTCAGGCTATGATATCGTGGTGCCGTCAAACAACTTCCTGGCTAAGCAGATCAAGGCGGGCGCCTTCCAGAAGTTGGATCAGTCACAGCTGACCAACCACAAGAACCTTAATCCTGAGCTGATGAAGCAGCTTGAAACTGCCGATCCACGTAACGAGCACGCCGTGCCTTATCTGTGGGGCACCACAGGCATAGGTTACAACGAGGCCAAGGTGAAGCAGGTACTGGGTGAAGACGCGCCGGTCGATTCTTTGGAGCTGATCTTCAATCCTAAGTATGCCGAGAAGATTGCTAAGTGTGGTTTCTCACTGCTGGACAGCGCCGACGAGATGCTGCCGATGGCGATGATCTACCTGGGGCTGGATCCTAACAGCACTAAGAGTGAAGACTACGCCAAGGCGGGTGAGGTGATGGCGAAGATCCGTCCCTTCGTGACCTATTTCCACTCATCACGTTACATTACCGATCTGGCCAACGGCGACATCTGTGTGGCATTCGGTTACTCGGGTGACGTTTTCCAGGCCGCCGCGCGCGCCGAAGAGGCTGAGAATGGTAATGTGATCGGCTATGCCATCCCGAAAGAGGGTTCTAACCTTTGGTTCGATATGTTGGCGATTCCTGCCGATGCCAAGAACGTGAAGAACGCTCACACCTTTATCAACTACCTGCTGCGCCCAGAGGTGATTGCCCCTATCACTAACTATGTGGCGTACGCTAACCCTAACGTGCCGGCCCAGGAGCTGGTGGATGAAGAGATCCGTAACGACGCGGCTATCTATCCAACCCCTGAAGTGCTGTCACGTCTCTATGTGGCCGATGTACGTCCGATGAAGGCCCAGCGCGCCATGACTCGCGTATGGACCAAAGTCAAATCTGGCATGTAATGCCTACACCCGGGGGCAAGTTCGCTTGCCCTCCATTTCTTAGATCATCTTAACTATTGCAGTAGGTGCCTTAGCGGTGCTTTTTGTGGAGAAGTATTATGGCTAGCAATTCGGGCGTCACCAACAAACCGACAACAAAGACGCAAGGAGAGGTGTTGCTGAAGATAGAGAGAGTCAGCAAGCTATTTGACGATGTTCGTGCAGTGGACGACGTCTCGCTTAATATTAATCGTGGGGAAATTTTTGCACTGCTTGGCGGCTCAGGTTCGGGGAAATCGACGCTGCTTCGCATGCTGGCCGGCTTTGAGAAGCCGACCGAGGGACGCATCTATCTCGATGGGCAAGACATCACTGACATGCCGCCCTATGAGCGTCCTATTAACATGATGTTCCAATCTTATGCCCTGTTTCCACACATGACGGTGGCGCAGAATATCGCCTTCGGCCTCAAGCAGGACAAGATGCCCAAGGCCGAGATTGAGCAGCGGGTGAAGGAGATGCTCAAGCTGGTTCACATGGAGCCTTATGCCAAGCGCAAGCCGAACCAACTCTCAGGCGGTCAGCGTCAGCGTGTGGCCCTGGCCCGTTCACTGGCCAAGCGTCCAAAGCTTTTGCTACTGGACGAGCCCATGGGGGCGCTGGATAAGAAACTCCGTACTCAGATGCAGCTCGAGGTGGTGGACATTCTCGAGGCGGTTGGGGTGACCTGTGTGATGGTAACCCATGACCAGGAAGAGGCCATGACCATGGCCGAGCGTATCGCCATCATGAATGATGGCTGGATCGCCCAAACCGGTTCGCCAATGGATATCTACGAGAGCCCGGCTAACCGCATGGTGGCAGAGTTTATCGGCAGCGTTAACCTGTTCGAGGGCGACATTGTCGAGGATGAGGTGGACCACGTGGTGATCAATGTGGCCAACATTCCTCAGCCCTTCTACGTGGGTTACGGGGTGTCGACCAGTGTGGATACTACCCAGGTATGGGTGGCGATCCGTCCCGAGAAGACCCATATCAGCCGCGAGCAGCCAGAGGATGCGCGCAACTGGTGCGCAGGAAAGGTGGAAGATATTGCCTACCTGGGCGGTATCTCGGTTTACTACATACGCCTGTGTAACGGACAGCTTATTCAATCTGTGATGACCAACAGTGACCGCCGCGCCGACTCGCCCACCTGGGAAGAGGATGTCTTCGTCAGTTGGGAAGCGACCAGTGCCGTTGTACTGAGATCTTAACGGGGGCGTTATGAAGAAGTCATTGAAGTTTCGTTTGCCCAAGGGGCAGTGCTGGACGATAGGCGTGCCCTATTTCTGGCTGCTGATGTTCTTTGCCTTGCCGTTTGCCATCGTATTGAAGATCAGTCTGTCGACCCCGGCCGTGGCGATTCCGCCCTATGAGGCCTTGTATCAATATGCCGATGAGTCGCTGCAGATCATGCTCAATCTGGGCAACTATATTTTGATCTTCGAAGATCATCTCTATATCAATGCCTACCTGGGCTCGCTCAAGATGGCCTGTGTTACCACCATCGGCTGTCTGCTTATCGGTTACCCCATGGCCTATGCCATTGCCAGGGCGCCTAAGCAGCATCAGACAGTGCTGATCCTCTTGGTGATGTTGCCATCCTGGACTTCGTTCCTTATCCGGGTGTATGCCTGGATGGGCATCTTGAGTAACAACGGGGTGATCAATAACCTGCTGATGTGGCTGGGGGTGATCTCCGAGCCGATTCAGATGCTTAACACTAATTTCGCCGTCTATATCGGTATCATCTACACCTATCTGCCCTTTATGATCTTGCCGCTGTACGCCAACTTGTCGCAGCTCGATGGCAGCCTGCTCGAGGCCGCGGCGGATCTGGGTTCACGTAGCCTCAACACCTTCTGGAAGGTGACGCTGCCGCTGTCGAAAGGCGGTGTGATTGCCGGGTCTATGCTGGTGTTTATTCCTGTGGTCGGGGAGTTTGTGATCCCTGAGCTATTGGGCGGTCCTGATTCGCTCATGATAGGTAAGGTGCTGTGGCAGGAGTTCTTCAACAACCGTGATTGGCCGGTCGCTTCGTCGCTCGCCATCGTGATGTTGGCACTTCTGATCATCCCTATCACCCTATTCCATCGTTATCAGTCCAGAAGTATGGAGAAGACGATATGAGCAACAGACTAAGAAAATTGAGTTTCTCCACCCTGATGCTCTGGGGCGGGATGTTTTTCCTCTACGCGCCCATGTTCATCCTGGTCTTCTACTCGTTCAACGAGTCTAAGCTGGTGACCGTTTGGGGCGGCTTCTCGGCCAAGTGGTATGGCGAGCTGTTCCGCGACGACCAGATCCTCGATGCGGTGGCGACCAGCTTAAAGGTGGCATTCTTCGCCTCCACCATGGCGGTAATTCTCGGCACCATGGCGGCCTTCGTGATGACACGCTTCGCTCGCTCCTGGGGCAAGATGACATTGTCGAACATGATCACCGCGCCCCTGGTTATGCCAGAGGTGATCACGGGTCTCTCGCTGTTGCTGTTGTTCGTGCACATGGCGGATCTGCTGGGCTGGCCCGCCGAGCGTGGCATGTTGACCGTGTGGATCGCCCACTCGACCTTCTGCGCCGCCTATGTGGCCGTAGTGGTCTCATCCAGGCTGCGTGAGCTGGATATGTCTATCGAGGAGGCGGCTCAGGATCTGGGGGCGACGCCACTCAAGACCTTCTTCCACATCACAGTGCCTATGATCTCGCCGGCGCTGATCGCGGGTTGGCTGCTCTCCTTCAGCCTGTCGCTGGATGACCTGGTGATTGCCAGCTTCGCCTCGGGACCGGGTGCAACGACCCTGCCTATGGTGGTCTTCTCCTCGGTGCGCATGGGGGTCTCGCCTAAGATCAACGCCTTAGCGACACTGATCATTCTGATCGTCTCGCTGATCGCCTTCATCTCCTGGTATCTGGCCCGCCGCGCAGACAAACGCAGCCGTATGGTCAGCGACTAGGCACGCAGCGTTAGCTCAAGACGACAGGCGGCCGCGCCGCCTGTCTACCCAAGCCATTATTATAACGATTCAGGGTGAATGATATGACCTGTACACCTCATGCAAATTCCTATTATGCGGCATCTGCCAATACCAAGGCGCTGCGCGACAAGTTAAGCGATAACATAGAGACCGACGTCTGTATCATAGGCGCCGGCTATACCGGCCTCTCTTCGGCGATCCATCTGCTGGAGGCGGGCTTTAAGGTGACTGTACTGGAAGCCGCCAGGGTTGGCTTCGGCGCCTCAGGGCGTAACGGCGGTCAGATAGTCAACAGCTTCAGCCGGGATATCGACACCATAGAAAAGGTTGTGGGCACAGAGCAGGCCAAGTTGTTTGGTCAGATGGCCTTCGAAGGTGGCCGCATCCTCAAGGGGCTGGTAGCTAAATACAACATCCAGTGCGATCTGAAAGATGGCGGCGTGTTTGCAGCGCTGAACAAGAAACAGATGGGCCACCTCGAGGCGCAAAAAGCGCTGTGGGAGAAGCATGGTCATCTGGGGCACTTAGAGCTGCTGGATGAGCAGGGCATTCGCGACGTGGTGGATACCGAGCGTTATGTCGGTGGATTGCTTGATAAGAGCGGCGGCCATATTCATCCGCTTAACCTGGCACTGGGTGAGGCCGATGCGGTGGAATCCTTGGGCGGACAGATCTTCGAAGATTCGGCCGTTGTTCGTGTCGATCAGGGCGAGAATCCTGTGGTGCATACTCAGGAAGGTTCGGTGAAGTGTAAGTTTGTCATCGTCGCCGGTAACGCTTACCTCAAGGGGCTGCTGCCCGAGCTGCAGGCCAAGTCTATGCCCTGTGGTACTCAGGTGATCACCACTGAGCCCTTGGGTGAGGAGCTGGCGCACTCGCTGCTGCCCCAGGACTACTGCGTGGAAGATTGTAACTATCTGCTGGATTACTTCAGGCTCTCGGGTGACAAGCGCCTCATCTATGGTGGCGGTGTGGTCTACGGCGCGCGGGATCCTGCCAACATAGAGGCGATCATCCGTCCCAAGATGCTGGCGACCTTCCCGCAGCTTAAGGATGTGAAGATAGACTTTACCTGGACGGGTAACTTCCTGCTGACCCTGTCGCGCCTGCCGCAGGTGGGGCGTATCGGCGGTAACATCTATTACTCTCAGGGTTGTAGCGGCCATGGGGTGACCTATACCCATCTGGCGGGGCAGATACTGGCCGAGACCATCAATGGCCAGGCGAAACGTTTCGATGCCTTCGCCCAGTTGCCCCATTACCCCTTCCCGGGCGGTCATCTGCTGCAGGTGCCTTTCTCGGCGATCGGCGCCTGGTACTACACAATGCGTGACAAGCTGGGTGTCTAGCCAGGTTATTGCCATTAAAAAAGCCCGCTCGATGCGGGCTTTTTTGTATTGATTAAGGCTTGCAAGCGCAATCAGAGTGTCGATGAATGTTTCTAGTTACTGTTTCTTGCTGCTCATGTTCCACAGCACGCTCTGGTCGCTGCCCATAATGGTGGTGGGCATCTGACCGTTCCACTGCTGGGCGCGCACATAATCCACCAGAGTCTGAGATTCTCTCAGCGCCTCGGCCTTCTTCTTGATCGCTTCTGCTTCTGCGATACCCTTGAGGCGAATCGCTTCCGCCTCGGCAATCGCTTCTGTCTGAATGGCGTAGGCTTTACCGTCGGCAGTGGCCTTGGCGGCGTCACGCTTGGCGTTCGCCGTGTTCACCTCACGCTGGGCCTCCAGGTTCTGTCTTTCCAGACGGTGTTTCTCGGCGGCTGCGAGGTTTTTCTCTGTCTGTTTGGTCTCGATAGACTGGATATACTTCTGCGGAAGACCAAGATTTTCCAGCTGGGCGGAGTCCAGCTTGACCGGGTACTCCTTCATCTCCTCGACAAGAAAATCTTCTATCTGGGCGATCACCCGGCTGCGGTTTTGGATGATCTCCTCGGCCTTGTAACGCGCCAGGGCATCCTTGGCGGCGGATCTCAGCTTAGGGTCCAGGATGCGCGATTCGAACTGGCTCAGGCCACCATAGCTCTTAAACAGGTCGAAGGCCTGATCGCGATTGACCGTCCAGTTGATGGACACCTCGGCGGTGACTGGCATCTGTTCGTGGGTCGAGGCGTTGAGCTTCTCGACGTTCTTGCGGGTACGTATCTCTAAGACTTCGACCTTGTCGACAAAGGGGATCTTAACGTGCAGGCCGGGATTAACCTGTTCTGTGGCCTGGCCGAAACGCTTGATGATGCCCACATGGCCCTCATCGACCGTGTACATGGTCTGGCTGAACAGGACGAGGGCGAAAAGCAGGCCGGCGATTAACACCAGGGCGCCTTTGCCTTTGGTCTTTATCGTCGATAGGTTGGCGATATCCTTAGGTAGTGTGGTCATTCTCTCTCCTTGTGACTGTGTCTCTTGGCGGCAACAGCGCGTTGGCAATATCTGTTACGCCCAGGTTGTGCCCGAGTTAAGGTGCTGAGGATATTACGTTATTTACCCTTTGAGTCAAGGGAGAGTAGGGGGTCAGTGGTTGAGGAGCTGGTCGAACTCTTTGAGGGGGAGCGGCTTGCTGAACATATAGCCCTGGCCCTGTTCGCATTCCAGCGCCACCAGTTTTTGCAGCTGTTCGGCATCTTCTATGCCTTCGGCGATAAGCTTGAGCTTGAGGGACTTGGCCAGATGGATCACCGCCTTGACGATATCCAGGCTCTGCTCATCCCCCAGCATATCTTTGACGAAGGATTGATCTATCTTCAGGGTGTTGACCGGGAAGAACTTGAGGTAGCTGAGGCTGGAGTAGCCGGTGCCGAAATCGTCGATAGCGATGCTCAGTCCCAGAGAGGAGAGGGTATTGAGCACATTTAACGCCTCGTCGAAATCATACATGAGGGAACTCTCTGTCACCTCGAGTTCGAGGAAGCTGCTGTCGAGTCCGGTGAGCTCCAGCACCTTGGCCACCGAGTCGCAAAACTCGGGATTGGTAAACTGCTTGGCGGCGATGTTGACGGCGATCTGCAGCGGCCGACCCCTTTTTTGCCAGGCCTTTGCGGCCATGCAGCTCTGTTTGAGGATGATCTCACCCAGCTGATGGATGAGGCCTGTCTCCTCTGCAAGGGGAATAAAGTCCAGCGGCGAGATCAGCTTGCCGCTGGGGTCGTATAATCGGGCCAGTGCCTCCGCGCCTATGATCTCTTTGGTCTTCAGATCCACTTTTGGTTGGTAGTAGACCTCTATCGCTTCCGTGTCGATGGCGGTGCGCAGCAGGGTGACCAGCTCGTGGCGTTTCGTTAGCTCTTGCTCGAGATCCTCGGAGAAGTAACAGAAGCGGTTGCGCCCCAGATCTTTGGCGCGGTACATGGCTGCATCCACATGGGTCATCAGCTCCTCGGCCCTGAGGGCGTCCGAGGGGTAGATGCTGATCCCGACGCTGACCGACAGGGTATATTCCTGGCCGTCGATACGAAATGGCGTGTTGAGGCTGCGGACGATATCTGTGGCGATAGAGTCCACCTGGCTGGTGGCGGTGAGCGAAGGCAGCAGCAGGACAAACTCGTCGCCGCCGATGCGCCCCAGGGTGGCGTTGGGGTCGATGAGGGACTGCAGTCGTTTCGCCACCTGCTTGATCACCTGATCCCCATAGCTGTGGCCCAGGGAGTCGTTGAGGTATTTGAAGTGATCTATGTCGATCAGCATCAGGGCGACGCTCTTGTCATAGGAGTCGGCCACGGCGCAGGCGTGATTGATCCTGTCATGCAGCAAGATGCGATTAGGCAGGTCGGTCAGCTGATCATGGTTGGCCAGGTGGCTCATCTTCAGCGACATGGCCACAGACTCGCTGCAATCGTGGAAGACTATGATGCCGCCTGTGACCTTGCCTTCGCTGTCTGTGATGGGGGCGGCGGAGTCTTCAATCTGGAAGGTGGTGCCATCCAAGCTGTTGAGCTGACAGTTGAGGGCCATGGCGACGTTGCGTTTCTCCTTGATGGCGATGGTGACCGGGTTAGGGCTGCGGTACTTGGTCTTGGCATCGCACAGATCCATCACCTGTTCGATATGCAGGCCGATGGCGTCGCGACACACCCAGCCGGTGAGGCGTTCTGCGATGGGATTCATGAAGGTGATCATCGCCTCGCTATCGGTGGCGATGACGGCGTCGCCGATGGCGTTGAGCATGATCTTCAGGCGCCGATTCTCGGTATCCAGTTGGCTCTTGGCCCGCTTGATGGAGGTGATATCCGTCAGGGTCAGCAGCATGCCCGCCACGTGTCCATCTTGTTTCCTGATGGTGAGATGGGCCTGGGCATAATCTATCTTGCCCGGGGTATCTTCCAGGGCAACCTCGAACTGATGCTTAGGTTTATTGCTGGCGATACGGGCCAGTATCTCCTCATACAGGGCCTTAGGTAGCAGGCTAGAGGCGGGCTTACCCAGTGCATCTTGGGGGATAGTGCCGAACCACCTGCCGTTGTAGTCGTTATGAAAACGGTTGAGCAGATCCTTAGACCAATAGGAGATGTAAGAGGGGATCTGATTGACCAGGGCTTGCATATCCTGGCGCGCCTCTATGATGGTCTGCTCCTGACGTTTGAGCAGCAGATGATTCTTGACCCGCAGGCGACAGGTGGCGAGATCGATAGGCTTGTGGATGAAGTCTATGCCGCCCGAACTGAGGGATTTATATTCGAAGCTGCTCTCGCTGTGGGCGGTCACGAAGATCACCGCGCTGTTGCAGGTCTTGGGGTTATTCTTCAGGCGCTTACACATCTCGAAGCCATTCATCTGTGGCATCTCGATATCCAGCAATATGATGGCGGGTTGATGTTGCTCGGCCTTATCCAGCGCGTCCTGACCACCCGTACTACAGATGATCTCGGCCAGATCGGTAAGGGATTGCTCCAGCAGATGTAGGTTGGCGCTCTCATCGTCGACAACTAATATTTTTTGTCGAGTCTCTACATCGTTGCCGAAAAGCATAGAAGAATTCCTTTTCAAATCTGCCGTCTATATTCAGCTTAGCCGACTATAATCAGTTTGCTTAAGGTTTTTCGCGCTTAATGCTGAAAACCAGATTAAATACTACTTTTTAGTTAGTTAGCTGCGGGTAATTGACCATATTCTCCGATAGAACACCGCGCAGTTTATCGCCTATGCTGAAAGCGTATTGATTGAATAACAGTGTGTTACTGAGGCTGGATAGTAAAAGGAGTTATAGTCCATGGTGCGACAGATTTCACGCTTATCTTCTCTCTTTGGCGGACGCTCACTGCTGCTGGCCGCCTCCATGCTGGTGCTTATGGTGGCGCTTGTCATCATCGCCAGCTTCGAATCTCAATTAAATCAGAATATTGTCGACGGTCTGCGCTCCGATCTCGAGATTCAGAGCGAGCAGGTCAACAATCAGGCCCAGGACAGGCTTAACCGTTACTTCAACAACCTACGTTTTCTGTTTGAGACCCCGCCTATCTCCGGCCTTTCCCGGGCCAGAAATAATCAGGGGATCGACCCTGTGGACGAGACCCGCTACGACCAGTGGCGTCACCGACTGGAAACTATCTTCGTTGCCTTCTTACAGAACAATCGCGAGTATGAACAGCTGCGCATATTGAGCAGTGATGGCATGGAGCTTATCCGGGTAGACAGGCGCGGCGGCGCCGTGCAGGTGATAGATGATACTAACTTGCAAGACAAGCAGGGGCGGGATTATTTTCAGGCCAGTAAAGATCTGCAGCAGGGGGAGATCTATACCTCGCCCATCAACTTAAACCGTGAGTTTGGCAAGATAGATTATCCCTACCGCCCCATGTTGCGTCTGGCAACCCCGATCTTCGATGACAACGGCGGTCACTTCGGTCTGCTTATCGTCAACATCAATGCCAACGCTCTACTCTCCTCTTTCAAGCGCCTGGTGCCTGCGCCCATAGAGCTTGTGCTGACCGACAGCGATGGCTATTTCTTGGTGCATCCCGATGAGGAGATGCGTTTTAGCCGCGACCTGCATCCAGACCTGGTGTGGGATAAACATTATCAGCAGAGCAAGACACTTAAGCGTAACTTCGAGTTGGTGCTCGACAGCTATCACGATAATAAGCCCTATTATGCCTATCGCCGCGCCATCACGCTCTCTAACGATGCCCAGAGCGGTCGGCTTACCGCGACCCTAATGGCGCCCAAGCAATATGTGCAGGAACTAGCGGTCTCCCGGCGCATCAGTGTCTACAGCTTCATGTTGGCCGTGGGAGTCTTGTTTCTGTTTGTGGTCATCATACTGGGGCGCAGCGCCCGTAGCAGTCAGGCGCTGGCCAAGGAGAAGGCGCAGTCGGCGGCGATCATCGATGGCTCCAAGGATGCCATCATAGGCGTGGGTACCAGCGGCGTGGTCAACAACTGGAACCGCGCCGCCGAGTTACTGTTTGGCTATGACGCCGACTACGCCAAGGGCCACTTTATCAATCAGCTGGCGCTGCTGCCCGAGGTCGACCTGGCGGCCTTGGTCTCAAAGGCTAATCAGGGTAACAAGACACTTAATCTGGACGCCGAGCTGCCATTGAACGAGGGGCGCATCGTCGATCTCTATGTGTCGGTTTCCCCCATCCTGGGGGAGAACAAGCATGCCCTGGGCGTGGCCATCATCATACGTGATGTCTCCATCGAGAAGCAGGCGGCCAAGAAGATCCAGCTGGTGAACGCCGAGCTCGAGAAGAAGGTGGCGATAAGAACCCAGGAGCTGCAGAAGGCCAGCCTAGTGAAGAGCAGCTTCATCTCTAACATCAGCCATGAGATGCGTACGCCGCTAAATGGCATAGTAGGTACTTTGAATCTGGTGCGTAAAGACTCGCTTACCGAGCGCCAGGCGAGGTACCTGGAGATGGCCGAGGTGAGCGTTAATACGCTTTCTGCGCTGATTAACGATGTGCTGGATCTTTCCAAGATAGAGGCGGGCAAGCTGGATTTAGACATGAGCAGCTTTAATCCCCTCAACCTGATCGAGAGTGTCTGCAGCAGCATGGCGGTGAAGGCCCAGGAGAAGGGGATAGAGTTTGTCATCGATGTGGTCGACCTTCGCTGCCAGAGCGTAGACAGCGACCCCCACAGGATCACTCAGATCCTCACCAATCTGATAAACAATGCCATCAAATTTACCGACCATGGCTATATCAAGGTCAGGGCCCACAGCCGCCTCCGAGAGACGGGGGAGCTAGAGTTTATCTGTGAGGTGTCTGACACAGGGATAGGGATCGCCGAGGAGAATCAGGCCAAGCTGTTTACCGCTTTCTCTCAGGCCACTTCGAGTATTGCGGCCCAGTATGGTGGCACAGGGCTGGGACTCTCTATCTGTAAGGAACTCAGCGAATTACTCAACGGCAAGATGAGTTTCGAGTCCCACAAAGGGCAGGGGAGCTGCTTCATCTTCACCATGGTGTTGCATCAGGGCGAGTTTAAGCTGATGGCGCCCGAGGCGCTGCTGCACGAGATGACCTGTAGCGTCTTGCTGGTGAATGAGGCGCAGCAGGCCTGCGTCGAGGCGGCAATTGCCCGGCTCGGTGGTAAGCTGCTACCGGGCTCGCCCATACGCGACTGGCTCAATCAGGATGCTCCCGTACCCGATGTTCTGCCCCACGTGTTAATCGTGGAGCAGCGTCACTCCCTGCTTACCGATCTCGACAGTCTCTGGCCGACACTGACGGCGACTCATAAGCGACTGCCGAGAGTATTGGCCTTTCAAAAGAGCGCCGATGGCAATAAGGCGCTGAGAAATATTGAGCTTGAGTATCTCAATAACCCGCTGCTCTTCTCCGAATTTATGCAGAAGTTTGGCGCGCCCAAAGCGAGTTCTGGCGTAGAAAATGTTCATCCCCAAGTGACTCCCATAATCTCTGAGGAGGAGGCCCATCGCATCAAAGGTGCTCGGGTGTTGGTGGTCGATGATAATGAGATCAACATAGAGGTTGCCCTGGGGATCTTGTCCGAGCTGCCGCTGGAATTTGTCAGGGCCATCAATGGTCAGGAGGCGTTAACCAAGCTGAGGGAGTGCGAGCAAGAGGGGCTGGGCGTGCATTGCATCTTGATGGACTGTCAGATGCCGATCCTCAATGGCTATGACTGTACCCGGGCGATCCGTGCCGGGGAAGCGGGCGAGGCGTTTGTCGATACGCCCATTATTGCCATGACGGCCAGTGCCATGATGGGCGAGCGTGACAAGTGCATCGAGGCGGGCATGAATGACTATATCACCAAGCCTATCGTGGCCGAGCGTCTGCAGGAGAAAGTGACCGATTGGCTGATCTCTGTCTGTGAGTTTGGTGACTTGCCTACTTTAGTTGAGGCTGCGCCCCATGAGGAGATCCAAGTAAAGGATGAGGACTATGTCTGGAACCGTCAACTGGCCCTCAGCCGGTTGATGAACAATGAGGTGCTGTTCGCCGAGATCTGCCAGATGTATCACGACACGTCGCCGGCACAAGTTGGCGAGCTGGAGGAGGCGATCGCCGCTAAGGATTATGAGAAGGTGCGTCAGCTCAGTCATGGCCTCAAGGGGCTCTCCAGCAGCATAGGTGCCATCCAGCTACAGGAGCAGTTTTTGAGCCTGGAGATGGAGGCGAAGATGAAGAACTGTGATAAGTTGAATCTACTCTTCGGGGTAATAAAACCTTGCTATGCCAAGCTCATGGAGCGGCTGCAGGAGACGCTCGAGCCCAAGGATGAGGTACAAAACGCGTCTGCCCAGACTTAGGGAGTTTCAATAAAAAATGTCGATAGGTAGATAATGGAACAGAATAACGATATGTCTCCATTAGTGTTTTCTCGTAAGGGGAGAATTCTGATCGTCGATGATATGCAGGTCAATATCATCATACTCAGACAGCTCCTGAGCCAGGAATATGAGATAGCCACGGCCCTGAGTGGTCAGGAGGCGCTCGCCCTGTGCCATAGCTTCAAGCCGGATCTCTTGCTCTTGGATATCGAGATGCCGGGGATGTCCGGCTTCGAGGTCTGTCGCCGTTTGAAATCTGAACCCTGCACTCGGGAGATCGCGGTGATCTTTGTCTCTGCTCATCACGACGAGGAGCAGGAGGTGAGCGGTTTTGTGCTGGGCGCGGTGGACTTTATCCATAAGCCGCTCAATGCCGTGGTCACCCAGACCAGGGTAAAGAATCAGATGCTGTTGAAACGCCAATCGGATTTGCTGCGCTTCATGCTTAAACAGGAGGCGACTCGCAGTGTTTCAAGCTAGGCGTGTCGAGCTAGGTATGTCGAGCTAGTTTTAGTGAGAATAAGCTGAGAGAGCCCGAATAACAAAAAAGCCTGCAAGATGCAGGCTTTTTTGTTTGAATTGGTGGCCCCTCACAGACTTGAACTGTGGGTCTAAGGGAGATGACCTTGTTGAACTCGTGGCGATTCATATGGCGTTTTTGCTGCCGTTATCCAACGTCTGTCCTATTTGCCGTCTTAGTCGGTTAAGTCATCTTGATAAGTGATTATTATTTTTAATTTTTAATGAGTTTTTTTGAATATTAGGTTGTCATTAAAAAGTTTCATCTTTTGTTTGTACTGTCATTATTTATTTTCTCATCCTTCTTAGTGCGGCTCGTAGTGTGACGTGCTTCACGGAAATGAAGTGAAGTGAGCGCATAATCGCTTAACCGATGGTTAACAAATGTGTCTTTCACTTAAGGAAAAGCGATTATGGCAAAGTGCTTTAAATATGGGGTTATTGTTTCTCAGATAGCCTTGATCGGTTTAAGTTTCTCTATACAAGCCAAGGAAAATAATGATTTTTCCTCTATGCAGATGAAAGGGGTTGAGCAGGTGTCGGTGAAGGTAGACCTAGACCCTGCGGTTGAGCGTTTGTCTAAGGCGGTGCAGTTTCGCACCATCTCGAATCAAGACAGAAATGACTTCGATGAGAAGGCTTTTACCGACTATCATCAGTTTTTAGAAAAGGCCTACCCCAATGTGCATAAGACGCTCAAGCGTGAGGTATTAGGCTCTCCCCGTCCATTTAGTCTGTTATATACCTGGAAAGGTAAAGATCCCTCCCTGCCACCTGCGCTGTTTTATGCGCATCAAGATGTGGTACCTGTCCCGAGTGAGTCGAGAGACCAGTGGGCCGTCGATCCCTTCGCCGGTGCGGTGCAAGACGGTTATATCTGGGGACGAGGCGTCTTAGACGATAAAAATCAGATCCACGGCATCTTAGAGGCGGCCGAGATGAAGATTAAGGAGGGGTGGCAGCCGTCACGTACTCTTTATTTCGTCTTTGGTCAGGATGAAGAGGTGGGTGGACCCGAAGGGGCCAAGTATATTGCCGATGTGTTAGAGCAGCGCGGCATCAAGCGATTTGCCTTCGTCATTGACGAGTCGGCGCCGCTGACTCCGGGTATCTTCCCCGGCATTCCTGATAACACAGCCCTGATCGGTATTGCCCAGAAAGGCTTTGTGAGTCTCGAACTGGCGATGAATGGCATAGGTGGTCATTCCTCTCAGCCGCCTGAAGAGTCCAATATCGGTATTCTGGCTAAAGCCATTACCAAGCTGGAGGCGGCGCAGTTCCCCTATCGTATCCATGAGGCGGTGCGTCATCAGTATCGCTATATGGGCCCTGAACTGAGTGAAGATAAACAGCCTATGTATGCGGCGGTGGCTTTTGGTAAGGATGGTGAGATCACCCCATTGGAGCAGAAGTTTATCGATGAGATGGCGAGCCAGCAGGTGACCCGAGCCATGTTGCATACCACCATTGCGGTGACTATGTTTAATGCTGGCATCAAAGATAACGTGTTACCGCCTTCGGCCACGGCCGTGGTGAATTTCAGACCCATGCCGGGTGATACGCCTGAAGTGATCATTGCCCACGTTAAGAAAGCCATAGGTGACGATCGCATCACGGTAAGGGATATCTCGGCGTCGACTCCCGCAACCAATGTGGCCGACCCGAGTAGCAAGAGTTATCAGCAGCTTGAGAAGACCATACGTCAGATCTACGGCAACGATCTCATCGTGTCGCCTTTCTTCGTGATCGGTGGCTCAGACTCTAAGCACTTCCAGGCACGTAAGTTTGCCCCTGATGTTTATACCATTACCGGCTTGCAACTGGAGTCGGTGAAGGAGTTCGCCGGATTCCATGGTGTCAATGAGCGTATTCGTGTCGATGAATATGGCCGCACCATAGGTTTCTTCTACAAGTTGATGGATAACTTAGAAGAACTGTAAGTCGTTATACCATGTGCCTTGTCTGTCTCGGCACATGGTAGTTGCCTTAGCTCTCGTATCTTATTTAGCAGTGTGGAATTAAATGCATTTCATAGTAGCGATGTGTGAAACAGTGTCTAATGTTTGTTAGGTAAGATTTAATCTTTTTAATATCAATAGGTAAGAAATTGCGAACACATTTTAGTTTGGATGTTGAAAATGATTAAAGATGTGTGAGCAGTTACTAGGCTAATTCAGAGAAAAAGGATATAGAGTCATGAATAAATTGCTTGGATGTTTGATCTCTGTTGTTTTTCTAATAACCGCACTTCCCGGATTTTCGCAGGAAACTGAAGCTGTCACTTTATTTACCAATGTGAATGTCTTCGACGGTGTACATGAGAAGTTGATTAAAAATACTAACGTAGTGGTAACGGGTAATGTGATCACCAAGATCTCTAACGAGCCCCTAATGGTAGCCGGCGGCAAAGTCATCGATGGCGGTGGCCGTACCCTGATGCCTGGGTTGACGGATGCGCATTGGCATGTGATGCATGCCCATATTGCTAGCATGCAAATCTTTGTGAATGACATTGGCTATCTGACACTGGCGGGAGCAGAAAGCGCCGAGGCAACATTAATGCGGGGTTTTACAACGGTTCGAGATATGGGAGGTCCAGTTTTTGGCATTAAGAAGATGATCGATGAGGGACGATATGTGGGGCCAAGAATTTATCCTTCAGGGGCCTATATTACACAGACTTCCGGTCATGGGGATTTCCGCTTTCCGACAGCAATGCCAAGGAAGGATGGCAGAGAATTGCTTGATGGGGAAATGATGGCATGGACAGCCGTCGCAGACGGAGTGCCTCAGGTGCTGAGACGAGTGCGCGAGAATTTAATGCGAGGCGCCTCTCAGATAAAGGTCATGGCAGGTGGTGGCGTAGCGTCACTAAGTGACCCCTTGGATGTCAGGCAATATACGTTTGAAGAAATGAAGGCTGCAGTGGATGCGGCTGCGACTTGGAACACCTATGTCGCTGTGCATGCATACTCAGATTACGCGGTCCGTGGTGCCCTGGAAGCGGGAGTCCAATCTATCGAGCACGGACAGATGATAACGGAAGACACCGCAAAACTGATTAAGAAAAAGGGGGCTTGGCTTAGCTTGCAACCCCTGCTGAATGATGAAGACAGAGTGCCATTTCCTGAGGATTCTTTCGAAAATAAAAAATTCTTAGCAATGACCGCTGGCACGGAGAAAGCCTACGAGCTGGCCAAAAAATATAATCTGAAACTTGCCTTTGGCACAGATCTGCAAAACGGTGCGGCAATAGCTGCTAAACAGGGCAAATCACTGGCAAAACTTACTCGGTGGTATGAGCCATGGGAGGTTCTGAAAATGGCTACCAGCGCCAATTATGAGCTCTTTAAAATGTCGGGCCCGAGAGATCCCTATCCTGGTGAGAATGGCGTGATCAAGGAGGGAGCCTTGGCTGATATTATTTTAGTGAACGGTAATCCGCTCGAGAACATCGATCTCATTGCCGATCCGGAGAAGAACTTCGTCATCATTATGAAGGACGGCAAGATCTACAAGAATACGCTGCAGTAGCTAGTGGACTTAGCATCAATAATGAGGATTCATGATGAAACAGCTCAAAAGTTTTTCACAGTACAGATTGAGAAATGAGCGGCTACACTCAGCAAGAACTTTGTCGTTGTCTGCCGCGATGCTTATCGGCATACAGAGCCTAATGCCTGCCATGGCAGAGCAGCAGCCGGTCTCGACCAGTAAATCCGTCACCGAGATCCGCGAGCTGTTTCATTTTTTCCATACCCCCGCCAATGTGGTGCAGATACAAGTGGCTAACGATAAGACCCTGTATGCCTGGCAAAATATGTCTGCCTTTCAGTACACCATGCAGATAGAACGGGATGGTCCTATCAGTCTTTTGCCTGAGAAAATTGACCCTAAAATCGGTCAACTCACATTCACCCGTCCCGGCAAAGCCCTAGAAACCGTGGCGCAGCATTTTGACAATAGCAACATGGATGGCCTGCTGGTGTTACATAAGGGCAATGTGGTTTATGAAAGCTATAAAACCATGCGTCCATTCGATAAGCACCAATGGTTTTCTTGCAGTAAGGTGATCCCTGGCACTATGGTGGAATTGCTGGCATTGGAAGGCAAAATCGATATTAAAAAACCTGTGAGTACCTATGTTCCCGAGCTGAAAGGATCGGGCTGGGATCAGGTGACGGTGGAAGAAACCTTGGACATGGCGACAGGGCTGGATTCAACCGAGCATGAGGAGCCCAATGACGATGCACGAGTGAACCCTATTCGTGGCTGGTATAAATGGGCTGTCAGTCTTGGCCTGTTTGAAGACAAGCAGAATCTTAATCAGAGCCCGTTCGATGTCTTACGTAACATGAAAAAGATCAAACCCGGCCATACTGTATTTGAATATAACTCCATCAATACCTTTGTTCTGGAACTGATCGTCAATCAGGTCACCGGTAAAACCCTCAACGAAGTCTTTGGTGACAGGGTCTGGCGCAAGATTGGTGCACAAAACGACGCCTTTGTCGGTGTCACCAAATATGGACTGGGTAACGGTTGGGGATTTGTGAACACCACCCTGCGTGATATGGGCCGCTTTGGCATGATCTTTACCCCAAGCTGGAATAAGATCAGCAAGGAGCAGATCATCCCCGATAGCCTTATAACCTCAATCCAGAAAGATGGCAAACCCGAGATTTATCTAAAAGGATTTGTCGGTAAAGAACTGCAGAAGTCCTTCCCGGATATCAAGGGGCTTAGCAACCGTTATCAATGGGACATCGTCTTCCCCGACGGCGATTTTTATAAAGGCGGCGTGGGCGGCCAAGGGCTCTATATTTCACCAAGCAATGACACTGTGGTGGTCTGGTTCAGTACAGGTAAACAGCAAGAAGAGATCCTGGCTCGCGAGATAGTGAAGAGTCTGGGTGTATAGCAGTACGAGATGACACTAAGTGTTCAACGCTGACCTAATGTGGAAGGTACCGAGCGTCAGCGTTGCATTTTTAAATAGGCTACAACCAGCTAAGGGTCAGATGAAATCCATTGTTCACCGAGTTGTCAGTGGGGAATGACCCTTTAGTTTTAGTCATTTTCATGCTTGCGTTGAAAGACTGGCTATCGTTGGTGATAAACATCGCCTTGTAGGTGTTTTAGGTTGGCGATAATGCTTCCGTTAAAACGATAAGATTATAGCCGTGTAGGAGAATGGGAAATAGGATGAATGCAATGACAATAATCAGACTTATTTTTGTGGCAGTGTTTTTGTTTGGTTGCAGTTCAAGCCCAAGGGCTCCTAGTGGTGGTGTGGTTGATGAGTTGACGCAGAAACATATGGAAGATCGCCGTTGGCGTTCAGCTGACGAGCTAAAAAGAGATTACATTAAACTTGCATCAGAATCTTCTCTTCCGATTCAGGAAGCGCTTGTCAAAGTGGTAGGAACGGATACCGGCAATGCTATTCAAAGTATTGCAGATAAAATTTATCTTATCGAAAACGCCAAATATACGGTTGACCTGACTTACTATATTTTTTCCACAGATATAGTGGGGGAGGCGGTTTTAGGCGCTTTATGTAATGCGGTAAAAAGAGGCGTTGATGTTCGCATTATGGTTGACAGCTTAGGTTCATTTAGCTTCGTACATAGTGAATTAAAAGGACTTAAAGAGTGCGAGAATGAAGCCGGATATTTAAAGAATCGCCAAGGAGAAATCACTAACAGTAGAGCTAGAGTTCAAGCCGTCGTTTTCAATGCGTTGACTGAGCTGGCCTCTGATAGTAATCGCCGATCTCATGACAAACTTTTAGTTGTTGATGGCGCTTACCCGGAAAATGCATTTGTTATGACAGGTGGACGTAATATTTCGACTCATTATTATGCCCTAGATGAAATCGGTGAATTTGACCCTACAGCGTTCAAAGACATTGAGATAATCATTCGCCCCTTACCGAATGCTTCAGCGACAACTTCTGCTGCACAACTGGCTGAATATTACTATTCAGTGCTATTTTCTAAACCTGGAAATAAATTCATAACCGCAGTACTAGATTATGAAGGTGTGATGGAAAAACACCAAGAAAAGTTAATGGAATTAAAACAAAAACAGGGGTTTAAGCAGGCTTATCAACGAGCAGCTGAGCATACTCAGCAAGGTTTTTCCTCAACAAAGACTCGTTTAGCACATGAACTTGATAATTTAATCAACGACAATTTGGTGTCAAATTACAGCTCAAACAAGCTTAAAAATGCGAATTCCATTAGTGGGATATTGGGGCGCGTTGGTTTTGAAAATTATGATTTGAAAAAAGTGAGAATAGTCTCACCATACCTGTTTCTTCAATCTGATCTGTTGAAGGATGAAGCGCTGATCGATGAAAATGTAAATGTGACGCTTGAGTGGCTAAACAAGGACCCAGATCGCACGATCGAAATCATCACTAACTCAGTATTGACTAGTGATAATTTTTCTACTCAGGCAGTGATTGACATGCATACCGCACCGATATTATTGATGAGTCCCGAACAACGAGAGCAATGGCTAGATAGTGATCTAGAAGTGAATGAAGAAAATCTAGAATTTACTTCTTCGGAAACTTGGAAAAAGTTAGTGAACCATCCCCGAATTCTTTTCTATCAGCTCGGTAAGGATGATGCCGTTCCTCTAGGGGGGGATCAATATTACGGCAAGTTGCATGCTAAGTTTGTTATTGCTGACGATAAAGCCTTTGTAGGAACGACTAACTTGGATTTTCGCTCACTTATTTATAACAATGAAATGGGCTTTTTTCTGTTTAATGGTGTAGTCATAAAGGAGCTTAACGATCAATTTGAGCTGTTGAAATCTCAATCGACTAGGTGGGGTAGCGACGAATGGCTAAGTATGAGGCATAAGGTGCGAGAGAGTGGCGGGTTAAAAGGGATGACAACGAAAAAACAGCGCCTAATTTATAAAACTTTGGAAAATACCGGGCTGATATATCAATTTTAGGTTTGCCTTTGCCTGTTATAAGTCTTTTGAGTACGTCGTTAGGATCTTGGTATCAGCGGCTTGTTAGGCTATCAGAGGGGTTGCAGATTGCCGTTAGACAAATTGATCGAGCATTACAATAGTCGTCGACTTCCTAGGTTTGTGGAAACAGGGAAGAGCGTTAACTGAACAACAGATACAAAAAAGCCTGCAAGATGCAGGCTTTTTTGTTTGAATTGGTGGCCCCTCACAGACTTGAACTGTGGACCTAACGATTATGAGTCTAACACGCCAAATTGAGCTAACTGCATGATTTAGCTCGTCTTTTTCAAATTTTCTTTTCTAAAAAAACCTGCCGGAACGGCAGGTAAATCCCTTGTATTTACTGCCTCCGGAACAACGGTTTTGGAAGCAGTTTTACGTCTGAAATTTTACCTGCCGGGAAAAACAAAGCCCCCGAAAGCGAATGTCTGTGGCGGACAACTTTCGAGGGCTTCACCGGCTCACTGAGTGAGCGAATTTGTTTTACAGGGCACATGTTAGCCCTGTATCGAACAATTCGCAAGTAGCTCAGGGGCCGCACTCGGCCCAGAGAACGCGAAAGCAAGCCTGTGGCCGAGTCGGCGGCAGGTTTGTACGTCCTCCCCTGATTGTCGCGGGTCGCGCCGCTAACTTGGGGGCTGTCTCGCTGGGCTTGCCGCTCAGATTAGCCCCTCCTGGTGTAACAACCAGGCAAACCCTTGTTGCGGCTTGGCTGCTGCGGCTTGTGGTTAGTACAGAGGAAGCTCAGGGGGCCGCGTGGGATTATGCACCGCTTCAGTTGCTGCACGGGGAGTTGATCAGGCTAGGCCCCATAAAAACCCAAGCCAGTAAATCGCAGCATGGGGCGAAGGGTGTTGCCGGAGCGCGGAGCCACCAAAACGGCTTGAGAGAGCGCAGAGTGCCCAGAATCAGCTGGGATCATTACTGCCTGTACTCAGAGACATATCAAGCCTAGGTGACAGTACCGGCTGGCTGTAATGCCTTGAGGGCGCAGCTTTTCGCTTAGTGAACCAAAACCTTGCCTTAAAGGGTTTTTGGGGAGCTAGGGGAAAGACTGCGCCAGCCAGGGGGCTGGCCGCTTCGCGGGAGGCCGCAGGCCTCAAAAAAATTTAAAGCGCGGTGGAAGGTGTTTAGCCCACCAACCACCGCTAACCACAACCACCTTACAGGAGGTGATTCTATGGCTACTTATGATTCTAACGGTTCAGAAATCAATGGAACACAAGCTCGAAGCTTTGGACGTGTTTTATCGTTGCTTGTCGCTGTTGAACGACTCGAAAAACCCAATTTGGATGCATTGGTAGAGAGAACGAACCTTCCAGGTCGATCAATTCACGCAATGATTGGAAAGCTGCATAAAGACTATTTTGTGGTTATTGAAAGACAAAATGGTCGCCGGTTCGGTTATTACAAGGTTGTTGATTGGGGCGTCCTAGATCGAGATCGAATCCTCAAGATGGTTGGGGACGACGAATCAGAAAAGGCCGATGAAGAGCAGTGCGAGCTGGATTTCCAGCCAATTTGACAAGTGCTTTTCTGAAATTACGTTGAACTAACCCGAGAGGATTTTTTATGAATAAATATTCACTTCGATACCGTATTGCCAGAGCACAGTTGAGTTGTCATTTGCTTGAAACTGCTGCTGGTCAGGAATTTCCTGATATTCGTGATTGGTCAATATATGCGGTTACCAGATTTGTGGTTGATGGAAATTTTGTGTCGCCTGATCAGGTTCCGCTGATTGGTTCGGATGGCCGTCAGGTCGTTTTTCTCGGATATGCCGAACGTCGAGAAATTCCTGACATTAAGGCGATTAACGTCTCGTCCTTAGACCAGATCATGGCTCTACAGTTTTACAACCAGATCGCAGCTAATGCAGAGGTGGGTGTATGAAATCGTCCGTTCAGTTTAAATTTCAACTTATGGCCTGGCTGATTCATTTCGCCGGAGTGGTGTTTGCATTCATTGCTCTGCACTGGATTCAGGGTTGGCTTACCTGGTTTTCAAATGAATGGATCTCGGGCGCGTTCATAGTTTTTGGGGCGCTGTATTTGTCTGCGGTTACGATGCGTATTTACAACGGAGTTCATCCAGGGCCACGACTGATCCAGCAGCATTTTGAGCGTTTTGGAGGTCATCGTCATGAGTAGATGGACGATAGTCGAGAAGGAGGCCCTTAAACGGGCCTCCCATTTCGTCTGCGTAATTTTGGTGGCGCTCAGCTCACAAGCTCAGGCCACCAGTTGCGATCCCTGTATTCAGGCTGCCGCCAATGGCGCTGAATTCACAATGGTCAGCGCCATTAATACCGGCGTTACTTCCGTACAAGCGAATGAGGCCGCCACAAAGGCTCTTAACTCTGCAATACAGGCAACTGACACTGCAATCCTGGCAACATTGAATCTCAACACACAGCAACTTCTGCAGGGGTTGTCAGCTTCGACAAACAGAGTTGAATTGTCTGTTCAGCAAACCTCTAAAGCCGTAGAGCGGATGACTGATCACACGGTTAAAAGCATGGTGTCAGCTTTAAAGCAGGTTCGAGTTGCTGAGGAGGTGGATGAGAACAATAAGGCATATAGCGGCGTCCTTGCTCAACCACTTTCCGTGGAGATAGGAGCCAACAGAGCGCCCTTATTGAAACAGGGGTTTGTTCAGTCCGATCAGGTATGGCGCCAGATGGCAGACGACATGAATGCTTGGAGCAACAACACAAGCGATGCTGATCAGGCTGGAATGGGAGTTAAACAGGCTGCTCTACTGACTGAGGGGGAGGCCGTCTGGAGTCCGGTACCGCTAGTTACACAATCTCAAATTACCACAGACAAATCAGTTGAAATGCAAAAGCTGCTAACCATGCTAATCAATCCCGTTCCTCTACCTTCGGCGTCTGATGAGCAAATAGCTTTTAGTTCGGAGGCCGGTGAGTATGAGCTTGAACGTCGGATTCTCAATGCTCAATTAGGGCTTGTACACGCTGTATTAGCGAAATCAGTTGCCGACAAGCAACCACTCATTCCAATGTCAGATGAAGACTGGCAAAAGGGCTATGTAATGGCTGAGCCTGATAACAATGGCAGCGTATCTGTGATGAGTATGCTGGAATCAGAAACGATTGGGCGGTTAGGGGCTGAGGGCTGGTATCAGGACGTAAAAACAAAAACCCAGGCTGGCATATTAAGGGAGCAGGTTGCGATGGGATCAATCAATGCAGCGCTCTGGCATAGGCTACAGCAGCAGGAAGAGCAAGCGCTTGTTCTGCAGTCATTACTGCTGCTAAACACCTTACGGGAGGGGCAACCTCATGAGTGATATTTTGATGAACCAGCGAGAGCTGCTCAAGTGGTCACAACGACTTGCAGAAGATGACTGGAGCCACCAAGTTTGGGAAAACTTGGTATTCAGCGGAGCGTGTGCCAGTTTATGGCTTATCTGCATATTTACGTTAGTTGCCTGCCTGGTGCCGCCTATCAGACGGTTGATTCATAGTCGAACTGGTGTTTATCTGCCCTGGAATATCTGTGTTGGAGTGTGGCTGATTACAGGTCTAATCGGGATTATGGGATGGCCGTCTCTTTTCACAGTTGGCGTACTCGCCTATTGGGTTAATGCCACTGTCCCAGGGTGGTTGCTGGAACCAGTGGCAGAGTTTACTCAGCAGTTTTTTACTGCTGCTGGTTGGTTCATTTGGCGTTATTGATTACTTGGGGCTGAGCATTTTGCTGATTTTGCTCATCCCCGATTTTGCAGCACCGGTAGCACTTTTGATTCCATTGCCTGCTGCTTCCGACATTGATTGAGCACCACCACGGGTTTTATCTCTCATTGAGTGACCAGCCCCGCCCACCAATTTTGCTGCACCACCAACAAAAATACTGCGGCTTTGCTGCTCATTGGACGCTTCACCCAAATTCTCAGCCCCCCCTCCAATGTACCGTAATACCTTGTCTGGGACTTCATGAATTAATCCGTAAGCTCGATGCGCGATCTGGATCAGGACAATGGTGAAGATTGCCAGTAACGCGGCCAGTGTGACTACGCCGGACAGGCTATCACCTATCATCCCACTCATTGCCGGTAGAAAAAGCAACATGAGAACCTTACCCATGACGATGACCAGCAGCATTCCTGAGAAAAAACCAAATATGGCAAGAGTCGGCCTCAGAAATAGCGATAGGGCCACCATATAGCCCGCTTTGGCTCTCTCCCCTATGAACCCCTGCCCCTCAGGCATGGCATGGCTCACGGCCCAAACAGGAGCCGCTATTACGGCCTCGATGAGCATTACAAGCCAGCCAGCTACACCCATGATCCAGAGAATCATAGGGGTGGCTGGTAGATAAAATGCCAGCATCAGCGCGATTGGAATCAGTAAAAAACCCGCGCCGACCAGAGACCATAGAGTTTTGTTTGTCATACGGCAAAGCGTGCTGGTTACGGGTCGTGAGGCCCCGCCGATCAGACCGCCTACAGCTTCGCTGGTGTCATCGGCAACGCAAGCTGCCAGGTCAGTCAAAAATGCCGCCGCAAGCGTTGTCTCAAAGGCCGTTATTATCGTGTGTCCAACGTTTGCCATACCAGCAATAGGGTCTGGCTCACTCAATGCAAAATTCAATATTGAATCAGCAGTGCTCATAACAACGCCCAGCCCGTTATTGTCGTCTGCATAAGTAGATCGTTCCATTGCATTCACGAGTGCGCCGGTTCTTGGGTCAGTAACTTGCATATTCTGAGAATAAGCTGACAGGGCGCTGGAGAATATTTTGTAATCTGCATTTTCTATGGCCGATTCCGTTGGCCCTGATAATTCTGCCTGTACTGATACCATTTTTTGTGTTTCAGCATTAACTCGTTGCAAGTCCCAATACCATGCGCCGACTGAAATCCATCCGGCATCCCGAGCACCCACGGTCATACCAGCAGCATCGGGATTGCCGCCTGCCCATTTATTTATGCGAGCAGTAGCAATTTCGCTTAGTGCATCATTAACGGCTTTGTCATAGCCAATTTTGAATTGCTGGACAGCCATGTTGTAGGCGGTTGGATCAGGATCGGGCGCGGTATCATCCACCGCCTTTAGCACAATCTCTCTTGCCAAGGCATCGAGATCCTCATCCAGATCTGCATGAGCCTGAATGATTTTTGACTGAAAACTCCTGACGGGAACATCTATCGCCGTCCCTTCGTCAATTTCAGCGAATTCCAGACTGATAGAACCGCAGGGATTCGAGCCGTAACTTCTCGGAACACCACTCGGAAAACCAGAAAGCCAGGCTGCGCCATACGCGACGCCGGCACCAGCCAGACTGTAGCGACTGTCATACCGCTGCATGACTTTGTGCTGAACAGGAACCAGGGTAGACCCCGTTGAACCGGATGAACGCATGGAAACCACTTGATCATCAGCAACAATTTCAATCGGCTTCTCCTCAATATTTACATGCCGGTCAGCGGTATTGATTCCATGCATACAAACGCGCGATTCTAAAATTCGCATGGCCGTTTGTTCATAGTTGATGGCAATCTGCGGAGGGTATAGCGTACCAGTCCCACTGATATGATCTAGGGCCATATTCCACGTTGAGTTTGCCAATCCAATTCCATGTCCGGCCAACCAAAGCACACCAATCTGCATAGTGGAGTAACCCCCACTGAATGGCAAAACCAGAGCCAAGGCTACGACCATTCGTAGTGGTACCCACATAGTAGAATACATCTTCCCAAGAGGGTTTCCTTCGTGAGCCGAATTCAATACTCCGGTTAAAAACACGTAACCGATTATTAGGCCGGTAAACACAAGCATTCCTGTGTTCAGAATCTGTGACATTGCACCTAGCACTGAATCTGGAGCGGAAGGCCCCGTTCCTCCAGTAATGATGTCAACAGTCGAGCCAAATATATAACGGAGGTACTCCAAGCTTTTGTCTTGAGGATCAACGTCAGTTATCGACGCAAACGCCAATGAGCTACTCAGCAGAAGAGGGAGTAGCAGAAGTGCTGTTTTCATTCTCATAGTTTTTTATCTCCCATCCACGCGTAATTAGAAAGTTTCTATCTGTTTGTCGAGTTGCATGGCGATTTAATAATTCAGTCAATCCAGCCCTAAACTTTTCATTTCTTTCTGCCTCGGCTGCAACGCATGAAGCAATCACCATCAACTCCCGATTCCGTGCTTTTCGGTTTTCGGCTTTTTGCTGCGCAAGAAAATCGCTGAGCCTTGCGGTTAGCTGATCGTGTTTTTCCAACTCACTGGCAATTCTTGGATCAATCGATGCTAAGGCGCGTAGTTTTTTTTCTTCACTTGGTTTAAGTCGTGCCATAAAAATATCTCCAAACACATTCCACTTAATTCTTCCATCTCAAAAGCATCCCTTAAATAGAAAAGTGTCGAAAAGTACAGTTTTCTCTGGAGTTAAAAAGCGGGCTGATATTAGTCTCATTCAATGCATTAAATCAGCCGCTCAATTGTGCTGTTTAACAGCGTATAGGCGAGAGGATGCGAGTTTTTGCACAAAGTTTGAGGCTGGCACGGGGTGAGCCCCTCTGGCGATGAAGAGCGCAATACGAAAACTTCGTTTTCTTGCGGCAGGGGTAACCCCTGCACCCCAAAATCGGCTTATGCCGATTTTTAAAAACCATGAGGAATCGTTATGGCAATTTTCTTTCTTCGTATGAACCCAGTTTCAAGGCAAAAGAAATTGCCTAGCGGAAAAATTATTAAGCAATCAGCGACTGCTGGAGCGGCATACAGGGCGGCTGAAAAAATTGTTGATCAGAGAACTGGGAAGGTTTCGGACTACACCCAAAAAAAGGCGTAATGGCGACAATGCTATTTAACAATCAGGGATTAAGCAGAGCTGAGCTATGGAATATGAGCGAGCTATCAAATCCAAGGAAAAATTCTCGTGTTGCACGAGAGACCATTGTCGCCCTTCCACATGAGCTGAATTTGGATAGCTATAAATCCATTTTAACAAGATATGCCAATGCAATAGTTGAACGATATGGCGTTGCGGTTGATGTGGCCATTCATGCACCAGGTAGAGATGGCGACCATAGAAACTTTCATGCTCACGTCTACTGCACCACTCAAGTAATAGAAGATGGAAAACTTGGAAGGAAGGCAGAGATTGAGTGGAGTGATGCGAATCTGAAAAAGGCTGGAATACCAAAAGGAAAAGCACAGCTTTTGGCCGTTAAGCAGCTATGGGAAAAGTGTGTAAATCAGGAGTTTTACAGGCTCGGAATGGACGAGCGAATAGATCACAAGTTTGAAATTAAGGGAGACAAAATACCTCAAGTTCACGTGGGGCCGCATGGAACCAAGCTGGCTCGACATGGGAAAGGCCACGAGTCAGACGAGTGGCAAATTAACCAGGCGATCATCGCCTACAACAATGTTGTTTCATTACAACAAAAGAGGACTGAAAAAATGCAAAACCAATTACAAACCGAAATCCAAAGTAACACCTCGACACCTCAAAAAACCGCGACCGCCTACGGTGGTCTTGCAGCCTCTCAGGAGGCGGCTGAGGAAGCTCTGAAGCAGGTCAAACAGCGAACCCAGGAACAGCAAAAGAATGAATCGGAACAGATAGAGGCTGAGCGGTGGAAGCCAGCACAGATAGACCCCAACAAGGGCAGTGTTATCAATATGTTTCAACAGGATTCCCAGGGCGTTTATCGATGGACTAAGGGGCGAAATGAAGGTGCGGAAGCATTCCGCGATACGGGAAAAGCAATTCACAGTCAGACTACCAATTCATGGGCGCTGGCTGCCGAACTGGAGCTTGCAAAAGCCAAAGTTGATGCCGGTGACTGGAAGGAGATCCGCACTTTTGGCAGTGAGGAATATCGTCGTGCGGTGTGGATACAGGGACAAACGATGGGAATACAGGTTGAGGGTTACAAGCCCACGAAAGAAGAGCTTGCCAGATACGGCCAAGCACCTGCTCAAGGGTTGGCCGGTGATCAAAAATCAGCAGCAGAAGCTACCCAAAACCGCTTTCAAACAGACCAGAAATTTCAGAACAAATTCGAGAAAAATTCCGGCACGGCCAGCACGCCGGATAACTCCAACTCTAGCCCATCACGTAGTCCCAAAATGTAAGTCACTATTGGAGTATTCTAATGAGCAAGTCAAAAATTGAATTGGTAAAAGACAAAATAGCCTCTCTTCAAAGTCGCTTAAATTGCAAGCTTCAGGTGACGATCTATAACAGCGGATTAAACGATGATGACTTCAATCAAGCTGCGAGAGATTGTCGTATGTCGATGGTTACGTTTAAGTCAGATAGTGATGAATGGGGCGATACCCAGGGAGAGGTTTTTTCTGTGCGTGTTGTTGCTGAAGGGCTAGGAGAGATCCCTTATGCCCTTATGTGTGAGACGGCCTATTTCGAAAATGGCGAGGATAAGGGAGAGGCCGAAGTGTTCAGCAGTCGTGCGCTTGCCCCGGCAGCGCTGGCCAGCGTAGTGACCAGCATGTTGACCATTGATGAGCTTGAAAGCCTAGTTAATTCCGCCTGTGAGTCAGGAAAGCTTAATGACCAACAATTGACACTTATTAAGCAAGAATACCTAGGTGAGGAGGTGGCAGATGGCGTCTAACCAAGGCCGAACGATCCTGGACACGCTAGGGACTGCATTGCGCAGCCCCCAGACAATTCGCAATGAGTGCCTGGCTAAAGGTTTGGAGCGTTTCAAACTGAGGCAGGTAATGCGCCAGGCGGAAGAGCGGAACCAAGAAAGGCGGCAGGTAGAAATTGCCGAAAACCGCAGCAAGGCGCTTTTCAGCTCGAAAATAGATGAATTGGAGGATTTATCTAAAATGTTTGATGACTGAAACCGCACCAGTGCGGTTTTCGTCATTTAAATTCATTGAGTGGACGGGAATCAATGCGGTTTTCGGCATTTTCCCGTTCACCAGTCCCCACACAGATATGGCGAGGCAGTTCCATTGGCACGTCGTCCACAACCAGGTAGTTATACTTCTCTCTTTCCTCCTGAGATGCGGCATCAAATTCGGCTTGTGTGACCAAGAACCTTGGCAGATATTTCATCTATTGCCTGCCCTCAATGACTTGTTTCCCGTAGTCTCTCAGTTCACCTTTCGGGCTGACATAACGATACAGGGTCTGTCTAGATACTCCCAGTTCACGGCACAATTCCGAAACGTTCGTATCCCGGTGCTGCATTGACGCCTGAGCCAAACGAACCTGGCTCTTGGTCAACTGATGCCTGCGGCCACCCTTTTTGCCTCTTGCACGAGCGGCGCTGAGTCCGGCTAGAGTCCGTTCCCTAATCAGTTCGCGCTCGAATTCAGCCAACGCAGCAAATATCCCGAAAATCATCTTACCTGCGGCAGTGGAGGTGTCGATGTCTGCCCCTTGGCCGCTGATCACCTTGAGGCCAACCCCTCGATCGTTTAATCCCTGAACCGTATTTACAAGGTGTGTGAGATTGCGCCCCAGTCGGTCGAGCTTCCATACAACAAGTGTGTCCCCCTCCCGTAGAGCTTTAAGGCAAGCGTCAAGTCCCGGGCGGCTATCCTTCTTACCAGATAGCCGGTCGTAGTAGATATTGGATGGGTCTATGTCCAAAGCCCGCATAGCATCCTCTTGCAAATCCAAGACTTGAGAGCCATCAGACTTAGAAACTCGGACATATCCAATCTTCATTGAGTGGGTCACTTGTTGCGGTTGGAAAGGGACGTCAGCTTGACAGATTCGTCATGCTCTCTCAGATCGATAATGTAATCCGGCTCAGTAGAGAACCAGGCATAGGAGCCCCATGCCAGCTCAGAGATAGATTTTTTGAAGGGTTGCGAGCTTCGATCAAGAAATGCAGTTAGGAAAGCCAGGTGTTCGGGATCAAAGCCGGCTTCTGTCGCAAGAGTCGTCAGAATCTCTTTCCTTTGGCGGTTGATGGGGCCGTCAGATGCGACAACCTCAGTGAACACAACCAGCATTTCAAGTCCCGTGCTGTCGTCCCCTAGATCAACCAGGATAATGTCGGGAAGGGCCCGTGATGGATCTATTTGAAGCCCTAGCGCCTTCGCCAAGGCTTCGTCCTGGGCTACCACCTTGTTTCCCGATTCCGATAACCAGAGCACTTTTGGCTTTTTTAGGAATCTCGGTGCGAACTCTTCTATAACAGCCTTGGATATAAGGCTAGACGGCCCCGGTTCAAGTTTGCGTATTGCGCCATCAGGAAACTTGATCTGTACAGATTCGGAGTCCTCTGAGCCATAGTCCTTCATCAACTTCAGGCGTGTAATTGCGGCTTTTGAGAGATGTCTTTTCTGCCAGCTTTCAATTGCGGCATCGAGATCATCACCGTAAAGGTTGATAGAAAATAGTGCTGAAAATTCTTTTTGTAGGGCGTAAGTGGGCTTTGATGAAGTGGTGGGGATACCTTGGCGAACTACAACGGCTTGAAGGGGAATCAGCCCTGTTCGGATGGTTTCATCCCGTACAGGCTCCCGACTGTTCGCCGCATACCAAGGGTTTTCAGGCTTCTTTTTCTTATTGGAAAGCATCATTTTTACCCATGCTTTCCTGTTTTCGGCATCAGTTAGTTGGGCTTGCTCATCCGTCATATCCGTGACCTGGCTTGGACGAACCCATCGATCTGATCCCTCAATGGCTCCGGCATAGAACATCACATAGATGGTTTTAGCTGCCATTTCTCGAATAAGATAATTTCTGTGCTCTGTGCCTTCTGGGAAAATTTGTGGGAGTCTTTCAGCGATCAATGCTAACGATGGTACTTCCGGAAATGTCACTTTGTTTTTTCCCCATAGAATTCTGACACCTTGCGCTCTATCGTCGCTTTAGGGCATCCGCTACTGATTAATTGTTCTAATTCGCAAATTTGGTCAACGGTGGGCAGAGGTAAAGCATTCAATTCATAGGCAGATACAGCAACGCTGCCACTGATACCACGAAATGCCCTGTCCACGGCTTCAGTGCTGAGTAAGGCGCAAACAGTTTTCGGGCTGACTACTGCAATGTCTAAGCCTTCGCAGTAAATCATGTTGAGGTGGTTTTCCACTACGGCCCCGCCATGCTCATCTAAGAAGTCTTGTGGTAACAAGGCTGGGATTAGGCGGCGAGCCTGCTCTTTCGCAGTAGTACGCTGCAGCAGAACACAAGAATGCCGTGTTACCAGGTGAGGCTGTTTAGCGGAGAGCGCAAGATACGGAACATGATTCCGGCGAGTGGCGCTGAACTTGAATCCGTCGGCTGTTACTGATTCTGCCCAGATCAATGGCAGAGTGCTTTTTGAAGGCATCGAGCGGAGCTGATCTTTGTGGCGGTTCCACACCAGTTGGCCAGTCGAGACTGTATAGCCAAGGTCGATCAGGCGCGTGGGCATCTTTTCCAGGTTGGCGATAAATTTCGCATCAGCCGTGCTGCGAGGAAGTACCCAAGGCTCACCCGACTTAGGAATTTTAACCTTACCGATCTTTTCAACCTTCGCGGAATTTAGCCCTTGCGGCATGATCAGCGATATATTGGCAGACTGATTACTTTTCTCTTTTTTGTATGCTGTCAGTAAGGTTTCCTGAAGTACGTCATCAAAGACGCCATTTCGATCAGAGATGAAGTCAATACCTTTTACCGTTGTTTCGGCGGTCAGCAGCTCGCGCAGTGATTTGAAATATTGCCCACCCAGGAATGAAGTGGGAGTGAGGTAAGCAACCACACCATTGTCAGCAGCAAGTCGCAATGCCAAGTCTGTAAACAAACCATATAGATTCGCATGGCCGTACAATGACCGAGAATAGGTGTCCCGCATTTCCGGAGAAAGTGTTGTACGCCCATAGGGAGGGTTGCCAATTACCAAGTCAAAAGTGCCCATATTGGACACGTTAAGTGCATCTCCAACGGTGACTAGATTCGGCAATCGCCGTTTAGCCTCAACACATAGCGGAAGAATAGATGCTTCTAGGATGACGCTGCTCATCCATGCAGCAAAGGGGTCAATTTCGATACCACGCAGCCTTTGGCCAATGCGTTTGAGCGTCCATTCAGCGGACGCTTTGGGCATGCGCTTAATCATTCTCATGGCAACAGGGGCCAAGAAGGCACCGCCACCACATGCAGGGTCAATTGCCGTACCCTTGCCGAAATCAAAGCCAGCTTTTTCGGCCAGATCCAGCAGTCTGGATACCAGCGGCGGCGGCGTGTAATAAGCCCCCAGGCTTGAGCGCAAGGAGCTGGGTAACATTACCGTGTAGATTGAGCCAATCAGATAACCAGCATCTTCTACTGGGAACTGAGCAATCAGCTCTCCTGTATCTGCAGCCAACTGAAGGGCATCAGGCTCAATTTCCTGCTCCAGGTATTGAGAGCCTTTAGGCTTCATTCTCGACTTGTAGCGTTTGCAGAGGGTCTGCCAGTACGCATCGATTACGGCAGCACAAAATACCCGCGCATCCTGAACACGTTGCTCATCAGAGTTACGTGAGTTTGCAAAGCCCCTCGCCATCGCTTTGCAGGCATGGTAGCGCACGAGTGGGTCATTGAGCTGTGCAACATCCTGTAAGGCAAGCGCCGTTCTCATTGTCGTTTCCTTATCGGTAAGGGTGGTGGTGTGTTGCATAAACCACCGTTTGTGGAGCGCCCAAGAATATGGCCCCCAACCCCAAAATTTCCGCATCATATACTGTAACTTATACAGTGTCTATTAAACGTAGCACAGTTTAATTATGGAACAAAAATAAGATTTTTCACTTGTCTTGATATGTATTGTATGTATAATACGTACATACAATACATACACGGAGCCGCAAAGATGAAAATTAAGCCAGAGATTAGGGAGAGAATTGTTGTTGCTGCCAGTGCGCTGGCGGCAGAAGGCATTGACAGCCCTACCAATGAGCAGGTGCGCGAGCGTATGGGTGGCGGTTCGCTTTCTCATATATCGCCTGTTATGCGCGAATGGAGGGAGTCAAGAAAGGCAGAAGTTGTTGCAGCCTTGGAGATGCCTGCTGAATTGAGGAAGGCTATTGAGTCCTCTGTGGGGCAAGTGTGGACTGCAGCCAGCAAGCTGGCATCTGCCCAGGTTGAGACCGTGCGGCAGGAAGCTGACGCCGCCATCGAGGCCGCCACCGGTGAGCGGGATGAGGCGTTGGCAGAGGTTAGCCGTCTGGAAGAGCGAATTGCTGAGCTGCAAAAAGCCGTGACTGAAAAAGAGCAAGCTGTCAGTCAGGCTCGCGAAGAGCTGGAAAGAGATCGCGCTCAAAGCTCCAAGTTGATTAGCGATAATGCCGCCCTTGTCGCTCGTGTGGATGACAGGGATGAACAGATCAAAGGGCTTAAGGCCGAGTGGAAAGAGTCGCGTGATGACAATAAGGCTCTGCAAAATGAGCTTGTTGAGATAGCGCGTGATTCTGGCAAGGGTAAGCGGTAAGTTTGGTGGGTAGACCTCGCCGGTCTGGCTTCGCGTCTCTCGATAGAGAGAACGCAGTGAACGTACCGGCGAGCAAAGAGAAAAGCAAATCAAGTGGAAATAGTGCGGTTTTCGGCAGTGTTTCTTCCACTTCATTTGAGTTTTAGGGTGTTTGAGGCACTTTCTCTCGAAAAGTGAAGTTTTTTGTTGATGGGGGTTGACGGCTGAGACAAAAATTCAATTGTCCGCGGTCATCCGCCGTCCGCAACACGTGAGCTAAACGAAAGAAGAGGTGCTTATGGATCTACTACTAACAGACGATGAAGTGACAATGTTGACTGACTACGAAAAGCCGAAGGCTCAGTGCAGGCAGTTGATGAAAATGGGGATTACATTTGAGGTCGGTCGAACCGGCAAACCAAAGGTGCTGCGAGATGCAGTGAAAGAAAAGCTCGGCGGATCTAGCTTCCGCAAACGCAAAGAGCCAGCAGTAAACGTTGCCGCACTGAGCGGCATGTAAGGAGGTCACGATGGGAAGACGGCGGAAATCGGACAATCATTTACCTCCAAAGGTGTATCAGCGCTCAGGTAGTTATTACTTCGTTGATAAAGATGGTAAGTGGATTAAGTTGGCCTCCAGCTACCCCGAGGCAATGGTTAAGTATGCAGAAATTGTTGGCGATGTTGGAAATCTGGTTACCGTTAGTGATCTGCTGGATCGCTACCTGCGGGAAGTGGCTCCGCTGAAGGCCGAGGCTAGCTACAAAAGTAATCTGGCGCAGTCAAAATTTTTGCGAGCAGGTCTGGGAGATATTCGGGTGGATGAGCTGACGCCACGGCACATCTACCAATATATGGATGTGCGAGGAAAAAAGGGGAAAACACAGACAAATCGTGAGATTGCAATGTTGTCCCACATGCTCAAATATGCCATTCGCTGGGGATTGATCGATCACAATCCCTGTCGCAGTGTTATGCGCTTTAAAGAGACACCCAGAGATCGCTATATTGAGGATAAAGAATATAAAGCATTCAGAGATTTTGCAGGCCCCCTAATTGCCGCGTATATGGATTTTAAGCTTCTAACGGGGCTCAGAAAGTCGGACATTTTGAAGTTAAGGCGAGATGCACTGAAAGAGGACGGGATTCATGTTTTGATCAACAAGACGAAGCGGAAAATCATTATCTCTTGGTCAGATCACCTTCGGGCCGCAGTGCAGGCGATTAAAGATTTGCCTCGCCCGATTAACAGTATTTATTTGTTTTCAACGCGAAAGGGCCAGCCTTACACGACTGATGGGTTTTCATCCATCTGGCAGCGAAAGATGGTCAAAGCGATGGAAAAAGGTATATTAACGGAACGGTTCACCGATCACGATGTGAGAGCTAAGACAGGAAGCGATGCGGAGTTAGAGCATGCTACCAGGTTGCTGGCTCATCTCGATGCGAAGGTGACCCAGAAACACTACAGAAGAAAGACAGCAGTAGTGCGTCCTTTGATGTAGTATTTTGGAAACGGCTGGTTTTTTTGGAAAGAGGTCTGAAAAAGCTGGCGTGATAGACCCTCAGATTGAGGCGTCTGGATTCAGTTAGGATGGGGTGTTTTGAGCACCCTCAAGGTTAAAGCCAAAAACCTTCTAACTGATTGATTTGAAAGGAAAAATGGTGGGCCCAGCAGGACTTGAACCTGCGACCGATCGATTATGAGTCGAGCGCTCTAACCAACTGAGCTATAGGCCCATTTAAACTTTCCTTTCTCCCCAGGCCAACTGATTATGAGTCGTGTGCTCTAACCAACTGAGCTAAGGGGCCGACTTAAGATAGTCGTCACTATCGAAAGCGCAAAGAAGTATACGAGGTTTAAAAGCGCTTGTCACCACCGATCTGGCAAGAATTCTGAACTTTGAATTCAACTGCTTATCTGTTGTTCAATCGGATTATAAGCAGGGGCATAAAATAAAAAAGCCAGCACTGTGGCTGGCTTTTCTGCTCTGTTTTAGACGCTGCTAGCGAGTCTATTCATCCAGGAAGGATTTCAAGATCTCTGAGCGAGACGGGTGACGCAGCTTACGCAGTGCCTTGGCCTCGATCTGACGAATACGCTCACGGGTCACGTCAAACTGCTTGCCCACTTCTTCTAGGGTGTGGTCGGTGTTCATATCGATACCGAAACGCATGCGCAGAACCTTGGCTTCACGGGCGGTCAGGCCGGCGAGCACTTCGTGGGTGGCGTTCTTCAGGCTCTCACCGGTGGCGCTGTCCAGTGGCAACTCGAGGGTAGTATCCTCGATGAAATCACCTAAATGCGAATCTTCATCATCGCCGATAGGGGTTTCCATTGAGATAGGCTCTTTGGCGATCTTGAGTACCTTGCGGATCTTATCTTCCGGCATCAACATGCGCTCGGCCAGCTCTTCAGGTGACGGCTCGCGTCCCATCTCTTGTAGCATCTGACGGCTGATACGGTTGAGCTTGTTGATGGTCTCAATCATATGAACCGGGATACGAATGGTACGTGCCTGGTCGGCAATCGAACGCGTGATCGCCTGACGGATCCACCAGGTTGCATAGGTCGAGAACTTGTAACCACGACGGTATTCAAACTTGTCTACCGCCTTCATCAGGCCGATGTTACCTTCCTGGATCAGATCCAGGAACTGTAGGCCACGGTTGGTGTATTTCTTCGCGATAGAAATTACCAGACGCAGGTTAGCCTCAACCATTTCTTTCTTAGCGCGGCGAGCCTTGGCTTCACCGATAGACATGCGACGGTTGATATCCTTGATGGCGGCAATGGCCAGGCCGGTTTCATTCTCGATGGCATCGAGCTTGGCGCGGCAACGTTGAACGTCTTCGGCAACCATCTCCAGCCCTTCGGCATAGGGCTTCTTGGCGGCAATCTCTTCGTTGAACCATTCGATGCTGCTCTCGTTAGAGGTGTAGACCTTAACGAAGTTCTTCTTCGGCATCTTGGCCTGCTCGACACACAGCTTCATGATGAGGCGCTCTTGAATACGCACCTTGTCCATCATTTCGCGCATGTTCTTCACCAGGCGGTCGAACTGCTTAGGTACCAGACGGAACTCTTTGAAGATCTCGCCAATGTCGAACAGGGCGGCAGTCGCTTCTGGGTGTTCACGACCTTTAAGTTCAATCACTTTTAAGGCTTTTTCGTGTGCTTCACGCAGCTGGGTGAAACGCTCGCGCGCTTCTTCCGGATCCGGGCCTTTTGGCGAATCTTCTTCATCGCCGTCATCGTCCTCGTCATCGCCCTCGTCATCTTCGTCGTCGAGATCGTCGTCCGACAATTCTGAGCCGATATGGGTCGCCGTCGGCGCCATGTCTTCGGCATTAGGGTCAACAAATCCAGAGATAATGTCTGATAGTCTGACTTCTTCAGCTTCGTAGCGGTCGTACTGCTCAAGGATCATGGCGATCGCTTGAGGATATTCGGCTACAGACGCCTGAACCGTGTTGATACCTTCTTCGATACGCTTGGCGATTACGATTTCGCCTTCGCGGGTCAGAAGTTCTACCGTACCCATCTCGCGCATGTACATACGCACGGGATCTGTGGTACGACCCAGTTCAGCTTCAACCGTAGCCAGAGCCGCGGCAGCTTCTTCGGCAGCATCTTCATCGGTGCTGTCTTCAGACATCATGATCTCATCGGCATCCGGCGCCTGCTCATAGACGCGAATACCCATGTCATTAATCATCTGGATAATATCTTCGATCTGGTCTGAGTCGACCATATCTGCAGGCAAGTGATCGTTCACTTCTGCATAGGTTAAATAACCTTGCTCTTTACCTTTGGCAAGCAACAATTTAAGTTGCGACTGCGGAGTTTGCTCCATAGATATCATCCAAGTTGGGTAACTGTTACAACGACGGGCATTGTGTGCCGCGCAAATCGTCAATTATAGCCGTGTGCACTGTGCTGTGCTAGTCCAAGTGTTTACTTTGTGAGACAAATTTTGCTCTAAGCTTGCCCTTGGATTACTGCGATGAGCTTTTTAAGTTGCATCCGCTCTTCTTTAGTATGGTGCTGTTTTAAGCTCAATTCCTGATAACGTTGTTCAATATATTGATTGTTCAACCAAATCAGGGCTTTTTTGAACTCTTGCTGAAGGTTTTCATCCGCCACTTGATGCTCCCATTGGGCTAATTTCTTCAGGGTGTCTAGCTGATCGTCACCCCTGAACTGTTCAAGTAGTTGTGCGCTGTTGACCTTCTCGGCGCGAGTTCTGTCGAGTAAGAGGCTGAGCAAATCTATGCCAGCCATCTTGATATGTTTTAGCGCAGGCTGCACAGGCAGGTTATTGCCTAGGTGCGGATGCTGTACCAGCAGGGCGATGGCTAGTCGCAGTGGGGTACCGCGTCCCTTAAGCGCTTTGTTTTGCAGGGGCTTATTTGCATCAATGCGTTTAAAGCCGAGCTTACGCTGCAATTCTTCTGCACTGTTCATGCCGAGCTTATAGGCGAGATTCTCAAGCAAAAGGCTCTGCAGAACTGTGTCTTGTACTTTCTCTATCAGGCTCATGGCCTGTTTGGCCAGGGTGCCCTTGTCCGTGCCATAGCGGCTGGCTAAGGTATCGAACAGAAATTCCGGTAGTAACTTGGCCTCGGCAATCAGCTGCTCGAAGGCCGGTTTGCCTATCTGACGCACCAGCGAGTCGGGATCTTCCCCCTGGGGCAAGAACATAAATTTTACTTGGTCGCCGGGCTTGAGCAGCGGCAGGGCGGTTTCAAGTGCCCGCCAGGCCGCCTCGGTACCTGCCTTGTCGCCGTCGTAACAACAGATCACCTCTTTGGCGCTGCGCAGCAACAACTGAAATTGATCCGCCGTGGTCGAGGTGCCCAGAGAGGCAACCGCATAGTCGACGCCAAATTGTGTCAGGGCCACCACGTCCATATAGCCTTCGACAATCAGGATCTGACTGGGATCCCTGTGTCTCTGTTTGAGTTCATACAGGCCATAGAGTTCATAGCCCTTATGAAATATGGGCGTTTCCGGCGAATTCAAGTATTTCGGCGTGCCGTCACCTAAGACTCGGCCGCCAAAGCCAATTACTCGGCCGCGGCGATCGCGAATGGGGAACATGAGGCGGTCACGGAACCTGTCGTAACGCTTGCCGCTGTCGTTCTCAATCACCATACCTGCGGTGAGTAGCTTGTCCTGGGCATCCTGGTTTTGCCGGTAACGCCCTAAAAGGCCATCCCAACCATCGGGAGCGAAGCCGATGTTGAAGTGCTCGATCACCTCATCGGAGAGGCCTCGGTGGGCGAGGTAGTCGAGCACCTTCTGCTTGTCTGTGTGCTGTTTCAGTTGGCTTTGAAAGTAGCGGCTGGCCTCTTCCATCAGCTGGTAGAGGTCGCGGCTTAAGCCTTCGTCGCGGCGTTTGCCTGTACCTTGCTCTCTGGGGACTTCAAGGCCTAAACGGCCGGCGAGTTCCTCGATGGCATCGACAAAGTCGAGCCTGTCATATTCCATGACGAAATCGATGGCATTGCCATGGGCGCCACAGCCGAAGCAGTGATAAAACTGTTTGTCTCTGCTGACGGTAAAAGAGGGTGACTTTTCGCTATGGAAGGGGCAACAGGCAGAATGATTTTTGCCCGCCTTTTTCAGGGGGACCTTGGCGTCGATGAGATCGACTATATCGGTGCGAGCTACAAGCTCATTGATAAACTCACGAGGTATCGCCATTGCTGTATAAATGCCGCCTTTTCGCGAAATTAAACCGAAAGAGTAGAAACAAACAAGCCGTGCGTAGGCACGGCTCATTCATACATTGAACTTAAGATTACTTGAGTTTTGCCTTGATCAGAGCGCCAATTGACGCCATGTCGGCTCGCCCTTGTACCTTAGGTTTCAATGCTCCCATTACTTTGCCCATATCCGCCATGGATGATGCGCCTACCTCTTGGATAGTGGCATCGACTAGCTCGGCAACCTCTTCTTCAGAAAGAGGCTTAGGCAGGAAAGTCTCGAGGACTCGAATCTCTCCGGCTTCTGCTTGGGCTAGTTCGTCACGACCTGCCGCTTCATATTGAGCGATAGAGTCGCGACGTTGTTTAACCATTTTGGTTAAGACAGCTATGGCTTGATCATCATTCAGCGTCTCGCGGTTATCCACTTCGATCTGTTTGATGGCAGCCAGCGCCATACGAATCGTACCTAGACGCACCTTATCTTTGGCGCGCATGGCTTCTTTCATCTGGTCTTTTAGCTGATCAACTAGGCTCATAAGAGATTAGTATAAACGTACGCGACGCGCGTTTTCGCGAGAAAGCTTCTTAGCAAGACGCTTAACTGCAGCAGCTTTAGCGCGCTTACGTGCAGTAGTTGGCTTCTCGTAGAATTCACGAGCACGAACGTCGGCTAGGATACCAGCTTTTTCACAAGAGCGCTTGAAACGACGTAGAGCTACGTCAAATGGTTCATTCTCACGTACTTTAATAATTGGCATACGCCATCACCCCTTAGGTGTAGTTTGTATTGAGTTAATTTCTTAACCCAAGTTAATTTAAAAATGGTGCGGAATTCTATACCGACTGTCGACCTTTTGTAAACCCCCTTGTGGCGATCCTTTCGGGATCCTTTTTCGGGGCAACATCCTTAAGTTTAGCATTTCCTTGTGTCTATATCGTGGTAGACATCACGACAGACCAGTTGAGGACGCCTGGTGCATGCCCCATCAAGTCTGGGCTCGGCCGGGATCGTCGGGCGATACTTGGTGAGTGTGCAATCCATTGGTATTTCCGCGGGCAAGCAGGTAAAATTGGCCGCCACTTTATTTAGCGTGATGAGGAAAAATGCGAGTTTTAGGTATAGAGACATCTTGTGATGAGACAGGTATCGCCGTCTATGATGACGAAAAAGGCCTGTTATCTCATGCGCTTTACAGTCAAGTTAAACTACACGCCGATTACGGCGGGGTAGTGCCTGAGCTCGCATCGCGCGACCATGTGCGCAAGATCATCCCGCTGATAAGGCAAGCCCTGAAAGAGGCTAACTGCACTCAAGATGATATCGATGCCATCGCCTATACCAAGGGCCCAGGTCTGGTGGGCGCCCTGTTGGTGGGGGCCTGCGTCGGCCGCTCGCTGGCCTTTGCCTGGGGCAAGCCCGCGGTGGGCGTGCATCATATGGAAGGTCATCTGCTGGCGCCTATGCTCGAAGAGGATGTGCCGGAATTTCCATTTCTGGCGCTGCTGGTCTCAGGCGGTCACTCTATGATGGTGGCGGTCGAGGGTATAGGTCGCTATCAGGTGCTGGGTGAATCTGTGGATGACGCCGCCGGTGAAGCCTTCGATAAGACGGCTAAGCTGATGGGGCTGGATTATCCTGGTGGACCGAGACTCGCTAAGCTGGCCGCCCAGGGCGAGCCTAACTGCTACCGTTTTCCACGCCCGATGACAGACCGTCCCGGGCTGGACTTTAGCTTCTCTGGCCTTAAGACCTTTGCCGCCAATACCATCGCCGATGAGCCCGATGATGAGCAGACCCGCGCCAATATCGCTCGCGCCTTCGAAGAAGCCGTGGTCGACACCCTGGCCATCAAGTGTAAACGCGCCCTGAAACAGACTGGCTATAACCGTCTGGTGATCGCCGGTGGCGTGAGCGCTAACAGCCGTCTGCGCGAGAGCCTGGCGGAGATGATGCAGGGGCTCGGTGGTAGGGTCTACTACCCCAGAGGCGAATTTTGTACCGATAACGGCGCGATGATCGCCTATGCCGGCATGCAGCGACTCAAGGCCGACCAGCTAGAGCCGCTCGCGGTGAAGGGGATGCCCCGCTGGCCGCTGGACTCGCTACCACCGGTCTAATCAACTCGCTCCTTATCGTTGCGACAAAAGCCCTTCCTACGAAGGGCTTTTTTGTATTTGGTGAACGTATGATTTTGCTTAAACGACAGGCTGAGATAATTACTGAGCTATTGTATGGGGGAGCTAATATGCGGGTTAGCTGTGGGGGTTACTTGGGATAAGACTTAGTTGCCGTCGGTGCGCTTCTTGCGTGATACCTTTGACTCTTCGCCCTTGAGTAGGCGATGAATGTTTTCCTTGTGGCGTATGATGATCAGCAAGGAGAGCATGGCCACGGGCACGGTAAAGCGCTCGTCGAAATACCAGGTATAGGCGGGGGCCAGCAGGGCGGTGACTATGGCGGCCAGTGATGAGTAGCGGCAGATCAGTACCACTATGACCCAGGTGGCGATCAGTGCCAGAGACAGATCGGCACCTATGGGCGCCATGGCGCCGAAGGCGGTCGCAACGCCCTTGCCGCCCTTAAACTTAAAGAAGATGGGGAAGATATGCCCCAGACAGGCGGCGATGGCGATCACCCCGAGGGAGACGGCATCGACGCCGAGACGGAAAGCGACATAGGCGGGCACCGCGCCCTTGAGCATATCGAACAGCAACACCATGGCGGCGGCGCTGGCGCCACCGATACGCAGCACATTGGTTGCGCCTGGATTGCCTGAGCCTTGGCTACGAGGATCGGGTAACCCTCTGAGTCGACAAACTAGCACGGCACTGGATATCGAGCCTGCCAGGTAGGCGGTCAATATCATCGCTAGAGTCAGCAGCGTTAAGCTCAAATTGGTTTCCTTATCCTTCTTAAGGTATTATCCCGCCCTAGTTATTGAGGCGGCTGACTAAACCTTGTATTTTACGCACTGGTTGATTGGCCATGTAATGATAACGGGCGATTTTGGCATCCGTTTTCTTATCCCTGATTCGTTGTCATTACAGTCGCTTATCCTACTTGGGTTTTCGGCTGCACGAAAGGGGAAATCACAGATATCTGTGTGATCCGGGGCATTATAACCATATTGGTCCTTGTAGCTTATTAGACCTCTTCTATTACCTATTTTTTTGCCTATCGGGAGGCATCATGGACAAGGTACTTATTTCACAGCTTAAAGTCGAAACCGTGATCGGTATTTACGAGTGGGAAAAGCAGATCCATCAAAACCTGCTGATCGACCTCGAGATGGCCTGGGACAACAGTCTGGCGGCCGCCAACGACGACTATCAACATGCCCTGTGTTACGAGACCGTCTCAAATCGGCTCACGGCCCTGATCACCGAGAAGCCGATAGAACTAATCGAGACGGTAGCGCAGATCTGCGCCGACTGCGTCATGGATGAGTTTGACGTGCCTTGGGTGAAGGTGAGGGTGATGAAGCCCGGCGCCGTGCCCAGCGCGCAGGCCGTGGGTGTCGAGATAGAGCGAGGTCATCTGTAACCTTATGGCACGCATCTTCATCAGCATTGGCAGTAATATTCACCCTGAGGGCTACTTTAACGCCGCCCTCAAGGCCTTAAGCACTCACTTCGATAACCTATGCCTCTCCAGCGTCTTTGAGAGCGAGGCGGTCGGTTTCGATGGCAGCAATTTTCTCAACATGGTGGTCGCCGCCGATACCCAGCTTGGTATCGCCGAGGTGGTGGCGCTGTTTAAACAGATAGAGTCGGATAATGGCAGGCTGCCGGGGGCGAAGAAGTTTAGCCCTCGCACCCTAGATCTCGACCTGCTGCTCTATGACGACTTGGTGACCGAGACGCCCATAGTGCTGCCGCGCGCCGAGATCACCACCAACGCCTTCGTGCTCTGGCCGCTGGCGGAGATCGCCCCCGAGCGGGTCCATCCCGTGGCGCAGCTTTCTTATCAGACCCTATGGGACAATTATGATAAGTCGCAGCAGAAGCTGTGGCCTGTCGAATTTCAATGGTCTTATTAATTTCATTAGCCGACCCAAATCGTAAAGGATAATCATGGATATTTTTCAGGTAATAGTCTTGGCCCTTATCCAAGGCCTGACTGAGTTTTTACCTATTTCTAGCTCTGCCCACCTCATCTTACCCGCCCAGCTGCTTGGCTGGCAGGACCAGGGGCTGACCTTCGACGTGGCGGTGAATACCGGATCCTTATTGGCCGTGGTGATCTATTTTCGCCGTGAGCTCTTCTCCATGTTTACCGCTTGGACCAGCAGTCTGGTGACGCGTCAGCAGACTCAGGAGAGCAAGCTGGCCTGGTGGATCATTCTGGCAACCATTCCTGCGGTGATCTTTGGCTTTACCGCCAAAGACTTCATCTCGACTCATCTGAGAAACATCGAGGTGATCGCGACAACGACTATCGTCTTCGGCCTGCTGCTGTGGTGGGCGGATAAGTTAAACCGAGAAGGTTTTAGCGAGTTTCAGGTGGGCTGGAAGAAGGCGCTACTTATTGGCTTCGCTCAAGCGATGGCGCTTATCCCAGGTACCTCACGCTCAGGTGCAACCATTACCGCGGCCTTAGCTCTGGGCCTAAGCCGTGAGGCGGCGGCGCGCTTCTCGTTTCTCATGTCTGTGCCCGTCAGCCTGGGCGCGGCCATCTTGGTGGTGAAAGATCTGCTCTCCAGTCAGGAGGCGATCGATTATCAGGCGCTGGTCTTGGGTACGGCGCTGTCATTTGTGGCCGCCTATCTCTGCATCCACTACTTCCTGAAGATCATCAGCCGCATGGGGATGACGCCTTTCGTTATCTATCGTCTCGCCTTAGGGGCTATCCTGTGTGTAGTGATTTTTGCCTGATGGCCGCGAAGTTAAGTTATTAAGAGAGCCCTATGAATAGTCATTATTTGTGTCCCCTCTGCCAAGCGCCGCTGATGGTGCATCAAGGCAGCCAGGGGCTACACTGCGCCAACAAGCACCATTTCGACAAGGGGCCGCAGGGGTACTGGGTGTTCAGTCAGCCCAAGAAGCCCCATATCGATTCGCGGCAGTTGATGCGTGCCAAACACTTTCTGTTGGAATCGGGTATCTTCGCCCCCGTGGTCGAGGCCATTCAGCGTCAGCTAACTGAGCGATTGCCGAGTGATGCCACGTTGTCGCATCTGGATGTCGACAGCGGCGAGGGTTATTACCTGCGGGCGCTGGCTGGTGTGTTTAACGCGCTTGGCCAAGCCGTTGAACAGACAGGTGTCGCCGAGGCGGAGAACGCCCTGTTTGTGGCGGCAAAGGCGCAGCCTGAGGCCAATCTGGTTCAGAGCCAGCTCAAGGTGTTACCCTTCGCCGATGACAGCTTCGATCTGGTGAGCCTGTTCGATAAGCCGCTCAAAGGCAAGGAGCCGCTGCGGGTGCTTAAACCCGGCGGCACCTTTATCTGGTTATCGCCGGGCCCGCGTCACCTGTGGCAGATTAGAGAATTTATCTATCCTAACTTAACCGAGAAAGGCGGTGAGCCGCAGCAGCCTAAAGGTGTCACCCTGGTGGCGAGCGAGCACATTACTTATTCCCTGGCGCTCAGCGGCGAGCAGGCGCTGACGTTGCTGGAGATGACCCCCTTTGCCTGGCGGGCCAACGATAAGATAAAGCGGCAGATCACTCAGCAGGAGTTTGCGGCGCTGGAGATAGATCTCTATCTCACCCTGGCGACGAAAGATGCTTAGGTGAAAGTACATTTATTCACCACTAGAAAATCCCGGCGGCTCGGGTTACCCTTTGAGCCAAACCTTTAACTCGATTTTTGGAAAACCGTTTTGATGATGCGTAAATTGCTGTTGCTCATCTTGAGTCTCGCACCACTGCAGTTACTTGCTAATGTCTATTCCCTGCCGGCCAATGGCGGCCGCCTCATCGGTGAGCTGCAGACCCATGTGGTCGAGAAGGGCGACTACTTCAAAACCATCGCCGATAAATACAATATCGGTATCTTGGAGTTGATGGAAACCAATCCTGGGGTGGATCCTTTCCTGCCGACTCCGGGCACCCAGTTAGTGATCCCCACCCAGATGTTGCTGCCGGATGTGCCGCGCAAGGGCATAGTGATCAACCTGCCGGAGCTGCGTCTCTACTATTTCCCTAAGAATGGCCGCGAGGTGCATGTCTTCCCCGTGGGCATTGGCCGTATCGGCCGTGAAACCCCAGAGATGACCACCAAGATTAAGGCGCGTATCCCTAATCCGAGCTGGACACCGCCGGCGAGCCTGCGCGCCGAGCACCTGCGTGAGCGCGGCGAGGTGTTGCCGCCCGTGGTGCCTGCTGGCCCGGATAACCCACTGGGTAAATACGCCATGCAGCTCTCCTATGGCGATGGCAGCTACCTGATCCACGGCACCAACAAGGATTTCGGTATCGGCATGCGCGTCAGCGCCGGCTGTATCAGACTCAACCCAGATGATATAGAGTGGTTGTTCCATCAGGCCAAATATGGCGACAGCGTGCGGGTGATCAACCAAACGGTAAAGATTGCTACCGAGCCCGATGGCCGTCAGATCATCGAGGTGCATTCGCCCCTGTCAAAGACGGAAGATCAGCCCCGTGAGAAGGTGATCAGCCTGAGCAGCAAGGTGGTGAAATTTATCAGCCAGGAAAGCGTCGACAACACCAAGGCAAACGATGCCCTGCTGACCCAGAACGGCATCCCTATGGTGATCTCACATCCACCGCTAACGGCGGCTCAGGATTTAGAGATCACTCCCTAGATTTTATTAGGTTTGAGTGACTGGTGAGTATATCTAAGGCGTCCATTGGGCGCCTTTTTTGTGGGCGCTTTTTTAGCGGAGGTCTGGAGTGAGTGTCTTAAATAGCCGTGCGTGACTAGGCGCTACAGGCTAAAACGAAAACTTAGATACAGTCGGTGCAGAAAGCTTAGAGGATGAGCTGAGTCAGAGAAACTTGAGGTGAAGAGTGGGGGATGACGAGCTTAGGAGAGAATTGAAAGTTAACGCAGTGGGGGGAAAACATATCGGCAACACAGAAGTGTTGCCGATACAGACAAATTACTTCTTGTAAGAAGAAGCGATGTTGTCGATGCGGTCGTTAGCACGCTTAGCTTCAGCTTGTGCGTCCATCGCAGCAGCTTTTGCATCTTTAACGTCAGCAGCAAGAGCACCTTGCTCAGACTTCAGAGAGCTAACTTCAGCTGATAATTGATCAACTTTGTTGCCTAGGTTAGCAACGCTTTCTTCTAGAGCAGTAGTGTTTGCGCAACCACCAAGAAGGGCAGTCATTGCTACGCCAGCAATCATCAGTACTTTTTTGTTCATTGGGAAATCCCTTTAAATAAGTTGGATTGAGTTGGAGCAGCCGAAAAGTACAACTGCAACTGGTTAATTATGTCATAGCCATTTTATTTTGCTATGAATTTTCACCCTAAGGTCGTAATACAATATCTCATGATTGTGCAAAATCAAGCTTGTCGAGGGTTTTTGCTCAAATTTTGGCTAATGATCACTAAAACTTAACCTTAAATTAGCTATGGCTTTGCATTTACGGCGGTTTTTCGCTTGTACTGGTCGATGACCTCGACCCTTTGCTTGTGTAACTGTGCCTTGATCTCGGCGCCCTTAAATCCCGCCTCTATGATAGGCTTTATCGCCACGTTGCGCGCCAGCTCAAAACAGTGCTGCACATAGGCCCCTTGGGGATAGGGGCGCTCCTTCAAGCCTGTGCGTCCCTTGCAGTCGGCTTCGCAGGCCAGCAGGAGTTGCGGCAATCGCTCGGGCTTACGCCAGAGATCGGCCTTGTCGAACAGCTTGACCATGGTCTCGGCTCGCAGTTCGAAGGCATTGTGGATGTTCTGATGCTGGTCGCTCACCAAGAGAGCCAGATCCCGGTAGTCGTTGGGGACGCGAAAGCGCTCGCACAGGGCGCGAATGAGCGGCAGGCCTTTTTGGCCATGGCCGTGATGTTTCGGCAGATGTTCCTTAGGCGACAGCGCCTTGCCAAGGTCGTGTACCAGGGCGGCGAAGCGCACCTGCTTGTCTTGGCTGAGTCTGGCGGCTTGCTCTAGCACCATGAGGGTGTGTATGCCGGTATCTATCTCTGGGTGCCACTGCTCTGGCTGAGGGATACCAAACAGGGCTTCTATCTCGGGAAAGAGTATTGCCAGGCCGCCAGCTTCTCTGAGCACCTCGAAGAACACCTGGGGCGCCTCTGTGCTCAGCGCCTTATCCAGCTCCTGAAATACCCGCTCAGGCGTCAGCGCCTCGAGCTCACCGCTTGCGGCGATGCGTTGCATCAGTGCCATGGTCTCTGGGGCGACCTTAAAGCCCAGCGGCTGAAAACGGGCGGCGAAGCGGGCGACCCTGAGCACCCGTAGCGGATCTTCGACGAAGGCGTCCGACACATGCCTGAGCAGGCGCTGCTCGATATCGGCCTGACCGCCATAGGGGTCGAAGACTCGGCCGGTTTCATCCTGGGCGATGGCGTTGATGGTGAGATCCCGCCTCAGCAAGTCTTCCTCCAGGGTGACATCGGGCGCCGCGTAGACGCTAAAGCCGCCATAGCCGACGCCTGTCTTACGCTCGGTGCGCGCCAGGGCATACTCCTGCTGGGTCTTGGGGTGGAGAAATACGGGGAAGTCTTTACCCACCTGGCGATAGCCTTTGTCGAGCATCTCTTGCACTGTCGCGCCCACCACCATGTAGTCACGATCTTTAATGGGAATATTGAGTAACTGGTCGCGGACGGCGCCGCCAACTAAATAGATCTTCACGTCTCACCAAGAGAAATCTTTGTATTGGCCTAAGCTTATCATGGCAAGTTGTTAAACCGTATCCTTTCGCCACTTCGATAGCAGGCTCGAGGCGCTGCTTTAACGCAATTATTTGGGGGGAATTTTTGACAACGTCTCCCCTAGGGATTAATTTGAACCGTCATTACTATTTTGGGACTGAGACGGCATGTACAAGGCGTTTTACGGACTTAGCGATAACCCGTTTTCGATCGCACCCAACCCTCATTATCTGTTCCTGAGTGACAGGCATCGTGAGGCGTTGGCTCATTTAACCTATGGATTGGGTGAAACCGGTGGTTTTGTCTTGTTAACCGGCGAGGTGGGCACGGGAAAGACCACAGTGTCGCGCTGCCTGCTCAACCAACTGCCCGAAAATACCGATACCGCCTTTATCCTCAACCCCTCGCTGACCGAGCTTGAGCTGCTGGCCACCCTGTGTGACGAGCTGGGGGTGCATTATGGCGAGTCGCCCACCCTGAAGCAGCTCACCGATAAGCTGAGTCAGTTCCTGCTGGCCAACCATGAGAAGGGGCGCAATACCGTCCTGATCATCGACGAGGCGCAGCATCTACGGGCCGAGGTGCTGGAGCAGCTTAGGCTGCTGACCAACCTGGAAACAGATACCAAGAAGCTACTGCAGGTGATCCTTATCGGTCAGCCGGAGCTACAACAGCTGCTTAAGCGTCAGGAACTCAGACAGTTGGCTCAGCGCATCACCGCACGTTATCACCTGCTGCCATTGACTCAGCAGGAGATCGCCCTCTATGTGCAGCACAGGCTTCAGGTAGCTGGACGTCACGAGCCGCTGTTTCACCGCAGCGCCATCAAGACGCTCCACCAATACAGTGGCGGTATTCCCCGCCTGATTAATCTCTTGTGTGAACGTGCCCTAATGGCAGGTTATGCCCAGTCTAAGGTGCCTATCGACGCCAACATGGTGAGAACCGCCGCCAGCGAAGTCTTGGGCGAGGAGATCAAGCAGCGCAAACTGCTGTGGCCGGCGACGGCCGCGACCCTGATCCTGGCGACCTTTGCCGGCGCCTTCTACTTCTTTAATCTGCAGGGGCATGGCGGCATAGCTCAGGCAAACACAGATCAGGCAAACACAGCTCAGGCAAATATGGCCCAGACTGGCGCAGTGCAGGCCAATGAGCCGAGTGCCACCGGTGCGCAGCAGGCTAATCAGAACCATTCACAAGCCGTCCAGACACAAACGCAGCCACAAACTCAAACCAATCTGGCAAGCCGCCAAGTTGAAGAGAGCAATGCCAGCCTGAGCGCCGATCAGCGCATATTGCGTCAGGCAATCAATCAGAGTCGCAGCATAGACACCGCCTACGCCGCCATACTCGGCCTGTGGGATAAGGCACCTTATGTTGGCCTGACCGCCTGTCAGTCGGCCAAGCAGCAGGGGCTGGATTGCTTCCAGCAGCAAGGCAACTGGCATTCCTTGGTACGCCTCAACTATCCCGCCGTGGTCTATTTGCAGGATGAGCGCGGCGAGCCCTTCTACGGAACCGTCGTGTCCCGCCAGGGCGAGCAGCTGTTGCTGCAGCTGGCGGAGCAGCAGCTGTGGGTCGACAGAGACTGGTTTACCCGCCACTTTGCCGGTACCTTCGAGCTATTGTGGCAGGCACCAAGCTATCAGCCTAAGGAGATAGGCCGAGGCTCGGCGCCGGCGCAGATCCAGTGGCTGGAGAATGCCCTGGCGCAGATCCAGAACAAGCCCGCCCGTTTGGTCGACTATTTCGATGCCGAGCTGGAGCAATCTCTGATGGATTTCCAGCGTCAGCATGGCCTGCGCGCCGATGCCATCGCCGGTAGCCAGACCTTAGTGCAGCTCAATCTCTACCTCAGCGATAAGGGCCCGAGATTGCAGGAGCAGCAAGTAGGATTGCAGGGAAGAGTGCAAGGCGAGGGACGCTACTGATGTCTATCCTTCTCGATGCGGTGACCCGCGCGAAACAGCAAGATCAACAGCTAGACCCTGTGATCACCCCAAGGGCCCAGTATGAGGCGATGCAGCCCAAGTGGCCTCTGGTCGTCAAATTAGGCTTGTTAGGTACTGGCCTTGGCGGAGCCATCGCCCTTGCCTGGGTGCTCAGTGGGCAGGGAGAGCTAGGCGCGCAAAAGCAGGCCGCATCAGTATCTAACGTATCTAGCATATCTAGCCAACAAACCTCAGCGATGCAGACACAAGCCCTGCCCCAGCAACAGCCCCAGCAACAGCGAGTGGCTGAACAGCCGACTGCCCAGCCTTCTCTTGAGCAGAATCCTCTGACAGGCATCAAGCTTGCGGGGAAGGTTGCCCTGCCATTGCCGGTGGAGCGCCCCAGTGCTCAAGCCCGGACGAGTGAACCCATGATGGCATCTACCACTCAGCCAAGGCGTCAGCAGGCCGCGCAAAGCCGTGTAAACCAAAGCCGTGCAAATCAAAGCAGCGTAAACACCAGCGCCACAAGTAATCAGGGCTATGTAAACGACCTGGGCGCAGATGAGCCGATCATCTTAGGCGCCAACGCCAACGAGCGTGGGCGAGAGCTGCTCAGCTCTCTCAAGGCGCAGGTGGACGAGGCGGCGGCCGATGTCGGCCTGGACGCTGCTTACGTTGAGGAGCAGCGCGCAAATCAGGGATTGGAGCAGGCTTTCGACCAAGCAAGCGAGCAACAAGCAGAGCCAGTAGCTGAGCAGCGCCCGGTAGTTAAGGATACCAGCAAGCTGGTAGCAGCCTTCGAGGCGGCGCTCAAGGAGGTGGAGAAGGAGAACGCCGTCGCCACACCCGTGACTCAGCCTAAGCTTGATCCTATTCCGGCGGCCCAGCCCGACGAGCTGCCCAAGTATGGCCAGCTACCTGCTGGCATTCAGTTGCAGGTACCCGAGTTTAATATTCTGGCCCATGTCTATGCCAACGATCCAAAGAACCGCTGGCTGAATGTGGATGGCGCGGAGCTGCAACAGGGCGACATGATTGGTGGCAAGCTGAAGATTGTCGAGATACGCCCGAGGGATGTGGTGTTAGAGGTGGCCGGTACCGAGTTTAAGGTGCCCGCTATCTAGGCGCAATTTGGGTAGCTGCTTAGCCTAAGTCAAATAAGCAGATGCTAAATTAGTAAGAAAAAAGGCGATGAATCATTCATCGCCTTTTTCGTTTGAGTCTTGTTTGGTCTCAGTGCCTAAACAAAGAATGTCTAGCCAAAGAGTGCCTAGCCAAAGAACTCGTAGGCCAGTAGCAACGTCAGACCATAACCACAGGTGTAACACAGAGCCAGTGCAGGCACATACTTGAGGTAGGTGACGAAGGTGAGCTCTTTCACCTTACTCATGGCGATGATACCCGCCGCACTACCAATCACCAGCAGAGAGCCGCCCACGCCTACAGAGTAGGTGAGGCCCAGCCACTCAGGGGTGTTAAGCACAGGTTCGGCCTTCAATAGCGCCGCAGTGAGCGGTACGTTATCCAGAATCGCCGAGCCGATACCCGTCACGAAGTTAGAGATGTTCGGGTCAAACTTGGCATAGACCTCGGTCAGTAGATGCAGGGTGCCAATCTCTTTTAGCATGCCCACGAGCAGCAAGATCCCCAGGAAGAAGAGTAGGGTTTCGAACTCTACCTGACGGATATATTCGAGGATCTGTAGCTCTTCTTTGTTGCTGCGCTGCAACGTGCCCATCAGGAACATCACCGACAGACCCGACAGGAAGGTCAGCACAGGCGGAATACCGAAGAAGATGTTGAGCACCATGGTCATTATGATGGTGATCAGGAAGATGAGGGCGATAAACACATCCAGCTTGCTGTATTGGCGCTTGATGGGGGTGGTGCTCACATAGCCTTCCGCCTTCAGCGAGAACAGCACCGCCAGCAGCATCACACTGGCCGCCGCCGGGATAAATAGCATAAGCAGCTGCGAGATATGGACATGGCCGCCGAGGAAGATCATTAGGGTTGTCACGTCACCGGTGATCAGCGCCACACCGCCCGAGTTCACCGCGAAGATGATGAGTACCGACATGCGGCGCTTCATCTGGCTCTCGAGTTGAAAGGTGGTCAACAAGCCCAAGGAAACCAGGGTCGCGGTGACGTTATCACAGATGGCCGACAGCACTAGGGAGAAGAGTGCCACCTGTATCATCAGCATGCGCACAGAGACCTTCTGGGGGAACAGCTTCTGCACCAGGATCTGAATCATGCCCTTGGCGTTCAGATAGGCCACGAAGGTCATGGTGGACATCAGGAAGAGCCAGAGGGTGGCGATTTCCAACAGGTTGTGGTCCAGTTCCTCTGCCACTAGGTGCTGGTGGCTGGGATCTCGCGCCGCAACAAACAGGGTGATCCAGGCAACACAGCCGAAGAAGAGGGTGGTTTTAGCCTTATTAATGTGGGTAACTTCTTCAAAAATAATGCTTAATAGCGCTAGCACAGCAAGTGTGATCAGGAAAATGTTGAGCATACATTTGTTCCTACGGCTGATAGTAAATCCCGTCCGGCAGAGGTGAGACGGCATGATTTACATCAAGGTTTGGTTAAGGTTGTTGTGTTAGGCGGCGATCTGACCATAGGATGGGATAATACGCAAGTGTTACCTTAGTCTAATTTCGCTTAAAAATGCGATCTCGCGCACATCGAGGCTTTTGAAATAGCGGAATATTTTTTGATTCCTTGAATCTGTGGTGAAAGCTGCTGAATTCTCGCCTTCGGTTTTACTGGATTTAGGGTATTCCCCTGAATATTGTCATTTATACAAGAGTCTCTACTGGCTGCGGCTGTCAAGTTGGAATAAATTGTTTACGTTTGGCGCCCTGCCAGGCGAATCGATGTTTAGCATCTCGAAATTGGTAGATGTGAGGCATGCCGATTTTGGTGGCAAAGCGTGGGGCGTGCACAGGCTCTGAGACGAAGGCCTAGGCTTTGAGCCAAATGTTTAGGCAAGGAGTAAAGGCCTAGGCTGCAAGTAAAGGCCTAGGCTGCAAGTAAAGGCCTAGGCTATGGGTAAAGCCGGGCAATAAAAAAGGACGCCTGGGCGTCCTTTCTGTTTTTCGTTACGATTGCTCGTTCGAATGACTGGCGCTAGCTATTACTTAGCCATGCGGGCGAAGACGCGATCCGCTGCGGCCAGCGTTTCTTCCAGTTCCTTCTCGCCATGTGCCATAGAGAGGAAGCCAGCTTCATAAGCGCTAGGCGCCAGGTAAACGCCTTCGTCCAGCATGCCGTGGTAGAAGGTGCGGAAGGCTTCTGCATCACACTGGGTGACCTGATCGAAGCGGGTTACCTGCTCCAGCTCGGTAAAGAAGAAACCGAACATGCCGCCCACATAGTTGATGCTCAGCGGAATACCATGCTTGTTGGCTGCGGCCTTGAAGCCTTCGGCGATACGCTTGGTCTTGGCGGCCAGCTCTTCATACAGGCCTTCGGCGCAAAGCTCTTCCATCTGCGCTAGACCTGCCGACATGGCAATAGGGTTACCCGACAGGGTACCTGCCTGATACACAGGACCTGTAGGGGCGATGAACTGCATCACCTCTTTACGGCCACCAAAGGCGCCCACTGGCATACCGCCGCCGATAACCTTACCCAGTGTGGTCAGGTCAGGCGTAATGCCGTAGTGGCCTTGTGCACCACTCTTAGAGACGCGGAAACCTGTCATCACCTCGTCGATGATCAGCAGGGCGCCATACTGGTCACACAGGGCGCGCAGACCTTCCAGGAAGCCTGGAATTGGCGGGATGCAGTTCATGTTGCCGGCAACTGGCTCAAGGATGATACAGGCGATCTCTTCTGGGTACTGTTCAAACAGTGTCTTCACAGATTCCAGCTCGTTGTAAACCGCGGTCAGCGTGTGCTTAGCAAAATCTTCCGGGATACCCGGAGAGCTTGGCTGACCTAGGGTCAGGGCACCAGAGCCCGCTTTTACCAGCAGACAGTCGGCATGGCCGTGGTAGCAGCCTTCAAACTTGAGGATCTTGTCGCGATTGGTAAAGCCGCGTGCCAGACGGATGGCGCTCATGGTGGCTTCTGTGCCTGAGCTCACCATACGAACCTGTTCCATCGAAGGCACCATCTCGATCACCTTCTCGGCCATGCGCACTTCAAGCTCGGTTGGCGCACCGAAAGAGAGACCATTCTCTACTGCGTCCAGTACGGCTTGACGGATCTTTGGATGATTATGACCCAAGATCATCGGGCCCCAAGAGCCAACATAGTCGATATAGGCCTTGCCGTCGGCATCATAGATGTAAGCGCCGTCGGCTTTTTCGATGAAACGTGGTGAACCACCCACGCCGTTGAAGGCACGCACGGGTGAGTTAACGCCACCAGGGATAGTTTTCTTAGCCTGCTCAAATAGGGTTTCAGAACGGGTCATTCTAGATCCTTTAAAGTCGTCGCCAGATTAAAAATCGGCTTTTTGTGAATACCAATTTACCGGACATTCGTGCTGTTCAAGCTGTGAATCAACACCTAATGTCAACGCAAACAGCGCCATGCGGATAAGCAATCCGTTATCTGCCTGTCTGAAGATGGCCAAGTTTGGATGACTGTTGAGGTCATTGTCCAGCTCGTTGGCCTGCTCTCTCGAATCGCGGGGCAGCGGATGCATGATCACTGTATTCGATTTGCAATGCTGTGTGTAAATATTGTGGTTTAAGCGGAACTTACCACGATACTTGTTGGCCTCTTCCTGTGAAGGAAAACGCTCTTCTTGAATACGCGTCAGGTAGAGTATATCAGCCTGATCTAAATTGCCTTCAAGTTGATCTGTTATTGTGATCTTATGCCCAGCATTTTCAATGTCATCGATCACATAGTCTGGCATTGCCAGCTCTTTTGGTGAGATCAGGGTGAAGCTCACATCCTTGTACATGCATAGAAGGCGCGACAGCGAGTGTACCGTGCGGCCAAACTTGAGATCGCCCACCATGGCGATGTGCATGCCGCTGATGCTGCGGCCACCGGCGGCCAGCTCTTTCTGAATGGTGAACAGATCCAGCAGCGCCTGGGTCGGGTGCTCGTTCGGGCCGTCGCCACCGTTTATTACTGGTACTCGGCTACCCTCGGCAAACTCACGCACCGAATAGGCATCGGGATGACGCATGGCGATCACATCCGAGTAGCTAGAAAGTACGCGGGCGGTGTCGTACAGGGACTCACCCTTAGAGAGTGACGAGGTGCCTATGCCGACGGTTTCGTTGACCTTGCCGCCCAGCAGGTTGAAGGCACTGCCGAAGCTGACCCGGGTACGGGTGCTGGGTTCGAAAAACAGATTACCCAGAATCGCGCCGTCGAGTACCGTGGTGCGTTTGCGTCTGAGGGCATAGGGAGTCATTCGCGATGCGACGCTAAAGATCTCTTGTACGGCATCTAGATTGAGTTGGTTTACCGAGAGGATGTGTGAACCTTGAAACTGAGTCATCAGCCTTTATTTCCAATTTCGGGGGGCAAAATGGCCGAAGCAGATGGTCATTTCGCCCTAAGTTATGTAGGGTGGCTGAGGCGACACTATACCAGACATAGCGAGGCGGTGGAATAACCCGCCTAGCAAATTTGCGTGTTGGCACAAGCTTTGTTTGGCTAGATCCTGTGAGCCAGATTGGCGCCGAATATAGAGTCGAGTAGCAGGGACGAGTGGTAGCGGCAAGAAGCGGGTAAGTGCGTCGATCGACTAAGGGTGGATTAGTTCGCATCTCAGGTTAACCTATTGAAACTAAAGGCGAGTCACGCGCGTGTCGCGCTATTCTCTTGTCTGAGTCGGCAGGCGTGTCGTGCTCAAGTCGTGCTGATGTTTTATCAAAGTCATGCTTAAGTCACGCATAAGTCGGCTAAACGCCGTGGTGGGGCAAGCTACCCGGGGCTAAGCTGGCATCTCCAATTAAACAGAGGGTTAAGGAAAACAATGATCATTCGTAAACTACGTCTTCAACGGGCCTGGTCGCAGGAGCAACTGGCGCAGCATTCAGGGCTTAATGTGCGCACCATACAGCGCCTGGAGCGGGGACAGAAGGCGAGTCTCGAATCATTGAAATCTTTAGCTTCGGTATTTGAGGTGCCTCTGGAGGCGCTGCAACAGGAGATGGATATGAGTATGACAATGGACAAGCAAACCGATGAAGCAGTTAATGAGAGCCTGGCGCCGATCAGCAGTGATGAGCGCGCCGCCATCGAATATGTCAAAGAGCTGAAAGGCTTCTACAGCAACCTGGTGACCATGGCGATTGTCTTGCCGCTACTCTACCTGCTGAATCTGATGATAAGCCCAGGTTATATGTGGGTCTGGTGGGTGGTAATGGGATGGGGCGGCGGCCTGGTGCTGCACGCCATCTCGGTATTTGAGCCTTTTAGCCTGTTTGGGGCGAGCTGGGAGAAACGCCAGATTGAGAAGCGACTCAAGCGTAGGCTCTAGCGTTAAGATTCAGATATAGGCGTCAGTCTAATGTCTTTAGGCTGGCGCCTGCTAAATCTGCCCTTGGTTGATCTCTTTTTGCAGCATCACCCAGCTGATCACTCCGACCACATTGTCGCGCTTATCCTGATAGATAAATACTTCGCCGCGACGCTCCTTAGAGAGAATGTCGTATACCTCTTTCAGGGTGGCGGTATCCACTAGGCCCTCTATGGGGTGACGGGTCAGGGTACTCATCTCCTCGGTGACCTGCAGCTCTATCTGCAGCATCTCCATCTGGCCCTGATTGTTCTGCATCAACACAGATCGCCCCTCGGCGCGCTTAAGCACCTCCAGCAGCAGCTCGTCGTTGTCTTTCACGATAACGAAGCGCTTGTCCATCACGGCGCGCACCCCCTGTTTCTGCAGACCAAGTTTGACCGAGGAGACCTTGTAGTCCAGCCCCATCAGCTCTATCTGCTTGTAGAACAGCGACTTGGTATTGAACGCCTGATGGGCGATCAGGAACGCCGGAATGGTCACGAACATGGACGGCAAGATGATGGCGGCGTTATTGGTCAGCTCCAGCAGGGCGACCAGGGCCGCCAGGGGTGCGCTGAGGCAGACCCCCATCATGGCCGTCATGCCTATGATGGTGTAGAGGCCCACATAGGGGGTGATGGTAGGAAACAACATGGCACTGACCACGGCTAGGATGGCGCCAATTAACGCGCCTATGCCAAATAGCGGGCCTATGATGCCACCTGGGATCCCAAGGCCGATGGCGGCTATGGTGGCGATGATTTTGCCCAGCAACAAGCCGACCAGTAGCGCAAGGCTGGGATGTTCGCTGATGGCGTGGCTGATGGCAAGGTCGCCGCTGCCCAGCGCCTGTGGCAGGAAGAAACCTATGATGGTGGTGATAAGCCCGGCGATGAGCAGGCGCAGGATCAGGGGATGCTGCTGTCCCTTAGCTGTGACTTTTAGCAGGGTGTGATTAAACAGGGCGGCGATACAACCCAGGGTGACGCCGCATAGCGCCAGTACGGGATATTGCGACAGGGGAATATGGCTTACCCCAATCTGGTCATATTCATGGATATTGCCAAACACCAGCTGGCTGGAGAGGGCGCCGCAGATGGCCGAGAGCATGATGGGGAAGAAGTAATGCACCTTGTATTCGCGCAGTATCACCTCGAATACGAAGATCACTGCCGCCAGCGGGGCGTTGAAGGTGGCGGCAATCCCGGCGGCGATGCCACTGGCGCACATGATGCGCACGCTGTTGTCGGGCAGCTTAAACTTCTCCGCCATCACGCTGGCGCTCACCGCCCCCAGATGTATGGCCGGGCCCTCACGGCCCACGGAGAAGTTGGTTGCCAAGGCAAACAGCGCCTGAAAGAACTGTCCCGGCGCGGACTGCAGGGGGATCTTGCCGTAGTGCAATTTCATCCGCTGCATCACGTAGGCGATCCCCATGCGTTTATAGCGCTTGGATCCCAAAACGGCCACAAACCAGATTAAGATCGCCCCTAAAAGTGGCAATAGGACTCGCCAGTCACCTAAGTTGCCAGTAAACTGCCACTCTTGGGTCTGGGTGAGCTGGTTGAGCCACAGCAGCAGAAGTCGAAACAATATGATCACGCCAGAGGCCACCAGGGCGAAGGCGAGGGCGAGGCCACAAAGCTGCACGCTGATCTTGGCCTGGGCCAATTTGTCTTTGAGGTCGGTATTCAGGTATTTCTGGCATTGCTGTATGGCGCTGTTTATTCTGAGCTGCACAGTAACCTTCCGGATCAATCGTTAGTAACGCTTCGCGGGGCGAATGAAGAAATTATCATAAGGGGCTAGTACTTAATGCCAAATTATCATCGCTGGGTCGATCGCATGCAAGTGCTCGAACGAAAAATTAGACCTTCGAGCGTTTATCTGTTTTGTTTAGTGATCGTGGCCTTCTTACTCGGCGTGTTGACCTGGGACCTCTGGTCCGCCAATCATTCGGTGACACCGACCCAATCCAATGGCCGCGAGGCCGAGCTGCGCCAGGCGCTCAAGGAGCAGGCCGAGGTGCTGGCCTCGCGTAATCTCGAGCTGTCGCTGGAGCGCGAAGCCAACAGTAACATGCAGAAGATGTTTCTCGAGCAGCATCAGAAACAGAAGTCACTCGACAGAGAGCTGGCCTTCTACCGCAGCATCATGGCGCCAGAGCATCAGGCCGACGGCGTCGCCATTCACGGACTGGAGATGACGCCGGGCCCACTGACCCATCAGTATCAGATCAAGTTAGTGCTTACTCAGCTGCAGAAGCGCAAGCAGGCGTTGAAGGGCCAGGCCAAGCTCGTTTTTGTCGGCGTGCAGCAGGGCAAGATAGTGACCCTGCCACTTTCATCGCTTACCGATGCCAAGTTTGCCTTTAGCTTCCGTTATTTTCAGACCCTTGAGGCGCAGATCACCCTGCCAAGCGATTTCGAGCTGTCTCGGGTCGAGACTGAGGTCATAGTGCCCGCCAGTCGCTGGAGTAAGGGCGCAAAGGCGCAGCAGAGCTTCAGCGCCCAGGAACTTCTGGCCACGCCAGAGGGCGACACTGACGTAGGTGCCCGCTCCGGCGGCGAGCCCAACGCGGTAGAGGAGCCCCATGGGGAGGAGGGCTATGCCCCCGCCGAGGAGGGCGAAGGTTCACAGATTTCAACAGAGCCACGACTATTACTTGAACAAAATAGTCAGGTATCGGATAATTCCGCTCAGCAAACCGATGTAAGAGGTAGTAATGACTGAACAAGCTGAAGATACAATGCCAATTCGTTTTACCGACGCGGCAGCGGCCAAGGTAAAAACCCTATTGGAGGAAGAGCAAAACGACGCGCTTAAGTTACGTGTGTACGTGACAGGTGGCGGGTGTTCAGGTTTTCAGTATGGCTTTACATTCGATGAGAAGGTCAACGAAGGTGACTTTACCGTTGAGAAACAAGGGGTTCAATTGGTTGTCGACCCAATGAGCCTGCAATACCTGGTAGGCGGTGAAGTGGATTACACCTCGGGCCTGGAAGGCTCTCGTTTCTTCGTTAAGAACCCTAACGCCACCACCACCTGTGGCTGTGGTGCCAGCTTCTCGGTTTAGGTCTAATCTCTTAAACCGAAAGCCGCGATGACGCCATTGAGCGCATAAAGAAAAAGCCAGCAATAGCTGGCTTTTTTGTATCTGTGTCCTTTATGACTCTAATAACTCTAGGCTGGTAGGTCACCGGCTTATTTCATGATATTCATGCTGTTCTTGATATGGCAGTAGGCCTTTACCTTAGGAGTGAAGGCTATCCACACCTGCACCACGGCCAGCAGTATCAGCACAGTGAACACTAACCAATCTGGCAGCTTGCCCTGCCAATCGCCCAGGTGAAAGGTCGAGGGACCGGCCACCAGATTGTCAGGATCATATAAGATCACCGGCAGCAGGCTCACCAAGACGAGCTGTATGATGGTGTAGCCCCTGAGCATATAGAGTCCAGCCTTCTGGCGGCCCAGCACGGCAATCACCATCAGCAGGGTCAGCATGCAAAACAGCACCCCCTGCTTGGCCATCAGGCCACTGACGGAGGCCAGGGTCAGCAGACTCAGCAGGGCCAACAGACGCTTGGGCAGCTTAGCCTTCACCGGCTGCTGGCTAGCGGCTTTTGTGAGTTCAGCGGCTTGTGCCTTGTCAGCCTGGCCGTTTGTCTCAGTCATCTCTGGCATCGACACCTTATTCTCTTCCATTATCTGAACCGAAGCGTTAACGTTAGCCGATCAGTGACGCGGCTTAGGCGTCAGACGCTGCTCAAGTTCGTAGGGCGGGATCACCACGCCCAGATCGTCCTGTACCGGGAACACGGCGACAAACAGGTCATCGTCCTGCATGCCAGGCACCCAGCGCTCTAGCCACTCGTCCAGCGGGATGGCCAGTGGGATGCAGTCGGCCCAGTCGTCGACGGCCCACTGCTTGGCGGATTCTTCACATGGCCACATAGGGATGCAGTCTTCATCTTCTGTGGTCAGCATGACGCAGCCATCGACATCCTGTAGGGTCCACAGTGTCTTGGTGGCCTTGGCTTGCTCGACGAGATAGTCGTAACGGGCCTCTGGGGTCATCTGGCTGGCTTGTTGTGCACTCTTGGTCATTGCTGTCTCTTTCATCAATTAGTGGCTGGGCCGATTGGCCGCCATGATAGCAATCTGCGCCGCCCTACGCTAACAGTTTTGTCCCTGAGATGGGCGGTGCAGAGCGCCTTGGATAATATTAGTTGTCGTGAGCAGTTGCCTTACTCTGACGGCTTACTCAGTTGCCGGGGAAGAGGCCGCCGAGCACGGTTTCCCGGCTGGCGCCCGTGACGGCCGGCAGGTTACCCGGTAGCCCCAGCTTGTGGCGCATGGCGAGCCAGGCGAAGGCGATGCCTTCCACCCACTGAGGATCGACCCCCAGGCTGGCGGTGGTATGCACCTGATAGCCTGGCAGCAGCGCCGCCAGACGTGTTAGCAACTCAGTGTTAAAGGCGCCGCCACCGCACACATAGAGCTCGGCCTTTTCGGTGAGCTTGAGGCAGTCGTTGGCTATGCTGTGGCAGGTGAGATCCAGCAGGGTGGACTGAATATCCGACTCGTGCAGATAGCCGAAATCGGAGGTCTGCTGCTCCAGCCAGGCCTGGTTAAACAGCTCGCGTCCCGTGCTCTTGGGGGCGCTGAGGGAGAAATAGGAGTGGGAAAGCATCTGCTTGAGTAGCTGCTCATCCGTCTTGCCGCTGGCCGCCCAGGCGCCGTCCTTATCGTAAGCCTCACCTTGAACCTGCTTGATCCAAGTGTCTATCAGGGTATTGCCCGGACCGTTATCGAAACCAATTACAGCGCTGGCATCCCCAGGCAGATAGGTGATGTTGGAGATGCCGCCTATGTTGAGGATCATCCGCTGGTGCCCGGTTCTCGCAAATAGCTGTTGGTGAAAGGCGGGTACCAGAGGCGCGCCCTGACCACCCAGGGCGATATCTTTGCGGCGAAAGTCGGCGATAACATCTATGCCCGTGAGGGCGGCTATGGTGTTGGGGTCGCCAATCTGCAGGGTAAAACCCAGCTCCAGGTTGGGCATGTGGCGCACCGTCTGGCCGTGGCTGCCGATGGCCATGATCTGATGTCTGTCGACGCCGCTCTTGGTCAGCAGGCCCTCCACCGCCTGGGCAAACAGCTTGCCGACGCTGCGGTCCAGTATGCCCATGCGGTTGATCTCGTCCGATCCCGACTGACACAGGCGCTGCAGGCCGCTCAGCAGATGGCTGGGCAGCGGCTCGGTATGGGTATCGACCAGGGTGATCTTATCGTCGCTGAAGTCGACCAATACCGCGTCGACACCATCCATGCTAGTGCCCGACATCAGGCCGATATAGTAATGTTTGCTCATCTAGATGTCCTGGGGTCTGTTGACCCAAAAGAGAGACTCACTGGGAGGCCAATTGCACTTGCTTGTTCTGTTCAAGTTTAGCCATCAATTGCTTACTCAGGGCGAGGAAGCTGGATTTTTCCTTGCTGTCTATGGGCAGAGATTGCGGCAGCTTGACCGTACGTGGATTGCGATGCACGCCGTTAACGATAAACTCATAGTGCAGGTGAGCGCCTGTCACGCGGCCGGTCGAGCCCAGGGTGCCGATGATCTGCCCCTGCTTCACCGTCTGGCCCTGCTTGACCTTACGTTTTTTAAGATGGAGATACTTGGTGGTATAGGTCTCATTATGTTTGATGAAGACATAATTACCATTGTATTGGTTGTAACCGGACTTGATCACCCGTCCCTTACCCGCGGCCTTGATGGGGGTGCCGACGGCAGCCACATAGTCTACACCGCGGTGTGCCTTGACCTGACCCGTGACCGGGTGGAGGCGGCGTGGGTTGAAGCTGGAGCTGACATACTTGAAGTCCACCGGCGAGCGCAGGAAGGCCTTACGCATGCTGCGCCCCTCGTCGGAATAGTAGTTGCCGTCCTTGTAGCGCACCGCCGTATAGCGATCGCCCTGGTTGTAGAACTCGGCGGCCAGGATATTGCCGTTACGCAGGAACTCGCCGTCGGCGTACTCCTCTTCAAATAGGATGGCGAAGTTGTCGCCCTGGCGCAGATCCAGGGCAAAGTCGATATCCCAGCCAAAGATGGTGGCCAGCTGCATGATCTGGTTGGGCGTCAGCCCGGCGCCGACACCGGCGTTCCAAAAGTTGCTGCTGATGGTGGCGCTGGCAAATTTGGTGCGGCTTTCCACCGTCTTCTTGATGATCTCTTCGCTGTAGCCCTTATCGTCCTTGCAGATCTTCAGGGTCGAGATGGGGTCAAGATGATAGACCACACGCTTGAGCTGACCGGCATCATCTTTGACGATAATGATCTCTTCGCCGGGCATGATCTTCAACAGGTTCTTCTTGGCCTTGGGGAGCTGGGTGATCTCATACACGTCGCGGGCCGTGAGTCCGGCGCGTTTAAACAGGGCGGCAAGGGTGTCGCCGCTGCGCACGGTAAACTCCTCGCTGCTTTCTCTTTCCTCTTCGGGCTCGACGACTGGGTTGTCGGTGACCTGGGTCAGAGCGCTCTCATTGAGATCTAGGCTTCCGTTAAGGTCTAGGCTGCCGCTCTCTTGGGTATTACGGGCGATCTCATCGGCGCTGGGGGGCTCGGGCGTGCGAAAGGCGAGGGGCACGGGGTAGGCATAGCCGTTTGTCTTGGTGTCGTTAGTGGTGTTTTCGCCTGATGCGCCGCTACCTGCTTGTTCGCCAAGGCGAATCTTGCCCGTTAACGAGGTGTTGGTTGAACGGGAGGCCTCGGCATCGTCGGAGGGGATAAATATCGCGCCTATGGTGATCATCACTAAGACACTCAATATGATTTGATGCAATCTGGGTAATAGTTTTAAGAGTGTGATGATCTTTCCCATTGACTCCGATACCAATTTCTAACACTTAAGCCGATCCTGTTAGTGTACACTCTTTCATTTGTGCTGGCTAACAAGTAACATTAGTCCCCATTATTTACCTATCGGCTCTTAGGAGTAGCTGCCAAGATGGCTAATTTAGACCAAGCATTAGCAGAAATTAAACGTGGTACCGACGAGATCTTGCTCGAATCGGATCTGCTGGAAAAATTAAAAGAGGGACGTCCTCTGCGCATCAAGTTGGGTGCCGACCCAACCGCGCCGGATATTCATCTTGGCCATACTGTGATCCTCAATAAGATGCGTGCCTTCCAGGAGCTGGGACACGAAGTGATCTTCCTGATCGGCGACTTCACCGGCATGGTGGGTGACCCGAGTGGTAAGAACAGCACGCGTCCGCCGCTGACCCGCGAGCAGGTGTTGGCGAACGCCGAAACCTACAAGGAACAGGTGTACAAGATCCTGGACCCGGCCAAGACCCGCATCGAGTTCAACTCGAGCTGGCTAGAGGAGCTGGGCGCGGCGGGCATGATCCGCTTGGCCTCACAGCAGACCGTTGCGCGTATGATGGAACGTGACGACTTTAAGAAGCGCTATGCCTCGGGTCAGTCGATCGCCATCCACGAATTTATGTACCCACTGCTGCAGGGCTATGACTCTGTTGCGCTGGAAGCCGACGTCGAGCTTGGCGGTACGGATCAGAAGTTCAACCTGCTGATGGGCCGTGAACTGCAAAAAGCCGCGGGTCAGAAGCCACAGGCGGTGATCATGATGCCGCTGCTGGAAGGTCTGGACGGCGTGAAGAAGATGTCTAAGTCAGCCAACAACTATATCGGCGTCAGCGAGCCTGCCGGTGAGATGTTTGGCAAGATCATGTCTATCTCAGATGACCTGATGTGGCGCTACTTCGAGCTGCTCTCTTTCCGTCCACTGGAAGAGATTGCCCAGCTTAAGAGCGACGTCGACAACGGCACCAACCCAAGAGATGTGAAGATCGCCCTGGCGAAAGAGATCATCGCCCGTTTCCACGACGAGGCAGCAGCCGAGGCGGCGCATCAGGAGTTTATCAACCGCTTCCAGAAGGGCGCGATCCCAGATGATATCCAGGAGATCGAGATTGCCGCCGGTGACGGTATCGGCATCGCCAACGTGCTTAAAGATGCTGGCCTGGTCAGCTCGACCTCTGAGGCGATGCGTATGATCAAGCAGGGCGCGGCTAAGCTGGATGGCGACAAGATTGAAGACAGCCGTCTAGTGCTTAACGCCGGCATGACGGGCGTGTTCCAGGTGGGTAAGCGCAAGTTTGCCAAGATCACCCTGGTGTAAAGATTTACCGTCGAATCATTTCAAGAGGCCTGCTTAATGCAGGCCTTTTTTATGTTTGGCGAAAAGTTAAAGAGTTATGCTGCTGGCGAGGTGGAAAGCTTGAAACTTGGAGAGCTTGAAAGTGGCTAGCGCTAGGCTAGACCCGCTTACTGAGTGGCGAGCTGATCCTGCATGGTCTGATAGTCCATCAGATCTTCATGCTCCTTCACCCTGTGGTTGGCCAGATCCAGCTTGACCGTGGTCACCCCGGGGATCGCCAGTTCGATCACCTTGCCCGGCTTGCCAAACAGGCTGCCTGGGCCGCGATAGTGGTAGTTGCCTATCATCACCACCAGTGAGCCCGAGTTGTACATGTGCTCTATGTTGAAATCGTATTCCAGCACGCCGCGATGGGCACGCTCGAAAAACTCTATGATGTCTCGTCTTCCCGTGTAGGTCTTGCTGGCGGTGCGATCCTTAAACACGCTGTCGCGGTTGTAGAAGGAGGCCAGGGTGCGGTAGTCATGATCCGTCAGCGCTTGAATATACTTGATCGCCATCTGCTGCTCGGCGGGCATATCGCCGGGAGCCGCCTGGGCAGCCAGGGGCAATATCATCAGAATGCTAACTAAAAACTGCTTGATCATCTTATGTTTTCTTTAATTCAAACGCCGGTAGTCTCAGGTGCCACTTGATGGCCGCCAAGCGTATGACGAGCGCACTTATCATGGCGATGGCCAGGGCCACCTTATCGGCCAAGCCCCAGGTGATGGCACAGGTATAGCTTATCCCGCCAAATATCGAGGCGGTCGCATAGATTTCGGTGCGCAATATCATGGGGATCTGGCGACAGAGTATGTCTCGAATAATGCCGCCTCCGACGCCAGTTATCAAGCCCATCACCACGGCAATCATGCCGCTGAGGCCAAGATTGAGTGCCTTTTCCGCCCCGATCACGGTAAACAGCGCCAATCCGAAGGCATCGGCCACCGGTAGCGTGTACTGGGGCACCTTCTTGGGCTTGCGAATAAACAGCAGGGCCAGCAGCACGGTTGCCAAGATCACTATGATGTAGTTGGGGTCGCGGATCCAAAATACCGGCGTGGTGCCCAGCAAGGCGTCACGTATGCTGCCGCCGCCAATGGCGGTGACCGAGGCAAGGACTATCACCCCAAAGGGATCCATGCGATGACGCCCGGCGGCTAAGGCGCCGGAGAGGGCAAATACCGCGGTACCGCAGAGGTCGAAAAAGTAGATCCACTCCTTCATTGATCTAGCTCTTGCAGGTGGTAGTTGAGGGCATCGACTGAGATGCGGATCTCCAGCACAGACAGCAACAGAGAGTAGAGCAGGAGCAGCAGGCTGGAGCCGAAGATGACCGAGCCGGTCTTGTTAAAGCCGACATAGATGAAGATCATACACAGGACGCACAGGGCAAAGCTTGAGACGCCAGCTTCTTGCATGCGGCGAATGATGACGATGCGGCGACGCAGGTTTTTCAGCTGGCCAGAGTGCACAGGCTTGCCCTCGGCGCTCAGGCTGCGGATAAGTGCCGCCAGCGAGAAGAAGCGGTTGGTATAGGCCAGGAGTAACAGTGAGATCGCCGGAAACAGTAGTGCCGGTGTGGTCAGGGAAATGTGAAGATTCTCAAACAAAGTCGTTATGCCTATTGTGTCAATATGTTGCCGCCAGAGGGGAATAATACCAAGGGTTTTTGGCTTGTCTAGTCAAAAGACGCCGGGGCAGAGGCGGCGCTCCCCAGAGTGGCGATTAAGCGTGCGCCAGCAGCCGCAATGTGGCCCAAAGGCAGGGGATGAGCAGCACGGAGAGCACCCAGATCCCCTTGCTCAGACGCAGCAGCCTAAGCGCCGCCGTTATGGTATGGGGCGTGGGCTTGGGGCCTGTGCCGATTCGGGCGATATCGACCCTCTGCCCGGCAAACTTCTGTGGGCCGCCGAGCTCAGTGTTGAGCACTTTCGCCGCCAGGGCGCAGGTGGCCAGATGATTGTTTATCGGCAGTGGGCTCTTGGTGGGCCTCAACAGCTGCACCACGGCGCCGGGGCCGCCCTGAATAGCCAGGGTGAAGTTCCAGGCCTGGGTCGGCAGCCAGTAGAGCAAGGAGCTCAGCAGATAGACGGGGCGGCCAAACTCGCGGTATTGCGGATTAAGCGCCGGCCAGGTGTATTCCAGCTGCTTGACCATCCGCGCGCCCAGCACCAGCGGAGCGCCGCCGACGGCGAAGAAGAGTATGGTGGCGACCGTGCCATAGATGGAGGTGGTCATCAACTTCTCGATCACCGTCTTGCTCATGCCCACCTCGGAGAGCTCGCGGGTGTCGCGATAGACCCACTGGCTCAGCAGGCGGCGGGCGCGCTGCTTGTCTTGACGTGCAAGCGCCTGGCCCGTCTCCTCTGCCACCTTATGAAACTGCTCATCGCACAGGCAGAGATAGAGAAACAGACACTCGAAGAACCAGGGGAAGGCTGCCAGCTCCAAAAGGAAGCTCAGGATCAGCCAGAAGGGCAGCACCAGGAGCAGCACAGAGAGGCTGCCCGCCACTCGCTGCTGATTTGCCGAGCGATCAGCTCTCGCCACCTTGGCCGACAGGCTGCGCGCCAGCTGAGAAAACCAGTAGAAGGCCTGGTATTCCCTGGGCAGCGGCGCCAGCAGCGCCATGAAGATGGCCACCAACAAGATGGAAGCCCCCTGATAGAAGGGGCTGTCGAGCAGTAGCTGTTGGATGAGATCGTGCATCGCGTCGCGGTCTGTGTACCGTCCCTGAGTCTGACAGTTACAGGTGTTTCAGCAGCGAGATCACCATCAGCGCCGAATGATGGCCCGCCTTCACCAGGTAGCTGTCAAAATCTACCGGCGAGTCGTTGTTGGCGTTGTCAGACAGCGAGCGAATCACCACGAAAGGCACCTTGAACTGGTGACACACCTGGGCAATCGCAGCGCCCTCCATCTCACAGGCCGCCATGGTCGGGAAATTATTCAGCATCACCTTAGTGCGCTCAGGGTCGCAGATAAAGCTGTCGCCGGTGCAGATAAGTCCCTCGATAGCCTTCACCTCGCCCAGATCCGCAACCGCCTTCTTGGCCGCCTCGACCAGAGTTCTGTCAGGCATGAAGGCTGCCGGTTGCTGAGCCATCTGACCTATCTCGTAGCCGAAGGCGGTCACGTCCACGTCGTGGTGGCGCACCTCTGAGGAGATAACGATATCGCCGATGGCCAGGCTGTCGACGAAGCCGCCTGCCGAGCCTGTGTTGATCACATAATCCGGGGCATATTTCTCAATCAGCAATGTGGTGGCGACACTGGCGGTGACCTTGCCGATGCCAGAGCGGGTGACGATCACCTCTTTGCCCTCAAGCTGCCCGGCGACAAACTCTATGCCGGCGATGGTCTGGGTCTGAGTGTCTGTCATAGACGCGATAAGATGAGCGACTTCTGGCTCCATGGCGCCGATAATACCAATTTTCATTGAATACCCTTTATGGTCTAGGTGGATCTGGCCGCGCGAAGGCGCAGCCTGTCTTAAGATAATGGGCGCTAATATAGCAATAAAGTGGTGTTGTGGCGAGGTTGCGGATCGCAAGCTAGCTTGTTGGAAAACAAGTTAGGAAGTTTCTTTGTTGGTGGCCGTAGCCGTATTGACATTCCTTAGCAGGTGCTAACATTGAGCCTTACTGTATTTGAATTGCCTGCGGCAGGTGCAGTGCATGGATGCACCAATGTCGTGATCACAGGGATGTGAATGAACGACCTCATGTGCAAACACGCTTTTGGCACGCAGCGAGTCCATCCTTGGATGCTCTGCGAAATCATCCATGATTTCGAAGGCCAAAAGCGTGTTTACACCCGGTTTTTCATCTCTTCGATTTGACCGTATTTGATAAGCATAGGTATTTGAATAGGGCGTGAATGGCCAAGGTTTTGTGGAAATGAATTTTGCCTGCTGAAGACCAATGCTACATAGTTTTAAATTGCTTGGCAGCAGGTGTAGTGCATGTATACACCAATTTTTTTGGACATTTTCCTGTTAGAACTTTAGTTCCATATTGATGAGTTTCAGATTAATTTTTCTATGTGCTAACGCCACGCTCACCGGCAATTTTGGAGCGCAGCGTAAAATTGTCCGAGCGCAGCGCCTTGTTAAGCGCTTACTTGCCGTCATCCCACGAATTAAGAAAGTCTGCAAGGACATCACCGTGACAGGCTTGCGGCTTGCAAAAGCAGCCCAAGCGCTTTCCTGCTAACTTGTACACTTCAGACTTTTCCTTATTTGGGAATTTCTCAAAATCAAAGTCGTATTTGTACTTTCTTATAACTTCTTCACGATCTTCCCCCTCCTCAAACATAGAGTAAGGGTTTCCCCAATAAGAACCCCTTCCGATATACTCATAAATTGGAGTGCTTTTCTCTGATTGGTATTCCGTCTCAGTCTTGATATTTATAACTCGTGTTATGCAAATTCCAATTAACCTTAATGGTTTTTTACTTTCTTTTAATCGCTCTGTTTCTTCTATAAACTCTTCACCATCGTCGAAAATAATGGCATGAGTTATGTCGTCAGGAGTCCAGTTAGGAAATTCTTTATTTGTCATTTTTCCTGAGCTTTCTTCACAGAACTTTTCAATTAAACCATTTGGATCATCTGGATACACCAATGTAGCTGCGCCAAGACTCGAGGTTATTTTCAAAACTTTTCTCGAGAACTTCGAGTAGCAATTAAATAGCTTTGGATAAAGAATTAATACATTATTCATTAGTATAAATGCTTAACTTTTAAATCTAAGTCTGAATGTTGATTAAGATATTCAACCACTAACCTTCTATGGCAGAGATGTGGTTCATGCTCACTGCATAGTAAACAGCCATGGTCAAGCAATGCTGGCTTTATTGATTTCTCAATATTCCTTTGCCCCATCAAATTTAGAAATTTTTCTTCGTACACCTCCCAAGGCATATCACCTTTCTTGTATGCATTTAAAATATCTTTAGTTGGTGCTAGCTCAGGTGAGTGTACGTAATCTGCTCCGCACAATTCTCTTAAAAAGAATTTCAAGTCATCCCTTTTTGCAAACCCTGCCAGTTGAGACACATTGTTTAAGCGAACATCAATTAATGTTTTTACCTGCGAGCGCTTTAAAAAACCGAAAAATGTTTCGGCATTCTTTTTTGTAAATCCAATTGTATAGATATCAATTTCACTATCCATAGCTTCTTATCTCCTCGTGAAATTTAGGAAATGTATAGATTCCATTAACCTGAAGCCAATATCCATTCCTGTCGCCAACAGCCCATACTCTACTTAAACCTATTCGTAGATAGACAGAATCCTGCTCATTGATCAAATTAGTGACATCATGAAGCCTGCCATCATTCTGATGTTCTTTAGCGTAGTCATGAAACCCTCTATCTGTAATCGACAGATAGCTGTATCTATGCCCGCTATTATCTGTGAATGTAGCTTTAATTTTACCCGGTTTATACTGGTCTTCATGAATACTTAACTGATTCGGCGAGATTTTAATGGTGATTATCGAACAGTTTGCCACTTGATCGTGTGGAATATGTTTCTGATTGACATCGAAATCAACACCAAAACCTTCAGATACTGAGTCACTTAATGAATTCTCTAAAACCTGAAGAAATTGCTCACCGCTGCATGCTCCATAAAACTTGAGATTAGAATAGCTTGCGTCCTCTACATGGGGGTTTTCCCTGCTGGGATTTAAAACGAGGTTTCCTTTCAGAATTGCGCCTGGATGAATTCCTAGCTCTTTACATTGGGCGCTTTTCAAGTAAGGCATTGGTCGTAAACATTCACCGGTTTCTACATCAATAACTGCAGTACAGACATTTTCATCGGTAGAAAACCTTGTTAGGTCTGTGATTATTACTTCTCTCATGTTCACTCCTTGAGCTTGAAATTTATTGGCGCTTAACGCTTATTAGCGAGAATGCCGCCTATGTAAATCACCATTATCTAATGTATATCGCGACCATTTTTTAACCATCTGAAATTTATATCAATAATGGCATTGCATAACAAGGAAAAAGTGAGCTGGGCCAAAACAAGACGAGCAATCTACAGAATGCTCATTTAGTTTTCCTGAATGTTATCAAAAGTGGCCAAATCGAAGAGTCGTTAGATATCGAGTGTAGATACGGCTGTGACCTTCGGTTTCAGGGATGAAACCGCAGAGCGGCCAGGGATGGCGCACAGCGTGTCACAGACGTATCTGCACAACCCCCGCCGGGCAGGCGCTAGGTTGCATTGAAGGTGCGACCTTCAATAATCCATCAAATACTCAAATAGATAGACGCTACAACCTTTTATGAACCCTACATGACCCCGCCGGGCAGGCGCTAGGTTGCGTTGAAGGTACGGCCTTCAATAATCCACCCAATACTCAAACTGGTAGACGCTACAACCTATAAGATCCCCACACGCCCCCGCCGAGCAGGCACTAGGCAGCCATGAAGGGATACCCTCTAGCTGATTAGCTACACGTATCACATACAGCTAATTCGAAGAGACGTTAGATACCGAGTGTAGATACACTGGTGAGCTTCCGTTACAGGGCCGAAAATGTTCCAGACATTTTTCGGCATTCCCTCCTTCCCTGGAGGTCAGATGAAACGGCAGAGCCTACAGGGAGCGTACTTGCGGCGTCTCACAAGGGTATCTGCACAACCCCCGCCGGGCAGGCGTTAGATAACCATGAAGGTGCGAATTCAAATCAAATTATTAAATATCGAAGAGGCCGAAGGTTAAACCACCAAAAACCAGCCTGGTTTTCCCCAGGCAAAAAAAAAGCGCTTTAACTCTCACTCAAAGCTAAAGCGCCAATCACAAGCCAAATTATGCGGCTCAGAACTAATCTGAGCCGGTTCAGACTTAAGCCTCGAAGCTGTTGAGGATTCCAAGTGCGGCGTCGCGGCCCTCGGCGATGGCGGTGACCACAAGGTCTGAGCCGCGCACCATGTCTCCACCGGCGAACACCTTAGGGTTGCTGGTCTGGAAGGGGTTATCGGCTACCTTAGGCGCCACCACGCGGCCCCATTGGTCCAGCTCTATGCCATAGTCGCCAAACCACTTGGCGGGGCTCGGCTGGAAGCCGAAGGCGATGATGATGGCATCGGCCTCGATCAGCTGCTCGCTGCCCTCAATCGGCTCAGGGCGACGACGACCCGAGTCGTCCGGTGCACCCAAGGCGGTCTCGACACATTCGATGCCGCTAACCGCGCCGTCGCTGGTCTTGATGGCCGTCGGCTGACGGTTAAACAGGAAGTTGACTCCTTCCTCGCGGGCGTTTTGCACCTCGCGGCGTGAGCCCGGCATGTTCTCTTCGTCGCGGCGGTAGACACAGGTTACCTCGCTGGCGCCCTGTCTGACGGCGGTGCGCACACAGTCCATGGCGGTATCGCCGCCACCGAGTACTACTACCTTCTGACCGGCCAGGCTCAGGTAAGGCGTCTCTTCGTCTGTGGTGCCCATGACGTTGTGGGTGTTACCAATCAGGTAGGGCAGGGCCTGGTAGACGCCCTTGGCATCTTCGTTTTCCAGTCCGGCCTTCATCGGGGTGTAGGTACCCATGCCGAGGAAGACGGCGTCATAGTCGGCCAGTAGGGTGTCGAAGCCGATATCTTGGCCCACGGTGATGCCCAGCTTAAACTCTATGCCCATCCCTTCCATGACGGTGCGGCGGATCTCCATGACAGACTTATCCAGCTTGAAGGCGGGAATGCCGTAGGTGAGCAGGCCGCCTATCTGAGGATGCTTGTCGAACACCACCGCCTTGACGCCGTTGCGGGCGAGGATGTCGGCGCAGCCAAGGCCGGCTGGGCCCGCGCCTATGATGGCGACGCGTTCCTGACGCTTGACCACCTTGCTCATGTCTGGGCGCCAGCCCTGGGCGATGGCGGTGTCGGTAATGTATTTCTCCACGTTGCCTATGGTGACGGCGCCAAAGTCGTCGTTGAGGGTGCAGGCGCCTTCACATAGCCTGTCCTGGGGACAGACGCGGCCACAGATCTCTGGCAGTGTGTTGGTCTCATGCACCAGCTCGGCCGCCTCGAGTATGCGTCCCTGTTTGGCCAGCTTCAGCCAGTTGGGGATATAGTTGTGCAGCGGACATTTCCACTCACAGTAGGGGTTACCACAGTCGAGGCAGCGGTCTGCCTGCTCGTTAACCTGAGGCTGTGCAAAGGGCTGATAGATCTCGATAAACTGCGTGGCGCGATGCTTGGCGTCATGCTTGGTCGGATCCTTACGGCCTACTTCGATAAATTGAAAATCGTTACTCATGGCCATTACCCCGCTACCACTGCTAATGCAGGTTCAGTTTGTTCCAGACGCAGGAGATCATCGAGCGCCACATTCTTAGGCTTGACCAGGACGAAACAATCGATCCAGTTTTCAAAATCGTTTAACAACATCTTGGCGTGCTCGCTGCCGGTCTCGGCCACGTGCTCTTCGATCAGCCCCTTGAGGTGCTGTTGCTGTATCGGCGCCGTCACCTTCTGCATATCCACCATCTCGGTATTGAGACGGCGGTTAAAGTGGCCGAAGCGGTCGAACACATAGGCGAAGCCGCCCGTCATACCGGCGCCGAAGTTAACGCCCGTCTTACCCAGCACTACCACGATACCGCCTGTCATGTATTCGCAGCCGTTATCGCCCAGGCCTTCGACCACGGCGATGGCGCCCGAGTTACGCACGGCGAAACGTTCGCCCGCCTGACCGGCCGCAAACAGCTTACCGCCGCTGGCGCCGTAGAGACAGGTGTTGCCCAGGATGACGCTCTTCTCGCTCTGGAACATGCTGCCCACAGGCGGATAGAGGGTGATCTTGCCGCCCGACATGCCTTTGCCCACATAGTCGTTGGCATCGCCGCACAGATCCAGTGACAGGCCCGGGGCGTTCCAAACGCCGAAGCTCTGACCCGCGCTGCCGCTGAAGTTAAGCTGTATCGGCGCCTTGGCACCCTGACGGCCGACTTTGGTGGCAATGTAGCCAGACAGCGCCGCGCCTACCGAACGGTCGGTGTTGTTGATCTCGAAACGTGCGGTCAGTGGCTCGCCCTGATCGACGGCTGCTTGGCAGTGGCTCAAAATTTTCTGGTTAAGCTCGCCCTTGTCGTCGGTCGGGTTGGTTTCACGCCAGGTCAGCGCGCAGCCCTCTGGCACCTCTGGCTTGTAGAGAATGGCGGACAGATCCAGTTGTTGCTGCTTGTCTGTGGCGCCTTCCAGCGCCGCGAGCCAGTCGCTGCGACCCACTAGCTGTTCGAACTCTGTGACGCCGAGGGCGGCCATCCACTCGCGGATCTCGCGGGCCATAAACTCGAAGTAGGTCATCACGCGCTCGGGCAGGCCGTGGTAGTGATTGTCCCTGAGTTGCTTGTTCTGGGTCGCCACGCCGGTGGCGCAGTTGTTCAGATGGCAGATACGCAGGTACTTACAACCCAGGGCGATCATAGGCACGGTGCCGAAGCCGAAGCTCTCGGCGCCCAGCAGGGCCGCCTTGATCACGTCTGTACCCGTCTTGAGGCCACCGTCCACCTGCAGGCGGATCTTGTGGCGCAGGCCATTGGCGACCAGCGACTGATGCACCTCGGCCAGACCCAGCTCCCAGGGGCTACCGGCATATTTCACCGAGGTGATAGGGCTGGCGCCCGTGCCGCCGTCGTAGCCAGAGATGGTGATCATGTCGGCATAGGCCTTGGCCACGCCTGTGGCAATGGTGCCTACGCCTGGCTCGGATACCAGCTTGACCGAGATCATCGCCTTGGGGTTTATCTGCTTGAGGTCGAAGATCAGCTGAGCCAAGTCTTCGATGGAGTAGATATCATGGTGCGGCGGCGGCGAGATCAGGGTGACGCCTGGGCGTGCGTTACGCAGCGCGGCGATCTCTACGCTCACCTTGTCGCCTGGCAGTTGACCGCCTTCGCCTGGCTTGGCGCCCTGGGCGACCTTGATCTGCAGCACCTCGGCGTTCACCAGATAGTGCGCCGTGACGCCGAAGCGGCCCGAGGCGATCTGCTTGATGGCCGAGTTACGCTCCGAGTTGAAGCGGCGCGGATCTTCCCCGCCTTCGCCCGAGTTAGAGCGACCGCCGAGGCGGTTCATGGCCACGGCCAGTGCCTCGTGGGCCTCTGGGCTGAGGGCGCCGATACTCATGGCGGCGCTGTCGAATCTTGGATAGAGAGTGGATGCGCCCTCGACCTTGTCGAGTTCGATAGCCTGTTTGTCACCCTTGACGGTGAAGAGATCCCTCAATGTCGCCACGGGTCTGTCGTCCACCAACTCGGTGAAGCGCTTGTAGACGCCATAGTCCTGATCGCGCAGGCTCTGCTGCAGCGTGTTGACCACATCTGGGTTGAAGCAGTGGTACTCACCGCCTTCAACATATTTCAGCAGACCGCCCTGAGGCAGGGGCTGATGGGCCTGGAAGGCAAGCTTCTGCAGCGTCTGTTGATCTTTCTCCAGCAGGGCGAAGCTCGCGCCTTCGATGCGGCTGACCACACCCTTGAAGCATAGCTCAACCACCTCAGATGACAGGCCGATAGCTTCGAACTGCTGGCTACAGCGGTAGGAGGCCACGGTACTGATCCCCATCTTGGACATGATCTTACGCAGCCCCTTGTCGATGCCCTGACGGAAGTTGAGCATCAGCTGTTGGGTCTCGCGCACGCCATGACGGCTGGCCAGCGCCGAGATGCTCTCGTAGGCCAGGTAAGGGTAGATGGCGGTGGCGCCAAAGCCCAGCAGTACGGCGAAGTGGTGCGGATCTCTGGCCGAGGCGGTCTCGACTATGATGTTGGTGTCACATCTCAGACTCTTGTCGACCAGCACGCGCTGCACGGCGCCCACGGCCATGGCGGCGGGGATCACCTGCTTACTCTTGTCGGTGGCCCTGTCGGAGAGGATCAGCAAGGTGGTGCCGGTACGTGCCAGGCGCTCGGCCTCGTCACAGACGCGGCGAATGGCTGCCTCTAAGCCTTCGCTAAGGTCATAGTTTAGATCGACAGTGTTGGCGCGGTAATAGGTCGAATCCAGCGCCAGCAGCTGGTTGAAGTCGCTGTAGAGCAAGATAGGCGAGCTGAACATTACGCGGTAGGCGTGGCCAGTGGTCTCGTTAAACAGGTTCTGCTCACGGCCGACACAGGTGGCCAGGGACATCACATGCTTTTCACGCAGCGGATCGATTGGCGGGTTGGTCACCTGGGCGAATTTTTGGCGGAAGTAGTCGTACAGGGTACGGGACTTCTTCGACAGCACGGCCATAGGGGTATCGTCGCCCATGGAGCCGGTGGCTTCTTCGCCTTTCTCGGCCAGTACCCAGATCACTTGCTCAAGCTCCTCGCGGGAGTAGCCGAACTGCTTCTGGTATTGCAGCAGGGTATCGGCGGAGAACTCACATACGCCCTGGGCTTCGCTCGGCATCTGCTCGGCGGGTATCAGGGTCTGACTGTTCTTGGCCATCCACTCCTTGTAGGGGTGGCGACGCTTAAGGTCGTTATCGATCTCAAACGAAGAGTAGAGTTGACCGTTGAGGGTGTCGAGCACCAACAGCTCACCCGGGCCGACACGGCCCTTCTCGACCACCTCGTCCGGGGCATAGTCCCAGATGCCGATCTCGGAGGCCAGGGTCAGGATACGATCTTTGGTGATCACATAGCGTGATGGGCGCAGGCCGTTACGGTCTACCGCACAGGCCACATGGCGGCCGTTGGTCATGACTATGCCTGCCGGACCGTCCCAGGGCTCCATATGCATGGAGTTGAAGTCGTAGAAGGCTTTCAGCTCATCGTCCATCTCTGGGTTACTCTGCCACGCGGGCGGAATAAGCAGGCGCATGGCACGGTAGAGGTCCATGCCGCCGGCGAGTAGCATCTCCAGCATGTTATCTAATGAGGAGGAGTCTGAGCCGCTCTCGTTGACGAAGGGCGCTGCCTGCTGCAGATCCGGCAGCAGTGGGGCATTAAACTTGTAGGCGCGGGCGCGGGCCCACTGACGGTTACCGGTTATGGTGTTGATCTCGCCGTTGTGGGCAAGATAGCGAAACGGCTGTGCCAGCGGCCACTTGGGCGAGGTATTGGTTGAGAAGCGCTGGTGGAACAGACAGATGGCGCTTTGCAGACGTATGTCGGCCAGATCCGGATAGAAGGCCGGCAGATCGGCGGGCATCATCAGCCCCTTGTAGACGATCACCTGGCCAGAGAGGCTGGCAACATAGAAGTCTTCGCAGTCAGTTATCTGCTGCTCGAGACGGCGACGGGCCATATAGAGGCGACGCTCGAGATCTTTCTCACGCCAACCTATGGGTGAGTTGATCAGCACCTGCCAGATCTTGGGCTGGCTGGCCTGGCCTATGGGGCCTAATACCTCAGGGTTGACCGGGACTTCACGCCAACCGGCCACACTCAGTGTTTCTTTCTCCAGCTCACGTTCCAGGGTGCGTTTGGTGTAGTTGGCCTTTTCCTCATCTTGGCTTAGGAACAGCATGCCCACGGCAAACTTACGGCTCAGGTGCCAGTCGTTCTCGCTGGCCACGGCTTCGAAGAATTTAATGGGGAGTTGCATAAGTAGGCCACAACCATCGCCGGTACGACCGTCGGCGGCAATACCACCACGGTGTTTCATGCGATCCAGGCCATGAATGGCTGTACGTACAATTCTATGGCTGGCTTCGCCATCCATCTGGGCGATTAAGCCAAAACCACAGTTATCTCGTTCAAAACTGGGGTGATACAAGCTCATATAAAAACTCCCTAATACTAACCAATACTACGTCGGGGAAATTCAAGCGATTGATGTGCACCCGAACCATCCAAATTAACTTTTGCCTAGTAAAAGGTCAATTCAAATTTGTGCATAAAGTATGACTAGGGTGGGGCGTTTAATACGGTTTATATTTTAACCTTACGTTAACGTCAACTGTAAAAGTTGCTGTATAACATTATGAATAAAAAGAATTTTGAATATAGCTCTGAATCTTTTTTACTAAAATGTAACAAAAAGGATTATTGTCTTTTAATCTAAAAAAGTGATTTTTATTGCATATACAGTGAATTATTTAACAAATCTTAGACCAATGTATTAGCCGATACTGTGCTGCGTCCCTAAGTTTGCACCGGCTTTGTGAGCTGGCGCACCGGGAAAGGCGCCAAAAATTGATGTAGCACCAAGAATGGCGCCATCAAGCCAGTTACAATCGCCGCCCTTTTATCGATCGAGAGAATACCCCGTGGGACTGGATAGCCATGTCAACACCTTTGGCCTGCATTGCAAGCGTCAGTATGGTCAGCGCCTCAAGAAGCTGACCTTGGATGCCAAGTTTACCTGCCCCAATCGTGACGGCACCCTGGGACGGGGTGGCTGTACCTTCTGTAATGTGGCCTCCTTCAGCCATGAGCATGGCTCGATAGACAGTATCGCCGTGCAGCTGGCCAATGGTCGCGAGCGCGCCCAGGGCAAATCCAGCAAGTTCATCGCCTACTTTCAGGCCTACACGAGCACCTATGACGAGTATCAGTTGCTCAAGCAGCGCTATGATGAGGCGGTGGCCGACAGCGATATCGTAGGCCTGTGTGTCGGCACCCGTCCCGATTGTGTCAGCGACGAGGTGATCGCCCTGCTGGCCGGTTATCAGGCCCGTGGCCTGGAGGTGTGGCTGGAGCTCGGCTTGCAAAGCGCCAACCTTGAGACGCTTAAGCGGATCAATCGTGGACATGGTTTTGAGGAGTATCGTGATACTGTCATCCGGGCGAGAAAGGCGGGATTAAAGGTGTGTACCCACCTGATCTTAGGGCTGCCAGGTGAGAGCCATGAGGACTTTTTAGCCAGTCACAGGGCGGTGCTGGATGCTGGGGTCGATGGGCTCAAAATTCATCCACTGCATATCGTCGAGGGCAGCACCATGGCCAAGGCCTGGCGGGCCGGGCGCATGAGTTTATTGACCCAGGAAGCCTACGCAGAGAGCGTCGGCGAGCTGATTCGTCTCACGCCTAAAGAGGTGATTTTTCATCGTGTTACCGCCTATGCCAAGAAACCTATGCTGCTGGCACCCGACTGGTGTGCCTATCGCTGGGAGGGGTTGGTGGCCATCGTCAAGAACCTGGAACGCCTGGGCGGACAGGGGCATTATTTGACCGATTCGGCAGGTGATCAATTGTCGGTTTAGGCGCAAAAAACGTGAATAATTGAGCAATTAATTTAACGCATGGTTAATGAAAGGTTAAATAAGGAGCTATTTAACTTGCATATGCTTCAATTAGTTGCGCCCGTCATTCTAGGCGCTATTATGGGGTGAATTTTATTCTTGTCCCGTCAGCTTTTTTCGAGAGGTGCCTTAAGATGGCAACAGCCGAGTTAGAATCAATATTGGATCTCAACACACTTGAGCAGTACTGCAGCGCTATCGGTGCGGGTACTCTGCTAAAGAGTGTCGTCTTGTTTGAACAGTTGATGCCCGAGTATGTTGGCAACCTGGTCAACGCTAAGGAAGCACAAGACAAAGATACCTTATGTTCTGAGGCGCACAAGTTCAAAGGCGCTGCCGGTTCTGTGGGACTGAAACGTATCCAGCAGTATGCTCAGCTGCTGCAACACGGCGAGGCGGCCGAGTGGCCAGCCGAGCACGGCACCTGGCTGCAGGTGATCGTGGACAACGCCAGCCAGGATCTGGCCGAGCTGAAGGCTTACCTGGAATCTAAGGCCTAATAGGTCAAAGCCTGTAAATCAAATCCAGCTAAGATTGATAGCGCCCTCGATGAGAGATCATCGGGGGCGTTTTTATTTGTGTACTATTTGGCCGCTTTTGGGCAGCGCTTCACACTTCTGGCAAAAGAGAGGGTTAATCCGGGAGCCGCTTGTGCTAGAGTTAGATTGAGTAATTGAATGTAAATGGAAGTTGGTAATCGATTTTATGAAACATCTGCCGAGCCTGAAAAACCTTTACTATCTGGTCAATCTCTATCAGGAACAGAACTTTAATCGCGCGGCCAAGCTGTGCCACGTGAGCCAGTCGACCCTGTCGAGTGGGATTCAAAACCTGGAGGAGCAGCTGGGTCATCAACTGATCGAGCGCGATCATAAGTCCTTTATCTTCACCGCCATCGGCGAAGAGGTGGTGCAACGCTCCCGCAAGCTGCTGACGGACGTCGACGATCTGGTGGAACTGGTGAAGCACCAGGGCCAGCCGATGACAGGGGATATCCGCCTGGGCTGCATTCCTACCATCGCGCCGTTTCTGCTGAGCCGGGTGGTGAAACATTGCCAGCAGGAATATCCCGAGCTGACGCTGTTTTTGAAGGAAGACACCACGGAGCGACTATTGGATGCCCTGGGTAAGGGCGAATTGGATCTGCTGCTGCTGGCTCTGCCGGCCGACACCAGTGGCTATCACAGCATGAAGGTGGGGATAGATCCCTTCAAGCTGGTGATGCACAAGGAGCTCAGCAGTGAGGTGCACCAGCCCATAGATTACAAGGCGCTGCCTGATGAGAGCATCTTCCTATTGCAGTCAGAGCACTGTATTACCGGCCATGCCATCAGCGCCTGCAGTCTGGCCGATAGCGACAAGATCAACCCCTTCGCTGCGACGAGTTTGCACACACTGGTGCAGATGGTAAACAGCAAGCTGGGGACCACCTTCCTGCCACAGATGGCGATAGATGCGGGGATATTGAATGATACGGATCTCACCGCCCTGACGCCGCCGGGCGAGGCGCCTTACCGGGATATAGGCCTGGTCTGGCGTCAGACCTCCAGCCGTATCATGACCTTCAGAACCTTAGGTAAGGCGATTCAAAGCTTGTTGGAACAGGCGGAGGCGGAGAGTTAGCCCTAACTGTTGCTACCCTTGGGGGAAACTCCATACACCTCGATAGAGTGTTGTTTCCCCTTGAGTTTGATTGGACCAAGGTTGGTAAAGTCGTAGTGACTGTCACCAGTGTCGATAAGCGACTGCAGTGAGCCTGAGATAAGCATCCGCTGCCCCAGTGGGTTACACTGATCTTGAAGTCTCGCCAGGGTATTGAGCACGTCGCTGAAGAAGCTGATCTCCTGCTTCTGCACCCCAACCACAGCCGCCACCACCTGACCACAGTGGGCCGCCGCCTTAAACTTAGGCACAAAACCATACTGCTCTTCGAAGTACTTGCGCTGCCAGTTAAGTTGCTGGCTGAACTCATAATAAATATTGAAGCTGCGATCTTCTATGATGCCGTTTTCCAGCGGCCAGTGGATCAGCACGGCATCGCCCATGTAGCGATAGATCTCGGCGTCGTTGTTGACCACGGTGTCCGATAATAGGCTAAAGCAGTCCTGGATCAGGCGACTGAAGCGATAGTCACCCAGAGATTCCGCGTGGGTGGTCGAGGCAACCATGTCCAGATAGAGAAACAGACGCTGTTCATACCTTGGCCTGTGGTATTTACCCAGGCCGATATTAAACAGAATACGTGGGCCGACCAAAAGCGCCATCTGCTCGATGAAGGCCAGGCCGACACGCACCACTACTAGGTAGATGATCAGGGCCTGGAACGAGGGGCTGTAGAGAATATGAGCGGTCAACATCTGCCTGAGGGTCGACATATGGTTCTCAATGGCCCACATGTTGAGGAACTGGGTCATGTAGGCGAGGGTGGTCGCCCCAAGCAAGAGGAAGAGTCCCTTGAAGATCACCGAAAACAGATAGGGCAGGCGATTGATGGCGCTAAAGTCGGCGATCAGGTTCGACATCCAGTGCAGACTACCAAAGATGATCCCCATATAGATCGCCAGGGTCGCGAGATCGGCTGTGCCTACCGCCCATTGGGGCAGCTCTGGTGTTTGCGCATAGCGGAAAAACACAAAGGCCGCCATGGCAATAGCCCAAGCGAAAATGGCAAATACGAGCTTCTTTGCTTGAATGCGTGCTCTCACAGTGACAGAAAATTCCTAAATGCTGCACAAATCTCAGGATGCGCTAGTGTATAGAAAACACCCCTACAATTTCCAGTGATATTTGTGATCTAAGTCAAATGAAGTCTAGATGTGCCAAAAAAGCGACAAATTTATGTTGAACAAGTGTTAAGTGACCGTGGTGATTGTTTTTTTCTTGGGGGATGCTGACAGAAAGAGGTGCACTTTGTCGATTATCTAAAAGTCTAAAGTGTGAGAAATGACCCTTCTCTGTCACCCCTTTTAACTAGAAGGAAAATTTCGGTTCGAATCACCTTTAAATAGCGATTCGAATAGCCACGACTGGCCAGCTCAAATCGCCTAGAAATAGCGGCTCAAGATCTGCTGAGTGAAGGGGATTTTAAGATAGAAGCCCCGCGGGTTGGTGAGTTTAACCTGACCATCTTGCGCTATGCTCTGGGTCAGTGCGCGGCTGTTGGCGCCTTTGGGCCTGAGCTGCAGCACCTCGCCGTGACGGGCGGTGATCTGCTCGACCTTGCCTAGGGCGATAAGCTCCATGATCTCTTCCCAGTCCTGACGTATCTGCGCCATCTCTTCTTCGCTCGGGGTCCAGAGGATCGGACTGCCGATGCGCCGCTCACCAATCGGCTTGTGGCGAATGCCCTCCACCGGGATCCACAGCACCCGCTGTAACTTATGATATACCAGACTCTCCTGCCATCTGAGGCCATTGATATTCATCAGCGGCGCGACAGTGACATAGGTGGTCTCTAGCGGCTTACCCGATTCATCCACAGGAATGGTTTTGAGCTCGACGCCGAGGTGGAGAAAGTCCTGCTCCGGCTTAGAGCCGGCGGTGGCCCCCAGTTCGAGCTCGATAAGCTGGCCTATCCAGCCTTTGTCCCGTTTCAGGTTGCTCGGCACGGCGACATGGTGAAGCTCGGCCAGCTGGCCCAGTGTGAGTCCGGCCATCTCCTGGGCACGCTGCATCAGCTCGTCGAGGGATTCGGGGGGAAGAATTTTACTTTTCATGGGGAGGGATTTTACCCGAGTTATGCACTTAATCAATCGAGGTTAAAAATTGTGCGATCTTTTTAGGACAGGGAGATCCTTGAGCATTTTTAAATTAAGTGACTGAAAAACATCGTTTTAGCCATATTGTTCATTTAGGAACATCGCGAGTTATTTTAGTTACTCTGTGATTTCCCCACCCTTTCCAACACACTTATCCACAGATTTATTGGATAACTGAATAAGTCTGTCACAGGGCAGAATAATAAAACCCTTGTCAAGGGGATTTTGATGACATTTTTCCGCTGTTAGAGTCGATAAATCTATTTATCTGTGAATAACCTTTGGGGGTTTTATTTGGTTTTTTACTTGACACAGGCTTTGGGTGTTTTTTGTGCGATCTCTAAGTGTGAACAAATGATCACACTGTGTGAACAATTGATTTTTATTTAATTACAGTTGCTTATTGATTAAATCCCGGCTGGCATCTGCTTGGGTTTTGATCCGTGATTTGGCTGAATTGACAATTTTAACTGAGTTTCAAACAGAGATATCCACAGATTTTGTGGATATCCTCGAGTTTGCCTGTCAGGCTCTGTTGATAAAAGTAAAAATTTTAGTTTTTTATCCAAACAATATCTGTTAATGGGGAATTGCCGCCGACGCCGCTTTGTGAAACAATCGATTCATTAGAATATTTCATTTTGGAGTCCATGTGATTGATAGTGACGGCTTTCGTGCAAATGTAGGCATCATTATCTGTAATCGCTTTGGGCAGGTGATGTGGGCCAGAAGATTTGGTCAACATTCCTGGCAATTTCCGCAAGGTGGCGTGGATGAAGGCGAAAGCGCCGAGCAAGCCATGTATCGGGAGTTGTATGAAGAAGTTGGGTTAAGGCCTGAACATGTGCAAGTGTTAACCTCAACTCGTTCCTGGTTGCGTTATAGATTACCTAAACGGTTAATTAGGCAAGACAGTAAACCCTTATGTATCGGACAGAAGCAGAAGTGGTTTCTATTACAATTGAAGAGTCAGGAGTCTGCCATCGATCTGGCGGCCAGCGGCCACCCGGAGTTCGACGACTGGCGTTGGGTCAGTTACTGGTATCCGGTCAGACAGGTGGTATCCTTTAAACGAGACGTGTACCGCAAGGTAATGAAAGAGTTTGCGCCGACGGCCTTGCCGTTTCAGGCTCAGGAAAATACTCAAGGCGGCAGAAGAAGAGGTCGCCGCAGGTAGCTAAGATGGCAAGCAATAGAGGGAGAGGTAGGCTGTGTTAAAGACGCTCAGAGACATTACTCAGGCCGTAGCCGCAGCCGATGATCTTCAATCAGCCCTCTCTTTGCTAGTCCGCCAGACCAAGTCGGCGATGGAGACACAGTGTTGCTCCATCTATATCCTGGAAGAGCAGGAGCTGGTGTTGTCGGCCACCGATGGCCTGGACCCCAGAGCCGTTGGCAAGGTCAAGATGCCCATGAGCCAGGGCTTGGTCGGCCTGGTGGCCGAACGCGAAGAGCCGGTTAACCTGGCCGATGCCCAGCAACACCCCAGATTTAAGCTATTCACCGAAGTCGACGAGGAAGATTTTCGAGCCTTTCTCGCCGTCCCCATCATCTATCAGAAATTAATCCTAGGCGTGCTGGTGGTGCAGCAGGCCGACGCGCGCCAATTTAGCGAGGCCGAAGAGGCCTTCCTGATGACGCTCGCCGCCCAGTTGGCGGTGGCGGTGCGTGAGCAGCGTAAGAAAGCCGAGGTGAAATCGGCGCCGGACAAGTGTGTCTATACCGGCACCTCGGCGGCTAGCGGCGTAGTGATCGCCCACGCCATGGTGCTGGGGGGCGAGATCCCCTTAGAGCAGCAGGGGCGTCGCACTAAGCAGGTCGACGAAGAACTGCTAGCCCTGAGTCAGGCGCTGGATGCCTGTCGCAACACCCTCAGCGCCCTGTCCCAGCGCTTCGATGGCGAGAATGAGAAAGAGGTGCAGTCTATCTTCTCCGCCCTGCAACTGCTGCTGGATGATACCAGCCTTGGCGGTGAATATGGGCGGGAGATCCAGGCGGGCTGGACGGCTATCTCGGCGGTGAGCCGGGTGTCGCTGCGCTACATAGATCATTTCCAGCAGATGCAAGACCCCTACATGCAGGAGCGGGCGACGGATATCCGCGATCTGGGCCAGAGGGTGCTGCGTGAGCTGATCGAGCCGCAGAAGATGCAGCTGGAACTGGATGTGCCCGTTATTCTGGTGACCAAGGAAGCCACAGCGACCATGCTCGCCGAGTTCCCCCAGCACAAGCTGGTGGGCATAGTCACAGAGCTGGGTGGGGTTAACTCCCACGCGGCTATCTTAGCGCGCGCTTTCGGCGTCCCGGCGGTGATAGGTGTCGAGGGGATCCTCAATGCCGGTATCGATGGCAAGCAGCTGATCCTCAACGCCAACCGCGGACAGGTGCTGATCTCGCCTACACCGACGCTGATAGGTGAGTATCGCAGCCTGATCTCGGCGGAGAAGGCGCTGCAGAAACGCTATGCCGAGGAGCTGTCTAAGCCTGCCATGACCTTAGATGAGCGCCGAATTCATCTCTACCTTAATGCCGGACTGTTAAGCAGCCTGGCCTCGGAGATCGCCGAGGGCGCCGACGGCGTCGGCCTGTATCGCACCGAAATCCCCTTCATGTTGCAGACCCGCTTCCCCAGCGAGGCGGAGCAGGTCGAGGTCTATCGTCAGGTGTTGAATGCGGCGCTTGGGCGTCCCGTGGTGATGCGCACCCTGGATGTGGGCGGTGACAAGCCATTGTCTTATCTGCCTATTATCGAGGAGAACCCTTTCCTCGGCTGGCGCGGGATCCGTCTGACGTTGGATCATCCCGAGCTGTTTCTGGTGCAGCTCAGAGCCATGCTCAATGCTTCGGGGGGCGGTGAGCAGCTGCATATTCTGCTGCCCATGGTCTGCTGTTTGGACGAGATAGATCAGGCCATCGCCTACCTGGAGCAGGCTTATCTCGAGGTGAAGCAAGATGTTCATCCTGACCTGCAGCGGCCTAAGATAGGCATAATGCTGGAGGTGCCTGCGCTGCTGTTCCAACTCGAAGAGGTGGCCAAGCGGGTCGACTTTATCTCTGTCGGCTCGAACGACCTGACCCAATACCTGCTGGCGGTCGATAGAAACAATCCTAGAGTCAGCACGCTGTATGACTCCTATCATCCTGGGATCTTACGGGCGCTGACCCAGGCGAGGCTGGCGTGCCGAGAATACAGACTACCAATAAGCGTCTGTGGCGAGCTGGCTGGCGAACCCATGGGCGTACTGCTGCTGGTCGCCATGGGCTATACCCAGTTGAGTATGAATCAGGGCAGCCTGGCCAAGATCAACTATCTGATCCGCAGGGTGTCCTATCAGGACTTGAGCGAGCTGCTTGCCCAGGCGCTGTCGCTGACCAACGGCTTCGAGGTGAGGGAACTGCTGACGCTCTATCTGAAAGAGAAATGCTTGGATGAATTCCTATAAGTGAGTTTCTGTAATTGAGTCTCGACTGTGAGCGCTAGGCAATTTCAATCTGTCGGTAATTCCTTTAAGCTAATGCCTCATTTCGCCACTGCCGTCGAGGTTACATGTTCACCATAGTTGTCAGTTGTATTGCCCTGGGGGCCTTCATCGGTTTTATGGCGGGCCTGTTAGGTATTGGCGGCGGCGTGATAGCCGTACCTGTATTGCTGTTTCTTCTGCCCATGGCGGGCGTAGTGCCAGAGCATTTGACCCACGTGGCTATTGCCACCTCGCTGGCGGCGATCATCCTAACCGGGGCCTCATCTGCCCGGGCCCATCATGCCCGCGGTAATATTCCCTGGCATCTACTTACCATCATGCTGCCGGGTTTGATAGTCGGTGCCCTGTCCGCAGGCTTTATCTCCTCGCTGTTTTCCGCTCAGCTACTCAAGCAAGTATTTGCCGGCTTCTTGGTGTTGATGGCGCTGCAGATGGTGTTTCCCTTTAAGGCGGCCGAGGGCGAGCGAAGCTTGCCCGCGAGTCCCTATCTGTTTGTTACCGCGATGTTTGTCGCCATCATAGCCGCACTAATGGGCATAGGCGGCGGCATCTTGTTTATCCCATTTTTGACTTGGTGCGGCGTGCAGATGCGTCATGCCATAGGTTTCTCCTCTGTGACAGGGCTGATGATCGCCCTGTTTGGTAGCCTCAGCTATGTGTTTGCTGGCTGGGCGACTCAAGGGCTACCCGAATACACCTTGGGCTATATCTATCTGCCCGCCTTGTTCGGCATCGTCTGCACCTCTATGTTGACGGCGCCACTGGGGGCGAAGGCGGCCAGTGTCTGGCCGACGGCAAGACTGAAGAAAATCTTCGCCGTCATGTTATTCTTTACCGGGATCAAGTTAGCCCTCAGCTAGAGATGGCTGTCATAAGGCGGCTAAAAGAAAGGGGAGCTAAGGCTCGGCTAACGCTAGATTTAGACTCGACTAGGGAAGGGCGCTAAGGCCCCCATCCAAGCAACAATGATAAGTAGGATAAGATGAAACAGTATTTGGCATTATGTGAACGAATCATCAATGAGGGCGTCTGGGTTGAAAACGAGCGCACGGGAAAGCGCTGTTTAACCGTGATCAATGCCGATCTGGAATATGATGTGGCCGCCAACGAGTTTCCCCTGATCACCACCCGCAAGAGTTTCTGGAAGGGGGCGATTGCCGAGCTGCTGGGTTACCTCAGGGGCTATGACAATGCAGCCGATTTCAGAAAATTGGGCGCCAAGACATGGGATGCCAACGCCAATGAAAACAGTGCCTGGCTGAATAACCCTCACCGTAAGGGTCATGACGATATGGGCCGGGTATACGGGGTGCAGGGCAGAGCCTGGGCAAAGCCAGATGGCGGCGTAGTAGATCAGCTGAGAAAGATAATCGATAACCTGTCAAAGGGGGTTGATGATCGCGGTGAGATCTTAAGCTTCTACAATCCCGGTGAGTTTCACATGGGCTGTCTGCGTCCCTGTATGCATACCCATAACTTCTCATTGCTGGGCGATACCTTATACCTCAACAGTTTCCAGCGCTCCTGCGACGTGCCCCTGGGGCTTAACTTCAATCAGGTGCAGGTATTTGCCTTGCTGTCGATTGTGGCGCAGATCACAGGTCATAAGCCGGGTAAGGCCTACCATAAGATAGTTAATGCCCACATCTATGAAGACCAGCTACCCCTGATGCAGGAGGTGCAGCTTAAGCGCGAGCCATTCCCGTCGCCTAAGCTAAGCATCAATCCAGATATCAAGTCGCTGGAAGATCTCGAGACCTGGGTCACCATGGACGATTTCGAGGTGACTGGCTATCAGCACCACGAGGCGATTCAGTATCCCTTCTCTGTCTAAGGGTCATGCTTAAGACTGAGGAATTTCTGAGGTAAGGCGCGGTAGACTCTTTGTGAGTCGCCGCGCTTTATTAATTTATTCTGCATAAAAAATCCCCCTTTAAACCAGAAACTCCCTGTGATCCCCGTCACAGATGGCTTTAATCGCCACTCCCGCTAAGTAAAACTGCATGCTATTGATTAGTCCGTGGTGACTGACTACACTTAATACCTCGGAATTACCGATGTTTAATGCCGATGCAAACGATTATTCAGCTAGGTTGCATTCCGCTAGACTCAATACATTAAGTGTTTTTGGAGTTTATTTATGGAAAAGGCGATTAGAAATTTTCTGAGCCAGGAATCGGCCGGTGGCATCTTACTGATGGCGGCCGTTATCTTGGCGATGATCATGGCGAACTCCCCGTTGTCGGGCCTGTATCAAGGCTTCCTGCACACAGAGATGCAGGTGCGCGTGGGCAGTCTGGACATTGATAAGACGCTGATCCACTGGATTAACGACGGCCTGATGGCGTTGTTTTTCATGTTGATCGGCCTGGAAGTGAAGCGTGAGCTGCTGGAAGGCGCTCTGTCGAGCCGTGAGCAGGCATCCTTGCCAACCTTTGCCGCTATAGGTGGCATGATCTTCCCTGCGGCGATCTACCTGATCTTTAACTATGCCGACCCTATTACTCAGGTGGGCTGGGCTATTCCTGCCGCTACCGATATCGCCTTCGCGCTGGGTATCATGGCGCTGCTGGGTAGCCGAGTGCCGGTGGCGCTTAAGGTGTTCCTGCTGGCGCTGGCCATCATAGATGACCTTGGTGTAGTGGTGATCATCGCCATGTTCTATAGCACAGATCTCTCTGCCATCAGCTTAGTCGTTGCCGCGTTGGCGATAGTGATCTTGGTGGGGCTAAATCGTAAGGGCGTGACCGCGCTGGCTCCTTATGGGGTGGTGGGTCTGATCCTCTGGATAGCTGTGCTCAAATCTGGGGTACACGCTACCCTGGCCGGTGTGATCATCGCATTCTGTATTCCGCTGCGGGCCAAAGATGGTAGCTCACCGTCAGAGCATCTGGAACATAGCCTGCACCCATGGAGCACCTTTGTCATATTGCCTATCTTTGCCTTTGCCAATGCAGGGGTCGATCTGTCGGGCATGAGCCTTGGGGATCTGTTATCGCCTGTGCCTGTGGGTATCGCACTTGGCTTACTGCTGGGTAAACCGCTTGGGGTACTGCTGTTTAGCTTCGTGGCGGTCAAGCTTAAGCTGGCTGCATTGCCCGAAGGCATGGGCTGGCGTCATATCGCCCCCGTAGCCGTGATGTGTGGTATCGGCTTTACCATGTCGATGTTCATCTCATCCCTGGCCTTTATCGGCGATGGCGAGGCCTATGGTGATCTGGCAAGGCTTGGCATTCTGACCGGGTCAATTATGTCGGCGGTGATAGGTTATTTTTGGTTATCTAAGGTGCTTCCAGAGAAAGGAGAAAAATCATGAAAAAACTCGTCGTGACACTCATGCTCTCATTCGGCTTGACCGGGGGCGCCTATGCCAGCCAGCTAGAGGCGTGCGATAAAGATGTCAACAGCGTCGCCTGTCAGCATTACTTGGAGGGGGTTGTCGACGGTGCCCTCATGTTTAAGCCTAATGCGATGGGCAAGCGGGTCGAGACTAATGGATATGAGTCCCGCGCGCTCAAGTACCGCAGTGGCAAGCGCTTCGAAGAGGCCAACCGCACCTACTGCGAGGGACGCCTGCCGGATCGCGATAGCCTGGTGCAGGGACTCTCCGAGGCCTTGGATATGGGCAAGGTAGATTCGATAGAGACGCTAAGTGAAGTCATGTACAACATGATGGATTGCCAACGCCTTAAATAGCAGGAGAGACGCGAGCCTTGATGTCGCATCTGAATTACAACCATCTATATTATTTCTGGATGGTGCATAAGAAGGGCTCGGTGGCCAAGGCCGCCGAAACCTTATGTTTGACCCCGCAAACGGTAACTGGGCAGATCCGCGTACTGGAGCAGCGCCTCAACGGTACCCTGTTTAAGCGGGTGGGGCGTAATCTCGAACCCACCGAGTTGGGCGAACTGGTGTTTCGCTACGCCGATAAGATGTTCAGCCTCAGCTATGAGATGTTAGATATCCTGAATTATCAAAAGGATAATAATATCTTGTTCGAGGTAGGTATCGCCGATGCGCTCTCTAAGGCCCTGGCCAGTCGGGTGCTGCTTTCGGTTGTGCCCAGCGATGGCTCCATGCATCTAGCCTGTTATGAGGCGACCCATGAGAGCCTGATGGAGCGCTTAAGGGCCCATAAGCTGGATATGATCTTATCCGACTGCGCCGGTGAGTCGCTCAAGTATCCAGAGATCCTATCGAAGAAGCTTGGCGAGTGCGGCGTGGCGTTTTTCTCCTCGACCACCTATGACAAACCCTTCCCCGCCTGTCTGGAGGAGGGCAAGTTGTTGATCCCAGGCAAGCGCACCTCGCTTGGTCAGCAGTTACATCACTGGTTCGATGAGAATGGCCTGGATGTCACCATACTCGGTGAGTTCGACGATGCGGCTATGATGAAGGCGTTTGGCTTCTTTAAGCAGGGGATCTTCGTGGCGCCATCTATCTATAAGCAGGATATTCTCGCCCACGATATGCAGATTCTGGGTGAGACTGATGACATCAAGGAGGTCTACCATGTGATGTTTGCCGAGCGGATGATCCAACATCCGGCGGTAAAATCCCTGCTGGAAACTGACTTTAGCGATCTCTTCGCCGGTAAGGACCTCGAGGTGGAGCGGCTATAAAACGGTGTGAAGCCGGAGGCCTAACTGGTACACTATCGCCAATCGAAAATAAGGGAGTAGTTGTGTGTCAGAGCCAATGAACATAGCCAGAGTAAGATGGGCGTGCCGACGGGGCATGTTAGAGCTTGATGTATTGTTTCAACCCTTTGTTGAGACCCAATATGAACAGCTGTCTATAGATGATAAGGCGGTTTTCGTTCGTCTGTTAGAGTGTGAAGATCCTGAGTTGTTTGCCTGGTTTATGGGCCATGAGGCCTGTCCAGACCCGCAGCTTGCCGACATGGTGGTCAAAGTTCGTGGCCGGGCGGCGCCATAACTTTCACCTGACAGCCTCCTTCGACCAGCGACTCTCGCTGGTCTGTTTCGCCGCCCTGTGCCTGAGTGCTTTTTTGGTCTGGCCGCCAATCACCTCTCTCTGGTTTCTCACCCTCAAGTATGGCTTCTTGCTGGCCACAATCACTTTCTTCCTCTATCAGTTTATTGTGCTAAGACGTTGGTCCCTTGCCTTTTGGCTGGATGAGTCGGGCAGAATAGGTCTACTCCGCGACGAGTTAGATTCGCATACGCAAGTGCAGCAGGTTGAGGAAGCAATCGAGCAACGACTCAGTTATCGCAGGATCTGGGTCAGTCCCTTGGTGGTGTTGTTCTGGTTATACGAGGGAGAGCAGAAACGCCTGGTTATCTTATGGCGGGATATGTTCGACGACACAGGTTATCGGCACCTGTGTCGCCTGCTACTGAGATTTGGCTAACGCCCTTACTATTGCTCTGGATGCAATATGGTTGGCAGCGGGTTATTGCTCTTGTTGGGATGGTCGATATTGTAATGTAGACCGCGGCTTTCCTTACGCTCCATGGCGCAGCGGATGATCAGCTCAGCGACCTGGACCAGGTTACGCAGCTCCAGTAAGTTGTTACTCACGCGGAAGTTGCTGTAGTACTCCTGGATCTCCTGCTGCAGCATGGCGCAGCGGCGCAGGGCGCGCTCGAGGCGCTTGTCTGAACGCACAATCCCCACATAGTCCCACATGAACAGACGTAGCTCGTGCCAGTTGTGAGCGATCACTACCTCTTCATCTGAGTTCGACACCTTACTCTCATCCCAGGCGGGCAGGGTACCCGGCATAGGGATCTTGGCCAGCTGGCTCTCGATATCCTCGGCCGCCGCGCGGGCAAACACTAGACACTCAAGCAACGAATTGCTGGCCAGACGGTTGGCGCCGTGCAGGCCGGTATAGGCCACTTCGCCGATGGCGTAGAGCCCATTGAGATCTGTCTGACCATGCAGGTCTGTCATTACGCCGCCGCAGGTATAGTGGGCTGCGGGTACCACAGGGATAGCATCTTTGGTGATATCTATTCCCAGTTCCAGACAGCGTCTATAGATAGTCGGGAAATGCTTGATGACAAAGTCGGCCGGCTTGTGGCTGATATCCAGGTAGACACAGTCGACACCTAAGCGTTTCATCTCATAGTCGATGGCGCGGGCCACGATATCGCGGGGCGCGAGTTCGCCGCGCTCGTCGAAGTCTGGCATGAAGCGGCTGCCATCGGGACGCTTAAGATAGGCGCCTTCACCGCGTAGGGCCTCGGTCAACAAAAAGTTGCGGGCATCGGCGTGGTAGAGACAGGTGGGGTGGAACTGGTTGAACTCCATGTTGGCCACCCGGCAGCCCGAGCGCCAGGCCATGGCGATGCCATCGCCCGAGGCGATATCTGGGTTCGAGGTATATTGGTACACCTTAGAACTACCGCCCGTTGCCAGTGCGACGAAGCGAGCCTTAACGGTTTCCACATGCTCTTCGTTACGGTTCCACACATAGGCGCCAAGCACACGGTTGCCCGGGCGCTTGAGCTTACGTGTGGTGATAAGGTCGATGGCGTTGTAGCGCTCAAGTACCTTGATATTGGGGTGACTCAGGGCACGCTCCTGTAGCGTCACCTGCACCTCTTTACCCGTAGCATCGGCCGCGTGCAGGATGCGTCTGTGGCTATGGCCACCTTCGCGGGTCAGATGATAGGGCGCCTTGCTCTCGTCGCCGTCGGCGGTTTCTTCTTTATCGAAGGCGACGCCGCAGTGAATCAACCACTCCATGGCGCTCTTGGCGTTTTCGGCGGTAAAGGTCACAACTTCTTCATCGCATAACCCGGCCCCGGCGATCAAGGTATCGGTGACGTGAGATTCGATGGTATCCTCTTCATCGAACACTGACGCGATACCGCCCTGGGCGTAGTAGGTTGAGCCTTCGCTGAGTGGGCCTTTGGAGAGTAAGATAACGTTTGATTTTTCAGCCAGATGTAGCGCTAAAGTCAGACCAGCAGCTCCGCTGCCGATAACCAAAACGTCAGATTGATGTTCAACTACTTGTTTCATCAGGTATCATGGTAAGTTATGCGAGTATTGTCTATGGTAAACCAAGACGCCATTTATGGATACTGATCTCGCCGTAGAAAATAAATGCGGATATCGCAATTTTTTTTAGAACTTTTTCGATGTGGGCTAGTCTACATATGTGAATATGATTCGAGCGACTGAGAAATCAGCATTTTAGATTTAGGAGTAGTCGGCTCGGATGAGTGGACAGATAAGTGATCAACAACTCGTTGAGCGAGTGCAACAAGGAGATAAAAACGCTTTTAACCTGCTGGTACATAAATACCAGAGCAAAGTGATTAATCTGATTGCCCGTTATGTGCGTAATCAGGCCGACGTGGCAGATGTGGCACAGGAAGCCTTTATCAAAGCTTATCGTGCGTTGCCTAACTTTAGGGGTGAGAGTGCGTTTTATACTTGGTTGTATCGCATCGCGGTCAATACCGCGAAAAATCATTTAGTGGCACAGGGCAGGCGAGCGCCTGCCAACGATGTCGATGCGGAAGAGGCCGAATATTACGACGGCAGTGATGCGCTAAAGGAGTTTGCCTCCCCAGAGCGTCTCATGTTGTCAGATGAGATTCAGAAAGTGGTCTTCGATACGCTCGATACCTTGCCGGAAGAATTGAAGATGGCTATCTCTCTGCGTGAGCTCGATGGCATGAGTTATGAAGAGATTGCCAATGTGATGGAGTGTCCAGTGGGCACAGTGCGTTCACGTATCTTTAGGGCGCGTGAAGCCATCGACAAGAAGTTGCAGCCTTTGCTGGAACGATGAAGCATTTTATTCGATACACTAAATTTATATGGGTGATAAATGGATAAGTTAGGTCAGGAATGGGTTTCCGCTGCCGTTGATGGTGAAATCGACGAGCAGGAGTTGGCGCAACTCGCCGCCGATACGGATTCGCATGAGAAGTGGCGTGATTATCACATGATAGGTGATGCTATGCGTGGTGAGTTGCCCGCTGCGATCAATCTTGATCTCAGTGCCAACATTGCCGCAGCAATTGAGCTTGAGCCTAGTATCCTTGTGCCTAAGCGTGTCGAAACGCCTGAGGTGGCGCCTCAACGTCAACTTGCGAGTGTGGTGCCGCTATTTAAGCAGTTTGGTCAATATGCCATCGCCGCCAGCGTCGCCTTGGTCGCCGTGATCGGCGTGCAGAATTATAATCAGGGTGGCGTCGAAGATGCTCCTATGCCAGTGCTCAATACCCGTCCGCTGATTGGCAGCGCGTCGCCTGTGAGCCTACAGACTGGCCCGGTACAACAGAATCAAAGTTATACCAATGAGCGTGTGATGGAGCAGCGTCATCGCATCAACACCTATATTCAAGATCATATGCTGCAGCAAAGATTGAATAACAGTGCCAATATAGACGACAATGGTGAGCTCACGCCTATCCCGGTGAATCACTAAAAGCTATTTATACTGGTCACACTGACTATACTCTTTGTGTCGATTGGTATTATTAAGGAGTTAGCTTGCGTCTTATTTGGTTGGCCCTGTTAGTCCTCGTCTTCCCTGCCAGCGCGCAGGAAGAGTTGTCCGCGAAGGCTTGGCTCGAAAATATGAGCCTCGCCTTGAAAGGGCAAGAATTCAAGATGTCCCTGATCCATCTGCAAGCGGATCACATACGCCCCCTGGTTTATCTTCACGGCAAGGTCGACGACCATGAAGTCGCTTTTCTCGAGCACCTCAATGGTCCGCCGAAAAATGCAGTGCGCGTGGGCAATACAGTTACCTTTATCGAACACGACCAACCCGCCTACAGCGTGCGCGCCGAGCGTATTCAAGGCGTATTGCCACCTGCGTTTGCCGGCGTTATCTCTGATCTGGAGTCGGGTTATCAGTTTGTCCTGGGTGGACGTTCGCGTCTGGCCGGGCGTCCCAGCCAGTTAGTGCGCATCATCCCCAACGATGACAATCGCTATAGCTATCAGGTATGGCTGGATATGGATACCTATCTGCCGCTGCGTTACGACATGCTGAACCTAGAGAAGCAGCTGCTGGAGCAGGTGCTGGTGGTAGAGCTCATCGTTCTTGACGATGCGCCGGCGATTCTGCGCGAAGCCTATAAGCAGGATTGGCCCGAGATCATGCCACAGCCCCAGCGGGAGCAGGCCGACAACTGGCAGTTCAAATGGTTGCCGCAAGGTTTTAAGATCTTAGTCAAGGATAATCACAGACTCATCGGCAGCCACGAGGCGGTTGAGTATATCGCCCTGAGCGATGGCCTGGTGAACATCTCTGTGTATGTGGCCAGAGCCGGCGAAACGGCGCTGCCCGACGAGCTGATGACACGCAACGGTCTCTCTTTGGCCGCCGAGCGTGTGGGCAATGCCGAGGTGGTTGCCGTGGGCAAGGTGCCGGCGGAGACACTCAGCCGCATCGCCAAAAGCATCACCATAGAGTGATCCCGCTATGATGGAAGAAACCGCCACAGTGATCAGGTGCCCGGGCGATGGCTGGGTCACGGTCGAAGTGAAAGTTAAAAATGCCTGTAATCATTGCGACAATAATGACACCTGCGGCACCTCTGCCGTGTCTAAGGCGTTCTCGCCCAAGGTGCAGCGCTTCTCGCTGCCTAGCGACACCCAGTATGAACCCGGTGAGCTGTTAAAACTTGGTCTGCCCGAGAGCGTGATCTTAAAGGCGGCCGCCATCGTCTATCTTATGCCGCTGGCTGGCTTGTTTATTGGTGCCACATTAGGGCATTTCCTCGCTGGCCTGGCAGAACTCGTGAGCAGCGATCTGCTGACTATCGCCCTTGGTCTGAGCGGCGCGGCAAGTGCCTGGTGGCTGGGTCGGCGCTGGGCAAAAACGCTGGAGATCAACAGTCAGCCGGTGATCCTCTCTCGCCTTGGTCGGGCCATAGACGGTATTTCCCCAGCCAACTAGTCTATTATTTTCATTGCCCGATGGATTCCAATTGGTATTAGTTTAGCGATCGGGTACAATTCGGCACTTTTAGATCAATTTCAATTTCGAGTTTAGTCATTTCGCACAATGAAGCATATTAGAAACTTTTCGATTATTGCCCATATTGACCATGGCAAATCAACCCTTTCTGACCGTCTTATTCAAGAGTGCGGCGGCCTGTCTGACCGTGAGATGGCGGCGCAGGTATTGGACTCAATGGATCTCGAGCGTGAGCGCGGCATTACCATTAAAGCCCAGAGTGTGACTCTCGATTACAAAGCTAAAGATGGTGAAACCTACCAGCTGAACTTCATCGATACCCCTGGTCACGTGGATTTCTCCTATGAAGTATCACGCTCGCTGGCTGCCTGTGAAGGTGCCCTCTTGGTGGTCGATGCCGGTCAAGGCGTTGAGGCTCAGACCCTGGCAAACTGCTATACCGCGCTGGACATGGATCTGGACGTGGTGCCTGTACTGAACAAGATAGACCTCCCCCAGGCAGATCCTGAACGTGTCGCCGAGGAGATCGAGGATATCGTGGGTATCGAGGCCGCCGATGCGGTGCGCTGCTCGGCCAAGACAGGTTTAGGTATCAGCGACGTGCTGGAAACTATCGTGGCTCAGATCCCGCCACCAGAGGGCGACCCTGAAGCGCCGTTGCAGGCGTTGATCATCGATTCTTGGTTCGACAGCTACCTGGGCGTCGTTTCCTTGGTGCGTATCAAGCACGGTGTGCTCAAGAAGGGTGACAAGTTCAAGGTGATGTCGACCGGACAGACCCATACGGCCGATCGCGTCGGTATCTTCACGCCTAAGCAGACAGACACGGCTCAGCTGAGTACCGGTGAAGTAGGCTTCGTGATTGCGGGTATCAAAGAGATCCACGGCGCGCCTGTGGGTGATACTTTGACGCTGGCCAAGAATGGCGCCGACAAGCCGCTGCCTGGTTTTAAGAAGGTGAAGCCGCAGGTTTATGCCGGTGTATTCCCAATCTCGACCGACGACTATGAGAACTTCCGTGACGCGCTCAACAAGCTGAGCCTGAACGATGCCTCACTCTTCTTCGAGCCGGAAACCTCATCGGCACTGGGTTTCGGTTTCCGTATCGGTTACCTGGGTCTGCTGCACATGGAGATCATTCAGGAGCGTCTCGAGCGCGAATATAACCTGGATCTGATCACCACGGCGCCGACCGTAGTCTACGAGGTGGTGACCACCAAGGGCGAGACCATCTACGTCGATAACCCATCGGATCTACCGCCGATGAACAACATCGAAGAGATGCGCGAGCCTATCGTTGAGACCAACATCCTAGTACCAAAAGAGTACCTGGGTAACGTGATCACCCTGTGTATCGAGAAGCGCGGCGTACAGACCAACATGGTCTACCACGGCAACCAGGTGGCGATCACCTATGATATGCCGATGGCCGAGGTGGTGATGGACTTCTTTGACCGCCTGAAGTCGACCAGCCGCGGTTATGCGTCGCTGGAATATAACTTCAAACGATTCGAGGCGGCAGACATGGTGCGTCTGGATGTACTGATCAACGGCGATCGCGTCGATGCCCTGGCGATGATCCTGCACAAGGCCAACGTGCGTTACCAAGGCCTAGCCCTGGTAAACAAGATGAAGGAACTTATCCCAAGACAGATGTTCGATATCGCGATTCAGGCGGCCGTCGGCAGCCAGATCATCGCCCGTTCATCGGTCAAGGCCCTGCGTAAAGACGTAACCGCTAAGTGTTACGGCGGCGACGTCTCCCGTAAGAAGAAGCTGCTGCAGAAGCAGAAAGAGGGTAAGAAGCGCATGAAGCAGGTGGGTAACGTCGAAGTCCCACAAGAGGCCTTCCTCGCTGTGCTGAAGATCAATGAGTAATCACTTTTTAGTTAATAATTGTTAATAGTGATTGATAATGAGCGCCGCGGTTTGCGGCGCTTTGTTTGTTACAGTATAAATGGGCTAATGGCCTGCTAGGCAGGCGATAAATCCCTTATTTTGCTGGAGCATTTTTCAGGAGTTAGTTAGCGTATGGCAGCTTATTTTTCCCTTATCCTGGTCTTGGTGACCCTAGGCAGCGGCCTGATCTGGATGTTCGATGCCTTAGTCTTAGCCCCCAAGCGTCAGCAGAAGCTGGCCATGGCGCAGGCGGCCAACCAGGAGATTAGCGAAGAGAGCGCCGAAAAAATCGTGCGTGAGTCCGCCATAGTGGAGACCTCGCGTTCTATTTTTCCGGTTATCGCTTTCGTGTTGATCCTACGCTCTTTTATTTATGAGCCTTTCCAAATTCCTTCGGGATCTATGATGCCAACCCTGCTGGTGGGCGATTTCATCCTGGTGGAAAAATTTAGCTATGGGCTGAAAGATCCTGTGTGGCGTAGCAAGCTTATCGAGACGGGCAAGCCACAGCGCGGTGACGTGGCGGTATTTAAATACCCAGAAAACCCACAGATCGACTACATCAAGCGTGTCATCGGCCTGCCGGGGGATCGCATCGTCTATCGTAACAAGGACCTCTATATTCAGAAAGCCTGCCCAGAGGGGCAGAGCGAGTGTCCTAAGCTAGAGAAGATAGAGCGTGCCGGCGTCAACCAGGGCGAATATACCCAGGATAATATCCCGCTGCTGCGCTACAAGGAGCAACTGGGCGATGTGACCCACGATATCCTGATCAACCCAGGACGCGGCGAGCCGACCTCTTACTATTTCCGCGAGGGTAACCTGGCGGTGGGCGAGTTTGTTGTGCCTGAAGGTCAGTATTTCATGATGGGTGACAACCGCGACAACAGCACAGACTCACGCTTCTGGGGCTTCGTGCCCGAGGCCAATCTGGTCGGCAAGGCGGTAGCGATCTGGATTAGTTTTGAATTTGAGCGTAAGCCGTCGGACTTTTTACCGACTTGGGTACCGACAGGCGTACGCTTTAACCGTGTAGGCGGAATTGTGTAGATGGAACCCATTAAGAATCTACCGCGTTTGGGTAGAATATTAGGTTATCAATTTCAGCAGATCGCGCTGCTGGAGCAGGCGTTAACTCACCGCAGTGCGGCGAGCAAGCATAACGAAAGACTGGAGTTTTTAGGCGACTCTATTCTCTCTATCGTCATCTCTGACGCCTTGTATCATCAGTTTCCCAAGGCGACCGAGGGTGACCTGAGCCGGATGCGCGCCACACTAGTGTGCGGCAAGATGCTAGCCGAGATCGCCAAGGAGTTTAAGCTTGGCGATTATCTTAAGCTGGGCCCTGGTGAGCTCAAGAGCGGTGGTTTTCGCCGCGAGTCTATCCTGGCCGACGCCATGGAGGCGATCATAGGCGCCATCTATCTGGACGCCGATATCGAGACCTGTCGCACTTTAGTACTAAACTGGTATAAGAGCCGTCTTGCGGTGATCGAGCCGGTCAATCAGAAAGATCCCAAGACCCTGCTGCAGGAGCACCTGCAGGGATTTAAGCAGCCGCTCCCTGTCTATACAGTGGTGAACATCAGCGGCGAAGCCCATGCGCAAACCTTCACCGTGGAGTGTAAGGTGGAGCAGCTAAAAGAAGCCGTTATCGGCGTGGCCAATTCCCGCAGAAAGGCGGAGCAGATTGCCGCAGCAGAAGTGTTGGAGCGTATTAAGAAATGAGTAACAAACCCGAGCAGCCTGAAGGCGCACAAGAGCCGAGTCTAGACGAGCTGCTGGCGCGGATGAACAGCGGCCGCAGTGGTAGCCAATATGAGGTGACCTACTGTGGCATGGTGGCCATCGTCGGCCGTCCTAATGTAGGCAAGTCGACCCTGCTGAATAAGCTACTGGGTCAGAAGATCTCTATCACCTCTAAGAAGCCGCAGACCACGCGTCACCGCATCATGGGCATTCACACCGATGGCCCGCGTCAGGTGGTGTTTATCGATACCCCTGGTCTGCATATTGAAGAGAAGCGCGCCATCAACCGTCTGATGAACCGCGCGGCGTCCAGCTCTCTGGCCGAGGTTAGCCTAGTGGTATTCGTGGTCGATGGTCTTAACTGGACCGCCGACGATGAGATGGTGCTAAAGAAGCTTCATAACCGTGACGATGGCCGCAAGACGATTCTGGCCATCAACAAGGTGGATAACATCAAGGACAAAGAGGCGCTGTTCCCGCATCTGCAGACCCTGGCGGCCAAGTTTGAATTTGATGAGATCTTGCCTATCTCGGCAACCCATGGCACCAATGTGCAGCGCATCATGGAGCTGGCCTTAGAGTCGGTACCTGAGTCTCCGCACTACTTCCCCGAGGATTATGTCACCGACCGTTCTCAGAAGTTTATGGCCTCTGAGATAGTGCGCGAAAAGCTGATGCGTTTCCTCGGCGACGAGCTACCCTACGATGCCACGGTAGAGATAGAGCAGTTTAAGATGATGGAAAACGGCGTCTATCAGATCAATGCCTTGATCTTGGTGGAGCGCGAGACCCAGAAGCGTATGGTGATCGGCAACAAGGGTGAACGTATTCGCACCATTGCCACCCAAGCCCGTCAAGATATGGAGGTCCTGTTCGATAACAAGGTCTTCCTTGAGGTCTGGGTTAAGGTCAAGTCTGGCTGGGCCGACGATGAACGCGCCCTACGCTCATTAGGCTACGGCGAGAGCTAAGTCGACAGATTAATGTTAAGCCGAGGTAGTCACGCTAACGTTGTGGTTGTCTCGGCTTTTTTGTCAGCATTGTTTTTGGTAAGCAGGGATTAAGGAAGCGGGCAATGCACAGGGGATATGTACTGCACACCCGTCCCTATCGGGAGTCGAGCGTGCTGGTTAATCTGTTGGTCGACGGCCTAGGCAGGGTCGATGCCGTCGCGCGCCTGGGCAGTGGCAAGACCTCGATAAAGAGCATACTGCAACCCTTTCAGCCCTTGCTGTTTCAGCTGTCGGGACGAAGCAGTCTCAAGAGCCTGTATCAGGTAGAGGCCGCCAGCCCGGCTGTGCCCCTGAGCGGCAATGACAGTTTCGCCGGCTTCTATCTCAACGAGTTGTTGGTGCGCTGCTTGTCGGTAGAGCATGGCGCCGAGCAGTTCTTCTTTACCTATCATAAGACACTGATGGCCATGGCCGCCGCCTTTAGCGAGGCGCAGCTCAGACAGTTTGAGCTTTCGCTGCTCAAGGAGCTTGGGGTGATGCCCTCGCTCAATCTGGATATCGAAGGCAGCCCTATCGAGACCGACTTCTACTACCGCCTGTTATCTGAAGAGGGCTTTAGCACTGCTCTCGGCCCCAAGCCCAACCATTTTAGTGGCGAGATGCTGCGCGCCCTGGAGGAAGACAGGCTGACAGAGGCCGATTTTAAACAGGCAAAACTGCTGATGAGGCAGTTACTGTCGCCGCTGCTGGGCGACAAGCCGCTTAAGTCGCGGGCGCTGTTTTTAAAGGGCAACAGGCCATCGAGTTACAGCAAGTAGCTCCCCATCCATGTTCGCAGCAGAGAGTTGCGCACATTCATCGGGTGTTTCCCTTGTGGCCTTCCCTTAAGCTTTAGTAAAATAGGCACAAAATTCCAATCGCGACACTCTACACTTAAGGACTTTCCATGAGCCGTATTCATCTAGGCGTTAATATCGATCACATTGCCACCTTACGTCAGGCCCGTGGGACCAGTTACCCGGATCCCGTCCATGCCGCAGCCGTTGCTGAGCATGCCGGCGCCGAAGGTATTACCGTGCATCTGCGTGAAGACAGACGCCATATCTGCGACAGAGACATCTATCTGCTGGCCAAGACCATCAAGACACGCATGAATTTCGAGATGGCGGTGACCGACGAGATGTTGGATATCGCCTGCGAGGTGAAGCCTGCCTATGTCTGTTTGGTACCTGAGAAGCGTGAAGAGCTGACCACAGAAGGCGGCCTGGATGTGGCGGGCCAGCAGGATAAGATCCGCGCCGCGGTCGAGCGTTTGACTGCCCTGGGCATCAAGGTGTCGCTGTTTATTGATGCCGACCCTGTGCAGATCGATGCCACTGTCGCCGTAGGTGCCCCGGTTATTGAGCTACACACAGGTTGCTATGCCGACGCCGAGACAGATGCCGAACAGGCCAAGGAGCTGGCACGCATTACCGAGATGGCAACCTACGCCCACGGTAAGGGGCTGGTGGTCAACGCGGGCCATGGTCTTCATTATCACAATGTGAAGTCTATCGCGGCCATTCCTGAGCTTTATGAGCTTAATATCGGTCATGCCATCATCGCCCGCGCAGCTATCGATGGCTTAGATAAGGCGGTACGTGACATGAAGCAGCTGATGGTCGAAGGTCGCAGCGGTCAGTAATCGTATGGAGCTGAATTTAGGGTGCAGTTAGTAGGGAAGGGCAGATGATTGTTGGTTTAGGGACAGATATCGTCGAGATCGCGCGTATCGCCGACAAGGTGCCCGCGGCGGGAGACGAGGCGGCGCTGGCCAAGTGTCCGCTCGCCAAGCGTGTGTTGACCCAGGCCGAGATGGCAATATTTGTCGCTTCCTCCCAACCCGGTCGCTATTTGGCGAAGCGTTTTGCCGCCAAAGAGGCGGCCGCCAAGGCACTGGGCACCGGCATTGGACGCGGTGTCTCCTTCCAGCATATCGAGATCAGTAACGATGCTAACGGTGCGCCGCTCATCGCCTTTCAAGGTGGTGCGGCCGAGCGGCTGAGTCTGTTGGGCGGCAGCCGTGCCCATCTCTCCATCGCCGATGAGAAACACTATGCCACGGCGACCGTGATCCTCGAGTCAAACTAGCTATTGGCCTTGATAGATGGGGTAATGCAGCTGCTGTTTAACTGGCTGTGCATTAGTCCCATGTGCGCTAAGGTTCAGAAATACAGGCTGTTTTAATTTCGTTTTCGGCACTTTGTGTCGACGCATCGCACTGGCATCTGTTAATAAAATGTTTTAGGTTAGGCTAACTGAGACGAGCGTCAAACTTAGCCAAATTACCTTAATGGTGGTTGCCAGGATAGGGCAGGCTTTGGTCTCGCAAGATAAAAAGACGATGGAGCCGAGCCATGAAATCTGCGATCGAGCAGTTATCCACCTACAAGAGTGTTCACCTCAACCCCACTAACATCAAGACTCACTTTGTCGGCATCCCGCTGATCATCTGGTCGGCCTTCGTGATGTTAAACACCATCCCCTTTAGCCTGTATAGCTTCGGCTCCACAGGGCTGGAGCTCAATGTGGCCGTGCTGTTTGCCTGCGCTGTATTGATATATTACTTTGCGCTGCATGCCAAACTGGCGCTGGGGCTGGTGCTATTTATCCTGCCCGTGCTCTACACCTCCTTCTTGGTGTCAAGGATGGAACAGGCCTGGCCCATCGCCATCGGCGTATTCGTGATTGGCTGGATCTTTCAGCTCATCGGTCACAAGTATGAGAAGGCCAAGCCGGCCTTTATCGACGATCTTAACCAGCTGTTGATCGGCCCCTTCTTCCTGATGGCCGAGCTCTATTTTATGCTGGGGCTGGAGCGCGACTTAGACGAAGCGATAACCCCATTGGCGAGAGATAAGCGCCGGGCCTTAACCCATGCCAGTAAGCATGACAATTAGAAATTTTGGTCGCTATGGGATAACAAAAAGGCGCCTTAGGGCGCCTTTTTTGGTGAATTGTGAGGACTAGTTGCGACTGCCCTTAGGCGCCTTGTAGTGCTGGGGCATGACCCGCACCGTCTTCACCATGTTGTCGGCCACCTCGACCACCTCAAGCGGGTAGCCCGAGAGACGCATCGAGGTGTTAGGCTCGGGGATCTCCTCGAGATACTCAAGGATCAGGCCGTTGAGCGTCTTAGGCCCGTCGATGGGGAAGTGCCAGTCCATCTCCTTGTTGAGATCGCGGATGTTGATGGTGGCGTCGATAAGGAAGCTGCCATCTTGCTGCTGGTTGATATCTTCGCTAGGCGTGGTGATCATCGAGGTGGTAAAGTCGCCGACGATCTCCTCGAGAATATCTTCCAGCGTTACCAACCCCTGAATATCCCCATACTCGTCTACTACTAAGCCGATACGTTCCTTGTTCTGCTGGAAGTTGGCCAGCTGCACGTTGAGTGGAGTCCCCTCGGGGATGAAGTAGATCTCTTTTACCGCCCGCAGCAGGGATGACTTACTAAACTGCTGCTTAGATTGCAGGCGCAGGGCGTCTCTTAGGTGAACGAAGCCGACGGCATCGTCTATGTTATCGCGGTAGAGCAGGACCCGGGTGTGGGGACTCTGAATCACCTGCTTATTGATGCGGCTAAAGTCGTCGTTAACGTTGATGGCGTAGAGATCCGAGCGCGGGATCATGATGTCCTCGACCGTGACCTTTTCCAGATCCATGATAGAGAGCAGCATCTCCTGGTGGCGCTGGGGGATCAGGGCGCCGGCCTCGTGCACAACTGTGCGCAGCTCCTCCTGACTCAAGGCGTCATCGGCCTTCACCGAGCGGATGCCCAGCAGGCGCAGGAAGGTAGAGGTGATAAAGTTAACTATCTTCACCAAGGGCGAGAGCAGCACCAACAGGGCTTTGAGCAGTACGCTCGATGGAAAGGCGATACGCTCAGGGTGCAGGGCGGCCACAGTTTTTGGCGTCACCTCGGCAAAGACTAATACCACCAGAGTGAGCACACCCGTGGCGATGGCCACCCCAACATCACCAAACAAGCGAATCCCCAATATGGTGGCGATAGCCGAGGCGAGGATGTTCACCAGGTTGTTGCCGATCAGAATCAAGCCGATCAGTCTGTCTGGGCGCTCTAGCAATCTGATGGCGCGTTTCGCGCCCTTATGACCATTGTTGGCCAGATGACGCAGGCGATAGCGATTGAGCGACATCATGGCGGTTTCGGAGCCGGAGAAATAGGCGGAGATGATGATGAGTACGAACAGGATGATGACAAGTACGCTGGTGGATATAGCTTCCAATCAGTGGCCCCACTTTGGCGTTGATGAGTAAGAATAGCGTTAAGATTTAGTAAATACAGCGATTTGGGCTGTGAGTCAAGTTCACCTAGGTCGCACTTTAGTCCATCTTGACCTAGGTGAAGTGTGCGGAATTTAGCGTGTCTGGCCTATTGCAGGATCAGTTCTTTGACGATGCGGGCGCCGAAGTAGGCCAGTGACAGCAGGGTTGCGCCAGTCAGAGTATAGGCCACGGCGGTGCGGATCTTACAACCTACCCAGTACTGCTGCGCCAGCATGGCGATATAGGTAAACCAGGCAATGATAGAGAGGATCGCCTTATGGCCCTGGCCGTCGGCAAACATATCATCGAGGAAGATAAAGCCAGTCGCCAGCGACAGACTCAGCAGCACCACGCCGATGATCACCAGGTGATAAAGTTGCTTCTCTACCGTCATCAGCGGTGGAATCGCCGGGCTCAGCATCAGCTGCTTCTTCTTCAGCTTGTTTTGAATCATCGCCAGTTGGATGGCATAAAGCGCGGCGATCATTAGGGCACTATAGGCCATCAGCGACAGCACCACGTGGGCCAACACCTCGGGGTAAAGCTCGAAGTGGGTGATATATTTAGGCGGTAATAGCCACAGCAGCGCCACCGAGATGACAGAGCACGCATAGACCACGGGCACGACGACGATTACCTTGAGGCGGAACATCAAGATGGTGAAGGTGAAGGCGATGATCCAGTTCACCATGGAGATCACATTGGTCAGACTGAAGTTTTGACCGTCACCGGTGAAGATGGCCTGAGACAGGGCGGCGGCATGAAGCACCACGGCCACGGCGGCGAAGGCGGCTACGGCTTTACGGTTAGGGCCATCGGCATGAAACAGTCGGCTGACGACCAAGACGAGTGCGATACTGTAGAAGAAAATGGCTGAAGCCGAAAAAATCACCATCGAAAATTAACCTATCGTTATGTGAGCTTTCTTGTGGTCATCGACCTGCGCGAGGCGGTCGAGTTTTTATCCTTAGTTGATCGTTAGAATAACACGATGGATGCTATTTTGGGCAGAGGCTTTACACACAAAAATTAGCACTTTCTGAGCGTTACTCCTAAGTTTTGACATTTTTACCCTACAGCAGATAACTTGCCTAAGCCATAACTTACGCTGCGCGGTAGCATAATATCTGTGCATCGCTATAATACTGCCCCAATCATGTAAATTCTAAACGGTAAAGAACGCGATAATGTTTGAGAACCTCACCGACAGATTATCACGCACCCTGAAAAATATTAGCGGTCGTGGTCGCCTTACAGAAGACAATATTAAAGAAACGTTACGCGAAGTGCGTATGGCGCTGCTGGAAGCCGACGTCGCCTTGCCCGTTGTTCGTGCCTTTGTTAACAGCGTTAAAGATCGCGCCGTAGGCCAAGAGGTCACCAAGAGCCTGAGCCCAGGCCAGGCCTTCATCAAGATCGTCCAGAGTGAGCTTGAAAATGCCATGGGCGAAGCCAACGAGGCGCTAAACCTCTCGGCGCAGCCGCCAGCGGTGATCATGATGGCCGGTCTGCAAGGTGCGGGTAAGACCACCAGTGTTGCCAAGCTGTCTAAGTTCCTGCGTGAAAGACAGAAGAAATCTGTATTGGTGGTCAGCGCCGACGTCTATCGTCCGGCGGCGATCAAGCAGCTGGAAACCTTGGCCAATGAGGTCGAGGTCGAGTTCTTCCCATCGGATGTATCGCAAAAGCCTATCGACATCGTCGATGCGGCCATGGCTCACGCCAAGCTTAAGTTTATCGACGTGGTGATCGTCGATACCGCGGGTCGCCTGCACGTCGACGAGAGCATGATGGACGAGATCAAGGCGCTGCACGCCGCGGTCAAACCGGTAGAAACCCTGTTTGTGGTCGATGCCATGACGGGTCAGGATGCGGCCAACACAGCCAAGGCCTTCAACGAAGCCCTGCCGCTGACCGGTGTGGTACTGACCAAGGTCGACGGTGATGCCCGTGGTGGTGCTGCGCTGTCGATTCGCCATATTACCGGTAAGCCGATCAAGTTCCTGGGTGTGGGCGAGAAGACAGATGCTCTCGAGCCTTTCCATCCGGACCGTGTTGCCTCGCGCATTCTGGGCATGGGCGATGTGCTTTCCCTGATCGAAGAGGTTGAGCGCGGCGTCGATAAAGAGAAGGCGATGAAGCTGGCCTCTAAGGTCAAGCAAGGCGGTAGCTTCGATTTAGAAGACTTCCGTGAGCAGCTACAACAGATGAAGAACATGGGCGGCATGATGAGCATGCTCGAGAAGCTGCCCGGTGTCGGTCAACTCCCCCCAGAAGCCCTGGCTCAGGTGCAAGACGGCAAGCTAACGGGACAAATGGAGGCTATTATTAACTCCATGACCCCAGGCGAGCGTAAGCGCCCAGAGATCATCAAGGGGTCTCGAAAGCGTCGTATCGCCATGGGTTCAGGTACCCAGATCCAGGACGTCAATCGTCTGCTCAAGCAGTTCACTCAGATGCAGAAGATGATGAAGAAGATGTCGGGTAAAGGCGGCATGAAGAAGATGATGCGCGGCATGAGTGGAATGCTGCCTCCCGGGATGAAGATGCCGGGACGTTAATCGTCTGACTTTGTATAGATTTAGCTAAGTCCATTAAGGGTTTTCAGCCCTTAGTGGACTTGCTATTTTTGCGTGAAAAACGTTGCATTTGTCGCCGGTTCAGGTAGAATCGTGCGGCTTTCTATCTGGGACTCTTCGCGAACACGGGGTTCCAGTTTTTATTTTTGCTTCAGAACGAAGCAAATCATTAGAGGATAAAAGACGCATGGTTACCATTCGTTTAGCTCGAGGCGGCGCAAAAAAGCGTCCATTCTATAACATCGTTGTTGCTGACAGCCGTAACGCTCGTGACGGTCGTTTCATCGAACGTGTTGGCTTCTTCAACCCTGTTGCTCGTGGTCAAGAAGAAGCTCTTCGCTTAGATCTTGATCGTGTAGATCACTGGGTTGCTAACGGTGCTGCTACTACTGATCGTGTAGCGAAACTGATCAAAGACGCTCGTAAAGCTGCTGCTTAATAGCGTTTAGGTATAGATTGATGAGTAGTCACCAAGAACCTGTCGTACTAGGCAAATTAGGCGCTAGTCACGGCATTAAAGGTTGGTTGAAGATCACTAGCTATACCGATTCTGTCGAAGATATTTTTGACTATTCACCTTGGTTGATTAAAGAGCAAGGCGAATGGCGCGAAGTCAAGGTTGCACAGTGGCGCTATCAAGGTAAGGCGATTATCGCCGCCCTGGAAGGCGTAACCACTCGAGACCAAGCGCAAATGCTCACTAACTGTGAGATTGCCATTCCCGCCGAGGCGATGAAGGCACTGCCGGAAGATGAATTCTACTGGCGTGATCTTATCGGCTGTGAGGTGGTGAATACTAAAGGCTACAAGATGGGCAAGGTCGACCAGATCGTGGAAACAGGATCGAACGACGTGCTGCTTGTGAAGGCCAACGCGAAAGATGGCTTTGGCAAAACGGAACGTATGATTCCTTTTGTTACCGAGCAGTTCATCCTTGAGGTGAATCTGGCGGAAAAACAAATTTTAGTGGATTGGGATCCGGACTTCTAAGTCGAGGGACAACAGATGTGGTTAGGGGTAGTAACCCTGTTTCCAGAGATGTTTCGTGCCGTAACAGACTTTGGTGTAACGGGTCGGGCCGTAAGTAACGGTTTGTTAGAGTTGCAAACGTGGAATCCCAGAGATTTCACCCATGATAAACATAGAACAGTGGACGACAGGCCTTACGGCGGCGGACCTGGCATGTTGATGATGGTGCAGCCTCTACGTGATGCCATCCATGCAGCGAAAGTCGCTGCGGGTGATAAGGCTAAGGTGATTTATCTTTCTCCTCAGGGACGCAAGCTGACACAGCAGGGCGTTGAAGAGTTAGCTAAATCGGAGCGTTTGATTTTAGTGTGTGGTCGCTACGAAGGTATCGATGAACGCATTATTCAAACGGAAGTGGATGAAGAGTGGTCGATTGGAGATTACGTGCTCTCGGGCGGTGAACTCCCAGCGATGACCCTGATCGATTCGGTTTCTCGTTTGGTGCCTGGCGTGCTAGGTAAACAAGCGTCGGCAGAGCAGGATTCCTTCTCTGACGGATTACTGGATTGTCCCCACTATACTCGCCCAGAAAGCCTAGATGGTATCGATGTACCGGCGGTATTGCTTAGCGGCAACCACGAAAATATTAGACGCTGGCGATTGCAGCAAAGTCTCGGAAGAACTTTACTGCGGCGACCAGAATTATTTGAAAATCTAGCTCTGACTGATGAACAAACCAAGCTATTAGCCGAGTTTGTTAATACCGCCCAAGCAGGCGAGTAAAAATGGTCAGTTATTACTAGTATGGAGTTTATTCATGAATAACATCATTAAAATGCTCAACGATGAGCAAATGAAGCAAGACGTACCAGAATTTGGTGCAGGTGACACAGTAGTTGTAAAAGTACGTGTTGTTGAAGGCGGTAAAGAGCGTCTACAGGCGTTCGAAGGCGTTGTTATCGCTAAGCGTAACCGTGGTCTGCACTCTGCATTCACTGTACGTAAGATCTCTAATGGCGAAGGTGTTGAGCGTGCGTTCCAAACTCACAGCCCGCTCATCTCTAGCATCGAAGTTAAGCGTCGCGGCCGTGTTCGTCGTGCTAAGCTTTACTACCTACGTGAGCGTTCAGGTAAGTCTGCACGTATCCGCGAGAAGCTTGCTAAGTAAGCACTCGCTAAAACGTAAAAAAAGATGCAGTGTTCGCACAATGACCCGCCTTATGGCGGGTTTTTGTTTTTAGGCATGTGCTAATGAGTTGCGCTGATATCCTTAGCATAGCCTTGTGCATTTTCCCTTTTCCTATTCTCTTACCTGACTGATTTCCTATTCTCTTACCTGACTGATCCCACCTGGCTAAGCCTCTCTTGGTAAATCCACTTTATTGGCAAAACCCTTCTCTTTAGCCAGCGCTCAATGGGGCTTTTACCGCTTCGATCGTGAATTCTGCTTGAAAAGCAAATTTCTGCTTGATCTAAATTTATGCAGCAGGCATAGTTAGCTCACAGGTGTAATGGTGTACCATTACGATATTGCATTTAGGTATGAGAAAACAGATTAGGTTGGTGACAGGTATGCAGCAAGACACGATAAATAATGTTCACATCAGCTCGGAGAAAGTGCTGGTGACCCCGGAAGAGTTAAAACAACAACTGCCCCTGTCGACTGCCGCCTATCACTATGTGCTTAACGCGCGCCGCACTGTATCGGATATCGTCCATAAGCGTGATAACCGCGTGCTGGTGGTCAGCGGTCCCTGTTCTATCCACGACATCGCCTCGGCCAAAGAGTACGCGCTGCGCCTCAAGACGCTGCACGACGAGCTTAAAGATGAGTTCTACATCCTGATGCGGGTCTACTTCGAGAAGCCACGTACTACCGTGGGCTGGAAGGGGATGATCAACGATCCCGATATGGATGAGTCTTTCGATGTGGAGAAGGGGCTGCGTCAGGCGCGCGAGTTGATGATCTGGCTGGCGGAGCTGGGACTGCCGGTGGCGACCGAGGCGCTGGATCCTATCAGCCCGCAATACATCTCCGAGCTGGTCACCTGGTCGGCCATCGGTGCGCGCACCACAGAATCTCAGACCCACAGGGAGATGGCGTCCGGTCTCTCCATGCCTGTGGGCTTCAAGAATGGTACCGACGGCAAGCTGGGGGTGGCGATCAACGCGCTGCAATCGGCGGCCAGCAGCCACAGATTCATGGGGATCAACCAGGCGGGTCAGGTAGCGCTGCTACAGACCGCGGGTAACCCAGATGGCCACGTGATCCTGCGCGGCGGCAAGACTCCTAACTATGACGCTTCGAGCGTGGCCGAGTGTGAGCAGCAGCTGCATGCGGCCAAGCTTAACGCCCGCTTGGTGGTGGATTGCAGCCACGGCAACTCGAGTAAAGATCACACCCGCCAGCCGAGCGTCTGTCAGGATGTGTTCGATCAGATAGCCAATGGCAACAAGTCGATCATAGGCGTCATGCTGGAGAGTCATCTGAACGAAGGTAATCAGAGCAGCGACAAGCCGATGAGTGAGTTGGCCTACGGGGTGTCGGTAACCGATGCCTGCATCGACTGGCAGACCACGGAAGATCTTCTACGTCAGGGGGCGGCACAATTGGCATCGGTTTTACCAGGCAGATTTGCTATGCTCAAGGCGGTCAATGCCTGATGGAACACGCGCAAATGAGTGAGAAAACCACTAACGAACTGGAAAAACTGAGAGAGCATATCGACAGCGTCGATCAACAGCTGCTACATCTGCTGCGTAAACGCCTGGATCTCGTGGCCCAGGTGGGCGGCGTCAAGCATGCGGCCGGCGTGCCCATCTACGCGCCTCAACGTGAGGCCTCCATGCTGGCCAAGCGCCGGGAAGAGGCGGCAAAGATGAATGTCTCGCCCCAGCTGATCGAAGATATTCTGCGCCGCCTGATGCGCGAGTCCTATCTCAACGAGAAGGACGTCGGTTTCAAGCAGGTAAAGACGGATCTGGGCCATGTGGTGATCGTCGGTGGTCAGGGCAAGCTAGGCGGCCTGTTTGCGCAGATGCTGAGCCTGTCCGGCTATCAGGTGAAATCTCTTGATAAAGACGACTGGCAGCAGGCCGACGCGATTTTCGATGGGGCTGGGATGGTGATAGTCACTGTACCCATTAGCATCACCTGTGAGCTTATTCGCGACAAGCTTACCAGCCTGCCAAGCAGCTGTATCCTGGCCGATCTGACGTCGATCAAGGAGAAGCCGCTTGAAGCGATGCTAGCCAGCCATCAAGGCCCGGTAGTAGGTCTGCATCCCATGTTCGGTCCAGATGTGGGCAGCCTGGCCAAACAGGTGGTGGTGGTGTGTCATGGCCGCGGCCGCGAGCAGTACGAATGGCTGCTGGAACAGATAGGGATCTGGGGCGCTCGCCTAGTCGAGGCCGATGCTCAGCAGCACGATAAGGCGATGCAGCTGGTGCAGGCGATGCGTCACTTCTCCTCCTTCGTCTATGGCCTGAATCTCTATCGTGAGGCGGCGGATATCGACAACCTGTTGCAGTTCAGCTCGCCTATCTACCGACTGGAGCTGGCGATGGTCGGGCGCCTGTTTGCCCAGAGTCCCGAACTCTATGCCGATATCATCTTCGCCCAGCAGGAGAGCCTGACCGCAATAGGGGATTACCTGGATAACTATGCCCAGGCGCTCGAACTCCTGAAGCGCGGCGACAGGCAAGGTTTCATTCGCGAATTCGAGGAAGTGGCGGCCTGGTTTGGGGATTTTGCGCCTCAGTTCCAACGCGAGAGCCGGGCGATGTTGCAGTCGGTTAATGATATGAAGACAGGCTAATCGATAACCTAGGGAGGGTGTGAATAAGTCCCGTGCTTGCTCTGCGTGTGCTTAAAGTGGATAGATGCAAGGCACAGTTTGCAGCGAATGGCCCTAGTCCTTCGCAAGAACTGTAACGCAGCAAATACCGCTGTAAGCCTCGCCCTGCGGGGCTTTGATAGCAACACCATTTCGGCGTTATTCAACTTCAGCAGGCCTCGGCATGCCTTCAGTTGAATGCCTTGAACTGTCGCTGCTATCAAAGCCAGAGCTGTGCGACGACTTGTTCGCACCTTCCCTAGATTAAAACTCCCTGGCGGCGTCCGAGTGATTGACACTCAGGGCGCCGTCTTTCTTTTGGGCCCCTTTAAAGGATAACTTGCTGTTTTAAATTGTTTTACCATATTTTTTAACAACTTAGTTTCGCATAAGCTAATTTGATCCGCTTCATAGTTTCTCACATTGCTCGCAAGTTTCACTTTTGTGCCTGTGTTTACCACAGTAGACTTCGCTTAAAACGTGCAAATAAAAAGCATGATTAAATAAAGGAGCAGTATTGTGTTTTGTATTCAGTGTGAGCAAACCATTCGTACCCCTGCCGGCAATGGTTGTAGTTATTCCCAAGGCATGTGTGGCAAACTAGCAGCCACCTCAGATCTGCAAGATCTGCTGATTTATATCTTACAAGGCGTATCTGCCTATGCCGAGAAGGCGCGCGCCTTCGGCATCATTGTCCCGGCCATCGACACCTTCGTGCCTAAGGCGTTCTTCGCCACCCTGACCAATGTGAACTTCGATGACGAGCGCATCATGGCCTACACCCAGCAGGCTTATGGCTACCGGGCCCAGCTTCAGGCGGCCTATGAGTCGGCTTGTAAGGCGCAAGGCCAAGCAATTGAAACCCTGATCCCCGCCGCTAGCCTGGTGCTGGCCAGTGTGAAAGAAGAGATGCTGGCCCTGGCCGCTCAGGCGCTGCCTAATCGCGGCAAAGAGGAGGTCAACGAGGATATCATGGGCCTGCGTTTGCTCTGTCTCTATGGTCTTAAAGGTGCGGCCGCCTACATGGAGCATGCCCGAGTACTGGATCAGACCGATAGCGAGGTGGCGGCCAAGTTTCATGAGATCATGGCCTTCTTGGGCTCAGATTCTGTCGATGCCGACAAGCTGTTTGCCACCGCGATGGAGATAGGTCAGCTGAACTATCGCGTGATGGCCATGCTCGATGAGGGTGAGACCCAGGCCTTTGGCCATCCCGAGCCGACTCAGGTCAACACGGTTGCGGTGAAGGGCAAGGCGATTCTGGTCTCGGGCCACGACATGAAAGATCTGGAGCTTATTCTTCAGCAGACCGAGGGTAAGGGGATCAACGTCTTCACCCACGGCGAGATGCTACCGGCGCTGGCCTATCCCGAATTGAAAAAGTATCCACACCTGGTCGGTAACTACGGCAGTGCGTGGCAAAACCAACAGAAAGAGTTCGCTAACTTCCCTGGTGCGGTGGTGATGACCTCTAACTGTATTATCGATCCTAACGTGGGCGACTACGCTGACCGTATCTTTACCCGCAGCATAGTGGGATGGCCGGGTGTTACCCACATAGTTGGAGATGACTTCTCTGCGGTGATCGATAAGGCCTTATCCCTTGAGGGCTTCGCCTATGATGAGATCCCCCATCACATCACCATAGGTTTCGCTCGCAATGCGTTAATGGCCGCCGCGCCTGCCGTGGTGGAGAATGTGAAAAACGGTTCCATCAAGCACTTCTTCCTGGTCGGTGGTTGTGATGGCGACAAGGCCGAGCGCAGCTACTTTACCGACATCGCCAAGGCGGCGCCTAAAGACTCCATTATCATGACCTTAGGCTGTGGTAAGTATAAGTTCAACAAGTTGGCCTTCGGTGATATCAACGGCATTCCACGCTTGCTGGATATCGGTCAGTGCAACGATGCCTACTCGGCGATTCAGCTGGCGATCGCCCTGTCTGAGGTGTTCGAGTGCGAGATCAACGAGCTGCCGCTGAGCCTGGTGCTATCCTGGTTCGAGCAGAAGGCGATCGTTATCCTGCTGACTCTGCTGTCGCTTGGTGTGAAGAACATACGCACTGGCCCTAGCGCGCCAGCCTTCTTGACGCCAAATCTGCTTAAGGTGTTGGAAGACAAGTTTGGCCTGCGTTCTACCACCACGGTGGAGCAAGACCTTAATGCCATCTTAAACGTTGCCTAAAACGCCCCCAAACGTCCACGGTACTGCCGTGGGCGTTTTTTCTTTTTGGTAAGTCACCCATGAATCAACAAGATTATCTATCACCCAACTGGCAAGCCGGCGAGACTAGACTCGTCTGTGTCGAGCGCTGGCAGGAAACCCATGATGTGACCAGCTTTCGCTTTCAAGGGGCGCAGCCGGTTAAGTTTCATTTTAAGCCGGGACAGTTCATCACTTTCCTGCTGGATATTGAGGGGGAGCGAGTTGCCCGCAGCTATACCATCTCGTCGTCACCCTCGCGTCCATACTCCCTGGTGGTGACCGTCAAGCGTATTCCTGGCGGGCGGGTGTCCAATTACCTGGTCGATAACCTCAAGGTGGGGCACAGCGTCAACGTCAGCGGTCCGGCTGGCGCCTTTAATCTGATCGACATTCCCGCCAATCGTTACCTTTTCTTAAGTGCCGGCAGTGGTATTACCCCCATGTATTCCATGTCGCGCTGGTTGACGGACACTCAGCTGGGCAGCGATATCGCCTTCGTGCACAGCGCCAAGGCCAAGGAAGATCTCATTTTTCATGAGGCGCTGCTTAAGATGGCCCAGCGTCATCCCAATATGGCGCTGCTCTACAGCTTGGAGTCTGGCGAGTCGCTCGAGGCCCGTGCTAGTTGTGAGGGCTTTTCTTGCTTCGACGGGAGATTTAACCTGGAGATGCTCGTGAAGGCCGTGCCTGATTATCTTGATCGCACAGTGTTCGTCTGTGGCCCCGAGCCCTACATGCAGGCGGTGAAGGCAATGTTGCAAGATGCTGGGTTCGACATGAGTCGTTATCATCAGGAGAGCTTCGGCGCGCCTGCCTCATCGTCTGCATCGCAAGTCGAAGACCTGGACGAGATTGCGGGTTCTACTCCCTTTATGCTGCAGATCGGTGATCTGTCTACGCCCCTCACTGGAGAGCAGACGGTACTGGAGGGGATAGAGGCGAAAGGATTGCCCATTATCGCCGCCTGTCGCTCAGGGGTCTGCGGCGCCTGTAAGTGTCAGGTGCTAAGCGGCGAGACAGAGTCCAGCAGCGAGATGACGCTTACACCGGCCGAGGTAGCGCAGGGCTTCATTCTCGCCTGCTCGACGCGATTAAAGTCTGATGTAACCCTCTCCTTGGCATAAGAGGTGCTGGCAAAGGCGAGGATTTTCAGCGAGGATCTCGCCAGCTCTTACGGCATCTCTTGTAGCAGAGGCGCCATTGCCAGCGCAGACAGTTTGGCACTCTGCCAGCAAAATTGTCGTGATGGGATAAATCGATCGCAAGATTTGCGCTAAAGACGATGACACAGTATGGTTAATTATAGGACTAGGCGCAGAATGGCATCTGGTTCACTCTTTATCCCCTGTGTGGAATTTGTGTGGAGCGCCCCTAATGGTATCGACTACGTCACAGCCTGTCGTTTTAGACGACCATAGCCTTGGCCATCTACTGTATGCCTTGATGTCGGCCTTTCCGCTGCTGTTGCTGCCGCCCCTGTTTGCCCTGATGATCAGTCTCGGGCAGAAGGGGGATAAGATGAGCAGCCTGCTCTATTCCCACATACGTTGGCAGCGTTGGTCGATTATCTCCTTGTTTTCGCTATTATTGCTGGCCTACTTAGTGCCTCAAGGCTGGATGGCCGTGAGTCTGTCACTGCTGGCGCTCTTGTGGTTTTGTCATCGCACCATCAAAGGCTGGATGAATCTGGTGGATGGCCTGGCGATTTAAGCTTATCGGCAAAGAAAAAGAGGACCTCTGGTCCTCTTTTTCTATGACTTAGCAGCTCTTGTTATGACACAAGTGACTAGCCACGGTAGAGACGGGCGAGGATGTCGCTATGCCCCTTAAGTTGCTGTGGGTCACTCACGCCCAGTACCAGGCCATCGGCCTTGAGCGCCTTAGCTGCGCCCGCTTGGCTGGCAAGCTCCTCTTGCTGACAGGCGTAGCGGGTGTTGAGCAGTACCGGTAGGTGGCTTCTCTCCTTGAGGCTGATCAAGCCTGATAGATCTAAGGTGGGCCGCTGCTGCTCGTTGAAGGTTCTTATGCCGGCTTCGCTCAGAACCAACTGCTGATTACCTGCGGCTAAGATGACCTCGGCGGCGCCGAGCCACTCATCTAGGCTGGCCATGGTGTTGCGCTCTAAGATCACCGGCATGTGCAGCGCGCCCACTTGTTCGAGTAGATCGCGATTGTGCATCTGCTTGCCGCTGATCAGCAGCATGTCGGCGTGATCGCTGGCCAGGGTCAGCTCGCTCTCATGTTCGATGGCGACGATACAGGCCAGATCAAACTGGTTCAGGGCTCGGCGCATCTCACTCAGTTGGCGATTGGCCATGGGGTTGGTATTTAGCTCGCTGACGGTCACCGCCTGGAAACCCGCCTCCTTTATCTGTTTCGCCAGCTGGCCGTAGTGGTCGGACTCTTGGCTCAGCGCCAATTGAGCGATGGCGCCAAACTGACCGTTGCCTATCTGTAGCTGTCTGCAGATGACGCTGGTGACCTGTGGATGTTCGGCTAGGCTATGACGCTGGTGTTTGGCATCCTGCTTCTCTTTGGCCTGTTGATCCGCTTCGCGGCTGGTGGTGGGCTCTATCATCAGCTGGCTGTTGCTTAGCTGAGTCGGATTGACGGTTTCGCAAGGGTAGCAGCCCAGCACCTTGATGAAGCGGGTGATGCGCTCAAGCTCCTTCAATGCCTGCTGCATCTCGTCACTGGCTAGATTCGCGTCGAGGTCCAGATAGAACATCTCTTCCCATGGCGTGCCTGGAATAGGGCGGGATTCGAGCTTGCTCATGTTGAGATCATGGGCCTTTAGGATAAGCAGGGCTTCCACCAAGGCGCCGGGCTTCTGTCCCGTGGCCATGATGAGAGTTGTCTTGGCCGGCAGCTGCTCGGGCACCGCAATCGCCTTTCTTGCCACGACAATGAAGCGGCTCTGGTTGATCTTCTGGTTGGCCAGCTCGTGCTCAACAGCCTCGAGTTGATACAGGGCGCCCCCTTCGACGCTGCCGATGGCGGCGACGCTGTTGTCGTCGGCCTCGAGTACCCTTTCCATGGCCTCGGCGCTGCTGGAGCAGTATTCCAGTTTAAACTCGCCATGTTGGCTCAGGTAGCGACTGCACTGGCTAATGGGTTGCGGATGGGCATAGATGGTCTTGATCTGCTTGACGTTGGTACCCGGCTTGGCCAGCAGGCAATGGCCTACCTCTATGGTGGTCTCGCCGACGATGGCCAGGCTGGTGTGCTGCAGCACGTCATAGACTTCGTTGATCGAGCCAGAGGAGGTGTTCTCGATCGGCAGGAAGCCGTAATCCGCATGACCGGACTCCACCGCCTGCACTATCTCATCGAAGCTCTTGCAGCCCAGATCCTGCATGCCCACTTGACGGCGCTCGCAGTAGCGGGTGGCGGCGAGATAGGAGTAGGAGCCGCGAGCGCCCAGATAGGCGATGTTATATTGCTGCTTCTGCAAGTCTGGATTGGCACGCCCCTGTAGGTAGGCCTGCTGGTTCAATACCGAGTCTTCGATGATGCTCTGATAGAGAGAGAGGACATAGTGGGCGTCGAGTCCCTGCTCGCGTCCCTGCTTAACCAGGCGGGCCAGCAGCTCTTTCTCTCTCTGGGTGTCGCGTATCGGGCGAATATCGACCTCTTTGCTGCGGGCGACGTCAAGACTCAGTGCCCGTCGTTTGGCCAGCAGTGCCAGCAGTTCATTGTCGAGTGCGGTGATCTGTTCCCGGGTATGGCTAAGGGGATGTGGTTTGGTCATGCTATCCTCTGTCGTTGAACGCTTCTCGATTACTAATACAAATAACTACAAATAAAAAAGCCCCCCATAATGGGAGGCCTTGGAATTTTTACTTTCGTTTTTACACCGAAATTCCGCCTCCCTAGAAGGGTGGAATAAAAAAGAAAGTAAAAAAAGCTTGGGTGTTCATTTTCATAGCCTTCAAATTAAGCCCTGCTCAATACCCTGTCAATCAAAAAAGGGACAAAGTGAGAATTTATCCCTTTGGGAATAAGCCGCCGGCTCTGACTGGGGGAGTCGCTATTAATAGAAAGCGCACCTATTGAGGTGCGCCGGGAGAGTAAAAGATCAGAATTTAAGATGGGGCATCCTCCTTTGTTTGTCGCCTGCAGATGAAAGCACTGCGGCAGGTGATAAGGGAGAGGCAGCTGGCTAATCGACTAGCGGTGATCCAATGGCCTGTTAACGTCTACTACGTTGGTTTGCCTTGATTGGTTATCTGGCTGCCTCAGTTAGGGAAAAAGCACTCAATATTAAAATGGGACTGCGCTCCTTTCTCACTACTTAGGGGGCAATAGTTTGAGATTATCTCAGCGGCCACCCTATGGCTCTCGGGGACGACTTGTTTGGCGCTATGCCTAGTTCCTATTTGGGCTCATCTTAAGCCTTAGGTTGCGTGAGTCGCCTACAATAAATCAAACGTGAAAGATTAACGTCTTGCGTTTGGCTAATGTGACCTCTTACTCCTGTGTTGGCTTGCATGTGACATCAGAGACGGCACTTAATAGTAAGTATAACAAGGGCGGACAACATAGCTAGTTCGTTAGCTGAGTTCCACGGCTTCTTATTGAAGGCCTGTGGCTGGTTTGAATGTCCGTCCTCGTCTTTTGCCTGTCGCTGTACCTTTATTTAGGTGGCGATTTGATTATCCACCAAGTTTGGGTAAGTGGCTTTTGTGCCAGTTCGTTAGCGTTCGTTCCTCGGTCTATGCCTGAGGCGATATTTCGCCACTTACGGTTAAATCTGTTACGCCGCGTATTCCTTATCTATTGTCTCGTCATACTCGTCGTCTAATTCGGCGCTTTCTGGCGTTGGGCTTGTCGCTGGAGCTGTGTAGCGAGCTCCTTCCGGTTTGTGGCTGAGGCGATTGAGCTGTTTCTCCAATTTTTGACCCATTGCATTGATTGCTGCATAGAGATCTTTGTCTTTCGCCTGAGCAAATAAGGTGTTGCTTGGTATACCGACTGAAGCTTCTATCTTAAACCCTTGCTTCTCTTGACCTATGATTACATGTGGATTTATGAGCTGTACATCGTGTCTACTTAGTTTTTCTAAACGGCTCTCGATACGTTCACGGATAGGAGTGGTGACTTCGAAATCTTTACTTGTAATCTTTATCATATGTCGAACCTTTCGTTGTTTCCTTGACTTCAGATTACCAATTTAGCCCCTACAAAACGTGATCTAGATCAACTTTTTGCAGCCATTATTTTCCGTTCGTTGGTTATTTGAGCCCTTAGACAAAATTGCAAAATAAACATTAGGAATGGCTTGTATTTCTCTATTTTAGGCTGCATATTTGACTGGATAACACTGCTTACATAAATCTATTTGCCTCTCCCTATCGCTTCAAATATCATCAATTTCATTATTTTCTAAAGCGATGAGTTATAAGATGTCCTCAGTAGAAAACCCTCAGTCTGGCCAGGTAAAAATTAAGGTATGGGATCTGCCTACGCGCCTGTTTCATTGGTCCATGATAGCGCTGCTCGGTGGTCTATGGTGGAGCGCCGAGGTGGGGGAGATGCAATGGCATCAGGTATTTGCCTATGGCCTATTGATCTTGATTGGCTTTCGTATTCTCTGGGGCATAGTGGGCAGCGAGACCTCGCGCTTTAGTCATTTTGTTAAGTCGCCGACTCAGGTGCTGGCCTATGTCAAACAGCCACAGCGTCGTAGCATAGGTCATAATCCCCTCGGTGGTTATATGGTGGTGGCGATGATCTTGGTGCTGGTAGCGCAGCTCACCACAGGCCTGTTTGCCACAGACGAAGTCTTTACCGAAGGGCCGCTATACAGTTATGTGAGCAGCGAGCTTGCCGGGACCCTGACCTGGCTGCATAAGCAAAATTTCAATTTACTCCTGCTGCTGGCGGTTTTGCATATTCTTGCAGTGATCTGGCACGGCATTAAAGGTGACAAGTTGGTGGGCGCCATGATCACCGGCTATAAGAGTGTCAGCCGCGAGAGTGTTACCGAGTTTAAGTTTCGCTCAGGCCTGATGGCCCTGACCCTGGTTGGTGTGTTAGCGGGCCTAGTGGTGAACTATCTGATTTGGCCAATCGCGGCCATGCTTTAGCGCTATTAGATCTTAGTGTTGTTAGGTCGAAGTGGTATTAAATTGAAGCGTGATCGGCCGCGCTGAAGCAAAGGATAAAAAAAGGGAGCTTAACTGCTCCCTTTTTTATTCGTCTAACGAGTGATCTTACTGGTCGTCTGACTAGTCGTCTGCAATAGTCGAGTTTGAATTAGTCTTTCTTGTAGACGTCGTGGCAGCCCTTACAGCTCTTGCCTGTGTTCATAAAGGCTTGCTTGATAGCGTTCTGATCGCTTGATTGTGCGGCAACGGCGAGTTTAGCGGCGTTGTCTTGGAAAGCGCTCATCTTAGCGTCGAAATCGGCCTTGTCGCTCCAGATCTTTGCCAGCGCATCTGTGTGGCCCTTGTCAGAACCGGCAACGAATCCTTCGGCAGGTAGCTTGCTCAGTGCGGCAACGTTTTGTGCACGCATGGCAAAGACTTCGGCGTCGAACGGCTTCTTGCCCTTAAGCATGGCGCCCATGTCGCCAAAGTTGTGAGCGATCAGGCCAAAAGCAGATTGACGATAGTGGATCGCATCGTCTGTCTCTTTGAAGTTATTGGCTTGTACCGCTGAGGCCAGTAAGGCACTGCCGGCTAGGGCTAGCAGGCTTAATTTAATCTGTTTTTTCATGGCAATCATTCTCACTACTTTGTGGTTTTATGTGATCTAACGCAAACATTCTAATCTTAATTAACTATCAGATACTATAGATTTTTCTGTAAAACACCGGCCAAAATGTGTCCGAATGTGTCTAACCCTTAGGCGCTCGACTAACAGCATCTATGGCCCAGATAGCCAGCGCGACAGGTTTCTTGGTACACTTGCTTGTACTGGTAGGCAATGACAGCTTAGGAGCCAAAGTGCGCGCAAATTGGGATCTGGTTTTAGAAAAAGTGGTCAACCATCAAGACACCGACGCCTTGATGGATCTGTTCGATTTGCTGCTCACTGAAGAGGAGCGCAGCGCCATCGCCGGGCGGCTGAAGGTGTTTCAGGCCTTGCTGCTGGGAGAGATGAGCCAGCGACAGATTGCCGCCGAGTTCGAGATCAGTATCGCCACCATCACACGTTGTTCAAATTACCTCAAACATATGCCAGCAGAGCAGCGCGAGCGCATCAAGGCGCTCATTCTCTAACGGCAAGCTTTTACACTACTCAGTCTGTTAACTATTCAGGTTGTTAACTAGCAGTTCTATCCGGAAGCTCTCTAACTAGATCACCCGAATTGTCACGGGTAGTTGGTGCTGACGATAGCTGCGGCGCTGCGCCAGACGAAACAGTGCGAAACAGGTTAATCCTGCGCCGGCAAACATCAGATAATTCGAGTCGCCATGGCGAAAGACAAACAGGGCGCCTAGTAGGTATTTATAGGGCAATAGATTATAGAGGGCTTCAGGCAAGAGTCCGCGCCTGCGACGCTTGGGATTGTCGCTCCGCCGGTTTTGCGAACGCATATTGAAGATACGCGCGCCGAGAAGGAAGATGATCACGGCTAAGAGCACAGGAAGGGGCGCCGGGCTCAGCAATATGGTACTTGCTGCGATGAGCAGGTAGATGGCGGGGAGTTTTTCATAGACGGGCTGAGCTATCATGTCGATATCCTTATCGTTAATACGCAGCGAGCAGATTCGGTCTTGAAGCATAAAATAAAAGAGTCGGCTTCACCTAATAAAAGGTGGCCGACTCTCTTCAGAATCCTACCTGAGATTGACGCGCCTGCGTCCAACTAAGGCTTTAGATTGAGTGCTTAGCGTTAGTGCTTAGCGTTAGAGCTTAGTGCTGGCAGCCGCAACCGCCGTTGCCGTCACAACCTTCTTTGGCTGGCTTCTCAGGATCTTCGCTACAGCAACCGCCATGGTGACCATGACCTTCGCCGCCACAGCAACCACCCTCATGGCTATGCTCGTGGCTACCACAGCCGCCGGCCGCATGGATATGGCCATGGGCGATCTCTTCGGCGCTAGCGTCGCGTACTGACAGTACTTCAACGCTGAAGTTAAGGGTTTGACCCGCGAGTGGGTGGTTACCGTCAACCACGACCACATCGTCTTTCACTTCAGTCACTTGTACCGGACGTTGGCCCATCTCTGTTTCGGCGATAAAACGCATGCCAGGCACGATATCTTCGATATCGCCGAAGGCTGCTAATGGGACATCTTGGCGTAAACCATCGTGGTAAGGACCGTAAGCCTGTTCGGCTTCTACGGTAACGTCGAGCTTGTCGCCAACACTTTTGCCTTCGAGCGCCTGCTCAAGGCCTGGGATCATGTTTTCTGCACCGTGAAGGTATAGCATTGGCTCACCTTCAAATGAACTCTCGATCAACTCGCCTTGCTGGTTCGTTAAGCGGTAATGGATGCTAACAGCTTTGTGTTGGGTGATTATCATATCGCCTCCAATTCAGAATGTGGCGGCATTTTAGCTCGCTTTGTTGGCCTTGGCGATGACCTAGCGCAGCTTCTTGAGGGAAAATCGGTAAATTTTTTTTCATTCGCCTAGGCCTTGGGAGAAGTCGGGCAGGTCTAACAATTTTATTTTGATTTGTTATTCATTATTTGTGGAAAAATATATGATTCTGCTGGTGGCTAAATTAGTGGGTTAACAGTGGGTTTTGGGTCTCTCATTTCGGTAGGCGAGTTAGGTGTATTAAAGCCAGGCTTTATACTGAGTTAGATTGCTTTTATGTTTCTATCTTGCTGTTTAATAATGCTTTATATGTCAAATTGATGAAGGTGTTTTGACAGTGAAGCCAAGTCTAATTCATCCGCAGATGACTGGAAATCTATCTCTTGTCATGTGATTTTAAGGCCCGCGGTACGCCCGGTGCCCAAAGTGTATTTTTATAAAGTTTCATTTCAGGGGTTGACACCTTGGGGCAAAAAAGGCAATTCTGTAGAGACATTCAGTGAATATGTTTTGATACGACGAAAAGAATTTAAATGTTTAGCCTTAATCTCGTAGTAACCACCATTATTACAACCACCACGATTACCAGCGTGGGGGCCGGCTAAGCATACTCGAAAGAAATGATTTGAAATGACTAAGCCCGCTCCCCATCAAGGAGCGGGTTTTTTTGTTTCTGGGGCGCGGTACTAAGGAGAGAAGATGAAGGTAATGAAGTTCGGTGGTACCTCGCTGGCCAATTGGCAGAGGTTTAATAGTGCGGCGCAAATCGTCTTGGCTTCGGCCGCAGAGCAGCCGACGGCAGTGGTATTAAGCGCCCCGGCAACCGTGACCAACGGTTTGCTGGAGATGGTCGACCTGGCGGTGGCCGGAGATGATTTCTTTCCAGTCTTGAGTCAGGTGCATGAGGTCTTTAAGACTCTCTATGGCCAAGCGGCCAGCGAGGTGCTGAGCGGCGAGCAATCCGATAGCCTAGAAGCTGTTCTGGCGGCGCAGCTAAAGCACTGGCAAGACAAGCTACAAGGCGTAGTCTTGCTGGGTGAGTGCCCCGACGCTGTTCGCGCCGAGATAGTGGTCGGTGGCGAGCGCCTCTCGGCGGCGTTGATGGAGCAGTTGATGTTGGCGGCGGGCGTGTCGGCCAATCAGCTAGTGCCACAGCAGCTGTTTGTGGCCCACGGGCCGGCGCTCGAATCGGTTGTCGATATCGCTGCCAGTAAGCAGCGTTTTGCCGAGCTTTCTCTCGATGCCCATCAGGTGTGGGTGATGCCCGGCTTTACCGCCGGCGATAAGGATGGTCGTGTGGTCACCCTGGGCCGTAACGGCTCAGACTATTCGGCGGCCGTGCTGTCGGCCTGTATCGATGCCAGTTGCTGCGAGATCTGGACAGATGTTGATGGCGTCTATAACACTGACCCACGTGTCGTCGCCGATGCTAAGCTTCTGACTCAGCTCAGTTATCAAGAGGCGATGGAGCTGTCTTATTTCGGCGCCAAGGTGCTACATCCAAAGACAATCGCCCCAATCGCTCAGTACCATATCCCTTGCTATATACGTAACAGCTTCAACCCTCAGGCGCCCGGCACCTTAGTATCGAATCAGGTGGACGAGACAGGTCTGAACGTTAAGGCTATCTCTAATCTCGACGAGCAGACCATGTTTGATATCGCCGGTCCCGGCATGAAGGGCATGGTTGGCATGGCGAGTCGTACCTTGGGCGCCATCTCCCGCTCTGGGGTATCAGTCTCTCTCATCACTCAAAGCTCTTCGGAATACAGCATCAGCTTCTGCGTGGCGACCCAAGATGCAGAGCGGGTGCGCGTGGCGCTGGAACAGGAGTTTGAGCTGGAGCTTAAGAGCGAGATCCTCGAGCAGATCGCCATGCGCCACAATCTGGCCATCGTCTCGCTGATCGGTGACGGCATGCGCACTCACAAGGGAGTTGCCGGTAAATTCTTCCAGGCCTTGGCCCAGGCGAATGTCAACATAGTGGCCATCGCCCAGGGCTCCTCAGAGCGCTCCATCTCGGCGGTTATTGAGCTGCGTAAGACCAAGCATGCTATCGCCGCCTGCCATCAGAGTTTATTCGATGTGCAGCACTATCTGGATGTATTCCTGGTGGGCTGCGGCAACGTGGGGGCCGGCCTGCTCGAGCAGATCAAGCAGCAGACAGAGATGTTGAAGGCTCAGCACATTACGGTGCGCGTCTGCGGCGTGGCCAACTCTCGCCACATGCTGCTCGATGCCAAGGGGATAGATCTCAACCATTGGCAGGGACTGCTTGCCGACAGCCAGCAGGCCTGCGACCTGGACAAGATGCTCGCCTGGGCCAAAGATCAGCAGCTACTTAACCCTGTGCTGGTGGATTGTACCTCTAACGAAGCCGTGTCGGATCAATATGTTGCGGTAATGAATGCCGGCCTGCATGTGGTTACTCCTAACAAGAAGGCCAACACCCGCGACTATGACTATTACCGCGCCCTGAGACAGACAGCTTTGCATCAGCGTCGCCAGTTCCTCTACGAGACCACGGTTGGCGCCGGCCTGCCGGTTATCGATAACCTGAAGAAGCTGTTGTTCGCCGGTGATAAGCTGCAGAAATTCAACGGCATCCTCTCGGGTTCACTCTCCTACATCTTCGGCATGCTCGATGAGGGGATGAGTCTGTCTGAGGCGACAGGTATCGCCCGTGAGAAATGCTTTACCGAGCCCGACCCAAGAGACGACCTGAGCGGCATGGACGTGGCCCGAAAGGTGCTGATCCTTGCCCGCGAAGTCGGCATGCAGATAGAGCTGAGCGATATCCAGGTGGAGTCTGTGTTGCCGAGTCATTTTGACGCCTCCGGCGATGTCGAGACCTTTATGGCGAACCTGAGCGCACTTGATGGCGAACTTGCCGAGCGCGTAAATAGCGCCAAGGCGGCGGGTAAGGTGCTGCGTTATGTGGGACAGATAGACGAAGAGGGCTGCCGGGTGAAGATCGCCGAGGTGGACGCCAAGGATCCCCTCTACAGCGTTAAGGGCGGTGAGAATGCGTTGGCCTTCTATAGCCGTTACTATCAGCCGATCCCATTTGTGCTGCGCGGCTATGGCGCGGGCACAGAGGTGACGGCGGCGGGTGTGTTTGCCGACCTGCTGAGAACCCTTAACTGGACACGGGAGATGGGCGTATGAGTTTAACGGTTTATGCGCCGGCCTCTATGGGTAACGTCGGAGTCGGCTTCGATCTGCTGGGCGCCGCCTTGGCACCTGTTGATGGCTGCCTTCTCGGCGATCGCGTCGCCATTGAATCTGCGCCCCATGGCGTCTCGCTCAGTCTGGCCGGTCATTGGGCCGACAAGTTACCGGCGGCCAGCGAAGAGAATATTGTCTACCAATGTGCGACCTTCTTTCTCGAGCAGCTAGGGAGCCGCGCCGGCGTAGCCATGACCTTAGAGAAGAACCTGCCGGTGGGCAGCGGCCTTGGCTCCAGTGCCAGCTCTGTGGTCGCCGCCCTGTACGCCCTGAACGAGCATTTCGACAGGCCCTATGATAGCGACGCCTTGCTAAGGCTGATGGGGGAGTTTGAGGGCAAGATCAGCGGCTCGGTCCACTATGATAATGTGGCGCCCTGTTACCTTGGTGGCATGCAGCTGATGCTGGATACCCCTAGCGCCGTGTGTCAGGGCCTGCCCGTATTTAAAGACTGGTATTGGGTCGTGGCTTATCCTGGGATCTCCCTGTCGACCGCTAAGATGCGGGCCCTGCTGCCGGCGCAGTATGATAAGTCGGTGGCGATCGATTTTGGCCGTTATTTGAGCGCATTCGTACACGCCAGTTATCGTCAGGATGCCAAGCTGGCCATAGAGGTATTAAAAGATGTGCTGGCCGAACCTTACCGCGCCTCGGAAATTCCCGGCTATGAGCAGGCGCGAGCGGCCTTAGATGAGCTTGGCATGGCCACTACGGGGATCTCGGGCAGTGGCCCCACGCTGTTCTCCGTGACAGATAACCTGGAGACGGCTAACAAGGCCAAGGCCTGGCTGGATGCAAACTATGTTACCTCCGGCTCGGGTTTTTCCCATATATGTCAAATCGATATGCTCGGCACGCGCCGTGTAGATGCAGCAATTTTAGATTAATAGGCGGATCAAGATGGAACTCTATAACTTAAAGCACCCCTCACAGAAGGTTAGTTTCACTCAGGCGGTTAAGCTGGGCCTGGGGAAAGATCGTGGCTTGTTTTTCCCTGTCTCTATCCCCAAGTTAGATAATGTCGATGCGCTGCTGGCGATGGACTTTGTCGAGCGTTCTAAGGCGGTTTTGGGGGCCTGGTTGGCAGACGAACTGGGTCAGGAGATGGTGGATGGCCTGGTGGAGCGCGCCTTTAATTTTGAGCTGCCGCTGACCAAGGCCGATGACAGACGTTTCTGCCTGGAGCTATTCCATGGCCCGACCCTGGCATTTAAAGACTTCGGCGCCCGCTTCATGGCCCAGTGCCTCAATAGCCTGGCCCAGGAAGATAAACTCACCATATTGACCGCCACCTCGGGTGATACCGGCGCCGCCGTTGCCGATGCCTTCTACGGGCTGGATAAGGTGCAGGTGGTAGTGCTCTATCCAAAGGGCAAGATCAGCCTGCTACAGGAGAAGATGTTTACCACCTTGGGCGATAATATTCATACCGTGGCGGTGGAGAGTGATTTCGATGCCTGTCAGGATATGGTTAAGGCCGCCTTCGAAGACAGCGATGTGCGTGACGGCCTGCATCTTAACTCGGCAAACTCTATCAACATCAGCCGCTTGCTGGCGCAGATCTGCTACTACTTCGAGGCGGTAGCCCAGTTTAAACAGACCAATCAAGGCGATCCTGTGATCGCCGTGCCCAGCGGTAATTTCGGCAACCTGACGGCTGGCCTATTTGCCAAGGCGATGGGACTGCCGGTGAAGCGTTTCGTGGCGGCCACCAACAGTAACGATACTGTGCCGCGCTATCTGGCCGATGGTCAGTGGTCGCCTAAGGCAACCGTCGCGACCCTCTCTAATGCCATGGACGTGGCCGAGCCGAGCAACTGGCCCAGGGTTGAGACCATCATGGAGGTGATGAACTGGCCACTGAGCGAACTGGTGGGCGTTGGTCTCTCCGAGCAAGATACCGTGGAGGCGTTGGATGAGCTCTATTGCGGCGGTTATCTATCCGAGCCTCACGCGGCCATCGCCGCTAAGGCGCTGTCGTTAACCATGTCGGCCGATGAGCAGGGGATCTTCCTCGGTACGGCCCATCCGGCCAAGTTTAAAGAGGTGGTGGAGCAGGCGCTGGCTATCGAGCTTGAGCTGCCGCCTGAGCTACAAGCGGTGAAGGATAAGCCTATCCTGTCGGCCGAACTGCCTGCCGATTTTGCCCGCCTTAAGGCTCACCTGTTTGAGACCTTGGCTTAGCTTCTACCTGGTTATTCATGCTTAAAGCCAAGGCGATAATGCTTTGGCTTTTTTATGCCCGCTTCTGTCTGCTTTATCTTTTAGCACAGCTTTTTAGTTCAATTAGGCTGTTTCTATCCAGTTGTTTCAATCCAGTTGTTTCAATTTGGTTGTTTAGATGGGGCAGCTGCTAACCTCCGCGCCGTATTTTATTAGCATTATCAGCAAGGCGTTTGCATCGAATCGCGTCCATTACCTAGGTTGCCAAATGTATCAATGACCTTGAGACCGGCGTGATGATTATCACAACCAAGCTCTACTAAATCACTTATCTTACAGGCCTTTTTCTTTAGCCATTATTTGACAGAGCCGTGACGTGTTGCATCTTAGAGTGATTTTACCTGGCCTTTGTTTACTGACAGCCTGCGCCTCAAATGAGCCACAGCTCTATTCACGAATCAATGAGGCCTATGATTTCGAGGTGACCCATTGCGATAGCTTTGCCATGGTGACAGGGATCGGCAGAGGGGAGGCGCCGCTGAGGGCGGCGCAGGATAATGCTAAGCAGCAAGGCGAAGCCCTACAGGGCACTCATATCGTTTGGCTACAAGAAGATCACTTCGACAGGGATAATCAGGTCAGGGTGATTGCTGTGGTCTACAAGTGCCTGCTTTAGCGTGTCTGGCTACGTAGCCAGTTGATCTCTTGGGGCCAGATCTCAGGTTCTATCGTTTCTAATATGAGGGGGATCTGCCTGGTCGCCGGATGTTTCATGATATAGCTAAAGGCATCCATACCGATATAACCGGCGCCGAGGGAGTGGTGCCTGTCGACCCGGCTATTAAGCGGTGTCTTGCTGTCGTTGAGGTGCATCGCCTTAAGGTAATGGTTACCCACTATGGCATCAAATTGGCCGAAGCTCTCCTCGCAGGCCTCGAGAGTGGTTAAATCGTAGCCGGCGGCAAACATGTGGCAGGTGTCGATACAGACACCGACCCGGCTCTTATCTTCTACTTTGTCGATGATCTGTGCCAGCTGCTCGAAGCTATGGCCCAGGTTTGACCCCTGGCCTGCGGTGTTTTCTATGATGGCGCTGACGCCTTGGGTCTTGTCCAGTGCTAGGTTGATCGATTCGCTGATGCGGGCCAGGCACTCGTCTATGCCTATCTTGTTGAGATGACTGCCGGGATGAAAGTTGAGCAGGGTCAATCCCATCTGTTCGCAGCGCTGCATCTCGTCGAGAAAGGCTTCTCGCGAGCGCGCTAGCTGCTCCTCATCTGGGTGGCCAAGATTAATCAGGTAGCTGTCGTGGGGCAGAATGGCATCGGGGTGAATGTTGGCCTGCTCGCAGTTGGCCTTGAAGGCATCAATCTGCGAAGGGCAGAGCGGTGCTGACTGCCAGCGTCTCTGATTCTTGGTGAACAGCGCGAAGGCATTGGCACCTATCTTCTGTGCGTTCAGCGGCGCGTTGGCGATACCGCCGGCGGCGCTAACATGGGCACCGACCCAATGAGTGTCTGGCATTTTTCCTCACTAACTTTAAACAAGTTTATAAATTTTATCGGTATTTTGAGCGATTTTCCTAAGCTGGACTATGCTCAATGAAAGGCATTTCGCCCGACTTCTTCATTTTTCAATAGTGGAATGGACTCTAGCGTGTTTAAGGATCTCTCTCAATCTGAATTTATGGACTTTGGCCCGGCCTTGATCGCCCAACTGGGGAAGTTACAGGGACAGTTTATTCGCGGTGACGATGTGCTCTTGCCCCTGTGTCGTATCCTGGCCGATAGCAGCGGCGCCGAATCTGTGATGATTCTCTCCCGTCGCCTGCTGGCCAGCGACGAGATGCCGGCCGATGTGACCTGCTGGTGTCGGGATTCCATGCGTTATATCACCCTGTGGCGACAGGTGAAAGACTGGCCGCTGCTGGATGGCCAGCGGGGGGCACACCAGTGGCAACGCTTCGTGGTTTGGCCCATCGAGGGGCTCGACGTCAATATCTTTTTCTATCGCCCGGGCAAGGGCTGGCTGTCGTTTCTCACCTCCTATCAGACCTTCATTGCCGACAGCATCAGCGGCATGTTGCTGCAGCAGAGCCAGGATTGGCAGCAGAGCCGTAACGCGCAGATCATCAAGTCTATCGACACCCAGATGTACCAGTCTATCGTCAGTAATAGCGAAGATATGATAGTAGTTGCGTCGCGTCAGAAGGGGATGGCACCGGTGATCATGTATGCCAATGCGGCGGCGACCGCCATCAGCCAATATCCGCGCAGTCAGCTTATTGGCAAGTCGATCGAGCTCTTCTTCGGCGATCAGGACGATAAGGCGCTGGAACTGCTGGAGGCGATTGAGCTGCGCCTTGAGTTTACCGGCGAGCTGGTCTGCTCTACCGCCACGGGGGAGAAGGTGATCCTGCATACCCATCTAATTGCCCTCAACGAGCAGTATGAAGATGGCAGCCTGTTTACCCTAGTGGGCCGGGACATCACGGAGCAGAAGCTGATGCAAAATACCATGGCCCGCACCCAGAAAATGCAGGCCATGGGTCAGCTGGTAGGGGGCGTGGCCCACGATTTCAACAACATCTTAGGTGTGCTCAAGGGCAACCTGGAGCTGATGGAGCTTAAGGGCAAGGATGAGTCTATCGCCCGCTATCTGGCCACGGCGCTCAAGGCCTGTCAGCGCGGAACCGACCTGACGCGGCGTCTGCTGCAGTTTTCCAGGCAGGAGCAGTTCAGTGCTCAGCCGGTGCAGGTCAACGAGGTGCTGCAGAGCTTGGAGGAGCTGCTGGAAAAATCCTTAACCACCCAGGTGAGCCTCAACATTCAGCCCCAGCCATCGATGCGGGATATCTGTGTCGATCGCGGCGACCTCGAAGATGCGCTGATCAATCTGGTGCTGAATGCCAAAGATGCCATGCATGGGGAAGGACAGATCACCATAGTGACCGGTGAGCAGTATCTGTCTGGCTATCTTCCCGGCGTGGGCAATACCGTCAGCACAGATAACCGGGATTATGTCTGGGTGTCGGTGATCGATCAGGGCGGAGGGATCCCAGATAACCTGCTGGATAAGATCTTCGAGCCATTTTTTACCACCAAAGATAAGAGCAAGGGGACCGGGCTCGGGCTCTCCATGGTGTATGGCTTCGTCAAACGCTCCAACGGATATATGAGCATCATGCGCACGGGTGCTGATGGCACTGAGATCCGCCTTTGGTTTCCGGCCATCAAGCCAGTCGAGCGGCAGATTGAGCGCCAGCACAGTCCGCTTGAGTATCCCAAGGTCGCGCACCCCATCAAGGTGCTTATCGTCGATGATGAGCCGGATCTGCTCGAGGTGCTGTGCGATTACTGTCAGATGATGGGGATGGAGGTGCTGGCCTATACGGATCCTCTGCTGGTCAAGGAGCAGTTTAAGGATGGTATAGATAATATAGACCTCATCATCTCAGATCTCTTGATGCCGGGGGGCATTAACGGCTATGAGCTGGTGACCGACTTGAGCGTGCATCGAACGATTCCTGTGCTGCTGATCTCAGGCTATGTCGGCGATGTCGGCATCAGCAGTCGGGAAGATCTGCCGTTTCAGGTGCTGCAGAAACCCTTCGATATCCGCGCCTTCGTACGTGGCCTCGAAGAGATAGGGATTGAGTTTGTACAAGGAGAATTGCGATGAACAACATGGAGATTTGGGTTGTAGACGATGACAGGGATTACTGCGAGTTGATCGTCGAGATGTTGCAAGATGAGTTCAAGGTGAGCCCCTTCTATGGCGCGGCGGATTTTCGCGTCGCTCTGCAAACCCAGAAGCCGGATCTGCTGCTGATGGATATCAACCTGCCCGATACCGATGGCATCACCCTATGCCGTGAGCTACAGGCCAGCAACCAAGAGGTGGCCGTGCTGTTTGTCTCTGGGATGAATACCCTGGAGGAGCGTCTCAAGGCCTATGAGGTGAATGCGGTGGATTTCATCGCCAAGCCGTTTGAGCTCAAGGAGTTGCTGGCCAAGGTGCACAGCGTCGCTCACTATGTGATGAAGCAGCGGGAGCTGATCCAGGCGGAATCTGTCTCGCGCAACATGGCCTTTCAGTCGATGACTGAGTCGTCACAGTATGGCTGTGTGCTGCAGTTCTTCCGTCAATGTTTTCTCTGTAACGATCATCAGACCCTAGCGGATGCCTTTTTTGACCTGATGCAGCAGCTTAATCTCAACACCTGCCTGGAGATACGTGGGGAAAACGTGGAGTATTTTGCTCCCAGGCATGCCGCCATCAGCCCCATCGAGTCGAATATTTTAGAGCTGCTGGATAAACATGGCCGCCTGTATGATTTTGGCTGCCGCACCATCTGCAACGACAAGCATGTCTCCTTCTTGATCAAGAATATGCCGATAAACGATGAGGTTCTCTACGGCAGGCTGAGAGATATCATCGCCGTGGTGGTCGAAGGGCTGGAGGCGCGCGTCTTGGATATCAGTCGACAGCAGACGCTGACACAGGTGTTTCTCGACATCGAATCGCTTATCGGCGATATCAACGTCGCGACCCTAGAGCATGATGAGAAATTTAGTGCGGCGCTCATTAACATGACCACAGAGATCCGTGGCAGCTTCCATGTGCTGGACATGACCATAGAGCAGGAAGATTATTTTACGGCGCTTATCGAGCGTAATCTGAAGGAGGTGAAATCGGCCTCCGAGGCCTTTACCCGTCTGCAATCTGCGCTGGGCAAGGTGATGGACGTGCTCGGGGGAAGCGTATCTTAAGTGATTATTTTATGTTCGTTTTTCTTGATCTGAGTCACGTCATCATGACGGCTTACATATTAGTGTGAGTAAAAGTTCAACAATTTACTATAGTAACTAAAGGCGTCTAGAAGGTTGGAGGTGACGATGTTAGCGAGACTTCATAATGACCATAAACATATCGCGATACTGTTAAATATTCTTAAAAATAAGCAGCAGCGGCTGCAACATGGCGAGGCCGTCAACTTTAATCTGATCCGAGATATCGTCGAATATATGCAGAGCTATGCCGAGCATAGTCATCACCCGCTCGAGGATCTGATCAACGAATTCTATATTCAGACCCATCCCGAGGAGGCCTTGGAGAAGCAGTTGGGGGAAGAGCACCATAACCTGATCGAAAGCTCAACCAGCTTGATGTCTACCCTAAACCTTATCTTAAGTGACGTCCCGGTACAGAATGAAACCTTGAGCCAGGCCCTGAAGGAGTATGTCGAGGCGCAGCGCAATCACATGATGTATGAAGAGGGTAAGTTGTTCCCCATCTGGGAGGCGGGGATGACAGAGGCTCAGTGGCAGGAGGTGGCAGACAGATGCCAGGAGAAGTTGATCTGCGACCCATTATTTAGCGATGACGACAACCTACTCTTCGAAGAGTTAAAAGAGTATCTGGCCAAGGCCGATGACTAACAGCAAATCACTAACAACCTATAGATACAAAAATAGCGCCTAAGGCGCTATTTTTATTGTTTATTTACATCAGAAGGTTATCTAAGTCGTATTCGAAACTGCTGTCGATATCCTGAAGCTCTTTAATCAAACGCTGTTTCTCTTTGATAGCCTCTATCTCACGCCATTTTCGCTTCTTGTTGGAGCTTCGCGAACGACTGTTGGGTCTTTCAATGACGGTATCATCTAGCGCACTACCATAATCTAAGCGATTCATGGCAACCTCCTGTTGTTGTATTTTTTCTCAACAATTAAATATCACACTTCCAATTTATGGTGCAAGAAAAATGTTTCAATAATGTTAAGTCTGGGTGAATCATTTATGGCGCGGCAGGTGGTTTTTTGCCCGCTGTATGGGCGAAAGCATAAGCTTGCTGGTGGATATTACTGCAGATAATAAAAAAGCCAGTGAAAACTGGCTTTTTTAATCGGCTAAGGTTGCAGGCTTAAAGGTGGCCGCGTCTAAAGAGATTGATGAGGGCGTTGCTGGAGGCGTCTAGCGCCTTAGCCTCTTCATCGCTCTGCAGACGTGCGAGCACATCGTTGCCTAGGGTCTTGCCCAGTTCGACGCCCCATTGGTCGAAGGAGTTGATGTCCCATATCGCGCCTTGAACGAAGGTTCTATGCTCGTACAGGGCGATCAAGGCACCCAGAGTTTCCGGAGTCAGCTTGTCCATCAGCAGGGTGTTGCTTGGCTTATTGCCTTCCATCACCTTGTGCTTAGCGATCAGTGCCTTCTCTTCCTGGCTCTGTGAGCTGCCGTCGAGTTCGGCGAGTGCCTCATCGAAGGTTCTGCCTTGCATCAGTGCCTGAGTCTGGCCAAAACAGTTGGAGGCCAGCTGCACATGATGTTCGCCGAGCGGGTTATGGCTCTGCAGTGGCAGAATAAAGTCTGCCGGGATCAGTGCCGTGCCTTGGTGTAACAACTGGTGATAGGCGTGTTGACCATTGGTGCCTTCGCCGCCCCAGATCACAGGGCCGGTTGCATGGTCGACGTTGTCGCCATTGAGGGTGACAGATTTACCGTTACTCTCCATGTCCAGCTGTTGGAAGTACGCCGGCAGGCCTCTGAGGTAATGATCATAGGTCAATACCACATGGGACTGCGCCTGGTAGAAGTTGCCATAGAGCAGGGAAAACAGCCCCATGATCACCGGCATATTCTGTTCGAGCGGTGCCTCGACAAAATGCTTGTCCATCGACTTGGCGCCCGCCAGCAGCTGGTAGAAGTTATCCATACCGATCAACAGGGCGATAGGCAGACCTATGGCCGACCAGAGTGAATAACGACCGCCCACCCAATCCCACATAGGGAAGATGTTGTCCGCATCCATGCCGAATTCGGTCGCCTTGGCCACGTTTGAGGTGACGGCAACGAAATGCTTGGCGATGTCTACTTGGGTACCGCCATTTTTCAGGAACCAGGCCTTGGCACTCAGGGTGTTGGTCAGCGTCTCTTGGGTGCCAAAAGACTTAGACGACATCACGAATAGTGTGGTTTCCGGATCCACCAGACGCAGCTTCTCACACAGTGAGGTGGCATCGACGTTGGCGACAAAGTGACACTTGAGCGCCGGATTCCAGTATGGTCTCAGGGCCTGAGTAACTATCTTAGGGCCCAGGAAGGAGCCACCAATGCCTATGCTCACGATATCTGTGATCGCCTTGCCCGTGTAGCCCTTCCACTCGCCAGAGGTGACTGCCTCGACAAATTTGGCCATCTTGGCCTGAGTCTGTTTTACCTCGGGAACGATATTCTGGCCATCGACCAAAATAACCTCGTCGGCCTCGGCTCTGAGGGCCGTGTGCAGCACGGCGCGCTTTTCGGTGTTGTTGATGATCTCGCCATCGAACATGGCGTGGATCTTATCGCTTAGACCGGCAGATTTAGCCAGTTTAAACAGCTGCTCAAGCGTCTGCTCATCCGCCCGGTTCTTGGAGTAGTCCAGCAGCAGGCCGCAGGCGGACAGTGACATCTTGTCAAAGCGCTGGGGATCGGCCTCAAATAGCTCGCGCATGTGTGGCAGCTTCGCGGCTTGTGCCTCGAGCTGGGCCCATGCGTCTTGCTGAGTAAGCTTAGTCATGACATCTATTCCCTTAGGCTTCGAGTTCTGCTTTTAGCATGGTTTCAAGTTTGCCCTGATCGATGGCAAAATTGCGGATACCTTCGGCCAGTTTCTCTACCGCCATCGCATCTTGGTTGAATTCCCAACGGAACTCGGCTTCGCTCAGTGCTGCACCAGGAGCGACCACTTCATTGGCGGCCTGTAGTTTTTGCACGACTGGTGTGTCGCTGTTGGCCATCTCTTCAAGCAGCGCAGGGCCGATAGTTAGACGGTCACAGCCTGCCAGTTCGATGATTTCTCCCGTGTTACGGAAGCTGGCGCCCATCACAACCGTCTTGTAGCCGTGACGCTTGTAGTAGTTGTAGATGTTGGTGACTGAGACAACGCCTGGATCTTCTGCGGCGCTGTACTCTAAGCCAGTGTCTTTCTTGTACCAATCGAGAATACGGCCGACGAAAGGCGAGATCAGGTAAACACCGGCTTCGGCACAGGCTCTGGCCTGGGCAAAACAGAAGAGTAGCGTTAGGTTACAGTTGATGCCTTCTTTTTCCAGCTCTTTGGCGGCGCAGATCCCTTCCCAGGTTGAGGCGAGTTTGATCAGGATACGAGACTTGTCTATGCCGGCTTCTTCATAGAGCTTGATCAGTTTATGCGCCTTCTCGATAGAGCCAGCCTTGTCGAACGAAAGGCGAGCGTCCACCTCGGTAGAGATGCGACCAGGAACAATCTTTAGGATCTCCAGGCCTATATTGACCGCCAGCTTGTCACCGGCATCTTCGACCTGCTGAGCCAGATCGTCACTCTGCGCCTTGGCCCATTCGATGGCATTGGCAATCAGGTGCTTGTATTCAGGAATTTGGGCTGCTTTTAGGATAAGAGAGGGGTTGGTGGTGGCGTCTTGTGGTTGATAACGCTTGATGGCTTCGATGTCACCGGTATCGGCAACTATGGTAGTGATAGATTTGAATTGCTCTAGTGTATTAGCCATGAAAATTACATCCTTCTTAAGAAGCAGCTTAAGTGTGTGGTTTACTAACGGCTATTAGACGCGATTTTGCCGATATTTCCAACCGTGAATGAAAAAAAATTACAGAAAAGTTGCTAAATATCAGTAAAAGGCATTTTAGCCGTCGCCGATTAGTGAGGCTGATGCTTGTGCTAAACGGACTTAGAGTATAACCATTAAATTATGACAGGAAAAAAAATCGCTGCCTAAGCAGCGATTTTTAGTGAGGTCGATCATTAAGTTAATCGTAAAGACTTACTTTAGAACCGGCTCTTTACGCACGCCAGTGACGTGGGCTTCGATGCGGCGGTTAGCCTTGTTGGCTTCGGCGCTTTTGCCTTCGATCAGAGGCTGAGTGATACCGTAACCTTTAGCGCTGACGCGATCTTGGCTGATACCGTACTTGCTAACCAGCAGTTCGGCAACGGCATTGGCACGACGCTCTGACAGATCCATGTTGTAGTCTGGGTTACCTACGTTAGAGGCGTGACCACCGATCAACACGGTTGCGCGTGGGTTTTGGTTCATGTAGTTGGCCAACTTTTCGATTTGACCGTAAGACGCAGAGTTCACCACGGCTGAGTTGTTGGCAAAGCGAATTGAACCCAGTTCATGCTTTTCGGTGACTTCGCGGTAAACCGTACAACCATTGGCATCAACCTTGTGGTTGCTTGGTGTGTTGGCACATTGGTCTTTGTCGTCAGTCACACCGTCGTTGTCTGAATCTTTTGGTGCAACAACCACAGGTGCTGCTACAGCGGCTGGTGCTGCGCGACCGAAGCGGTAGCTCAGCTCAAGACCCCAGTAGTTGCTTTCCATATCAAGTGTGTTCCACTTGTCTTCGTCGAGATTCTCATAACGACGATACTTGGCTTGCAGCTTGAGGTTGTCGGTGAAGTTGTAGCCGATACCCGCACCAAAGTAAGGTGCAACACCGCTGTCGCTGTAGTACTCGCTACCCCACTGTTTGTTGTTTGACAGTAGGTAGTTCATTGCACCCGCTTCGGCAGACAGGCTCCAACGGTCGGCAAATGGCCAGAAACCTACCAGGCCAAGTGTCATACCGCGAGCACCGACGTCGTTAAGTTTGTTGGCATAGTCGACCCACTCGGCACGGCCCAGGTCACGATAGCCTAGCTCGACACCGAAATAGTCGTTAAAGAGGTAACCACCAAATACGTCCCAAGCATAAGGATCGTCTTCACCACACTGCTTCATGGTCTTCTGATCGCAGTTAGGCTCGTAGTTGTTAACGCCTAAACCGCCACCGACATACCAAGGGGTGAGTTCTTGTGCTGCATTGGCTGCAAATGGGAGCATTGATGTAAGCAGAATAGCTTTCAATGTATTGTTCATCATTTTCCAATTCCTTTGTTTTACTATCTTCCCCCATGCTGTTTTTATCCTGTAAAAACATGCCAGCACTTTGTGGGGGGACTCCTTAGATATTATCGCTAGCCTCTGTATTATCTTACGTGAATATAGAAATTGCCATGATAAACAGGCATTTTTTTTAGGATCATTGGCCACTTGACAATAAAAAAGGCGTTTCCGCTAGGAATCGCCTTTTTTCTAGTAGAATAATTAACGTAGCGTTAATCTATTCTTAACGTGTCCAGATCCAGTTTTCGATGTTTTCTGGGTCGACACCGTTTGCCTTGATGTAGTTACGGTGGTCAACCAGACGTTGTAGCATGTCAGTGGTGATGGCAACGTGTTGTGTCTCGTCGATCACACCTTGTTGGAATAGCTTGTAAGCCATATCGATAACCAGGTGGTAGCGAGAAGTACCGTTGCGCACACCCATGTCGAATGGCGTAGTGGTTGAACCTTCCTCTTCATAGCCCTTGATGCGGAATCTGTGGCTACCTTTGTAATCGAATACCAGTTTCTTGATGGTGTTTGGATAACCGTGGTAGTTGAAGACCACACCCTTATCGGCGGTGAAGATCTCATCCATCATCCAAGGCTTGCTTTGGAACTTACGGCTACCCAGACCGCTGCTGGTTAGCTCGGTTACGCTGACGAAGCGGACGCGGACTCTTGGTAGTAGTTCACGCAGGATGACCAGGGAGGCCATACATTCCTGGGTCACATAGTCACCACAGCCTGCCAGTACTACGTCTGGGTTTTCATCTGAGGCGAAGTCCCACACCATGACACCATCTTTAGCCTGTTGACGGGCTTCGTCCAAAGTTAGCCATTGTGGCAACTCTTTCTTACCGGCGGCGATGATGTTGAGTTTATCGCGATCGGCGAAGGCACGCTCTGTGTAAACCAGTGTCGAGTTAGCATCTGCTGGCAGATAAGCCGAGATGATCTCTGGGTGTTTCTCAAGCATAGCCCCTAGGAAAGAAGGGTTCTGGTGAGAATAACCGTTGTGGTCTTGGCGCTCCAGCAGTGAAGAGAGCACGACGTTACAAGCGGGCACTGGCTTACGGAAGTGTACGCCTTGGCTCGCATAGACATACTTACAGTATTGGTCTGCCATAGAGGAGACCACCTGTGAGAATGACTCATAAGTTGGGAACATGCCGTGACGACCCGTTACTGTGTAGCCGTGTAGCATGCCGAACAGCAGGTTCTCAGATAGCAGCTCAAGTACGCGACCGTCGCGAGACATATCTTCGTCCCAGCTTTCGATAGGCCATTGCCATGCACGATCTGTCTCTTCAAACACAGCTTGCAGCTGGTTAGAGTAGGTTTCGTCAGGGCTGAAGATACGCAGGTTGCGTTGGTCTCTGTTGAGCTTGAATGCATCACGCATCCATTGACCCATCTTCAGCATAGAGTAACCACGTTGGCCTCTAGGCGTTTCTGCACCGTAGGCCAGGTCTTCCAGCTTAGGATTGTTCAGTGAACGAACCACTTCGCCGCCATAGCTCAGGTGTTGACGACCACAGCAAAGCTCTTTTGGTGGGAGCAATGATTGAATGTCTTTGTCGAACACGATCTGGTTTTGCTCGTTGATGCTATAAAGTTCGTTGAACTTGTAGCTGGCAAGCCATTGATCTAAGGCTTCAAGGTGTTGTTTGTCTTTCGCACACTTGTTAACGATAACTTGGTGCGATTCACAGTTGCCTTCTAGTTTCTTACCATTGTCTTCGGCAACGCCTGTCCAACCTTTTGCGGTGCGCATCAGAATCACTGGCCAGCGAGGCTTAACGACATCTTCGCCGCTACGTGCCTTGGTCTGAATGGCTTCGATCATGGCATAGGATTCATCCATCGCTTTGGTCATCTGCACGTAGACATCTTCTTCAAGGTCGCTGTCGACAATGATTGGGTGGTAGCCAAGGCCTTTAAATTCAAGCTCAAGTTCTTCGTGGCTCATGCGTCCCATACGGGTTGGGCCAGAGATCTTGTAGCCGTTGATGTGAACGATTGGCAGTACGGCACCGTTGTTGGCTGGAGATACCAGACGGTTAGCATACCAAGAGGCTGCCAGTGGGCCGGTTTCTGATTCGCCGTCACCAATAAGTACGGTAGCGATGAGGTTAGGGTTATCCAGTACTGCACCCCAAGCAACTGAGAGCGAGTAACCTAGCTCACCACCTTCGAGGATCTGACCCGGTGCTTCTGGGTTAGCGTGAGAAGGGTAGCCATAGGCGGCTGAAAATTTCTTACAGATATCTTCGATACCTGTCTCGTTGTACGGAATCGTCTCTGGATAGAAATGACTCAAAGATCCTTCCATAAACAGGTTAGCTTGTACGGCTGGGAAGCCATGGCCTGGGCCGACAAGGTAGAGGAAAGGACGGTTGGTTTTCTTGATGAGACGGTTGACGTTAGCGTAGACGAAGTTGATACCTGGACAAGTACCCCAGTGCCCTAGCAGTCTGGGTTTGATGTCGCTATGCTCTAGCGGACGCTTGTGCAGTACGTTCTGCTTAAGGTAGATTTGCGAGGTGGCCAGGAAGTTGGTCGCTCTTACAAATTTCTTTAGTGCGGTGATCTCTTGCTGTTGTGACATAAATAACCCCATTTATAGTAAGCAATAAGTTAATCAAAGCTCATGTGAGGCACTATATTTGTAATTTTATTACAAAAATGTGTTCAATATCTTATTTTTGCAAAGTCATTAAATTTGCCGAATGTTAAATTTTTGGTGGTAAACACCATGTTAGTTACGTTAATACAGTAGCTTATTTATGTCTGATTGCGTGATGGCAATGTCATGTAAATGGGTAACTGTGATCTGTATCACATGGTGCTTTTTTGATGGTATGCTATTTTGGCGTGTCGAATTCGGCAGGCATGTTGTTTTGGCATCATGAAAGGATAATTCGAAAAGATAATCCTGCCGGAAATATTCGATCAAATTGGGAAGGAAATTCAACAAAGGTGGCGGCTTGCTCGGCAAGGTCACCATAAACGTCCTAAGGGTTATAGAAGTTCTATGTTTGAATCTGTATTAAATTTAGTCGATTCGACTATCAACGCGGTAAACGGCATGCTGTGGGGCAGTGTGTTGATTTACGTGCTGGTCGCTGCGGGCGTGTTGTTTACATTGAGATTGGGCTTTATCCAATTACGTATGTTTGGTCATGGTAGCAAGTTAGTGCTGCAGGGCCGTGAGAAAACCAATGGTATTTCGTCGTTCCAGGTATTTTGTACCTCTATGGCGGCCCGTGTGGGCACGGGTAACATGGCTGGTGTTGCGGTAGCAATTACAGTCGGTGGCGCCGGCGCCGTGTTCTGGATGTGGCTCATCGCCCTGCTTGGGATGGCAACCGCCTTTATCGAGTCGACCCTGGCGCAAGTATACAAGGTTAAAGACAGCGACGGTCAGTACCGTGGTGGCCCGGCCTATTATATGGAGCAAGGGCTAGGCAAGCGCTGGATGGGTTCTTTGTTCTCTGTCTTGTTGATCATCGCCTTCGGTTTCGCCTTCAATGCGGCCCAGGCCAATACCATGACTGATGCACTCAATAATGCCTTTGGGTTAGATAAGACTATGGTGGGTCTGGTGATTGTCGCCGTTGCGGCCTATATCATCAGCGGCGGTCTGAAGAAAGTGGCCAAGGCCTCTGAGCTTATCGTGCCTGTGATGGCGGTGGCTTATCTGGCGATTGCCCTGATCGTTCTGGTAATGAACCTTGAGCAGGTGCCTGCGGCGCTGGCTTATATCGTCAAGAGTGCCTTCGGTTGGGAAGAAGCCGCCGGCGGCGCCATGGGCGCCATGATGGCGGGTATCGCAAGAGGATTGTTCTCTAACGAAGCGGGTATGGGCAGTGCGGCCAATATTGCGGCATCAGCATCACCAAATCCTAATCACCCCGCCTCTCAGGGCTTCGTGCAGATGATTGGCGTGTTTGTCGATACCATAGTGATCTGTAGCGCTACCGCAGCCATCATCTTGTTATCGGGCGTACTGGATGCACCGGGTGAACAGAAGGGTATAGGTCTGTTGCAGTTAGCGCTCACCAACGAGGTGGGTGGATGGGCTGCCTATTTTGTCGCCTTCGCTATCATTCTCTTCTGCTTCTCTTCTATCATCGCTAACTACAGCTATGCAGAGAGCAATATCATGTTCCTGAGTCGGAGCAAGAAGGTGCTCTATATCTTCCGCGCCTTGGTTTTGGCCATGGTGATGGCGGGGTCAGTGGCGTCTCTGCAGTTGGTGTGGAACTTTGCCGATGTCTCGATGGGCTTGATGGCGCTGGTGAATATTGCCGCCATCGTCATGCTCTCTAAGGTGGCCTTTGCGGTGATCAAAGATTACGAAGTGCAGTTAAAGGCTGGTAAGGTGCCGACATTCGATGCGGCGCATTTCCCTGAGCTTAACGGTCTGGATGAGAAGATCTGGAAGGGTAAGCCCAGCGCCGATGCCTTGGCGAAAGAAGAAGGCAAGTCGATTGCCGTCCCCGAGGTGTAACCCAAGCGGGTTAATCGCGCCTCTCTATTAGTTCCATCTAAAAAACCACGCTCCAAGGGCGTGGTTTTTTACTGTCTGCGTCAGTATGATAGTCACCTCGCTTAATGTTAGAAACAAAGGATAATTTATGCTGATCTTAGTCTCTCCGGCTAAAACCCTGGATTATGAAACGCCAGCAAGTACCCAAACCTTTACTATGCCTGCACTGCTCGAACACAGTGAAGCCTTGATAAAGGTGTGTCGAGAGCTAACACCAGCCGATATCGCCTCCTTGATGAAGGTTAGCGACAAGATTGCCGGACTCAATGCCGCACGTTTCGCCGAGTGGCATCGCGATTTCAATCTGGACAATGCCAAGCAGGCGCTGTTCGCCTTTCGTGGCGATGTCTATACCGGGCTGGATGCCGATACCCTGTCTGAGGGGAGCCTAGCGCGTGCTCAGCAGCACCTACGTATCCTGTCAGGCCTCTATGGCTTGCTGCGCCCACTGGACCTGATGCAGGCTTATCGTTTGGAGATGGGCACTAAGCTGGCTAATGACCGCGGGGCGAACCTATACCAGTTTTGGGGTGATATCGTCACCCAAGAGGTCAACAAGGCGTTGGCGGAACAGGGCGATGATATCCTGGTGAATCTGGCATCGAACGAGTACTTTAAGTCGGTGAAGCCAAAACAGATTCAGGGACAGGTGATCACGCCTATCTTTAAGGATAAGAAGAATGGTCAGTATAAGGTGATTAGTTTCTTCGCCAAGAAGGCCCGCGGCATGATGGTGCGCTACATGCTTGATAACAAGGTGAGTCGCTATGAAGAGCTGCTTAAGTTCGACACCGCGGGTTATTACTACAGTGAGGCAGACTCCAGTGTTAACGAGCCTGTGTTCCTAAGAGAAGAGCAAGCCTAAGCTCAAGAACTAATTTGCAGAGTGAAAGACTCTGTCAACGCGATAAAAAAAGCAGCCATAGGCTGCTTTTTTTAGTCTTAAGCCAACTTAACTTTCGTTGGCAATGAGCTCTCGTTGGCCATGAACTCTCGTTGGCTATCATCTGAGGCCGATTATCAAAGACTCTAGGTCTTTCTCTGGCTATTTGGCCTTAGGGGTTAGCGGTCTTAACTCAATATCAGATTGCGCCATGAGGTAAGCAAACTGGGCGTAGGCCGCCGCATTTTGTGCCAGCGCCTCAGGATCGATCTTATCCAAGGTATCGTTTGGCGTGTGGTGATAGTCGAAATAGTCGCTGCCATCTTGTCTGAGTGACGCCACGGGTACGCCATAGCCTGGCAGCATGGAGACGTCAGGGCCACCAGAGGCCTTGTTATTGCCTGGCGCAACACCATTATCCTGCATCGAGCCGGTATGAGCCTGCACGGCGGCAAAGGCCTTATCGGCAACGTTAAAGTCGATCTGGTAGATACGCCCGGCGCCAAAGTCGGATTCGGCGGCTATATAGTGTTTGGCCAGCTCCGCTTGATGGTCTTTGGCGTAGCTCTTGCCGCCAATTAACCCCAGCTCTTCGGCGGCGTAGAGCACCACGCGAACCGTGCGGGCAGGTTTAACGGGTAGCTGAGAGATGTAGTGGCCTGCGGCGGTCACAATGGCCACGCCTGCTCCGTCATCGATGGCGCCAGTGCCTTCATCCCAAGAATCCAGGTGCGCGCCGATAAGCACTATCTCATCGGGTTTGCTGCTGCCGGTAACCTCGGCAATGACATTATAGGATGTGGCGTAGCCAAGGTTCTTAGGGCTCATCTCGAGATGCAGCACGACGTTGGGATCGCGCTTAAGCATCAGGGTGACCAAGTCTGCATCGGGATTGGACATGGCCGCAGCCGGGATCTTATCTACCCCTTCTTGATAGCGCATCATGCCGGTATGGGCCATTCTGTCATGGTCTGTGCCGATGGAGCGGATCACTATGGCTAGCGCGCCTTTCTCTGCAGCGGCGATGGCGCCCCGTGAGCGTCCGCCAACTGTCATGCCATAGCCTTTACCCGTCTTAAATCTAGGGGTGATGTGGTCGATAAAGACGATCTTGCCCGCAACCAGGCTTGGATCGGCTTGTTTTAGTTCGTCTAGGGTCTCGAAGCGGACGATTGGCGCACTGATCCCTTCTTCCGGCGTGCCGACGCTGCCACCTAGGGCGGTGATCACCAAAGGTTGGGCGTAAGGGGAGACTATATTGGCCTTGGCCTCGCCTCGTTGCCATACGGGCACCTGCACGGCTTCTTTATAGACCTTATCAAAACCGAGGGAGCCCAGCTTCTTCTCGGCCCACTCTACGGCGACCAAGTCTTTGTCGCTGCCGGCGAGTCTAGGGCCTACTTCGACCGTGAGTGATTCGACAATATCATAGGCCAGGCTCGAAGAGAGTGCTTGCTGCTGTAGCTTGGCACTAACACTTTGATTTGTGTCTGTTGCTGCCGCATTTTGACAGGCAAATAGGCCGCCGAAAAAGAGTGTGGATAGGAGGATGAGAGGGGAGCTTTTCATGAGTTTCCTTTATTTTTATTACGTATGTCCCATTTTTGAAAACAATCTAGCAAAAAGTGTGCTTTATGTCCCGACTATATCTTTAAGTCAACGCTATATTAGTGCCGGGGTTTGTTTTAGGAGAAATTGCTCGTAATGAATATAGAATTGATGCAACAACGAGCGGATAATGCTGTTGTATTGCTAAAGGCTTTAGCAAATGAACGCCGGCTGTTCATCTTATGCTACTTGTTGAGCGAAGGTGAGATGTGCGTCGGTGAGATGAATAAAAAGCTGGGGCTTAGCCAATCTGCGCTGTCGCAACACTTAGCATGGCTTCGTAAAGACAATTTGGTCGAAACGCGAAAAGAAGCGCAAACGGTATTTTATTCGCTGAAAAGCAAGGAAGTATCTGAAATTATTAAGTTACTTAACACTATCTATTGTCACTAAATGGCTTGAGAATAGCGCAGATAGAAAGCTGATGGGCGACTGGCCGTCAGCTTTTTTGTTTTTTTGCCCTGGGGATTTTGCCCGTTTAGAGTATTTACGAATTTTCGATTGACTCTACTGCCGCTTGAATGCTGTTTTTGCGAAGTGGCGAGATTGATTGGTGCTCGAATGACGGGCACAAAAAAACCGGCCTAAGCCGGTTTTTTTATATCGCTAAAAGATTAAGCAGCTAGTGCTTTGATCTTAGCGTTTAGACGAGCCTTATGACGGGCAGCTTTATTCTTGTGAATAAGACCTTTAGTCGCCATACGGTCAACAATTGGTTGTGCAGCATTGAATGCTTCAGTTGCCGCTTTGTGATCGCCAGTGTTGATCGCAGCGATTACTTTCTTAACGTAAGAACGTAGCATAGAACGACGGCTAGCGTTGTGCTGACGACGTTTTTCAGATTGAAGCGCGCGCTTCTTTGCAGACTTGCTATTAGCCAAGGTGCAACTCCTAAAAGGGTTAGATATTTTTAAAGGTCGAGGAATATGCCTTTTTTTCGTCAGTTTGTCAATGACAATGATCGGATCTTTATCCTAAAGATAAATTAATCAGAGCAGACTTGGCGTTCTTCAACCTAACTCGTGTAATATGGTGCGCTATTCTAGCAGTATTTGCTGCTTGGTGACAGGGGGTAGTCGACTTTTTAACTTGCTCGATACACCTGTAGTGCTCGTTTCAGGGGGAACTTTGAGCAAGAAACTATTTAAGTCAGGCATGATCGTGAGTGCTATGACGCTGATTTCTCGTGTTTTAGGCTTAGTGCGAGACGTGGTTATCGCCAATTTGATGGGGGCCGGGAGTAGCGCCGACGTCTTCTTTTTTGCCAACAAGATCCCAAATTTTTTACGCCGATTATTTGCCGAAGGTGCCTTCGCCCAGGCCTTCGTGCCTGTCTTGACCGAATATCAAGAGAAACATGACGACCAGGCGGTTCGCGAGTTGCTCGCCAAGGTGGCCGGTACGCTCGGGCTGGTGGTGACCTTGGTGACTCTGATGGGGGTGATCGCCTCGCCACTATTAACGGCCCTGTTTGGCGGCGGTTGGTTCCTGGCCTGGCTAAACGATGAGCCAAATGGTCAGAAATTTGAGCTGGCATCACTAATGCTGAAGATCACCTTTCCCTATCTCTGGTTTATTACCTTTACCGCCTTGGCGGGATCGATACTCAACACACGTGGCCGATTTGCGGTATCGGCCTTTACCCCGGTGTTTTTAAATGTGGCCATCATCAGTGCGGCGCTGTTTCTGGCGCCTAAGCTCGATCAGCCGGAGATAGGCCTTGCTTGGGGCGTTTTCGCCGGTGGCCTGATCCAGTTTTTATTCCAAATTCCTTTTCTATTTAGAGAGAAGGCCTTGGTTAAGCCGTCGTGGGGTTGGCATCACCCGGGCGTCGTTAAGATCCGCACCCTGATGCTGCCCGCGCTGTTTGGCGTGTCTGTGTCGCAGATCAATCTGCTGCTCGATACCTTTATTGCCAGTTTCTTGGTGACGGGCTCCATCAGCTGGCTCTACTACTCAGATCGACTGCTGGAATTCCCCTTAGGTCTGTTTGGTATCGCCATCGCTACCGTTATCTTGCCGGCGCTGTCGAAGAAGCATGTTAACGCCGAGGGGGATGGTTTTGCCAAAACGATGGATTGGGGGATCAAGGCGATTTTGCTGATGGGGGTGCCTGCCATGTGCGGCCTGATCGTCTTGGCAAAGCCCATGTTGATGGTGCTCTTCATGCGCGGCGCCTTCACGCTAGATGATGTGGATATGGCCTCTTATAGTTTAATGGCCTATGGTTCGGGGCTGCTGAGTTTCATGCTGATCAAGGTGCTGGCGCCGGGCTATTACTCCCGTCAGGATACCAAAACCCCTGTGCGTTACGGCATAGTCGCCATGGTGAGTAACATGGTGTTTAACCTGATTTTTGTGTTTCCATTCGGTTATGTGGGCTTGGCGATTGCCACCTCGTTATCGGCGCTGCTCAATGCAAGTCTGCTTTACCGCGGCCTGCATCGCGCGGGGGTGTACCAAATTCCTCGTCAGACCTTTGTGTTTATGGGCAAAACTTTGGTTGCCGCCGCGCTGATGATCGCCGTGCTTTATCTATTGTTGCCTAGCATTGATACCTGGCTAGCGCTTTCATTTATGGGCAGGGCAACTCAGCTGGCCTATTTGATTGGTGCAGGGGCTGTGGTCTACCTGTTGGCTATGTTATTGTTAGGAATTCGCCCCTGGAGGATGAAAGCTGGCTTTTGATTGCTGATTATCCTTCTCAGCTGGTATATAATCCGCGAACTTATGCTTGCTAGTTATTGAATGTAATGGAACTGATCCGCGGTATACATAATATTTTACCCAGACACCAGGGTTGCGTGCTGACTATTGGGAACTTTGACGGCGTGCATCGTGGGCATGCCGAAGTCATTGCTGCCCTTGTAAAAAAAGCCAAGCAACATGGGGTTCCTGCAACACTCATGACATTCGAACCTCAGCCGCAAGAGTTGTTTAAGGGGGATAATGCCCCGGCCAGGCTGAGTTTGCTGCGCGATAAGATCGTCTTGCTCGATGAGCTGGGCATAGATCGTCTGCTGTGCGTCAATTTTAATCAGAAGTTTGCCGCCATGCCGGCAGAAGCCTTTATCGAGGATCTCCTGGTAAAACAGCTAGGAGTGAAATACCTGGTGGTGGGGGATGACTTCTGTTTTGGCAAGCAGCGCCGCGGTAATTTTGAGATGTTAAAGGCCGCCGGTGAAAAATATGGTTTCGCCGTGGTCAATACCCATAGCTTTATCCTAGGGGATAAACGGGTGAGCTCCACAGAGATTCGTGGGCTGCTCGCCAAGGGGAACCTAGAGCAGGCAAGGCGCCTGCTCGGCCATCCATATGCCCTGAGCGGTAAGGTTGCCCATGGTGAGAAAATCGGCCGCACCATAGGTTTCCCCACTGCCAATATCGCCTTGAAACGTAAGGTGTCGCCGGTCAGGGGCGTCTTTGCCGTCAAGCTGTATTGGGACGGAAGCGATATCTATGAAGGGGTGGCCAACGTCGGCTTTAGGCCCACGGTCAACGGACAAAATTGTCAGTTAGAAGTCCATCTGTTTGATTTTGAAGGAGACCTGTATGGTCGCACCGTCGAAGTCGAGTTGGTGGCAAAGATTAGGGATGAACAGCCATTTAAGTCTTTAGATGCGCTGAAGCTACAAATTAAAGATGATGCTGACAGGGCCAAGGCCCTGCTTGGCTGCGATGCAGGCTGAGAGCAATCAGCTAAATTAACGGTATAGGATCAATGAGCGACTATAAATCTACTTTAAACTTGCCGGAAACTGAGTTTCCGATGCGTGGTAATCTGGCACAACGTGAGCCAGAGATGTTGAAATCTTGGACAGAAAAGAAACTGTACCAAAAGATTCGTGAAAGCCGCACAGGTGCCAAGCCATTCATTCTGCATGATGGCCCACCGTACGCTAACGGTAGCATTCATATTGGTCACTCAGTAAATAAGATCCTTAAAGACATTATTATCAAGTCTAAGACCCTGTCGGGTTTTGACGCGCCATATATTCCAGGTTGGGACTGTCACGGTTTGCCAATCGAGCTTAAGGTCGAGCAGAAAGTGGGTAAGCCTGGCCAGAAGGTCTCTGCGGCCGAGTTTCGTCAGAAGTGTCGCGAATACGCTGCTGCCCAGGTAGATGGTCAGCGTGAAGACTTTATCCGTCTTGGCGTGCTGGGCGACTGGCAAAATCCTTACCTCACCATGAACTTCGACACCGAAGCCAACATAGTTCGCTCTTTGGCTAAGGTGATCGACAACGGCCACCTGCACAAAGGTGTTAAGCCTGTGCACTGGTGTACCGATTGTGGTTCAGCACTGGCTGAAGCGGAAGTCGAATATGAAGATAAGACTTCACCTGCCATCGATGTTGCCTTTGTGGCGGTCGATCAAGCGGCTGTGCTGGCTAAATTCGGATTAGAGCAATCTGACGCCGAAGTGGCGACCGTTATCTGGACCACAACGCCTTGGACACTGCCTGCTAACCGCGGCCTCTCAATGGCCGGTGATATCGATTACGATCTGGTTGAGTTCACTAAAGATGGCAGCAAGCGCGCGATTATTGTGGCGCAGGAGCTGGTTGAGTCTTGCATCGAGCGTTACGGCGCCGAGTTGCACAGTGTGCTGGGCACAGTGAAAGGTCAGGCGCTGGAGTTGCTGCGCTTTAAGCATCCTTTCTATGATTTCGATGTGCCTGTCATCATAGGCGACCACGTCACTGTTGATTCGGGTACCGGTGTGGTACACACGGCTCCTGGCCACGGTCAGGACGACTTTGTTATCGGGCAAAAATATGGTCTGGAAGTGGCTAACCCTGTAGGGGATAACGGTGTCTACAAGCCAGATACCGAGTTCTTCGCCGGCCAACATGTCTTTAAAGCCAACGATAATGTGGTTGCACTGCTCGAAGAGAAGGGCGCACTGCTGAATCATGTGGCTTATCGTCACAGCTACCCACACTGCTGGCGCCATAAGACACCTATTATCTTCCGCGCGACGCCGCAGTGGTTCATCTCTATGGACCAAAAAGGTTTACGTACTCAGTCGCTGAGCGAGATCGAGAAGACGCAATGGATCCCTGACTGGGGTCAGAGCCGTATCGAGAAGATGGTCGAGAACCGCCCTGACTGGTGTATCTCACGTCAACGTACCTGGGGCGTGCCTATCACCCTGTTTGTACACCGTGATACCGAAGAGTTACACCCTGACAGTGTTGCCCTGATGGAGCGCGTTGCCCATCGCATCGAGCAAGAAGGTATTCAGGCTTGGTGGGATCTCGACGCCGCAGAGCTGTTAGGCGAAGAGGCCGACCAATACCGTAAGGTCACCGATACCCTAGATGTCTGGTATGACTCAGGCTCTACCTTCTCATCTGTGGTTGCCGCGCGTCCTGAATACAATGGTCATCCTGTTGACCTTTACCTAGAAGGTAGCGACCAGCACCGTGGTTGGTTCATGTCATCACTGATGATCTCTACCGCCATGAACGGCAAGGCGCCTTACAAGCAGGTATTGACCCATGGTTTCACCGTGGATGGTCAGGGCCGTAAGATGTCAAAGTCGATCGGTAACGTGATCGCCCCGCTGCAAGTCACCAATAAGCTAGGCGCCGACATTTTGCGTCTTTGGGTGGCGGCGACCGATTATAGCGGTGAGATGACAGTGTCTGATGAGATCCTTAAGCGTAGCGCCGATGCTTACCGTCGTATCCGTAACACGGCGCGTTTCCTGCTGGCTAACCTAAATGGTTTCGATCCGGTAAACGACACCGTTGCCATCGAAGATATGGTGGCGCTGGATCGCTGGGTGGTGCGCCGCGCTGCCGCCTTGCAAGCCGAGATCTTAGAGGCTTACGAGCAATATAACTTCCACCTAGTGACTCAGAAGCTGATGCAGTTCTGCTCTGTTGAGCTTGGCAGCTTCTATCTGGATATCATCAAAGACAGACAGTACACGGCTAAGCGTGACAGCCTGGCACGTCGTAGCTGTCAGAGCGCGCTGTTCCTGATCGCCGAAGCCATGGTGCGCTGGATTGCGCCAATCCTGAGCTTTACCGCCGATGAGGTATGGCAGTCGCTGCCGGGCGAGCGTGAAGAGTTTGTCTTTACTCAGACTTGGTTCGAAGGCCTGGTCTCTGTGACCCTAGATAGTGACCTGAGCGACGATTATTGGGCAAATCTCATCACAGTACGTGATGAGGTGAACAAGGCCATCGAGCAGGCGCGCCGCGAGCAGCGTGTCGGCGGTTCGTTAGAAGCCGAAGTGACTATCTATGCCGATGAGGCCTTAACAGAGTCTCTGGCGCTGCTGGGTGATGAGCTGCGCTTCGTGTTGCTGACCTCTAATACTCAGATTGCCCCGCTGGCGAACGCCGGTGACGATGCGGTTGAGACAGAGCTGGCTGGTCTTAAGCTATTAGTGGATAAGACAGAGGCGGCCAAGTGCGATCGCTGCTGGCATCACAGAGAAGATGTGGGTCAGGTTGAAGCGCATCCACTGCTGTGTACACGCTGTGTGACCAACATCGAAGGTGACGGCGAAGTTCGCCAGTTCGCATAAGGGAATCGAATGCCATCTAGCTGGAAAGAGAGTGGCTTACGTTGGTATTGGGTAGTTGTATTGGTGTTCGTCGCCGATCAACTATCCAAACAATGGGTACTAGCCAATTTTGACCTGAGAGAGTCAATCAACTTACTGCCATTTTTTAATTTCACCTATGTGAGAAATTATGGTGCCGCCTTTAGCTTTCTAAATGATGCCGGTGGGTGGCAGCGTTGGCTGTTTACCTTGGTTGCCGTCGGCTTTAGTACCTTGCTGACCGTCTGGCTGCGTAAGCAACCGAAAGGATTATGGCGACTGAATCTGGCCTATACCTTAGTGATTGGTGGGGCGCTGGGGAATTTAATTGATCGCTTGCAACATGGCTTTGTGGTCGATTTTCTCGACTTTTATTGGAAGACGAGCCATTTCCCCGCCTTCAACATTGCCGATTCGGCGATCTGTGTCGGTGCTGGACTCATCATCTTGGATTCGTTTATTTCAGAGCGTAAGCCAAATGGCGAAGACGTTGCAAAGGGGTAAGAAGTGACTGTTACACGTTCATTATTGTGCCATATGAATATACTGCTGGAAGATGGTTCGACCGCCGATAGCACTAAGGCCTCTGGTAAACCGGCCAAGTTAAATATTGGCGACCAGAGTCTGAGTCCGGCATTTGAGGCCGAGCTTTCGAACCTCAAGCAAGGCGATAAGCACAGTTTTACCCTGGCAGCAGCGGATGCCTTTGGCGAGTCAAACCCGGATGCTATCCACCATATGGACAGGAGTAAGTTTCCTGCCGATATGCAGCTCGAAACTGGCGTTATCGTCAGTTTCGCCGGACCTGGTGGCAGTGAGATCCCTGGTATCGTCCGCGAGGTAGTTGGGGATTCGGTAACCGTCGATCTTAACCATCCATTGGCAGGGCGCGCGGTGACATTTGAATTGGAAGTGGTGCAGGAGCTCTAATCATGACGCAACCTCCTCAAAGCCTGCAGATTAAATTGGCCAACCCGCGTGGTTTTTGTGCCGGTGTCGATCGGGCCATCAGCATAGTCGAGAGGGCGCTCGAGCTGTTCTCGCCGCCAATTTATGTACGTCATGAAGTGGTGCATAATCGATATGTTGTGCAAAATCTCAAAGACAGGGGCGCTGTGTTTGTCGACGAGCTAGATCAAGTGCCAGACGACAGCATAGTGATCTTCAGTGCTCACGGTGTATCCCAGGCGGTTCGCGCCGAGGCGAAAAAACGTGGCCTGCGAGTATTCGATGCCACCTGCCCATTGGTGACCAAGGTGCATCTGCAGGTCACCCGTGCCAGTCGTAAGGGGATCGAATGTATCCTTATCGGCCATGCGGGCCACCCTGAGGTTGAAGGGACCATGGGACAATACGACAACCCTGAGGGCGGCGTATTGTTGGTGGAGTCACCTGCCGATGTAGAGGCCTTAGTGGTGAAAGACCCTGATAACCTCTGCTTCGTGACACAGACGACTCTGTCTATGGATGATACAGCAGATGTGATAGCGGCTTTGCAGAAGCGTTTCCCGTCAATCCAGGGACCACGTAAGGACGATATCTGCTACGCCACCCAAAACCGACAAGATGCGGTGCGTAATGTCGCCGATGACGTCGACCTCTTCATTGTGGTGGGTTCTAAGAACAGCTCCAACTCGAATCGTTTGATGGAACTGGCCATTAAGAAGGGCACACAGTCTTATCTTGTGGATAATGCCGACGACATTAAACCTGAGTGGTTTAACGATATCGAGAAGGTTGCCGTTACCGCTGGCGCATCGGCGCCGGAGGTGTTGGTACAACAGGTTATCGATGCTATCGCCAAGTTGGCACCTAGTGTGATCACCGAGGTGGAAGGGCGTAAAGAAGATACCGTATTTGCCGTACCGGCTGAACTACGCTAGGTATCTTGCTGTTTTGATGAGAAAAGGAGGCTAAAGCCTCCTTTTTTGTTGCCTAAAAATTGCCCTTGGCATATCGAATTTCCTTTTTAGACCTAATATTACTAGCGAGTAACATTCGACTAATCTATGATTAACTAGTATAGTTTAAAGTTATGCTAACTTTCAGATTTTAAAAGACTAAACGACTGAAACGACTGTCAAAAGTATGGCTAATATCGGAGATTTGACATCATGGTAAAACGTGGGAAAGGGTTTTCCCTAATAGAGGTGATGGTTTCGCTCGTCATTCTTGTTATTGGCCTGATCGGCATATTTAATCTACACGTTGTTTCTAAGCGAGGCAGCTTCGAGTCTTTTCAACAGACCCAGGCTTCATACTACGCCAACGATATTATCAATCGCATGAAGTTAAATCCTAGCCAGATAGCAAATTATGCTGGCACCTATAGTGGCGCGCCAACTCTGCCAAATCCCGCCTGTACTGGCGCAGCCTTATGCTCTCCCTCTCAGACTGTCGCTTGGGATTTATATGAGTGGCGTTCAGCGTTTATCGGTGCGGCTGAGGTCGTGGGAGGGCAAAATGTAGGAGGACTTGATACTCCGACAGCTTGCGTTACGGTTAATGGGAATACCGTAAATGTTGTTATGGCGTGGAAAGGGATAAGAGCTACCTCTGATGCAGGAAGCTCGAGTGATTGCGGCACAGCAAGCAATCGACGTCGTCTTTACTCAATACAAACAGTGATCATCTAGATGAATATGGCTTTGAAAATAAAAAATAAGCAAAAGGGCCTGTCACTTGTAGAAATGATGGTAGCTCTAGTTATAAGTCTGTTTTTATCGGCTGGGCTTTTTACCATGTTTAGTATGTCGTCTTCGAATGTAACGACTACGAGCCAGTTTAATCAATTGCAAGAAAATGGACGGATAGCGCTTGCCATAATGGAGCGAGATATCTCTCAGCTTGGATTTATGGGGGATATTACGGGGACGGATTTTGTTGTTGGGACAAACACTGTACTTGAAGTGCCCACATCAGGTTTCATTGATTGTGTTGGCGCTGGATTAAATAATGCGACGCTTCCTAATACGCAACCTGCTCATTTCAGGCGGTTGTGGGGATACGAAAGTGGCGTTGGAGGTAGCTCTTTAAGCTGCTTGGCTGGTGTAACGGTTAATAAAAATACCGATGTATTACAGATGAAACGCTTTATTGGGCCCAATGTAGCAAATGGTAATAGTGATGCCATATTTGCTGCTACGAACTCTAGTGAAGTTGCATTTTTCGTCGGTGCTAACCCAGTAGCAGCCCTAACCAATCCAAGGATCTGGGAATATCAGCATCATGTTTACTATATTGCAGATGATGCAGCAGGTACTCCAGTATTACGACGAATTACTCTAACAAATAAGGGAATGAATAACTTTGAGCAATTAGTGGAAGGAATAGAAAATGTTCGTTTCCTTTATGGATTTGATAATGATGGCGATAGCACGCCAGATCGCTACATTCCCGAATCCCAAGTGACCTCGCTAATGTGGGATAACGAATCATTTCAGCGTTTGGTTGCGATAAAAGTTTTTGTTTTGGTTCGTTCTGTCCAGAATGACCCATCATATACGAATGAGACCACTTATCAATTGGGTGATAAGCAGATACAGCCTATCAAAGATAATTTTAGACGTAAGGTTATGTCGACAACGGTGGTATTGGAAAACCCAGTACTAATAAGGAGCTAAAGATGATGAAAAAACAGCAGGGGATAGTACTTTTTCTTTCCCTGATAATTCTCATTATCATGACTGTAATAGGTGTTGCTTTAGCTGTTAACTCTACACAGTCTCTTCGTATGGCTGGTGCTGGCTCTGAAAGAATTGAAGCTAAGGCAATAGCTGACGGTGGGCTTTCGCAAGTTATTGATAATTATTCCGGTGCCGCTTTTGCCAATCTTTCTAATAAGGTCACCGAGACAACTTTTAGTAGTACGCAAGTGATAACCCCACTCCCTGAGACAGCAGTTAAGGATGTTGGTTGTCAAAGAACTACCAACGCCACAGGGGCTAACTTAGTGAGTTGTCGTCGTGCTCAGGTTACCAGTACTGCCGTTTTTGGCCGTGACAATCTCGGCTCTCTAACAGTAGCTTCAGGCATCGAACAGCAAGTACTTACAGGAAACTAGGATTATGTTTAAGAAATTACTATGCAGCACAGTTATGGCTTTGGTCGTAGTTTCTGGAATGACTATAGCTGATGATACAGAACTCTATTTGATTGACTCGAATGTGCGCTCGGGAAAAAGGCCCCAAGTTTTATTTGTATTTGATAATTCAGGAAGTATGTCAACTGAGGACCAGAATGCGACTAGTTCCTACTGTTCAGCTGATGATAAAGCAAATGGTATTTGTGATTATGCCGATGGTTTCGGTGATTATTTAGCTGGCTATTCTGGTTATATAAACGAGAAAGGAATTTATTGGAATGCTGGCGGAATAGATAATACCAGTAACATGCCTACTCCCGATGAGCCGAAAGATTCGCGACGCTTTTATGCCGCTAATAATAACTGTCATAAAGCTGCTATTGCATTGCAAGAAAGAGGACGCTATACGGGATATTTACGAGAATTTAAGTCCAGTGGCAATACGGGGAAATGGTATCCCTTGGCAGATAACGAAGGGTTTAATCGTGGGCAAGTTGTTGATTGTCACCAAGATATTCTGGATAGTGATCCAGAGAATCCAGGGTTGGAAAAGGTAGGAGGAAGCTCTGTACCATTTGATCCTGGTTACCCTATAGATTCAAAGAAAATGTACACCGACTCAACAGATTCAAGCGCTCGTGATTATAGCCTTGAAAACACAGAGTTTGGTAAAGGTACACCAGTGACCCTTTATACAGCACACTACCTAGTTTGGTATCAGTGGGTTACTACCACAGAGGAAGGGCAAAATAGTGGTGGGACAGGTACTCGTTTAGAAGTTGCAAAAGATGCATTGACAACAGCCTTGACGTCATTATCTATTCCAATCGATGCTGGGTTAGCTGTATTTAACTTGAATTATCCAGATGAAGGCGACGCAGATGGCGGGCGTATTGTTTATGACATTAAGGAGATGACCTCTACAAATCAGAATTCTTTGATTTCTTTGATTAATGGTATGCCAGCTCAAACTAACACCCCTTTATGTGAGACTCTTTATGAGGCTTACCAGTACTTTAGCGGCGGGCCTGTTACCTTTGGTAATGACGATAAGAATGCTCAGGGTAGTTATAAAATCGATGGTTATATTCCTAACTCTCCTCCAAGTATTCTTACTGGCGGGAATTATACTACGCCATTTAAAAAATGCCCTGATACGGCCTATATTATTTATATTACTGATGGCGCACCGACAATAGATAGTAATGCAGATAGTGCGATCATCTCTTTAGCCAGCTCAGCTGAGAATACTGCAAACTATTCAGGATTTGACTTTGTCAATTCTTGGGGGGATACGGAAACTAGTTATCTGCCAGCCTTAGCTGCTTATATGTATAACAATGATATGGTTAAGGGAGTCAAAGATGCTAATGGCATTGATAATAAACAGAATGTTAGATTATTTACGATAGGTTTTTCCGAAGGAGCTGACGTTGCGGCCAAGTTATTGGAAGAGGCTGCTTTTAGAGGTGGAAACCCTAGAGATGATTCGGGTGTATCTAAAGGTTATTACGTTGCTAAGAATGGTCTTGATCTGGTGGCGGCAATGGATGATGCCTTAAAGTCTATTTTATCAATTGACTCATCATTTACCTCTCCAAGTATTGCCAGTAATAATTTCGATAAAACACAGACTTATAATTCAGCTTACTTTGCAATGTTCTTACCCGGTAAGGGGCCTAGATGGAGTGGAAATCTTAAGAAGTTAAAGGTCAATTCTTCAGGAGAGATTGTTGGTCCAGGAGGAAGTTCCAAGGCAATTGATTCTAATGGTAATATTGCCGCTTCTACCTGTACCTATTGGAATACATGTCCTGCTAATAATATCGATGGTAATAAGGTTAACTCTGGAGGGGTACTGCCCATTTTAAGATCAACATTAAAAAGTCGAAACATTAGGACGAATGTCGGTACTAGTATTGTGGGCATTCAATTCTCAGGTTTCGCGTCAGCCTATTCTCAAGAGGATTTAGATTGGTTGTATGGTGTTGATGTCGATGATGATGATAACGATGGTAATATATATGATGCCAGAGAAGATATTATGGGCGATCCTCTGCATTCAAAACCCCTGGCTATTAACTTTGGTGAGAAACCTAATGCGGATGGAACAGAAAATCTAGATGTTAGAGTTATAGTGGGAACTAATCAGGGGTTAGTTCACATGTTTAAAGATTCCGATTCTGGAAGTAATGATTATTCAGTTGGTTCTGTAACGGAAACCTGGGCATTTATTCCTCAGGAGTTGTGGCATAACGTTCCTACGCTTAGAAAGAATTATTCTACTGGAAGCCATAGCGTGTATGGTATGGATTTGTCGCCAGTTGCCTATACGGAAACGGATTCTAGTGGGAAAGTCAATAAGGCTTGGGTGTTCCTTGGTATGCGAAGAGGTGGTACTTCCTATTATGCCTTGGATATCACTAATCCGGACGCACCAAGTTTTAAATGGAAAATAGATTCAAATTCGACTGGATTTGAAGAGCTGGGGCAGTCTTGGTCAGAGCCTGTTGTCACCTTTGTACCAGGTATTGATGATCCTGTGTTAGTTATTGGTGGTGGCATGGCCTCAAGTGAAGGTACTGGAGAGGCGGTTTATATTGTTAATGCTAAATCAGGTGCATTTATCAAGAAGTTTTCAGCGACAGGTATGGCAAGTGTGCCTAATAAAGTTGCCGTTTTAGACAGCAATAATGATGGTATAACCGATAGAATCTATGCTGCGGATATTGGGGGGAATATTTGGCGAATGGATATGCCAGAATCGACTCAATCGACTTGGTCTACGTTCAAGTTTGCGTCTATTGCGACATCTACTTCTCCAAATGACAGGATGTTTTTTGCAGAGCCATCAGTAGCACAGACTCAATTTAATAATATTCATGACAATAGTGGTGAACTTACCTATCAGAGTGTTCCATATGACGCTGTCACTATAGGTACAGGAAATCGAACTCACCCTCTTGATATAAATACGAATGACATGTTTTATGTTTTTCAAGATCGTAATGTGGTAACTAAAACCTTTACGAGTACCGATGCACCAGCTGCGTTAACCATTAGTGAATTGTATGATGTCACCACAGCTGCGCCATCATCTCAGAGTGATAATGTTACTTTTGGAACCAAACGTGGTTGGTTTTACGACTATAGTGTTGCTGGAGAAAAGACTTTATCAGCGTCACTGATATTTGACGGAAAAGTTTATTTTACTTCATTTATTCCTCCGACTCGAACAGATGTCGATTTGGATGCCGGAATATGTGGCTTCGCAGGACAGGGACGTTTATACGTATTTGACCTGCATAAGGGAACCAGATCTTACAGCGAAACCTACTATGAAATTGGTGAAAGGGTACCAGATACGCCACAGATTGTAATACCTAAACCTGAAGAGGGTGAAGATTCTACTGCCTATATCATTGGTGTGGGCAAAGGCGAGTGTGAAGATGGAGAGTGTAAAGGCACTGTGTCTTTAGGCAGTGGTTTAAGTACCAATAGAATTTATTATCATTTGGATGAGAAGAATTAATAAATGCAGAAGTTAAAGGGCTTTACCTTAATAGAGGTGATGATCACCGTTGCTATAGTGGGAATATTAGCTGCAATTGCATATCCTTCCTACATTGATTATGTGACTAAAAGTGGACGAGCTGAGGGCGTGGCTGCGGTGATGGAGGTTGCAAACCTTCAAGAGCAGTACTATTTGGATAATAGAACTTATGCCAGTGATCTAACCAAGTTAGGGATGAGCGCAAATCCTTTCGTTACTGAGCATGAGCATTATAAAGTGGCCTCTACTGGAGGAGCTACATTTAAGGTAACCGCCACGGCTATTGGCTCTCAGGCTAGCCGGGATACGGCTTGTGCAACTATCACCATGACGGATGCAGGTGTTAAAGGTCCGTCAAAGGAGTGTTGGAAATGATTAAGCTACTTAGCACAACGATATGTCTAATATCGATTGCACTGATAACACCTGCGTATGCAAAGATGAAAGATTATAAGTGTTTCATTACTAGTGTCAAAAAGGGAGGGCAAGTTGTTTTTTATAGGTGGGAAGAAAGCCAGTTGCCGATTAGAGTGGCCGGATTACCAGGAAAACAATTAACAGATGCTAAGGGAAAGAAGTACTTTATTAAAGAAGTTGAGGAATGCGTACCGCTGTCTGACTCCTTTACAAGCGATAAAGCAAATGCTGTAGATAAACGTACTCTCAGATAGTATTTTGGTATAGGAGTCCCTGCTATTAGGGACTTTAAATTAGCAGCTATTTCCATCGGCACCATAAGAGATGAGGCCACTGCTACTTATTGTTACACTTTGAGATTCGCTTGCCTTGCCATTTGGGCAATAGATAATAGAACCGCTGGAAGATAAACCATCTGCGCTAAAGGTAATCAATGGGCCGGAACCTTTGACAGAATCATTAGTGTCAAAACCATCTATTGCTCTTAGTTCTTTGTCTGTTCCCCCCGCATCGGTTAGATAGACTCTAATTCCTCCCTTCCAATTTGTCCCTGTTCCACAAGAGGTTGCTGAGGCAAAAGGGCAGACATTGACTGTCGCGCCGTAACTTATTGCCTGATTTCTGGCAAAAGACATTAAGTTATGGATACGCTCAATACTGCGATTTACTCTGACGCTTTCATAGGCCGAAATTAAAGATGGGAGCCCTATGGTTAATATGATTCCTGCAACGACAATAGTTACCATGAGTTCAACGAGTGTGAACCCATTTTTATTCTTCATCATGAGTAAAATCCTCTATTCACTTAACACTAGTATAAGCGAGAAGTTTTAGGATTTCAGTATATATAAGCTATTCTTTTTAATGCCAATAATTTGTCGGCTTGATTAAAATTGGCGTGAGTCGTTAGCTTTGGAGCTGTTATTGGTTGCAGCTGATATTTTTCTCTTTTGAAAAGCGTATTCTACCGGCTTGATTGACGATAACGGCTTTGGAATAAGGGCTGTTGGCCGAGCCAGGGCAGTACCTTAAGGTTCCGTTGCTGCCTGATGCGAGCCCATCAGGTTGAAAACGAGCAGACGCGCGGTTGTAGTAGACAAAGTCACCACTATCAAATGAACTTGTTTGCATCAACAATTTGTCTGTGCCATCGAGCTGGTTGCTGGTCCCCGAGTCGGTAAATACCCCCAAGCCTAGGTGCCAGTCATTGGTACATTGGTTATCTTTTATTGGGCAAACCGTTACCCTAAGCCCGTAGTTGATGGCAGTATTTCTGGCGAACTGAAGAGTCTGTTGAATCATCTTTATCGCGGCGTCGGCTCGGTAAGCCTGATAGAGATCTGTAAGACTTGGTAGGCCAACCGAGAGGAGTATGGTCGCAACGGCGAGTGTGACCATTAATTCTATGAGTGTAAATCCATTATGATGTTTCATGGCTATTCCTTGCTGTATGTAGTCTATGCTTCCTGCAATGACCTGAACTCGTTTTTGGGGCGAGTTCATTGAGTATAGAAGAGTTAGCTCAACTTTAGGCGATGGGCATATATTGTTCTGCTCTATGAATATTGAATCATTTTATCTCTCGATATAATCATCTTTGGTGGTTTGGGTGGACGTGATAAGCTAGTGCCTAATAAACTTAGGTTTTGTCGAATTGGGTTAGCAGAATTTTAGGGAGCGTTTGATGAAGAAGGTCGAGGCCATTATTAAGCCGTTTAAGTTAGATGATGTACGCGAATCTCTGGCGGAGATCGGTATTACCGGCATGACGGTTTCTGAAGTCAAAGGTTTTGGACGCCAGAAAGGGCACACGGAGCTCTACCGCGGCGCCGAGTATATGGTGGATTTCCTGCCTAAAGTAAAAATTGAGCTGGTTATTCAAGATGAGCAGCTAGATCAGGCGCTCGAAGTCATCGTCGATACTGCGAGAACGGGTAAGATAGGTGACGGTAAGATATTTGTTACCGAAGTCGAACGCGTGATTCGAATTCGTACCGGCGAAGAGAACGAAGAGGCAGTTTAAGTCTAAAGTTATAAAAAACCGCTGATATCTCAGCGGTTTTTTATTGTCTGTAGATAATCATTAATCAAAGTTTGATGCCGATTCCTAGGCCTTTGGGCTTGCCGATGAGTCTCTTAGTACCGGCTCGGGAATGAAGACCTGATGAGCCGTCTCACTCTGCTTGTTGCCCTGATTCTCGATAAGTAACTCGGTTGCCGTCTGCGCTATCAACTTATTTGGCTGATGGACTGTGGTTAGCTTAGGCCAGGTCTGTCTAGAGAAGGGGCTGTCCTCGAAACCCACGATAGAGAGTTCGTCGGGTATTGCTACCCCTGCTAACCTAGCCGCGAAGAGAGCCCCCGCGGCAATTTCATCGTTACAGGCGACTATGGCCGTCGGCCGATTGGCTTTCGCCAGCAGTGTTTTAGCGCCTTCTACACCCGATTCAAAAGAATACTGACCATTGATGATGTTGGACTCGTCAAGCGATAGGTGATTGCTTTGCAGGGCGGCCTTAAAACCGGCGAGACGTTCCTTGGTGGATTCGTGCTGATGGTCACCGCTCAGAAAGGCGATATTTTTATGGCCGAGATCGATAAGGTGCTGGGTGATGGAAACCGCTCCATGTTTATCGTTGACCAGGATCGATAAGCCATCGGTTGTGCTCACCTCTTCCCCTGCAATAATGCGTACATAATTGGCATTAATCTGATCCAAGGCAGCCAAGACTTTTGGGTCTTCCGATAGCGGCGGGGTTAAAACCAAGCCTGACAGCCTGGCATGGCGCACCATATCGACCAGCTCCTGGCAGATATTATCTGACTTAGCATCGCAGGGATGGATGAGGAGCTCATAGCCTCTTTGCTTACAAGATGACAAAATACCATTTTGCATATCAATGACATAGTAGGCATTAGGGTTGTCGTAGACAAAGGCGATCACGTAGGATTTTGTGCCGGCTAGATTACGGGCAGCGACATTAGGCTGGTAGTTAAGTGCGGCAATCGCCTGATTCACTTTATCAATCGTCGCCTGACGAACCGAAGGCTCGTTATTTGTGACCCGTGAAACCGTTTTTATGGAGACGCCGGCATATTTGGCGACGTCATTAATGGTGACTTTCATCTAGCGGATACTCTTTGTGTCTGCACAGCGTCTAGCTGCTTCAGAATTCAAATATGTCTCAAACAATGTACTGTATGGTTACACAGCAGATCTCACTTCCCCTGGCGACAATATTGCTGAGTTTTACGCTATTAAGCAATCATCAAATTGATTTCTATCCCGAATTACATTTGTCCCGTTTCGAAAGCTAGTGATTTTTATCCTTGTTTATCAGTAAATTGCAACAAGATGCAACGAGAGTGTTTTGTTTAATAAATGTATAAATCCAAAGAAATTCCTGCTTTTGGTTATTTTGTTGTGGCGCATCTGTTAATTGTTGTGTAATCTTTGTACTCACATGACAGCGTTGTCATTCCTTCGGGGATGGTTATGAATACGAAAAAAGATAATAAAGTTATGGAAGGGAAACGAGATGCGACCATCTACTTTTAAGAAAAGTGTACTAGCTACAAATATTGCGCTGCTGCTGAGCGGTGCAGTGTCTGTTTCTGCTCTAGCGGCAGAGGCCGATGCAGAAGCGGTTAATACTGATAATATTGAAAAAATTGAAGTACGTGGTCTGCGTGCTTCGATGAAGGCGTCAATTAACGCCAAAAGATTTTCTGATGCCGTTGTCGATGCCGTTACAGCCGAAGACATTGGTAAATTCCCCGATGGCGACGTAGGTGAGTCACTGGGTCGTATTCCTGGTGTTACCGTTAACCGCCAGTTTGGTCAAGGCCAGCAGGTGTCGATTCGCGGCGCATCTGCTCAGCTAACCCGCACCCTGTTAAATGGTCACTCGGTTGCTTCGACCGGTTGGTTTGACCAACAGGCTATCGACCGTAGCTTTAACTATTCTCTGCTGCCACCCGAGATGATCAGTGGCATCGAAGTCTATAAGTCTTCTCAGGCCGACATCACAGAAGGTGGTATTGGTGGTACCGTGGTTGTTAAGACCCGTAAGCCGCTGGACTTAGATGCCAATACTCTATTCTTAAGCGCCAAGGGCGATTATGGTACTGTCTCTGAGGCGACAGATCCTGCTGTCTCTGGCTTGTATAGTTGGGCAAACGAGGCCGAAACCTTCGGTGTTCTGGTTTCTGCTGCGGGCTCTCAAACCGACTATCAGCGTAACGGTATCGAAACCTTGTTGGGTTGGGGCGAAATTGTGCCGACAACCTTCCAACAAGATCGTGAGCGTACCGCCTACAACATTGCCGCTCAGTATCGTCCAACCGACAACTTAGAGTTCGGCCTAACGGTTACTAGCCTGGATCTTAAGGCAAACAACGCCAACACCTCTATCTTCCTCTTCCCTACACAACAAGGCGTAAGCACTTGTAACAAAACCAATGCTGCGGGTGTTTGTACCGACATTACCCATACGGGCGAGGGTGGATTTGCCTGGGCACAGACTTGGGCTCGTGAAGCCGAGATGTCGTCAGATACCTATGACCTGGACTTCAAATATGAGGGTGAAGGTTTCACCCTTGAAGGCCGCGTCGGTAACACCAAGGCAGATGGTGGTACTAGCCTAACCTCTAACTATGGTAACTCTATCGGTCAGCCTGGTGACTTCGCCGGTCACTATGACGCTACCGGTGAAAAGATCATTATCGACATCGCTAACAAGTCTTTCGATGCGGGCGACTTTAACGGTCAGCTAGAAACTGCTGGTTGGGCACTGAAGAAGCAGCCTAACACCGACGAAGAGACCTATGCTCAGTTCGACCTGACCTTCCTGGTTGATTTCGGTGCCATCACCTCGATCAAAGCCGGTGTGCGCTATGCAGACCATGACGTGACACAGCAAACTGACGCGGCAATCGTGGGTGACATTGTGGCTAAAGATGCCTCTGAATACTACTCTGGCACCATCTCATCTGGCGCAGGTTTTACCCTGCCTAAGCCGAATTTCGATGCCATGATCCGTGACGCTAAAGCCTCAGTTGATGGCTTTACCCGCGATAAGTCTGGTTACGGTACCCTGAATGAGAAGAACCTGGCCGCCTACGCCATGGCTAACTTCGAGGCGGAAGGGATCCGCGGTAACTTTGGTTTACGTTTCATCTCGACTGATATCGAGTCTGATTACTATGCGCTGAGTTCAAGCGGTCAGTTCGCCGATGAGTTGAGCACAGACAAGTCGAGCTACAGTGACGTATTGCCAAGCATCAACGTGACGTTCGACTTAGCACCGGATCTCTTGCTACGTACCACGGCGGCTCAGGTGATGTCTCGTCCTAACTACGCAGACTTGTTTGCCACTTCGACTCTTCCTGGTCTGAACGATGGCACGCCAGGCAACGAAAAACTCAACCGCGGTTCTGTTGCCCTGGAGCCATTTAAGGCGACCCAGGCAGATGTGAGCCTAGAATGGTACTTCGGCGGTGAGGGTCTGGCTTCTTTGACCTACTTCATCAAAGACGTGAGCTCTTTCATTACCACTCGTCAGAAGCTAAACCAGCAGATTGGCATCGAAGACGATAACCTCAGAGATCAAGGCTACAGCGCCTGTGGTGTAGGCGTCTATGACTGCTGGACAGTCAGCGAGAAGTACAATGCTAACGGTGGTCATATAGAAGGAATTGAGTTACAGCTACAAGACTCGTTCGAAAACGGCCTGGGCTACTCGGTTAACTATACCTTCGCCGATGCAGGCTCTCCAGCCGAGAACTACCCAGATAAAGTGGGTGTATTCTCTGACTCTTCTAAGCACACGGTTAACCTTGTGGGCTACTATGAGATGGAAAGCTTCTCTGCGCGTCTGGCCTACAACTGGCGCAGCGAATACATGATGCGTGAGCTACCAGGTTTCTATGGTAACCGTCAGCACCAAGACTATGGCTCGCTGGATCTGAGCATGAACTACAGCGTGACCGATTGGATGGATCTGACCTTCGAAGCCGTTAACCTCACAGAGGAAGACAGCATTCAGATCGGTGTCTCGCCAGTCGACAATCCAGATGTGATCGCCGAGTTTAAAGATAACTACCCAGTATGGAGCTTCGAAGGCGAAGCGAGATACAAGGTGGGTGTCGCACTGCGATTCTAATTGACACATTAGTGTACAAAGCCCGGCTTAAGCTGGGCTTTTTATTAGCACCAACTTTTTATCAGCGACTTGTTATTAGCACCGACCTTTAATTAGACAAAGAGTAGGGCAGAGGTGAAACCATGGACATTAAGCGTATCCTTATATTGGGCGGCGGCACGGCAGGCTGGTTGGCGGCCAATCACCTGGGCAAGGCCCTTGAACATCGCCAGGACGTGACCATCACGCTGGTGGAGTCTCCCGATATTCCCATTATTGGGGTTGGCGAAGGTACAGTACCCGCCATTCGTCAGAGCCTGAAACGCTTCGGGATAAGTGAATCTGAGTTTATTCGTCGGTGTGACGTCACCTTCAAGCAGTCAATCAAGTTCGTCAACTGGATGGATAAGGACCGTCACGGAGCGGGAAACTTCTATCATCATCTGTTCGATATGCCTAGCCCTTTGGGGGAGGATCTGACCCAGCATTGGCTAGATAATACTAATACTGCATACGGCGACATGGTCTCGCCTCAGCACAAGGTGTGTGAAGCCGGGCGGGCGCCAAAGCGGATCACCCACAGTGAATATGAGGGAGCGCTGGGTTACGCCTATCACCTCAATGCGGCTAAGTTTGCCAAGCTGCTTGCCGAAAATGCCATCAGGCGTTTCAACGTCGAACATATCATGGCCAATGTGCAAGAGGTCACGCTAAGGGAAAATGGCGAGATCGCCTCCCTGGAAACCGATTGCCGGGGCAGTATTGGCGCCGACTTTTTTATCGATTGCAGTGGCTTTGAATCCTTGCTTATCGACAAGACGCTCAAGGTGCCCTTTGTCGATAAGTCTCATCAGCTGTTTGCCGACAAGGCAATAGCAGTGCAGGTACCCATTGATGAGAATGAGGCGATCCCGCCTTATACCCTGGCGACGGCGCATCAGGCCGGCTGGATATGGGATATCGCCTTGACCCATAGGCGCGGTGTCGGGTTTGTCTACTCCTCTAAATATATGGATGATGACACAGCGCTTAACAAGCTCTCCCGTTATCTGGGACAGGATATCGCCCAGTATCAGTATCGGGTCTTGCCGATGAAGCTTGGCTATCGCAGGGAGTTCTTGCATAAGAATTGCCTCTCCTTGGGATTGGCTCAGGGCTTCCTCGAGCCCTTAGAAGCCACCTCTATCTTGCTGACCGATTTTGCCGCAGGCTTCGTGGCTAATCGCATGCCTAAGGATAGCGAGGCGCTTGCCTTGCTCTCTGAACAATTTAATCAGGTGATGACCTATGCCTGGGAGCGCGTCGTCGAATTTATCAAGATGCACTACTGCCTGTCAGACAGGAGTGATGCGCCGTTCTGGGTCGATAATCGCGATTCGGAAACGATCCCCAGTGAACTCGCCACTCGACTCAAGCTGTGGCAAAACCATTACCCCATAAGGCAAGATTTCTTCAGCAAGTTTGAGGTGTTCGACTTAGAGAACTATCTCTATGTCCTCTATGGCATGCATTATCCAACGGCGCCTCAAGTTGCAGCTAAAGATCGCAGAGAAGCCTGGCAGGCCCAGGCTAGGCAGATAGCGAGTGTGGGTGAGCACCTGATGAAGGAGCTGCCAGAACACAGGGAGTTGCTAGAGAAGATCGCGGTATATGGCTTACAAAAATGTTGAGCTCGAAGCGCTATGATGTTTGATTTTTGAAAGGGCACAATCGATTTGGCGGGGCGTAGTTTATTCCAACGTCCCGCCATTAGCTTGCAGCGGATGCTTATTGTAGCTTGTCGAACTGGTTTTGCTTGGCGATAAGGCGAGACAGCTGGTTGAGCGAGGCTCTGTGAGCATAGACGATAGGCAGCAAACCTTTCTTTCTTAGCTCGAGGAAATCCTCATCGCTTAGCTCGTTCAGCACCTTATCGTCGATCAGGTAGACACCATTGATGTTGATCTTCTGCTCAGATCTTTCCAGCTTAATCGTTAGCTGCTGAGAAACCAGTAAGTTCTTATCTGCCAGGTATTGGCAAACGGCCTGTGTCTGTTGATGCATGGCGGCGACATCCAGCAGGGCATTGGTTCGCGCCGTCAGGTATTCACTGCGCTCACCCTCGTCGGTGAAGAGTCGATTACCAGCGTCCTCTGACACCATAGGGCTCTCCTCATCGATACAGACGATCACATTGTCGCCTTCCTCCGAGGTTCTGGCGATGGACAGAGGCGCATTGCTAAAGCCGATTGGGCTGATGGGCGCATCCCATTGGTTGCTCTGGCAGTAGAGGTTAACTTCGGGCTCGATCCCCATGATGGCCACCGGAATAAACTGGCCGGTCTCGCCATTCTTCACGAAGACGATGGGGAATTCGGCTGCCAGGCTAGGGATCTCCCTGGCCAGCACTGGGATCAGGTGTTCCTTGTTGAAACGGCTGAAATCGTTTGAATGCGTCAGCTTGATGTTGAGATGTTTTTCTGTCGATAGGGGGACAATCTTTGCCATGTTTTTACCTTAGTTAATTTTAGTTTGTGGTGTCTGTTCCTAGCCCACTGTTCGTTAGGCTGGGAAACGCTGGGTTAATCTTTTACCGCTAGTGGCGACCATAGTGCAAGCATTAATAGATCAAGCAGGCGCTAAAATGGTGCGATAAAGGCGTTAAGTTGAGCAACTTTCACTATTCGGCGCTTCGAATTAGATTTATCGCTGGTAGGGCATGAGTTTGCGCTTCTTAATCCCCTTCTCATAGGACCTTCTATTTTCTTTAAGAAATCATCTGGCGCCACACTCAGAATCATAGGCCTTTTTCGTTAGCATTGGTGCTCGTTTTCGGCTTTGCCATCTTCTGGATGTTACCAATAGTTGACAGCGTTGTCATATTTATGTGGCATTTGATGTTGGGTACTGTCTTTGTAGCTGTGTCTGCGAGTGGCGGTTTTCAACGGGCAGATAAAAAATTGCCTCAGAATGTCAAAAAAATGTAGAAATTCTGTTCTTTCTTAGGTAGATTAATGAATGACAGCGTTGTCATTTGCTTGTGTGGCACGTTCGTTTTGTAAGGTTTGCATTGTTAGGAAGAGGTCTCCTAACTTGTGCATTGGCAGTAGCCATTAAGTTTGTAGCAATGGTTATTGTGTTTGTTTTTTCCTATAGTCTCTCCCCAGATACTAGAGATGGCTAGATGTGTTATGTCTCAATTGGCGCCTTTATCGGCGACCCTTGATACATGATGCATCTAGCGCTTTTTTCTGGATTAGAGTGACGCCTGATGAGTGGGCTCTAGGGAAATGCGGAGCAGCGCGCACAGTACAGCACAGCACAGCGTGGCGTTCGCTGTCTTGCAGAGGTTCAGATTAAATAAACAGATTTCTTTCATTGTCAGATGACTTTTCAAAGCCAGAGTGGTTTCCAAAGCCAGATTGTAAGCCTTAGTCAGGTTGGTTTCGGGGAGCCGCTAGATTTGTACAAGTCTGACGATGATCTATTTTCGCGGCGGCATTTTTGTTAATCGGCCAAGATGCGGCGGCAAATAAGACCAAGCGCAATAAGTAAGTGATCAGCAATAGCGCAGGGAAAATGTTTGAGAGCAAGGCTGAATTTTTAGGTAAGTAGTTATTCTACAATCAAAAAAGTAATGCAGTTATCGAACGTTTTAACAAGTTAGCTTGAACAGTTATTTATTAGGATTGGCATAAAGTGGTGGCTATCTCAGATATCGCAATAGCAGGAAGCTGATTGCCTATGCTGACGGGGAAGGGTGGCTGCAATGAGACTTGAACGTTCAAGTCGAGAAAAGTGAGGATAACAATGAATAATAAGCTCATTCCAATAACATTACTCATGAGCCTGGGACTGCTTGGGTGCGGTCAGCCAACCACTAATCAAATTGCCAAGGATGAAGGCGCCGCGGCGCAGCAGGTCAGCGAAAGTTCTGCGCAGCAGGCACTGCATCAGTTTGCTACCAGCCTTGCCGTTAATTATCACACCCTGACCAATTATCCTCAGCAGTGCACCTCAACAGGTGTCGATGGCCGCTGCTTCGCCGCCCAGATAGAATTAGTCCCGGGTGTCGATTTTGACCGTAAGGATTGGGCTATCTACTACAGCCAGATGCGGCCGGTGAAACAGGTGTTAACCGATGCCTTTGAGCTGACTCAGGTTAAAGGGGATCTGCATCGCATCACCCCCACGGAAAGATTTAGCGGTTTTCAGAAAGATCAGCCAGTCGACATCGCCTTTCTCGGTGAGTTGTGGCAGCTATCGGAAACCGATGCCATGCCCAACTACTATATCGTCGTTCCCGGCCTTAAGCCCGAGCTCATCAGCAGTACTCAGCTGACTGTCGATGCCAGTACCGGCATGGAGCAGCGGCCCTATGTCGAGACTTATGTCAGCGCCGAGAGCCAATATAAGCGTAGCGATACCGATAAGCTTAAGTGGGCGACGCCTCAGGTCTTGTTTGATGCAAACCAGGATATCGAGAGTCGCCCAGAGCTTGCCGTTAACGCGATCATCCCAACGCCCAAGCGACAAATAGTCACTAGTCAAAGCCCAGTGTTATCCCTGGCCTCCGGCTATCATCTGGATGCAGGCAGTGTAGCTAAGGCGTCTGTCGAGGCGGCATTGGCTCGCCTGGCCCACCTTGGCGTTAAGCCATCGCCTCAAGGTATCCCACTCAAGTTAGAGCCGTCGACGACAAAACTTGCCGAAGGGGGCTATCGCCTCGATATTACCTCTGATGGCATCACCATAGGCGCCAGCGACGATGCCGGTTTCTCCTATGGCTTGGCGTCGCTAACAAGCCTTATTTCTCTCGACACCCTATCGCTCAATGCCATGATGATTGAAGATGAGCCTAGATATGACTTTCGCGGCATGCATGTGGACGTGGCGCGTAATTTTCACAGCAAGCAGTTTATCTTAGATCTGCTGGATCAGATGGCGGCCTATAAGCTAAACAAGCTGCATCTGCATATGGCCGATGATGAGGGCTGGCGCCTAGAGATAGACGGCCTGCCCGAGCTGACCCTAGTGGGCAGTCGTCGCTGTCACGACCTGCAGGAAGATACCTGCTTATTGCCGCAGCTGGGCAGCGGCCCAGATGGCGATAGTAAGGTCAATGGTTTCTACTCTAAGGCCGATTATATCGAGATCCTCAAGTATGCCGGCGCGCGCCAAATTCAGGTGATACCGTCCATGGATATGCCGGGTCACTCGCGCGCCGCCATCAAGTCGATGGAGGCCAGATATCGCCGTCTGATGGCCGAAGGCAATGAAGCCGCTGCTAACGAGTATCGTCTCATCGACCCGCTGGACAAGACCCGCTACGCCTCGATCCAATATTACGACGACAACACGCTCAACGTCTGTATGGATTCTAGCTATCACTTTGTCGATAAGGTGGTGAGCGAGATATCCAAGCTGCACCAGGCTGCGGGTCAGAGCCTGGAGCTTTACCATATCGGCGCCGATGAAACCGCCGGTGCCTGGGTCGACTCTCCCGTCTGTCAGGCGCTGCTTGCAGACAAAGAGAGCGGCCTGGATAGCGAGGCACATTTTGGGGCTTACTTTATCGAGCGGGTGGCCAATATGCTGGCCGATAAAGGGATTGAAACAGCGGGCTGGAGCGATGGCATGAGCCATACTCGACCCGAGCGTATGCCGGCAAATAATCAAACTAACATCTGGGATGTGGTTGCCCACGGCGGTTATCAGCGCGCCCATGCACAGGCCAACTTGGGCTGGGATACGGTACTGAGTAATCCCGAGGTGCTCTATTTCGATTTCCCCTACGAAGCCGATCCTAAAGAGCATGGATACTACTGGGCGAGTCGCAGCACCAACGAGCGCAAACTCTTTAGCTTCATGCCAGATAACCTACCGGCCAACGCCGAGCAGTGGACGGATATCGAAGGTAAACCATTTGAAGCCGACGATACCCTTAAGCTCGATGATGCGGGCAAACGCCTCAGCGGGCCGCTAAATCAAGGCGTTAGATTCAAAGGGATCCAGGGCCAGCTCTGGAGCGAGACCATACGCTCAGATCAAGTGGTGGAATATATGGTGTTTCCTCGCCTGTTAGTGCTGGCTGAAAGGGCATGGCACAAGGCCGATTGGGAGGTGCCATATCAATATCAGGGGGCTAAATATAGCCCAGAGACAAACTACTTCACGGCCGAGATGCGCGAGAAGCAGCGCGTGCAGTGGCAGACCTTTGCCAACACCTTAGGCTATAAGGAGCTGGCCAAGCTGGATAGGGCGGGGATAGCCTACCGTGTGCCGACCCTAGGTGCCAAGATCAAAGATGGTTATCTGCAAGTGAACAGTATCTATCCCGGGCTTGGAATAGAGTATCGAGTCGATGGCGGCCAGTGGCAGCAATATACAGAGGCGGTTAGCGTCTCAGGTAGAGTCGAGGTCAGAGGCGTCGCCGCCGATGGTATCCGCAAGGGGCGCATACTCAAGGTCAATTAGCATTTCGCTTTTAGCACTAGATTACTGACCGAAAAATAGGTCATTTAAGTCAGCTAATGAAAACGTAATTGAAGATAGCGCGGTTATCCGAGGTCCGATAACCGCTTTCCTCCCTGTTAAATAGCAAACAAAAATTGGGCGCCTTAGAGGCGTTAACCGGGCAGTGATTGAGAAGCTTGCTGTCACAAATTTAGTGATAATTTTAAATGACAGCGTTGTCATTTCTGTTGTAACATGACATTAACTTAGTCAGTGGGCAGGGCGGGCGAAGCTAGATGCCCTGGATAATAAAACTGTGAAAGAGGTTGGTAATGGGATTTAACCAGACAGAGGAACAGGCCCTCGTCATAGGCATAGATGGTGGTGGCAGCAAGTGCCGCGCGACTATCTACGCCGCCGATGACAGTGTGCTCGGCACTGGTGTGGCCGGGCGTGCGAATCCGCTTTACGGCCTGACACATACCTTCGACTCTATCTCGCGCGCGACCGAACTCGCTCTACAAGACGCCGGGCTAAAAGCTGGCGACGGCAAGACAATGGTGGCGGGCGTAGGCCTGGCTGGAGTCAATGTCGCGCATCTCTATCAGGCGATCAAAGCATGGCAGCATCCCTTCGCAGAGATGTATGTCACCACAGATCTGCACACCGCCTGCATCGGCGCCCATAAAGGTGGCGATGGCGCGGTGATCATCACAGGTACCGGCTCCTGCGGCTATGCCCACGTGGGCGAGCAGTCCTTGAGCCTAGGCGGGCACGGCTTTGCCCTGGGCGATAAGGGCAGCGGCGCCTGGCTTGGCTTACAGGCCGCGCAGCAGGTACTGTTAGATCTCGATGGCTTCGGCCCGGCTACCCAGTTAACCGAGCGTCTGTTGGAGCACTTCAAGGTGAACGATGCCATGGGCATAGTCGAGCACCTGGCGGGCAAATCATCCGGTTGTTATGCCACCCTGGCGCGCACGGTGTTATCTTGTGCACAGGCCCAGGATGAGGTGGCTAAGGCGATAGTGGTCGAGGGCGCCGAGTATATCAGCGCCTTGGCCCACAAGTTATTTGAGATCCACCCGCCGCGTTTCTCCATGATAGGTGGCCTCGCCGAGCCTCTGGCCCCTTGGCTGGATAAGCGGGTGGTCGACAAGATCTCGCCAATTCTTGCTCCGCCCGAATTAGGTGCCGCCTATTTTGCGCGTCAGCAGCTAGGCTTTAGCAGTTAAGCTTTAGCAGTCAGGCGTGAGCCAAGCGTAACGAGTTGTAGATGATGTTTTGCCAGGAATAGAATCGATGAAACAGACACTGATTGCCGAGCGAGTATTTGACGGCGAACACTTCCACCATAACCAGGCCATCACCATAGAGGACGGGCGTATCGTCTCTTTCGATAGGGCTAGCGATGTCGAGCCGATTCTGCTGGCCGGCACCCTGGTGCCTGGCTTTATCGATGTTCAGGTCAATGGCGGCGGCGGTGCCCTGTTTAACGACGCACCCAGCGTCGAGAAGATAAAGACCATAGGCCAGGCCCATGCCAGATTTGGCACCACGGGCTTCCTGCCGACCCTGATCACCGACGAAATTGAGGTGATGCGCGCCGCCGCCGATGCGGTGGCCGAGGCGCTGGCGCTGAATACGCCAGGCGTGCTGGGGATCCATTTCGAGGGGCCGCATCTCAGCGTGCCCAAGAAGGGTGTCCATCCGGCCAATTATATTCGTCGTATCTCTGATGAAGAGCTGGCGGTTTTTGCCCGTAATGATCTGGGGACTAAGGTGGTGACACTGGCGCCTGAGAACGTCGCACCAGAGGTGATTCATGCCCTGGTCGAGTGCGGCGTCAGGGTTTGTCTCGGTCACTCTAATGCCGACTATGACACTGTTATTAAGGCGCTTGAGGCCGGGGCAACCGGTTTTACCCACCTGTTTAACGCCATGTCGCCCATGGATTCCAGGGCGCCGGGCATGGTGGGCGCGGCGCTGGAGAGCCAGGATGCCTGGTGCGGCCTGATTGTCGATGGTCACCACGTGCATCCGGCCTCGGCTAAGGTAGCCATCGCCGCTAAGCCAAGGGGCAAGGTGATGCTGGTGACAGACGCCATGCCGCCTGTGGGCATGGATGATAACGCCAGCTTCGAGCTGTTTGGCACCCAGGTGGTGCGCCGCGGTGACAGGTTAAATGCCGTAACCGGCGAGCTTGCCGGATGCGTGCTGGATATGATTGGTGCGGTCAACAACAGCGTTAGCATGCTAGGCGTGGCCCACGAAGAGGCGCTGCGGATGGCGGCTAGATATCCTGCCGAGTTTATCGGTCATCGTCAGCGCGGAGTGTTTACCATAGGCGCCAGGGCGGATATGGTGTTGCTGGGCAGCGATAATCAAGTGGCGCGCACCTACATAGATGGCCAGTTGGTCTATCAGGCATAGCGACCCCATTAGATGCATAGCCGTCGCGATAGAGAATTGGAAAAGGCGCTGAAACAAGCGCTCTATTTGTGCTCGTCATTGAGGCGCTAATTAAGCTCTGTGCTTGTGCCTATCGGGTTAAGCCTAGTGTTTGATTTATAATAATAACGATAAGAGAGAGGCTCCTGATGGAACCTAAAACAGATACCCATCCAAAACCGGCCGCGAAACCCAGGCTGATGTCGCTCGATGCCCTAAGGGGCTTCGATATGTTCTGGATCCTGGGGGGCGAGGCATTGTTTGCGGCGTTGCTCGTCTGGACTGGCTGGCAGGGCTGGCGTATCGCCGATGCCCAGATGCACCACAGTCAGTGGCATGGCTTTACCTTCTACGACCTTATCTTCCCTCTATTTATCTTTCTCTCCGGCGTCGCCTTAGGCCTATCGCCCAAACGCCTGGACTCGCTGCCCTGGCCCGAGCGTCTTCCCCTCTATCGCCACGCGATAAAACGTTTGATGCTGCTGCTTCTGTTTGGGGTGCTCTATAACCATGGCTGGGGTACAGGCATGCCGATGGCGGCGGATGAGGTGAGATATGCCAGCGTGCTGGGACGCATCGCCTTTGCCTGGTTCTTCGCCGCCTTACTGGTGTGGCATACCGACCTGAAGACGCAGATCTTGGTCGCCATCGGTATACTCCTCGGATACGCCGCGATGCAGCTGTGGCTGCCGGTTCCCGGCGGCGTGGCGGGGGACTTCTCTATCTCTGGCTCGATTAACGCCTATGTGGACGGCAAGTTTCTGCCCGGTATTAGCTATCAGGGCAGGGCGACAGACCCTGAGGGGATCCTCTCGACCCTTCCAGCCATAGTCAATGCCTTAGCGGGTGTCTTTACCGGTCGCTTCATCGTTAAGTCTCATCCCAAGTGGGGAGGGGTAAAGGGCGAGTGGGCTAAGGTTGGCATCTTGTTACTTGCTGGCTTGCTCAGCCTGGGGCTAGGCTGGTTGATGAACCCTTATATTCCGGTAAACAAAGATCTCTGGACCAGCAGCTTTGTCATGGTCACCCTGGGCTGGAGCCTTATCTTACTCGCCATCTTCTATGCGCTGGTGGATGTGCTAAAGCTGCACAGATTGGCATTTGGATTTGTGGTCATAGGCTGCAATGCCATCATCATCTATTTGGCATCAAGCCTGGTTAAATGGGACTACCTTGCCAGCAGCCTATTTGGCGGCGCGATACAGGCGCTGCCGATTGAGATGCAGCCTCTGGCGTCAGCCTGCGCCATGCTCTTGGTGCAGTGGTTGCTGCTCTACTGGATGTATAAGCGCGGCATCTTCATCAAGGTTTAAGTCTTATAGAAGATAATGGCTGGGCAATTTAACAAGGAAAACGCTGTGTTAGCCTGCTAAGGCTAAAAAGTCAAAAATGACAGCGTTGTCTTTTTTCTGTTTATGTTTTAACATCGATGAAACAAGGGGGCAACTTGCGCCCAAGCTGTAATGTACCAAGCCGATATCATTGAGCTGATATCCGAAGATTAATTACTATAAGAAAACAGGCTTATGGAAATGACATTAAATAGTGAAAGTAAGCGCAGCAGCGTGATCCCCATGGCGATCGTTGCCGGACTCTTCTTTATTCTGGGTTTTGCGACCTGGCTAAATGGGTCCTTGATGCCTTACCTCAAGCAGATCCTGCAACTCACCCCGCTTCAAGCCTCCCTCATTCTCTTCTCCTTCTATATCGCCGTGACCTTTACCGCATTGCCCTCGGCATGGGTGATCCGTAAGGTGGGTTACAAGACAGGCATGGCGATGGGCATGGGGATCATGATGATTGCCGGCCTGCTGTTCATACCCGCGGCCAAGACGCAGGTATTTGCGTTGTTTCTGTTTGCGCAGCTGGTGATGGGCACGGGCCAGACCCTGCTACAGACGGCAGTGAATCCCTATGTGGTCAGAATTGGCCCCGAGGAGTCGGCCGCCGCTCGCGTGAGTGTCATGGGGATCCTCAACAAAGGCGCAGGGGTGATCGCGCCGCTGGTGTTTACCGCCCTGATCCTCGACAGCTTTAAAGACAGAGTCGGCGTTGAACTGACCCAGGCGCAGATCGACGAGATGGCCAATGGCCTAGTGTTCCCATATCTGGGCATGGCTATCTTTATCGGTGTGCTGGCGCTGTTGGTGAAGAAGTCGCCTCTGCCAGAGCTTGAAAATGAAGACGAGCAAGAGGAGGGCACCAAGGGCCATACCCGCGAGGCGCTGTCTCATCCTAATCTGGCATTAGGGGTAGTAGCACTGTTTTTCTATGTGGCAGTAGAAGTGATCGCCGGCGATACCATAGGCACCTTCGCCCTCTCTCTCGGGGTCGAGAACTATGGCGTGATGACCTCCTATACCATGATCTGCATGGTCATAGGTTATTCGCTGGGTATACTGACCATTCCCCGCTTCATCTCTCAGCCTAAGGCGCTGATGATCTCGGCGATACTAGGCCTAATGCTGACGCTGGGGATCTTATTTGGTGACAACGAGTCCTATGCTATCGCCAACGCGTTGCTGGTTCCCTTCGGCGGCGCCATGTTGCCAGATACCCTGTTGATGATAGCCTTCCTGGGTCTGGCTAACGCCATCGTCTGGCCAGCAGTATGGCCGCTGGCGCTATCTGGCATGGGCAAACTGACCAGCACAGGCTCGGCGCTATTGGTGATGGGCATTGCAGGTGGCGCATTCGGTCCGCTGTTTTGGGGATTAACCAGCTCGGCAACCTCCCTCGGTCAGCAGGGCGGCTATATGGTGATGTTGCCTTGTTACCTGTTTATCCTCTTCTATGCGGTGAAAGGCTATAAGATGCGTAGCTGGAAATAGCCGAGAGTGTTTATCGAATTAAAAGGAGCCGAGTGCTCCTTTTTTGTTGCCTAATATCGAGGGGTAACTCGTTAATAACGGCTTTATTAAGAGAGGGGATGTTTGTATCAGGAGTGTAATGAATCCCATCAAGGGCGGTAAATTTCCGATATAAAAAAGCCCCGACATTGTCGAGGCTGTTTTATATGGTGCCGGCACCAAGAGTCGAACTCGGGACCTACTGATTACAAGTCAGTTGCTCTACCAACTGAGCTATGCCGGCTAAATTGTGGTGCCCGAACCCGGAATCGAACCAGGGACACGAGGATTTTCAATCCTCTGCTCTACCGACTGAGCTATTCGGGCAACTAAACTAAGTGTCTAGTTAACTACTTCAAACCAGGTCTCTATGACCCTTGCCGTTTGGAGTGCGCGTATAATATAGCGCTGATATTTATCCTGCAAGCGCTTTTTTGGAGAAATTTAACTGCATGGCTAGTTAATGTGCAAAGTGCTGGCTTTTTGGCATTTATGTCGTTTTTTAGCACAGTGGCTGTGGTTAAAACTCAGGTTTTAGCCACTAATTGTTCTTAAGGGGGCATTTTCAGGCCTCTTATTTCCCAACTCCCCACTAATCTCGTTTGTCTTAGCACTACCTTTCTAAAAATTAGAAGTTTATTGGCGAAATTACGCGATATTTGTCGATCTAAATCGAAGTTAATATGCTGTTAAGTCATAAATGAGGATGAATCGTGTTTAAAAATACCCAGAGCCGCTACGGCTTGGTGAGCATAGGCCTGCATTGGCTGACAGCGATTGCCGTATTAACGCTGTTCGCCCTGGGCGTGTGGATGGTCGAGCTGACCTATTACAGCGCCTGGTATAAGCGAGCGCCGGATCTGCATAAGAGCATAGGCGTGCTGCTGATGGTGTTAACCCTGTGCCGTCTGCTGTGGCGTTGGTTAAACCCGGCGCCTAAGTCGCTCCCCGGACATCAAAGGTGGGAGAAGCTGGCTGCGGGCCTGGTGCATCGTCTGCTGTATCTGATGCTGCTTGGCATCTTGATCTCTGGCTATCTTATCTCGACCGCCGACGGCAGGGCCATTGGCGTTTTCTCACTCATCGAGCTGCCAAGCCTGGGACTATTGTTTGAGGGGCAGGCGGATATAGCCGGCAAAGTACACCAATATCTGGCCTATGGCTTTATCGCATTGGTAACTCTGCATGGGCTTGGGGCACTTAAACACCACTTTATCGACAAAGACGCAAGCTTGAAACGCATGTTAAACATTAAGGAGACACAATGAAGAAGGCTATATTGAGCGCCGCACTTATTAGCACACTAGGCGCGGGGGCATTCATGTTACCGGCTACGGCCAACGCCGCCAATTATGTGATAGATACCCAAGGCGCCCACGCCTCGGTGCAGTTTAAGGTGAGCCACTTAGGTTATAGCTTCGTGGTGGGACGCTTTAACGAGTTTGCTGGCGACTTTAGTTTCGATAGCAAGCATATGGCTGATGCCAAGGTAAATGTAACGATCAACACGGCGAGCCTCGACTCTAACCACGCCGAGCGTGACAAGCACCTGAGAAGCGAAGACTTCCTTAATGTGGCTAAGCATCCCGAGGCTAGCTTTAAGTCGACCTCGGTCAAAGAGCTGGGTGACGGCAAGTTTGTGCTCAATGGCATGCTGACCCTTAACGGGGTGACTAAGCCTGTAGCAATCGATGCCAAATTTATTGGTGAAGGGCAAGACCCTTGGGGGGGCTACCGCGCCGGTTTCGTCGGCCAGACAGAATTTGCCCTGAAAGACTATGATATCAAGATGGATCTTGGCCCAGCGTCCAGCCATGTGACCCTAGATCTCGTGGTCGAAGGCATTCGTCAGTAGTGACGGCTTAAACAACCCCCCCATTATAGAAAAAGCGCCAATAGGCGCTTTTTATTTTTATAGAGCGAGTAATTTATTACTCGTCATCTTTTTGCGGCACATAGCCTTCGATCTCGACCTCTTTGCCCTCAAACAGGAAGTTAACCATCTGCTCTTCGAGGAACTTGCGATCGTCAACATTCATCATGTTGAGTTTCTTCTCATTGATCAGCATGGTCTGCTTGGCCTGCCAGAGCGACCAGGCTTCCTGGCTGATGTTGTCAAAAATTCGCTTACCGAGTTCACCCGGGTAGAGCTGAAAGGCTAGGCCGTCTGCCTCTTTCTTAAGATACTGGCAGTTCACTGTACGCGCCATGATTACTCCTTATTTGATACTGAACCTAAGCTGGCGAGGATCCGCTCTGTGGCGGCGGCCAGACCAACCTTGGGTGGCTTGGCTATGTTATACCAGAGAGAGCCGCTCTCTTCCATGATCTCATGTGCGCTTGTGGTTTGGTGTGCCACAAAGGCGCTGATATCCAGATGGAAATGGCTGAAGGTGTGACGAAAACTGTCTATGGGCTCCTCACTAATAAGAGTTAGGCCGTTTGTTTTGGCAAACTCCTCGAGCGCCTCCTGGCTGTCAAACTGTGGGAAGCACCAGAGCCCGCCCCAGATCCCCGCAGGTGGGCGTTTGCTCATCAGCACCCTATCGTCATCTTTAATCACTAGCATATAGCCGAGCTTTTCCGGAATCGTCTTCTTCGGTTTCTTGCCGGGAAACTCAGTCTGGCGGCCCATCAGCTGCGCCTTACAGTCGATGGCGACGGGGCAGAGCTCGCACCTGGGCTTAGAGCGGGTGCAGATACTGGCGCCAATATCCATCATCGCCTGATTATATTGGGTTACGCCTGTCTTAGGGGTCAGGCTGTTGGTGAGCTGCCATAGCTGCTGCTCCACCTCGCGTTTGCCGGGCCAGCCAGCTATGGCGCCATGTCTTGCGAGCACTCGCTTGACGTTGCCATCTAATATGGGGTGATGTTGTCCAAGAGAGAGTGAGAGTACCGCCCCAGCGGTCGAGCGGCCAATACCCGGTAGGGCGAGTACCTGCTCGAATTGGGTTGGGAAGACACCATCATAGTCGCTGGCGATCAGCTGGGCACTCTTATGTAGGTTACGCGCCCTGGCGTAATAGCCTAGGCCGGTCCAGTGGTGCAGCACCTCATCCTGATCGGCATTTGCCAAGTCCAAGATAGTGGGGAAGCGCGCCATAAAGGCTTCGAAGTAGGGGATAACTGTGGCAACCTGAGTCTGTTGCAACATGATCTCGGACACCCATACCTTATAAGGGGTCTTATCTTGTTGCCAGGGAAGATGCTTGCGTCCGTGTTTGTCGTACCAGGTGACGATGCGCTGGTGAAATTGCTCTGTTTTCATGGCGCTCAGTCTATAGAGGGGCAAGGTTTTTCTCAACCAAAATGGCATCTCAAGGGCGCCATGGCTCGCACGCCGTGGGATAATTGGTATACTTTGGCAACATAGGGCTTGCCTTAGCGCAGTAACTTTGGATAATGCCCTTCTTTTTATAATTTTCCAATCATATAAGTGTCAGGATCCCGTGGGATCATATGAGTTTGTGAGTCGAGCCTAGAGTCGCTTGACGCTGACTTTTTCTCGGCGCTATATGGCCAACCAATGGCAGATCTGAGGCTGAAAAATAATGAGCGAAGTGACCACCGCAGAGTTTAACGAAGAGGGTAAATACCTTCGCAAAGTGAGAAGCTTTGTTTTACGTGAAGGACGTTTGACCAAGGGCCAGGCGCAGGCGATGGAGCAGCAATGGCCTGTGATGGGACTGGACTACTCGCCCGAGCCTTTGGATCTGGTCAAGGTGTTTGGCCGGCAGGCCGATACCGTGCTGGAGATAGGGTTCGGCATGGGCGCCTCACTGGTTGAGATGGCTAAGGCAGCTCCCGAGCTTAACTTTATCGGTATCGAAGTTCACAAGCCTGGCGTGGGTGCTTGTCTTGCTGATGCGGCTGAGGCCGGCGTCACCAACTTGCGTGTGTTCCACCACGACGCCATCGAGGTGTTGGAAAACAGCATCCAAAGCGGCAGCCTGGCCAGAGTACAGCTATTCTTCCCAGATCCTTGGCACAAGAAGCGTCATCATAAGCGCCGTATCGTTCAGCCGGAATTTGCCGAGCTTATCCGCCGCTGCCTTAAGATAGGTGGTGTGTTCCACCTGGCGACCGATTGGGAAAACTACAGCGAGCACATGTTAGAGGTGATGAGCGCGGCGCCTGGCTATAAGAACCAGGCGCAGGATGGCGACTTCGTGCCCCGTCCAGATCATCGACCGCTGACCAAGTTTGAGGCCAGGGGCCATCGTCTGGGACATGGCGTCTGGGATCTGATGTTCGAGCGTACCGAGTAAGCTTAATTTCTATAAAAAGAGGGAATACACATGGCAACACGTAGTCGTCGTTTACGTAAAAAATTACGCATTGATGAGTTTCAAGAGTTCGGCTTCGATGTGAATTGGACCTTCGATGATTCGGTAAGCGAAGAGCAGATCGATGCTATCGTCGATCAGTTTATCGACCAGGTGATCGAGGTGAGAAAGCTAGGTTTCCACGGTGGCGGCCATAAAGAGTGGGAAGGCATCATCGCCACTCAAACTATCGGCAAGTGCACCGAAGAAGACAGGCAGGCCGTGAGTGACTTCTGGAAGAGTCAGCCGGTAAAAGACGTCGTGGTCAGCGAGCTGTACGACATCTGGTGGAACTAATGCCACAGAAGGACCTGCTCGAGACTATTATCGAGCAGGTGCGTCCTCTGCTGGGAAAGGGCAAGGTCGCCGACTATATTCCTGCCCTGGCCGAGGTGGATCCTACCAAGCTTGGGATCGCCGTGACCACAATCGATGGTCAAACCATAGGGGCTGGAGACTATCTCGAGCCCTTTTCGATCCAGAGTATCTCTAAGGTCTTTAGCCTCACGGTCGCCCTGACCCTGTACGAGGAGGCCGAGATCTGGTCTCGCGTCGGTAAGGAGCCCTCGGGGCAGTCCTTTAACTCCCTGGTGCAGATAGAGCTCGAGCGCGGAGTACCGAGAAACCCCTTTATCAACGCCGGCGCACTTATTATCGCCGATCTGTTGCAGAGTCGCCTCGGCGCGCCTAAGCATCGTATGCTCGAGGTGGTCAGAAAGCTGAGCGCCAACCCTCATGTGATTTATGATAAGCGTGTCGCGGCCTCTGAATATGAGCACAGCGCCCGTAACGCTGCCATCGCTTACCTGATGAAGTCCTTCGGCAACTTTAATAACGATGTCGATAGGGTGCTGAGAAACTACTTTCACTACTGCGCGCTGAAGATGAGCTGCGCCGATCTATCCAAAGCCATGCTCTATCTGGCCAACCGAGGCCAGAGCCTCTCGGCAGAGCAGGTGGTTTCGCCCATACAGACACGTAAGCTTAACGCCCTGTTGGCGACATCTGGTCTGTACGACGGTGCGGGTGAGTTTGCCTATCGGGTCGGCATGCCGGGTAAGAGCGGCGTGGGCGGCGGCATCATAGCCGTGATCCCGGGCGATATGAGCATCTGTGTCTGGTCACCCGAGCTAGATAAAAACGGTAACTCTCTAGCGGGCACCGCCGCACTCGAGAAGCTCTCCCAAGCCCTGGGCCGTTCTATCTTCTAAAAGAGCGCCTGGTTAATTTAAACCATCGTTCTGTCTTTATCCTTCTCTGCATTCTACTGTTCATGTCTTAGCTGTATTCAAATCGATGGTGAAATTTACTAAAAACTGGTTGAAGGCTTTACTTTTGTTAGCCCATCGCCGACTTACAGCCTTAGTCCACATAGTAAGTTTTGCCTAATTCATTGATTATATTTGATTAGTTAAAATTGGCACGATACCTGTATTGTTAGTCATCAACGACACATGGTGCACCTTAAGCTTCTCATCATGTGATTTTCGATGACTTAAGGAATAAGAATATGAAGAAATTGACCGCATCTCTTGGACTGACAGCTTTCGTACTTGCCACCACCAGCGCCGCCTGGGCCGGTGAAGATAAGGACAACCATATCTCGTTCGGACGGGATGACAAACAGTGCGAGGTGAGCCTCAACTATGATGTTTCGGTCGAGCCGAGCAAGTTGGTGGTCAGTGAGGCGAAGAAAGAAGTGTATCGCATCGAACTTGGACGTCTCTATGTTAACGGTGACAAGGTTGAGCTAAACGACAAGCAGCAGGCGCTGGTTAATCAGTATGCCGGTGAGGTGTCTAAGCAGCTTCCCGAGGTGATCGACGTGGTGCATGACGCCGTCGATATCGCGTCTACCGCCGTGAGCATGGCGCTCACGCCGCTGCTGGGTGATGCCGCCGGTGCCAAGATCGATGAGATGATGGACGGCCTGTCGAAGCGTATCGACACGGTTGCCTATCAAAATGGCGACAAGTTCTACCTGGGCGCCACCGAATCTTCTATCGAAGACACCTTCGGCAAAGAGTTCGAACAAGAGATGGAGCAGCTGGTGCAGAGCTCTATCGGTAGCATGATGATGACCCTGGGCAGCGAGATGATGAAGGGCGACGGCGAGAGCTTCGAGGAGAAGATGAATGCCTTCTCAGCCAAGATGGACAAGGTGGGTGACGATATCGAAGCCCAGATTGAACAGCAGGCCACAGATCTCGAGGCGCGCGCCGACAAGCTATGTGACAACTTCCAGCAGCTGGTGGCCCTAGAGTCCCAGATGCGCAGTGAAGTACCGGCCCTACGTGACTACCCACTGGTGAGCGCTAAGCAACAAACCCTGCGGGAATAGCCCGCAAACGATTTCCTCTGGCATAGCAAGATCCACATTTCCCTGCACTTACCTTGGGTGCAGGGCTTTTTTTATTCTGGACCTGCCATTGTTATGACTTTTCCTCCACTCCTAACTGGGTGTATAGTGGCTAGAAAATAGGTATTAGAATCAAAGAGCAAATCTTTGGTATACTTGTAAAAAATAATAACAATGCTGGCGAAATTTCGATAACGAAATGGCTAACAGTCTGACTCTACTCTTAAAATAATCTGCATAGTCAAGGGGATAACTTCGCGTTTAGGAGGTATCTCTATGATTTATAATTGGTATTTATAGGGTCGCAAACACCTTAAGGCTATTTAAATGTTAGAACTTTTAGAACCTATTGCAATTTTTACTCATGTTGCTCGCGCCGGGAGCTTTAGCTCTGCCGCGCGAAAATTGGGGATTTCTAAATCAAAGGTCAGTACTCAGGTTGCCGACCTTGAGCATAAATTAGGTGTTCAGCTGATACAGCGTACCACTCGTAGCTTGAGTCTAACCGAGGCCGGACAGCTGCTTTATGCCCAGGGTGAAGAGTTGCTTCGCGATGCCGATCAGGCGGTCGCCAGCGTACACAATCTCAACGATGCCACGCGCGGCGTACTCAAGGTGGGGATCTCCCAATCCTTCGGTACCATGCACATCATTCCTGCCTTACCAGATTTCATGGCCAGACACCCTGAGTTGGAGCTACAGGTTAGCCTGTTGGATCATAAGGTTGACGTGGTCAGTGAGGGCTTAGATCTCCTGTTGACCATGTCTGAGCAGCTGCCGCTTGGCATGGTGGCCAGGCCCCTGATGAAGTGTCAGTTCCTGCTGGCAGCATCTCCCGAGTATGTGGCCAAGCACGGTTACCCTGAGCGTCCAGAGCAGCTGGTGGACCATAACTGCCTCGTGTATCACGGCGAGTGGCATGAGCACAGCGTGTGGCAGTTTAAGAAGGGTGACGATTATTGTGAGATTGGCGTATCGGGTAACTTCAGGGTCGACAACGCGCCGGCGCTCAAGTCTGCAGCCGTGAGCGGTCTGGGTGTGGTGTATCTCGCCAGTTACCTGCTTGAGAATGAGATAGAGAAGGGCACCCTGGTTCCCTTATTGCCGGAATGGCAGTTGACTCACCATCTGCCATTGCAGGCCGTTTACCCAAGACGTAAACACCTGGCACCTAAGGTGAGCGCCTTTATCGACTTCATTAAGGATCATATCGGTTCACCACCATATTGGGATGAGCCATACGCCGCCCTGTATGCCCAGCGTAAATAGCAGGATGTGGCTGAAAAAACAGCATTTTATCCATGTTGCTGTTAAGGTCTTTACCATTTTCAGTTATCAATAACTTAAAAACATTGTTCTGATAACAAGACGATAACCCCCGGTATTTTTGATGTCGGGGGTTATCTTTTTATAATCATGTAGTTGCACTGGTATTACCTCTCTATTTTGCGATGGCTTATTTAGCTTGAGCTAAAGCTTGAGAGGAATTCACGTTGCAGTCTGTTCTTAATTTAATACAATGGTGGCAGTTGATATCGGGATGACCTGAATCAGTTAGCCGAGCCAGAGAATGACCCCTCTCTCGTTTGGTTGCACAGGTCGGCGTTACTGCAATCTTGAATCAATGCTGGCAGCGGTTTAAGAACTAAAACAATGCTAGCCTTAAAACCATCATCCTAGTTTTGGTTTACCCCAGCAAAGATTGCTGGGGTATTTTTCTTTTAGGGCCTTGGATTATTAAGCGTCCAGATCTCCGCCCAATCTTTTCCTGTAGCTTCCCCTTCTGTCATAGTGCTTTGGCTTTGACCAAACATCTTCATCTTTTAGTTTCTTATGACTGAAAAATAAAGATAGTTTAATGCGCCGTGCATGGTATCTGAGTATTACTCAGGGTATCGTGCTGATATTGTTTAATTCAGCTCGTTTCGTGTACGACGCATTGCTTAAAGGCCATCGTTTAAAGGCCATTGCATAAAGGGCATGGCGCGATGAGTGCGAAGCGAGATAAAGGGAAGTATATGGCGCGTAAGATCTTATTGTTGATTGTGGGGTTGCTGGTTCTAGTGGTGCTGGCGGGTGTCTACCGTTTTAATTTTACTAATGACGATCTCTATGTGGTTAAGGAAGATGGCAGTGTCATCCCCTTAGATGAGGATGTCGATAAGGTGATGCTTACCCTCTTTAGCATCAAGACCCATAAGGCTTGGTCTATCAAGCTGCCTGAGTCTCAGGCCGAGGCGAGACTCACCAGTATCAGCCTGAGCGGCGACAGACGCTTTGCCAGCGGTGATTATCAGGATGGCCCAGAGCGTGGCAGTGTGCACCTGGATTATATGAAGATAGTGACGCTGAACCATGTCGCCGACGGGGATGAAGAGCGCGTGTCGGATACAAACAGCGACGAGATGCTGTTTGTGGCGCCTTTCTTCGTCTCCAATCAGGGCAGCGGCGTGTTCGCCTATCTGGGGCTGTTTAGCATCAATCACAAGCTTGGTGATATTGAGCAGTTAGACAGCTACTTTATCGGAGACAGGGTTGAGATAAGCGCCCTGCAGACCGAGGAGCCGTTTGAGCTGACCTCGAGTGTGTCGCTGAGCTATCTCACCCATGGCGATCAGCAGGCGATGGCCGAGGCGCCCACCAACAAGGTGACTAAGCTTATCAAGGTGACCCCTGAGGGCTTTAGCGAGTAAGCCTTAATCCTCAGCTAAGAGGCGTTAGCCTTGATTCAGAATAGAATTAGCCGATAAAACTAAAAAGGCCGCTCTGGTTGAGAGCGGCCTTTCTTATGGCTAACTATGCCTTAAATACTGGCTCTAGTGATGAGTTAGGCCTTATGAGCCCAGTTCATCACCTTAGCTTCCAGTACATCCAGCGGCAGCGGTCCGTTCTTGAGTACCAGAGTGTGGAACTCGCGAATATCGAACTTATCGCCCATGATCGCCTTGGCCTTCTCGCGAATATCGACAATCTTGAGCATGCCTATCTTGTAGGCGGTTGCCTGTGATGGCATCACGATATGACGCTCCACCATCTTGATGGCGTCTGACTCGGCATTAGGGGTGTTGTTGACATAGTATTGGATCCCTTGCTCGCGGGTCCAACGCTTGGCGTGGATGCCGGTATCCACCACCAAGCGGCATGAGCGCCATAGCTCCATGGCTAGGCGGCCAAAATCTGAGTAGGGGTCTTTATACAGGCCCATCTCCTTAGGGAAGAACTCGCTGTACAGCCCCCAGCCCTCTATGTAGGCGGTGTAGCCGCCAAACTTTCTGAATTTAGGGATCCCTTGCAGCTCCTGGGCGATGGCGATCTGCATATGATGGCCAGGAGTACCCTCGTGGTAGGCCAGCGCTTCCATCTGATACTTGGGCATGGCCTCCATGTCATACAGGTTGGCGTAGTAGGTGCCTGGGCGGCTGCCATCAGGTGTGGGCTGATTATAGAAGGCCTTACCGGCCGATTTTTCTCTGAACGCCTCGACCCGTTTGACTATCATGGGCGCCTTAGGCTTAACAAAAAACACCTCGTCCAGACGAGAGGAGATGTTATCTATCAATGCCTTGGCATCGTCTAGATAGGCGGTGCGGCCTTCCTCTGTGTCGGGATAGTAGAACTGCTTATCTTCACGCATAAACTTGAAGAAGGCCTTAAGATCGCCCTCGAAGCCGACCTTCTTCATGATGGCGCGCATCTCCTGATGGATGCGGTCCACCTCGGCGAGCCCCAGCTGGTGGATCTCATCGGCTGTCATGTGGGTGGTCGTAGTGCGTGCCAGGGCGTTGTTGTAGAAGGCCTCGCCGTCTCTAAACTTCCATACACCATCTTTGGTATCGGCGCGCTTTTCCAGGGTTTCGACATAGGCGATAAGCTTGTCATAGGCAGGCTTAACCTGAGCGGTCAGCGCCTGTTTGGCCTCATCGAGTAGCTTATTGCGCTGGGCATCGTCTATCGCTAGCTTAGCCACCTTGCGCTGAAAATCGGCCCAGATGGCACTGTCATCAGTTTGATCGAAGGGGGCGCCGCTGATGATGTTGCGGCTGTCTGACAGTACATAGGCAAACACAAACTTAGGCGCTATGATGCCCGCCTTGGCGCGCTCTTCTAGGGCTTCTTCCAACTGCTGCATGTAGTGGGGCACACCCTTGAGGCGGCTGATATAGGCCTCGGCGTCCGAGACGCTGTCTATCTGATGTTGGTTGATCAGGAATGATGCCACCATGGAGTGGCCGCCGTACATCTGGTTTACCGGGTAGGTATACAGGCGCCACTTGTAGTCGCTGATGCTCTGCTCGAGTTTCTGAGTCAGCAGGTCGTAGCTAAGCAGGGTCTGGGCATCTAACTTGCTTTTGTCTATCTGCTTAAGCTGGGCCAGATGCTGCTTATCTCTTGCAAGGCTCTTCTTGTCGGCAGCTTCCCCTCGCTCATCCCACTTGCCATAGTCTGTCTTGATCCCAAGATGGGTCTGGCTGATGGGGCTGGCCATCACATTTTCCATGAAGATGGTTTCGAACAGTTGATTGGCCTTCTCCGATTCCTGGGCGCTGATCTTCTGTACCGGTTCGCTGGCGCTAAGTAGAGGGAGTGAAACTGGCGCGGCGTGCACTGCGCCAGAAAGGAGTGTCGCCAGTGAGATGGCGAGCATAGTTGTTTTTGTTTTTATTGGCATGACTTTATTGGCTTAACTCTATTGGCCAAACTTGGCGTTTGTTGATTAGTGCCTGTTATCCTAATAAAGCCCACGATTAAATATGCAAACTAAGTGTTAGAAAATGTTTCTGTTCCCCTCGAATGAGGGGAAAGATTATTCGCAAAATAGCCCAAGTAGTTCGTTGACAAACATCTGCCCCTTGGCCGTGAGCTGCCAATGTTCATCTTGTATGATGACCAGTCCCTTCGCCGCGCCCCGCGCCATGCCTTCATTCAGCACCTCTGCCGAGAGGCCGGTGCGGCTCTCAAACTCGCGCTTAGGGATGGGCGACATCAGCCTCAGGCGGTTCATCAGGTATTCCAGCGCCCTGTCTTCCGCTAGTACCTCGCTCTTATCGAATAGATAGTCACCGGCGCCCAGATAACCCTTGGGATGCTTTATCTTCACCGTGCGGTAGATGCGCTGATCTTCTGCCATGGTGATCTTGCCGTGGGCACCACAGCCGATCCCCAGATAGTCACCAAACTGCCAGTAGTTGAGGTTGTGACGACACTGGTAGCCGGGCTTGGCGTAGGCGGAGATCTCATACTGCTCATAGCCGAGCGCCGCGAGGCGCTGCTGGCCCTGCTCATAGATCTGCCACAGCGCCTCATCATCCGGCAGCTGGGGCGGTTTTGAGTGAAACAGGGTATTAGGCTCTATGGTGAGCTGATACCAGGAAAGATGGGGCGGATTGAGGGCCGCCGCCTTATCGATATCCCGCATCGCTTCCTCGAAGCTTTGATTGGGCAGGCCGTGCATGAGATCCAGGTTAAAACTCTGATAACCGGCCTGGGCCGCCTTGGTAGCCGCCACTTCCGCCTCATGCTTGTCGTGAATTCGCCCTAGCAGATTGAGCTTATCGCTGGAAAAACTCTGCACGCCGATGGAGAGGCGAGTCACCCCGGCGGCGCAGTAGGCGCTAAAGTCATCGTGCTCTAGTGTGCCAGGGTTGGCCTCCATGGTGATCTCTATATCCGGTGCAAAAGGGATCTGCGCCCTTACACCATCGAGCAGTCGCTCTATCTGGCTTGCATCGAACAGGGAGGGCGTGCCGCCACCGATAAAGATGGAGTGCAGGCTGCGCCCCTGTACATAGGCCGCATCGTTTTTCAGATCATTGAGAAGGTCGTCCACATATTCCTGCTGCGGCAGTTCACCATGCTGGCCATGGGAGTTGAAGTCGCAGTAGGGACACTTCTGTACGCACCAGGGAATGTGAATATAGAGACTGAGCGGAGGAAGCGTAAGCATTAGCCGAGTACACCCTTGGCCTTGAGTTCGCTTAGCAGCAGTTGCATCGCCTTGCCTCTGTGGCTGAGGGCATTCTTCTCATCGCTCCTCAGCTCGGCGGCGCTGCACTCATGATCCATCGGAATAAAGACTGGATCATAACCATGACCGTTATCGCCTTTAGGCTCGAAGCCTATGCTGCCCTCCCAGGAGGCCTGGCAGATGATTGGGGTCGGGTCTTTGGCGTGACGCATGTAGACCAGGATGCACTGAAAACGCGCGCTGCGCTTGTCGTTGTCATTCAGGGCGCCGAGCAGCTTAGTGTAGTTGTCGCTATCGCTCGCGCCTTCGCCGCCGTAGCGGGCCGAGTAGATGCCGGGGGCACCCTCTAAGGCGTCTACTTCCAGGCCGGAATCGTCGGCGATGGCCGCAAGGCCGGTTACCTGGGCGGCGTGGCGAGCCTTGATGATGGCGTTCTCGACGAAGGTGGTGCCGGTTTCCGGGACCTCTTGAACATTAAATTGGCTCTGTGGCAGAACCTCTATGCCAAATTCGGCAAGGATCTCGGCAAACTCTTTCAGTTTTCCCTTGTTGCCGCTGGCTAATACGATTTGATTCATTTTCGCTGACTCATGGTGGCAGGTTTCAATGGCCGCAATCATACCCAAGCTGGCGGGGAAACGATAGGGCATCTGCTTAAATAACAACAAGCCGCGCGGGGCGCGGCTTCAACTGGGTTTGAACTGGCTTAATGGTGCCGCTTAATCGACGTAAAACTTCTGCTTAAACTTCAGCTGGGTGTTGAGCTTGTTGCCATACTTGATGGCTATCTGAAAGTTGATCTCCTGATCGTCCCGGTAGGGCACCTCGGCGATGTAATAGATGGCCTCGCCTTCGCGTATCTCCTTGAAGGTCAGCTCTACCCTGGCATCGAGCAGGTTGTTGGCGATCCCCGAGATCTCTACCGGAATGGCCGGCGTGCCTTCGGCGCTGGTATCGAGCACTGAAATATTGATAAGGCCGGTATAGCTGCTGCGCTTGATGCCGTAGGTCTTGGCGATAGAGGGGGTGATAAAGGTACTGCCCAGGGCAACATAGTGGATATCGAAATTGCCGACGCTCTGCTTCTGCTCCGCCGCGGCATTGCCCATGCTAAGCAGGGTAAGCGCCAGGGCACAAAAAAGGGTACGTATCATGGTGAACTCCTGTCACGGGATAATTGATTCTAGTATAGCTATTAAAGTCTTAGGCTGCGGCGCCTTAGTTTATTTGCTTACACATTTCATGGGATTAAGACAGATATAGCCTCGGGGATCTCTTTTGGCATCACCACGCGGATCTGCTTGTGGCGCCCAAGTTCCCCCTTCTCGATAAGGATATTGCCCTTGGCCGTCTTAAACTGCTTCGCCAGAAACTTACACAGGTGAGCATTGGCCTTGCCGTCGATGGGCGGGGCGGTAATGGCCACCTTAAGCTCGTCGCCGTGGGGACCAACAATCTGGTCCCGACTGGCTTTAGGCTGAATATAGAGCCTGATGACGAGGTCGTCTTGTTCTTTGGTGACAACCCCCATCTAGACGTTGGCCCAGAAGGGAACGTACTGAGACAAGAGCTTGTTGATGAAGATCAGGCCGAACATGAAGATCATCACAGAGAAATCCAGGCCACCCATGGGAGGGATGATCCGGCGGATAGGGGCGACCAGCGGCTCGGTTAGCTGCGCCATCACCATCTCGATCGGGTTGTGGCCCTGGCTGACCCAGCTGAGGATGGCGCGCAGGATAAGCATCCAGAACAGCAACACGCCCGCCTGTTTCAGCACAGAGACCAGTGCCACCAGGAGTATGATAGGCAGGTTAATGGCGGCGCCCGCCATCAGGCTGAGGATCACAAACTTGATCACCACCACCGCCAGGGCGAGTACCACTGAGGCAGTATCTAAGCCGCCCAGCGGCGGCAGGAAGCGGCGCATGGGGCCGACCACGGGATGGGTCGCCTTCACTACAAACTGGCTGAAGGGGTTGTAAAAATCGGCGCGGGCCAGCTGCAACCAGATACGAATGATGACCACCATGAGGTACAGGTCAAACAGGGTGTTCACTAAAAAACTTAATGCATCCATTGTGTTTCTCTACTGTGCTGTATCGAATAAAACTAGGGTTAAACCTATATAAGGCCAGCCCTAAAACTGCTTCGCCATCTCCTGAGCCCTGTCCATGCAGTCGTGCATGGCGGTGCGCACTATCTCCCTCAGGCCGGCGCGCTCGAACGCCGCTAGGGCCTGAGCCGTGGTGCCGCCCTTAGAGGTGACATTTTCCCTTAATTGCGCTGGCGAAAGCTGTGGATTCTGCTTCACCATAGCGGCCGCGCCTAATGCTGCCTGCTGCACCATCTCTCGGGCGGTCTGCTCGTCGACGCCATCTTGTTTGGCACTGTCAATCATAGCCTCCATCATAAGGAAAAAATAGGCTGGAGAACTGCCCGCCAGGGCGATCACCTGATTGAGATCCTCTTCCTTTTCGACCCATACGGTTTCGCCGCCGGTTTGCATCAGCTGCTCACACAGCTCGCGGTCTTGCGCGCTCACGCCCTGCTCGGCGTAGAGCCCCGTCATGCCAAGGCCTATTTGCGTCGGGGTGTTGGGCATGGTGCGGATAAGCTGAATCGGCTGCTTGAAGAAGGCGTGGTAGCGCTCGGCCGTGACCCCGGCGGCGATGGTGACGATAAGCTTGTCTTTCAAGTTGAGTCCGCTCATCGCCTCGCACACCTGCTGCATCAGCTGAGGTTTCACCGCCAGTACGATAACGTCGGCCTCATCGGCAGCCTGCAGGTTGTCGTGGGAGACTCGAATGCCTAAATCCTGCTTAAGGGCGATGAGTTTGCCTTCGCTGGGGTTAGTGGCGTGAATAAGCTCAGGTGCATAGCCGCCCTTGACCAGGCCGCTGGTGATACTGCGGGTCATGTTGCCCGCGCCGATAAAACAAATCTTCTTCTGTGTCATAAGGGTCTCTATTTATTCGTCTAACTATCTATATTTGGGCGCTTAGGCTAATTACAAGGGCTAAGCCTTAGGCGCGATATTCTAGGCTTTGGCATAGTCCCGGGCGCCGAAGATGGCGCTGCCGATCCGCACCATGGTCGAGCCTGCGGCGATCGCCTGCTCAAGATCTTGGCTCATCCCCATGGAGAGGGTATCCAGGCTCGGGTGTTGCTGTTTCAGCGCCTCGAACAGGGCCTGCATCTGGCTAAACTCGGCCTGCTGCAGCGCAACATCGTCTGTGGCGGTGGGAATGGCCATAAGCCCTCTCAGGGTCAGCCTGGGCAGGGAGGCGATGATTTCGGCCAGGTGAGCGACCTCATCTGGATTAACGCCCGACTTGCTCTGCTCCTGGCTGACATTCACCTGGATGCAGACCTGCAACGGCGCAAGATGGCTGGGGCGCTGCTCGCTCAGGCGTTTGGCGATCTTCTCTCGGCTGAGTGTGTGCATCCAGTCGAAGTGCTCGGCGATGCTCTTGGTCTTGTTCGACTGTAGCGGGCCGATGAAGTGCCATTCGATGTCGCCATGGCTTTCGCGCAGGGCATTTATCTTCTCTTCACCTTCCTGAACATAGTTTTCACCAAAAAGCCGCTGCCCGGCATCATATGCCGCTACTATCTGATCTATCGGCTTGGTTTTACTGACCGCCAGCAGCTGTATCTCCCTGCTGTCACGTGATGAATTTTGCGCCGCTTGAGCGATTCTTTGGTGGGCGTCGGCCAGTCTGTCTGCTATTGTTGTCATGTTGTAAGTTTTTGGTTGAATGGATATCCCATACTATGGAAATCACAGAGTTACTTGCCTTTAGTGTAAAACACAACGCGTCGGATCTACACCTTTCTGCGGGAGTCTCTCCCATGATACGTGTTGATGGTGAGGTCAGAAAGATTAATCTGCCGGCCCTGGATCATCAAGGCGTACACAGCCTCGTTTATGACATCATGAACGACAAACAGCGTAAAGATTATGAAGAGCATTTAGAGATAGATTTCTCGTTCGAAGTGCCCAACTTAGCCCGTTTCCGTGTGAACGCCTTTAACCAGTCCCGCGGCGCCGCGGCGGTGTTCCGTACCATTCCCAGCGAGATCTTAAGCCTGGAGAAATTGGGCGCCCCTGAGATTTTCAAGAAGATTGCCAGCTTTCCCCGTGGTCTGGTGTTGGTAACCGGCCCGACAGGTTCGGGTAAGAGTACCACCCTGGCGGGCATGATAGATTATGTGAACGAGAACCGTCACGACCATATCCTGACCATCGAAGACCCTATCGAATTCGTGCATCAGAACAAGCAGTGTCTTATCAACCAACGTGAGGTGCACAGACACACCCACAGCTTCAACGCCGCGCTGCGTAGCGCACTGCGTGAAGACCCGGACGTGATCCTGGTGGGTGAGATGCGTGACCTCGAAACTATACGTCTGGCGATGACGGCGGCGGAAACCGGTCACTTGGTATTTGGTACTTTGCACACCACCTCGGCGGCGAAAACCATCGACCGTGTGGTCGACGTATTCCCAGAGGGCGAGAAGAGTATGGTGCGTACCATGTTGTCTGAGTCCCTGCAGGCGGTAATCTCCCAGACCCTGATCAAGAAGGTTGGCGGCGGTCGTGTGGCGGCCCACGAGATCATGATGGGTACCCCGGCGATTCGTAACCTTATTCGCGAAGATAAGGTGGCACAGATGTACTCGGCCATTCAAACGGGTATGGCCCACGGCATGCAGACCCTAGATCAGTGTCTGCAAAATCTGGTCAACCGTGGCCTGATCACCCGTGAAGATGCGATGGCCAAGAGTTCTAATAAAAACGCTAGTTTCTAGTAAGGTTTGAGTATGGAAGTTCGTCCATTTTTAAAGGTGATGGTGGAGCGCAAGGCGTCGGATCTCTTCATCACCGCCGGCTTTCCCCCCAGCGCTAAGGTTGATGGCGAGGTGCGCCCCTTAGCCGAGAACCCTTTTACCCCGGCCCAGTCGCTGGAGTTTGTCGAGGCCCTGATGACAGAGGCCCAGCGCAAAGAGTTTCATGAGACCCGCGAATGTAACTTTGCCTATGGCGAGAAGGGCCTGGGACGTTTTCGTGTCAGCGCCTTCTGGCAGCGCGAGTCACCAGGTTGCGTGATGCGTCGCATCGAGACCAAGATCCCGCTGGTGGAAGATCTTAAGCTGCCACCGATCCTGAAAGACCTAGTGATGAGTAAGCGTGGCCTTATCATCATGGTGGGTGGTACGGGTACAGGTAAGTCGACCTCGCTGGCGGCGCTTGTGGGTTACCGCAACTCCCACGCCCGTGGTCATATCCTCACCATCGAAGATCCGGTGGAATTTGTCCACGACCATCGCAAGAGCATCATCACCCAGCGTGAGGTGGGCATAGATACCGACTCGTTCGATGCCGCGCTCAAGAGTTCACTGCGTCAGGCGCCGGATGTGATCCTGATCGGTGAGATCCGTACCCAGGAGACCATGGAGTTTGCCCTGTCGTTCGCCGAAACCGGTCACCTCTGTATGGCTACCCTGCACGCCAACAACGCCAACCAGGCGCTGGACCGCATCATGCACCTGGTGCCCGAGAGTAAGCACCAGCAGCTGCTGTTCGACTTGTCGCTGAACCTTCGCGGCATCGTAGCGCAGCAACTTGTGCCTAAGGCAGATGGCACGGGTCGCCGGGCGGCCATCGAGGTGCTGATCAACACCCCAAGGGTTGCCAGCATTATCCAGAAGAACGAGCTGCATCTGCTTAAGGAAACCATGGCCAAATCCAACGAGCAGGGGATGCAGACCTTCGACCAAGCGCTGCTCAAGCTCTATGTGGAAGGTGAGATCAGCTACTCGGATGCGCTGCACCACGCCGACTCGCCAAACGATCTGCGTCTGATGATCAAGCTGCAAAGCTCAGAATCGGCAAGCTCAGGCTTCATGGAAGGTGTGACGCTGGATCTCGACTAGCCTCTTATTGCACTTTGAAAAAACCGATAATCCCTTTATCGGTTTTTTTATGTGTGGCGATTGATCTCTAAGGGGCCGAACCGCGTACTGATGCCCATGCATCATTAGCCTCGGCCAGGTGCCCAGGTGCAAAGAAAAAGAAAGCGCGTTGGGCAACACAGACAAAAACAAGGAATCACTTTGGCAAAATACTTTGGATTGAATAAACAGCAGGGCCATGGCGGTCGTGGCAAGACGACGGTACTGCTGATGAATCTGGGCACACCGGATGCGCCAACTACGGGCGCCGTGCGTCGTTATCTGGCGGAGTTTCTCTCGGATCCCCGCGTGGTGGAGATCCCTAAGCTGGTGTGGATGCTGATACTGCACGGCATCATTTTACGCATCCGCCCGGCAAAGTCTGCCGCCCTGTATCAGTCTATCTGGACGGAGCAGGGCTCGCCTCTGATGGCGATCACCCAGGCGCAGCGGGACAAGCTCGCGCAAAAGCTGAGTGAAAATGGCAGTGACGTTAATGTGGATTTCTGCATGCGTTACGGCGAGCCGAGCGTTAAGGAGACGCTGAGACGTCTCCATAGCGAGGGAACCGACAAGCTCATCGTCTTGCCCCTCTATCCTCAGTACGCCGCGCCCACCACGGCCTCGGCCTTCGACGCCCTGACCAAGGAGCTGATTTCGTGGCGCTACCTGCCGTCGCTGCACTTTATCAACAGCTATCATGACCACCCAGATTATATTGCGGCGCTGGCTGACTCTATCGCTAAGGACTTCGAGCAACATGGCAAGCCGAAGAAGTTAGTGCTCTCTTACCATGGCATGCCCGAGCGCAACCTGAATCTCGGCGACCCCTACTACTGCCTGTGTCAGAAGACCACCCGCCTGGTGGTGGAACGCCTAGGGCTCACTGATGACGACTATATCACCACCTTCCAGTCGCGCTTTGGCAAGGCCAAGTGGCTCGGCCCCTACACGGATGCCAGCCTGGAGGCGTTAGCGAAAGAGGGCGTGGATGATGTGGCCATCGTCTGCCCGGCGTTCAGCGCCGACTGTCTGGAGACACTCGAGGAGATCGAGCATGAGAACCGGGATGTGTTCACCCAGGCCGGTGGCAGCGAGTATCGTTATATTCCCTGTCTCAATGACCAGGAACTGCATATTCAGATGATGGTGAATCTGGTGAGGCCGTATCTTTAACTTGGTTAGGTTAAAGGGGGGATTCTTGGTTGCCTCAAGGGGGGCATTAGTTTGCTTGATTAGCATTTGGCGACATGCTCACTTATTAAATGAGTTGAAGGTTGTACTTTCACTTCTATCAATTGCCTGTGGCAGGCTTATGTGCAAGCACTCTTTTGGCACGCCGCAAGCACGTATATGGACACCTCGGATAGATCAAACATTTTGTGAGTAACAGAAAGTAATACTGCGTACGTATATCCGACCTGTTTGTGAGCATCATTGTGCTCTGGCCTTAATGAGAACCGCGCCTTCGCTGCTTATCGTCCGTTCGGTGTTACAACACCTTGTGCTCTCTCAGCATTTACGAAGGCCGGTATTACCTGTTACTTCATTAATTGTGTTCGGTTTTTAGGGTATGTAATTGTTCTTGTTGTTTAGCTAGGTCTGTACTCCGTTTTGTAGTAAAGCATCGCCCAAATTATCCTGGCGAGTTTGTTGGCCACAGCTACCGCCGCTTTCTGTTTGCCTCTTCGTTCAATGACCTTTCTTGCCCAGACAGATAACCTGTCGTCATTATTCTTTGCATAGCGTATGACAGACCAAGCACCTTGAATCAGCTGTCGTCTTAGATAGCTGTTTCCCCGCTTGGTGATAGCTCCTAATTTCTGTTTTCCACCACTTGAGAATTCTTTCGGTACCAGCCCCAAATTTGCCGAGAAATGTCGCCCATTTTGATACCCAGAACCATCACCAGCGAACGATACCGACGCCGTAGCAATAATTTCAGCGACACCTCGTATGGCGGTTAACCGCTTGGTATCTTCATGATTTCTTGCCTGTAGTCGAATCTCTTTTTCCAGTGCTTTAATCGAAGCATTGATGGCATATAGCTCATCAAGTAACTCTCTGATATACCTGCGGGCGGTGGTGGTTAGTGAGTTATCGGCATCTTCGAGTAACTCAGGTAGAGCAAGGTTGAGCGGGTCGCGGCCTTTGGGAATAACAATGCCGTATTCACTCAACAATCCACGTATTTGATTGGTCAACGCGGTTCTGACACGAATACGACGCTCGCGAATTCGATGGGAAATAATGATATCGACCTGCGCTAAGGTTCTTGGCTTAACGAAGATAATGTTGGGGCGCATCGCAGCCTCACAGATTGCAAAGGCATCATTGCGGTCATTTTTATTGCCTTTCACGAAGGGCTTCACATGCTGTGGTGGGATAAGTTTTACCTCAAATCCACGCGACAACAGCTCTCGGCCCCAATAATTTGAGCCACTACAGGCTTCCATGGCAATCACTGCATCTGGATACTGAACGAGCGTTTTCAACAGTTGAGTGCGTTTAACGGTGCGATTAAAGAGCGTTTTACCGACTTGATTGACACCGCAAACCTGAAGAACATTTTTTGCCAAATCGATACCAATTAGAGTAACTTTCATAGTGGACACCTTTTGTTGACATTGAACCTTGTAAATTCAATATGGCGCTTTTGACGCCGACTTCACAAGAGGTGTCCATCTCATCATCCGTGTGGGCTTCACGGCGGCGTCCATGCCGCCAAGAGCCAAAAGCGTGCTTACACTCGTATCTAAACGTCTCTTCGATTTGATTTCATTTGTTGCTTATAAAGGGAAAAGATTTTGCGCATCTTTGCTTATTTGAAGCAACTCATAACAAGCAGTTGAAACTGGACAGGTATACAGTCGTATTTTAATGATGTGACTTTTGGGTGATTTTAAGTCGAAATTCGTGCGCGTTTTTCCATTGTTGTCAAAGTTAACACTTTTAAAATTAATCACTTATGCTTTTGATTAAGTAGATAATAGGTTTGGAAAACGCGCATGCGCGATTTGACGGATGGTGTATTTGAAGTAAAGGTGATAACTTCGTTGCAATACAATCAGTTAACAATGCGCGTTTCACTGGCCTAATATGATAGACGCGCATGCTCACTAATAAAATATTAGCCCCTAATCATCGATTGAACTCCGCAACATGCAATAGAGGAACATATGGAAGTAAGAAATATTGACCAGGACGAACTGGATGCGCTCCTTGCCTTAAATGAAGATCACTTTAATGACGTAAAAAGCAAAAGGATTAATCCAGGCAAGCTTCAAGAGACATTTGTTGCTTTTGCGAACTCTGATGGCGGGGATTTATACATAGGTATAGAAGATAAATCTGAAACGGGTGAGCGGGTTATAGGGTTCGGAGAGCAAGAGGATGCGAATGCTCTAATATCGACTCTTTTGGAAGAGACCAATCCCGCTGTTGAAAATGTCGTTATTGAGTTTTTAGAAGTTGAAGGCAAGGGGCTGATTTTACATTTTGGCATCCCCAAAAGCCCTAAAGTTCACTACACAGCTTCTGGAGATTGTTACATTAGAATTAATGCAGCTAAAAGAAAAATCAAAGGAGACCGTATTACTCAGCTAGGCTATTCAAAAGGTGCAGAACCATATGAAAGAAGAGCTCTAGATAACGTTGATATAGAAGATATTTCAGAGGGTGAATTGCTCTCTAGGTACATGGAGCGCGTTGGCACCCATTTGCTACCAGAAGCTTTCTTAAGAAAACAGCGCTTACTAACAAAAAAAGATGGTGAAAGAGTTCCGAATGTTGGTTCCGTTCTGTTATTTGATGATGAGCCCCAAGCTACCTTAGAGAAACGGTGTGCTGTAAAGGTTTATAGGCTAAGGACGACTGAAACCGAGTATAAGCGAGAGCAGCTTGAAGAAATGCCCGTGACAATAAATGGCGACGTAGAAAGTGTAATTGAGAAAACCGTTAATCAAGTTACTAAATACATCGATGGAGCTTCCTTTCAGGATGCTGGCAAGATTGTAAAGCTCAACTATCCATCAGAGGCATTGAAGGAAATACTCGTAAACGCCGTTATTCATCGAGACTATAGCCTTAATGATGACATTCATGTGCGAGTTTTTGACAATCGAGTTGAAGTACAGAGCCCGGGTAAGCTTCCAGGTTACATGACACTGGAGAACCTTTACGATGAGCGATTTTCTAGAAACCCCAATGTGGTTCGCATGCTACACAATCTTCCAAATCCGGTTAATCACGATATTGGAGAGGGATTAGATACCGCCAAAAATGAGCTAAAAAAAGCCGGCCTCGTTGACCCTATCTTTTACGAAAAAGAAAATGCGTTTATTGTCACCATCAAACACCAAAAAGTCGCATCGGTAGAGGATGTCATTCTACAGTATTTCTCTAACAACCCTAGTTCATCCATATCAAATAAGCTTGTAAGGCAACTTAGTGGTGAAGATGATATGCAAAAAGTTAAGCTTGCCTTGCAAAAATTGAGAGCGGCCGGTGAGATAAAGCTAGAAGATGAAAATGCATCTGCCTTTAACTACCGGTACATCAAAGCATAGGCTAACAAATCAAAGCACTCGGACGCAGCAAAGCTGCGCCGGTGTTTGAGGCGTTATACTTTTAGGTGAAAATGTCAGGTTATAGATGGAGTTGCCTAGCTTGCGAACGAGGTAACTCGGCTCAAGAAAAATATTGTGAGTATTGTGGAGCAAGCGCAGTCGCTACAGCTTGGGAGTTAGAAGCGCATGAATTCATTATGAACTTCCTCAAAAACAATAATGGAGAGCCTAAATGTAGTGCATGTGGGAATACATCTCATAGAGTCAAATTTAGTGAGGATCCATTCGTATATTTTGAGTCTCGGCAGAGGCCATTAATTAGGGCTATGTTTGTAATATCTACATGTACTGCATGTAATTTAGAACTCAAAACGGAATATGCAGTACCAACATTCCGCAAACTATATCGCTGGATAACAAAGAAAGATATAGAAAATGAATGGTGGTTAAAAAGGTAAATATGTATAAGAAACTGTTTGAAAGTGGACAAAGTTTACTTGGCTGTTTCATTTCACATTGTAGTAACCAAAATTCTCTTTTTAACAGTGTGTTAACTGCGTAAATATTAAGCAGTTCCAAATTGAATTGAACAAAAATCTAACTCGGAAATGCCAAGAACTTTCACATGCCGTCTAATCGAAGAGATGGATAACTGGGTGTAGGTACGGCTGAGGCCTTCGATTTCAGGGACGAAATCGTAGAGCGCCCAGGGAAGGGTTTACAGCGTGCCGCAGCTGTACCTGCACATAAAGCCTGCTGCCAAGCAATTTAAAACACTGACAGTTAACGCTGCAATTTGCCTTGCTAAGGAACAAACCAAGCTTTGGTTGTGTTCTCTCTAATACACGAAGAGATCGCTTTTACACATCCCTGTATTCGCGACATTGGTGCGTCCATGCTCTGCACCTGCTGCAAGCAATTCAAAACAGTAACAGTTGGCCATCAAATGACATCGAAACTGTCAGAAAGGTACGGGCTACAATCAGAGAAAAACTCAGAGAGCGAGTTTCCGCGCAGCAAAAAGCGGCCTTGTTTGGCCGCCTTCGAACGTTCAAATTTTAGTAGAGATTCTCGAAATAACTCTCGATGATGAGTACCGCCGACATGGAGTCGACCTGGCCCTTAGAGAGGGCCTTGTAGCCGCCCATTTCAAATAGCCTGGCCTTGGCGTCGGCTGTGGTGAGACGTTCATCCTGGGTGGCGGTCTTGACGCCGAAGCGGCCGCTGATGCGGTTGGCAAACTTGCGGGCTCGCTGGGTCATCTCCTGCTCTGTGCCATCCATGTTGAGGGGCAGGCCGACGACGATAAGGTCGGGTTTCCACTCCTGGATAAGCGCCTCTATCTCTTCCCACCTGGGGATGCCGTCGTTGGCCTTGAGGGAGGCGAGGGGAGTGGCGCTGCCGGTGATCTGCTGTCCGATGGCGACGCCTATGCTCTTGGTGCCGAAGTCGAAGCCCAAGACGCTTGCTGAACTCATAGTGAATTTTATCCTTTACTGTTAGGCGTGACCGGCCTGGGAGGAGAGCTGCCAGATGTCGAAGCCCAGTGATTCTGTGGCCTTCTGCCAGCGGCTCTCATGATCTGTGTTGAACATGAGGTCAATATTGGCCGGGATGGAGAGCCAGGTGTTGTCGGCCAGTTCCTGTTCCAGCTGATGACGGCCCCAGCCAGCGTAGCCGAGGGCGACGATAAACTGCTCGGGCGCCTCTTTGCTGCCCAGGGAGGTGAGCACGTCTCTTGAGGTGGTGAGCATGAGATCGTCGCTGATCTGCTGGCTGTTGCTCCACTGTGGCTGCGGCGTATGTAGCACGAAGCCCTTCTCCTGTCCCACGGGGCCGCCGACCAAGACTTTGCTGTTGATGCTCTCTATGGTGTGAAAATCATCCAGCTCCATCTGCCTGAGCAGCTCATTGACATCGACCCCTATGGGGCGATTGATCATCAGCCCCATGGCGCCTTGTTCGTTGTGCTCACACAGGTAGATCACGCTGCGCTCGAAGAAGGTGTCCTTAAGCGAGGGCATGGCAATGAGTAAATGATTTTGCAAACTATCCATCTAGCGCTCCAATGGGTTAACCACCCGCCAGTTTCACCTGATAATTCAGTTTTTCCAGCAGTGTCTTCAGCTGCTCTCTGTTGTCTGTTTGGATCTCTATGTTGAACTCTTTTACCGTGCCGCCGCAGCCGCACTGTTTTTTCAGCTTCTGCGCCAGTGCCTTGAGCTCTTTCTCGTCCAGGCCAAGGCCCTTGATCACTGAGACGCCTTTGCCTTTACGGCCCTTGCTGTCTTTATGAATGCGCACTATGCCGTCGCCTTCTGGGATGGCCTTGGTTTCCTTGGGCTGGTCGATTTTGCCGCCATCAGTGCTGTACACCAGGGCAATATTGGGATCGATTCTCATCATCTGTCACATGCTTAACTAAGATACCCTGAGTTTATCAAATTGAAACTCCCTTGTGGGAGGAGTAATTCTTAGATACGAAAAAAAGACCACCCTAGGGTGGTCATGGATAAGCATAGATACCAAATGCAGGGAGGTATCGATGTATTAACATCCCAAGGCGCCGGGCGAGCTGACGCAATCAGTGAGCAAAACTCTTTTAGCGAAACCTAGAGGCTATAGGTACTGCAGCGCCAACATCAGCAGCGACAGGCCTGTGTAGGCGGCGCAGGGGAGGATGAATCGGTGAAAACGGCTGATGGCCACACTGCAGGCGGTGAGGGCGAAGCCGATGGCGATGCTGGCATGACTCGAGCTATAGCCCTTCGCCATGGCGATCATCATGATGACCAAGGCCAGTAGGGGCAGGGTAAAGAGCACCCACTGGGAGGTCTTTACCTTGGGGCTCTCCGCTATGGGCGTGGCCAAAGATTTAGGGGCGAACATGAAGATGGCGCTGGCGATAACAAATGCTGTGATAAACCAAGTCATGGGACAGATCTCATATAACACTAATTGATAATCATTATCATTTGGGCTTTTGCTGAAGTCAAGCTGAACGAAACGCTATTTACAATAAAGAAGAGTTGTAGAACAGAGGTTTGCTATGTAAGCTTTAGGATAAATTCCTGTTTAAGTCATGCCTGAAACATGCTGGAGAGTCTATGAAAAAGGTGATTATCTTAGCCGCTGCACTTGCCCTGTCGGCCTGTAGCACACTGAAAACCAGCTCTGATTATGATCCCAAGGTCAACTTCGATGATGTGAAGAGCTATGCATGGGTGGTGAAGAAGACTGAAGATACCACCTACAACTTAGATGGCTTGATGGATCAGCGCGTTCGCGAGGCGGTAGACCGTGAACTGCAGATGAAGGGGATCAGCAAAGTGGAGGCGGACAACGCCGACGTGCTGGTGAACTACTTCACTAAGGTCGACAAGAAGATCAATGTCGATACCTTTAATACCAACTTTGGTTACGACCCTTACTACTATGGCCCGGGTTGGGGCTGGGGCGGTAGCGTTCACACCCAGACCACGGTACGTGAGTATGAGGTGGGCACCCTGGTGCTGGACATGATCAACAAAGAGACGGGCAAGCTTATCTGGCGCGGCTCTGTGGCCGATACCATTCGTGACAAGAGCACCCCAGAGGAGCGCGTCGAGGTGGTCAACAAGGCAGTAGCGGCCATGATGCTCAACTACCCACCACAGAAAGAGGCGAAATAGCCTCTCTATGAGCTAAGAGTTAAGATGAAAGCGGCCAAGAGGCCGCTTTTTTAATGTCCCGCTCTCTTTATCATTTCTCTCTAATGGTTCGAACCTGGCATCTGTCCCATCACTAAGAAGTGTGACCCGGGTGGCGCGTTTAGGGGCATATTTGCACCTTCCTTCGACCAAAGTCCTAGTTATTCCACCGCTGGCCTGGTGTTATGCTGCCTCGACCAGGATTTTTTAAACTCATGATTTAATCGTATCTAGGGGGCAGCGTGGAACAGTTTTTACAGCAGTGGTTTCACCACTATGAGAAGGGCGAAGGCGTCGAGGCTAAGGAGCTTAGCCAGGAGACCCTGAGTCATTGGCAGCAGCTGCTGGGCGGCGCCAAATCCGGAGAGCTGGAGCACTGGCAGAAGAATCCGCCGGGGCGTCTGGCACTTATCCTTCTCATGGGGCCTGTGGCGCATCTGCTGGAAGACGAGGCGGCCCTGGCGCTGCAGCTTAAGGCGCGGGATCTCTGTGTCTCCGGCGTGGACCGCGGCTTCGATACCCAGCTTGAGCCCCTGCAACGTCGCTGCTTCTACGATCCCCTGTTCTATTCCAGCAAGAGTGAAGACAGGGCATTGCTGGTTCGCTTGCTTGAAGGGATGCAATCCCACATGGCAACCACCGCTAGGCCAGCCTGGAGCCACTGGTATCAGCAGGCCTCGCTCGCAAATTAGATTACTACTCAAGAGCCTATCGCTGGCGAGTCATCCGGCTCGCCACGCCTATCTTTTAACTCGGCTCTCTTATCCCAGATCTCCTACTACTCTCTTCAACCTCGCTCTCCTAGCTCAGCTGCACCGCTAATCGGCCGTCAGAGCCTAATTAGGCGATGGCGGCGCTTAAGATTTGGCGGAATACCTGACTCACCTCCTGGTTGACGCTGCTGTGCTGGATCAGATCCACGTTGGCAATCCAGCCCATCTGTTCCATATTCAGCGGAATCGGGCACAGCTGCCCCTGGGCCAGGGCGTCCTGCACTAAATGTTCAGGCAGTAGTGTCCAGCCGAAGCCTGACTTGGCCAGATCTAGCAGGGCGTAGTAGCTGTCGGCCAGCCAGAGCTGAGGCGAGTGCTCTGCCTGAAAGCTCGATTGCTGCGTCTGCTTGCTGCCTATGGTGAGTTGACGGTGAAGCTTCAACTGGTCGAGGTTGTTGGTCTCCGCCTTGGCCAGTGGGTGATTAGGGCTGACCACAGGCTCAAACTTCACCGACCCCAAGGATTCGAAGTCTATCTGCTGGGGATAGATCTCCTCGCTGAAGATCACCCCCATGTCGACGTTTTGCTGCCTCACCTGCTCGATGATCTCCTTGCTGGGCAGCATGCGCAGCTCGAGCTGCATAAGGGGGTATTTGTCGGCAAACAGGTTCAGGTGCTGGCTGAGCTCAGAGAAGGGTACCCCTTCATCGATCGCCAGACGAAACTGTTGCGGCAGGCCGGCGTCCAGCGAGCTTATGAGGGATTGCAGCCTTAGGTGCTGAGCGATCACCGCCTTGACCTGGGGCAGCAGGGTCTGACCGGCCGGGGTGAGCACAGGATAGCGGCCACTGCGGTCGAACAGCTGCTTGTCGCAGTCTATCTCCATGTTGATGATCTGCTGGCTCACCGCAGATTGCACCTTGTTGAGGCGCCGGGCGGCCGCCGAGAAGGAACCGGTTTCCACAGTCGCCAGAAAGAGTTGTAGCTGCTCGAGTGTCGGCATATCGTAAAATGAGATGGTATCTAACTTTTATGTATCATAAATATGGATAAAAATGGTCGCAAGTTAAATTTGCGGAGCGACGACCATGTCTACTACAGAGAGAATCCTACATTCGGTGCTTTTTGAGATCTTTGCCCTGGCCTTAGTAGTGCCCATCGCCATCTGGTTCACCGGCCACGGTGTGGGTGAGATGGCCGCCGTCGGTATTGGTCTTAGCCTCTATACTGTCACCTGGAACTACTTCTACAACCTGGGGTTCGACAACTATTTCGGTGAAGATCGTACCAAGCGCTCGCTTAAACTGCGGGTGGTGCATGCCCTGGGCTTCGAAGGTGGATTAGTCTTCGTGACTGTGCCTGTGGTGGCCTGGTTTCTGGGGATCACCATCTGGCAATCTTTGATGCTGGAGGCGGTTTTCTTAGTGGTGTTTTTCTTCTATGCCATTATCTTTAACTGGCTTTTTGACTGGGCAAGATCTAAGTTTTATGGGCAGCGTGCGAAGGCTTAACGAGGTCAGTGCACGCGGCGGCTAGGTGATGGCCAAAATGAGAATTAATTTCACTAGATAGATATTCTTATATTGGAGATGCAGGCAGAAGGATATAAAATGTATCCCTGTCTGCATCTTTATATTTGATTGTTTTTCATGCGTTTTGAGATAGCTCTGCTAGAGATAGCTCTGTTTGAGATAGTTCTGCTTGAGATAGCTGCATGAGTGCATTATATGACAGATATGAGTGGTCCAAGGGCCTTTGCCCACAAAATGCCGATTAGAAGCAGTTCGTTTGCCATTAAGCTGAGCCTAGGCTTAATCTGTGTTGTCTGCGGCTTATGCATCAGTGGCGCCGCGCTGGCTCTTGGCTGGATCGATAGCGATTTAGATGGCGTGCCAGACAGTAAAGATGCCTGCCCGCACTCTCGCCCCAATGCCGTGGTCGATGCTAAGGGCTGCGAGATAAGGCGAGGTGAAATAGCTTGCATCGCGCCCGAGGGAGAGCTGCTGAGCTTTTGTGAGCCTGCCGCTCAGAAAGCCCAATATGGGCAAGCCAGACAGAATAAGCAAGACGAGCAGGTTAAGAGGTCGATAGGCGAGTCCAATGTCGTGCGCGTCTACTTTGCCTTCGCCAGTGCCGAGGTGAGTATCGACCAGTGGCCGCAACTGGCCAAGGTGCGCGACTTTCTTAGCGCGAGTGATGCAAGGCTCACCCTGGTCGGGCATACGGATAATATAGGCAGCGAGGCGGTGAATCTTAGTTTGTCACGCCAGCGCGCCGAGCGGGTGAAACAGATTTTTGTTCAAGATTATGGTGTTAAGGCGGAGCGACTGTCGATAGTCGCCAAAGGTGCCAGTCAGCCCGTGACCGATAACTTTGGTCCTGGCGAGCGGGCCTTGAATCGTAGAGTCGAGTTTATAGTTGAGGCCAGGTAATACTGGTCCATTTTATTAGGGAGCGTTACATGGAAAATTTGGATAAATATATCGAGCAAGCGCCTGAGCTGATCCTGACCTATGGTCTGCAGGTGGTCTTCGCCATAATCATCTTTATTATTGGTAAGTACCTGGCCAATGTGGCTAAGAAGCTTACCACTAAGTTGATGAATAAGCGTAAGATCGACAAGACTGTGGTCTCTTTCGTGGCTAACATGGCCTGGGCTTTGGTGTTTGTCTTCACTGTGATCGCCACGCTTGGGCAGATCGGTGTTCAGACGGCTTCTCTAGTTGCCGTTATCGGTGCCGCCGGTTTGGCCGTTGGTCTGGCGCTGCAGGGCTCGCTGTCTAACTTCGCCTCTGGCGTGCTTATGGTGCTCTTCCGTCCTTGCCGCGTAGGCGACTACATCGAGGCGGCGGGTATCGCGGGTACGGTCGATGAGATCACCATCTTCTCGACTAAGCTGCGCACCCCTGATAACAAGGTGATTGTGGCGCCTAACTCATCAATCATGAACGGTACCATCACCAACTACTCAGCCATGGAAACCCGTCGTATCGACTTGGTTATCGGCGTGTCTTACGATGCCGACCTTAAGCAGACCAAGGAAGTGCTTAAGCAGGTATTGGACAACAACGCCTACATTTTGAAAGATCCTGCCTACACAGTGGCACTGACCGAGCTGGCGGACTCTTCGGTTAACTTCGTGGTACGTCCTTGGGTCAAGGGTAGCGACTACTGGCCGGCCCGTTTCGAGATCCTAGAGCAGATCAAGCTGGCGCTGGACGAGAACAATATCGGTATCCCATATCCACAGATGGATATCTATGTCAAAGAGACGCCAGCGGCTTAAGCCTTGGCTCGATGGACAGTAAAAAGGTCGGCATTTGCCGACCTTTTTTGTGCCTGAATTCAGGGCTGAGCGCCATCCTTCTTAGTGGGCCTGACTGTCCTGGTTGCCGTGACCGCCATGTTGATAGTCGAACTTTGGCATGCCCCAGTAGTAGCGAATGGCCAGCATGCGGAAGCCAAAGCCGACACTCAGGCTGATGGCCAGGTTGACCCACTCGGTCACCTTGAATTCAGGGCTGAGCGCCAACTTTCTTAGTGGGCCTGACTGTCCTGGTTGCCGTGATCGCCATGCTGATAGTCGAACTTGGGCATGCCCCAGTGATAGCGAATGGCCAGCATGCGGAAGCTAAAGCCAACACTCAGGCTGATGGCCAGGTTGATCCACTCGGTCACCTCAAAGCTGCGCAGCAGCATGTAGAGGCTAGCGGTGGTCAGCGAGACCAGGGCGTAGAGCTCCTTCTTGAAGATCAGCGGCACCTGATTACAGAGGATGTCGCGGATCACCCCGCCGAAGACGCCGGTCACCACCCCCATGACGATGGCAAGTGTCGGGCTAAAGCCCAGCAGCAGGGTCTTCTGGGCGCCGACAATGGAAAATACCGCCAGCCCCAAAGCGTCTATGGCCAGAAACAGTTTGGAGAGATAGCGCATCACGGGCGAGATGATAACCGTCAGCAGCGAGGCGAAGGCGATGGCCAGTAGGTAATGGATATTCTCTACCCAGATGAGGGGATAGTTGCCCAGGAGGATGTCGCGTAGGGTACCGCCGCCTATGGCGGTGGCACAGCCTATGATGACCACGCCAAACAGATCCATCTGTTTTCTGCCGGCGCACAGCGCACCTGTCATGGCCTCGGCCAGTATGCCGATGAGCCAGAGGAGGGTGATAAATTCAGCTTCTTGCATTGTCGATTCAGTCGGGAAAAAAGAGTGCGCATATTGCCAGTCTCTCACGGGAAATGACAGCGAGATTTTTTGAAAAATTCGGATTAGATTTTTTAATTTTATATGTTGGTGAATTTTGGCTTGTTAGTAGTTTGTTGCCTTAAATATGGCTCATTGTGGTTTTCATCCTATTAGTTTATTCAGGTTAAATTTGAAAGTGGATGACGCCCGAAGATAATTTTATTGGCAGGCGTTAGGGCTGGCTCTAGCGAGGGCGGGCGGCGAGGAGTACTATTTGCGCTCGGTGTATCATTTTTAAGATGAGTAGGATGGGGAAGATGATTGATTTTCGCAGTGACACAGTAACTCAGCCCACGGCGGCGATGCGCCGCGCCATGGCAGATGCCCAGGTTGGCGACGATGTGTATGGAGACGATCCCAGTGTTAACCGACTGGAGGCTATGGCGGCAGAGCGTTTTGGATTCGACAGTGCCCTGTTTACCTCCTCGGGCACCCAGGCCAACCTGCTGGCGCTGATGTCTCACTGTGATCGTGGCGATGAGTATCTCTGTGGTCAGCAGGCCCACAACTATAAGTTCGAAGGGGGCGGGGCGGCTGTGCTGGGCAGCATTCAACCTCAGCCGCTCACCAACCAGCCTGATGGCAGCATCTTGCTGTCTGATATCGAGGCGGCCATCAAACCGGACGATTTCCATTTTGCCCGCACTCGTCTATTGAGTCTGGAAAACACCATAGGCGGCAAGGTGTTGCCTCAGTCCTATCTGGCCGAGGCGCAGGCGCTGGCCTTCAACAAGCGGCTCAAGATTCACTTAGATGGTGCCCGCATCGCCAATGCGGCGGTGGCTCATAACCTGGATATCGCCGATATCACCCAGTATTTCGACTCTGTCTCTATCTGTCTCTCTAAGGGACTGTGCGCCCCCGTGGGCTCGCTGCTACTCGGTGATGAGCGGCTGATCAACAAGGCCCGCCGCTGGCGTAAGATGCTAGGTGGCGGCATGCGTCAGGCGGGGATTTTGGCGGTGGCCGGCGAGATTGCCCTGAACGAGCAGGTCTCCCGCCTGGCAGTGGATCATGAAAACGCCCGCTATCTGGCCGAGCAGTTAAGCTGTCTCGATGAGTTCGAGGTAGATCTTGGCGAGGTGCAGACCAACATGCTGTTTGCCCGGGTGGTAGAAGGTGTCGCCATCGACAAGCTGGCCACGTCACTGAAGGCATCTGGTATCCTCATCAGCCCGGGCAAGACGCTGCGGATGGTCACTCACGCCGATATCCGCCTCGAAGATATCGATCTCTTTATCGATAAGCTCAAGTCGCTGCTCTGAGCGATTAGCCTAGCGAGACAGCCATAGTGAAAGCAAAAAGCCATCCTCTGGATGGCTTTTTTGTTATCAGGTAAACGGCCTAGTGATGATGGTCGTGGCCGCCTTCAAGTAGCTTGCCATCGGCCGAGTAGAAGCCTGAGCTACCGTGCTGAATGAAGCCCTGGGTGATCATCTTGGCGATGAAAGGGTCAGACTCGCTGTCGCCCACATCGGCAAAGTCGAGATCTTGGTAACCCGAGGTCAGCAGTTCGAAGCCTTGCTGATTGATAGGAGTCAGCTTGGTGAGTTGATAGTGAAGCTGCTGCTCGCCCTGGGTAATGGTCAGGCTGGCTGGAAGCTGGAGTTCGTTTATCCAGTCAAGTTCCAGAGACTGCTGCTTGCCTTGGGCGTGTGCTTTGCCCTTATGGGAGCCGCTGTTGTGAGAGTAGCTTTGCTGAGTAAAGCAAGCACCTTGATGCTGCTCGCCCTTATCGAATTGGCTCAAGGCGGCGGGGGCGATCAGATGAAACTGCTTGTCGATATCCGTATGGATATTGAGCGCCAGCAGATCGCTACGGCGATAGCTGATAGAGCGTTTCTGCTCGGGGAAGTAGCGTACATACTCGCCATTCTTCTGCCAGGCCTCATAGCTTACCGGGCCGCGCTGATAGATGATGGTGCCGTCGAAGCGGGTCAGGATCAGCTGGTGGGCTTGCGCCTTATCATCATTTCCTGCGGTTATTTGATAGCTGGCTTGAAAGCGCGTCGGCTGAGCGGCGCTGTCGCAGATCAGCGTACTGACGGCATGCTGATGTCCTTGGCTGTCTGACTGAGCGTGAGCCATGGCTAGTTTTCCAACGAGCAGGTTGCCCATTAGCAGGCTGCCGGTGACGCCTAAAAAGAGAGAGACTGACTTGAATGTTGAGCGAGACATAATAGACCTACTGATATTTCTCTTTAACCAAATAAGCAGCCTGACAACCTAGTTTAATAGGTGTCAGGCTGCGGGTCGCTGCGCCTTATTGCGCCGCGGCGGCTTCTGCCTTCTTGACCAGGTCACCGGCATAGTTCATCACATGGAAGATGTGATTCTGCTCTACGGTACCCTCAACCAGGCTTGCACCTGGGCCACGAGCGAAGATGGCCACATCTTCACCGGCATGGGTTTCGCTTTCCAGCGGTACCAGGGCTTCCTGGTGGAAACCGGCACTCTGGGTGTCTATGTAGTTCAGATCCACACGACCAGGCTCGGCAGCGTAGTTGTAACGCTCGTCGCCACCAGTTTCCAGTGAGCCAAAGCCCAGACCGTTGGCATAGCCGACAGTGGTGTATGGCATGCCGTTGGCATCGGTAGAGTTAGTCACAGACGGCTGACCGTTTGAGTCGTTGCTCTTAACCAGACCCAGGATAGGGTTACCACGGGTTGGATAACCTGCGATGGTGAACACGTGGCTGTGGTCGGCGGTCACCATCAACAGGGTGTCGTTAGCCGAAGTTTTCTCCATGGCCACACGTACTGCCTCAGACAGAGCGATGGTGTCGTGCAGGGCACGGGCCGCGTTACCGGCATGGTGAGCGTGGTCGATACGACCGGCTTCGACGATCAGCACGAAGCCTTTGTCGTTCTTGCTCAGAATGTCGATACTCTTAGCCGTCATCTCTGCAAGTGAAGGCTCGCCGTTTACGCCATCTTCGACTCTGTCGTAGTCATATTCCATGTGAGACGAGTTGAACAGACCCAGGGCGTGCTCTGTAGTGCTTGTGTCCATGGCCAGGAAGCTGTCACGGTCGGTAACATAGGCGGCGTTAGGGTACTGCGCCATCCACTCGGCGGTCAGGTCACGACCATCTTTACGCTTACCCGCCTTGCCTTCTGGATCGACAGTGGTGTTAGGGATGAAGGCGCGACGACCGCCACCCATGACCACGTTGATCCCCTTACCGTCGTTGAAGTCCAGCATCTGGGCGGCAATGTCTTTACAGCCATTGGTAACGGCTTCGGCCGGCAGGTTGCTGTCTGCTTCCCAATCACGCTCTGGCACGTGGGCATAGGTCGCCGCAGGGGTGGCGTGAGTGATACGGGCGGTAGAGACCACACCGGTAGACATGCCCGCCATGGCGGCCAGTTCCAGCGAGGTGACCAGATCTTGGCCTGTAGTTGATGAACAGACACCGCGCTCGACGCCTTCACCCTGAGAGATCACGCCTACGTCTGTCTTCACACCTGTGACCATGGCGGTCATGGTGCCGGCAGAGTCTGGCGTTTGGCCATCGACGTTATAGGTCTTAGCCAGGCCTAGGTGAGGCAGGGTCTCGAAAGAGAGTGAGTTCTCTTCACCTGTCTGACCTTTTAGCTGACCGTCGAGGATGCGCGCCGCCGTCACGGTTGACACGCCCATGCCGTCGCCCACAAACAGAATGATGTTCTTGGCGGCGCCTGCCTCATTGTTGTTGGTCATGCCCGACGCCTTAGTGACGCGGTTTTGGCCATCGACATACCATTGGTTAACGCCGGTCCAGTCTTTGCCGTTAGTGCCGTTGCTACCGTCGGTACCTGGCGTACCCGCGGTGCCATCTTTACCGTTATCACCGTCGCTACCACAAGCCGCTAGGCCGAGAATGGCTGCTAGAGACAGTACTAGTAGTTTCTTATTCATTTTGTTGCTCCCAATTAATACTTAGTACCGCCAAGCGCTTGGGCTTGGTTGATGATGTGGAAAATGACGTTCTGTTCCATCACGCCCTGTACCAGGTTTGAGCCTGGGCCTGTGGCGTGCAGGCTGATATCTTCACCGGCGTGCGTCTCGCTACCCATAGGGATAAGTGACTGCTGCATAAAGTCTTTGTCTTGCGTATCGACTGAAGATAGGTCGTCACGATTACCCACAATGGCGCCAGGACCATTGGTGTAACCTAGGGTGGTGTATGGCTTGCCATCCAGAGCGGTTGAAACAGTGCCATCTACGCCATGTACCAGACCAAGGATAGGGTTACCACGCTTTGGATAACCTGCGATGGTGAACACGTGGCTGTGGTCGGCGGTAACCAGGATCAGTGTTTCATCTGGGTTAGTGTTTTCTACCGCGGCCTTAACGGCGTTAGAAAGTTCGACGGCGTCAGCCAGGGCGCGCTTGGCGTTGCCCGCGTGGTGACCGTGGTCGATACGACCCGACTCGACGATCAGCAGGTAGCCGTTGTCGTTCTTCTTCAACATCTCGATAGACTTCTCAGTCATCTCGGTCAGTGAAGGCTCGCCACCTACATCATCGGCGCGATCGGCTTCATATTCCATGTGAGACGAGTTGAACAGGCCCAGCAGGTGATCTGTGGTGGCAACATCGATGGCGTCGAACTCTTCGCTGTTCCACACATAGGCGGCGTTGTCGAAGTTTTCAACCCAAGCCTTGGTCAGATCCATGCCATCCTTACGCTGACCCTTCTTGTTTTCACCGTCGGTAACTGTGTTAGGGATGAAGGCGCGGCGACCGCCACCCAGGGCGACTGTCAGGGCATTGTCTTTATCGCGCATGACCATCTGGTAGGCGATATCCTTACACTCGTTAGCCACTGCCTCGGCAGGCAGATTGGCGTCTGATTCCCAGTCGCGCTCAGGGCTGTTGGCATAGGTAGCCGCTGGCGTGGCGTGGGTGATACGGGCAGTAGACACTACGCCGGTAGACAGGCCCTTAGCGTTGGCCAGATCAACCAGGGTGACCAGCTCGTTGCCTTTAGATGACAAACAGTTGCCACGCAGTGACTGGTCAGATACTGAGATAACACCCGCCTTAGACTTAACGCCCGTGGCGATGGCTGTCATGGTGCCGGCGCTGTCAGGAGTCTGTTGGTTAGTGTTGTAGGTCTTGATCAGGGCGGTATGGTCGAACTTCTCGAAGCTTAGGAAGTTCTCTTCACCACCTTGGTTACCGGCCATCTGTTGGCCTTGGTAGATACGCGCGGCGGTCAGGGTAGAGATCCCCATACCATCGCCCACAAATAGAATGACGTTTTTGGCCTTTGCTTTGGTTTCTAGTGTGGCCTTGTCTGACACCCGTTGGGCACTTTCCTTATACCAATGGCTGTCTGTCTGAACACTGGGTAACACGGCGCTGTTGGCGGCCATGGTTACTAGGCTGCAAGAGATCAACGCAGCTAATCTTTTTATCATCATCACTTTCATCATCCGTATTGGGTTGAAGTAAATTGTTCGCTATTTGAGATAAAGCGGCCTGATTGTCAGGTATCCAGATGACAGAATTGATGAATTAAGATTGCAGTTATGTGAAGCTAAGATGTCGAACCCCTTTTTATGCCTGAGTTAACTTGGTGCAAAGGGCACTAAAACGGTGAGATAAATGTATATGGTAAAATTTTAAGCTATTGTTTTTATGTTTAATTTATTCTTGGTCTGTTTCTTGTAACGCTTTCGTTTGAGTCTATCAGGGAGAGCCCAAATGAAATATTACAGTCGACGCTTTATTAAACCCGAACATTTAAATCCGGCTAATGCATTGTTCGGCGGACAGTTATTAAGCTGGATAGATGAGGAGGCGGCCATCTTCGCGGCCTGTCAGATGAATAGCCAGAGCATAGTCACCAAGATCATCTCAGAGATCAACTTCATGACCCCGGCGCGCCAGGGCGATGTGATCGAGTTCGGCTTAGCGCTCATCAGTGCCGGGGTTAGCTCCATCACCGTCTGCTGCGAGGTGCGTAACAAGGCGACCCGTCTGCCTGTGGTGACCATAGATAAGATGATCTTCGTTAACGTGGATGAGAACGGCCTGCCCAAGCCCCATGGTATGCGGGCTAATGCTGCCTAATAGCTGCTTAGCCGATGCCTAATAGCTGCTTAGTCGCTGCTTAGTCGCTGCTTAAGAGCTGCTAAATAGAGTCTAAAGCTGCGCCAGAAATAGCCAATAAAAAAGAGGGCGGATATGCCCTCTTTATCTTTATCTTTATCTTTATCTTTATCTTTATCTTAAAGCCACTAAGGCTTAAGCCAATTTAATTTTCTTTGCTCAGGTCTTCTTTGACCGATTTGACCGCATCGCGCGACGCATGACCAATCGCCTTGGTGGTGTCACGGGTGGCGTGGCCGATATCTGTGGTCACCTCTTTGGTGGTGTTACCAATTGAGCGACCTGCATGCTTAAGGTCGGCGCAGGCGCTAAGGGCGCCAAGGATCATAACCGCGCTAATAATTTTTTTCATAATGATCTCTTGTTGACAAAAGTTGTCACATTTTAACCCGTTAGCCCATTAAGCGAAAGCCTCCCCAAAAGGGAGGCTCATAATGGCTAGGGCTGGGCACTCGATTAGCGCCTCGACTGTTACTCGATTAGCGCCTCGATAGTCACTTGGTGAACGTATTAGTGCAGCTTGAGGTGAGGGTGGATGATGCGGCTGATCCCTTTGGCAAACATCAGCAGGGTACCTTTAAAGATCCCATGTAGTTCAATTAGATGGCGCCGATAGAGCGAGGTATAAACGAACCTGGCTATCTTGCCCTCCACCAATACACCACCGCCGATGAAGGACATCAGGTTGCCCACGGTATGGAACTTGGACAGGTTTACCAGGGAGCCGAGATCTTTATAGAGGTACTCCTTGCTGGGGGGCTGCCCGGCTAGCATCAGGCTGATGTTGTCGGCCGTCATCAGCGCCATCTGCCGCGCCGACTGGCCTCTCGGCGGCACCCAGGAGCCGTCTGGCTGTGGGCAGGCGGCGCAGTCGCCGATGGCGAAGATGTGGGGATCCCGGGTGGTCTGCATGTTGGGCTTAACCATCACCTGATTGATCTGATTGCTTTCCAGGCCGCCAATCTCACGCATAAAGTCGGGCGCCTTCACCCCGGTGGACCAGATGGTCATGTCGCTGGCGATGGTCTGGCCGTCGCAGGTATGCAGCGCACTCTCATCCACCCGGTCGATGCGAGTATTGGTCATGACTCGAACGCCAATCTGATTAAGCTGGTTCGTTACCGCCTGGGAGATCTCCTGCTTCTCCACCTTGGGCAGGATACGTGAGTCGGCCTCGATCAGCGTAACCTCTAACAGGCTGGTGTCTATCTTATAGCCGAAGCCGCTGAGCTGCTCGACCGCATGATGCATCTCGGCGGACATCTCGACGCCTGTCGCCCCGGCGCCGACCACGGCGATTTTGATCTTGTCGTCCAGCTGGTGGTGGCTGGCATAACGCATAAATTTATTGAGCAGCATGGTGCGGATCTGCATCGCCTGTTGGGTGTTGTCGAGGAAGACGCAGTGTTCCCTGACCCCAGGGATCTTAAAATCGTTGGCGATACTGCCGATGGCCAGCACCAGATAGTCGTAATCTATGCGCCGGGCAGGCAGGAGTTCATTGCCCTTTTCGTCTAAGATGGGGGCCAGGATCACTTGCTTGTGCTCGCGGTCGATATCTGTCATCGCCCCCTGCTGAAAATGGTAGCCGTGGGCGGCGGCATGACCTCGGTAGCTGATGGCATCTATGCCGATATCCAGCGCCCCGGTGGCGACCTCGTGCAGCAGGGGTTTCCAGATATGGCTGTCGGCGCAGTCGATAAGGGTGATCTTGGCCTTGCCCTTACGTCCCAGTTTACGACCTAACTTGGTCGCTATCTCCATTCCACCCGCACCACCGCCAACGATGACGATATTGGCCACTGCACCCATGAGGCTATTGCTCCTATATTCAGCTTAACTTGATGATTGGCCGGCATTGTTCTGCCAGCAAAACTGTCTCGAATCGAGAAAAGTGTAAGCTTGAGGTGATATTTTGGCAATTAGCCTTAGTTGGCGTGATTAAGTGGGTGAAAACAGCGGTTTTATCTATAACTAGTTGTTTTGTAAGCGTTGTTGTTTGTGGTTTTTGCGGTTTTATTCTGTGTTTGTCACATTTTGGTGCAACGTAAATGTGATCTAGATTGTTTTGTGAGCAGAAAAGTGTGAGCCAGATCTTGTGTGTGATCTGGCTCCGGGGGATGGTTACGCGGCAGAGTCGAGCTTAGATAATCTCTGGTGATAGTCTTTGATCAGATGTGCCATGATCTCCTGCACTGAGCTGTCTTTGGTGGCATCGTCCATGAAGATCTTAAAGGTCACTAATACATGGCCATCATTTTTCAGGCGGTCGCTTTGCATCGAGAAGTAGGCGCTCTCGCCATCGGCTTCCCTGATGGTAAAGCCGTCATGTTCGAAGATGCGGTGACCGGATCTGTCGTGCCACTTGGTGATGCGACTCAGGCCGATTTCGCATGACTGATTGAATTCGATATGGTTTTGCCAGGTGGTTGGGTGAGCGGGATCCTTAATATGCGGGCATCTGACTGTATAGTTATAGACATGAGAAATGGCTGTCATAAATTACCTTCCTGATTATGGATACAAGGGCCATCATAGGCACTGCATTTCTTTAGGGTCAACAACTATTCGTCCAGTATTTGCCGATTTACCTGGCCATGGGAGAAGACCCTTAACCTGTTGTAGCACGATAGGAACGGCCATAACCTTGTGCTGTGTCTCATTTTTAAGCCCATTTTGCCATCTGCTTAATAAAGCATCAGCTAATAGACGTTTTTTTCCCGAATCGGCCTATTTTGTGAAAACTTGCGCTCAGAAAAATCCACTGACCCGCGCCGCTAATCCAAGATGAAAAATTTAAAAAATGCCAAATGAGTCAGTTAATTGCCCTTGCTATTCCTGGTGAAAGTATTAGCTTGTTACTAATATGATAAGCAGTTGTAAATGACGCTGCCCGTCATTCACATCTGTCTGCCGTCTGATGAAAGTTATCCATGAATTGTCGCTTGGCGCTCTGGAGGCCATAATGCTTGGTAGAAACGCTTCACCTCTCGCTCGACTCACCCTGTTTAGCGCGGCGCTGCTGCTTGCGGCTTGCGGCAAGGCGCCGGCCCCCGGGCCCGCCGTTATGCCCAGTGTGATAGTTAATACCGCCCAGGTTAAGGAGATCCGCGCCAAGACGGAGATCGTCGGTCGCACCCGGGCATCGGAAGATGTGGTGATCAAGTCACAGATCCAGGGGCAGCTGCTGAAGCGCACCTTTGTCGAGGGGGATGACATAGATGCCGGCGAGCTGCTGTTTGAGATCGACCCCTCCACCTTCGAGGCCGAGCTTGCGCAGCAACAGGCGGTGCTCAAGCAGGCCATAGCCTCTCGCGATGTGGCGGTGATGAACTGGGAGCGTGGCCGTCGCCTGCTACCCGATGGCATGATCAGCGCCCAGGACATGGATGAGCTTACCAGTCGTAAGCTGACCACGGCGGCGGGGGTGGTGCAGGCCGAAGCGGCGGTGAAGGCCGCCGAGTTGCAGCTCAGCTATACCAAGGTTTACGCGCCTATCTCTGGCCGTATCAGCGGCGCCAAGGTGAGCCAGGGGGATATCATCACGCCTCAGTCTGAGCTGGCCAGCCTGGTGCAGTTGCAGCCCATGTGGGTTAACTTCCAGGTTGCCGAGAAGACCATCATCTCCGCCAAACAGAACTTTTCCAAGGCCGCCAAACATGAGGTGAAGATCTCGGATATCGTGATCCGCCTGCGCCTGCCCAACGGCACCATGTTCGACGAGACTGGGTATATCGACTTTATCAGCAATAGGGTCGATGCCGCCACCGGCACCCTGGAACTCAGGGCCACCTTCAACAATGAGAGTAAGCTGATGCTGCCAGGGCTGTTTGTGACTCTGGTTATCGAGTCGCCTATTAGCGAGCAGGCCATCTTAATTCCACAGGCGGCGGTGCAGGAAGATCAGCAGGGACGTTTCGTCATGGTGCTGGATGGTGACAACAAGGTGCAGAAGCGGGTGGTCGAACTGGGTGACAGATTCGGCGTCGACTGGCGCGTGCTCAGTGGCCTCAACGAGGGCGAACGTATAGTGGTGGATGGTCTGCAGAAGATCCGTCCGGGTATCGAGGTGAAGGCCGTCGAGCAGCAGGCGGTGCCTTTCCAAGAAGCTAACGATGCCTAATCGGGGGTCATTATGATCAGTGAGTTTTTTATTCATAGGCCGAAATTTGCCTTCGTGATCTCAACCGTGCTGACCCTGGTGGGCTTGATCTCTATCCCCATCTTGTCGGTGGCCGAGTTTCCCGAAATTGCGCCGCCACAGGTGAGCGTTAGCACTAGCTATTCCGGGGCCAGCGCCGACATAGTCAAAGACACCATAGCCCAGCCCATAGAGGCTGAGGTTAACGGCGTCGAAGGGATGCTCTACATGCAGTCCAAGAGCGCCAACGACGGCAGCTACTCCCTCAACGTCACCTTCGATGTGGGCACAGACGCCGACATGGCCCAGGTGAAGGTGCAAAACCGGGTGCAGCAGGCGATGCCCAGACTGCCCGAGGAGGTGAAACGCCAGGGGGTGAAGGTTGAGAAGCAGAGCCCCAACATCCTCATGGTAGTAAACCTGGTTTCCCCCAACGAGACCTTCGATTCCCTGTTTATTACCAACTATGCCGGCCTAAACGTCAAAGACGCCCTGGCGCGGCAGAATGGGGTATCTAAGGTGCAGGTGATCGGCGCCCTGGATTACGCCATCCGTATCTGGCTGGATCCCAATCAGATGGCCAGCTTTGGCGTGACCGCCAGCGATGTGATCGCCGCCCTGAGAGAGCAGAATATTCAGGTGGCCGCCGGTCGTATCGGCGCCGCGCCCGTGGATCCCCAGCAGCAATTTCAATATACCCTGCAGACCAAGGGACGTCTGAAAGACCCCGAGGAATTTGGCCGGGTGATGATCCGTGCCAATCCCGATGGCTCTAAGGTGATCGTCTCAGATGTCGCCCGGGTCGAGCTGGGCTCTCAGACCTATGACGCCCAGGGTAAGCTGAACAACAAACCCTCAGCCATCATCGCCATCTATCAGGCGCCGGACGCCAACGCCCTGGAGGTCGCCAAGGCGATCAAGGCCGAGATGGATACCCTCGCCAGCCGCTTTCCGGACGACCTCGAGTACAAGGTGCTCTATGACACCACAGAATTTGTCGAGACCTCGATAACCGAGGTGGTGCAGACCCTGTTTATTTCGGTCGCCCTGGTGGTGTTTGTGGTCTACATCTTCCTGCAAGATGCGCGTTCGACCCTAGTGCCGGGGATCGCCATTCCCGTCTCCTTGATAGGTACCTTCGCTTTCCTGTTGGCCTTCGGCATGAGCATCAACACAGTCTCTCTGTTCGCGCTTATCTTGGCTATCGGTATCGTGGTGGATGATGCCATTGTGGTGGTGGAAAACGTCACCCGCCTGATGGAAGATGAGGGGCTGTCGCCCACAGAGGCGACCTCCAAGGCGATGAAGGAGGTGACGGGCCCCGTTATCGCCACCACCCTGGTGCTGCTGGCGGTGTTTGCCCCCACGGCGGTGATGCCTGGGATCACGGGGCAGATGTATGCCCAATTCTCTGTGACTATCTGTATCTCAGTGCTTATCTCCTCGGTCAACGCCCTGACCCTGAGTCCGGCCCTGTGCGCCTCCCTGTTAAAGCCACCCAAGAAACATACCCACGGCTTCCACCACCTGTTTAACACCTACTTCGAGCGCTTCACCGGCGGCTATATGAAGCTGGTCTCCTCTCTGGTACGTAAGCTGGTGCTGGTTGGCGTGGCCTATGCTTGCTTGATCGGCGTCACCGGCGGCATCGCCAAAGTGCTGCCATCGGGTTTCGTGCCCATGGAGGATAAGAAGGCCTTCATGGTGGATATTCAGCTGCCAGATGGTGCCTCGCTCAACCGCACCGAAGAGGTGATGCGTAATCTGGTCAAGCTGACGCAGGAAGAGCCTGGGGTGGAGAATGTGATCCATGCCAGTGGCTTCAGTATCCTGACCGGCTCGGTCTCCTCTAACGGCGGCCTGATGATCGTGACCCTGTCGACCTGGGAGGAGCGTGATTCGCCCGACATGGTGGAGGCGGCGATTGTCGCCAAGTTGCAGGCCAAGTATGCCGCCAATCCGTCGGTGAAGGCGATGGCCTTCTCGCTGCCACCTATCCCGGGAGTTGGGAGCGTCGGCGGTTTCGAGTTTGTGCTGCAGGACACCCAAGGGCGTTCGCCCCAGGAGCTGGCCTCTGTGATGCGGGCGCTTATCATGAAGGCCAACGGACAGCCTGAGATCGCCATGGCCTTTAGTAACTTCCGCGCCGATGTGCCGCAGATGTATGTGGATGTGGATAGAGACAAGGCCAAGGCGTTGGGGATCTCGTTAAATGAGATCTTCTCTACCATGCAGACCATGCTCGGCTCTATGTATGTCAACGATTTCAACCGCTTCGGTAAGGTGTTCCGGGTGATACTCCAGGCCGAAGGCGAGTTTAGAAATTCCGACAAGGATATTGCCAGCTTCTATGTGCGCTCGGCAAGTGGCGAGATGGTACCCCTGAGCACACTGGTGAAGGTGACGCCCATCCTGGGACCGGACGTGATGAACGCCTACAACATGTTCAGCTCGACCACCATCAACGGCTTCCCGGCACCGGGCTTTAGCTCGGGTGATGCCATCGCCGCCATGGAAAGGGCGGCTCAGGAAACGCTGCCTGCGGGCTACAAGTTTGAGTGGACGGGGCAGACCTACCAAGAGATCAAGGCGGGTAACCTGGCACCGTTGATCTTCGCCCTGGCGTTGGTGTTTACCTATCTGTTCCTGGTGGCCCAGTACGAGAGTTGGAGCATTCCCTTCGCGGTCATGCTGGCGGTGCCTATTGCCATCCTGGGGGCCTTCCTCAACATCTTGTTGGTGGGGAGCGAGCTCAACCTCTACGCCCAGATAGGCCTAGTGCTCTTGATCGGTCTGGCCTGTAAGAACGCCATCCTGATCGTCGAGTTTGCCAAACAGCTCAGGGAAGAGGGCAAGAGTATTCTGGACGCGGCAGAAACCGCTGCTAGGTTGCGTTTTCGCGCCGTACTCATGACCGCCTTCTCCTTCCTGCTGGGGGTATTACCCTTGGTGATTGCCACTGGCGCCGGCGCAGGAAGTCGTCGCGCCCTGGGTTATTCCGTCTTCGGAGGCATGATGGCGGCGACTCTGGTGGGCACCCTGTTAGTGCCTGTGTTTTACGTCATCATGCAGAAGCTGCGTGAGCGCATGAAGGGTGAAGGCGCGACGAGCCAATAGTTAAAACTTGAGCTAAATCTTAAAATCTGGGCACAAAAAAGGCGACTTCAAGTCGCCTTTTTTATCGAACCGTTCGATTAAGCCGGAACTACGTTCGCTGCTTGCAAGCCTTTTTGACCTTGCTCGATATCGAAGGTGACCTTTTGGCCTTCGGCTAGCGTCTTGTATCCGTCAGATACGATAGCGCGGAAATGCACGAACACATCAGCGCCGCCATTTGCCTGCTCGATGAAACCAAAACCTTTATCTTCGTTAAACCACTTAACGGTACCAGTTGTATTAGACATATTTGTCCCTTATTTAATTCATATAAAAATCCGCGACATTGCGGTATGCCGAGCCGTTGAATTATTGAGTATTACGATGAAGCTAAGGGAAAACTGAGGACAAAAATGGTGAAGATTTGACTAAGGTTTTGACTTTTACTTGATGCTTTAAACTAATAACCCTGAACAACAGAGCCCGCGTAAGATAACACACTTTAGCCGTTTACCTAGGGGTTATTTTCGCCATCATGGAGGATATCTGTTGCGCTAAATTTATATGGCAGTGCTTTCATGGGCTTATGGGAATAAAAAGTTACTGCCTCTTGAACACTTATGCTTTTTCATTGGCAGTTGTCGTGGCCGAGTGGTCGTGCGTGAGTGCTTGAGTGATAGTGCGGAACATCAGGGAGAAGAAAAAGGCTCGCCGGCTATAGTTGCTGACGAGCCTTTTAGCTAGCTGAATCTTTGCAGGGAAAAAGCGAGCTGACACCATTTTATAACACATGTATCCGAAGGGACTAGTCCAAAAGTGTGACATGAAAAGAGTATTTAGCTATTAGTGCTGGATTTTTATGATAAAAACTTCGAAAAGCCGGGTGTTTCATCGCTAGATGAGTGATTTTGTTTGTATCACGGCCGTTTGCCGAGGCTTTGATTCGGGAAGTTTGATAAAAGTGCTCTTGCTCGAGTGAGCGTAAGTCTCGACCAGCCCGCATGTCGATTGGCTAAACGCTAGCCAATAACAAGCGAACTAATAGTAAGCCAACTAGTAACAAGCGACGAATAAAAAGCGTATGAATCGAGAGCTGGCTGATAAAAACTGTGTGGGCTTAAGGAGCTGTTCGAGCCGAGCGGTGACAATGCACGCTCAACACCTCGACAGGAGAGGGTTTAAGCTTGCCATTAAAAAGGCCCACCTGAGGTGGGCCTTGGGGAATTTCTACTTGCAGGGAGAAATTCGAAACTTGTTAGGTTAGCCTATAGCGCGTTGGTGAAGATCTGGCAGATCTCTTCGTGGGTCGCCTGTTTAGGGTTAGTCAGGCCGCAGGCATCTTTCAGTGCGTTGTCGGCAAGGGTTGGAATATCTTCCGCCTTCACGCCCAGCTTGGTGAGGTTCTCTGGGATCTTCACCGCGACAGATAGCGCCTTGATCGCATCGATTGCGGCCGTTGCGCCTTGCTCGTCAGTCATGGTGCTGACATCGACCCCCATCGCCTTGGCAACATCTTTAAGACGCGGCGCGGCAACCTGTGCGTTGTAGGCCTGAACGTGTGGCAGTAGCAGAGCGTTACAGACACCGTGTGGCAGGTCATAGAAACCGCCTAACTGGTGCGCCATGGCGTGTACATATCCCAGGCTGGCGTTGTTAAAGGCCATACCCGCCAGGAACTGAGCGTAAGCCATCTGATCGCGGGCCTCCAGGCTCTGACCGTTCTCAACCGCTTCCACCAGGTTACCCTTGATAAGCTCGATCGCCTTGATAGCGCAGGCATCTGTGATAGGGTTGGCGGCGATAGAGACATAGGCCTCGATGGCGTGTGTCAGGGCGTCCATACCTGTCGCGGCAGTCAGGCCGGCAGGCTTGAGCAGCATCAGCTCGGGATCGTTCACCGACAGGATAGGCGTGGTGTGCTTGTCGACGATCGCCATCTTGATGTGACGGGCTTCGTCTGTGATGATGCAGAAACGAGTCATCTCACTGGCGGTACCGGCTGTGGTGTTGATGGCGACCAGCGGCAGTTGCGGCTTGGCCGACATATCCAGGCCTTCATAGTCCTTGATGTTGCCGCCGTTGGTGGCAACCAGGGCGATACCCTTGGCGCAGTCGTGTGGTGAGCCGCCACCCAGTGATACCACGAAGTCACAGTCATTCGCCTTGAGCAGCGCCAGACCCGCCTCGACATTGCCTACTGTTGGGTTAGGTTGCACGCCATCGAAGATAGTCGATGTGATGCCCGCCGCGCCAAACTTCTCGACGATCTGACCAACCAGGCCGATCTCGACCAGTGGCTTGTCGGTGACGATCAGTGCGCGCTGAAAGCCTAAGGTTTTAATATCACCAATTGCGTCGTCAACAGCATTTTGTCCCAATACGTTGACTGATGGGATAAAAAATTTAGCAGCCATAAAATCACCTTTTTTATGCTTAAAGTTAAAAGTTGTTATCTTTTCTGGTAACTAAAGTACCAACGCGGTTATCGCAAAGGTGTGATCTTCCTCATAATTAGCGGTTATCCAGTCGAAAGCATGGCAAAAATTTAGATCAATACGACTAAATTTGTAAATTTATGACAAATACGAAATTTGACTGATTTTCAATTTCGAAAATCTATCACGGCAACTTTCATAAGTTGAAATTGACTCGTTGAGGCCAAATCACCCGATAATCAGCTGTTTATTTTCTGTGCATCGAATTAGGTCGTCTGCACAATATTTGTGCAGGCTGATTTTCGTCAAACGCCTGAGCGTCCAGTCACCTCGTCTGTCTTACTCGAAAAGATTGTTTCATAAGCTGTTGATTATTAAGCTTAAAAATAGTTCATCTGATTGACATAAATCTGTCGTCAAGCTGTTACCTGTGCTTGGCATGTTTACTGCTCAAGGAAATAGGGCAGTTTGACTGACTAGCAGGGAAATGGGCGATGGGCTTAGAAAAGTTACTCTATTTGCAGGGCGTCGGCGCCAGCTATAGCGATTACTCGGGTCGCCTGGTGCACCATAGCCAGGCCGAGCGCTTAGGGCTTCTCGCTTGTCTGCTGGCTAACTGCACTCAGCCCAAGTTTCATCTGGATGATCTCAGCCCAGATGGTTTCGTCGCCGCCAATGGTGAGGCGATTGAAGAACGTAATTTCGACCTCGATGTCGCGCCCTGGCAACGCCCGTTGGCGACCTTTCAATTTGCCTGTCTGACTGAGCCAAGCTTTATCTTATCGCTGCCAGCCGAGATGCAGCCCGACCTTAGGGTGCGCATCCTCACCGAAGGCGGCACTCAGCTCGAGATGAGTATACCTTTTGCGGCGCTGGAGCGGGTGGGCGACTATTATTGTGAGCCCCACCTCTATTACCGCTACCGGGTATCCATCGCGCCTTACCTAACTCAGGGCCAATCCCTACCCATGGGCTATCACAAGCTGTCGGTGGGTTTCTGTAAAGGGACCCTTGATGGCAAGAGTAAGCTCAATACCGTGGCCATAGACTGGCAAACCGAAGGCCATCACGGCACCTGGCTACTGGCGCCGCCCAAGGCTAAACAGCTACGGGAGACGGATAAGCCCTGGGGGGTAAGTATTGCCCTCTATAGCCTGCGCAGCGACAGTCAGTGGGGCATAGGGGACTTTGGCGATCTGGGGGCTTTGATCGCCTGGCTCGGGGGCTATGGCTGCGACTTTATTCAGCTCAATCCGCTCCATGCCCTGGGGGATTCCTTCAATCTGGAAGAGGCCTATATCAGCCCCTACAGTCCGAGCGACAGACGCAGGCTCAATCCTCTCTATATTCATATCGAGTCTGTGCCCGAGGCCAATGAGATAGCGCCGCTGCTGCAAACTCTTGCCCTGGATCGCGAGCGCCTCAACCGTGATAACTGGCTCGATTACCCTAAGCTCACCCAGCTCAAGTATCGCCTCTTTGTCGCCCTCTATCAGGTGTTTAGCCGTGATGTGCTGGGTAGCGGTGGGCCGCGCGAGCAGGCCTTCATGCAGTTTGTCGCCCAGGAAGGGGAGGCGCTGAGCAGTTTCTGCCAGCTGGAGGCAGACAAGGCCCAAGCTCAGGGAGAGCAAATGGCCGCAGATCCGCAGTTGCATAGTTACTTGCAGTTTGTTGCCCACGAGCAGCTGATCGCCTGTCAGCATCAGGCGCTCGCGGCGGGCATGAGCATTGGCCTTATCGGCGACATGGCCGTTGGCGTTCGCGGCGATGGCGCCGAGGTGCATCACAATCGAGACGCCTATTGCCAGCAGGCCAGCATAGGTGCGCCGCCGGACGATTTTGCCCCCAAGGGGCAGAACTGGGGGCTGACGCCGCCGGATCCTATCGCCATGGCCCAGTCGGGCTTTAGCCATTTTATTGCGCTGGTTCGCAGCAACATGCGCTACTACGGCGCCCTCAGACTCGATCATGTGATGGCGCTGCTGCGTCTCTGGTGGTGGCCGAGTGAACCCCAGGAGGCTCCCGGGGCCTATGTGTACTACCCCATAGACACGCTACTTGCGATCGTGCGCCTTGAGAGCATGCGCAGCAACTGTGTGGTGATCGGCGAAGATCTCGGCATAGTGCCGGACGAGGTGCGCGCCAAGCTGAGCGATGGCGGCATCTATGCCAACGAACTCTTCTATTTCTGCAAGCAGGGCGAGGCCTTTAAGTCGCCACAAGATCACAGGGCCGACAGCCTGATGATGCTGGCTAACCATGACGTGCCCACACTACTGGCCTGGTGGTCTCAGAGTGACCTGCATCTTAAGCGTCAGCTGGAACTTCTCGAAAGTGACCAGGCGCTAGAGCAAGCCCTAGAGCGACGCGACGGCGAGCGCCAGCAGCTGCTGGCCTGGCTCGAAGCCAACGGCGAAACCGCCTCGCTGGAGGAAGATTATCTGCTCCTGCTCAGCGCCTGGGTGACGGTGGCGGCACGTTCCCACTCGCGCCTATTTAGTGTGCAGCTGGCGGATCTCTGCTGCGAGCGACACGGGGTCAACATCCCCGGCACCTGGCAGGAATATGCCAACTGGCAGCGACGACTGCCCTATAGCCTGACCAGTCTGAGACAGTCGCCCTCGATAAAGCGCCTGCTACGCAGCATCGTCGAGGGACGCAGCTCGGCCGAGGCCAGCGAGCAATTTTGCCGGGCAGGCGAGCATCTTCGTCAGCCTGTTTTCAGCCGATGACACAGCTATGACACTCCTATGAGACAGACAAGCAAAGGGATAACCAGATGACTAAGCAGATACCAGTGCAGACACCTGCGCAGACACCACTGATAGCGCCAAGTGAAATTGAAGCCCTGCTGGCTGCCGACTACGTGGATATCTTCGCCTTGTTGGGGATGCATGCTATAGAGATGGCTCCGGCCACTAAGTCTAGTAAGGGCATCAAGGAGGCTAAGGCGGTAAGCCTGGTCAAACGCCTGGTGGTGCGCTGTTTTCTGCCGGGGGCAGAGCGGGTTGAGCTGATCGCCAAGCAAGATGGCCGCAAGGTGGCCGAGCTGGACAAGTGCCACGATGAGGGGATCTTTGCCGGGCTCGCCGGGCGGCGCATCAACCCTTTCGAGTATCGCCTGCGAGTGCATTATCCTTTCAGCGTCGAGGAGATAAACGACCCTTACCAATATGCCAGCCTGCTGAGTGATGAGGCGCTGTACCTCTTCAGCGAGGGGCGTCAGGAGCAGGCCTATCGTTTCATGGGGGCCAACTGGCGTGAGGTCGATGGGGTGAGCGGCGTGCAGTTTTGTGTCTGGGCGCCCAATGCCAAGCGGGTCTCTCTGGTGCACGATGCCATCGACTGGGACGGCAGACGTCAGGTGATGCGCCACCATCCGGCCAATGGCGTGTGGGAGATCTTCATCCCCTCGATGAAGGCGCTGACCCACTATAAATATGAGATTGTCACTCAGGAGGGAGAGCGACTGCTCAAGGCCGATCCCTTCGGCCGCGCCATGCAGGGCGCCCCGGGTAACGCTTCAATCGTACCGCCCCAGCTCGACTATGCCTGGCAGGATAAGCGCTGGCTGGCGAAACGGGCCAAGCAGAGCTGGCACGATCAGCCCATCTCCATCTATGAGGTGCATCTTGGATCCTGGCGTCGCCAGGGGGAAAACGGCGAGCAGTATCTCAGCTATAGCCAGCTTATCGATCAGCTGATCCCCTATGTGGTCGAGATGGGCTACACCCATCTGCAACTGATGCCCCTGTGCGAATATCCCTTCGACGGCTCCTGGGGCTATCAACCGGTCGGCCTGTTTGCGCCGACCCACAGATTCGGCCAGCCTCACGAGCTCAAGGCCTTCGTCGATGCTTGTCATCAGGCCGGCATAGGGGTGATCCTCGACTGGGTCGCGGCGCATTTCCCCAAGGATCCCCATGGACTGACCCGCTTCGACGGCTCCTGTCTCTATGAGCATGAGGATCCCCGTCAGGGAGAGCATCCAGATTGGGATACCCTTATCTACAACTATGGCCGCGGCGAGGTGCAGAGCTATCTGCTCAGCAACGCCCATTACTGGCTGCAGGAGTTTCATTTAGATGGCTTGCGCCTGGACGCCGTCTCTTCCATGCTTTATCTCGACTACAGCCGCGAGCCCCATCAGTGGCTGCCTAACGCCCATGGCGGGCGCGAGAATCTGGATGCCATCGCCTTCTTGCAGGACCTCAACACGCGTCTCTACCAAGGCTTTCCCGGCATCATGATGATCGCCGAAGAGTCCACCGCCTGGCCCGGTGTCACCAAGCGGGTCGATGAGGGCGGCCTGGGCTTCGGCTTTAAGTGGAATATGGGCTGGATGAACGACAGCCTGAACTATATCGGCCGGGATCCCATCCATCGTAGCCATCATCATAACGAGCTGACCTTCAGCCTGATGTACTGCTTCACCGAGCAGTTCATCCTGTCGCTGAGCCATGACGAGGTGGTGCATGGCAAGGGCTCCTTGCTGCATAAGATCCCCGGCGACGACTGGCAGAAGTTTGCCACCCTGCGGGCCTATCTGGGCTTCATGTGGGGCCATCCCGGTAAGAAGCTGCTCTTCATGGGCGCAGATTTTGCCCAGCGCGACGAGTGGGATCATCAGCATAGCCTCGACTGGCACCTACTGGCGTTCGAGCCCCACCAGGGGATGCAGCGCTGGGTGAAAGATCTCAACAGCCTCTATCGTCAGAGCGTTGCCCTCTATGGCGACGATCACCACGGCGAGGGCTTTAGTTGGCTTGACTGCGATAACGCCAGCGCCAGCGTACTGAGTTTTATCCGCCAGAGCGGCGACAAGCAGCTGATCTTTATTGTTAATATGACCCCAGAGGTCTACCGTGAGTTTCGCATCGGTCTGCCGCAGCCCGGGCGCTACCATGAGCGCCTCAACAGCGACAGCCACTATTATGGCGGCAGCGACGTGGGCAATCAGGGGGTTATCCACACCGAGCCCGAGGCCTATCAGGGCCAAGCTCAGAGTGCCTGCATCAGCGTGCCGCCGCTGGCCTGTCTGGTGCTGGAACTGGACGAGAGTGTGTCATGCGACTGACCCACGGCAAGCCTTATCCCTTGGGGGCAACCTTAGATAGCGAGGGGGTGAACTTCGCGCTGTTTTCCGCCCACGCCACTGCCGTCTACCTCTGTCTGTTTGACGAGGAGGATAGGGAAGTGGCCAGGCTGCGTCTCGAGCGTCAGTCCCAGCAGATCTGGCATGGCCATGTGTCTGGGCTCAGGGCGGGTTGCCGCTACGGCTACCGGGTCGATGGCCCCTATCAGCCCTTGATTGGCCACAGATTTAATGTCAACAAGCTGCTGCTCGACCCCTACGCCAGGCGCCTGAGCGGCGCGATTAAAGATCATAAATCCCACTACGGCTATCAGTTTGGTCATGAGCAGGAAGACTTAAGTTTTTGCGAGCTGGATAACGCCGAGCGGATGCCCAAATGTGTGGTGGTGGATCTCGAAAACCTTAAGCCCATAACGCCCCTAGTGAATCCCTTCGATCAGAGTGACAGCCCGCTGTCCCTGCGTCGCAGCGTGATCTACGAGCTGCATGTGAAGGGCTTTAGCCAGCAAAATCCCGAGGTGGCCAGTGAGCGTCGTGGCCGCTTCGCTGGCCTTGGCGACCCTGCTAGCCTGCAGCACCTGAAAAGCCTCGGGGTCACAGCCGTCGAGCTTCTGCCTGTGCAGCAGTTTGTCACCGAGGCCTTCCTGCAGCAGAAGGGGCTGACTAACTACTGGGGTTACAACACCATAGGCTATTTCGCGCCCCATCAGGCCTACCTAAGCGAGTCAATAAGCGAGTCTGAGGGCGATGGAGCGATAGAGGAGTTTCGCGACATGGTCAGCGCCCTGCACGGCGCCGGCATAGAGGTGATCCTGGATGTGGTCTACAACCATAGCGCCGAGGGCAATCGTCTCGGGCCTACCTATAGCTTTAAGGGGATAGACAACCTCAGCTACTACCGTCTCCACCCCAGCGAGCCGCGCTACTACATCAATGACACAGGCTGCGGCAATACCCTCAACCTGTCCAATCCCAGGGTATTACAGCTGGTGATGGACTCGCTGCGCTACTGGGTCGAGGTGATGGGGGTCGATGGCTTCAGGTTCGATCTGGCCAGCACCCTGGGGCGGGAGGATCATGGCTTCGATGTGGGGTCTGGCTTCTTCGATGCCATCAGCCAGGATCCTGTTCTCAGCCGGGTGCGTCTCATAGCCGAGCCCTGGGACATAGGCCCTGGTGGCTATCAGCTGGGGCAGTTTCCCATAAGCTGGAGCGAGTGGAACGACAGGTATCGCGATACGGTGCGCCGTTTCTGGCGCGGCGATGCCGGCATGTTGCCCGAGTTCGCCACCCGTTTTCATGGATCCAGCGATCTGTTCGAACACGCCGCGCGCAAGCCCGCCGCCAGCATCAATTTTATCACCAGCCATGACGGCTTCACCCTGATGGATCTGGTGAGCTATCGCCACAAGCACAATCAGGCCAACGGCGAGCAGAATCGCGACGGCCACAACGAGAACTACAGCGACAACTATGGCCACGAGGGGCAGAGCGACGAGCTGGCGCTCACCGCACTGCGTGCTCGCCAGTGCCGCAACATGCTCACCACACTGTTTATGTCTCAGGGTGTGCCCATGTTGCTGGCCGGCGATGAGGTGGGTCATAGCCAGCTGGGCAACAACAACGCCTATTGCCAGGACAACCCCGCCAGCTGGCTCGATTGGCGCAAGGATATCGACAGTGATGAACTGCTGAGTTTCACCGCTAACCTCATCAAGCTGCGTCGCCGTTTCCCCATGCTGTGCCACAGAGACTATATCCACGAGAGCGCCAACCAGGCCTCCCCAGGACTCGACTGGTTCTGTCGACAGGGCGAGCCCATGACAAAGGCCCACTGGGGCGAGGCGCAGACCCGCACCCTGAGCCTGGTGATCAGTGGCGAGTTGGAGGCCCAGGCCGGTTGCCGACAGGCGCTGCTGCTGATGTTTAACGCCGACAACAGGCCCCAGCAGTTCACCCTGCCGAGTCTCGAGGGGATAGTGCAGTGGCAGTGTCTGCTCAGTACCCAGGACAGCCCCCAGTATGGCGAGTCCGCCAGCTATCAGGCCCTGCTGCAGGGGGCCAGTCTGTTGCTGCAGGACCGTAGCCTGATGATCTATTACGCCCAATTTACCTCAGCGCAAGAAGAGCCCTCAGCGAGAGAAATGCCCTCGGCAAAAGGAGAGTCTAGATGAGTTCGACAGCTAAGCCGGTGAAGTCCACTAAAACGAGTAAGACTAGCAGCAAGCCTGTGGTAAAGGTCGAAGCCAAGGCCGACAGCCTTATCTGCGATCCCTGTGAGACCCTGGGGGCCTGTTTCGAGCGTCACATCGACAAGAGTCTGACCCCCAAGGAGCGTGACGAGCAGGCGCTGTTCTACGCCTTCGCTATGAGCGTGAAAGATCAGATGCTGCCAAAGTGGCGCGCCACCCGCCAGCTGGATCGCGACACGGGCAACAAGAAGGTCGCCTACCTGTCGCTGGAGTTCCTCATGGGGCGGGCCCTTGGCAATGCGCTGCTGAATCTGGATATGAACGATGAGAGCGCCCAAGTATTGAAAGACTATGCTGTGGCGCTGGAGACTCTGGAGGCTCAGGAGCATGACGCCGGGCTGGGCAACGGCGGCCTGGGACGCCTGGCGGCTTGCTTCCTCGACAGCTGCGCCAGCCTGGATCTCAATGTCACCGGCTACGGCATAAGGTATGAGTACGGCATGTTCGCCCAGAAGCTGTGTGACGGCTATCAGGTGGAGCGCCCCGACCGCTGGCTCAGGGACGGCAACCCCTGGGAGGTGAGGGTGCCGAGCCACAACGTGACTGTGCCTTTCTTCGGCCATACCGAGTCCTATATCGACCGCGACGGTAAGCGCCAATACACTTGGGTGGAGACTCAGGATGTGCTGGCGGTGGCCTATGACATCCCTGTGCCCGGCTATCGGAACGAGCGGATAAACACCCTCAGGCTGTGGAAGTCTGAGGCCACGGACGATTTCGATCTCGAGGAGTTTAACCAGGGGGATTATACCGAGGCGGTGGCCCGTAAGAACCTGGCGGAGCAGATCACCATGGTGCTCTATCCCAACGATGCCAGCGAGAATGGTAAGGAGCTGAGGCTGCGCCAGCAATATTTTCTTTCTTCTGCCAGCCTGCAGGATCTGCTCAATACCTGGGTGAGCCAGCGCGGCCCCGACTTTAGGGATTTTGCCCGCCAGCATGTGATGCAGCTTAACGACACTCACCCCAGCGTGGCGATCCCCGAGTTGATGCGCCTCTTGATGGACAAGTATGGTCTGTCCTGGGAGCAGGCCTGGGATATCACCAGCCAGACCATGGCCTACACCAACCACACCCTGCTACCCGAGGCGCTGGAGCGTTGGCCGGTGCGCATGTTCGCCCACATGCTGCCCAGGTTGCTGGATATCATCTATGAGATCAACGCCCGCTACCTGGACATGGTAGCTCACCATTGGCCGGGCGATGGCGACAAGCTGCGAGCCATGTCGATCATCGAAGAAGGCGATGAGCCCCATATCCGCATGGCTTACCTGGCGATCGTCGCCAGCTTCTCGGTGAACGGCGTCGCCGGGCTGCATACTCAGCTGTTAACCTCTGGCCTGTTTAAGGACTTTTATGCCTTGTGGCCCGAGAAGTTCAACAACAAGACCAACGGCGTGACCCCGAGACGCTGGCTGGCTCAGAGTAACCCGGCGCTGGCCGAGCTGCTGGGCAAGCGGTTAGGCGAAGGCTGGGTGAAAGATCTTAGCCGTCTCAGCGCGCTCAATGCCTTCACCGATGACGAGGGGCTGCTCAAGGCCTGGCAGGAGGTCAAGCATGGCAACAAGCAACAGCTGGCCGAGCTGGTGGAGCAGGAGTGCGACGTTCGCTTCGACCCTAAGATGATGTTCGATGTGCAGGTGAAACGCATTCACGAATATAAGCGTCAGCTGCTCAATATCCTGCATGTGATCCACCTTTATCACCAGATCCAGCAGGGTAAACTCACGGATATCACCCCTAGGTGCGTGCTGATCGGCGGCAAGGCGGCCCCTGGCTATGCCATGGCCAAGCTGTTGATTAAGCTCGCTAACAATGTGGCCCACATGGTCAACTCGGATCCCCTGGTGACGCCTTATCTGCGTTTCGCCTTCTACCCCAACTATAACGTCAGCGCCATGGAACGGATCTGCCCGGCGACGGATCTCTCCGAGCAGATCTCTACCGCCGGCAAGGAGGCCTCGGGCACGGGCAACATGAAGTTTATGATGAACGGCGCCCTCACCATAGGCACCCTGGATGGCGCCAATATCGAGATGCTCGAAGAGGTGGGCGAAGATAACTTCTTCCTTTTCGGCCTGAGGGCCGACGAGGTGGAGGCTTTGAGGCCCCACTACGATCCCCTGCACTTTATCGCCAAGTCACAGGCGCTGACCGAGGTGATGAACCTGCTGGAGAGTGGCCACTTTAACCTGCTGGAGCCGGGGATCTTCGACCCCATCATCAACAGCATACGTTGTCCTCGGGATCCTTGGATGACCGCCGCCGATTTCGAGTCTTACCGGCTCGCTCAGGTGCAGGCGGCCAAGGCCTACCGGGATCCCCACCATTGGACACAGATGAGCATACGCAATACCGCCGCCAGTGGTCGCTTCTCCAGCGATGTCACCATTGGTCAATATCGAGACGAGATCTGGGGGATAGCCTAATGACGTTTATCGAGCTAAGTCGGGCCGCCGCGGCGCCCAAGCAACTGGTGTGTTTTTTATCTCAAGGAGTGAGTACCTATGCCTAACATGAATCCTAGCCCACGTTATATCAGTAATTTAACCCGAGAAACCTATGCATTAATCTTGGCCGGGGGGCGAGGTTCACGTCTGCATGAATTGACCGACTGGCGCGCCAAGCCGTCGCTCTATTTCGGGGGTAAGTTCCGCATCATCGACTTCCCGCTGTCGAACTGCATCAACTCGGGCATTCGCCGCATCGGCGTGGTGACCCAGTACAAGTCGCACTCGTTGATCCGCCACGTGATGCGCGGCTGGGGCCACTTCAAGAAGGAGCTGGGGGAGTCGGTGGAGATCCTGCCCGCCTCTCAGCGTTACTCCGAGAGCTGGTATAAGGGTACGGCCGATGCGGTATTTCAGAATATCGACATCATACGCCATGAGCTGCCCAAGTATGTGATGATCCTCTCTGGCGATCACGTCTATCGCATGGACTATGCGGGCCTGCTGGCCGCCCATGCCGAGTCGGGCGCCGACATGACGGTCTCCTGCCTCGAGGTGCCGGTGGCCGAGGCGGCGGGTGCCTTTGGGGTGGTCGAGGTGGATGAGCGCAACAAGATTTTGGGTTTCGAAGAGAAACCTGAGCTGCCCAAGCACCTGCCGGAAAATCCCGAGATGTGTCTGGCGTCTATGGGTAACTATGTGTTTAACACAGAGTTTTTGTTCGAGCAGCTCAAGAAAGATGCCATGAACGAGAACTCGGATCGCGACTTTGGCAAGGATATCATCCCGTCGATTATCGAGGGGCACGAGGTCTATGCCCACCCGTTCAGAAGTGGCTTCACCGATGAGGAGGCCTACTGGCGTGACGTGGGCACCCTGGATTCCTTCTGGCAGGCTAACATGGAGCTGCTATCGCCCACCCCGGCGCTGAATCTTTATGATGCCAAGTGGCCCATCTGGACCTTCCAGGAGCAGCTGCCGCCGGCCAAGTTTGTCTTCGATGACGACGAGCGTCGCGGCATGGCGGTGGACTCCATCGTCTCCGGTGGCTGTATCATCTCTGGCTCTACCGTGAGACGCAGCGTGCTGTTTAACGAGGTGCAGGTCTGCTCCTACTCCACGGTGGAAAACGCTGTGGTACTGCCCGATGTGGTGGTGCTGCGTCACTGCCAGATCAAGAATGCCATCTTAGACAGAGGCTGCATCATCCCCGAGGGTACGGTAATTGGCCACGACCATGATCACGACAGGGCGCGGGGCTTTAGGGTTTCGGAAGGTGGGATCACCCTGGTGACCCGTGACATGTTGGGGTTACCGGTGGGTTATGAGTAAGACGCAGAAGGAGAGCGCCATGAAGCGCGTGTTGATGGTCGCCGCCGAAAATGGCGCGCTCAAGGGTGCCAAGGTGGGCGGCATGGCCGATGTGATCCGCGACCTGCCGGGCGCCCTCTATCCTCTGGGGGTGTGTAGCGATGTGATCATGCCAAGCTATGGTTTTCTGCATCGTCAGCAGGGGGCCGAGCCGCTGGGTGAACTGGTGGTCGACTTCTATGGCCAGCCCCATTGGCTGACCCTCTACCGCGCATCGCATCCCAGTCTGCCTGAGGTGAACCTGTTTCTGTTGGATCATCCACTGTTCGATCAGGGGGGTAAGATCTACACCCCGGGGGCGAGCGATCGCCCCTTCGCCGAGGACGCCAACAAGTTCGCCCTGTTCTGCCTCGGGGTCGCCAAGGCGGTGTTGTCCGGCTTGATGTCAAGGCCGGATCATCTGCATCTGCATGACTGGCACTGCGGCGTGCTGGCGCTGCTGCGCGCCTTTGCCCCCGAGTATGCCGCGCTGCAGGCGATCCCCTGTGTGCTGTCTATCCACAATCTGGCGATTCAGGGGGCGCGGCCCTTAACTCAGGAGCACTCCTCACTGCAGGCCTGGTTGCCGAGTCTGTTCGCCTCGCTTGAGCGTGACGCACTCAATCAGGTGATCGATCCCAGGTACCCCCAATGCTTCAATCCGCTGCGGGCCGCCATAGTGCTGAGCGATCGCGTGCATCTGGTGTCGCCCAGCTATGCCCAGGAGGTGCTGCGTCCCTCATCGCCCGATAAAGGGTTTATTGGCGGCGAAGGCTTAGAGGCGGACCTTCAGCAGAAACAGCAAGCGGGTGCGTTGCATGGCATCTTAAACGGCTGCGAGTATCCGAGTAAGTTGAAACGTTCGGGTCAGCTCAGCAAGCGTCAGGCGCTGCTCAGGGGCAACACAGACAAGCTGTTGCCGCTCATCGATAGCGCCGAGCAGGCGATACAAGGTTGGTTATGTCAGACGCCTTGGGTGCGCAGCGTCGATCAGCTGGCGCTGATGTCTCTTGCTCGGCTGAGGCGACAGTCGGAGTTTCAGGATGCCCCCAGGCTGCTGCTGACCTCTGTGGGGCGCCTGACGGATCAGAAGATGGCGATCCTCTGCTATCGTGACCAGCAGGGTATCAGCACACTAGAATATCTGCTAAAGCTCTTGGCTGAGCATGCGCCTAATGGCCTGATGGCTATCCTGGGTAGCGGCGATCAGGCGATAGAGGCGCAACTGGCACAGCTTGCCGGGCGCTATCAGAACCTGCTCTTTATCAACGGCTTCGACTTGCCATTGTCTGACACCCTGTACGAGTGCGGTAACCTGTTTATCATGCCCAGCTCCTTCGAGCCCTGCGGCATCAGTCAGATGCTGGCGATGCGGGCCGCTCAGCCCTGCCTGGTGCATGGCGTTGGGGGGCTGAAAGATACGGTGAGTCATGGCGAAGACGGGTTTGTCTTCTATGGCGACAGTCTGGCGGAGCAGTCGAGCGCTTTGTTGGAGATCTTGGCGCAGACCCTGCCGCTCATCGGTAAGGAGGCCTGGCACGTTATCTGCGACAATGCCAGTCAGAAGCGTTTCAGCTGGGGCGCCTCGGCAAAGCGTTACTGTCAGCACCTCTACTGCCTTTAAGCCTCTGGCGAAAGAGACTAACCTGAGTGGCGAACTTGTAGGGCTAGCGCAGCAGTTCACCTTCTATGGGATGAAACTGGGTGGCTGCGTCCATCAGCGCCTTGGCACTGAGCTCAGGCACGCCGTAAACTTCAGTTTCTAGGGAATACTTGCGGCCAATATGTTCGAGCAGCAACGCGAAGTCGCCATCGCCCGAGAGTAAGACAACAGTATCCACCTCTGGGGCATGCTCCATGATATCTATGGTGATCCCCACGTCCCAGTCGCCCTTGGCGCTGCCGTCGCTGCGCTGGATATAAGGCTTCAACTTGACCTCGAAGCCGATATGTTTCAGCGCATCCTGAAACTTTATCTGGCCATCATCACCCCGGTCGATGGCATAGGCTAGCGCCGTAACTATCTCCCCCTGCTCATTAAGTCTCTGCCACATCGCGTGGTAGTTAAACTGACGTCCATAGGCCTGGCGGCAGGTGTAATAGATGTTTTGTACATCGACAAAGAGGGCGATCCGTTTCAATTTGACAGCTTAGCTTGTTGAGTCATGGCTTGACCTTAACTTAGTGGCTTGATGAGGGGAAGGGGGCAGAGGGATAAATAGGCTTTGTTAACACTTCGTTGCTTTTGTCACGGGGCGATGTTTAGAATAGGCCTGCAAACCAAGATCACAGTCGCAGTCACTTAAATAATAACGATAACAACAGGAGTATGACTTGAGTCGAGAAGCGCGCTATTTAGAAGAAGCCAGAGGCTTTTATCAGAGTGGAAAATTCTCCTCTGCCGGTATCTATGCCCGTAAGGTGATTCGCAGAGAACCCAGTAATGGTGAGGCGCAGGCCTTGTTGGGCCATCTTGCTTTTCGAAGTGGTGAACATCAAGAAGCCATGAGCTGCTACCTAAAGGCCCAAGCCGCTGGATTTCAAGATCAAGAACTTCGCTTAAATCTGGTGACCCTGCATGAGCGCCGCGAGGCGTTCTTCGATGCCGTTAACTTACTCAGGGAGCTGGTTGAAGAGACGCCGCAAGATTTAAGCCTGCAGCTTCGCCTGGGCATAAACGCCAGTCGCACCGGCGATATGACGACGGCCGAGTCGGCGCTACTCGCTGCGTTAGCGGGTGATGAGCAGGCGGCGCAGGCAAGCCTGAACCTTGGGCATGTCTACAAGGCCAAGGGGGACACAGATAAGGCCGCAGCCTTTTACCATGATTATATTCGTTTGGCGCCCAGTCAGCAGGCGACCGCCTACTGGAGCCTGGCGGATCTGAAAAACTATCGATTCACCGAGCAAGATGAAGCGGCCCTTAAGGCCAATATTGCTGCCGAGGAGTTCTCTCAGGCGAGTCAGTCGCTATTTCATTTTGCCCTGAATCGTGTCTATGAGCAGCGCAAGCAGGGTGAGCAGGCCTTCGATGCGGTGCGAATGGCCAACCAGCTGATGCGTCCACTACGGCCCTTTAAGAGAGAGGCCTTTACCCGCTTGGTCGATAGCCTCAAGTCGGCTGAGGTGAAGCCGCGCGGTGAAGAGACTAGCGGGCCTTGGACACCTATCTTTATCGTTGGCATGCCGCGCTCGGGCACCACCCTGTGTGAGCAGATCCTGGCCAGCCATTCTCAAATTGCAGCGACAGATGAGTTGCCCTTCATGGAGCGTCTGGCCCTGAGTCTGGAGATGAAGGGGGGTTATGGCGCCATGTTGCCCCGGCTGTCAGAAGAGCAGATAGCCCAGATGCGTCAGCAGTATATCGAGCAGGTGAACCAGTATCTTAAGGCCCAGGGTGAAGCGTCGCCAAGCCTAGTGCCAAGCTTAGTGATAGACAAGAACCCCAACAATTTCATCCATATTGGTCTCATCAAGACACTGTTTCCTGAGGCCAAGATCATCAATGTGATCCGCGATGCCAGAGATAACGCCATGGGGGTCTATAAGCAGCACTTTAGCCATGGTCATGATTACTCCTACCATCTGGATGATATCTGCCACTATTGGCAGCTATATCTGGAGTTGATGGCCCATTGGCAGCAGGCCTATGGCGATAGCTTGTATCACCTCTGTTTCGAGCAGTTGGTGAAGGCGCCGGATCAGCAGATCCCGGCCATGGTGGACTATGTCGGTCTGGCGCTCGAGCCTGCCTGTCTTAAGTTCTATGAGTCAAAGCGCAGCGTGCTGACTCCTAGCGCCAGCCAGGTTAGGCGGCCTATGAATGTAAAGGCGATAGGTCAGAGTGAGGCCTATGCAGCCTTTATTCCCAATGCCTATCGTACCCTGACCGTGATTGCCGATAGGGCCCACAAGAGCTTCTTGAGTTGATGGGGCGATGAGCTAAGGTGCGTTAAATAAGGTGTCTTAAATAAGATGCCTTAAATAAAGTGTTTTAAGTAGGCGCAGACTCAGTAAAAGGGGCGACACATTTGTGTCGCCCTTTGTGGTATGACTGAAGCCGATTGGCTAACGTTAACGGCCATCGCGAACAGCCAGGGTTTAGTTAAGCTGACCGTGGCACTGCTTATATTTCTTGCCAGAGCCGCAGGGGCAGGGGCTGTTGCGAGTCAGTCCAGGCTCGGGCTGCGGCATCTTCACTGCGCTAGCGGCTTGCGAGGATGGTGTGGGTCTTGTTTGTGACGATATGGGGGTGCTGGGTGTTGACGTAGGTTGAGGCGCGGCTGTATTTACCTGAGCCAATTCAGGGCTCATGGCCGGCCCCATGATCAGATGCACCAGTATCTTCATCGCCGATGTTTGACTGTCCACCATCACCTGCTGCTCTAGCGGCGCCGCCTGCGCCAAAGTTTGTTGCCGCAGTCGATGGAAGGCGTCCCAGCCAGCCTTATCATCGCCAAATTGTGACCATAGCGCCTGCCAATCTAGCGCGAAGTCATTGAGTAACTTGATAAAGGCTTGACTAGCCTCTGAGCCATTACCGATCGCGCTTTGGATCTGAGCAGTCAGCTCCTGGGTTAGCAGACGTACCTCGCTGGGGGGCATCACCAAGGGGAAGTTCACCTTCTCTGTGATGATCTCTGTAGATTTGTCTGGAGTGTAACTTAGGTGTTTAGGCTTAAAGCTTGGGTCATCTAAGTCGCCATAGGCCAGCGATGCCTCGTTGACCATTTGCCAAAAACGACTCGAGCCCATTGTGTCGATAACCAGATGCACCCGCATTTTGTCACTCTTGTTCATCACCTTATGGTATTTCCAGGAGTCGAAAATCCAGCATTCTCCCTCGCCCATGTGTACCTGCTTATCGTCGCAGTGAAACTGTACCGCCTCGTCTGTGACGATGGGGATATGGATACGCACCCGGTTGTGCCAATGGTAGTTGATGTCGCTGTGCAGGGGCACCTCGCAGCCGGGGGCTAGACGCATCAGACGAGAGCGGCCAATTACCTCGCCGAAGGAGGCGATCACCTGCTGGAGATAGGAACTCTGCAGCAACGCAGGAGTGGGGCTCATAGGGCCCTTAAATTCGTTGTTAAAGCTGCCGCCGACCGAGATAAGGGCGATGGCCGAATTGCCTTTAAAGCTCTCATGATGGGCGCGCCAATCATCTTCATCGAAGGCGGCCAGCTCCTGTTGCAGGCGCTCGACATCGAAACTCAGGGGCAGGCGGTAGAACTCTTTCGCTAACTTCATAATCTCTCTTGTATCCCTATTGCAGTTTGCCGTGGCAGGCCTTGTATTTCAGCGCAGAGCCGCAGGGGCAGGGGGCGTTACGGGCGGTATTGGGGTAGCGAGTGCTCGAACCCTCGATTAACTGGGGACTTGCTTGTTCAAGCTTGATTTCTTCCCTGTTCTGGGTAGTTGACGCTGGAACCGACGCCGACGTTTGTAGGTCCTCTGGTGGCGAGGGTAGATCTGTTGCAAAAGGCAAGATGTCTCGTGACGCCAGTCGCTGATTTACCTTATGCAGACAAGCTTGTGTTTGTGGCCAGATAGCGGCGATGGCCGAATAGTTGGCCAGCCATTTATCGGCCTTAGGGGCCGAGACTGTGTAGCGTGAGTGAGGCAGCTTGCCTTCGCTTCGCTCGGCCAGTGAAGCGTCTAAGGAAAGCTGGCAGAACTCGACTATCTTCTGGGTGGTGCCCTTAGGATCGGCAACCAGATCATGATAGCTGACTAAGTGCCAGCGCTCTTGGGGCAGCTTGTCCAGCGAGGCCATGATGTGCTCGTTGGCCTGACACCACTGGAAGCTGGCGATCTGTTCTAGTGGCTTTCCTCTGAGCGCCTGCCAACCCGGAGGCAGCAGGAGTGACCAGTCGCCGCCCCAGCCGGGCAGGCCTGGGTAGGTGCGAAAACGGCCGCTGCGCCAGGCCTGCATTATGCTGGCAACATTTTCCTTGGGATCCCGCACCAGATAGATGAAGCGGGCGTCGGGAAAGAGCTTAGCGAGAAAGTCGATACGTAGGCTGTTCTTTGGGGTTTTCTCCAGAAAGCGGATCGGTCCTAAGCTCTTCAGGTAGGGTTTCCCCTGATGATCCCTCAGCGCGGCCTCGAAGTCAGCCTTGAGCTGCTGGTCAATATCCGCATCCCAGTCGCTGATATCCAGCGCATTGGAGGCAAATCCCTTAGCGGTGATATTGAGCTGCCTGTGCTTTTCTATTACAGCGTGGCTCTCGCCACCAATGGTCCAGAGTGATTCGCTATGGCTTAAGAGTTCAAAAAGTAGCGTGCTGCCGGATCGCGGCGCCGAGATGATGATAATGGGTCTATCGAAACAGGATTGATGCAACAGCGCCACCTTCTGTAGGGTGTTTTGATATTGTTATGGTGGCTTTACTTTAATGTTATTGCAGAAAAACTCAAGTGGGCGGCTCGTTTGGCAGTTCCAAGTTATGGCTCTGGAAGAGGGGATGTGCAGGGTTCAACAAAAGTGAAGTCTGGGCGTCTGAATGAGTTTTGGAGATAGGTAGCGGCGGGCCGACACATTTGCTTGCACTCTTACGCTTCAATGAATGTGACGCTTTGCGCAGCTTTACATTGCTTTACCCACCTAAGGGCGGTGCCATTTTACAATAGGGGCAGTCGAAAAGCCCATGGATAAGATACCGCCCCAATGGATAAAAAATACCTGTACATTCCCCTTGGCGTGCTGGCGCTAGCCGCCTTGCTCACCTTTGCCGTTGCTGCCAATCAGGCCAAGAGCCAGTCGCCAACATATCAGCCCCAAGTTGTAAAGGGCAAAGCTGCTAACGGCAAAGCTGCTAATGCCAACACAGCTAATGTCAAAGCTGGGGCCAGAGCCGTGCCGATTGCCAGTGCCCGGGTCGAGGCCCATGAAGTGGCTCAGCATCTCTCTTTGGTCGGCAAGCTTGCCGCCAATCGCTCGGTGCAGATAGCTGCCGAGGTATCGGGTAAGGTGCAGGCGATCAACTTAAGCGATAATCAGGCGGTGTCTCAGGGGCAGGTATTGGTGCATCTCGAAGATGCCAAGGCCAAGGCAAATCTTGCAGAGGCCAAGGCCTATCTGAACGATGAGCGGCGCAAGTTAGGCGAGTACAAGCGGCTGATAAAACAGCACGCTATTACTCAGACCGAGATAGATGCTCAGCTGGCCAGCGTCGATATCGCCGAGGCCAGGCTGCAGGCCGCCCAGGCGGACCTGGATTATCACACCCTCAAGGCCCCCTTCGACGGTGTGATTGGGCTGGTGGACTTTAGTCTGGGCAAGCTGGTGAGCGTGGGCAGCGAGCTGGTAAGCCTGGACGATCTCTCCAGCATGCGTCTGGATCTGCAGATCCCCGAGCGTTATCTGTCGCAGATCTACCTAGGCATGCCTGTGGTGGCCAGCAGCAGTGCCTGGCCAGGCGAGCAGTTTCATGGTCAGGTGGTGGCCATGGCGCCGCGGATCAACTCCGAGACCCTCAATCTTAAGGTGAGGGTGAATTTCGACAACCCCAGCCTTCAGCTCAGGCCCGGCATGTTGATCTCGGCGCGGCTTGATTTTGCCCCTGTGACTCAGGCGGTAGTGCCGGTTCAGGCGCTGGAATACTCAGGCACCAAACGTTTCGTCTATGTGATCGACAGCGACAATATCGCCCGCCGCACTCAGGTGACCCTGGGGGCGCGTATCGACGATCAGGTGCTGATCGATGATGGCTTATCCTTGGGCGACAGAATCGTGGTCAAGGGGCTGGTTAACATGCGTGATGGCATCAAGGTGGAAGATGTTGAAACCGGCCAGCTCGCCGAGGGGCTGGGAGGCAGGCGTTTGACTCAGACCCAGACCCAGACTCAGACTCAGGTCCAGACTCAGGTCCAGACTCAGGTCCAGACGGGCGAGACTGAAACCGCGCGGGGGCAGAGCTAATGTTGCTGTCGGATGTGTCGGTAAAACGCCCTGTGGTGGCGCTCGTCTTAAGCTTACTGCTGTGTGTATTTGGTCTGGTGAGTTTCTCCAAGCTGGCGGTGCGAGAGATGCCGGATGTGGAGAGCCCCGTGGTGACTGTGATGACCAGTTACAGCGGCGCCTCGGCCAGCATCATGGAGAGTCAGATCACCACAGTGCTCGAGGATGAGCTGACGGGGATCAGCGGTATCGACGAGATCACCTCTGTGACCCGCAACGGCATGTCACGCATCACCATCAGCTTCGATCTGGACTGGAACCTAACCGAAGGGGTGAGCGATGTGCGCGACGCCGTGGCTCGCGCCCAGCGCCGTCTGCCCGACGAGGCGGATGAGCCCATCGTTTCCAAGGATAATGGGTCGGGCGAACCTTCCGTCTACATCAACCTCAGCTCCAGCACCATGGACAGGACTCAGCTGACCGACTATGCCCAGCGAGTGCTTGAGGACAGATTTAGCCTGATCACCGGGGTGAGCTCGGTAAATATCTCCGGCGGTCTCTACAAGGTGATGTATGTGCAGTTGGATCCTAAGTTGATGGCCGGACGCGGGGTGACCACCACAGATATTACCGATGCGCTGCGCAGCGAAAACGTGGAGAGCCCGGGCGGTGAGGTGCGCAACGACACGACTGTAATGACAGTGCGCACCGCCAGGCTCTATCTGCATCCCGAAGACTTCGATTACCTGGTGGTGCGAACTGCAAGCGACGGTAGCCCCATCTATCTCAAGGATGTGGCGCGGGTGTTTATCGGCGCCGAGAATGAAAACTCCACCTTCAAGAGTGACGGCGTGCCTAACCTCAGCTTAGGGATCGTGGCCCAGTCGGATGCCAATCCTCTGCAGGTGGCGCAGCGGGTGCGCGAGGAGGTGGATAAGCTCCAGAAATTCCTGCCCGAGGGCACTCAGCTGTCGGTGGATTATGACTCGACCGTCTTTATCGACCAGTCTATCGGCGAGGTGTACAACACCCTCTATATCACCGGGGCCCTGGTGGTCTTGGTGCTTTATCTGTTTATCGGTCAGGCTAGGGCGACGCTGATCCCTGCGGTGACCGTGCCTGTGTCGCTGATCTCGGCCTTCATCGCCGCCAACTACCTGGGTTACTCCATCAATCTCCTGACCCTGATGGCGCTCATCCTGGCTATCGGCCTGGTGGTGGATGATGCCATCGTGGTCGTTGAAAACATCTTTCATCATATCGAGCGGGGGGAACCTGCGATTCTGGCGGCCTATAAGGGTGCCAGAGAGGTGGGGTTTGCCGTGGTGGCGACTACCGCCGTGTTGGTGATGGTGTTTCTGCCTATCTCCTTCATGGATGGCATGGTGGGGCGCCTCTTTACCGAGTTTGCCGTGATGCTGGCCATGGCGGTGATCTTCTCATCGGTTATCGCCCTAACCCTGACCCCAGTGCTTGGCAGCAAGCTCCTCAAGCGTAAACACAGGCCCAAAGCCCTTAACCGCTTGATGGACAGCGGCTTCGCTCGACTCGAAGCCTGGTATCGCCGCGCCGTGGCCTGGGCGGTGCGTTACCGCCTGGCGGCGCCAGTGGTGATTGTCGCCTGTGTCATAGGAAGCGGTCTGCTGATGAACCAGGTGCCGGCGCAGCTGGCGCCCCAGGAAGACAGAGGGGTGATCTTCGCCTTCGTCAAGGGCGCGGAGGGCACCAGCTACAACCGTATGACGTCTAATATGGATATCGTCGAGCAGCGGCTGATGCCACTGCTCAGTCAGGGGGTGATCAAATCCTTTAGCGTACAGGCGCCGGCGTTCGGGGGGCGGGCCGGGGATCAAACCGGCTTTGTGATCATGCAGCTAGAGGATTGGCAGGCCCGTGATATCAACGCGCAGCAGGCGCTGGCCGTGGTGGCTAAGGCGCTCAAGGGGATCCCCGATGTCATGGTGCGGCCCATGTTGCCCGGCTTTAGGGGCAAGTCCAGCGAGCCGGTGCAATTTGTGCTGGGCGGCAGTGACTATGATGAGCTGTTTAAGTGGGCGAGCAAGCTTAAGGCGATCGCCGATGCCTCGCCAATCGTCACGGGGGCCGATCTCGACTATGCCGAGACCACCCCAGAGCTGGTGGTGAGCGTGGATAGGCAACGCGCCGCCGAGCTTGGGATCAGCGTGGCTCAGGTGTCTCAGACGCTAGAGGTGATGCTAGGTGGACGCAGCGAGACCAGCTTTATCGAACGCGGCGAAGAGTATGACGTATATCTGCGGGGCAAGGAGGAGAGCTTTAACAGCATGGCGGATTTGAGCCAGATCTATATGCGCGCCGCCAACGGTGAGCTGATCACCCTAGATGCCATCACCCATATCGAGGAGGTCGCCTCGGCCCATAAGCTAAGCCATACCAATAAGCAGAAGTCGATCACTCTCAAGGCCAACCTCGGTGAGGGCTATACCTTAGGTGAGGCGCTTGACTTCCTCGATGCCAAGGCTATCGAGATCTTACCCGGGGATATCAGCATCAGCTACACGGGGGAGTCGAAAGAGTTTAAGGAAAATCAAAGCAGCGTCATGCTGGTCTTCGCCCTAGCGCTGCTTGTAGCCTACCTGGTGCTGGCGGCCCAGTTCGAGAGTTTCATCAACCCGCTGGTGGTGATGCTGACGGTTCCTATGGGGATCTTCGGCGGATTCATCGGTCTCTATCTGATGGGGCTCGGGCTCAACATCTATAGCCAGATCGGGATGATCATGCTGATCGGCATGGTGACTAAGAACGGCATACTGATCGTCGAGTTTGCCAATCAGCTCAGGGATAGGGGCGCCTCGCTGGAACAGGCGATACTGGACGCCTCCGCGCGTCGCCTGCGCCCCATTCTGATGACGGCCTTCACCACCTTGGTCGGTGCCGTGCCCTTGATTCTATCGAGCGGCGCCGGTTCTGAGAGCCGGATCGCCGTGGGCACAGTTGTGTTCTTCGGCATGGCGTTCGCCACCCTGGTGACCCTGTTGGTGATCCCTGCCATGTATCGGCTGATCTCGGGTCGCACCCGCTCACCGGGTTTCGTCGCCGCCCAGCTTGAGACCGCCATCGCCAAACAGCAGGCAAGCGGCGCCTTAGTGGCTGGATGTTCGACTAGGTGACTCGATGCAAGAGTGACGCTCTTGTCTTGCCTCTGTGTGAGATAGGGGCAAGACAGAGAAAAGACAGAGACAAGACCTTCACTGTGTTTCATCTGATCCTTAAGGGGTAAAGGTAAAATGCCTTTCACAGAGAACTTGTCTCAGTGCCAATGCTGTAGAGGTCGATGTTGAGCCGGTTGACCCTGTAAGTTGCCAACTCTTGGCTTGCTAACTTGTTTCCTTAAATACAGAGAGTGTTATTCAAAGGCATTAGTTAGGAAGAGCAGATTTAAAGATGGAGCTGACTCATTGCCGATGAAATTGAGGCGTTGGATTATCTTTTACTTATTATTTCACATCGATAATCGTTTCTAAATTTGTTGTCTTAAAGATGATTGTCATAAAAGGTGATTGTCATAAAAGATGATTACCTCAAACAATTCATTAGATTAATTTCATGTTTCTATGTTTGGCTTAAATAGCCATTAAGTTGAAAAATTTACATCTTAAAGAAAAAGTGAATATTTCACAGGCTTTGTTGATTAAATATTCATCATAATAACTGAGATGGCGCGAGTGTCATTAATACGACGGCTGACTCTATCTTGTTTTCATCTGGCTAGTTGTTTAATTAACGCCACCTGCTTTCAAATAAATCCTTTTTGCTCAGTTGTTTAATTTGTGTTGGAGTTTTTGCTTTAGCTTGGGATTGTTTGTTTATTAAACTGGTCATGCCAGTGTCAATAAAATAGCACTCCTGCTGGCCAAGTTCGCTATTCATTCAAAATTCGATGTTCCTCCTGTTTGCATGATTCAATTTGGTTAAAAATGTTGCATTTTGTATCGATGGCGTGTTAAATCCGCTTTCTATCGCACTTTTGTCTCATCTTGTATAGCCAAATTCATGCTTCCGGCTAGTGTTCTCTTGTCTGAAAGTCTGTCTTTGGTTGATAGCCTTTGTCATCTAGGGTTGAGAGTGGAGCCGTAAGAGTGGGGTAAGGGGTCATTTAAAAAAAGTTAAAAAAATTTGAAGTAATAGGTTTAGTGAAATGGATATTTTGCGCGCTGGTCAGTCTGCTCTGGCAAATATCATAATGCAGCGAAAGGGAGAGCTTGTGAAAAGCTTTGTTGCTCTGTTGACTGCCATCATGAGTCTTCTCTCGGCTTCTTCGTGGGCCGACGATACCGAGTTATATGTCTATGAGGCGAGCGCCCGTACTGGGGCTAGGCCACAAATCCTGATCATCTTCGATAACTCTGGCAGTATGAGCACCAAAGTCTATGACGTGGATAAACCTTATACGCCGGGAGCTGGGGGCGGCTCGCGTTACAATAACGGCAAGAAAGGGATGCTCTATTACGTAAAAGGTGATCAGGGTAAGAATAAGTTGCCCGACCCCGATGACCCTAATGAACGACGTAAATTTTCAGGCACCATCAATAGCTGCGGTAGCTCCTGGGAGTTCCTGAACGACTATGGCATCTTTACCGGTTTCTTCCGTAAGTATACCTTTAGCGGTGCCAACGGTGCCTGGCGTGAGTTTGGCGATAACAATGGTCTGAATGCTAAGGCGGTGGATTGCTACGAAGATATTCAGGAAGGCAATTATCTTAATGCTAAGGGATTAACCTCGGGGCTACCTGTCGATAGTTTGGGATCTCCCACCACGCCTATCATGTATAACAATGTCAGCAGTAGTTCGAGTGATAGCATCAAGAAGACCGCCAAGGAGCAGGCGCAGCTTACCGGCTTTGGTACCGGGCGGGTGCTCACCGTGTATACCGAGGATTACCTTCGCTGGCATCACAATGCAAACAAGAAACAAGAAGATAAAACTCGCTTAGAGCTGGCCAAAGATGCGATTAAAAACGTCATCTTAACCACCCCGGGAGTGGATTTCGGCCTGGCAATTTTCAACATGAATGGCCCAGATGACACCCTATATAATGGCCGTAACGGTGGGCGCATCATCAAAGCCATTCAGACCCTGACGCCAGGGCAAAAAAAGACACTACTCAGTGGGGTTAAAGATATTGAGTATGGCTGGAACACCCCCCTGTGTGAAACCCTTTACGAGGCCTATCGTTACTTCGCCGGTAAGTCTGTGGAGTTTGGCGATGATGATAAGGATTATACCTATGAATCATGGGGCCGATGGGTAACTTATAGAGCCAATAAAAATGATAGTTTGGACAAGGATGCGCTTGTTAAGGGAACAAATACCTATCAATCCCCCTTTAAGAAGTGTCAGAACAACGCCTATATCGTCTTCATAACAGATGGGGAACCGACCCTAGACAGCGCCGCCGATGTGGAAGTCACGAAGTTAACCGGTGGCGTCGATAAGCACAGCACTAGTTACATGAGCGCGCTGTCGAGTTGGATGTATCGCAAAGATGTAAACCCTAACATGGATGGCGATCAGCATGTGATCACCCACACCATTGGCTTCAGTGAGGGGGCAAAAAATGCCGAAGATCTGTTGAAGAAGGTGGCGAGCAAGGGGGGCGGAAGCTATTTCGATGCCACCGATGCGACTAAGCTGCAGGGCTCTATTCAACAGGCGGTGAATGAGGTGTTGGCCAACAGCGCAAGTTTTACTTCTCCCTCTGTGGCCAGCAACAACTTTAACCGTACCCAGACTTTTAACTATGCCTATTACTCCATGTTCCTGCCGGACAGAGGTCCGCGCTGGACGGGGAATATCAAGAAGTTCAGAGTCGCCGCCGATGGGACAGTTTTGGACGCAGAGGGTAAAATAGCGTTGGGTGATGACGGTAACATCAAGGATAGCGCCTGCTCCTACTGGACGCCCAAGAAGCTTTGTGGCGATGGCAACGATGTGCGCAAGGGGGGCGTCCTGTCGGCGATGCAGAGTGCCGATAGCCGAACCCTATACAGTAATTTGGGGGGCGGCATGGATACGCTCAGCCTGTCGGCGGCGGCCACCAAGGCAGGTGGTCAGGAAGACCTGGCCAATTTCATGGGTGTTGATAAGAGTCAGCTCACTAACCTATTCGATTGGGCTAAGGGGCTGGATGTGGACAACGACAAGAACCAGACGACCATTGCCGATCCCGCCAAGAACTGGCGCAATGACATCATGGGTGATGCCCTTCACTCTAAGCCTCTGGCATTGAACTTTGGCAGTAAGTCTAGCCCGGATATACGTATCCTGGTTGGTACCAACCATGGCTTCATGCATATGTTCAAGGATGACACCACTGCCAACGAGGTTAGCGAGAGCTGGGCCTTCATGCCTTATGAACTGCTGCCAAATATCCAGACCCTGAGAAACAATGTGCCGACGGGCGTGCACTCAGTCTATGGTATCGACGGCTCTCCTGTTGCCTATGTGAAAAATGGCGCCTCAGGTGTAGAAAAAGCTTGGCTCTTCTTCGGCATGCGTCGCGGTGGTGATAGTTACTATGCCCTGGATATCAGCAACCCTGATTCGCCAAGCTTCAAGTGGCGTATCGATGCCAGCTCGCCGGGCCTGAGTGAGCTTGGACAATCCTGGTCGACACCTGTGGTGACCACGATTCGCAGTGCCAGCGGCACGGAAAAACCTGTGCTCATCTTCGGTGCTGGGTATTCACCTGCGGGTAAAGATGGTAAAGACCTTGGCACTAAGGATAACAAAGGGCGTGGCGTGTTTATCGTCGATGCCGATACCGGCAAACTGATCCATCAATTTGGCGCCGGTGGCGGCACGGCCCTGCCAGGGATTCAGGACAGTATTCCTAGCGGTGTGGCGGTACTCGATGCCAGTGGCGATGGCAATACCGACCGTATCTATGCGGTCGATACCGGTGGTAGTGTCTGGCGCATGGATATGCCAAGGGCGGATAAGGCTAGCTGGTCAGCCTTTAAGTTTGCCGATCTAGGTGGCAAGTCGCTGCTGCAGAATCGTCGCTTCTACTCGGCCCCAGTTGTGGCGCAGACCATGATTAACAATGTCTCAGTGGTTGATTATACAGTCAATGGCAAGACTACTAGGGTAACCACGAGTCAGAATGTACCTTACGATGCCGTGGTGGTGGGCAGTGGCCACAGGGCGGCGCCGTCCGATACCTCCCGCGAAGACATGTTTTTCACCCTACAAGATAGAAACGTGGTGACTCAGACCTTCGGCGGCACGGGCAGGCCTAAGGCGCCAGCGCCTTTGACTCTTAGCGACCTCTACGAAACGACCAAGTTGAAGGCTAATCAAGCGCCCGACAAGATTGCTATTAGTAAGAAGCGCGGGTGGTATTTTAAACTTCCTGGGCTTGGTGAGAAGAATCTGTCACCGGCGACTATCATTAACGGTCAGGTGTTCTTCACGACCTTTGTGCCGGGTACAGCAGCGAGTAACAACCAGTGCTTAACGTCAGGCATGGGCTTCCTCTATCCCTTTAATCTGCACTATGGCACGAGTAACTACACGTCGGTCGCTCTAGAGGCGGGTAACTTGGTATTAGACACTCCTCAGCTTGTGATCCCTGCCGACAACAAGGGGGGGCAAGGAAAGGATGGTGATGCCTACATGTATCTGATCGGCATAGGTAACGCCGCCGAGAAGATGGAGAAGGTTAAACCCGACGACGATTGCCCCGCCGGGGACAATCGCTGCATAGGTGGCCGACTGCGTGCTCATAAGATCTACTACTATAGCGAGTAGCAAGTGGTCAGAAGCAAATTACATCGTTGACTAATAGAGGCTGAGCGCCTAGCTACTCAGCCAAAGAGTGAGAGGAATAGCGTGAATAAATTAATTTTGCTGGTGCTACTGGCATTATGTGTAATAGCCGGGCCGCTCAAGGCCGAGCCGAGGGAAGACTATAAGTGTTTCATTGAGACCAATGAGGGGCAGGTTCTGGTGCGTTTCTCCTGGCAGCCCAGCAAGGCGCCACAATATAAAAAGCAGCTCGTCGGTAGTCAGCTGCCCGCGTTACTGCACACGGACGGTAAGCCCATGACGGTGAAGCGCGTCTATGAGTGTGCCAAGAAAGAAGAGGCGTTTAGTACCAGTCAGGGCCGCATGTTAGAGCACAATTGGCCCATGGAAGGTTAGTTGTCACTAAGAGTGTCATCATGAATGTCATCTATAGTGCCAATGACAGAGCTATCGAGGCGTCATAAAAAAAGCCGGGTTATTACCCGGCTTTTTACTTCTATCAAGTGCGACTTATCAAATATCAGGCCTTGGCCAAGCCTTCTTTAGCGTCTCGGTTGCTAGGACTCTCGATCGTTTGTTTTGCGCGGCGCCGTGTTTGCGGTTTACGCCGTGCCCGCCACATCAGGTAACCGGAAAGGGCCATCAGGCTAGGTAAGAAGCCCACCACACACCAGATAATTTTGCTGACCAGCCCGCCGAAGTTGCCGTAATGCAGCGGGCGGAAACTATCGACAAATTGATAAAGTGCGCCGGCCTTGGTGGCATCGACACTGGCGCTGAGCTGACCGGATTTATCATCGAAACTGACGATAGAGCCATAGTCGCTGCGAAGCGCGCCGCGATCTTGGGCGGCGCCAAAAAGGTGGATGCCGGCATAGCTCTTGTCGGGGAAGCGCACATAGTGGGTCTGAAAGCCTGGGATCACCTGAGTCGCCTGTGTCAGCAGCGCTTCCACATCCAGCTGCTTGTTGTAGTAACTCTGGGTGACGATTAGGGTCTTGGGGTCGGGTTCGTGCCACTCCTCGATGATGTGCTCTATGTTCCACCAGGCACCGGTGAAGCCCAGGATCAGGAACAGTGGCGCACCTATGATCCCCAGCATCTTGTGGCTATCGCTGAGAAACAGGCGCAGACTCTTGCCCCATCTAAGGGTGAAAAAGGTTCGCCAAAACTGACGGTGTAATATAAACCCAGATAAGGAGAGCAAGATCAGCAAGATAGATACTAATGCAGTAACCGCTAGCCCCAGATGATCCGCAAGCAGGGTGTAGTGCAGCTCCAACAGCCAGTCCAGCAGGTAGTGACTCAGGCCGACAGGTTGGCTCAGTAGGCTGCCTTGGCTAGGGTCGACAAACAGGAGTTGCCAGTCGTAGGTGCCTTGCTTGGCGACATAGAGCTTGTCTGCCTCGCCGGCGTTAGGTGCAAACTGCCAGCCAAGAATTTCATGTTGTGGCAACGCCTCATCTGCCGACCTCAGTAGCTGGGTGAAACTCAGGCGGGTCTCGCTGGCGGCGAGCACCTTTTCCGGCATCAATAGGTGTTCGAGCTCGCTCTTAAACACCAACACACTGCCGGTCAGAGCGATGATAAATAGCGGTAGGGCGGCGAAGAGTCCGAGCCAACCATGCCATTTCCATAGGAGACGACGCATTAGATTATTACCTTTCGTTTTGGCGCCATTGCCATGCTCCACGCTGTGTGAGCGGCAGGGCAGAAGAATAAAATTGCAGCTTAACACTAATGAGAATTAATTTCATTCTCAACTTGTGGCATATGGAAATGGGTCACACTTTGGCTAGAAACAGTTGGCTAAAAACAGTTGGCCAAAAACAGTGGATGAATGCGTCTGGTGAAAGGCGAAAGAAGTGACTTTGGAATAGGTGGAAAAGGAAGGATGCCAAGGTGTGAGGTTGTTGAGTTAAGTCTATGTTTTTTAGACTTTTTTTGACGCTGTCATTAGGGGGGTAAGGTTTGGTGATAGGCAAGAGCCTAGCCAAGTCCCTGCAAAGCTAAGTTAAGAAGTCGCCTAGCTAGTCAAAGCTGTAGACTGGCTAGGCGGCGGATATCATAGCGGTGTTTGGCTGCCGTCATACTGACCGCGGATCAGCTGGTCTTTCTCTATGAGGAGCAGTTCACCAGACAGGCCTTTTTTGATGCTGCTGTCGATGGCGAGAACCCGGTTGTCGAACAGGCCTAGTACCCGAGTCTGTGAGGTATGGCCCACGACGATGCGCTTGACCTTGAAGTAGTCCAGGATGTTGGCCAGCTCCTGGGTATCGAAGTCTGGCTTAAAGTAGCCGCGATACCAGGTGGGGCCGTTGCCGAAGAAGAGAAAGTTGAGCAGCTCATCTTGCTTCAGCTCAGCCTTACTCTTGTCGATATTTTCCCGGTAGAGGCTGTTGGCCCTGGCCAGTGTCAAGCCGCGGTCGACCCACTCCTGACTGATACCGCCGTGGAGGAAGAGGGTGTCGTTGATCTTAACGATAGTGTGCTTACTTCTCAGCCATTGGCCGAGTTCGCTGTCTTGACCGTAGAGCGCATCATAGGGGCGATCAAGCAGCTTGCTGACAGTCTGGTACTTGTCGTTGACGTAGCGCAGGTCACCGCGCATCACCATCTGTTCGTGGTTGCCCATCAACAGGTGCAGCTGGCCGCCGGCGGCCTTGGCCTGCTTGTCGAGCTTGTACATGAACCAGAGTACCTCGTTAACCTGAGGGCCGCGGTCGAACATATCGCCCGTCATCACCATATGGCCCTTGCCGAAGGCCCAGTTGTTATCCTGGTCGATGATCTTATGGCGGCGCAGCAGCTGCAGCAGCACCTCATATTGACCATGAACGTCGCTGAGCGCCACTATCTTATCCACTCCCTGATAGCTGTCTGCCAGCACCTCTTTAGCCTGCGGATTCAGGTTGGGCTCAGGAAGTTTGCCGCAATGTTCGGGGCGACTCAGCTTACCTTGATCGACGCGGGTCTGTTTATGCTCTCCTTCGCAGATCCAATCGGCCATATCGGCCTTGGGGTTGAGAAATAGATAGGGGCCGTCATTAATGCCTGAATTCGTACTGGCTTGAGTCACTGCCTTAGTCTCTTGCTCAGTTTGTGCCTGAACGGCTAAAACCTGTAGGGGCAGTAAACCGGCCAGGCATAAGCTGGCCGCCTTAAGCGCTGAGTCTAGGGGCATTAGCCTGAGTGTTCTATTCAAGACAAATCCTTTTATTATTCTGATGTTGTTGGCGGATAGGCGTTCAATCCTAGCACGCTTTTGTTTCCGTGTTAGACCCTTTTAAAAAGGGGATCAGGTTTTGGGAAGAGAAGATAAAAAAACGGAGGCTGCTGCCTCCGTTTGTATGTGCTTTGCGCTATTGAAATTACTCGAGAGTGTGAGATGCGCGCGTTAACTCATGCGCTTGTACTTGAGACGGTGCGGCTCAATCACATCCGTACCCAGAGTCTCTTTCAGCCAGGTCGAGTATTCTGTGTAGTTACCTTCGTAGAAGTTCACCTGACCCTCGTCGCGGTAATCCAGGATGTGGGTGGCGATTCTGTCGAGGAACCAACGGTCATGCGAGATCACCATGGCACAGCCAGGGAATTCAAGCAGGGCTTCTTCCAGGGCGCGCAGGGTTTCGACGTCGAGATCGTTGGTGGGCTCATCGAGGAGCAGCACGTTACCGCCCGCCTGGAGCAGCTTGGCAAGGTGCACACGGTTGCGCTCACCACCGGACAGGGTGCCGATGATCTTCTGCTGATCGCCGCCGCGGAAGTTGAAGCGGCCCACGTAGGCGCGGCTCGGGATCTCAGTGTTGTTGATACGCATGATATCTTGACCGCCGGAGATCTCCTCCCATACGGTCGCCTTGTCGTTCATGGCATCACGGAACTGCTCCACCGAGGCGATCTGAACCGTATCACCCACTTCGATGCTGCCGCTGTCTGGCTGTTCGGCGCCGCTGATCATCTTAAACAGGGTCGACTTACCGGCACCGTTAGCACCGATAATACCGACGATGGCGCCTTTAGGTACGCTGAAGCTCAGGTTGTCGATCAGCACGCGGTCGCCATAGGACTTGGTCAGGTTGTTCACCTCGATCACCTTGTCACCCAGGCGTGGCCCTGGCGGAATAAACAGTTCGTTGGTCTCGTTACGTTTCTGGTAGTCGTTGGTGTTCAGCTCTTCGAAACGTGCCATACGTGCCTTGCCCTTTGACTGACGGCCCTTGGCACCTTGACGAACCCACTCGAGTTCCTTGGCGATGGTCTTCTGGCGGGCACTTTCGGCAGCCGATTCCTGCTTCAGACGGGCCTCTTTCTGCTCTAGCCAAGAAGAGTAGTTGCCTTCCCATGGGATACCCTCGCCACGGTCGAGTTCTAAGATCCAACCGGCGGCGTTGTCGAGGAAGTATCTATCGTGGGTAATGGCCACAACGGTACCCGTGTATTCTTGCAGGAAGCGCTCTAACCAGGCGACAGACTCGGCGTCCAGGTGGTTGGTCGGTTCGTCCAGCAGCAGCATGTCTGGCTTTTCAAGCAGCAGGCGACAGATGGCCACACGGCGACGCTCACCCCCTGATAATACCTCAATCTTTTCGTCCCAGTCCGGCAGACGCAGGGCGTTGGCGGCGCGCTCGAGAATGTTGTCCAGGTTGTGGGCATCCTGGGCCTGGATGATGGCTTCCAGCTCACCCTGCTCCTTGGCAAGGGCGTCGAAATCGGCATCTGGTTCAGCGTATAGGGCGTAAACCTCATCGAGACGGGTCAGGGCGTTCTTGGCCTCACTTACCGCTTCTTCGATCGCTTCGCGCACTGTCTGCTGAGGATCTAGTTTAGGCTCCTGGGGCAGGTAACCTATCTTAAGATCCTGCATCGGACGCGCTTCACCCTCGATCTCGGTATCGATACCGGCCATGATGCGCAGCAGGGTGGATTTACCCGAACCGTTAAGGCCTAAGACACCGATCTTGGCGCCGGGGAAAAAGCTTAGGGAAATATCTTTGAGGATCTGCTTCTTCGGCGGGACTATCTTGCCCACGCGTAGCATGCTGTATACAAACTGAGCCATAAAAAAGTTTACTCACTGACGAAACAATGGGGGCAATTCTACTGTAATCGCCTTAGAACTTAAATCGGATTTTCGGTCCCTTTTCGCTGGCCTCGCCGCCATGTTCTATGATGAGAAGTTTTTGTTTTGTGACATCTTGTAAAAATTGTTAACATCCTGAGCCGCTCAAGGGGGCATAGCTAAACGCTAGGCGCCATGAATTAAGCGGATGAACACAGTTTCTGATAAAAAGCATCGATTAAAAGCTTTGACCTCAAGCGTTGAAGAAAGAACACAAGAATAAGAATAACGATAAAGATAAGGGATTGATCTTGAAAGCCACATCACCTGTTATTGCCGCCTCCCTGTTAAGTGGTGCCTGCCTGTTATTGCCACTTGCCGCACATGCCGAGTCAGCACAAGCCAAGCCTGTTCAAAAAGCGCCAGCCCAAGGCCAATTGGCGTATGCCTTAGCCTCTGCGTCTCAAGTGCAGCGGCCAGCGGATGAGCCGGCGCAGATTGCGCCGGTAGAGACCATAGACTTGCCGCTTTCACCCAGCGAGAAGGATTGGTGGGGCGCGACACTGGAACTCTCAACCGTGCTGGTGCTTGGCGAGCTGCTGTACAAGACAGGCTCAGAGGCCATGGAAGATGATTTCGATTATGAGATAGATGGCAATGCGGCGGAGTTTTTCTACGACAGGCTGACCACGGGGGCCTCCTGGAAGTATGACGATAACGATATCGGCATGAACTGGGGCCACGCCTACGCCGGCGCCCTCTATTATCAGGCGTTTCGTAACCACGGTTTCAACTACTACGAGTCGACCCTGGGCACCTTTGCCGCCTCCACCATCTGGGAGGTGTTTGCCGAGTATAAGGAAGTGGTGAGTATCAACGATCAGATAGTCACCACCTGGGGCGGCGCCGTGCTGGGGGAGAGCCTGTTTCAGTTTTCCGAGATGCTGGCCGCCAAAGAGGGCTGGTTGCCAACCGGCCTAAGTTATCTGTTTAACCCTTCGCGCACGCTACGAGGTTGGTTTGGTTACCCGAGCCCCAACCGATTCGATCGCAGTCAGACCCAAGACAGCTTCTCTGTGTATACCGGCGTGCGCTACGCCAGCAAAGACAAGGCGGATGTTAGCAGTACCATGGCGATGCTGGGGATGCGTGCGGCCATCGACAGCCGCGAAGGGAAATACGATACCCTCAGCGGCACCCCGAGCCGGGTCGAGATGATGATGGAGACAGCGGTTTCTCAGGAAGGTGTGGAGGAGTGGCAGATGGCCACGCAACTCTTGCTGGGCAGCTACGGGCGCAAACATAAAGGCGGCGGGCTCGCCAGCGACTGGTCTCACAGCTTCTATGTCGGCCCATCGACGGGCATGGAATATACCAGCCTGGGGCTGGAGCTGGATGAAGATTTCTACGCCGTGGTCAACCTGCTGGGCCTGTCGATGGGGGCCAACTGGTCCAATCAAGATATCAGTATCGACCTGCGCGGCGATCTCTTTGGTGACTTTGCCATGGTGAAGCCTTTCGCCACCAAAGATTATCTCTCCCAGGGACGGCATTTCTGGGGCACCAAGTCTGTGCTCTGGGAGGGGGAATATGGCTATGCCTGGGGCCACACCTTTAACCTGTCGCTGGAGGCCAGCTATCGTAATCTCTTACTAGGCATGAAGCTTAAGTCCCAGCGCTGGAGCTCGATCAACGACAAAGAGAACGAGCGCGCGCCCCAGTGGAACCCCAATAACAGCGATCTGGACTTCGACGATGCCAGAGACAGATATGAGATCTATCTCAGCTATGGCATCAGTAAGGATCTGACCCTGAGCCTGCACCATGAGCGGATCGACCGTAGCGGTGAGATCCATGGCATAGACAATCCGGGGATCTACAGCCGCCTCGATGACAGCGAGCAGCGCAGCTGGCTGCAACTCGAATACTACTACTGAGTACCATGACTGATCACGGTTGCTGATTACCATTACTGATTACGATTGCTGATTACCATTACTAATGCAAAATGACGGCCCAGTGCCGTCATTTTTGTTGGGTAATTAAAACAGTGTTTTCGTTCAAAAGGCTGTAAACCAGCCATTTTGTCCCTTGCAAAAAAGGAGTCTTGGCAAATCAGGCCACCTTAACCCCACTTTTGTCCTAAGGTGCATTTTGATGAACATTTCTCAGCCTGAATCGCAACTAATTTCATGTCGCAAATGCTGGGATTGTGATCGAATGCACTGTAGAATACCGCGCAACCCTACCTTATAAGACTTTCACAGCTGGAGTGACCAATGCTGAAAAAAGAGATGAACATCGCTGACTTTGATCCGCAACTGTTTCAAGCGATCCAGGAAGAGACTCGTCGTCAAGAAGAGCACATCGAGCTAATCGCCTCGGAGAACTACACCTCTCCTCGCGTGATGGAGGCTCAAGGTTCTCAGCTGACGAACAAGTACGCCGAAGGCTATCCTGGCAAGCGTTACTACGGTGGTTGTGAACATGTCGACATCGTTGAGAACCTGGCCATCGAACGCGCCAAGGAACTTTTCGGTGCGACCTATGCTAACGTTCAGCCTCACTCCGGCTCACAGGCTAACAGCGCAGTCTACATGGCGCTACTGCAACCAGGCGATACCGTTCTGGGTATGAACCTGGCTCACGGCGGTCACCTGACGCACGGCTCTCCAGTAAACTTCTCTGGCAAGCTATACAACATAGTTCCTTACGGCATCGACGAGTCTGGCAAGATCGACTACGACGAGATGGAGCGTCTGGCCGTTGAGCACAAGCCTAAGATGATGATCGGTGGTTTCTCTGCCTATTCTGGTATCGTCGACTGGGCGCGCATGCGTGAAATCGCCGACAAGATTGGCGCTTACCTGTTTGTCGACATGGCGCACGTTGCAGGCCTTATCGCAGCCGGTGTCTATCCAAACCCTGTGCCACACGCACACGTGGTAACTTCTACTACTCACAAGACCCTAGCCGGTCCTCGCGGCGGTATTATTCTGTCTGCGGCGAACGATGAAGACTTGTACAAGAAGCTGAACTCTGCGGTATTCCCAGGTGGTCAGGGTGGCCCATTGATGCACGTTATCGCGGGTAAGGCGGTAGCCTTCAAGGAAGCGCTGTCTCCTGAGTTCAAGGAATATCAACAGCAGGTAGTAGTTAACGCTAAGGCGATGGCTAACACCTTCATCGAGCGTGGTTTTGATGTGGTTTCTGGCGGCACCGAAAACCACCTGTTCCTGCTGGACCTGATCGCTAAAGATATTACAGGTAAAGATGCCGATGCGGCGCTGGGCCGTGCCAACATCACGGTAAACAAGAACTCAGTACCTAACGACCCACGTTCACCTTTCGTGACCTCGGGCCTGCGTATCGGTTCGCCAGCCATCACACGTCGTGGCTTCAAAGAAGCCGAAGCGGTTGAGCTGACCAACTGGATCTGTGATGTGTTAGATGACATCAACAACGAAGCCACTATCGAGCGCGTGAAGAACCAGGTGCTTGAATTGTGCGCTAAGTTCCCTGTTTACGGTTAACCTTAAGGGGTAAATCGGGTAAACTCCGATGGCCGCTACTGATTTAATATTGGTAGCGGCCATTTTTGTATCTATTTCAAGGGAAAGCTCCCCAAGATACCGATTAGCATTTGCTGGAGGCTCAATGCATTGTCCGTTTTGCAGCGCAACCGACACTAAGGTGATCGATTCTCGTCTGGTGGCCGATGGTCATCAAGTACGTCGTCGCCGCGAGTGTCTACTTTGCCACGAGAGATTTACCACCTTCGAAGGCGCCGAACTGGTGATGCCGCGTGTGGTTAAACAAGATGGTAGCCGCCAACCCTTCGACGAAGACAAGCTGCGCGGCGGCATGCTGAGGGCGGTAGAGAAACGCCCCGTGTCGATGGACGAGATAGAGCAGGCGCTAAGCAAGATAAAATCGACCCTGAGAGCCACGGGCGAGCGTGAAGTGACCTCTAAGATGATAGGTAACCTGATGATGGATCACTTGGTCAATCTCGACAAGGTGGCCTATATCCGTTTCGCCTCTGTGTACCGCGCCTTCGAAGATGTCTCCGAGTTCGGCGAGGCGATTGCCAAATTGCAAAACGATAAGAGCAAGTCGGGTAAGTCGTAATCGATGCGTATCTGGGCTTCCCCAATTATTCTCAAGAGATGGCGATGAGCATGGCCTGGTCCAAATTTGATTCCCAGATGATGGCGCGTGCCATTAAGTTGGCCCGCAAGGGGCAATACACCACCAGTCCCAACCCTAATGTCGGCTGCGTAATAGTCCAAGGGGAGACCCTGGTGGGTGAAGGATTTCATATCGCCGCCGGCGGCCCCCACGCCGAGGTGCACGCGCTGCGTATGGCTGGCGATAAGGCCAAAGGCGCCACCGCCTATGTAACCTTAGAGCCCTGTAGCCATTATGGCCGAACGCCGCCCTGCGCCGAGGCGCTGATCAAAGCTGAGGTTTCCCGCGTGGTGGTGGCGGTGACCGACCCTAATCCTCAGGTATCTGGCCGTGGCATCAAGATGCTCCAAGATGCAGGCATTCTCGTCGAGGTGGGTCTGCACCAGGAAGAGGCCGCAGCACTCAACCCAGGCTTCATGAAGCGGATGCGCAGCGGCCTGCCTTGGGTCGGCATCAAGCTTGCGACCAGCCTGGATGGTAAGACGGCGCTCTCTAACGGCGTCTCTAAGTGGATCACAGGGCCAGAGGCGCGCCGTGACGTGCAGCGTATGCGCGCCCGTTTCGATGCCGTCGTGACCGGCATAGAGACGGTACTGGCCGACGACCCTAGCCTGAATGTACGTCATCTGGAGCTTGGCAGCCTGTCCGAGCAGTTAACCGAGGCCGACATTCGTCAGCCACTTCGCGTGGTGCTCGACTCCCGCGCGCGCCTAGGTGCCAAGGCAAAACTGTTTGAGACACAATCCCCCGTGCTGCTGGTGAGCTGTCAGCCCTATCCCGAGGCCGTGGCGAGCGCCTGGCCCGAGCAGGTGAGTCAGTTGCAACTGCCAAGCGACAATGGGCAGGTGCCGCTAAAGGCGCTGCTGGAACATCTGGGATCTCAGCTTAACAGCGTGATGGTCGAGGCTGGGGCGACCCTGGCCGGCGCCTTCATGGCGCAGGGGCTGGCGGACGAGCTGGTGCTGTATCAGGCGCCGAAAATCTTAGGCGGCCATGGCCGTAACCTGCTGGCACTGCCGGACTATACTGAGATGACGCAGCTGCCTGCGCTCAAGCTTTGCGACGAGCGTGCGATCGGGGCCGACAGACGCCTCACCTTTCAATTGAGTCACAATCATTTACCGAGCGATAAAGAGTAGTTAGTCATGTTTACTGGGATCATCGAGGCTGTTGGCAGCCTGAGAAAAATTGAGCGTCGCGGCGATGATATTCGCCTGACGGTGGCTAGCGGCAAGCTGGACTTAAGTGACGTCAAACTCGGTGACAGTATCGCCACCAATGGCGTGTGTCTGACCGTGGTCGAGCAGATGGCCGACGGCTATGTGGCCGATATCTCAGCCGAGACCGTGGCCCTTACCGGCTTTGCCCATTATCAGGTGGGACAGAAAGTCAACCTGGAAAAGGCGGTGACGCCGACGACCCGCCTCGGCGGTCATATGGTGAGCGGTCACGTCGATGGCGTGGCTAGCGTGGATGACAGACAGTATCGCGGCAAGGCGATCGAATTCTGGCTGACGCCGCCCAAGGGGCTGGCGCGCTATATCGCCCACAAAGGCTCTATCACCATAGATGGTGTCAGCTTGACGGTGAACGAGGTGGACGGCGAGCGTTTTCGTCTGACCATAGTGCCCCATACCGCCAGCGAAACCACGCTTATCGATTTGAAGGCGGGCGACAGGGTCAATATCGAGGTGGATCTGATCGCCCGGCACCTGGAGCGCCTACTGAGTTTTCAGGCGGCAGAGGAAAATCCAGCCAAAGGCTCAGAGGTCACCATGGATCTGTTAGCTCGCTCCGGCTTTTTAAGATAGACGCTGGCAATCCCAGCCAATAGCAGATTAAATAACTCTTACTATAAGAATATTTCAAGGTCTAATAAATCAAGGTCTAACAATGGCACTACACAGCATAGAAGCGATTATCGAAGATATCCGTCTGGGTAAGATGGTTATCTTGATGGATGACGAAGACAGAGAGAATGAAGGCGACCTGATCATGGCCGCTAACCTAGTGACGCCCGAGGCGATCAACTTCATGGCCACCTATGGCCGTGGCCTCATCTGTCAGACCATGACCAAGGCGCGCTGCGAGCAGCTCAACCTGCCGCTGATGGTGAGCAACAACAATGCCCAGTTCTCCACCAACTTCACCGTGTCTATCGAGGCGGCCGAAGGGGTGACCACTGGTATCTCGGCCTATGACAGAGCCGTTACCGTACAGGCCGCCGTGGCCCGTGACGCCAAGCCGTCGGATATCGTGCAGCCAGGTCACATCTTCCCACTGATGGCCCAAGAGGGCGGGGTGCTGATCCGCGCCGGTCATACCGAGGCGGGTTGCGACCTGGCCCGTCTGGCAGGCCATGAGCCGTCGGCGGTGATTGTCGAGATCCTCAACGAAGATGGCACCATGGCGCGTCGTCCAGATCTTGAGGTGTTTGCCGAGAAGCATGGCCTCAAGATAGGCACCATCGCCGATCTCATCGAATACCGTAACACCAAGGAAACGACAGTGGTGCGCGAGGCCAAGTGCAAGCTGCCGACCCGTTTCGGCGAGTTCAACATGATCACCTACCGCGACACCATAGATAACCAATTGCATTATGTGCTGGTGAAGGGTGAAGTTCAGGCTAACGCTATGGTGCGTGTGCACCTGCAAAACACCTTCAATGATCTGCTGCACTCTGAGCGCGATGAGAAGCGTAGCTGGCCGCTGGAAAAAGCCATGGCGCGTATCGCCGATGAAGGCGGCGTCTTGGTGGTGCTGGGTCATCAGCAGAGCAACGAAGAGTTGGTGGCCAAGGTGAAGGCCTTCGAGGCGGAAGACAAGGGGGAAGTCGGCGCACCGGCGCAGTGGCAAGGCACCTCACGTCAGGTGGGTGTGGGCTCGCAGATCCTGGCCGATGTGGGCGTGACCAGCATGCGTCTGCTCAGCTCGCCTAAACGTTACCATTCGCTGTCGGGTTTCGGCTTGGAAGTAACTGAATACATTGCAGAATAAGTTAGTCTGCTTGTAATTCATCGAATTGAGTTAAATTGCATGGGGATCAACGCGGTGGGCTGTGGTATCATACCGCCTCTTTTTTCCCGTGCCGGGTTTGTTAAGCTAATTTAGGTAAGATAAATGAACGTAGTTCAAGGTAATATCGAGTCGAAAAACGCCAAAGTGGCCATAGTGGTTTCACGTTTTAACAGCTTCGTGGTTGAAAGTCTGCTAGAAGGCGCGGTGGATACATTGAAGCGCTTCGGTCAGGTCGCCGACGACAACATTACCGTTGTCCGCGTACCGGGTGCCGTAGAGCTGCCACTGGCAGCCCGTCGTGTGGCGGCAAGTGGTAAATTTGACGGCATCATAGCGTTGGGCGCCGTGATCCGTGGTGGTACGCCACACTTTGATTTTGTTGCAGGCGAGTGTAACAAGGGGCTGGCTCAAATAGCGCTTGAGTTCGACCTTCCTGTGTCATTCGGTGTATTGACCACAGATACCATTGAACAAGCTATCGAGCGTTCTGGTACTAAGGCGGGTAACAAGGGCGGCGAAGCGGCACTTGGTCTGCTAGAGATGGTCAATGTTCTGCAAGAACTAGAACAGCAGTTGTAAGATTAGGAACCAAGATGAAACCTTCAGAGCGCCGTAAAGCCCGTCGTCTAGCGGTACAAGCTATCTATTCATGGCAGCTAAGCGGCAATAATGTTGCCGACGTGGAGCATGAATTTCTCACCGAGCAGAAGATCGATGGCGTCGACGTTAGCTATTTCCGTGAATTGCTATCAGGCACCACGACCAAATCGGCTCAGTTGGATGAGTTGATTATGCCTCACCTCGAGCGCCCGTTCGATGAGGTTTCGCCTATCGAGAAGGCGGTGCTGCGCATCGCGACCTACGAGCTGACCTTCCGTAAGGATGTGCCTTACAAGGTAGCCATCAACGAGGCTATCGAGCTGGCCAAGGCCTTCGGGGCCGAAGATGGTCACAAGTTCGTTAACGGCATTCTCGACAAGATAGTCGCTAAAAAGTGATACAATTAACGGCGTCCCAGGATGCCGTTTTTTATATTCAGGTTTAGCCTCGACGTCGCCTTCGTTCGCTCGATGTTGTCTTCGCTTAAAAGTGTGCTAGCTGATTAACCCTTACTATGGTTCTTAAGACTGTGAAAGAGTTTAAATTAATCGATCATTTCTTTGCTAACCTTGGCCAGACCCGCCGCGATGTGCACCTGGGGATCGGCGACGACTGCGCCCTGGTCCAGCCCGCCGAGAACAAGGTGATTGCCATCTCCTGCGACACCCTGGTTGAAAATGTACACTTCTATGCCGACATGCCCGCCAAGGCACTGGGTTACAAGGCGCTGGCGGTTAACCTGTCGGATCTCGCCGCCATGGGCGCAGAGCCCGCCTGGATGACGCTTGCCCTTACCCTACCTGAGGTGGATGAGACCTGGCTGGAGGAGTTTAGTCAGGGACTGAATGAGGCGGCGCAGTATTACGGCGTTGCCCTGGTGGGCGGCGATACTACCCGCGGCCCCAAGTCGATCACCATCACCATCAATGGCCAAGTGCCAGAGGGCAAGGCCCATACAAGGGGCGGCGCCAAGAATGGCGACTGGATCTATGTGACCGGCTCCCTCGGTGATTCGGCCGTGGGGTTGGCGATTCTGGGTGATAAGCTCAATATCGACGGGGAGGCGAGGGAGTATTTTATTCAACGCCACTATTTCCCAACCCCAAGAGTGCTTGCGGGTCAGTCGCTTAGAGGATTGGCCTCGAGCGCCATCGATCTCTCCGATGGTTTTGTCTCGGATATCGGTCATATCCTCAAGCGCTCGGCGGTGGGTGCCGTGGTGGATGTGGATCGTCTGCCCCTGTCGGCTCAGATGCGTGAATCTTTGGCTGAGACCGAGGCGCTGGGTTATGCCCTAACGGGTGGTGAGGATTACGAGCTGCTGTTTACCGTCCCGGAGGCTCAACGTGGCGCGCTGGAGACGGCCCTGGCCCATGCCGGTGTGAGCTTTACACAGGTTGGTCAGATCGGCACTGGCGATAAGCTGCGCCTCATCAAGGATGGCGAGCCCTACACACCGACTCAATTTGGTTTCGAGCACTTTTAAACATGCAGTTATGGTCGACCGATCCGGTTCTTAAAAAGCTTTCTCTAGCAAACCCTGTTCATTTCCTGGCCCTGGGCTTTGGCGCAGGCCTCGCCGCTAAGGCGCCTGGCACCTTCGGCACCCTGGCGGCAATTCCCCTTTATCTACTCATGGCCGGGCTGCCCCTGGGCTGGTATCTGGGACTGACGCTCCTTAGCGTGCTTGCCGGTTTCTATATCTGCGACAAGGCCTCTAAGGATATGGGAGTACATGACCACGGTGCCATCGTCTGGGATGAGGTCGCGGGCCTGCTTATTACCCTTATTGCCGCACCAGCGGGTTGGCTCTGGGTGGCGGTTGGCTTCGGGCTATTTCGCTTCTTCGACATCCTCAAGCCCTGGCCCATCAAGGTACTGGATGCCAAGGTGCATGGCGGTATCGGCATCATGATAGATGACGTGCTCGCCGGTGTGTTTGCGTTTTTGTGCCTGCAGGGAATTGTCTACCTGGTTGGATAGTAATTGGCTTGTCCAATTGTCATAAAGTTCAAATTGAGTTCAAGTTAAGTTCAAAATTAGTTCAAATTAAGTCCCGAGTGTCGAAGGCCACTGCGCCAAGACAGTCAGGATTTTTGTTTTTAGCACAGCAGCAAAAATTTGATTTGTTGCTGCGCTGACTGCATGCTCAGTTTAACTTTTAGTTGCTTTCAGGCAGGAGGAGACAGGTTATGGATGATGAGAGCCTTAATCAAAACAGCTCGGACGTTGAGTATAGTGGCAGCTGTCTTTGTGGCGGCGTAGCTTTTAGCTTAGTGGGTCGTTTCGATGCTTTCTATTTGTGTCATTGTAACCGTTGTCAAAAGGGCACCGGTTCGCTGCATGGGGCCAACCTGTTTTCCAATCATTTGGCCCTTGACTGGCGGCGTGGCGAGGCCTTGCTGCAAACCTTTCAAGTAGCGAATACTCGGCACAAGCGATGTTTTTGCAAGGTGTGCGGCTCGCCTATGCCTTATCGGCTGGAGGCGTTAAATATGGTCGTGGTGCCTGCAGGCTGTCTGGATGTCGAGGTGCCCATTACGCCGATGGCAAAGCTGTTTATGGCAGATCGGGCGAATTGGGGGGAGGAGGTCCAATCTGTGCCGGGTTTCGATCGTCTACCGGAATAACATTTTAGCGCTAAAATTTTTTGGCGTTAGACATCCCCTGAAGCCGGTCAGGGGATGAGCTGTGATGAAGGAAAAAGAAACTGTAGGCTCGTTATTCTGGTGAGCTATCCCTAGGTTTTTCGTCATTGGCCTCAGTCACCATCCCTGCTGAGATGGCAGGAGCTGTTAAGCGGGTAACAAGCTCGGCGCGCAGCGATTCCACCTTGTTAGCCGTTGCCTGATAACTCTCGAATGAGGAGATGCCAGAGCAGAGGATAAATTTCCCCATGGGATTGTAGGCGTACTCTTGCAGGGTCGATAGCGAGAGATCGTTAGGGCACTGTTTGATGCTTGCCTTGCCGCTTAAGATATCCGCATAACGGTTAGCGGTATCCTGTTGCTGCAACAGCGGCATGAGCAGGGTTTCGATAACCTTAGTGGTAAAATCGGCCTTTTCACCCGCCTCAAAAGATTGTGTCATCTTAGTCAGGAAGTGCCACTCGCCACGTTTGGCTCGATCAAGGGCTAGCACGTCTCCTGGAATAGGGGCCAGCCAGAGGCTAGGTAAGCTAGTATCCTCATCCTCTGTGCGCATTTGACTGATGAGCAGCTCACCCAGTTTCATGTGTTGTTTGAGCGCCGAGATGGCTAGGAGTTTATTGCCCAGCATGTTGATCTGCATCGCGGTCTGCTGCCAGAACTGCATATCTTTGTTTATGGCGGTGATGAGGGAGGCTGAATCCGTGCCATTGATGTAGGCATCGACAAGAAACAGCTGCTGTGCGGCGATCAGATGTTGCATAGGTAGCAGATCGCTATACATGTTGAAGCGGGTATCATCCTGCCATTTGCCGAGGGAGAGCAGGGTGCTATAGCGCTCAATTAGCCAGGCAAAGTCATCGAGTGTGGCCTTAAGTGTCTCTGGCTCGGCGAATAGGGGAGCACACTCATCGAGATAGTCTTCTTGTTTGAGGCAAGTGGGAATACCCCATTCGGGGCGCTCGAATTTTTCATGTGCCGTCTGTGTTGGCCTTTGCATGGCTTCTAGTTGTCTGAGCGCCTGATAGCGTTCAAGTCCGAGAGCCATGGGGTCATTGTCTTTCGGCGCATCGAAACCCATGGCATAAAGATAGGGGTTGTTTTCCAGGTGCTGACTCAAGGCGGTCTCTTCGGCGTTCACCTGCTCAAGAAAGGCGCTGGCCTGCGCTGATGGCGCGCTATCTTGTAGATTAATTAGCAGCAAGATGAGATAGCCGCCGACGGGAATGAGTAGCAGGGTAAATAAAATCCATTTCAGGGCACGAAAAAAGTGTCGCATTTCAAATTCTTGTGGCTTTTAACTTAGTGTCGACGGCAAAGGCCTCAGTTTATCAGAGTCTCTTCGCTGTGCAACAGCGTTACATTGGCGGCGCAATAGGCTCGTCTCAGAGGTGCTTATGAAATGAAAAGCGCGGCTAAAATATTGCCGCGCTTGCTCTCGTTAATCTACTCAATGGCTGTCAATGTCAGGGCTCATCGGTCTAGCCTTGCAGTAACTCCTTGGCGTTGGCCAGAGTATTGTTGGTGATGACATCACCACCAAGTAGGCGCGCCAGCTCTTCGATACGCTGTCCCTTGTCCAGCGGCACCATGGAAGTCTCGGTTTGTCCTGCCTTGCTCTGCTTGTTGACGAACATATGCTGATGACCATTGCCGGCGACCTGAGGCAGGTGGGTCACACACAGCACCTGGGTGGACTCGCCCAGGGCGCGCAGCATCTTGCCCACCACGGCGGCGGTCGGGCCTGAGATCCCCACGTCGACCTCGTCGAAGATGAGGGTCGGGGTGGCGACCTTCTTGGCGGTGATCACCTGGATGCCCAGACCGATACGCGACAGCTCGCCGCCCGAAGCTACCTTGGCGATGGGTTGCAGCGGCTGACCCGGGTTGGTGGTCACCTGAAACTCCACAGTATCGCAGCCGTTGGGCGACATCATCTCGGGGTTGAACTGCACGTCGATGATAAACTTGCCCTTGGGCATGCTGAGCTCATGGATAGAGCGGGTAACCTGCTTGTCCAGCTCCTTGGCGTAACGCTGGCGGCTCTGGCTGAGCTTCTGGGCGTGGGCGATGAAGCTCTCGCGGCAACTCTCGAGCTGCTGGGCGATCTCATCGAGCTTCTCCTCATCCGAATCCAGCTCGCTCAGCTCCTGGCTTAGTGCCTGATGATGCTGATAGAGATCTTTGGCGTTCACATGGTGCTTACGTGCTAGCATCATGATCTTCGACAGGCGCTGCTCTAGGGCGGCAAAATGTTCCGGGTCCAGCTCCAACTTATCTAAGTAACGTTGTAGCTCACTGCTACTCTCCTGTACCTGGATCAGGGCATCGTTAAGCATGTTACCCACCCCTTTGAGTTCAGGATCGTAACCTTCGAGCTCTTGGGCCTGATCCAGACTCATGTTGAGCAGCGATTCTATGGCGCCCTCTTCATTATCCTGTAGAAGGTAGAGGGTGCGCTGGCAGGCTTGGATCAGGGCAGTGCCGTTGGCCAGTTTCTTATGCTCGGCCTCTATCTCATCGAACTCTTCTTCGCCCAGGGCGAATTCGTCGAGTTCTTCGACCTGATATTGCAGCAGCTGCTTGCGGGCGATGCGCTCATGTTGCGACTGCTGTAGCTGGCTCAGCTCCTTTTGGATCAGCTTAAAGCGCTGGTAGCTGGCGCTACAGGCCTCGAGCAACATCTTGTGGTTGGCATAGCTGTCGAGCAGAGTAAGTTGATGCTCACTCTTTAACATGGCGTGGTGGGCATGTTGGCCGTGAATGCCGATAAGTTGCTGGCCCAGGGCACGCATCTGGTTGAGGGGCACAGGGTTGCCGTTGATGTAGGCGCGTGAGCGACCGTCGCTGCCTATGGTGCGGCGTAGGATACATTCGTCGTCTAGCTCAAGGTCATTGTCTTCTAGCCAACGTTTGGCCAGCGGGATATCGTTGAGGGCGAAGCGGGCACTGACTTCGGCCTTACTGGCGCCCGGTCTGACGGTATTGGCATCGGCGCGATTGCCCAGGCATAAGCCTAAGGCATCGATGGCAATCGATTTTCCCGCGCCGGTTTCGCCTGTGATGCTGGTCATCCCAGACTTAAAGTCGAGTTCTAAAAAGCGGACAATGGCAAAGTTATTGATGCTGAGCTGACAAAGCATGATGACATCCTTTTACAAAGTACTGTATTCATGCACAGTATATACTGAATTTTTATACAGTAAATACCTGTGTGCTTTTTACCCATGAAAATAAGTTTTAGGCTCTGCAGTCCGACAAAACAAGCCTGTCCATTAAAACAAGCCTATCCGTTATAAAAAGCTTGCGGTGCCCGAGTCCAGCCAATGGTGCAGTAGCGGAATGGTGGCAAAGCTGATCACTATCCCCAGGCTGATGGTCTGGGCGCTACTGGTGGCACCTACGTTGAATCTGTGGGCCAATAGGTAGACGCTGGCGGCGGTAGGCAGGGCTGCTAGAATTACCCCCATCTGTAGCAGTTGTCCGCTAACCCCTAAGGCGCCCAGGAGCAGATAGGCCAGCAGGGGCTGTAGCAGTAGCTTACTCAGGTTAAGCATGGCCAGCTCGGCAAGGCGTGACTGAATGCCTGCGGCGTTTCTGCCTCCCTGGTTGGCCTTGCACAGCACCATGCCGATGGCGAACAGGGCGCAGGGGCTGGAAGTCATGCCAAATTGCCGGATGATCTCGGCGATGGGGCGGTACAGCTCTATATGAGCGGCAGATATCGCTACGCCGGCCAGGCTTCCCAGTATGATGGGGTTTTGAATGAGGGCGAAAAACACCGTCTTGAGTGCGCTGTCTGTCTGTCCCTGAAACAGCGCCATCTGGGCCAGCACTATGGCAAATACGGTTACCGATAAAAGGCTGGCTAAAGCGGCAGCGGCCAATGCTAGCTGATCCCCGGGAAACAGCATCATCATCAGCGGAATGCCGATGAAGGAGGTGTTACCAAAGGTGGTGTTGAGGGCGCGAATGGCCGCCAGGGGTTTATCCTTGGGCTGTAACCAGAGTGACAGCAGGCCGGTGAGCAGATAGATGAGGGTCATGGCCAGGCTGTAGCCGCCAATAAATCCCCAGTTGGCGATCTCTTCGATTGGGGTCTCTGCCAGCACTATCATCATGATCGCCGGAAAGGCGATGTAATAGACATACTGATTAAGGACGTTGTCGCTGCCCTCGGGCAGTAGCCGTGCCTTTTGCACGACAAAGCCGGTGACCATGATGCCAAACACGACAAAGAGTGGCGAGAGAGTGGTTAACATAGGGAGACGACTTCCTTGGCTTGGATCCGAGCGGTGATTTAACCGAATACGCCGTTAGGGTATCACTTTGCCCGCCGCGTCCCTATAACGCTAAAGTCTAATGCTTGGGGCCGGAGCGCCGATGGAGTGGCTTAGGTGGCGGCAATATCCCCAACTCCTGATAGAAATGGATCTGGCGCCTAAGCTCAAACAGGGAGCCGACGCGTCGCTGCTCCCCTATGGTGAGGCACCAGGTATTTGTTAACCCATCTGGGTTGGTGAGCACAAATCCCTGGTAGATAAGTTTGCGCATGGGTTAGGCGCCTACTGAGATCCCTATGTTAGAAACGCCTGCCTGCACTAACTCCTTGCGCAGCGCCTTGACGAAGTCGGCGGTGATCTTAGGGTTCTCTTCGATGATCTCCAGCAAGGATGCCTGAAGCGCTTTCTCTTCCTGCATCACCTCGTGATTGAAGATATGATCATCCAGTGCTTCTTCATCCATCTCTTCCTCGAGTGTGGCCTCGATATAGTTAGCCACTGTGGCGGAGGAGAGCTTGCTGATGTTGGTGATGTCGTCTTCCACCTTGCTCTGAATGGCGCTAAGCAGTGAGGTGAGGGCGACGGCGGCGTCCATGGCCGGGTAGACGCCGTAGACGTCGAAATCGCTCGGCTCGGGCGTGTTCAGATCCAGTCGCTCGAGGTAGAGATCGATATTCAGTTTAAGCTTCTGATCATACATGGATTGCCATAGCAGGTTGAGCACGGTATCGAGCACCTGTGGGTCGCCAAATTCGCAGACCTCGCTGAATAGCTGGTAGTTAGGGTACATGCGTTGGCAAAGGGCGATGGCGAACAGCTTCTTCTGTTCTGGTTCGAGGGCCTTGAGGCGCTTGAAAAACCCGGGTTTATTACTCATCGATCACATCCATAGATAACTGGGCTATTACTTGATTTGCGGCCGATTCTACCTTAGAAAGCTCGTCAAGTAACTCAAGTATTTCCGGCTCGACCAGATCGACACTGGCATTTTGCTTGAGTGACTGTTCAATCTCTCGACAGAGTCGCTGAGTGGTCGGCACGCCGCAGTAGCAGCTGGCGCCGTGGAGCTTGTGCACATGACTGACCATGGCCTGGCTGTCCTGACGCTCGAGGGCGCCCGAGATGTGCTCACGGGTCTCGGGCAGGGAGTCGACCAGCATCTGCAGCATCTCCAGCGCCAGACTGGTTTTCTGGTTGGCTTGGGTCAGGCAGAGATCCCAATTGAGGGTGTGCTGGTCGAAATGGGTAAACTGCGGCCGGGTCTTCCAGCGGCTGATCACACTCTTCAGCGCCGCCTCATCGATTGGCTTGGGCAGGTAACCATCCATGCCGCTCTGATCGATGCGCTCGCGCTCCTCGGCGATGGCGTGGGCGGTCACGGCGACAATCGGCGTATTGCGATTGAGTGAATGCTCACGTATCTGCTTGGTGGCGCTAAAGCCGTCGGTGCCCGGCATCTGAATATCCATGAAGATGAGATCGAAGCTCTTGGCCTTGGCGATCTCTACCGCCTCCTGGCCGTTGTCTGTGACCGTCACCTGAGTAACCAGCTCCTTGAGCAGCGTCTTAATCAGCTTGAGGTTGGCGGGGTTATCGTCCACCGCCAGCACGCTCATGGGTTCGCGCTCCTGGGTTTCTTTGACCGCTTCCTGGAAAGGCATGGCCTCATATTGGGCGCGGTGGGGATTAATCAGGGTCACGGCCAGGGCGCGCTCGCCCACCGGCGCCTGCATCACCTTGTCCACGTTGGGCTGGATCAGGCTCATCTTGGCGGCGCTGTCTGTGCTGCTACAGAGGTAAAGGGTGTAGTCGCTGATCTTGGCTATCTTATTGAGCACGTTTAACAGGTTAGGACTGCTGGCCAAATCGTTGCAGCTGATGATGGCGTAGTCGAAGTGGCGGCCTTCTTCGCCGGCCACCCGGGCCAGATCTTCGGCAGTGGTTATACTGATATTTTGCATGCCCCAGTGGCTAAGCAGGCTTTCATGGACCTTGCGTGATAGCTCCCGCGGCTCGAACAAGAGCACCGTCTTGTCGATGAGGTTGTCGGTTTCCAGCGGCTGGCTGATGGGGTAGGGACTCAGCTTGAGGGGCAGGGTGAACCAGAAGGTCGAGCCTTTACCCGGCGCCGAGATACAGCCAATCTGGCCGCCCATGCGGTTGATCAGACGCTTGGTGATGATAAGCCCGAGGCCAGTGCCGCCGAAGCGACGCGAGATAGAGGAGTCTGCCTGGCCGAAGGCCTGGAACAGCTGAGCCTGGTGGGGCTTGTCTATGCCTATGCCTGTGTCGGTGATCTCGCAGCGCACGTTGACCTTCTCGGCCTCTTCGCTGGTCAGGCGCATCTTGAGGTGCACGCTGCCGCTGTCGGTAAACTTGATGGCGTTGCCCACAAGGTTTGTGATCACCTGGCTGACCCGCAGGGCATCGCCTGAGACGTTGTCGTTGATGCTAGGCTCGATATCTACCACCAGCTCGAGATCTTTCTCCTTGGCGCTGTTGGCCAGCAGAGAGATGGTGTCGTCAATCACCTCACGCAGGGCAAAGGGCATGTTCTCCAGCTCCATCTTGCCCGCCTCCAGCTTAGAGAAGTCGAGGATGTCGTTGATGATCCCCAAGAGGTTGGTGGCGCTCTTCTCGATAGTCTTGATGTAGTCCTGCTGACTGGCGTGTAGCGGCGTCTTCAATAGCTGTTTGGCGAAGCCGATCACCCCGTTGAGCGGCGTGCGCAGCTCGTGGGACATGTTGGCCAAGAACTCTGACTTGATGCGGCTGGCCTCTAGGGCGCGCTTCTTGGCGAGATCCAGCTCGACGTTTTGGATCTCGATCTGCTCCAGGGTCTCGCGCAGATCTGAGGTGGCCTGATCGATATTCTGCTGCATCTCCTCATGGTATTCCGACAAGGAGCCCGCCATGGCGTTGATACCTCGCTTGAGCAGGTCTAGCTCACCAATCAGGTTACCGTCGACCCGGGTGTCCAGCTTGCCTTCGCGGATCTTGGCTACCACGCGCACCATCTCTGTGATGGGGTGGGTGACGTTTTTCACTAGGCGGAAGGTAAACAGTAGGTTCAGCTGCACCCCGATCAGGACAATAATGAAGGCGGCCACCGCGGCCCTGTGCTGCTCAAGCAGGGCGTTCTCCTTGTTGAGCAGCACGGCGATATAGCCGAGCTTGGCGGAGTTGACCTGCTGGGCCATGGAGTTGCTGTCGTAGGGGCTGACCACAAGTTCGCGCTGACTGGAGAAGATGGGGCTGCGCATGATGATGCTGTCGCCAAACTGCTCCACCTCTGTGTTCTGCAGCGAGTCGATGGGCTCGTTATAGCGCATAAACTCGTGGCTCTTATAGTGATGTGAGGTCACTATCACCCGGTTGTTGGTGTCGAAGATGGCAATAAACTGCACCAGGTTGGACTTATTGAGCTGCACCGAGGTGATCAGGCGTTTGGTGGTCTCGAAGTTTTTGGTTTCCAGGCCTATCTCGGCGGAGATGGCCAGCGGCTCGATGATATTGCCGCCTCGTTCGATTAAGCTTTCTTCCAGCTCATAGAAACGATTTATGGTAAAATAGCTGCCAAGTAAAATACCAACCAAAATAGTGGGCGCTAAGGCCAGCACGAGAACCCAGGCTCTCAGGCTGTATTTAGTCATATTGTCTGCACTATTCATTGAGTTGGTATTATTTATCTACGATGGATATAGGTTACATTAGACTGCCAGACTTTGTGCAGTCTTTACTAGTATTTTTATTGTTTTAGAGGCCTAAATGGCACAATTTTATAAAGCTAAACCCCGCAAGACACAACAAACCCAGGCTAAGCAAAGTTTCCATGTTAGCCAGTTGGATCATCTGGGGGCGGGGATAGCAGAACATCAGGGAAAAATCGTCTTTATTCCCGGCGCCCTGCCGGATGAAACGGTCACCGCGCAGATCGTCGAGCAGAAGAAGCGTCATGCCAAGGCCAAGCTGATTAAGGTAGAGAGCGCCAGCGCCGCGCGTATAGAAGCTAGCTGCCCTTACTATGGTCGCTGCGGCGGCTGTGACCTGCAGCATCTTGAGCTTTCTGCCCAGCGTGATGCCAAGCAGACGGCGCTGGAGAACCTGATCAACAAGATGGGCCGCACCCAGCCTCAGACCATGAGCGAGCCGCTAAGCGGCGAAGGCTGGCATTATCGTCGCCGCGCCCGACTGGCGACTCAGTACCTGCGTGATACAAAGCAGCTCAACCTGGGTTTTCGCGCCCTGGCCAGTAGCGAGGTGGTCAATATCGACGCCTGCCCTGTGTTGGCAAAATCATTGTCTGAGCTTATCGCGCCGTTGAATCAATGCCTCAATCGCCTCAGTGCCAAGCGTAGCCTTGGCCATGTGGAGCTGTTGTCGGTAGATTCTGGCCCATGCGTGGTGCTACGTATCACCAGTCCCCTGAACGACAAAGATAAGGCCCTGCTAGCTACATTTGGCGAGCAGCATAAGGTGAGGCTTGTCTTACTCGATGATGACAGCAAACTTGAGACCCTCTGGGGGGATGAGGGCCTGCCCTACTATACCCTGGAAGATGGCAGTTCGCTCGGTTTCTCGCCGGGCAACTTCATTCAGGTAAACGGCGAGATCAATCAGCAGATGGTGACTCAGGCGATCGACTGGCTACAGATTCAGCCGGGCGAGCGGGTGCTGGATCTCTTCTGCGGTGTAGGTAACTTTACCCTGCCGCTGGCCAAGGCGGGCGCCCAGGTAGTGGGCGTCGAAGGGGTCGATGCCATGGTGGCGCAGGCAAGAGTCAATGCGACCATGAGCGGCGTCGAGGGGGCCGAGTTCTATCACGGCGACCTGAGCGCAGATCTCTCCGCTGCCCCCTGGCTTGGCCGCATCGACAAGTTACTGCTGGATCCTGCCAGAGCCGGCGCCTATGAGAGTCTACAATGGTTAAAGAAGATGAAGCCCAAGGCGATTGTCTATATCTCCTGTAATCCTGTGAGTCTGGCCAGAGATTGTGAGCCGCTGCTGGCACAGGGTTATCAGCTTAGTCGCCTGGGACTCATCGATATGTTCCCTCAGACCCATCACATCGAGGCCATGGCCTTGTTTGAGTTGGAGAAATAGTTAGGCCGAGCGGCCAAATAGTCGCCGACTATCAATTGACATTGGCGGGGGAATCCCCAAGATAGTGAGTTTGGTATTGGCGATGTCAGCCAGCAAGGTTTGGATGACGTAACAGGTCGAGCAATATTTAGGGGCAAGCACTTAAGTTTAAGGACATGCAGTAGATGGTATCTGTTAGAGAAGCACATTTTAAAGACACAGATTTTCAATTGACCGAATGGGTTAATCGTTATCTGAGTGACGCCGATGACGCCAGCACCTTACTTGCGCTAATAAAGCAGGTCGAAGCCCTGGTGGCGAAACATGATGCTAACGATACCTTGCTGATCGGCCGCGCCCGCGAGCTGATTGAGATCCTCGCGCCGCTCAACATGGATATCGAGACCCTGCAGGCGGCGGTGATCTTCGTGGTTTTCGACGCTGGCCTCATGACTGAGGAGCAGATGCTGGAGCTGTTTGGCGACAAGCTCACCACGCTAGTGAACAGCGTGGTGACCATGGACGCCATTGGCGCCCTCAAGGTCAACGAACAGAGCCGTAACGCCGAGCCCCAGATAGATAACATACGTAAGATGCTGCTGGCCATGGTGGAAGATGTGCGCGCCGTTGTGATCAAGTTGGCCGAGCGTATCTGCCTGCTGCGGGAAGTGAAAAATGCCGACGAGGAAACTCGTGTGTTGCTGGCGCGGGAGATTGCCGACATCTATGCGCCGCTGGCCAACCGCCTGGGCATAGGCCAGCTCAAGTGGGAGCTGGAAGATATCTCCTTCCGTTATCTGCATCCTGATACCTATAAAGACATTGCCAAGCAGCTCGATGGCAAGCGGATGGATCGTGAGATCTACATAGAGAACTTCGTCAATCAGCTGCAGCAGCGACTGGACGAGGAGCAGATCCGCGCCAAGGTCTACGGCAGACCCAAACATATCTACAGCATCTGGAAGAAGATGCGCGGTAAAGATCTCACCTTCGATGAGCTGTTTGACGTGCGCGCCGTGCGTATCGTCACCGAGCGCTTACAAGATTGCTATGGGGCTTTAGGTGTGGTGCATACCCTTTGGCATCATATTCCCAAAGAGTTCGACGACTATGTCGCCAACCCTAAACCCAATGGCTATCAGTCGATTCACACCATAGTGGTGGGCCCAGAGGGTAAGACGGTGGAGATCCAGATCCGCACCGAACAGATGCATGAAGATGCCGAGCTGGGGGTGGCTGCCCATTGGAAGTATAAAGAGGGCACTACGGGTAAGCAGAGCGGCTACGAAGAGAAGATCAACTGGCTGCGTAAGATCCTGCAGTGGCAGGAAGATGTGGCCGAGAGTGGCAACTTGGTGGATGAGGTCCGCAGTCAGGTGTTTGAAGACAGAGCCTATGTCTTTACCCCGAATGGCGACGTGGTGGACTTACCCATGGGCTCCACCGTGCTGGATTTCGCCTACTATATTCACTCACAGGTAGGCCATAAGTGTATCGGCGCCAAGGTCGATGGCCGCATCGTGCCCTTCACCTACCAGGTGGAGACCGGCGAGCGGGTCGAGATCATCACCTCCAAGCATCCTAACCCTAAGCGGGATTGGCTCAATCCTAACCTGGGTTATATCAAGGCGTCGCGTACCCGCTCTAAGATCCAGCACTGGTTCAAGCAGCAAGACAGAGACAAGAATATCGTCGCCGGACGCGAGATGCTCGAGGCCGAGCTGGCACGTTCTGGATTGACCCTGAAAGATGCCCACAGCGCCGTGGAACGTTTCAACATGGTGGGGATGGATGACCTGCTGGCCGGTATCGGTGGTGGCGACGTTCGCCTCAACCAGGTGGTTAACCATGTGCAGAGCCGGATGCGGGTCAACGAGGTCTCCGAAGAGGAGGCGCTGGAAGATCTGCTGAAGAAGAACCAAGCGCGCGCCACAGGTAAGGGCAAGGGCCAGGTCGAGGTCAACGGTGTGGGCAACCTGCTCAGCCATATCGCCAAGTGTTGTCAGCCGGTGCCGGGCGATGAGATCTTTGGCTTCATCACCAAGGGCAGAGGGATCTCTGTGCACAGGGCCGACTGTGAGCAGGTTAAAGAACTGATGCGGGTGCACCCAGAGCGCAGCGTCGATGTGGTCTGGGGCGAGAACTACTCAGGCGGCTATAAACTTAAGCTCAAGGTGCTGGCTAACGATCGCAGCGGTCTGCTTAGGGATCTTACCTCTGTGCTGGCGGCGGAGAAATCCAACGTGCTGGCCATGAGCTCATCGTCGGATGTGAAGACCCAGACGGCGGCTATCGAGCTGGAGCTTGAGCTGTATAACCTGGAAGGTTTATCTCGGGTGATCGCCAAGCTGTCTCAGGTGGCCGGCGTCATCGAGGCGCGGCGTCTCTAACCGCGTTGTACGCCTGTCTATCGCAGCGCAGATAGAAAGCATAAAGTTCACAGATGATAAGAGTAAGAGGCGGCCCAGGCCGCCTTTTTGATGAGGTAAGCGATGCAGAGTAAATCAGATATCCAAAGACTGCTGACCATCATGGAGCGGCTCAGAGACCCACAGACGGGTTGCCCCTGGGACAAAGCCCAGAGCTATCAGACCATAGTGCCCTTCACCCTGGAAGAAGCCTTCGAGGTGGCCGACACCATCGAGCGCGGCGCCCTCGATGAACTCCCCGGTGAGCTTGGGGATCTGCTGTTTCAGGTGATCTTCTATTGTCAGCTGGGCAAGGAGCAGGGCAGGTTCGATTTCGACCAAGTGGTGGAGAAGATCTGCACTAAGCTCACCGAGCGTCATCCTCACGTGTTTGGCGAGATGACTCAGGCATCCAGCGAGTCGGTGCGTGAAACTTGGGAGAGCATCAAGGCCAAGGAGCGCAAAGGGCGCTCGCTACATTCGGTCCTCGATGATATTCCGCGCTCACTGCCGGCCCTGACCCGCGCCGCCAAGGTGCAGCGCCGAGTGGCGACCGTGGGTTTTGACTGGAATGACTTAGGGCCTGTGGTGGCCAAGATCCATGAGGAGATCGACGAGGTGATGGTGGAGGTTGCCGCCCAGGACAGAGACAAGATGGAAGATGAGCTGGGAGACCTGCTGTTTGCCGTGGTGAATCTGGCCAGACACCTCAAGCTGGACCCAGAGCAGGCGCTGCGCCGGGCGACCAATAAGTTCGAACATCGCTTTCGCGGCGTCGAGGCCTTAGCGGCCCAGTCGGGCAAAGCGATGCAGGAGCATAGCCTCACTGAACTGGACGCCTATTGGGAGCAAGTCAAGCGAAATGATCCCCTAAAAGGCTAAAATAGTTGCCGTTACCTATTTGTCGAATCCAAAGGGCTTTGATATAATAACGCCCCGTCCTAGTGCTTTCTTACAAGCACATATTTCCAACTCATTTTCTCAGGTTCAGCATGACTACAAGGTATATCTTCGTTACTGGTGGCGTGGTTTCATCACTAGGTAAAGGCATTGCAGCAGCATCATTGGCGGCAATTTTAGAGGCTCGGGGCCTTAACGTAACCATTATGAAGCTGGATCCTTATATTAACTTGGATCCGGGTACCATGAGCCCAACCCAGCACGGTGAAGTATTCGTCACCGAAGATGGCGCTGAAACTGACCTCGACCTGGGTCACTACGAACGTTTCATCCGTACCAAGATGAACCGTCGTAACAACTTCACTACGGGTCGTATCTATGAGGAAGTGCTGCGCAAAGAGCGTCGTGGCGACTACCTAGGGGCCACCATTCAGGTGATCCCACACATTACTAATGCGATTAAAGAGAAAGTGCTTGAGGGCGGAGAAGGGCACGACGTGGCGATCGTTGAGATCGGCGGTACCGTTGGTGATATCGAGTCATTGCCTTTCCTTGAGTCTATTCGTCAGTTGGGCGTAGAACTTGGCCGTGATCGTACCCTGTTTATGCATTTGACCCTGGTGCCTTTCCTGGGCGCGGCGGGCGAAGTGAAGACCAAGCCGACACAACACTCGGTGAAAGAGCTGCGTTCAATCGGTATCGCGCCAGACGTACTGGTTTGCCGTGGTGACCGTGCGATTCCGTCTAACGAGAAGGCGAAGATCTCGCTATTCTGTAACGTTGAAGAGCGCGCCGTGATCTCGCTGAAAGATGTCGATAGCATCTACAAGATCCCGGCACTGCTGAAGGCGCAAGGCCTAGACGATCTGGTCACCAAGCGTTTCGGCCTTGAGTGTAGAGAAGCCGATCTGTCTGAGTGGGAAAATGTTATCTATCAAGAAGCCAACCCAACCGGTGAAGTCACTATCGGTATGGTGGGCAAGTACACCGAACTGCCAGATGCATACAAGTCGGTGAACGAAGCGCTGAAGCATGCCGGCCTGTTTAACCGCGTGTCGGTCAACATCAAGTATATCGATTCACAAAACATCGAAGCCAAGGGCACAGAAGTGCTGGAAGGTCTTGACGGTATCCTGGTACCGGGCGGTTTCGGTGAGCGCGGCGTCGAAGGTAAGATCATGGCGGCCCAGTATGCCCGTGAGAACAACCTACCTTATTTCGGTATCTGTCTGGGTATGCAGGTTGCACTGATCGAGTTTGCGCGCCACGTGGCTGGTTTAGAAAATGCGCATTCAACAGAGTTCAACAAAGACACGCCGCATCCAGTTGTGGGCTTGATCACAGAATGGATTGACGAAAAAGGTAATATCGAGCAACGTCATGAAGAATCAGATCTCGGTGGCACCATGCGCCTAGGCGCGCAGCTGTGTCATCTGATCGAAGGTACTAAGGCGGCAGAAGCCTACAAGGGACTGACCTGTGTAGAGCGTCACCGTCACCGTTACGAAGTGAACAACACATACAGAGAACGTTTAGAGAAAGCCGGCTTGGTATTCAGCGGTCTGTCGACAGATCGTCAGCTGGTTGAAATGATTGAACTCCCTAACCACCCATGGTTCGTGGCGGGTCAGTTCCACCCTGAATTTACATCAACGCCTCGCGATGGTCAGCCATTGTTCCAAGGTTTCGTTGCTGCAGCCGTTGCGTACCAAAAACGCGATTTAGGCTAATCTTTATACAAGGGCCGCTTCCGACTCTCGGAGGCGGCTTTTTTGTTTCAGATGATGTAAATTTAGCGATAAGAATTTTAGTTTTGCATTAACTTTTAAACTTAAATCTTAAACTTAAAGTCGAGGAAATTATGGCTAAAATTATCAATGTCATTGGTCGCGAGATCATGGATTCACGCGGTAACCCAACGGTTGAAGCGGAAGTGCATCTAGATGGCGGTTTCGTAGGCATGGCAGCCGCTCCATCAGGCGCATCTACCGGTAGCCGCGAAGCACTAGAGCTGCGTGATGGTGACAAGAGCCGTTACATGGGTAAAGGCGTTTTGACCGCTGTTGCTAACATCAATGGTCAGATCCGTGATGCCCTAATGGGTAAAGATGCGACGGCGCAAGCCGAGCTGGATCAGATCATGATCGACCTAGATGGCACTGAAAACAAAGACAAGCTGGGCGCTAACGCTATCTTGGCCGTGTCTCTGGCTGCCGCTAAAGCCGCTGCTGCTTTCAAAGGCATGCCGCTGTACGCGCACATCGCCGAGCTAAACGGTACTCCTGGCCAGTACTCTATGCCTGTGCCTATGATGAACATCCTTAACGGTGGTGAGCACGCCGACAACAACGTTGATATCCAAGAGTTCATGGTTCAGCCTGTTGGTGCTAAGAGCTTCCGTGAAGCGCTACGCATGGGCGCAGAGATCTTCCACAACTTGAAGAAGGTGTTGCAAGAGAAGGGTCTTAACACTGCAGTGGGTGATGAAGGTGGTTTCGCACCAAACTTGGCCTCTAACGCCGATGCACTGGCGGTTATCAAGGTTGCGGTAGAAAAAGCCGGTTACAAGCTGGGTGAAGACGTGACACTGGCCCTTGACTGTGCAGCCTCTGAATTCTACAAAGACGGTCAATATGACTTGTCTGGCGAAGGCAAGGTATTTGACTCAAACGGTTTCTCTGACTTCCTGAAGTCTCTGACCGAAGAGTACCCAATCGTGTCTATCGAAGATGGCTTGGACGAGTCAGATTGGGATGGCTGGGCTTACCAGACTCAAATCCTGGGCGACAAGATCCAACTAGTAGGTGACGATCTGTTCGTAACCAACACTAAGATCCTCAGCCGCGGTATCGAGAACAAGATCGCTAACTCTATCCTGATCAAGTTCAACCAAATTGGTTCTCTGACCGAGACCCTGGCGGCTATCCGCATGGCGAAAGACGCCGGCTACACTGTCGTTATTTCTCACCGTAGCGGCGAGACAGAAGATGCGACCATCGCTGATCTGGCGGTAGCGACTGCGGCTGGTCAAATCAAGACGGGTTCTCTGTGCCGAAGTGACCGTGTTGCTAAGTACAACCAACTGCTACGTATCGAAGAGCAGTTAGGTGAAAAAGCACCTTACAAGGGTCGTAGCGAGATCAAAGGCCAAGCATAACTGAGTTTTTACGGTTAATTTGGTAAAAGGCCACCACTTGGTGGCCTTTTTTGTTGTAATATCAGTTCAGCCTTTTAACAGAGATAAAGCCCATTAAGGATGAAGCGTCTTCTTATCGCCATGTTTGTGCTGCTTGGTCTGCTCCAGTATCGACTCTGGTGGGGACAAAATAGCCTTCCCGAATCTTTTCAGCTGCAGGAACAGATCAAGTTGCAGCGTGAGAGTAACGCCAAACTCATCGAACGAAATCAGGTACTCAAAGAAGAGATTCTCGACCTTAGACGCGGTACCGAGGCGCTGGAAGAACGCGCCCGTAACGAGCTGGGGATGGTGAAACAGGGTGAGACCTTCTTTCGTGTAATGGGTGAGCCTCAGCGTAAAGCCGAGATCGGCGAGCAGTAGGCTCAGCCGGTTTCGCCTAAAAGTGACACGAGTTAACATCTATGATTAGTCGCATACAAGAGCTGGTTGCTATTGTGCCCGCCGCCGGGATCGGCGCGCGAATGGGCGCCGAGATCCCCAAGCAATATCTGATGTTAAATCATCAACCTATCCTGGCGCACACCCTAGATCGCCTGCTGGAACATCCACGCATCGACAAGGTGATTATTGCCCTAAGCCCTGAAGATTCCCACTTCGCCAAGCTGAGCCAGGCGAGCCATCCTAAATTGATGACAGTTATCGGCGGTAAAGAGCGCGCCGATTCTGTGCTAAGCGCCCTCAAGGTCGCATCTCAATCTGCCTGGGCGCTTGTGCATGACGCGGCCCGTCCCTGCTTAAGTGCGGCCGATATCGATAAGCTTATCGCCGCCTGTGAGACAGAAGAAGGCCATCAGCAGGGCGCTATCCTCGCCATGCCGGTACGCGACACCATGAAGCGTTCGGGCAAAGGCGGCGCGATACAAGAGACGGTATGCCGGGAGAATCTCTGGCACGCGCTCACCCCCCAGCTATTTCCCGTGATCAGTCTCAAGCAGAATCTAGCTGATGCCCTGGCGGCGCAGGTTGCCATTACCGATGAGGCCTCGGCGATGGAGTGGGCCGGTGGCCAGCCGCTGTTGGTAAGCGGACGATTTGACAACATCAAGGTGACCCATCCAGAGGATCTGCAACTGGCGGCGCTCTATCTGCAAGCGGCCGCCAGTGACCCCAATTCCAGTACAGGTGAATGACAGATGAATATACGTATCGGCCATGGTTTCGATGTGCATAAATTTGGCGGCGAGCTGCCGCTGATCTTAGGCGGCGTTGAAGTTCCCTATGACACTGGCCTGGTGGCCCATTCGGATGGCGATGTAGTGCTGCATGCCATCTCAGATGCGATTCTCGGCGCCATGGCGCTCGGAGATATCGGCAAACATTTTCCCGATACCGACCCAGACTTTAAGGGGGCCGACAGCCGCGTGCTGCTACGTCACTGCTATCAGCTGGCGCTGGATAAGGGCTATAGGCTGGGTAATCTGGATGTCACTATTATTGCCCAGGCGCCTAAGATGCTACCGCACATTCAGGCGATACGTGAGTGTCTGAGTGCAGACCTTGAAAGCGACATAGAGGCGATCAACGTCAAGGCCACCACCACAGAGAAGCTTGGCTTTACCGGACGCAAAGAGGGGATAGCGGTGGAAGCCGTGGTGCTGATGTGCGCCGCCCCGAGATAAGAGAGAGTTATGACCCCACTACATTATTTGTATGGCCAGCCCGAGGCGAGCGCCGACTTAAGAACCTACAACAGCGATTTTATCGTGCAGGAGATCTTGCCATTTCTTCCGACGGGTGAGGGCGAGCACCACATGCTGCACATCCGCAAGGAGGGGTTAAACACCGCGGATGTGGCACGCATGCTCTCAAGCTTTGCCGGTGTGCATCCAAAAGAGGTGACCTTCGCCGGCCAGAAAGACAGACACGCCATCACAGAGCAGTGGTTTGGGGTGCGTATTCCCGGCAAGAGCATGCCAGACTGGCAGTCGCTCAATAGCGAGCAGCTCACGGTGCTATCAAGCGCCCGTCACGGCAAGAAGCTGCGCACCGGCGCCCTGGCGGGTAACCGCTTCACCCTGACCCTAAGGGCCGTGTCTGACATGGACGCACTGGTGCGACGCATCGAGCTGATTAAAGCCACAGGCGTGCCTAACTATTTTGGCGAGCAGCGCTTCGGCCATGACGGAAAGAACCTGATTTTCGGTCGTCAGATGCTCTCGGGCAAAAAGAAGGTGAAAGACAGAAACAAGCGCAGCATCTATCTCTCGGCGGTGCGCTCGTATCTCTTCAACCAGGTAGTGAGTGAGCGGCTTCGCCTACACCAGCTCAAGACACTCGATGGTGACTGTGTGATGTTGGCCGGTAGCAAGAGCTACTTCGTGGCCAATCCCTGGGATGAATCGCTGTATGGTCGTCTGGCGGAAAACGATATTCAACTCTCGGCGCCCATGTGGGGTCGGGGCCTGGCGCTGAGTGAGGCCGAGGCGTTAGCCTTCGAGCAGGGCGTTTGTGGTCAGTATCCTGAGGATCTTGCCGGCCTCGAGCAGGCGGGGCTCAATCAGGAGCGCCGCCCGCTGCTTCTCGCGCCGCAGCAGCTAAGCTATGAGATCCAGGAAGACACCTTAGTGATTAAGTTCGCCCTGCCGGCCGGTAGTTTTGCCACCTCTGTGCTGCGGGAACTGGTGAATTATCAAGATGTCAAAGAGCGGGAATATCAGGCCAGAAAGGCCGCAGCGAGCGAGCAAGCCCATGATTAAGATATTGGTAAGCAATGACGATGGCATCACGGCGCCGGGGATCGCGGCGCTGTCCAATGCCCTGGCGAAGCACTATGAGGTGATGACGGTCGGTCCTGATCGCAACTGTTCGGGTGCCAGTAACTCGTTAACCTTGACTAACCCTTTGCGAATTAATAAGTTAGATAATGGTTATATTTCCGTCAGTGGTACGCCGACCGATTGCGTGCATCTGGCGATTCGCGAGTTTTATGCCCATGAACCGGATATCGTGGTTTCTGGCATCAACGCCGGTGCGAACATGGGGGATGATACCCTTTATTCCGGCACGGTTGCGGCGGCGATGGAGGGGCGTTTTCTGGGCTTGCCGGCGATTGCCATCTCTCTGGTGGGCAGAGAGCTAAAGCACTATGACACGGCGGCTTACTATGCCTGTAAGATAGTGGCGGGTCTGATCGATAGCCCTATCGCGTCGGATCAGATCTTAAATGTGAATGTGCCGAATTTGCCGCTCGATGAGATTAAGGGCATTAGAGTTACCCGTCTGGGCGCCAGACATAGAGCTGAAGGCATGGTGCGCATGCAAGACCCTGCCGGACGGGAAATATTCTGGCTCGGCCCACCGGGTGAAGAGCAAGATGCCAGCGAAGGCACAGATTTTCATGCCGTGGCCAACGGCTATGTGTCGGTGACCCCCTTGACGGTGGACCTGACCGCGTTTGAACAAGTACCAAAGATAAAGCAATGGATAGAGCAATTATGAATGGGGTAGCCACTACGGCGGCATTGAATCTGGCACGTCACCTTCAGGGGGCGGGGATAACTAATGCCGAAGTTTTAGCTGTGGTGGCGAAAACGCCAAGAGAATTGTTTCTCGATGCGGCCCTAGGCCATAAGGCCTATGAAAATACTGCTCTGCCCATAGGACAGGGGCAAACCATCTCTCAGCCCTATATCGTGGCGCGTATGACTGAACTTTTGTTAGAGTCGCGTCCTAAAAGGGTGCTGGAGATAGGCACAGGCTCTGGCTATCAGGCGGCTATTTTGGCGCAATTGGTGGATGAGCTCTGTACGGTAGAGCGAATAAAGAGTTTGCAGATCCAGGCGCGCCAGCGTCTCAAGCGGCTCGATCTGCATAATGTCTCCTTTAAGTATGGCGACGGCTGGCAGGGCTGGGCCAACAAGGGCCCCTTCGACGCCATCATGGTGACGGCGGCGGCCAGCAGCGTGCCGCAGGCGCTGCTGCAACAGCTGGCGGACGGTGGCGTGCTGGTGATCCCTGTCGGCGAGGAGACGCAGCAACTGATGCGTGTGGTTCGCATGGGCGATCAATTTCATTCCCAGACCATAGAAATGGTGAAGTTTGTGCCTTTGGTCAACGGTGAACTCGCCTAGTGGTGGCTGTCATCTGGTGCGCCGACGCTAAGGGAATAGGGGAGCCGCTATGCTAAGCGCCCCGAGTCGGTTGAGGTTTTGTCAGAAGCCAATAGGCATACTGTGCGCCTTACTGCTCAGCTGTCTGCTGAGCGCCTGTAGTTTTCAGGCCCATTCTCCCGCTCCCGTGGTGAACGTCAACTCGCCGGTGAAGAAAGCCTATAAAAAGGGAGGCCTCACCTCCGACCACTACAAGGTCAAGCGCGGCGATACCCTCTATTCGATCGCCTGGGCGGCCAACAAAGATTTTGCCGAAATTGCCCGATATAACGGGCTTCGCAAGCCCTATACCATCTATCCAGGGCAGGTTTTAAAGCTTAAATCGACAAACGCTGTTACAAATAGCAAAACCCAGCGTAGCACTCAGGTATCGAGTAAAAAAACGCAACAAAACACAGCTAAAAATCAACCTAAACAAACAGTTAATTCTAGCCAGCAGGCTGCTGCCAGTAAAACGGCATTGGCGAAAAAATCGCTTGATCGGGGCGATAAATCTGCGTACGCTGTAACAACTGGTCAACAAAATGTTAACGGCGTTATCCACAAGCCCAGTAGCACCCTACCCAAGAAGGTCCAGCGCTGGCATTGGCCCGTTAAAGGCAAGTTGATCGGCACATTCTCTACCAAGGAACAAGGTAATAAAGGGATTAAGATCGCAGGATCCCGAGGCGATCGCATTCAGGCCGCCGCCGATGGGCGAGTGGTGTATGCGGGAAATGCGCTAAGGGGATACGGCAATTTGGTGATCATTAAGCATAGCGATGACTATCTCAGTGCTTATGCTCATGCCGATAAGATCTTAGTAAAAGAGAAGCAGTTCGTTACCGCGGGACAAACGGTGGCGAAAATGGGACAAACGGGTACCAATAGGGTGATGCTGCATTTCGAGATACGGTATCACGGCAAATCCGTCGACCCACTTAAATTTTTGCCTAAATCATAATTTTATAGGCGCCATTTTGGCAATTGGAGGACAGTAAAGTGCAGTAAATTAGCATGTAAAATTTGGGAGAGTATATTATGGGTCGTAAACAATCTACCGCCGTGGCGGAGCCCTTAGTGGACTTGTCTAAGAATGAGTCTGATCTATCAGTGACCAACAGCAAGGAGGTTTTGAAAGACGCAGAACTAGAACAGCAAGTACAAGATGACTTACAAAAGAACTTAGATGCCACTCAGCTGTATTTAAGTGAAATTGGATTTTCCCCCCTATTGAGTGCGGAAGAGGAGGTTTATTTCTCACGTAAGGCCCTAAAAGGCTGTGAAAAATCTCGCAACCGTATGATTGAGAGTAATCTCAGACTCGTCGTAAAAATTGCACGTCGTTATAACAATCGTGGTTTAGCCTTATTGGATCTGATTGAAGAAGGTAACTTAGGTTTGATCCGCGCCGTCGAAAAGTTCGATCCCGAACGCGGCTTCCGTTTTTCAACCTATGCCACATGGTGGATCCGCCAGACCATAGAACGTGCCATCATGAACCAAACCCGTACCATTCGCCTGCCTATTCATGTGGTGAAGGAGCTCAATGTTTACCTTCGTACCGCCAGGGAACTCGCGCACAAGCTAGATCATGAGCCAACCGCAGAAGAGATCGCCGAGCAGTTAGACCTGCCAAGTAGCGATGTCAGTAAGATGCTCAAGCTTAACGAGCGTATCACCTCGGTCGATACCCCACTGGGTGGCGACAACGACAAGGCGCTGCTGGATGTATTAGCCGATGACGATTGTGTGGGCCCGGATTACAAGGTGCAAGACGACGATATGTCTAAGTCTGTTGTGCGCTGGCTCGACGAACTGAACAGCAAGCAGAGAGAAGTACTTGCCCGTCGTTTCGGTCTGCTTGGCTATGAGCCATCGACCCTGGAAAATGTCGGTAAAGAGATAGGTCTGACTAGAGAAAGAGTACGCCAAATTCAGGTGGAAGCCCTGAAGCGGCTTCGAGATCTGCTTAGTGCTCAAGGACTATCGGTAGAAGCTATCTTCAGAGTGTAAAAGTGTATCGGGGTGTAGGCTGAAGGGTTACCGCGGCTTTCTTGTTATCGCCTTTGTGAGCGGTCGGTAGAGACTGAAAGGTGGATAAGCAATGCTAGCGTCTTATGGAGAAACAAGCGGTGGTTACCTTAAGGTGTAAACCTGTGTCTTGAAGGGCCGACCCCAGAATTAAAAAAAGCGCATCCCAAAGGGTGCGCTTTTTTGCTGTCTAGATTTTGTAACTCGCTTTAGCTCTAGCTACTTTTAAGTGCTCAAAAGTTTAGCGTAGCTGCTTGAGCTCATAGAGAAGATCCAGCGCCTGTCTCGGCGTCAGGCTGTCGGGATCTATGGTATCTAACCTGTCCAGCGCCTTTGAGGTCTCCGGCATGGTCATGCTCAGCTGGGCCTGTCTCAGTTCAGGGAGCTCCTCCTCTCTATCCCGGCTCTCAAGATGATGCAGCTTGTGCTTGGCTGCCTGCACCACCTTGGCCGGAACACCAGCCAGCGCCGCGACTTGAAGGCCATAACTCTTACTCGCCGCACCTTCCTGCACCGCGTGCATGAAGGCGATGGTGTCGTCATGCTCTATGGCGTCGAGGTGCACGTTGGCCACATTTTCCATCTGATCCGGCAGCTGGGTTAGCTCAAAATAGTGGGTGGCAAACAGGGTCATAGATTTTAAGTTCTGCGCCAGATGCTCGGCGGCGGACCAGGCCAGCGACAAGCCATCATAGGTCGAGGTGCCGCGGCCAATCTCATCCATCAATACCAGGCTCTCGGGCGTCGCGTTATGTAGTATGTTGGCGGTTTCCGTCATCTCCACCATGAAGGTCGAGCGGCCGGAGGCGAGATCGTCTGCCGCGCCAATACGGGTAAAGATTCGATCCACTGGGCCTATGGCGGCCTTCTGGGCCGGTACGAAGCTACCTATATGGGCCATAAGGGTGATCAGAGCCACCTGGCGCATATAGGTCGACTTACCGCCCATGTTAGGGCCGGTAACGATCAGCATGCGCCTTGCCGGGTTGAGGCTGACAGGGTTGGCGATAAACGGCGTCTGACTGACGCGCTCGACCACTGGGTGTCTTCCCGCCTCGATATGTATGCCGCTCTGGGCCGTGAGTTCCGGTCTGTGATAATCGAGCTGCTCGGCGCGCTCGGCAAAGTTGGTGATCACATCAAGCTCCGCTGCCGCGCGGGCGAAGGCCTGTAGCTCGTGCAGGCGCGGCATCAATAGATCGAACAGCTCTTCCCACAGCTGTTTCTCCAGCGCCAGCGCCTTGCCCTGACTGGAGAGTACCTTCTCCTCATGCTCTTTAAGCTCGGCGACTATGTAACGCTCGGTGTTCTTAAGGGTTTGTCTGCGCTGGTAGCTCATAGGCACCAGATCCGACTCGCGGCGACTCACCTCTATGTAGTAGCCGTGCACCCGGTTGTAGCCCACCTTCAGAGTCGAGGCGCCGGTGGCTGCCTTCTCCCGGGCTTCCAGCTCGGCGAGGTAGTCGGTCGCGCCCTGGCTGAGTTTGCGCCATTCATCCAGCTCGTTGTGATAACCCTCTTTGATCACGCCGCCGTCGCGGATCAGCATAGGCGGATTGTCGACGATGGCGCGGCTTAGCAGGGCATGCTCCTCGGGGAAGTCGCCCAGGTGACTCGATAGCGCCTTGAGGTGAGGGCTGTTGCAGTCTGCCAGCTGCTGCTGTATCTCGGGCAGCAGGGCCAGGGCCTGACGCAGACGGGCAAAGTCACGCGGGCGGGCACTACGAATGGCCAGACGCGCCGTGATACGTTCTATGTCGCCGAGGGCTTTTAGCTGTTCATGCAGGCTCTCGTGATAGCCGTTGTCCAGCAGCTCGTCTATGGCATCATGACGGGCGCGGATGATGTTGTGGTTGCGCAGCGGCTCGTGGATCCAGCGCTGCAACATACGGCTGCCCATGGGAGTTGCCGTGTTATCCAGTACCGAGGCCAGGGTGTTGTCGCTACCGCCTTGCAGGTTGCGGGTCAGCTCCAGATTCTTACGGGTGGCCGCATCCAGCACTATGCTGTCGCACTGATTGAAGCGGGTGATGGCGTTGATATGGGGCAGGGCGGTACGCTGGGTATCTTTCACATACTGGATAAGACAGCCGGCCGCCTGTAGCGATAACCTGACTTCCCCCAGGCCAAAGCCGTAGAGATCTTTGGTGCCGAACTGTTCCAGCAGTAGCTTGTAGCTGGTGTCGTAGTCGAACTCCCACTCGGGACGGCGACGCTTACCCGACAGCGAGGCGATCAAAGCCGGCTCGCTGAAATCTTCGCTGTAGAGCAGCTCCGCTGGATTGGTGCGTTGCAGCTCGGCTTCAAGCGCCTCTTTGCTGGCAAGTTCGGTGACCACGAAGCGCCCGGATGAGACATCCAGGGTCGCGTAACCAAAACCCACCTTGCCGTGATAGACGGCGGCCAGCAGGTTGTCCTGCCGCTCCTGCAGCAGGGCCTCATCTGTAAGCGTACCCGGGGTGACGATGCGAACAATCTTACGTTCTACCGGCCCCTTGGTCGTGGCGGGATCGCCTATCTGCTCGCAGATCGCCACAGATACCCTGAGCTGCACAAGCTTAGCAAGATAGCCTTCTACCGCATGGTAGGGGATGCCTGCCATGGGGATAGGATCGCCGCCACTCTTGCCGCGAGCGGTCAGGGAGATCCCCAGCAGCTCTGAGGCCCGCTTAGCATCGTCGTAGAAGAGCTCGTAAAAATCTCCCATACGATAAAAAAGCAACATATCGGGTGTTTCGGCTTTCAGCGTCAGATATTGACGCATCATGGGGGTGTGCTTTTCAAGATATTGAGTATCGACGGCGTTCATGAATTAACCAAGGTATCCTGCTACAAAAATGTCTGTCATAGCCCTGCGGCCAGCACAGAATGAATGGCCACAATACTAACAATAAATTGACGGTGGTTGCGCATTTATCCTGCCTGTTTGGATAAATTTAGTGCTAATGCGCCCGGGAAAATTTGACCGGCTTTGGTTAAGGCCGGATAAAAATAATCGCATACAGTACTTGATACTGTATGATTGTACAGTATACTAGGTTGCATATTGAGACAGCCTAAAGCGATGCAGAAACGGTCTGCGGGCTTTAACTTAACGGATACCCCACAGCGCAGCGTCTGTGATTGAGAGGAAAGCAGAATGAAGATTGATGCGAATAAAGAGAAAGCCCTGAGCGCGGTCCTTGGCCAGATTGAGAAGCAGTTTGGTAAAGGCTCTATCATGAAGCTAGGTGAAAACCGCTCTATGGATGTTGAGACTATCTCAACGGGTTCTCTGTCGCTTGACGTTGCATTGGGTGCAGGCGGTCTGCCACTGGGTCGTATCGTTGAGATCTATGGTCCTGAATCTTCGGGTAAGACCACCCTGACACTGGAAGTGATTGCAGCTGCCCAGCGTGAAGGTAAGGTTTGTGCCTTCATCGATGCCGAGCACGCGCTGGATCCTATCTATGCACAAAAACTCGGTGTGGATATCGATAACCTGCTGTGTTCTCAGCCAGATACCGGTGAGCAGGCGCTTGAGATCTGTGATGCTCTGACTCGCTCTGGTGCCGTCGACGTGATCATCGTCGACTCGGTTGCTGCCCTGACGCCTAAGGCGGAAATTGAGGGGGAGATCGGTGATTCTCACATGGGTCTTGCGGCGCGTATGATGAGTCAGGCGATGCGTAAGCTAGCGGGTAACCTGAAGCAATCTAACACCTTGCTGATCTTCATCAACCAGATCCGTATGAAGATAGGCGTGATGTTCGGTAACCCTGAGACCACTACCGGTGGTAACGCGCTTAAGTTCTACGCTTCTGTTCGTCTGGATATTCGCCGCACCGGCGCCATCAAGGATCGTGAAGAGGTCATTGGTAACGAGACTCGCGTTAAGGTGGTGAAGAACAAGATTGCTGCGCCATTCAAACAGGCAGAGTTTCAGATCCTTTATGGTGAAGGTATTAACCGTACCGGTGAGTTGGTAGACCTTGGCGTGATGCACAAGCTGATTGAAAAGTCAGGCGCTTGGTACAGCTACAAGGGTGACAAGATTGGCCAGGGCCGTGCCAATGCCGGTAAATACCTGGTAGAGAACCCTGAAATTGGCGCCGAAATCGACCAGGCGTTACGCGCCATGTTGCTGGGCGGTGGTCAAGCGGTGGCTCAGTCGGCCACAGGCGATGAGAACGTCGACCTGGAAACCGGTGAAGTATTTTAAGCTCGCCGAGTCAACTAAGCCTTGCCTTAAGACTCTGGCTTTGTAATGACAATGATTTTGTTATGACTATGGTTTCTCAATGACTATGTCGGCGATGCAAGTCGCGGTGGGCCTCCTGGCCCGCCGCGATTATTCCCGCTATCAGATAAAGAGTAAGCTGAGCCAGAAAGGCTTTCTGGACGGCGAGATAGAGGCTGTCCTTGGTCAATGTGAAAGCCAGGGATATCTCGATGATGCCAGGTTTGCCGGGCTCTTGTTACGCTCTCATATCGCTAAAGGCCATGGCCAGAACAAGATACGTCAATCTATGTCCCAGAAGGGGCTGACCAAAGAGATTATCGAGTCTAGCCTCAATCAGAGTGACTGCGACTGGTTCGAACTGGCGAGACAGAAGGCTGCTAAGAAATATGCCACTAGCGGCCCCATTCAAGATCAGAAAGAGCGCGCCAAACGAGTGCGTTATCTTCTCTCCCAAGGCTTTGGCTTCGATCAGGTTGCCTATGCTTTAGAGGTCGATCCAGACTTCGACTAATATCCTCATCCTTACCAGGACCAATACTGGGCTCTAGTCCACTATCCTGATTTCCCTTTATCTCCTTTCGCGCGCTACCGCTAAAAGACCCAATGGAAACTTAGGCTTTTTACGCTTTCTTTGGGGATCCTCGGCTAAACCTCTGGTTGTTCATCTATAGACTGCTTATAATGCTGGGCTAACTGAGCATCGTCGGTGAGCCTTTTGCTTTCATCGCTAAAATAATCAAATTCAGGATGATTTCATGTATCAAACCACTGCAGCGCTGAGAAGTGCTTTCTTGGAGTTTTTCCGCAGAAACGGTCACCAGGTTGTGGACAGCAGTTCACTGGTACCTGGCAATGATCCCACCTTGCTATTTACCAACGCAGGGATGAACCAATTTAAAGATGTTTTCCTTGGGGAAGACAAGCGCGACTACAGCCGCGCCACTACGGCACAACGCTGCGTGCGCGCCGGTGGTAAGCACAACGACCTGGATAATGTCGGTTACACCGCACGTCATCACACCTTCTTCGAAATGCTGGGTAACTTCAGCTTCGGTGATTATTTCAAGCAAGATGCGATTCGCTTCGCCTGGACCTTCCTGACCGAAGAACTCAAGCTGCCAAAAGAGCGCCTGTGTGTCACCGTCTATGAGACAGACGATGAAGCCTTCGAGATCTGGAACAAAGAGATTGGCGTCGCGGCCGAGAACATTATCCGCATCGGCGATAACAAGGGGGCGGCATACGCCTCAGATAACTTCTGGCAGATGGGCGATACCGGTCCTTGTGGCCCTTGTACCGAGATCTTCTACGATCACGGCGAGCACATCTGGGGCGGCCGTCCCGGCACGCCGGAAGAAGATGGTGACCGCTTCATCGAGATCTGGAACATAGTCTTCATGCAGTATAACCGTCAAGCCGACGGCACCATGGATCCACTGCCTAAGCCTTCTGTCGATACCGGTATGGGCATCGAGCGTATCGCCGCTATCATGCAGGGTGTGCACTCAAACTATGAGATCGATATCTTCCAGTCACTGATCAAGAAGACCGCCGAGATCCTGGGCGTGACCGATCTGGAGAACAAGTCGCTGCGCGTAGTCGCCGACCATATCCGTTCTTGCGCCTTCTTGGTGGCCGATGGTGTGATGCCATCAAACGAGGGCCGTGGTTACGTATTGCGCCGCATCATCCGCCGCGCCGTGCGTCATGGTAATAAGCTAGGTGCTACCGAGGCCTTCTTCTACAAGCTGGTTCCTACACTGATTGAAGTGATGGGCGATGCGGCTAAAGAGCTGGTGGCGACCCAGGCGATCGTCGAAAAGGCGCTTAAGGCGGAAGAGGAGCAGTTTGCCCGTACTCTGGAGCGTGGTCTTGGTATTCTCGATAATGCCCTGAGCCAGCTAGAGGGTAAGGAGCTTGACGGTGAGACCGCCTTTAAGCTGTACGACACCTATGGCTTCCCGGTTGATCTGACGGCTGACGTCTGCCGAGAGCGTGATATCACGGTCGATGAAGCCGGCTTCGAAGCGGCCATGGCCGAGCAGCGCAGCCGCGCCCAGGCGGCGGGTCAGTTCGATACCGATTACAACGATAGCCTGAAGATCGACGCCGAAACCGAGTTTTGCGGTTATAGCGACCTTAATGGCGAAGCCAAGGTCATCGGCCTCTATGTCGATGGTCAGGCGGTCGACGCGCTAGCCGAAGGCGACCAAGGTGTGGTGGTGCTCGATAGCACGCCTTTCTACGGCGAATCTGGTGGCCAATGTGGCGACAAGGGCCTGCTGAGCGCAGAAGGTGTCGAGTTCGAGGTGAAGGACACGCAAAAATATGGTCAGGCAATGGGCCATATCGGCCTGGTCAAGGCCGGCAGTATCGCTATGGGTCAAACCCTTAACGCGGCAGTGGATAAGAAGCTCAGACATCGCACCGAGCTGAACCACTCTGTGACTCACTTGCTACACGCCGCGCTGCGTCAGGTGCTGGGTACTCACGTGAGCCAGAAGGGTTCTCTGGTTGAGCCTGAGCGTCTGCGTTTCGACTTCTCTCACTTCGAGGCAGTTAAGCGTGAAGAGCTTAAGCAGGTCGAAGATCTGGTTAACACTCAGATCCGTCGTAACCACGAGCTGAAGGCCGAGGTGATGGATATCGACCAGGCGAAAGAGAAAGGCGCCATGGCTTTGTTTGGTGAGAAATATGACTCACAGGTTCGCGTGGTGACCATGGGTGACTTCTCTATCGAGCTGTGTGGTGGTACTCACGTAGGCCGCACAGGCGATATCGGTCTGTTTAAGATCACCTCTGAAGGCGGTATCGCAGCCGGCATCCGTCGTATCGAGGCGGTCACAGGTGCGGCAGCAATCGCCTATGTGGGTGAGCAGCAGGCGCAGCTTGAACAAGCCGCCTCGCTACTTAAAGGCGACAGCGCCTCGGTAGTGGCTAAGCTCAAAGCCCAGCTGGATAAGACTAAGCAGCTTGAGAAAGAGCTGTCTCAGCTTAAAGACAAGCTCGCGGCTGCGACCAGCGCTGATCTGGCCGGGGAGGCTCAGGAGCTTGCTGGCGTTAAGGTACTGGTTAAGCTGCTCGAAGGTGTCGAGGCCGGCGCGCTGCGTGGCCTGCAGGATGAGCTTAAGCAGAAGCTGCAATCTGGCATTGTGGTGCTTGGCATCGCAGGGGACGCCAAGGTGAACCTGATTGCCGGCGTCACCAAAGACTTGACCGGTAAGGTCAAGGCCGGTGAGCTAGTGGCTATGGTGGCTGCTCAGGTGGGCGGTAAGGGCGGTGGACGCCCAGACATGGCCCAGGCCGGTGGCAGCGAGCCCGAGAAGTTAGCAGGTGCCCTGGATTCTGTTATCCCTTGGTTGTCAGAACGTTTGGCCTAAGTTGCCTCAATAGAAAAAAGCGCTCCATGAGCGCTTTTTTTGTGCCATATTGATTGAAGCTTAAGCTGAGGTACAGTTTAAAGTGTTAAATTTAATGCTGGTTTAACTGACTGCCATTACTATCTTGGTTATCTGTCATGCCTGATCCCGATAAATCAGCGATGTGCGGCACATTTAAACGAATTAACATGCAATAAAAGGGTGTTTTTTATCAGAACACTATTAATTTGTACTAAGCTGACCGTATAATAAGGTCATAACGGAATAATGCCGTATAAGCAGAATTAGGAACTAAAGGAGCAAAAAATGCTGATATTGACTCGTCGTGTTGGTGAAACACTGATGATTGGTGATGAAGTTACTGTCACCGTTTTAGGCGTAAAGGGTAATCAAGTTCGTATTGGTGTTAATGCACCAAAAGAAGTTTCAGTTCATCGTGAAGAGATTTATCAGCGTATTCAGTCTGAAAAGTCAGGTAGCTCTTCTGAAGGCGGCAATTTTTAAGCGATAGATTTAACCGGCGTTACACTATAAGAGTCAGCAAGTTTGCTGGCTTTTTTGTTTTTGGCTGACAGCTTTTTAACCATAACGGCGACATAGCATACAGGCTATTAGGGGAAATAGGGATAACTGCTTAAAAACAGCTCAAACAGAATTTGTTTAGGAGAAATGGTTTGACTTATTTTCTTCAAACAGTAATATGTGCGCCAAGAAAACGGAGAGGTGGCCGAGTGGCCGAAGGCGCTCCCCTGCTAAGGGAGTATGGGCTTTATCTCCCATCGAGGGTTCGAATCCCTCCTTCTCCGCCATTTCTTAACTGACAAAACAGGGCGCGTGTAGCTCAGCTGGATAGAGTACCTGGCTACGAACCAGGCGGTCAGAGGTTCGAATCCTCTCACGCGTACCATTTGTTTTTCAGTAAAAGTAGGTTATAGATATAAGATGCGCGTGTAGCTCAGCTGGATAGAGTACCTGGCTACGAACCAGGCGGTCAGAGGTTCGAATCCTCTCACGCGTACCATCTCCTAACTTACCAAAATTTCTGTGCGCGTGTAGCTCAGCTGGATAGAGTACCTGGCTACGAACCAGGCGGTCAGAGGTTCGAATCCTCTCACGCGTACCATATTTAAAAATCGACGGTTTTGGCCGTCGTTTTGTTTGAAAGCCTAGAATTTTGCGCGTGTAGCTCAGCTGGATAGAGTACCTGGCTACGAACCAGGCGGTCAGAGGTTCGAATCCTCTCACGCGTACCATTTTAGACGGAGAGGTGGCCGAGTGGCCGAAGGCGCTCCCCTGCTAAGGGAGTATGGGCTTTATCTCCCATCGAGGGTTCGAATCCCTCCTTCTCCGCCATTATTAAAACCCGCAACTTAGGTTGCGGGTTTTTTTATGCCTGTTCCCCCATGCCATTCAAAGCTCAAAAACTCAAAGTCTATCGTCATCTGGCTCATATCTAAGCCAATCTTGCTCATCTCTCAATATTACCGCGCTTATTGCCTAGGCAGATTGCATAATCTTGCATATCACTCTCGATCTCGTTCGTTTTCGTGAATTCAATTTTCAAGCAGATTAGGGCTTTTTAATCTAATTCTAGATTTGATGGCTAATTTTTTATGTGATCGTCAAAAATAGTCGCCATTTATTGTGAAATAACCGAAAGCCCCTTATCAATTAGTCGTAATTTGGTAAGACCAATTTACAAGGTGCTCGCCTTTTTGTTATAGATTGGTTAAGGTTTCCTGGCTAAAGGCGATCTTTTTGCGCCTCAATCGACGACACCTGTCATGTCACCTGTCGATTTTAATGCGTATTACCTGAATAAATAGCATGTCCTGCGGCTAGGCCGTAAGTCTGATGTGCTCGATTAACCTGAGAGGATAGTATGGATTCAATGGCTCAACAGATAATGGAAGCACTGATGATCATGGTGCTGGGTATGGGGTTGGTGTTTATCTTCCTAACCATACTCATTGGGGTCGTTAATCTGGTGGCCTGGAAATGTGCGCCTAAACCTAGTCTCGCACCACTAGCCGAAGCGAGCGAAGCGCAAGTTTCACGCTTTCCAGGCGTCGACCCTAAGATGGTCGCCGTGATCACCGCCGCCGTCCATCAATATCGCGCCAAAGCATAAATAGAAGTAGGGAGTTTTTATGAGCAAGCCACTTGCATTAACCGACGTCGTCCTGCGCGACGCGCATCAATCGATTCTTGCCACGCGTCTTCGTATCGACGACATGCTTCCTATCGCCCCTTTACTCGACAAGGTGGGCTTCTGGTCGCTGGAATCCTGGGGCGGTGCTACTTTTGACGCCTGTATCCGTTATCTGGGGGAGGATCCCTGGGAACGCATTCGCGAGCTTAAGAAGGCCATGCCCAATACGCCGCAGCAGATGTTACTTAGGGGACAGAACCTGCTGGGCTATCGCCACTATGGTGATGACCTGGTGCATAGGTTTGTCGAGCGCGCGCATCAAAATGGTGTGGACGTGTTCCGTATCTTCGATGCCATGAATGATGTGCGTAACCTAGAGACGGCGGTTAAGTCTGTGGTCGAGGTTGGCGGTCACGCCCAGGGCACCATCTCCTACACCACAAGTCCGGTACACACCTTAGATACTTGGGTGGACATGGCTAAGCGTCTGGAAGATATGGGCTGTCACTCGCTCTGTATCAAGGATATGGCCGGCCTGCTCAAACCTTTCGATGCCTTCGATCTCATCAGCCAGCTCAAGGCGCAGACTAACCTGATCATCTCTATGCAGTGCCACGCCACTACGGGCCTGAGTACGGCGACCTATCAAAAGGCGATTGAAGCTGGCATCGACGTGCTCGACACCGCTATCTCTTCGATGAGCCAAACCTATGGTCATAGCGCTACCGAGACCTTGGTGGCCATGGTGGAAGATACCGACAGGGCCACGGGTTACGACATGGCGCTGCTCGAGCAGATCGCCGCCTACTTCAGAGAGGTGCGTAAGAAATATGTTGCCTTCGAAGGGGAGCTCAAGGGGATCGATTCGCGTATTCTGCGCGCCCAGGTGCCAGGTGGCATGCTCACCAACATGGAGAATCAACTGAGAGAGCAGGGCGCCGCCGACAAGTTGGATCTTGTGCTCGAAGAGATCCCTAAGGTGCGTGAAGATCTTGGCTTTATTCCGTTGGTTACTCCGACATCACAGATCGTCGGTACCCAGGCGGTGATCAACGTGCTCACAGGTGAGCGTTATAAGTCGCTCACCAAGGAAACCGAAGGTGTGCTCAAGGGCGAATATGGCGCCACGCCTGCGCCGGTAAATCGTGAGCTACAGGCTCGCGTGCTGGCCGGCGCTGAGGCGATCTGCTGTCGCCCCGCAGACCTGCTGCCCGCCGAGCTGGACAGCCTGAGGGCCGAACTAAGCGAGAAGGCCGCCAGCGAGCAGATAAGCCTGGCAGCTGAGCTGGACGATGATGTCTTGACCTATGCGCTCTTCCCGCAGATCGGCCTTAAGTTCCTCAAGAACCGTGATAATCCGGATGCGTTCGAGCCTAAGCCAGAGGCACCTCAAGCCACAACTCAAGCAGCGACTGTAAGCGAGCCAGCTAGCGCGCGTCAGCCACAGGGTAAGGAGACCTATACGGTCAATGTGCAAGGCCAGAGTTTCGTGGTGGAGGTCTCTCCCGGCGGCGATATCAGTCAGATAGTGCCGAGCGAGAATGTGGTGCCCTTTGCGGCGCCAGAGCCCGTCGCACCCGTTGTAGGCGAAGGCTCGCCCATGAACGCACCCTTGTCGGGCAACATCTTCAAGGTGAATGTGCAGCCAGGGGATGCCGTCAAGGCGGGGGATGTGGTGATCATCCTCGAGGCGATGAAGATGGAGACAGAGATCCGCGCCGAATCCGATGGCGTAGTCGCCAAGGTGTGGGTCAAAGAAGGCGACTCTGTTGCCGTTGGCAATCAATTGCTTGCCATTGCATAGGAGCTAAGATGGACGGATTAATCGCCTTTTGGGCCGAGTCGGGTATTGCTAACTTTACCGGCGGCCAGTTGTTGATGATGGCAGTGGGGGCGCTCTTGCTCTATCTCGCCATCGCCAGAGGTTTCGAGCCGTTGCTGCTCTTGCCTATCGGTTTTGGCGCCATATTGGCCAACATCCCCAACGGGGGCTTCACCGAAGAGGGCGGCATGCTCTATTACGCCTACCATGTGGGGATCGAAACCGGGGTCTTTCCCCTGTTGATCTTCATGGGGGTCGGGGCCCTGACCGATTTTGGTGCCCTTATCGCCAACCCTAAGATGCTGTTGCTGGGGGCGGCTGCGCAGTTCGGGATCTTTGCCACCCTAATCGGTGCCATCGCCCTTAACGCCGTGCCGGGCTTCGAGTTCTCCATGAAGGATGCGGCGGCCATCGCCATCATTGGCGGCGCCGATGGCCCGACGGCCATCTTCCTCGCCTCCAAGCTGGCGCCTGAGCTGCTCGGTGCCATCGCAGTCGCGGCCTACTCTTATATGGCGCTGGTGCCCATCATTCAGCCGCCTATCATGAAGCTGCTGACCACTGAGGCTGAGCGTCAGATCAAGATGGAGCAACTGCGTGAGGTGAGTAAGCTTGAGAAGATCATCTTCCCGCTGGCAGTGCTGGGGCTGACCATTCTCTTCCTGCCGGCGGCGACGCCTCTGGTGGGCATGTTCTGTCTGGGCAACCTGATGCGTGAATCTGGCGTGGTCGATAGACTCTCCAACACGGCGCAAAATGAGCTGATCAACATAGTGACCATCTTCTTGGGCCTGGCGGTAGGCTCCAAGCTCTCGGCCGATAAGTTCCTGCAGCTGGAAACCTTAGGCATCCTGGTGCTGGGGGCCGTGGCCTTCGGTATCGGCACCGCGGCTGGCGTGCTGATGGCTAAGCTGATGAGCAAGCTGTCTGGCGGTAAGATCAATCCGCTGATCGGCGCCGCCGGCGTCTCGGCCGTACCTATGGCCGCCCGTGTGGTCAACAAGGTGGGTCTGCAGGCCAATCAGCAAAACTTCCTCTTGATGCACGCCATGGGGCCAAACGTGGCCGGCGTGCTGGGCTCTGCGGTCGCAGCCGGTGTCTTGCTGGCGGTACTGGGTGGCTAGTTAAAGCTGATTACTTACACGTTGAACTGATGAAGCGGTCGACACCTGTGTCGGCCGTTTTTTTTGACTAAGTATTTGGCTGAGTATTTTAGGGCGCTATTTAAGTGCTGTTTTTAGACTCAGTTGCTAAGCCCTGTCGTTAACTCCTGTTGTAAAGCCCGCCTTTATTAAGAGCCAACGGGTCTCCTCCGCAAGACAGCTTTCTCAAAGACAACTATCCATTCGGCTTCCCTTAATCAAGCTAATGCTAAAGCGCTTGATGCAGATCAACGCCTGACTAGCCGATTTAGTGTCTTATAGTGTGATGCAGCTCTCAATACGTCAGTTTTGGTGAGCCATGACCCAATTAGTGAGGAGTAGACGATGGAATTACGACCCAATTGCTATACCGATATCTGTGTGAACGGTAAATGGTTTCACTATGACCACGGCGATCATTCGGTGTTTATGTTAAACGGCGGCGATCCATTGACCTTCGAGTTGAGTGAGCTGCCGACTACTGAAGCCGAGCTCGAGGCGCATCTGGCGACCTTCACCCAGCAGGGGTAATTTCGTCCCGCAGGGCGATTGACATTGAGTTAACCGCGTAGGTTTTGCCCGGCGGTGAGCCAGAGCAGAAAGCCGAGTGAGAGCATGAGGGTAGCGCTGATCGCTATGATATAGATAAAGCCCTTCTTGCCTTGTTTTAGTGGCACGCCGTTGAGATAGAGAAACAGCGCCCAGAACAAACTTAAGATGATTGGCAGTAAAAACAGGCGAGCCATGGCGGTTATTTGATACCTTAATTGCTGGGTGCAGTTAATATATGATTTAAACCTACTATTTCAGATTTAACAAGCAATTAGCAATAAAAAAGCCGCATTAAGCGGCTTCTTTTTTATCGGACGGAACTGAGATTAGCTGGCAACCTCAGGGGCGTCGCTCTCTTCATTGCGATAGAACTGCTCCTGGTCGAGCTGACCCTCAGACTTGCCCACCACCACGGCCGTCATCATGTCGCCGGTCACGTTAGTCGCGGTACGTATCATGTCGATCACCCTGTCGATTGAGGCGATAAAGGCGATGCCTTCGAGGGGCAAACCTACCACGCCCAGGGTGACAGAGAGCATCACCATGGCGCTACCGGGTACGCCTGCTGTACCCACAGAGGCCACAGTGGCGGTAACGGCGATCAGCATGTAGTCGGTCATTTCCAGCGGGATACCATAGATCTGTGCGATGAAGATGGCCGCGATGGCCGGATAGATACCGCCACAGCCGTCCATATTCATGGTGGCGCCTAGTGGCAACACGAAGGCGCCATATTTCTTCGATACGCCCATGGTCTCAGTGGCACGGGTGCTGGCGGGCAGGGTGCCGAAGCTGGACGCCGTGGTGAAGGCAACCAGCTGGGCTGGCATCGCCTTTCTGAAGAACTGCACCGCGCTCAGGCCGGCGCCAAATCTGACCAGGCCGCCATAGACGAAGACCATGTGGATCAGTGCGGCGATATAGATGGCGCCAATAAACTTGCCCAGCGGCAACAGGGTTGAGAGGCCATATTCACCTACTACCCAGGCCATCAGGCCGAATACACCGATAGGTGTCAGTTGCAGTACCATGCGGGTCAGCTGGAACATCACCTCTGCGCCCGCTTCTATGGTGCGCTTGAGCGGCTCGGCCTTCTCGCCAATCTTGTTGATGGCGATACCGACTAAGGCGGCGAAGACGATGATCTGTAGCACCTTGCCTTCGGCTAGGGAGGCAAAAGGATTGACCGGGATCATGTCCAGCAGTACCTGTGCAAAGCCTGGCACGTTACGCTCGCGCACCTCTGTGGTGGCCAGCTCCAGTGAACCGCCCATGTCGATCAGCGAGCCGATCGCCAGGCCGATAAGCGAGGCTATGGTGCCGGTCAGCATGAACATGGCCAGGGTTTTGATACTCAGGCGCTTGAGGCTAACATCATTACCCAGAGAGGTGATGCTGACGACGATGGCGCAGAAGATCAGCGGCGCAACCAACATCTTGATTGCCGCGATAAAGAGGTCGCCCAGCGGCTTGAGTTGGGTTGCCTGCTCGCCCAGGACAACGCCCAGGCCAACCCCTAAGATGAAACCGGCGAGAACCTTCTGCCAAAAGGGGATCTGTTTAATTGTTTGCCACATGGGATCTATTCCAAATTTATTAAGTCGTTATTGTGGATGGCGTTTCGAATCAAAAATGAATTGCTTGTTCTAGCATGAGCCATCCAGGTATTTCAACCTTAGCGAGTGAGCCAGATATTGTATCTGGCTGATGCCTTGCTTACCAAAGCGATTTTGTTATAACTTATTGTGATATAAGAGTTTGTTTTAATAAGATTAAATTTTTACTTTTAGGTAACATGATCACCTTGAAAACAGCACACATAAAAATTTACTTTTTTTCATTAGGTAAGGGATCATGACGGCGTTATGGTTGATCTTTAGCGGCGCCTTTTTAGCCGCAACCTTGTTACCGGGTGGATCTGAGGTACTACTGGCGGCGCTGATTAATCAGGCGCCCGAGACCTGGGTCTCCCTAGTGGTCATGGCGACCCTGGGCAATACCTTAGGGTCTCTGACCAGTTACTATCTTGGCGCCCTGGGGCGTTTCGCCAAGACGCCCGAGGAGATGGCCAGCGGCCGTTATCGTCATGGGCTGCGGCTTGTCGAGCGCTACGGCTACTGGAGCCTGCTGCTCGCCTGGGCGCCCCTCATCGGCGATATCTTATGCCTGCTGGCAGGCTGGCTCAGGATGCCACTGGTCAAGTCCAGCATAATGATTTTTATAGGGAAAGGAGTGCGCTACCTGCTGGTTGCGGCGTTGGCGTTACATTGGTTGTAAGCGGTGTGGTCTTTAGGGACGAACTTATTTTGGCAAAAGCTGTCTCGATAAAGGCTGGCCTCACTGTTTCAAATAGGAGTAAAGAATGAAAAAATGGATATTGGCTGCGGCGATCACGGCCGCGCTAAGCGCCTGTGCCAACGCACCGGCAAACGTGGCGCTGCCTCAGGGCGTTTCGCTGATCGAAAATGTAGCCCTGGCCGAGTCGGGCGTCGGCATTCCCTACAAGAAATATCAACTGGCCAACGGCCTGACGGTGATCCTGCATCAGGATCATTCCGATCCTCTGGTGCATGTGGATGTTACCTATCATGTGGGCTCGGCAAGAGAGCTACCAGGACGCTCGGGATTTGCGCACTTATTCGAGCACATGATGTTCCAAGGCTCAGAGCATGTGGGCGACGAGCAGCATTTCAAGACGGTAACCGAGGCCGGTGGCACACTTAACGGCACCACCAACACAGACCGCACCAACTATTTCGAGACTGTGCCCAGCAATCAGCTGGAGAAGATGCTCTGGCTGGAGTCGGATCGCATGGGGTATTTCTTGCCGGCCCTGACCGACAACAAGTTCGAGGTGCAGCGCGAGACGGTGAAGAACGAGCGCGCTCAGCGTATCGACAATCAGCCCTATGGTCGCATGAACGAGCGCTTCAATCAGGCCTTCTACCCCAGCGGGCACCAGTATTCCTGGCCTGTCATCGGCTGGCCAGAGGATCTCAATCGTGCCCAGCTCGATGATGTGAAACACTTCTTCCAGCGTTGGTACGGCCCGAACAACGCCACACTCACCATAGGCGGCGATTTCGACGAGATGCAGACCCTGGCCTGGGTGAACAAATATTTTGGTGAGATCCCAAGAGGCCCAGAGGTGAAGCCTGAGGCCAAGACGCTGGTCACGTTAGATAAGACCCGCTACATCTCCATGGAAGACAGGGTGCACCTGCCGCTGCTGCGCATGGCATTTCCAACCGTTTACGCCAGCCACGAAGATGAAGCGGCGCTGGATCTGCTGGCCAACATCATCGGCGGCGGACCTACCTCGCTGGTGTACAAGAACCTGGTGAAGGATGGCTATGCTGTGCAGGCCGGCGTGAGCCACCCTTGTCAGGAGCTGGCCTGTCAGTTCTCTATCTATGCCCTGGCAAACCCTGCCAGAGGTGGTCAGCTGGCGGATGTCGAGCGTCGTATTCGCGAGTCTATCGCCGAGTTTGAACAGCGCGGCGTGACAGATGACGACCTGCAGAAAGTTAAGGTGCAGTTTGAGGCAAACACCATCTTCGGCTTGCAGAGCGTCAAGGGCAAGGTATCGACCCTGGCCCTGAATCAGACCTTCTTCGGTAATCCCGACATGATAGCCCACGACCTCAAGCGCTACGCCAACGTCACCAAGGAAGATGTGATGCGGGTGTTTAATACCTACATCAAGGGCAAGCCGTCTGTGGTGATGAGTGTGGTGCCTCAGGGACAACAGCAGCTGATCGCCCACGAAGATAACTTTGTCGCGCCTGCGCCGCGGGTGGCCGCCGAGGCCGTGACCGGCATGGTTGATGTGGCCAAGGCTGGTAGCAGCTTCGATCGCAGCGTGATGCCGAGTGCCCAACAGGCACCTGTTATCACGGCGCCAAGCCTTTGGACAGACAAGCTGGCCAACGGCATTGAGGTGATGGGTACAGAGAGCGATGAGACCCCAACCGTCGAGCTGCTCATCTATCTTAACGGCGGCCATCGCCTGACCGATGTGAAGCAGGCGGGATTGGCCGGTTTGACCGCGGCCATGCTGAACGAATCCAGCGACAAGCGCAGCACAGAAGAGCTGGCCCAGGCGCTGGAGATGCTCGGCAGCAGCGTCAGTTTCGGCAGCAGCATCTATCAGAGCTATATCAAGGTTTCGGCCCTGACTTCGCATCTGGATGAGACTCTGGCTATCGTCGAGGAGAAGCTGTTCCACCCTGGCTTTAAAGAGAGCGATTTTGCCCGGGTGCAGCAACAACACCTGCAGAGCCTGCAACACATGCAGTCGGACCCTAACTATGTCGCCGACAGTCAGTTCGATGCCTTGCTCTACGGCAAAGACACCGCCCTTGGGGTGAGTGAGATGGGCACGCCCGCTAGCGTGTCTCAGTTGACCCTGGATGATGTCAAAGCCTTCTACAACAAGCAGTTCCGCGCCGGTAACGCCCAGATAGTGGCCGTGACTAACCTGTCCAAGGCCCAGCTGATGCCTAAGCTGAAGGGGCTGGCTCAGTGGCAAGGGGAGGCGACGCCATTGCCAAGTTTGGCCGCCATGCCAGCCTTAGATGCCGGCACCGTCTATATTCTGGACAAGCCGGGCGCGGCCCAGTCGGTGATCAAAATTGGTAAGCGCGCTATGCCCTATGATGCCACCGGCGAGTTCTTCAAATCATATTTGATGAACTATCCACTGGGCGGCGCCTTTAACAGCCGCATCAACCTCAACCTGCGTGAAGACAAGGGCTACACCTATGGTGCCCGCAGCTACTTCAGCGGCGGCAGCGAGCTTGGTCTGTTCGAGGCTTCGGCCAGCGTGCGCAGTGATGTCACCGCCAAGGCGCTCACTGAGTTTGCCAAGGAGATCAACGCCTATCAGGCTGAAGGGATGACAGACAAGGAACTGGCCTTCCTGCGCAGCTCTATCTCTCAGGGCCAGGCACTGGATTATGAGACGCCATACCAGAAGGCGGGCTTCATGCGTAAGATCCAGCGCTACAAGCTTGCCGCCGATTACACCCAGCAGCAGGCCGATATCATCAAGGCCGTTGACAAGGATGAGCTGAACCAGTTGGCGAAGGAGAAGCTGAACCTGGACAAGATGATCGTGTTGATTGTCGGCGACAGGGCGAAGATCGAACAGGAGATTAAAGCCCTGGGCTACCAGGTGAAAAATTTGCAGTTGTAATCTGTAGCTTGCGCCCCAATATAGGCCCTAGCGGTGAGCATTAACTCTGCTCACCGCTTTATTTTTTCCCTTGCCAAGGATCTAGCACAGCGGCTATTTTGTGGTGATGGCGAAAGCAAACGCGCTTTTTGCAGGTCTGACTTGCAAGGCAAACGGTTGAAGCAATGAGAGACGAAGAATTTGAACTCTTTCGATGAAGTGATAGGCCTACTCGACAACGAGCAGGGAAGCGCCGCACTGGCAGGTATGCAACGAGGTATCGAGCGCGAAGCATTGCGTATTGAGCCGAATGGTCATCTGGCCATGGATAAACATCCTAAGGCGCTCGGCTCGGCACTGACCCATTCGCGGATCACCACAGACTACAGCGAGTCCCTGTTAGAGTTTATCACCCCTGTCTATCAAGATATCTCAGCCTTGCTGACGGATCTCACCCAGACCCACGCCTTTTCGGTAAGGCACCTGGGCCTGCAGCAACTCTGGCCGGTGAGCATGCCCTGTTATGTCGGCGATGTAGCCGATATCCCCATCGCCGATTATGGCAGTTCTAATACCGGGCAGCTAAAGCGTCTGTACCGCAAAGGCCTCACCTATCGCTATGGCGCCCAGATGCAGATCATCTCTGGCGTGCACTTTAATTTTTCCGTGTCTGATGCACTGTGGGAGCTGCTCTATCAAGGCTCGGATAAACGCCTGAGCAAAGGCGATTTCATCTCTGAATCCTATTTTGGATTGATCCGTAACTACCGCCGCCTGGTATGGGTATTGCCATATCTGTTTGGCGCCTCGCCGGCGCTGTGTGGCTCCTTCATCAAAGGTCAACAAACTGATCTCGCCTTCGAGAAGTTAGGCAAAGGTACCCTCTATCTGCCCTATGCCACCTCGCTGCGCATGAGCGATCTGGGTTACACCAACAAGGAGCAGGAGCGGCTCAACATCAGCTACAACTCGCTAGCTGAGTACCTCGAAGGGATCAACGCGGCGATCAAGATGCCATCGGCTCATTTCGAGAAGATCGGCGTCAAGGTCGAGGGCGAGTTCCGTCAGTTAAATGCCAACGTGCTGCAGATAGAGAACGAGTTCTACTCGCCCATTCGGGCTAAGCGGGTAACCCTCGCCGGCGAGAAGCCTTCTCAGGCCTTGGCCCGCGCTGGGGTCGAATATATCGAGGTGCGTGCACTGGACGTCAACCCCTTCAGCCCTGTGGGGATAGATGCCGATCAGGTGCGTTTCCTAGATCTCTTCCTGCTGCACTGCCTATTGACGCCATCGCCAAAGAGCGATGCGACAGATGAGGCCGCCATTGGCGCTAACCTAAGTAAGGTGATCACCCGTGGCCGTGAGCCTGGATTGACCCTGAATCGTGGGGGCGAGCAAGTTACGCTACAGGCCTGGCTCGAGTCCCTGTTTGGTGAGCTAAGCACCTTGGCTAAGCTGCTCGATGGTGAGGGACAGGCTTATCAAGACAGCCTGGCACATTGGCTCGAGGCGGTGCGCGACCCAGCCAAGACGCTATCTGGTCGCGTGATGTCTGCACTATTGGCCGAGGGGATAGATCATAGCCAGTGGGTGAAATCCCTGGCGAAAGACTATTACCATGCCCTGCGCGATTATCCGCTGACGCCTGAGGTTGAGGCGGCCTATGAGGCGGCGGCCGAGCAATCCTTGGCGGCCCAGGCCAAGCTCGAGGCGGAATCAGTGCAGGATTTCGAGCAGTATCTTGCCGACTATTTCGCCGAGGCGCCCGCGCCGGTAGATCAAGTGGTATAAGCATGAAGGCTCGCGCTATTGGTGCAGGTATTGGCCTGCTGACACTGTCTATGCTGTCGGGCTGCGCCTCTGGCCCCGACAACGAGTCGCTGTGCGCGACCGTGTCTGGCTATCAGATGCCGGATGAGTCTCAGGGCTTGTACCGCGCCGTGGTGACCCATCTCAACGGTAAGCCTGTGATCTCAAGGCCCAACTATCGTCTCGCGCCGGGGGAATATCAATTCACCCTGGCCGAACTCATCGACTCGCCGCGACTCAAGGTGAAACTCGCGGCGCGCCAGACCAAGACATTGACGCTGCATCTCGAGGCGAATCAGCGCTATCACCTGGCGGCTCAGTTTAATCAGGACAAGATCTATCGCGGCCTGGATACCGACTACTGGCAACCCGTGGTGTGGGCCCAGGAGTCTCATGAGTGTGAGTTCCTCAACGAATCAAACTAATGGATTGATAGCATGGGGTAAATTTGCCGCCTGGCGATTGCTTCTCTACTGCAAGGATGTGAAACTAGCCCAATGTGTTTAATGTTTTCGGTCTGTTGATGAGAAAGATTTCCTTAGCCTTACTTGCCGTTAGCTTCCTGTCATTGGGGGGCTGCGCCACCTCACCGCCAGAGGATCCTGAAAACCTCTGCGCCATCTATCAAGAGAATCGAGACTGGTATGAGGCCGCGGTCGATACCCGCGAAAAGTGGGGCGTGCCGGTACATGTGCCCCTGGCCATGATGTATCAGGAAAGCTCATTTAAACACAACGCGGCGCCGCCGATGGAATACTTCTTGGGCTTTATCCCCATCGGCCGTGCCAGCGACGCCTATGGTTACGCCCAAGCTAAGACGCTAACCTGGGATGACTATGTGCGCGAGACGGGCAACTCCTGGTCGAGCCGCAGCAACTTCGACGATGCCATGGATTTCATGGGCTGGTTTATCTACAAGACCCACAAGATAAATGGGGTCTCCAAGTGGGATGCCCGCAATCAATATCTCAACTATCACGAGGGGTGGGGCGGATATAAGCGTGGTACCTACAGGCAGAAGCCTTGGCTGATCAAGGTGGCCGATAAGGTCGACAAGCGCTCTAAGCGTTATGCCGCCCAATACCGCAGCTGTCAGGAAGATCTTGACTCCTCCTGGTTGTGGCGCCTCTTCTTCGGTTAACCCTAGATGTGGGCTTCGTCAGCTTTTAAAGCTGCAGGCGAGGCCCAAAAAAGGTATTTACCGTGTCGTTAATGTGCCTCCTCCATGTGCCTCCTCGGGGCCGTTATTCCGTCTTTGTTCCTCGAAAAATTGCCTACCTTAAACTCAAGAACTCACTGTTTTTATCAGCGTACAATAACTGGCAGTTATTTTGAGGCTAAGTCAATGCTGCTTAAGCCTTTTTGCGCTACTTAGCTTAATCCCGGCGATCACTGTTATCTGCATTTAAAAATGACTATAATGCGCGCAAAACAATAGCCTTACCCTACAAAAAGGATAAAAGATGACTAAGCCATTTGTTGCCGTACTCATGGGATCGGATTCTGATCTCCCAACAATGCAAGCCACCTTAGATGTACTTAAAGCTTTCGGTATTCAATACGAAGCCAAGGTGACCTCGGCGCACCGTACGCCTGCAGCGACCCACGCTTACGTTCACGATGCCGAAGAGCGTGGTTGTAAGGTCTTTATCTGCGCGGCGGGTCTGGCGGCTCACCTGGCAGGTGCCGTAGCCGGTATCACCACACGTCCGGTTATCGGTGTGCCAGTAGATTGCGGTCCACTACAGGGCCATGACGCTCTGCTATCGACAGTGATGATGCCTGGCGGCGTGCCTGTGGCTACCGTAGCTATCGGCAGCGCGGGTGCGAAGAACGCGGGTTACCTGGCGGCGCAGATGCTGGCCGTTGGCGATGATGCCCTGGCACTTGCGGTAAAAGAAGAGCGCGCTAAGTCGGCTGAAGCCGTACAGGCAAAAGATGCCAAGCTACAAGAGAAGCTGGCTAACGCTTAATGCCTGCCTAATGGCTGCTTGATGCCTGTATAAAGGGACTTCATCAGCCTGAGACGCCGCCCGTTCGGGTGGCGTTTTTTTATCTCATCTCTCGCCTATCTCTTGCTCTTCTCATATTCATTTTTCTGATCATTTTTACTGCATTCATTTTTTAACTGATGTTTAACCCTTTTTCATTTCCCCTACGTCTATAGCTGTGAAGGGCGCTTTTACCTAATGGCTAGGATGAATAGCTTGGATGAAAGGCTAGGATGACAGAGGCGTGGGATAGACTTAGTCCTAGGCGTCGCGACTTGCCCGAATATATACCCGTAAATTGCTGAAAAGCGAAGCAACTTGTTGCCAAAGCATGGACAAACCCCGTCGAGGGATGCAGACTCAGCTATTGCATGAGTTTAACGCCGCTCGAGGAGTCGGTATGAGGGAGTCCCAGCGTGGAACAGGTATCTGAAGTAACTGCAGATAGTGATCAAATCCTGATGGCGCAATACGCCCAGGGAGATCAAGGTGCCTTTGAGCAGCTTTATCATAAACACAAGGGCGGCCTGTATCGCTATTTCAAGCGTCAACTAGGCGACAGTGCCCTGGCCGAAGATCTCTATCAAGAGACCTGGAGCCGGGTGATTAAGGCCGCCGCAGGCTATGAGCAGCGCGCCAAGTTTACCACTTGGCTCTATCGCATCGCCCATAACTTGCTGATCGATCATGTCAGGGCGCTGAAACCTGTGGACAGCCTAAGCGACCCGGCAGGCGAGGAGCAGTCCTTGGAGGCTGTCATCCCCAGCGATGAGAGCGGCCCGGACGGTCGGCTAGAGGATGAGCAGAAGGCCTTGCTCTTAAAGCATTGCATCAGCCTTCTGCCCCATGTGCAGAAAGAAGCCTTTCTGCTGAATGTGGAGATGGGATTTACCGCGGCGGCGATAGGTGAGATCGCCGGGGTTGGCATGGAGGCCACTAAGAGTCGAATTCGTTATGCTAATCAGGCGCTCAAGGCCTGTGTGCAACAGAAAATGGCAGGAGCAGTCTAATGTCAGATGAAAACGATAAAATGCTCTCGGATGCCGAGCTAAAGGCGCTCTATCTGGCTAAGGCCACAGAGCAGCCTTCAACAGAGCTGGATGCCCGTATCCTGGCGATGGCCCAGCAACGCCTAACTGAACATGCTGGCGAAAGTGAGCAGAGCGGGGCAGCCAATGTTATTCAGGCCAGCTTCTGGCGCCGCTATCGCTGGCCGTTGTCATCGGCCGCCTCAGTGCTGCTGTTATCCAGCCTCTTGCTGTTGAACCTCAATGGCCCCCCCCCCATAAACGATCAAGTCCGGCCCATGCTTGCCAGTGAGCCTCAGGCGATGCGCATGGCAGCACCTACTGAGCAGCAAGAGCCGAAAGTGCAGCAGGGCCCGAGTGCCCAGGCTGATGCAGCAGATGCGGAGCTGGCAAGCCCTCAAGCCGTGACTATGATGGCGCGTAAAGCGCCTATTGATGTGAAAACAGAGAGTCAGGCCGATGGCCAAGGCGAGCTCGAATCGTTAACGGCGCAGCAAGTCGGTGCTGCTGATCTGGATACTACAATAGATGCAAAAGCAACGACTCAGGCCAAGGCGGTGATATCGGATATTCAGGCGGTGAACCATCTGCAGCAGCTGGTCGATAGCAAGCTGTGGGGTGATGCAGATACCCTGTACCACAGACTGCTCAAGGAGCGTCCAAGGCTGAAAGATAACAGCCATCCCCAGCATGAGCAGTGGCAAGCGTTATTGAAGCAGATTAAGGCTCACTCGCAGAGTAAAGAGTGACAGTAACTGAAACAATAGCATTGAAAACGGGGCCTTAGTGCCCCGTTTTGTTATTCAAACCAAGATTTTACCGCATCCCAAATTCCCAGCGAGTGGCCTTCGAACAGATCAATCCCCAACGCGGATTTCAGCAGATAGAGGAGGAGTAACCCCAGGCTCAGGCTGATCAGGATAAGAGCGATGATGACGCCAAACAGCGCCAGGCTGGAGAGACGTTTCTCGCGCCGGGTGAAAGCCCGGCGGTTGCGCCCCAGCAGCATCACATAGTAGAAACGCCAGGGGATAAAGGGGATGGAAAAGGTGCCTCGGCTGTCTATGGCGTGTCGCTGCCAGCTGCGTCCCTGCAAGGCGTTATCTATCGCCTCGAGTTGTGCCTGACTAAAGCTTGCCGCCAGCGCCTTGGGTTGGCTCGCCAGAAACTGGGCGATGCGCCGGCTCTGCTCACTGGAGGCTGGCGTCTTTTTTGTCACCTTAGTGTCGATATCCTGTCCCATAGCCACCCGAGATAGAAGGAATTTTGGCCTAAGTATAGTTGTACACATTTGCTAATACTTCTTTAGCCACAAATTACTGTAGATTTAAGGAAAGTTTGCTACCTTGTTGCCCCATAAGAATAAATCCGACTTAATTATGGGCGCTTTATGAAACTCTCTCACCTGTTTGCCTGCTGCGCAATTGCATTGGGCACCGCTTCTTCCGCACCACTTTTTGCCGCTCAAGCTGAAAATGTAAAAGCTGAAAGCCAGGCTACTGAGCAGAACGTCGGCTACTACCGCTCGCCTGCGATTCATGGCGATACCCTGGTATTTACCGCAGAAGGGGATCTCTGGATTCAGCAGTTAGGCGATGCCCAGGCGAGAAGGCTTACCAGCCTGCCAGCGCAGGAGCTAGGCGCCGCCATCTCAAACGATGGCCAGCAGCTTGCCTTTGTCGCCAACTATGAAGGGGCGAGTGAGGTCTATGTCATGCCCATTCAGGGCGGCGTCGCCAAGCGAGTCAGTTTCGAAAACAGCCGTGTGCGGGTGCAGGGCTGGACGCCAGATGGCAAGGTGCTCTATGCCACGGATAATGCCTTTGGCCCCGCCAACTATTGGGTGCTGCGCAGTGTCGACCCTGAGAGTTTGACCACGCAAGATCTGCCGCTGGCCGATGCCATCGAAGGCGTGGTGGATAACGCCGGTGAATATGTCTACTTTACCCGCTTCGGTCTGCAAGCCACCGGCGATAACGCCAAGGTGTATCGCGGCGGCGCCAAGGGAGAGCTGTGGCGCTATAAGCTTGGCAGTGACCAGGAGGCTCAGCCTTTAACCGCCGAGCATGACGGCTCGGTGCGCCAGCCCATGCTGTGGCAGGACCGTCTCTATTTCGTCAGTGATAGTAGCGGCAACGATAATATCTGGTCCATGACCTTAGATGGCAAAGACCTGCGTCAGCTTACTCAGTTTAGCGACTGGCAGGTACGCGGTGCTCGTCTCGAGCAGGGACGCGTGGTGTTCCAGCAGGGCGCCGATATCAAGCTTTATGATATCGCCAGCAATCAGGTGTCTACCTTGGATATCCACCTGACCTCAGATTTTCCTGAGCGCCGTGAGCACTGGGTCAACAAGCCGATGAAATATGCCACCTCCACCAGCCTGGCGCCCAATGGTGACAAGGTGGTGATCACCGCCCGCAGCCATGTGGCACTGGCGGGTACAGATGGCTCGCGTTTGGTTGAGCTGGGCCTGCCGGGAGACTACCGGGTTCGCGGCGCCGTGATGAGCCCCGATGGCAAGTGGGTCTATGGGATCAGCGACGCCTCGGGCGAGCAGGAGATCTGGCGCTATAGCGCAGATGGCAGCGATGAGGCCAAACAGCTCACCCAAGATGGCAAGGCCCTGCGTATGGCGCTGAGCCTCTCTCCCGATGGACGCTACATTGCCCACGATGATTACAACGGCGACCTCTGGCTCTTGGATCTCAAGAAGGGGCGCAACAGCAAGATATTGACCAATGGTCAGGGACTTGGCCCCTATGGCGATGTGGTCTGGTCGAACGACAGCCGTTTCATCGCCGTCACCAAGGATGAACGAGGTCAGCTAAGACCACAGATAGTGCTCTACTCTCTGGAAGAGGAGAGAGCCGAGGCGCTGACCAGCGACAAGTATGAGTCTTTCTCGCCCGCCTTTAGCGATGATGGCCAGTGGCTCTATTTCATCTCTAATCGTGAGTTTAATGCCACCCCAACCTCGCCTTGGGGCGATCGCAACATGGGACCGGTTTTTGACAAGCGCGGGCAGATCTTCGCGCTGGCGCTGACGCCAAAGGCGGTATTCCCCTTCAGCAAGCCAAACGAGTTAAATCAGCCTGCGGCCAAAGAGGAAGAAGCGGCTAAAAAGCCCGCTAAGACCCAGGTTCAGTGGCAGGGGCTCAGCAAGCGCCTGTGGCAGGTGCCGGTCGCCTCTGGTAATTACAGCCAGCTACAGGTGACCGAGAAGGGACTTTACATGCTGGCTAATTCTGTCGACCGCGCCCAGGCTCCAAATCTGATGTGGGTCAAGTTCGACCCCCTCGGCCCTAAGGTGGAAACCTTCAGCGAAGATGTCGCCAGCTATGCGCTCTCTGGCGATGACAGCAAGCTCTTCCTGCGTCGCCACAGTAAAGGCGGCGCGGAGATGCTGATCGTCGATACGGGCGAATCCCTGCCCAAAGATCTTGCCCATGCCAAGGTACAGACAGAGCAGTGGCAACTGGCGATCTCTCCGCAGCTCGAGTGGCAGCAGATGTTTGAAGATGCCTGGCTGATGCACAGAGATTCCTTCTTCGACAAGAAGATGCGCGGCCTCGACTGGCAGGCGACCAAGGCCAAGTATCAGCCGTTGCTGGCCAGACTGACCGATCGTCACGAACTGAACGATATCTTCATGCAGATGATGGGCGAGCTCGATGCCTTGCACTCTCAGGTGCGCGGCGGCGATCTGCCACTAGATCCTAATCAGCCCCAGGGCGCTAACTTAGGTGCCCGCCTGTTACAGACCAAGCAAGGGGTCCAGATAGCCCATATCTATCAAAACGATGCCGAGTTACCCCAGCAGGCTTCACCGCTGGCGAGAGTCGATGTTGATGCCAAGGTGGGCGACATCATCCTGGCGATCAACGGCAAACCGGTTGAAAACGTTGCCGATGTGGCCCGCCACCTGCGCAATCAGGCGGACAAGCAGGTGCTGCTAACTCTCAAGCGCGATCGCAACAGCTTCAAGACAATCGTGTTGCCGGTGGCTAACCGCGCCGATGCCAAACTGAGATATCTGGACTGGGTCAACAACAATAACCAGAAGGTGGCTAAGGCGGCCGATGGCGAGATAGGTTATCTGCATCTGTATGCCATGGGCTCGGGCGATATCGCCAACTTTGCCCGCGAATTCTACGCCAACATAGAGAAGAAGGGCCTGATTATCGATGTGCGCCGCAACCGTGGCGGCAATATCGACAGCTGGATCATAGAGAAACTGCTGCGCCGCGCCTGGATGTTCTGGCAGCCAACTCAGGGGACGCCGAACACTAACATGCAGCAGACTTTCCGTGGTCATCTGGTGGTGCTGACCGATCAGCTGACTTATTCAGATGGCGAGACTTTCTCTGCCGGCATCAAGGCACTAGGTCTGGCCCCGCTCATCGGTAAGCAGACCGCCGGGGCCGGTGTCTGGCTCTCGGGTCGTAACTCGCTGACCGACAAAGGGATGGCGCGGGTTGCCGAGTATCCTCAGTACGCCATGGACGGACGCTGGATAGTGGAAGGCCGCGGCATTAGCCCAGATATCGAGGTCGATAACCTGCCACATGCCACCTTTAAGGGCGAGGATGCACAGCTGAACAAGGCGCTGAATTACCTCAAGCAGAAGCTGGAGTTAGAGCCTGTGCTACCCATTAAGGCGCAGCCTATGCCAAGCAGCGGGATGGCTCAAGACGTCAAATAACGCCTTTATTTGCCTTTAACTTAACCCAAACCATTTTAGGGGGTTACCGACCAAGCAGTTCCCAGGTCGGTAACCTCCATTTTTATGGGCGGCTGTTGCTGTTTTTTTCTGCTGTATCAGATACAAACTGCAAAAATTGTATTAGCTTATAGGTATGTCGCAGCCATCGTTTAGGTTGCTAGGTCGGAATATCAGGAAGGTGAACATGAAAACCACTTATGGAGTTAGCAAAGGTCGCAACGTCACTGATGCCTTGTTGCGACTGGGCGCTGTATTATTGAGTACGGTTTCCTTAGGTTCTGCACAGTTAGCCCATGCCGAGCAGCAGGGTTTTTCTGTTACCCTGGGCGGTTTTTACGCTAACTCTGATTCCGGCATTGTGGTGCAAAACCCAGATCTCGGTAAAGATTTCACCCTAGATTTCGAGAACGATCTGGCCCTGGTAGAGAAGGAGCTCCTGCCCACGCTGGAACTGGCCTACTGGTTCAATGAAAATCACGGCGTCTATCTCGACTGGAAACGACTGGATCGCGAGGCCCGTAATCGCTCAATCTCTAAGCCCTACGAGTATACCGAAGTGAACTCGGGCCAGACCTACTTGGTGCAGGCGGGGGCGGATATCAGCACCATCTTTAACGTGGATATTCTGCGCCTGGGCTATCGCTATAACTTTTACAGTGGCGAGGATGTCGATCTGACCCTGCTTGCCGGTCTGCATATCATGTGGCTCAAGCTGCAGTTTGTGGGGGAAATTGGTGCCTGCGTCGACGACCAGTGCCAGGTGGTGGACGTTAACCCCAAGAGCAATGCCCTTACCGAGGTGACGGCGCCGCTACCCGATCTCGGCCTGCAAGGGCGCTACCGTATTAACGATCGCTGGAGCCTCTCAGGTTGGGCGCAGTATTTCTATGTCAGCCTGGGGGATACCAAGGGGCAATTGTTTGATTTCAGCGCCGGGGTCAACTACCGGCTGAATGATTCTCTGGATGTGGAGTTGGGCTATAAGTATTACAAGATAGACGTCGAGGTCGAGAAAGATCTGGCCGATTTCGATATCTATTATGGTTTTAAAGGCCCGGCTTTGTCGCTAACCTATCAGTTCTAGCCCTTAGCGACAATTATCCCTTAGAGACACAAGCCCTTAGCGATACTAACCCTTAGAGACATTAGTGTTAGCGCTTTTGGCGAGGCGCTATCTCAATGGCTATCTCTTTGGCCAGTGAGTTGGCGATAAAGCAGTGTTTGTGGGCGAGGGCATGCAGCTTAGCTAGCTGTTCTTCGCTCAGTGGCTGCGCCATTTCAACCTCAGGGGTAAGTGCTATGTGGGTGATAGCCATCTGCCCCTTTTCATTTCTTCCCAGCTCGGCCCTTGCCTCGTCGCGATAACTCAGCAGCGTCAGACGCTTCTTCGCCACTATGGTGAGAAAACTCAGCATGTGGCAAGCCGCCAGCGCGCTCAGCAGACTCTCCTCAGGATTGACCTTTTCCTGGCTACCTTGATACTCGGGGGCAGCCGAACCTGCGACGACTTGACCGCTGGCGAAGCTAAGCTGGTGATCCCGGCTTATCTTTTCGTCGCCTGTACCAGAGTCTTTAGCTAGAGGCTCTCTTTGCAGAGGCCCTGAGTTTTGTGCAGTGTGATGGCTACCATGAGTGGCTGGTGGCCAAGAGACGGTAACCGAAAAAGACATGCTATCGGGCCCACTGGAATGCAAAATAGAATGCGGCCACTATAGCAAACTTTGAAAATGTTTGGGGAAAGCTTGAAAACCTGAGAAGGCGCTATGCCGCATCCCGCTGCGCCGCCTTTTCATGGGTGCGCAGGTCAAGACTGCTGTGGTTGAGACTGCTGTGATTAAAAGTGTTGTGGTTAAGAGCGCTTTGGTCGAGAGCACTTAGCTTTAGCGCGAGTGGCGATAGCGTGACCCTGTCTTGAGTCAGTTCGGCGGCGCTTACGAGTTGTCTATGGTGATCGTCACCACGACTCTTGGTCATCGCAGCCTTATCGCTGGGGAGTTGGCGGGTCCATCTCTGATAGGCCGCTGCAGGTGAAATTCGCATGGTATCTGCCCTTGCTGTTTGGCGCCTGTCTATCAGGAGTGTTATCAGGTGCCATAGTGTTTGCTGAGCAGATAATAAACAGATGCTGCTGTATCCAGGCTGAATGAAATTTAAACAAACAGGCTAAAGTCAACCAGCGCCAGCAAGGCGGCGACCGCTAGGCTAGCGGGCAGGCGTTTTGCCTGATAGCTAAGCAGCAAGATCACCATCAGCGCCGCGGCGCTCATCACGCCAAACAGCAAAATTGTCGCGTAGGCGGGCTCATATTGGCCGAGCAGCGCGAGAAAGCTTAAGGCGAGTGAGGCCCAGCCTGTCAGGGTAAGCGCCCTCTGTTGCCTCTGTGTGGGTGGCCGCTTGAAGCAGCTTTTGAAGTGGCTGAACATGGCCAGTGCCAAGGCGCCAAAGGCGATAAAGGCCAAACAAAGGGATAGGCAAAGGGCTAGGCAAAGGGATAGGCCGATGGATAGGTTCATTGGCGCACCTCCTCTAAATCAGTATCTCTTGTCTCACGAGTCATAGCCGTTGTGTTGGGTCTGCTAACTCTTCCAACTCTTGACCTGCCAGCTCTTGCCGTGCTTGTTCTCGGGCTGGTGGCACTTTGGCGCGGATTGATTAGCTTTGACTGCCTAACCTGCCTGGCGGCAAATCCCAGTGCCAGGGCAAACAGCAGGCTGACCATATCGAAGCCTACCAGCGTCCACTGATTATCAATCATGTTAGCGAGCAGACTCTGCCCTGAGGTGACGGCGCCCAGCAGCGGCAGCGCCGCATAGGCCAGGGCGCCCAGCAATAGCCATTGACGCCAGCGCCGCCAGGACTGCGCACCGCGAAGGCCATCCCACAGGGCGACTAGGGCGATGATTGCCAGCATAATGAAGAAGGCGTCCACCTCACGCTGGGCCCTGTCGGCTATGTCCAGTGGTAATAGACGGTTGGCATAAAAAAAGATTGCGGTGGCGAGAGGAAGGCCGCAGATGAAGCTGATGTTGAGCCCGTTTACCAGCCTGAGGCCGACAGTCGGCTTGGTGCCAGATTGAATCGCCTTTTGTTGTTTCTGGGCGATCTTTACCGCCCATAGCAGGGTGCCTGTGGCGACCATGGCGCAGCCGAGCAGACCGCAGAGGAAGAAGAAACCTCGTAAGGCCCAGTCGGCAAAGCGCGCCGTATGCAGCGCCATCAGGGTGTCGTAGGTCTTGTAGGTGGCGCTGTCCGGATCAGCCTTAGATATCAGTTCACCCTTTACTCCGTCGAAAATCAACAGATTACGCCTATCTGTCACCGTCTGCTCGCTGTTGAGGGCGAAGCTGATACGGCTGTTATCTTTCCCTGGCGCGCTGATGCTAACCTGCTTAAGCGGAGCGGCGCCCCACTGCTGTTCTATTTGAGGTAGCAGGCTAGCGGCCTCGATGAGCGGCGCCGCATCTTTGCTGGGTTTTGTCTGAATGCGGGCGGGGTTTAGGTCGGCCCTGAAGGCGCGCACGTCGCCATCGTACTCTTGCAATGCGCCCCAAGGCATGAACATGAACATCAGAGTGATGAGACCCGTGTAGGTGATGATCAGATGATAGGGCAGGGCCATCACGGCGCTGACATTGTGGGCGTCGAGCCAAGAGCGACTGCCTTTAGCCGGCCGAAAACTGAAGAAGTCTTTAAAGATCCGTTTGTGGATCACCACGCCGCTTATTAGGGCGATCAGCATCGCCATGGTGGCGAGCCCCACTATCCAGCGCGCGGCCACCACCGGCAGGTAATGCAGATCAAAATGCAGGCGGTAGAAGAAGTTGCCACCTCGGGAGTCGCGGATCTCGGTGATCATCTGCTGACCATCCTGGCTGACCACATGCTCATGGAACTTGCCGCGCCGCTCGCCCTTTTTAGGCTCGTCCGCCCAGCCGAAGCTCAGGTAAGGCTTGCGCTCACTCGGGAAGGAGATGGTCCAGCTCGCGGCGTCGGGGGCCTTGTCGGCCAGATAGGCCTGGCCCTTTGCGATCTGTTGACCAATTCGCTGCTGGTCATAGTCTTGAAAGACAGACTTGTGCAGCTCGGGTTTGCTCCACAGGCTGATCTCGTGACGAAAATAGCTCAGGCTGCCGGCAAAGAAGATAAGCAGTAGTAGCCAGCAAACGGCGAGGCCAGCCCAGGTGTGCATCCAGGTCATGGAGCGGAAAAAAGTCTCTTTCATGGGATTAACCTAAAACGAGTATGAGGCCATAGAGCAGGGTGCAAAGCGCCACAGGTTCCAGCACCACGCGCAGGTGAGACCTGAGGCTAAAGAGGCGGATGATCATCATGGCGAAGATGCTAAAGGAGACCATAGTGCCGACAAGCACCGCATCGAGACGGCTAAGGGGCAGAGTTTGTGCCAGCAGCATACAGGCGAGCGCCGCCACGCCGTAACCACCCAGCAGGGAGGCTAACAGGCGCACGATGACCGAAGCTCTGGGAGAGAGGTCTCGCCCGAATGACGTTAGACGTGGAGAAATGCTTGTATTCACTATGGATAAATTTATGAACTAAGGGTTAGCTTATTCTACACTTGTTGAGATAGGTTCTCATTCGTATTTACATGTAAAGCTGTTATCTCAAGTTACTCTTAGGTTTGCCCTTTGGCCCTCCCTTAGTTTGTGGGCTAGCATGAAGATGACGTCATAAAGACAGATTGATTAAATTTTGTTTACTTTGTGGGATTTATGGCCAAAACCGCCTGTTTATGCCTGATATCCTGTTTTCGCCGCTTGCTTTTAACCAGTATGGGGAGTACATATTAGTAGACACTGAATGGAGATTTACTTGGATTTCGCCCATGCTTATATAGGCGTCAATTGAAAAAAAAGTGCTTCAGCCCCTTGTTTTTTCTTTCACTCATCCCAAGTTCATTATTGAAGTCATCCTAAAAAGGAAAACCTATGAAAATAAATCTTTCTGGTCATCACGTAGATATTACCGATTCAATAAAAGAGCATGTGAATCAAAAGTTTTCCAAAATCGCGACCCATTTCCCAACGCTCATTTCACTCGATGTCATCATTGCTAAAGAGCACGGAGAGTTTCAGGTCGAACTCAGTACCAATTACGAAGGTAGCCGGATATCAGCCTCTGGGAGTGACGATATCATGTATCCTGCTATCACTAATGCCGCCAAAAAACTGGATGCGGCGTTAAAGCACAGAAAAGGCCATTTGAAGGCAGATCTGCATCAAAAGCCGGTAAGTACCACACCTGAGATTGCCCATGAGATCATCCAGGAGATGAAGTTGGTCTAAGCCTAAAAGGCATAAGAGACGAGAAAGCCACCCTTAGGGTGGCTTTTTTGCATCTGGACTATTTTGAATAAGTGCTTTTGTAAATAAGTGCTTTTGTAGATAAGGGCTCTTGTGAAGGGCCGTTACGAGTAGCTGCTTATGCGTATCTGAGGCTAAGGCAGGTCGACCTCGAGCGCCGGGCATTCAAGGGTTGTGCTGTGCGTCTTGTCACTCAGGTCTTGGTAGAGGGTTAAGGTGCTAAGCTTAGCCTGATAATGACCCGGAGGGATAACAAATGCCTGTGCCAGTTGCAGCGAGACGCTCAAGGACTCGCCCGCAGGTAGCAGTAGATAGTCCTCATCAAGTGGTTCGCCACGCTTGGCGAGTGCGCCCTGATATTCAAGCGTCTGTTGGCTATTCAGGTCGGTCAGGGTCAGAAACTTGCTAAACCAGGCATCGAAGGGGCTGTGCCAGCTCAGCAGGTACCAGTTGGTGTTTGCCGGCGCAGTTATCTCGAAGGTGAGGGTATTGTCTTGCTCCGCCTTTATGAGGCGACACGTGGGTAGCGCTTGATGTGCGAGGCTATTCATACTTATGGTCCAAAGTAGCAAGAGACTAAGTGACAGAAACCTTAAAGGCATAAACATAGGCGTTAACCTTGGCATTAGCTAAACAAAAAAAAGGGCGGATAATTCCGCCCTTAGATTGACAAGAAAGATAAGAAATAGATTAGTTTAAGTTAGGCGTGTTTTCAGCAAAATATTCATGGCTGTCAGCATTTTGAATCGCCTGTGAAGGATCGCTGATCGCCAGTGACTTAGCACCGCTCTGACCGTAAACAATATCATCAGTGCCCGCTACTACGTTGAAGTGGCTGGTTTCATGGATGATGGTGCCGCCCTTAGAGTCAGTACCCGACGTTGGGGCTGTCCAGAAGGCATTACACATGTAGATCTTGTATGGCTGAGTTGGGTAAACATAAGCGTAGTATTGCTTCTTACAGCTACAGTCGAAGGTCAGTGGCTCGTTGTTGAGCGCGCTATCGATCTTGCTGAAGTTGTTGCTTACCGTGTTCCAGCGAGACGAGCTGTAAGCGCCGAACCAGGTGCTGTAACGCTGTGAGTTGCTGCTGGCGGTGGCCAGGTGCTGGTTAGCGTCGGCTGACATTGTCTTAGCCGCGGCTAGGCCGGCAAGGATATCACTCTGCTGTGAGTTGCTGCAACGACCGGTGAAAGAGATGCCGTCAGGTGTGGTGCCGCCACCATCGCCGGTGCCTGGCTTGCCCTTGTTAGCGCCGCCTTTAAATTCGCGGCCTTCCAGGTAGAAGCTCGCTGGGGCAGAGTGTATGCCTTCTACGCCAAGGCGAGCCAGTTTCTTAGCCTGACCTGGGTTTGGCGCAAACAGCTGCATAGAGCTGACATCATAGCTGATCTCATAGTTAGCCGTGGATGACATGTCATACAGTGACGATAGCTCTACCTGATAAGAGATGCTCTCACCGGATTTTAGCTTGATGTAGTCTTTATGGCTTGGTGCTGGACGCTTGTAGTGGGCACCAAGGTAAGGGCGCTCTTGACCATCAGCGGTAACTTTAAATAGCGACTCTTCAACACCGTCTGCCGCAGTAAACCACTTGAGTAGTTTCACCGGAACGTTTGCTTCGTTGGTCAGGGTTAGGGTGACCATCACGTCCTGATCGCTGCTGAAGCTGTCTTGGCTCATCTGCAGTTTAGCGGCGATCCCTTCGGCGAGGGCTGATTGACTCAGTAAGGTGGTGGCAATAGCGAGTGTTGATAATTTGAATAGCTTGCTCATCAATTTGTCCTTTTGATTGAGGTTATTTTTATAGTGTTAACAAATGTTACTCAGTTGTTACATTTCGGAGTTTAATCAAATTAAGGTTTGAATAGCAAGTATTTATTGGAGCTTTATTTTGAATAACTAAAGTTGGCTAGTGCAATGTACTTTATCTGACTAGCGACAGGAAATTGGCTACCCCAACGTCAACGGTTTAGCTGCCATGTTCAAGCGTTGCTTTAACCCTCTCCTTAGCAGATTTTCCAAGTCGTAACTGCCCATCTCACCTCCGACCACACGCGGTTAAATACCTCTTGGGCTCGTCTTTGATTCGAGTCCTTTTCGGAAAAAATTGGAAAAATAAGTTGTGCGCAATTTAAATTTTGGGTATAACTGCTGCAAATGAATTGCGCGCAACTTAAATTGCATTCTTATTCGTATTCAAGAGTCGTACTCAAGAGTCGTAATCAAGAGTGCACTCTAAATTGCAAAAAGCACTTTGCTTTCAATGAACCTATTCTAGATGAGGAAAGACCATGAAGACTTTATATGAGACTCAAGCCACTGCGAGCGCCGGACGTAACGGACAGGTGACGACAGACGACGGCAAGCTGTCTATCGCCCTTAGCTATCCCAAAGAGATGGGCGGCAGCGGCGAGGCGAGCAACCCTGAGCAGCTATTTGCGGCGGGCTACAGCGCCTGTTTCTCCAATGCCGTTCTGCATGTGGCCAGAGAAGCTAAGGTAAAGCTGACGCAGGCGCCGGTTACCGCTAAGGTGGGCATTGGTGCTCGCGCAGAAGGTGGTTTCGGCCTAACCGTGGCCCTGAGTGTCGAGCTGGCGGTATCTGATGAGTTATCTCAGGAGCAAGCCGCAGAGCTGGTAAGAACGGCCCATCAGGTCTGCCCATACTCTAACGCAGTGCGCAACAACATAGATGTTGCGCTAACTGTGAATGGCCAGTCTCTGTAACTAGCTAGCTACTCTAGCTTATTAGCGAGTTCCAGGCTGGCAGCCCTAGGTGAAGGTGTTAACACACTAAAGCCTGTGTTTTGCCAGCTCGGTGAGTAGCATCTCACGTCCCTCGCTTTCCACATGGGTCAAGAAGGCCTGAGCGATTGCCGAGGGACGTTTTGATTTAAGCCAGAGAAAATACCAGTTGGAATTGATCGGCAATTCCTTCACATTCAGCTGCGCCAGCCCGGTATTGCCGCCAAAGGCGAGGGTATGGGCCGAGAGTATGCTGACGCCCAGTCCTGACATCACCGAGTGTTTGATCGCCTCATTACTCTCTATGGTCATCTTCACGTTAAGCTTCACCCCCTGTTTCGCCATGAAACGCTCAATCGCCAAGCGGGTGCCCGAGCCATTTTCACGCATTAAGAAGGGCGCATCACAGAGCTCGGCTAACGAAACGCCATCCTGACTGACCAGGGGATGATTCTCCTGGGCGATAGCCACCAGAGGATTGTTGAAGAATTCGATACTATCTGTGTTGAGATCCGCTGGGGGATGACTGAACACGTAGAAGTCGTCGATGCCCTGTTTGAGGCGCTCAATGATCTGCTGGCGGTTACCCACATTTAGCTGCACTGCGACATTGGGATAGCGCTCGCAGAAGGGGCCGAGCAGGTGGGGAATAAAGTATTTCGAGGTGGTCACCACCGCCAGGCGCAGGGTACCCGATTTGAGCTCCCCCATGTCCGACAGCGACATCTCCAGCCTCGCAAAGCTGTCGAGGATCTCTGTGGCCGATTTAACCACCTCCAGCCCCGCCTCGGTAAACACCACCTTGCGACCCACTATGTTATACAGGGGGAAACCTATCACATCGGCGAGCTTCTTGAGCTGCATCGAGATGGTCGGCTGAGTGAGGTGCAGGGTCTCGGCGGCGCCGCTGACGCTGCCGCTATCATAGACAGCCAGCAAGATCTCCATCTGCCTGAGGGTACCAAGATGTGCCTGTAGTCTGAGGGACATAGTCGCTCCATGTATAGATTTTTATCTATATAAAAACATAAAAATATCTATTTTTATATATAAATTGTTTTTGGCAAGATCGCTCCAGCTAAAAGAACACCGAATTTTTCGCGGTATCAGTCGTAAACGGGGGATCTTATGAAACAGTTAACTCAGCTTGTCCTGGCAGAAAAACAATCACTCTTCAGCCTAGTCGTGGGCATGGTGGTGACGGCACTGGCGTTTGCCGCCATGAGGGAAGGGCACAACGGTATGGGGCTGCTGGTTGTCGGTCTCGGCCTGATCTCACTGACCTTGGTCTCCATCGCCGCCAAGCTGTCGTCTAAGCTCTCGAATAGGCGCCGCACCGTAAAGCCTACCACTCGCCTGCAAGTAAAGGGCGCCTAAGATGCAGCTAGATATCACCATTGCCTTCTTTATCCTGGGGGCGCTCGCCACCCTGATCCGCTCCGACATTCAGTTTCCCAAGGCGCTCTATCAGAGTCTGACGCTATTTCTCATGCTGGCCATCGGCCTCAAAGGGGGCGTGGCACTGTCAAAATATGGTTCCATGGCGCTCTTGCCACAATCCTTGCTGGTGATTGGCATGGGGCTGATTATTCCGCTGATAGCCTTTCCTATTCTGCGCTATATCGGCCAGCTCAAGCTTGAGGATGCGGCCTCTATTGCGGCCCACTATGGCTCGGTCAGCATAGGCACCTACGCGGTGGCCGTGGCGTTTCTCGAGGCGCAGGGCATAAGCTATGAGGCCTACTTCCCGCTGTTTGTGGTATTGCTGGAGATCCCCGCCATCGCCGTGGGTATCGCCCTGGCCAGGCGTTCGGGCACTAATCTCAAGTGGCGCACGCTTATCCATGAGGTGTTCTGCAACCAGAGTCTGGTGCTGCTGGTCGGCGCGCTGATCATCGGCTACTTCTGGGCCGAGCGCATCGAGGGGGTGACCCCGCTCTTCTTCAACCTGTTCCATGGTGTGCTGGCCCTCTTCCTGCTGGAGATGGGCATGCTTGCCGCCAGCCGTCTAAAAGAGCTCAAGCAGATGGGCAACTTCATGCTGGCATTTGGCGTCTTCATGCCACTGATTGGTGGCTTGCTGGGCAGTATTCTTGGCTTACAGATGGGACTGTCGAGCGGCGGCGCCACTCTGCTGGCGGTACTGGGGGCGAGCGCCTCATACATTGCGGTGCCCGCGGCAATGCGGGTAGCGATTCCCGAGGCGAATCAGAGCCTGTCTATCACCTATTCACTGGCAATTACTTTTCCGTTCAACGTATTGGTGGGCATACCTACCTATGCGCTGTTCACCTATTGGTTATCAAATTAAGAGGCACGTATGAATAAAGCAAGAGTTGCAATCATCATGGGTTCACAGAGCGATTGGCCGACCATGAAAAATGCCACCACAGTCCTGGATGCCCTGGGGATCGCCTACAGCAAACAGGTGGTCTCGGCGCACCGCACCCCAGAGCGTCTGGTGAGCTTCAGCCATGGCGCGGCCGACGAAGGGATCGAGGTGATCATCGCCGGTGCTGGCGGCGCCGCGCATCTGCCGGGCATGACGGCAGCCATGACGCATCTGCCTGTGATTGCGGTGCCCGTGATGAGCAAGGCCCTGAAAGGGATGGATAGTCTACTTTCTATCGTGCAGATGCCAAAAGGGGTTGCGGTGGCGACTCAGGCGATTGGCGATTCAGGCGCCTTTAACGCCGGCCTGATGGCGGCGCAAATTCTAGCCTTGGGCGATAGCGAACTGACCCAGCGTCTGTGTGACTGGCGTGCTAGCCAAACCTCAGGTGTACCGCTGGAGGTAGAATAATGCGTATCGGCATTATCGGTTGTGGTCAGCTGGCGCGCATGATGGCGCTGGCGGGCATTCCATTAGGGCTGAAATTTAGCTTCGTCGCCGATGGTGGCCCTGATACGGATCTCAGCTGTGTCGAGGGGCTCGGCCCTGTGGCGCCCTGGCAGCCGGGCCAGAGTGTCAGCGCACTCTATGAAGCCTTGGGAAAACCAGAGGTGATCACGGTCGAAAAAGAACAGGTAGATCTCGAGCTTGTTCGCGCCCTCGAAGCCCACTGCATCATTAGACCGAATGTCGATAGCATCGCCAAGTGCAAGAGCCGTATTCACGAGAAGCAGCTATTAGCCGAGCTTGGTATTCCCTGCGCGCCCTTTACCTATGATGTCAGCCTCGAGGAGAGCGCCAAGACCTTAGATTATCCTATGGTGATCAAGTCCCTCGATGAAGGCTATGACGGTAAGAACCAATGGGTGGTGCGCAGCAATGATGATCTTGTCAGCGTTGCGCCTAATCTTAAACAAGGTCATTACCTAGCGGAGCAGTGGATTCCTTTTGATGCAGAGGTGTCTATCATAGGTGTGCGCGGCGCCAGCGGCGAGGTGAGCTGTTACCCCCTGACCGAGAATCAGCATCAAAATGGGATTCTGGTGCGCTCAATGGCGCCTGCCAGAGGACTAAGCGGCGAGATGGTGCAGCAGGCGCAAAGCTATATGACCAAATTGCTGCAAGCCCAAGAGTATGTTGGTGTGCTCGCCATGGAGCTGTTTGTGCTGGGTGATAAGCTGCTGGTGAATGAGTTAGCACCTCGGGTACACAACAGCGGCCACTGGACTCAGCTCGGCGCTCAAACTTGCCAGTTTGAGAATCACATCCGCGCCGTCGCCGGACTCGCCCTGGGGGCAACCTCGGCCATAGGTAAGACCGGCATGCTGAATCTGTTAGGTGTCGTTGCTCCGCCAATGGACGCCCTAAGCAGCAATGCCAGCCTGCACTGGTATAACAAGGCCGCCAAGCCCAACCGCAAGTTAGGACACATCAACTTCATGCTGGATGACTACGCCCAACTGGTTAGCCAGATGCAAAGCGTCGAGCAGTCGCTGGTGAAGTGCTAAGTTAAAAAGTTCATGCACGAGATTGGTGTTTAAGGCTTAGCTTCAAAGATTAATTGTCTTAAACCGATAAAGAGGAAAGCCCCGACAAGACCTGCCGGGGCTTTTTTATCTTTGATTTTAAGCCGTTAAATAGACTTGCTGCATGCTCTTAAAAAGCGATAGATACAAAAAAGCCGCTAAACCCCTCTGGTAAGGGCTTAGCGGCCTTTGAAGGTTATCGCTAACCTGATGTTGGTGGGGCGGCGTCATCTGAATAGGTTTGCTTTCTATCTGTTTTGATTAATTTATTGCCGGTTCAGTTTTTCTTTTTGGAGTACCATTTGGAATACCGTCTTTAAATGTCATTTTTGTTTATATTTTTCAATATTTAATATGTTTTTCAATGGTTTGGGTTTCTTTTCTTGCCTGGAAACTGAATTGGCGTCTATATTTCGATAATTGGCGTATTTTCACTATTTATTGAAAACATTGTAGTACAGTTTTGTTGCCTCAATCAGCATGTCATTATCTATTTTTTTTCCCTGTTCGTTGGCTAGAAAGATTATATCGTAAAGCTTGGCTATTCCATTTTCGAGCTCGTCTCTTTGGGCTAGTAACGAAGTATTTTGTTGTTTCAGTTGTGCGATAGGTGGTGTAGACCTTTTCAGCAATTGCTCATGTTTAGCTCTTTCAGCTTCAATTTGTCGCACTCTTTTCTCCTCGGCCAATTTTTCCTTTATGGCCTTCTGCTCGGCTAGGAAGTTACAGTAGTTTTCCGTAATGAGTTGAGTGACGATGTCCGTCTTATTGTGACCTTTGCACATTTGAGTGAGTTGATTGGATACGTCTCGATTCAAGCTTATTGATAGCGTAACCAAATTCTTATTCTTTCTGTGCTTCTTTGCTCGCCATGCATTACCCATTTTTTTGGCAAATAGCTTAATGTCAGAGGGGGGAGTATTTTTAGATAAGAAATGTTTAGCCAAAGCGGAATTTATCAGCTCACTTTGCAATAGTCCCTGTTGTAGAAAAACTCCCTGTTTAGATAAATATTTCTCTATCCATTTCATCGTGGCAGGGGTCTCTGAATCCAAAAATTCAAAAAGCTTGATGGCGTCAGGAGGCGTGAGTTGTTGTCTATTTGGCATGATTGGGTTCATGGTAAATTTGCGTTACTTGTAACGTAACATGGATTTTACCTTTTCAGTATGTCTATTTTCATGGGCTTTTGTGTGGTAGAACTAAGTGAAAAATGGACTTGTATGAATTCTAGGTATGCGACTTTTAGAATCAATGACGGATGCAGCTGCAGAAATTCGGTGGGTGTTATTAGCTTGGGCTGCTCGTTTGGGCAGTGGCTTTCAATCTGGGACAAAGGATGATTTGGCGTTGGCTTTGGGTGTATCAAAGCGGCATTTGGGTGTAGCGTTGGAGTACTTGGAAAGAGAGGGGTATCTTTGGAAGATAAAGAGAGCGATAGTGTTGCCTCCAGGAAAAAAGCGAAAAGTTGGCTTTGATTTCTGCTTGTCGCCCGAAGCATTGAGGATGTGGCATGCTTGGGATTCTTCCGAAGTCATATGGAAGGATGAAATTAACCATGTGCTTTTATCTTCAACACCTATAGCTTCATTTAGAACATCTGCAGCGATAACAACCCAAATGCGTTTGGTTTGGATCGCGCTATTGATGTCATCCGACAAGACTGGATATGTCGTAGGTATCGAGGATTCGTTTTTCAGTAAAGTACTTGGAATGACAGAGGCTCAGATTCGCCGAACGGTTAGAGCACTAGAGCTAGTTGGTGTAGTGTCAGTCGTTGCCGCTCAAATAGCTCGTACTACTCTTTTTGGGCCTATGCCTCCTGTCTATAAAGTTCATCCCCAGTCGAGTCAGTGGAAGATTATTAGGGTGGGTATTACTCGTAATGATATGGAGTTTGAGCCTATCAGGCTTCTAAGGAAACTGATTTCTTATGATCAGCTCGCAACAGTGCGTATGCGCTCTAAGAATGGAAAATTACCAATTCAAGACTCATATCTTTCTGAAGATCAATATTTTAGGTTATCGAAGCACTTTCGAAATAAGAAGCTTAAAGCCTTGGTTCAACAAACTTGCTTGGCGATAGTTTTCTCTCATGCTTCAAACATTTTGGCTACTCGTCTATCCGGCACTTCTCAGCTGCACAGCGGATTGAATTCATTATCTGAATCGAATAAAGGGGCCTTAACGGTCGTGGATCAGCCTGCGAATTATCAGGATAGGGATTTGTTTAATAGAGTTAGCTTTGAACTGTCGAATAGTCTGTCTTGTGGGGATGTAGTGAGCTTTGAAAAGGTGGGGGTGGAAGGTGGGGACCTAAACAACAAAATGGAAAATGAGATTTTCCGATCGTTTATCATTAAGGAATTGACGATTGATATAGTCGATTTAATCCAGCAACTTTCAAAAGAATTGCAAGTATTTGTTGATTCTTTTGGGGATAAACTGCGTGTCTTGAGTTATCAAAAGCATCAAGCTATCGGTGTCTCTCTGCCTGTGCAGGAAGCCTCTCTCAAACAAAGCCAAGACACAGGCTCAAATGAAAAAGCATACAAAATGCTAGCTTCACATGTGTTGGAAGTTATCGTTCCCAATGAAGAAAAATATACTGACTGTTTGATTTATGCTGGAGAGCTATATATGGCTAACTCCAGAGTGAAGCACCCAAAGGTTCGCCAAGTTGATAATCTAGTTTTGTTGTAAGAACACGTAGCACGATTGATTTGTGCGTCGAAGTCTTGAGTTTTACCTGTCAATCTTCGATGACAAAATATTTTAACTAGAGACTAAGCGGGAGGGGGAAATCCGCTTCAATTGCCTTCGTTTCGATCTGTTATGGCAAGGGGTTCGATGTATTCTTTTGTCTGTTTGTTAATATTAGTTTTGTTATCAAACTCTTAATGTGTGTGTCTGTTGATAATAGCATTTCCAACTGTACCCAACTGGTTGGTATTTCGTTTAAGTTAAAAATTATTGAGTCCAAACAAGTTATGAACAATAACTAACATGGGCTTATCAGTATGCGAACACGTTATCCTGCTAACACTAATCTTGTCGTGATCGATAATGGTCAATATCAAGGATGGAAAGTCAATTCTAGACCACTAAGTAAGCAATACTTGGATGCAATCCTCCGAACCATGCATGCCGCTCTTGATGAACATCCTCGTACCTTAATGGTACGATTTGATTTGCATTTGCCGCTTCTCAATTTCGATGATTCACCGAGGTTTTATGATTCAACGGTCATCAGTAAATTTTTCAAGTCACTTAATGCAAAAATCCAACATGATAGAGCAGTCAAACTACGAGAGGGAAAGCGTACACATCCATGCACGTTACGATATGTATGGGTGAAGGAATGTCGGGAGGCTGCTACGGACCATTATCATGTGGCGATTTTTCTCAATAACGATGCTTACTGCCATTTGGGAAGTTACAGTAATGGTGGCAACAATCTAAGAGCTAGAATTGTTGAGGCATGGGCTAGTGCTATTGGAGTTGATGAGTTCGTTGCAGAAGATAAAGTTCATTGCCCTAGTAAACCATTGTATTACATAAATCGTAATTCGGTTGGTTTTACTACAAGTTTTGCTAAAGCTTTTGAACGATTGAGTTATTTAGCCAAGCTTGAGACTAAGCACTATGGTGATAACACTCGTTCTTTTGGGTGTAGTCAACGTTAGCTGGGTGGTTCCATCAAGCTTTGATAATTTGCGGTATATCAGGGGCGTCTGTTTCGCCCCTGTATCTTGCTCGAACATATGTGAGGTTTTTAATACCTTAACCACAGCCATATATCTTTGCCAATATCCGCGACAGCGACTATGCCATCCCCAGCCACTTTAAGTGGTGCAACTACCGTGGTTTTTACTGCGGTTACTGCAGCTCCGGTGACTAAGGCGCCAACTGCTTTGCCATACTGACCGTCACGTAGGTGTTCTGTGGAGGTGGATAAAGTGTCACTGGTGCCATTAATCAGTGTCTCTATGGGCTTGGCTACCATATCGCCAGGGGTGCCCAGTACTGTGTTTACCGAATCGGGAAGCCCTATACGTTCACCTACCATCTTGGCTGCAGTCGAGGCTAATGCGATATTGGCACTACTGCTTTGTGCTAGACGTTTAGCGCTCAGTCCCAGTAAGCCAGCTCTCGCTGTCACTTGCATCGTAAGGTGTACGTTGTTACTTACTTGATCAGAGGTCGATTCTTCATCAAGGCACCAATTTACGAAATGCTCGCAGTTACTATTTAGGAGGTGATAAGGCCGTAAACCCACTTGGCTCAAAGCGCGTTCAACTGCACCATCTCTATCATATGCAATCGCTTTGCGTTTAACCTTCGCTCCTTCAGCAAACTCAGTTAAGGTTACTTGTTCAACAAAACCATCTTTGCGTTGATGGATAACTTGGTTATGGCCGACACAAAGGCCGTGATGCTGTGTTAGCCCTAACGGGTCGATATTGGTGACCAAATGATCACCGGCTTTAAATTTCTTCATGTTGTACTCCAAATAAAAAGAGAGCAGCGCCCGTTAAGGCTACTGCTCTCAAGTGAGGGATTAGTGGGAGGGTTAGATTTCTAGCTCAACAAAGTCCTTATCGATTTGCTGCTGGGTAATACCTATGTAGCGTAGGGTGACGGCCTCAGACCCGTGTCTAAGCATGCGCATCACCCGTCCAATGTCTTTACATGACTGATACAGGTGATAACCACGGGTCTTACGCATCGAGTGGGTCCCTAATGCGACCTTGATGTCTTCACCGACGAAGGCAAAGGCTTTGGTCACCGCGCGGCGACTGAGCGGCTTAGGCGCTGCATGCTGCATTTGTTGACTGCGATAGGATTGAAACAGATAGATGTGGTCAGGATGACGCTGGTGGATCTCTTCAATCAGCGCCTTGGTTTTGGCATTGAGTATGATATTGGCTTGCTTACCGGTCTTCTGCTCGATGATGGTTAAGCGGTCACCTTGGATATCGCTAAACTTGATCGCCAGTAGATCGGAGATGCGCAGCGCCAGGTTGAGTCCGATATTCCACACATCGGCCATCTGCTGACCAAAGTGACGCTCAAGCAGATAACTGATAAGCTTGATGGTATCGCGGCTTTTCACCGCCTCGACTTCTTTCATAGTGAAGTTCCCTCATTTGGCTATTTGATGAATATGGGAACCAGCCTCTTGCCAACCCCTATCGGGCCTGGGTTTGCTGGTGCCCACAATACCTTTTTGAGAACCAGAGTTAGTCAGTCGTGACTTGCACCTGGTAAACTTCCATGTCGACATAACTACAGAAGTTCTGCACTAGTAGCTGCACTAGACCGTCGACTTCACGCAGATGGCTTTTGCCATAGAAACAGCTGTAGACCTCTTTCTGAAGGAACAGTACATCCATCTCTTTTTCCAGCTCCGGGAAGGGACCACCGCAATAGGCAAAGTCGGTGAAGTAGTTGAGCTGCCATTGATCACCACTGCGGTAGAGGTTAATTTCTACCGGGTGATAGCCACCAGACTCGGCACTGTAATCCGGGTCACGATAGTTAAGGGTAACTAGATTGGTACCGCTATCGACTGTTGCGACTTGCTGCTCAAGTAACTCGTAAAACTGCTCTGGTAAGTTAATCGCCGTTTCGCGTTGTATTTGCATAGTAAACTCCAAAAAGTAAAAAGCCCGTAGGTCAAAGACGCTACGGGCAATGCCGGGTGATTCGGTATGAGGAAGAAAACTAGGTGTGGCAACTCCAGCTTGGATGATCGTTGTTGCCGTGGTTGTAGTAAATGCCGTTGAGGATTTTCTGCCACTCTCCCTCAGGCGTTCCGTATTGATCGCACTGTCTTTGGTAGCGGCAAAAACCGATCTCCTTTGGAAGGTGGCCAAGCATATCGCGCTGGCACACATAGAGTACCGTCTTGCGAAGTGCTTTAGGTGGCTCGATAGCTGCTGGGCCTATGATGTGACCATTATTGTCTAAAGGTCGCTCGAAAGTGGGCAGGGTTAATTCCAGGCTAAGGCGTTTGAGTAGTTCGGGAAACGCTGTGCAGGCCTCTGCGACCGAGGCCTGAGAAAAGCTGTCAGTAAATTCAATCATGAGGTTCTCCAAAATAAACTGGCTGCCAGAAGAGCAGCCTGTTATGCCGTGATGAGTTTTGTTCGAGGGAAAATATTAGAGCCAACCGCGCTCCGCAAACGACACACATTGGTCGCCCACCACAATGTGGTCCAGCACTGGCACATCTATGGTACTGAGAGCGTTGATTAACCGCTCGGTGATACGCCTGTCGGCCGCTGATGGCTCTGCACAGCCTGAAGGATGGTTATGGGCCAAGATCACCGCAGCGGCATTACATAGCAGTACCGCCTTAACGACCTCCCTGGGGTAGACGTTGGCGGCATCAATTGTGCCGAAAAACATCTCATTGAATTCTATTAGCCGATGCTGGCTATCCAGCATCATCACGCCAAATACTTCACGTTGGTGCTGGTGGAGCTTAAAGCGCAGAAAGTCGCGGGTGGCATCGGGGTTACAAAAGGCATCACCACGAACGAAACGCTCAGCCACTATGCCTGCTGCAGTTTCGAGGATTTGCGATGAAGTTTGTGACCAGCTGTTGCTGGGTAGGGTGATCACTTTGTGCATAGTGCCTCCTAAGGTTGCTAAATCGGTATATGCACTGGGGTGATATATATCTGAAAATTTTTCGAAATGCGGGGGATTGGTAGAAGTAAAGGAGGGAACGGACTTAGGCAGCGGACAGTTAAAATTTACTGCCACTGCTTATCTGATGAGACAATCACAAAGGAACTCATCATGAAACTCATTAAACTTAAAGAAGTACTGGAAATGACCAGTTTAAGCAAAGCGACTCTTTATCGGATGATTAAGCTGGGTGCATTCCCTGAGCAGCTATCGATTGGAGGGAGGGCTGTTGCGTGGGTCGAAGACGAAGTGCTCAACTGGATTGAAGAGCGAATCGCTGCCAGAGATGCGTGCTAAGCAAAATCAGACGCAGCCAGTTCGTGCTGTATAGATAGCTTTGTGACACCTGACCGCTCGCACAAAAACACCTTGCGGATGATTTTTCCCGTTTATTCTAAATGAGCGTTCTCGGCCAAGTGCTTCTGACAGAATCGTCCCTCGAATCTCCAAACCATGTTGGCAGGTGCATTACCTGCCAACATGGGGGAACGAAATTTGAACAGGAGCACAGCATAAAACTCATTCCTCTAAAGCAAGTCACCTAACGTACCGGCCTTGGCCGTTCGTCCATCTACAACTACATGGCGGCAGGCTACTTCCCCAAGTCAGTGAAGCTAGGTCCCCGGCTGGTGGCCTGGGTTGAAGAGGAAGTCGAGCAATGGATTGCTGATAAAATCAGCAAGCGAGACGTGGGTAGTGACCAAATAGTCAAATCTGCTTCTGGAGTGGATAAGGCTTAACCAAAGCGCGATTTTGTGGCCTGTAGCACTGGATAGGGAGCGCTGACTCTGGCACAATCACACCCTTCGTGGATTCGCTTAAGTGTCTATTCCTTAAATAATTAGAGCTACGGCGCTTATCTCAAGCAGATAAGATCGTTAATCATTTCTCGGAATGTCTGAGGGTGTTTGGGGAAATGATGAAAATTAGATTGTACAAAAAGTGAATCTTCTTCGGTGTGGCAATCTCATGACCGAATAGACCGTTGCGCCAACGGAACAAATGAAACAATCGAGAGCCATTAGCATCAATAACTCACCGAAAGAGAAATGGCTGTGGATGATGTTTTTGGCTCTAAAGTGTATACATCTCGACTAATAGGAATTCGCAGTGTCTCGACTAACTGATCTACTCGCCAAGGCCAAGGCCAAAGATTCACAGCTGGGTGCCGATTTGGAACGCGAATTTAAGGTGCTTTCCTCCCGGTTGTCGTTTGGTCTTAATTTTGAACGTCACAGCCCGGAAGCTGTGGAGTTGCCTTTGCGCTCTATTCGTAAGGGGGACAAGGTCCGCGTGTTGCCTGAGCGTGGCTCGGCCAAAAAAGGTGATCAGCGCCTGTGGCAGGTCAAGGCCATTCACAAGGCCCAAAATATCGCCGACCTGGAACTACTGGATACAGCAGAGCCAGAAATGCAATCGGCGCCGCTGAGCGAGCTTATCGTTGTTGCTGAATTCCGCGACACTATTTATCCGGGCCTGGTTAGTACAGGCAAGGTGACCCGTGGCGGCGACAAGCCTTTTCATTCAGTCATTAATGGCGAGAACTACCACGTTCTGAAGGCGCTGACTTATACACACAGAGGCAAGATTGACGCTATCTACATTGACCCGCCCTATAACTCTGGGGCCAAGGACTGGAAATATAACAACGATTACGTTGAAGGTGACGACCTATATAGACACAGCAAGTGGCTAGCAATGATGGAGCGGCGTTTATTTGTCGCAAAGGAACTACTCAACCCAGCGGACTCGGTACTAATAGTCACTATTGATGAAAAGGAATACCTTAGATTGGGCTTACTGCTTGAGCAGGTTTTTCCCGAAGCAAAGATTCAAATGGTTTCTTCTGTAATCAATCCTTTCGGTGTTGCACGGGCCGGTCAGTTCGCACGCGTCGACGAGTACATTTTCATTGTCAACTTCGGACAGTCAGTACCAGTCCAAACTCCCATCCAGACTCTGCAAGTGGGTGATTCTATGCAAGTAAACGGTGACGAAGACTTGGCAGAACAAGCAGGTGAGAACTTAAAAAAAGTTGATAAAACAACATATTGGTTTTCATTCATGCGTGCGGGAAGTAACTCTAGCCGAAGTCACTCGCCGGGATGTTTTTATCCGATATTTGTATCTAAAGATGGCGCGATTAAAGCGATTGGTCATCCATTGCCAAAAGGCGAAAGCAAGGATAACGTCAAAACTCCTGCGGGCACTTATGCCGCTTGGCCAGTTAATGAAGCTGGAGGTGAAGCTGTATGGCAAGCAAGTCATGAAAATGCAAAACAACTCTTGGCCTCTGGTTATATTAGGTCTGGCAGATTCAACAAAAAACTCGGTCGCCACAGCATCACTTACCTTAGAGAGGGCACAGTAGAAGCAATTGCTAATGGACTTCTGACTATCGCAGATGGTGAAATCAACAGAGTGGTTGAACAGACCCGAACCTATGTTGGCAAGTCAACTTGGAATATCCGCTCACATAATGCCACTAGTCAAGGAACCAAGTTGCTTGGTCGCATTCTTCCTCGAAGAAAATTTCCGTATCCAAAGTCACTATACGCGGTTGAAGATGCGTTGCGCTTCTTTGTAAGTGACAAACCCGACGCCATCATTCTCGATTTCTTCTCCGGCTCTGGTACCACTGCTCACGCCGTGATGCGGCTGAATAGGCAAGATGGTGGTCGTCGGCAGTGCATCTCAGTCACCAACAACGAAGTGGCTGCTGATGAGCAGAAAGCACTGCGTGAGCAGGGTTTGCGCCCCGGTGATGCTGAATGGGAAAAGTACGGTATCTGCGACTACATCACCAAACCCCGAGTGGCCGCTGCTATTACCGGCAAGACGCCAAGTGGAGATCCGATCAAGGGCGATTACAAGTTCACCGATGAATTTCCGATGGCTGATGGCTTTGAGGAGAACGCAGAATTTTTTACGCAGACTTATGAGGCCAAGAACGCTGTTAATCACAACCTGGCCTATGCCCGCATCGCGCCTTTGCTATGGCTGCGAGCCGGTGCAAAGGGTAGTCGCATCGACGAACTCCCTGTCGAGGGCTGGGCTGTGGCTGATACCTATGGGTTGTTAAACGAGGTTGATGAGGCCACACCGTTCATCGATGCCGTTGGTGCTGTTAACGGTTTGCGGATTGCGTACATCGTTACCGACGATGACCGGCGCTTTCAGGCGATTGCCAAACGCCTACCTGAAGGCGTAGAGCCTGTGCGCCTCTACGAATCCTACCTGTCCAATTTCAGCTTTGCGAACGGGGAATAATAAAGATGAAGTTTACCCTTAAGGACTATCAACGCGACGCAGTACGAGATGCATTGAACAACCTCAAAGATGCCCAGGATGACTGGCGACGCAAGTCGCGTAAATGTGCGTTTTCACTGACTGCGGTCACTGGTGCAGGTAAGACGGTGATGGCCGCTGCCGCTTTCGAAGCGTTGTTTCACGGTGATGATGAATTTGATTTCGACGCAGACCCCGGTGCAGTGGTGATCTGGTTTAGTGATGATCCGTCACTAAACGAGCAGACGCGCTTCCGCTTGATGGAAGCGAGCGACCGTATTAATCACACCGATTTGGTAGTGGTAGAAAACACCTTTAATCGTCCCCGATTCGAAGCTGGGAAAATTTATTTTCTTAACACCCAAAAGTTGGGCAAAAATAGCTTGTTGGTGCGTGGCCACAACCAGGAAGAATTGGAAGCCCAGGCTGGCTCTTTGTTTCCTGAAACTCGGCCAGATCTGCGTGCATACACCATCTGGGATACGATCCAAAATACGATTGAAGACCCCGAATTAACTTTGTATCTGGTGCTGGACGAAGCTCATCGTGGCATGGGCAATGCCGCAGTTAAAGAAAAAGGCACCATAGTGCAGCGCTTAATTAATGGTTTTGGCAGTGTGCCGGGTATCCCTGTAGTGTGGGGAATTTCGGCAACAGTAGAGCGATTTAACAAGGCGATCGAGTGCGCGGGTAAGCACATCAAGCTGCCCAATGTCGTAGTGGATGCGGACAAGGTGCAGGAGTCCGGCTTGATTAAAGACACCATCTTGCTAGATATTCCCGACGAAACAGGCGACTTCGATACTGTGCTTGTACGGCGAGCGACAGACAAGTTGAAAGAATCCACTATTGCTTGGCAGGAGTATACCAAACAACAGGAGGAGGCTCGCGTTGTTGTTCCGATGATGGTGCTTCAGGTACCTAATACGCCGGACCCAAATGAGATCGGTAGGGCACTGGATACCATATTTGATCGCTACCCAGAATTGCCTGCTACCAGTGTGGCGCATGTTTTTGGTGATCACACCACGCAGCAATTCGGTAACCACAATGTGCCGTACATCGAACCGCAACGAGTGCAGGATTCCACTTGGGTGAGGGTATTGATTGCAAAAGATGCCATTAGCACCGGTTGGGATTGCCCGCGTGCGGAAGTGATGGTTTCTTTCCGCGCTGCCAGCGACCGCACACATATAACCCAATTGCTCGGCCGGATGGTGCGTTCGCCTTTAGCCCGCCGCATCCCTGGTAATGATCGACTCAATGCTGTGGATTGTTTGCTGCCGAAGTTCAACCGCAAGACGGTTGAAGAGGTGGTGGATGCATTAATGAATGGCGATGATTCTGCACCACCAACCGGGCGCATTTTGGTTGATTATGTGGAATTGAAGCCTCACCCTAAGGCCAACAAGTCCGTTTGGGATGCGTTTGAAGCTCTGCCGTCTCAGAACCGTCCACAGCGTGGTGCAAAACCGGCAAAGCGTCTTACCGTACTGGCCCATGAGTTGGCATCCGACGGCATTCTGGCTGGTGCAGGCAGGTTGGCTCATGGCGTGTTGCACAAGGCGCTGGATGCATTCCAGGAATCTCAAAAAGATAAGATCCAGGGCAAGCGCAAGTCAGTGCTCACCGTGGATGGCAAGACGGTTATTGCCGACATGAAGGGCAAGGAAAAGACCTTCGATGAGTTTTGGGAAGATGCCGACGTCGCAGTGATTGACGATGCTTACCGGCGCGCAGCGCGCATCTTTAGCCCGGATATCGCAAAAACTTATGTTGAACATTTGGCACGACAGGTCGCAGACTTAGACGACGATCCGGAGGAGTTTCTTGAAGCCATCGTAGAGGCCAGAGTCACAGTCGCGGGGCTGGGTTTGGTCACTGAAGTTCAAGCTTATTTCGACGCTGAAGCTGATAAGCTTGCGAAAGAGTGGCTGGTGAAATATGCATCTCAGATCAAAGCCCTATCAGACGATCGCAAGGAGTCATATCGACAGATCGTGGAGATGAGTACTGAGCCCCAGAGTTTCGATTTGGTAAAACCTGAATCTCGCTGTGAAGCAGCCAAGGCACGAGAGAGCGACAAGGAAATCAAATTCCCAACTTGGAACAATCATTTACTGTCAGACAAGGACGGCAAATATCCAGTCGAGATGAATGAATGGGAGCGCACGGTTGTCGAGGCGGAGTCAAAGCGTGATGGCTTTCTATTCTGGTATCGCAACCCTCAGCAACCGGGGCAGTCCTCTTTGGGCATAGCCTATCTTGAAGATGAGCAATTCAAGATCGTCCGTCCAGACTTTATCTTTTTCGCGGAGCAAGATGACAAGATCGTAGTGGATTTGGTTGATCCGCATGGGGTCCATCTGGCTGATGCTCTACCAAAGTTACAGGGCTTGGCAGCTTATGCAACCAAGCATGCTAACGCTTACCGCCGCATCGAAGCTGTAGCGGAAGCGCATGGCAAGCTGCGTGTGCTCGATTTGACCCGCACAGATGTTCGTCAGGCAGTGCTGGATGCATCGAGCGCGAAGAGTCTGTTCGAAGGTCTATCGGCTGATGATTATGTATGACGACACAACGAGAATGAACTAAAGACCCAAATGAAGGCGGCAATCACATAACGAAACCGCAGCAAGCCAAAAATTATTAGTGGTTGTTAGCATTAAACTACAGGATGCGGAAATTTTAAATATTCAATATTTTCAAATATCTAAATCCAATGTGCTGGAATTTCCAGCTCAAAGCTCCCCGCAACATACTGAAGCATCGTGATGATCTCACGATGCTTTTTTTCATCATAAGCCTGGCCGTTTTGCCTCTGGGCCACCAGCATTTGCAGCTCTGGCAGCTGAAACATCCCCAAACGATAAAAATTGCCCCAACTGGGCTCGCCAAACAGGTTGTAAATAACCTGGTTATCATCCCTTTCAGTGGCAAGCCGTTTTGGCCCCTGGACTTTGGTCAGCGCTACTTCAGCTTCGTCTTTGTCTTCGTAGGTGTTGAGGAGTTTCATAATGAGTACGGTACTGGATTTTTGGGAAGCGGACATTGAACGTGATATGGGGAGTAATTGCAAATTCTGGTTTAGATTTGTTAGATAGACTTGGTAGATATAAGCTGACGTGACAAGCTACTGTACACTTATATATACTAACAAACTTAAATATTACAGGGAGTTGTTACGGTTAGTGGAAGACAAAAAACAGCGTGATGAGAACGGTTGATGATGACAACTCCAACCATACAGTACGCTTATGCATTGGATTGCAAGGGAAGTCTAACCCATATCAGTGATGCACAGCGTTCAAATAGCTACACTTGTCCAGGCTGCAAATGTCCTCTGACGGCGGTTTTGGGGGAATTCAACGCCAAGCATTTTCGGCATTTTGAAGAGTGCTGTGCGCTTGAGACCTACTTGCACAAATGCGCAAAAGAGGCATTTTACCTACGTTATCAACAAGCTCTTTCTACTGAGACAGCCATCAGCCTGGAACTGGAGCGTGAGGTTTCCTGCTATGGCGCTCGTTTAGGTCTACTGGGCAGCGCAACGGCTAGGTGTTCGAAAACCAAGTCTGCACGTTACAATTTAACGCAGTTTTTTAACTGTGCAGAGCTTGAGAAGCGCGATGACGTTACAGGGCTACAACCGGATGTGATGCTATGCGATTTGCAGGGCAATAGGCGTTGTTATGTAGAGATTTGCGTAACGCATCCATGCTCCGAGGAAAAGATTGCTAGTTGCGTCCCAATTTTGGAGTTTAAGGTTGAATCTGAAGCAGACATCCAAATGTTGCTTACGGGGCAATACTCTATCAAAGATGAGCGACTCAATGTTTTTAATTGGCAACCACCGCCACAAACAGTTGATCACTGCGTCGGGTATTGCTCAGTTGGCAATGTAGAAATGTCTGTTTGGAGTTTAAGCGATTCTGGCAGACTAAATGAGAGAGTCATGCCACTAGACCAAGTGGACTTGTTGACCAGCTCAACATTGAATACATGGCCCCGCTCGCTTGAGCCAGTTGAGGTGGCAGATAGATTAAAAACCTTTTTACGTCATGCTGAACCTAGTTCGCGACTTCCAAATTGCCTTTTATGCGCGCATTCGATGCAATGGGACAGTGGCTTTGTACAGTGTCGCAGTAAAGGTAAACAGGTTGCGTATACTGAAGCTCGTCAGTGCGCCAAATATCAGGTTGCAGTATGACAAAAAGACTGACGTGGGAACAAACGCGTGTTGTTCGTCATGACGCGGGACATGCTTTGATTAAGGCTGTGCCGGGCAGTGGAAAAACGACCACTCTGGTTAAGCGTGTAGAGCGGTTGATTAAAACAGGAGTAGAACCAGGTTCCATTCTAATCCTGATGTACAACAAATCGGCAACTGTGAGCTTCAGCGATAAGTTAAAGCTGGCCTTGAAGTCGGATGCTATTCCCGAGGTACGTACATTTCACAGCCTTGCCTTGAAGATAGTGGCATTGGCAGAGCGCCAACAACTTACACCCAAGAAAATGTTAATAACGCCGGGTAATTATCGTTATGACGAGCTGGTTAAACAGGCTTACCGTGTCGGGTGCAGTTACGACTCTGGTTATATTGAACAGAGTGATATAACGGATTTTGAAACATTTGTTTCTCGATGCCGTGCATCCGCTGTGACACCAGCCGATGCGGCCGCAGATCCTACGTTCAGTAAGATCAAGCCAGAGTTTATTCGGGCATATGGATGTTACTGTGAGCTGCTGGAAGCGAATGGCCTGAGAACATTCGAAGACAGCATGATTGAAGCTGTTTCTCTGTTAAGGATCTATCCCGGCCTTGTAGCCCGATTCAAACACATCATCGTAGATGAATACCAGGACGTCAATCTCGTACAGCATGAGATGATCCGCTTACTCACCAAACCTGACACATCGGTGATGGTAGTCGGGGATCTCAATCAGTGCATTTACGAATGGCGGGGGGCGCAGCCTGACTTTATGGACGGTTTGTTTGAGCAACAATTTCCCAATACCACTGTGTTTCAGCTTTCGTGTACATTCCGATTTGGTCATGAACTTTCGCTGATTGCTAATTCTGTTATTCGGCGTAACTCTAGCAAGTTGACCAGGTTGTGCGTAAGCCATCCATCTACGCCTAAAACAGAAGTCAAGCTGCATTTGGATAACTGTTTATCCGAGGTGTTATCAGCAATAGCTACTGAGAATGGTTCACAAGCGATACTCTCCCGTTCAAATGCAAGATTGACTGAGGTTGAGTTGGTATTACGCCTGTGTGGGCGCACATATCGCTATCTGAACGGTTCATCGTCTCTCTATAGCCGCTCTGAAATAGGGTTACTAGTGGTAGGTGTGCTGCTATGTGTTTATGGCGACCTAAGACTAATAGAGAATCACCCGTGTAAACGGGAAATGCTCTACGGGTTTCTGAGGGAGGCCGGAATCCGATGGCAGAAAGGTCAGGTTAAAGAGGCTCTTGATGCCCTGATGACACAGGTGGATGTGTTTTCGGTATTAGGGAGACTATTCGAGAATTCCCCACATCAGAGGGAACGCCTGGAGCGACTCGCCTCGGTTCGCAATAAAGACGATGATAGCGTGCTGGCGTCGAATGTATTACAGCACTTGAGTCTGGCAGGATTTATTGAAGGTGTCGGCTCGGATAGCGTGAGACGCACTGCATCAAATGATCGTCTGCGGGGTGTTGATCGGATTGAAGAGCTACTGATATCAAATCCAATTGATGCTCGAACATTTTTGAATCTTATTCTGCATCCGCAAGACATATCCGCAGACAGTGAGCCTATCACGCTTGCTACCATACATGGTTCTAAGGGCCTTGAGTGGGACCACGTCATATTGATTGGGCTTAATGATTGCGAATTTCCTGGAGGTAAGCCTGATAGTGGCACTCAATTACCTGCGCTAACGTCTGAATCGATTTCTAACGAAGAACTAGAAGTGGAGCGGCGGTTGTTTTACGTAGGGATTACTCGTGCAAAGCACCAATTGCATTTGGTTGCGCCACTAGATGAAAGCCTCACTTGGTGGCTTAAAAAACGCTGGGATAGCACTCCGAAAAAGGTGCCTGTAGCGACTCGATTCATCTATGAAGCAGGGTTAACTGCTTGTTCTCTAACGAGCCAATCCATTTATGCCGGATTGTTAGAACAGCAAACGACTGAATTTAGCAAGTTTCACCAATGGTATCTGAAGGATCTTCAAAGGCTAAGAGTTTAGGGGAGCTTGTGCATTTGCCTGTCGAGAGGCTGTTGATGACAGCTCCCTAAAACCTTTGGCTATCAATCTCCTTTAGGTTGTTGAGTATTTGCGTAAGCCATTACACAAAAGCAGCCCTGTAGCCCCTGCAGTTGCAAGACCTAGCCATTTGTTTTTACAGGTAAGACCGAAAGAGCCTACAAGTAGCGCAGCCAACAGCTGCTCAGAACCATCTTTGGTGCCCAACAGCTCATTTGCAAAGTGTTCACAGTTGAAACTGATAGGACAATAGCGCCGGTTCTCCTCTGAGATGCGCTGAAGCTGTGCTTTCAAAGCAGTGGGGTCTACGCCAATAGACCTCTTAAGCTCAACCTTCTTACCCTGTGAAAAGTGCTCCATCGAGATAACCTCAACATTGTTGTCTGGTGAGTTATGAGCGACTAAGTCACGATCAACCATTACGCCTACGTGCATGACTAGCCCCTTGCTGCGATAGACTCGATCGCCTATCATCGGATTTAGTTTTTTATACATATTTACCTCATAATTAGGAAAAAACGACAATTGATACGTATTTAGTGGATGTATGCGAAAAACGTATTTTTGCATGTTAATCCTATATTGAGGTGAGGACAAGATCTTGATGGAGAAAATCGAACAAACGACTTACTCGGCCGTGATGGGGGCTGTGGTTAGTAGCATCAGGCGAGAGAAGGGGATCGAACAGTCGGATGTTGCCGCTCGTATGGGGTTGTCTCAGGCGAGTTACAGTCGCTTGGAAGGAGGCAAGGCTACCTATTCTATAGATCAGGTATTTCTCGTCGCAGAGGCTTTACAAGTAGAACCAGCAGAGCTGTTTCAACGTGTTTGCACCACTGTAGGTAAGCTGAAGGCTGAAGAGTTTGATGTAATTGCACAGCAACGTAGCAATGCAACCGGTAGTCAGAGCTCAAGTGTGGGCACTCTTGTTGCCGGTGCTGCGCTTGGAGCTTTGTTGGTTGGTTTATTGAGCAAATCAAAGTAGCTTTAAAAGACGTGGCTATTTGAAAAGAAGGGGCATTTACCTGTACCCCTTTCGTATCTGTATTTGGACCATTCAAAGCCCAATCACAACAATGGTACCTCCAGTTATCAAATTGGGATTACTGCAGCTTGAGCTTGTCAAAATCTGAGTAAATTGTCCCTTAGATGCTTGGGTTTTCTTGGCTGTGGCATAATGAGCTAGGTTTCGATAGCGTCGAGAGCTGGGATGCGTTAACACACCAAAGGAGTATACTTATTAATCGTCGTTGGTATCGCCTTCACAGTCATAACAAAATCCATGAAGGCCTGCGAGCTTCTCTCCGCATTCAACGCACAATGGCTGATCTTCTTCTGAATCTACATCGTAAGTATCAAAAACATTTTCAGCCATGCTAAATTCCCTCTAGATAATAAAAATATAGTCGAAAGGGGAGCATATTTGGATTGGGTACTTAATGCAATACGTTGTAGCTAAGCATGTTTCGTTCGATATGTAACCGAGAAGATGGGCAGTTCCAATATTTATGAGTTGCCCGATTTCAACTGACTCGCCGGCATGAAACGGACAAATTTCCTTGGGAAGCCTCTTCAATATGCTTGCTCCACCAGCTCATCATTGGACGGCGCCGCTCCAGGAAATCGGAGCGGTTATATGCCGCCCGAACCTGATTTGCATCTACGTGAGATAATGCAGCCTCAATTAAGTCAGATTCAAAGCCTTGCTCGTTTAGCGTGGTGCTAGCGAGTGCTCGCATGCCATGGCTTACCAATTTTCCTTTTAGCCCCATACGTTTTAATGCAACATTGGCTGTTTGCGTGTTGCAGTGCGACTTAGGATCTCTATCTGCAGGGAATATGTAATCTCTGTGCCCACTTATGGGTTTTATCGCGTCAAGGATGCCTAGCATCTGCTGAGTAAGTGGAATAACATGCTCACGGCGCCTTTTCATTTTTTCAGCGGGAATTGTCCAAGTTAAATTATCAAGATCTAATTCATCCCAGCGGGCAGTAGCTGCTTCCGAAGGGCGTGTCATTGTGTGTAATTGCCATTCGATAAGGCAACGAGTGACACGCTTAATTGATGCTTGAGAGAGGTGGCGCATAAGAAGTGGTAGTTCTGATGGAGTTAGTGTGGCCATACTTTCTTTTTTTGGTTTTTTAAATGCCGCACGAATACCAACTAATGGATTTGAATCTATATAGCCACAGTTAACTCCGAAGTTCATAATCTCATTTAGCCTTTGGCTAAGTCGCTTTATGGTTTCTAAGCTGCCTTTTGCTTCAATTGGGCGAAAAACTTTTATCACCAGTGGGGCTGTTATTTTGTTTAGCGGTGTATCTCCTAGTTCAGGGAATACATGGCTTTCTAATGAGCTCCATGTTTTGGCTGCATGGCTTTTAGTCACCTCGCTTTTTTTGATCTCTAACCACTCGGCAGCAACATTCTTAAGGGTATATAGAACCTCTTGCTTTAATTTTAATGATTCTTGTTCTCGCTTACTTTTGGGGTCAACACCGCAGGCTACTAGTTGTCGGTATTCCAAAGCAATTTCGCGGGCTTTAGCTAATGGAATATCAGGGTATGGACCGATCCCAATGTTGACTCGTTTTTTAGTGACTGGATGATAGTAGTTATAGTTCCATAGCTTTGAGCCGTTAGTCCTCACTCGAAGCTGCAATCCGCCTCCATCAGATAGAACGATATCCTTCGGACCAGGTTTTTGGTTTTTGATTTGAGTATTGGTAAGAGGAGTTGTAATGACTGCCATGTGTCTCCCGAGCGCTTCAAGCTGGATGATTTTTAACCTTGGTATTCCAAAGATAGGTCAAATCATCTTGGTATACCAGCTGAAATACCAAAGTGTTGAACTTTTATGAGACGTTATGATTCTAATTGATGCTCTAAGTTATTGATTTTATTTGCTTCAGGCAAGAAAAAAGACGTCCTGAGACGTCTTGATTCTTTGTGTTGGTGGAGGCGGCGGGACTTGAACCCGCGTCCAAAAAGCCTACATCCTCGGCGCTACATGCTTAGTCTTTCTATTGGTTAACCAACAACACTCCGAAAGACAGGATTGTTATTGGCGAGTTCAGTACTGTTTCGCGGTTCACCCCTGAACATGGTTCCCTCGCTATCAAATGTAAAGGTGACCATCTTAATACTCTGCCCATTTGAGAAACGTGAGCAAGATGGCTAGCTAGCCTAAGCTGCTAGAGCGTAGTTATCGTCGTTTGCAACTATAACTGTGCGGCTTTTTACGAGGCCAACCGCCCCTCGGCATGCTCCTAGGGTTTCGTGAATCTTGTCGAATCCAGAATCGCCCCCAGTACAAGGTCGATTGTAACCCGCGTCGTCCTCGATTACCAAGGATTAATCATTGGGGTTACTATCGTTTGTTCGTTATCCGTACGTTTTATGCCAGACAAGTCGCTGAATCACAGCGATTATTATCGTGCGGCATGTTTCATGGTACGAGATTTTTCAATCTTCCACTCGCGCTCTTTGGTGTCGTCGCGCTTATCGTGCTCTTTTTTACCCTTACCCAGGCCGATTTCGAGCTTCACCCAGGCATTTTTTCGCCAATACATGGAGATAGGCACGATAGAGTAACCTTGACGCTCGACCAAACCCTGCAGCTTATCAAGCTCTCTGCGGTTGAGCAGCAGCTTACGATCGCGCATGGGGTCACAGACCACGTGAGTCGATGCGGTATTGAGCGGTGTGATGGTGCATCCAAACAGGTAGGCCTCACCGTCTCTGAGGAACACATAGCTCTCAGACAGGTTTACCTTTCCGACTCGGATCGATTTCACTTCCCATCCCATCAGGGATAAGCCGGCTTCAAATTTTTCTTCAAATTTATAGTCGAAGTTTGCGCGTTTATTGCGTGCAATCGTCGCCGGTGGGTTCTTTGATTTTTTTGCGTTTTTCTTAGCCATAGGAGGGCTATTATACGCGCGGTAAATCAATTTGGAATTGGCTCGCGCGATTATTTGTTTAATTTGCCTGCGTAAATGGGTCGAGGTGGTGTTTTTTTGAGCTTGGTGTCAGTGCCGGGTGAGGTGACCGGTGTTGCCGAGCATGTTAAAATCAATTTTTTGCTTTATGGTGTCAGGCCAAGGTTTCAGGTTAAACAGTCATATGCCCAAGATTTCCCGTAGCGTATTAGTGCGCTTTAGTGCCATGCAGATGTACGAGTTAGTCAACGATGTGGAGTCCTATAAGGAGTTTCTGCCGGGTTGTGTTGGCGGTAAGGTACTTGAGTTTGATGGTAAGACCATGGTGGCCTCGGTCGATGTCTCCAAGGCGGGGATCAGCAAGACCTTTACCACACGCAATCAGGTTATTCCTGGTAAGCGGATTGAACTGGCGCTGGAAAACGGCCCCTTTAAGCATCTGCACGGCCAATGGGAGTTTACCGAGCTGACGGAAGATGCCTGTAAGGTGGATTTCGAGCTCAACTTCGAGTTTTCCAGTTCGATAGCGGATCTGGCCTTCGGTAAGGTGTTCAAAGAGTTGATGTCTTCTATGGTGACCGCCTTCACCAGCCGCGCCAAAGTGATTTATAAATAACAGCTGTTTAATCTTCTTAGGATGTAAGATGAGCGATCAAGATAAGTTTGCCGTTGAAGTGATTTATGCACTGCCTACCCAGCAGAAGCGTATCAGCGTCATGGTGTCGCCGGGCACCAGTTGTATCGAGGCGGTGAAGCAGAGCGATATCTGCCGGTTCTTTCCTGAGATCGATCTGGATAAAGTAAAGCTAGGTATCTTCAGCCGAGCGGTGAAGCATGATGAGGTGCTAGAACCCGGGCAGCGAGTGGAGATCTATCGTCCCTTGATTGCCGATCCCAAAGATGTGCGTCGTCAACGCGCCGAAAAGGCTAAGAGCGAGGGCCGCGCCAACAAGACCACTGGCGCTAAGGTGAGCTAGTTAGGTCTGAGTTTCCGCTGGGAATAGTTTCGAGTGTTAAGCAAGACGAGATAAGCCGTCAGACAGGATAGGCTGCAAGGCGCATTAAAGAGTTAAGAATTAAGAGAAAGCCGCTAGATAGTAAAAAGGGTCTTAAGCAATGCTTAGGACCCTTTTTTCGTCTTAAAACCCAGGCGCTTAAAACTGGCCTGGCGTTAGTTAAAGCGTTTATTCAAACTCTTTAACTTCGTTGAGTTCTTGTGCTTTCTTCTCTTCCACGAGCGGCTTGGTATCTGGACGCTGCTCAGGGTTTAGCGGAACCAGGTCGCCCTTTGCGGCGCCTAGCTCTGGTAGCGAGCTCTGATCCAGCGGGGTGTTAAAGTCGGCGGCCAGTTCATAGTCGCCATCGACTTTAGAAAGCTTGTCATTGGTAAAGTGCAGCACCAGTTCTTTGTGGGTGATGCTGGCGTCACGACCACTCTTGTAGTGATAGACATAGTACCAGGTGTCGTCCGAGAAGCTGTCTCTTAATACGGGACGGCCCAGGATATATTCGACCTGCTCTTTGGTCATCTCGATTCTGAGTTTCTCGACCTGCTGCGTCTCCATGTAGTTGCCTTGCGGCACATCTGGTTTATAGATCAGCCAGTCGAACACGCTGCATGCGCTTAATGAAAGAGACAGCGCCGCTGCGCCTAATAGAGTAATACTATGTTTTTTGATGGTCATTGAATGCGCTACTTCCCTAAAAATCTGTCGGCCATGATACCCAAGCATTCCCCATGCTGACAAGCGCTATCGCCGTTTTCTGGATCTAGTCTGTGTATCAGCTTAGGCCTGTGTGTTTGGGGAGCCCAAGGGGAGGGCGAATAGTTCAGACAGGCGTGTTAAGGATTAGTTTCACCAGCTTGAGCGAATTTTGTCCAAGTAGCGCAGGAGAATCCCTGAGTCGTGATGAAAATGCCAGACTAATTAATTGTTAGTATTTGTTTTATCCCGAATTGTGGTAAGTTAATTTGGTTTACACCTTTGCAGCATTGGCTTAATTTGTTTGGTTGAAAAGTGGCAAATAGCCAAGGAGCGAAGGGTGGTTGATTACCCGAGCAATGGACGGAAGCATCGATAATGGGTGAAGCCTATACAAGAGGCAGTTTGGTTTGCGTTGGCACAGGTCTTAACCTGGGCGGTCAGATAACCGTGTTGAGTAAGAGTTATATCGAGCTGGCCGACGTGGTTTTTTCTTTGGTGCCCGATGCCTTTGCCCTCCAGTGGCTTGAGAGCATGAATCAAGATGTCCGTTCATTGCATCGATACTATGCCCAGGGTGAAGAAGTTAAGAGCCGTCGTGATACCTATCAACAGATGGTCGAGGCGATATTGACCGAGGTTAGGGCGGGTAAGCGGGTCGTGTGCGCCCTGTATGGTCATCCTGGTGTGTTTGCCTGTGTGTCCCATATCGCCATTCGCCGGGCGCGCGAAGAAGGTTTCGAGGCTAAGATGGAGCCGGGGATCTCAGCCGAAGCCTGCTTATGGGCCGACGTGGGAATAGATCCGGGTCAGTCTGGCCATCAGAGCTTCGAGGCCAGTCAATTCATGTTTTACTGTCATACGCCGGATCCCGCCACTCACTTGCTGCTGTGGCAGATAGCCATCGCCGGAGAGCACACGCTCACAAAGTTTCATACTAACTCGGATTGTTTGCAGGTCTTGGTTGAGCAGCTTAGCGAGTGGTATCCGTTAGACCATGAGGTCATTCTGTATGAAGCGCCCAATTTACCGACTCAAGCGCCTCGAATTGAACGCTTATTACTCAAGGCTTTACCCCAAGCCAAGTTAACTTCTATTACTACCTTGCTAATTCCACCGGCGGCGCCGCTGAAGGTGAACCATAAGGTTTTGGCAAAACTCGGTATTTCAGAAGCTTTATTGGGCTAAAAATGAGACGGAGTTTGATTAAAGCTAGAGTGGTCAAACTTTTGTCTAGCAACTAGTGTTATTACATAGCAATGGAGAATGATATGTCTAAGCTAAGCGATTTTTTTCAGAAGTTAGGTTCGGATGCCGCGTTGTTAGAGGCTTACAAGGCTGATCCAGAAGGTGTGATGAAAGCCAATGGCCTAACGGATGAAGAGATCCAGGCGGTGTTGTCGGGTGATAAAGCGCAGCTCGATTCGCTCTCAGGTGACACCAGCGAAGTACAATCCTATTTGATCATCACTAACCCAGATGACAGCAAGTAACTCGTAGAAACTATATGTATTACCTCAGACTATTTTTGGCTTGTGTCTTTTCGATAGCGCTTTGCGGATCTGCCGTTGCGAGCGATGTCGATTATGACGCGGTTATCGATGAGCTAAAGGCATCGTTAATTGCAGAGCCGGCCAAGTCGTCTGAGGTAATTGCCTACCTTAAAGAGAATACCCAGCACTTGAGCCGCGAACAGAGGGCTCGGGTGTTGACCCTGGAGAGTAACAAGGAGATGTATAACGGTTCCTACGAACGCGCCTTTAACCTACTCACTCAGGCCGAACAGCTGAGCCACTCTCCCGAAACTCAAAATTCCATCTATCTGTATCAGGCCACAGCGCTGATCGCCATGAAGAACTATCAGGGCGCCTTGGATGCGATGGCCAAGAATCTCGATCGTATCGAGCAGATAGATGATGTGACCATTAAGATGACCTCTTATCTGAGGTTGGCCAACCTCTATCTGGATCTCGAAGTCTATGACGAGGTGAAGCGCTATGCCTCGCTGGCCTATGCCCTCAGCCGCGACAGATCGCCGAAAGAGCAGTGTTATGCCCAGCTGTTTTTGGCGGTAGGGGAGCTAAAGCTCTCCCACTATCATGAGGCTAAGCAGTTATTTGCCGATACCCGCACCTTCTGTAGTGAACATAATATTCCGCTTATTGTTGCCATGGCCGACAAGGGCAAGGGCACTTCACACCTTAAGCTCGGCGAGCTTGAGCAAGCGGAGAAGCTGTTCCTTTCAGCGCTTGCAAAGTACAAGACATTTAAGTTTCAGTTAGAGATTAACGATGTTAATGCCTTGCTGGCCGAAACCTACTTGATGAAGAAAGAGGTTGAGGATGCCAAGCAATACGCCCAGCAAGTCATACATGTTGAGGACGAGCCAAGCGTGCTCAACGCTAAGAAACGCGCCTATAAGATGATGGCCGATGCCTTGGCTTTAGAGGGAAGCTACCAGGAGGCCTATCATTATCTGGACGAGTATATGCAGCTCAGTGAGGCCGATATCGACGAGACCAAGGCAAAAGCCTATGCGTATCAGATGGCTAAGTTTGAGAATGCCGAGAAGGCCCGTGAAATTAAGATGCTCAATCAGGATAGGGCGCTCTATACCGCGCAGCAAAAGGTAGTTGAGCTGGAAAGATACAACGAGAGTATGGCGCTGATGATTGCCATAGGTTGCTCTATCTGTCTCATTATTTTTGGTGCTTCTATGTTTGTGCAGAAGCGCAAATATAAGCGCATCTCTCAGCGGGATCCTTTGACCGGAGTATTAAACCGAGGCACGGGGCAAGACTTTGCCGAAAATCTCTTCGTCGATGTCTTGGCTCATCGCAGCATGTTTAGTGTGGTGATGTTCGACTTAGATCACTTCAAGGCGATCAACGATACCTATGGCCATAGCGCCGGAGATTGGGCATTGCGGCGAGTAGTCGATGCCGTGACGCCAAGCCTCAAGAGCAGGGATCTGTTTGTGCGCATGGGCGGTGAAGAGTTTGCGCTCTTCTTGCCGTACACGGATGAGCAGGCGGCCCTCAAGATAGCCAAGCAGTGTCGCGTGGCTATAGAGGCGATTCAGACACGGCCTCACTATAGCGACCTGAGCATTACCGCCAGTTTCGGTGTCTGCACCAGTGTGGAGGAGGATCTTAGCCTGGATCCACTCATGAAGCGGGTCGATATCGCCATGTATCAGGCCAAGGGCAATGGCCGTAACTGCGTGGTCATGTACCGCCCAAGCATGGAGTCTACGCCCGACACCCCCATTAATGCGGTGAATGCTTAGCCTTAGCTAACTGGGGTTTGCGGTTGTTTAGCTCAAACTCGTTACCCTTAGGCGAGTCACTGGCTTGCCGACACTTGTCTTTAACTCTGCTAGTCCTTCTTGTTTGCGAAAGTCCTTCTTGTCTGTGTTCGCGCTTCTCGTTGGTGTTAGTGCTTCTAGCCTGTCTGTGCTGTCTAAGCTGTTCTCTTCTAGTGAAGCTTTTGTCTTTATACATACTTAGCAGTTCTCTGTTGCATCGACGGGAGCCTATCAGGCCTTCCTGCAACAGGTAATCGATATTTACCGAGTGAGTTCACTTCTTCTAGCTAGTTTTCCCGTCTTGCGCAGAGCTTCCTGTCCAATGTTGTCAGTCGCTCATCTCTAGGCCTTGTGCGGTCAGCCTTCAGTATTTTGTTATTTGAATTCAGGTTTCTTGTCTTTCATTAGAGCTGACATTAAAGCTGAGCGGCTAGTGATCGTGCGAGTTAGTCATTTTGCGCTGGTCACTTAGCGGCAGAAGGAGAGCGATAGAAGGAGAGCGATAGAAGGAGAGCGATAGAAGGAGAGCGATAGAAGGAGAGCGATAGAAGGAGAGCGAGGCTTGTCGAATGGCCGAGTTAGATGCCTTGTCTTGGCAGCATGATAGGCGTCTCTGCTGGGTTAACTATGCAATTTATTCGGTTTTTTTTAATTTTTTTTGCAGCAAACCAAAAAAAATCGTGATGTTGATCGACAAACGTTACCGAATTGTGACAAGCCATTTGGCCTCTTGCTTATATCGTTTACGTAAACGTCAAATTAAAACGCGCGTTTGATTTTGAGCGTTTTGGGGTTGCTTGTAAAGTGTTGAAATAATTTAAGTTTAATAGCCTTACTTGCAAGTAAAGCAAAACGTGCCGCCTTTTTATCTGTCAGGCTTCTAGGTGAAATATCTGTATCGACAAAATTACTATAGGTAATAAATTTTCGTAATAACTTTCAAGCTGTAGGGCTTGGTTCATTTGTCAGACAACTTTCAAATCTAGTCATTTCTTGATTTATTGTTATTGATATTTATTGTTTTAAAACAGTATGTTGGGTTCAAAATCTCTGTTTGGTCTTACCAATTTTTTGTGATGTAATGCAGCTTTTTTCGCTGCTTTTCTCACCGCCAGTATTGTTGCAATCCCAACAGTTTGTTAGTAGGTTTTGTTCAAAACGTACATTTGTAACCCCTTGCTGGTGTTTCAAGCTGTATGGCCATCATTACAAGGTATGGCGGGCCTTAGGTTAAAGGCAGGAAGAATTGAAATTAACGGTAAGTGAGCGCTTGGGAGATATCGGGATGACTGAACAGGTAATGAATAAACATCAGCTAGAGACGGGATTGTCTATCCTGGGGGCGCCAGTGCCGGGGCAAGAGATAGTGCTTAACGAAGGTGCGCTGAGTTTGCTTGAGGTCTTGTGTGATCAGTTTGCGGCAGAGGTACCTAAGCTACTCGAGATGCGCAGGCAGAAGCAGGAACTGATTGATAAGGGCTCGCTGCCCGATTTCTTACCCGAGACCCGTGCCATCAGAGACGGCGACTGGCAGATCCGCGGTATTCCCCAAGACCTGCAAGACAGACGCGTAGAGATCACAGGGCCTGTGGATCGCAAGATGATCATTAACGCCCTCAATGCCAACGTTAAAGTCTTTATGGCCGACTTCGAAGACTCTCTGGCGCCTAGCTGGATCAAGGTGATTCAAGGCCAAATTAATCTGCGTGATGCCGTGCGCGGCGAGATAGAGTACACGGCGCCCGAGACAGGTAAGCATTATACGCTCGATGATGATCCTGCCGTGCTTATCGCCCGTGTACGCGGCCTGCACCTTAAAGAGAAGCATGTCGCCTTCAATGGCGAGGCGATCCCTGGGGCACTGTTTGATTTCTGCCTCTACTTCTACCACAACTATCGCCAATTGCTGGAGAAGGGCAGCGGACCTTACTTCTATATTCCTAAACTCGAGAGTCATGTCGAGGCGCGCTGGTGGGCCAAGGTGTTTGCCTATGTCGAAGAGCGCTTCTGTCTAACGCCGGGCACCATTAAGTGTACCTGTCTTATCGAGACACTACCGGCGGTGTTCGAGATGGAGGAGATCCTTTATGAGCTGCGCTCTAACATAGTCGCGCTCAACTGTGGCCGCTGGGACTACATCTTCAGCTACATCAAGACGTTGAAGAAGCATAGCGACCGCATCTTGCCAGACCGTCAGGCGGTTACCATGGATAAGCCGTTCCTGAGCGCCTATTCGCGTTTGCTTATCAAGACCTGTCACAAGCGTGGCGCCCTGGCGATGGGAGGCATGGCTGCCTTCATTCCGGCTAAGGATCAGGCGCAGAACGAGGCGGTACTGGTTAAGGTGCGCGGCGATAAGGAGCTAGAGGCGCGTAATGGCCATGACGGCACCTGGGTGGCACATCCGGGTCTGGCCGACACCGCTATGGGGATCTTCAACGAATACATAGGTGAAGATCACGTCAACCAGCTGCATATCACCCGTGATGTCGATGCGCCGATTCTGGCCAGGGATCTCCTGATGCCCTGCGAAGGCGAGCGCACCGAGTCGGGCATGCGCCTCAACATTCGAATTGCGCTGCAATATATCGAGGCCTGGATCCGTGGCAATGGCTGTGTGCCCATCTACGGCTTGATGGAAGATGCCGCCACGGCAGAGATCTCACGTACCTCTATCTGGCAGTGGATCCAGCATGAGCAGAAGCTCTCTAACGGCAAGCTGGTCACCAAGGCGCTGTTCAAGGAGATGCTGGTGGAAGAGCTGGCTAACGTCAAACTCGAGGTGGGACCGGATCGTTTCACCCATGGCAGCTTTACCCAGGCCGCCGTATTGCTGGAAGAGATCACCACGGCCGACGAGTTGGTGGACTTCCTGACCCTGCCGGGCTACGAGATTTTGACCCAGGGCGATAACGCCTAGCGAGATGATTTTATAAATGAAAGGGTAATACCCAAACCTATTTAGCGCCTTTGAATGTGAGTGGTATTGAGGGAGCTGGATGCTAACACCTGAGATGGAGAAGATTATGACTAAGGCAACTACACAGATTTCACGTCAACAACAGATTGATGCGATTAAGCAAGATTGGGCTGAAAATCCACGTTGGGCCGGCGTTCGTCGCCCCTATTCAGCAGAGGACGTAGTGGCCTTACGCGGTTCGATTGTCCCGGAAAATACCCTGGCAACCCGCGGCGCCGAGAAGCTATGGCAGCTGGTTAATGGTGGCGCTAAGAAAGGTTATGTTAACTCGCTCGGCGCCCTGACCGGTGGTCAGGCGGTACAGCAGGCCAAGGCGGGTATTGAGGCCATCTACCTGTCGGGCTGGCAGGTAGCTGCCGATGCTAACCTGGCGGGCACCATGTACCCAGATCAGTCGCTTTATCCGGCTAACTCAGTACCTGCAGTGGTTCAGCGCATCAACAACTCGTTCCGCCGCGCCGACCAGATCCAGTGGAGCAACGAGATCGACCCACAAGATGAGCGCTACACAGACTACTTCTTGCCTATCGTGGCCGATGCCGAAGCCGGTTTTGGTGGTGTACTTAACGCCTACGAGCTGATGAAGAACATGATCGATGCCGGCGCGGCGGGTGTGCACTTTGAAGATCAGCTAGCCTCGGTGAAGAAGTGTGGCCACATGGGCGGTAAGGTGTTGGTGCCGACCCAAGAAGCGGTACAGAAACTAGTTTCGGCGCGTTTGGCTGCCGACGTGAGCGGCGTACCAACTCTGGTTATCGCCCGAACCGATGCGAACGCTGCGGATCTGCTGACCTCTGATTGCGACCCTTATGATCGCGACTTCATCACCGGCGAGCGCACTTCAGAAGGTTTCTACCGTGTGAATGCGGGCATTGACCAGGCTATCTCTCGTGGTCTGGCCTACGCCCCATACGCAGATCTTATCTGGTGTGAGACGGCTAAGCCGGATCTTGAAGAGGCGCGTCGCTTTGCCGAGGCTATCCATGCGCAATACCCAGATCAGCTGCTGGCCTACAACTGTTCACCTTCTTTCAACTGGAAGAAGAACCTGGATGACGCCACCATCGCCCGCTTCCAGCAGGAACTGTCGGACATGGGCTACAAGTACCAGTTCATCACCTTAGCCGGTATTCACAACATGTGGTACAACATGTTCGACCTCGCCTATGACTATGCGCGTGGTGAAGGCATGAAGCACTATGTCGAGAAGGTACAGGAAGTCGAATTCGCCGCGGCGAAGAAAGGCTACACCTTCGTGGCGCACCAGCAAGAGGTGGGTACAGGCTACTTCGATAAGGTGACCAATGTGATCCAAGGCGGTGAGTCTTCGGTCACGGCGCTGACAGGCTCTACCGAAGAGGAGCAGTTCTAAAGTTTCGACTTGCTGTCCTTTAGCAGCGGTTGTTCCTCGCACTGTGTTCCTACGTGCAGTGCGAGGTTTTTCTTTCCTTTCTACTTGTTTATTTTTGCTTGCTTTGGCGGTCCCTCTTGAGCCGCCTTTTTTATTTTGTGCTTATCAATACGCTCCCGCAGCCGATAAAGAGATGAAATCCTCACCAAGCGAGCAGCTGGCGCAGGATAAAGCCCAATTGCCACTGGCGGCTGATGTAATTGTTATGTTATAAGTTTTTCTGCCTATAATTCATCAAAGACGGCGCCGGCAAGCGAGCGCTATCCTTATTTTTTTATATAAAAGAGTAGATACGCATTGAACACTGCCATGTCAGGTAAAGGTGCAGAATACTGGACCAAACGCATCAGCGAACAGGAGATGCCGGCACTGAGCTCGACGGTGAAAACCCTAGAGAAACTTGCCAAAGATGATGTTTCCTCCCTGGCGATACTCGGCCGCAGCGTGATGCATGACAACGCGCTGACCTCGCGAATTCTTAAGGTGGCCAATAGCGCCATCTATAACAAGGGGATCTCCCACGTCACCACTGTAAGCCGCGCGGCTGTGGTACTGGGCTTTGATACCATACGCAACATCTGTATTACCGCCAAACTGCTCAGTAGCCTGCTAGAAAACAAGGGCTTATCTGAGCCTGTGTATCACAGGCTGCTCACCCTGATGGCCAGAGCCTTCCAGGCTGCCATGCTGGCCAAGATGATGCTTAAAGATCATGATGAAGAGCTGCAAGAAGAGGTGTTTATTGCCGCGCTGCTCTATCACCTGGGAGAGAGTGCCTTCTGGAGCATGGGCGGTGAGACCACAGAGCAGCTCGATGCGCGCCTTAATCAGGTCGATGAGAAGGATGCCAACAATGTGGTTAGAGAGGTTCTGGGCACCTCTTTTACTCAGCTTTCCATGGGCATAGCCAAAAACTGGGGCCTAGGTGAGGTGTTGGTGAAGTCCCTGTCTAACCCGAACGAGCGCACGCCAGAGATCCGCTCCATCTACCTTGCGAACAAGATTAGCGAGTTGATGGCCAGCGACAGCAAAGATATTGCCGAGCTGAATCATCGAATCAAGCAGGCGGCAGACATGCTGGATCTCGAGGTGGATGAGTTTAAGGGGCGGATGATTCAGTGCAGCCACGCCACGCGAAAGCTGGCCGATACCTATGGCGCCAAGGTGCTGGTGGCCTTTTTGCCCGATACTCACCAATTGACGCTGGCGGCGGAGCCTGAGGCCGAGCCCATTAAGGTGCGTGAGTTTAATGTCGACCTGCAGCTGAAGAAATTAAGGGAACTTACAGATTGTGCCATCAACAAGGCGAACTTTAATGAGGTGATCACCATTACCCTGAGTGGGCTGCTCGATGGTATCGGCATGGATCGCTGCGCCGTGATGCTGCTCTCACCAAACCGTAAACGCCTGCAACCTCGGGTGGTGTTAGGCGAGAACGGCGATAAGATGAAGAATGAGTTTATCGTCGAGCTCAATCACGATAAGAATGTGTTTGCCGAGAGTGTCGATCTCAAGAAACCGCTGTTTATCGACAACCCTAGCTCGGAAAAGTGGCGTCTCTATACCGACGAAGAACTCAGGCGCCACACCTCTGTCATGGGCTTCATGCTGGCGCCGATCTTGGTGGATAACAAGGTGATTGGCCTGTTATATGCCGACAGGCACAGCTCAGAGCGTAAGCTGGCGGAAGTGGATTTCGAGCGCTTTACCCACTTCGCGCAGCTGACCAATCTCTGTCTATCTGTCTCTGTGCATTAACACTACTCTTTCTGACTCGCGGCGCTGATTTGCGCCGTGATCCGCTTGGCCATGGCGTTGGGGATAGGAAAACTCAGGTGGTATTGCAATATCTTCCAGCCTCCCGGCGTCAGTACCAGAGTGCCTGTGCCGCGGCAGTTGCCGTAAGACTTACTGCTTAAGTGTTCATCGAAGACTATCACCTCGCCGTGTTGCTGGAGCTGCCTCGAAACTAGGGTGTAGTGCCAGCCCTTTGTCGGGCGGGCATAGGCGGAAAATTCCTGCATGTTCCAGTTTTCCGTGGCATCGGTACCGATAAAGTGGGCATCCTCGGTATAGAGGGCGAAGTAGTTGTCCCAATCGGCGCTCGCCGCGTAGCCGTGAAGCTTGTCTAAGGTCTGGGTCGCCTCTAGCGGGATCTCAGCCCGGCAGATGCCGCTCATAAGGAGGGCGCTGGCAGCCAAAAGCCAAGTCAGCATGGGATGTCTGACGGTCATGGTAAAACTCCTTTTTCGTGTCGTTAATGCCAGTTTACCGGATCTAGCTTGAAAAAATGACTCATCTGTTGATAGAGGGCCTGATGCTGCTGGTAAAACTCATGGGGGCGTTCGAAGAAGGTCTCGGTGATCACCGCGAAGAACTCGGCCTCGTTGGTGGCGCCGTAATAGTTAAACAGGCTGGGTTGATGCCACTTGGCATCTTCGCGTAGTCGCGTGAACTCCTGCGCCATGACGGTCGACCAAGATTGATAGTCGTTGGCATGGGCTAGGATGGGCGCACCATTGGAGTGGCCATCTTCCTGATCCAGCTGATGGGCAAACTCGTGGATCACCACGTTGTGGCCATCATAGGGTTGGGCAGCATCTTCCTTGGTGGTATGCCAGGAGAGCACCACCTTGCCAAATTCCCAGGACTCGCCAGAGAGTATGTTTTTGCGCTCCCAGAAGGTGCCATCGCCATTTTGCTGAGTCTGGTTGACGATAAACAGGCTGGGGTAGACCAAGATCTGTTTCAGCTTAGGGTAGTAGTCGGTGTCGCGATTGAGCAGTAACAGGCAAGCCTGGGCGGCTATGGTTACTCTGATCTCATCATCAATCTCTATCCCCTGGCAGCCGACGAACTGCTTCTCGGCGATGAAGATCTGGATGTGACGCTTGAGCTGTAGTTGCAGGTCGCTTGGCAGGGCACGAAAATAGGGCATGCGGCGCTTGAGTATGGCGCGCCAACTGGCGGGAAAGGCCCGCTTGGCGATCTGCGCGCGGCGATACCTGACATACCTTGGCTTAAACAGTATGTACCCTATGGCGGCGCTACTGACCAGCGCAAGAATAAAGATGGCTAGCATAAAAATCTCCCTATGATATAGCAAGATATGGTGTTGCTTGCCGCAAATTCAATCTTAGGGCCAGAAAAAGCGTGGAGAAAAAAGGTGTGGAGAAAAAAAGCTGGCAGCCCGTAAGTTCGGAAACTGAAATCTGTCGCTGCCAGAAAGGTTAGGGAGACGGGGCGAAAATGGCGACGCGCTGGGTGATGATGAGCCCAGCGCGTCTGGGGATATAGCTAATCGATTAATACTATCGCTTACTCAATCGACTAATTTAGTCGACTAACTTAATCAACTAATTTAATCGACTATGATGGATTGTTCCTTCTGTTGCCGTTCGCTTTCCGATAACGAGTAATGGTGCTCGATGAGAAAGCGGATCAATTTCGACTTAGCCACGTCGCAGCCGCTGGCTAGTTCGGCGAGGTGCGCGATGGCAGACTCGCTCAGGGTAAAGGTCGCCTTACGATAGGGCCCAGTGCCCTTAGGCACCACCTTAGGTGCGGCCTGAGAGGCATGGCGATTTAGAAAATCACCATCGAAGCCGGTCTCTAAGGCGATAACCTCGGCCATCTGCTGCACATTGCTCGGCTGCCCGGCGGCATAGTGTGTCGCATCTTCGATGAAATCATCGATCAAGGCATCGAGCGAAATATTCAGCAGCTTACGGTTTTGTCTCGCGGCACTAGACTGCGTAGAGCTTTTCTTGAGATCGGCCAGACCCATAGTTACCCCTTAACTTATCCATCTGTTTTTCGGCAAGACGATTGCGAATTTCTGTAGCACTCGAAGCTTGCAGCATTTCACAGGCTATGCTGCGTATCTCCTCGGCGGCCTTGCCTTTTGGCTGAGTTTCCATGACAGACAGACCCGATTCTTCGCTGTCATCATAAATGTTTCGGCTGTAGGTGATGGCGTCAAGCACGTTGATGTCGTAAGTCTTACACACCTCTTTCGCCTCAAAGATGCGGTTAGCCTGGTTTGGTAGGCTAGGGCATTGAGTGATCACGAAAGATGCGCGCATCTTAGGGTTAATCATCATACAGGTAGCGACGATATCATCCATGTGGCTGACGGTTTTCAAGTCTCTGCGCTTAGGACGCAGTGGCATCAACACATGGGAGGCAACCGACATGGTGGCGCGCAGTGCCAGGTTATCCTGACCGCCACAGTCGACGATGACATAGTCATAGTGTTGCTCCAGGCTGAGCAGATCGTTGCGTATCTTGCCGTAGAGCTGTACGCAGTTGATGCTGGCCAGGGTGCCATTGTTGTTACGAGCTTGAATCCAGTCTGAGGTGGTCCGCTGGGGATCACAATCGACCATGATGACCGACGCGCCGCATTCTACCGTGAGAAATACCGCTATGTTTTGGGCTAAACAGCTCTTTCCGCTACCGCCTTTTTCACCGCCAACTAAAATGATCATTCTATTTCCTCTCGACTGCCAATGATTGCCGATGTTTGTTGTTAGGTTCCCAAGTGATGTACTGCTGTCTCGCGACCTCACCTGTTTGGGCATGAGTCCAATTTAGGTGTTAATTAATTGTTGGTCAACTACATGAAAATTGACGTTTTTTTTGATTATGGCGCTTGTCATTAAGTTGACGTTTTGGCTTGTTTGGCAGATATTTGACGCTAAGGGCTTGAGGGATAAGGTCTCACGGATAATATGTTTTAAAACATAAGGTTACTTTTTATTTGTTGGTTTTATTGCCTGACTTGTCATGCTTATGCCTTAAAAGTGTAAGACTTTCACCTTACTTTTATTTCAAAAATTGCGATTATTTAATTTTTATATTTCCAAATGTTATATGTGTAATGACTAAAACTTTGAACTCGGTTTGCTTGCCTCTGGAAAAATTTACCTTATGTTTCAAGGCGGCGCGCGGGAAATGAACAAGTGTTACTGCTATTTATAGCAAGCTCCTTTCTATCCAAAGCACTTTTTATTCAGAGCACTTGGTTTGGCGCCAGAGGTCACGTAAGCTGGGCCCCGCACACCTCCCGATAGCCATTTAGGATAGTTAAGTTAGGATAGTTACGATGGATCAACAGGCCTTAATCGAGGCGATTAATCAAAAAATGCCCTTTGGTAAATATGCAGGATTACGCTTACTCGAGCTGCCAGAGCCCTATTTAGTCTGGTTTCACAGCAAAGGCTTCCCCGAGGGCAAGTTGGGGCAGCAGCTGGCGCTCATCTACGAAGTGAAGCTCAATGGCCTCGAGGGCATGCTCAAGCCGTTATTAGTTCCGCGCACTCAAGGATAAAACTCGGGAATGAGAGCTTGATCTAAAACTGATTCATTGAATGCTGTTTTAGGTACGCCGGGTAGAGATTTATGGCTAAGGCCATGTTTTAATGCAGGGGTTAAAGGCAAACACTTAAGGAATGACAATGATAACTAAATTAGTTCGTTTAGCCGCAGCGGCCACCTTAGCCCTGGGGATCTCGAGTGCCTGGGCGGCTGGTGTAGTGCATCAGGGCACAGTGGTCGATACCATGAACGGTGGCGGTTATACCTATGTTCAGATCAAAGAAGCCGACAAGACCTTCTGGGCGGCCGGACCTCAGGCAGAGGTGAAAAAAGGTGACGTAGTTGTCGTTCAAGAGCAGATGTGGATGAATGACTTTACCAGCAAGACGCTTAACCGCACCTTCGACGAACTGCTATTTGTGGGTCGCATCGACAAGAAGTAACTCGGATGGCCATGCGGCCTGACCCAACATAAGAGCTAAACATAATAGATAGTGCCGCTAACTTGTTATCGGCACTATTTTTTTGCCCGATGGACGACTAATATTAGGCTGCAATTTACGACAAGCAGGTTTGCTAAAAGTGGTGGCAAAGAGCTGGTAGCGGCCAGGCTCATTCGGCCAGTATCACTCGGCCAGCGTCATTCGGCCAGTGTACTCGGCCAGTATCACTCGGCCAGGGCCACTCTGTGAGATTTGATTAGGCGATGATTAAGATAATTCCCTACCGTAAGGGATATAGTACTCAGGTCAGCGAGGTCTATCATCTGGCGGTGCGGGCGATTGACGAGACCCATTACAGTGCGGCGCAGAAGTGCGCCTGGTCGAGGGCGCCGCGCTCTGGCTATCACTGGCAAAAACGCCTGACCCGCTCACAGGCCTGGTTAGCCGTCGACACAGAAAGCCTAATTAGCGGGCTACCGCGCTGCGTCGGTTTTATCAATGTGGAGACTCACTATGCCTCGCGAGGATATATCGACAGTCTCTATGTGCACCCTGGATATCAGGGGCTGGGGATAGCGCGTCAACTGCTACGCCAGCTTGTATCATGGTCGGCGGCGCAGGGGATGCTTGAGCTGAGCGTCGATGCCTCTAGCCTGTCCAGGCCACTGTTTTTGGCCGAAGGGTTTGTTTTGCGACACAAGCGATATCAGGAAAAGGCAGGCCAGATATTTATGGCCTACTATCTGGTGAAGTCTCAGGCCTAGTCTAGCTAAATAGCCTTCCTAGTTAGCCTCACTACTTAGTTTTCCCACTTTAATCTCGATATGTTCTCAGACAAGCAAGTTAAATAAACCTAATAACGTCCCCGAGTTTTCAGGCCTAACTTAATTCTGATTTGGATCTAGCTACAGGCCATCCAGGTGACTGGTATACAACACATGGGGCGGCATGATGCCGTGGAGCCCCTCTTCGCGCTGCATGTAGCGGATGAAGGCCTGGGGCAGGGTGAGCGCCTCAATCGATTCCTGTTGCTCGGCTCTGAGCAGATCCTGATAGCCTTCCTTGCCCGACGCTGTATAGGCCGAGGAGACGCCGCTATACATGCGGTCTGGCATCACACTGTGCCACTGCATCTCGCCGGCGATTTCGGTCAAGATCTCCAGGTGTAGAATGCGGGTGCCCAGCGGCTGCCTGCCGTCATAACAATATTTGAGGCCATAGGTGTAGGGGAAGCTGCCGGCGCCCGTGCCGGTAATGCTGTTGTTGGTGGCCGAGTTGATGGCCGACTCCAGGGTCTGATATAGGTAGCGGCCCAAGATGCGGTATTTCACCAGGGGGAGGGCGAAGGGCAGCAGGCGTCCCAGCACGTCGGCCATGGTCACTGTGCCCTTGTTGAGGGACTGTCTGACGCCGCCGGCATTGTGCAGGGCAAAGTCCACCTGAAGATCGAGTCTGCGGGTCTCATGATAGATGCTCTTGCAGACCCAGGGGGCGATCTCGCTGCCGTGGGGCAGTGCCTTGCTGGGCAGGCGGGTGTGGATCAAGTTTTTCGGCACAAACCCCAGCACCTGATGTTCCAGCGCGTCGATGGCGGGACGATAGCGCTGGGCGATCACCTGATTGATCTCGCTTAGCTCTTCATCCCATAACCCTTCATTCCACAGCACGCCTGGATGCGCCATGAGCTGCAGCTTCAGCGCATTGTAGGTAGCGGCGGTGACCTCTTGCTCCCCTTCGATGATCAGATGCTCATCGAGCATGAAGTAGTTGTGTCCGGCAAGCTTTGTAACACGCCCCTTGTCGTCAAATTCGATGTCGCATAGCCCCAGGGTTTCGGCGTACTTGCCTGCATGCAAAATAGGCGTGTCTTCCACGCGATAGCCATAGGGCAGGGCGTTGATGCCGATAGCGCTGAAATCGCCCTGTAGGGTATGTGAGTGACCACCGACGATCAGACTGATGCCAGGGACTTCTCTGGCTAATTCTTTATCCTTATCCCAACCTAGATGACTCAGCACCAGGATATGATCTATGCCGTCGGCCTTGAGTTTGGCCACCGTATTGGTTGTGGTCGCGATGGCGTTGGCAAAGTGGGTATCTTCATCTGGCCTGGCGATCTCTTTCATCTGATCCAGGGTGATCCCTATGATGGCTATCTGCTTGTCGCCAAGGGGTTTTAGCAGCACCTTGGCCATCTGGCGCTCGGGAATATAGTCAAATAGCTTGGGGTGGCCGGCGAGTCTGTCCTGCTTTAGGGGATCTTCCTGGCTGAGATCCATGTTGCCGGCGAGCAGAGGGAAGTTAATGGTATCGAGAAACCGTTTAACCGGTTGATTGCCAGCGTCTATCTCATGGTTACCCAGCACCATGGCATCTGGGGCGAGGCGATTGAGCAGATCGGCGTTGGCGACGCCCTTAAACTGATTGAAGTAGAGAGTGCCCTGAAAGCTGTCGCCCCCATGCAGAAACAGAAAATCTTGCCCGGCATCTGCCGCTTGCTGACGCGCTTGCTGCACCTGATAGCCGATCCTGGCATAGCCACCGCTATGGCTATAGACCTCATAACTTTGTTGCTCATGGGTGAGCAGAAATTGAACGCGTGAAGGATCGAAGTGAGAGTGGGTGTCGTTGATGTGTGCAAGCTTGAGCGAATATCTGTTGGTCATGTAGGCTCCATCTGTGAAGCGGGCAAGTATACCTCAGCGGGGGTAAATGAAAAAGGGAAGCATTCGCTTCCCTTTGTTAACTTTTCTTAAGTATTTAATGAGCTGCTAATTTATATCGGCTCAGTACTTAAGTTATTTGGGTTATTTGCTCACCTTACCCAGAGGTTCTGTCTCAGCGACGCTGGCCTCTGGTGGCTCGCTCTTCGGCGTTTCGTCATCTTCTGACGAGCCCTCATCCGAGATGCGTATCCCCTTGTGAGTCATGCGGCGCTTCCACAGGCGTCTCGCCAGTTGCTGCATGTCGGTCACAGGGTCGTTGCTGTCGACAATCTCAAGGCCCAGCAGGGACTCGATGATGTCTTCCAGGGTGACTATACCGTGGCCACTGCCGTATTCATCCACCACCATGGCGATCTTGGTGTTGCGCTTAATCATCAGCTGGAACAGCGGCAATATCTTGGCCGTTTCCGGCACGATAACCAAGTTACGACGCACCGCCGAGATAGGCGCCTGAGGCGTGTCCCGCTCCGACAACAGGATGGTGTTGCGGTTGACATAACCCACGATATTGTCGCGATCGCCATCGAAAACCGGAATACGGGTAAAGGGGCTCTTCTTATGAAGCTTGGCAAACTCGGTCTGAGTCATGGTCGCTGGCACGCTGAACATCACGGTTCTTGGCGTCATGATGGCGGTAACCGGCATCTCCTTGACCGACAGCATCTGCGTCAGGATCATAGATTCCTGCTCGTCCAGCTCACCCGACTCATGGCCTATCTTGGCCATGGCGCTCATCTCCTGGCGAATGTATTGGCCATCGTCGCCTTTACCCAGCTTGCGAGTCACCTGCTGTGACATCCAGATCAGCGGCTTAGTGATGCGCTCCATCCACAGCAGCACCAGCGACACACTCGGAGCCAGGCTGCGCCAGTAGTTCGCGCCCAGTGTCTTAGGGATGATCTCAGAGAAGAAGAGGATCAAGAAGGTCAGCACGCCCGAGAAGACGCCTAGCATCTCATCGCCAAACACCTTTGCGGCCTGCGCACCGGCAACGGCGGCACCGACGGTATGGGCGATAGTGTTCAGGGTCAAGATAGAGACCAGTGGCGATTCCACATTCTCCTTCTGGTGGCTCAAACGCTCGGCCGCCGCGGGATGGGTTTCTTTCAGGTTCGCGATAAAGCTAGGGGTAACAGACAGAAGCACGGCTTCGAATACACTACAGAGAAAAGAGATCCCGATAGCGACAAAGACAATAACAATAAGGGTTATCATGGGGGAGGTAAAACAACTCCAGGTAGCAAGCCAATATTAGCTTGGGAGGGATTCTAGCATAGTCTATTTCCTTACTGGCTAAAATTTATTGATATCTGTATAATTCGCCGCCCTGTGGCAGGTTTTGGTGTTGAGGTTAGTCAAAATGAGTGAAAAAAAGATCAATTTATTGGATCTCGATCGTAAGGGATTGAGAGCGCTATTTACCGAGATGGGTGAAAAGCCTTTCCGTGCCGATCAATTGATGAAGTGGCTTTACCATTTTGGCGTCAGTGATTTCGAACAGATGACCAACATCAACAAGGTGTTACGTGCCAAACTGGCCGCGCGTTGTGAGGTGGTGGCGCCAGAGATCTCCAGCTACCAGAAGTCTGCCGATGGCACCATCAAGTTCGCCATCAACGTGGGCAATGGCCAAGAAGTCGAAACCGTCTACATCCCAGAGGAGGACCGTGCCACCCTGTGTGTCTCTTCTCAGGTGGGTTGCGCCCTTGAGTGTACCTTCTGCTCGACCGCCCAGCAGGGCTTTAACCGTAACCTTACCGTGTCTGAGATTGTTGGTCAGATCTGGCGCGTGTCTCACTTCCTCGGTTTCCAGAAAGAGACCGGCGAGCGTCCTATCTCCAATGTGGTGATGATGGGCATGGGGGAGCCGCTGCTGAACCTGAAAAACGTCATGCCGGCTATCGACATCATGCTGGACGACTTCGGCTTCAGCCTCTCTAAGCGCCGCGTGACCGTCTCTACCTCGGGCGTGGTGCCTGCGCTGGATATCTTGGGTGATAACCTGGATGTGGCCCTGGCGGTAAGTATTCACGCGCCAAACGATGAGCTGCGTGATGTGCTGGTACCGGTCAACAAGAAGTATCCGCTGCAGGAGTTCCTGGCGGCGATCCGTCGTTACCTGGCCAAGTCCAACGCCAACCGAGGCCGCGTGACCCTGGAATATGTGATGCTTGATCATATCAACGACAGCACAGATCAGGCTCATGAGCTGGCAGAGTTGATGAAGGATACCCCTTGTAAGATCAACCTGATCCCTTTTAACCCTTATCCTGGGTCACCATATGGGCGTTCATCGAACTCACGTATCGACAGATTCTCTAAGGTGCTGATGGAATATGGTCTGACGGTGATCGTTCGTAAGACCCGCGGAGACGATATTGACGCGGCCTGTGGCCAGTTAGCCGGGGATATTCGCGACCGAACCAAACGTTTAGCGAAAAAACGCATGCAAGATAGTCAGATTTCAGTCACAATAAACTAACTTATTGTATCTGCTACTAGATAGGCTTGCGAATGTTAAGCAAAAAGCCAACATTGACCCTGTTAGTCATCCTGACCTCGGCGCTGATGTCAGGATGCGTGACTGAAAGAACTTACAGTGGCACAGATGTGCCCGTTCAAGAGCGTACCTTCGACAATGTTTCTGCCGCCCGCCAACGGGTGCAGCTGGGTCTGACCTATCTGCAGAAAGGCAACAGCGAACAAGCCAAGTACAACCTGGATAAGGCGCTCGAGTTTGCGCCTAACATCGAAGATGTACACGTGGCATTAGCCTATTACTATCAATCGGTTGGTGAATTAGAGCTGACCGAGAAGGCGTATCGCAACGCCATCAATGCCAGCGATGCCAGCGGCGATTCCATGAATAACTTCGGCGTGTTCCTCTGCCAGCAGGCAAAGTACGATCAAGCCGAAGAGATGTTTCTTCGGGCGGTAAAAATGCCCAAATACACCCGTTCGGCCTCCAGCTATGAGAACCTGGGGATCTGTAGCCGCAAGTCGGGTGACCTGCAAAAAGCACAACGCTACTTCGAGATGGCACTTAACTATGACCCGCGTCGTGCCAACTCCCTATTAGAACTGTCTGAGATCGAATTGGATCTGGGGAACTACTCCGCCGCCAAGAAAGGCTTGGCGCGTTACCATAGAGTAGTGCCCGAATCGGCTCAGAGTTTGGCGTTGGGAATTAAAATTGAGCAAGGCCTAAATGACCCTGAAGCGATGAGAAAATTTGGCATTCTTCTCCTGGCTAAGTTTCCCGCTTCCAATGAGGCCAAGCAGTATAGAGCAAGTATGCACTAATGACTGATAATCAAATCGATATGCTCAAGGATGATGCTGAGAAACCAAAGGAAGCCGGTGAAACACTGGGTCAGTGGTTAAAGGCGGCGCGTGAGTCGCGCCAGATGACTTTAGCCAGCGTGGCCGAGCAACTCAATCTGCGCCCATCGATTGTTCAAGATCTCGAGGCGGACAACTATGACAACATAGCGTCGGCGACCTATGTCAAAGGCTATGTGAAGAATTATGCCCGTATCCTGGGGCTGGAGATGGCCAAGGTCGACGCCTACCTTGCCGAAAGCTTTCCTGTGGTCAGCGCGCCTACCATGCAGAGTTTCTCCCGCAAGACCACGCGCCAGGCCAGAGATGGCCGCCTGATGCTGGTGACTTATCTCATCATCTTCGTCTTGTTGGCCTTGTTGGTACTCTGGTGGGTACAAAAGTCCGCCATGGTGGCCGATCTGGATCTCTCCAAGCCATCGGTGGAAGAAACTGCCGAGCTCTCGACCCTGCCGGCTTCGTCTGAGCCTATGCTAGCTCAAGACCCACAGGCAGGCACAGGCATCGAGATGCCAAGAGAGCAAGCTGCGCCTGATCAAACCGTGTCTGATCAAGCTGTACCTGATCAAACAATGGCGGAGGAGTCTACCAGTGCACAGCTGACAGGCGAACAGGCTGAAGACCTAGCACCTGAGGCTGGCTCGACACCTGAGACTGGCGTAGCGCTGGAAGTGACCAACCAAAATTCCCAAGCAGATGAAGCCCTTAAGAGCGCAGACGATGCCGTGTTGGCCCTGAGCCTGAGTGGTGATTGCTGGATCAAGGTGACAGATGCCGACGGCAAGGTGCTGGTCAATGGCCTCAAGCTGGCAGGCAAAGAGATGAATGTCTTTGGTCAGGCGCCGTTTAAGGTTATATTGGGGGCGCCGCAGTCGCTGACCATGCGTCTCAATGGTGAACAAGTTGATTTGGCCAAGTATCCCAGTGGCCGAGTTGCCAGACTGACGGTCGGTAGCGCCGTCAATCTTTGAAGTAAAAGAGTGAATTAAGATGTACAACGAGTCCCCAATCATTCGCCGCCCTTCGACACGCATCTATGTGGGCGATGTGCCCATCGGTGATGGCGCGCCAATTGCCGTGCAATCTATGACCAACACCCGCACCACAGATGTTGAGGCCACGGTGGCTCAGATCCGCGCGCTGGAAAATGTCGGCGCCGATATCGTACGCGTCTCTGTGCCTACCATGGATGCCGCCGAGGCGTTCAAGGTGATCAAGCAGCAGACTAAGGTCCCGCTGGTTGCCGATATCCATTTCGATTACCGTATCGCCCTGAAAGTGGCGGAATACGGCGTGGATTGTCTGCGTATCAACCCGGGTAACATAGGCAACGAAGAGCGCATCCGCAGCGTGGTGGAGTGTGCTCGCGACAAGAATATTCCGATCCGTATCGGCGTTAACGGCGGTTCATTAGAGAAAGATCTGATGGACAAGTACAAGGAGCCGACGCCGCAGGCCTTGCTGGAATCGGCCATGCGCCATGTGGATATTCTCGACCGACTCAATTTCGATCAGTTTAAGGTGAGCGTGAAGGCGTCAGACGTCTTCTTGGCGGTGGAGTCCTATCGTCTGCTGGCCAAACAGATCAAACAGCCGCTGCACCTTGGGATCACCGAGGCCGGTGGCGCCCGCGCCGGCGCCGTGAAGTCGGCCGTTGGCCTTGGCATGTTGCTGGCCGAAGGGATTGGCGACACCCTGCGTATCTCGCTGGCTGCCGATCCCGTTGAGGAGATCAAGGTTGGTTTCGACATCCTCAAATCCCTGCGTATTCGCTCGCGCGGCATCAACTTCATCGCCTGCCCATCTTGCTCGCGTCAGGAGTTCGATGTGATAGCCACGGTGAACGAACTTGAGCGTCGCCTGGAAGATGTGGTGACTCCTATGGATGTCTCCATCATAGGTTGTGTGGTCAATGGTCCGGGTGAAGCCCTGGTATCGGATATTGGCCTGACAGGTGGTAACCGTAAGAGCGGTTACTATGATGATGGCGTGCGCCAGAAGGAGCGTTTCGACAACGAGCATATCGTAGATCAGCTCGAGGCGAAGATCCGCGCCAAGGTCGCCAGCGTCGACGCGCGTATTCCGACAACCGATATCACGGAATAACCCTTTGCTTGCTGCGCAGAAGATGGGGCTTTTAGCCCCGTTTGTGGCGCAGCTCACTGGCGCGCCGCGCCGGTTTTGCGTTTATTGTTGATGCGCCTATAATGCGAGGCGCTTTTTTATTTTTTACAGCTAAATTTCGGACGAGTTGATACAGTGGCAAAACAGATTCAAGCGATTCGCGGAATGAACGATATTCTGCCGACCCAGAGCCCGCTATGGCAAAAACTAGAAGCAGTGTTGCGTGATACCGTTGCGGCCTATGGTTACAGCGAGATCCGCACTCCTATCGTAGAGAGTACCGACCTGTTCAAACGTTCCATCGGCGAAGTGACAGATATCGTCGAGAAAGAGATGTATACCTTTGCCGATCGTAATGGCGATTTGCTGACGCTGCGCCCTGAAGGCACCGCCTCTACCGTGCGCGCGGGTAACGAGCACGGCCTGCTTTACAATCAAGAGCAGCGTCTGTGGTACATGGGTCCCATGTTCCGCCACGAGCGTCCACAGAAGGGGCGCTACCGTCAATTTAACCAGTTCGGTGTCGAGGTCTATGGTATCGCCTCGGCCGATATCGACGCCGAAGTCCTGATGATGTCTCACCGCCTGTGGCAGAAGCTGGGGATCAGCGAGCATGTGAAGCTTGAGCTGAACACCCTGGGGGATGCACAGGAGCGTGCGGCCTACCGTGACGCCCTAGTCGAGTTTCTTGAGCAGCATGAGGAGAAGCTGGACGAAGACAGCCAGCGCCGCATGTATTCAAATCCGCTGCGCGTACTGGACAGCAAGAACCCTGATGTACAGGCGCTGCTGGGTGATGCCCCGGCGCTGATGGATTACCTTGGCGAAGAAAGTCGCGGCCATTTTGCACATTTGTGTGAACTACTTGAAGCCGTTGGCATCCAATACGAAATTAACCCTCGTCTGGTGCGCGGTTTAGATTACTATAACCGCACCGTATTCGAGTGGGTCACCGACAGCCTGGGTGCCCAAGGCACAGTATTGGCCGGTGGTCGTTACGACGGCCTGGTAGGTCAACTGGGTGGCAAAGACACCCCGGCGGTAGGTTTCGCCATGGGGCTCGAGCGCATCGTATTGATGCTGGAGACGCTGGCGCTGACCGACGATGTATCGGGTCCGGTGGATGTGTATGTTACTGCCATGGGCGATGATTGCCGAGTGGCGGCCATCAAGGTGGCGCAGCAGTTACGTGAAGTTGACGGCCTCAAGGTGATGAGTCACTGCGGCGGCGGTAACTTCAAGAAGCAGATGAAACGTGCCGATAAGAGCGGCGCCAAGCTTGCCATAGTGATCGGCGAGACTGAACTGGCCAATGGTCAGGTGGCGCTTAAATATCTGCGTGAAGAGAAAGAACAAGAATTGGTTGCACAGGATTCGTTAGCAGCTTACGTTGCAGAACTGATTTAAAGAGGAAGAGAAACGTGGAAATTTATAGCACAGAAGAACAACAAGTCGATGCTATCAAACAGTTCTGGAAAGACTATGGCAACTCGATTGTCATAGGTGCAGTGGTAGGCCTGGGTGGCCTTTACAGCTGGAACTACTATTCAGATTACAAGGTGGCTCAGGCCGAAGAAGCTTCTGAAGCCTTCCAAACTATCAGCAACTCGGTCAAAGCCGATTCGAGCATGCTGGCGGCCGCCGAGAGCTTTGCTAAAGACCACGACGGTCAGCAGGGCTATCAGGCACTACTACAACTTATCGTGGCCAAGGCCGCGGTAGAAGCCGGTGAGCTGGACAAGGCAGAGCAGGCCCTTAAGCAGATCCTGGTCAGCAAGCCTGAAGAAGGTCTGGTTGCGGTTGCGACCTTGCGTCTTGCCCGCGTGCAGGCAGAGCAAGGTCAGCTGGCAACGGCACTGGCGACTCTGGAGCAGCTTAACACGCCTTCGTTTGCCGTACAGCGTGATGAGTTAAAAGGTGATTTCCTGGTACGCCAAGGCGATGCCGACAAGGCAAAGAGCGCCTATCAGTCAGCCCTGGACAATGGCGGAGCAACTTCAAGCCCAGCCTTACAGATGAAGCTAGATAACCTGAACAAGGCATAAGGAAGCTGCCCATGAAGTCTTGGTGCAAAACATTACTGGCTTGCAGCTTGAGCCTGGGGTTGTTGTCGGCCTGTTCTTCTAACGATGTTGAGGAAGAGCCGGTAAGTCCGCTGCCGCAGATTGAGGCGAGCGTCTTCCCCGAGGTCAGCTGGAGTGCTTCCGTCGGCAGTGGTGTGGGTGACTACTACTCTAAGATCCGTCCGGCGGTGCGTTACGGCAAGCTGTTCGTCATGGATCGTTACGGTGAAGTCGCCGCCTACGATGAAGCCACAGGTGAGCAGGTCTGGTCGCTGGAGATCAGCTCCTGGTTCAAAGAGGGCGCCTTGTCTAAGAACAAGGGCGCGCGTCTCTCCTCAGGCATTACCGCTGCCCGTAACAAGGTGTTCTTCGGTGGTGAGAGTGGCCTGCTGGGCGCCGTCGATGCCGAAACCGGCGAGATGGTCTGGCATGTGACCGCGGGCGGTGAGCTGCTGTCGGCGCCAACTGTAGGCGAAGATGTAGTGGTGGTTCACACCAGCACGGGCGCTCTGGAAGCCTATAACGTCGATGACGGCAAACAGCTGTGGGTCTACGAGAGCAAGTTGCCAACCCTGACCCTAAGGGGCACAGGTTCTGCTGCCTATGAGGCCGGAGGTTTCTTCGTCGGCACCGCCGATGGCAAGGTCGCGGTTGTGGTGAAAAGCAACGGTCAGGCCGCCTGGGAGCAGCCTATCTATACGCCAAAGGGGGGTAACGAGTTTACCCGCATGGCCGACGTGGATATGAAGCCGCTTATCGTGGGCGAGAACATCTACGCGGTGAGCTACAACGGTAACCTGGTCTCCATGGAGCTGCGTACAGGCCGTGTGGTCTGGAGTCGTAAATATTCTAGCTTCAACGAGTTGGCCTCGGCCGGTCTGAACCTTTACCTGGTCGATGACCACGGCCGTGTGTATGCGGTCGATAAGCGTAACGGACTTGAAAGCTGGAGCAACAGCGAGCTGACTAACCGCGAATTGACCTCACCAGTGGTCTTCAAAGACTACCTGGTGGTGGGTGATTTCGAAGGCTATCTGCATTTCATCGATCGCGCCTCAGGCAAGCTGGTGGGCCGCGTCGAAGTGGATAGTTCAGGTTTATTTAGCCAGCCACTGGTAATAGATGATAAGATCTACGTCCAGAGTCGCGGCGGCAAGGTAGCAAGAATTACGCTTCCCTAAGGCGAGCTTTAACAGTTTTTAAAGCCCCTGGACCTTGTGCTGGGGGCTTTTTATTTAAGATATTCAGATAGATTTGTAGATTAGAGGCAAAAAAATGATTCCAGTTGTGGCCCTGGTAGGCCGACCAAACGTAGGTAAGTCGACCCTGTTCAATCGTCTTACGCGCACCAGAGACGCCTTGGTAGCTGACTACCCAGGTCTGACTCGGGATCGTAAGTATGGTCGAGCACATCTATCTGGTTACGAATTTATCGTGGTGGATACCGGCGGTATCGACGGCACCGAAGAGGGGATCGAGACCCGCATGGCAGAGCAGTCGCTGGCGGCGATCGAAGAAGCCGATGTGGTGCTCTTCCTCACCGACGCCCGCGCGGGTCTGACGGCCGCCGACGAGGCGATCGCCGAGCACTTACGCCGCCGCGAGAAGACCACCTTCGTGGTAGCCAACAAGGTCGATGGTATCGACGCCGACTCTGCCTGTGGCGAGTTCTGGGCCCTGGGCCTGGGTGAGGTCTACCAGATGGCTGCCGCCCAAGGTCGCGGTGTGACCAACATGATCGAATACGCGCTGACCCCTTACGCCGAAGCCATGGGACTGACCCGTGACGGCGAGGGCGAAGAGGAAGCCGACGAGCGTCAATACACAGAGGAAGAGGCCGAGGCCGAGCAGCAGCGTCTGCAGGACTTGCCAATTAAGCTGGCGATTATCGGTAAGCCTAACGTGGGCAAGTCGACCCTGACTAACCGTATTCTGGGTGAAGAACGTGTCGTGGTCTACGATGAGCCGGGTACGACCCGTGACAGTATCTATATCCCGCTGGAGCGCGACGGTCAGGAATATGTGATCATCGACACCGCGGGTGTGCGTCGTCGTAGCAAGGTGCACGAGACAGTCGAGAAATTCTCTGTGATCAAGACCCTCAAGGCGGTAGAAGATGCCAACGTGGTGCTCTTGGTGGTCGATGCCCGCGAGGGGATCGCTGAGCAAGACTTAGGTCTGCTGGGCTTCGCCCTGAACGTGGGTCGCGCCCTGGTGATCGCGGTGAACAAGTGGGACGGTATCGATCAAGACGTGAAAGAGCGCGTGAAGAGCGAGCTTGACCGTCGTCTGGGCTTTATCGATTTTGCTCGTATTCACTTCATCTCGGCGCTGCACGGCACGGGTGTGGGTCACCTGTTCGAGTCGGTAGAGGAAGCCTACGAGAGCGCCACGCGCCGCGTGAGCACCTCTATGCTGACCCGCATCATGCAGATGGCTCAGGACGATCACCAGCCGCCGCTGGTGAATGGTCGCCGCGTTAAGCTGAAGTACGCCCACGCCGGTGGTTACAACCCGCCAATCGTGGTGATCCATGGTAATCAGGTGAAGAAGCTGCCGGATTCTTATAAACGCTTCATGATGAACTACTACCGTCGCTCACTCAAGGTGATGGGTACGCCGATTCAGGTCCGTTTCCAGGAAGGGGGCAACCCGTTCGAGGGCCTGAACACCAAGAAGCTAACTGTGAGCCAGGAGCGTCGCCGCAAGCGTATGATGAGTCACATCAAAGACAAGAAGAAGTAACTTTCTCTGTCTCACTAAAAAGGTCAGCCTAGTGCTGGCCTTTTTGTTATCTTGGTGTTTTATCCTGCCCACTCCCTTTTCTTCGGTCTTATAAGCTGCCTGTTGCAAGCAAATCGAACCTTTATAGGGATGCCGACTATACTCAAGAGTGCAGTATTTAAGGTAGTTTAACTCACCTGAGGATAGTGTTATGAAACACCAACAACCCCTGCTGCTTGCCGCCACGCTGGCTCTCTTGGCCGGCGCCGCCCAGGCCGCAGATAAACAGGCCTTACTGGAAGACGCGCTCAACGCCGCGCCGCCGACCCTGAGGGATAAGGTCACAGTGATGGACTGGGACAATAATGTCCTGCAAAAGGGTAGTGTCGATTATACCTGTTTCCCGACCCCGCCTAGTCTGCAAGGCACGGCGCCCATGTGTATGGATGGGCCCTGGATGGAATGGGCCGACGCCTGGATGAACAAGAAGCCGTTTCAAGCGAAAGCCGTAGGTATCTCCTACATGCTGGCCGGTGATGGTGGCGCGAGCAATACCGATCCCTACGCCGAGGGCGAAACCAAAGACAATCAGTGGATCGTCGAAGGGCCGCACCTGATGATCATCATGCCGGATCCCGCCTTGCTCGACAGCCTGCCTACAGACCCTTATGCCGGTGGTCCCTATGTGATGTGGAAGGGCACACCTTACGCGCACATCATGGTGCCTGTGGGGCCTAGAAAGTAATGTCTTATTGCTAGGCGGCTAGTGCCTGGTTTCTAGAGCCTGGTTTCTAGTAGCTGATTTTAAGCAGCCAGTTTCAAGTGCCAGGTTTAAAGCGCCTAGCTTCAAGCGTCTAGTGTTAAGCGCTCATGTTAGCTTCGGCAAGTACAGGCTCAGGCTAACCTTAGTGCTTATTTGCAGATCTTATTAGGTTTTCTATTTAACGCCCGCCAGGGCGTTTTTTTGTCGAAGGACTTAAATCACGGTAGATTGCACCTCGCCATCGACCAGCTTAGTGGTGAGGCGAGCGCCGGTGCGGACATCTTGCGCGCTGTGCAGCACCTTGCCCTCGGTGTCTAGGGTGATGCTGTAGCCACGGCTCAGGGTCGCCAGTGGGCTGACCGTCTCAAGTTGATGGGCGGCATATTGCAGCGACTTTTCTGCCGAGTTGAGCCTTGCCTGCATGGCGCTGTGTAATCTTTGGTTCTGATGGGTCAGACGGCTGGCGGCCAAGGCGAGCTGATGGCTGGGAGAGACCTGGTTTAATCTGGCGTGCAGGGATTGTTGACGGCGCTCCATCTGGTGCAGCTTACCGGTTAAGGCGGCGCCGAGCCTGAGTTGCAGCTCGTCGAAGCGCTGCTCATATTGCTGCAGGCGACGCTTGGGATCCTGACGCTCCAACCTGTGGTGTAGCTGGCTGAAACGCTGTGCCTGTTTCAGGCCATAGTGTTGCCAGCCCTGCTTGAGGCGTGTCATGGTCATCCTGAGTTTGTCGGCCTTGCTGAGCGCATCCTGGGATAGCAGCTCGGCCGCCGCCGAAGGGGTAGGGGCACGCAGGTCGGCGACATAGTCGCTGATGGTGGTATCCACCTCATGGCCCACCGCCGAAACCACGGGCAATGCGCTGTTATAGATGGTATGGGCCAGGGCTTCGCTGTTGAAACACCAGAGGTCTTCCAGTGATCCGCCGCCGCGGGTGAGCAGTAGCACATCCACTTCCATCCTGTCGTTGGCCTGCATGATGGCATGACACAGGGATTTGTCGGCGTGCTCTCCCTGTACCTGGCTCGGATAGATGATCACCTCGATAGAGGGGTCGCGTCTCTTGAGAACATGCAGCACGTCTCTGATGGCCGCGCCGGTTGCAGAGGTGACCACCCCTATGCGTTGAATGTTGCTCGGCAACGGCCGCTTGGTGTCGGCGGCAAACAGGCCTTCGGCGGCCAGCTTCATCTTGAGGGCTTCATATTGCTGAGCCAGCAGGCCATCGCCGGCGGGGAGCATGGAGTCGATGATCAGCTGATAGTCGCCCCTGGGCTCATAGACGCTGATGGCGCCCTTGACCAACACCTGCTGGCCATTGGCCGGACGGAAGGTGACGGCGCGATTGCGGCCCTTAAACATGGCGGCGCGGATTTGGGCGTAATTGTCTTTGAGGGTGAGATACCAGTGGCCCGAGCTGGGCGCCGAAAAATTGGATATTTCTGCTTCGAGCCAGACTTTACCCAGTTCACCTTCGAGTAATTGCCTCACTTCTCCGTTGAGGCGCGACACGGTGTAAACATTATTTTTCGGCATTTTCATAGGTTTTTTGCTACTAAAGCGACTTTTTTACTATTTTCCATTTACCAGACCCAATATGCAAGGTATAATCCCGCCGCAATATTTTACCTCTTATATCACCTACATGGGGAGATGTTGCCATGCTACGTTTAAAAAAAGAAGCACTAACCTTTGATGATGTGTTGCTTGTTCCTGCACACTCGACCGTACTCCCTAACACTGCCGTTCTCAAGACTCGCTTAACCCAAAAGATCGAACTCAATATGCCTATCGTGTCTGCAGCCATGGATACCGTGACTGAAGCGCGCCTTGCCATCGCCATGGCACAGGAAGGTGGTATTGGTTTCATCCATAAAAATATGAGCATAGAGCAGCAGGCCGAGCAAGTTCGCCAAGTAAAGATCTATGAAGCCGGTATCGTTCAGCAACCTGTAACGGTCACGCCTAATACCACACTTGAGCAGCTGAAAGTCCTGACCGAGAAGAACGGCTTTGCCGGATATCCTGTGGTTGACGAAGCCAATGAGTTGGTGGGTATCATCACGGGCCGTGACGTACGTTTCATCACCGACTGGTCTCGCACCGTCGACCAGGTGATGACGCCAAAAGAGCGTCTGGTGACTGTTCCTGAAGGTACGCCGCTGGATGAAGTGCAGAAGTTGATGCACGCTCACCGCGTCGAGAAGGTACTGGTCGTCGACGGTGACTTCAGACTCAAGGGCTTGATCACAGTTAAAGATTTCCAAAAAGCGGAAGAGAAGCCAAACGCCTGTAAAGATGAGTTAGGTCGTCTGCGTGTCGGCGCCGCCGTAGGTGCCGGTGCCGGTAACGAAGCCCGTGTCGACGCCCTGGTGAAAGCCGGTATCGACGTATTGCTTATCGATTCATCTCACGGCCACTCTGAAGGCGTTCTTCAGCGTATTCGCGACACCCGCGCCAAGTACCCAGATCTACAGATCGTCGGTGGTAACGTAGCCACGGCCGAAGGTGCCCTGGCACTGGTCGAAGCCGGTGTGAACGCCGTTAAGGTCGGTATTGGCCCTGGCTCTATCTGTACCACTCGTATCGTCACCGGTGTGGGTGTGCCGCAGATCACCGCAGTATCTGACGCTGCAGCCGCAGTTAAGCACTTAGATATTCCTGTTATCGCCGATGGTGGCATCCGCTTCTCGGGTGACTTGGCTAAGGCGCTGGCTGCCGGTGCATCATGCATCATGGCGGGCTCTATGTTCGCCGGTACCGACGAGGCGCCAGGTGAAACTGAGCTATACAACGGCCGCGCTTACAAGTCATACCGCGGCATGGGCTCTCTGGGCGCCATGACACAAGGTTCTTCTGACCGTTACTTCCAAAGCGATAACGCTGCCGACAAGCTGGTACCCGAGGGTATCGAGGGTCGCGTGCCTTATAAGGGTAAGCTCAAGGAGATCATCCATCAGTACATGGGCGGCCTACGTTCATGCATGGGCCTCACAGGTTGTCCTACCATTAAAGATCTTAATGAGAAGGCGGAGTTTGTGAAGGTAACCTCGGCGGGTATGGGTGAGTCCCACGTTCACGACGTGACCATCAGCAAAGAAGCGCCTAACTATCGTAGCCGTTCTTAATTATTGAAATCAGGCAGTGTCATTGAAAAATACACTGCCTTTTCTTAAGCCGGGTCTTAATAAATGACATTGGCGAAAAATCTGAAAGATAAAAGGTAAAGCATGAGCAACATTCATGATCATAAGATCCTCATACTCGATTTTGGATCTCAGTACACGCAATTGATTGCCCGCCGTATCCGTGAGATCGGTGTCTACTGTGAGCTTTGGGCCTGGGATGTGTCTGAAGAGCAGATCAAAGCCTTTGCGCCTAACGGCATCATCTTGGCCGGTGGCCCAGAAAGCGTTACCGCCGACAACTCGCCTCGTGCACCTGAATATGTGTTTAACGCCGGCGTACCTGTACTCGGCATCTGCTACGGCATGCAGACCATGTCAGAGCAGCTGGGGGGCAAGGTGATCCAAGGCGTAGGCGAAGGTGAATTCGGTTATGCTCAGGTAGAAGTTCAGGCAGCATCTGAGCTGTTCAAGAGCATCGAAGATGCGGTCAGCGACAGCGGCAAGGCGCTGCTTGACGTCTGGATGAGCCATGGTGACAAGGTTTCTGAGATCCCTGAAGGTTTCGTGACAGTGGCTAAGACAGACACCTGTCCTTACGCCGCAATGGCCAACGAAGAGAAGCGTTTCTACGGCGTTCAGTTCCACCCAGAAGTAACCCACACCCGTCAGGGCAAGCGGATGCTCGAGCATTTCGCTCTGGATATCTGTCAGTGTGAGGCCAACTGGAAACCTTCTTCTATCATCGAAGACGCGGTTGCTCGTATCAAGGAGCAGGTCGGCGATGACGAGGTTATCCTAGGTCTGTCTGGTGGTGTGGACTCCTCCGTTGTGGCCATGCTGCTGCACCGCGCCATCGGCAGCAAGCTGACCTGTGTGTTTGTGGACAACGGTCTGCTGCGTCTGAACGAGGCCGACCAGGTACTTGAGATGTTTGGCGACCACTTCGGTCTCAATATCGTTCACGTCGACGCCGAATCGCGCTTCCTCGACGCACTGGCCGGTGAAGCCGAGCCAGAAGCCAAGCGTAAGATCATTGGCAAGGTGTTTGTCGATATCTTCGACGAAGAGTCACGCAAGTGCGTTAACGCCAAGTGGCTGGCCCAAGGCACCATCTATCCAGACGTTATCGAGTCTGCAGGCAGTGCTACCGGTAAGGCCCACGTGATCAAGTCACACCATAACGTTGGTGGTCTGCCGGATGATATGGAGCTGGGTCTGGTCGAGCCGCTACGCGAGCTGTTTAAAGATGAAGTGCGTAAGATAGGTCTCGAGCTGGGTCTGCCGTACAACATGCTTTACCGTCACCCATTCCCTGGCCCAGGCCTGGGGGTACGTGTACTGGGCGAAGTGAAGAAAGAGTACTGTGACCTGCTGCGCCGCGCCGATGCTATCTTCATCGAAGAGCTGCACAAGGCTGACTTGTACAACAAGGTGAGCCAGGCCTTTACCGTCTTCCTGCCGGTTCGTAGTGTTGGCGTGATGGGCGATGGTCGTAAGTACGACTGGGTAGTATCCCTGCGTGCGGTAGAAACCATCGACTTCATGACGGCGCACTGGGCACATCTGCCATACGATTTCCTCGGCAGAGTCTCAAACCGTATCATCAATGAGATCGACGGCATCTCTCGTGTGGTTTACGATATCTCAGGTAAGCCACCTGCAACCATCGAGTGGGAATAATCCCGCGATAAGATGCGTTGAAAGATAGAAAGGGGGCATAGTGATATGCCCTTTTTTATTTGAGTGGCATTAGGTTCCAGCTAGATGAGTAAGCCGAGAAGCTTAGACTAAACCACGGCCTATTGGACCGAAACGATAGGGATCAGATGAGTAACCCGATAGAGAAGCAAACCAGCCTGGATGAGCAGGCGGTAAAAGATGAAGCCTATATGCGCCAAGCCATGGCGCTGGCCGCCCAGGCCGAGTTGCGGGGCGAGGTGCCGGTGGGCGCGCTGTTGGTGAAAGATGATAGTGTGATAGCGACCGGCTACAACCTCAGTATCTGCCGCCATGACGCCAGTGCCCACGCTGAGATGGAGTGCATTCGCGCCGCGGGCCAGGTGATGGAAAACTATCGTTTGCTGGATACCACCCTCTACGTGACCCTAGAGCCCTGCGCCATGTGCGCCGGCGCCATGGTGCATGCCAGAATTGGTCGATTGGTGTTTGGCGCCGCGGATCTCAAGACGGGCGCGGCCGGTAGCGTGGTGGATCTGGTGCGCAGCAGCGCCTTCAATCATCAGCTGGAGGTGACCGCTGGGGTGTTGGCCGAGGATTGCGGCGAGCAGCTCAGCGCCTTCTTTCGCCGGCGGCGTCAGGAGAAGAAGGCGTTGAAGATGGCAGAAAAAAAACAAGGGCAATAGGCCCTTGTTTTTTATGCGTTGTTCGCTTGTTTGGTGTCGCCTTGATTAGTCGATTGGACTCAGGCTGCCAGTTTGCTTAATGAAGGTGAAGAACTGCTTCTGTCGATTGATGGTGTGTTGGTGGCGTATCTTAAGCAGGGTTCTTCGCCGTGAAGACAGATTGTTTAAGGTTTTTTTTCTCATGTTGAACCTCCGTAGGGCCGTTACCCAGACAATCACAGGCCGCGTCATATCTAGTTGGGCTGCGCGGCGGAAATCTCGCTTTGTGATTGTTTTTCCGCCGTTTGTTGTTGCGCTTCCATCACCTCATCTTGTAGTTGTTGATTCTGATTGTCAATCCATACCAAGGTGTCGTAGTAGCGCCTGATGTTATCCACGTAGTGAACCGCCTCGCTGCCGCGGGCATAACCGTAGCGGGTCTGCTTGTAGTATTTACGCTTCTGCAGCAGGGGCAATACCTTCTTCAGATCGCGCCAGGCACTGGGGTTAAGCCCCATAGATTGTGCCAGCTTGCGGGCATCTTCCACATGGCCATAGCCTATGTTGTAGGAGGCCAGGGCAAACCACATGCGCTGATTTTCCGGAATCGACTCAGGCAGGCGATTGAGTATGTCGCTCAGGTATTTGGCGCCGCCGCGTATGCTCTGCTCAGGGTCGAGACGGTTGTCGATCCCCATCTGCTTGGCCGTGGGCAGGGTGAGCATCATCATGCCGCGCACGCCGGTGGGCGAACGGGCATTGGGGTTCCAATGGGACTCCTGATAGGCGGTGGCCGCTAGCTTACGCCAGTCGAGATCGCCGGCATATTCGACGAAGTTGTCGCGGTACTTGGGCAGCCGACTATCTATGGCGCGCAGGAAGGCGCGGGTGTCCACATAGTCGAAGCGCTTCACATGGGCGAAATATTTTTCGTTCAGGTGGGCCAGGGTGCCGGCTCTTTTTTCCTGATGCCAGAAGCTTAGCAGGTCACTCATCAGCTGATCGCTGCCATTGGGCGGCAGCAGCCAGACCACGGCCTGTCCCTCACGCAGCACAGGACCGGCCCTGAGCTCAGGCATATAGCGGCGGTTGATCTCGAAGGTGGTCGAATCGGCTATGGTGTAGCTAATCTCGTCGCGGGCGATCATCGCCAGCAGCTCTTCGCTGTCCTTATCCCACTGTTGATCCCATACCAGCTCAGGGTAGAGCTTTTGCATCTCCGCCAGGGTCTCGATAAAGGAGGAGTCTGAGATCACGGTAATGTTGTCATCCAACTGACTCACATCCGTTGGGTACTTGGCCCCCTGTTTGTAGACCAGCACCTGATTAACATAGTAGAGCGGCGGCCCCAGCCTGAACTGCTCCCTGCGGCTCTGGGTGTCGGCCAGCCCGGCGGCGATCAGGTCTATCTCACCATTTCGCATCGCCTGGTAGAGATCGCTGATGGTGGGGTAGGGCTGCATGTTGAGCGTGAGCCCCTGATGCTTGGCGAAACGCTCGGCCATCTCATAGTCAAAGCCTGCGAGGCCTTGACCCGTGGTGACATAGATCTGCGCGCCGTAAAGGGTACCCACGTTGAGCTGGGTTTTCGGCTGGGTTTCAACTGCTTTTGCTGCGTCCACGCGCTCGCCCTGACAGCCTGTCAGTAGCGATACACAGAATAGAATCAGCAGGAAACTTCTCATTAAGTTACTATTTTTTAATCCGTTTTATAAAACGCGGCCGATGATTATATCACAAGCTGGTCAAAGGCAATAATGGCGATTATGTCGGCAGAGTTTGGTTGTTTTTTGTTGGATGATTTTAGCGTTTTGCCAGCTTAAGTATGGGGCATGAATTTGGCGCCGCGCCAGTTTCTTTGTTACGTAAAGCTGTTTTCGCGCTATGGTGATAATAAATCGAGGGAAACGCTGTTTTGAAGCCATGCTACGGATGATTTGTGCCCCACATTTCCCTATAATAGCGCCAGATCTGACCCTGCAATTATAAATAATAAGGTGAAAAGACGTGATGGAGATCATCCGCGGAGCCCCTGCATTATCAGCGTTTAGAGTCCAAAAGCTAATGGAGGCCTGTCAGAGTGCGGCGCTTCCAGTACAAGATATCTATGCTGAGTTCATTCATTTAGCCGATTTAACAGAGGCGTTGGACGCTGGCGAAACCCAGCAGCTAGCCAAACTGTTAACCTATGGACCTGCGATTGAAGCACATGCGCCCCAAGGCAACTTGTACTTCGTAACGCCGCGTCCGGGCACCATCTCTCCATGGTCGTCTAAAGCGACCGACATCGCTCATAACTGTGGTCTGAACAAGGTCAAGCGCCTAGAGCGCGGTATCGCCTACTATGTTCAGGCCGATAATCTGGATCACGCCCAGCAGAAGCAGCTGCTTGGCCTGCTGCACGACCGCATGGTCGAAGTGGTTCTGCCAGATTTCGAGCAGGCGAGCAGCCTGTTTGCCCGCACCGAGCCTGCGGTCTTTACCAGCGTCGACGTGCTGGGTGAAGGCAAGGCGGCACTGGAAGCGGCTAACGTTAAACTGGGTCTGGCGCTGGCGCCGGATGAGATCGACTACCTGGTAGAGAACTTCCAGCGTCTGAATCGTAACCCTAATGATGTCGAGCTGATGATGTTTGCCCAGGCAAACTCGGAGCACTGCCGTCACAAGATCTTCAACGCCGACTGGACCATCGACGGCGAGGTACAGCCAAAGTCGCTGTTCAAGATGATCAAGAACACCTTCGAGAAGACCCCAGATCACGTGTTATCTGCCTACAAAGATAACGCCGCCGTGATGGAAGGTTCTGTCGCCGGTCGCTTCTTCCCCGAGCCAAATGGGGTGTACGCCTATCATACCGAGCCTATGCATATCCTGATGAAGGTGGAGACTCACAACCACCCGACGGCCATCAGCCCATACCCGGGGGCGGCCACAGGTTCTGGCGGTGAGATCCGCGACGAAGGCGCAACCGGCCGTGGCTCTAAGCCAAAGGCGGGCCTCACCGGCTTTAGCGTATCAAACCTTAAGATCCCAGGCTTCGTTCAGCCATGGGAAGGCGATTATGGTAAGCCAGATCGCATCGTGACCGCGCTGGATATCATGACCGAAGGTCCACTGGGCGGCGCGGCCTTTAACAACGAATTTGGTCGTCCGGCGCTGCTGGGCTACTTCCGTACCTATGAGCAAGAAGTCTCGAGCCACAACGGCGTCGAGGTACGTGGCTATCACAAGCCAATCATGCTTGCCGGTGGTCTGGGTAATATCCGTGAAGAGCACGTGCAGAAGGGTGAGATCACCGTCGGCGCTAAGCTAATCGTTCTGGGTGGCCCTGCGATGAACATCGGCCTGGGCGGCGGCGCGGCATCTTCAATGGCTTCAGGCCAATCGAGTGAAGATCTCGACTTTGCCTCGGTACAACGTGATAACCCAGAGATGGAGCGTCGCTGTCAGGAAGTGATCGATCGCTGCTGGCAGATGGGCGAAGCCAACCCGATTCAATTTATCCACGACGTGGGTGCGGGCGGTCTGTCAAACGCCTTCCCTGAGCTGGTGGACGACGGTGGACGCGGCGGTCGTTTCGAGCTGCGCAACGTGCCATCGGACGAGCCTGGCATGAGCCCGCTGGAGATCTGGTGTAACGAGTCGCAAGAGCGTTATGTACTCTCTGTGGCGCCGGAAAACCTCGAGCTGTTCACCGCCATCTGTGAGCGTGAGCGCGCGCCATTTGCCGTGGTGGGTGAGGCAACCGAAGAGCGTCACCTGACCCTGTCGGATGAACACTTCGACAACAAGCCTATCGATCTGCCGCTAGAGGTTCTTCTAGGCAAGGCGCCTAAGATGAGCCGTGACGTGGTGTCGCAAAAGGCGGACTCGCCTGCGCTGGCACAAGAGACAATTGAGCTCAAAGACGCGGTGCGCCGCGTACTGCGTCTGCCAACCGTTGCCGAGAAGACCTTCCTGATCACTATCGGTGACCGTACGGTTACCGGTCTGGTGAATCGCGACCAGATGGTCGGTCCTTGGCAGGTGCCTGTGGCCGACTGCGCCGTAACCGCATCAAGTTTTGATTCTTACAGCGGTGAAGCCATGTCTATGGGCGAGCGTACGCCGCTGGCACTGCTAGACTTTGGTGCCTCGGCGCGCATGGCGGTAGCCGAATCTATCATGAACATCGCCGGTAGCGATATCGGTTCACTCAAGCGTATCAAGCTGTCGGCCAACTGGATGTCTGCCGCGGGTCACCCGGGTGAAGACGCAGGTCTGTACGAGGCGGTCAAGGCCGTGGGCGAAGAGCTGTGTCCCGAGCTGGATCTCACCATCCCAGTGGGTAAAGACTCAATGTCGATGAAGACGGCCTGGCAGGACGGCGGCGAAGATAAGACGGTTACCTCGCCTATGTCGCTGGTGATCACTGCCTTCGGTGCGGTGCAAGATATTCGTAAGACCGTAACCCCAGAGCTGAGAAGCGACAAGGGTGATACCGAGCTGCTGCTGGTCGACCTTAGCCAGGGCGAGCGTCGTCTGGGCGGTTCATGTCTGGCGCAGGTATACGGTGAGCTGGGCGACAAGGCGCCAGACTTAGCCGATGCGGCATTGCTGCGCGGCTTCTTCGAGGTGACTCAGGCGCTGGTGGCCGATAAGGCACTGCTGGCCTATCACGACCGTAGCGACGGTGGTCTGTTCACGACGCTGGTTGAGATGGCGTTCGCCGGTAACACGGGTCTGGATGTGGATCTCAGCGCGCTGACGGGCACTCATTTAGAGCGTCTGTTCAACGAAGAGCTGGGCGCCGTTATTCAGGTGCGCGCAGCCGATAGCCAGGCGATCAAGGCGCAGTATCAGGCGGCCGGTGTGGCTTGCCGTGTGGTTGCTAAGCCAGTGGCTGGCGACAGCATCATCATCCGCGATGCAGGGGCCGAGGTATTGGCCGAGTCACGCACCGAGCTGCGTACCATCTGGGCTGAGACCACCTATCGCATGCAGGCGATGCGTGACAACCCTGAGTGTGCAGAGGAAGAGTTCAAGCTCAAGCAGGTGGCCGATGCCCCAGGTTTGACAGTCGATCTCAAGTTCGACCCGAGCGAAGATATCGCCGCGCCTTATATCCTCAAGGGCACAGCGCCTAAGATGGCTATCCTGCGTGAGCAGGGGGTTAACTCTCACCTCGAGATGGCCGCCGCCTTCGACCGCGCCGGCTTCGAGAGCCGCGACGTTCACATGTCTGACATCCTCTCGGGCCGTATCAGCCTGGAAGAGTTCCAGGGCCTGGCGGCCTGCGGTGGCTTCTCCTACGGTGACGTACTGGGCGCCGGTGAAGGTTGGGCCAAGTCGATTCTGTTTAACAGCCGTGCCCGCGAAGAGTTCAGCCGCTTCTTCGAGCGTAACGACAGCTTTGCCCTCGGGGTATGTAACGGTTGTCAGATGCTCTCTAACCTGAAAGATATCATTCCGGGTACCGAGCATTGGCCACACTTCGTGCGTAACCGCTCCGAGCGTTTCGAGGCGCGTTTCAGCCTGGTGGAAGTGCAGAAGAGCCCATCCTTCTTCTTTGAAGGCATGGAAGGTTCTCGTATGCCGATCGCCGTATCGCACGGTGAGGGTCGCGCCGAGTTTGCATCGCCTGAGGCGCTGGCCGCCGCAGAGGCATCTGGCACTATCGCCCTGCGCTTCGTCGATGGCCATGGCCAGGTAGCGACGCAGTACCCAGAGAACCCTAACGGCTCACCAAACGCCTTAACCGGTATCTGTAGCACAGACGGTCGCGTCACCATCATGATGCCGCACCCTGAACGTGTGTTTAGAACCGTGGCGAACTCTTGGCATCCTGACGAGTGGGGCGAAGATAGCCCATGGATGAGAATGTTCAGAAACGTTCGCGCTAAATTAGGTTAACCTAAGCTTAGTGGTTTAATTGATGCAAAAAGGGCCTCGAAAATTCGAGGCCCTTTTTTTATACCCATAAAGAGTTAGTTTAAACCCACACAGATACATGCACTTAGCCTTACTTTATTACATTCTGAACTGCTAAACAGCCATAAAGTAGGGGTATCGACGGATTTTTCCTTTAATTCGCGCAAATCACGCTTAATGGGATCTGCCCCGAAAATCGCTAAAAGGCGATATTATTTATTTAGCGCCTGCTAAACTAATCTAAAATCATCTAAACCAAGTCGTTAGAAAGTAAAAAGCCACCGTCTTCGAGGAGAAAACGGTGGCCGTTTTGCGCTAACAAAACTTCAAGCAATGGCGGGTTAAGGTGCTATTTACAGCTCTCTTGCAGTATAGAGTTCAACAAAAGTGCGCTTGTAGCTGTTAACTAGACGATCAAATAGGTTTTTCATAACGGATTCTCCACACAGTGATTAATGATGTGAGCGGAGTGTGGCTTGCCGGGCAACTTCACCGGGTTGATTGAGCCGTCTCCTTAACACAGGCATATAGTAAGCAAATACCGCCTAGGGAACAAACGATTAAAATTGTAAGTTCGCATTAGAATTTTTAATCAGCAACAAGTATTCTTGGTGTGATATCGATGTTTTTTAGTTTCATATTTCATTGATTTTGTTGGTTTGTGTTGTTGGTTGCGCGGTTGTTTAGAGTTATATATATTGACTCTTAAATTGTTAAATCTTGTTAAATCTTGCATTTTGCGCGATGTGGGCTGAAATTTGCTAAAAATAGCCTTTTTATCAAAATTTAATGGCTTCCTATCACGTTTGCAATGTTTTGGCAAGCGTGTTGCCGGGTGAAGTGTGGCGTCGTCCGCAAAACCCACTATCCGCGCCGTGTTTGATTGATTTGAATCAATTTTGAATGGTATAAAATGCTTAGGGTACGTTTGATATGCCTTGTTGTAAGTTTTTGAAAAAAATAATTTAAATTGATTTTCTCGGCCGTTTTCTGCGACGGGGGTTTAAAAACCAAAAGGTTTTGTGAGCCGCCTCTCAAAAACTGGGGTGAGAGGGCCTTTTTGAGCGTCAGCGACGCTTGAGCGAGGCAAAAAGTTAAAATTTGGCGGTTTGTGAGACTCGGGTCTGACAAATTACTTGAATAATAAAATTCCTAAATAGGCATTTTTCCGGGTTGATGGGGATCTAACCTTGAAGAATGATCGCACCACCTAAGGAGTCACTGATGATTGTTGAAGAGGTTGTAGAGCTCTCGCGCTTACAGTTTGCGCTGACAGCTATGTATCACTTCCTGTTTGTACCTTTGACCTTGGGGCTGGCGTTCTTGCTGGCCATTATGGAATCACTCTATGTGATGACCAATAAGCAGATCTATAAAGATATGACCAAGTTCTGGGGTAAGCTTTTTGGTATTAACTTCGCCCTGGGCGTAACCACAGGTCTGGCGATGGAGTTCCAGTTCGGAACCAACTGGTCATACTATTCTCACTATGTGGGTGACATCTTCGGTGCGCCACTGGCTATCGAAGGCTTGATGGCCTTCTTCCTCGAATCTACCCTGGTGGGTATGTTCTTCTTCGGTTGGGACAGATTCAGCAAGCGTCAACACCTGGCGGTCACCTGGTTGGTGGCCCTGGGCTCGAACATGTCGGCGCTGTGGATCTTGGTCGCCAACGGTTGGATGCAGAACCCAGTAGGTAGTGTGTTCAACTACGAAACCATGCGTATGGAGATGACCAGCTTCGCCGAGGTGCTGTTCAACCCGGTTGCCCAGGTGAAGTTTGTTCATACCGTGGCGTCTGGCTATGTGGCCGGCGCCATGTTTGTTCTGGCCATCAGTTCTTACTACATCCTAAAGAAGCGTGACCTGCCGTTTGCCCGTCGCTCATTTGCCATCGCGGCAAGCTTCGGTATGGCGTCTATCCTGTCGGTCATCGTACTGGGTGACGAGTCAGGTTATAAGGTGGGTGAGGCCCAGCGCGTTAAGCTAGCGGCTATCGAAGCCGAATGGCACACAGAACCTGCACCTGCGGCCTTTACCGCGGTGGGTTTCCCGAATCAGGAAACCATGCACACCGATTACGCCATCAAGATCCCATACGCCATGGGTATCATCGCCACCCGTTCTATCGATGAAGAGGTGACCGGTATCCGCGACCTTATCGTCGAGCACGAGGAGCGTATTCGCAACGGTATGAAGGCTTATGCCATGTTGACCGAGCTGCGCGCCGGCAAGGAAACCCCTGAGCTGCGTGCCGCCTTCGAAGAGGCAAAAGTCGACCTGGGTTATGGCCTGCTGCTGAAGCGTTACACAGACAATGTGGTCGATGCGACAGAAGAGCAGATCAAGGCCGCGGCCAAAGACTCTATCCCATCGGTTGCCCCTATGTTCTGGAGCTTCCGTGTGATGGTTGGCCTGGGTGTCGTCATGCTGTTCGTGTTTGCGGCGGCCTTCTGGCAGAGCACACGTCATCAGATCGAAGAGAAGCCTTGGGTACTTAAGGCGGCGCTGTACAGCCTGCCACTGCCTTGGATCGCCATCGAGTGTGGTTGGTTCGTCGCCGAGTACGGTCGTCAGCCTTGGACCATCTCCGAGGTGCTGCCAACCTTCATGTCGGCGTCTAGCCTAACGGCTGCGGATCTCTGGTTCAGTATCATCTCTATCACGCTCTTCTATACAGTTCTGCTGGTGATTGAGCTGTTCTTGATGATCAAGTTTGCACGTAAGGGACCTAGCAGTCTCAAGACGGGCCGTTATCACTTTGAAAACCTAGAAGCTTAAACCGGAGATCTCATTATGTTTGATTATGAAATATTAAGATTTGTCTGGTGGGCGCTGATTGGTGTGCTGTTCATCGGATTCGCCGTCACCGACGGTTTCGACATGGGCGTGGGTGCCTTGCTGCCTATCATAGGTAAGGATGATACCGAACGTCGTATTATGATCAACTCGATTGCCCCCCACTGGGATGGCAACCAGGTATGGTTAATCACCGCCGGTGGCGCCCTGTTTGCCGCCTGGCCTATGGTATACGCGGTCTCCTTCTCTGGCTTCTATGTGGCCATGATGTTGGTGCTGTTTGCCCTGTTCCTGCGCCCCGTGGGCTTCGATTACCGCTCTAAGATCGAAGATCCAAGATGGCGTAAGGCTTGGGACTGGGCGCTGTTTGTGGGTGGCTTCGTACCGCCGCTCATCATAGGCGTCGCCTTTGGTAACCTGCTGCAAGGTGTACCGTTTAACTTCGACGAGTACCTGCGCGCAACCTACCACGGTGGTCTGTTTGGCCTGCTCAATCCATTTGGCCTGCTGGCCGGTCTGGTGAGCGTGTCTATGATCATCATGCAAGGCGCTTCTTGGCTACAGATGAAGACAGAAGGCGAGCTGCGCGTACGTGCGGCGACGGCTACCCAGGTGGCTGCGGCCTTGGTTGCTGTGCTCTTCACCCTGGCCGGTGTATGGCTAGCCAATGGTATCGACGGTTATGTTGTAACCTCGACTATCGACACCCACGGCGCATCTAACCCAGCCCTTAAGACGGTTGCGGTAGAGGCGGGTGCCTGGCTGGCTAACTACGACAAGTACCCAGTGACCATGCTGTTCCCAATCCTGGGTATCGCCATGCCTGTACTGGCGCTGCTGGCGAGTCGTTTCAACCGCTCTGGTTTTGCCTTCCTGTTCAGCTCACTGGCGGTGGCTATGGTGATTCTGACTTGCGGCGCGGCCATGTTCCCGTTCGTGATGCCATCATCACTTGAGCCAAACGTGAGCCTGACCATGTGGGATGCCACAGCGAGCCACATGACACTGACTGTGATGACCTGGGCGGCCGCGATTTTCGTGCCTATCGTGCTAAGCTACACCATCTGGACTTACTTCAAGATGTTTGGTCGCTTGAGCCGTAGCTACATCGAAGACAACAAGACGTCACTTTACTAACAGGAGCCGACACTATGTGGTATTTTGCTTGGATATTAGGCATTTTGCTGGCGTGTTCTTTCGGTATCATCAACGCCTTGTGGTTAGAGAATACTGAGAACATGGATAGGGATTCAGAGCTTAAAGATTAAGCCATGAATTTCGATTGATGAATAACCCCGTATGAGAATGCGGGGTTTTTTATTGCTCGTGTTTGGGGCGCACGGGTTAGCGCTTTGGATTGACAGTGGTTTAGCGTTTGGCTGCTTGGGTATTTGTTAGGGGATTGAAGGTCGTACCTTCACTGTTATTTTTCGCCTGCCCGGCGGGGGATGAGGAGTCATTAAAGGTTGTTACATCTGCCCGTATTGGTATTTGGTGGGTATGGAAGGCCGTACCTTCATGGCAACCTAACGCCTGCCCGGCGGGGGGATGTGCAGATACGTCTGTGACACGCTGTACGCCATCCCTGGCCGCTCTACGGTTTCATCCCTGAAACCGAAGGTCACAGCCGTATCTGCACTCGGTATCCAACGTCTCTTCGATTTGGCGGTATTGATGTATTTAAGGTCAAAGGGGTAAAAGCTAACTGAATTTTGCCCCGAAGCTTGTTACGAGTTTAGATGAATGCTCCTTCTGGCACAGCCCAGTTGACGAAATTTTAGTAATGATACAGAGTGACTACTCTATCGGTGGCTATTCAGTTGTTTTTAATCTAGGAAGAATGATTGTGATTACAGTAACTTTTCATGCAAAGAATAGACGCACACGCTCATACAAATCTGAGAAAGGAGCTTTAAAGGCTGTATGGAAATGGCTTAAAGAATCGGACGACGAATACGCTTATGCCGTACTGATAGGACCAATTTATCAAGAACCTAGGTTGATAAGGAATTGGCAAGAACTTCCATTTAGCGACCCTGTTGAAGTGGATTTTTTGCAAACACCAGAATGGCGAAAATTGAAGCAAGAAGCTTTTGAACTATATGGTAATTACTGCGCATGCTGTGGCAAAGGGCCCAAAGATGGTGTGGTACTGCATGTCGACCATATAAAACCGCGATCACTTTATCCAGAATTACGATCTGACATAAACAACTTACAAATTCTTTGCGAAGAACATAACACGAACAAGTCTAACACCAGCGAAAAGAAATGGCGCTGACTACCGCAGTAGACCTGTTGGTTACATGGATATGTTGTAACTGTAAACATCCCTTTTACAGTGGAAGTCTAAAGGAGAAAATTCTACCAATGGTTAGTAGCATCGCCCTTGCTAAAGCTTAGTTAACACGCCTATGCCCCAAAATGAGTTATCAAGATGTCGGAGGGTCAGTAACGAGCAGACTTTCTGGCCTAGAAATTTTTATCGCTACACCCGCGTGATGTAATTCACTACTCCCCAACCAAAAAACTGGATAACTATACAGTCATATTCAAATCACAAGGGTTTTGAACGATTTTCATCCTGTATTTGTGCGCGTTTTCTCATTTCGGTATAAATAAATGGCTTTAAAATTACATACTTACAGTATTCGTTAATTAGATAATAGGTTTGGAAAACGCGCATGCGCGTTTTTCCAGATGGTATATTTGGCAAAATGCTGATAAGTTCATTACATACAGATAGTTAGCTGTGCGTGTTTTCACTGGTCCAACGAGGTAAACGCGCATGCGCACTAATAAAATGTTAGGCGCCATTTATATTTACTAAGTTAAGGATTCATAAATAGTGACAGGAAAATTACCAGCCTTATATATGAAGCAAGCTGTTGACCAGATGAGAATGTCTGAGGGAAAAGGACCGAAGGTTGGTGCGGTTATAGTTACAAAAGGTCACCAAGTTATAGCTGGACATAAGAAAAATGGCACTCATGCAGAACGAGCTGCAATTGAAGAGGCTCAAGAGAAAAAAATTGATTTACGTGGCGCGACTTTATATTCAACTCTAGAACCTTGTGTGTCAGTTGGCTCAAAAAAGGAAGCTTGTTCAGATCTAATATCACGAGTTGGTATTAAGACTGTATATATTGGTCGATATGACCCTAATCCAAATATTCAACGCCTTGGTTGGAAGAAACTTAGAGATGAAGGTATCTCGCTGCATGACTTTGATATTGAGTTTAGAAACGAAATTGATGAAATAAATCAAACTTTCATGGAGCACTTTGTCTCAGGCACTGGTCCTACAGGTGGTGCGAGATTCGATTATCAATTAAATGGAGGGGAGTTTGAAATTCAGTTCTCTGAGGATGATGAAAGAAGTATTATCACTCAGTGGACCAATCGGGGAAAAGATTCCATCTACGCTTATGCAGTAAAGCCTGTTGAGGTTGCAATTGCACGATATGCTACCGAGTTTTCTGAAATAGATGATCCTTTAGCTTATGACTTTACATACACCGTTCCTGTTAGTGTTGGCGAGATCGCAATTTTTGTATCTAATGACGGCGCAGTGTTGGTAAAGGTTCTAGAGGTAGAGTCTGATCCTGCAAAGACAACGTCGCAAAAGTACGTAAAAATTAAATATGAAGTTCGACCGAAGAGCGCCTAACAAGCGCCTGCAATCTGACCTCCGGTCACTGTCACCTTTTGTGCAAAAAGCCGCACAAAAGTCGCCAGTAGCCTCCGGCAGTTGAGGCGGGCGTTAGCTTTCCATGCAGGAATAAGATGAAATCATCAACTCTGAACACTTTAATGGTAGCCAAGTCTATTTATGGTGAAACTAAATACTTAGTCAATTCAGGTGATAAGCATGCCTGCACTGCAGGAATAATTCTTTTACAAGACTTCGTTGAGCTAGTTGTGTTGGCGGCTTTGGACGAATTAGATGTTGATGAACAGAAAGCGTTAGAATCGAAATCTTTCGATGAGCTGCTCGGGGAACTAAAAAAGCAGAAAGTTCCAATCATAAAGTCTGGCACTATTAAAGCACTGAACAAGCAAAGGGTAATTTCTAAACATTATGGGCAACTAGCGGAGCCTGCTTCAGTTGTAAATTATTTTAATGTAGCAATAGCTTTTGTAGATGCACTGTTAAAGCATGTTGTTGGTTCCAATTTAAGCGAAATATTTCTTACTGATATCCTGAAGGACGGAGAAGCTAAGGATTTAATTAAGGAGTCTATATCCCTATCGGAGCAAAAAAATTACCTTGATGCTCTTATTGGTTTGAGAAAAGCATTTTTCACTTCATATGAATATCAATACTGTGTTTATGCTTTTCGGGATACAGACGAGAATGAAAGAGGGTTGATGGGCTTTCTTGGTCTGGGATTTTCGGGAGGAATGAAAGCACACTATTGGACTCGGAGCAAACAATGGATTGATAAGAATGTAATAAAACCCATTGATTACATTCAAATTAACCATGAACAATTAAAGACCGATTGTATGGAGCTAGGTGTTAGCACCGTAGATATTGAGAACTTTCGACGACTAACTCCTGAAGTTGTAAGAACTGAGAAAGATCAGTGGCATTGTGAGTACTCAAGCACTTTTGTTGCTAACGAGCTCAATATCGAGAATTTCAATTATTGCTTGGATTTACTAATTGACTTTTTGCTTAAAAAACAAGAGATGGATTCAAGTAGAAGGTACCCTAAACGAGAGAATTCAATACCAGCACCGCCTATTTACGTAGATAAGCCTGTTTTTAGAAAACCATCTCTAGCCTCCGAACAAGTCGGTATGGTTCAAGAGAATTATTACTATAACGTAGAGAGCATAGTTTCTGGTTTCGATCCTTCCGAAAAATATCTCTATGTACATTTATACCCACAAGAAGAGAAATTTCTTTCTACTGAAGGACACTTATGGGGTTACTTACTCATAGAAGAAAGCTAACAAATTGCTTAATTTCGTTCCGGCCACAAACAGCGTGGCCTCCACTGGACTGCCTACGCTACGGCAGCCAATTAGCAAAGCGTTAGCCGTCTCCATCACTCCATCTTCATAAAGGAAATGTAAGGAATGATTCGATCTGTTTTATCCAAAATTAGCTTACAGCTATTTACCTATAAGATAAGAAAAATATTGCAGGTTAGAACAGAGATCCGTACTAATATCTTTAGGCGTATGTACGTGGATGCATGTGAAATGTATCCAGAAAATACGTTATCTGAAAATAGTGATATTGCCAGCACCGTTACCCAAGCTTTATTGGGTCTTGATAGCTTTAACTTGAACATCGATGAGTCTAGCGTGGACGCTGTGCGTCAACGAGCTTCAAATGACGAATGGGCTAGCCAAAATATCGCAGACTATCATCGGGTTACTGCATACTACTTTTCTTACAATGATTCATATAGCTTACACTCTGAACACATTGAAGAGGCTATGCGTCAAGCAAAAGAGGCTTTAGCGAGTGTAGAAGCCCTAAGTGACTTGAGTTTCAGTAACCTTGTTAAAAGTGTCAAAAATGACAAAAGCTTACTGAGGAAGAGAATTAGAGCTTCCAATAAACTTAAAATCGAGCGGGAAAAGCTAGAAATAATGTCGCCGATTAAAATTACATCCGCTCACTTCTCTGTTTCTCTAACGCTGATTTCGACGCTATTTATAATTAGCGGTTTTGTTTATACCAAGAGTTTCTTTTACTGGTTTGGTATTAATGTTGGGGACTTTTACAGCGTCCAAGACTATTTAGCGAGTAGTATTGATGTTATTAGTTCTACAGCGCTGTCAGCATTTATGGGTCTCCTGTCTCTATTTTATGGTTTAAGTCGAGCTTTAAATGATGAACTTCATGACGGGCAGTTCGATATTCAAGAAAAGCGTAGAGATTATGTTTTGCCATTTATACTGATAACTTCTAGCTTAGGGTTAGCCTCAAGCGTATATTTTACAGGTCGTTGGCCTAGTATCTTGGTGTTTCCCATAGTTTTTACTTTGTTAATGTATACGTATTTTAAAATTCCTATTTGGAAATTTGTAGAGAATAAAGCCGCAGTCGGAACTGCATGTTTAGTGATCGCTTTCTTTTTTATGCATCTGGGATTTAGAATTAAGGATAACGTCGAAAATGTACTTTTAGATGAATATGAGCCAATTTACTCAATTAAGTTACAAAGTAAGTACAAGCAGTACTCTCAAATGTCTTATTTGACTAGCAACTCAAACTTTGTATTCCTAGTTGATACCCAAACTAAGGAAGTTGTAGTGTTGCCTAAAAATAGTGTTACATCGTACAAAATCAACGGCTAACAACTGACTGTGGTGTTCAATCAATATGTTTGTCCGTTTTTTACGCACCACAGCTCCTCGCTTTTAAGCATGGTATTCAAGATCACGATGAGCTTTCGCATGCAGGCGATCAGTGCTACTTTCGGCACTTTGCCAGCCGCTTTGAGACGCTGGTAATAGCGCTTAAAAACAGGATTACTGTCTAATAGGTTGTATGGGTATACGGCCTGTACTGTATGCCGTAAACTAAGCCGTTAGCTGTAATATCTAAGCTTTTTAAAGGATTAAATTTTTGACTGATGTCTCGTTTAAAAAAGTAAATTCAGTGGGTCAATATATTGTATTTTTGCTGTGTTTATTGTGTTGCTTACCTTTTTATTTTTTTCATGAAAACATTCCACCGAATCTCATAGGTAAAGTTATTGTTATCACTCTCTGGCTTCCGATTATGTTTATTTGGCTATGTTACAGAATTTACAGGATCTATAGCGATCCAAGCTTTGTTGTTTTGAAGCTTGATGCGAATAGCGTTGAGATTGATGGTGTTAGTCACGGCGTTGAACGCCTTAAATACCTCAATGTTGTCTTTGAAAATGACCATTTTAAACTGGAATGGGAGCTACGAAGCGCCAAACAAATTTGGCAAGCTCAAATCATGAGCACTCGCGCGCACTATGTTACCGACGCCCCTTTAAGTGAAATCAAGAGTTTGACCGAATCTTCTAACAAACTGTCTTACTTCGATAATTCGAGTAAGCTGCAATACAGCTAACAAACGCATTAGATTGTTTGCTTAGACAGTCCTAGGGTACCAAAAGTCGCCAAATCGAAGAGACGATAGATACTGGTGTAAACACATTTGTGACCTTCCGAGGCATGGATGCCGAGGTAGAGCTCACAAGGAAGTGCTTGCAGCGTGTCACAAATGTGTTTGCACATAAGGCCTGCGGCAGGCAATTGATACACCATAAAGCCATGGTTACGGGGCTAGCATTGCCAATACTGAATTTGGCCGAATTTTAGATAGCTTTTGCTCTCAAAATTTTACGGAAATTAACTTCTGCCCAATTTTAGTTGACCACGACATAGATAGCCGAAATGGCTGAGCCTAACAGACATAAAAAAGCCGCTTGATAGCGGCTTTTTTCGTTGAGATGAGCGGATACGCTGAATTTACGACTTAAACACGCTGATCTTCTGTTTGATCTCGGCGGCGATGTGGGAGAGGTTTTGGGCGGCGTCGACTGTGTCGCCGGCGCGCTGTTCGCCGTCGCGGGCGAGCTCGGTGATCTCATGTAGGTTGCGGGTGATCTCGTCGGCGACCGCGCTCTGCTGCTCTGTGGCGCTGGCGATGCTGCTGGAGGCTATAGCCAGTTCCCCGATACTGATGGTGATCTGGTTGAGGTTAGTCGCGGCCTCCTGTCCCTGGGCGGCCGAGGCGGTGCCCAGCTGGTGGCTCTGGCCCATCTGCTCGGCGGTGAGCTTGATCTGCTGCTGTAGCTGAGTGATGGTCTGGCTGATCTCCGAGATCGAGGTCTGAGTACGCTGGGCCAGGGTTCTCACCTCGTCGGCCACTACGGCGAAGCCGCGGCCCTGTTCGCCGGCGCGGGCGGCCTCGATGGCGGCGTTGAGTGCCAGCAGGTTGGTCTGCTCGGCGATGCTGTTGATCACCTCGGTGACCTGGCTTATCGCCTCGCTTTCCTTGCTGACGTTCTCGACGCTCATATGGCTGGCATCGAGCTGCTCGCTGAGTTTGCCTAGGCCCTGCACCAGTTGGTCGAGCTGCTGGTGGCCATCGCGGGAGGCGTTGTCGACCTGCTGGCTCTGGCTGGCGCCTTCGCTGGCGTGGTTGGCCACGTCGCGCACCGAGGTGGACATCTCTTCGATGGCCGTGGCGATCTGGTCGGTCTGCGCCATCAGCTGCTGGGCCTCTTCGCCGTTGAGTCTGGCCACTTCCTGGGCGCTGCTGGCCTGCTCCTCAAGCGTATTAACCGAGGCGCGCAGGGCACCGACCAGTTCGCGCAGGCTCAGTGCCATCTGGCGGGCGGCGTGGGTGATTCTGTCGACCTCGTTGTCTGTGTCTGGGCTGACCTGGTCGAACTCTTGAGTCAGGTCGCCCTTGCCGAGCTCGGTGAGCTGGTGCTGCAGGTGGCGCAGCGGGCGCAGTGTCTTAATCAGCACCATGGAGAGCAGCAGGGTGATCAGCAGCACGCCTACGGCGGCGACACCGGCATTGATGCTCAGCAGTTTCAGGCTCTCTTCGTTCAGCTCACGTTTCTTGGCCTGACCCAGCAGGGTCCATTGCCAGCCGGGAATGGTGACGGCGTAGGCGTACATGGGCTCCTTGTTGCTATTGAGGTATTCGCTCTCCTGGCCGCCGCGTTTGGCCGCGTCAAGAGAGAGGCCGTCGAGTATCGCCTCTGTCAATATGGTGCCCGACTCCTGATTGGGCTGGGCGATGATGGCGTTGTCCACGTTGCGGATCAGGGTGAAGTAACCCGACTCCTCCAGCTTGAGCTGGTTCATGGAGCGTTGTAGCTCGGTCAGCGCCTCTGAGATATCGAAGCCGATATAGAGTATGCCTATGATGTCGCCCTGTGGGCCCGTGATGGGGCGATAGACTGTCATATAGTCTTTGCCAAACAGTCTGGCGTAGCCTTCATACTCTTTGCCCGCCATCAGCGCGCCGTAGCCCGGGTGCTTCTTACCCAGGTAGGTGCCCAGGGCGCGTTTGCCGTCGGCTTTTTTCAGCGAGGTGGAGATGCGGATAAAGTCGTCGCCGTCGCGTACGAAGACGGTGGCGTTACCGCCGGTGAGGTTAGAGTAGCGATCTACCTTACTCTTGGAGGCATTGATCTGTTCGCGCTCGTGTACCAGCGCCGGGGTGGGTTTCCCCATGACCAAGACGGTCTTATCTGGCTTGAAGAATTGACCTGGGTACATGGCTCTGAGCACATCGGCGTTGCGTCTGGCGAGAGACAGCAGGCTGTTGTATTCGAGTTCAATCAGGTCGGCGGTGCTGTGCATCTGCGCTTTTACGGCCGTCTTACCTTTATCTTCCAGCACGTTGGCGGCTGTGATGTAGGAGACGCTGCTGAGAATGGCAAATACGACGACGGTGAGGATCAGGGCAAGTGCGCCTATCTGTTTGGCGATAGGCCAGTTTTTATAGTTCATTATGGTAATCCACCTTGTGGTTAGACTGTCGCTAATGTAACTAAGGTAGTGCGAGATTGTTTTGACGCAGGTCTATTTCGGTAAAGGAAAAATTGCCCCAAGCCTCGGCAATTAGTCTAAATATGCACTGGATCACCTTGGGCGGGCGAGCCAGTGCATCTTGTGATTAGCAAATTGATGAGACCGTTAGTTAAGCCGTTAGCTGGGCTGCAGTGCGGGCACGGGCGCCGCCTGGCGCTTGGTCATCAGCAGCTGGTACATGGTCGGCACCCAGACCAGTGACAACAGTGTGGTGAGCGCCGTACCGCCAGCGATGGCGATGGCAAACGGTGGCCAGAAGCCGCCACCTGCGATGATCAGCGGCAGGAAGCCGCCTATGGTGGTGATGGTGGTGGAGCCGATATGACGACCGCAGCTGCTGACCACTTGGACTATGGCATCGATACTCGCCTCTCGCCTGTCTGGCATATCCTCAAGCTCGGCAAGGATCACGATGGCGGCGTTGATCGCTAGACCCATCAGGCCCAGCAGGCCGATGATCACCGTAAAACCGAAGGGATAGTTAAACAGGTAGACGGCGAGTAGGCCAAGGCCTGCCGACTGAACCGCGCTCAGCAGTATGATGCCGGTCAGGCGGAAGGAGTTGAACGACAGCACCACGGTCGCCAGCAGCAAAGTGATCACCAAGACTATGTTGGACAGCAGGTTACCCACGGCCTCGTTACGCTTGGCGCTCTCGCCGCCCACCTCGATACGATAACCGGCGGGTAGGGTGAGGGCGTCGATGCGCGTCTTGGCTTGGTTGAGCACCTGCTGGGGCAGCACGTCGCTCTCCAGGTAGGCCTCTATGGTGTTGACTCGCTGGCCGTCACGTCTGGGGATGGCGCCCAGGCTGACATCGATACGGCTGCTGGCCAGCGCCGAGAGCGGGATGCCGACGCCGTTGCTTGACAGCAGGTTGATCTGAGACAGCTCGGTCTGCTGCTCGCGCATCAGATCTTGGGTGCGTACCCGGATCGGTAGCGACTCCGTCTGTTCCAGTATACTGCCGCCGTTGATGCCGGTAGTGGCCATCTGGATCTGGTTGGCAATATCCGTCAGGCTCAGGCCGCTCATCTTGCTGGCGTCTTCGTTTACCTGAAACCATACCTTAGGCGCGCCGGCGCTCAGGGTGGCGCGGGTGTGCAGCACGTGATCTGTGGTGATCAGAATACGCCGCACCTCATCGCCAATCTCCCTTAAAGTATCTAAGTTGTGGCCGTAGATGCGCAGCTCAACGGGGGCATTGAACGGCGGGCCCTGCTCTAGCTTACGCACCAGGATCTGCGCCTCGGGGAACTCGGCATCGAGCTGTGTCTGCAATCTTGGGATCAGCTGGTTGGCACGCTCGAAGTCGGCAACTTTGATCATCGCCTGGGCGTAGTTAGCCGCCCCCTGCTGACGCTGCAGCAAGTTGTAGTAGAAGGAGGGCGCATTGCCGCCAATCACCCAGTCGAGCCTCTGCATCTCGCCCGTGGCCCTGAGCTTGGCATCGATACGCTCCACCAAGGCGCGGGTGTTTTCTATGCTGGACTGGGGCGCCAGGTGCACCTCTATCTGGAACATGTCCCTGTCTGACGGCGGGAAGAATTGCTCCGTCATCTGCCCCGAGGCGATAAAGCCAGTTATGGGCAATATGCCTATCACCACGCCGGCCAGTAAGGGACGCTTGAGGGCGATATGCAGGGTTTTGCTAAAGGCGCGGGCGATGATGGGGAAGTTGACCCCACGCTGATACCAGTGAGTGGCGTCGCCCTCGGCGCCGAAGCGGCCCGCGAACCCGGCGATCAGCGTATGGGAGATGAGGTAGGAGCCCAGTAGGGCGAAGATCACCGAGATAGCGATACCGCCGACAAATTCTCCCGCGGCCCCCGGCATGAGGATGATGGGGGTGAAGGCCAGCATGGTGGTGATGGTGGAGCCTGCCAGTGGCAGCCAGAGATGTTTGAGGGTCTCGCCGACGGCGCTTAGGCGATCCAGCCCCTGACGGCGACGCTGGGCGATGGCATCGACGATGACGATGGCGTTATCCACCATGATCCCCAGCGCCACTACCAGGCCGGTCACCGACATCTGATGAATCGGCAGGCCGACATACTTCATGCAGGCTAGGGTGAAGAGGGCGGTTAGCGGCAGCGACAGTGAGACGATCACCGCGTTGCGCAGCCCTAGGGTCAACATCAGTACCACCAGAATGATGATGAAACCCAGCAGCAGGCTGGCGATCAGGTCACTCAGGCGGGTGGTGGTATAGCCTTCTTGATCGAACAACCACTGGATCTCCACGTTGGAGGAGAGATCCCCTTGCACCTTCTCGACCACGCGATGCACTTGCTGTAGCCAGAGGTCGACCCGGGTGTTGTTGAGCATGCGCGCCGACACCATGATCCCCTGGGCCTGCTCTATGAGGGCGATGCTGGCGGCCGGGGTCTTGGGCTGGCGCTGCACGCTGGCGACCTCGCCCAGGCGTATGATCTGACCGTTTTCATCTACCTTGAGTGGCACCTGTCTGATGCGGGTGACAGAATCCAGCTCGCCTGAGACCTCTACCAGGGCGCGAAAGGCGTCGTTGGTGATCTCGCCTGCCGAGACTTTTGTATCGGCGTTGGCCAGGATCTGGGCGATGGCGGCGGCGCTGAGGCCTATGCGGTTGACGTTCTGGGCGTCTATTTGCACCAAGATCTCTTCGGTGGGGGCGCCATAGAGTTTCACGAAGTCTGTGCCAGGGATCAGCCTGAGCTGGCTCTGTAGCTCCTTGGCGTAGCGGTTGAGGATATCTTGGCGTGGCTCGCCCGCGCCTTGCCAAACTAGGCCCAGAATGGCAGTGTTGGCATAGCCCAGCTGATCATCTAGCAGGGCATTTTGCGCCGCGGGGGGGAGCAGGTTCTTGGCATCGTTGACCAGATCCCTGGCCCTTGACCAGACAGGGTCAGTCTCTGTGATCCTGTCTTTCAGCTCGAGTTGGATGACTGAGATCCCCGGGCGTGAGGTGGACTGCACCAGTTTCAGCTCTTCCAGGCGTCTGAGCTGATTTTCCAGCACCTCGGTGACCAGGGCTTCGACCCGCTCGGCCGAGGCGCCCGGATAATGGGTCACCACAGAGGCGAAGCGGTTGGTGATGCTAGGATCTTCCATGCGGGGCAGGCTGGTGATGGCGCCAAGGCCGGCGACGATCAGCAGGGCGATCACCAGGCTGGCCAGACGACCATTTTCGACTAAGGCTTTTATCATGACTTACCTCGTCGCCACTTGGGTGTTGAGCATGACGCGCTCGCCCACCACCACCTTGTGCAGGCCCTGAGTGACGAAGCGTTCATCTTCGCTTATCGCCCCCTGGATGAAGGCCTGATCGCCACGGGTGTAGAGGATCTCTATGTCGCGCCGCTCGATAAGGTATTGATCCGGCTGTTGTTCGACCAGCACATACAGGTTCCACAGGCCGCGCAGGCCGTCGGTGAGCGAGGAGATGGGCACCCAGAAACCGGCGGTGTCGACTGTCTTGTTGTAATGCAGGTAGGCCAGCTCGCCGTTGATCACCTTGGCATCGGTAGGCAGGGTCAGGCGCACCGGCACGGTACGCGTCACAGGATTGACCTCGGCGCCAATGCCGGCCACGGTGGCTAGATAAGGGGTCTCTTTTACCGTCAGGGTCAGCTGCTGGCTGTCTTGCAAACTCTGCGCGAGTCCTACGGGCACGCCGACGGTGGCCTGGGGATTGTTGTGTTGGATCAGGGTAAATAGCGGTGCGCCCAGGGCGACCACTTCACCTAAGTTATTGTTACGTTTGGCGATAATACCATCAAATGGCGCGACTAGGGTGGACTTGGCGATCCGCAGCGCGTTGGCCTCAATCGCGGCGCGCAGACGTTGCTCGGCGGCTTGCAGGCTGCTGAGTTGTCCCTTGAGTTCGTCCAGTTGCTGGGCCGAGGCGTAGCCCTGTTGTTTCAGTGCCTGGCTGCGCTTGAGGGTGCTCTGGGCCAGCTCTCGGTCGGCGCGGTTTTGCGCAAGGCTTGCCTGCAGCTCGCGCTTCTCGGCTTCAAGCAAGGAGGTGTCCAGCTGGGCTAGTAGGTCACCCTGTTTGACATGATTACCACTGTCGACCGCCAGGTGTTTGATCTTACCCGCCAGCTCGAAGCCGATAGCCGTGGTATTGCCCGCGCGTATGCTACCGGTGAATACCTGCTCTGTGTCATAGTTGGTCGAGCGGATCAGACGCTGACTGGAGACCTTGGGGAAATGTTCGCTGTCGGGGGCGCTGGTGGACTCTTCCTGTTGGCAGCCGCTGGCCGCGAGGCTAAGGCTGCTCCATAACAACACCCTGGCGAGGGATTTGGCGGTAAAGATCGTCATACTGATACACTTCCGTGGTTAACAGTTGGTGAATAAATCGTTAAACTAGACTTGTTAGTCTAATTTGCAAAAACTGGACTGTCTAGTCTAGTTTGTGTATAAATATGTCGTGATGAAAATGAAGACCTTATAGGACGTTTCAATGGTACAAACACCCCTTAGCCGCAGTGAACAGAAGAAGGCGCAGATATTACACGCCGCGATTGAGCTCTTCTGTGGGCAAGGATTTCCCAATACCAGCATGGATGAGGTCGCGAAGTTGGCGGGCGTCTCTAAACAGACTGTCTATTCGCATTTTGGCAGCAAGGATGATCTGTTCGTTGCATCAATCGAATCTAAGTGTGTTGTGCATCAGGTGACGGCGGAGCTGTTTACCAGCCCCCAGGACCCTGAGCAGGCGCTGCTGCATTTCGGTAACTATTTTGGCGAGATGATAGTATCGCCCGAGGCGATAGAGGTGTTTAAGACCTGTGTGGCCCAGGCCGATACCCACCCGGAAATTTCGGCGCTGTTTTTTAATGCCGGTCCAGAGTTTCTGCTCAATCTGCTGGAGAACTATTTCGAGCAGGTGGAGAAACTCGGCGAGTATCATTTTGGCGATCTGCGCCATGCCTCGGTGCGTCTGTGTATGATGCTGTTTGGCGAGATGCGTCTCAAGCTAGAGCTAGGCTTACCGGTCGAGGATCTGATTGCTAAGCGCCCGGCCTACATCAAAGAAACGGTGAGCATGTTCCTGCGTGCCTATCGTGTTTAGACATAGGCTATTTTAGTAACAGCGCTAGCCGTTTTGAAGGGAAAGTGATCTTTTCGCCAATCTGGTCGTACTAAGCTTGAGTGTACTAATTTTAAGATTGGAATTTGGTCGGGTGCCTAACTTGGTCGGGTGCCTAATTTGGTCGAGTGCCTAAGTTGCAACCGGGCAGCCGGCCAAACATTAAGTCTAACTGAGTAGCCCCAGGGAGAGGGTATGAAGCCAAGCCTATTATCTCGCAATACGATCAACGCCCTGGTTTTAGGGTTAACCTGTCTGACGGCCGTTTCCGCCCAGGCGGCACAAGGGGGAGCGCGACAGGCGTCGCCCTTAACCCTGTCGGTATCGCGTATCGGCGTCGGTGAGGCCGATGTGGGTGACAGCGGCCTGGCACTGCAGCGCGACACCTGGCTGTTCGGCGCCAAGACCAGTTATGTCTTGAATCGTCAATGGTCGCTAAGTGCCAGCATCAGTTACGACAGGCTGGATTATGACTGGAGCGGCCGCGGCGCCTCACTGCTGGGTGGTAATCTGGCGCCCTGGTCCAATGTAGACAGGTATGGGGTTGGCCTGGGGGTCAGCTTTCGTCCCAACAATCGTTGGCTGTTCATGCTGGCGCCTAAGCTGCAGTACGCCTATAGCGAGGGCACCTCATCTTCCAATGCCCAAAGTTATGGGGTGGTCGCCTCAGGCATGTATCGCTTCAATGGCGGCAACATGCTGGGCCTAGGGGTCGCCTATCTTAATGACATCTCTGAGGTGAGAACCTTGCCTTATCTGGCAGTGAACTGGCAGATAACCGATAAGCTTAAGCTTGCCAATCCCTTTTCGGCGGGCTTTAGCGGCCCGGCGGGCCTGGAGCTGAGCTATCAGTGGTATGACTCGCTGGATGTGGGTGTCGGCAGTTCGAAGCGCACCCAGAGATTCTTGGTGAAAGATGAAGATGTGACCCTGGAGATAGACGAGTGGGTTGGCTTTGTCAGGGCGGGCTGGCAGGCGAGCGAGCCACTCAAATTTGATGCCTATCTGGGCTATTTCTTCAGTGGTGAGATAGAGCTCTCCTCGCCGAAAACCCAGGAGTCGCTAGAGAATCAGCTGGCACTGGCGTTTTCCGCCCAATATCGATTCTAGGGTGCCGCTTAAGAATCAGAAAATGCGATGAATAAGAGAATGTGATGAACACAAAAATGGCCTGAACATACCGTCAGGCCATTTTTTTATGATTTTTCATTTAGCTGTCATTTAGCTACCGGCTAGCTTCAACTCTTGTTTAATCACCTAGCATGGCTTTTTTGAGGCTCTTCTGCGCCGGCTTGTCGCCCAGCCAGATCTTCAGCAGCGCCTTGCGAAAGGTCTCACCCTCGACCGTGGCCTGCTTTTCGCCATTCTTATAGGCGGTGACGCCAAGTTCTTTTACTGCCTCCAAGGTAAATTGATCCCCCTCGGCAATCGGCGCCGAGAACAGGGCCATGAAGGCATCTATCTGGGGCTGAATCGCCTGAGGTTTGCCGTCTGTGGCATCGTCGAAGCCTTCGATGATCGCATCTTGCATCTTCTCTGAGGTGATCATGCCTGAGACGATATTCAAGCGAATCGCGACCCTAGGGGCGTTGAGTACGCTGTCGAGCGTTTGGCTCGGACTTGGGGTGTATAGGCTGCCCACATAGAGATCCATAAAGAACTTGCTGCGAATGCCAGCGCCGTTGAGCTGCAAGGCTTGTTCGCTTAGGATTATTTCATCGGCGAGGGACACATCTGCCAGTGTCTTGGCGGCCAGAGGGGCACTTAGCATGGCACTGGTCACGGCGCTGATAAGGAGCAGTTGGCGTAGGAGGGACTTCATATAACCTCTTATAAATATTGTGATAGTGGCGGTTAGCCGCGTTTACCCAGCTGATATTGACCGCTTTGATGGAAGAAGGCTGCCTGTTTCTTCTTGGGGGCGATCAGCAGTGGGCCGTCATCGAAGAAGAGAAAACATTTCCAGTTGCGCACGAAGACGTCCCAGCGGGTCTCGATGATCTGATACTTGTCGTAGCAGAAGTAGACCTGCGTCTCGTCTTGCCAATCGAAGTGGTTCTGAAACAGCTCGGGCAGGGCGGGTGAGTCGCTATCCCAGGCGCTTTGCCAGTGATCGGTTTCCTGCCAGGCATCGCCTTTCGCGGCCCAGTCGCCCTTGGCAAACTGCTCGCTGCGGCTGCTCTTGTTACTCACCCACTGGTTCCACACCGTCATGGATGATTTCTGATCCAGCGGCTTGATGCAGGCCTTGTCTTCATCTGTGACGGGGAGATCTTTATGGTTAAAGATCCATTTACGTTTGTATTGTTCGAGTGGGATATAGGTATGAGCCACAGGGCCTCGCTATTGGCTGTAAGTTATTAACGCCAGACATTATACGGCTTGCCACAGGACAAGGGAAACGGCGCCGCGGGATAATTTAGCCCCCGGCGCCGAAAAAACTTAGGGCCTGAGCTGCCCCAGGTAGTTGAGCGCCGCCTGATTATCTTCATCCAGCATGAGGACGTTTTCGAAACAGGAGATGGCGCCGTCAATCTGACCCGCTTGGGCCAGAAAGATCCCCAATTTTAGCATCACAGGAATGTCCTGAGGATATTTATCCAAGTAATCGAGGTAGACACCCAGGGCGGCCTGCGGATCGCCACTCAAGTTCAGCGCATGGGCATACTGAGGCAGATACTCGTCGCTGTACTCAATTATCTTGGCGTAATGCTCTAGGGCCAGCGGGAGGTTATTGAGATTCAGAGTCAGCTGGATGGCGAGTTTACGCTCGGCCTCTTGAAAATCATTCTCAGGGATCTTCTGTAGCGTTTCTAGTGCCAACTCGGGTTGGTTTTCCAGCATGTATTGATAGCTTAAAGCGAGAAAATGCAGGCGATTAACCTCGGGATCAGTTTGAATAAAAGGCGCCGTGTATTGTGCAATTTTGGAGATACCCAGCAGATGCTTGTTGTGCAGTAATATCTGTAATTTCTTAAAGGCGTTTTCGATAAAGGGGACGGGGGCGTCATCTGTATCATCGATAAACTCTTTAACGACAAACTGTTCAAGATAGATCTCTTCACTCTTCTTAAGAAGCGATTTTTGCTCAGCCGACAAGGCCTCATAAGCTTGGGGGTGTTGCTGTTGCCAGATAATAGCTCGTCCCCACTGCATATCATTGTGCCATTGCTGACATAAGGCACTTATGTCGCAGTCTGGTTTTTCCTCTTCGAGTCTTGAGTGGAGGCGTATGATGGCATCATCAATTAGCCGCGCTATCTCTTGGGCAATGCTCTCAAATGCCGAGTAGTAGATTCGGGTATGTTTGTTGACATCTTCCTGGGACCAGTCCTGCTCTTTTTTGGTAGAGAAGAAATGTGAAAATTCATAGTAGCCATAGAATTTGATGAGGTTGGCTAGATCTGGGTATTTTTCATTGATTCTCTGTTCGAGTTTTTCGAGCTTCTCCGCTTGAATCGCTATACGCTCAGGCGACTTGGCAATCTCCAGTTTGTCTATGATGCTATGAGCCTGTTTTAATTCAGCATTAAGCAAGGTGAGTTTCTCTAGGTGAGATTCAGTTTCCGTTAAGGTGTCTTCTAGATAGCGCTGCTTTTCGCTTGTTGTAGTGCAGTGCTTTTGCGGTAAAAGTAGAGCGCGTTGGCTTGTGGTTAGTGGCTGGATCTCGATTTGGTCGGTAGCGAGATAGTTGACCCCTTTAACTTTCGCCGCATCAAGAGATAAGTTGATGTATTGGGTATCTGGGGTATTGCTAATTGCCTCTTCAAGGGAGGTAATGGCGTGTAGCAATTGAATTGGTGTTTCAGCCATGTCGCCGGCATTTGTTTCAACCCATTCGAACATGACTCCTATGTTAGGCCCCAGACTGGCGCCATATGTCCCTTGAGCATGGGTGACACCTGTCTGGGAATGACAGAAATCTACACCGCAAAGCAGTACCTGGCTAAAGCCCATTTCCGTGGCGATCTCTATGGCGCTGTTGGTAACTGTTGGCCCAATGGATCTTATGTTGTGGTTATCTCTCTCGTGCAGCCATGGAAGGTGATTGCCCGTATATAGAGAGCTACCTTGCCATTGACCTAAAATTTGTGGCACCACATGGTAAGAGTTGATCAATAAACTCTTATGCTCCAACTGCATAAACTCTTTATTGACATCAAAGCTGTGGGTTTGCGGATCGACGGAGACAACTATGTCGACAGAGATCTCTTGTTTGACCAGTTTGCCTACGACTCGCGATGCGGCGATGATGACTAGGTCGTCGTTGTTTTGCTTAATCCATTCTAAATGTTCGTCTAGGGATGGACCTCCCCCTAACACTATACAGGTTTTATCGCGAAAGGCTTGTTTGAGTATTGATACAGGCTTTTGATTTTCAGCGAGGTTTTTAAATTGTGCCTTGATGAATATTTTTTGTGTGAAACCAATGCTTTGCTCAAAATACTCGTGATCGACACTCGTTTCTACTAGTTCATTCAATGCGCAATATGCATCGAGATAGTTGCCTTCTACGGCAATGGAACGGTGAATTTTGAATTGTTTCTTAACTATGTAGAGATTGTTGTCATGGGCCGTTATTGCCTCTTGAAAATCATTCGCTGAAACGATTTGCATGTCATCTTTGAGGTGTTCAGGAATCTCTATGGTTAGCAGAGAAAGTACGTCAGCCAGCTCGACGAACAGATATTTGCTGCCTTTTGCCTGTGGTTGCGACATGAGATAGTTTGCCAGTAGGCCAGAATCCATGCCTATGATGATGTGCAGTGTATCTTCTTGCTTAAAAGCGTCCTGATATTTCTTGTTGTAAAGAGAAGCGGAGTCCAGCTTTTCAAAGGTATGTCTATTTACACTGGGTAAGTAGTACTCATTGAACTGACTGATTGCAAACGTTTTGGATATTTCTGATTGGGTGTTCTGCATTCTGGCCTCTTTGCCTTCAAAGCAAGGTGTTCGTCAAATTATTGTCAGCTAAAGTCGATGTTTTCACCAAATTTAGTCGCAAATTCTGCTTATTCGATAAAATGCGATAATTGTGCCATTAGGTTTACAAATTAGATCCTTAGGACAATTTTGTGAAAATTTGTTCAAATAGCAGACTTAGATGGCAAACAAATGAAATAAGGTTAGACAATTGACATGAAGTTACTAAGATTACAAAAGGTTAGATGAAATGTTGCAAGCGAAAAACTGCACATTTGTGAGCCTCTTGGTGATTATTCAGTCCGCATCTTAATAAGTGGTGTAATAATTGCTGTATAGCTTGCTAAGAATAAGATGACTTGGCCTCTTGGCTGTGCGAAGTTTAATACGGCGTATGATGTAAGCCGAAAAGAGGCAACTTTGGAGAGTACATGTTTAACAATAAATCGATCCTGATAACTGGCGGTACGGGCTCCTTTGGCCAGAAATATACTAAGACGATTTTAGAGAGATACAGTCCAAAGCGATTGATCATCTTATCGCGAGATGAACTCAAGCAGTATGAGATGCAGCAAATTTATAATGCGCCTTGTATGCGATATTTTTTGGGGGATGTCCGTGATGGTGACCGTATGATGCAAGCCTTTAAGGATGTGGATTACGTGATTCATGCCGCGGCCATCAAGCAAGTGCCTGCCGCAGAATATAACCCCATGGAGTGTATCAAAACCAACATTCATGGTGCTGAAAATGTGATTAAGGCTGCAATCGCTAACAAGGTAAAGAAAGTGATCGCCTTATCGACCGATAAGGCAGCAAATCCCATTAACCTCTATGGTGCAACCAAATTAGCGTCAGACAAACTGTTTGTGGCCGGGAACAACATTGTTGGCGATGGCGAGACACGCTTTTCTGCGGTGAGATATGGCAATGTAGTCGGCTCGCGGGGATCTGTGGTTCCTTTTTTTCAGAAGTTAATTAAGGAAGGGGCTCAGTCTTTACCCATTACTCACCCTGACATGACACGTTTCTGGATCACCTTACAAGATGGTGTAGATTTTGTTCTGAAGAACTTTTCACGTATGCAGGGGGGGGAGATATTTGTCCCCAAAATTCCATCGGTTCGAATAACGGATCTCGCTCAGGCATATGGCCCAGGGTTGAGCCACGATATTGTTGGCATCAGGCCCGGCGAAAAAATGCATGAAATCATGTGCCCTGCAGATGATTCCCACCACACCATTGAGTTTGACGATCATTTTGTGATCACGCCGAGTATCTCCTTTTTCGGTCGGGAGCATGATTATTCGTTAAACCAATTGGGTGAGAAAGGGAGTTTGGTTGAGCAAGGTTTTGAATATCATTCGGGTAATAATCCACATTTTCTTACCGTAGATGAGATTAAGCTATTAGACGGAGATAAGGCCTAATGATTCCTTATGGTCGCCAAGATATTTCGTCATCGGATCTCGAAACCTTGAAGCAGGTGCTGCTCAGCGACTTTTTAACTCAGGGTCCCCAGGTTCCATTATTTGAAAGTAATATCTGTAAGGCGACTGATGCGTCCTTTGCGGTAGCAGGAAACAGCGCAACCTCTATGTTGCATCTTGCATGTTTGGCTTTAGGCGTCAAAGAGGGAGATCTTGTCTGGACAAGCCCCATTACCTTCGTCGCTTCGGCAAACTGTGCTCGTTACTGCGGAGCAGATGTTGACTTTATTGATGTGGATGCCCATACCGCCAATTTGAGTATTGATGCATTAGCGATGAAGTTGGTTGCTGCAGAAAAGGCTGGTCGATTGCCTAAGGTGATAATCCCCGTACATATGGCTGGCCATAGCTGCGATATGCAGGCCCTATCTGAGCTGGTAAGGCCATATGGCATTAAGATCATAGAAGATGCAGCTCACGCTATTGGAGGTCGTTACCAAGGACGTCCTATAGGTTGCTGTGAATATAGTGATATATGTGTTTTCAGTTTTCATCCTGTGAAAATTATCACTACTGGCGAAGGCGGAGTGGCGACTACAAATGACCCTGCATTGGCAAAAACTATTGCTAGTCTTCGCAGTCATGGAATCTCTAAATTACCTCAAGAGTTGACTAGGCCTGAAGAGGGAGACTGGTACTATGAACAGGATACACTGGGTTTTAATTATCGTATGACAGATTTACAAGCAGGATTAGGCAATAGCCAGATCCAGCGATTGCAGGAATTTGTCAAACGACGTAATGAGCTAGTGCAGCGATATCATCTCTTCCTGTCTGCATTAGATATTGAGTTTATTCGGCCGAGTGAGCAGTGTTTGAGTGCTTATCATCTCTTCATCATTCGCTTGCCAAAAGAGCTTGATCGAAAGTTAGTATTTAATGCCATGAGAGCCGCCGGGATTGGCGTGCATGTGCATTATATCCCTGTATATCTACAGCCTTATTATACGGGCTTAGGTTTCAACCAAGGCCACTGTCCCGAGGCCGAATCTTATTATGCTAGCTGTTTAACTTTACCTTTGTATCCGACATTAACCGACTCAGAGCAGGACTATGTTATTGAAACTTTGGCCGCTGTGCTCGATAAGGTTAAAAGGGATCGATAACTTGTGCCGACCAACTTTGAGAAACCTGATGCATTTTTTCTCTGGTTGGTGCATATAAAGGCAACATGAAAACCGGATACCTTGTTGAGGCGATTGCCGAACTGCATCGAATAGATGAACCAACATAGGTATGTCCAGCCAGCTCATAGTCATAAAGAATGATGCTATTAGCTTGTATCAAGTCGATAAGCTCGGGATAGCTCTGGGTTAATTGGTAAAAATCACCTCCTATGCCCCATATGCCAATAGTGTCATTTAACATCAATGCTTGCTGTATCTGCTTAAACAACGAATCCTGAAAGGCATGATAATCGTTAAAACGCTTGACCACAGCGACATCGGCCCCCGAGGTCACGGGAAGGACTGTGGTAGAACTTTCTTGCGTCGTCTTACTCAGCAGTATTAATAGCCGTGGAATATCACCAGTTGTCAGTTGCTGTAAAGCGTCAATCTTTAGGCCTGCCAAGCGGGCTATTTGGGCTAATGAGTCTTTGCTGTAATAGTGAATATGTTGCCCATGAACTAGATTGGTAAAGGCCAGATGTTCAATGAAGGCATCTGGGCTGCAATCAGGCACTTCGATAAAAATATGCCCGTCATCGCTTAACATTGATCTTATCTGCGTCAGAAAGTGAATGGGATCAATTAGGTGTTCCAACACATGAGTGCTAATCGCCAAAGAGATTGGCTGGGTGACAAATTCAGCTTGCAGTGCCTCAAGTTTATTAAGATCTGCACTCAGGTATTCGATGGTTTCTGATTGAATATGATTGTGAAAATCTACACTGGCTAGGGTGAGTTGCCTTTCTTTATGGGTATTTTCAATATGCTTTAATGTGGTTCCTGCACCCGCACCAAAATCTACGATATGCGCGCCATCTTGAATATAAGGAGCAATAAATTCGAGCATCTCTTCATAGGGAGATTTTTGACCATTTGGCGTTTCGCACCACATGTCGGGTTCGGCTTGGTTAGAAAAATAGAGGGAATCGAAGATACTCTGAGTGTAGGGGATTGCAACCTGAACATGATGGCACTTGGTACATTGGCCAATAGGGAAACGTAACTCTTCCCTGTTTAGCTCATCATGGCGTTTATCCCAAATGCCGGAAATTAAGGTCGCTACTAGCTCCCACGAATGCGCTTTGCACAGTTTACAGTCAGTCAGGTGTTCTTGATTGATTGTCATCTAGGCATTCCCGTCGATAAAAGGGTCAATTACATTAGGCCAGTCTCGGCTGATGACGTGCATTTTTACTCTAGTTTCAGCGAGTTGAGGCGTCATAAATACAGGATGGTTAAATTGGGGAATTTCGTCGCTGCCTAGAATGTGCTGGCGTTGTAATGCTTTACCTTTGAGAGAGTAATCAAATAATACAACCTCTCCTTTCGCTATGAGTTCGGTAAGCTCTGGGTGTTCGTTTAGCATATTATAAAAGTCAGCTCCAATCCCCCAGAGACCTACCTTACTTTGTTCATTGAGCGCTGCGTTAACCTTTCCTACCAATCGATTTCTGAGATCACGGCAGCATGATTGATAGTGAAGGATGACATCGGCGGCATTAAATAAAGAAGGAACCTGTTCCTCCAATGACGCGTTATGAGGTTCAAGTAGCATTTGTAACCTGGGGATATAGCCAGTCGTAATTTGAGCTTGCTTTACAATGGTCAATCCAGCCTGCTTAGCGGCAAAAGCCAGAGAATCTTGCGTGTAGTAATGAATGTGTTGAAGATTAACTAAATTACTCATGCCAATAGACTTTTCATCGTGACGAAGGGTGAAGTCTGGCACTTCTATGAAAATCTTTCCGTGAGGACTGAGCCTGGCTTTCAGTTCTGCTAAAAAGCTGACAGGGTCAATAACATGTTCGAGTACATGTGATGCCATGGCAAGATCAATGCCGTCAGGCCAAAGGTGATTGGATAGCTGACTAAGATCATTGAGATCGAAAGCCATATAGGTAATATCTTGCTGAGAGAATCTGTCGTTAAAATCGATACCGATTAGTTTGCTCTGCTTAGCTATATCTTTTGCTGCTGCTAACAGTTTTCCCTCACCACATCCAAAGTCCACTATGCTCGTTGGGTATTTGCCATTGAAGGCAAAGTCAATCATCTCCTCGTAGGGACGTTCACTGCCTACCAATGATTCGTGCCACATTACGGCTTCTTGGGATGAATGAAAGTAGAGTTTCTCAAATAATTCCTTGGTGTAAATCAGGCTCACTTGCACGTGTCCACAGGATTGGCATTTCCCCAAGGGATAATTGGAGTTTTGCCGTGAAAGCTGTTTGCTGTCCTTATCCCATATGCCAAAGGAGATCGCAGAAAATATCAGCCAATTCTGTTGTTTACAAAGTTGGCAATGCGCCTGTTTCATAACCCAGTTCCTAGTTAGTGATTCCGCCATCAATGGTGAGTGTTTGCCCGGTAATAAAGGCGGCCCCATCGGATAACAAAAAGCTGATCGCTGGAGTGATATCGTCGACCTTACCTAACCTATGCATTGGAGTGCGGCGTATAATCTGGTCTCGTTTCTTATCTGAGAGCGTTGATGACATCTCAGTATCCAGGTAGCCAGGTGCTATGGAGTTGACAGTAATGTTTCGACGTCCGTTCTCTCTTGCCAGTGCTCTAGTTAGGCCGTCTAAACCTGCCTTTGAGGCAGAGTAGGCGGCGAGCCCCGTGTAGCCTCGACTGCCAATTATCGAGCTAATATTGATGATTCTACCGGCACTATTCTGGCGTAAGAATACACGTAGCACTTCCCGGGCTGTATAGAGCGCCCCGTTTAGGTTTACTTGTATCAGTGCGTCAGACTCAATGTTGGGAAACGTCGCTAGTACACCTTCTTTGGCGATCCCCGCATTGTTGATCAGCCCCCAAAGAGGCGATTCATTAGCCCAGATGCAGGCCTCTTTAACAAATTGCGATGTTTGCTCTGCGTTTCCAATTTCACAGGGAAACCATTTAAAGTTTGGATTACTCTGTTCCAGTGCCTCTATGGTTGACGTTGTTGCTCGGCTACAGGTTGAGACTTTATAGCCTTGCGCTAAAAGGTGAGTCACTATGGCCAAACCTAGGCCTCTGCTGCCACCCGTCACAATGATATGTTTCATTAATTTGTTCTCACTTTTTTACCACTGGTTGACAGAGTGATCTGCTCGCTAAAGCGAATGATGCGTGGCGTTGCAGCAGGATCGCGTCCAAGTGACCAGGTTTTAAGTGCTTCTCTGGCCTTGGTTTCATCTGTTGCACAACATTCCAGGCAGATTAGTGCCCCCGTGATTGGGTTTGACTTAGCAAATACTCGGGCATCGAAAATTTCCTCAATAGCAAGGATCTCTTGCTCGAGTGTTTCAAGGTTAACTTTAACACCGCCGACATTGACTAGATTGTCTTCTCTACCGACAAATATCACTCTGTCTTGGGTTAATCTAATGCAATCGCCGGTATCTATTTCGACTAAGCCATTGTCGAGGTGCAGTGTGTTGTTAGCCGAAATTTGCCAGCCATTAAATGTTTGCTGTAACCAGCTAAGTGGGAATCCTTCTATGCCGTCTTTTATTGAAAAGATCACGCCAGCCTCTGTCGTAGCATAGATATGCCTTAGCTGGGCCTCAGGGAAACTTTGTCTAATGCTATCTAAAGTAAGCTGATCGGCAATTTCTCCCCCAAGACTGATGATGGTTAGTGGCGGCCTTGTTAGATGCCAACAAAGCAACATGGCCCGCATCATGGAGGGGGTCGCACTTATTGCATTAATATCCTGACTAATCGCCAGTTGAGCCTTGGCTTGTAGATTGGTATCAACTGATGCGACTAAAAGATCTTGGCTTACAATTGCTTGTAAGATGACCTGAAGTCCGGCAAAGCTCATTGGATGATAACAAAGTAGCCAGCGAGTGTTCTCTCTTGTTTGGCTTTTTAGATTCTTGGGTAGAAGCTTTTCGAGTCGATGAAAAACTAATTTGGGCTTTCCCGTTGTCCCAGAGGTTAGTAAGCCAACGGCAAAATGTTCTGGCAGTTCATCGAGATTGATCTCCTGTTGAGTGCGATTAAAGATGACAGGAATGTTAGCGGTCTGGCCGTCGATGATAGCTTGTATCATCTCTTTGACTAACGGCTTACCGTTAGTCGTCGAACCGGCCGTAATTTCGATGAATTTTCGTCCTTGTAGGTAGTGCTGAGGCTGAAATGAGTCGCTACCGAATTGACTTCCTTGCTCAACTAGAGTGAAACCTCGGGGGATTGTGAACATTAAGCGGCCGTATTTTCGTATAGAGTGATCAGTTCGGCGATGCTATGGAACTGCTTGAAACCGTCCCTAAATGGATCGAGCCCAGTGTTAAGCTCCAGGCTGACAATTAGGGTCGCCAGATCCAATGAGTCCATAGGAAGGTCGGACAGAAATTCAGCTTGTTGATCGAAGTCAGGACAGATTTCTCCCTTATTCTCAATGATCAGTCTGGTTTCTTTCATTATGATATCTGCAATTTTACTCATGCATTATTCCAATCGTTAAAGGCTGCTGAAATTTTTTCCAAGCTAAAATGTTGTTTCTGACTGAGCCAATCTTGCCTCAATTGTTCAAAGATATGGACGTCTAAAAACTCACCATTTTTGTAGATATGTTGTTTAAGGTGACCGACAAGCCTGGTCTTGTGTAACGTTTGTAGCTTGACCACTTTTTCATTGGCGTCGAGTACATAGTTAACTATTTTGTTTAGCTTAAGTTGGTGAAACACGTAGTTGCAGATATAAGTGTGCATGGTGACGCCATATTTAAGTCGAGCCTGACGCTCATAAATATAGGAACCTGTGCTGCAACGTTGGTGAAATCTGTCTATATCTGAGAAACATAAGAAGCCAATAGAGACACCATCATCTTGTATCATGTAGGCTCGGTAATCATCTCGCTTCGCTAAAGATTCTATCCAAGCCCGCTGCTTGTCTACCGACGGATTTTCGAGATCGGTAAACATGTGTTTAGTGATTTCCGGAGTCGTACGCCACTTAAGCAACAGCTCGGCATCGTTTACATCTACACGCTTAAAGTTTAATGCCATATCTTCTTCTTAATTTGCTAAATATCCACCTTCAACGGGCAAGGTCACTGCATTGATCCATTTAGCGGCGTCACTCAGGAGAAAGGCAACCGCATTAGCGACATCTTCGGGTTGCCCTAAGCCCATTGGATGCTGATCTAACATATGTTGAAACTGTGCTTCTGTCATACTCTCTTGTGTACGAGTCGCCATTTCTGTTGCGACCAATGCTGGTGCGACACAGTTTACCCTGATGTTATCCCTAAGCAATTCCATGGCGAGACCTCTGGTTAGAGACATCAGGCCTGCCTTGCTTGCACCGTAAAGCGTGTTTCCTGTTTGGCCTATTAATCCGGCGATGGAGGAGACAAATACTATCGCACCTTGTTTTGAACGATCACGTTTTAGTCTGAAGCCTTTGCTAATAGCCATGGCGCTAGCCAGGTTGACATGCATGGTTTCGTCAAAGAAGGCTTGGTCGAAAAGTCGGATCGGTTTGGTGATTTGTATACCTGCACAGTGTACAAAACCGTCTAAATAACCATGTTCTTTCACCAGCATTTTCACCCAGTCGGTAAGCTTATCTGTGTCGGCCATGTCGAAAGGTGCACAAACGTGGCCATTACCGCTTAATTCGGTGAGCGTTTGTTCGAGCGCTTTTGAGTTACGGCCATTGAGAATAACCTGAGCACCGAGTTGGGAAAACAATATGGCACAAGCCTTTCCGATGCCTGCGGAGGCGCCAGTGACAAGCACTCGCTTGCCACTGAAATCCATTGGATTGACATTCATCACGGTAGTGTAATCGCCTTAGGCGGCTAGATGTTCTTCTACTAAACCGACAAGATCGCCCACTGTGTTGATCTCTTCTAACTTGTCACCTTGAATCACTATATCGAAGTGCTCATCGGCCATGGCGATGATGCTTAGAAATGCCAAAGAGTCCCATTGCTCAATGTCCATCAAGACCTCGTCCCCCTTAAGCGTATTCTCGTCCAGTTCAAGGATCTCTTCTAGGGCATTTAAAAATTCTTGTTTGTTCATAATATGTTACCTCGAGTTATTTATGTTCTTTATATTAAAACTATTGTTATTTACTTTATCGGCAGCGCACAGGAATGATTTATCTTAATGTGCAATGCGCTGCGCGACATGTTTGTTGATTTGGGCGAGCTCCGGATTGTCTGTCAGCAGTTTGCAAATTGTTTTATGATCTGCTGTGAGCCAATTTTCGCCTAATAATTGGATAATTTGTTCGACCAGACGTAGGTCGTCTATTTCGTCTACGCAAAGCCTAAACTCACCCCAAGAGGCCTTTCCTGTTTCAATTGGTACTATTTTGGCGTCTGGTTGGGTATAGAGAAATAGTGTTACATGTTCTCGTTGTGCCTGAGTGTGAGCATGTTGAAATGCCAGAGTAAGGCTATGCATACTAAATACTTCTACATCAAATCCCCTAGGAAAAAAGGCCAGGCTAATGTGCGTATATTGGGCGGGATCCCCCGTTTGATGCTTACGAATGGCTTGATCGATTAATTCTGGGCAGATCAACGGACAATCACCTGTAAGGCGTATGATAATGTCTTCTTGCTCTGCACCCACTGAAAGTGCCGCCTCGTAGAACCTTTGTAAAACGTCCTGCTCATCTCCTCTAAAACACTGCAGTTGCTTGGTATGGCAATAATCGGCGATAGCCTGGTCATTATCTTCGATTGTAGTCGCGATAATATGGGTATCAATGAGATGTGATTGAGCAACTCTCTCGATGTGATATTCGAGCATAGGCTTATTGGCAATGGGAGTCAGTACTTTACCTGGTAACCGACTTGATCCCATTCGCGCTTGTGTGATGCAGATTACGCGCATTTAATCCTCTCGTTTAACCAAGGGCTTGGAGAGATAGCTCTCTCTCATTGGTTCACCAAAGGCAATATCTTGGGATGCCTTTTGTCCCAGTATTTGAGGCAGATAGCGAGTGTGCAATCCATGTGCAGGTCTTACCGAACGTACATTGTCGCGAGTGAAAGACTCTCCCTTCTTGATAGCTTGGCTAACGTATAGTGAACGACGAAAATCGCGACCACCCGCCTCACTCGGTTTAATCTCATAACCGGCATGGCCTAGGGCGAGATGGGCTTTGTCCACCTCTTGTTTCAATGTCGCAAATGCATCGGGTTCCAGAGAAAAGGCGGCATCAACAGAGCCATCGTTTCTATCGAGAGTGAAGTGTTTTTCAATAATACTAGCCCCTAGCGCAATCGCCGTTATGGCTGCCGTGGTTTCTAAGGTGTGATCGCTTAGACCGATAGGAAAATCGAAACGTTGACATAGGTCGGTGAGCGTGCGCAGATTGCAATCTTCAATAGGCGTTGGATAACCACTAATACAATGCAGCAGGGCCAGTTGGTTACCGCCCGCATCGGCAACTGCCTCAACGGCTTCTTCAATTTCGGCGAGTGTCGCCAAACCTGTCGAGATGATGAGTGGCTTACCGGTTTTCGCAGCGGCTGTGATGAGGCCGATATCATTGATCTCAAACGAAGCAATTTTATAGGCCGGGCAGTTTAGAGACTCAAGCAGTTCAATTGCCGATAGATCGAACGGAGATGAAAACAGCGCTATGTTATTTTGTTTTGCTCGTTCAAATAGTGCCTCATGCCATTCCCATGGCGTATGTGCTTCTTGATAAAGGTCATATAAGGTTCTGCCCGCCCATAAGCCTCCCTGTAGCAGGAATTCTGGGCTATCGTGATCAAGTGTAATGGTATCTGCGCTATAGGTCTGTATCTTGATGGCATCAACCCCTGTGGCTGCTGCAGCATCTATCATGCTAAGCGCTTTAGACAGACTACCTTTGTGATTCCCCGACAGTTCGGCTATCACATAAGGTTTATGTTGTGGACCTATCTGCCGGCCATTTATAGAAATGTTAGGCGTAAACATCTTAATCCCTCAATGGTAAATGGGGCTGGACATCGTGACGCCAGGCGTCATGAAAATGCAGAATTCTCTCCTCGCATTTGCCCAGTATCCCAGCAGAGTCAATGCTCTGCATATTAGCCTGACATGATTCTGCTACCAATCTATCTTCTTCTAAGATGGTATGATTGAATTCAGTAAAGTTTGCCTTGATCGCCGCCTTAACCGCATCGCTGGTAGCGCCTCCATCTACTCTTCTCATCATACGTAATTGAAAATTCAGCTGAGACTGAGTGGTTCCTTTGGGCTCATAAGTTTGCAGTGACATGAGCGAACCGTTGGTCAGTCCAATAGCTAAATTGGGATAGATGAAAAAATGATTGTATTCACTATAGGAAGTGCTTTGCTCGAGTTTGAGATGCTTCCTGGCGCCGGCCCACCATTTCTTTGGTGCGTCTTGCAATGGAGTGTTGCCTGTCGTATGTCCATTAAAATGAGCAACCTCAACTTCAGGTTTGGCAAATTTGGCAAAGGTTTCGGGGTGAGTTCCGGCTACATGATAGACTTCGAGAACCGTCTCGCATGCTAGCTTCCAATTTGTTTCCCAATGATAATTGCCTTGTTGCACTGGATCGACGAAATCATTGGATATTTCTTCTAATATATTGAAATAAGGGCCTAAAAATTCATCTAATCTTGGACCTTCTTTGGCAACGCGAACAAACAACATGTTACCGCAACTAGCCAGATTAAACTGTTTTAGGGCGAGTTTTTTTTTGGCTAAATCATCCAAGCCAAAGTCGGTACGATTTTGTGGTACCCCACTAAGGGCGCCATCGCTCTTGTAACTCCAACAATGGTATGGGCAAAGCAGTGGTCTGTTACCACGTTGTGCTGTTTGAAGTTTTGCCTTGCGATGGCTGCATACGTTGAGTAGTGCACTGAGCTCGCCATTAAAGTTCTGCACCACAACAGGGGTGTTACCTACCTGTAATGTAATGAAATCATGATTTTGAGAGATCTGGTCTTTAAAACCGACAAATACCCAACTCTTTTCGAATACCTGGGTCTGTTCAACCTCAAGTGTTTTCGCGTCATAGTAGTGTTCTGGATGTAAGGATTGTTTTGCAATCATTGGTGTTTCGACTTCTCTTCTAGGCCAATAACTAATCTATCTATTACTCTTTGGCAGCCTTGGCCGTCAATCAGTTGACGAGCCTTATCACTCATTAGTTGTCGACAGCATTTATTATGCCAAAGTGCGTAGGCCTGAGTTGCTATTTCATTGATGAGCGCTAGGTTACTTTCACTCTCCGGCTCAGATTGTTCATAGTGCCGGCAATCTATTGCCTGATACCAGGTATTATTCAAGGGCGAGGTTAAGGCTGGTAGCTGGTTGTCGACGGTTACCAAGGCAAGAGTTGGTACGCCTTGGCTGGCTAATTCTCCAAGGGTTCCTCCTGCCGCCGATATGGCTAATCCTGATAGCGTCATCACTTCAGCAACAGATTGTGGGTCGCAAATAAGTGAAAAATTTACCTGTTCTCGTGTCAGAGCTTCTAGGGCAATTTGATCTTGATGAGGTTTTCCCAACAGTAATTGTACCTGACATTGGTTTAAAGTCTTTAATAGGGCTTTAGATAGCGGTAGGGCTAATGATTTGGTATCAGTACCACCCAACGAGATTAAAAGGTTAGGGCGCGCCATTAACGGTGTAAAATGGCAAGTCGTAAACTCTCGTCTTAAATAGGTAAAATGTGGCCCAAGGCAGTAGTTAGCATGCGGTGCCCTGCTTTGATAATCCGTTTGGGTACAGTTAGGTGCAGGGTTGATAATTAAATCGGCTAGTATTGGGTCATCATCAAGGGCATCATCCAGTTTAACGAGGTAGCTTCCAGTACTTACAAGTTGATGCCATTCGTTGCCAGTTAACTCGTAGTCATCGACTATTATTGTGTCGAATTTATGCTGTTTTAATTCGCTACCGGTCAAGCTAGATGATATTTGGAGCAGATTAAAATTAGCCCGTTTAAGTTTACTCAGTAGCGCATCGCTGCAGGTCTTATAGACAAACCAAATATCAAATTGATTTGCGGCAGCTTCAGCGAGGGCGTAGAGGCGCATAATGTGTCCGGCGCCAATTCGGTGGGAATTGTTACCGTAAAAAGCGGCTTTAGGCTTAGCCGGCAAGGAATCCACCATCTACAGCGAGCGTGATGCCAGTAGTATTGCGACTTAGATCGCTTAATAAAAAGTAAACACTGTTTGCGACATCTTCTGGTGTGCTTAGTCCAAGTGGATGGGCTTCGATTAATCGTTGGCTTAGCTCCACGCCGAGCGTAGCAAATTGTTGTTCAGCCTTGGCACCAGATACCAGAGCCGGGGCGACGCAATTTACTCTAATCTGTTTAGCGGCTAGCTCTAAGGCCGCCGACTGTACCATAGACGAGAGTGCAGCCTTAGATGCGGCGTAGAGCGTTCTTGCTTTTAGCCCCCTCTGTCCAGCCGCAGAGCCGATGAAGATAAAACTTGCCCCTGGATTAAAGTGTCTGGCTTTGGAAAAGGCAGAGGTAAGCATAACAGCAGCAGAGAAGTTTATATCTAGGTATTGATGGATCTGCTTGGGAGTAATACCTCTTAGTGGGCTGTACCCTTGAAAGCTCGCGCTATGTACTAGCCCATCTATCGCACCATATTGCGTGACGATAGATTTTGCCCAAGTCGTAATATTTTGCAGTTCACTAAGGTCAAAAGGGCACACTATGTGTTCTTTCCCCTTCAGCAGACTCAATGTCTCCTGCAGTGCGTGTTCTCGACGTCCCACAAGAATTAATTTTACCCCACAATTATCAAGCTTTTGACAAATTGCGAGGCCAATATCTGAGTCCGCAGCAGCGCCTGTGACTATATAAAGTTTGTTGGTGAGATCCATTATGATTGCACTAAAGTTAATGGTTCAAAATCGTCAGATATTTCAATTAATTCTGGGGCTACGATGGGGCCAATATCTGTGATAATGGCGCCCCAAGACCATCCGACTCCGAATCCGCCAAGCATCACTTTTTTCGTCTCATTGGTGAAGAAATTGGTGAGCTTATGACAGATCGCAAGTGGCACCGAGGCGCTGGAAGTGTTCCCAAAGTCGGCCATATCAATCAAGTATTTTTCTTCGGCCACTTTGGCTTTCTTACGTAGATGCTCAAGAATAAACTGGTTTGCCTGATGCATTACAACCATGTCTAAATCATCGGCTTCAATATTGGCTAGGGCCAAGGTTTCCTTGATGAGTTTAGGAACGACTCTTAAGGTAAATGAAAATACCGCAGCTCCATTGAGGTAGAGTCTGGAATCTTTGTAGAGCCTTTCTTCTTCCTCTGTTGATCTCGGTTCTCGTTCTGGCATGGTAGGTACGCGGCGTCCACCCGCCTTTACCGCTATGTGCTGGCCGCCGGTGCCATCAGTACCGTAGACGGCATAAGAATCTGGCCAATTTTCATCATATTCTAAAGCGGTAGCGACGCCTGCATCGCCAAACAGTGGCAGGGTTCCACGGTCATCAGGAAGTAGGTGACGACTAGAGGTATCTCCGCACAGAACCAAGGCTCTCTTACCGCTTGAGCTATTGAGGAGTTGACTGGCTATCCATGTGGCGTACACAAAACCAGAGCAGCCAAGACTGACATCTAAACATGCAGCAGTTTGCGGAAGCCCGAGCCTGTGTTGCATTAAACAAGCTGTTGCCGGCAGCGCATAATCTGCATCTTGAGATACATAAATTAATACATCTATTGATTCGGGCGCCCAATCAAGCCTTTCTAGTAGTCTTTGCGCCGCAGCGATACACATGTCAGATGCACAGAGGTGTTTGGGGAGTATTCGTCGGCTATGAATACCAGTACTGGCATAAATCTTATCGGCTTCTTCTTGGGTGAATATGTCGGGTGTTTCTACATATGAATGTCTATGGGGGGGAACAGCAGCTTGCATTCCTGCAATTTTAACTGACTTAATCACAGCTTCCATAAATAACCCTGTTGAATTAAACGAATAATGTTGGTTTTAACTATAACATTGAATAATATAGCTTGAAAGTGCCGTGCTTGCGCCAAAAGTGCACTAACCTTTTGCTATATAGTGAAAAATCAGGGATAAGAAATGACCATTACTTCCGTGAACAAGGTGTCGATCACAGGCATTGTCTCCGTCTTACCTGAAATTAGTTGTGAAAATATTGATGAATCTTCGAGTAGTGCAAGAGAAGAGATGGCTCGTATTGTTGCCTCGACCGGGATTCGCGCAAGACGTGTTGCTTCAGCTGACCAAACCGCGTTATCGCTTGGTAAAGTAGCATGTGAATCATTGATAGATGCAATGGATTGGAAGCCGGAGGAGATTTCGCTCGTCGTCTTTGTTACCCAAACCCCGGATTACCCTTTGCCAGGGAATGCAGTCCAGTTGCAACATCAGCTTGGCTTGAGCAAAGATACTATCGCCTATGATGTAAACTTGGGATGTTCAGGGTTTGTTTATGGTTTATGGCAAGTTGCGCAGTTAGTAGCAGGACTGTCAAAGGGTAAAGCGCTATTGGTTGTGGGGGATACAACGACACATCAATATCGTCAGGATAATCGAGCGGTATCCTCATTATTTGGTGATGCGGTTAGCGCTATCGCAATTGAAAAGTGCATGGAAAGCGATGAGATGGTGTTCTCGCTAGGAACCGATGGTGCCGGAGCGCCTTATCTTATTCAACCTAAAGGGGGAGCGCTCTGTCCCGGTGAATCCCCTGAACTCTTTATGGATGGCATGCAGGTATTTGTGTTCACCCTAAGGGAAGTTCCCTCTTCGATCACAGCCTGTTTAGCCGCTAAGGGCTGGCAAAACGCTGATGTCGATTATTGTGTAATGCATCAAGCAAACGAAATGATGCTAAAGCGATTAGGAGACAAGTTAGGTTTAACACATGAACAGCTAGTTATATCTATGGGGGAAGTCGGTAATACCAGCTCTGCATCCATACCTTTGGCATTAGGGTTAAGTTTAAGTGAACCGCTGCTAAAGGGAAGCGTAAACTTGGTATTGTCTGGATTTGGCGTTGGTTGGTCTTGGGGGACGGTTGCTTTAACACTAACCAAGCTTAAAGTTTGCCAGGTTATAGATCTAAGTCTGGCTCAATAGCGCGCTTAATTCGTGTTCTAAGTAGTCCGCAAGCCCTAACCAGTCATGGCGCTCCTGAGCTGCTAGCATATTAGGAATCAATTGAAAAATCACTTGTGCCTTTGGGTGTGAGCTGAGAAGGGGTTCTAATAGATCTAGTCCTTCGCGCAACCGCTGAGAGCCTTCTGCTTCCTGGCCTAATCGAAACGCGTGAGCGGCTTCAACAAAGTCACTTGTAATTACTGCATATGTCTCTTTTATATTCAAACTAACTCCTTGTACTGTGCGCCAATTATTCTGGCCCCTTCTAAACTCGATTGGTAGAATTTCACTTTGGGATGAATGCGAATATAGTGTTCCAGACTGCGAAGATAAGCTCTAAAGTTGAGATCTGTGGCGACACGTTTGCCATGGCCATTGAGAACCCAATGTTTTTTCTGCAATTGAGTCGAAGGTCCTAACATGCCGTCTTCCCAATGGGCGTGGGTTTTATTATTGGGGTAACAAAAATCACAGCCAAATAATGTGATTTCTTTGATTCCCAATGTTACCGCCAGATCAATCGCGGGGTGGATGACGCTGCCGTTGGTAAATAGCCTGATTTTTTGGTGGTGCTTAGCTAATTGATCGTAAATAGGGCTGGTTGAGTAGGCATTGAATTTGGGGCCTGGCCAATTAGATATCACCTCTTTTGATAGTGTAGGAAAGTAAACTAGGGTTATATCTTCCGGTATGTTTTCAGGGAAGTGTTCCAATGTTATTTTACTGTCAATAGAAACTACTATGTCTGGAATGATTTTATTTTCAGTTAACGCCTTTAATGATGTATCAACGGCAATCATCAAGGGGCGTTGCCCAATCGGCAGAGCGCGTTGCCTGAGCAGATAGGAGTAATGTGTTTCTAGCGTCGGGCCTGCTCCAATCAGATGAGCGTGAGATTGATGGTGAGTCATTTTCAGCGTTGCAGCATCTGGATCCTGTTCAATTGCCGATAGGTTTTCAAGTAAACGTTGCTGAATTTCTGGATTGTCTATCGTGTGGTGTTTGTTGGCATATGCACGATTATTTTCTAAGACCAATAGGTCTCTTAACTTTGCATTTTCATCATCAATCAGGAGTAGGTCGGGCGTAATGGCAATATAATGAGTTGCCAGCTTGTTCTGCTCGAGTTGGTGCACCAAAACGACTCTTTTATCGTTCAGCCATTCACTCTGATCTGTGTAAGAAAGCAATAAAGCAAACAGCGCGATATTTAGTGGGCAGATAAGTATTTGCTGTAATTGAGGATTATCTATCAGCAAGCTAGGTACATCGCCCATACCGATACCGTACACTGCGACATGCTTGCAGCCGCTGGGAAGCTGTTCGATAAATAGACGTGCTTCGGCCATTCTATCGTGGCGGCTACTTAGTTGAATGCCATTAACGCTAATGGTTTGAGTTTGGCCGGTAACAAGAGCGGCATCTAAATGATCGAAAGATGCGTGTTGAAGTGCAGAGGCAATGATAGGCCAACGCTGGCTGATGATGTTGAGATTGGCATTAAAAAGCTCAGTCATTGACACTGTCCCTCGAAGTCATGCTTCATCTATTAGGCTAGTTCACTAACTGGTCTCCCCACAGGGACTCGAACCCCGATCGATCGCTTAGGAGGCGACTGCTCTATCCTGTTGAGCTATAGGGAGACGCAAGTGATTATACTGTTTTTCATCGCGATGAAAAGGCTTTAGATTTAGTTGCTTAATTAGTGCACTAATTAAGTTAGATTTTAATCGCGATGTCGTTAATTTGTATGTTGATCGCGCCGTTAGCGCCTTGCAGCAGGGCGGTGGCGCTTTCCTGTGTCACCTGGTCTATGGTGATCTTGGCGCGCGATTCGCTGGCGACTGCACGCATATTATCCAGTCGATCCGGCAGGTTTTGCTGCAGCACCAGTTGGAATTGGTCCCCAACTTTCACGCCATGATTGCGCCCCAGGTTGATGATAACCCGGTTGTCGACGCGGGAGACCACCTGCCCAAGTAGCGGGCGGCAGTCGAGCACCTTGTCGATATCTTCGCTGGCCTGGGTCAGCAGCATTTCGATGTTCTTACCATAGCTGGATGCCCAAAAACGGTTGCTTTGGGCTGGTATCGTCGCTTGGCGTTCAAATTCCCATGGGGCAGGGGCGTCGTAGTACTCACTCCAGATCTGCTCGCCGCTGATGCCATGATACAGAGATAGACGTAGCTGAAACTGGCGCTGAGGATAGCTATCCCAGAGGCCAAACAGGCTGGCTTCGACCGGCTCGGTGGAGATGTCGATGATCTCAGGCATTAGAATGTATTGGCTGTCGGTGATCTCGCTAAGCCAGCTTGGGAGGCGGTAACCGCGGATGTCGATCAATGACTGCTCGATATCGAGTCGTTCGTTGGCATGAACATGGGCGAAACTCGCCTTACCCTCGCGGGCGATGATGCTGCCGAGCTTCTCCGACAGGGCCTTCTCGAAGTTGCCAAGGTTGCCATATCTGAGTTGGCTGCGATCGGCAATTTGCGCCTGGGGCACCAGGATGGCCGCCTTGAGTTGACTCATCCCACAGGTCTGCACCTTAGCGTTTTGCAGTACATCGACTCTTAGGTTGACGCTGAGGGTATCGCCCTGGATACGCTCGCTGATAAGCTCGACGCGGCCGGCTTCGGCCTGCTGCGACATCGAGAACTGAGTCTGGGTTAGCTGACCGTTCTGTGTCTGCTGCATGCTGGTAAACTGGCCACCCGATTGCAAAGTGACATAGCTCAGCGCCTGCGCTATGGCATCTTCTCGCGCCTGGGTGATATTGCCGTTGATGATCTTGGCTTCGCCCTGGGCCTCAAGCCACTGAGCCATCACCTGAGTGTTAAAGGCGGCGAGTAACAGCAATAGTAATTGAATTCGTTTCATTGTATCTGTCTCAACTGAGCCGGTTTATCTAGCGCGTAGCAGGTGCCAAAATGCTGACAGTTTTTGCGCCCATTCTCATGTTCCCATTGATTAGTTAGACTCAAAGCAATATCTATGCCTGAGTTGGTTAAAGTCAGTCAAAGTTAGCCAAAGTTAGCCAAAGTTGGCCACCGTCAGGTCATCTGCCGTAAAGTAGGATGATGAACGCCAATCTGTCTCTTAAGGATTCGCCAAGTTTGCGCCCAATACGTGAGGCTCACCCTAATAGGTGTAAATCGAATAATGCTAAGCTTATGGCATATATATTGCTGCATAATTTCCAATAGGTTTGGTTGGCCGAAATTATGGCGCAGCCAAGTGGGTATATTGGCCTGGGTCAATATCGAAAACCATGGGACATCATGATGCGAAATGCTTTGATAATATCTTCCCTTTTGCTATTGGGGGGCTGCGCGGCAAATGAGCCCGCCACGCCAACCTTGCAGAGCGGCAATAGTTTGCCTGCGAGTTCATCTGTGATGCATCTGACTCAGCAGTTGGCAAATGAATTGGTGCGCCAGAACGATCAGTTGACGCCTAAGCAGCCCTTGCTGGTGGCGACGCCTGTGTTGCTGGATAACCTCAAGTCGACTAACGCCTTGGGGTTACAGATACAACAGGGGCTGATCGCGGCCATGCATGATCATCAGTTTAATTTGGTGGATCTGAACGTGGGCGAGAACGTTAGGGTGACAGATCAAGGTGAGCTGCTGCTGACCCGTGACTGGCGCCAATTGCCAGCGGATCTGCCGGTTGAGCATGTACTGGTGTCAACCATGAGTCTTAAACCTGATGGTGTGGTGGTAAACAGCCGTATCGTTAATGTAACTAATAACCGTGTGGTTTCGGTCGCAGCGGCGAGTGTGAGTCAGGCCGAGCTGGCGGACTACCTTAGCCTGTCTGAGAAGGTGGTCGCCCAGGATGGCAAGCTTATTCGTTACAGCAGCCAAGGTCAGGGAGATGTCCAGATTAAAGGGGTTAAGCAATGAGATATCTAATTAGTGTGTTGCTGCTCGTCCTGAGTGGATGTGCGTCTCAAGACAGATACATTCAATGGGAAACCCAAGCGCCGGAAAGTTTTCCTAAGTTAACCGCAATCGGTTATGCGCCGCTGGCGACTCAGCCGGCGAAAGAGGCATCTCAGCGGGTGTTGATGGCGATGCAGGCGTCGAAGATCGCCGCCTACCGTGAGCTTGCCGAGCAGGTTTACGGCCAGCAGCTATCGGCGTCGAGCAGTGTGAAAGATTGGATGCTTTCCGATGATAATATTCAGGCCTCGGTGAGCGGGGTTATCCGCGGCGCTAGAGTGGTGAAGAGCTACCCGGTCGGGGATCATTATGTGACTGAGCTGGAGCTCGACTTCCAGCAGGTGTGGGCCTTATACCAACAGCAGAATCGGCCGCAGACGGTGAAGGAAGTGACCTATTTCTAGGTGTCAGCAAACAAAAAAGCCTCTATTAAGAGGCTTTTTTAATGTCTTCAGCTTGAGCCTGTAACTCTATTTTAGTGATTAGGCTTTCAGATTATTGCCGAGCGTGGAGATAGTCGAAGTCATACCCTTGCCGTCATAGGTGAGGCTACTGGCATTACGACTGGCCTGCAGTGCCTGGGAGAAACGATTGACGCTGGCCATGCTGTGTTCGATAAGCGCGGCGTTTTGCTCGTTAAGCTGTTTACACTCTGCCAATGCCTGCTTGGCATCGTCGACCAGGGCAATAAGCTGAGGCTCCTGAGTGAGTCTGCCCAGGTCAGGATGCGCAGCTAATTCGGTATCACCTAGTTTGATCTCATTTAACAGCTGGGCCTTCTCATTGGCCAGACGCAACAATTGATCCGCATCTTGCGCGATCAGGGCATCCTTCTCTGCCGTGATGGTCTGCTTTAAGCTGTCCAGTAATTTGTGTTGATTGGCGATGATATCGGTTATCTGCGTCATAACGTATTAGTTAAAGATCCTGAAGTTCCTTTTCAAACTGCGCTATGTTGCTGGCGAGTTTGTCGGCATCTATCTTATAGCGTCCCTCGGCGATGGCCGCCTTAATCTGTTCGACCTTCTTGATATCGATTTCAGGAATGTCGTTTAGTTTGGCCTGGGCACTTTGCAGCTGCTGCGCCTGAGAGGTGATAGAGACAGAATCGCTTTTCACCGTCTGCGCTGGTGCGCTGGTGGCCGCAGTGCTACCTTTTTGCTGCGAGGCTTTCGAGCTGGCGCTGCCGACCCGGCTGTTAGTGTTTGTATTTACGTGCTTAATATCTATAGGCATTGTGGGGTCCAACTTACATAAATGAGATCAACATACTTGTCTATCGGCACTCATGGTCAAAGCTTTAGAATAAAGTTTCAAAAAACAGTATAAATTTTTGCGCGTCAAAGGTCATCAGGATCACATCCTGACTTCCACCTCGCCAATGCCCGTTACATGTGCATCAACTGTCTTGTTGGAGCGACTATTGCGCACCTGTATCTTATCGCCAAGGTTACCATCTTTTAACGCTTCACCGTTGGTTTTTATCACGAAATTATCGGCCCGTGCATAGATGGCCACGATATCGCCCTTGCAGACGAAGCAGAGGTTGCTGGCAAACAGTGGCTGATTGGCGGGAATTCTGCGCTTTACCCGGGTGCCGGTCACTGCTACCGGGTCATCAAATTGCTGACCTCTGAGCTGGCTCTGCTCCACATAGTCGAGGCGTATCTGATCCGATTCGATGAGATCGCCGGGCCCCAAGGTCTGGTTCGCCACCACCACGGGGAAGAGCACCTCGACGCGAACCGAAATGTAGATCTGCCAGGGGTAGTCGAGATCTGGACTGGCACAGCTGATCTTGACCGTGTTGTTTTTACTGATGGCGCGATCGCTGGCAATTTCCGCCTTTGGCTCGCCTAAACAGGCGGGGGGATTTAGCCGGGTGTCCAGACTTTGGGGGGTAATGATGACCTTGGCATCTTGAGGGAAGGCCATTTTTTCCTGCACAGCCTCTGTAGCTAATCGCGCTATGGTCGATACAGAGGGAACACTGGTGGTCTCAGCCGCCTTTAAGGGCAGAGAGATGAGTAGCAAAAACAGAAAATATGCAAAATTTACTTTCATAATGAATTGACTAGCTTGATTAGCCAGATTACACCTATACTTCGTTTTAAGAGCCAAGGCTTTGCCATTTTTTGTGAGAAATGAGTGTCATAAATTTGACAAAGTAAAGGTCTGGTTGTCATATAACTAGATAAAGCAATTAGTATGCCTATACTCATATTTACAATGGGAACGGCTTCGCATTCACCCGACAACAGGGCAAAGGCATTATGTCGAGTATTCTTGAATCAGTTAACAAACGCACCCAACTTGTAGGACAAAACCGCTTAGAGCTATTGCTGTTTAAGTTAAACGGGCGGCAAAGGTTTGGCATTAACGTATTTAAGGTGAAAGAGGTGCTGCAGTGCCCGCCACTGACAGGCCTGCCTAAGCTCAATCCCTATGTGAGGGGCGTGGCTCATATTCGCGGCCAGACCATTTCGGTGATCGATCTCAGTGCGGCCACCGGCGGCAGACCGATAGAAGATACAGAAGGCTGCTTCATCATCATCTCCGAGTACAACCGCAGTGTGCAGGGGTTCCTGGTTAAGTCGGTCGAGCGCATCATCAACATGAACTGGGAGGCGATCATGCCGCCGCCGCAAGGCGCAGGGCGCTACTCCTACCTGACCGCCGTGACCGAGATTGAGGGGGAGCTGGTGGAGATCCTCGATGTCGAGAAGATCCTCGACGAGATCTCGCCGGTGAAGACTCAGATCAGTCAGGAAGTCGACGAGCAGTTGACCATAGACAGAGAGCGTCATTATCACATCATGGTGATCGATGATTCGGCCGTGGCGCGTAAGCAGATCATTCGTGCCCTGGAATCTTTGAGCCTGCAGATAGATACCGCCAAAGATGGCCGCGAGGCCTTAGATAAGCTGGTAAGCGTCGCCGCCGAGATGGATAACGTAGCCCATGAGATCCCGCTAATCATTTCCGATATCGAGATGCCAGAGATGGATGGTTATACCCTGACGGCAGAGATCCGCGATAACCCTAAATTGAAAGACATTAAGGTAGTGCTGCATACCTCGCTCAGTGGCGTATTTAACCAGGCCATGGTGGAGAAGGTGGGCGCTAATGACTTTATCGCCAAATTTAATCCTGATGAATTAGCGGCGGCGGTGAATAAGCATCTTAGTTTGTAATTTGTACTAAGTTGGGCCTGAGCCTAAATTTGGTAAGTTTAGGCTTGTATCAGTGAGTTAGCTAATGTATAACGCTGACCTCTGTAACGCTTGCTATAGTGTATGTTGTAGCCTGTTTTCTTTTTTGATATTGGGATATCAAGGTGCCGAATAAATCACTTGCCGAAGCCGAGTACAACCAATTTAAATTATTTCTGGAACAACACAGCGGTATTGTGTTGGGCGACAATAAGCAATATTTGGTTCGTAGTCGACTCGCGCCTCTGATGGGGAAATATAACCTTCCCTCATTATCTGAAGTGGTTAAACATTCGATGAAGCCCACCGAGCGGCAACTTCGTGCCGAGGTGATCGACGCCATGACCACCAATGAAACCTTGTGGTTTCGCGATCGCTATCCCTTCGAGTTGTTGGGCAATAACCTGTTACCCGAATATGCCCGACTGGGACGGCCGCTGAAGATCTGGTCGGCCGCCTGCTCGTCGGGGCAGGAACCCTATTCGCTAGCCATGACCATCTTGGAATATCAGCAGCGCAAGCCTGGCGCCTTGCCCGGCAGTGCGACGATTCTGGCTACTGATCTCTCCCCCTCTATGTTAGAACGCTGTAAGGCGGCCGAATATGACAACCTTGCCTTGGGGCGCGGTCTGTCCGAGGAGCGTAAACGTCAGTTTTTTGAACCCACGGGGAGTGGCTCCATGGTGGTAAAGGCTAACGTCAAGCGTTTGGTGAATTTCAGGGCGCACAATTTGCTTGAGAGTTACACCTTGCTGGGCAAGTTTGACATCATCTTCTGCCGCAACGTGCTGATCTATTTTGCCCCAGAGGCAAAGGCCAAGATATTGCGGCAATTTGCTGCCGCCCTCAATCCCAAGGGGATACTGTTTTTGGGAGCGTCTGAGTCGATTGCCGGTCTGACCGATGAGTTTGATATGGTGAGGTGTAACCCAGGGATCTATTATCAGAAGCGGACCTAAGGTCGCAAACCAAGCTCTTGAAGGGGCTAACCCTCTGAGTTCGCAATCAAGTTTCAAATGCCAGCAGTCGCTGGCATTTTTTATGCCTGCCATTTCAACATCCGCTTTGCCTGAGCAAGTTGCCGAGAGCTGATTTTATTGGCACAAGTATTGCTTTGTTTATGGCATTCGTGTGTGGAGGCAATTTTATGGCGATTAGTTTCGATAAGGCATTGGGGATACATCAGTATACCTTGGGGATACGTTCGGCGCGTGCCGAGGTGATCTCGTCAAATATCGCCAATGCCGATACGCCCCATTACAAGGCGAAAGACCTGGATTTTGATAAGGCGCTGCAGGCGGCGCGCACGGCCCAAAGCGGGCTTGCGATGAGCCGTAGCAACGAGAAGCACTTCGATTTGGCGGCGCTTTCCCAGCAACACATTAGCTATCGGGTACCCAATCAGCCTGATACAGGTGATGGCAATACGGTGGATATTCAGCAGGAGCAGTCAGAGTTTATGCAGAATGCGCTCGAATATCAGATGTCGTTAGGTTTTCTTGACGGTAAGTTTTCCGGCCTGAAAAAAGCCCTTAAAGGAACGTAATTATGAGCCTTTTTAATATCTTCAATGTGGCAGGCTCTGGCATGTCGGCCCAGTCGGTCAGGCTAAATACCACTGCCAGTAACATCGCTAATGCCGATTCAGTCTCCAGCAGTGTGGATAAGACCTATCGCGCCCGCCATCCGGTTTTCGAGGCCGAGCTGGCCAAGGCCAGTCATCAGCAGAATACCAGCCAGGCGGTCAAGGTGGCCGGTATTGTCGAGAGCGATAAGCCGTTACAGAAAGAGTATTCACCCGATCATCCGTTAGCGGATGCCGATGGGTTTATTTATAAGCCAAATGTCAATGTGATGGAGGAGATGGCCAACATGATCTCGGCCTCTCGTTCCTACCAGATGAACGTACAGGTTGCCGATGCGGCAAAATCTATGCTTCAGCAAACCTTACGCATTGGCAATTCCTAGGGGGTAAGTCGTGAGCCTAGTTAATCCGTTAAATACTCAGGTTGCGCAAACCAGTTCGACCCAGAGCGCCAAGTCGGTGACGCCTCAGGCGTCGAGCAGTCAGGCAACCACCCAGACTACGGGAAATCCGTTTCTCGACAGCATGCGCCTGCAAGAGGAGTCCTCGATCCCTGAGGCCAAGAGTCAGGAGCTGACCCAGGAGGATTTCTTCTCCCTGCTCAGTCAGCAGCTGTCGATGCAGGATCCTTTTAAGCCGGTGGACAACGATCAGATGATCGCCCAGATGGCGTCTTTCTCCACCGTGGATGGCATCACTAAGCTCAACGAGGAGATAGTTAACCTCAATACCGTGATGACCTCGAGCCAGGCGCTGCAGGCCTCGGGGCTAGTGGGGCAGAAGGTGTTGATCCCATCGGATACCGGGCATATCTCGGCGGAAGATCCCGTGCTCAAAGGGGTGATCAGTACCCCTGAGCCTATCGAGTCGATAACCGTGCGAATCGAAGATGAGAAGGGCCAGCTAGTGAAGACCTTCACCGTCGATGGTAGCGACGGCGGCAACATAGATGTCTCCTGGGATGGACTGGATAAGGATGGGGAGCCCGTTGCCAGTGGTAATTATTCCATTAAGGCATCGGGCAAGGTAGATGGTAAGAGTGAAGATTTAGCCGTATCGACCTACGCTCACGTGACGAGTGTTTCGCTGGGAACGGCAAGTACCGGCGCAATTCTCAACTTGAGAGGCATAGGCGGTATCAAACTCGGTGATGTTCTGGCCGTGTCTGAAACCTAGACAAAGCAGAGCGTTAGGGCTGTAAGGTCCAGAACAGATAACAAATTTTTAGTGAGGTGATTTATGTCATTTAACATTGCATTGAGTGGTATCGCAGCGGCGCAAAAAGATCTCAATACCACGGCGAATAACATCGCCAACGTTAATACCACAGGCTTTAAGGAGTCGCGCGCCGAGTTCGCCGACGTGTATGCCAGCTCTATCTTTGCCAACAGCAAGACCACAGTCGGTGGCGGTGTTACCACGGCTCAGGTGGCGCAGCAATTCCAGCAGGGCAGTCTGCAATTTACCAGCAACGCGCTGGATATGGCGATCAATGGCGGCGGTTTCTTCGTAACCTCATCAGAAGTGGGCTCGCAGGATCTATCCTACACCCGTGCCGGTGCCTTTAAGGTCGATGCCGACAGCTATCTGGTGAACTCGGCCGGTAACTACCTGCAGACCTTCCCGGTGGACAAAGATGGCAACTCGACCTCTGTGAGTCTGACAACTACTCAGCCTGTGAAGATCCCTGACACTGCAGGTAGTCCACAGAAGACAGACAATATCGGTATTCAGATGAACCTTAACGCGGGTGAGGGCACGCTGGATCCGGCAAACTTTAATCCGAACGACCCCGATACCTACAATAACTCGACGTCGGTCACCATGTACGACTCACTGGGTGAGCCACATATTCTGACCACCTATTTCGTGCGTCCACCCGAGGCGGCTTACACAGGCACCAGTAACTGGGTGGCCTTCTATGCGGTTGACGGCAAGCAGGTGGATTTGGCGGGCGCAGCGGGCACCTATGGTCGTGATACTACGGGTGACGGCGTTGCTGACTCGACCGGCACAGCGGTTAACGCCAGCGGCTGGAAGGGCTCGGTTTTATCCTTCAACGACACAGGAGCCTATACCGGCAGCGATCCTGCGGTGATCACCACAGAGACACTCGGTGTTGGCGGCGCTAATGTGTTAGGCCCAGGTACAGATGGTAGCCAGACGCTTACCCTTAACTTCAACAGCCCGACTCAGTACGCCTCGCCATTTGAGGTAACCGAGCTGAGCCAGGACGGTACCACAGTGGGTCGTCTGACTAACGTGGAAGTGGGCGCCGATGGCTTGATTAACGCCAGCTACAGTAACGGCTCTACCGTGCCTCTGGCGCGTGTCGCCCTGGCACGTTTCTCTAACGAGCAGGGCCTGACTCAGGTGGGTAACACCTCCTGGAAGGAGAGCCTTGACTCGGGTCCGGCACTGGCGGGTGAGGCCAACAGCGGCACCTTCGGTAGCATTCGCTCATCGGCGCTGGAACAGTCAAACGTCGACCTGACCACAGAGCTGGTGGACCTTATCTCGGCCCAGCGTAATTTCCAGGCGAACTCGCGTACCTTGGAAGTGAACAACACCCTGCAGCAGACGGTACTGCAGATCCGTTAAGCTGCCGCTTAGTGGGACGAGTGAAATGTGTTGCCCAGGCGGCAACACATTTCCGCTTCTCTTGCCGCTTCTCCTTTCCTTCCTTAGCTTCATTTCTATCTGCTTGATTTCATCTGCTTAACCAAATCTATTGCTTGGCATGATGTTTGCTTTGTTCTGTTATTAGACAGTTTTAGTTGAAACATTGACGGAGCAGCAAGTGGATAAATTACTCTATGTCGCCATGAGTGGCGCCAAGCAGAATATGAATTCGCTGGCAGTGCGTGCCAACAACCTTGCCAATGCCAATACCGACGGCTTTAAGTCGGATCTGGAACAGGCCAGATCTATGCAGGCCTTTGGCGAAGGGTTGCCGACACGGGTGTTTTCGATGACAGAGAACCCGTCGGCCAACTTTGCCGCCGGTCCCATAAAGACCACGGGACGGGATCTCGATATCGCGGTGAAAGGCGACGGTTGGATTGCCGTGCAGGCCGTCGATGGCGGTGAGGCCTACACTCGCTCTGGCAGCCTGAGTTTCGATACTTCAGGCCTGCTGCGTAACGACAGAGGCAACCCCGTCATGGGCGATGCCGGTCCTATCGTGCTACCCCTTCCTATCGAAAAGGTCGAGATTGCCCAGGACGGCACCATCTCGGTCAGACCGCTCGGCTCAACCGCTGAGGTGATCGAGGAGGTCGGCCGTATCAAGTTGGTTAACCCTGGTAATCAAAACCTGATGCGTGGCGAGGATGGTCTGTTCCGTCAATTGTCTGGCGTTAATGCCCCGGCCGATCCCAATGTCGCCGTGGAGAGTGGCGCCATCGAAGGCAGCAATGTCAACGCCGTCGACGAGATGGTCTCTTTAATCGATCTGCAGCGCCAGTTTGAGATGCAGGTCAAGATGATGAAAACCGCCGAAGAGATGGATCAAGCCTCTTCGTCATTAATGCGCATTAGTTAGGAGATAGGTTATGCATCCGGCGTTATGGATTAGTAAGACTGGCTTAGATGCCCAGCAAACAGATATCTCGGTGATCTCCAACAATGTGGCGAACGCGAGCACCGTTGGATACAAGAAGAGCCGGGCCGTTTTCGAAGACCTGCTCTATCAAACCGTCAACCAGGCGGGGGGCATCAGCGCCTCTAATACTAAGCTACCCAACGGCTTAAACATAGGCGCGGGGACTAAGGTGGTGGCGACCCAAAAGATGTTTACCCAGGGTAACATGCTTACCACTGACAACTCACTGGATCTGATGATCGAAGGCCCGGGTTTCTTCGAGGTGCAGCTGCCAGACGGCACAACCGCCTATACCCGAAATGGTCAATTTACCTTGGATGATACCGGGCAGATCGTGACCCCGGGTTCTGGCTATGTGTTGCAACCGGCGATCACCATCCCGGATGATGCGACTAGCATTACCGTGTCTGCCGAAGGGGAGGTCTCGGTGAAGACCCCTGGCGCGGCGGAAAACCAGGTGGTGGGTCAGTTGAGCATGTCAGATTTCATCAATCCGAGCGGCCTGGATCCCATGGGGCAGAACCTCTATCTGGAAACCGGTGCCAGCGGCACGCCTATTCAGGGCACCGCCTCTCTGGATGGCATGGGCGCCATTCGTCAGGGCGCGCTGGAAACTTCTAACGTTAACGTGACCGAGGAGCTGGTGAACCTGATCGAGAGCCAACGTATCTACGAGATGAACTCTAAGGTGATCTCGGCCGTCGACCAGATGCTCTCTTACGTCAATCAGAATCTGTAGAGGTTTGATATGACTAAGTTTGTTATGGCTAAGTTTGTTATGGCTAAGTCATCTGTCTTAGTGGTTGCGCTGGCGTTGGTGGGCTGTGCCTCAACCAACCAGAAGCCGATCGCCGATGACCCTTACTATGCGCCTGTGTATCCCGAGGCGCCGCCGACTAAGATCGCCGCCACGGGCTCTATGTATCAGGATAGCCAGGCCTCTAGTCTCTATTCGGACATCAAGGCGCTTAAGGTCGGCGATATCATTACCGTGATCCTGCAAGAGTCGACCAAGGCGAAGAAGAGCGCTAACAACGAGTTGAAGAAGGGCTCAGATCTGACGCTGGATCCCATCTATGCCGGCGGCGGCAACGTCACCATCAGCGGCTCGCCCATCGACCTGCGTTACAAAGACAGCATGAACACCAAGCGTGAGTCGGATGCCGATCAGAGCAACAGCCTGTCGGGCAGCATCTCGGCCAACGTGATGCAGGTGCTGAACAACGGCAACCTGGTGATCCGCGGCGAGAAGTGGATCACCATCAATAACGGCGATGAGTTTGTCAGGCTGACCGGCATAGTACGCTCGCAGGACATCCGTCCCGACAACACCATAGACTCTCAGCGTGTGGCCAATGCCCGTATTCAATACAGCGGCACGGGCACCTTTGCCGATGCGCAGAAAGTGGGTTGGTTAAGCCAGTTCTTTATGAGCGACTGGTGGCCCTTCTAAGGAGCGATGCCATGAAGATAAAATTAATATTGGCCTGTGCCCTGATGGTGTTTTCCGCAGCCAGCTCGGCCCAGCGCATCAAAGATATCGCCAACGTACAAGGAGTGCGTAGCAACCAGCTGATCGGCTATGGTCTGGTGGTCGGCTTGCCGGGTACCGGCGAGAAGACACGTTATACCGAGCAGACCTTCAAGACCATGCTGAAAAACTTCGGCATCAATCTGCCCGATAACTTCCGTCCTAAGATCAAGAACGTCGCCGTGGTGGCGGTAAGTGCCGACATGCCCGCCTTTATCAAGCCGGGCCAGACGCTTGATGTCACCGTCTCTAGCCTAGGTGAGGCCAAGAGCCTGCGCGGCGGTACCTTGCTGCAGACCTTCCTCAAGGGCGTCGACGGTAACGTGTATGCCATTGCCCAGGGCAGCATGGTGGTCAGTGGCTTTAGCGCCGAAGGACTCGATGGCTCTAAGGTGATTCAAAATACGCCTACCGTGGGTCGTATCCCTAACGGCGCCATCGTCGAGCGCACCGTGGCGACGCCATTTTCTACCGGCGATCATCTGACCTTTAATCTGCGCCGCGCCGATTTTTCGACGGCTAAACGTCTCGCCGATGCCATCAATGATCTCTTAGGCCCTGGCATGGCCCGTCCACTGGATGCCGCCTCGGTGCAGGTGAGTGCGCCGCGGGATGTGTCCCAGCGTGTCTCATTTCTGGCGACCTTGGAAAACATCGAGGTGGAGCCAGCGTCCGAGTCGGCCAAGGTGATCGTCAATTCCCGTACCGGCACCATAGTGGTGGGTAAAGATGTGCGCCTGCTGCCGGCGGCGGTGACCCATGGCGGCCTGACGGTAACCATCGCCGAGGCGACCCAGGTGTCTCAGCCTAATCCCTTGGCGGGGGGCGATACCGTGGTGACCAGCGACAGCACCATAGATGTGTCCGAAGCGGATAATCGCATGTTCCTGTTTAACCCTGGTACTACCCTCGATGAGTTGGTGCGGGCGGTGAATCTGGTCGGCGCCGCGCCATCTGACGTGTTAGCCATACTGGAAGCGTTAAAGGTGGCAGGTGCTTTGCATGGTGAGCTTATCATCATCTAAATTTTGTCGCAGACGATTCAGTCGTCGCCAAGGCATCGGGATTCAACATGGATAAGCTGTCAAACGCATCGCATTTCTTGGACATAGGGGGCCTGGACTCCCTACGTGCCAAGGCGCAAAAAGATGACAAGGCGGCACTCAAAGAGGTGGCGCAGCAGTTTGAGGGCATCTTCGTGCAGATGTTGATGAAAAGCATGCGCGATGCCAATGCTGTGTTTGAGTCCGACAGCCCCATGAACAGCCAGTACACCAAGTTTTATGAGCAGATGCATGACCAGCAGATGTCAGTCAATCTGTCGGACAAGGGGATGTTGGGCCTTGCAGATCTCATGGTGCAGCAGCTCTCGCCGCAGACCAGCCGGATGACGCCGGCTTCCGTGCTGCGGGGCGGGATGGTGAGTCCGGTTGCCAACAGCGGGCAACAAGTTGATAGACAATCTCTGGCCCAATCAGAGGCTCAAAGTAAGGTATCAAGTGGTGATAAGCCCTTGCCGCGGATATTTGATGAGCTAGTGAGCGGCAAGGTCTTGCCGTCTCAGGCGCCAACAGGTTTGGCTAATAAGGGCTTCGAGAGCCGTGAGGCGTTCGTCAAGGCGGTCTATCCCCATGCAGAGCAGGCGGCCAAGGTCTTGGGTACCAGCCCAGAGGTATTGATTGCCCAGTCGGCACTCGAGACAGGTTGGGGGCAGAAGATGGTGCGCCGCGCCGATGGTCAGCCTAGCAATAACCTATTTAACATCAAGGCCGATCGCCGCTGGGATGGCGAGCGGGCCGGTGTCAGTACTCTGGAGTTTGAACATGGGGTTGCGGTGAAGCAGCGCGCCGATTTCAGGGTATATCAGGATATCAAACAAAGTTTTGACGATTTCGTCTCTTTCATCTCCGAAGGCGAGCGTTATCAGGATGCGATGGACAAGGCCGCTAATCCCGCCGCCTTCATCCGTGGCCTACAAGATGCCGGTTATGCCACAGACCCAGATTACGCCGACAAGGTGATCAAGGTGATGCAGGCGGTAACTCAGACAGTCGCCCAGACGGTAAACAAACAGCTTGGCGCAGCCATTGGCAAGTGACAAGTGGAGAGTGAAAAGTGATGAGTGCTCAGTTAGCAACAGGTGCAATAAGAGGTAAAGCATAATGTCGATGGATCTGCTGAATATCGCCCGTACCGGCGTGCTTGCCTCTCAGTCGCAGCTGGCGGTGACCAGTAACAACATTACCAATGCCAATACTCAGGGTTACCACCGTCAGGTGGCTGAGCAGTCTAGCCTGGAGTCCCAGCGTCTGGGCAACAGCTTCTATGGTGCCGGTACCTATATTACCGACGTCAAACGTATCTATAACGAATATGCCGCCCGTGAGCTGCGTATCGGCCAAACCGCACTGAGCCAGGCGCAGACCACCCAGACTAAGATGAGCGAGCTGGACCAGCTGTTTTCTCAGATTGGTAAGGCGGTGCCGCAGAGTCTTAACGATCTCTTTGCCGGGCTCAACAGCCTGGCGGATCTGCCCGATGATATGGGCATTCGCGGCAGTCTGCTGGGTAATGCTGACCAGATCGCCAAGGCGCTCAATCAGATGCAGTCGCAGCTCGATGGTCAGATGAAGCAGACTAACGATCAGATCTCGGCTATGACAGATAGGATCAATGAGATCAGTACCGAACTTGGCCATATCAATCAGGAACTGATGAAGTCTCAGGGCGCCGACATGCAGCTGCTCGATAAGCAGGATGCCCTGATCCAGGAGCTCAGCGAATACGCTCAGGTTAACGTGATCCCACTCGAATCTGGCGCCAAGAGCATCATGCTGGGCGGCGCCGTGATGTTGGTATCCGGCGAAGTCTCTATGCAGATGGGCGCGACCACGGGTGACCCGTATCCTGGTGAGTTGCGTATCACCACTACGGCCGGCAATCAGACCTTAGTGGTCGACCCCAGCAAGATGGGCGGCAGCCTGGGGGCTCTGTTTCAATTTCGCGACGAGACACTGATCCCGGCGCAGCTAGAGATGGGCCAGCTGGCGCTGGGTATTGCCGACAGTTTTAATCAGGCGCAGTCCCAAGGCTTCGACCTCAACGGTGAAGTCGGCAGCGATCTCTTCCTGGATATTAACGATCCAGCCATGTCTGTGGGCCGCGCCGGCGCTTATGGCAACAACACGGGCAATGCGGCACTAAGAGTCAACATAGATGATGTCAATGCCCTGTCCGGTGGCAGCTACGAGCTGACCTTTACCGCACCTGCTACTTATGAGCTTAGAGATCAAGAAACCGGCACCGTGACGCCACTTACCTTAAATGGCAGTCAGCTGACCGGTGGCGACGGCTTTAGCATCAATATCGATTCCGGCGCCATGGCCTCTGGAGATAGATTTGAGATACGTCCCACATCCGGCGCTGCGGCCGGTATCAAGGTGGTGATGACAGATCCTAAGGGGATTGCCGCCGCTGCGCCAAAAATCACACAAGATGCCGCAAATTCTGGCAATACCCAGGTGAAACTGGTGAGTATCGACAATCGCAGTGTGGCTAACTTCCCTTTAACCGGCAGCGAGTTGACCTTCGAGATAGATACCACGGCAAATACCTTCGAAGTATTCGATGCGGCGGGCAACTCGCTTGGTGCGCCGACAGCCTTTACGCCGCCATCCATCAGTGCCTATGGCTTCACCTTCGAGGTGGATGCCAGCGCGCCAGCCACTGACAGGTTTACCTTCGACCTCAGCTTCGCCGAAGGGGATAACACCAATGCGGTCGCCATGGCAAAGCTCGCGGAAACCAAACTGATGAACAATGGCGGCTCGACTCTGGCCGATGTTTACGAAGGCACCAAGTTGCAGGTGGGTGGCAAGGCCAAAGCCGCCGAGGTGGCCTTCGGGTCGGCAGAAGCCGTCTATTCTCAGGCTTATACCCGGGTGCAGAGTGAGTCAGGGGTAAACCTGGATGAAGAGGCCGCCAATTTGATGCGCTTCCAACAGTCTTATCAGGCCTCGGCGCGGATCATGACCACGGCCACTGAAATTTTCGACACCCTCTTTAGTTCGGTGAGATAGGAGCCTTTATTATGCGGATCTCAACGGCGCAGATGTTTAATCAAAACATTAATAGCGTGCTTAACAAGCAATCGGCGACCAGCAAGATCATCGATCAGATTGCCAGTGGTAAGCGGGTCAATACTGCGGGCGACGATCCTGTGGCGGCTATCGGAATCGATAACCTTAATCAGCAAAATGCCCTGGTCGATCAGTTTATGAAGAATATCGACTACGCCACCAATCGCCTGGCCTTAACAGAGAGCAAACTAGGCACAGCCGAAACCCTGACTGGCTCGGTTAGAGAGCAGATCCTGCGTGCAGTGAATGGCAGCCTGTCTGATTCTGAGCGGCAAATGATTGCCGATGAGCTGAAAGGCACATTGGAAGAGTTGGTTTCTGTGGCCAACACCAAAGATGAATCGGGCAACTATATGTTTGCCGGCTATGAAACTGGCAATCAGCCTTTTGCTTTCAATGCGGCGGGAAATGTGGTTTATAGCGGTGACAGTGGTGTGCGCCAGGCCATAGTGGCTTCAGGTGTCACGCTGGGCACCAATGTGCCTGGCGATCAGGCCTTTATGAATGCGCCATCAGGTCTTGGCGACTTTAGTGCCAATTATTTGTCGACTCAGACGGGGGATTTTCGTGTTCTGAGCGCAGCGATCAGCGATCCCGCCACCTATGTTGATGATACCTATAGCTTTACCATGAATGGGGCCAATCTTGAGATCCGCGATTCGTCCGCGACTCTGGTAACGACTGTTCCTAATTTCGACGCCGCCAATCCCATTAACTTTAACGGTATCGAGGTGAAACTCGATGGCCAGCCTGCCCCAGGGGATACCTTTAGTATCACGCCGCAATCTCAGGTGAGCGTCTTCGATACCATCAACCAGGCGATCACCTTGCTTGAAGATCCTAATAAGGTGAATACTCCCCAAGGTAAAGCTGAGTTGGCACAGATGTTGAATAATATCGATAGTGGTGTCAATCAGTTGAGCACTGCCCGGGGAGAAGCCGGTAATAGCTTAAAGCAAATTGAGCGTTACAGTTCGACCCATGTGGAAGAGAAACTGGTGAACAGTTCGGCGCTCTCAATGCTGGAAGATTTAGATTATGCCTCGGCGATAACTGAGCTCGAGAAACAACAGTTGGCCTTAAATGCCGTATCGAGTGTGTTTAGCAAAGTCGGGTCGACGACACTTTTTGATTATATCTAAACGGGCTCAGGCCTTTGACAAACTTAACTTCTAATTTATTAGCCAAGCTCAACGTCTTGGCAGTGCAACCAAGAAGAGGAAAACACAATGGCTATTAATGTTAATACCAATGTCACATCGATGAAGGCGCAGAAGAACCTAAATACTTCTTCTCAAAATCTGGCAACCTCTATGGAGCGCTTGTCGAGTGGCCTTCGCATCAACAGTGCGAAAGACGACGCCGCCGGTCTTGCGATCTCAAACCGTTTGAACTCTCAGGTTCGTGGTCTTGAGGTGGGGATGCGCAACGCGAACGATGCTATCTCTATCGCGCAGATCTCTGAAGGCGCAATGCAAGAGCAAACCAACATGCTGCAGCGTATGCGTGATCTGTCGATTCAATCTGAAAACGGCGCCAACAGCACTGCCGATCTACAAGCGTTGAAAGATGAGATGGACCAGCTCGCAGAAGAGATCACCGCTATCGGTAACAGTACCGCCTTTGGTAACACTAAGTTGCTTACGGGTGAGTTTTCTGCTGGTAAGCTGTTCCAGGTGGGCCACCAGGACGGTGAAGATGTCACTATCTCAGTAGGCACATTGAACGCAGGTGTACTGTCAGTAAATAGCCTTACTGTGTTAACGTCAGCCGGCCGAGATTCCGCTATCGGTAAAATTGATGCGGCTATTAAGGTTATCGATACCCAGCGTGCCAAGTTAGGTGCGGTGCAAAACCGTCTGGCGCACAACATCAGTAACAGCGCAAATACTCAGGCTAACGTTGCCGATGCCAAGAGCCGCATCGTGGATGTGGATTTTGCCAAAGAAACCTCAACCATGACGAAGAATCAGGTGCTACAGCAGACAGGCTCTGCCATGTTGGCACAGGCTAACCAGTTACCTCAGGTTGCCCTGTCACTACTGGGTTAATCTCTCAGTTTTGGCCCACAATAAAACGGTGCAAATTAGTTTTTTGCACCGTTTTTTTCGTCTCTGCGTGATGTAAATGTATGATATATATGTATTATAAAAAATAGCCTATTTTTTATAAAAAATTTTCTAAAGATCGAAAACCCTCTGCCGTTAAATATACTGTAACCCAGTAAGACCGGCCTGGCTTAAGTAGACAGGCTTAGTTTTAAGCCAGGTATAAAGAGGAATCGATTATGGCTATTACAGTAAACACTAACGTAACATCTCTAAAAGCACAGAAAAACCTAAACGCTTCAGGTAGCAACTTAGCGACTTCTATGGAACGTCTGTCTAGTGGTCTTCGCATTAACAGTGCAAAAGATGACGCAGCCGGTCTTGCGATTTCTAACCGTCTGAACTCTCAGGTTCGTGGTCTTGAAGTAGGTATGCGTAATGCTAACGACGCTATCTCTATCGCCCAGATCTCCGAAGGTGCGATGCAAGAGCAGACCAACATGCTGCAACGTATGCGTGACCTGTCTATTCAAGCTGAAAACGGCGCGAACAGCACTGCAGACCTTCAAGCTCTGAAAGATGAGATGGATGCACTTGCGACCGAGATCACTGCAATTGGTACTAACACTGCTTTTGGTGATACTAAGCTGCTTAACGGTGATTTCTCTGCTGGTAAGACTTTCCAGGTTGGTCACCAAGATGGCGAAGACATTAAGGTTTCTGTCGGTAAGTCTGATGCAGCTGCACTTTCAGTTAACTCACTGACAGTATTGACCTCTGCTGGTCGTGCTTCAGCTCTGACTAAAATTGATGCTGCAATCAAGAAGATCGATACTTCACGCGCTAAACTAGGTGCTGTGCAAAATCGTCTGGCACACAACATCAGCAACAGCGCTAACACTCAGGCTAACGTCGCTGACGCTAAGAGCCGTATCGTAGACGTGGATTTCGCGAAAGAAACCTCTGCTATGACTAAGAACCAAGTGCTTCAGCAAACCGGTTCAGCTATGCTAGCTCAAGCTAACCAGCTGCCACAGGTTGCCCTATCTTTACTCTAATAAAGTAATGGGTTAGACCGAGTTTGATGAAGACAAGGGAGGTTCGGCGACGGATCTCCCTTTCGTGATTTTAAGGATAAATTAACGAAGTAGAGGTATAGGTCATGGATATTAATACTGTTAATTCATCCAATGCTACAGCTGCTAAAATTGATATAGGCATGACGCCTGTTAAAGCAAATGCGGCAGAGGACGTGGAATTAGCCAAAGGTTCGATCAAGGCGGTCGAACAGAGCAATCAAGCCGAAGCGGCTCAGGCCGAAGAGCAATCGCCCGAAGCGATGCAGAAGTTGGTTGAAGAGATGTCAAATATGATGTCTGTGATGCGTAAAGGCTTGGCTTTTAAGATTGACGAAGATTCTGGCACAAATATTGTTAGCGTTATGGACATTGATTCGGGTGATGTGATCCGTCAAATTCCAAACGAAGAAGCATTGAGGTTGGCGCAGAAACTTTCTGAAGTCACTGGATTATTAATGAAAACTGAAGCCTAGGTTTCAGCTGGCGTTTGAGTAGAGGTAGTTATGGCATTAACGGCAACAGGCATAGGTTCAGGGCTTGATATCAACACGATTGTGGGGGTGCTGGTTGATGCTGAGAAGGTGCCTAAAGAAGCGATCTTTAATAAGACAGAAGACACAATCGATGCGAAAGTCTCAGCCATGGGCTCGCTAAAGAGTGCTCTGTCAAAGTTTCAGGATGCCCTTGAAAAACTCAAAGATGGCAGCAGTCTAAATCAACGTCAGGTGTCAACCGGTGACAGCAGTTTCTTTACGGCTACGGCTGATAAGAATGCCCAGACGGGTAGCTATAACATAGTCGTAGAGCAACTCGCCCAGCGTCACAAGGTGGCAGGGGCCTTCACGGCAGATGCCAGTGCAGCAGTAGGTGAGGGCAGTCTCGGCTTTACCGTTAATGGTCAGAGTTTCTCGGTCGATGTGGCCGCGGGAGACTCGCTGTCAGCCATTGCAGACAAGATTAACAGTGCCGACGACAATGTCGGGGTTACCGCAACGATAGTTACTACCGATGGTGGCAGTCGTCTGGTGATCAGTTCCGATACCGAAGGGCCGGATAATAACATCAGCGTAACTGCAAGCGATACGTCTGGTACAGGTCTTAGCGACATGTTTGGCCTAGGAAATCTGAGCGAAGTGCAGGCCGCCAAAGAGTCAATTGTTTACATAGATGGTCAGAAGCTACAGTCGCAAACCAACGAAATCAAAAATGCGATAGCCGGCGTGACCCTTAATCTCACCGACGCCGATCTCAATAAGACCTCTGTACTTAAGATCGAACTCGATGAAGATGCGGTAAAAGAGAATGTTCAGGGTTTTGTCGACGCCTATAACAGCTTAATGAGCACCATAGATAAGGTCTCTTCCTATGATGCGGAAAAGGAAGTGGCATCGGCACTCCAAGGGGATTCGATGATACGATCAATCGAGTCTCAGATGCGTAATATGATTTCAAATCGTGTCGATCTTGGTGGTGGGCAGTCGGTTGCCCTCTATGACATAGGCATAGAGGCGGATCGCTACGGCAAACTGTCGGTCAATAGCACTAAGCTGGATAAAGCCATCAGTGAAGATATGAGTAGCATCGAGAGTTTGTTTGCGACAGATACCACAGGTTTGGCCAACAGATTGGATAGTTTAGTTGAGGGTTACGTTAAGAGTGGTGGCCTGATCGATTCTCGTAATAATATCTACACCGCTGATAAGAAGCGACTCGATGCGCAGCGCGAAGCATTTTCTTTGAAGATGGAGCAATTAGAATCCCGTCTATTTAAGCAGTTTAATGCGATGGATCTGGTTGTGGGTAAGCTGAATCAACAGTCTGCTGGTATTGTTAATGGGCTGAACTCGCTACCAGGCGTTGTTTCTCAGAAAGCCTAGTTGAGAGTGCTGTAAGAAGGAAGAGCATTGGAGCCTTTAGATAAGCTAAACGAACAAATTACTCTAGTTATGCGGCGTCTGGAACAGTTACCTGCCGAACAGGAAGACGCCGATGAGTTGGTATCGAACTTGCTAGACTTGGTTGGAAAGCGTCAACTTTTGCTCGACGAGGTGCTCGTCTCACCGAAAGAGGAAGACAGAGCTCTATTGCAGGCTCAACTGGAATTAACCAGCAGCTTTACGACGCAGGCGGTAAGCCTGTTAAAGCATCGTCAGGAGTTACTGCATGTCGGACGTAAGAGTCAACGCCAACTTAATGTTTATAAGTCTATAGATGCAGAAAGGTAGGTTTTTATGAGAAAGTCACTGCAGTCATATCGAAAGGTGTCATTAGAGAGCGAGATCTCAGTCGCCTCTCCACACCGAATTATCCAAATGATGTTTGAAGGTGCGCTGCAACGACTAGCCCAGAGTCGTTATGCAATAGAAAACAACGATATAGAAAATAAAGGTATCTATATCGGCAAGGCAATCGGCATCATCACAGGGCTTAACAACAGCCTGAATATGGAAGCGGGTGGCGAGATCGCCAGCAACCTTAGCGACCTCTATGATTTCATGCTGCGTAAGCTCTCTGAGGCCAACATGAATAACGATGTGCAGGCGATCGATGATGTGAGTGAAATCATCCGTACCATCAAGGAAGGGTGGGACGCCATTCCCCAAAATGAGCACCATCTAGCGTCACACACAGAGGCAATTTAATCGTCTCGACTATCTTTCTGAACAACAACTTTTTGTCAGGCGTCAAACGATTGGCGCCTGATGCTTGATACGTTGAGAATTTGCTCTAAAATCAGATGAGTTAGTCAGAAAATGAATCTGATACTTGCTAATGTGCTGCTGATAATACACTATTCCGTGTGATAGTCATTTTTTGGAAAACTGGATTAAAACGATTATCTCGCTTTCGAAGCAACTAACACTAATAATTAATGCGAATAACACTGAGTGCTTTACGGCCTTCTTAAATGATGCAAACAGATCAACGAATTCTACTTGTCGGTAATCAGTCAGAGCGAATTAATCGCTTATCTTGTGTTTTTGAGTTTCTTGGTGAGCAGGTAGAGTTGCTTGCCGTCGACAGACTCGAATCTCGAATGTCGAATACCCGCTATAGAGCACTTGTCATTGCACAAGAGGCTCAATCTAAGACCTTGTTGCAATCTATTGCCACCTCAATGCCTTGGCAACCCATCTTGTTGTTAGGCTCTAATGGCGACGTGACTGCAGGCAATGTATTAGGTTGTATTGAAGAGCCGTTAAATTATCCTCAGTTGACCGAACTCCTGCATTTTTGCCAGGTGTTTGTGCAGGCTAAGCGTCCGGATATACCTACCAGTGGTAACCAGACTAAGTTATTTCGCAGCCTGGTGGGCCGCAGTGAAGGTATCGCCCAGGTGCGTCACCTGATCAACCAGGTGGCCGGTTCCGATGCCACCGTATTGGTTCTAGGTCAGTCTGGTACCGGCAAAGAGGTGGTTGCACGCAATATCCACTATATTTCCGATCGCCGTGATGGCCCCTTCATCCCGGTAAACTGTGGCGCCATTCCGCCAGAATTGCTCGAGAGTGAGCTGTTTGGTCATGAGAAGGGCTCATTTACCGGCGCAATCAGTGCCCGTAAGGGACGCTTCGAGCTCGCCGAAGGGGGCACCCTGTTTCTCGATGAGATAGGCGATATGCCCCTGCAGATGCAGGTGAAACTGCTGCGTGTATTGCAGGAGCGCGTCTTCGAGCGTGTCGGTGGCAGCAAACCGATTCATACCAATGTGCGCGTCATCGCGGCAACCCACAGAGAGCTAGAGACCATGATCGCCAACGGCGAGTTTAGGGAAGATCTCTTCTATCGCCTCAATGTGTTTCCTGTCGAGATGCCCGCCCTGTGTGAGCGCAAAGACGATATCCCGCTTTTGCTGCAGGAGTTGGTCAGCCGCGTTTATAACGAGGGGCGTGGCAAGGTGCGTTTTACCCAGCGTGCGATTGAGTCACTCAAGGAGCATAGCTGGTCGGGTAACGTGCGTGAACTCTCTAACCTGGTCGAGCGTCTGACGATCCTTTATCCGGGTGGCTTGGTCGACGTTAATGACCTGCCGCTTAAATACCGCCATATTGATGTGCCTGAATATCAGGTGCAGGTCAGTGAAGAGGAGTTGGAACGCGATGCGCTGGCCTCTATCTTCAGCGATGAGGTAGCGGTCGATATTCCCGAGAGCCGTTTCCCCAGCGAGTTGCCACCCGAAGGAGTGAACCTTAAGGATCTATTGGCCGAGCTTGAGATCGATATGATTCGCCAGGCACTGGATCAACAAGACAATGTGGTGGCCCGCGCCGCAGAAATGCTTGGCATTCGCCGTACCACACTGGTTGAGAAGATGCGCAAGTATGGCATGAGTAAAGATTAACTCCTGCTCGCCGCACTCCATAAACAAGGGCCCATTTCTGGGCCTTTGTCGTATCTGACTCATAATTCTCTGTTAATTCTGACTTTTTGTTAGCTTTTTAATTGGCATGTTACCTGCATCGGCCTGTTTAGCAGCAAATTATTGACGGAGTGGTTATGGCCGCGAATCCAAAGGTGGCATATACAGCGCAGGCGCAGGTAACACTGGCTCCTTCCCAAGTCATGGGTGGTGAGGTGGCAAACGATGCCATCTCCAGCCGCATGGAACATATACTCCAGGCTATGCCATCGGGTGTAGTGATCCTCAATGGCGATGGTGTGGTGACAGATGCCAATCCGGTTGCGGTGCAATTGTTAGGGCAGCCCCTGGCGGGCATACGCTGGTTACAGGTGATTAACCGTGCCTTTTCGCCCCAAGATGACGACGGTCACGAGGTCTCGTTGAAGAACGGTCGCCGGGTGAAGCTGGCGATCACGCCGCTAACGCCCGAGCCTGGTCAGCTCATCGTCTTGACCGACTTGACCGAAACCCGTCTGCTGCAGAAGAATCTCTCGCATCTGCAACGACTATCCGCCTTAGGTAAGATGGTAGCCAGCCTGGCCCACCAGGTGCGAACACCTTTGTCGGCGGCCTTACTCTACGCCGCGAACCTGGGGAGCCCTAAGCTGACCCAGGTCTCAAGGGAGCGTTTTCAGGGCAAGCTTATCGACAGGCTCAATGAACTGTCGCAACAGGTGGATGACATGTTGCTGATGGCCAAGGGGCGTCAGCAGGAATTGACCGAAGTCTGCAACATGCAGCAGGTGATGACTAGCGTGATGGCCAACTGCGAACCTATCGCCGAGCGTAAGGGCTGCCAGCTGCTTCTTAAGCTAGACACTCACTTGCGCTTTAAGGCTAATCCGGCGGCGCTCAGCTCGGCGATCAACAATCTTGTTATGAACAGTATCGAGGCCGGGGCCAGTCAGATCTGGCTTAATGCCCAAGATGAGACGGGGACTGTCGCCTTCGAGGTAGTCGACAACGGTAAGGGGCTCGATGCCAAATTGCAAGAGAAGGTGTTAGAGCCTTTCTTCACCACTAAGGCCCAAGGCACAGGTCTGGGCTTAGCTGTCGTGCAGACGGTTGTGGCAAATCATCAGGGCCGCTTGCAACTCAATTGTATCGCGGGAAAGGGATGTCGCGCCTCGTTTAACCTGCCGGCTGTTTCGGCCGATTCTGGGCTGGAGGTAAGCCATGGCTGAAGCCAAGATATTACTCGTTGAAGATGATGCGGCGCTGCGCGAAGCCTTAGTCGATACCTTGCTGCTGGCGCAGTATGAATGTGTCGATGTTGAATCGGCCGAGGCGGCCATCGTCGCGCTCAAGGGTCAGGAATTCGACATGGTGATCAGCGACGTGCAGATGGAGGGGATAGGCGGTCTCGGGCTGGTGAACTATCTTCAGCAGCATAACGCCCAGGTGCCCATCTTATTGATGACGGCTTTTGCCACCATAGACAGTGCGGTAAGTGCCATTAAGCTCGGCGCGGTGGACTATCTGGCGAAACCCTTCGCCCCTGAGGTCTTGCTTAACCAGGTGTCTCGTTATCTCAAACCTAAGCTAATCGAAGATCAACCCGTGGTGGCCGACGAGCGCAGCCTGGCGCTCTTGGCGCTGGCACAGAAGGTGGCCCAATCCGATGCCTCCGTGATGATCATGGGGCCGAGTGGTTCGGGTAAAGAGGTGCTTGCCCGCTATATTCATCAACACAGCCAGCGTGCCAACGAGCCATTTGTGGCAATCAACTGTGCGGCAATTCCTGAAAACATGCTCGAAGCCACACTGTTTGGCTACGAGAAGGGGGCCTTCACCGGGGCCTATCAGGCCTGTCCCGGTAAGTTTGAACAGGCTCAGGGCGGCACCTTGCTGCTCGATGAAATCTCCGAGATGGATCTGGGGCTGCAAGCCAAGCTGCTCAGGGTATTGCAAGAGCGCGAAGTCGAGCGACTCGGCGGTCGTAAGACGATTAAGCTCGATGTGCGTGTGCTGGCCACCTCTAACCGTGACCTTAAGGCGATGGCGACCAAAGGCGATTTTAGGGAAGATCTCTATTACCGCATCAATGTGTTCCCGCTGACCTGGCCGGCACTGCATCAACGCCCGGCGGATATCTTGCCGCTGGCGAGGCACCTGGTGTTGCGTCATGCCAAGGCTGCCGGTTTAGCCGTGGCGCCAAGCCTGGACGATCAGGCGAGCAGGCGTCTATTGGGCCACAGATGGCCGGGGAACGTTCGAGAGCTGGATAACGTGGTTCAGCGCGCCCTAATTCTACAGACAGGTGACACTATCTGCGCCAAGGATATCGTTATCGATACTCAGGATGTGATGCTGGAGCCTGCTTTTGATAGTGAAAAAACTGTCGAGCCCGAGGGGCTGGGGGATGAGCTTAAGGCACAGGAGCATGTGATCATCCTAGAGACCCTCAATCAGTGTAATGGCAGTCGCAAGCAGGTGGCCGAAAAGCTGGGTATCAGCGCCCGGACCCTGAGATATAAGATGGCGCGTATGCGTGACATGGGTATTCAGATCCCTGCCTGATAGGCGTATTCGTTTTAGCTGACATGTGTCAGTGAAGGAAGCAAACCGCCGCTTTAGCGTCTCTACGGCCCATTTGAACGTTTCGAAGCCGACACCCAATCTGGGTTTGTCGGCTTTTTCTATTTTTGGCAAACATATTGCATTGGTCTGAATAAGAATAGATTTCGTCAATTTCACGACGATAGCGGAGGCCAAGATGCAGATAGGTGCCAATTCATTACTGCAAGAGATGCAGACACTCACGGGCGAAATCAAGCCTAATGGGATCACACCTAATATCACTCAGCAGGTGGCGAACACCAGTGGTAGCGACTTTGGCAGCCTCTTGTCTGAAGCTGTGGGCAATGTAAATGCGCTGCAGGCCACCTCATCCTCGCTGCAGACACGTCTGGATATGGGCGACACCCGGGTGACACTGTCAGATACCGTGATCGCCAGAGAGAAGGCCAGCGTGGCATTCGAGGCCACCGTTCAGGTGCGCAACAAGCTGGTGGAAGCCTATAAAGAGATCATGAGTATGCCTGTCTAGGCATGGACTCCCTAAAGATTAAGAAAGATAACGGCAGGTATTTATCGTGAGCACAGATATGGTAGTCGGAACTGGCGCTGGCACAACACAGGATATGTTGGCAGGCGGCGTACAAGAAGAACATAAGCCGAGCGGCGGAATGTTTGGCGGTGTCGACATGCTCAGACAGATCACCATGATCCTGGCGCTGGCTATCTGTCTGGCGTTGGCCGTCTTCGTCATGTTGTGGGCTCAGGAGCCCGAATACCGTCCTCTGGGTAAGATGGATACTCAGGAGATGGTGCAGGTCCTGGATGTGCTGGACAAGAACAAGGTCAACTATCAGATCGATGTCGATGTGCTCAAGGTGCCGGAAGATCAGTACCAAGACGTCAAGATGATGCTGAGCCGCGCCGGTATCGATAACTCGCCGAGTCGTGACGATTACCTATCAAAAGACAGCGGCTTTGGCGTGAGCCAGCGCATGGAGGCCGCCAGACTCAAGAACAGCCAGGAGCAAAACCTGGCACGTACCATCGAAGAGTTAAAGAGCGTCAGCCGCGCCAAGGTGATCCTGGCCATTCCTAAAGAGAATGTGTTTGCCCGTAATCGCTCCAAGCCAAGTGCAACCGTGGTGGTTAATACCCGCCGTGGCGGTCTGGGTCAGGAGGAGGTCGATTCCATCGTAGATATCGTTGCCTCGGCGGTGCACGGTCTCGAGCCGACTCGAGTCACTGTGACCGATGCTAACGGTCGCCTGCTAAACTCGGGCAGTCAAACTGCAGGCTCGGCCAGAGCCAGACGCGAGCTCGAGCTGGTGCAGCAGAAAGAAGCCGAATACCGCAGCAAGATTGAATCGATTCTGATGCCGATTCTGGGGCCGGAAAACTTTACCGCTCAGGTCGACGTGAACATGGACTTCACCTCGGTCGAGCAGACCGCCAAGCGTTATAACCCGGATCTGCCCGCGGTGCGCAGCGAGATGACGGTTGAGAATAACTCTACCGGTGCCAGCACTGGCGGCATCGCCGGCGCGCTGAGCAACCAGCCACCGATGGAAGCCAATATTCCTCAGCAGGCTACCGGGACTAGTGCTCAGGAGCAGACCCTGCCGGGTTCTAGCCACAAGGAGGCAACCCGCAATTATGAGCTAGACACCACCATCAGCCATACCCGCCAGCAGGTGGGGGTGGTCAGACGGGTTAGCGTGTCGGTGGCGGTCGATTTCAAGACGGGACCTGCCGGTGAAGACGGTCAGGTGACCCGCGTTGCTCGCACCGAGCAGGAGCTGAGCAACATACGCCGCCTGCTAGAAGGGGCTGTAGGTTTCAATACCCAACGTGGCGACATGATAGAGGTGGTCACAGTTCCCTTCATGGATCAACTGGTAGAAGAGGCGCCAGCGCTGGCTATCTACGAGGAGCCTTGGTTCTGGCGAGCCATCAAGCTAGTGATGGGCGGTCTAATCATCCTGGTGCTTATTCTGTTCGTGGTGCGCCCTATGCTCAAGCGCCTTATCTACCCAGATGGTCAGAAGATGCCGGATGCGCCATCTTTGGGTGATGAGTTAGCGGAGATTGAGGATCAGTATGCCGCCGATACCCTTGGCATGCTTAATCGTCCCGATGCGGAATACAGCTACGCCGATGATGGGTCAATTTTGATACCGGATCTGCATAAAGACGATGATATGATAAAGGCCATACGTGCATTGGTGGCCAACGAGCCTGAGTTGTCTACGCAAGTCGTCAAGGGATGGTTACAAGAAAATGAGTAAAGACAAAGAGATCGACACAGCTAACGGTGAGTTCAATACCAAAGATCTGACCGGTATCGAGAAGACAGCCATCCTGCTACTCAGCCTTAGCGAAGCCGACGCCGCCTCAATCCTAAAACACCTCGAGCCTAAGCAGGTGCAGAAGGTGGGTATGGCCATGGCGGCCATGAAAGACTTCGGCCAAAACAAGGTGATCGGCGTACACAAGCTGTTTCTGGAGGAGGTACAGAAATACTCCTCCATCGGATTTAACAGCGAAGAGTTCGTGCGTAATGCCCTTACCGCCGCCTTGGGTGAAGATAAGGCGGGTAACCTTATCGAGCAGATCATCATGGGGGGCGGTGCCAAGGGCCTAGAATCACTCAAGTGGATGGACGCCCGTCAGGTGGCCACCATCATTCAGAACGAACACCCGCAGATCCAGACGATTGTGCTCTCCTATCTTGAGCCGGATCAGGCCGCCGAGATATTTGCCCAAGCACCGGAAAATACCCGTCTCGACTTGATGATGCGAATCGCCAACCTCGAAGAGGTACAACCGGCGGCACTGCAAGAGCTTAACGACATCATGGAGAAACAGTTTGCCGGTCAGGGCGGCGCGCAGGCGGCGAAGATGGGCGGCCTGAAGGCGGCGGCCAACATCATGAACTACCTGGATACTGGCGTCGAGAGTCAGCTGATGGAGACGCTGCGCGAGACCGACGAAGAGATGGCGCAGCAGATCCAAGATCTGATGTTTGTCTTCGAAAACCTGGCAGATGTCGACGACATGGGTATTCAGACCTTGCTGCGTGAAGTGCAGCAGGATGTGTTGATGAAGGCCCTCAAGGGCGCAGACGATCAACTCAAAGAGAAGATCCTCGGCAACATGTCCAAGCGTGCCGCCGAGCTGCTTAAAGACGATCTCGAGGCCATGGGCCCAATACGGATCAGCGAAGTGGAAGTGGCTCAGAAGGAGATCCTCTCTATTGCCCGTCGCTTAAGTGACGCCGGTGAGATCATTCTAGGTGGTAGCGGCGGAGAAGAGTTCCTCTAATGACCATGTCTGGCGACAAGAAGCCCCAAGAGGGCAAAGGCGTACACACCACACAAGCCGATTTTAGCCATTGGCAGCTGCCGGATGTGACCCCTGTGGTGCATGAGCCCAAGGAGAACATGTTCGGCCGCATCGCCCCGCAAAAGGCGGCTAAGGCGGTCGATGAGCCGGTGATGCCCCCCACCCTGGAAGAGATCGAGTCGATCCGCGCCGAGGCCGAGGCCGAAGGCTTCGCTCAGGGCCAGGAAGCCGGTATGGCCAAGGGCTTGGAAGAGGGGCGACTGAAAGGCCTGGAGCAGGGCCACGAAGAGGGCTATCGTCAAGGACAGGCTCAGGGTATGGAGGCCGGCCTCGTCGAGGCCAAACAGACGATTGCGCATTTTGAAGCCCTGATGCAGCAGTTATCAATGCCGCTCTCTCTGCTCGACACCGAAATAGAACAAGCCTTGGTACAACTGAGCATGACGCTGGCTAAGGCGGTGATCGGCCATGAGCTTAAGACACATCCCGAACATATTCTAGCCGCCCTGCGTCAAGGGGTCGACGCCCTACCGCTGAAAGAGCAAGGGGCGCATCTGCGTCTACATCCAGAGGATCTCGCTATCGTCGAGCGACTCTATGAAAGCGCGCAGCTAACAAAAAATCATTGGGAGTTAGAGGCCGACCCGACCTTGAGCCGCGGCGAGTGTATCGTAAGCAACAGCCGTAGCCGGGTGGATATGGGGCTGGAGCATCGCATCAAGGCGGTGTTCGATAAGCTTATCGCCAGTGAGCAGCGCCTCGAGCAGCAAAGGCTACAACAGCTAGCTGCCATGGAGAAGGTCCCCGAGCATCAAGACCAAAACCAAGACCTAGACGGCGACGCTGCGCAAGCGGGCCTCGAAACAGATAGCCAGACAAGCGATCCGCAACAAACGCAAGTAGTTGACGCATCGCAAGTCGCGCCGAGCGAACAGATTGCACCTGACGCACCGCAAGAGACGAGCCCAGATGAAGACACGTCAAAACCGGCTTCTTGATAAGTTAAGGCAGCATACCCAGGCGGTCGCCCCTTTTATGCCGGAGGCCTCGGGCCAGCTGGTGCGCGTGGTAGGCCTAACGCTGGAGGCCACCGGCTGCAAGGCGCCCGTGGGCAGTCTGTGTAGCATAGCCACCATGGCAGGAGATCTGATCGCCGAGGTGATAGGCTTCGATGACAAGCTACTCTATCTGATGCCCATCGAGGAGCTCAGCGGCGTGATGCCTGGTGCCAAGGTGACGCCGCTCGGCGAGCAGACTGGGCTGAATGTCGGCATGGGCCTGCTTGGCCGCGTGCTCGATGGCAATGGTGCGCCGATAGACGGCTTGGGGCAGCTGCATACCGATCAGAAAGCTACCCGTCATGCCACCATGCTAAACCCCTTGGCGCGCCGCGCCATCAGCGAACCTTTGGATGTGGGGGTTCGTGCCATCAACGCCATGTTGACCGTGGGTAAGGGCCAACGTATGGGTCTATTTGCCGGTTCGGGTGTGGGTAAGAGTGTGCTGCTGGGCATGATGACCCGGGGCACCACGGCCGATGTGATTGTCGTTGGTCTGGTGGGGGAACGTGGCCGCGAAGTGAAAGAGTTTATCGAAGAGATCTTGGGCGCCGAGGGACGTTCCCGCAGCGTGGTGGTGGCGGCGCCCGCCGATACCTCGCCGCTGATGCGTCTTCGAGCCTGTGAGACCTCGACCCGTATCGCCGAATATTTTCGCGATCTGGGTTACAACGTATTGCTGCTGATGGACAGCCTGACTCGTTACGCCCAGGCGCAGCGTGAGATCGCCCTGGCCGTCGGTGAGCCGCCGGCCACCAAAGGCTATCCGCCCTCTGTGTTTGCCAAGCTGCCTAAGCTGGTGGAGCGCGCCGGTAACGGCGGCGCCGGCCAGGGCTCAATTACCGCCTTCTATACCGTGCTGACCGAGGGCGATGATCTGCAGGATCCGATCGCCGATGCGGCGCGGGCGATCCTCGATGGCCATATTGTGTTATCGCGGGCATTAGCCGATTCGGGTCATTACCCTGCCATCGACGTCGAGGCCTCTATCAGCCGTGTGGCGCCTATGGTGATCAGTGACGCTCATCTGGAGGCGACGCGCCGGGTGAAGCAGATGTATTCTCTGTACCAACAAAATCGCGACCTCATCTCTATCGGTGCCTATACTCAGGGGAGCGACCCTCGTATCGATAACGCCATACGGCTGCAGCCAGCCATGAACGCCTTCCTGCGCCAGACCATGAAGGAAGCCATCAGCTTCGATTCCAGCGCCTTGATGCTGGGTCAATTGAGCGCCCAGTGTCAGGTCTAGCCTGAATTTTATCGGAGAGCGTAACGGCCATGGCAAAGCATGACCCCTTAGAGACAGTACTCAAGTTAGCCCTCGACGCCGAGGAGGCCGCGGCGACTCAGCTAAGAGGCGTGCAGTTGACGTTGAATAAATGTCGCCAGCAGCTCGATGCCTTGCAGCAGTATCGTCTCGATTACATGAAACAGATGGAGGCGCAACAGGGGCAAGTGATTGCCGCCAGCAGTTATCATCAGTTTCATCAGTTTATCCGTCAGATCGATGAGGCGATCGAGAAGCAGGTCTTCGCCGTGTCGGAGACGGATAAGCAGCGTCAGAAGGCCCAGCAATATTGGCAGGGTAAGCAACAAAAGCGCAAGGCTGTCGAGCTGTTACTCGCGCATAAAGCCGAAGCAAAACAAAAGTTTGAGGCTAAACAGGAACAGAAGATGATCGACGAGTTTGCCTCGCAACAATTTTTCCGCCAGTCTACCCGTTAATCCCCTAATAGGTACAATCAGTAGAGGCGTGCGTCTCTTCATCATCCCCATACAATTCTACTGTCTCGCCACTTTTTTCAAGTCAAATTGTAATACCAATCACGGTAAGTAAGTGATCAGAAGTAGTGTAGGAAAGACGTTCGAGGACAAGGCATGATCTTTCGATAAGCAGTTATTCTACAATCAAAAATAGTAACGCCGTTATCGGGCATTTTAACAAGCTAGCATGATTGGTTATTTACTAGGATTGGTATGATTAACTTGGCATTTTTATTGCTTGATGTTGATTAGTAAGGGCCAATGAGTCCAAAGCTTAGCGAATAATTGACGCTCGGGTGGCACGTGACATTGTCGTGCCCAAGATGAGTGTTGGAGGAAGCATGCCACAGATGACCCAAATACTCCTATCTAATGTCGAGCCCGGCAAAGAGAAAGTCGGGGTGTTGCCCAGTGCATCAGATGCGAAGTCGACCGCAGAGTCTAAGTCAGAAAACAAAGGTTTTTCAGAGGCTTTGGCTAAGGCGAGTGGCCAGGATGAGGTGAACTCACAGGCAAAAACGCGCCACCAGTCCCAAGCCGAAAACGTGGCTCAACGCGATAACACTGATAAGGCCGATGTTAAGCAGGAGAAGGCGCCCACGCAGGACAAAGAGAGCGACGATGTCTCCAACGTGCTGGCGCAGATCCATCTGGCGAACAAGCTGGGGGATGAGGCGGAATTTGCCGCCGACGGCGTCATTTTGCCGCCGGGTGATGCTGATGGTGAGTCATCTGCCGACAATGAGCTGCTTCCTACCTTTGTAAAAGGGGCTAAGGACAAGGTCGATACCGAAAAAGCGGCCTTAGAGGGTATAGATGAGCTGCTTAACCCCGGCGCCGGAGATGATCATATCTTACCCGTCATCAATCCAAATAGCCTGGGGAGCGAGGCGATATTGGCTCAGCTTCCCGAAGATGCTTTAAGTGAGGTGATGGCGCAAACCGGTTTGTCCAAGGATGAGCTGACGGCCTTACCGCCGCAGATGCTAGAGGGGCTTATTCATGGCATAGCGGGTAAGAATAAGTCTGGAAATGGTGAGCTTGGTCAAGCTGAGGCGCTAGAGAGTGATGCTGCCAAGCTGGCGGCACTTATTAATGACGCCAAGCAATATCTCTCGGCCAAGGCGAGTCAGTCGCAAAGCAACCTTGCTGCAACTCAAACTGAGCCTTCACAAGGTGCAGGCGGTGCCAGTCAGGCGGGACTAAATCAGGTTGGGCTAAATCAGAATGAGATTAGTCAAACAGGCCTAACCTCGGCCAATAACGCGAGCGGCGTGGAAAGTGCCGTTAATGAGAAAGGCGTGAAAGCCATATTGGGTGAATCCAAGGTTGGTGAGTCTAAGTTTGGTGAAGCTAAGCTAGCTGACGCCAAGCTTGCCGCCGAGCAGGCACAAAATGGTGCTCTGAAGACGACCTCGGGCGCAGAGGGCCGCGATGGCAAAGCCGCGCAGGAGCTGCTGAAGGGCGCTAACCTTGCCGTGACCATGTCGCCAAAGGCCGGTGAAATGCCAGATGCCGCGGCAGATACTAAGCTAAACGCCTTATCGCTGCAGGGCTTGCAAGGCGCAAGAAATGAGGTCCTCCCACAATATCAAGTTTCTATCAAGCCTCAGGGCGAACCTGTGACGCAGATGCAGGAGATGATCCATAAATTCTCGCCCGTGATGCGTCAGCAGCTGGTGGCCATGGTGAGCCAAGGCGTGCAGCAGGCTGAGATTCGCCTGGATCCGCCCGAGCTTGGCCACATGATGGTTCGGGTTCAGGTGCAGGGCGACCAGACTCAGGTGCAGTTTCATGTAACCCAGACCCAGACGCGGGATCTGGTTGAGCAAGCCATCCCGCGTCTGCGAGAGCTACTGGCCGAGCAGGGGATGCAGCTGACCGATAGTAACGTCTCTCAAGGCGGCAAAGAGCAGGGCGGCAATGGCGAGCAAGGCGAGGGAGTGGGCCATGGTCTGTCTGAGATGGATGAAATTTCGGCAGAAGAGAGCCTGTTAGTGTCGAATAACGCAACAAGTTATCGTTCGGGTATAGATTATTACGCGTAAGCAGGTAACCTATAGGTTGGTATGATTGCCCAATCGTTTGATATGCGCTAAAAAATCATGACGATGCTGAGTGTGAGCCGAGTGTGATAGGGATAAGAGATGGCGGAAGAAGAATCGTTAGAACTTGAAGAGAATGTAGAGCCTAAGAGTAAGAAGAAGCTCATTATCTTTGCGGCTATTGGTGCACTCTTGGTGGTCCTGTTAGGTGTGGGTGCCTGGTTGTTCTTGTCGGGCGGCGAACCGAGTGATGAGACCATGGCCGAAGGGGAGCAAACCGAGCAGAGCGAGCCGGCAAACAGCCGTGAAGCCTTCTATGTGGGGATGCCGAGACCCTTCCTGTTCAACCTGCCGGGGCAGAATCGCTCCCGTCTGGTGGAGATCAAGGTGCAGCTCATGGTGCGTGGCTCTGACGATGACGTCTTGATCAAGAAGCATATTCCGCTTATCGAGGATGCGTTGCTGACCACCTTTAGTAGTGCCGATGTGCAGAAGCTCAGCTCCCTTGCTGGTAAGGATGAGCTGCGCCAGTTGGCCCTGCTGAATGTGCAGAATACCCTGCAACCTGTGACCGGACGTAAAGTGGTTGAAAAGGTGCTGTTTACCGGCTTCGTGATGCAGTAATGCCGGTGATTTATAAGCTAACAAGTATGATAGGACGATATTGTGAGTGATCTATTAAGCCAAGACGAAATTGATGCGCTACTTCATGGTGTCGACGACGTCGAAGAGGAAGAGGTGAGTGACGCGCTCGATGCGCGCGCCTATGACTTTTCATCACAAGATCGTATCGTCCGTGGTCGTATGCCGACCCTGGAGATCGTCAACGAGCGTTTTGCCCGCCACCTGAGGATCAGCATGTTTAACATGATGCGCCGTGCGGCCGAGGTGTCGATCAACGGCGTGCAGATGCTCAAGTTTGGCGAATATGTCCATACCCTGTTTGTACCGACCAGCCTGAATATGGTGCGTTTCAGTCCCTTGAAGGGTACTGCGCTGATCACCATGGAGGCCCGTCTGGTGTTTATCCTGGTGGATAACTTCTTCGGCGGCGACGGCCGTTTTCACGCCAAGATCGAGGGGCGGGAATTTACTCCCACCGAGCGGCGCATCGTGCAGCTGCTTTTGAAGATCATCTTCGAAGATTATAAGGAAGCCTGGGCACCTGTGATGGATGTCGAGTTCGATTATCTTGACTCCGAGGTGAACCCTGCGATGGCTAACATCGTCAGCCCGACCGAGGTGGTGGTGGTGAGCTCCTTCCACATCGAGGTGGATGGTGGCGGCGGTGATTTCCATATCACCATGCCATATTCGATGATCGAGCCGATTCGTGAACTGCTCGATGCCGGGGTACAGAGTGATACTCAAGATACCGACATGCGTTGGTCTCAGGCCCTGAAGGATGAGATCATGGATGTCGAGGTGGGCCTGGATGCCACCATAGTCGAGAAAGAGATCTCGCTGAAGGATGTTATGGGCTTTAAGGCCGGCGACATTATTCCGGTGGAGATGCCCGAATATATCGTGCTGCGGGTCGAGGACCTGCCCACCTATCGTTGTAAGCTGGGGCGTTCGCGCGAGAATCTAGCACTGAATATCCGGGAGAAGATCCCACGGCCCGAGACGGTAAAGACCGAGCTGCAACTTGTGACTAAGAAGAGTAAGTCTCGGGATCTCAACAATATTTAATGGAATGCGTTTAAGGTAGAAATCAATGAGCACAGAAGATACAGGTGACGATTGGGCCGCAGCCATGGCCGAACAGGCGCTGGAGGAGGCTCAGGCGGTCGAACTCGACGAGCTGGCCGATAGCTCAAAGCCGCTGACCGAAGAGGAAGCGGCCAAACTCGATACCATCATGGATATTCCTGTGACCATCTCCATGGAGGTGGGCCGCAGCTTCATCAATATTCGTAACCTGCTGCAGCTCAACCAGGGCTCAGTGGTGGAGCTTGACCGGGTGGCCGGTGAGCCGCTGGATGTGATGGTAAACGGTACCCTGATCGCCCACGGTGAAGTGGTGGTGGTCAACGACAAGTTTGGTATTCGTCTCACCGACGTTATCAGCCAAACCGAGCGTATTAAGAAACTCAAATAAGGAAGGCCTATGGGGATCTCATCCTTGATGGCCGTTGCGGCCGCCGCGACGACTACTCAGGTAACCGGTGAGCGAGAGTCGGCATTGGCCACCATGACCAATATGCTGGGTGGCTTGCTGGTGGTGATCGCCTTGATCTTCCTGCTCGCCTATCTGGTCAAGCGTCTCAAGCTTGTGCCCAGCTCCCACGGCGTGCTTAAGACCCTGGCGGTCACCCCGCTGGGGCAGAGAGAGAAGATGGTGTTGGTCGAGGTCGATGGCCAACAATACCTGCTGGGGGTTACGCCGCAGCAGGTTTCGCTTATCGATAAACTCGATACTCCAATCACCATAGAACAGGACTCCTTTGCCAGCCGTCTGCGTCAGGCAAAGTCATCACAGTCATGAACCCAATAAAAATCATGAAACGGATCTTGACCCCACTCTTGTTACTCCTGGCCGTGATGGCGCCGCAACTGGCACTGGCACAGGATGGGATTCTCCCTGCGGTAACTGTCACCACAGGCGCCGATGGCTCGACCCAATATTCGGTGACCATGCAGATATTGCTGCTGATGACGGCGCTGAGTTTTCTGCCCGCCATGGTCATCATGCTGACCTCTTTTACCCGCATCATAGTGGTGCTGTCGATTCTGCGCCAGGCGATCGGCCTGCAGCAGACGCCGTCGAATCAGGTGCTGATCGGTATGAGTCTGTTTATGACCTTCTTCATCATGGCGCCCGTGTTCGACAAGATCTACGACCAGGCGGTGAAGCCGTATATCGACGAGACCATGACCATAGAGCAGGCCTATGACAAGGGCAAGGAGCCGCTGCGGGCCTTTATGTTGGCTCAGACCCGGCTCACGGATTTGGAGACCTTCGTCCAGATCTCTGGCTATCAGAATATTCAGTCGCCCGAAGATGCGCCCATGAGCGTGCTGATCCCTGCTTTCATTACCAGTGAACTCAAGACCGCCTTCCAGATAGGCTTCATGCTGTTCGTGCCCTTCCTGGTGCTTGATCTCGTGGTGGCCAGTATCCTGATGGCCATGGGTATGATGATGCTGTCGCCCATGATCGTCTCCTTGCCCTTTAAGATCATGTTGTTTGTGTTAGTGGATGGTTGGAGCCTGGTGATGGGCACCCTGGCCAACAGTTTTGGGATCTAGGAGCCGTTATGACACCCGAAGCCCTCATCGACATCTTTCGTGAAGCCCTCTCGGTTATCGTGACCATAGTGTCGATGATCATCGTGCCCGGGCTGGTGGTGGGTCTGGTGGTGGCGGTGTTTCAGGCGGCGACCTCGATCAACGAGCAGACCCTGAGCTTCCTGCCCCGTCTACTGACCACGCTCTTTGCCCTGATGATCTTAGGCCATCTGCTGGTGCAGACCATGATGGAGTTTTTCCTGCAGATGGTGAATCTTATCCCTCAGGTGGTGGGCTAGGTATGAATCGCCGCGCCCGCCCGGCTATCGAGCGTCGCTGAGATGGAGATCTTGCTATCGACTATCATGCAGACGCTGTCGGCCTATATGTGGCCGCTGTTTCGAGTGTCGAGCATGTTGATGGTGATGGCGGTATTTGGCGCCAATACCACACCGACCCGTGTGCGCCTGCTGCTTTCGGTGGCGATCACCTTCGCCATCGCCCCCATGTTGCCGGTCAATACCGAGGTCGAGCTATTTTCATTAGGCGCCGTGTTCGTGACCGTGCAGCAGATCTTGATTGGCGTTGCCATGGGGTTTGTCACCTTGCTTATCATGCAGACCTTCGTGTTGACCGGACAGATCATCGGCATGCAGACCAGCTTAGGTTTCGCCTCCATGGTGGACCCCGGCTCAGGCCAGCAGACCCCGGTTATCGGTAACTTCTTCTTGCTGCTGACGACCATGATCTTCTTGGCGGTGGATGGTCATCTGGTGATGATCCGCATGTTGGTGGCCAGCTTCGATACCATTCCCGTGTCCATGCAAGGAATAAGCATCGCTAGCTATCGGCGTCTGGCGGAGTGGGGCGCCTATATGTTCGGTGCGGCGCTGACCATGTCCATCTCGGCGATTGTGGCGCTCTTGCTGATCAACCTCTCTTTCGGGGTGATGACCCGCGCCTCGCCGCAGCTTAACATCTTCGCCATCGGTTTCCCCGTGACCATGGTGAGTGGTTTGATTATTCTCTGGTTGACCTTGACGCCTATTATGGCGCATTTCGACGAGGTCTGGCGTTCGGCCCAGTTGTTGCTGTGCGATCTGGTGCAGCTGCAATGTAGCACTGCTGGGAGCTTCTGATGGCCGATAACGATACCAGTCAGGAGAAGACCGAAGAGGCGACCCCCAGGCGACGCGAACAGGCGCGAGAGAAAGGGCAGGTCGCCCGATCTAAGGAGCTGGGCACCTCAGCTGTGTTGATGTCGGCGGCGGTAGGGTTTGCCGTCATAGGGCCGAGCCTGGGCCAGTCGTTGATGAGCGTGATGACCAAGCTGTTTACCATGAGCAGACAGGAGATCTACGACACCAATAGCCTGTTCAATATCTGGATGATGGTCTTCAAGGAGCTGGCGATCCCTATGGCCAGCTTCGTGCTGTTTCTCGCCTTTATCGCCTTCTTGGGTAACGTGGTGCTCGGTGGGATAACCTTCTCCGCCAAGGCGTTCATGCCCAAGGGTAATAAGATGAATCCCATCAGCGGCTTTAAGCGTATGTTCGGGGTACAAGCCCTGGTGGAGCTGACTAAGGGAATCGCCAAATTCTCCGTGGTGGCCCTGATGGCCTATCTGCTGCTGAGCTACTATTTCAACGATATTCTTACCCTGTCCCAGGGGCATCTGCCGGGCAATGTCTATAACGCCCTGGATCTGCTGGTGTGGATGTTTATTGTGCTCTGCTCCTCTACCGTGATCATCGTGGTGATCGATGTGCCGTTTCAGATCTGGAACCACAATAAACAGCTGAGAATGACCAAGCAGGAGATCAAGGACGAGTACAAGGACACCGAGGGTCAGCCTGAGGTGAAAGGCCGGGTGCGTCAGATGCAGCGTGAGATGGCGCAGCGGCGCATGATGGCCGAGGTGCCCAATGCCGACGTGATTGTGGTCAACCCAGAGCACTATGCTGTGGCGGTAAAATATGATGTGACCAAGGCCGCCGCGCCCTATGTGCTTGCCAAGGGGGTAGACGATGTGGCCTTTAAGATCCGTGAGATCGCCCGCGAGCATGATGTAGCCATCGTCTCGGCGCCGCCATTGGCCAGGGCCATCTATCACACCACCAAGATAGATCAGGAGATCCCCGAGGGGCTGTTTACTGCCGTGGCCCAGGTATTGGCTTATGTGTTCCAACTGCGTCAATATCAGCAAAAAGGTGGTAAGCGTCCGACACCTATCCCTATCAATCAGCCGATCCCTGATGAGCTAAAATACTAACGCTTTAAGTTGGTTAACTCTTATTTTGCGTCTGTACTGTCTGATATTTGTTCGTTTGTTATCCGCTCGAGTCGCTGCGAACTAAGCCGGCCTTAAGTTGGCGTACTTTTTGCTGAATCCTAGCTAGATGTCAAAGTTCAGGCGCTAGATTGATGGATTTGAAAGCAACGCTCGGTCAGATAAAACAGGTAAAACCCGCCAATTTTAAAGGGATAGGTACGCCCATATTGGTGCTTGCGGCGCTGGCGATGATCGTCTTGCCCATGCCGGCCTTCCTGTTGGATATCCTGTTTTCTTTTAATATCGCCTTGGCCCTGGTGGTCTTGCTGGTGGCCATCTATACCGACCGCCCCCTGGATTTTGCTGCCTTTCCCACAGTGCTGCTGGTTGCTACCTTGCTGCGTTTGGCGCTTAACGTCGCCTCGACCCGTATCGTCTTACTCGAGGGGCACAACGGTGGCGACGCCGCCGGTAAGGTGATTGAGGCCTTCGGCTCAGTGGTGATTGGCGGTAACTATGCCGTGGGTCTGGTGGTGTTTCTTATCCTGATCATCATCAACTTCGCCGTGGTAACCAAGGGCGCCGGACGTATCTCAGAGGTGAGCGCTCGCTTCACACTAGATGCCATGCCAGGTAAGCAGATGGCAATCGACGCCGACCTTAACGCCGGGATCCTTAATCAAGATCAGGCGCGTATTCGCCGCGCCGAAGTAACCAAGGAGGCCGACTTCTATGGTGCGATGGATGGTGCCTCCAAGTTTGTAAAAGGCGATGCCATCGCCGGTATCATGATTCTGGTGATCAACATCCTGGGCGGTTTCGTCATAGGTATGGCCCAGCATGGGCTGGACTTCTCCTCTGCGGTTGAGATCTACACCCTATTGACTATCGGTGATGGCCTGGTGGCGCAGATCCCTGGTCTCTTGCTCTCCATCGCGGCGGCCTTGATGGTGACCCGTCAAAACGAATCTGGCGACATGGGACAGATGGTTATGAGCCAGATGTTCGACAACCCTAAGTCGCTGGCCATCGCCGCCGGCGTCCTGCTGACCATGGGCATAGTGCCTGGCATGCCGCATTTCGCTTTTCTCAGCTTTGGCCTGATCACCGCGGGTGGTGCCTATTTTCTGCATCGTAAGAAAGATCTCGACAGACAACGTGCCTTGGAGATCGCCAAGTCCTCACCAGCGACTCCCGGCGATGCCAAGCCCAAAGAGCTTAGCTGGGATGATGTGCAGCAGGTGGACACCATTGGTCTGGAGGTGGGCTATCGTCTGATCCCGCTGGTGGATAAGGGCCAGGGTGGTGAGCTGCTTGGACGTATCAAGGGCGTGCGTAAGAAGCTCTCTCAAGAGCTGGGCTTTCTTGTTCCCGCCGTGCATATTCGCGATAACCTGGATCTGGCGCCAAACACCTATAGGATCTCCCTGATGGGTGTGGCCTCAGGTGAGGCGGATATTCGTCACGATTGTGAACTGGCCATCAACCCAGGTCAGGTTTACGGCAAACTAGATGGTGTCGAGACCACAGATCCCGCATTTGGTTTAGAGGCGGTATGGATCGCCCCTGAGCTCAGAGAACATGCTCAGACTCTAGGTTATACCGTGGTGGATGCCGCTACCGTAGTGGCGACTCACCTGAGTCAGCTGTTAACCAATAACGCCTCCAAGCTGCTGGGCTACGAAGAGGTGCAGCAGCTGATGGATATGCTGGCCAAGCATTCGCCTAAGCTGGTCAGTGGTTTCATTCCCGATGTCTTGCCGCTGGGCACTGTGGTCAAGGTGATGCAGAACCTGCTTAACGAAGGCGTGTCGATCCGCGACCTTAAGACCATAGTTCAGACTCTGCTCGAGTACGGGCCTAAGAGTAACGATACCGAGGTGCTTACCGCTGCTGTACGTATTGCACTTAAACGCATGATTGTTCAAGAAATAAGCGGTCCAGAGCCGGAAATTCCTGTCATTACTTTGGCGCCCGAATTGGAACAGATGTTGCATCAGTCTATGCAGGCAACGGGAGGCGAGGGGCCGAATATCGAACCTAGCCTTGCCGAGAGGATGCAAAAGTCGTTACTCGACGCATCCCAGCGTCAGGAGATGGTGGGCCAACCAGCCATCCTACTGACATCGGGTATGTTACGTTCGACGCTGTCGCGTTTTGTTAAACATACGATTCCAAATCTGCGGGTGATCTCTTACCAAGAGGTACCCGATGAGAAACAAATTCGCATCGTATCAGCGGTCGGCCAGTAGAGGGTATTTAAGTGAAAATAAAACGTTTTTTGGCAAAAGATATGCGCTCTGCATTGGCCCAGGTGAAAGAGACATTAGGTTCGGATGCGGTGATCATGTCGAACAAGAAAGTTACCGGCGGTATCGAGATCGTCGCCGCGGTAGACTACGATGAGCCTAAGCCGAGCGTGGCGAAAAATGATGCCGCGCCTTTGTCACCCAGCTTTCTCGATCTGGCCGAGGAGAAGGTTTCTATCGGTCGTCAGCCCATTAAGACAGAGTCAAAAAAACAGCCATCACCCGTAGCCGATTCGCTGCAAGCGCTGCTCGAGCGTCAACAAAATCGCGTCAGTCAGCAATTAAGCCAATCGAATGAAGCACTCGAGATGCCTGCCTGGGCCCAGGGATTGAAGGCGCCAAGCGATGAAATGGCCGCGCCTAATATGCATGGCGGCATGCAGGCTAATCCCCATGCCAACACACACGAGAGCCAGAATTTTAACCGTGCCAAGCGTGATAAGAGCGCGCCGGCCAGCGAGATCGAGTCTATGCGTGAAGAGCTGGCATCACTTCGCAACCTACTGACACATCAGGTGACCTCACTGCTGACTGAGCAGAAGAGTCGTCTGGATCCTGTGGGCGCCATGTTAGAGAGCCGCCTGCTGGATGCCGAGTTTAGCCCTGAGGTCGCCGCCAAGTTATCGGCCTTGAGCGAGCACTATGTGCCAGCGGACTTGGTGAAGGCCTTGCCACGCAGCCTGGCGAACATGCTCGACAACCAGGGGGACGACATCGTTCGTCAGGGCGGTGTGGTCGCCTTCGTGGGCCCAACTGGTGTGGGTAAGACGACGAGTGTCGCAAAATTAGCCGCTCGATTCGCCGCGCAGCATGGTTCAGATCAAGTTGCACTCATTACAACGGATCATTATCGCATTGGAGCCTATGAGCAGCTGGCAACCTATGGCAAAATAATGGGGTGCCCGGTCAAGCAAGCTCATGATCTCAATGAGTTGGAACAAATTCTTTATCAGTTCCGCAATCGCAAGCTAGTATTGATAGATACGGCGGGCATGGGACAGAGAGATGTGAGATTGTTCCAGCAACTTGATAATTTAACTGCAAATAGCAGATTACCTATTCGCAGTTATCTGGTACTGTCATCTACAAGTCAAAGAAGAGTGCTTGAAGATGCCGTCGCGCAGTTTACCCGGATTCCATTATCCGGCGCGATTTTGACCAAATTAGATGAATCAGTGGCCTTGGCACCGGCGTTGAGTGTGTTGATTCAAAGTGGATTACCTTTGAGTTATGTCACCGATGGACAAAGAGTGCCAGAAGATATGCAAGTGGCCGACACCTTAGCCTTAGCCAACAAGGCCCTGTCGGTACTCGAAAAGAAAGTGCAACCAATACAGAATAACGAAAGGTCATATGAACAGGCCTACGCATTTGAGTAATATAATGAGTCGGGATCAAGCAAGCGGTTTACGTATGATGAATCAACCATATAACGAAAAAGTAAAAGTAATTGCCGTAACCGGTGGTAAGGGTGGCGTAGGTAAAACCAGCGTGTCGATCAATACCGCCGTCTCCCTGGCCGAGAAGGGCAAGCGTGTGCTTGTGCTCGATGCCGACTTGGGGCTAGCCAACGTCGATGTCATGTTGGGCCTGAGAGCCGAGCGCAATCTCTCCCACGTATTATCTGGCGACGCTGACCTTGACGATATTATCGTACGTGGTCCAAAGGGGATTGGCATTATTCCAGCCACCTCTGGCACCCAGGCCATGGTCGAGCTGACACCGGCCCAGCATGCGGGCCTGATCCGTGCCTTCAGCGAGATGAAGACCCAGTTTGATATCCTGGTGGTCGATACAGCGGCAGGTATCTCAGACATGGTGCTCAGCTTCTCTCGCGCCTCTCAAGATGTGTTGGTTGTGGTGTGCGACGAGCCGACCTCTATTACCGACGCCTATGCTTTGATTAAGATTCTTAGCCGTGAGCATGGCGTATTCAGATTTAAGATTGTGGCAAACATGGTTAGAAGTTTGCGAGAAGGGATGGAGTTGTTTGCTAAACTTAGCAAGGTAACCGACCGTTTTCTCGACGTGGCCCTGGAGCTGGTTGCGACTATCCCCTTCGATGAAAACCTTCGCAAATCAGTTCGTAAACAAAAGTTGATCGTCGAGGCATTTCCTAAGTCACCGGCGTCAATTGCTTATCACGGCCTAGCGAATAAGATCATTAGCTGGCCAGTGCCACAACAACCGGGCGGACACCTGGAGTTCTTTGTAGAGCGATTGGTTCAACGTCCCGAATATCAAGAGGATCGTACGAGTGAGTAAAGCCGCTGCGTATACTTGTTTAGATAACAAAGCTTCTATTGTCGAACAGTATGCACCGTTGGTAAAAAGGATTGCTCACCATTTACTCGCTCGTCTACCCGCCTCGGTGCAATTGGATGATCTGTTACAAGCAGGTATGATGGGCCTGCTTGAAGCCTCGGCCAAGTTCGATGGCAGCAAGGGTGCCAAGTTTGAAACCTTCGCCGGTATACGTATTCGCGGCTCCATGCTCGACGAGATTAGGCGAGGAGACTGGGTACCCAGGTCGGTTCACCGTAATCAGCGACGCATAGCCCAGGTGATTGACGAGCTAGAACAAGAACTTGGACGTGACGCAAAAGACAATGAAATTGCGGATCGACTTGATATGACGCTCGATGAGTACCATCATATTCTTAATGATGTTTCCGTCGGGAAAGTAGTTGGAATTGAAGATCTTGGTGTATCGGTCGATGTAGTAAGACAGGAAGACGATCATCAGGACGACGCATTTGAGTCACTGGCAGAGACACAGTTCCACGAGGCCCTCGTCGAGGCGATTAAATTACTGCCAGAAAGAGATGGATTAGTTTTGTCGTTATATTATGACGAAGCATTAAATTTAAAAGAGATCGGTGCCGTACTTGATGTAAGCGAATCCCGAGTAAGCCAGATACACAGCCAGGCGATGCTCAGACTCAAAGCTAAACTCAAGCATTGGACCAAAATATAACGATTACATGAGCAATATAAAAACAGCTCCGCGGAGGAAACCTTGGACAAGAATATGAAGATTCTCGTTGTTGACGACTTCTCAACAATGAGACGCATCATCAAGAACTTGTTGAGAGACTTGGGTTTTAATAACACTCAGGAAGCAGATGACGGTTCGACAGCCTTGCCTATGTTGCAAAAAGGCGATTTTGACTTTGTCGTGACCGATTGGAATATGCCTGGCATGCAGGGGATCGACCTGTTAAAGGCTATCCGTGCTGATGACAACCTGAAGCACATTCCTGTGTTGATGGTGACTGCGGAAGCAAAAAGGGAACAGATCATTGCAGCGGCGCAGGCCGGTGTGAATGGCTATGTGGTGAAACCTTTTACTGCGGCGACATTGAAAGAGAAGTTAGACAAAATTTTCGAACGACTCGGTTAATCAAGGTTGAGCTATGCAGGCAGAAACTTCAGGGCTGATCAATCTAGCACAGGCCAAGCAACTCGTTGATCTGCTAGAGGCGGGTCAACAAGAGATGGCCGATGAGCTAATTCGCGATATCGCCAGCCCGATTCAGAAAGAGCTGTTTGACGAGGTGGGTCGCCTAACCCGTCAGCTTCACAGTGCCATAGTGGACTTTCAGGTGGACGGTCGTCTCGTGGAGCTGGCCAATAGCGAAATTCCCGATGCCAAAGAGCGCCTCAATTATGTCATCGACATGACGGAGCAGGCCGCCAATAAAACCATGGACGCCGTCGAAGAGTCTCTGCCTCTTGCAGATGCCCTTACCATGAACGTACAGGCCGTTAAGCCTTCTTGGGATCGCCTGATGCGTCGCGATATTCAGCTGCACGAATTTAAGGCGCTCTGCCATGATGTTCAGCAGTTTATCGAGCGCAGCGAATCCGATTCCAATCGTTTAAAAGAGTTACTCAACAACATATTGCTGGCCCAGGACTTCCAAGATCTGACCGGACAGATGATCCGCCGGGTGATCGAGCTGGTGCGAGAGGTTGAGAGTAACCTGGTCTCTATGTTGACCGTATTTGGCGAGCAGCCCGCCACGGATAAACCCCGTGCATCAGAGAAGTGTGTCGAAGCTGAAGGTCCTATTATGAACGCTGATCAGCGTGATGATGTCGTGACAGGGCAAGATGAAGTCGATGACTTGCTGTCGAGTCTAGGTTTCTAAGTAGGAGTCATATGAATGTCCTTTGATGTTGATGAAGAGATACTGCAGGACTTTTTGATTGAAGCGGGCGAGATCCTTGAGCTTCTCTCTGAACAGCTGGTGGCGTTAGAAAATAACCCCGACGACACCGAACTACTCAATGCCATCTTCCGTGGATTCCATACCGTTAAAGGCGGCGCCGGCTTCCTGAGCCTGACGCCCATGGTGGATGTTTGTCACGAAGCGGAAAACACCTTCGACCTGTTGCGCACGGGTAAGCGTAGTGTCTCTGCCGAGCTGATGGATATCATTCTCCAGGCCGTCGACACCATCAACTCTATGTTTGCCGAGACCCAGGCGGGTGTCGAGCAAAGCCCTGCCGATGAAGGCCTGTTAGCTAATCTTAAATTATTGAGCTCTGGTGGCTTATTGCCATCTGAGCAGGGCGGGGCATCAGTTGAAGCCGTTGCCGAGACGCCGGCCGAACCGGCTGTCGAAATACCAGCTGACGACGGTATAGAGCTATTTGATATGCCGCTCGATGACGGTGTCGAACTGTTCGACGAGCCGGTAAGCGATGCACCCGTGACCTCTATCGCCGGAGAAGGCGATATCGATGAGATCGATGAATCTGAATTCGAAGCCCTGCTCGATGCCCTTCATGGCAGCGGTAAGGGGCCATCAAGTACGGCGCCTGCAGGTGTGGCGCCGATTCAGGCGAGCGATAGCGACGACATCACAGACGATGAGTTCGAGTCGCTGCTCGATGAACTGCATGGCTCGGGTAAATTTCAGGCCCCTTCGGCTCCTATTGCCAAGGTGCCAGAGCCGACCTCGCCGCCGGTGGACGCCGATGAGATCACCGACGATGAATTTGAAAAGCTGCTCGATGAGCTGCATGGCGCCGGTGCTGGCCCTGGCAGTGAGACAAGCAAACCAGTAGCTTCTGCCGCTAAGGCGCCAGCAGCCCCTGCGCCGAATAAAGTCGCCACCCCGGCGCCAAGCAGCGTTAAGTCGCAACCCGTGGAGGTGCCAGCTCCTAAGCCTGTGGTGAAAGAGAAGGCTGCGGCAAAGGCGCCAGCGACCAATATGCCTCAGGCGGAAACCACAGTGCGCGTCGATACCGCGCGCCTGGATCAGATCATGAACATGGTCGGTGAGCTGGTATTGGTGCGTAACCGCCTGCTTAGCTTAGGGATTTCCCGCGATGATGAGGATATGTCTAAGGCGCTGGCCAACCTGGATCTGGTGACAGCCGATCTCCAGGGCGCGGTGATGAAGACGCGCATGCAACCGATCAAGAAGGTCTTCGGCCGCTTCCCTCGCGTGGTGCGGGATCTGGCGCGCAGCCTGAATAAAGAGATCGATCTTCGCATGATAGGTGAAGATACGGATCTGGATAAGAACCTGGTGGAAGCCCTTGCGGATCCTTTGGTTCACTTGGTGCGTAACTCGGTTGACCATGGTATCGAGATGCCTGACGAGCGTGAAGCTAACGGCAAGTCGCGTACCGGGACTATTACCCTTTCTGCCAGTCAGGAAGGTGACCATATCCTGCTCAAGATTGAAGATGATGGCGCGGGGATGGACCCCGAGAAGCTTAAGCAGATCGCCATCAAGCGCGGCGTGCTCGATGAAGATGCTGCGGCGCGCATGTCTGATGAAGAGGCCTATAACCTTATCTTCGCCCCGGGCTTCTCTACCAAGGTGGAGATCTCCGATATTTCCGGCCGCGGCGTCGGCATGGATGTGGTGAAGACGCGTATCACTCAGTTAAACGGTACCGTGCATATCGACTCCTTAAAAGGTAAGGGGACTTGCCTGGAGATCAAGGTGCCGCTCACCCTGGCTATTATGCCGACCCTGATGGTGGAAGTGGCTCAGCAGGTATTTGCTCTGCCGCTGTCGAGCGTTAGCGAGATCTTCCACCTGGATCTGACCAAGACCAATGTTGTCGATGGCCAGCTAACTGTGATTGTGCGGGAAAAGGCCGTGCCGCTCTTCTATCTCGAGCATTGGCTGAGTCGTAAGGCGGTGAGCTTTAAGCATGGCGACAAGCAGCACGGTCACGTGGTGATAGTGCAGCTGGGTACCATGCAGATAGGCTTCGTGGTTGACTCCTTGATCGGTCAGGAAGAGGTAGTGATCAAGCCTCTGGGCACCTTGTTACATGGCACCCCAGGCATGGCTGGCGCGACTATTACCTCTGACGGTGGCATCGCATTGATATTAGATGTGCCCGGCTTATTGAAACATTACGCCAAGAACAAGAAATAACAGTTAGCGGCACAGTGAGCTATAGGATCAGCGTGATGCCCAGAGGCGTCACGCTTTGTTTAGGCAAGGATCCTGTTGCAGATAGGAATTTGAATGGCCATAAAAGTATTAGTTGTCGATGATTCAAGCTTTTTTCGTCGCCGAGTCAGTGAGATTGTCACCAAGGATGCGGAGTTAGAGGTCATAGGCACGGCGTCTAATGGCGCCGAGGCGGTCAAGTTGGCGCAGCAGTTAAAGCCACAAGTTATCACCATGGATATTGAGATGCCAGTGATGGATGGCATCAGCGCCGTGCGTGAGATCATGGCGAAGTGTCCGACCCCCATCTTGATGTTCTCATCCCTTACCCACGACGGCGCCAAGGCAACCCTGGATGCCCTGGAAGCGGGTGCGTTAGATTTTCTTCCTAAGCGATTTGAAGATATTGCCACCAACAAGGATGAGGCGATCGCTCTGTTGCAGCAGCGCATCAAGGCGCTGGGCCGCCGCCGTGTGTTCCGCCCCATATTGCCAAGAAGTGTACCACCAAAGCCTGCGACAACAACTGCTTCTACGACGCCGACAAGAGAGATGGCGCAGCGTCCTGCAACGCGTCCGAGCGCGCCTGTTACCCGCGCCAGCGGTAAGAGATATAAGCTTTTATTGATCGGCACCTCAACCGGCGGCCCCGTTGCGCTGCAGCGGATATTGACCAAGCTGCCGGCGAACTATCCTCATCCTATTTTGCTTATCCAGCATATGCCGGCAGCCTTTACGCCCGCCTTCGCCACGCGCTTAAATGGCCTGTGTGCCATCGAGGTGAAAGAGGCGCAAAATGGCGATCAGCTCAGGGCAGGCTGCGCCTACCTGGCACCCGGTGGCATGCAGATGATGTTAGAGCGTGGCGGCAGCTTTGGACGCATCAAGATAGTGGCCGGTAGCATGGATATGAATTACAAGCCCTGTGTCGACATTACCTTTGCCTCGGCCTCAAAGCTGAGTGGCGGTGAGACCCTGGCCGTGGTATTGACTGGTATGGGCGCCGATGGCCGCGAAGGGGCCAGGATGCTTAAGAATGTCGGGGCGACTATCTGGGCTCAAGATGAGGCCAGCTGCGTCGTTTACGGCATGCCACAGGCGGTGACCGCCGCCGGGATCTCCAGTCAGTCGATAGCGCTCGATGATATGGCAGAGGCCATCATTCGCGAGAGCGGACGTGGCTAGGCAGCGACAAGGCCTCAGCACCACAGTGCTGTTGCTGTTTTTTCTCTTGTTAGTTTGCTGCCTGGTGACCGGATCACTCTATCTCGACCTGAGGCATAAGAATGGCTTGCTTGAGGAGAAGGTAGCCCAGCTAGAGAAGAGTCAGGTGCTGCTGATGGTGCCCGACGAGCAGGCAAAGGCCTTGGCAGATTGGATGGAGAATAATCCAGAGTTTACTCAGTCTATCATCAAGCAGGCCGAGCCTGGCAGCCAGGTAAGAGTCGAGATTGGCCCCGACGTGCCTGAGGCGATCGCCAGGCAAGAGGCAGTTAGTCTTACAGACAGACATAGTGAACGAACCGATAGTCTCGATGAACAGACAGCTAATCTTAATGAACAGCAGGATCAGACCAGGCTAACGCCCTTGTTACCTGAGGCGGGAGCTGAAGAAGCAAGCCAGAGTGAACATCTGAGCAAGAACCAGCGCGAGCAAAAGGTGGCCAGCGCCACAGATAAGGTGACACAGGATGGTAAAACGCCATCGCAGCCGGTTAAGCTGTCAGAAGATAAAGATGGTGTTAAAGTAATAAGCCTGCCCCATGGCGGCATTCGAGTCACGACTCGCGAAGATAATTAAAACGATAACCTGATGGCGATACGCTCGAGGATTTAAGGGGTTTTACTTGAAGATCTGGACCATAGCAAATCAAAAAGGGGGCGTGGGTAAGACGACCACAGTGGCGAGCCTGGCTGGCGCCATGGCAAAACGGGGCAAACGAGTCTTGATGATAGACACGGATCCCCACGCATCTTTGGGCTATTACCTGGGCATAGATTCCGAAGAGGTGCCCGCCTCGCTCTATGATCTGTTTCTGAAACACAAGAACCTGAATAAAGATCAGGTGCTTGCCCATATAGTTCCCACTAAGGTGGAAGGGATAGATCTCTTGCCGGCCACCATGGCGCTGGCAACGTTGGATCGCTCGCTCGGCCATCAGGAAGGGATGGGCTTGATCCTTAAACGCCTGCTTGCCTTAGTCGCCGACCAGTACGACGTCGCCCTCATCGATTGTCCGCCGGTATTAGGTGTGTTGATGGTCAACGCCCTCGCGGCCAGCGAGCACATCATTATCCCGGTGCAGACTGAGTTTCTGGCGATCAAGGGGCTAGATCGCATGGTCAAGACCATGACGCTCATGGGGCGTTCTAAGAGCACCAACTACAGCTACACAATCGTTCCGACCATGTACGACAGACGTACCAAGGCGTCGCCCGCCGCCCTGCAGCAGCTGGGGGAAGAGTACGGCGATGTACTTTGGCCAGATGTCATCCCTGTGGATACCAAGTTTCGTGACGCCAGCCTGGCGCACCTGCCAGCCTCGCACTACGCCAGCCATTCACGTGGTGTTAAGGCCTATGAGAGATTGCTCGACCACCTGCTGACCAAGGAGTTTGCGCATGTCAAACTCGGTTGACGAAGCGGTCTTTAATTATTTTTCCTTGCTGCTCTCCGAGCCCGGTGAAGAGAGCGTCACGGCCGACAAGCCTGAAGTAAAGGGCGAGCAGGCGATAGCACAAAATGGTCAAATGAGAGGCCCTGCACCTGCAGTAAAACGTCAGCCTCTTACCGAACAGTCTAAACCGCGCCCGGTGGTCACTCAGGCTACGCCGACACCACTCAATAAGCTCGCGCTCGAGCAATTGCTGGCGCCGGTGAGTGAGATTGCTACTCAGACAGAGACTCAAACAGCAAGCAAGGTCGAGCTCAAAACGCTCGATACCAAACCTGCTAGCGTCGAAACGATGACACAAGCTGTATCGGTTCAAACGAAATCTGAGTCGCAAGTTAAGCAAAAAATCGAAGAAAAATTAGAAACTTCGGCTAGTATTAAGCAAGAGGAAATTGTAACCGAAAAGGTCGATCTGGCCGCGGCACCACAGACGCAAACTGGCGCGACACCACCAGGGGTGACAGAGGCGCTAGTCGAGCAGCTCGACGATGAGTTTCAGGTGCTATTTTTCAAGGTGGCGGGTCTCACGTTGGCCGTGCCCTTGGTGAGCCTTGGCGGAATTGTTAAGGTGGAGCGGATCAATCACATTATGGGGCGACCGGCCTGGTATCTTGGGGTTCAGACCCACAGGGATTCGCAACTCAATATTGTCGATTCGGGTGCCTGGGTGATGCCGGAAAAATATGATGATAAACTGGCGCAATCCGTTGATTACCAATATATTGTACTCTTAGAGGACAGTAATTGGGGGCTGGCCTGTGAGTCGCTGGTGAATTCCGTCAGAATTTTAAAGTCAGAAGTTAATTGGCGTACCAAAGCGGGTAAACGCCCTTGGCTGGCTGGCGTCGTAAAAGAACAGATGTGCGGCATTCTACATGTGCAGGCACTGATTGAATTATTAAATTTGGGTTTAGGTAGTCAGGACTCTATTGGCTGAGGTTAATATGGCAGATGCAAAAAACGTCGCGGCAGTTGCCGCAGGTAAAGATGATGAAGTGTTGCAGTGGGTAACCTTCCGTTTAGACAATGAAACCTATGGTATCAATGTGATGCAGGTGCAAGAGGTGCTGCGTTACACCGAAATAGCACCTGTACCTGGGGCACCTCATTATGTGCTGGGGATCATTAACCTGCGCGGTAACGTGGTTACCGTTATCGATACCCGCTCTCGTTTTGGTTTGCCTTCTGCCGAGGTGGATGACTCTACCCGTATCGTGATCATCGAAGCAGAGAAGCAGGTGATAGGGATTCTTGTCGACAGTGTCGCCGAAGTGGTCTATCTGCGTGGCTCAGAGATAGATAACGCGCCGAATGTGGGCACGGAAGAGAGTGCCAAGTTCATTCAAGGCGTGAGCAATCGTGATAACGAATTACTCATTCTGGTGGATCTCGATAAGTTACTCTCTGATGAAGAGTGGATGGAGTTGGCTCAGCTTTAAGGGCTTAGCCGTCGACGATAGTGCATTGACGATATAGCCATTGACGATAAAAAGCCGTCGCCTAGTTCGATGGCTTTTTTCGTGTTGTAAAAGGTCGAGCGTAGAAATGAAGGTTAATGGAGTTGGCATTTATGATAGGCGATGAGATCTTAATCGCGGCATTACTGTATGTGGTTGCCTGTCTCGCACTGGTGCTGTATCAGCAAAAACAAACTAGCAAGCTCAGAGCCAAGATTGACGCCCTGACGCTGCTGGTTAAAGAGAACGATAGGCAGCGCGAGGCGGTTAAGCAGGAGCTACAGGAGCTGAGATCGGGCACCATAGGCGTTGGTCGCCGCATGCTCGAGCTGGAAAAGCGGGTGACCAAGCAGGAGGCGCGCATCGATGAGACGGTGGCGGATGAACCTCAGGCAAGGCTCTATACCCGAGCGATGAAGATGGTCGAACTCGGCGCCGATATCGATGAGCTGGTTAAGGAGTGTGAGCTGCCTAAGGCCGAGGCCGAACTATTGCTGCGCCTTCACGGTAAGGGGCGATAGCGCTCCTTTATTGAATTAGTTGTCTAAACACTACACCTCTTGCATGATCCTTTTGTGCATATTGTCCCAACGCTCAGGGAACTTGCCGTCCAGCATATAGACGAAGGCGATCAGTTCGGCGATGAGCAGATATAGCTCCTTGGGGATCTCTTCACCTATCTCGAGTTTTTGAAGAAAGTTACTCAAGTTGGCATCTTGATGGATATAGATGCCAGCCTCCTTGGCGATGGCGATGATCTCCTCGGCGACTAAATCCTCCCCCTTGGCTGTGATTTGCGGGGCCAACTTTCCGTCATAGCGCAGCGCCGCAGCTTGAGTGGGCCTGCGTGGTTTGTTGTCTGAACCACCTTGTAAGTCATCTGGTTTATTGTCGTATGTGTTCATCATTAGGCCTTAATTTTTACCAAGTAGTGCTCGCCTGGTAGTAAGGAGGCGGGTACCTGAGAAACCTGGGTGCGGATCTTGTTTGGGGTTAAGCCGATTGCCTGGATCTTCTGCTCCAGACCCATGAGTCTTTGTTCGATACTGTCGAGCAGACTCTGATCTTCTGAGGTGAAGCCCAGGTTCAAGCGCCCATCTTTAACATCTGCGTTGATCAATAGTCCAGCCTGACTCAGATTAAACTTAAGCTGCAGCCGCCAGTGGGGCGATGCGTTTTTTTCCTGCGCTTCCTGGCTGAAGTGCCCCTCAAGCTCCTCGTGCCTGTGCTCTATCATATAGGGCAGGGTAAAGTACCAGTTCGTTGACTGCGGCGTATCGCTGCTCGCCTGCTGATAGAGGGACAGGTTAGATACTAGTTTGCCAAGTGATTCGAGACCGCCGCTTTTCTCGAGTAGGCCGAGTAGCTGGCTGTTTGATGCTAGCTGCTGCAGGGTTTGTACCTGGCTTGTGGCTTTACCGCCGGCCTGGGTTTTCACCTGTCTGCCAAGGAGCAGCTGAAACAGTACCCCTATGGTGCCGGCATGGCTGGTGATATTGGCAAGACTAGATACTGGAGTTGCCGGCGCAGCGATGCCGATGAGGCTATCGAAAAGCTCCTGTTTCAATGAGCTAGGACTCGCTAACTCGGTAAGCGGCTTGGGGAAGGCGAGTGGGAGAAGCTGTTGCATCAACTGCAGCAAGTTTCGACCCTGCGCGCCTTTAGCTGCCGGCATGGCTTTATCTGCGAGTTGACCGAGCGCGAGATTCAGCCCTCTATGATTTAGCTCCATGGAATTGAGCCCTTTAGCGTTTAATGCTGCCGATTGTGTTGTTTGGCTCATATCTGCTGATTGCGGTGCTATGCCCCTTGGCGATATTTGTCCTTCCTGTTTTCCTAAGGCGGCAAGCTGAGCCAGCGCGGCAGGGCTAGATTGCAACTGGCTGCTAGCCTTGGCGTTTCCTTGTTCACCTGATGTGGCTTGGGATATGGATTGGAGCATGGCATGGCGGACAAGCTGATCGTTAGCATCGAGCCTGATCCCTGTAACCATGGCGCTGACCCTCTGAAAGAGTTGGCTCTGATTTATTTGGGCAATATCTTTTAGCTGCTGGGTCTGGGTACTTTTAGGCTCAACAGCAGCTACTGAAGTTAGACTTGAGGCAAGCGACTTACCTGTCAGCGATCTGAAAGTCATAGCTGCCATGTCGTTGTTTTGGGCTGTTTGAAGCGGTATCTGGCTAATCTGCTGATTAGTTGATGCCTTGATTGCTGGTACTTGATTTGAAGGTGATTGATTTGCTGGTACTTGATTTGAAGCAGCCTTGTTTGGCATAAGACCTGGCCTGGGCTCACCGGCCCCCTTTGGCGTTGTTAACTCTCTGATAAGCCCATTTAACGATTCTGGGGTTAACGAGGTTTTTGCCAAGCTGTTTATTAGCTGATGGTAAGCGCTGGCTAACTCAGGTTTGCTGATAAGTGCTTGTGAAGCTTGGGATGATAGATAGAGTGCGGGGGAGCTGGTATTGCTCAGCAGCGCCTCTTTACCCATAGGCGTCAGCAGCAGATTCACTTCTGCCAATTTAGGAGTGAGAGCCAGGGTTAACTGTCCATTATCCATGGTAATTTTGGCTAGGTACTGACCATCAGCGATGGGAGGGCTAGGTAATCTAACCAGCTGTTGAGCGCTAAAAAACAGCTGATTTGCGGTTATTTGCACCTCACCTAAGGGGTAGCCCTGTGGGCGGTTAGCGAAGTTAGTGAGCTGGGCCAGACTTATCTGGTTGGCATTGATATAGGCAACCAGCCCTTTGGGTAAGGGTAGGGCGATAGCTTCTCCATGGGCCTGCACGGTAGCACTTAACATAGAGCTTGAATTCGCGGCGGCGCTCAATTGGGTCAATACTGTAAGACGGACGGCATCTTGTTTTAAGCTTTGCTGATCTTTGCTGTCTTGATAGGTGATAGCCAGCTCGCGATGATTGAGCCTGAGCTTGTCGCCCTGAGGAGTCGATGCTACCTCAATCGGAATATTTTTGGCCTGAGCAGCCTTGTCTGTTTGATTGAGAAGCTCACCGCCAGATACCGCTGGGGCGGGCATGTCGATACGGGAATTACTCAATTGTTAACCTCAAATTGATGCTCCATGAATGTCTTATTACAAAATTCAATTTGACCTATCGCTTTAGCTGAGTATCCTTAGCGATCTGAAAAGGAAAACCAAACTGTGTAGTCTAGTATTGATACTTTATCGTCAACAATAGCTGGTGACTTTAGCCGTGTTAATACTAATTAGGAAACTAATTTATATGAAGTGTAAATGGATTGCGTTGAGTCTGCTATTGGTTGGTGCCCAGGCGATGGCACAAACAGACACAAGCGATGAGCGTGCAACGGATAGCACCACAGCAGAAGTCACCATTATCTATAACGATGAGCGCGATCCCCTGGAAGGCTTTAACCGCGCCATGTGGGATTTCAACTATCAGTTTCTCGACAAATATTTCTATCGCCCCGTGGCTCATGGCTACAATGATATCTTGCCCAGGCCGGTGAAGACTGGTGTTAATAACTTCGTCCTCAACTTCGAAGAACCCAGTTCTATGGTGAATAACGCCCTGCAGGGCAAGTGGGGTTGGGCGGCCAATGCCGGCGGGCGGTTTACCATCAACACCACCATTGGTTTGTTAGGGGTGATCGATGTTGCCGACATGATGGGCCTGCAACGTAAACAGGACGAGTTTAATGAGGTGTTAGGCTATTATGGTGTGCCTAACGGTCCTTACTTTATGGCACCGTTTTTAGGCCCCTATGTGACTCGAGAATTGGCCTCAGACTGGGTGGATGGTCTCTATTTTCCGCTGTCTGAGTTGACCATGTGGCAATCCTTGGCCAAGTGGGGGCTGAAAAACCTACACAGGCGCGCATCGGCGATTGACCAAGAAAGACTTGTCGATAATGCACTTGACCCCTACACTTTTGTTAAGGAAGCGTATTTTCAGCATCTTGACTATAAAGTTTATGATGGCGACATACCCGTGTCGACTGATGATGACGAATTGCTCGACGAATACATGACAGAGCTTGATTAACATCAGTGTCCCGCATAACCCATTGTTTCATAATAGGCGAAGGAACTAGCGATAAGATGTTGCTTATCTAGGCGTATATGGATGTACTAGATTTTGCGGCTTAGCCAGAGTGCAAGCCTGGGGAAGCTAAATGGCGTTAGAAGATCTAGTGATACTGTTAGTGGAAGACGACCCGGTATTTCGCAGTATTGTGGCCGCCTTCTTGACCAATCGCGGTGCGACCGTGATCGAGGCCGATGATGGTCAGCAGGGATTAGAGCGGTTTAGTCAGCACGATTTCGATATTGTACTGGCGGATCTCAGCATGCCTATCCTGGGTGGGCTGGATATGCTCAAGCAGATGATAAAGCGCAAGCCAGATACCCTTTCAATCGTCATTTCCGGTAACCAGGTGATGGCCGATGTGGTCGAGGCGCTCAGAGTGGGCGCAAGCGATTACTTAGTTAAGCCGGTTAACGACCTCTGTCTTATCGAGAATGCTATCCGTCAATGTGTGGGCGGCAGTAGTCAGCAAGATGTGCAGCTGGAAGATCTCGACGAATTATCCTATCAAGAGTTGGAAGAGCACCTTAATCTGCTTGAGCAGAACGCCGAGGCAGCTAAGAGCGTTCAGCAGCAGCTGTTTCCTCCCTCTGTCATCGATTATCCCAAGGCCAAGATCGACTATAGCCTGTTCAAGCATGACGAGGTCAGCGCTTACTTTATCGATAGTGTCAATGTGGGCGAGCGTTATCTCATCATGTATATGGCGCATTTTCATCCCCAAGATAATCGCTGCGCCTTTGCGAGTGTACTGCTGAAGAGCTTTGTCAATCAGAAGCTTAAACAGTTTCGCAATGACAATACCGAAACTGTCATCGAGCCTTTCAATATGTTGAGTTACCTCAATGAGCGGATGAGTAAGTCGGGGTTAGATATCTATGTGGATATCGTCTATGCCGTGGTTGAGCTGACTCATTATCGGGCGTCTATCGCCCAGGCGGGGAAGGGGCTGAGATGCTATATCCGCAACGAAGAAGGCTTGATGCCGCTAGCGATGCCAGACGCTTTGCAGCTGGGTATTTTAGAGTGGGGCCAGCCCAGCACTCAGTTTCGAAACTTAATGCCGGGAGAGAGCCTGTGTGTGGCTTCTAGCAATATCGAGCATAGGGATATGTTACTCAATGATGAGTTTGTCGGTTTGAGCTATAGCCCTGAGGTTGCCCCTGGTGGCTATGTGCAGATGAGCTTCTAGTTATTCCTCGAAATTTTTCCATTTTCACCAAGTCTAAAAACAAAAAACGCCACATTGAGTGGCGTTTTTTATGGAATTAAATTTTAGTTATCTAGCGATAAGTCATTAGCGCTTAATTGCTTCATGCTCGGCAGTGATAGCAATCTCTTCTTCTAAGGCTTCTTCTTCTGTGTGGTGGCTATCTTCGGCGCCATGCATCCAGTCAACCAGTTTATCCGCCATGAAGTAGAGGATAACGCCTGACAGTGCGGCCGTGATAGCGATACCGGCGAAGATAGACATAGCGTTGGCTAGCTGCTCCTCTTTTGCACCACCATGGCCGATGAATGAACCGATGATACCGCCAATCTTGTTAGCCGCGGCAACAAACAGGAACCATGCACCCATCATGAGTGATGCGATACGCAGTGGAGCCAGCTTAGTGACCATAGACAGGCCGATTGGAGAGAGACATAGTTCACCCATGGTGTGGAAGAAATAAGCACCTACCAACCACCACATGCTTGACTTGGCATTAGCGTCACCGCCCATCTCGAGTACCGCACCGATCATGAACAGGAAGCCTGTTGCAAGCAGTACCAGGCCTAGCGCGAATTTCACCGGAGAGTTTGGCTCTCTGTCACCCAGGCGAACCCAGATAGAGGCAACTACAGGGGCGAAGATCACGATGAACATAGCGTTCAGCGATTGGAACCAGGTAGTTGGGACTTCCCAGCTGCCGATCATACGGTCGGTGAAGTCGTTGGTGAAGAGGTTCATTAGGCCACCGGCTTGCTCGAAGCCTGCCCAGAAGATAATGGTAAACAGACCCATGACCATGATCACTTTGATGCGATCACGCTCAACTTTGGTTAGCGGCTCTTTGCGCACTTCACCTTTTTCTGCTGCTCTCTGCTTTTCAAGTTGGGCGGCTGGTACACGACCGATATCGCCTAGCAGCTTTTGTGCGAACAGGAACTGGATGATCAGTGAGAGGATCATACCGATACCGGCGCAGATGAAGCCTGCTTGGAAGTTACCATCGAAGTAAGCCACGACCGAACCAACTATGATGCCCGACAGGAAGGCACCTACGTTAATACCCATGTAGAAGATGGTGAATGCACCGTCTCGGCGGTGATCGCCTTCTTCATAGAGGTCACCTACCATGGTAGAGATGTTTGGCTTGAATAGGCCGTTACCTAAGATTAGGACGCCCAGACCAACATAGAAGACTTCAGTTTCCATGCCTTGTACCCAAGCGTGAGGAGTACCAAGAATAAATTGACCAGCGGCCATCAGGGCGCCACCTATCATGATGGCTTTACGTTGACCTAGGAATGTATCGGCGAGCCAGCCACCGATGAGGGGAGTCAGATAAACAAGACCTGTGAATGTACCATAAAGATTTAGGGCGTCTGCCTGGGTCCAACCTAGACCGTGACCACCTTGGGATTGTACTGCATCGACGAGATAAAGTACCAGGATGGCTCGCATCGCATAGTAACTGAAACGTTCCCATAACTCAGTTGTAAACAACAGGAACAGTCCCTTAGGATGGCCGAGCATCGTACCTTGGGGTTTTGCTGCACTCATGTAAGTCTTCCACCTTCAGCTTGTGATTGCCTACATAACAAAAACTATGTAGAAAAATGGTTGTTGCTAATATAGCTCGCTTGTTGGATAGATACGCTCTATTAGTCTAACTTGATGAAAATGTTATCTAATCTGTCTTTTTGCGTTCTAAGCTTGTTGCGAGAATTTATTATATTTTAATATTTAGGGTATTAAATTTTATCAAACCCATCTTATATACCCTTTTCATCGCCTAAAAGTCAATTTACCTGGGTTAACTGACCAACAAATCATCACTGGTTGGAGGGGCTAGGGCATGATTGTTCATGGTCTGTTGCGCTTAGCAGAAAGATTTGACCTGAGTTAACAAAGTGGGTGGGAAAAATAGAGGAAAAACGCTCTTTTCTTTGACCTAGAGTATTTGCTATGATTTCGGCCGTGAATTGGATGTCACCTGAATTATCTCGTTATCTTTGCGTTGCGCGTTATTCTGAGCGTCTTGCAAAACACAGCAATTGTGAAAGTAAGTCCGCAGTGGTTTCTGTCATAGCGGTTATTAAGTGTTAGCTAACGATAAAACTAGGTTTTTAAGGAAATTATGAAGTCTTGGTATCTTGTGTATTGCAAACCTCGCGGCGAAACGCGTGCGCAGCAAAATCTTGCATTGCAACAGATAGAGACCTACCTGCCCACTCTCCCGCAACAGATCACTAAGTCCGGCAAAAACAGCGTAAAACGTCTACCGCTATTTCCCTGTTACCTGTTTATCTATTTCGACCCGCTAGAGATCAGCGTAAGTAAGATTCACTCGACACGAGGCGTGTCTCGAATCATAGGTTGCCGAGAAGAGATGACGGCGATCGACGATGCCATAGTGCATTCCATCAGGATGCGTGAGGCCAAGCTGCTTAACGCGTTGCAATTGCCCAGTGATGATTTGTTGAGTGGCAACGCTGAGCCTAGGTTGTCTGTTGGCGATAAGGTGAAGTTTGTTGAAGGGCCATTTAAGGAGCTCGAAGGGATCTTCGAAGAGCAGAGTGGCGATAAGCGCTGTCACATTCTTTTTGAGATCATGGGCCAGCAAAAGAGGGTGTCGGTCTCAAGAGTCAGTATCAAGGGTATTTGAGAAAGGTAGCTGATTGAGTAGCTTCTGATTGGTCAAATAGCACTTTGAAGCAATACGTAGACGTTTATAAGGGATAAGAAGTAGGTCGTTGGCGCTAATCTTTGTAAGAGATCTGCTATAACGCGCGATTCGTTGTTAGATTAATCTTCCCGTTTTGTTGGTGTTTTGGTTATTCGGTAACAGATTTTGGTCGTTGAAGGCCTGTATTGAGTGATTTTAAGCTGATTGTGCTTACCGCATTCGATTGTATTAAACGATTGACGAGTATATGAGCAGTAATTGTCATTTTGTTCCAGTACAATGAATCGCTTTTCTTCAAGATAGCGCAAAAGTACTTTGTTTAATGTGTCATTTTGTAGGGCATCTTAACCAAATTATTTTAGTAAAGAGTGATTTAAAAGTTGAATTTCGCGTGGCGAAGGGCATGTTGGGAGCCGTAACCTATGGGCGGTAGCGTGCCCGCAGGGCATCGAATGAAAAGTTTCATTCGTTAAGCGATAGCCGAAGGCCTCTGGCCGCCATGCGGATCGGTAGCGTGCCTGAAAGGCAAAGACAGAACAGTTTCTGTCTTTTAGTGGAAGCTGCTAATGATTGTCAGGAACCATCATTAGCAGCTTTAGCTGGCTTGAAAAGTGAAGTACAGGATGTACTGAGTCAGATCCCCGCCACATGGGCATGTATCGTGTCCGAATGCCAGTAATTGGCTTAGATTTTATCTGCTTAAGCCGGAAAGTTTTATTTAGACCTTGCCTTTATCAATGGAGAGTATCGGTGTTACAACGAACCAAAAAAGTCATTATAACAGCGGTTGCCGCACTGTTTTTGGTGGGGACCCAGGTGCAGGCCATCACGCCTTCGCCGCAAATGATAGAGCAGTTTAAAAATCTGCCAGCTTCTGAGCAGCAAAGACTTGCCCGCCAGTATGGAATCGATCCTGCGATGCTCGGCGGCGCGAGTGTATCGCAGCAAAATCTCGATAATCCGCAAGTCGTTCAGCCTCGAGTAAATGATCAATTTAGTCAGCCTCGTGCAACTAATGACGTGGTCGATCATTCCCGCGATGCGGCTAATGAACTTAATTTCTCACAGGATGAACAGAAGAAGCAGCTAGCACGTTTTGGTTATGAGCTTTTTCAAGGTGAACCTACCACTTTTGCGCCCGTCTCTGACGTGCCAGTTCCTGGTGAATATTTGGTTGGTCCTGGCGACAGAATTAAGGTACAGCTCTTTGGCAAAGAGAATAAAGAATATGACCTGGTGATTAATCGAGAGGGGAGCATTCAATTCCCCGAACTAGGTCCTATCTCAGTAGCGGGTTTAAGTTTTGCCGAGCTTCGAGAGTCTCTGAGTCATCGTATTTCTCAGCAGATGATAGGGATTGAGTCGAACATCACCATGGGTGAGCTACGCTCTATTCGTATCTTTATCGCGGGTGATGCCTATAAGCCAGGTTCATACACCGTCTCGAGTCTGTCTACTATCACCCAAGCGTTGTTTGTCGCAGGCGGGGTGAACGAGATTGGTTCACTGCGTAACATTCAGGTCAAGCGTAACGGAAAACTAGTCGGCAGCATGGATCTGTATGATCTACTTATGCGAGGTGATGCGTCGGGAGACATACGTTTGCGTTCAGGCGATGTAGTGTTTATTCCCCCAGTAGGTGGGCTCGTAAGTATTACTGGCGAAGTGCGTCGCCCTGCTATCTACGAGCTAAAACGTAACGAAACGGTTGCCGATATCGTCGCTATGGCCGCTGGCGTGAAACCCGGTGCCTATCCAAAGAGCAGTAGCATAGAGCGATATAATAGTAATGGCCTTCGCAGTATCGTGAATGTCGATCTGACTTCTACTCAAGGTAAATCAACAAAGGCCCAAGCCGGTGACTTTATTCGCGTAAAAAATGCTTCTGGTCAGTTTGAAGATGCCATTACCGTGGTTGGTGCCGTCGTTCGACCAGGAAAATATCAATGGTTTGATGGCCAAAAAGTAAGCGATCTTCTGCCGTCACTTTGGGGCGATCTTTCAATTTCAGCCGATCTCAATTATGCGATTATTGTGAGAGAGGTGAATCGCTACGGAAAGGTTAAGGTACTTCAATTCTCTCCTAGCCGCGCTATCGCCGAGAAAGATGTCACGCAAGATTTGTTATTAGCCCCTCGTGATAAGGTCATGCTGTTCAACTATAGCGATGATACACAAAATCGTTACGAGCTTAATAAGTTGGTTAAACATAGAGTTAAAAAGGTGACCTCACTTACGGGTGATAGCCTTGTAGGTAATGATCTGTTTAAGGCTGGCTTCTCTCAGCTCGATAAGATGCAACTTTCACAACGTAGTCAAATTGGTGGTGTAGTTGTAGCTAAAGAAGCGCCTGATGATAAAGAGCAGCTTGTAAAGGGTGAAGTCAATAAGATGCTGGCTAACCTATTTGAGGATAAGGAGCTCATTAAGCTTAGTGGCTCAATGAATCGTAGTGAGCTGCTTTATCCCGTTGTTGCACAGCTAGCTGCTCAAGGTAACTCAGATAAAGGCACGCAAGTCGTCGCCATCAGCGGTAAGGTACGTCATCCAGGTGTGTATCCCCTTTCTCAAGGGGCTAAGGTTAAAGACTTAGTCATTGCTGCGGGTGGATTGGTTGAAGGTGCCTACACGGCTCGAGCAGAATTGACTACTACGGTAATTGGAAGCGAAGAGTCTAGCGTTAACCATTCAAGTGTTAATTTAGATGACGCATTGGCAGGGATTGATAGTGCCAATGTGGTGTTAAGTTCCAGAGACATCTTGACGGTAATGACAACGCCTGATTGGCAGGAAAACAAGGCGGTTGAGATTCGTGGTGAGGTAAAATTCCCAGGCATGTATAACATTCGCCGTGGTGAAACGCTTGCCGACGTGATCGATCGTGCAGGTGGCTTTACTCAGTACGCGTATTTACCTTCTTCTGTGTTTGTTCGCGAGTCAGTGCGTCAACAAGAACAGCTGGAAATTAAAAAGCTTGCCGATCAACTTAGACGAGACATAGCTACTCGCGGTGTATCTAAAGATGGCAATGTGGTGAATTACAGCGATGCAAAAATGATGCTTACCGACCTTGAAAACATCAAGGCGGTAGGCCGTTTGGTTGTTGATTTGTCTGCTATATCGATTGGTATCGAACAGGCCGATATTCAGCTTGAAGATCAAGATATTCTTTATGTGCCGTCGGTCAAGCAGACGATTGCGGTAATGGGTGAGGTGCAACACGCTGCCACTCATAGGTTTAAAGAAGGCTTAACGTTAGATCAGTATCTTGAGATGTCTGGTGGAGCCAGAGAGCGCGCCGATGAAGACAGAACCTACATTATTAAGGCAAATGGTTCGGTGCTCCTCCCGAATCGTTCAATGTGGTTTAGCAGTAATACTGAGCTCAATCCTGGTGACACCATTATTGTACCGCTGGATACAGAGTATAAAGATAACCTCACACTCTGGACCCAGGTTACCGGCATTATTTATAACAGCGCCGTTGCATTGGCCACGATTGCCAAACTATAGCCTTTACTATGAGCACTTTGATGAGCTTAGTTATCGAAGTGCTTTGTTTCTTCTTAGGATAATGAGACTCAGAGACACAAATTCTATGTCCACCGAGATAAAAAACTACGGCGATGCCCAATTTTCCGATATGCGCGCTCAAGTACAACAAGCTAATGATGAAATAGACCTTAGAGAACTGTTTTCAGTCATCTGGCAAGGCAAGTGGTTAATTATAGCCATAACGGCCGTATTTGCGATTGGTTCGGTTGTTTTTGCGATTATGCAGCCTAATATCTATAAATCTGAGGCGCTTTTAGCCCCCGCAAGTGAGGAGCAAGGAGGCGGTTTAAGTGCTTTAGCTTCTCAGTTTGGCGGCTTAGCGAGTATGGCTGGTATTAACTTAGGTAGCGGCGGTGGCGTTGATAAGACTAAGATGGCCATTGAGGTGATGAAATCGCGCCAGTTTGCGAGTGATTTCATTAAAAAGCACAATCTTTTACCTGATTTGATGGCCGCAGAAAAATGGAACATGGCTGATAACGGCATTGTCTATGACAATGAGTTATATGATGTTGAATCAAAAAAATGGGTAAGAGAAGTTAAAGCCCCTTTCAAGCCTGAACCATCAATGCAGGAAGCTTTTAAAGAATTTAGCAAAGTAGTTAGTGTTAACTCAGCAAAGGACACTGGCATGGTAACCGTATCTGTAGAGCATTTATCGCCAGCGGTTGCTCAACAATGGGTCAATTGGCTAGTTGAAGATATCAATAAAGTCATGAAAGAGCGTGATGTAGCAGAGGCTATCCGCAGCAGCGACTTTTTAAACAAGCAAATTGCACAGACGAACGTTGCTGATATACGCGCTATTTTATACAAGCTAATCGAAGAGCAAGCCAAAACCATTATGTTCGCTGAAGTACGTGATGAATATGTATTCAAGACGATCGACCCAGCATTGGTCCCTGAAGAAAAGGCCAAACCCAAAAGAGCACTAATATGTGTATTAGGTACCATGCTAGGTGGTATGTTAGCTGTAATGCTGGTTCTTATAAAATATTTCGTAAGAAGAGAAAGCTAGACGAAAACTTTTAAGGGTCTATGGGGACCAATGCTGTTTAATAAAGAGCAGAAAAAAGTAAAACCTAAGCTCTGTAAGGGATAACGAAGATTCGATTGTCTCAAAATGGATAAAAAGTGTCTCAGTTGGGTTTGAAAGACTGAGATGTGATAGTGAAATTTATCATTCCTAAATAGCCATTTAGTATGGCTAAATTCATCAAATTTGGTAGTAAAAAATGAAGATTCTAGTCACAGGTGGAGCCGGATTTATCGGCTCTGCGGTCGTTCGTCATATTATCAACAATACACAAGATAGTGTAATTAATGTCGACAAGTTAACTTACGCTGGCAATCTTGAGTCACTCGTGAGCGTAGATAAAGATGAAAGATACGCTTTTGAGCAAGTTGATATCTGTGATCGAGCAGAATTAGATAGGGTCTTTAATGAACACAAGCCTGATGCGGTAATGCACCTGGCTGCAGAGTCTCATGTTGATCGTTCAATTACAGGTCCCGCTGACTTTATTCAAACCAACATCGTTGGTACTTATACCCTTCTTGAAGCGACTCGCGCATATTGGAATGAACTACCTGCTGATAAAAAGACAGCCTTTCGTTTTCATCATATTTCTACCGATGAGGTTTATGGTGACTTACTTCATCCTGATGAAGTACAAAATCCAGACGAGTTACCCTTATTCACTGAAACCACTCCTTATGCCCCGAGTAGTCCGTATTCGGCATCGAAAGCATCTAGTGATCACCTTGTTCGCGCTTGGTTACGCACCTATGGTTTGCCAACAATTGTGACCAATTGCTCAAATAACTATGGTCCTTACCACTTTCCCGAAAAACTTATTCCTCTTGTGATTTTGAATGCATTGGAAGGCAAGTCTTTGCCTGTTTACGGCAAAGGTGACCAAATTCGTGATTGGTTATATGTAGAAGATCATGCTCGTGCGCTATATAAGGTGGTTACTGAAGGTGTTATTGGGGAAACCTATAACATTGGCGGTCACAATGAAAAGCAAAATTTGGAAGTCGTAAAAACCATCTGTTCTATTTTAGATGAGCTAATGCCTAAGGATGTTCCTTACTCAGAACAAATTACTTATGTAACAGATCGTCCAGGTCATGATCGTCGCTATGCCATAGATTCAAGCAAAATGAGTCAAGAGCTGAACTGGTTGCCTGAAGAGACCTTTGAAACAGGGCTTCGGAAAACGGTACAGTGGTATCTTGATAACCAGGTTTGGAGTCAACGTGTGCAAGATGGTTCTTATCAAAGAGAACGTTTAGGTGTGATTAGTAACACTCAGGAAGGTGATAAATAATGAAAGGCATTGTTTTAGCCGGTGGCTCAGGAACGCGATTATACCCTTTGACTAGAGGCATATCTAAGCAATTGTTGCCCGTTTACGACAAACCAATGATTTATTACCCTATATCAACGCTGATGTTGGCAGGTATCCGGGACATTTTGATCATTACAACGCCTGAAGATAATGAAAGCTTTAAACGCCTGCTAGGTGATGGTAGTAATTACGGAATTAATCTTGAGTATGCCATTCAAGAAAGACCTGATGGTTTAGCACAAGCCTTTACTATTGGCGAAGACTTTATAGGTGATGATAGTTGCTGTTTAGTGTTAGGTGACAATATTTTTTATGGTCAATCTTTTACTAAAATGCTACTAAATGCGGCTAATCGTGAGCAGGGGGCGACGGTATTTGGATATCAGGTGAAAGATCCAGAGCGTTTTGGCGTGGTAGAGTTTGACGATGATATGCGCGCTGTTTCTATAGAGGAAAAACCACAGAATCCAAAGTCCGATTATGCTGTAACAGGTTTGTATTTCTACGATAACCGTGTTGTTGAATTGGCAAAACAGGTGGAACCTTCTGAACGCGGAGAATTAGAAATTACAACGCTCAATGAAATGTACCTTAACCATGGTTCTTTGAATGTAGAGCTTTTAGGTCGTGGTTTTGCATGGTTAGACACTGGAACACATGAAAGTTTGCATGAGGCAGCTTCATTTGTTCAAACATTAGAGCATGTACAAGGATTAAAGGTTGCCTGTTTAGAAGAAATAGCATTTCAACAGGGCTGGTTAAATCAAGAAGATTTATTACGAATTGCAGAGCCTATGTTGAAAAACGATTATGGTCAGTATCTACATAAATTAGCTACAAAGTCTGATAAATAGCGAGTCATCATGAAAGTGTTAGTTACAGGATGCAATGGGCAAGTTGGTCATTGTTTAGTTGAACAATTACAAGGTAAGGCTGAAATCTTAGCTGTAGATGCACAAGAGTTAGATATTACTCAACAGCAAGCGGTTAACGATGTAGTTAATAAATTTATACCTGATGTAATTATCAATGCTGCTGCCCATACGGCTGTTGATCGAGCTGAAACAGAGCAAGAACAGTCGTATAAAGTGAATTGTGATGGGCCGAAGTATTTGGCGCAAGCAGCACAATCCATTGGGGCATCAATCTTACATATATCGACAGATTATGTATTTGAAGGCAATAAAGATGGCTTATATAACGAAGAGGATGTAACAAACCCTCAAGGTGTATATGGCGCAAGTAAATTAGCGGGAGAGCAGGCTGTTATACAAGCGTGTGAAAAACACATCATCCTTCGAACTGCTTGGGTATTTGGTCAGCATGGAAATAATTTTGTTAAAACTATGCTTCGTTTAGGGCAAGAACGCGATTCATTAAGTATTGTTGGAGATCAGTTTGGTGGACCAACCTATGCCGCTGATATAGCCGTGGCATTAATCCATATCGCACAACAGGCGCATGCCGGAAAAAATGCTTGGGGAGTTTATCATTTCTCAGGTATGCCTCATGTAAATTGGTATCAATTTGCTGACGCAATTTTTACTAAAGCTGTTGAGCAAAATATATTGGAAAAAGCACCAACTTTAACATCTATCTCTACTCTCCAATATCCAACACCAGCGAAAAGACCGACTAATTCAAAGCTGGATTGTCACAAGATAAAAAGTATTTTTGGCATTTTACCAAGTGACTGGGTAAAAGCATTAACCGAAATTAAAGAATATTAAGCATGAAAATAATCGATACTAAAATTCCAGATGTAAAAATCATTGAGCCAACAGTATTTGGTGATGAACGTGGTTTCTTTATGGAAACATGGAACCAAAAACGTTTTGAAGAGTTGGTGACAGGTAAACATACTCAGTTTGTACAAGATAACCACTCTAAATCTAAAAAAGGAATTTTACGAGGCTTACATTACCAAACTGAAAATACTCAAGGGAAGCTAGTTAGAGTTATTTACGGTGAGGTATTCGATGTCGCTGTGGATATTAGAAAAGGTTCACCAACATTTGGTAAATGGGTAGGAGAGTACTTATCTGCTGAGAATAATCGACAGTTATGGGTTCCAGAGGGATTTGCACATGGTTTTTATGTCACAAGTGAACATGCTGAGTTTGTATATAAGTGTACAGATTATTATAACCCTCATATGGAGTGCTCAATTCAGTGGGACGATAAGTTTTTGTCAATAGAGTGGCCGTTTGAAAGCGAGCCAATTTTGTCTTCTAAAGACTCAAATTGTTTAGGTATGAACGAACAGGTATTATTGTAGTGAGAAAAGTAGTAGTTGTGGGGACTGTGGGTATACCTGCATGTTATGGAGGCTTCGAGTCACTTGTCGAGAATTTAACAAAGAATTCATCAGCTGAAATAAAGTATGAGGTCATTTGTTCATCAAATTCTTATCCTGAAAAAAAAATAGAGTATAATGGAGCAAAGCTATCTTATATACCGTTAAGCGCAAATGGTATGCAAAGTATTTTCTATGATATCGTTTCGCTGATTAAATGTATTTTTTCTCGTCCCGATGTCGTTTTAGTATTAGGGGTTTCTGGGTGTATTTTTCTTCCATTTTTTAAGTTGTTTTCTAGAGCAAGAGTGATAACAAATATTGACGGATTAGAATGGAAGAGAGATAAGTGGGGTAGTCTCCCTCGAAAGTTTCTTAAGATCTCAGAGAAAATGGCAGTTAAGTTTTCTGATGTTGTTGTGACTGACAATAAGGCTATTAGCGATTATGTCTTGTATGAATATGGGATAAACAGCGAAACAATAGCTTACGGTGGTGATCATGCAATAATTGGTGGTCAACATCATCAGAATTTATCTGTTCAGGAATATGCTCTTGCTCTGTGCCGGATTGAACCTGAAAATAATGTAGCCATGATTTTAGATGCGTTTTCAAAATCAAATAAAGTGCTAAAATTCATAGGAAATTGGGAGCATTCTGAATTCTCTCGTAAATTGAGAGAAAAATATTCAACCTCAAAAAATATTCAACTTATTGATCCTATTTATGATCTAGATACATTGTTTAACCTTAGGAAGTCTAGTTCTATTTATATTCATGGTCACTCAGCTGGTGGGACTAATCCCTCCCTAGTAGAGATGATGCATTTTGGAAAACCTATTCTGGCGTTTGATTGTGATTTTAATCGTTACACTACTGATAATAGTGCCATTTATTTTAAGAGTTCTAGTGAGTTAATAGATATTATTGATAGTGAGCATTATACGCGGTTTGAAAAAGTTGGAAATAAGATGGTTGAAGTAGCAAATCGATGTTACAAGTGGCAAAACGTTACGGAGCAGTATGAAAAACTTTACTAATTTTTTAAATGTTGACAGCCATAAATAATGAATAAAAAAATCATCGTCAATACATTGGCGTTATATTCACGTCAGGCGTTAGTTGTTTTAATAAATTTGTATGTTGTAAGGATCGTTTTAAATGAACTGGGAGTGTCAGATTATGGTGTTTATAATGTAATATTAGGGGTTACAGCAATATTCTCCTTTATTCCTAGTGCTATGACTGTTTCAGTGCAACGGCAATTTGTTTTTTCTATAGAAAAAGGTAGGGAAAGTTTAAAGCGATGTTTTTCTTCCTGCTTAGTAATATATTTATTAATGATAGCTCTTTCTTCGATGTTGTTTTTTACATTTGGGAGTTTTTTTGTTAAAGAATATTTAGTAATTCCAGAGCAAAGACTCAGTCCTGCATTAACGCTGTTTTATTTTTCCATTGTTATTTTTATACTTTCTATAGCTACATCCCTTTTGACTTCATTAGTTATATCTCATGAAAACATGAAGGTTTATGCAATTTTATCTGTCATTGAAGCACTGCTTAAATTGATGTCTGCCTTTATTCTTGCATATGAAATTGAGGATAAGTTAATAACATATGGCGCTCTTGTAATGCTGTCTTCTTTGATAGTTTTTATGCTGTATAATGTTGCATGCATAAAATACTATAAAAAATATCGAATAAGTATTATTGGGTTTGACAAACAACTATTTGTAGATACTGTAAAATTTTCATCTTGGACACTGTTTGGCTTTTTTACATCAGTACTGCGTACACATGCTACAACCCTACTGATTAATCAGTGGTTTAATCCTGTTGTTGTTGCTGCACGAGTTATTTCTAATACAATATCAAGTCAGCTTATGATATTTGCTAATAATCTTAACGTGAGTCTCTACCCCCCGATCGTGAGAAATTATGCAAATAAGGATGTAAATGGTGTCAACACCATTCTGATTGAGGGGAGTAAGATTTCCTTTTTTTTAGTTTGGTTATTAGCTCTTCCAATGCTTGTAGAGACTGAGTTTTTCCTTAAAGTGTGGTTGGTGACTCCACCAGTTGACTCAATATCATTCACACGCCTTGCATTAATTGAGGCGCTTTTAATGTCGTTAGGCTTAGTAGTAGGAAGTGCTGCTAGAGCTACGGGAAAGATCAAGAAATATGAGTTAATTTTAGGTGCGGTCCAAATTTTAACATTCGTTGTAACCGTGTTTGTATTATATATAGGGTACCCAGCTTACAGTGTATTTGTTATTGGTATTGTAACAAATTTAATAATGCTTTTTTTGAGACTTTGTATTTTACAATTTTTGATGGGCTTTAGTATGAAAGCTTTTATTAGCAAGGTCTTGCCTACAGTAAGTTTTATGGTTATTACATCTTCTGTTTTTTCTGTTTTTCTTAGGCAAGAATTTCAAAATGGATGGGCTAGGGTCGTTGTTACTCTATTTATAGGTACATTTTTCTCCTTTCTAGTAATGTACAAATATGGTTTGAGCGCAGAGTTAAAGATTAAGCTTAAATCTAAATTAATCGATTGGATAAGACGATAAGGAAGAGGTTTGTTTTGTCGATAATCAATAAAGCTTTTTATATAATAAAAAAAACTCTAATTGCTATTAATTCAATTAAACGTATTTATAAGCAAGGTGGGTATACTAAACTAGAAGTAAAGCAGGTATCAGGCGACGATTTGCTAAAAGGTAAAAAAATATTGGTAACAGGAGGTGGGTCCGGAATAGGGCTCGCAATAGCGAAAAGAGCATTAAATCGTGGCGCATCTGTTTTGATATGTGGTAGAGACAAAATTAAGTTAGATAACGTAATTAAAGAAGTTGACGACTCAAATTTAAAGATGTTGTCACTTGATGTAAGTGATATTAGCTCGCATAAAGATAGCCTGGAACAGGCTGTACAGTTACTTGGTGGCGAAATCGATATCTTGGTTAATAACGCCGGTATCATTGATGGCGCAGATTTCTTGCAAGTGAGTGAGGAGACTTGGGATAGAATTTACGCTGTAAACTGTAAGGGGATGTATTTTTTATCACAATCGATTTGTAGTCGCTGGATTAATAAGGGCTGCACTAATGGCCGCCGTATTTTAAATATTTCTTCTCAAGGTGGTTATGTCGCGGCTACTTATCCTTACAGATTAAGTAAATGGGATGTTGTTGGAATGACTCAGGGGCTTGCTTTGAAACTAGCTCCTTTAGGTATATTGGTTAATGGTTTGGCGCCTGGAATAGTTGCTACTGATATGCAAAAAGATTTAGTAAAAGATGATACGAATGCCTTTTTGCCTTTGAATCCATTACAAAGACATGCGTCGCCAGATGAAATTGCTGAGCTCGCTGTGTTTTTAGTCAGCGACTCCTGTAGCTTTATTGTTGGACAAACGATCGTTTGTGATGGCGGGTTCATTCTTAAGTAAAGTATTTTATAAAAAATTTTTGGAGTAAGCATTGATGACGTATACTAGAGAAAAAAATACTCAACTGTTAATATCACTTCTAAAACAACATGGTGTTAGATATGTAGTTGCTTCACCTGGCAATACAAACACTGCTTTCATTGGAAGTATTCAAGGAGATCAGTATTTTACAATATTCTCCGCTGTAGATGAACGTTCGGCTGCTTATATGGCCTGCGGAATAGCTGCGGAGACCGGTGAGACAGTTGTAATTAGCTGTACTGGCGCTACTGCTTCGAGAAATTATCTGCCAGGTATGACTGAAGCATACTATAGAAAATTGCCGGTTATTGCAGTGACGTCATCGCAACCCATTGCAAATATAGGACACCTTTCTGCCCAATTACTCGATAGAACAGTAATCCCAAAAGATGTTGCAAAATTATCTGTTAATCTTCCTATTGTAAAAGATAATGATGATGTTTGGGAATGCGAAATCAAAATTAACCAAGCAATTTTGGAGTCGTGTAGACATGGGGGCGGTCCAGTACATATTAATCTACCAACGACATTTACAAAGCCATTTGATGTTAACAAAATACAGCATGCTAGGTTAATAAACAGAGTTACTATTGATGATCAGTTCCCTTTGTTAGAGGATAAGAAGGTAGCTATTTTTATTGGATCTCACAAGAAAATGTCAAAGGATGTTGAGTCTTTAATAGATAGATTTTGTGAAGAAAATAACTCTGTAGTTTTTTGTGATCATACAAGTGCTTATAAAGGGAAGTATAGAGTTCATTATTCATTAGTATCAGGTCAAGAATATAATAGCATAATTACTGAAAGGCCGGACATTTTAATTCATTTTGGAGAAGTAACGGGCGATTATTATAATCTTAAGATTGCCGCCAAAGAGCAAGTGTGGAGAGTTAGTGACGATGGTGAAATACGAGACTCTTTCCGCAAGTTAAGATATGTATTTGAAATGTCACTTAACTCTTTCTTTTTAAATTATGTAGGTCATGGTACTGAAATAAATATTAGTTATTATGAAACATGTAAAGCCAAATTAGATCAAGTTAGGAACAATATTCCTGAAATACCATTTTCAAATATCTGGGCAGCATCCCAAGTTTCATCGAAATTACCGGATCATTCAGTGATTCACTTTGGTATATTGAATAGCCTTCGATCATGGAATTTTTTTGATATTCCAGACACCGTTACCTCTGACTCAAATGTAGGCGGCTTCGGAATTGACGGCAACATGTCTTCGTTAATTGGTGCCTCACTAACTAATCCTGAAAAACTGTATTTTTTGGTTAATGGCGATTTGGCTTTCTTTTATGATTTAAATGTATTAGGCAATAGACATGTCGGAGCTAATATTAGAATTTTACTTGTGAATAATGGGAAAGGCACAGAGTTTAGGCAGTATAACCATCATGCTAACTATTTTGGTGAAGATACAGATAAGTATATCGCAGCAGCGGGCCATTTCGGTAATAAGTCGAAAAGCTTAGTTAAATGTTTTGTTGAGAACCTCGGATTTGAATATATTTGCGCATCTGATAAACAAGAATTTTTATTTCAAATTGACAGATTTGTTACTAAGAACGTTCAAGATAGACCGATGGTATTTGAAATTTTCACGAATAGTAACGATGAAAGTTGTGCTTTAGAAAAAATGCTTTCTATTGATATAGATAAAAAAATTGTCAGGAAAAATAAAGTCAAAAGTGTAGTTGGAACTTCTGTTATTAGTAGTGTAAAGAAAATACTTGGTAGTTAAAAATGAAAATTGGAATCGTTACATTTCATCGCGCGTTAAATTATGGCGCAGTGTTACAAGCATGTGCAATGCGCAGGATATTTAGTGACCATGGCGAAGTCGAGATGGTTGATTATTGGCCTGATTATCATAGTTCTCATTACTCGTTACTTGACACGCGCTTTTTGAATAAAAATCAATCACTATCAAGTCGAGTAAGGCTGCTTAAGTCTGCTATTAAACGCATTATATTGCTGCCAGTTCGGTTGAAAAGGAATAAAAAGTTTTTATCCTTTATCGATTCTAATATAGTAAAAGTTTCTAATGCTCCAATAAAATTGGCAAACAAAATACCTGATTATTTTGATGTAGTCGTATATGGAAGTGATCAAATTTGGCGTGTGTATGATTTTGATAATTACCCTAGACCAGACATGGTATATATGGGCGCTGGTGTTTTAGACGGAACTAGGAAAATAGCATTTGCAGCAAGTATGGGGGATGTTAACGTTGATACACTATGTGATGATAGTGTTATTAAAGCTCTTAAAAATTTTGAACATATAAACGTTAGAGAACAAGCTTTGAGTGAATCTTTACTAAAGCATTCAGGACTTTCCTCTTGCGTAGTGTTAGATCCAACTTTTTTAGTTAGTTCTGATGTTTGGAAGAGAATGGCTGAAACAATACCAAGAAATAGGAAAGATAATAAATATGCACTTTTTTATAGCTTGATTCCTTCAGAGGAGTCTATACGGATTGCTAAAAATATAGCCGAAGAGAAAGGCGTTGAGTTAGTTGAGATTAATGGTTTTGAGACTATAGGTGGATTGTTTAATAAGTCGGTGGCTCAGTCGGCAGGTCCTTTGGATTTCCTTGAACTTATTATGAATGCAGAGTTTATTGTATCTACTTCATTCCATGGTGTTGTTTTTTCGATCATTTTTGAGAAGCAATTCTGTGCTTGCGGCATGAAGGGGCACTCTGAAAGAGTTAGGAGTTTACTTTCTAAGCTTTCTATAGAAGACAGGCTAATAGATACTGTTGAACAGTTAGAATCTCTTGGTGAAATTGACTATAAAGAGGTGACTAAATTATTAGCTAGGGAAATAGAACATTCAAAAGAGTTACTCGAATATTCGTTATTTGAATGAGCTTAAAAATGAAATTAATTTATGTAGTTGAAAGCTCCGTACCATATGGAGCAAATAAATGTTTAATTGAAATTATTGATAGGTTAGATAAAGACAAACATGAGGTAATGGTTGTAGGCGCTGATGAAGGAGCTCTATCATCATGGCTTAGAGAGAGAAATGTTTCATATGTTTCTTTAAATCATCGATTATCAATATATCCAGTCTTAAATAGTAGGAAAGATTATCTGTTGTGGCTTCCGAGACTTTTTCGGAGAGTAGCATTAAACGTTATTGCGATGGTCAAGTTTTTTAAAATATGCAAGCGTTTTAAACCTGACATTGTGCATACTAATGTTGGGCCGTGTTCATTAGGCTATTTTGTAGCAACATATCTGGGAATAAAGCACGTTTGGCACGTCAGGGAATATCAAGATTTGGACTTTGGAATGTCATTCTTTCCAAATAGAAAAGCTTTCCTTAAGCGCCTTAAACGTTCAGATGCCGTTATATGTATTACTAATTCCATAGCTGCTCATTTTCATTTGACGGATAATGAAAACTTAGCCGTGATAAATGACGGCGTTATTTCAGATGAAAAAGAAATAGATATTATTCAGAAAGAAAATTATTTTCTTTTTGCTGGTAGGTTAGAGGCTGCAAAAGGTATAGAAGAGGCTATTGAATCATTTTTTGAGTTTTGCGAAACAGACTCATCCGGTATTAGCTTTTATGTCGCTGGTGACGGTAACTTTAATTACTTAAAAAAATTAAAGGAAAAGGTTTCAAAGAGTAATTTCAGTAATAGGGTTAGATTTTTAGGTTTCAGGGATGATATTTTTGCACTAATGCGAATGGCTAAGGCCCTGGTAGTAGCATCAAGGTGTGAGGGGTTTGGCTTGATAACGGCGGAGGCTATGTATCAAGGTACTTTAGTTATTGGACGCGATACTGGTGGAACCTCGGAGATATTAAAAGACAGTAAAGGGATTCATTACGGCTTTCTGTTTAATTCTATAGATGAACTCACGAAATTAATGCATGAGGTGGTTGATTTAAGTCCTGATGAGTATACAAAAATGGCTCGCTCAGCTCAAAGAAGAACTTTAGATAAATATACCATCAATAGAAATTTCCGTGAAATATCTGATGTGTATAATACCCTTATGTAAGGTGATTTTTTATGGTTAAGTTAAGGCTTTTTTTTATGTTCTTATGTGGTCTTTTTTGGTTTAAAAAGGCCGGAGTGTATATATCTCCTAGTTCAAGAGTAATCGGTGCTGATAGAATTTCAGTTGGTAGGAAGTTCGGTGCTGGTTCTGGATTTTGGATGGAGGCAATAGGATCATATGCAGATAGATTATATCAACCTATGATTTCTATCGGGAATAACGTCAGTTTTAGTAATAATTGCCATGTATCATCAATTAATAAAATTCACATCGGGAATAATGTTTTAGTTGGCAGTAATGTCCACATTACTGATTTATCACATGGGTGTTATTCAGAGGCTAACTCGTCTTGCGATCCTGAAGAACCACCGATTTATAGAGCGTTATTTAGCGGCGGAGAAGTAGTAATTTCCGATAATGTTTGGATTGGAGATGGTGTAGTCATTCTACCAGGAGTTACCATTGGCCGCGGTACAGTCATCGGCGCAAACAGTGTTGTCAGTCGTTCTATTCCAGAAAATTCTATTGCAGTTGGTAATCCTGCAGTCGTAATAAAGCAATATAGGAATGGCGGATGGCGCCGAATTTAAAGTTTATACACAGAGATTTATAATGGAAAAAATAGCATATTATCTTGGCCAATATCATTCATTAGAGGAAAATAATGCATTTTGGGGGGAAGGGTTTACTGAATGGCATAATGTTGCTAAGGCTAGGCCTTTGTTCCCATCACATAGGCAGCCAGTTTTACCAGGTAAACTAGGATTCTATGATTTACGAAATAATGATACAATTGAAGAACAGGTAGCCTTAGCTGATAGTTTTGGAGTTACAGCTTTCTGTCACTGGCACTATTGGTTTGGCGGGAAACGAGTATTGTATAGGCCATTCGATTCTATGCTAAAAATTCAAAATTCACCTGTAAAGGTAATGTTGGGTTGGGCAAATGAATCTTGGACAGGCATTTGGCATGGGCTTTCAGATCAAGTGATTTTTGAGCAACCCTATAATAAAATTGAGTTGAACGAACATGCTAAGCTGCTAGCAGATTATTTTCGACATGAGAACTACTTGAAGGTTAACGGTAAGGCTGCTTTTCTAATATACAAGCCTAGAAAAATACCTGAAAGCAAGAGCTATTTGCAACTTCTTCGACAGAAAGTATATGAAAACTGTGGCCTTGATATGTATATAATTGGCACTTGGGGACCTGGCCGGTTGGAAGTAATTCATAGTGCAGATGAATTAGGCTTGGATGCATTAGTTGCTAATAATGTTGGAGCAACGTTTAAATCTGAATTATCAAGAAAGTTATATAATGGTTTTTGGACTGCAGCCAAATCATTAGGTCTTGGCCCAGAGTTAAGAAATTATGCATCGACAGTTAAAACTTTAGAGTACGCTCACCAAAATATTTCTGGCACCGTTCACTCTACTATTGTTACTGGATGGGATAATAGCCCAAGATCAAATCGCCGAGCATTGGTTTTGACTAACTTTAACGAAAATTCATTTAAATATGCAATCGATATAGCGATTTCTAATGAGAAAAATAATGAAAATAAGTTATTATTTATTAAATCTTGGAATGAATGGGCAGAAGGGAACACTTTAGAACCTCGCTTTAAAGAAGACTGGAGTTTAGGAAAGGTTCTCAAAAAACAGATCATTAAGCATGATGTATAGAATTAGTATCTATAAGATAGGTTTTTTATTTCTAGCTTTAAGTCTCTGCGCTATTTTGGCTTTAAGACATATCCCTAGTTTTTATGACATCAATGATTCTGGACGATATGTAGCTTGGATTGAGTCTTATTGCCTAGGGGAGGAGGGCTATTATGAAGATAAACTTGAAAGCCCTTCTTATCAACTATTTTATTCAGTGGCTACGCTTAATTGTACGATAACTGAGCCCCACACATTTCTTTTTATCGTTGCCTTGTTTACTCCTCTTCCATTTGTTTTGTTCAGTAGAGGAGGGTGTGGTAACTTCATGTGGAGTTTGACTTTTTTTTTAAGTGTCTTTAGTTTAGAGTTAATGACAAATGCTTTGAGGCAAAGCTTAGGTTTAATGCTTTTTATGTTTTCTCTGGCGCTTATAAAAAAGTCTAAACTCTTCGCTTTTGTAATTCTAATTGTGTCAATATTTAGCCATCCTTCTGTCGCAATATATAGTCCGCTTTTTATAGTTATGGCATATAATGGTTTTGTGCTTAGAGTGTTGCGTCACAAGCCTTACATGTTTTTATTTTTTAGCTTGGTTGTTTTGTTTTTGGGGGTTATTTCAAATTACTCTTTGTTTTGGGGGCAGTTAAACTTCTATCAATCTATATATATGAACTCATTGAATTTAAGCTTTGTGCTTTATGTGACCTTTCCGGTCTTTTTTGTGTGGTTTACTCGTTACGTTGTAGATTATGAATTAGTAAGTTTCGACGAAAGGTTCTGTTTTTTTTATTCTTTGTTTTTAATTGTGGTTACTTTAGTTTTTTTTCCCGCAATAACTTATAGGGTGGTTTTTTTAACCTTTCCAATTTATATATTTATAATTAGTAGGGAGGGAGTGACCAAACTGTCTGGGTTATGCGCTTGTATTGGTTTGGTAATTCATATGTCTGTGATGATGCTGTTCTCTTCTAATAGGATTTTATATTAATGGGTAAATTAATTACAGTTGTTATACCTACATATAATAGACGCCGCAAAACAATTCAGGCTATAGAGTCTGTTATATCCTCTAAGCCTGGCTTGGTTGAGATTATTGTAGTTGACGATTGTGGTTCAATACCATTCGAGTACCCATCGGTCAGAAATAATTGTGGCGTTGCTGTTAGGGTTTTGTCACTTGATGTCAACTCAGGACCCGGAATTGCAAGAATGTTAGGTGTAAAACATGCGACGTCTAATTATATAGCTTTTTTAGATTCGGATGATGTATATAGTCCCGCGTGGGTAGACTATTTATTAACTAAGATAGCTAGCTATAGTAGTTCTGGTAATGCTAGAGTTTTTATAGCTGGGCATGCGGTTGGTGGAAATAGTTCTGGTTTTTTTGTTACTAAGTTTCTTAGTCTTGTTCCCGAAAATTTGCAAACTGTTTTAACTAGATTTGTTTCTATTTTCTTTAACCCTTTTTATACTCCTACTTTGTTCATGCATAAAGATTGTTGTCATTTTTTAAAGGGGCTTAGGCATTGCGAAGACTATTATACAAATGTATTAGGGGTTTTTACATCTTCTGAAGTTCTTGTTGTTCGAGAAGTAGCTTGTGAGTTGGGGAGGGAGCCAAACAGCAAGGGTGGGGAGTCAAATGACAAGATCAAAATGAGTCGTGGAGAAATGGTTGTTAGAAAGAGTATGTTGCGTTCGAATTCAATTTCTGTTCTTTATCGTTTATTTGTTCCCTTGGGTATGCTTTATCAAATGGCTAGGATTAGTTTTAAAAAGCTTTTTAGTTTTAAATGATATTTAGTGAATTTATTTTATTTCGAATGTTGTGGTGTGCCGAGATTTAAGGCTTCGGTAGTGATGAATAGATTGTGTAAAGTTGATTTTTGATTTGTTTTCATACTGTTGGTGATTCAGGTAGGCGTTGTTGCCTAAATCGAATTGAACCATTTTGCTCATTTGCGATCTGATCGTTAAACCCTACTATCAGGTCGCATCATGGGTACAGCCAAGGGCAACATCACCAACTGGACGCAATACAACCAAGTCTTAACCCAAAGAGGTTCATTAACCTTTTGGATGGACGATGCTGCTATCAAGCATTGGTACAACCAACATCCTTCTGGTCGTCAGGGCCGCAGTAATACCTACAGTGACTCAGCCATTAGTACCGCGCTCATGATTAAGGGCGTGTTTAAGTTACCTCTGCGAGCGCTGTATGGGTTTATCAACTCGCTATTTCGGCTGATGGATGTTGATCTAAAATCGCCCGACTATAGCTGTATCAGCAAGCGAGCTAAGACGGTTGAAGTCAACTATCGCCTACGCAGTAAGGGACCAGCTAGGCACATCTTGATTGATGCAACAGGGCTGAAAGTCTTCGGTGAAGGAGAATGGAAAATCCGTAAGCATGGCAAGGAGAAGCGGCGCATATGGCGCAAGATGCACTTGGCCGTTGATGCCGACACTCGCGAAATAGTGAGTGCGGTAGCCTCGCTCGATAATGTGCATAACAGTGAAGTAATCCCTACGCTCATTAACCCACTTCGCTGTAAGATCAAGCAAGTCTCCGCCGACGGTGCCTATGACACAAAGCATTGCTACGCAGTGCTTCAGCGGAAAGGTATTACAGCCATCATTCCATCCAGGAAGAATGCAGGATATCGGCGAGGCGAACAGCCACGAAACGAGGCCGTAGATGCACTAAAAGAGAGATCAGTTAGCCTCGTGGAAGCATGATAGAGGTTATCATTAGCGGTCGTTTTCAGAGACGGTTAATATATCGCTATAAGCAACTCAACAGCGGGAAATTGAGCCTGCGCGATTACAACGCTCAAGTAGGTGAAATTATGGCTGGCGTTGCGGCGTTGAACAAAATGAGCAGGCTAGGTATGCCTGTTCGTCAGATACCTGGATAAACTGCTGAACAGCGCAGGGGGACTGCGTTCCCTGCACTGAATTGATCAACAACGCCATTTAGGTAATGTAATTTTTAGTTAGACGTTTAAATGAATTTACCTCAGGTTTTTTAGTTGGTTTAATATAGCTGATGGATGGAATGTTTTTATTTTATAAGTCGCTTATTGGATGCTTAAGCCAGTAGTAATTTGTGGTCAGTTTCTCTTTGAGTTGAGCTAATAGCTTTTAGATGGCACGAGTTATTTTATGTTAAAATTGGTTTTTAGCAAAGGTTACTTTATTTTTATCATTTCGAATGAATAACTTAGTTATCTATAGCGAGTGAACGTAAAGCTTAACCTATTGCCTATAACCTAGAGTGTTGTAGTTTATGAGTTTTTATTTGATTTTTGCATTTTTTAGTTCGTTTATTTTGTTACTTGTATGTCGTAAATTAGCTAAAAGAATTGGCTTGGTCGACAAACCTAATGAGCGTAAGTTACATGTAGGTCAAGTGCCATTAATTGGTGGTATTTCAATCTTCACTGCTATCATGCTGAACATCTGTTTGGTGTTCGATGTCACGAGTAATGTGATGCTTTACATGGTTTGCTCCACAGTACTGATTGTACTAGGTGCGCTTGATGATCGTTTTGATCTCAGCTTTAAAGCTCGTTTGGGGGTGCAGGCAGCGATTTCGATGGCGATGATTTTGATCGGTTATAAGAGTCTATATTACTTAGGCTTTATTGCTGGTGATAAGGCGTTGATCCTACCGACCTTTGTCAGTTATGTCGTGACCATTTTTGCCGTGATCGGAGCCATTAACGCCTTTAATATGGTTGATGGTATTGACGGTTTGTTGGGTGGATTAGCCTTGGTGACCTTTGGTGCACTTGGTTATATGTTTTACGGTGCAGGGCAGATAGAGTTGGCACACTTTTGTTTACTGCTCATGGTGGCGATGCTGCCTTATATCATGCTTAATTTAGGCTTTCCTTTTGGGCGTCGTTTTAAAGTGTTTATGGGTGATGCTGGTAGTATGTTTATTGGCTTTACCGTCATTTGGTTGTTGATTGAGGCGAGTCAGGATCAGCAAGAGGCGGTCATTCGTCCGGTGACGGCTTTGTGGTTTATCGGGTTGCCGTTAATGGATATGGTGTGCATCATGTCGCGCCGCATCAAAAAGGGTCAATCACCATTTAAGCCCGATAGAGAGCATTTACACCATATCTGCCAACGCGTTGGAATGTCGCCGAGAATGTCATTGTTGGTCATCTGTTTGATAGCGACCTTGATGGCGGTAGTTGGGGTTTGGTCTGAGTATCTCGAGATTAGTGAAACTGTGATGTTTGTCGCGTTTTTGCTGGTGTTTGCTTTGTACTATCTCGCGATTAGTTATGTCTGGCGCATAACTGCATTCATGCATAGGTGGTTTAAGTTTACAAGAGCAACATAAAATAGATTTGGCTTCAGGTCCAAAGTTATAGCGTTTTATGTTGATCCGTTTTTACCTTGTCATATGGAGGCTATACTATATGGCTGGTAGTTGTTGGCGGTAGAGAACAGTATGGTTCCTCGTCATTCTGTATTGACTTAGGGAAGAGAGTTTATGGAATACTTTATACCGTTTGTTACGGTGTTTTGCTTAACGTGTGTGGCAATTAAATTGTTTCATCCAATTGCAGAGAAAGTGGGCTTAGTAGATCTACCTAATGAAAGGAAAACACATGTTGGTGCAATACCGTTAATCGGTGGCGTGGCAATATATTGTAGTGTTTTGCTTGTTTCCAGCATTGTGTTTGAACAAAATCAGGTGTTCAATCTTTACTTGATTTCTGCTGCGCTCATATTGTTTTTGGGGGTGTTGGACGACAAATATGATTTGTCTGTTCGAGTGAGGATTGTTGCGCAAGTGATCACCGCTTCAATTCTTGTCTTTGGTGCAGGATTTTACCTTACTTCATTAGGCCATATTACTTATTTCTTTGAGTTGAAGCTTGGCTACGTAGGTGTTTTTGTCACCATATTGGCAGTTATCGGTGCCATTAATGCCTTCAATATGGTGGATGGCATTGATGGCTTAGCCGGTATGTTGAGCCTAGTCACTTTTACCTCTTTGGCACTGCTGTTTTACACGGCCGGTAATCATTGGTTTATTCTTCCACTACTTTTCATTGGCGCAATAATTGGGTACTTGATATTTAATTTAAGATGGCCTTTTGAAACCGTTCAAAAAATTTTTATGGGCGATGCGGGGAGTATGCTGATTGGGTTGACGGTTGTATGGTTACTCGTGTTGGGTGTTGAAGCTGATGCTCGGGTATTTGCACCCGTTACCGCACTGTATCTGATTGGTATTCCGTTGATGGATATGGCGGCCATCATGTACCGTCGTGTCAAAAAAGGGATGTCTCCTTTTAAGCCTGACCGAGATCACCTTCACCACATATTTGAAAGAGCGGGCTATAGTCGAAAACAAACCCTGGTTCGGATTTCACTGGCTTCCATAGTACTCGCTGCACTCGGGGTTTCGGGAGAATGGATGCTAGTGCCTGAGTGGATTATGTTTTTGGGCTTTGTTGCTATTTTTGTGGCCTATAACTGGGCATTATCACACATTTGGCAAATATTGACTTGGCTTCGTAAAGCTTAGTTTATTGTGGCATTGGAAAAATCCTCTTATGGGGGGTTGTCTGTTTTATCATATTGGATTTTTTATGAAAGTTGTTATTCCTGTTGCAGGTCTTGGCACGCGCATGTTGCCTGCAACCAAAGCCATACCGAAAGAGATGTTGCCGCTAGTTGACAAGCCACTCATTCAATATATTGTTAACGAGTGCGTATCAGCTGGTGTGAAAGAGATTGTATTGGTAACTCATGCGAGTAAGAATGCTATCGAGAACCATTTTGATACTTCCTATGAACTTGAGTCTACGCTTGAGAAGCGTGTAAAGCGTCAGTTACTGGACGAGGTGCAATCAATTTGCCCCAAAGATGTGACCATCATGCACGTGCGCCAAGGCGAGGCTAAGGGGCTTGGTCATGCCGTACTTTGTGCTAAACCTTGTATTGGCAATAACCCTTTCGCTGTCGTATTGCCGGATGTGATCTTAGATGAGTACAGTGCCGATCAAAGCTCAGAAAACCTTGCGGCAATGATTAAACATTATAAAGCGACTCAAGCTAGCCAAATCATGGTAGCGCCAGTGGCTCTAGATGAAGTTAACAAGTACGGAATTGCCGATTGCGGCGGAGTGAATATCGAACCTGGTGAATCATCAGTTATTAAGGCTATGGTTGAAAAGCCTGCTATTGATGAAGCCCCGTCTAATCTTGCTGTTGTAGGTCGTTACGTTTTGTCTGAAAAAATCTGGGACTTGCTGGCTAAAACCCCTGCTGGTGCAGGGGATGAAATCCAATTGACAGACGCAATCGACATGTTGATTGAATCTGACACTGTCGAAGCCTTCAATATGACAGGTAAGTCTCACGATTGTGGCGACAAGCTTGGTTATATGGCAGCCTTTGTTGAATACGGCCTGCGTAATGAAAAGCTGGGTAAAGAGTTTCGTCAGCAGTTAGATAACCTGCTAGCACAATAATCTTGCCCCGAGATTTAATGCCCACTTTGGCTTGCTGAAATGGGCATTTTTCATTTCAGGGTAGTGTATTATCTATTGATAGCTTTAAGCTGAGACTAAATGAGAGCGATATAGTGAAAGGTATTTTATTAGCCGGTGGTACTGGCACGCGGTTGTACCCCATCACACGCGGCGTATCTAAGCAGCTGCTTCCGGTGTATGACAAGCCAATGATCTATTATCCGTTCTCTGTCCTGATGCTGGCGGGGATCCGCGATATTATGATCATCACGACTCTCGATGAACAAATGCTGTTTCAGCGCTTACTCGGCGATGGCAGTGATTTTTGGGGTTTTGCTTTCCTATCAAGTACAGCCAAAGCCTGAAGGCATTGCACAGGCTTTTATCATTGCCGAGGAGTTTATTGGTACCGATAGCGTGTGTTTGGTGCTGGGAGATAATGTTTTTTATGGGCAGGGTTTCAGTCTCACGCTGAAACAGACTGTAGCTGATCTCAGCAAGGCAGATTCAGCGGGAGCGACTATCTTTGCCTACCAGGTCGATCAAGCAGAAAGATTTGGCGTGGTGGAGTTTGATGCTGATTTTAACGCCTTGGCAATCGATGAAAAGCCAGCTATACCAAAATCTAACTGGGCGGTTACCGGGCTCTATTTTTATGACAATCAAGTCATCAATATCGCGAAAGGGTTAAAGCCCTCAAAACGTGGTGAGCTTGAAATTACTGAAATTAATCAATCTTATCTAATGCGTGGCCAGCTAAAGGTCGAACTGTTGGGACGTGGTTTTGCCTGGCTAGATACCGGTACGTTCGACAGTCTGCAGCAGGCTTCATCTTTTGTTCAAACCATAGAAACTGTGCAGGGGCTAAAAGTGGCTTGTCTTGAAGAGATAGCCTGGCGTAATGGTTGGCTAACCAATGAGGATATTCATCGTCTTGCCCAACCTATGCTGAACAATAGTTATGGGCGCTATTTGCTCTCTTTGATAAGCGATACAAAGTCTGTGACATAGTAAGAAGAGCAAAAGCGCAGATATCTAGGCATAAAGAGGTTCAGGTGTTGAGCAATGAATAGAGTCGACTAACGGGTTTTAAACTGCGAGCTGTGTTATGGAAAATGCGGTTTAAATACGTAGACTAGAAACACAGCCTAATTTCTTCTCTTACCTTGTATCTTACTAACGGAATCGCCGATGAAGTTTCTTGTTGATGTTCATGCACATACCATAGCTTCTACTCATGCCTATAGCACGGTTCATGATTATCTGGCTGTGGCGAAAGAGAAGGGCATTAAGCTGTTTGCCATTACTGATCATGGGCCCGATATGGCTGATGCGCCGCACTTTTGGCACTTCGTCAACATGCGAGTATTGCCTCGAATTGTCGATGGTATCGGTGTGCTCCGAGGTATTGAAGCCAATATCAAAAACGAAAATGGTGATATTGATTTCTTTGGTAGTTATCTCAATGAATTAGACATCGTGCTAGCGGGATTTCACGAGCCAGTTTTTCAGCCATCCACTCAAACTACCCACACTCAGGCGTTAGTCAATTGCATTGAAAGTGGCAATGTCGATATCATCAGTCATCCTGGCAACCCAGCTTATCCCATCGACATTAAGCGTGTTGCGGAAGTGGCCGCGACCCACAATGTTGCCCTTGAGATAAATAACTCCTCATTTTTGACCTCGCGAAAAGGTAGCTTGAAAAACTGCACGGCAATAGCCCGTGCAGTAAAAGAGGCCGGAGGCTATTTGGTCTTGGGATCAGACTCCCATGTTGCCTTCAGCTTAGGTGGCTTTGACAAAGCGATTGAGTTGATTCAAGAAGTTGATTTCCCGATTGAGCGAATTCTTAACCATAGTCCCAAAGCCCTGCTGGAGTTCTTAACGTCAAGGGGTCATAAAGGGATGGATGAATATGCGGAGATTGTTTAAGAGTCGATAGAGAAAAACAAAGCCGACAAAACTCGGACGTTCTGTTCATGTTCGGATTACAGTAGAGTTGTGTGATACAGCTTTTGTAAAGTTAATAGCCCATTACAATTTGACGATAAGAAAACACTGCAATCGTCTAAGCTCATGTAGATTTAAGTAAGATTTGTGGTGAAGTCATTGATTGAGATTTCGTATGGTTAAGAACCTGTTAGCATTCAATATTTCTTTCTTGGTTTTAAAGCGTTATTATGATTTTCTTCATTTGAGTTGCGAGTAACGAACCTTGTTTGATGAGTTTCAAATTCAGTTAACCACTTTCGATTGGAATGGTGTTTCCGGGCTAACAAATGTCTTAATGGTTATTTTGACCGGCTTGTTACTTTATGGGTTAAAGCAGGGATCAAATAATATTAAAGAGTCTGCATTATCTAGAGATGCAGACATTCTAAGATGGGCGATGACCGAGATGGATCATCTTAAGCCTGCAATAAGGCTTATTACTGATGCTCATAAACGTCATCCATATTGTAATTGTCCGAACGAGCATATAAAACATAACGACTGTTATTGGAATGATGAAGAACTTAAGGCTGCTCAAGAGGTCAGCGTTAAGTTACAACGTATCGGTTACATGGCGTTGCATAATCTAATTTCAAGAAATCACTTTATGAATGTTTGGGGCCCAATGTTTTTATCAACTTGGTATGCCCTAGAGCCTTGGGTTAAGCATAAGCGGTTGGATTTAGACGAACCACAGAAAATCGAGGACGGTGCATACTCTCGTATCTATTTAGAGCAGTTTGCCTTGTATTGTGAACAAAATTTACCCCTTGTGTTGGTGAATAATGAGCGAAGAAGGTTTAACTTGCCGATGCACAAACCCTCGCCAGTCACTTTTAAAACTTGGTTGTTAGCTAAGGTAAAAGGCACTAACGAAAAATTAAATATCTGATGTTTTGCAGAGTTACTTACGGTGCATGGGGCTGAGAGAGCATTCTCTTGCCAAGCCCCAAGCCCCAAGCCCCAAGCCCCAAGCCCCAAGCCCCAAGCCCCAAGCCCCAAGCCCCAAGCCCCAAGCCCCAAGCCCCAAGCCCCAAGCCCCAAGCCCCTGGCTCATTAGCTGTTTCCCTTCCAAATTTTAGCTTCCTTGTTATTTCTTTTTGGTATAAATAAATTAATATTTATAACTTCTAAAACGACTCCGTGCTGGTATTATCCTGTTTAGGCCGATTTTTGGTTAACCATGCTTAGATTTTATGTTGAATGAAATGTAGAGTAGGTTGGCATCTTGGTTAATAGCAATTTGATAACATTGGAATAAAACGGAAAGCCATATGTCTACACAGCAAACCCATCTTAAACAACTCGAGGCTGAATCGATTCAGATCATGCGTGAAGTTGCCGCAGAGTTTGAAAACCCCGTGATGCTCTATTCCGTTGGTAAAGACTCTTCTGTGTTGCTGCATCTGGCGCGCAAGGCATTTTATCCCGGCAAGATCCCGTTTCCTTTGCTGCATGTCGACACCAACTGGAAGTTCAAGGAGATGATTGAATTTCGCGATCGCATGGCCAAACAGTATGGGTTCGATCTTATCGTGCATAAGAACCCCCGTGGCCTGGAGATGAACATCTCTCCCTTTACCCATGGCAGTGCCAAACATACGGATATCATGAAGACTGAGGGCCTTAAGCAGGCGCTGGACATGCATGGTTTCGATGCCGCCTTCGGTGGCGCCCGCCGCGACGAAGAGAAGTCCCGCGCCAAGGAGCGCGTCTACTCGTTCCGCGACAGCAAGCATCGCTGGGATCCTAAGAATCAGCGCCCCGAGCTGTGGAATATCTATAACGGCAAGGTCGACAAGGGCGAGAGTATCCGGGTGTTCCCGCTGTCTAACTGGACCGAGCTGGATATCTGGCAATATATCTATCTGGAAAATATCGAGATCCCATCACTGTATCTCGCCGAGCCACGTCCGGTGGTGAAGCGTGATGGCACCTTGATCATGGTTGACGATGAGCGCATGGAGCTCGAGCCTGGTGAAGCCGTAGAGCAGAAGATGGTGCGTTTCAGAACCCTAGGCTGTTATCCGCTCACCGGCGCCGTCGAATCTCAGGCGACAACCCTGCCAGAAATTATTCAGGAGATGCTGCTTTGTACTACCTCAGAGCGTCAGGGACGGGTGATCGATAACGACTCCGCCGGCTCGATGGAAAAGAAGAAGATGGAAGGTTACTTCTAACTTAAGGCATCGCATTGATGGCCCATTGGCCAGGTACGCAGCAGATAACGAATACGAGAAACACCATGACGACTGAAAACACATTATTGCAGACCGACATCGAAGGTTACCTAAAGCTTCACGAAAACAAAGATATGTTGCGTATCTTGACCTGTGGCAGCGTGGATGATGGTAAGTCGACCCTGATCGGCCGCTTGCTGTTCGATAGCAAGATGATCTTCGAAGATCAGATGGCGGCTATCGAGAAAGATTCCAAGCGTTTTAACACCACAGATCAGGCCTTTGACTTGGCGCTTCTGGTAGATGGTCTGCAGTCGGAGCGCGAGCAGGGGATCACTATCGATGTGGCCTACCGCTACTTTGCCACCGAGCAGCGTAAATTTATCATCGCCGACACCCCAGGCCATGAGCAGTACACACGCAACATGGCCACAGGTGCGTCGACATCCGATCTGGCCATTATTCTGATCGATGCCCGTCATGGGGTGCAGGTACAGACACGTCGTCACAGCTATATCTGTTCACAGCTGGGCATCAAGCACGTAATCATCGCCATCAACAAGATGGATGCGGTCGGCTACGACCAGGGGATTTATCAGGGGATCAAGAAGGCCTATCGCGAGTTTGCCAAAGATCTTGCCTTTACCGACGTGCGCTTCGTGCCGATCTCGGCGCTCAAGGGCGACAACGTAGTGAACGAGAGCGAGAACATGACCTGGTATCCAGGTTCGACCCTGATCAAGCTGCTCAACACGGTTTCTGTTGAGCAGGATAGGAGCGAATCGTTCCGCTTCCAGGTGCAATATGTCAATCGTCCAAACCTGGATTTCAGGGGCTTCTGCGGCACAGTGGCATCGGGCGAGATCCGTGTCGGTGACACCATCGCCGCCTTGCCATCGGGCAAAGAGAGCCGCATCAAGTCAATCGTGACCTTCGACGGCGAGCTCGAAAAGGCTGTGGCAGGGCAGGCGGTGACCTTAACGCTCACCGATGAGATAGACGTCAGCCGCGGCGACATGTTGGTGCGCCCCCACGATAAGCCTAACTCGACCACTCATTTCGAGGCCGACGTGGTGTGGATGACCGAAGAGCCCCTGTGTGTAGACCGAGAGTATGCGCTTAAGCTTGGCAGCAAGGCGGTATACGGCTATGCCGATGCCATCAACTATAAGGTGGATATCAACCATTTGACCCAGCACAGCGCCCAGCAACTGGCCCTGAACGAGATGGGCAACTGTCACTTCTCGGTTACCGAGCCTGTGCAGTTTGACGCCTATGAAGATAACCGTGCCACCGGCGCCTTCATCATCATCGACAGGCTCACCAATGTGACAGTGGGCGCTGGCATGATCCGCAAGGCGATCGACGCTGGCAAGGGCAAGCAACGTGAGATCTCGGCCTTCGAGCTGGAGATGAACGCCTTAGTGCGTAAGCATTTCCCTCACTGGGGCGTGAAGGATATTTCCAAGGCCTAATTACGTATATTTAGTACAGATATTAGTGACAGACATTAGTTACCGATAACAGTTACGGACAGTTGAGGCCAAGGGCTAGCGCTAAGTAAGGTGTTTAGTATCGTTTTGATGGCGAACACCGACTTAGAACCGCTAGCCTGAGGCTTAAGAAAGCAAACTATGACATTTAACGCTTATCTCACCATCGCCATCTTCCTCGCGACTATCGTGGGGTTAGTGCGTTTCCAAAACCGGCCGGCGTTGGTGTTTGGCGTGACCCTGCTGGTGCTGGTGGCGTTTAATCTGGTGACCAAGGAGCAACTGCTCTCCAGCATGTCTAATCCTGGCCTGGTAACCTTGGTACTGCTGATCCTCTGCTCCTTTGCATTGGAGAAGACCCGGCTGCTGCGGGTCATCGCCGCCAAGGTTATCGTCAGCGGCTACCGTACCACCTGGCTACGCCTGTACGGCATGACGGCACTGAGCTCGGCTCTGCTTAACAATACCGCCGTGGTGGCCACCCTGTTGTCGCCCATTCGCAATAATCCGCATCATGTGGCGAGTAAGTTATTACTACCCCTGTCTTACGCGGCGATACTGGGCGGTACCCTGACCCTGGTGGGCACCTCGACCAACCTTATCGTCAATAGTATGGTGATTGATGCCTCAAACCAGTCGCTCTCTTTCTTCTCTTTCACCGCCATCGGCGCCTTGCTGGTGCTGGGCTGTGGTCTGGTGCTGCGTATCGCCTCAAGATGGCTGCCGGATATCGCTCACCAGGAGACCTGCTCCAAGGGCTACTTTATCGATGCCAAGGTGGTAGCAGGCTCCGAGCTAATTGGTCGTTCGGTGGAAGACAACGGCCTCAGGCATCTCGAATCCCTGTTCCTGGTTGAGGTGGTGCGTAATGGTCGCCTCATCAGCCCTGTGACGCCCACCGAGGTGCTGCAGCAGGATGACAGGCTGATCTTCAGCGGCGATATCGCCAAGGTGATGCAGCTTAGTCAGTTCTCTGGTCTTGAGATGTTTGCCGAAAAAAATGGCCTGCTCGACAGCAACCTCACCGAAGTGGTGGTAAAGCAAGAGAGCGTACTGGTGGGTAAGACCATGAAGAAGGCGGGCTTTCGCGCCCTGTTTGACGCCGCTGCGGTGGCCATTCGCCGTGACGGCGAAGAGATCTCGGGAAAGCTCGGTGAGGTGCAGATCAAGGCGGGCGACTTCTTAGTGCTGGCTGTCGGTAAGGACTTCCTTACCCGCCACAACATCAGCAAGAACTTTATCGTCATCAGCGGCGTCGAGCCCGAGACCCGTAACAATGGCAAGAAGGCCTGGATCTCTATCGGCGGTTTCGTGCTGACACTGGTGCTCGCCGCCACAGGCGTGGTGGAGATGCTCCAAGGGATGTTACTGCTGCTGGGCGTGTTGATCTTCACCCAGTGCCTCAACGTCAACGAAGTGGTTCGCCGCTTCCCTGTGGATATCTGGCTGGTGGTGGCCTCGGCCATCTTGCTCTCCCATGCCCTGGTCAACAGCGGCGTGGCCGAGCTGGTGGCCAGCTGGGTAGAGGGAACGGCGGAGAAAGAGCATCTTATGCTGGCGTTATTGCTGGTTTATCTCGCCACCTGGCTGATGACAGAGCTCATTACCAATAACGCGGCGGCGGCGCTGATGTTCCCTATCGCCTACAGCATAGCACTGGGCTTCGGGGTGGACTTCTTACCCTTCGTGATGACGGTGGCTTTTGCCGCCAGCGGCAGCTTCATCAGCCCCTATGGTTATCAGACCAACCTCATGGTGTATAACGCCGGTCGCTATCGCCTGATGGATTTTGTTAAAGTGGGCGTGCCCGTGAGCCTGACTTATGGGGCCATAGTCCTACTGACAGTGCCTTTGTTTTTCCCGTTTTAGACGAGGGGCGAGACGATCGGTTTCGCCCATCGTGATTGCAGTTAACCCGTTAAGGAAAGCCGATGTCCCCCTATAAGACAGTCGATGTTAATGTGAAATCCAGCGATGTTCAGTGGCATCAGGCCAGCGTGACTCACGCGGAGCGCGAGCAGGCCAACGGCCACAAAGGCGCCGTGCTCTGGTTTACTGGCCTGAGTGGTTCTGGCAAGTCCACAGTGGCTAACGCAGTCGACCGTCTGCTCCATGACAGAGGCTGTAACACCTATGTGCTCGATGGCGATAATGTACGCCATGGACTCAATGGCGACCTGGGCTTTTCCGATGAGGACAGGGTAGAGAACATCCGCCGTATCGGCGAGGTAGCCAAGCTGTTTGTCGATGCCGGCACTTTGGTATCGACGGCCTTCATCTCGCCATTTAATGCCGATCGCAAGCTGGTGAGAGATCTGCTGGCGGCCCATCAATTTATCGAGGTCTTCATCGATACGCCGCTTGAGGTGTGTGAGCAGCGCGACCCCAAGGGACTCTACAAGAAGGCGCGGGCCGGTGAGATTAAACACTTTACCGGTATCGATTCTGCCTACGAGGCGCCGGTTTCCCCCGAGGTGCATGTTAAATCCGCCGAGCAGTCGGTGCAGCAGTGTGCCGAGCAGGTGGTAGATTATCTAGTTAAGCAGGGGCTGCTGGCCTAAGTTGGTTTTAAGCTGGAGCTAAGCAGGAAAGGGCTAAGTTAGATTTAATCTTTTCTAGTGCTTAGGCTTAGTTAGTTTACCCGAATCTAATCTTCTAGAGCGCCGAAACTACTCGGCGCCCTGTTTATTCGTCATTTCGAAACAGACTTGGCTTTAATGGTTTACACCTGTGCAGCCTTAGAAGCGCCTTTCCCACAGGGCATACAGGCTGGTGTCCCAGTCGTGTCCGCCGTTATGGACAAACTGGCGATAACTGAGGGTGCCACCCAGCTTGAGGATGCCCTCAAACCAAGGTCTGTGGTAGCTGGTATCGAACTGATAGACCCGCTCATATTCGCCAGGAGAGACAGGGTTACCGCCTGCGCTATTGCCCGTATCTATACCGTCGGTGTTGAGCCTGAGCCAGCGCAACTTGTTGGTGACGCTGTGGCCATCGCCCAGCTGAGTGATGCCACCAAGGACTAAGGTCTCGGAATCGTTATCATAGGTGCTGCCCAGGCTCCTGCCGTAGTAGCGGTAGCCACTCTGGTAAAAGCCATGTTCATACAGACAGTTATAGGCGTTAGGGTCGATGCCACAGGCCACCTTGGTATCGGCATACTCGATGAAGACCCGGGTGCTCAGTGCATCTAGCATAAAGTCTACCCCGCCCAAGTTGGCGGCATTGATCAGCTTGTTTTTGCCGTGGTGATAGTCTTCGTGGATCCGTTCGAAATAGATGCCATAGGGGACGCCGAAGGCGGTGTCTGACCAGCGAAAATCATAACCGGCGAGCATATTTTCCTGGCCGTTGGTGACATCACCCTCAGACTGGCCACCATTAAACAGGCCATCCCACCAGTCACTCAGGCTATTGCCATAGCCTTCGCCGCCCCACTGCATGGTCCATGAGAAGCCAACCTCTAGTTTAGAGATAGGTCTGAGGGTGCCGCGAGCGCCCCAATGTCTGGCATCGGGCACATAGCGGTCGCTCTCCATCTGGCTGAAGCTGGTGGTAAAGGTCCAGGGGCCGATCCAGTTAAGCCAGGGCGATTCGAATGCGGCGCTGTTGTTGCGGCTTAGTGTCACACCTAGCATGGGGCGGGCATTGGTGGTCTGGATTAGGCCGGTATCCCATCCTGGCCCCCAATATTTTTGCTGAGCACCGGCGCTGAGGATCCAGTTGCCCAGGCTCAGGGCGGCGAAGCTGTTGTCTAGCCGGCTGCTGTTGCCATCTATCGGGTCTTGATGATAGCTAGCCGAGAGGCGACCGCTAAACCACTCCTTGGTGATCTCGACGTCCACCTTGGCTTCGGCCTTGTCTCTATAGTCATGGCCAAAGCCCAAGAAGCGCGCCCTGTCGGTGGCCGCCCCCAGGCCGATGCGGGTACTAAGGTCTCTATGGTCTCTGGCATAGGCGCTCATTACTCTATCGTAGGCCGCGGCCTGGGCCGGAGAAAGCTCGGGCAATTCGGCTGCATCGAGATCTTGCTTGAGCCCGGCCCACATCAGCGGATAGGTGGTGACCGGCTGCTTGATTATCCCTGTATCGGCGAGCAGTTGAATGTCGGCTCGCAGCGGCAGGTCGGTCGGTTCTATCCACCAGGCGGCAAACGCCGAATGGCTGCTAACAAGTAGGAGGGGAACGGCTAGGTATCGTTTCATCTGCTCATCTTTTCGATCTGAATTTTTGCGCGAATATGATGATTAATTGGCTAATTAACAAGGGAAATGTCGATAATTGCTGGATTAATCACCTGGCTTTGTAGCTTTGTGTTGCCTGGGTGATTTTTAGGTGAATTAGGCGTGGGATTTCGGTGGTGATTTTGTACTTGCGATAGAGGTGAAAGGTTAACAGCTTGTGGGGTGATCATCGGTTGGCTGCAAGCCTGACAAGGTGCTGAATACGAATGCAAGGCGCGGCGAAAGGCTTTTCACTGCCCCGCGCCTAGCTTAGTATCTTTTACGCAAAGTATGATCAAATTGTTATTAAATTCTTAGGCGTGGAGATGGCATACTAAGGCAATCTAGGACGAAGAGAATTTATATTGTGAGTCATATATTTAAGCAAGAATGGTTAGATGAGTTGGTCGAGATCGCTAAGAAGGCGGGCGATGCCATCATGCAGGTCTATGGCAGCGACCAGATGGATATTCAGGCCAAGGCCGACGATAGCCCTGTGACCGCGGCCGATCTGGCCAGCCACAAGGTGATCGTCGAGGCGCTTGCGCATCTGACGCCAGACATTCCCGTGATGTCTGAAGAGGCCGCCGATATTCCCTGGGAGACGCGTAAGCAGTGGCAGCAGTATTGGCTTATCGACCCACTGGATGGCACCAAAGAGTTTATTAAGCGTAACGGTGAGTTCACCGTTAATATCGCCTTTATCGACAAGGGCCGCGCCCTCGCTGGGGTCGTCTATGCGCCCGTGCTGGATAAATGTTATTACGGCGCCCAGCATCTTGGCGCCTGGTTGGCCAGCGCCGATGGGGTGACAGATTTGAACCAGCTGGCGGTTGCGGCGCCGAATGTGCCCAGGATTGTCGGCAGTCGCTCCCATGTGAGCCCTGGGCTTGCGGCCTATCTCGAGGAGATAGGCGAACATGAGATGACCAGTATCGGCAGCTCGCTGAAGTTTTGTCTGCTGGCCGAAGGCAAGGCGGATATCTATCCCCGCCTGGGTCTGACCAGCGAGTGGGACACGGCGGCGGCGCAGGCAGTGTTGGAAAGTGTTGGCGGTCTTGTGGTGAATGCCGATAACGGCCAGCCGCTGGACTATAACCAGAAAGAAGATATTTTGAATCCCTACTTTATCGCCACCGCAAAGCATTGGCGCGATAAGTAAGAAAAAGAGAATAAGATTGGAGCAGAGTATGATGAGAATGGGTGTTGACCTGGGGGGCACTAAGATAGAGCTGGTGGCCCTGAGTGAGGCCGGTAAGGAACTGTTTAGGAAACGGATCCCCACGCCGCGTGAATACAAAGCCACCCTGGATGCCATCGAGGCACTCGTCAATGAAGCAGAGTCCACTCTGGGTCAAAAAGGCACAGTGGGTGTCGGTATTCCCGGGGTGATTTCTCCTTTCTCTGGTCTGGTGAAGAATGCCAACTCGACCTGGATCAATGGCCATCCCTTAGATCTGGACTTAGGTGCGCGTTTGGAGCGTGAGGTGCGCGTAGCCAACGATGCCAACTGTTTCGCCGTGTCCGAGGCGGTAGATGGCGCCGCGGCCGGTAAAGGCCTGGTATTTGGGGTGATCATAGGCACGGGCTGTGGCGGCGGTATTGCCATCAACGGCAAGGTCCACGGTGGCGGCAACGGTATCGGCGGCGAGTGGGGCCATAACCCGCTGCCCTGGATGACACCCGACGAGTTCAACTCTACCGAGTGTTTCTGCGGCAACAAAGACTGCATCGAAACCTTTATCTCTGGCACCGGCTTCGTGCGCGACTATAAGGCGGCCGGTGGCGATGCACCCAGCGGTATCGAGATCGCCCGTCGTATGGAGCAGGGTGAAGCGCTGGCGACCGCGGCGTTTGAGCGCTATATCGACCGTCTGGCTCGCTCGCTGGCCCATATGATTAACATGCTGGATCCCGACATTATCGTGCTCGGCGGAGGCGTCTCCAACATAGAGGCCATCTATCCAAGATTACCTGAGGCACTGTCTAAGTATGTGCTTGGCGGTGAGTGTCGTACCCCTGTGGTGCAGAACATGTATGGCGGCTCATCTGGGGTTCGCGGCGCCGCCTGGCTCTGGTAATGACTTCCAGGCATCCCTAGGTTACACTTGCCCCCACTTTTCAATGGGGGCAAGACTTAGGGGCAAGGATAGCCATGTTCTGGATAAAAAAACTAATTTCACAACTCTTAATGCCGATCCCATTATCGGTATTGTGTCTGTTTATCGCGATCCTGATCCTGCGACGACGCAAGTTCGTTAAGGCGCTGATCACACTCTCTTTTACCATCTTATTGCTGGCGAGCAGTCAATGGGGCAGTCATCAGCTGACCGCACCGCTCGAGGGGCAATACCCAGTCAACAACGACCCAATAGAAAACGCCTGCGTGGTGATGGTGCTGGGCAGTGGTCACGATTCTACTATCGCCGATCGCGCCACCCTGCAGCTCTCTGCCACCGCACTGGCCCGTCTTACCGAAGGGGTGAGACAACTCAGCCTAGGCCAGGATTGCCAACTGGTGGTCAGCGGTTGGGGTGGCAGTGATGCTGTGCCTCAGGCGCAGGTGATGGCCAATGCCGCCATCGAGCTTGGGGTGAACCCAGAGCGGATCATTAAGTTTCCCCTGGCCAAAGATACCCTGGAGGAGGCACAATTTCTCAAGTGGGAGATAGGTGATAGCCCCTTCAGGTTGGTGACCTCGGCCACCCATCTGCCACGGGCCATGATGATCTTTCATCAGGCTGGCATGCACCCTCAGGGGGCGCCGGCAGACTTTATTGCCCGGGGCGGCTACTGGTGGCAGCTGGATGCCCGTAACCTGTTGGCCTCCCAGCGTTCGATCCATGAATATGTGGGACAGACTTGGCTTAAGATTAAATTTGCTTTGGCAGATTAGCGTTTGGAGATTATGGAACAAGAAGCTGTTGTCATTCGCGCGGTGACCAAGCGTAACGCGCGCACCTTTACCCTGATTGGCGGCATCGCCTTAATCAGTGCCCTGTGCATGTTTATCGCCTCCAGGGCGCTGATGGGGCCGGGCATGATCTGTTTCATCTTCGGTATGATCTTTACCGTGTTGGGGATAGCCAAGTGGATGCAGCCCGAGGTGAGTATAGAGCTAAGGCCCAGGGGGCTGGTGTATCATCATCACAGGGGCAGCATCTATCTGGAATGGGACAACATTCAACGGGTCGATATTCCTCGCAGCATTCAGACGTTTGATAGCCATGATCTGCCCTATATCGGGGTCAGGCTGAAATCCCTGTTGCCGCTGATCGACGATATACCTCCCAGGCTGGCGACTGGGCTCTTGAGCGAGCAGCGCCCGCTGCTGATCTCCTCCCTGAATCTGGACGGTGAGCTTGCGGACCTCGAGCATTATCTCAACTCAGAGTTCACTCCCATCACACTAGAAGGCACAGATTTCAGTGGCGTGCAGGCGATGTTTGCCCGGCGCTGCGCTCAGCTCAATACTCAGCTGGGTTACCATGTTTACTTGCCGGAAGATTGTTTAGACAGAGCGCCGAGAGAGTTTCTCGCGCTGCTGAGGGAATATAGAAGCAACCTTAGGCAATAGCAGGTCATCCTGGCCTGCTAGAAAGCGACTGCTGACCATAGACTCATTATTATGAGTACAAGAAATGGGGGCAAGGGATGGATATAAAAAAGGCCACACAATCCTGTGGCCTTATTTGTTAAAGCTGTCCACTTAATATAGCCAGATAGGGCTCTAGCCAAGCTTACCTAGATTAGGCAGATTTAGTGAGTTCTTTAAAGTAATTGTCTAACTGAGACTCTGCCTCAGGTTCGGCATCAGATTTGGTTTCAGGGTTAATTGCTTGGACGTCTGGTTCGCTGGCGAGCAGAGCGACCTCTTCGCGTACGCGCATCCCGATAAACTGACCCCCTTCGAAGATCTCCATCGAGTTACAGGCGATCTCGCCCTCGACGCTACCTGTGCTGGTGATGTTCAGTTTTTCACACTTCATCTTGCCCTTAAACGCACCAGAGACCTTAATTTCCTTACACTGCAGCTCGCCTTCGATATAACCATCGACTTCGATCGTCAGCTTACCGGTCGCGCTGATTTTGCCGTGCAGTTCGCCGCCGATGAGGGCTTCGCCGGCAAAATGAGTTTCCCCTGATAATTTAGTCCCTTGCGCAATAAAGGTGAGACCTGCTTTGTTATTTTTCTTTCCAAACATAATGATTAACTTTTTGCCCGTTTTGCCCAATATTACCCTTAAACTTTGTGTAACAAAACCACTAATATTTGGCGCTGCCTGTCAGTTTTTTGGCAATGCTTTTCACTACATTAGCTAAGTTTTATTGATTGATTAGGGCAGGGGGCTACGCAGGCACCGCAGCCGTTACACATCTCGGTATCGATCACAGGCTTGGGCGCCTGACCTATGCTGGCGGTAAAGCTGATGGCTCTGGGATCGCAGGCATCTTTACAGGTCTGACACCAGATGCCGCTGTTGGCGAGACAGCTCTGGTCGATACTGGCCTTGATCTGCCAGGGGGTCTCTTCGGTGTCGGTAAACAGCGGCTCGGGACACACCTTGGCACAGGCGCCACAGAAGGTGCATTCATCCTGACTGAAGCTGACCTCGGGAAAGCCACCGTCGCCACGGGAGAGGATCTTGGTTTCACAGGCGTCGATACACTTATCGCAGCGGGTGCAGATATCGGTAAATTCGACATCTGTGCTGCTCCAGGGCGGGCGGATCACCTGGCTCTTGCGGCGACTGAAGAGGTTACGGCGGCTTTGGTTGATGCGATTACTCATAGATTCACTTGCTATCAAATGGAGGGCCTGAGCCCCCGATTGCTTTAGGCCTTGTAGCCGCTCGGGTTAGAGGACTGCCAGTGCCAGCTGCTGTTGGCCATATCTTCTATGGTGTGGGTGGCCTGCCAGTTCAGCTCTGTCTGCGCCTTGTGAGGATCGGCGTAACAGGCGGCGATATCGCCAGGACGACGCGGCGCGATCTGGTAGGCGATGGCATGCCCGCAGGCCTTCTCGAATGCCTTGACCATGTCCAGCACGCTATAGCCCTGGCCTGTGCCCAGATTATAGGTGACTAAGCCTGGCTGGGTGTTGAGTTTCGCAAGCGCCTTCAGGTGGCCCTTAGCCAGATCCACCACATGGATATAGTCGCGCACCCCTGTGCCATCATGGGTGTCGTAGTCGTCGCCGAAGACGCTCAGCTTCTCGCGTTGACCCACGGCAACCTGGGCGATGAAGGGCATCAGGTTATTGGGGATATCGTTGGGATCTTCGCCGATGAGGCCGCTCTCGTGGGCGCCAACAGGGTTGAAGTAACGCAGCCTGGCGATGTTCCAGCTCGAGTCCGAGTGGTGTAGATCCTTAAGGATATGCTCGACCATCAGCTTAGACTGACCATAGGGGTTAGTGGCGCCCGTGGGGAAATCTTCGGTAATGGGCAGTGAGGCGGGATCGCCATAGACGGTAGCCGATGAGCTAAATACCAGGTTCTTCACATTAAATTCGGCCATCACCTCGCACAGCACTAAGGTGCCGGTGACGTTGTTTTCATAGTAGCGCAGCGGCTGGGCGACCGACTCGCCGACCGCCTTGAGGCCGGCAAAATGGATCACGGCGTCGATATCATGGTCGGTAAAGACCTTCTGCAGGAAGGCCTTGTTGAGCACGTCGCCCTGGTAGAAGGTGACCCCTTTATTGGTGATCTGCTCGACCCGCTTGAGGGCCTCGACGCTTGAGTTACTCAGATTGTCTATGATCACTACCTGTTGATCATCATTAAGTAGCTCAACGACAGTGTGGCTACCTATGTAGCCTGCGCCACCTGTGACTAAAATCGTCATTAATCTTTATCCTGTTGTAAATCTGAAACTAATGTCTTGAGGTAGTCGGCAAAATCCCTGCCCACTTCGTGATGGCGCAGCGCGTATTCGACATTGGCGCGCATGTAGCCGAGTTTGTTGCCACAGTCATGGCTCTTGCCATGCATGTAATAGGCGTTGACGGTTTGAGTGTTCATCAACATGGCGATGGCATCGGTAAGTTGGATCTCATCGCCTGCGCCGGCGGGGGTCTTGCCCAGTAGCTGCCAGATCTGCTTAGGTAGCACGTATCGGCCAACTACCGCTAAGTTAGATGGCGCCTGGCCCACCTTAGGTTTCTCCACCAACTCATTGATAGGTTTAGATTGCCCGGCCTCCAGCTGATGGCCGTTCACATCGGCGATACCATACTGGTCGACGCTGCTCTCTGGCACGCCCTCGACCATGATCTGGCCCACTTCGGTTTCGTCAAACAGCTTGATCATCTCGGCCAAGTTATCCCGGCTGAGATCGCAGCTGGCATCGTCTATGATGACGTCCGGCAGCAGGACCGCAAAGGGCTCGTCGCCCACGACCTTTTGGGCACATAAGATGGCGTGGCCCAGCCCCTTGGCCTGAGATTGGCGCACGCTGATCACTGTCACGTCGCTTGGGCAGATGGCCTGCACCTCGGCCAGTAGCTGACGCTTTACCCTGCGTTCGAGCTGAGCCTCGAGCTCGAAGCTGGAGTCGAAATGGTTTTCGATGGAGTTCTTACTGGCATGGGTGACCAGGACTATCTCATTGATCCCGGCGGCTATCGCCTCGTTGACCACGTATTGGATCAAGGGTCTATCGACTATGGGCAACATCTCCTTGGGGATCGCCTTGGTTGCCGGAAGCATGCGAGTGCCGAGACCCGCGACGGGAATAACGGCCTTGCGAACTTTGTGCTGTTTCATCCTAATCCTAGTTGGCTGCGCAAAATGCCCTTTTATTCTAATAAAAACGCCCTGAAAAGCCAGGAGATTTAGGCGCTTTGGCCGCTAGCTTCTCGGCATCCGTCGAACTATTCGGCGTCGGCCTTAGCTCTAATCTGACGCCATTAGAGGCACGCTGGATGCCAGAAAAGGGATCGAGCAGAGTATGTAAAATACCTTTACATAAATATTTATCCCATGGGGTAAGCAGATGAAATTGATGCCAAACTCGGCATTTGTGTCAAGAGTGTTACATGTCTATTTTTCTGTAAGTCTATAAATAAAAACGATTTAAATTTTCATGTTCTGCCGGATGTAAATTTGAGGTTACATCTTGAGCGGCGCGGCAGCCAAATTATAAAGTGTGATCCTGTTAACAAACTCTGGCGTTTAGTCAAATATGGAGGCAGGAGCAGTCATTTGTGTTGTATTTATCATGAGTAAACAAACTACGTATCAGGCCAGACTGCCTGATAGCCAAGGGGTCATCCAATACCCTGACAATGAACACGAGATCTGGCAAGCGCTGTACGACAGACAGAAGGGTAATTTGCCCCACTATGCCTGTGATGCTTATCTGAAAGGGCTCGAAGATCTTGCCTTGCCTGCAGATCGCATCCCGCAGCTTGGCGAAATAGACGCTGTGCTGCAACAGGCCACTGGGTGGAAGACGGCCGCCGTGCCGGCGCTGATCTCGTTTGAGAAGTTTTTCCAGCTGCTGGCGAACCAGGAGTTTCCGGTCGCCACCTTTATCCGCAGCAAGGAGGAGTTCGACTACCTGCAGGAGCCCGATATCTTTCACGAGATCTTCGGTCACTGCCCGCTGTTGACCAATCCTTCATTTGCCCGTTTCTCTCACGAATACGGTAAGTTGGGTCTGGCCGCCTCCAAAGAGGAGCGTGTCTTTCTCGCCAGACTTTACTGGTTTACCGTGGAGTTTGGTTTGATCCGTCAGACCAACGATGAGCTGAAGATCTACGGCGGCGGCATATTGAGTTCGCCCGGTGAGACGCTATACGCCATGAGCGATACTCCAGTGGTGAAGCCTTTCGATCTGTTGGATATTTTAAGAACCCCTTATCGAATCGATATCATGCAGCCAATTTATTACGCTATTGATTCAATTGATTACTTAGACGAAATCGTCAAAATGGACATCATGGGCGCCGTGACTAAGGCGCGTCAGCTAGGCCTACATGCCCCCATGTTTGAGCCAAAATCGAAAGCCAGTTAAGAAAGCTAGTTAATAGAGCCAGATAAGAAAATCAGAAGGAAGAAGTATGACTGAATTAGCCCAAATGAAATGCGAAGCCTGCCAGGCCGACGCGCCAAAGGTGACCGATGCCGAGTTGGCCGAGCTGATCCGCATGATCCCAGATTGGGGTGTCGAGGTGCGTGACGGTATCATGCAGCTTGAGCGTGTCTACAAGTTTAAAAACTTTAAGCTGGCGATGGAATTTACCAATAAATTGGCAGACTTAGCCGAGGAAGAGTTCCACCATCCCGGTATCCTAACCGAATGGGGCAAGGTCACCGTGACCTGGTGGTCTCACTCGATCAAGGGCCTACACCGCAACGATTTCATCATGGCGGCCAAGACAGACCAGTTATTGGACTAAGTTAAAATTGATTTAAAAACAGCGTCATAGCCTAGCTATGGCGCTGTTTTTTTGGTTGCTTTTCGAATCCGGTGTAAACAACTCTTGCCACAAATCTCATTACACTCTAACGTATAGGCGTTTTATCGGCATTTCTGCGTGGCGTGTCACACTTTTTCTGGCATGAGACGCAACCATGCTCGCGATAATCCCAAAAACCGTGAAGTAATAAATATAAAAAGGGACGAAAGGGTATGCGCTTAGAAGTAAGTTGCATCGACCGCGTGGGTCTAGCAAAAGACATTCTGGTGATCCTCGAAGGCTATGGTATTAACCTGATAGCTATCGACGCCAGTAACCAGGGATTTCTCTATCTGCAGTTTGCTGAGGTCAACTTTGATGTGCTCAGTGAGCTGCTGCCGTTAATCAGGAAGGTGGAAGGGGTGCATGATGTGCGCACAGTCTCTTTCATGCCTTCCGAGCAGGAGCATTACGCGCTCAAGACCTTGTTGAAGACGCTGCCGGATTCTGTCTTCTCCATCGACGTTAAGGGGCGGATCCGCATCGTCAATGAGTCGGCGCTGATGACGGTCAACATGGGTGAGCACGAGGTGCTCGACGAACCCCTCAATCATTGGGTACAGGGCTTTAACTTCAACCGCTGGCTCAGCGAGCCGCTGGTGTTGGCCCAGGCCACACGGGTTAACATTGGCCAGAGCGAATACCTGGCCGAGATGCTGCCCATCTATCTGCCTGACGAGAACGACAAGACCATTCTGGCCGGTGCCGTAGTCTCCCTCAAATCGCCCGCACGGGTCGGCAAGCAGTTTAACGCCCTACAGAATCAGACCACAGGATTTGAGAATGTGCTGGCGGTCAGCGACAAGATGAAAGAGGTGTTAGTGCAGGCCAGACGCATGGCCCAGCTCGATGCGCCTCTGCTGATCACGGGTGAGACGGGCACAGGCAAGGAGCTGATGGCCAGAGCCTGCCACGATGCTAGCATGCGTCGTGAGCACCCCTTTATTGCGATTAACTGCGCCGCCATGCCTGACAGCGCCGCCGAAGAGGAGCTCTTCGGTTATGTCAGCGGTGGTGAAGTGGTCAAGCGCGGCTTCTTCGAGGAGGCCAAGGGCGGCACCGTCTTCTTAGATGAGATAGCGGAGATGTCCAAGGCGGCCCAGGTCAAACTGCTGCGCCTGCTGCAGGACGGCACCTTCCGCCGAGTAGGCGGCGATGTGGAGGTGCGCTCTGACGTGCGCATCATCTGCTCGACCCAGAAGAACCTGGCCGAACTATGTCAAACCGGCGAGTTCCGCGAAGATCTCTACTATCGCATCCATGTGCTCAGCTTCCATATGCCGTCGCTTCGCGAGCGCAAGGTGGATGTGATCCCCCTGACCGAGATGTTCCTCGAGCATTACAGTCAGCAGCTGTCTATCCCTATTCGTCGTATCTCGGCTCCATGCCGCGAGCATCTGCTGGGCTACGCCTGGCCGGGTAACGTGCGCCAGCTGAAAAACGCCATCTTCCGTGCGGTATCCATGTGGGATGGCTCGGCGGAGCTGACGGTGGATCAGCTCAAGCTACCGTCATACGCCGAGGGCTTTGGCTATTTCGATCATCAGTTTGAGGGCAGTCTGGATCAGGCGATGAAGCAGTTTGAGGCGAGTCTGCTCAGACGTCTCTATCCGGCTTACCCCAGTACCCGCCAGCTGGCGAAGAAACTTGGGGTGTCTCACACGGCTATCGCCAACAAGCTGAGGGAATATAAGATCAGCAAGCAAAAAGGGATGTAAAACCTTATTGCCAGTTGGCTGGCGGTTTTCTAGGCAGAGACAAGGCCGAAACCCCATGAATTTGGGGTTCTCTCTGCCTGTCATGAATTGTTTACAAATTTGAATGTTATGGGAAGGAGTGTGATTTGTATCACGCTATTCCTATCTTGAGGCGCATAGGGTATTTCTATGCCAAATTGATAGTCCCAGACCCATTAGCGGCGCGCCCCTAAGGTCTGGCAAGAGAAGAATTCGGAAGGAGTGGGTATGAAGTTAGCAAGTTATAACAACGGCCGTCGTGACGGTCAGCTGATGCTTGTGAGTAAAGATCTAACCAAGGCTGTTGCGGTACCGGCCATCGCGCACACCATGCAGCAGCTGCTCGACGCCTGGGATCTGCTTCAGCCGCAACTGCAAGAGCTTTATGAGGCCCTCAACCAAGGCGTGCTAGACAACACGGTCGACTTCGACGAGAACAAGTGCCTGTCACCGCTGCCACGTGCCTATCAGTGGGCGGACGGTAGCGCCTATGTGAACCACGTTGAGCTGGTACGTAAGGCCCGTGGCGCCGAGATGCCAGAAACCTTCTGGACAGATCCTCTGGTGTATCAGGGCGGTTCTGACAGCTTTATCGCGCCTAAGGCGGATATCGAGCTGGCCAGCGAAGAGTGGGGCATAGATTTTGAATCTGAAGTGGCAGTGATCACCGACGACGTGCCTATGGGCATAGACGCAGAGTCGGCCGAGAAGCATATCAAGCTGCTGATGCTGGTGAACGATGTGTCGCTGCGTAACCTGATCCCAGCCGAGCTGGCCAAGGGCTTCGGTTTCTTCCAGTCTAAGCCGTCCAGCAGCTTCTCACCTGTTGCCGTGACTCCTGATGAGCTGGGTGACAAGTGGCATGAGTCTAAGGTGCATCTGCCGTTGATCACCCATCTGAACAACGAGCTGTTTGGTAAGCCAAACTGTGGCATCGACATGACCTTTAACTTCAGTCAGTTGATTGCCCATTTCACCAAGACTCGCCCGCTGGGCGCCGGCGCCATCATAGGTTCGGGCACCATCTCTAACTATGATCGCAGCGCTGGCTCTAGCTGTCTGGCCGAGACCCGTATGCTGGAGACCATCAGCGACGGTAAGCCATCGACCTCATTCATGCGTTTCGGTGATCGCGTGCGCATCGAGATGCTGGATGAAAATGAGCAATCTATCTTTGGTGCCATCGACCAGCAGGTGGTTGAGTACAAAGGTTAATTCTCAAAAACTTTTGAGACTTCGGGGCGACCAAGGTTGCCCCGTTTTTGTAACAGCCGCCGGGCAATGGGCGGAGAGAATAGGAGCCATGTGATGAAATTATTGGGCTACTGGCGCTCCAGCGCCGCTTATCGGGTGCGTATCGCATTGAATTTGAAGGGACTGGATGCAGAGCTCGAATCCGTGCATCTGGTGAAGAATGGCGGCGAGCAGCACCTGCCTGAGTATGCCGCGCTCAATCCCCAGGAGCTGGTGCCAACCCTGATCGAGGGCGACAACGAATTTGTCTTGTCTCAGTCGCTGGCGATCATCGAATATCTCGACGAGCAGTATGGCGGCGCCATGATGCTGCCAACAGCTCCCAAGGCGAGAGCCGAGGTGCGCGCCATGGCACTCTCTATCGCCTGTGAGGTGCATCCACTGAATAACCTCAAGGTGTTGCAGTATCTCACCAACACCCTTGAGCTGGATGAGGACGCCAAGAACGCCTGGTACCATCACTGGATCCATCAGGGCTTTAGCGCCTTCGAGAAGCAACTGGAAAAGCACGCCGGCAGCTATTGCTATGGCGATGAGGTGACGCTGGCGGATCTCTGCCTGATCCCTCAGGTCTATAATGCCAATCGCTTCAAGGTCGACTTGAGCACCTATCCCAACATTCGTCGTATCTGGGATAATTGCCATCAGCTCGAGGCCTTTGTGTTGGCGGCGCCAGAGCGTCAGGCCGATGCCAGTTAGATTGGTCTCATGAAGCCGTTAGCATTCCGCTAAGGGTTATTCATCAAGAATTCGACAAACGCCCTGTCGGCAAGGCCGATGGGGCGTTCTCTATTCCAGGCAATATGCAGATCCAGATGCACCGCAGGTGAGAAGGGGATGGCGCGGATAGGATCTCTGGCTTCTATCACCATCTCCAGCACACTGGTAATGGCAAACCCCTGGGCGACCACCTGCTTGATCAGGTTGATAAGGTTAGTTTCGAAGGCGATATTGACCTCGAGATCCAGTGCCTTGGCCTGAGACAGCATCCACTCGCGGTGAAAATAGCCGGGTTTAAACATCACCAGCTCCTGCTCGAAAAACTGCTCCAGGGTGATCTCTTTGTGCTCCGCCAAGGGGTGATCTTCTCCAACGGCCACCACCATCTGCTCTCTGAGCAGCAGATGACTGTCGAAATTAGGCTGCAGATCCTGGCCTGTGATGATGGCGATATCCACCTCTTCGTTTTGCAACATGCGCAGGCTGTCTCGGGTACCGCCCTCGAACAGGGAGAGCTTGAGATCCGGATACCTGTGCCTGAAGGCCATCAAGCGAGAGGGCAGGTAGTAGGAGCCCAGCATGCCGGGCACCGCGATGCGCACCTCGCCCTTGGTGAGGTTGGCCATGGATTTAATATGGGCCTCGGCCTGTTTGACCTGCTTGAGGATCAGCCTGGCATGTTGCGCCAGCGCCTCGCCTTCGGCGGTGAGGGTGAGGCGGCTGCCATCCTGACCGCGATAATGTTTGTTACGGTTGACAAGCGTGACCCCGAGGGATTCTTCGAGGCGTTTTATCCCCTGACTCAGGGCGGGCTGGGCGAGGTTGAGCTGTTTGGCCGCCAGGGTAAAGCTACCCTTGGTCGCCAGCGCCTCGAACTGCCTAAGCTGTTTGATATCCATCTTTCATCCCACCTTCTCGCATTTTTCTATCATGCTGAGTTAGCACCATTGTCTTAAGCGCTTTTTAGCAGATTGTTTTCAAGCATTGGTCATCGGAATTGTCTATAACAAGTTATTATTGACATCATAGTTATAATCTATTTTTGTTATGTTAGCGCCGGTGCTAGCCTGTGTCTATCTATCCTATTGAGCGCGACAACATGACCGCCAGCCGTCCACTACAACTTCGTCTGATCTGGGGCCTCTCTCTGGCTTCCGTGGTGATCTACATCAACCTGTATATGGTGCAGGGGATGTTGCCGCTGATCGCGACCAGTTTTAGCGTGTCGCCGGCCCACGCCACCCTGTTGTTGTCTGTGACCAGCTTCTCCATGGCCTTCGCGCTGCTCTTCTATGCCACACTGTCTGACAAGCTAGGCAGGCGTAAGCCGCTGCTCTGGAGCCTGGCGCTGCTTGTGGTGGCGGATCTCATGTTGATCTGGGTGCAGGATTTTTCGGCATTGGTGGCGGTGCGCCTGTTTCAGGGGATACTGCTGGCGGCGGTGCCCGCTATCGCCATGGCTTATTTTAAGGATCTGCTCGATACCAGCGTGCTACTCAAGGCGGGGGCCATCTATATCGGCGCCAACAGTCTGGGGGGCATCGCCGGGCGCCTGCTCGGCGGTCTGATGACAGAGTATCTGACCTGGGTAGAGGCCATGGGGCTGGTGAGTGTCTTGACCCTTGCTGGCGTGGTGGGCGTGTTACTGTTATTGCCGCGACTCGACCGGGTGCGCATCCGTCGCCGTCAACACAAGAGTGGTTTTGGCCTCGCCGATCTTAAAGGCTTTGGCCTGCACCTTGGCGATGCCACCCTGGTGAAGCTCTACCTCTTGGGGGCGCTGGCCTTCATGGTGATGGTCAATCAATTTAGCTATATCCAGCTGCACCTGATGCAGGCACCATTTGGCTGGGGTAAGTTTCAGGTCACCCTGATCTTCCTCTGTTATTTGAGTGGTACCTACGCCTCGTTCCGCTCCGCCAAGTGGGTGACTCGCCTGGGACGTCAGCCACTGTTTATCCTGTCGGCGGTGATGATGTGTGTCGGTAGTCTGGTGACCCTGGGGGATACCAGCAGCGCCATCGTTATAGGTTTCCTGCTGTCGAGCTTTGGCTTCTTCACCTTCCACAGCGTCTGTAATGCCTGGGTAGCCCAGCGTGCACAACAGCACAGGGCGAAGGCCACGGCGCTCTATCTGTGTAGTTACTATCTGGGGGCGGCGCTGGGCGGGCCTTTCCTCTTGCCCTTCTGGCAGCATTGGGGCTGGAGCGGCGTGGTGGCTGGCAGCTTGACCCTGCTTAGCGGCGTGATCCTATTGGTGGTGATGCTGCAGCGCAACCATAGGCCACACACGCCGCTGTTAGATGCGGCGGGCTAATGGACTTCTGCTTAACGGCGGGCTAACGCCTAGGGCTTCGATTAGTTGATGAAGGTCTTACGGTTGAGGCCGAACTTCTGCATCTTGTCATAGAGGGTCTTGCGAGGCAGCTCTAGCTGCTCCATGGTGAGCTTGATGCTGCCCTTGTTGTTGCTCAGTGCCTCTTCGATCAGCAGCCGCTCGAAAAACTCCACCCGCTGCTGCAGCGACATGTTGGCGTTGAGTTGACTGCTCTGTCCCAGTGAGGTGGCAAAGGCCGCCTCTGGACCTAAGAGCACATAACGCTCGGCCAGGTTTCGTAGCTCTCTTACATTGCCGGGCCAGTCGTGGGAGACCAGCTGGGCCGTGTATTCGGCCGTCAGGGGGATCAAGGCCTTGTGATAGCGGGCCGAGGCGACCCGGGCGAAATGCAGAAACAGCAGGCCGATATCTTCGCGCCGCTCCCTGAGAGCCGGAATCGGCACAGTCACCAGATTGAGGCGATAGAGGAGATCCTGGCGAAACTCGCCCGTGTCGCACAGACTCTTGAGATCCACCTTAGTGGCGGCAATGATGCGAATATCTAAGTCTATGCTCTTGTTGGAGCCGAGGCGCTCCACCTTCCTGTCTTCCAATACCCTGAGCAATTTAACCTGCAAGGATAGCGGCGTGCTCTCAATCTCGTCGAGAAACAGGGTGCCGCCGTTGGCATACTCGAACTTGCCGATACGTGTCTTATCGGCGCCGGTGAAGGCGCCAGATTCGGCGCCAAACAGCTCGCTCTCTATGATGGTCTCTGGGATGGCGCCGCAGTTGATGGCGACGAAGTTGGCCTCTGCTCGAGGGCTGTGGTCGTGCAGATAGCGGGCGACCAGCTCCTTGCCCGTGCCTGTCTCGCCTTCAATTAAAACATCGGCGGGCATATCGATCACCTGATGGATGATGTGGCGCATCTGCTTGATCCCCGGGCTGTGACCCAGAATGCGCGGCCCTGGGGTGCTCTGGGATTCTAGCTCACGTTTCAGGCTGCGGTTTTCCAGGGTCAGGGCGCGTTTCTCCAGCGCGCGCTTGGCGATATCCAGCATGTGTTCGTTGTTAAAGGGCTTCTCGATAAAATCATAGGCCCCCTGTTTCAGTGCCTGCACCGCCATGGCGATATCACCGTGGCCGGTCAGCAGGATTATGGGAATATCCTTGTCTTGAGCCAGCAGGGTGCGCATCAGCGATAGGCCGTCGATATCTGGCATGTTGACGTCTGAGATCACTATGCCCGGCCAGTTGTCGGGCAGGCCCAGGCCAATCTGCTTGGCGTCGGTGAGGGCCAGGGCGCGGTAGGATTCGAGTTCAAACAGCTGCACCAGGGCCGAGCCTATCAGGGGCTCGTCGTCGACGATTAAGATGTCGTATTGATTAAAAACTTGATTTTGCATCGCTATCCTACTGCATGAATGGGCAAGGTGATCTGGAAGATGGCGCCGCCCTGTTGGCGGTTGGCAACGCTTATCTTACCCTGCATCGCCTCGACGATACGCCGGGAGATCGAAAGCCCCAAGCCCAGTCCTTGACGCGAGCTGGTGTAGTAGGGGTCGAAGATCTTCTGCATCTGGCTCTCGTCTATGCCAGTGCCGGTATCTTCTATGGTGATCTCCAGTCGGTTGCTCACCACCACACCTATGATCAGCTGTTTCGGGTTGTTGGCGCGCATGGCTACCATGGCATTGCTCATCAGGTTGATCAGCACCTGCTGTAGCCTAATTGGGTCGCCCCAGAGCAGCGTCTGACACTCTGTGTTGTTGAGCACCAGATCAATTCCCTGCTTGTCCACCTCGGGCTGGACTATGGTCAGCGCATCCCTGATGCACTGCGCCACGCTAATCGCCTTGTCGTTGCCCTGGCTCTTACGGGTAAAGCTCTTAAATTGCGAAACTATCGCCGCTAGGCGGTCGGTGAGCTCTATGATGGTCATTATGTTGCTGGAGACATCGTCCCACTTGGCGCGGGAGAGCAGGGTCTGGGTGTTCTGTGCATAGCTGCGAATCGCCGCCAGCGGCTGATTGATCTCATGGTTGATGCTGGCCGACAGGCTGCCGATCACTGTGAGTTTAGCGGCCTGGATCAACTCATCCTGGGCCTCTTTGAGCTGTTGGTGGCTGGTCTCCAGCGCCTGGGTGCGCTCCTTGACTCTTTGTTCTAACTGCTCATGGGCCTGTTGCATGCGGCGGGTGTTCTTACGCTTCTCGATGGCGAATAACAGTGCCAGCGCGCACAGCAGGTAGAGGGCGCCATAGAGCAGGAGCAGTGGCGGCAGCGAGCGGTATATTGGCGTCATGGGCGAGAGGATATGCACCTGCCAGCCCGCGTCGCTCATGTAGGCGGCGTTATCCATAAACTCGGCGCCGCGCTTGTCATCGCCTATCTGATAGATCTGATAGTCTGCTGCCAGGGATGGGGCAAAGGGGGGCTCTATCGCCAGCGGACTGATCTCACGGTTGGCGTAGCGTCTCGAGGATTCGATGCGCTGCTTGAGCTGATGGGTCACAGGCGTCAGCGCGGTGAGGCGCCACTCAGGCCGGCTGGAGAGGAAGATAATATGGTCCGGGTCGCTGATGGCGAACTCATAGTTGCTGCCCCTGGCCATGCCTGTGCTCTGCTGTTCTATCTCGGTAACATCGACCTTAACCACTATCGCCCCTAACACCTTGGCCTCGCCCTGGCTGGGGGTGACCGGGTAGCCGTGGCTGTAGATGGGATAGGAGAAGTAGTAGCCGCGTTTGTTCGAGCTGGTGCCGACGGCGAAATAGCGGCCCATCTTGCCCTCGATGGCATCCTTGAAATAGGGTCTGAAGGCGTAATTCTTGCCAATAAAGGAGTAACTCTGCTGCCAGTTGCTGGCGGCGATGGCATCGCCGTCGATATTGACCAGATAGATATCCAGCGCCTCTGTGATGCTCTGGATCTCCTCCAGATAGCGGTTGAGTGGCGTGATGGTATCGGGATCGTCCTGCTTTAACAGGGCACTGGCCAGCAGCGGGTTGGTGGAGAGCACATGGGGGATGCTCTCATAGCGACTTAGAGACCCTGAGAGGAAGCTCAGTAGCTCCTTCATCTGGGCGTTGGATTGTTGCCGCGTCATCTCATAGCCATGTTCCAGATGGAACCAGTAGGCGACCCGTAGGGTAAAGGCGAGGCCCAGGAGTATGATGAAGCCGACGCCGAGGTATTTTCTTCTTGTTATAATTTTCGACATATAAGGCATGTCCAATTGAAAAAGCGAATCTGAAAGGGGACCGATTAGATCCCGTTTCAGACTCGCCCAATTGTTAAGCAAAATCAAGTGATTTAATAACCGTTTAACTTATCAATATATTCCGGCAGGAACAGAGAGATCTGCGGAATATAAGTGATCAGCGCCAGGAAGAAGAGCAGCAGCGCCAGCCAAGGGATACAGGAGTGGATCACCCATCCCATGCTGCGGCCGGTGATCCCCGCGGTCACAAACAGGTTGAGTCCCACAGGCGGCGTCAACATGCCTATCTCCATGTTCACCACCATGATGATCCCTAGGTGGATAGGGTCTATCCCCAGCTGGGTGGCGATCGGGAACAAGATAGGCGCCATGATCAACAAGATGGCCGATGGTTCCATAAAGTTACCCGCTGCCAGCAGCAGCAAGTTGACTATGATGAGGAAGCCCCATACCGGCAGTCCCATGCCCACTATGGTCTCGGCAATTAGGTGCGGAATGCGCTCTGTGGTGAGCACGTGGGCGAACAGCATGGCGTTGGCTATGATGAACAGCAGCATGATGCTGACCTTGGCACCATCGCGCACCACGTGGCGGATCTCCTTGTCGGCTGGGGTCTTGAAAACCGCCAGCACCATGAAACCCAGGTTACGGAGTATGGCTCTGATCAGCGGCTCGCCGCTATCACGCCAGCTGACATTTTTCAGCGGGCCGATATCACGATAACCAAATACCGCGATGAAATAGGCGTAGACGCAGGCAACCGCCGCCGCCTCGGTCGGGCTGGCGATACCGCCATAGATGGAGCCGAGCACGATAACGATAAGCGCCAGGCCGCCCATCGCCTTGGCGCTCGATATGGCCAGGGGACGAAAACCGGGGAAGGGACGGGAAGGCAGCTTCTTGATGCGGGCCACGATATAGATGGCGAGCATCAACAAGAGTCCCATCATCAGACCGGGGATAAGCCCCGCCATGAACATACGCGCCGCCGAGACTTCCGTTGCCGCCGCGTAGACCAGCATAACGATAGAAGGCGGGATCAAAATCCCTAGCGTACCTGAGGTGGTGATCACCCCTGCGGCAAACTTTTCAGGGTAGCCGGCGCGAACCATGCCGACGATAACGATAGAGCCGATGGCGGCAACCGTGGCGGGGGATGAGCCAGATACCGCGGCAAACAACATACAGGCCATGACAGAGGCCATGGCGAGACCACCGCGAATATGACCTACACTGTCCATGGCAAAGTCGATGATGCGCCTGGCGACGCCGCCGGTGGAGAGAAACGCCGACGACAGAATGAAGAAGGGGATCGCCAGTAGTGTGTAGTGCTCCGAGGTGGACTCATAGAGTTTCAAGGCGACCGAGGCCAGTGAGTCATCGGAGAAGAGTAATATGGTCAACATGCTGGAGAAGCCGAGGGCGATGGCGATCGGCATGCCTAGCAGCATACAGAGAAACAGGCTGATAAAGAGGGTTGCTATAGTCATTATTTTTTGTCTCCCGGCTGCTTGTCGTCGGCCTGGGCCTCTTGATCGATAAGGTGCATGCTCTCCTTGGCCTCATCGGCAAAGGCAAAGCCGTCGGTTTTATTAGTGATGATGGCAAGAGCCAGCTGCAAGAAGCGCCAGGTAAGCAGAATAAAGCCGATGAGCAGTATGCTTTGAGAGGTCCACAGCGGCACAGCAGGCTCTTCGACGTCGATGCGCAGGTATTCCCAGGCAAAGTCGCCGTCCAGTCCGCCAATCAGAAAATGGGGCAGGTCGATATCTTCCATGGGCACGCCAATTTGATACATCTTGGCCAGGTAATCCCAGCTGCCGACCAGGAACATGCCGCAGTAGATGAGGCAGATGGCTACGGCCAATATGGCGGTGTACTTACGTCCCTGGGCGGGGAGTTTTTTCACGAAGGCATCGACGCCTATGTGGGCGCCGACCTTGACGCCATAGGACATGCCAAACAGCACGAACCAGCCGCAGATGGTGAGCGTCAGCTCCTGGATCCACAGGAAACCTGTGTTAAAGAAGAAACGAGCGATCACTTCGACAAAGACCAATAGGGTCATGGCGGTGATCAAGGCGTTAAGTACCACCTCTTCGATATGAGAAAAAAAGCGAGACATCATCTCTAAGACTCCTTAGATAGGAAAGAGGCCGAATGCCATGGAAACGGCCTCAATGCTTTCCTATTAAGTTTAGTGGGTTAGCGCTTATTATTCGTTTGAGGCAACGGCGGCATCGATAAGATCTTTACCTATCTTATCTTCGAACTGTGCCCATACTGGTTTCATGGCGTTGACCCAGGCGGCGCGCTGCTCTGGCGTCAGGTAGGTGACCTCAGAACGCTTAGAGTCGATGATTGCCTGCTTGTCTTTGTTCACTTTAGCCGCGGCGATCTCATTACCATAGGCAATGGCTTCATCCAGCGATGCCTTGATCACCTTGCGCTTGTCGGCGGGTAGCGACTTCCAGAAGGTGTTTGAGGTGACCACCATGTAATCGAGCACACCGTGGTTACTCTCTGTGATGTTGCTCTGTACTTCGTAGAACTTCTTCGAGTAGATGTTAGACCAGGTGTTTTCCTGACCATCGATGGCGCGGGTTTGCAATAGGGTGAAGACTTCAGAGAAGGGCTTCTTCACCGGAATAGCTTCGACCGCCTGGAACTGGGCCGCCAACACGTCTGAGGCCATGATACGGAACTTCTTACCCTGGGCATCTTCTGGCAGGACAAGCGGGCTACTGGCCGAGAACTGCTTCATACCATTGTGCAGGTAACCCAGGCCGACGACGCCCTTACGCTTCATCGAGTTCAGCAGTTGCTGGCCGGCGTCGCTCTGTTGGAAACGGTTAACGGCGTCCATGTCTTTGAAGAGGAAAGGTAGATCGAATAGCTGCAGCTTCTTGGTGTAGCGCTCGAACTTGGAGAGCGATGGTGCCACAAACTGCACGTCGTTTAGTAGCAGGGCGGAGAGCTCGTTGTTGTCACCAAACAGCTGAGAGTTTGGGAACACGTTTACCTGGTACTCACCGGGTAGACGCTCTTCTACTAGTTGCTTGAACTTCAATGCCATTTGGCCTTTAGGAGTATTTTCGGCCACCACATGGGAAAACTTAATTTCCGTTGGCGCCGCCCAGCTGTTTAAGCTGGCACCCAGAAGGGCCGCGATTGAGGTCATCTTGACGATCTGTTTGATAAAGGTACAGGTGTTGAGTCTGGTCATTTTGTTATCCCTATTATTGTTAATCCTTCAGTGCCTTAGGGCGACTGCCGGTCACAGTGTGCTTAACTCATAGAAATTATAGGCAAGGACCAGGCCAAAGATGTTTAAATTATGTAAATTGCCTTATATCAACATGTTGCGACCTGTTGGTTGATTGGTAAACAGGCGTGCTTGGGGAGGATATCGCCCATTGGTCTTATTTCAATGGGTGGGAATCCACCCATTTTGCGGGGTTAAAGTTTGAGCTAAGTCCCGTTATCGAGTTAATTGTGCGCCGGCCAGTATTCACGTTTGAAGTGACCGTGATATAGGATGGCGCCGGCAGCCGCCGCGCACAGGGCTCCGATCAACAGCACAATCTTGACATCGAACACGGCTAACAGGCCGCCGAAGAGGGCGGCGAGCAGGTTGCCGACGCAGAAGATGGTTACCAGCATGCCCATAAGCTGTCCCTGGGGCCTGTCTTGATAGGCATGGGACAGGTAGGTCGGCAGGAAGCTGTTGTAGATGGCGATGCCCGCGCCTATGGTCATGAAGGTGAGCAGATAGCTGTCATTGGTGAGATAGGGAAAGCAGGCCAGGGACGCGCCAAACAGCAAGATCCCCACCAAGCTCGCGCTGGCGTGGTTAAGCCTGCGCTGTAGCACAGGGGTAAACCAGATGCTGGTGGCGATCATGCAACCGGTGAGCAGCACGGTTACCCAGCTGATCTGCGCCGGGGTGAAGTCTGCCTGTTGCACCAGGTGCAGCGGATAGAACTCATAATAGAAGTTAACTCCCATGGTCAGCAACAGGTAGAGTAGAAAGAAGCGTCTCAGGGCCGGTTCTCTGAGCAGCACCAAGCTAGAGCCTTTCTCGGCGTTGGCCTGGGTCTCATCGAGCTGACGGGGCAGGAGATGATGGCTCAAGAGGGCACACAGAATACAGGCAAGTGCCGCCGCGCCAAACACTGTCTCCATCCCCCAATAGATGAGGTAGCCGCCGGCTAACGGCCCAAGCAGATAGCCGCCATAGCCCATGGCGCTGATCAGCGAGAAACTGCGGGTCTTATCGATTTGTGGATGGAGATCGGCCGCTATCGCCCTGGCGATGGCTATGTTGCCCTCGCAGATCCCCGTCAGTAAACGCGCGAGACAGAAAAGTACAAATTGCTCCGAGTGTGCCGCGAAGGCCGTGAGTCCATAACCCAGTGCGCTGCCCATCAGGGTGAGGCTGAGCATACGCTTGCGCCCATAGGTGTCAGACAGGCTGCCGATGAAGCTGCCGCCTATGATGATCCCCAGCGGATAGATACCTAAGACGATACCCATTAGAAATTCGCTGGGCAGGCCCATGAAGTGGGTAAGGGGAGAGCTGTTGTCGTGAAATAGTGGTGCCAGCACAGGATATGGCAGTGCAATGCCCGCCACACTGATCAGGGTAACGATTAGGGTGACGCCGAGAATGCGCTGTGCCGTCTGCTTCGGAGCGGCTTGTAGGGAGTCGGTGGCCTTCATGTCAGCCTTCAAAAGAATCAATAGGTAGGACAACTCTACCTCAGTGATTAATTTAGTAAAGTATTTTGTTTATTTAATTGGGTGAAGGGAAAGAGAGATTTAGGTAAGCTATTTATTTTATTGGTAATAACATCAGCATTATTATTTTGGCGGGTTGATGCGTTTTAGAATTGCCTCGCTGGGCAGCAGCTCCAGATGGCCCTGAGCATCGAAATACCAACCCGTGATGAAACCTTTTTGTCGCATGGCGACCAGGTTTTGCATCACCTCCTTGGCTTCGATCATCGCTTCCTGCTCATCGCATTCATGGGTGAGTTTGAGGTACGCGGCAATGCTTGCCAGCGACGCAGATTGAGTAACATCGGCCATGTTCAACCACCTTGAGTCGTACTTGGTTTGAGCAAAGTTTTAATGAAGAATAGTTGAGGCTAAGGGATTCGCAATAGCGAGAACCGGGCGCAATGGCTTGCTGCTAGGCTGTTTGATTATAAATAGGGGAGTGAAGCAATAAAGAGGAAATATGGTGGTCGATACTGGGCTCGAACCAGTGACCCCCTCCTTGTAAGGGAGGTGCTCTCCCAGCTGAGCTAATCGACCTGGGACTGTCTGTGATTTATCGTTTCATAGCCGTGCTATGGTGGTCGATACTGGGCTCGAACCAGTGACCCCCTCCTTGTAAGGGAGGTGCTCTCCCAGCTGAGCTAATCGACCTGGGATAAATACAGCATATTACATATTTTGATAACAATGGTGGTCGATACTGGGCTCGAACCAGTGACCCCCTCCTTGTAAGGGAGGTGCTCTCCCAGCTGAGCTAATCGACCTGGGACATTATTATATTCGATATTCTCTCATGAAGAGATGGTGGTCGATACTGGGCTCGAACCAGTGACCCCCTCCTTGTAAGGGAGGTGCTCTCCCAGCTGAGCTAATCGACCTGGGAATATCTCACAACATTTAACTCGATGCACCACATATTTCAATCTAGGACAAAATATGGTGGTCGATACTGGGCTCGAACCAGTGACCCCCTCCTTGTAAGGGAGGTGCTCTCCCAGCTGAGCTAATCGACCTGGGACACATCAAATTTTTCAGCCATACAGTGTATGGTGGTCGATACTGGGCTCGAACCAGTGACCCCCTCCTTGTAAGGGAGGTGCTCTCCCAGCTGAGCTAATCGACCTCGCTGTGTGGGGCCGTATTATAGGGGGGAACGATCTACTGTCAACGCTTTTTTCGAGAAAATAATGAGTCCGGTTCAAATTTGTTCGGATCGTCTTAATGTTAAACAAATCAGGATGATTTCCGGTGTCGCCCTGGCGAAAGCCTGAGCAGAAGGGGGCTCTAGCTTGCCGACCAGATTTAGGACTTGGCAGCGACAAGCGGTGTAAAACTGGGCTGCCCGATAAAAACATTCGGTAAAAAGGGGCGAGCATAGGGGGGCTTGCTGGTTTTTAACGCGTTGTTATTCACCTTTCTCTATCACTAGGCTGGCAAATCAATGTAGTACTTGGTTAAGCTCGGTGGCTTAACTGTCTGCACAATATCCTTCACCATGTCCTTCAGCATTTTTCCGCACGATCTTATTCTGCACCATATATAGTCGCTGCAAATGATAAGAAGAGGAGCAGGTCGCTTTGGCTCTTATCGTTTAGACACGAATCATACAGGCCTTATTACCAGGGCTCTCTAATCGCTGCTGACTAATAGCCGCCTTGTTTTTTAGACTAGGTGCTTATATAAGGGCTTTGCAGCAGGAGCCTGATGCGCGCAGCATTTATATAACCCTATCTGATCATCTCTTCAGATCACCGCTTCCTCTATCTATGCCTCCTCTATTTCCAGCATTCCCATTTTTATCTTCATTGGCCTTAGCTATATAGAGGAAGACTTTCATACCGGAAGATGTCATCTATATCGAGAAGCGGGTAGGTGGGTCAGGTGACAATCTTGCGGCGGCACATTCCTAGCGTTGCATTCATCTATTGAGTATCTGCCGAGGTAAGCCGCGTATCCTATGATGGGGGATCACCTTTTCGGGCCGCCGGGCAAGCTGCGGTTGTTCTGGCTATTTTCTCTTATCCCATTTGGCTGTTAGAATAGCGGCCACATTAAATAGCTCAGTCTATATTTAGACCATTCGATAACAGGTTACTGTCCCATTATGACGATTAAGACGCGTTTTGCTCCAAGTCCTACCGGTTTTCTTCACGTAGGTGGTGCTCGTACTGCACTCTATTCATGGCTCTATGCCCGCGCTAACCAAGGTGAGTTTGTCTTGCGTATCGAAGATACGGATCTCGAACGTTCAACTCCTGAAGCCTGCGCAGCTATCTTAGAAGGTATGGAGTGGCTTGGACTGAACTGGGATGAGGGTCCGTACTACCAGACTAAGCGTTTCGATCGCTACAACGAGATCATCGCGCAGATGCTAGAGCAGGGCACCGCCTATAAGTGTTACTGTAGCCGCGAGCGTATCGAGGCGATGCGTGAAGAGCAGGCTGCCAAAGGCGAACAACAAAAGTATGATGGTTGCTGCCGTGATAAGGCGCCGCGCGATACCGACGAGCCTTTTGTGGTGCGTTTTAAAAACCCAACCGAAGGTAGCGTGGTGTTCGACGATCACGTACGTGGCCGTATCGAGATCTCAAACGAGTTGCTGGACGACCTAATTATCGCCCGTACCGACGGTACGCCTACCTATAACTTCTGCGTTGTGGTTGACGATTGGGATATGGGCATCACCTGTGTGGTACGTGGTGAAGACCATATCAACAACACTCCGCGCCAAATCAACATCCTTAAGGCACTCAATGCGCCTGTACCTGAGTATGCCCACGTGGCGATGATCTTAGGTGACGATGGTGCCAAGCTGTCTAAGCGTCACGGCGCAGTTGGTGTGATGCAGTATCGTGATGACGGTTATCTACCAGAAGCGCTGCTTAACTACTTAGTGCGTCTAGGTTGGTCACACGGCGATCAGGAGGTCTTCTCTATCGAGGAGATGAAGCAGTACTTTAAGCTAGATGACATCAATAAGGCGGCGTCTGCCTTTAATACCGAAAAACTGATCTGGTTGAATCAGCACTATATGAAGGAGCTGGCGCCTGAATATGTGGCCAAGCACCTCGAGTGGCACATGCAAGATCAAAACATAGATACAGCAAACGGTCCTGCGCTGGCAGAAGTGGTCTCGGCATTGGCCGAGCGCGCCAAGACCCTAAAAGAGCTAGCTGCTTCTAGCCGCTACTTCTATGAAGACTTTGCCGAGTTCGATGAAACCGCCGCTAAGAAACATCTGCGTGGCGTTGCCTTAGAGCCGTTACAACTGCTGCAAAAGAAATTTGCCGAGCTGAGCGAGTGGAACGTAGAAGCGATTCATCAGGCTATCGAAGCGACTGCTGCAGAATTAGAGCTAGGCATGGGTAAGGTCGGTATGCCACTGCGTGTTGCGGTAACCGGTGCCGGTATGTCGCCTGCTGTAGATTTAACCGCTTTCCTCGTCGGAAAGGCCCGTTGTGAGCAAAGAATCTCCAAAGCGATTGAATTTGTAGCAAATAGAATAAATTCCTAAAAAACGAGTTGACACTTTTGGGTGTGCTGCATAGAATGCGCCTCGCAGTTGAGACACAGCCGGCAGATGCTCGCAGTGCACTCAAAGGTGACAAGTTAGGTAAGGGGCCTTAGCTCAGCTGGGAGAGCGCAACACTGGCAGTGTTGAGGTCAGCGGTTCGATCCCGCTAGGCTCCACCATCTAATTTGAAAGCGTTGAAGCAATAGCCTACTGGCTTTAACGAGTATTCACTCGATACGGAGTATAACGTATCAACAGTGTCCCATTCGTCTAGAGGCCTAGGACACCGCCCTTTCACGGCGGTAACAGGGGTTCGAATCCCCTATGGGATACCACTTTCTTGAGTGGTTGACTGCGAAGTTGACGATTCGATAGCGTTGAAGCAATAGCCTACTGGCTTCGACGAGTATTCACTCGATACAGAGTCTAACGTATCAACAGTGTCCCATTCGTCTAGAGGCCTAGGACACCGCCCTTTCACGGCGGTAACAGGGGTTCGAATCCCCTATGGGATACCACTTTCTTGAGTGGTTGACTGCAAAGTTGACGATTCGATAGCGTTGAAGCAATAGCCTGCTGGCTTTAACGAGTATTCACTCGATACAGAGTATAACGTATCAACAGTGTCCCATTCGTCTAGAGGCCTAGGACACCGCCCTTTCACGGCGGTAACAGGGGTTCGAATCCCCTATGGGATACCACTTTCTTGAGTGGTTGACTGCAAAGTTGACGATTCGATAGCGTTGAAGCAATAGCCTACTGGCTTCGACGAGTATTCACTCGATACAGAGTCTAACGTATCAACAGTGTCCCATTCGTCTAGAGGCCTAGGACACCGCCCTTTCACGGCGGTAACAGGGGTTCGAATCCCCTATGGGATACCACTTTCTTGAGTGGTTGACTATGAAGTTGACGATTCGATAGCGTTGAAGCAATAGCCTACTGGCTTCGACGAGTATTCACTCGATACAGAGTCTAACGTATCAACAGTGTCCCATTCGTCTAGAGGCCTAGGACACCGCCCTTTCACGGCGGTAACAGGGGTTCGAATCCCCTATGGGATACCACTTTCTTGAGTGGTTGACTGCAAAGTTGACGATTCGATAGCGTTGAAGCAATAGCCTACTGGCTTCGACGAGTATTCACTCGATACAGAGTCTAACGTATCAACAGTGTCCCATTCGTCTAGAGGCCTAGGACACCGCCCTTTCACGGCGGTAACAGGGGTTCGAATCCCCTATGGGATACCACTTTTTGAGTGGTTGACTGCGAAGTTGACGATTCGATAGCGTTGAAGCATTTCTCTTATGAGATGGCCTACTGGTTTCAACGAGTATTCACTCCCTTACGGAGTCTAAATGTAAGACCGGCGTCCCATTCGTCTAGAGGCCTAGGACACCGCCCTTTCACGGCGGTAACAGGGGTTCGAATCCCCTATGGGATACCACAACTTATTTTGAGAAACTTTGAAATAAGATGTTGTGTTTGTTCAGGTTTTACTGTATAGTCACAATCAGTTTCGGGGCCTTAGCTCAGCTGGGAGAGCGCAACACTGGCAGTGTTGAGGTCAGCGGTTCGATCCCGCTAGGCTCCACCAAATAAGCGTTTAGTTACGCGGAAAAGACCACCCAATAGGGTGGTTTTTTTTCATCTGTAGTTTATTCACATTTCAGTCTGTTCTCACTTAAGTTTGTTTCCAGTATTGTCTGTTTCATTTGGGGCTCTCAATTTAGGTTCGCCCATTTGATTCTCTGTCATTAAGTTTTTGTCTTACTTCAGCTTTCTCCAACCAAGGGAGAGCTCTTCTTCATAGATGCTGAAGTCCTCATTGATGAGAAAATCCTACCCTTCGGCAAAGCTCATCTATTGCGTCTACACTGACAAAACTAACTGCTAGGCGAGTGACTAGTGTATTTGGGCAACAGAGTGAGTCAGACCATGAAGAGATCCCTTTTTCTGCTGTTAACAGCAATTTCATTAATTTCATCAGTAAGTTATGCAGAGGATTCGACACCTTTGCCGTCCCATCAGATCGCCTATCCTCAAGGCTGGCAAACCTGGTCGAGTATTGCCGTGTCCCATCGCACCGATAACAACACGGTCAGGGCCATCCTGGGTAACGAGATTGCGGTTAATGCGGCCCGTAGTGGCAATCATATGCCTTGGCCAGATGGCGCCATCTTTGCGAAGGTAGTGTGGAAGGCGGGCGAATTAACCCATTGGCCGCAGGCGATAGGCCCCAAGGCTTTCGTCCATGCTGAGTTTATGTTTAAAGACTCGGTAAAGTATGCCGACACCTATGGCTGGGGCTGGGCGCGTTGGGTAGGGGAGGAGCAGACCCCATTTGAGGGCGGCATGCAGGTCTGTATCAGCTGCCATACACCGGTTAAAGACAACGACTGGGTCTTTACCGAGCCGGCATGGTTTCCGAACAAGTGATAGAGGTTGCCGTTTTATAGGCTGATAATGTGATTAAAAGCATCAGGCGGTAAGCCCGAGAAGCGTATCGACTGGCACAGCGTGCAGAAATGGCGGCTAGGCCAGTCGATGGATTAGTGCTTGGTAGACTTAGTTACTCTATGCCGAGGAAGCCACCTGTCTGATGGGCCCAGAGCTGGGCGTAGATCCCACCCTGTTTGATCAGTTCCTGGTGTGTGCCTTGCTCGACGATTTTTCCCTGATCTAACACGATCAATCTGTCCATGGCGGCAATGGTCGACAGGCGGTGGGCGATGGCTATCACCGTCTTGCCCTCCATCAGTTGATAGAGACTCTCCTGAATGGCGGCCTCTATCTCAGAGTCCAGCGCCGAGGTTGCCTCGTCCAGCAAGAGAATAGGGGCGTTCTTTAGCAGTACTCGTGCGATAGCGATACGCTGGCGCTGACCGCCTGACAGTTTCACGCCACGCTCGCCCACCTGAGCATCGAGCCCATGATTGCCCTCTGGATCGCTAAGTCCTTGAATAAATTCGTAGGCTTGGGCCTGGCGGATCGCATTTTCCAGCTCTTCCTCGCTCGCATCCGGCTTGCCGTAGCGTATATTGTCGCGAATGGAGCGATGCAGCAGAGAGGTATCCTGAGTCACCATGCCTATGTTGGCCCGCAGCGAGTCTTGTTCCACTTCGCGAATGTTCTGCCCATCTATGGTGATGCTGCCTTGTTCCACGTCGTGAAAACGCATCAGCAGGTTCACCAGGGTGGACTTACCGGCGCCCGAGCGGCCCACCAGGCCGACCTTCTCGCCGGGTTTTATCTTGAGATCGAGATCTTCAATAACGCCGCTGGCCTCGCCGTAGTGGAAGCTGACCCGGTTAAAGGCGATCTCGCCCTTTGATACGGTTAGCTGGCTGGCGTTGTCGCTGTCCTGCACACTGGTGGGGCGCGACAGGGTGTTCATGCCGTCGGCGACCGTGCCGATATTTTCAAATAGTGAGCTGATCTCCCACATGATCCATTGGGACATGCCGTTGAGCCTGAGAGAGAGACTGACCGCCACGGCTATGGCACCTATGGTGATGGCGTTGTCGCGCCACAGCCAGATGGAGACGGCGGCAACGCTGAAGGCGAGTAAGTAATTAATCACCTGCACGCTGACGTTGATGCCGGTTACCAGACGCATCTGGCGATAAACCGTATCGAGGAAGCCTGTCATGCTCTCCTTGGCATATTGAGCCTCTTTCTGGGTGTGAGAAAACAGCTTCACAGTGGCGATGTTAGTGTAGCTGTCGACAATGCGTCCCGTCATGGTGGAGCGGGCGTCGGCCTGTTCGGTCGAGACCTGTTTCAGCTTAGGCAGGTAGTAAAATTGCAGCCCCACATAGATCATCAGCCAGACCAGCATAGGCAGCATGAGGCGCAGGTCGGCATCGGCGATGATCACCAGCATGGAGAGGAAATAGACCAGAATATAGACTAAGACATCCAGCAGCTTAGTGACCGTCTCACGCACTGCCAGAGAGGTCTGCATCACCTTGGTGGCGATGCGCCCGGCAAAATCGTTCTGATAGAAGGCGATGCTCTGTTTAAGCAGATACCTGTGGGCGAGCCAGCGGATTGACATGGGGTAGTTACCCAGGAGTCCTTGGTAGATCACCAGGGCGTGCAGCAACACCAGCACAGGGATCACCACGAGCACCAAGACGGCCATCAGCAGTAACTTATCACCCTGCTCGGCAAACAAGGTCTCTGGGCTGTGGCTGGCGAGCAGATCCACCAGGTCGCCCATAAACGCAAACAGTGAGACCTCGAGGATCGCCAGCAGCGCAGTCAGTATCGACATTAATGCGAGCGGCAACTCGAAGCCGCGCGTGTAATGCCTGCAAAACCGGTAGATCCCACGGGGCGGCTGTACCGCTTCCTGGTCGGGTAGGGCGGAAACCCATGATTCGAAACGCTTAAACATTTAAGTCCTTATAAAATTTAGGCTTATTAGGATGATAGTCGATCTGATCGTTATCAATCATCATATAGCAGGCGTCATCCGAGTGCGACGAATTGTTGCTTAGATAGTTATTCTCACCTTGAGTGCCGTTTTCCGCTAGTATCCAAACCCTGGCTGCATTAGAGTGGCCTTATCAAAGCAAAACGAGTCATCTTCAAGTGAGCCAGCAAACACAAGAGTCTAGTGCAAAAGCGTGCAAAGCCATGCAGGCTGAGGCGCAGCATCCCAAGGCGGAGCAGTATCGCACCGCGCGTCTGTCACGGGACGCCAGATTCGATGGCCTGTTCTTCGTCGGCGTCTTCTCCACCGGCATCTTTTGTCGTCCTATCTGCCCGGCGGTGCCTGCCAAGGAGGCCAATGTGAGGTATTTCGACGATGCCCTGTCGGCGGCTCAGGCTGGCCTGAGGCCCTGTCTGCGTTGTCGCCCGGACAGCGCGCCGGGCTCAAATCCCTGGCTTGGTAAACAGACCAGCCTGAATCGCGCCATGAGTCTCATCGACGCCGGCGTCTTGTGCGGCCCCCAGGCGATCCCTATGACTGGGCTCGCCGAGCGATTAGGGATCAGCGAGCGTTACCTGAGGCAACTGTTTCACGACAGCCTGGGCACCTCGCCCAAGCAATATGCCCTGTATCAACAGCTGATGTTTGCCAAACAGTTGCTGCATCAGACCAAGATGCCGATCACTCAGGTGGCCTATGCCGCCGGGTTTAACAGCGTGAGGCGCTTCAACGAGATCTTTCGCCAGCAGCTGCAGTTGACCCCGAGTGAGATCCGTAAGGCCACGGGCCAGCCGTCGCTGCCCGTCCAGGGCCTGACACTCAAGCTTGCTTATCGTCCGCCCTATGATTGGCAACACCTGCGCAGCTTCTTCGCACAGCGCGCCGTGCCCGAGATGGAGTGGCTAGATGAACAGAGCTATGGCCGCAGCTTCGTGCTCGGCGCCGCCAAGGGCTATTTCTGCGCAGTCCATAGTGAGCAAGAGGCCTGCTTTCATGTCACCATTCATCTCGCCGAGGCGGACTCACTCAGCCAGCTCAAGGGGATCATCAGTCATATTCGTCGCATTCTGGATCTCGACGCCGACATGCTCACCATAGGCGATAAGCTGCAAGCGCTGGGTAAGGCTCTGCCTCAGGTATCGCCTGGCCTGCGTCTGCCCGGCGTCTGGTCGCCTTTCGAGGCGGCTTGCCGCGCCATCTTAGGTCAGCAGGTGAGTGTGACCCAGGCGATCAAGCTCTTGGGGCAACTGGTGGCCGATCATGGCGAGACGATTAGCCTAAATGAAAAAACGGTGCGTCTGTTCCCGACTCCTGCGGCGCTAGTGGATGCCAGCCTGGATGGGCTTAAGATGCCGGGGATCAGAAAAGAGGCGATTCGTGCCCTGGCGGCCTTTGTGATGGCTAACCCCGAGTCGGAAATAGACGACTGGCTACAGATCAAGGGGATAGGCCCCTGGACTTTGGATTATGTGCGCCTGCGGGGCCTGAGCCTGCCAGACGTGCTGCTGGTTGGCGATCTCGTGGTCAAACAGCAACTGCTGGTGAACCTGCGACCCGAGCCGTCCAGTTGTGATGGTGAGCCTGCTGAAGACGAAGATCCCAAGGCGGCGAAGAAGCGGGCGCAGGCACAATATCAGGCGCTCAGCCAAGCCGTGCTACGGCAGGTCGCCCCCTGGGGCAGTTATCTCACCCTGCAGCTCTGGAATCGGCAGTAGAGAAAGCCGCCACAATGCATTTAGAAATAACCTAATGAATCTAGAAGTAAACTAGGGAATATAAAATGAATCAAAAGACCTCAGTGCTTGAGTACATTCCCCTAAGCCGGGACGCCGGATTAAGCGGCTATCAGGCGCTTGCCGAGCGAGTCATAGATACGCCGCTGGGAAAGGTGAGTCTGGCGGCCAATCAGTTTGGTCTGTCGCACCTGAGCTTTCTGCCCGGGCAAGATGACGACTTTGCCGCACGGGAAGTCACCTTGGTCGCGCGCGATCGGCAGGCGCTGGAGCAGGCCGAGGCACATCTCGACCAGGCCGAGCGTGAGTTATCCGCCTATTTTGCCGGTAAGCTGACCGCCTTTAGCCTGGCCTTGGCGCCGGTAGGCACGCCGTTTCAGCATCAGGTGTGGCAGGCGCTGCTCGCTCATCCCTTCGGCGATGCGGCGAGCTATTCGGATATCGCCAGCGCGATTGATAATCCCAAGGCGGTGCGGGCGGTGGGCAGCGCCAACGGCGCTAACCGAATCGCCATTATCATTCCCTGTCATCGTATCATAGGCAAGGGTGGGGCGCTGACGGGTTACGCCTATGGCCTGGGGATTAAGCAGCAGCTTTTGGCCCTGGAGGCCGAGGCCGTGGGCGAAAGCCTATAAGCGATCTAAGATAAGATTGATGCCTAAGTCGATTAGGCAGTAAAGATTAGGTGTTTGGCAGTAAATTTAGGTACAATGCGCGGCTCTATTTTGTACGGTTAGCTAAATCTTATCATGACAACTAATGCGCTCGACCCATCTGCTCTTGAGCCCTCTGCGCCATCGGCCCTGTCGCTGTCGACGACCGATTTTAGTCAGTTAAATCTGGTCAAGGCGCTACAGGCCAGACTGCATCATCTCGGTTATCAGCAGGCCACGCCGATTCAGGCCAAGGCGATCCCCGCCATCTTGGCCGGTCGCGATCTGCTGGCCGGTGCCAAGACAGGTTCGGGTAAGACCGCTGCCTTCGCGCTGCCCTTGTTGCAGAAGCTGGTGGGACAGAGAGCCGGTGGCGGCAATCATGTTGGCGCCCTGGTGTTGGTGCCGACCCGTGAGCTTGCCCAGCAGGTGGCCGACAGCTTCATCAGCTATGGCGCCGAGCTTGCGCCAAGAGCCAAGGTAATCGCCGTGTTTGGTGGCGTCTCGGTGAACAGCCAGATGTTGGCCCTGCGTGGCGGCGCCGATATTCTGGTGGCGACCCCGGGCCGTCTGCTGGACCTGCTCGGCAGCAATGCCGTTAAGCTCTCTCAGCTCAAGGCCTTAGTGCTCGACGAAGCCGATCGCATGTTAAATCTGGGCTTCACCGAGGAGCTCGGTGAGATCCTCAAACAACTGCCCGACCAAAAACAGACCCTGCTGTTCTCGGCAACCTTCCCCGAAGAGGTGCTTAGCCTCACCGCCAAGCTGCTGACCGACCCTGTCGAGATCCAGATGCAGGAGGCGCAGAGCGCAGATATCGAGCAGCGCGTCTACACCGTTAACCGTAGCAACAAGACGGCGCTGCTTGCCGAGCTTATCAAGGTGCGTCAGTGGCGACAGGTGCTGGTATTCGCCAGCGCCAAGCGCAGCTGCGATCATTTAGCGCAGAAGCTGGAGAAGCGCGGCATCAGCGCCCAGGTCTTCCATGGTGACAAGGCCCAGGGCGCCCGTAGTCGTGTGCTCGATGGCTTCAAGAACGGTGAAATTACCGTGCTGATCGCTACCGACATCGCGGCCCGTGGCATCGACATCGACAAGCTACCCGTGGTGATCAACTTCGAATTGCCAAGAAGCCCCGCCGACTATCTGCACCGTATCGGTCGTAGTGGCCGCGCCGGTGAGACAGGTGAGGCCATCTCTCTCATCAGCCACGACGAGTATCATCATTTCAAGGTGATCGAGAAGAAGAACAAGCTGCGCCTGCCAAGGGAGCAGTATCCTGGCTTCGAGGCCGACGCCGAGGCGCCGCTGGATTGTCCATCACGTCAGGATAAGCCTATGGCGAAACCCGAAGGCACGGGTAAGAAAAAACGTAAAAAGTTACCCAAGATCAATGACGCGATCTGGAAGCGTCCCTCATAGTAGGGCGCGTTTATCTAACAGAGTGAAACAGAGATGCAGCAGCTTTTTTGGTTAGTCGAAGGCGAACTTGCCGGTCGTTGTGGCCCCAACCTGGTGCCTTGGGATCTGAGTGAACTCAAGGCGCAGGGCGTCGGCGCTATACTCTCGGTCAATGGCGGCGATCTCTGTGATCCTGATGAGATGGCGCGGTTGGCGCTGCGCTACGCCTGTATTCCGCTATCGGGCAATATTCCCCCCATGGAGGGCGACGAGGCGCACTGCGTGGCTCAGCTGCCCAAGGCGCTGGCCTTTATTCGTCAGTGTGAGGCCGATGGCCTGCCTGTGATGATCCATTGCCGCTCTGGCAAAGACAGGACCGGGCTCTTGATGGCCTACTACCTGATGGAGAATGGTGCCGCGCCGCTACATGCGGTGAGCCAGGTGAGGGCGGTGCGTGATATCGCCTTTAGCGCCGAGGGCTGGGATCAATTCGTCTATGACGTCTTATACGCTTTACAGGAGTAAGGCTAACGCCTATGTTAGTGACTAGGCGTATAAATTCATGGTGTTAGGGTAAGTGATGAACCTCTCTGTGGTAAGCAAAAGCATGATGCGATTGGCCTCAAAGTTGATGGCTTTGCCCTCGAAGTTGATGACTCTGGCCTTGACCCTGAGCCTAGTGTCGGCCTGCAGCAGTTTACCGCCACCCCAGCAACTTACCCCCAGCCACAAGCTGGCTGCGCCGACCGATTCTGGCCTGTATCGTTACCTCGAAGGCGACCTCAAGGCGCATCCAAACAAGACGGGCTTTCTGCCTCTCTCATCCGGTGTCGATGCCTTCGTGGCCCGCCTGGCGATAGTCGATGCGGCCAGTCAGAGCATAGATCTGCAATACTACATCTATCACGACGATGAAACCGGCCGTCTGCTGATCTGGCACTTGATCGACGCCGCCGATCGTGGTGTGCGGGTGAGGGTGTTACTCGATGACCTCACCACCAAGACCCTGGATGATGGGCTGGTGCTGCTGGCCAGTCACCCCAATATCGAGATACGCCTGTTTAATCCCTCCTATGAGCGCACCTTTCGCAGCTTCGCCATGTTGACCGGCTTCTCCCGCCTCAATCACAGGATGCACAATAAATCCCTTACTGTGGACAATCAGATAACCATTGTCGGCGGGCGCAACATAGGCAATGAGTATTTCTCCAAGAATGACGATGTGGATTTTGGCGACTTCGACCTCCTGACCATAGGCGATGTGGTCGATGAGGTATCGGATCAATTCGACCGCTACTGGAACAGCGAGCAGGTCGAGAGCGTGGTCAACCTGGTGCCGCCACCGACCAGTGAGATGTACAAAGAGGCGGCCAAGATCATGGCCAGAAACAAGCAGAACTTCCTCCACGATGAGTACCTTAATCGCCTCGAGCTGAGCGAGCTGCTGACACAGATCACCTCCAAGGGGCTCGCCTGGTATTGGGGCGATGCGCAGCTACTGTACGATCCGCCCCAGAAGGCGAGCAGGCAGGGCCATCAGGAGTGGTTGCTAACTGACCTTAGCCAATTCCTGGGCAAGGCGCGCAAGGAAGTACTCATCGTCTCGCCTTACTTTGTGCCTACCGACGGCGGCTGTCAGGCCTTGATAGACGCGGCTAAGCAGGGGATCAAGATCACCATTATCACCAATAGCCTGGCGGCCACCGATGTGTTGGCAGTGCATGCAGGCTACAAGGCTTATCGCGAGCGGTTGCTGGAAAACGGCATCGCCCTGTATGAGGTTAAGGTAGATATCAACAACCGTCCCAGCGCCTGGAAGGGCAGTTCGCGCACCAGCTTGCATGCCAAGACCTTTGTGCTGGACAGGGCGTCTGTGTTTGTCGGCTCCTTTAATTTCGACCCCAGATCGGCCTGGATCAACACTGAGATGGGGCTGATTGTCGACCAGAGTGAGTTTGCCGGCGAATTAGTGGATGAGATTCAAAAGTCCCTCAAGCGCAGCAGCTACCGCTTGGATCTTAACGATGGCGAGCTGATCTGGCATGACGATCTTAAGGGCCAAGTCTATTATGCCGACCCGGATGCCAGCTTCTGGCGTCGTTTCATGGCCGATTTTATCGGTCTGCTGCCGATAGAGTCACAGTTGTAAGGCCAATTTATCAAGGCTTGAGCATCGTCAATTTAATCTGGCTATGCTAGGGTTAAACTTATCGCTAATTAAGCATTTACGTGTCGGTAAGAATATGAAAAGTAAGGCGAGCCAATCTCAAGGCCTATTATTGTTCCGCTTGTCCCATACTCAGTTGTTTGCCCTCGGCACACTCAAGATCCGTGAACTGGTTCCCTTCTCAAAACTCAGCGCCATCCCTCAGTCTCATCCCGCTATTTTGGGCGCCGCGACCGTCAGGGGCCACACCATTCCCATCATAGACATGGCCGCGGCCGTGGGCTATGCGCCCATCACGCCCGAAGAGTGCGCCAACGCCTATATCATCATCACAGATTGTCAGCGCATGGTGATGGGGTTTCTGGTGCGCAGCATAGATAAGATCATCGAGTGTAACTGGCGGGATATCGAGTCGCCGCCGGATAACCTGGGCAAGAATGCCTTTCTCACCGGGGTGACTCGGGTCGATGACAAGTTAGTGCAGTTGCTGGATGTGGAGCTGTTATTGTCCAAGATCTTCCCCGCCAGCCCAGATACCACCCGGGCGATACTGACAGATGTGCAGCGGGAGATCTTAAAGCCGCTCAATATCTTGCTGGTGGACGATTCCATGGTGGCGCGCAAGCAGCTTAGCGACGCGCTGGACAGCATCAATATTCCCTATCTGGTGACCTCAGATGGCAGAGACGCGCTCTCCATCATGGAGGAGGCCGCCAAGGAGGGAAGGCCGGTGGATCTGCTGGTGAGCGACATCGAGATGCCGGGGCTCGACGGCTACGAGTTGGCGTTCGAGGTGAAGAACACGCCTGCCTTGGCCGACGCCTATATCATCTTGCACACCTCGCTCTCGAGTGAGATCAGCGTGAGTCAGGCCCATCAGGTAGGTGCCAACGAGGCGCTGACCAAATTCGACGCCCACGAGCTGATCGACGCCATGCTCAGGGGCGCCAAGCGGCACCAGGCCAGTTAAAGATTAGATTTTTGTTATCTTTATGATGCTAGTGGGTAATATCTAAAGCGAAATCGAGCGGTTTGCTAGACAAGACGGGGGAGTTTCTATAAAACACAGGATGAAGGAAGTTTAACCTTGGGCCAGATCCTGTGTTTGACACCAGCTTTTACTCTCATCCTTAGTACGTTTCGGTCATAACGGCCATGCGTGACCAAGGCGAGAGACGATAAATAACATAAAGAAAGCTGTTCTGCTCAGCGAACGTTGACGGCGATGAGCAAAGGTTAAATTCAATTAATTATAATGATAGGTCAATCAATGAATCAAAATCGTTCCTTATTTGCCAAGTTGGCAGATGGCAGCTTAGTGCTGCAAATTATCTTGGGGATCATTGCCGGGGTAGCCCTGGCGAGTTTTTCACCTTCCTCGGCAGAGAGTGTCGCCTTTCTAGGTGATCTGTTTGTCGGCGCGCTAAAGGCGATTGCGCCGATCTTAGTGTTTATTCTGGTGGCGGCCTCGATAGCCAATCAGAAGAAAAATACCAAGACCAACATGCGACCTATCATAGTCCTCTATCTGTTTGGTACCTTTGCCGCGGCGATCACCGCAGTGACCATGAGCTTCCTCTTCCCCACCTCTTTGGTGCTGGTGAGCGGTGCCCAAGGTGCGACGCCGCCGGAGGGGATTGGCGAAGTCCTCAATACCTTGCTCTTCAAGGTGGTCGATAACCCGGTTAATGCCCTGATGACGGGTAACTATATTGGCATCCTGGCCTGGGGTGTTGGCCTAGGCATCGCCCTGCATCACGCCTCTGAGAACACTAAGACGGTATTTGCCGATGTGAGCCACGGTGTCTCTCAGATGGTGCGTTTCGTGATCCGTCTGGCGCCTATCGGCATCTTCGGTTTGGTGGCTAACACCTTCGCCGCAACCGGTTTCGAGGCGATTGCCGGCTATGCTCAGCTGCTTGCCGTGCTGCTGGGTTCTATGCTGATCATCGCGCTTATCATCAACCCGCTTATCGTCTGGTTTAAGATCCGCCGTAACCCTTATCCGCTGGTATTTACCTGCCTCAGAGAGAGCGGCGTGACCGCCTTCTTTACCCGCTCGAGCGCGGCCAACATCCCGGTGAACATGGCTCTGTGTGAGAAGCTGGATCTGCATGAAGATACTTTCTCGGTATCTATCCCACTAGGGGCGACCATCAACATGGCGGGCGCGGCGATCACTATTACCGTATTGACTCTGGCGGCGGTGCACACAGAAGGGATCCAGGTCGATATCCTGACCGCGATTCTGCTGAGTGTGGTAGCGGCGGTTTCGGCCTGTGGCGCCTCTGGTGTGGCCGGTGGCTCGCTGCTGCTTATCCCGCTGGCCTGTAGCCTGTTTGGTATCTCTAATGATGTCGCCATGCAGGTGGTTGCCGTGGGCTTCATCATTGGCGTGATTCAAGACTCGGCGGAGACCGCCCTCAACAGCTCCACCGACGTGCTCTTTACCGCGGCGGCCTGTGAGGCGGCCGAGCGTCAGGCGGAGATTTAAGCCTGCGTTAGTCAGAGTAATAAGTTTTCGAATTGAGAAGGAGCCGCTTGGCTCCTTTTTTGCGCCCGGTTTTTATAACAGGATTTCGTGACTAGATTTCGTGACTAGATTTCGTGCTGGTACTTTGTGCCTGGATTTGTGTTTTGGCCGATTTAGGCCTCATGGCATGAGCCGATGCGGCCGATAAGATTTAGAGAGTGACGGCTTTGGCGTGTTGAAAAAAATTTGTATTACACTTTACTTAAATAATGCATTAAAAGTGATTTAGATCGCGTTTTTATTTCCGCTCTAGGTTACAATTTCACACAAAGGAGACGACAAGTCGATTTAACTTGTTGGTTTATGGTTGCTTTTTCACAATGTTGTAACATTTGCGGTAATTTAGAGGTTAAATAAATATGAGTTCTGAGCTTAGGGTAATGTTAGGCAATGCCAGTGCTAACGGTTCACAGTCATTACTTCAAGTTATCGAAATGTCGGTTGTCGAAAAGCGCAAACGTTTACGTTGGCAGGAGCAAGATATGGAAACACGCGAAATTATTGGCCAGTGGATAGATGAGCGCCCCTCTCTGGGCGACAAGATCACCCTTTATCGTCAAGGCGATAAGCTGTTTCTAGAGACCTGGTATAACGATGGTTGCCATAGTTTTGATGAGATGCAGGCAACTAGACTCGATAATGGTCTCAAGCTTGAAGATCTCGGTGGTAACCTGTTCGGCGAATATTTCCTGCTCTCCGACGACAACAACCTGCAATTTTGCAACAGCAGTGAATGCTTCTATACCGCCAAACGCGCGGCATAAGCTAAGAAGAAAGGCGCCAGATAGGCGCCTTTTTTGTGTCTAGCTTTACTACTCCTGAGAGTCGCCTCCTGAAAAGCAAAGGCTTTAGAAGGGATGCAGACTCGAGAAGCTCAGTCTGGTCTGCTTGTAGGGATGAGTGATGCTCAAGTGCTCGGCATGCAGGTGCAGACGCGGCGCGGCGGCAATAATGGCTTCGTCGCCATAGAAATCATCACCCAGTATGGTGTGGCCCAGCGCCTTCATGTGTAACCTGAGCTGGTGGGTTCGCCCCGTGATCGGCTTGAGTTTCACCAGAGTGCTGTTGCTGCGTCGCTCCAGCACCTCAAAATAGGTGGTCGCCGGTTTGCCATCCTCGGCAATCTTCTGTAGCGGCGGTTGCTCGCTATCAGGCTTCATCGCCAACTCTATCTTGCCACTGTCCTGGGCCATCAGGCCCTCGACCTCGGCCACATAATATTTTTCTGTGGTGCGGTTTTGAAACTGGGTCTTGAGGTGAGACTCGGCCTTCTTGTTGAGGGCGAATACCATGATGCCAGAGGTGGCGCAGTCGAGCCTGTGCACCAGGATCGCTTCGGGAAAACGCTGCAACAGGCGGTTGATGGCGCAGTCATGGGTCTCCGCGGCGCGGCCGGGATTAGACAACAGGCCAGATGGCTTGTTGATTATGATAATGTCGCGATCTTGGTAGCGTATGTCGAGCCAGGGAATAGCCGGGGGCTGGTAACTAAAAATTTTCATCGTCTCTCCTCGGCGGCGATCCTAACAAAGAATCCCGGCCCTGCCTATCCTATGGGCATCGGTTTGCGACCCTCTTGGCCTCTTTAATTTCGCCTTGGCCGCAAGTTCAAGGCTGGGTTTACAAAGCTTGGCGAGTTGAATTTTCTTAAGCTTGCTCACAGGCGCGCCGAGTTTAGGTATCATGGGGGAATGTGGCCCCGCCAACAAAGGGCGGCTTGGCCGAGGCAGAGAACAAGATGGAAAATAAGATGACAGAGCAACAAGGTTATTGGATTGGTGAGGCGGGTAAGCCTTGGGGCGAGGCGGAAAAAGCAAAGTGGCGCGCCGCGCAGCAGAAGAAGCGCTCCTATGAGCAGGAAGTGCTGAGCAAGTTCAGCCAGGTGAGCGAGAGCTTCGAGGCGCAGCAGTATGGCGAGCTTAACTATGCCGAGGGTCAGTATCCGCTCTATGGCTTTAAATCCCGCGACTGGGATCAGGAAAAGCCCACTATCTTAGTTACCGGCGGCGTACATGGTTACGAGACCAGTGGCGTGCAAGGGGCGCTGCGTTTCTTAATCGCCAAGGCCGCCGAGTACAGCCAGGATTTCAATATCCTGGTGGCCCCCTGTGTCAGCCCTTGGGGTTACGAGACCATCAATCGCTGGAACCCCGAGGCGATTGACCCAAACCGTTCCTTCTATGCCGACAGCCCGGCTCAGGAGTCCCGCGCCCTGATGCAGTGGGTGGCGAGCTTTAACTTGCCCTTGATGGCGCATATCGACCTGCATGAGACCACAGACACAGATAACAGCGAGTTTCGTCCAGCCTTGGCCGCAAGAGATGCCAAGGTGCAGACTAACTGGAATATTCCCGACGGTTTCTATCTGGTGGGAGATAGCGAGAACCCTAACGATGAGATGCAGGCGGCCATCATAGCGGCCGTGGGCAAGGTGACCCATATCGCCCCGGCCGATGAGCAGGGACGATTAATCGGCGAGCCTATCACTCAATTTGGGGTGATCAACTATGCGACTAAGGCACTGGGCCTGTGCAGCGGCTTTAGCGATGCCAGATACAACACCACGACCGAGGTCTATCCAGACAGTCCGTTGGTGGACGATGAAAACTGTATCCAGGCCCAGGTGATGGCGGTAAGCTCGGCGCTGGATTATATCCGCAGCCAGGGCTGAGCTAGACCCTCACCCGAGTAAGCCCGGGCGCCGCTGTCTTGAGGGCTGAGGGCTTAACGGTCAAGGTTTTAACGGGCGAGGGCGCCGGTGAGGATCACTCCGGCGACGAAGATAAAGAGCAATCCGGTCAACAGGTTGATCATTGGGGTTGCTCTTTTCATTTTGAGCTGCATCTTGGGATGAGAGAGCACCAGGGCTATCAGGCTAAACCACCCCAAAGAGAGGGCGAACATCATGGCGGTGGCGGCCACCTTAGTGCTCAGGGTCACCTCTGGGGTGATCAGGGTCGAGAATAGGGTGATGAAAAATACCAGCGCCTTGGGATTGAGCAGGTTGGTGGAGACCCCCTGCATGAAGCCCTGAGCCGCGCCGAGCCCTCGACCCGCCGCACTTGCCGCATTCAGATGCGCCTCATCGCGCCAGTGGGCGATGGCGGCGCGTATCGCGCCTATGCCCATCCAGCCAAGGTAGCTGGCGCCAATCAGCTGCACCGCCATGAAGAGGTTAGGGGAGCCCTTGATGATAAGGCTCACCCCGGTGAGGCTCAGCAATGTGTGTAGCGTGATGGCCACCGCCAGGCCCAGCGCGGCGGCGACCGCCGTGCGTCTGTGCTCCTGGGCGGCCAGCCTGACCACCAGGGCGAAATCCGGGCCAGGGCTTGCCAGGGCGACCGTGTGTATGACGGCCAATGAGAAAAGCAGTTGCAGCTGTAGTTCCATCTGTGTTGAACTCTCACGCGTTAAATTTAAATCGATGTCGCCATAGTAAGCCTATCCGCGGCGCCGGGATTGTAAAATATTGCACGTTTGCTTTTAGGCCTGATGTTTTTGCCTGTGGGCTAACCTATCAGGGCGTGACCCGTTTCTGAAAATGGGCTGGAGTGATCAAAAACGCCCGCTTGAACGCCTTATTGAAATGGCTCTGATCGAAGAAACCTAAGTCATAGGCGGTGCTGATGGCGCTGTCGCCCCGCATCAGCGCCTTCTTGGCATATTCCAGCCGCAGGCGTTTCAGGTAGGCGTGGGGCGTCATGCCGGTGGCCGCCTTGAATTGACGCAAGAATTGAAACTTACTCAAGTCGACGGAGAGCGCCAGCTGCTCCAGCTCGAACTCCTGATCCAGCCCTTGGTGGAACTGCTGTTTGATATTGTCCAGCTGGGCACCGCTTAACCTGGCCTGACAGCTCGGCAGGTTACGCAGCTTGCCATGGCGATAAAACAGCTCGCTGATAAAACCAAGCAGCAAGGTCTCCGCCTCCAGCGGCGTGATGTTGGCCTGATGCAGGGTCAGCTGCCTGTGCAGGCGGATAAAATAGGCCCTCAGCTTAGGGTCGTCTAGGATAGGCGTGCTGAAATAGAGCTCTCCCTGGTTGAGCGCCCCGCCGACCTGCTGCACATAGCTGGTGGGCAGAGACATCACCAGCGCCTCATAGCCGCCATCGGCGATACTCTGGCCGTTGTGGCTCTCGTCCGGATTGAGGGTGGATATGTTGCCCGGCGTCAGGCGGTACTCGCTGCCCCTGTGATGATAGCGTTGGCCGCCATGGCAGACCACGCCTATGTGGTAGTCCAGATGCACATGTTTCTCGAAGGCGAAATGGGTAAATTGCGCGCGGCTAAGCTCCATCTCTTTCAAGATGCTCGCCTGCCAATAATCTATCTTCTCTACCGCGCTTGTAGCCATCATCTCGCTTCGCTTGACTCCTGACCGGACCCTCCGATCGTCTGATTAGCCAGTGTAGATCAGGGCGTTTTCCCCTGACTAGTAAATAATTGCAGCCTCTCGACCTATTTATTGGATTGGGGTGAGCTTAGGTCGTGAATTTCCCGAGGAATTGGCTCATAATGGTCAGCTTAGAATCATGCTGACAGTTAACCTAAGTGGAGTCGGACCAGTGAAAGGACAGATCATACGTGAAATGAAGGTGCAGCCGCATATTGAGGTGGAATATGAGGTGCAAAGACGTATCGCCTTTATCAAAGCGAAACTCAAAGAGGCGCGCGCCACCAGTCTAGTGCTGGGGATCAGCGGTGGGGTAGACTCCTCACTGGCAGGCCGTCTGTGCCAGCTGGCAGTGGATGAGCTGAACAGCGAAGGCGAATATGAAGGCAGTTATCAGTTTATCGCGGTGCGTCTGCCCTTCAAGGTGCAGAAGGATGAAGATGAGGCGCAGATGGCCTGTCAGTTCATTCAGCCCAGCAAGCTGGTAACGGTTAACATAGGTGAAGGGGTCGAAGGGATCCATCATCAAACCCTGGCGGGCCTCGAAGTGGCCGGCGTCATCTCTCATCCCCACAGCAATGTCGATTTCGTGAAGGGTAACGTGAAGGCCAGAATGCGTATGATCGCCCAGTATGAGATTGCCGGCCTGACCGGTGGCCTGGTCGTGGGCACCGACCACAGCGCCGAGAATATCACCGGCTTCTATACCAAGTGGGGCGATGGTGCATGCGATCTGGCGCCGCTGTTTGGTCTGAGCAAGCGTCAGGTGCGTCAGCTGGCGGCGGCACTGGGCGCACCTAGCGTGCTGGTCGATAAGGCGCCGACGGCGGATCTCGAGTGTGACAAGCCACAGCTCGAAGATGAGGTCGCCCTGGGCCTGACCTATGATCAGATTGATGATTTCCTCGAAGGTAAGCCGGTAGACGCCGCGGTCGAGGCGCGCCTAATCGCCATCTACAACGCGACCCAGCACAAGCGTAAGCCTATCCCGACGCTATACGACTGACTCTGAATCTGTCATTGCGAAATAAAAAATAGCAAACAGAATCGATAAAGGCGCCTAGGCGCCTTTTTCTTTGGTGAGGCCGCTCTGCCTGATGCAAATCCTTTTTTATCTCCTTGAGCACTGGAGACGGTTGGGCTTGAGGGCTAACCGGTGAGCGATTCGCGAAGCTTACGCAAATCCGCTATCAGGGCGTTGGGACACTGGCGATAATCCAGATAGGGGAGCAGGTAGATTTGATTATCGTTATCTTGCTGGTGTGTAAAGGTCTTGGGCTCACTTAAAGGCGTTAAGCCTAGGGCGATGGCACTCTGCTGGCCGCAGACATAATGCTCGCAGGCCATGGATGACAGGGCATCGGCGCCGAAACGTATCTGCTCGTCGTGCTGTAATAGCTTGTGCATGTAGCCGCGCCAGTCGTCGTCCGGCGCGCTCAGTTTTGCCATGATCACTACGATCTTGCGCCAGTTATTGCCGTTGAGAGCGATCAGGCTCTCTAAACTGCCTATATTTAAGCTAGTTATTTCTGAGTCAGCTTTATTTAAGTCGGCTGGCTGGGCATGCTGCCAGTCGGCAGGCAGAAGGGGAGGCGTTGGCAGATAAAAGCAGCGCTTGGCGCATTCCTGCCCTAAGGGCTTCACATTCTTAGGCATAATCTTTATTCCTTGGGCTTTGGGGCTGGAGTTTACGCAATAAAGCCGTGTATGTTAATGGTTAACGGACTTGCAGCGCATCAGCGCGCACATGGAGCCTAGCGGTCATTCTCATGAAAACACTGCTCATTCACTCGACAAAACATCTTTCCATCGCCGTCACCTATGCCTGTCTCGGCATTGTCGCGGCCGCGCTCGCCTTTGGGGTCTGGTTTTTGAATGCCCGTCCCGACCTGTCCATCTGGCATTCGACCATGCTCGAGCATCAGTTTCGCCTCGATAGCGAGGTAGACGATTTCCCTGCCTATCAGGCGCTGGAGGCCAAGCTGTTCGAGGAAGTAGAGAGTAAGATCTACCGCCGCACCCAACACTTGGATCAGCCCCTCAATCGCTATTGGCATGGCAGCTTTGCCGATCCAGACAACTGGCCTAAGGCCTGGAATCGCAGCTATGAGTGGGCCAAGCCAGACGCCGAGTTTGGCATCTTGTTGCTGCACGGCATGTCAGACTCACCCTATGCCTTGTCGCACTTTGCCGAGCATTTTAAGGGGCGTGCCCACCTGCTGGGGCTAAGATTGCCGGGCCACGGCACCATACCCTCTGGCTTGGTGGAGCTTAAATGGCAGGAGATGGCCAGGGCGGTGGAGCTGGCGACCAAGCATCTTAAGCAGCAGATGGGCGATAAGCCGCTCTATGTGGTGGCCTTCTCTACCGGCGCGGCGCTGGCGTTAAACCATGAGCTCGAGCGGCTCGCGCATAATTCGACGCTGAGTTACCGCGGCATGATCTTCCTCTCGCCGGCCATAGGTCTGTCGCCGGTGGCGGCCGGTGCCAAGTGGCAGGACAGGTTAGGGCGGCTTTTGGGGCTAGAGAAGCTGAGCTGGAACTCGATTCAGACCGAGTACGATCCCTTTAAATACAACTCCTTCGCCGTCAATGCCGGCGATGTGGTCTATCAGCTGGCAGAGCGCAATCAACAGCTGATGCAGGCGATGCCCCAGGAGCAATTGGCCGAGCTGGCCGACATCTTAACCTTTCAGTCGGTGGCCGACGCTACTGTCTCGACCCCGGCAGTGGTGAGCAATCTCTATGGGCGTCTGCCTTCGAAACAGCATCAGCTGGTGCTGTTTGATATCAACCGCCAACCCCTGAGTCTGGCCCTAGTGGTGAGCGATCCGCTGACTGCCTTGTTGCCTTCACTCAGTCTCGATGCCCCAAGATTCGATCTAACTCTGGTGCAGAATCGTCAAGCTGTTCCGGAGCGGAATCAGGAGAGAGAGCAGGAGTTGGTTGCGCAAACTGTGCTTTCTCAAAGCGATCCGTCACAACATAAGCCGTCACAGAACGAGCCGCTAAAGAGCCTCGACGAGGTCGAGGCCAACAGATATCGACCTGGGAAAGTGGTTGTTCATCAGCCCTTAGGGCTCAATTGGCCGGCGGGCATCTACTCGCTCTCCCATGTGGCCCTGCCTTATCCCGCGAGCGATAACCTGTATGGCACGGCGTTCGTCAAGGGGAGTCACAGGGTGCAGATTGGTGCGGCGGCTACCCGCGGGGAGCGCGGCGTGCTGGGCGTGTCGGCAGCGGAGGTGCTCAGGCAGAAATGGAATCCTTTCTTCCCTTATCTGTTAGAGCGGGTGGATAGCTTTATCCAGGCGCGCCAAGGGACTAATTCTACGCCTGCAAACTAGTCTGTCGCCAACGCGGCAAGGCTTGAGTCTTTAACAGAAGGCCAGGCTCGTTAACAGAAGGCTTGGCTCGGTAAAAGAGACCAAGTTATATGAGCCTAAGTTAAAAAGCCTAGGGGCTAAAAGCGCGTGAGCTAAAACTGCATAAGTGAAAGCCGTCGTTAGCTTAGCTGATCTTCGGCTGACAGCAGGGAGCAGATCACTCGGTTGCGGCCATTTTCCTTGGCCTCGTAGAGGTTAAGGTCGGCCATCTTAAACCAGTGATCTATGTCGTTCATGTAGCCGGCATTGCTGATCACCGCGCCGATACTCACGGTCAGGCTGATTGCTGCCTGGCCCGGCACCTCTATCTGATGCTCGGCGACCAGCTCCTTAAACTGATTCAGGTGTTGCTCTACCTGCAGGGCGTTGCACTGGGGCAGCACCACCAAAAACTCTTCACCGCCATAGCGAGAGACAATATCCGTGTCCCGCTTAAAGAACTGCTTCATCAGTTCTGCCAGGGCGATCAGGGCGCTATCGCCTATCTGGTGGCCATAGGTGTCGTTGATCTTCTTAAAGTGATCGATATCTATGATGCAGAACGCCAGCGCCGCATAGCTGCGCTTGCACATATCGTGAATATTGCCGAAATGATTTTCCACGTAGCGGCGGTTGTAGAGCTGAGTCAGCTCATCGCGCTCCGCCAGCGCCTGCAGCTTGAGGTTGGCATCTTCCAGCTCAACCGTGCGCATTGCCACCTTTTCCTCCAGCTCCAGCTGGTAGCTGATCAGCTCCTGTTTACTCTTCTGAATGCTGCTGGAGAGGGCGTAGATCTCCTGGGGCGTGGTGTCTGCCATCGCCTCATCCTGATGTTCGGCCATGCCCCATTGGCTAAATTTCTTGGCGATGGTCTCAAGCGGCTGAGTCAGGCGATTACTGATCACCTTGATCAGCAAGATGGTGATGATGAAGGCAATAAACAGCAGGCTGAAGGTGGTCAGGTACTGCTGCTCCACCTGCTTCACCAGCGGCGAGAAGGGCATCACCACATAGAGTGACCAGCCATTTTTCAGCACATATTTGGCGTAGGCGAACTCAGGGTTAAAGCTGTCGAGATTGCGAAAGTTGATCATGTTCAGGCTGGTGCGATAGCGCTGCCCCGAGGTGGAGACCTTAAGCGGGGTCAATGGTGCCAGGTCGAGCATCTCAGAGGCGTAGATCACCAGGCCGTTCTCGTCGGTAAGCACCATGGCCTGCTCGTGAAACTCGCGGTTGCGCTCATCGATACTGGCGAACTTGGTAAGGTTTAACGAGCCTTCGATGATCCCTATGGGACTGACCGGGTTGTCCTTGGAATAGAGCGGCGCGCTGATGGCGACTATGGGATCTGTACCAAACCCCCGCCCGAGGAAGGCCGGGGAGATAAAGGTCAGCTGATTGTAGAAGGCCTCCTGAAAATAGTGCCTGTCGCTGATGCTGAGATCTTTGTTTTGAACTGTCTCCTTGCCCAGGCGTGAGATGGGGCTGGCCGCCGAGATAAGCCCCTTGTCATCGGCTATCAGCATAGAGATAAAAAACGGGTAGCTCTGGTGCAATTTAGATAACAGGCTCTGCCACTGGGCCGCATCATAGTTAGAAAGGCTCAGCCAGCGCGCCGCGTTGTCTATGGCGCTGATATGTCCCTCGATAAAGCTCTCGGTGGCCTTGCCTAGGTGGGCCGCCGAGTCTTCCAGGTTGAGCTTCACATCCCGCTGCTGTTGGTCGATGGAGTTGTTGTTGAAGATCAGCGCCGATACCAGCAGGGCCAGGGTCAACACCTGGGTAAAGGTGTAGGTGAGCTGGGCGTTGAAGCTCTTGCGCTTCTTATTCATCAGCTTGCCGTCGATATGCAGCTGGCTTGGCAGCATGGTGACACAGATGGCGCCGAGCGCCGTATAGAGCATGCCGTTAATCCCCTGCTTGAGGGTGATAAAGGTCATGTAGCTGTTGGGCATCTGAAACACCAGGTTGGCGTACAGATAGAAGAGCGGCATGCCCAGCAAGAGCCAGAAGGTGATATCCGCATACAGGGTGTAGAATTCTTTGCGCCGCGCATAGCCCAGCCACAGCGCCTCTAACGGGAACAGCAGGAACATGTGCCAGCTGTCCCAGGCGATATAGAGGCCGGTGGCACAAAGCAGCGAGGTTAACAGGGCATACCAAGGGCCGAGGAAGATGGCCACGATCACGAAGAAGAGGTTACCAATGATCAGCTGTTGGTTTCCAAACAGGGGAATAGGTGCCAGGTTGACCAGCAAGCCCAGTAGACCCAGTAGCAAGGCAAACCCTAGGTGATTCTTATTGATCAATTACTTTCTTCCCTAATCTTTCATTGACGACGCAGTTGATGCAGAAAATGCTGGCAGAACTGCGACAGCGGATGCTCTTTGCCGGCGCCCTTAATAGGCATTCATCGGCCGCACTCTGAGCCTTTTGCTAGGCCTGTATCGATAATGACACGCTTAAATAGGAGTGTAAGGGAATCCCAAGTTAAATGCTAACCAAATGTTTCTTATCACTCTTTTGTGGTTTTTAGAGGACTTGTTTTTCAGTGAGAACATTGACTAAGAGTTTGGTTAAGAATGAGGATGTTTGATGGGGATAGTAATTTGCTGTATTTGTGGCGAGAAAGCAGAGGAGATCTTTTGAATTACTGTATACAAAAAGGACTACCAACAGGTAGTCCTTTTTATTTGGCTATATTGGCGATAAACTCAATAGGTTAGTTCGACATAGGATGTTAAGAATGCATAAATGGATGTTTATCACATTGATTATGGCTAGCTTCAACCTTCATGCTGCAGTTTATAAATGCACCATAGACGGGGTTGAAACTTACAGCCAAGATCCTTGCGCAGAAGATGCCCAAGAGATCACAGTAACTCCTCCCGTGAAAATGAATAGTAGTGACAATGATTTGAGCGTCGATCAATTGGTCGAGCAATGCATTACGACGTTAACATTAATTGGGGGATTTAAAGATCCAGAGTCAATTAAGGTACTTGGTCACCATTTTGATTGGGTGCAGGATGACACTGGGGCACGTCGCGTACTCCAACTAAGAATCAATGCAAAGAATAGCTATGGTGGTTACGGCGGGGCTGAATTTTACCCCTGTTTCTTGAACCATAGCGGAACTCAACTTAGTGAGCATCAGTACAGAATACGGAAGTAAAGCGTGTCTAAATCAAAGAAAAGATATTTAAACCTCTGGCGAGAAATATTAGCAATTATAGTTGTTTTGGCTTCCATGTATTATGGCTACTGGCTACTTTCAGTGAGTCTAATAACCAGTTCTGATTTTTTAACGTGGAACATTATCACATGGTTGTTAGCAATCGCTTTCATAGCACTGCCACGGATAAGCGAGATCTCTATTGGGGGGAATGTTATTAAGCTTATCCAAGCAACTAAGCAAGCCCAATCTACTCTTAAAGGGTTGTTTAGGGCACAGCTTGTTATGCTTAGACAAACTCCTAGTGGATTTAGAAGCTCACTTGTCACAGTTGATCCTCGGGTAGAGCCATTCTTCGATTTGTGTGAAGAGATAGCCAAACTTGAGCTAGCCGATGAGCTGAGCGCTGATATGGTTCAAACTGCACAAGAATTGATACAAACTCATGTAACTAATTTTATGGATATGCTTTTTATGCATGAACCACCTAAAGATGAGTTTTATAGTGATGATGAGCTAATTCAACATCGTGTAATGCCAGATGCAAAAGATGTTTATGTAAGACTGCGGGATTTCATCTGCCGTTAACTCTTAAGGTTTTTTAATATAGCTCGTATGGTGATGCTAGGTGTTTGTGAACTATGGGGGGCTAGTATATGAAGGTTAAAGATTTACTCAATATTACGGATGAGGATGAACTAAAAAAATATCGTGTTTTTAGAGCATTATCTCGCTTTAACTATTTTCCAAATCAAAAACAGGCTATAGGCGAGTTACCTGATTGCTTTACAACTTCATCTTTAACACCTGAAGTATGTTTAAGACTATTATCAGGTGGGATTGACAACAAAAGAAAAAACACAGGATTTGCTCCTGTTGAGTACAAGTCAACGCGTTATAACAATATACCTAGAGTTCTTTCTCTTGTTCATCCTGTTGCCCATGCGCAGCTTTGCAAACATATTTACGAAAACTGGCAAGATATTGAGTATATTTCTGCTAATACTATTAGCAGAGTTAGACCTGAATTCTATGAAGTAGATAAGCGAATTGTTGTCATGAATTATGATGATCCGATTGTTAAAGATAGGAAGTTTAATGACATAACATTTGGAAAGAAATACATTGTAAATGCAGATATCGCGAGTTGTTTCGATAGTATTTACTCTCATAGTATACCTTGGGCAATTAAAGGATATGAGTTTGCAAAAAACAATAGAGGTGAAAATGAATGGTTTAACCAGTTTGACAAATTTTTAAGAACAACTAAAAGATGTGAAACCAATGGGATGCCGATAGGTCCCGCTACTTCCTCAATATGTTTAGAAATTATACTTGCGAGAGTTGATAGTAGGTTACATGACCTTGGTTTTGAACATGAACGATATGTAGATGATTTTTGTTGTTACTGTTCAACCAAAGAGCAGGCTGATGAATTTATTATAAAATTGTCGGAGTTGTTAGCTGAGTATCGATTGAGTTTGAACTTGAGAAAGACAACTATTATTGAGTTGCCAATAGCATCAACTGATGATTGGATTGTAGAATTGAATAGCTTGTGTATTGACCGATATAATGCAGATGGAGACCTAGTTCTGATAGGTGCTAAAGAAGCTATAAATATTATCAATAAGGCAGTTTTTTTAAGCCAATCACATAAAGATGGTAGTGTGATTAAGTTTGCAGTAGGTTTTTTAGTAAAAAAATTAGCTGACACTGCATACCAAGATGTGTTCGAGTGTTTATTAAGTTTGTCATTTCATTATCCAATTCTTATTCCATATTTATCTATTTTGCTGGGCAGAGGAAACTTAGAGGCTCAGCATTACGTTGATAAGTTTCAGATGATCATTGAAGAAAATGCGCTCCATAAAAGATCAGATGGGATGGCGTGGCCACTTCATATCTTTAGAGAGCATAATATTGAGCCAACCCAAGAAATAGTTGATAGAGTTTTGGAAACTAAGGACTGTGTTGCTATCACCATTTTGCAAGATATTTGCCCTGATAATGAGAATATAAGGCAATTTGTAGTAGATATCTCAAATGATTTGGATATTAAGAAGGATGAATATTGGCTATTACTATATCAATCATATCTTCTTGGACATATAAATAACCCCTATCGCGATAGATGTTTTATTGTACTAAAAGATTATGGTGTTAATTTTTTTAAAACTGATAGTAGAACCAAGTTTGAGATGAGATGTGATAATGTTGGTGCTGTTTGGGCTTTTAAAGAATTAGAAGAGATTAAACAGCCTCAAGCAAAGGCAGTAAATATCTAACTCCGAAATCTTTCCAATCCGACCCAATCCCATAAGCCGAGACAATGACATCACGTTCACTGTCTCGGTTTTTTATGTGTGACAATTATCTTGTGCTTTGATCACTAGGGGCTAGCGCAAAGAGCCTTTAGTTACTTTGATACGCTATCAAATCCCAGACAGCAAAAAGCCAGCTTCTCAGCTGGCTTTTCTAGTATTTGGTCGGTATGAGAGGATTCGAACCTCCGACCCCTGACACCCCATGACAGTGCGCTACCGGGCTGCGCTACATACCGATTTTATCCAAAGCAGCAAAGACTTGGGGTCTGCTTCGAACAGGCTGAACTTTATCAAGTCGTTTGCCCCTGTGCAAGTGTTTCGGCGGTTGGGCCCGATCGACTGGCTAGTTTATAGTCGCTGGCGGCTCAACCTAAGTAGTTGGCGCATAGCGATCTAATGTTCAGTGACTCAAGTTTCTAGTGATTGTAGAAGCGTCGTCCCTCGCGCATCACCTGGATCAGCTCGGGTGCGCTAATCTTCTTGTTGCGCAGACGCTGGCTATAGTCACGGTTATAGATACGGTATTTGCCGTGTCTGTCGATCACTGTGATCTCATCTTCCTGATAGATGCCAAACACCAGGTTGTCACCGATGTAGGTCCAGTTCTCGCTTTGGGGCTGCAGTATGTTGCGCCCGGCGCTGTAGTCGCTCGGCTTGTTGGTGCAGTCGAGTAGCTGAGTCATCAGGGTCGGCACCACGCCGTAGTGGCTGCTGGGGTAGGTGACCGTCTTGTCATACTCCATGCCGGGCCAGTGGATGATCAAAGGCACATGCACGTTGGCCGGTGACAGGTTGCCGCGCTGGTTGTCGTTGTCGCCGGTAAACACCTTGCCCGACACGCCGGTGACCATCACGAAGGTGCTGGCCGGTAGGCGCTCGATAAGCTTTTGCAGCTGCTTGTCGATAAAGTTGAGCGACTGACGGTATTGGTTGAACAGCACCTTCTGCGCCGGCTTGAGCGGCGTGCTCGGCTTCACCGTTTCGATACCCAGGAAACCGATAGGGGTGTCGTAGCTGTCGGGGCTCTGCAGGTTGAGCAGGGCAAACCAAGGCTTGTCTTGCTGCATACGCCACTCGTTAAAGCTGTCGATGGATTGAATATCGGCATCGGCCACGCCGTTGGTGAGTGGCTGAATGTGCGAGGTCATATCCTGATAGATGGCCTGTGGCTCGATATTGCTGGTTTCAGGGGCGAAACGCGCCAGGGTGTAGCCCTGTTTAGCCAGCTCCTGGGTGAACACAGGCGAGCGATAGCTAAGATCGCTGGCGGCGATATAGCTGCCCTGCAGGCCATAGAGCAGGGAGAACATGCCGCTGTTGTGCATATTGCCGCCACTCAGGTGCTGCTTAAATTCATGGTTGTGTTTGCCGTATTCGTACAGGAACGGCATGGTCTCTTTGTCCACCAGATCGGCCCTGAAGCCGTCGATAGCTACCATCAATATGTTGATCTCTGGGTCGGCGCTACACTGCAGCGGCGATATTGGGTAGTTGAGACTCGGTTGCAGCTTGCTTGGGTCTTGTGCCTTGCTGCTCTTCTCTATGCCGTGGCTCTCCATGAAGGAGCGCGCGGTGGCAGGATAGGAGAGCGGATAGGCGTCATCCAAGCGGGTGATCTCTGTGATATCGGCGGCGTCGGCCCAGATATGAATCAGGTGGCTGCTGACGAAACAGAGGCCGATAACCAACACCACCTTAGGGCCGTAGTTAGACTTGCGGATCTTTTCTATGCGTTTCCACAGGTAGTTGGCGGCGGTCAGCTCCAGGATGATGATCCCCAGCGGCGTGACGATATAAGAGGTGCCTTGCAGCAGGGCATTGAGATCGGCCCAGGCGATGTCGAACACAAATGGACTAAGGTGCAGACCATAGTCGTCGTAAATCAGGGTGTCATACAACAAGATACACAGGCCAAGGGTGGCGGCAAAGGCCGCGAGCCCGCGCAATATCTTGGAGTAGGGCAGCAGTAGGGTGATGGGAAACAGCACCACCAGATAGACGATGAAGGCGAGGAAGCTAAAATGCCCCAGGGTGCTGATGGCCAGGTAGCCCCAGCCAATCCAAGACTCGGGCGCGCCCACGGTTTCAATATAACGGACGCCGACTATCATCGCCAAGAAGCCGTTGAAGAAGGCAAACCAATGCCCCCAACTGACTAAGCGTGACACACGATCACGGCCCATCTCTTTTTTACGCTCGATCATAGGGATCCGTTATTTGTTGAAATACTTGTCTATCTTAATTTTTTTTAAGGCGGATTGGCCAGTTTTTTGCGAACAAAAACCGCTTTTTTAGCCGTTAGTGTTAGCTTTTTACCGACTGGGTCAGCGCCTTGGCAAACTGCTCGGCCACTTGGGCACGCGCTTCCTCAGGCACCTTGCGTAGCAGCAGATCTGTGACACAGTTGCCCAGCACCATGAGGCTGAGGTCGGTCGGCGCCTGGTGCTTGTCGAGTACTGCCAGGATCTCGGCGATAACGGCTTCGACCTGGGCGTTTGAATATTTAGATTGGATAGCCATATTTAAAAATTTTTTCACTTTAATTTGAAATAGCGGCATATAATAACGGATTTCTACCAACATCACTATCGAGGCTTATGAGTATTAACGTCGAACAAGCAATTATTCACGCGATATCCCAAGATGGCGAAGGCCAGCTCAGCTGTAGATTGCGTCCACAACCGCTACTAAATAGTCAAGCCGTCGAAGCCATGCTCGAAGAGCTGCATCAAACCTACACCAGTAAGTCGGGTAAGGGGTTTGGTCATTTTGGTACCCACGGCGAAGATGGTGAAGCCAACCCACAGTTTAAAGAGGCCCTGAGCCAGTATCTGGGTGGCGAGCTTGGGTTCGTCGAGTTCTCAGGCATGGCAGGTAAGCTGCTGCAGGAAGAGCTCGCCAAGTATGACTTCAGCCAGGGCGGCTTCCTGCTGCTGGCCTGTTATACCTATATGACCAGCGACTACCTGTTTGTCTCTCTGCTCAACGCCAAGTCGTCGATGACGGTTCTGGATGATATGGAGCTGTCGCAGAACACTCACCTGGATCTCAACAATGTGCAGCTGGCGGCGCGTATCGACTTGACCGAATGGCAGGCCGATCCGGATTCGCTCAAGTATATCTCCTTCGTGCGCGGCCGTGCCGGACGTAAGGTGGCGGACTTCTTCCTCGACTTCATGGGCTGTGTCGAAGGGGTTAACACCAAGGCGCAGAACAAGTCGCTGATGAACGCGGTAGAAGATTTCGTGGCCAGCAGCGAGCTGACCAAGGATGAGCGCCAACAGTGCCGCGAGAAGGTGTTCGAGTATTGCACCGAGCGGGTCGATAGCGGCGCCGACATACAGCTTAAAGACTTGGCAGATGAACTGGCCGATGCGGGCATGGACTCCTTCTACGATTTCGCCCAGGGCGGCGACTATGAGCTGGAAGAGGAGTTTCCCGGCGACAAGCCGACCCTGCGTCAGCTGAAAAAGTTCTCGGGTACCGGCGGTGGCGTGACCATCAGTTTCGACGGTCAGCATCTGGGCGAGCGGGTGATCTATGATCCCATCTCAGATTCTATTTTGATCAAGGGCGTGCCGGCTAACCTGAAAGATCAGCTGGATCGTCGCCTCAAGGGCGGTCAATAACCCCATTAACGGGTATTCAGCGCCAGAAAAAAGCGTCTGTGTTAGACGCTTTTTTCGTTTATGATGCTTTAAATAGGGTGTAATGGTCAGGCGGCGAACGCTTAGGCCCTGTGCGACTTGCTAAAATATCGCAGATGAGTTGAAATTATCTGTTGAAACTAGAGTGTCCTCCGGCCGTTTGCCGATGGGATCAATTAAGGTGGACTGTTTTTCTGCCGACGGAGCGTAAATGCAACTTTTTGTTAGAGATTTAACCGTAATCGATTTTTCTTACCTGTGTCCTATCCGTGGCATGGTGGGAGAGAGCTGGATCGTCGATGTGCTGCTCGATGGCGGCCTGGACGATCAGAACATGGTGCTGGATTTTGCCAAGGTGAAACGCACCATCAAGAACACCATTGACGATGTGGCCGATCACCGCCTGCTGATCCCCACCGCCTGCGCAGAGGTGAGATGGCAGCAGCAGGGCGATCGTGTCTGGATGGACTTCAACAGTCTACAGGGAGATATCCATCTCGCCTGTCCTGCCCAGGCCTTTGCCCTGATCCCGACGGAAATTATCGATTTCGACAGTGTTAATGCCTTCTTGCAAAAAGCCTTGAAAGAGGTGTTGCCTGACAACGTGCAGGGAATTGCTCTGACACTGCGTAACGAGCTGCATGAAACGCCTTATTATCACTATTCACATGGCCTGAAGAAGCACGATGGTAACTGCCAGCGCATCGCTCACGGTCATCGCAGCCCGATCAATGTGTTTGAAAATGGTATCGCCGCGCCTAAGTGGGACGAGTATTGGGCCCGCCGCTGGAAAGATATCTATCTCGGCAGCGAAGATGATCTGGTCGAGGTTGACGAGCTGGACCTGTCACCGCAGACAAGCGTGAGCGATGAGACCCACTATGGTTTCCATTATGTGGCGCCGCAGGGGGATTTCCAGCTGGCCATGCCTAAGAAGCGCTGTGAGATAATCCCACACGATACCACGGTAGAGCTGCTGGCCGACTTTATCGCCACCACACTGGCGAGCGAAAACCCAGAGAGTGAATTTAAGGTGATCGCCTATGAAGGCGTGGGTAAGGGTGCCATCGCCTCTAAAGGCGAGCGCAACGTTTAGCAGCGTGTCAGACGTTTTAGTTAGCCTTAGTCCTTTATTAGCCTGAATCGATAGGAGTCGAATTTGAACTTGTTGCGCTTAGTTGTGGCTGTACTCTGTCTTGGTGGCGCCGTGGGCGCTCAGGCCGAGGTTAACTTGAGTGGCAAGATGGAGCAGGGCGCGCTGATCCGCGGCCAGGCTCAGGCGGGAACCCAGGTATGGCTCAACGGCGAGCCAGTAAAAGTCAGCCCCGAAGGGCTGTTTGCCTTCGGTTTCGAGCGGGAAGCCACGCTCAATCAAGAGCTTAAACTAATCTACCCAGATGGCCTGACCCAGCTTATGCCCCTCAAGATAAGCGAGAAGCAGTACAAGATCGACAAGGTCAACGGCATCGCCAAGAAGATCATGAAGCCAGATCCTAAGGCCGTAGAGCGCGCGGCCAAAGACAGCAAGCAGGTCAAGGCGGCCAGAGCCACCTTCTCGGGGCAGACCGCCTTTGCTCAAGACTTCATCTGGCCGCTGACCGGCCGCATCTCGGGCGTGTATGGCAGCCAGCGGGTCTATAACGGCAAGCCGGGCAATCCTCACTATGGCGTGGATGTCGCCGCCAAGACGGGCACTGTGGTGGTGGCGCCCGCCGATGGGGTGGTGACCCTCTCAGTACCCGACATGTTTTATTCTGGCGGCACTATGGTTATCGATCACGGCTATGGGGTCAGTTCCAGCTTTTTGCATCTGAGCAAGCTGTATGTGAAGCCGGGTGAGATCATTAAACAGGGCCAGCCGGTTGCCGAGGTGGGCGCCACCGGACGCGCCACCGGGCCGCACCTTGACTGGCGTCTCAACTGGTTCCAGATGCGACTGGATCCCGTGACTGTGGTACCGTCCATGGCGAGCGTGCTTGAGCGTCAAACCCAGGCCAAACAGACCAAACAGGCCAACAAGTAGGGAAGTAGGGAAGTAGGGCGAGTAGGGAAAAGCGCTCTCTGACAAGGAGAGTGGAACGAAATATCAGTTAAGGCGACCAAGGGTCGCCTTTTTCATGTCTCCTGTTATTAACTCCTCTCTTTATTAATCCTTCGCTTTAGTTATTCCTCGCTTGCTTATCCCATCTGGTACTTAGGTGATCGATTCTCATCGGCGCTGCGTATGCAAGTTATAGGTCATGCAGATATCGTAAGCAGCAAAGTTACCGCGCTTTGATTTTTGTGTCGGAAAGCACTTAAGCAGAAGAGTCGTGTCAATCAGTATGAAGATCACCCATGAAATCAGCCCTGCTACCGGGGCGCAGCAAGCGGGTCACTCAGAGTCGCGGCAACAGCAGCCCACCAGTCTAGCGGAGCAGACTCTGGCGGTCTTTCCCCTGCCACTGTTTGTGCTGCCGGGGGGCGTGCAGCGCCTGAGGATCTTCGAGCAGCGCTATCTTGCCATGGTTTCAGAATCCTTGGTTTCAGAATCCTTGGTGGCCGAGTCTACAGGCAAAGGCTTCGTGATCGCCCGCTACGATAAGGCGTTTGACTTCAATGTCCCCGACTGGGGCACTAAGGTGCAGATAATCGATTTTCACCACGGCGAAGATGGCCTGCTGGTGATCGATGTTAGAGCTAACCATCTGGTGAGCCTGGACAGTTTCGATGTGCGTGGCGACGGGCTCTTGATGGCTCGCTGTCATTACCGCGACCACTGGCCGACGCTTGCCGCCAGTACCAAGCGCGGCGAGCTGGGGCAGGCCCTTAGCGCCCTGTTTGCCAAGCATCCACAACTGGCCGAACTTTACCCGCAACCAGAATTTAATCGCCTGGATTGGGTCTGCGCTCGCTTTTTAGAGATATTGCCTTTATCTTTGAATGAGAAGGAGAAATTCATCTTGCCTGGCAGTTTTCCTCAGGCAAAATCGTTTCTCGATACATTCATTTTGGGTCAGGACAAAATTAATTGATCCTCGCCGCGCTCACCTGCGTATAGGCCTCTATGTAAGGGTCATACGTGAGTACAGATGCAGACATTTGTTAGCGCAGGCGCCCCGGATAAAGGGAGTGCGAATATCAAGACTCAACCAGAGACGCAGGTGCCTGCCGAGCTGTCGACCTGGCTGGTGCGGGTAGCTGATGCAAGGGACAAGCAGGCGTTTACCCGTCTGTTTCAATTCTTTGCGCCCAAGATCAAACGCTTTGGTATCAAGCAGTTAGGCAACGAGGCTCAGGCACACGAGTTGGTGCAGGAGACCATGAGTAACGTCTGGCGCAAGGCGCATCTTTATGACGGCGACAAAGGCGCGGCCACCACTTGGGTCTATACCGTGATGCGCAACGCCGCCTTCGATATGCTTAGGCGCGTCAAGGCCAAGGCCGAGATGAACCTGGGTGACGATATCTGGCCATTGGAACAGGCGCAGGTCCAGAGTGAGGAGGAGCCGCTACATTTTGCCGATCATCTGATGGAGAAGCAGATGCTGGCCTATGTCGACAGCCTGCCCGAGGCCCAGCGAGCCGTGGTCAAGGGCGTCTACTATCAGGAGCTCTCCCAGGAGCAGTTGGCCCAGCAATTTGGCGTGCCAATCGGCACCATTAAATCCAGACTCAGACTTGCCCTGGCAAAACTCAAGCAGCAGATGGGAGACCAGCAGCATGATTAATCACCATCCCAACTCTGATGTTTTGGCGCAATTTGTCGCAGGTACCTTACCAGCATCGGTATCCGTACTGGTCGCCAGCCATGTGGAGCTATGTAGCGAGTGTACCCGCGCGGTGCAGGCCCTCACCGAACAGGCCGCCATCGACGCCTTCGGCGAGTCTAGTCAAGAAGCCTTACGAGATGCGTCTCAACCCGCTGGCTTAGCGGATGTTTCTGGCTTGGACGATTTTGATGGCTTGGACGATTTTGATACTAGCGACCAGTTCGGCGACTCAGACGAGTTTGCTGATTGCATTAACGCCATCACGGCCCTGGAGCGCGACGATACGCAGCAGTTGCCGCAAACCGTCACCGAAATTGCCGTGGGCGGCGAGCGTATCCCGCTGCCGACCGCGCTTAGGTCTATCCCCCTTAAAGAGTGGCAGGGCATGGGCAAGCTATCCCGTTCGCGCCTGGCGCTGGACGATGGCGATCTCAGGATGAGCCTGCTGCACATAGACAAAGGTGGCAGCGTGCCTTGTCATACCCACAAAGGGTTCGAGATCACCTTGCTGCTGCAGGGCAGCTTCACCGATGAGATGGGCGAATACCGCAAGGGCGATTTCATCTGGCTCGACGGTCAACACACCCATCAGCCGGTGACGGAGAAGGGCTGCGTCTGTCTCACGGTATCGAGCGACGCCATTCGTTTCACCCAAGGGGTGAGCCAGCTGCTTAACCCAATCGGACGATTCATCTATTAGTCCGAGTACTAATTCGAGTATTAATCCGAGTCTGCCAACTGGAGGCGCCATGAAGAAGAAATTGAAGATCGGCATCAGTGCCTGTGTGATGGGCGAGCCGGTGCGTTTCGACAGAGGTCATAAGAAATCGGGCTTCTGTATGGAGCAGCTGGCGGAGTTTGCCGAGTTTAAACCTGTGTGTCCCGAGATGGCCATCGGCCTGCCGGTGCCGCGCCCGACCATCAGGCAGATAGTGCGGGACAACATCATTACCGTGTCCCGCCCCGACGGCAGCGGCGATGTGACCCAGGCCCTTAAAGAGTTCGGCGCTAAGGCCGCCCTGAACTATCAGGAGCTGGCGGGTTTCGTGTTTTGCGCCAAGAGCCCCAGCTGCGGCATGGAGCGGGTCAAGGTGTATCATCACCACGGTAAGGGCTCAGAGTCCACCGGCGTCGGCATCTTCGCCGAGCAGGTGATGAAGGCCAATCCGCTCTTGCCCTGCGAGGAGAATGGTAGGCTGAACGACCCCATCATTCGCGAAAACTTCACCACCCGCATCTTCACCTATCAGAAGTGGCTGGATCTCAAGGCGGAGGGGCTGACCCGGCACAAGTTGATCCAGTTCCATAGCGCCCACAAGTATCTGGTGATGAGCCACCATGTCGAGAGCTATCGCGAGCTTGGACGTCTGTTGGGCCGCGCCGACATTGGCCTCGAGGAGCAGAGTGAGCGTTATATCTCGGGTCTGATGCAGGCGCTTAAACATAAGGCGTCCCGTCGCAGTCATACCAACACACTGCAACATCTGCAGGGCTACTTTAAGCGTCAGCTTGACGAGCATAAGCGCCGCGAGCTGACCCAGGAGATCGCCGCCTATCGCGAGGGGCTGTCGCCGCTCCTAGTGCCGCTGACCCTGATAAAACATTATCTTATTGAGTTTCCAAATGAATACCTGCTACAGCAGGCCTATCTGAACCCCCATCCCAAGGAGCTGAGATTGAGGTACGGCTATTGAGCGCACTCTTGTGGCTGAGACGGGATTTCCGTCTCCATGATAATCCCGCCTTGAGTGAGGCGGTGCGGCTCAGGGTGAAACAGGCGCTCTTTATCGCTACCCCGGCCCAGTGGCAGCAACATGATATGGCGCCGATAAAAGCCGATCTCATTCGTCGTCACCTCGAGTTGATGGCCGGTGAGTTAGCTGAGTACGGCATCGAGCTGGTCATCTTGTCTGCCACAGATTTTAGCGATCAGGTGAGGGTGTTATGCGACTACTGCCGTGACCATGGGGTCAAACTATTGCTGGCCAACAGCGAGCCTGAGCTCGATGAGCAGGAGCGCGACAAACAGGTGATGGCGGCGGGGATCGATCTGCGCCTGTGGCAAAACGATACCATCTTGCCGCCGGGCAGCGTGCTCAACCAGCAGGGGGAGATGTTTAAGGTCTTTACCCCCTTTAAGAAGGCCTGGCTCAAGTGTGTGGCGGCGAAGGGCATAGAGTGTGTGCCGACGCCGGCCAAATCGACGCCGGTAAAATCGATCGGTGATGCTCAAGCAGCGTCTCAGCTTCCCCAACAGCCAACACCACAATCATCAAGCATCAACCTAGATTATCCCCTGGTGGATTCCGGTCGCTGGCCCGACAGTGAGCAGGTGATGGGCCAGCTGCTGCCCCATTTCTGGCAAGACAAGCTGCTCAATTATGGCGAGCGGCGCGACTTTCCGGCCATCAAGGGGACATCAGGCTTATCGCCTTATCTGGCCATAGGGGCGATTAGCTCGCGTTGGCTGGCGCTGCAACTGGTGCAGCGTCATCCCGAGGTGATATACGACACTCAGCACGGCGCCTTCACCTGGCTCAACGAGCTGATCTGGCGGGATTTCTACAAACATCTGCTGTTTCACTATCCAGAGCTTATCAAGGGCGGGAGCTTTCAGCCCAAGTATGAGTCGCTGCCCTGGCCCAATAACGAGGCCCACTTTCAGGCCTGGTGTGAGGGGCGCACCGGCTACCCCATAGTCGATGCGGCCATGAAACAGCTGCGCCGTACCGGCTGGATGCACAATCGCCTGCGTATGATAGTGGCGAGTTTCCTCACCAAGCATCTGCTGGTGGACTGGCACAAGGGCGAGCGCTTCTTCATGCAGCAGCTGATCGACGGCGATTTCAGTGCCAACAACGGCGGCTGGCAGTGGGCCGCCAGCACGGGCTGCGATGCCCAGCCCTATTTTAGGATCTTTAACCCCATCACCCAGAGCCAAAAGTTTGATCCTCGGGGAGAGTTCATCCGTAAATATCTACCAGAGTTGAGAGAGGTGCCCGACAAGCAGATCCACTTCCCCCACGACTACTTAGCGAGTCAGGGCAAGGCTGAGATCTACCCTGCGCCGATAGTGGACCATAAGGCGGCGCGCCAAAGGGCCCTGGCATTTTATAAGGTGGAATAGGATGACAAAGACGATGGCTAGCGCCCTGTGGTTACAGAACTTCACGGCCGTATACCGCGAACTGGGTACCGATAACCTGGAGGCGCTGCGCAAGATCTATCATCCCGAGGTGGTGTTCTGCGACCCTCTGCATCGCGTCGAGGGGCTGGATAACCTGCTGGGCTATTTTCAGGGCCTCTATCGCCAGGTGATCAGTTGCGAATTCACTATTGAGCATGTGTTTGAGCAACAAGGTGAAGCCGCCGTCTACTGGACCATGACCTTCAGGCACAAGCAGCTTAACGCCAGCCAGCCCATGGTCGTCGAGGGACACTCTCGACTGAAGGCCAAAGACAACAAGGTTGTCTATCACAGGGATTATTTCGATGTCGGCGCCATGTTGTATGAACAGCTGCCGCTGCTCGGTGGCCTTATCCGCGCGGTCAAACGCCGCGCCGTGAACTAGGAGGCCGGGATGAAACTCATGATAACCGGCGCCACCTCTGGGATAGGCAAGCAGCTGGCCCTTGGCTATGCCAAGGCCGGGCATAAAGTAATCGCCTGCGGTCGCAGTCAGACAAAGCTAGATGCTTTGGCAGAGGCGCAGCCTAACATCAGCACCTTGTGTTTCGATCTGATGCAGTACGATAGCTATCCTGCGCTCGCTGCCGACCATGGCCCGCTGGATCTGCTTATTCTCAACGCCGGCGACTGCGAATATATCGACGATGCGCTCAACTTCGATGCCAAGCGTTTCGACAAAATTATCAACATCAACCTTATCGCCATTGGCTACGCCCTGCAGGCCTGGTTACCCAATTTGAAGCCTGGCGGTCGCCTGGTGTTGGTCAGTTCCAGCGCCCAGCTTTTGGCGCTGCCTCGAGCCGAGGCCTACGGCGCCTCCAAGGCGGGGCTGAGTTATCTGGCCAAGGTGCTGGCGATCGATCTGGCTAAGCATCAGATAGAGGTAACCTTGGTGCATCCAGGCTTCGTGCAGACGCCGCTAACGGATAGAAACACCTTCGCCATGCCCATGATGATCGGCGCCGAGGAGGCCGCCTTGACCATAATGCGTGGCATCGCCAAGGGCAAGCGCGACATTCGCTTCCCACGCCTGTTTATCTGGCTGATGCAGAGCCTCTCACTGTTACCTTTTTCGCTCTGGCGCCGTCTCGCCATGAGGATGGTGTCTTCATGAAAAAAATTGCCATTATCGGCTCGGGCATCTCGGGCCTGACCTGCGCCTATCTGCTGGACAAGCATTATGATGTGACCCTGTTTGAGCAAAACGATTATGTGGGTGGACACACTGCCACGGTCGATGTGCACCATGAGGGGCGCGACTATGCCATAGATACCGGCTTTATCGTGTTCAACGACCGAACCTATCCCAATTTCAATCGTCTGCTGGCCATGCTCGGTATCGAGGGGCAGGCTACCGAGATGAGTTTTAGCGTGCACAACCGCCAGACGGGTTTCGAGTACAACGGCCACGGCCTCAATAGCCTGTTTGCCCAGCGGCGTAATCTGTTTCGTCCCCGTTTTTGGCGTCTGCTAAGTGAGATCTTAAGCTTCAATCGTCTCTGCAAGGAGTGTTACGGCCAGGATACTGTGCCTGATGGGATGACCCTGGGGGAATTTTTGCAGCAACATGGTTTTTCTCGCTTTTTCAGCGAGCACTACATTCTGCCCATGGGCGCGGCCATCTGGTCGACCAGCCTGAAAGAGATGCAGGCCTTCGAGCTTAGGTTCTTCATCCGTTTCTTCTACAACCATGGCCTGCTCAACATCAGCGACAGGCCCCAGTGGTATGTGGTGCCCGGCGGCTCACGTCAGTATGTTGAGGCGATCCTCGCCGGCCTCTCTTGTCCGGTACATTTAGGTAGCCAGATTGAGGGGGTATATCGCCAGGAGGGTGAGGTGAGGCTGGTGCTGCAAGGGGGCGAGACCCTGGTATTCGATGAGGTGATCTTCGCCTGTCACTCGGACCAGGCCCTCGTCCTGTTAGGGGACGCCACGGCCGATGAACAAGAAGTGCTGGGCGGCATTCCCTATAGCCGCAACGAGGTGGTGCTGCACACAGATATCAGTCTGCTACCTAAGCGGCCACTGGCCTGGGCGAGCTGGAACTATATGTTGGATGATAATCTCGAGCGCGCCGCCTGCGTCACCTACAACATGAATATCCTCCAAGGGATCGACAGCGATACCACCTTCTGCGTCACCCTGAATCAGAGTGAGGAGATAGCCGAAGATAAGGTACTGCGCCGCTTCGTCTATCACCATCCGGTGCTGAACGAGGCCAGCTGCCGCGCCCAGCAGCGACGCCTGGATATATGCGGTAAGGCCCACACTCATTTTGTCGGCGCCTACTGGTACAACGGCTTTCATGAAGATGGGGTGCGCAGCGCCCTGGATGTCACCAAGCGCTTCGGGATGAGCCTATGAGTGTCAATGGCCAATCATCTGCTGCCTCTCAAGCGAGCGAGCAGCGAGAGCCAAATGCGCCTGTGGAGCATAGCGGTATCTACACCGGCCAAGTTCGCCATCGCAGGTTTGGCGAGATCCCACACGCCTTTGGCTATCGCCTCTACATGATGGGGCTGGACCTCGACGAGCTATCAGCAGTGACATCCCGTAGCTGGCTGTTTGGCCAGCGTTGGTTCAACCCCATACGTTTTAATGAAAAAGATTACCTCAAAAATGAACCCGGCAGCCTTAAGCAGCGTATTGCCCAGAAAGTCGCCGCACTCGGTGGAAGTTGGCAGACAGAAAACAGGGTAGTGATGCTGGCTCAGTGCCGCTGCTTAGGGGTTTATTTCAGTCCCATCAACTTCTACTTCTGTTACGACGCGCAGCAGGTTTGCCGCTACATGTTGGCCGAGGTGAGTAACACCCCCTGGAACCAGAGGCATTACTACCTGCTGAGCCTGGAGGGCGAGATGAAGCTCAAGAAGGCATTTCATGTGTCGCCCTTTATGGCGATGGAGATGACCTATCATTGGCGAGTTTCGCCGCCGGCGGCCAAGGCGTTGGTGCATATCGAGAACCATCAGGAGGCTAAGGTGTTCGATGCCACCCTGGCACTCGACAGACAGGGGATCACCCCGGCTAATTTGCTGAACACCTGGGTCAGGATTCCTGCCATGACGGTGAAGATGCTGCTCGGGATCTACTGGCAGGCGCTTAAGCTGTTTCTCAAGCGGGTGCCCTTTATCGCGCACCCAGATGCCGATAGCGCCAGTTGAGCCACTAGCCAGTTAAGTAAGTAGCGCTAGATAGGCAATTAGCGCAGGCAGACAGCAGCAGAGCATGGCGACAACCCGGATGCAGATGGTATTTCATTTAGCGAGGTAGAGATGGAACAGACAATCAAACAAGTAAATGGTGTAAGGCCTCGCGCTGTGGCAGTGGAACTGGGCACAATGCAGAAGTATCGCGCCCTGGTCATTCGCCTGTTGGGCCAGCTCAAAGGCGGCTTTATCACCCTCATCGAAGGTGATACGCAGCAGCAGTTTGGTGAGCGAAGTGCAAGCCTCAGCGCCCAGATAAACGTGTTGGATCCCTGCTTCTATCGCGACCTTATCCAGGGGGGCAGCATAGGCGCCGCCGAGGCCTTTCTCGATGGTAAGTGGACCAGCCCGGATCTCACCCGTCTGATTCAGGTGATGGCCCGCAATCAAACCCGGCTGGACGCGCTGGAGCAGAAGATGGCCTGGCTGACCCGCATCAAGCATCTGCTGCTAAGGCTGAGTCAACGCAACACTGAGCAGGGCGCCAAGCGCAACATCCTGGCTCACTACGACATAGGTAACGAGCTCTACGAGCGCTTCCTCGATGACTCTATGCTCTACTCCTGCGCGCTTTACGGCGACAGTGCTCAGACGCTCGCTCAGGCCCAGCAGCATAAGCTGCAAACCATCTGTGAAAAGCTTGAGCTAAAACCCGGAGAACATGTGCTTGAGATTGGCACAGGCTGGGGGGCGCTGGCCATCTATATGGCGCAGCACTATGGTTGCCGCGTGATCACGACCACCATATCCGATGCCCAGTATCAATATGCCAAGACGCGGATTGAGCAGGCGGGCCTTAGCGACCAGATAACCCTGCTCAAGCAGGACTATCGCCGCCTGACAGGCCAGTATGACAAGCTGGTGTCGATAGAAATGATTGAGGCGGTGGGCCACGAGTATCTGGGGACATTTTTTGAGACCTGCTCGGGCTTGCTGAAGGATGATGGCAAGATGCTGCTGCAGGCGATCACCATCAGTGATGGCCGCTACGAAAAATACCGTAAAGGCGTCGACTTCATTCAGAAATATATCTTCCCCGGTGGCTGTCTGCCGTCTGTGGCCGTGATGAGTGAGCAGCTGGCCAAGCGAACCGACATGGTGATCTGCGATCTGGAGGATATCGGCCTGCACTATGCCAGAACCTTGTACGACTGGCGTCAGGCGTTCGACCAGGCCTGGCCGGAACTGGAGGCGCTTGGCTATGACGAGCAATTTAAGCGTCTCTGGCTGTTTTACTTCTGCTACTGCGAAGGGGCATTTAAGGAGCGACTGATCGCCACCCATCATCTGGTCGCCCGTAAGCCCAGGTATTTTGGTGCTCAGGATGAAAGCGTTCTGGCTTATTAATCTTGGCCTGTTTCAGCTGGCTTGGTGGTCGGCGGCTTGGTTAACAAACTCGGCCAGCTACATCATCTCTGGGCTGATCGTGCTGCACTGTCTGCTGTCCCCCTGTGTGAGGGCGGATCTCAGGCTGCTGGCGCTGTTGCCGCTCGGGCTGCTGGTGGATGGGGCGCTCATCGCCCTCGGCGCCTTTCGCGGTGTCGAGTCTGCATTTCCCCTCTGGCTAGCCCTGCTATGGATGATCTTCCTGATGAGCCTCAATCACAGCTTACGCCTGCTATCCGGGCTCAGCCTGCCCTGGCTGATGCTCATCGGCGCCCTTGGTGGGGCGGGCAGCTATTGGGCCGGCGTGAGCCTGGGCGCCTTAACGACCCAAGTCTCGGCTATCAGTTTTTGGTTGATCGCGGCGCCAGTCTGGGCAGTGCTCTTGCCCTTGCTGGTTTGGGGACAGGAGAAGGTCTCAGCGCCGCAAGCTAGCAAGCTCATTCGGTAACAAGCTCATTAGGTAAGAAGCGTATTAGGTAAGAAAGCGAGGTGAGTCATGGGCAAAGTTCTATTGCTATTACTCTTAAGCCTGAGTGCTCAGGCCGCGGATCTCGACAGGCTACATAAGATAGGTAGCGCCGAGATGCAGTATCTGTTTTGGACCTTGTATCGAGCAGAGCTGTATAGCGCTCAGCCTGACTATGAGGCGAGTGCTGATAAGGCGCTGAAGATAAATTACTACCGAGATATCGAAAGCGATCTGCTTATTGAGGCCACGGTAGAGCAGTGGCGTCACCTGGGTTACTCAGACCAGCAGATAACTTCTTGGCAGCGGCATATCCAGGGACTCTGGCCCGATGTGCGCGAGGGCGATAGCCTGACCCTATGGGTGAACAGCCAAGGCGACAGCTATTTCTACTTCGGTGACAAGCCGCTTGGGCAGATCCAGGATCGCACCTTCGGCGAGGCGTTTCTGGCCATCTGGTTATCTGAGCGCACCTCAGAGCCTGAGTTAAGACAGGGCCTATTGGGATTAAGACAATGAAAAATATCGTTTTGGCATTTGTGACCGCCTTACTTATCTTGCTGCTTAGTGCCTGTGGCAGCGCCTCACTGGAGGACTATAGCGCCACCACCCCAGAGCTGCATCTGGACAGCTTTTTTGACGGTAAGCTAAAGGCCTACGGCATAGTGCTGGATCGCTCCGGCACCCTGATAAGGCGCTTCGAGGTGGATATGTTGGCTAACTGGCTGGGCGATAGGGGCGAGATCCAGGAGTGGTTTCTGTTCGATGACGGCGAGAAGAGCGAGCGCACCTGGCAGCTCACCAAGCTTGATGATAATTCCTATCAAGGCAGCGCCCAAGACGTGGTGGGCAAAGCCCTCGGACGCACCCAAGGAGCAGCGCTGTTCTGGCAATATGAACTCGAGATCCCAATCGATGGCGAGATCTATCAGGTGACCTTAGATGATTGGATGTTTCTGCTCGATGATAAGCGCCTGTTCAACAAGACAGAGATGAGCAAGTTTGGCTTTAAGGTGGGGGAAGTTATCCTCTACATCGAAAAAATTTAGGGTTAAACCGCCAACCCGTTTGCTGTCGTCATTTTAAATCGCGTTTGAGCATGCGTCTGGTTATCCAAACCTCATGGTTTCTACTAACATAAAGACTGATGCTCTTTTGATACGCCGTATTTATATCCGTGACTGAATTCCATTACTCCAACTAGAACCAAGCATTATTGACGTTATACTTGAGGGAATGAGCATAGCACTTATTGGCACATACATTGTTTGCGCGGCGATGTGACGCTTAAGAGGCAGCTTATATGAAAGGTTTACAACAATCTCAGGTGGACAGTTTTAAGGCTGGATTTGGTGGCGATGTTATTTTGCCCGAAGACAGCAACTATGACGAAGTGCGACAGATCTGGAATGCCATGATAGATCGAAAACCGGGGATGATCGCCCGTTGCACCTCGGCGGAGGATGTGGTCAAGGCCGTCAACTTTGGCCGGGAACATGATTTACTCATCTCGGTTCGCGGCGGTGGCCACAATATCGCGGGTAAAGCCCTTTGTGACGATGGCCTGCTGATAGATCTGTCCTTGATGAAACAGGTTAAGGTCGACCCCGACAAACAACTGGCTTTGGTTGAGCCTGGTTGTACTCTGGAGGATGTGGACGCGGCTACCCAAAAACATGGTCTGGCGGTACCCGTGGGGATCAACTCCACCACAGGGATCGCAGGATTAACCTTAGGTGGTGGCTTTGGCTGGTTAAGCCGCAAATTGGGCATGACAATCGATAACCTGGTGTCGGCCAATGTCGTTACCGCCGAAGGCAAACAGCTCGTTGCCAGTCAGGCCAGCGAACCAGAGCTCTTCTGGGGACTGCGCGGCGGCGGTGGTAACTTCGGCATAGTCACTCAATTTGAGTTTAAGCTGCATCCCCTCGGGCCCGACGTCCTCAGCGGCCTCATCGTTTTCCCCTTCGAGCAGGCAAAGTCTGTTATCAGTCAGTTTGTTAACTTTACCGCCAATGCCCCCGAGGATCTGAGTGTCTGGATGGTGGCTCGTAAGGCGCCGCCACTGCCATTTCTCCCCGAGTCGGTTCACGGCAAAGAGGTGATAGTGCTGGCGATCTGTTATGCTGGCGATCCCGCCGAAGGTGAGAAACTGATCGCGCCGCTTCGTCAATTTGGCACGCCTGTGGGTGAGCATGTGGGCGTACAACCCTTTGCTGCCTGGCAGCAGGCCTTCGATCCTTTGTTGACGCCCGGTTCACGTAACTATTGGAAGTCCCATAACTTTACCCAGCTTAGTGAAGCGGCTATCGATACGGCCATCGAATATGCCGGTACCCTGCCCACAGAGCAGTGTGAGATCTTTATCGCCTCAATCGGTTGCGCCACCTGTTTGCCGGCCGCCGACGCCATGGCTTATTCGGCCCGGGATGCCCAGTACGTATTGAACGTGCATGTGCGCTGGGAGTCTGCCGACGATGATAAACGCTGCATCGCTTGGGCGCGGGAATTCTTCGATAAGACTAAGCCTTTTGCCAGTGGCGGCGCCTATATCAACTTCCTGACCGATGATGAATCCGATCGTACCGAGTCGGCCTATGGGGAAACCTACGGGCGATTACGTCAGCTGAAGAAGCAGTACGATCCGAACAACCTGTTTAGGGTGAATCAGAACATCAAGCCCGCTTAGATTGGGGCTTAGGTTGAAAGCAAAAACCAAGTGACTGTTTATTTGCAAGATAACAGTCACTTGGCAGTTATCTGACTGCGGTCAGGCTACTTGGCTACTGGATTAGTGTGCTACTTAGCTAAGTAGCTTCGGAGGCGATAACCGCCTTTATGCCGTGGGGATGGACCTTGATGCAGAGGTTGCCCCGCTTGAAGGCGATGGTGGGGTTAGCCAGGCGCTCATGTTCCCCCTGCGGCGAACTCATCTTCACCTTCACATCCGTTTCCTGAGCCAGCACTCTGGTAAGTGTGGGTATCCGCTCGAGCAGCTGCTCGCTCAGTGTCTCTGTGGTGGTCGCACCGCCCGGCAGCACCAACTCGATATGTTCCCAGCCCTCTACCGGGTAGCGTTTATCGCCGGGGTAGGGCAGCTCGATACATTCTATCGTCAGCTCGCCCAGCACCATGGGGGTGTCGAGGGCGATGATGAGAATCGGGCGGCCGTTGATCATATTATCTGAGATTATCTCACCCTGACGGCAGAAGGCCTCTCTTAAGCTGTCGGCACCTTGGTTGGTGTTGATCCTGAGGGCGGCATGGTCGCACTCAAGATCCAGGCCATCCAGCCCTAGCTCCTTCATGAAATCTAAAATCGCTTGGCTAAAGGTAGGCCACTGCAGCTTGAGCGCGTCAAAAGTCAGCTCATCGGAAACTTGAGATTCAGTCATCATATTTGTCTTGTGTGGACTCAAAATTGGATATTGATGCCATGCTAGCGGTGCTGGCACCGGGTTCGGCACTGGTCTTATGGCCAGATCTCTATGGGGGTGCCAGTATCGACGGCGCGCCACAGCTCGTCTATCTCTTCGTTCTTGATGGCGATGCAGCCGTCGGTCCAGTTGAGGCGCTGGGCTTCATCCGGGGTGAGCGAGGAGTTAGGGTTCTGGCCGTGGATCATGATCTGTCCGCCGGGATTGATCCCCAGCGCGGCGGCCCTGAGTTTATCTTCGTCGTTGGGGTAGGAGATATGGATAGCGCGGTAGTAGGCGCTGTCGGCCTTCTTGTAATCCAGGATGTAGCGCCCCTCTGGCGTGCGTTGATCTCCCTCTTGCAGCTTGTGGCCAACCGGGCGATCCCCCAGGGCAATCTTGTAGCGTCTCAACACTTTACCTTGACGCATCAACAACATGCTGGCTTCAGACTTATTAACCACCACGAGATCTACCTTGCCAATCTGGCTCTTACTGGTGCTGTGGGGCGAGCTGAGGCCACTCGATTGCGCCCAGGTAACCCCTAACGGGGCGAGCAGGCAGAGCAGCAGGAGTTGTTTAAAAAATGTCTGCATCGTCTTGGTTCGGTAAAATAAAGCCACTACTTGGGTGTTCATCATACCTTATTTTAGATTAAGCTGGATCGGTTAATTCCATGTTGCGTCAAAGCGCATGGGGTTGGCACGTTTTTATTGCATGAGATAAGGATTGTTGATTTAGATGGATGAGACCCCGCAAGAGGCGCGTAAACAGAAGCTCAGAGAGATTATCTTCGGCACAGACACTCCGGCCGGTCGCTATTTCGACCTTAGCCTGATCGTCTGTATCGTGTTGAGTGTCGCCCTGGTATTTGTCGACACCATAGACAGCGTGCATAACCGCTACGGCGACTGGATCCGCATCGCCGAGTGGGGCTTTACCGGCATATTTACCCTGGAGTATCTGCTTAGGCTCTACTGCTCGGCCCATCCGGTGCAATACGCCCGCAGCTTCTATGGTGTGGTGGACCTGCTCTCCATTCTGCCCAGTTACCTGGCGCTCATCTTCCCGGGCGCTAACTTCACACTGGTGATCCGTGTGCTGCGACTGTTCCGCATCTTCAGGGTGCTCAAGTTGCTGCGTTATCTCAGCGAGGGCAACATACTGCTGCGGGCCATGATGCAGTCGAGCCGTAAGGTGTTTCTGTTCTTCTTCTCCGTCAGCCTGATCGTCATGGTGCTCAGCGCCATCATGTATGTGGTGGAAGGACCCGAGCATGGTTTCACCTCCATGCCGAAATCTATCTACTGGACAATCGTGACCATCACCACTGTAGGTTATGGCGATATCACCCCGCAGACGACATTAGGGCAGGGGATCGCCGCGCTGACCATGCTGATCGGTTACTCCATCATCGCCATCCCGACCGGCATCCTAACCTCGGAGATCTCCCAGGAGATGGTGCGCAAGAAAGATCTGCGCCGCTGCAGCAACTGTCTCAAGATGGGTCACGAAGTCTCGGCGCTCTACTGTGACAAATGCGGCAACGAGCTGGAAACCGACCTCTAGGGAGCCTTATGTTTGCAATCTATTCGGCAGTAAGCGTGATTGACCGTGAGGGAGCGCTATGACCACGGCTAAGTTTGTCCAGGGCTCCATCATGCGCCACATACTGGTGATGAGCTCCACCGCCGCCATCGGCATCTCGGCGCTGTTTGTGGTGGATCTGATCGACATCTTCTTCCTTAGTCTGCTGGGGGAGCAGGAGTTGGCCGCGGCCGTGGGCTACGCGGGCACCATCTCCTTCTTTACTACCTCTATCGGTATCGGCCTCTCTATCGCCCTCGGCGCCCTGGTGTCTCGCGCCGTGGGGGCCAAAGAGTTTGAGCTGGCCAAGCGTTTGCTGCTCAATAGCGCCGTGGTGACAGTGCTGGTGGCCTCTGTTGTCGCCATCATAGTCACCTGTTTTATCCCCGAGTTACTCACCTTGGTGGGTGCCACGGGCCGCACAGGTGAGCTGGCCGCCGGTTACCTCTATATTCTGGTGCCCTCCATGCCCATCATCTGTCTGGCGATGGCGTTAGGGGCCGCGCTCAGGGCGGTAGGCGATGCCAAGCTCTCCATGGTGTCGACTCTCACTGGGGGCGGGGTCAATTTGGTGTTTGACCCTATCTTCATCTTCCTGCTGGCCATGGGTATCGAAGGGGCGGCGCTCGCCTCTGTGCTGGCGCGTCTCGCCGTGTTGCTGGTGGCCGCAAGGGGCGTGGTGGTCAAGCACAAGCTGTTTGGCCGTTTCGATTTGACCGCCTTCAAGGAAGATATCAAGCCGATTTTTGCCATCGCGGGCCCGGCGATGATGACCAACATCGCCACCCCCATAGGCAACGCTGTGGTGACCCGCGCCATCGCCGAGTTTGGTGACAGCTATGTGGCCGCCTGGGCCGTGCTGGGCAGGTTGACGCCCGTGGCCTTTGGCATGATCTTCGCGCTAAGCGGCGCCATAGGCCCGATAGTCGGGCAGAACTTCGGCGCGCGGGAGTTTGCCCGAGTGCGTCAGAGTCTCACCAAGGCGCTGCAATTCTGCGCCCTGTATGTGGTGACTGTGTCCTTGCTGCTGATGCTGCTGCAGGAGCAGATAGTGGCCCTGTTTGCCATGCAGGGGGAGAGCGCCGAGCTGATCCGCTTCTTCTGTCGCTACATCGCCGTCTTCTTCGTCTTCTCCGGCGCTCTGTTTGTGGCGAACGCCTCCTTCAATAACCTGGGTAAGGCCAAGTACTCGACCCTGTTTAACGTGGGTAAGGCGACCCTAGGCACCATTCCCTTCGTCTATTATGGCGGCCAACTCGGGGGCGTCGAAGGTGTGTTGATTGGCCAGGTGCTGGGAGCGATCCTCTTTGGCGTACTCGGAGTGTTAACCGCTTATCGTTTGGTAGATAAGGTGCAGGCGAGTGCCGTACCTGTGGTCAGTCAGGAGGTGCTGGACGAGGAGCTTAGCCCCAGCAGCCCCAATCCACTCTCGTCCTCCTGCGCTCAGATGGCGCAGCTCAGCGAAGAGCAAGATTGCGAGGAGAGCAATAGAGTGAGTGAGCTGGTCACTGGCCCGGGTCGCGACTAGCCGCGCTTGGTTTTTAATAAGAATTGATGAGAACGACGCTGAAAGTGAGAGGTACAAAAACGGCGCCCGTGATGGCGCCGCTTGGGGGAAGGACTGAGCACTAGTCCTAGCTCTTTCTATTTAATAGCCTTGAGCCTTATTGCTCAGCGGGGGATTACTTAGAGGCCTGTTATTCAGAAGCTTTTGACTCTGCGGCTTGTGAAGCTTCTTTCTGCTCAGCTGTTTCAACAGTCTCAACAGCGACTTCCTGCTCGCCCTCGACCTTAGCGGCCTTCTCGGCGGCATTAGCCTTGGCAGCCATCTCGGCCTGCTCCTGAGCCAGCATCTTGGCGCGATCGCCCTTAGAGATATATTTCTTTACGGTCGGCGGCGTATGTTTGTTGTGACGGGCCTTGGCGCGCTTTGCCGTCTTCTTCAGCATCTTTTGTTTCTTGTTCATACTTCCACCAGGGTCTTTGATTCAGATAAAATAAGGGCTTAAACCTAGTTAGCTTAAACCGGGGGCGGATTTTAACCTAATCTGTGCCAAGCGGCTATAGGCAAAAATAGCAGATAGAGGAAATATGACCCCGTTAACCTATGATGGCAAGATCACCTTCTTCGAGCGATTCGAAGCCGATATCCTCAGCGGAGCGAAAACCATCACCCTCAGGGATGAGAGCGAGTCGCACTTTCGCGTCGGTGACCGCTTGTCGGTATCCACCTTTGAAACCGGGCGACACTTTTGCGATATTCAGGTGGTGCGGGTCGAAGAGCTTGCCTTCGAGGCATTAAACTCCCGGCACGCCGTGCAGGAGAATATGACGCTTGAGCAGTTAAAGGCGGTGATCACCGAGATATATGGCGAGATTGATACCCTCTATCTTATCGAGTATCGTCTGCTCTAGCTTGTTTGACCCAGGATGAATAAGGAAAAATCGGAATAACAAGGATAAGTCGGAATGACAAGGATAAGTCGGAATGACAAGGACAAGTCGGAATGACAAGGAGCCAGCCAGCGATGAAACCCCGCAATGAGTCAGTGATCTTACTCCATGGTTTGGCACGCACTCGAGGCTCGATGGAGAAGATGGAACATGCCCTGTCGGCTAAGGGCTATCAGTGCGTGAATCTGGGGTACCCTTCGACTCAGTTCGATATCGAGACTTTAGCCGGCGAGCATATCGACAAGGCGCTGTCACAGTGCCGGGGTGAGAGAGTGCACTTCGTGACCCATTCCATGGGCGGCATACTGGTGCGCCAATATCTGAGCCAACATACTTTGCCTGCACTTGGGCGTGTGGTCATGCTTGGGCCGCCCAATCGCGGCAGCGAGGTGGTGGATAGCCTCAAAGATTTTCCCGGGTTTAAGTGGATAAACGGCCCGGCGGGTCTGCAGCTGGGCACGGAGGAAGAGAGCGTGCCTAATCGCCTGGGCAAGGCGCACTTTGAGGTGGGAGTGATTGCCGGCAGTCGCAGCGTGAATTTGCTGCTCTCGACCCTATTGCCATGGCCTAACGATGGTAAGGTCTCTGTGGCCCGCACCCACCTGGAGGGGATGCGGGATCATATCAGCCTGGCGGTCACCCATCCCTTCATGATGAATAACCCTAGCGTCATCGCCCAGACGGCGTATTTCTTAGCTCATGGACGCTTTCAGCGCTGAGATGTGACTCGGCGCTTATTTGTTGGCAAACTTGCTGATGTCGGCGTCGGTGGCGCCGTCGTTACACTCGCCGCGGATCTCACCGCGTCCTTCCTCTATGATACGGCTCAGCTCCAGATATCCTTCGCGGCAATAGCCTGTCATGGCGATGGTCTTCTCAAGGCCTAACTCTATCTGCTGTGTCCAGCGGGTCAGATCTGGCTCATAGACAGAGCGTTTCTTGCTGCCCGAGCGTTTCATCTTCTCTATCTGGCGTACCCGCTGCATGTGGGGCTGCTCAAGCGTCGGTAGATCGGCGTACTTCACCCTGTAGGTAAACAGCTTGATGCCGTTGCCCTTGATCGAGGTATGGAAGGTATCTTCAACGCGCACCTTAAAATCATCGACGTCGCGTTTGCTGGCGCAGCCGCCAAGGCCAAGGATTACTATGAGCAGCAGTGTGGTGGTAAGCAGTGGGGAAGGTATCGGCATCTTGTTGTTATCTTTATTTTTCGTCGAGGTTAACATTCGTTGCAGGGTCAGCATAACCCAATCGCCGGGGGAGGTCACCCCAGGTGACCTGACTTTACCTAAATTGACTCTGGCTTAGTAACTTGGGCTGAGTAACTTGCATTGGCCGAGTAACTTGAACTGGCTCACGTAAATGGGGCTGGATGTGAGAAAATTGTTGTTATTTGTTAGCGCCTTGGCACACTCAAGGTAAGGGGAAATGTGTTAGGAGCTCCCCAGTGCTAAGGAGTCTGCATGTCGGCCTTGTTAAGCCTGTTTCGTTCATTACTCGGCAGTTTTCGGGATCTGGTACCCATCATCTGTGTGGTTGCCTTCTTCGAGATCTTCGTGTTGCATCAGGCCCCGGCTAATCTGGCCGAGATCCTGCTCGGGCTGGTGTTTATCGTCTTTGGTTTGACCTTCTTTGTCTTTGGGCTCGAGATGGGCCTGTTTCCCATAGGTGAATCTCTAGCCCAGGCGCTGGCGCGTAAGGGCAGCGTCTTCTGGTTGGTTGTCTTCTCCTTCTCCCTGGGCTTTGGCACTACTTTGGCGGAGCCCGCGCTGACGGCGGTGGCCAACGAGGCGGCCGAGGTCGCGGCGAACTCCGGGGCCATTGCAGCAAGTCAGGATGCCATGGATAGCTATGCCATGGGGCTCAGGCTGACGGTGGCCATCTCGGTGGGGCTGGCGATTCTGCTCGGGGTGATCCGTATCCTCAAGGGCTGGCCCATTCATTATCTGATCATCGGCGGTTATCTCTGCGTCATGGTGCTGACGGCCTTTGCGCCTGAGAATATCATAGGGATCGCCTATGACTCTGGCGGCGTGACCACCTCCACCATTACCGTGCCGCTGGTGACCGCCTTGGGGGTAGGCTTGGCCAGCGTGATCAAGGGGCGTAATCCTATGTTGGATGGCTTTGGCTTGATCGCCTTTGCCAGCCTAACCCCGATGATCTTCGTATTACTCTACGGCATGTGGGTATTGTGATGACTTACCTGAGTGAGATGCTAGACACCCTCTTATTGACCGCCCGGGATGTGGTGCCCATCGCCGCTATCTTGTTTGGCTTTCAGCTCGGGGTACTTAAGCGTGCCATAGCCAATTGGCGCCGGGTGCTGTTGGGGTTTGTCTATGTGATCATCGGCCTTAGCCTGTTCCTGGTGGGGCTGGAGCTGGCGCTGTTTCCCATCGGCCAGAGCATGGCCAGTCAGCTGACCTCGCCCGATTTCCTTCATCCAGAAGGCGGCGATACGCCCTTTATCTGGCAAGATTATCTTTGGGTCTACCTGTTTGCCGCGGCTATTGGTTTTAGCACCACGATCGCCGAGCCTTCATTGATTGCCGTGGCGATCAAGGCCAACGAAGTATCGGGCGGCGCCATCGGCATTCAGGGGCTGAGGATCTCTGTGGCGATCGGGGTCGCCATGGGGATAGCCCTGGGCTGTTTTCGTATCGTGGTGGGTGACCCCATTCATTACTACATCATGGCTGGCTATGTGCTGGTGGTGATCCAGACCTATTATGCTCCTAAGATGATAGTGCCACTGGCCTATGACTCGGGCGGGGTGACCACCTCGACCGTTACCGTGCCGCTGGTGGCGGCGCTGGGCTTGGGGCTGGCGACCAATGTGGCGGGGCGCGACCCGCTTATCGATGGCTTTGGTTTGATTGCCTTTGCCAGCCTGTTTCCTATGATCACAGTTATGGGCTATGCCCAGTTAGTCGAATTCTTAAGTCAGCGAAAATCCGCTAAGGAGCGAGACCATGCGCTTTAAACTTATCGTCGCCTTCGTCGATGAAACCTGTACCGATACCGTGCTCGATGCGGCGAGAGAGGCGGGCGCCACGGGAGCGACAGTCATCAATCATGCCCGCGGCGAGGGGCTGGAGAAGAAGAAGACCTTCATGGGCCTGGGCCTGGATATACAGCGCGACGTGATCCTCTGGTTGGTGGAGGAGCACATGAGTCGCAGCATTCTGGAAACCATTTGCCGGGTAGGGGAGTTCGACACTAACCCGGGGCAGGGGATTGCCATACAGATAGATGTGGAGGACGCCGTGGGCGTCGCCCATCAGGTGGAAAAACTCAGCAAAGAGATTGAGGATCAACTATGAAACCAAGCAGGCTAATTAAGAACAGCGACGTCATGAAAGACAGCTATGTGATGGTCGATGGTCTGCATACCGTGGCCGAGGCGATCAAGTTGGCTGTGGGTAACGATGTCAGCATGTTGCTGGTGAACAAGCGTCATGAACACGACGAATATGGCATGGTGCTGATGAGCGATATCGCCCGAAAGGTGCTGGCGAAAGACAAGTCGCCAGAGCGGGTCAATGTCTATGAGATCATGATAAAGCCCGTGCTGTCTGTGCATGCCGACATGGACATTCGCTATACCGCCAGGCTGTTCGAGCGCTTCGGCATCAACAAGGCGCCGGTGATTGAGGCGGGCAAGATCTTAGGTGTGGTGACTTATCATGACATAGTGCTCAAGGGGATGATGCCCCATCTCTAACGACTTGAGCCAGACAATAAAAAGGGCACCCTAGGGTGCCCATTGAGCTTAAGCGATAGCTAAGGTGAAAGCCTAGGTTAAACCTTAGGCGAAACGCTTGTTGAGATAATCTATGATATCTGAGGATTCATACATCCACTGAGTCTCTCCCGCCTCGTCAATACGCAGGCAAGGCACCTTGGCCAGTCCACCCTGTTCTACCAGCATCTGTTGATGCTCGGCTTGTTTGGCGTCGACAGTGACGATATTTAGCCCTTGGCGACGAATGGCGCGGCGTACCTTAACGCAGAAGGGGCAGGCGGCGTATTGATAAAGCTGGAGCCCTTGTGTCTGCTCGTCGACCTTTGCCTGCTCGGCCAGCGGACGCTGACGCTTCTTAGGGGTAAAAACAAAATTCAGAAACAGGATAATGCGGCCTAATACCCAGCGAACAATAAACATTAACGACTCCTAGATAATTTTGATGGGGCGGATTCTAACGCAAGCGTGATGGAGATCAAAGCCTCGGTGCAAACTGAGCGCTGGTGAGCTGCATTTCGCCCTGTTTGGCGCCAAGTATGTTGTGAAGACACTATGGCCTGTAGCGGCAAATAAAAAACGGCCAAGCTGTCCATAAACTGGAGCCTGGCCGCCTGATGAGGTTAACGCCTCTGTTATTCGGCGCTTAGGGTCAGCAGGGCCTGTGAGGCGCTAGTGTCGAGAGCGGCCTGACTGTCGAGCACGAATACCCGGCCAGGTTCAATCTTGGCCTCTTCAATCAGGTATTGCTTCACGGCCAGGGCCCGGCTCTGAGCCAGCTGACCCAGGGCGTTATCGTCGAGCTGCTGGGCCGAGACCAGATAGTTGTACAGGGCTATATGCCAGCGGGTCTGCAGCTCCTCGTCGCTCAGCTTCTCGGCACTCTTATTCCCGGCACTATTGTCCTGCTGGGCCTGCTGCTGTTTGATCTCCTTGAGCACCTCGTCGGGATCTTTTTGCAGCGTCTTCTCATAGAGGGACCTAAGCGCATCGGAGAGTACCCCTGTGGTCGGGAAGGTGCTGGCGGTGAGTTCAGCCGGCATCTGCGCCTCGGTGAACTTGGCATCGTCAAGCTGCGCCTGGGCAATCAGCGCCTGGTGTAGCTTGGCCGTCATCAGGGCCTGGCTGTCGCTCACCGGATCCACCGCGCCCTTGGCGCTGACGGTGAGTTTAGGCCTGTCGGCCAAGCCCTTGGAAAGCTTGCTCAGCAGCGACTGGCTTTCCTCTGGCAGCGTCGCCAGACCTGGGGTAAAGGCCACCTTATCCAGCTCATCGTCTGAGCCCAAGAGGCCGGCTAACAGGCTGAAGGGCGCGGTCACCGCCTTAGTGATCACATTGGTGAAGGCGGTGGCGATAATGCTGCCGAAGCTAAAGCTTGGCTCGTTGAGATCGCCAGAGACCTGCAGGCCTAAGTCGATCACCCCGTGTCTGTCTTGTAACAGGGCGATGGCCAGGGTGACAGGCAGAGAGGTTGCCAGGCTGGAGTTACTCTTCTTACCCAGCTGCAGCTGATCGACCACCAGATGGTTGTCGCCCACCAACTGATTGTTCTTCAGTTGATATTTAAGATCCAGCGACATCAAGCCTTTGTCTATGTAGTAACCTGCATAGGTGCCCGAATAAGGGTTAACCGAGGTCAGCTCCACATGCTTGAAGCTAAGGTCGAGATCCAGGTAAGGCTGCTCTAGCAGGGGGTTGATCTCACCCTTGAGGACGACCGGGGCGTATCTGTCTATCTTGCCCTTGATATCGACCTTGGCGGCCTTCTCGCTACTTGAGGAGAGGTTGGCGATATTGCCTTCGAGCTGCTCTATGCTGGCGGCAAAGTTAGGGGTGAGAGAGTTATCGGCAAAGAAGGTCGAGCCATCTTTAAACACTATCTTGTTGATGCTAAGGGCCATCGGCTTGGCCGCATCGGCGGTTTGCGCTGTGACCTTTTTCTTGGCAGCTTGTTTTTCCTGTTTGTCATTTTCCTGTTTGTCATTTTTCCGGGTGGCAGGCTTAGCTGCGCCGGATTGGTCGGCATCGGCCGCCGCATCATCCGCCGTAGCATCATCCGTCGCCACGACAAGTAGATCTTGGAAATTAGTGGTGCGATCTTCGTTGATCAGAATGCGTCCGTATGGCTTGTTTAACGTGACTTGATCGATTGCCAGTTTATTGGCCTCTTTATCGAAGTCGAGCTGGTTGAGATCCAGCTGCTGCCACTTCACCAGTGTCTTGTTGGCCTTAAGGTCTTTGACCTGAAGATCGTCAACTTGAAGTGTGCCCTGATAATTTAGTTTTCCGTTGGCGTCGGCAAGCAGTTGTCCCGATGTCGCCAGGCGGCCATCGTCAATCTTGATGTTCACAATAGGCGCAATGTAGTTCTGGAACCAGTTAAGGCCCAGCCCCTCGAGTGAGAGCTCGGCGCTGACCTGCTTGGCCAGGGCGTCGATCTGCCCCTGACTCTGCACCTGGGCACTTTGGTTGATGGCTAATGCCAGTTGATAGTCGATGGGTTGACTCAGGCTCTCATCTACCGCGCCAGTGGTGAGTTGCAGCTGGCCTATCTGCCAGAGGTTCTCCTCTTTAAACAGCTGCTCGGTAAGGTTTAGCTGATAGTTGCTCAGGCTTATCTTCTCAAGCTTAGCGTGCCAGCTTGGTGCCTGACTGTCTGTCTTCTTGTCTGTACTAGCCTCCTGGGTATCGGCTTCGGCGACTTGTACAGTGGCATCTTGAACATTACCGTCATGTACATTGGCATCTTGAGTATCTTCAGCCTGCTCGCTTGCCGTACTATTGTCTGTCGCTTTAGGCGTCTCAGTTGATTTTGCCTTATCACCATTACCTATTGGTGCCAGCAGGGCGACGAGATCGATCCCTTTATCATCTAGGCGTGCGTTAACCAAGAGGTCGCTCGAGGTCAGGGCGGCCACATCGACTTGCTGCTGGCCAAGATCCGCTGCGATGCCCGAGAGGGCAAAACGTCCCAGGGAGATAAGCTCTCGCTGCTCATGGGTGATCAGTAGGTCACTGAAACTCAGCTCGCCGGCGCTGGTGCTGGCCTCAAGCTGGTCGTCATCCATGGCGACGCGGTACTCGGTGGCGAAATCCACATAGCCCTTGTCCAGTGACACATGGAAGGCCTTATCGACAAAGGTCCACAGCTGCGGCAGATCGATATGGCTCAGGCGGACATCGCCGACAAGCTCGAAGGGGGTGAGCTGTACCTGGCCCTTGAGGGCGATTTTGCCGCCGCGATCGCTATGAAACTCCATGTGGTAGCGGTTGGCCTTCTGCGCCGCGTCATTTTTGGCATCAAGGCTCTGGCCCTCAAGAGGCTTCGGCTTTGCGGCGTCGCCGCTCATCTTAGTGGCAACTATGGGGTTATGGGAGTCGAAGCTGGCGACCTTGAGGTTAACCTTGGGATAGCTGACTTCCCCTTGAGTGATCTCATCGAGCAGATGCAGATTGGCATCGACGATCGCGAGATTCTTGAGGATAAAGTGGGGAATAGTCTTACCGCCCTCTGGCTCAGGTTCCGGCTCTGGTTGCGCCTTGCTGTTTTTCGCCAGGGTCTCCAGGATGTCGGAGAAGTTAAACCTTAGCGCCTCGTCGCTTTCTAAGCGTTTTACCTCGGCGTGGGGATTTTCCAGTGTGATATCCGTGAGGCTCAGCCCTTGCTGAAGCAGGGAGTCCCAAAATTGGATATTCAGGCCGAGGCGTTTAAAGCCGACAAAGGGCTGGTCGTTTTTTTCCTTGATGGCAAAGTCGGTGAGCTCGACCTCAAGCGTGAAGGGGTTGATCTTCACCTGGGTGAGGGAGACGGGTCTTTGGATCTGGTTCGACAGCTGCTTAGGGATTTGCTGGGTCAGCAGATAAGGAAGCAGTAGACCCAGTAACAGGCTCCATGTTAAATACAAGGTAATTGAGATACCAATATATCTTTGATATTTGGGCAGCTGTTTGTATTTTTGTCCGAGTTTAGCGAAAAATGATGGGACGGAAGACATAATGACCTTAATGACGTTGTAGACGAACTGAAAAGATTCAAGGAAGGGGGGACGGCGAGTCCAATCCGCACGTTTGTGAACCAGTCGCTATAATTTTAGTAGGTTTATTATCGATAATGAACGGCTAAAGATTAAATTTATTTAAATTTTTACGAGATAAATCGACATATATGACAACATTTTACCTCGACGGTCAGGCATTTGAGGCCAAGGCCGGTGAGTCGGTATTGGACACCCTGATACGCCATGGTCAGCGGGTCAATTACTCCTGTAAGAAGGGGGTGTGCAAAACCTGTCTGCTACAACATGTCGATGGCGAGATGGCGATTGGCGCCCAGCGCGGCCTGACCCTGGGGCTGAAGCAGCGTCACTATCTCTGCTCCTGTCAGTGTAAGCCCACTCCAGCCTTGCGCCTCAAGTCTATCTTGCCTCAGGACCTCTTCATCGGCGCCAAGATCCAGGAGAAGCAGTTTATCAATGAGGCCGTGGTGCGCGTTCGCTTGGTTCTTGATGAACCTCTGGCGCACCATCCGGGGCAGTATATTAATTTACGGCGCTTCGATGGCTTGACCCGCAGCTATTCGCCCACCAGCCTGCCGGGGGAGCCCTTTTTAGAGCTGCATGTGCGGCGCAAATACAACGGTCAGTTCAGTGACTGGCTGTATCACCACGCGGGGATAGGCGAGAGCCTGCTGGTGCAGGGGCCGCTGGGCAGTCGCTATTATCGCACCGCCTATCGCGATGCCAAGCTGATCATCGTCGCCTTCGGCAGCGGTCTGGGAGTGGCCCACGGCATGTTGATGCAAGCGCTGGCCCAGGGCCATCAGGGGGAGATCTTCCTTTATGTTGGCGCGCGGGACGATAACGACCTCTATCTGCACCCTAAATTACTTAAGATGATGCTGGAGCATCGCCAGTTTCATTATCAGGCCTGTATCACGGGGCAGAGTGAGAGCAAGGGGCGGCGGGTGATCCACGCCAACCCGTTTAGCGAGGCGCTTAAGTGTCATCAATTTGACCGTCAGCAGCACCTGTTTCTCTGTGGCGAACCTGGCCTGGTTAACGAGAGCCGGGAGATCGCCTTTCTTAACGGTTTCCCCATCGAGCGGATCCACAGCCTGTCGTTCGAGTATAAAGATCTGCGTAAACGTCCAAGGGGCTAGCCTAGACTTATGTAGTATTCACAATGGACTGTTATTTTAATCTTAATGTGATAACATCAACTAAATCATAAGGATGTAACTGTATTTGTCGCCCCTCATTCCCAGGGCAATACAGATTTCAAGGACGGAATATGCTGATACGAATTGCAATTGAAGATGACTTGACCCTGCTGGCGCCTTTGTTTGACCGTTACCGTCAGAGCCTTGGACAAACCTCCGCACTGGTCGACAGTGGTGACTTTCTGCAGGCCCGCCTGCATGAGAACGATTCGGTGATCTTCATTGCTCAGCTGGACCAGGCGATTGTCGGTTTCATTCAGCTTTATCCTTCTTTCTCCTCGCGTCTACTTAAACCCGTTTGGTACTTTGACGATCTTTACGTCGAAGAGGCTTTCCGCCATCAAGGCATAGCCACCCGTCTGGTTGAGAAGGCCAGGGAACTGGCAGATGAGACCAATGTGATGGCGGTGCGTCGCGAGCATCTCGGCGGCGATGGCTTTATCTTTGTCGATGAATGCGACACTCGTGCCCTGTTTGCCGAGCAGGCGGTTAACCAAAACTGATAGGCTGTCTTCAGGGATTTTGCTTGTGGTAAGATGGCGCGGTTTTTTGTCTTATCCTTGGAGATAAATCGGTGAATAAGAGTCTTATCACTAATTTACTGGCCGCCGCGTTGGTGGTCTGTGGCTATCTTTTTCAGCACGCTATCCTGTTTAGCATCGGCCTGTTTGCCCTGTCGGGGGCGGTAACCAACTGGCTGGCGATCCACATGTTATTCGAGAAGGTGCCCGGCCTCTACGGCAGCGGCGTGGTGCCGGCCCGCTTCGAGGAGTTTAAGGCGGGGATCGCCCATCTCATGATGGAGCAGTTTTTCACCAACGAAAATATCGATAAGTTCCTGTCACAGCAGGGTGGCAGCGTGGCACACATCAACCTGGAGCCCGTTATCGAGAAGGTGGATATGTCGCCGGCCTTCGATGCCCTGGTGACCACGGTTGAGCAGTCTTCATTTGGCGGCATGCTGGCCATGTTTGGCGGCACAGAGGCGATAGCTCCGCTGAAAGAGCCATTTATCAATAAGATGAAGGCCTCCTTGGTGGAGCTGTCCCAGAGCGATGATTTCTATGAGCTGCTGAAGAATGAGATAGAGCAGCCGGATGTGTTAGCCGATCTCAGGGCTAAGGTGAAGAGCATAGTAGACCAGCGCCTGGCCGAACTCACGCCGCAGTTGGTGAAAGAGATAGTGCAGGAGATGATCAAGCAGCACCTTGGTTGGCTGGTGGTCTGGGGCGGCGTCTTCGGCGGCCTCATAGGTCTGCTGGCGGCCTTGCTGGACTAACCTCTCAAGACTTACTGCTAATAAGCTGTATTTCAAAAGCTGTATTTCATAACCTCAATGATTCAGAAGGGAGCCAGGCTCCCTTTTTTGTTGGCTAAAATCTAGGCTATGTCGGCGGCTGGGGAGATTTAACACTCGCTTTACTTTTAGAACGAGGGTAGATTGAAAAGTGATACTTGGCTCACGTTTATGGGCCAAAACCTAATAACGAATATCCCTGCAAGGAAATGCAATGAATCAAGACCAGACCATTAACTATATCGAGATCCCGGTTAAGGATATTGCCGCGACCAAGGCCTTCTTTGGCAAGGTGTTCGGCTGGCAGTTTGAAGATTATGGTCCCGAGTACAGCTGCTTTACCAATGCCGGTATTGCCGGTGGATTTTTTCTGTCGGATAAAGGATTCGATATCGCCTCTGGTTCGCCGTTAATCGTACTCTATGCCAAGGCGCTAGAGGTATGTTTAACCTCGGTTGCCGATGCGGGCGCCTTGATCACCCAGGAGATCTTCTCATTTCCTGGCGGTCGTCGTTTTCATTTTAAGGACCCAAACGGTAACGAGTTTGCGGTATGGTCTGAGTAAGAATGCCTCATTGTATCGTCGAATATAGCGCGCCGCTGGCGCAGCAGATTGCCATCGACAACCTGGTTGAGCAGGTGCATCGCGGCGCCATCGAGAGCGAGCTGTTTGAGCCTGCCAGTATCAAGTCTCGCGCCTATAGCGCCGAGCATTACTGTGTTGGCGAGGCAAAAGCTGCTAGCTTTATTCATATCAGCTTTAAGATCATGCCGGGGCGCAGCAGCGAGCAAAAATTGCACCTGATGCAGTGTGTCGATCGCCTGATCGCGCCGCTGTGCGCTTCTGTATCCAGCATCACCATGGAGGTGCTGGATATCGAACGTGAACACTATTTTAAACGGCTAAATGATTAAGCGGCTGATGAGCCGGGGTTTTATCAGGAGCAGTATGGTCAACGGGAGATGGAGTCCCAGGAGTCATTCTTGAATGCAGCTTACTAGGGCCTTGATGTTGGCGGCGGGCTTGCTCGCCGCGCAGCCCATCTACGCCGGCGAGGTCGAAATTGAGCGAGTAATGCGGGTCTGCGTCGACCACTATCCGCCGTTTCAGATCCTACAGCCTGAGCAGCCACCCATAGGTGAGAATATCGCCGCGCTCGAGCTGTTTGCCAGCCTGTTACAGCGCCAGTTAACCTTTATTGCCAGCCCCAACTTCGCCCGTTGCCTGCATATGCTAGAGCAGGGTAGCGTCGATGTGTTGGCCGGAATATACGCCAAGCCTGAGCGTGCCGCCTTTAGCTATTTTCTGCCCTATCGCAATGACGGTCGCTTCGTCTTCATCAGCCAACAGACGCTGGCGAACGTGAATGACTATGAGGATCTCAGCGCGCTTTCTATCGGCGTGTCGCGGGAGACAGAGTATTTCGATCGTTTCGACAGCGATGCCAAGCTGAACAAGGTGCAGACCAATGATGTGATCTCGGCAACCAACATGCTACTCAAGGGGCGCTTCGATCTGCTAATCGTCTCAGAGGTGGTACTGCCTAGCCTGAGGGCCCGTTTCAGTGATTTCGACGACAAGCTTAAGGTGCATCCTTATACCCACGAGGAGCAGCGCCTGGTCTATTTCGGCGTGAGTAAGCGACATCAGATGGCGATCCCCCTGGGTGAGATGCAGGCGATTATCGGCAAGGCCTATGAAGAGGGGCGCTTCATGCAGGCGGTCGAGGAGTTTGCCACGCATCATCTCGAGCATTATTGATTCACAGAGCGTTAAAAAGTGCATAAAAAAAGAGACCCTGTGGTCTCTTTTTTTATGCTTGTTCAAATGCAGTGACTAGTAGGCACTCTCGTGCACCGATTGTACCGCACGACCCGAGGGGTCGATGATCCCTTGCAGGCTTTCATCCCAGGCCAGCGCCTCGGGGGTAGAGCAGGCGACCGACTTGCCACCTGGCACTGTCTCGGCGGCCGATGGCAGCGGGAAGTGCTCTTCGAAGAAGCAGCGGTAGAAGTAGGCTTCCTTGGTTTCCGGCGTGTTGTAAGGGAACCTGAACTTGGCGTTGGCCAGTTGCAGATCGTCCACCTGGGCCGCGGCATGTTCCTTCAGACCATCGATCCAGGAGTAGCCGACGCCATCGCTAAACTGCTCCTTCTGACGCCATGCCACCTCTTGCGGCAGCTTGTGCTCGAAGGCCTGACGCAGGATATGCTTCTCGATACGGCCATCTTTGGACATCTTGGCCTCAGGGTTGATACGCATCGCCGTGTCGATAAAGGCCTTGTCGAGGAAGGGCACGCGCGCCTCTAAGCCCCAGGCCGCCATCGCCTTGTTGGCGCGCAGGCAGTCGAACAGGTGCAGCTTATCTAGTTTACGCACCAGCTCCTCGTGGAAGGCCTGAGCGTTTGGCGCCTTGTGAAAATAGAGGTAGCCGCCAAACAGCTCGTCGGCGCCTTCGCCAGATAATACCATCTTGATCCCCATCGCCTTGATCTTACGTGCCATCAGATACATGGGGGTTGCCGCACGTATGGTGGTGACATCGTAGGTTTCCAGGTGATAGATCACATCCTTAAGCGCATCTAGGCCTTCCTGGAAGCTGAAGGTGATCTCATGGTGTATGGTGCCTATGGCATCGGCCACCTTCTGCGCCGCCGCCAGATCCGGCGCGCCGGTCAGGCCAACGGCGAAGGAGTGTAGTTGTGGCCACCAGGCATCGCTGGCACCGTCATCTTCGATGCGGCGCTTGGCGAAAGTCTGGGTGATGGCCGATACCACGGAAGAGTCCAGTCCGCCGGAGAGCAGTACGCCGTAGGGCACATCTGACATCAGCTGACGCTTGACCGCGGCTTCTAGTGCCTCGCGCAGTTCTTCCACGCTGGCCGCGTTGTCCTGTACCGCCTCGAAAGATTGCCAGTCGCGCTGGTAGTAGTGGGTCTCACCGCTCTTGGTCAGGTAGTGGCCAGGCTTAAAGGTCTCGACCGTCTTACAGACGGGCATCAGCGCCTTCATCTCCGAGGCGACATAGAAGTTGCCTTCGGCATCATGGCCTGTGTAGAGGGGGATGATCCCCATGTGATCCCTACCAATCAAATAGCTGTCGCTGCGCTTGTCGTAGAGCACGAAGGCGAAGATACCGTTGAGCTTGTCCAGAAATTCGGTGCCATATTCCTGATACAGGGCGAGGATCACCTCGCAGTCTGAGTTGGTCTGGTAACTGTACTTGTCACCCAGTTCGGCCTTGAGTTCCTTGTGGTTGTAGATCTCACCGTTGACCGCCAGGATCAGGCTTTCATCTTCTGAAAGCAGTGGCTGGGCGCCATGTTCGATATCGACGATGGCCAGACGCTCATGGGCGAGGATTGCCTTGTCGCTGGCGTAGATCCCTGACCAGTCGGGGCCGCGATGACGCAGCAACTTGGACATCTCCAGGGCAACTTGGCGTAGCGGCGTGGCATCGGTTTGGATGTCGAGAATCGCAAATATTGAACACATAATGAAAGCTCCAGAAAACGGTATAAATCGCAGTTGCCAATCACTTTGACAGCATTTTCTTCATCTGCCAAGTCTGAAAATTATCAAAACGTCATAAAATATGCGTTTTAGGTGATGTTTTTGTGGTTTTTATAGCAAAGATTTTGAGTTTTGTTTTGCTGTTTGCGGTTTTAATTGTGGAATCTCTATTTTTGCTCCCATATCTGAGGTGGGATTTGTGCATTCTTAATCTCAGTCTGGATTTTAGTCGAGTTGGTAAAAAGTGGCGTGACTGGCGGATAAATAAACAAAAAGGCTTCCGATGGAAGCCTTTTATTCATGAGTTGCCGAAAACCTTAGTTACTCGGCGGTAGTGGTCTCTTTTGTGGTTGCCGGGCGCAGTTGGTGGAATTCGGTGCCGGCATAATAGCCGGGCCAGTCACCGTTGTTACCCAGGCGTTGAGCGGCCTGATAGTAGACTCCAAGGTCTTCCAGGGCGCCGGAGAGATCCCAGTCGGCGCGATATTCGTCGCAGACATTGTGGTAACAGCCCTTCATCTGCGCTTTCATCTCGGCCTTGTATTTGGCCGTGGCGTCATCGACGGGGTTGTTGCCGCCACCGGCAAATACCGCAGGCACACCATACTTGGCGAAGCTGAAGTGGTCTGAGCGGAAGAAGCCGCCAGATTCAGGACGTGTCTCACTCACCGCGGTGCGCTGCTGGCCGCTGGCCGCCTCGACCAGATAGGTTTCCAGTTGTGACTTACCTTTGCCTACGATAGTGTAATCCGATGTACGGCCATAGATATTGGTGCTGTCCAGGTTGAAGACGGCCACTGTCTTGTCCAAAGGATAGACAGGGTTGGCGGCGTAGTAGCGCGAACCTAACAATCCTTGCTCTTCGCCTGTGGTGGCGACGAAGGTGAGCGAACGCTTAAGCGGCTTACCTTGCTTGGCCTGGGTGGCAAACTGGCGGGCAATCTCCAGGATCCCTGCTGTGCCAGAGGCGTTGTCCAGGGCGCCGTTATAGATCTGATCGCCCTGCTTGCTGGTGTCCAGGCCGATATGGTCCCAGTGGGCGGTAAAGAGGATCTGCTCGTCACTTGCGCCTTGGCCGGGGAGGGTGGCGACCACGTTGTAGCTATCGGCATATTCTGCCTTGTTGGCGAAGGCGATGCTGGCGGATTTTTGCAGTGCGACATTCACCGGGCTGCTGGCGGCGCGATCGCTTAAGGTCGCCAGCGACAAGCCAGCGCTGTCGAACAACTCGCTGGCTTTCTCCTTGGTGATCCAGCCTTCGACCTGTACGCGGCTGTCTTGCGTGGCCTTATCCAGTACCAGATCTTGCTGAGCCCCTGTCCAGCTGTTTTCTACCACAGACCAAGGATAGGAGGCGGGCTTGGTATCGTGGATGATGATGGCGCCGAGCGCACCCTGGCGGCTAGCCTCCTCAAACTTATAGCTCCAGCGGCCGTAGTAGGTCATCGCCTTGCCATTAAACTTGCCCGACTCGGGCAGGGCAAAGCCGGGGTCGTTCACCAGGATCAGGGCGATCTTGCCCTTCATATCCAGGCCTTGATAGTCGTCCCAATGATATTCCGGCGCCTTGATGCCATAGCCCACGAAGACCAGCGGCGCATCTTTAATCTCCACCCCTTGGTTGTCGTGGCGACTGCCCAGGACGATATCCTGACGATAGTGCATCGGCAGATCGCCAAGGGTCACGGTTTGTGATTCGCTGGCGGTATAGCTGACCATAGGCACAGGCTGCAGGAAGCTGCCATCGTTGGCACCGACCAGTCCGGCGGCGGCAAAGGCCTTGCTGAGATAATCCAGCGTCAGCGCCTCACCTTGGGTCGTGGGGGCGCGGCCCTCAAATTTATCTGAGGAGAGGGTCTGAATATCCAGCCTGAATCTGGCTTCGTTGAAGGCGGGAACTTGCTCTTCGCTACTTAGCTGGGGAGCATGCTGGCTGCAGGCGCTGAGGAGCACCAGAGCACAGGTGGGTAGGGCAAAACGCATGGGACTTCCTATTTGTTTTTGTTATTTATTAATCGCGACCACATGATGAATAAGATGACCGGCATTATCAAGGGAGGCGGGGCGATTAAATGTTACGCTTTATGTTTGATGAAAGGCTGATGGCAGCTGGGCCGACAGGGATAAATATTGTGCAGGCATAGGATAAAAAACGCGCGGTCTGGACCGCGCGCCTTGGCTAGTGATTTCTTTGGCTAAATAGGCTAGATGACGTCGATATCACCGGCGCAGTCAAACACATGGTTGGGCCTGAATGGCTCCTTGTCGATATCCTTTATCTGGCTGACGCCGCTGGTGACTAAGATGGTCTCCAGACCCGCCTGGAATCCTGCCAGGATATCGGTGCGCATGTTATCGCCGATGATCACGGTATTTTCCGAGTGGCCGCCGATATGGTTCAGGGCGCTGCGGATGATCCAGGAGCTGGGCTTACCCACATAGAAGGGCATGCGACCCGAGATGCGCTCGATAGGTGCACAAAGGGCACCACATGCAGGGCTGTGGGCCGGGCCGTGAGTATCCGGGTTAGTGGCGATGAAGCGGGCGCCGGCGGCGACAAACTGGGCGGCCTTGTGGATCATGTCCCAGTTGTAGGAGCGGGTCTCACCGACGATGACAAAATCTGGGTTGATGTCGGTAATGGTAAAGCCGGCCTTGTAAAGCTCGTGGGTGAGGGCGCCTTCGCCGATCACAAAGGCCTTGTCACCCGTCTGATGCTTGAGGAAGTCTGCCGTGGCCATGGCCGAGGTGTAGAAACACTCCTCCGGTACCTGGATACCGGCGGCGCCGAGGCGGTTTTGGAGATCTTTACCCGTCTGTACCGGGTAGTTGGTCAATATGACCAGCGGGTTTCCCTGCTCGAGAATGCGATGGATAAACTTATCGCTGCCAGGGATCAACTTATTGTCATGTAGCAGTACACCATCAATATCACAAATTACGTTTTTCATCTTAGGTCTCATCTTGCTAGCAGAAAGTCAACTGTCTTCATCTAAAACCAATTGTGTTTTAAAAACAATGGAATTTGGTGATTTATTTAGTCTGGCCAGCAATAAAGGGATGCTTTGGGCTTAGTGGTTAAATTGGGTGGGTGTTTCTGCTGTGGATCAAGGTATGTCGCCAAAGAGGTAAGGCATAACATACAAGCTGTTTAAGAATGCGCTTACGCCAATAAAAAAGAGACCCTGAGGTCTCTTTTTTAGATAGCTGACAATAGGCCGGGTCAGTCGGCGGCGTAGCCCATGGGGCTTAACAGTTGATCGTCAAGGTAGGCCTTGCCGTCTGTCATACGCAGGCGTTGCTGGCTGAACCACTTTACAACCAGGGGATAGATGGCGTGTTCCTGCTCATGGACCCTTTCTGCCAGCACGCTGGCATCATCCTCGGGATAGACGGGCACCTTGGCCTGCAGGATCACTGGGCCGGCATCCAGCTCTGGGGTCACGAAGTGGACGCTGGCGCCATGCTCGCTGTCACCGGCGTCGATCGCCCGCTGATGGGTATGCAGGCCTGTGTATTTCGGCAGCAGCGAAGGATGAATGTTGATCATTCGTCCCTCGAACTGCTTGACGAAATCGTCGCTCAGGATACGCATAAAGCCCGCCAGCACGATAAGATCTGGCTGGTACTTGTCGATGGCCGCCTTGAGTCGCAGATCATAGTCGCTGCGAGACTCGCCCTCATGGGGGATCACGCAGCTGGTATCGATCTCACTCTGATGCGCGCGCACCAGGCCATAGGCATTGGGCTTATTGCTGATCACCCCAACGACTTCGGCGTCCAGGTTATCGTCACAACCGTCGATGATGGCTTGTAGATTGCTGCCATTACCAGAGACCAGGACGAGAACGCGACAGCAGTTGGACATTAGCAAATCTCCACTTGCTCTTCGTCGCCATTGCGGCTGGCAATGTCACCGATGAGCCAAGCGTTTTCACCTTCGGCCTTAAGCAGGGTTAGCGCCGCATCGACCTGATCCTGTGGTAGGGCGATGATCATGCCAACACCACAGTTGAAGGTACGGTACATTTCAAACTCGGCGATATTACCGTTTTCCATCAACCAGTTGAAAACGGTAGGCCATTGCCATGAGTCGCCTTTTACCACGGCTTTAGCATCATTAGGTAGCACGCGTGGGATGTTTTCCCAGAAGCCACCGCCAGTGATATGCGCCATGGCATGGATGTCATGCTTCTCAAGCAGCTTAAGCAGCGGCTTAACATAAATCTTGGTCGGTTCCAGCAGGTGATCGATAAGCGGCTTGCCTTCGAGGTCTTGCTGAGGATCGGCCTTGCTCACTTCCAGTACCTTGCGGATCAGCGAGTAACCGTTTGAGTGTGGACCGCTTGAGCCCAGGGCGATCAGCGCGTCACCGGCAACCACTTTAGAACCGTCCAGCACATCTTCTTTCTCGACCACGCCGACGCAGAAGCCAGCTAAGTCGTAGTCTTCGCCTTCGTACATGCCAGGCATTTCGGCGGTTTCACCACCGATTAGAGCGCAACCTGATTGAGCACAACCTTCGGCGATACCGTTAACCACAGAGGTCGCGGTCGCAACATCTAGCTTGCCAGTGGCGTAATAGTCGAGGAAAAACAGGGGCTCTGCACCGGCAACAATCAGATCGTTGACACACATGGCAACCAGGTCGACGCCGACGCTGTCATGCTTCTGATAATCGATAGCCAGTCTAAGCTTGGTACCAACACCATCGGTGCCAGACACAAGAACTGGATGTTTGTACTTAGTTGGCAGCTCGCAAAGTGCGCCAAAACCACCTAGGTTGCCCATAACTTCGGGGCGGTGGGTACGTTTAACGGCAGATTTAATATTGTCTACAAGGGCATTGCCTGCGTCGATATCAACACCTGCATCTTTATAGCTTAGCTGGGTAGGAGTGCTCACGGAGGATCCTCTCGGGTACATCGTTATTGGATTTTTATGCGGCGCTATTCTATCAGCTTGTGTAGGCACTCGAAAGGGATGATTTTGAATATTCAAACGGACTTAGGTCACGATTTACCGTGTTTGTAAAACTTTATGTTTTCGATTGTGAACAAATCTACTAGAATCGGTACAATTTGCTGGAAAAACTGGAATAGATCAGGAGAAAACGATGAAAGTGGTCGAAGTTAAGCATCCTCTGGTACGTCATAAGATTGGCTTGATGCGTGAAGGAGATATTAGTACTAAGCGTTTCCGTGAGTTAGCGGCTGAAGTGGGTAGCCTGTTGACCTATGAAGCGACCGCTGACTTTGAAACCGAGAAGGTCACTATCGAAGGATGGAACGGTCCAGTAGAAGTTGAGCAGATCAAGGGTAAGAAGGTTACCGTAGTGCCTATTCTGCGTGCCGGTCTTGGCATGATGGATGGCGTACTTGAGCACGTCCCGAGTGCACGTATCTCTGTTGTGGGTATCTATCGCGACGAAGAGACGCTGGAACCTGTGCCTTACTTTGAGAAGCTTGCCAGCAATATGCATGAACGTATCGCATTGGTGGTCGACCCTATGTTGGCAACCGGCGGCTCTATGATCTCAACTATCGATCTGCTTAAAGAGCGTGGCTGCACCTCAATCAAGGCGTTGGTATTAGTCGCGGCGCCAGAAGGCATCGCGGCGCTTGAGAAGGCCCACCCAGATATCGAGCTTTACACCGCTTCTATCGACAAGTGCCTTAACGAGAACGGTTACATCCTGCCTGGTCTGGGTGATGCTGGCGATAAGATCTTCGGGACTAAGTAACGCGAGCGAAGATTGTAAGACGCCATTGAAAAATGGTGAGCAGTAAAAAAGGAGCCTTAAGGCTCCTTTTTTTATGGATCTTTATCAGTGTTGGCTAAAGCACCATGGCCGCTATCCAACCCGAGATCAACAAGGGGATGTTGTAGTGGATAAAGGTTGGGATCACGCTGTCACGAATGTGATCATGCTGACCGTCGGCGTTAAGACCGGCCGTTGGGCCCAGGGTCGAATCCGAAGCCGGTGAGCCCGCATCACCCAGCGCCGCAGCCGTGCCGACAAGCGCTATGGTGGCCGGTACCGAGAAGCCGAAGCTGATGGCCAGCGGCACATAGATGGTGGCAATAATCGGGATGGTGGAAAACGATGAGCCGATTCCCATGGTGATGAGCAGCCCGACCACCAACATCAAGAAGGCCGCCAAGGCGCGGTTGTCACCGATGAGATGGCTGAGGGAATCAACCAGGGTGCCCACGTCGCCTGTGGCCTTGACCACGGCGGCGAAACCGGCGGCCGAGATCATGATGAAACCTATGTTGGCCATCATGCGTACGCCTTGGTTAAAGATATCCTGATCGGCCACATGCTTGAGGGCGCCAGAGAAGCTAAAGATGATAAAGCCGATGAGGGCGCCGAAGATCATCGAGCCGGTATAGAGCTGCACCGCTAGGGTAGAGGCAATAGCGACCAGGGCGATGATGATGTTACGGCGATTGAGGGTCTCCTCCGGCTCGGCGGCGAGGATCAACTCTTCTTTATACTCTCTTGGCTTGCGATAGCTGATGAATACGGCGATGAATAGCCCCACCACCATGCCTAGGGCCGGGATTAACATGGCCGATGGGATCTGCTCGCGCACCGCATCTAAGTTGTTGCTGGTGAGGTTAGAGAGCAAGATGTCGTTGAGGAAGATACCACCAAAACCCACGGGCAGGATCATATAGGTGGTCACTAGGCCGAAGGTGAGCACACAGGCCACCAGACGTCGGTCGAGCTTGAGCTTAGACATCACATGCAACAGCGGCGGAATTAAGATCGGAATGAAGGCAATATGAATCGGCAGAATGTTTTGTGACGATACCGCCATGGCCAGGATAGCCAGCAAGAGGAACCAGCGCACCTTGTTGACGTTGCCAGGGCTTTCTTCTTGTCCTAACTGGGCGATCACCTTGCGGGAGATAAGCGTGGTGAGTCCCGAGTGTGACAGGGCCACGGCAAAGGCGCCCAACAGGGCATAGCTCAGGGCGATCTGCGCGCCGCCGCCAAGGCCGGTATTAAAGGCGTCGACCGTCTGATCTAGGTTCATGCCGCCGACGAGTCCGGCGACCAATGCACTCACGGTGAGTGCGATAACGACGTTTACCCGGGCAAGGCTAAGGCCCAACATCAAGCAAACGGCAATAACAACTGCATTCATATTGATTCAATCTGATTTTTTAATCTGTAATGGGAAGCTATTTTTGCCAGCAATAGCCCGTGTTGTCCAGCGCCATGGCGTTTTATCTAAGAATTTAGCAAGAGATGTAACCGAACTGTATTCAAGTTTACTGCGTAAGTGTAAATAAGCCTAACCGGCCGGAAAGAAGACGGTGATAACTTGGGCAACTCGATGAATATTTATTAAAAAAAGTGACAATGATCCCAAATTACTTGTGTCCCGCTGGTGACTGCCTATAATGCTTTTGAGTTCAGAATTAAAAGCTTTTTCAATCCATAGATGGAGATAAAAAATGAGCGTATTAGTAGGCCGTCCGGCTCCTGATTTTACAGCTGCAGCAGTGCTAGGTAATGGCGAAATCGTTGATAGCTTTACCCTAAGCGAAGCGATTAAAGGAAAGCCAGCTGTAGTATTCTTCTACCCACTTGATTTCACATTCGTATGCCCATCTGAGTTGATTGCTTTCGACCACCGCATGGAAGAGTTCAAGAAGCGTGGCGTAGAAGTTATCGGTGTTTCTATCGATTCCCAGTTCACTCACAACGCATGGCGTAACACCCCAGTAGACAAGGGTGGTATCGGCCAGGTGCAATACACGCTAGTGGCTGACGTGAAGCACGATATCTGTAAAGCCTACGATGTTGAGCATCCAGAAGCCGGTGTGGCTTTCCGTGGTTCTTTCCTGATCGACAAAGAAGGTCAGGTTCGTCACCAAGTTGTTAACGATCTGCCACTAGGCCGTAACGTTGACGAGATGCTACGTATGATCGACGCGCTTCAGTTCCACGAAGAGCACGGTGACGTTTGCCCAGCTGGTTGGGAAAAAGGTGACAAGGGTATGGACGCAAGCCCAGAAGGCGTTGCTTCTTACCTGACTGACAACGCTGACTCACTATAAGCGATTAATATCGTTAGTAAAAGCGTTAGTAAAAATGTTAGCAAAAAGCTGCCCTAGGGCAGCTTTTTTTTATGGCTGAATTTCATGAGCCTCATGTCGTTAGGGCTCATTTACCGTCTTCCTTGCCGTCTGCCTCTAAGTGGGCGAGGGTACAGATTGGCGTTTTTGCATCAGCTCGCGATAGGAGCGGGTTTCCCTGTCTTCTTGCGTAAGGCCAAGCTGCTGGGCAAGCTCGAGCAGGCCTTGTTCGTGATATGCCAGCTGGGTCTCATCGTCTGTCATGATCGCCAACTCGGCAAAATCCCCCATGCCTTCGAGATTGTCGACCGTCACATGGTACTGGTCGATAAAATAGATGCTGCGAGTCTTGGTAAGCTGCAGCACTACCTTATAACCTAAGGTTTGTAGCATATCGGCGGCGCTGTCGATATTGTCGATGCGAGTCGCCTGACACTGCTTGTCACCAGGGCCTTTAACTATCCACAGCTTGATGTTTGATGGGTGCATCTGCCTGATACACAAGTGCTTGCTCTGCTGAGCCAACTGCCCCGAAGGGGTGTCGTAGTAACGATCAAACTCGACATTGTCTTTTAGCATAGTCTCGTGGGGGAGACTCTCTAGCCTGCTTAAGAAGGCGTCTCTATCTTGGAGCCTGTATTTATGCTCGACTTCATACTTGCCGTCAAAATGGGATTGGCTCATGGGGGATTCGCTCATGGAAATTGTTGTAACCTAGGTTAAAAAGCTGGGCCGACTATATCATCTTTCCTTCTCATCGGGGTGAGGCGAGCGGCGGGTTTTGGCTCTTTTACTCTTGGCTATTTGATCTAGGCCATTTAATCCGGGTAGTTTCAAAGGAAAAATGTTAATGAATTGATCATTTTGTTTACCACTGATATACCTAGAGCAACTCCCTGAGCATTATCGCCCAAGTGGCTTATCCAAGGAGCAAGAAGTCAGCTACTAAACATAGGGTATTAGACGTGCGGTATAACTCGATGCGAATCTCTCTAGCCTTTATCTCTTGCCTGATGTTAGCGGCGCCGCTTCGCGCCGAGACTGTGCTCTCCTATGACGTCAACGGATCTAGCAGTTGGTACCCTTACTTTATTCCCGAGACCACCAAAGACCCAGGGATCCTGGCCGAGTTGGTGCCGCAGATCTTCGCCTTAACCCCAGTGAGGTTAGATGCAAAACATTATCCGCCTAAGCGGACCAATCAAGCATTGGCAACCGGCGGACTGGATTTTGATGTGGTCAGCCCCAGCTGGTTCGAGGGAGGGGATCTTGGCGATGCCTTCGTGCAGTCTCAGCCTATTTTTGCCATAAAGGAGCATGTGGTGGTGCTGGCCGGTAACCAGGAGCAGTGGATGGATATCAACACGATCCGCGGCCAGGAGATAGGCACGGTGCGTGGCTACCTCTACCATGATGACAGTGAATATACGCGTATCGATTTCAAGTCTGAACGTGAGCTGATCATCGCCTTGCAGAAGGGGCGAATTCAGGCGGCCATTGCAGGCGATCTTACCGCGTTATATTGGGCCAAGGAGCTGGAGGTACCCATCGCTCTGGCGGCGGTGCATTCCGATGGCGTGTTGGTGATCCGCATGCGCAAGGAACATCAGGCCTTACTTGGACAGATTAACGATGCGATCAGCCAGCTAAGATCCCAGGGCGTCATAGATGCGCTTCTGGCTAAATATACCTCGGGGCAGTCTGTCGCCAGCCGATTGAGTAAATAATCTTTCGCCGAGATCAAGATTTTCTATCTCGATGCAAATCAAACCGAGTAAGCTAAACGATTGTTTTTCAATCGATCGAATCATCATCTCTTGACGTGCGCCGCAAGATATCCGCTAATTGTCGCTCAAGGACATTAGCAAGGATAGATGTATGAATCCAATGGAGTTTGCGATTCCGGCCGAGGACAAGCAGGCCTTTAGTCAATATTACGCGAAACAGATAGCCCCTAGGTGTCGGCGTTATGAGTCGGCTCGTCAGGCGGCGGCCGCTAAGTATCTGGCCCGCAGAAAAATAAGCGCTCCCGTCACCCTGATAGGATTACCTGTCTTTTTGGCATTTTTTGCCCTGAGTTTTTATGGCGCAATAGTGCTCGATTTTGAAGATGGCGTATTTTATATCGGCTTTGCCGGCGCCTTTTTATCTATCGTCGCGGTGGCAAGCGTTATCATCTGGGCGAGTAGCGAGATAAATCAATTGCGCACTAAGATAGTCGATGAGATCTATCCACTGCTGCTCGGCTATTTTGGCAAGAGCTTTGAGTTGAATCCGTCGAACTTACCCGAACTGGATGCTTATAAGGACTATGGTCTCTTTCCAAAATATGACAAGGGCTACTTTGACGATTCGGTTAAGGGAAAATACCACAATGTGCCTTTCCTGATGAGAGAGCTGACGCTACTCGAGTATAAAGGGACTAAAGACAATAAACCCCAATACAAGACCTTGTTCGAAGGGGTTTTGATTGAGTTTACGCTATTAAAGAAATTCTCTGGTAATACCCTGGTGCGTCAGGATAAAGGGGTTATTGGCAACAGCTTAGTGCAGTTTAAACAGAAGCTGACACGGGTAAAGCTGGAAGACCCAACCTTTGAGCGAGAGTTTCAGGTGTATAGCGACGATCAAGTCGAGGCGAGATATTTGCTAAATACGGCGACCATGGAGCGTTTGCTCTCACTGTCTCGTTTTTACCGTGGCGAACTAGAGGCGAGTTTTAAAGATGGACGACTGCTGATTAAGATCGCTTGCAAGCATAACTATTTTGAACCTAAACTGGATCTGTTAAAGCCACTGGATTTTGTCGAAGACATAGAGCAGGTGTTTAAGGAGATCTATGAGGTGTTTGATTTAATTAAAGCCCTGAATCTGGACAGTCGTACAGGGCTGTAAATATCGGTTTAATTATTGATAGCTCGCCGCATCCGCTACGAGCTATCAAGCTCTTACTATTAAGCTCTCATAAGAGTTACGATTGATACTCGCTATTTGTTAGCAGTTAGCACTCGTATCTGTGTCTTGCCCGCTAGCCGGCTCGCTGGCGGCTTCATCGCTACCTGTTTCTTCGCTAGGCGTGGCCACCGGCCAGCCGCCTAAGGCCTTCCACTTGTTGACGATATGACAAAACAGCTCGGCGGTGCGCTCGGTATCATACAGGGCGGAGTGAGCCTCTTTGTTGTCGAAGGGGATACCGGCAATCTCACAGGCCTTGGCCAAAACGGTATGACCCAGCGCCAGCCCCGAAAGGGCGGCGGTGTCGAAGGTAGCAAAGGGGTGAAATGGTGTGCGCTTGAGGGCGTTGCGCTCAATCGCCTGGGTGACGAAGCCGTGGTCGAAAGCGGCGTTGTGGGCCACTATGATGCTGCGGTGACAATTTGATGCCTTCTGGTGCTTCTTGACCTCTTTAAAGATCTCTAAGAAGGCTTCCTTCTCGCTGACGGCGCCGCGCAGTGGATTGCTTGGGTCTATGCCATTGAAGGCCAGGGCTTCTGGCTCTAGGTTGGCGCCTTCGAAGGGTTCGATATGATAATGCAGCGTCTTATCCAGCACCAAGTCGCCATTATCATCCATCTTCAGCAGGGTGACGGCGATCTCCAGCAACGCATCGGTTTGAGCATTAAAACCCGCGGTTTCAACATCTATGACGACGGGAAAGTAGCCACGAAATCTATGCTTAAGTTTGTGTGCGTCGCAAATATCGCTCATTAAAATATCCAAAGTGAAGAGTGGGGGGCTATTATGAAGTATCCGATGGGAGCTTGTCATGTTTGATTGGTCAATATATGGGCTAAAGGAATGCTAAATTAGGCCGATAGGGATAAGTAACGTAATTAACAAGAGTGACTGTCTATGTGGGTTAGGGTGCTATGTGCGATGACATTCGGGATTGGCTTGAGTCTGGCGACGACGGCGCAGGCCGAGTTGCGTCACTATGTGGCATCCCTGGAACAGTCTTCCTGGCGCCTGAGCGGCAATACCCCCATTATCTGTCGCCTGGAACATGAGATCCCATCCTATGGCAAGGCGGTGTTTACCAGCCGCGCCGGTAAAGATCATGATTTAAACTTTAGCCTGGATATGTGGGTCAAGCCTGACGAGGTGACCAGCGCCAAGTTGATGAGCATGGCGCCCGCCTGGCGCCCTGGTGTGGTATCCCGTCCCATAACCGATCTCACCTATCAGAAATATTTCAGTGGCGAGGTGCCTAAGAAGGCGGCCTGGTCCATGCTCAATGAGCTAGAACGCGGCATGCAGCCGACCTTCTATTATGCCGACTGGTACAACCGCTCCAGCAAGGTAGCCGTGGGACTGTCGGCCGCCAATTTTGGTCGTCGTTACGCCGAGTTTAAATCCTGTCTGGCCAATCTCTTGCCCTATAGTTTCGATGATATCGCCTTTACCGTGCTGACCTACGAGTTTGGCGGCTCTGAGCTGACCCGTTACTCCAAGGCGCAGATCGCCAAGGTGCAGGAGTATCTCTCTTATGATCCTGAGGTCGAGCTGGTGTTGATCGATGCCTATACCGACAGCTTCGGTGGCCGATCGGTGAACAAGAAGGTATCGGAGAAGCGCGCCAATTCGGTCAAACAGCTCTTCCTGTCGGCGGGTATCCCCAATGAGCGTATCCATACCTATGGTCACGGCGAGCGTCGCCACGTAGCATCTAACGACACCATAGATGAGCGGGCGCGTAACAGACGCGTGGTGATCCGCCTCAGCAAGCCGCTGGATTAGAGTAGCTTTATTGAGTTAATAATATTTATGGAAACCGGCCAACAAGGCCGGTTTTTTGTTATCGGCCCGGGATAGAAAGCGAGCGGTGGCAAAAGCCTGGTAAAGAACAGGCAAAAAAAAGCCCACTTAATCTTAAGTGGGCCGCAAATAAATCATTGCAATCAACAAATTGAAGGAAGGAAGTCAAGCATAAGAACCAGGGATGAATTCACGTGACTGGCACGGGAACTCGGAGTTCTTGTTTCCCATCTACCAGCGGGGTAGACACTTCCGGAAAACGAGGTGAATTATAGGGTCAGACCATTTGTCCTACAAACTAGAAAAATTCCCACCTTAGATTAGTATTTCTAATGTATAAAGAGGGTGTTTAAAGGGCCGAATTCACACATTTGGGGTATTTGCGCTTGATTACGCAAAATTGCTGCATAATTTCACGATTTATATAATTCATCCATGTTGTTTTTTTATTAACAAGTCAATTTCGCAAATGCCGGATTCGTTTATTTGTAGCCATTGCACGGTTTTTTTTTACTTGTATAGTACGAGGTTATTGGGCACTAGCTCACAGGTTTACCATTAATAATAACGAGATATCCAGGACGGCTACAGATGGCTCTTAAGACGATTTTATCCAAGCAAACCCTTTTGCTTGCCGGATTAGGTTTAACACTCATGGGTTGCCAGTACCATGCCAATGAAACGGCAGCAGCGCAGGCAGCGGTTCAGCCCCAGGGCGTGGTCGAAACAATTCACGGCGTACAGGTTGCCGACCCTTACCGTTATCTAGAGGAAGAGAGTGACGCGACCCATGCTTGGGTGAAGCAGCAGCAACAGGCTGGCCATGATTTTCTGGCGCAGCTGGAAAACAAGCAGGCGATCGTCGATCGCATCACCGAGCTGTGGAACTTCGAGAAAGTCACAGCCCCTAACGAGCGTGGTGACAACACCTTCTATTACCGCAACGATGGTCTGCAGGCACAATCTGTCCTCTATGTGAAGAACAAGGCCGGTGAAGAGAAGGTCGCCCTCGACCCAAACAGCTTCTCGACCGACGGCACAGTTGCCCTGAGCGGCGTCTCTGTCAGCGGCGATGGTAAGATCATCGCCTATGGCGTCTCTAAGTCGGGCTCAGACTGGCAGCAGTGGCAGTTTGTCGATGTGGCGACCGGTGCCAAGCTAGGCGATGAGCTCAACTGGATTAAGTTCTCCAGCGCCGAGTGGAGCAAAGACAATAAAGGTGTCTACTATTCTCGTTATGACGCGCCCGAAGGCGGTAACCTGCTGGCCGACGTTAACTTTAACCAGAAGGTTTACTATCACCAGCTGGGCACAGATCAGTCTCAAGACAAGCTGATCTACGAGCGTCCACAGAATAAAGATTGGGGCTTCGGCGCCGAGGTGTCGGAAGCTGGGGATTACCTGTTGATCTCCATTTCTCAGGGCACAGATAGCCGTAACCGTTTCTTCTATAAGTCACTGATCGATGCCAATGCACCAGTGGTCGAGCTAATCAGCGAGCTTGAGGCCGAGTACAGCTTCCTGGGTAACGACAAATCTGTCTTCTACTTCAAGACAGATCTCGATGCGCCAAATGGCAAGATAGTGGCGGTGGATGTGAATCGTCCAGCCAAGGCAAACTGGAAGACGGTGGTTCCTGAGTCGAGCGATCCTATCGCTAGCGTAGCCATCATCAACGATCACCTGGTGGTCAGCTACCTGCACGACGTGCTGGGTAAGCTCACTATCTTCAGCATGAATGGCGTGAAGCGCCAGGATGTCGACCTACCGGGTAAGGGCAAGATTGCTGGCCCATATGGCAAGCGCAACAAGGATTACTTCTACTACACCTTCAACAGCTATGTGCAGCCGCAGACTACCTATAAGTTTGACTTTAAGACGGGTGAGTCTAGCCTGTACGCTAAGCCTAAGGTTGCCTTTAACCCAGACAACTATGTTTCTGAGCAGGTGTTCTACACCAGCAAGGATGGCACGCGCGTACCTATGATGATCTCCTACAAGAAGGGATTGACCCTTAACGGTGAAAACCCAACCCTCTTGTATGCCTACGGTGGATTCTCTATCTCGCTGACGCCAAGATTCAGCCCGGCTAACATCGCCTGGATGGATATGGGCGGCGTATACGCAGTGCCAAACCTGCGCGGCGGAGCAGAATATGGCGAGAGCTGGCACCAGGCGGGCATGTTCGACAAGAAGCAGAATGTGTTCGATGACTATTTTGCCGCGGCCGAGTATTTGATTGATAACAAGTACACTAATCAGAGCAAGCTCGGCGCCTATGGCCGCAGTAACGGTGGTCTGCTGATGGGCGCGGCCGTGACTCAGCGTCCAGACCTGTTCGCCGCCATTCTGCCTGCGGTAGGCGTGCTGGATATGCTGCGTTTCCATAAGTTCACCATCGGCTGGGCCTGGACCAGCGAATATGGCAGCGCCGACAATGCCGAGCAGTTCCCTGCGCTATTGGCCTACTCGCCGTATCACAACATTAGTGAGCGTGACTACCCGGCGACCATGGTGATGACGGCGGATCACGACGATCGCGTGGTGCCGCTTCACAGCTTCAAGTTTGGTGCCCTGCTGCAGGACAGACAGACGGGAGATGCACCTATCATCATGCGAATCGAGTCAAAGGCTGGTCATGGTGCCGGTAAGCCGACGGCGATGAAGATTGATGAATTTGCCGACATTTACAGTTTCTTAATGCATAGCTTCGGCCTTGCGGTGCCGAGCAAGATAGGCGGTTAAGTAAACCAACCTAAAAAGGGAAGTGAATAACTTCCCTTTTTTATTAACAAAATTTTATGCACTTAGTCCCGGCAACAGGGGCGTCAAGCATTCACAATTGCCTGGGCACTCGGTATAGTAGGCCTCTATTTAATCTGAATGTTGAGCCGTTTCTAGCTATGTTTCGTTGGCCTATATCCGTTTACTACGAAGATACCGATGCCGGTGGAGTGGTGTATCACTCTAACTACCTCAATTTCTTCGAGCGTGCCCGCACCGAGTGGTTGAAACAGATAGGGGTAAAACAGACGCAGCTGTTGGCCGACGATATCGCTTTCGTGGTCAAACACGCCGATATCGATTTTAAGGTGGCCGCGCGTTTCGAGCAGGACCTTTTGGTCGAGTCTGAGGTCATAGAGATGAAGAAGGCCTCTATGGTGTTCCGCCAGCGTCTATTGGATCAAGATGGAACCCTCTATTGTGAAGCACACATTCAGGTGGCCTGTGTGGCATTATCGCGCATGCGGCCAAAAGCCATTCCCCATCATATTGTTCAGGAGTTAAAGGGTGGAAGCTGATATCTCTTTTATCGGGCTGTTTTTACAGGCCAGTCTATTAGTTAAATTCGTCATGTTGACGCTACTGGCATTGTCCGTGGTGTCCTGGGCGGTGATTATTCAACGTAGACGCCTGCTGACCTCGGCTCGTCAGCGTTCGCTCAAATTCGAAGACAAGTTTTGGTCCGGTGTCGATCTCAATAAGCTCTATAAGGAACTCTCTGCCAGACAAGAGAGCAATACCGGTTTAGAGGCGATGTTTTACGCCGGCTTTAAAGAGTATGCCCGCCTGAGTAACCTTAACGGCAAGGTGCCTGCCGCCGTGATGGACGGCTGTTATCGCGCCATGCGCGTCTCGCTCTCCAGAGAACTTGAGAAGCTGGAAACCCATCTGCCATTGCTGGCAACGATTGGCTCGACCAGCCCTTATATCGGTCTGTTTGGTACCGTGTGGGGGATCATGAATTCCTTCATCGCGTTGGGCGCGGTTGAAAACGCGACACTTGCCATGGTGGCCCCGGGTATCGCCGAGGCACTTATCGCTACGGCCATGGGCCTGTTTGCGGCGATCCCTGCGGTAATCGCCTACAACCGCTTCTCGACTCAGGTGGAGAAGATAGAGATGTCATACGCCAACTTCATGGAAGAGTTCTCTAGCATCCTGCATCGTCAGGCCTACAGTGAGAAGGAAGTCGGCTAATGCAGCAGGGTTATCAACGCAAGAGGCGTCGTCCGGTTGCCGAGATCAACGTTGTCCCTTATATCGACGTGATGTTGGTACTGCTCATCATCTTCATGGTGACCGCGCCTATCGTGACCCAGGGGGTAAAGGTGGATCTGCCCCAAGGGGAGGCCGAAAGCCTGCCTGCCGACAGTAAGCCGCCCGTGGTGGCCTCTATCGATGCCGACGGCGATTATTACCTGGATATTGGCAGCGCCAGCAGCAAAGAGGTGTTGGATCTCGAAGAGATCGCGGTCAGAGTCAGCGCCATAGTGCAGCTGGAGCCTGAGCGTCCTGTGGTGGTTAAGGCCGACAGAAGCATTCCCTATGAGCGGGTGATCCAGTTGATGGTGACGTTACAAAAAGCAGGCGTACCTTCGGTAGGCCTGATGACAGATTCGCCTGAGGAGTAGCAGGTGGCAGGGAAATCAGAATTTACCGTTCCACTCATCATTTCAGCCAGCATTCATGTTGGCGTGATAGTTGTTTTGGCCATGGGCGTCGATTTTAGTGAGAAGCCCAAGGTGGTGCCTCAGGCCAGTGCGCCGGCGGTGCAGGCCGTGGTGGTGGATCAGAAACGGGTCAACGAACAGGTTGAGAAGCTAAAAGCCGAGAAGCTAGCCGCCGAGCGCAAGGAGAAGGCGCGTCAGGAGGAGCTGGACCGTAAGGCCAAAGAGGCTCGCCAGGCCCGCGAGCGTGAGCAGGAGCGTATCAAGAAGCTTGAGCAGGAGCGCAAGCAGAAAGAGCTAGAGACGCAAAATGCGGCCAAGGCTGCAAAGGCTGCCAAGCTCAAAGAGCAGCAGGAGAAGGAGAAGGCCGCCAAGGCCGAGGCCCAGCGTAAACAGAAAGAGGCCGAGCGCAAGGCCGCCGAAGAGGCCGCAGCCAAAGCCGAAGCCAAGCGTAAGGCTGAAGAGGCTGCTGCCAAGAAGGCCGCCGAAGAGCGTAAGCGTAAGGAAGAAGCCGAGGCGAAACGTAAGGCGGAAGAGGCCGCGCGCCGCGAGCAGGAACGTATGATGCAAGAGGCCTTAGCCGCCGAGCAGGCCGCGCTGTCCCAGACTCGCAACAAGCAGGTGATGAGTGAGGTGCAGCGTTATACCTCGATGATCCGCGCCACGATTCAGCGCCACCTGGTGGTAGATGAGTCGATGCGAGGCAAGAGCTGCCGCGTGTTTATTCGTCTGGCTAAAGATGGCTTTGTGACCGGCAACGAGATAGTGTCTGGCGATCCTGTGGTGTGCCGGGCGACTAAGGCGGCGATCAACAAGGCGGGACGTCTGCCTGTTTCGCCCGAGGCCGATGTTTACAACAAGCTAAAAGAGATTAATCTCACCGTACAACCGGAGTTTAATTAAAGGAGTTCCATGAAAAACTTGGGAAGATGGCTCATCTTGGGGCTGGCATTTTTAACCATTCCGGCCAAGGCGGCATTGGATATAGTGATCACCGAAGGGGTCGATGCGGCGCGTCCTATCGCCGTGGTGCCTTTTGTGTGGCAGGGGAGCACACCCATGCCGCAACAGATCTCTGATGTGGTGATGTCGGATCTGACCCGCAGCGGTACCTTTAAGCCAATGGACGAATTGGGTCTGCCACAGCGCAATTTAGGTTCGCTGGCGCAGATGGATTTGAAGGCCTGGTCGAATGTGGCCGCCGAAGCTGTGGTCATGGGCACGGTTAAGCCTTATGGTCCAGATCAATATCTGGTTAATTTCGAGCTTATTGATCTGGTTAAGGCGCAGATGCAGTCTGGTGGCCCTCAGTCGGCCAGCGAATATCTGCTCGATAGCCGCGAGACAGTGATCAGCAGCGCCCAGTTCAGGCAGTATGGTCACAGAATCAGCGACATCGTCTATGAGAAGCTTACCGGTATTCGCGGTGCCTTCTTGACCCGCATCGCCTACGTGGTGGTGGATCACAAGGCGAAATCACCCTATAAGTTGATGATTGCCGATTACGATGGCTATAACGAGCAGATGCTGCTGCGCTCGCCCGAGCCGCTGATGTCGCCAGCCTGGTCACCGGATGGTCGCCGCTTGGCCTATGTGAGTTTTGAGAACAAACAGGCCGAGGTTTTTGTTCAGGATATCTATACTCAGCAAAGAACCAAGGTGACCAGCTTTCCTGGCATCAATGGTGCGCCTACCTTCTCGCCCGATGGCAAGAAGTTAGCGCTAACCCTGTCGAAAGATGGGCAGCCTGAGATCTATGTGGCGGATATTGCCACCAAGGCGATAAAACGTGTTACCAACCATTATGCCATCGACACCGAGGCCTCATGGACACCCGATGGTAAGTCGCTGATCTTCACCTCAGAGCGTGGTGGTCGTCCGCAGATATATCAGGTGGCATTGGCATCGGGTAAGGTTACACGCTTGACCTTCGAGGGGGAATGGAACCTGGGCGGCTCTATCTCACCAGATGGTCGCAGCATGGTGTTTGTGAATCGCACCAACGGCAAGTTCAATATTGCCCGTATGGATCTTGAGACGCGTTTTATGCAGGTGCTGACGACCACACGTTTGGATGAGTCGCCAAGTATAGCGCCTAACGGTACTATGGTTATCTATGGCACCACCTATCAGGGCCAACAGGTGTTGGCGGCTGTCTCTATGGATGGACGATTTAAGGCAAGATTGCCAGTGGGTCAAGGGGAGGTGAAGTCTCCTGCTTGGTCACCTTTCTTATAAATTTACTACTGAGAACAAGATTAAGGATTACAAAATGGATCTGAATAAGCTGTTTAAAGCTATGGTTGTTGCCCTGCCGATTATGGCGATCAGCGCGTGTAGCTCAACCTCTGAGTCACAAACCGATGCGACAAGCTCTATGAGCGGCAGCGAAAGCAGCGAAATGAATGCCGGTGGTGGCGTTGAGACGGGCGGTGTAGCACCTATCCTGACACCAGAAGAGCAGCAACGTATTAAGTACCAGGAACTGCGTAAAGAACATATCATCTACTTCGATTTCGACCGCAGCTCGGTATCCTCTGATTTCTCAGAAGTGCTTAATGCCCACGGTGAATACCTGCTCGAGCATCCAAATGTTCGCGTGATGATCGAAGGCCATGCCGATGAGCGTGGTACGCCAGAGTACAACATCGCGCTGGGTGAGCGCCGTGCTAAGGCCGTTGCCAAGTACCTGCAAAGCATGGGCGTGCTACCGAGCCAGATGAGCATAGTGAGCTATGGTGAAGAGAAGCCACAAGATTTCTCTCGCACCGATGATGGCTTTGCTAAGAACCGTCGTGCGGTATTGGTTTACTAAGCGTTAGATAGGGTTAACTATGAAGACTGCCGTTGTTACCGCGGCAATTCTAATGAGTGTTGGCGTCGCAGTAGCGGCGCCTGCGCCCGTTGAGGATGTTGCCGGTGGTTCCTCCGAAGATAGAGTTGCGCGCCTTGAGCGTATCATAAAGGCCAAACAAGCGGCCGAGTTTGAGATGCAACAGCGCCTTGACACCCTCCAACAGGAGGTACTTGACCTGCGTGGCCTGACTGAGCAGCAAAGCTATCAGATCAATCAGATGCTGCAGCGCCAGCGCCAGCTCTATGACGATATCGCTAACCTGAGTAAGGCTAAGTCGACACCTGTGGCCGCAACCCCTGTGGCGACCAGTTCAGAGACCTCTTCTCTGGGAGAAACCGCCAGCTATGAGCGCGCGGTTAATCTGGTGCTGAAAGAGCGTCAGTACGATGAGGCGATCCCGGCGTTTCGTGAGTTCATCGCACAATACCCCAACTCGACCTATGCGGCGAATGCTAACTATTGGTTAGGTCAGCTACTCTATAACAAGGGTGAGCTTGCTGAGGCGGGCAAGGCCTTTAATACTGTGGTGAACCAGTTTAAAGAGTCGAATAAGCGTGGTGATAGTTTGGTTAAACTTGGCATGATCGCACAGAAGCGTAACGATAACGCTGCTGCGAAACGTTACTATCAGCAAGTCGTTAGCGAATATGCCAATAGCGCTGCGGCGCGTATCGCCAAACAGCAGATGGTGGGGCTTTAATCTCTATTTAACCAAAAAACATACTCTTAGTCTGTTTTTCATGCAAACAAAAAAAAATGGGGAATTTGCACTTGCATGAGAAGATGAAAAAGGTATTATAGGCGCCCTCGAAGCGACGTAGTCGTTTGGGCGCTAAATCAAAGAGATTTAGTTGGAAATGGGTCGTTAGCTCAGTCGGTAGAGCAGTTGGCTTTTAACCAATTGGTCGAAGGTTCGAATCCTTCACGACCCACCACTTTTCTGACAGTGGTTAAACAGTTAGGCATCTAAGATGGGTCGTTAGCTCAGTCGGTAGAGCAGTTGGCTTTTAACCAATTGGTCGAAGGTTCGAATCCTTCACGACCCACCACTTTTCTGGCAGTGGTTAAACAGTTAGGCACCTAAGATGGGTCGTTAGCTCAGTCGGTAGAGCAGTTGGCTTTTAACCAATTGGTCGAAGGTTCGAATCCTTCACGACCCACCACTTTCTCTAGGTGGTTAAATCAAGAGAAGGACTTGGAAAGTTGTTAGCTCAGTCGATGCTTTTAAAGCAAAGAGGCAGTTGGCTTTACTTTTTAACTCCACATTGGTCGAAGGTTCGAATCCTTCACGACCCACCACTTTTCTAGCAGTGGTTAAACAGTTAGGCATCTAAGATGGGTCGTTAGCTCAGTCGGTAGAGCAGTTGGCTTTTAACCAATTGGTCGAAGGTTCGAATCCTTCACGACCCACCACTTTCTCTAGGTGGTTAAATTGAGAGAAGGATTTAGAAAGTTGTTAGCTCAGTCGATGCTTTTAAAGCAAAGAGGCAGTTGGCTTTACTTTTTAACTCCACATTGGTCGAAGGTTCGAATCCTTCACGACCCACCACTTTTCTGACAGTGGTTAAACAGTTAGGCATCCAAGATGGGTCGTTAGCTCAGTCGGTAGAGCAGTTGGCTTTTAACCAATTGGTCGAAGGTTCGAATCCTTCACGACCCACCACTTTCTCTATGTGGTTAAATCAAGAGAAGGATTTGGAAAGTTGTTAGCTCAGTCGATGCTTTTAAAGCAAAGAGGCAGTTGGCTTTACTTTTTAACTCCACATTGGTCGAAGGTTCGAATCCTTCACGACCCACCACTTCTCTAGCAGTGGTTAAACAGTTAGGCATCCTAAGATGGGTCGTTAGCTCAGTCGGTAGAGCAGTTGGCTTTTAACCAATTGGTCGAAGGTTCGAATCCTTCACGACCCACCACTTTTCTGACAGTGGTTAAACAGTTAGGCATCCTAAGATGGGTCGTTAGCTCAGTCGGTAGAGCAGTTGGCTTTTAACCAATTGGTCGAAGGTTCGAATCCTTCACGACCCACCACTCCTCTTGCTGTTTAATTCCCTCACTGCATTTTCCTATTTGAAATAGTTTTAACTGGGCATATTTTAATTCTTCGAGATTAGAATTCAGCCAGCTGACTTTACTTTTTACCTCTATTTGGGTTTAAGGCTTGAGTCCTTCGCGAGCCACCACTTTTTCTGGGGGGTTAAATCATGATAGGGATTTAGAAAGTTGTTAGCTCAGTCGATGCTTTTAAAGCAAAGAGGCAGTTGGCTTTACTTTTTAACTCCACATTGGTCGAAAGTTCGAATCCTTCACGACCCACCACTCCCCTTGATATTTAATTCCTTTACTACCTAGTATTCCTCTTGCTATTCAATCCTAAGTGGTTCAATTAATAAGTTATTCAATTCCTAAGCTATTTAAATATTGGTCTTTTCTCTCTCATTTCTAATTTTATATGTTTCTGATCAGGTGCTAAGTCCCTATGCATTAGCCGCCTGATTTTGCCTCATAACTTAGAGTTAAGTTTGATGATTAGATAGCAATTGCCCAAACCTAGACTAATTCACTAGCTATTTCTCGCATATTAGTCATACCTGTTCGACGTTGGTCTTATAGACGTTTTGCTAATGTTACTTGTTTGTTAACTCCGTCATATTCGTTGCGATAATAATGAAAAAGGGAGAGGACAGATGAAAAACGCAAAAGTGTCTTTGCTGGCTGCGGCGACCTTACTGGCGCTAGGTTCCAGTGCCGCTATGGCCGAGACAGAGTTCAAGTTTGGTGGCTATGTAAAGGCCGATGTCATGTTCAGTGACTACAGCAATGGTGCACCGGACTCAGGCAATCTTTCTCGCCAGTTTTATGTTCCAGGTACCATTTATGGTACGCCGGGCAATGGCAAACAAGTCGTAGATTTCCAAGCGAGAGAGTCTCGCTTTAATTTTAAGACAACGACAGATCTAGACGGTCACAAGCTGACTGGTTTTATCGAGTTGGACTTCATGACCCATACAGACGGCAACGAAAGGGTATCGAACAGTTACTCTCCACGTATTCGTCATGCATTTGTGAGTTACGACAACTGGACCGTGGGTCAGACCTGGAGTACCTTCATGAATCCAGGCTCCTTGCCTGAGAACCTTGACTTTGTGGGTGCGGCCGACGGTACGCCTTTCGTTCGCCAGACGCAGGTCAGATACACCAATGGCGGCTTCCAGTTTGCCTTGGAAAATCCTGAAACTACGGTAACTCCTAATGGCGGTGGTTCACGTATCACCAGCGGAAGCGGTATAGTGCCAGATTTCGTGGCGCGTTATAACTTCAAGACCCAAGGCGGTGCAAAGTTCACGCTGGCTGGTATTGCGCGTCAACTTAACCTTGAGAAGAACGGTATAGATTCTCAGACCATGGGCTATGGCGTGAACTTTACCGGGGTGATCCCTGTTGGTGATGATGATCTTAAACTATCGGCGACTGCCGGTGATGGCTTAGGGCGTTACATGGCGCTTAACTATGCCAATGCCGGTGTGTTAGACGCCTATGGCGACATCAAGACCATCAGCTCTTACGGCGGCTTTGCCTCTTATCGCCATTGGTGGAACGATAAATGGCGTTCAAGCTTTACCCTGTCAGGCTTCAAGGCGGATAACGATGTGGCCTTGACCGGTGGCGCGGTGAACGAGGAGTCTTACTCTGGCTACATTAACCTGCTCTATTCACCTGTGAAGCCTATGACGGTTGGGGTGGAATATATGTATGCAGAGAACACCAAACAAAATGGGGACAAGGGCGAGTTGAATCGCGTGATGTTCTCGGTGAAATATGTGCTCTAGGGCGTGAACTGAGCATAAAAAAGGAGGCTAAGCCTCCTTTTTCTTTGCCTCAATTACAGCAAATTGTTGTCGCGAACATATTGTTCAAATTCGGTGCAGCCACCGATATGCTCTTGATCGATGAAGATCTGTGGCACGGTTTCAACTGGCTTGCCTACCGTCTTTTCCAGATCGGCCTTGGTGATACCCTCTGCATGAATATCGACATACTTGAATTTAAAATCATCACGAGATTCAACCAGTTGCTCTGACAGTTGAACGGCTCTAACGCAGTATGGGCAGCCTGGACGGCCGAAAATTACAACAAACATATTCGCTCCAGAAGTAAATGTTGGTGACTTTATACCATAGGCCGGCTGGGTTTGCATATGACAGATCATACAAACTTATGCTGGCTATCGAATCGGCCCCGATAGTCGAAGAAACTCTCGACAAGTTCCCAGCCGCGTTTGCCCTTCTTGAGGAGCAGCAGATCCGGCATACGAAAATAGTCCCGCGCGGCGATCACCTGGTCGACCTTGCTAAAGGTGGGTTGTTTCTGGCCTGGTGTGCGTGTGTGTTGATGCACAAAGACGCCATAGAAGGCGCGGATCTGCGCCTTGGTGGCAAAATTGAAGTAACAGCAGAAATCGTTACCCTCGATATCCAGGTAACGCACCCTGAGCCTGTCGTTGTCGGCCTCAAACAGCATCTCCTGGCAACGGAACAGGTGATGATGTTTCTGTTGTAGCACCTCTTTAAGACGCTTGTCCGGGTCTATAAGCGTTGACTGACAATGCTGGCACACCTTGGCGGCAATATCGTTTTCTTCGCCGCAATTTGGGCAGGCCTTGGCGCGAAATCGAAAGTCGCATTGGTGCTTGCCGTCGCCGTCATCGACCACGGCCTGACAGCGTCGTCCGAAGTGCTCGATAATATCGCCATCACCATCGACTAACCCCCAGAAGACGTTGGCAAAGCCACACTCGGGGCAGGGGACCTGTACTGGCACGCTCTTGCTGTCGGGTTTGGGGCGACCGACTTCGGGAAAGAAGAGGTCGAAGCCGTTGGCGGCGTAGTCGATCACTAAGCAATCCCGCTTGCCTTCGCAGATCCTCAAGCCCCGGCCGACCATTTGCTGGAACAGGCTCACAGAAGCCGTGGGCCTCAAGATGGCGATAAGATCCACATGGGGGGCGTCGAAGCCCGTGGTGAGTACCGCAACATTGACCAGGTAGCTGAGCTCGCGGCGTTTGAAGGCATCGATAATGGCATCGCGCTCCTGGCTTGGTGTATCTGCGGTGATTAGCCCCGCCTCGGGGCTGTCCAGCAGGGTCATGATCTCTTTGGCATGACGCACGGTCGCCGCGAAGATGATGGTACCGGCGCGGGTGTTGGTGAGCTGTTTTATCTGCTCCACAATCGCCTTGGTGGCGCGGCCCGCGTGATGCAGCAGAGAGTCGACTTCGGCCTCATTGTATTCACCGTTGGCATTGGGTGAGAGCTCGCTGAAATCATACTGGGCCGACAGGCCATCAAGTACCTTGGGCGGTGTCAGAAAGCCCTGTTTAATGAGCGGGCGCATCGGCAGCTCGAAGATACAGTGCTCGAACACCGGCTGCTCGGTATTGCCAATCTTGCCATGGTAGTGATAGCGGTAGATCCAGCCGCTGCCCAAGCGATAGGGGGTGGCCGTCAGGCCCAAGAGCCTGAGTTTCGAATTCTTTGTTCTTAGATGACTAAGCAGCTGCTGATACTGGCTCTCTTTCTCGTTGGAGACTCGGTGACACTCATCGATGATCACCAGCGAATAGGGCTCGTCAAACTGCTTGGGATTTCGTACCGCCGATTGAATGCTGGCCACCACCGTCTTGTTGCGGGTCGATTTCTGTTTCAGCCCGGCGGAAAAGATACTGGCCTCATCGGTCAGTAGTCCAACCTTCTCGGCGTTTTGCGCCACCAGTTCCTTGACGTGAGTAAGCACCAGGGTGCGCCCCTTGGCGATGCGGGCAAGCTCTGCGATGACGATACTCTTGCCGGCTCCGGTCGGGAGGACGAGCAGGGCGGAGTCATCACTGCGCTTAAAGTGGTTGATGGCAGCATCGACGGCTTGGCGTTGGTAATCTCTGAGTTGCAAGGCAATTGATGGTCTGTGATTGGGGCTGTCAGGATAGCAGCGCAGCTTGGTAGCGGCTAGGGGAGATATAAAAAAAGCCCCTCGAAGAGGGGCTAGAAGAGAGAATCTAATTCAGCAAAAAGGTTATTCGCTGCGGTTGAGACGCGTCTCAATCAGGGTGTCGATCACCGCTGGATCAGCGAGAGTTGACGCATCACCTAAGTTGGTCACTTCGTTGGCGGCGATCTTACGCAGGAAGCGGCGCATGATCTTACCCGAACGTGTCTTAGGCAGACCGCCGGCCCACTGGATCAGATCCGGCGTCGCCAGGGCACCAATCTCTTTTCTGACCCATTGACGCAGCTCCTGGCGCAGCTCTTCGCTCTCCTGAGTGCCCTTGGTCAGGGTGACATAGGCATAGATTCCTTGGCCCTTGATGTCGTGAGGGTAGCCCACCACGGCGGCCTCGGCGACATGCTCGTGAGCCACCAGGGCGCTCTCGACCTCGGCGGTACCCAGGCGGTGGCCCGATACGTTAATCACGTCATCGACTCGGCCAGTGATCCAGTAGTAGCCATCTTCATCGCGGCGAGCACCGTCACCAGTAAAGTACATGCCACGGAAGGTCTTGAAGTAGGTCAGCGCGAATCTGTCGTGGTCACCGTATACGGTGCGCATCTGTCCTGGCCAGGAGTCGAGGATCACCAGGTTACCCTCGGCTGCGCCATCTATGATGTTGCCCATGTTGTCCACCAGGGCTGGCTGCACGCCGAAGAAGGGGCGTGTGGCAGAACCTGGCTTAGTATCAGTGGCGCCCGGCAGTGGCGAGATCAAGATGCCACCGGTTTCGGTTTGCCACCAGGTATCGACGATAGGGCAGTTCTCATGGCCGATCACCTCGTGATACCAGCGCCAGGCCTCTGGGTTAATAGGTTCACCCACAGAGCCCATGATGCGCAGCGAGCTGCCATCGAAGCCATCGAACTGCTCCTTGCCTTCTGCCATTAGAGCACGGATCAACGTCGGCGCCGTGTAGAGGATGTTGACCTTATGGCGGTCGATCATCTCACCCAGACGGGCTGGCGTTGGGTAGTTAGGGATACCTTCGTGGATCAATATGGTCGCGCCGTTAGCCAGCGGGCCATAGACCATGTAGGAGTGACCGGTGATCCAACCCACGTCGGCGGTACACCAGTAGATCTCACCCTCTTTGTAGTCAAACACATATTCGTGGGTCATCGAGGCATAGACCAGGTACCCCCCCGTGGTGTGCAGCACGCCCTTAGGGTTACCGGTAGAGCCAGATGTATAGAGCAGGAAGAGGGGATCTTCGGCGCCCATCTCTTCGGCCACGCAGTGCTCTGAGGCGGTTTCCATTAGTGACGCCCACTTGATGTCGCGTCCCTCAACCCAATTGACGGGGTTGCCGGTACGCTCAAGCACGATCACCTTCTCGACACAGGTCACGTCTGGGTGAGACAAGGCCTCATCTATGTTGGCTTTTAGTGGGATAGTGCGGCCACCGCGCACGCCTTCGTCGGCGGTGATCACGACCTTGGACTTGCCGTCGATCACTCGTGAGGCGATAGAGTCAGGCGAGAAGCCACCGAACACCACAGAGTGGATGGCGCCAATGCGGGCACATGCCAGCATGACCACGGCGGCTTCGGGCACCATTGGCATGTAAACCGTGACCACGTCACCACGACGCACGCCTTGGCTGCGCAGGGCGTTGGCAAACTTACACACCTCTGTATGGAGTTCACCATAGGTGAGGGTGCGTTGATCGGCCGCGTCATCACCTTCCCAGATGATGGCTAGCTTATCGGCGTTGTCGGCCAGGTGTCTGTCGAGACAGTTAACCGAGGCGTTAAGGGTGCCGTCATAGAACCAGTTGATCGACAGGTTATGATCGTCGAAGGAGGTTTTCTTGACCTTAGTAAAAGGCTTCATCCAATCGATGCGCTGGCCATGCTCTCTCCAGAAACCTTCGGGATTAACCACAGATTCCTGATACATCTTCTTATATTTCTCGTCATTAATATGGGCATTCGCCGCGATTTCGCTTGGAACTTTGTAGAGAGACTGGGTGCTCATCTGACTTCCTTTTATTTCTAATTGTGCGTAGATAAAGTATGGAATGCTTAGGCTATTTACCTCTATTAGACCTTGGTCTAGTAAAAAAATATCCTTTATTTTTAGTCTGTTGTGATTATATTTGCACGAGATTTAAGCTAGTATTTAGCGCAGAATAATTAAAAGAATTGGAATTGCTATGAATCTGACTCTGGTTGTCGGCGTGATCGCCCTGTTATACGTGTCGCTACTCTTCCTGTTGGCCTGGGGAGCGGAGCGCTGGTTTGGGCGGATCACCAAGAAGATACAGACATGGATTTATGGTTTAAGTTTAGCGGTTTACTGTTCCTCCTGGAGCTTTCTCGGCACAGTTGGTCAGTCGGCGCAGGATCTCTGGTCTTTCCTGCCTATCTTCGTCGGCCCCATACTCATCTTTACCTTCGGCTTCGGTCTGCTGCGCAAGATGGTGATCGTCTCCAAGGCGCAAAACATCACGTCGGTGGCCGACTTTATTGCCGCCCGTTACGGCAAGTCGCAGACCATCGCCGCCATCGTTACCCTGATCGCCCTGTTTGGCATCATGCCCTATATCGCTTTGCAGCTTAAGGCCATGGTGTTCAGCCTCAACCTGTTTCAGCCCGAAGACGCCCAATACGATGGCGCCTGGGTCTCTCTAATTGTTACCGGCATACTAGCGATGTTTGCCATCCTGTTTGGTACCCGTAAGCTGGATGCGACCGAGCACAACCCTGGCATGATGCTGGCGATCGCCTTCGAGTCATTGGTGAAACTGGCGGCCTTCCTCTTGGTGGGCTGCGTGATCAGCTTTGGTTTCTTCGATGGCTTCGGCGATATCTGGGCCCAGGCCACCGAGCGTCAGCTGATCAATAATCCCGAGCTGCGGCTGGAAAACCTGATGCCCCAGTTGTTGGTGGGCATGGCGGCGTTTCTCTGCATGCCGCGCCAGTTCCACGTGATGATGGTGGAGTGTAAGGATGAACCCACCTTAGTTAAGGCCAAATACCTGTTTCCCCTCTATCTGATCCTGTTTGGTATGTTTGTGGCGCCGCTCGCCCTGGCGGGTAAGCTGATGCTGGGGGATAGCGTGTCGGCCGATACCTATGTGATTAATCTGCCGCTGGCGCTGGATCAGCCCATGCTGGCAGTGATCGCCCTGCTTGGGACGCTGTCGGCGGCCACCGGCATGGTGATCGTTGCCGTGGTGACCATCAGCGTCATGGTGAGCAACGAGTGGCTGGTGCCTCTGATGTTGCACTCGGGCAAGATCCGCCAGAAGAACTTCAGCCAGTTTTCGCAGTTCCTGCTCAATGCCCGTCGCATCGCCATAGTCCTTATCTTGGGGTTGGGTTATTTCAGTTACCTCTCCTTCATGAACAGCGATTCGCTCTCGGCGCTGGGCATGCTCTCCTTCGGCGCCTTTGCCCAGCTCGCGCCTGCGCTGATTGGTGGCATGTACTGGAAGCACGGCAATCGCGGCGGGGTGTATTTGGGGCTTATCGTCGGCTTCGGCCTCTGGTGTTACATACTGGTGCAGGGGATGAGCGACAGTCAGGGGGTGTTTGGCGGCGAGCTGGCGCTGCTCGACAGTATCAACCCCAACATTCGTGACATTCTCACCGCGCTGCTGGCAAACCTTGCCTGTTATGTGCTGGGCTCTATCTGGTTTCGCGCCGGGGTGGCCGAGCGTATCCAGGCCAGTGCCTTCGTGACCCCAGGCGAGCTGAAAAACACCAGTAACCGTAAGGCATCGCCCATCTCGCAGCAGGATCTCTTGATCTTGGCCAGTCGCTTCGTGAGCCCCACGAGAGCCTATGAGAGTTTCTCCCGCTTCTCCGATGAGGCGGTGCGCAGTGACAGCTGGCACAAGGTGGCCTCGCCGGAACTGATTGCCCACACCGAGCATATGCTTGCCGGGGTGCTGGGGGGATCCAGTGCCTCCTTGGTGATGGATTCTGTGCTGCAGGGGCGAGATCTCGCTCTGGATGAGGTGTTCAGCCTGGTGGATGAGGCCTCATCAAAGATCATCCTCAGCCAGGATATGCTCAGGGGCGCCATAGAGCATGCCTATGAGGGGATGAGCGTGGTGGACAAGGAGCTGAACCTGGTGGCCTGGAACTACAAGTATGTGGAGCTCTACGATTATCCCGAAGATTTTCTGCAGGCCGGCATGCCTATCGCCGATGTGGTACGTTTCAATGCCGAGCGCGGCTACTGCGGTCCCGGGGATGTGGAGGAGCAGGTGGCCAAGCGGGTGCAGCATATGCGTAACGGCACCCCACATGTATCCGAGCGTGAGCGTCAGGATGGCAAGGTGATCAAGATACAGGGTAATCCTATGCCCAGCGGCGGTTTTGTGATGACCTTTACCGACATTACCCAGTACCGCGAGCAGGCCAGAGCGCTGCAGGAGGTCAACGAAACCCTGGAGGCCAGGGTGAAGGAGCGTACCTATGAGCTGGCGCTGCTCAACAGTCAGCTACTTGAGGCCAAGGCCCAGGAGGAGATAGCCAACGCCTCCAAGAGTCGTTTCCTAGCCGCAGTCGGCCACGACCTGATGCAGCCACTTAATGCCGCCCGTCTTTTTACGGCGTCTCTGGCGCAATACCCAAATTTGGATCAGGAGGGGCGCACCACGCTCTCCCACGTCAACAGCTCACTCAAAATTGCTGGCGAGCTGCTGACGGATCTACTGGATATCTCTAAGCTAGATTCCGGCATGGTGGAGGTAAACCGCCGCGACTTCTCGGTGGCTGAGCTGCTGGAAGGCTTAGCGGTGGAATTCGATGCCATGGCTAAGGATTACGGCATCAAGTTTTCCATGGTGGCCAGCTCAAGTATTATCAGCTCAGATCTCAGCCTGCTCAGGCGGGTGCTGCAGAACTTTCTCACCAACGCCTATCGGTATGCCAAGGGCAATCGGGTACTGCTGGGCTGTCGTCACCGCGCCGGGGCGCTGGAGATCCAGGTGAACGATACCGGCTGCGGCATCGACGAGCAAGAGCTCGGTGAGATCTTCAAGGAGTTCAAGCGCCTTGAAAACCCTGAGAGTAAGAGCGTCAGCGGTTTAGGCTTAGGGCTAGCCATCGCCGATCGCATCGCCCGCGTGCTGGGTCATGACATTAAGGTGGTTTCCAAGCTAGGGTTGGGCTCGATGTTTTCTATCACAGTGCCGCTTGGGGAGAAGGCTAAGGTGGCCCTGCCTAAGAAGGCCAATCCTGTTATGCAACCGCTGGCCGGGGTGAAGGTACTCTGTATCGATAACGAAGAGGCGATCCTGGCAGGACTCGAGAGCCTGCTCAGCCGCTGGCAGTGCGAGGTTATCTGCGCCAGCGATCTCGCCGATGCCCGCATCAAGCTGGGGCTCAAGGGGGTGGCACCCGATATCGTTCTGGCGGATTACCATCTGGATCATGGCCAAAACGGCGTCGATGCCATGGACGGGATCCGTGCCCTCTATGGCGCTCACTTGCCGGGGATCTTGATCACCGCCAATACCCGTAAAGACTTGGTGGAAGATGTGCAGCAGCGCGGCTATCACTACATGGCCAAGATGGTTAAACCCGCGGCGCTGCGCGCGCTGATATCCAGTTTAGTAAAGTAAGAATTCTCTATATCAAAAGTAAAGGAGTGAAGTTTGCGCTTGGTTAAATATCTAGAGCAACAGGTGACGCCGAGTAAGATAGTCTGCGTCGGGCGAAACTATGTCGAGCACATCAAGGAGCTTAACAACGAGATGCCCGAAGAGATGGTGCTGTTTGTTAAGCCTAACTCGGCAATATCCGAGACGTTACTCAGCACAGATCAAGAGCCGCTACACTATGAGGCCGAGCTCTGTTTCCTTGTGAAGGCGGGCGGGTTTGAGGCTGTGGGCGTCGGTTTAGATCTCACCAAACGTCAGCTACAGAGCCGTCTCAAAGCCAAGGGGCTGCCCTGGGAGCGGGCCAAGTCTTTCGATGGCGCCGCGCTGTTTAGCGAGTTTGTGCCTTTTGATGGCGATCTCGATTCACTCTCGTTTCGCCTGAGCGTCGACGATGAGCTGCGCCAGCAGGGGGATGTCGCATTAATGCTTAATCGACCCGAGGCCATGTTAGCCGAGATAGCCAGTTTTATGACTCTCGAAGATGGCGACATCCTGATGACAGGCACACCCAAGGGCGTTGGGCAGATAGTTAAGGGTGAGCACTTTACCCTGGACCTCTATCAAGAGGAAAAGCAGCTCGTCAGCCAAAGCTGGGTGGCACAGTAAAGTGCAAATGCCCTAGTGCCATCTCCTGGAACACTCTAATGCACGCTAGTTTGGGAAGGTTTGAGGACAAGTAACAACAGGTTTTAAGATGAAAAATTATTTTGATAGCCCTTTTGCCGGCCAATCGCTAAAGGAGCAGGTCACTAATCCCAATATTATCGTGGGCGAGCATAGCTACTATTCTGGCTATTATCATCAACACAGCTTCGATGACTGCGCCCGCTACCTAGCGCCCGATAGGGACGATGTCGACCGGCTTATCATAGGCAACTACTGTTCCATTGGCTCTGGCGCCGTGTTTATGATGGCGGGTAATCAGGGCCATAGAAGCGACTGGGTCAGTAGCTTTCCCTTTTTCTATCAACAGGGTGATAGCTTCTCGGGCGCCCAGGATGGTTTTGTCCGCGCCGGTGATACCCTGATAGGCAATGATGTCTGGATAGGCTCCGAAGCGATGATCATGCCCGGAGTCACAGTAGGGGATGGCGCTGTTATTGCGAGTCGCGCCGTGGTGACCAAAGATGTGCCAGCCTACGCCGTAGTAGGCGCCAACCCAGCGAAATTGATCCGCTATCGTTTTTCGGATGAAGAGGTCGCCATGTTAATGGAGATGCAGTGGTGGCACTGGAGTGATGACAAGGTGAAAGCGGCGATGCATCTGCTCTGTAGCAAGGATATTGCCGGCCTTTACGCCTATTGGCAGCAGACCCGTTAACGTCTGCAGCGCGCCGCAGTCAGCGGCGCGTATCTGCTTTTATATTTACCCGTAAATTCATATAAATCATCATTTTTACTCTCTAGCTGTAACGCCCATTTCTTACTCCCTGCTTTCTTACTCCTTGTTTTCTTACGCCCTGTTTTCTTACCCCATGTTTTCTTACTCTTTTTTTTCTTAGCTTGGTTTTTTCGAGCGAGTATCTCGTGAACTAGTTGACCTGAAATTGCACCTAGGTATACTCGAATATCAAACACGTTGTAAAAAATATAAAACAAAGCCGCATCATGGCGGCGCAACCTAACGATTAAGGAAAGCCGGATGTCATTCGCTCGCTGTAACTCTTATTACAATGCCACCATCAAGCAGGAGACCTATTACCCAAGCCTAGAAGGGGAGCTGGATGTCGATGTGGTGATCATAGGTGCCGGTTTTACCGGTGTGGCGACCGCACTGGAGCTTGCCGAGCGTGGTGTCAAGGTGGCCGTGGTGGAGGCAAATAAGGTGGGTTGGGGGGCAACCGGTCGTAACGGCGGTCAGGTGACCGGCAGTCTATCTGGCGATAACGCCATGGTAAAACAGCTGCGCAATTGTATCGGCCATGACGCAGAGGAGTTTGTCTGGAACCTGCGCTGGCGCGGCCATGAGATCATTAAAAAGCGGGTAGAAAAATATCAGATAGATTGTGACCTTAAATTCGGTCATCTGCACACCGCCTATAAGCCGGCCCATATGGCCGAGATGCAGACTACCTATGAAGAGGGGCTGAGGCGGGGCATGGGCGATGAGCTAACCTTGCTGAGTAAGGCCGACATCCCCGATTATCTGGACACGCCGCTGTATCACGGTGGCTTATTGAATCGCCGCAACATGCATCTGCATTCGGTCAATCTCTGTATCGGCGAGGCGCGGGCCGCCGAGGCCTATGGCGCCTTGATCTTCGAAGGCTCACAGGTTTTGGACATTTCTGATGATAAGCGGGTTACCGTCACGACCGACAAGGGGCGGATCACCGCCAACTGCGCCGTACTGGCGGGCAATGCCTACCATAGGTTGGCGCGTCATAAGTTAAGGGGCATGCTGTTTCCCGCATCCTTGGGCAACTGCGCCACGGTGAGACTGGACCCACAACTGGCCAAGCAGCTCAACCCCCATGATTTAGCCGTATATGATAGTCGTTTCGTGCTCGACTATTACCGCATGACCGCCGATAACCGCTTGATGTTTGGCGGTGGCACCAACTATTCGGGGCGTGATTCTAAGAATGTGGCCGCCGAGCTGCGCCCGGCGATAGAGCGCACCTTCCCTAGGCTCAAGGGGGTGGAGATAGAGTTCGATTGGACCGGCATGGCGGGCATAGTGGTTAATCGTATCCCCCAGCTTGGTAAGGTATCCGAGCATCTGTTTTATTGTCAGGGCTACTCGGGTCATGGGGTGGCCACCTCGCACATCATGGGCGAGATCATGAGTCAGGCGGTGCAGGGACAGCTTGAGGAGTTCGACCTCTTCGCCCAGATGAAACAGATAAGATTGCCGGTGGGTGATTGGCTCGGTAATCAGGGGATGGCGCTGGGCATGCTCTATTACCGCATGATGGAACATTTTAGGTAGCGAATGACTGGGCGAATCTCAGGTGTAAAGGCTTGTAAACAGCGAACTAAAACTTAAATTATCAACTCTTTGCAGTATTTTGTGAGGTGGATGCTGATCAGGGGCGTGATGGCGTGCTACATTTATGAACAAGGCATAAAATTTATCCATTTATCTGCTCAAGTAAAGGGGGCCTTATGCTAGGTGAAAACCACTCGCTCATTAACGACTTTCCTGATTATCAAGACCTGATCCTCAAACTCACCGAATCCGATGATGGATTCGCGCAAGACAACAAGAAGTACAGTTCGTTAGACAAAGAGATCCGAACCTTAGAGCTTAACGATGCGCCTATCGACGATAGCGCCATGCATCAGCTTAAGCACGATAGAGCCGAGCTGAAAGACGCCCTCTATCAACGTCTGCTCGACGCCAGTAACTGACACGCCAGCAGCCGGAGATCTGGCGTTAAGCGTTAAACAAGAGAAACGCGCCTTCATACCAGATGAAGGGGCGTTTTTTACTGTCTTAAAACCTCGCAAGGTTTAGGGCAGGGCGCGGTCGAGAAACTCTACCATCAACTTCACCTTAGGTGAGAGGTGACGGTTTTGGGGATAGAGGGCCCAGACACCTTCGTTTGGCTCCTGATAGGCGTTGAGCACTGACACTAAACGGCCCGCCTTAAGATCCTGGCCTATATAGTAGTTGGGCAGCTGCACCAGTCCCAGTCCCTTAAGCGCCGCGTCTCTTAGGCCGTGGCCGGTATTACACCTCAGATTGCCCTTTATCTTAAGCTGGCGCTCGCGCCCCTGTTCGAGAAAGCGCCAGTAGTCATGGTTGCCGATCAGGCAGTTGTGCCGGCTCAGTTCAGACAGGCTGTGGGGCTCGCCGAACCGCTTGAGATAGTCCGGTGAGGCGCACACATAGTTGATCCGCTGACTGATCCGCTTAGCGATCAAACTAGAATCGGCCAACTTGCCGATGCGAATGGCCAGGTCTATGCCCGCATCCACCAGTCTCACCTGACGGTTGGTGAGGGCGATATCCACCTCGACGTTGGGGTAGGCGAGTAGGAAGTCGTTGACGACAGGCAGGATATATTTCTCGCCATAGGCCACCGGCGCCGTCATCCTCAATAGCCCCTGGGGCAGGCCTCTTAAGCTGCTCAGCGCGCGCTCGGCTTCTTCCAGGCCATCGAGCACCTGACGGCAATGCCGGTAGTAGAGATGCCCCTCTTCCGTCATGGAGACCTTGCGGGTGGTGCGATAGAGCAGCTTGGTATCCAGCCTCTGTTCCAGCGCGCCTACCTGGCGACTCACCTGGGCGGTAGAGATCCCTAAGCGCTTGCCCGCTTTAGTAAAACTCTCTGTCTCCGCCACCGCGACAAATTCGCTGACCCCTTCCCATTCCTGCATGGCTTTAAACCTATTATTACTATTTGGTAAAAATGATTTGTATAAAACGGAGATTATCATCTCATGTGAAATAAATAAAATAGGCTCAAGTGATCAAATCCACCGTGATGCAACTGCTGGCGAGACAAGGTAATGGTCAGCGACTACATTGAAGTGGGCAGACAGATACATAGATACAGACACTAAATGGAGCAAGCGAGATGACAGACAAGTTTATTAAATCTAAGGCCGCCATCGCCTGGGGACCGGGCCAGCCATTATCGGTAGAAGAGGTGGATGTGATGTATCCCAAGGCCGGTGAGGTGTTGGTGAAGATAGTCGCAACCGGTGTCTGCCATACCGATGCCTTTACCCTCTCGGGTGACGATCCTGAAGGTGTCTTTCCGGCGATCCTGGGCCACGAAGGCGGCGGTATCGTCGAGGCGGTCGGTGAAGGTGTCACCAGTGTGGCGGTAGGGGATCACGTGATCCCGCTTTATACCCCTGAGTGCGGCGAGTGTAAGTTCTGTAAGTCGGGTAAGACTAACCTGTGTCAGAAGATCCGCGAGACTCAAGGCAAAGGCTTGATGCCAGATGGCACCACGCGTTTCTTCAAAGATGGTCAGCCTATCTTCCATTACATGGGCTGCTCAACTTTCTCAGAATATACCGTACTACCAGAGATCTCATTGGCCAAGGTTAATCCCGAGGCGCCACTGGAAGAGGTGTGTCTGCTAGGTTGCGGTGTGACCACTGGCATGGGCGCGGTACTCAACACGGCTAAGGTTGAGCCGGGGGCGAGCGTCGCCATCTTCGGGATCGGTGGCATAGGCCTGTCGGCCATCATTGGTGCGACTATGGCGGGCGCTAGCCGCATCATCGCCATCGATATCAACGAGAGCAAGTTTGAGCTGGCCCGTCAGCTAGGGGCAACCGATTGCATCAACCCCAAAAACTATGACAAGCCTATCCAGGAAGTGATTGTTGAACTGACCGATGGCGGCGTGGATTACTCCTTCGAGTGTATCGGTAATGTGGATGTGATGCGCTCGGCGCTGGAGTGCTGCCATAAGGGGTGGGGCGAATCTGTGATTATCGGTGTCGCAGGCGCCGGCCAGGAGATCTCGACCCGTCCATTCCAGCTGGTGACCGGACGCGTCTGGCGCGGCAGTGCCTTCGGCGGCGTGAAGGGACGCTCGGAGCTGCCTGAGATCGTTGAGAAGTACCTGCGCGGCGAGTTTAAGCTTAGCGACTTTATCACTCACACCATGGCGCTGGAGGAGATCAACACAGCCTTCGACCTCATGCATGAGGGTAAGAGTATCCGCTCTGTGGTGCACTTTAACCGATAGGCATCATTTGGCTTAGCTTAGGTGCAGACGCCCGCGTCTGCACCCTTTAGGGATGAGAGTATGACCATAGAAAATATCAGTAGCAACAAGTGCTTTGGTGGTTGGCATAAACAGTATCAGCATCAGTCTCGGGTGCTAAATTGCGCCATGCGCTTCGCCATCTACCTGCCGCCTCAGGCCAGCGAGCAGAAGGTACCAGTACTTTACTGGCTATCGGGGCTGACCTGCACGGATGAGAACTTCATGCAAAAAGCCGGCGCCATGCGTATCGCGGCTGAACTTGGAGTAGCCATCGTCGCGCCTGATACTAGCCCAAGAGGGATGGAGGTGGCCGATGACGCAGCCTACGACCTGGGCCAAGGCGCGGGGTTTTATCTCAACGCGACTCAGGCGCCCTGGCAGGCGCATTATCAGATGTATGATTATGTGGTTGAGGAGCTCCCCGAGCTTATCGAGGCCCATTTTCCGATGACCGAGGCGCGCTCACTGGCCGGTCACTCCATGGGAGGGCACGGCGCCTTGACCATAGGCCTTAAGCATCCAGATCGTTATCGCTCTGTCTCGGCCTTTAGCCCTATCGTCAATCCTATCAACTGCCCGTGGGGGCAGAAGGCCTTTACTGAGTATCTGGGTAAGAATCGAGATGCTTGGCTGGCCTATGATGCCTGTGAGCTGATGAAGCAGGCCAGTTGCGATCTGCCGATTTTTATCGATCAGGGCAGTAGTGACAACTTCCTCGAGGAGCAGTTAAGGCCTGAGGCCTTGATTGCGGTGGCCAAGGAGAAGGAGTATCCGCTGATCCTACGCATGCAGGAGGGGTACGATCACAGCTATTACTTCATCGCCACCTTTATCGAAGATCACCTGAGATTCCACGCTAAGTATCTCTATGATTAATTTTGCAAGAGACCCAAATATATTATTTGGGTCTCGCGGGGTGATTTGCCCACTTCATCGTGAGCACCATGCTGGGTATGATGATAAGGGTCGTAGCGATTAACCATTGATAGTTGTTTACGCCGGCCACAGACAGCGCCTGCGTCTTAAGTTGGCTCATCAACAGCAGGGCTGAGCGCTCGGGCGTCGGTGCCAGCGTTGACTGCTGTAGGCTGGCAGTGATCAGCTGTTGGTGGTGGATGAACGTCTCGTTTAGAGGGTCATAGTTTTCGGCTAACTTTTGCATGGCGTTGCTGGTTTCTATCGTCATGAAACGAGAAAACTCCCCTATGGCAGACAGCGAGCCTAGATTACGAAATAGGTAGAACCAGGCGATCGTTTCGAGCAGGTGCTGTCTTGGTAAACTACGCAGAATATGTATGGTCAGCGTGATGTTGAGTATTCCAATGGCGAAGCCTTTAAGCAATATTGCAGGCCAAAGATAAGCTTGACCTATCAAGGCATTGCTTCCCGTTAGCCATATACAGGTAGCTATCATCATGATGATACCTATGGGGACGACTTTGAAGGGATTACGATCGGGGTTGCAGGTGGCGAAGAGTGCAACGCCAAGGCCAGCAAGCATGCCGACAAAGCCGATAAGGTTGATATAACCGGCGTTAGCGGCGCTGTATTGCATTATTTTCGTCATATACACAGAGGTGAGCATGGAGATGGCTAATACGACAAAGCCTGCGATGGCGGCTTGTAACATGCTCAGTTTCCCAATACGGCTAGCCAAGACGCTTGCGTCTAAATATTGTCCTCGTCCCCGGCGGTTTTTTATTGCTAAGCCTAATAGTGTTATCGCCGAGGCGGTAATTAGCGTAATCCAGATAATGCTCGGCGTTTCAAACCAGTCAAAGCGCTCGCCCCGAAGCAGTATGTAGGCAATGCCACAGCTAGCGATCGTCAGCAACAGGGCTTGTAACCAGTTAAAGCCTATTTCCTGTGTCTCTTCCAGATGGGGCCAGTGACCGAATCGCGCCCAGCTGAGCATGAGTAAGAAGGGGACTAGCTGTAGTGAGAAAGACCATCGCCATAAATTGTTCTCTGCCAGGATAGACAGTAGGTAGGGGTAGATGCCCAGCGGAACTAAAACCGCCACTAGCAGCACTAGGCTCTCGGCATAAGCAATAGCCCTGAAGTTAAGATTCTTTAAGATGATGGCGTGGGCGAACAGCACTAGAAAGCTTGCCGATAAGCCGTGCCCAAACCAACTCAACATCTGAGGTGCTGGTTGCATGCATAGGCTGCTGGCCAGTGTACTGAATAGGCCTACGACTGCGCCAATACGAAATAGCTGCCTATAGCCGAAACGACTAGCCAGCCAGGCGCCGAGCGGAAGCGCAATCAGTAAACCAAAAGTATTAAGTGTGTTAAACCAGCTGGCCTCATCCAGAGACAAGCCAACACTCGCTGCTATCTGTGAGGCGCTACTATTATAGATTTGACCGGTAATGCTCTGGGGAATCACTGCAAGTAGAGCTAAGAGCAGAATATTGAGAACCTGTTTATTCATAAGAACCTACCATCTCAATGATTGGTATCGATTGTTACCTCAGCCGATAAGCCGGGTACAATTCTGCCTTGGAGTGCCCTGGGGATCTCGAGGGCAATCTTGATGGGAACGCGTTGTACGATCTTGACGAAGTTGCCTGTCGCATTGTCCGGTGGCAGTAGACCAAATTGCGCGCCTGTCGCTGGCGCAATGCTCAATACCCGTCCTTTAAGGTGTTCCTCGGGAAAGCTGTCGAGCATCACGTCGACAAGCTGACCTGGCAATATATTTGTGATTTGGGTTTCCTTATAGTTGGCCTCTATCCAGATAGATTCGACAGGAACGATAGCCAGAAGGGGAGCGCCTTTACTGGCAAAGCGTCCGGCGCGCAGGGCGCGATTACCTATGATGCCGGCAACGGGGGCTCTGACCTGTGTATTCTCTAATCTTAGTTTGGCCAGTGCCAGCGCAGCATTGGCCTGCTCGGCTTGGGCATTCAAACGAGCCTTATCACTCCTAAGGGTGTTGAGTTGTTGTTTGGCCGAACTAAGCTGTAACTGGCTCGCAGCCAGTTTCGCTTTCGCCTGATTGTTCTTATTGGTTTGCGCTTCAAACTGTGATTGAGAAATGAGTTCCTTATCTAACAGGTTTTGCAGTCGATGCCATTCCGCCCGATGAAATGTGGCATCGGCCATAGTCGAGTCTATCTGAGTCGATACCTGTTTTATTGATATCTGCTGTAGCTTTATACGCTCATCTATATTGGCAATTGCCGCCTGCGCCATGGTCAGTCCTGCCTTGGCTTGATTGTATTGAGCCAGATAATCTCTGTCGTCAATTTGTGCCAGCAGTTCACCTGCTTCTACATATTGGTTATCGGTTATGTAGACGTGATTAATAATGCCCGATACCTCGGCACTCACTTGCGAAATTTCCCCCTGAACATAGGCGTTATCTGTGCTGATCAAGCCTGCTTTGGGAAACTGGTAATAATAAAACAGAGAAGCGAATAACATCATGCTGCTGATAATTATCGCTTTTTTAATTTTGTTGCCCTGTGTTTTGCGAAGAAGTTGTTTCATGATGACGACCATAGATATAATACTGTACCGTTCAGTATCATATCTGTGGTTCGAAAAGGATGCAACCTTATCCTATAAAAAAGTGTACTATGGGGTATCAAAAGTTAGAGGAGGTGTTTATGCGACCATCGAGTTTGAGAAAGCGGCAGAAGTATTTGCAGGTAGCCGCAGAACTCTTTTTAGAGCAGGGCTATGAAGGCACCAGCCTAGATCAGTTGATAGAGCATTGTGGTGGCTCAAAGCTTACCTTGTATAACTACTTTAATGATAAACAAGGCCTGTTAAAAGCCGTGGTTGTTGAACTGACCGAACGCCTGCAACTGGGGTTAAGCATCGACGTAGATGCCGATAGAGTATTTAGGGAAGAGTTATTGTCTTTCGCGTTGAAATATTTGGAGTTTATCTATCACCCTGAGCTCTTGAAGTTGGCGCGCTTACTGATGACACAGACAAAAACCGCACCGGAATTAGTGGCATTTTTTCTTGAGCGAAGTTCAGGCCATTCTCAACAAGCATTACAGGATTATTTGATGCATCGACAAGCGATGGACAAACTCGTCATCACAGACTTGGCCATAGCGAGCGAACAATTTCTCGGTGCATTAAAGGGAAATCGTCATTTCGAAGCCTTATTCGGTGGGCAAATGTTGACATCTGATGAAATGAAAATTTACGCAAAGCATGCAGTAGATAACTTTATTCGCTGTTATCAATCTTGAACACAAATTTGCCGAAAGCTGCGGACTGGAGTCGACAGGTTCGGTTATTTGCCAAAAGTGCTTATTTATGAGGAATGCTTCTTGGCTGAGATCTATTGAGGCTTGGGAATAGACAGGGAGAGAAAGGGAAGATCATAGGATCTTCCACCTAGGTTAAAGCTCGACCTTTTCCATCTCCAGCTGCTGCAGGGCGATAACTGCCTGGGTGCGATTTCTCACCCCGAGTTTTCTAAAGATGGCGGTGGCGTGGGCCTTGATGGTGGCCTCGGATACGCCCAGGTCATAGGCGATCTGCTTGTTGAGCAGGCCTTCGGCAAACATCTGCAGCACCTTATACTGTTGCGGCGTGAGATCGGCGAGCTTGGCCGCCATCTGATCCGTGGCATCTTCGTTGATCTCTTGCAATTCTATATTGTCTGGTAGCCAAATATCGCCATAGAGCACAGCCGTGAGTGCCTCTGAGAGGGTTTCCATGGAGGCAGACTTGGGAATAAACCCGGCGCTACCATAGTGAACGGCGCGGCTGATGGTCATGGCATCTTCGTGAGCGGAGATCACCACCACAGGCAGTTCGGGGAAATGGGTTCTTAGGTGTATTAAGGTGGAATAGCCATGGGAGCCGGGCATCTGTAGATCCAGCAATACTAAGTCATAGGCGGTGTTGCCCTGTTCCAATAGGCCTTGTAGGGCTTCGGCGCTGTCGGCCTCAAACCATTGGGTGTCGGCAAAGGCGCCGCTCAATGCCTGTCGCAGCGCATTCCTAAATAATGGATGATCATCTGCGATGATGATGTGCAAGTTTTCGAGCTTCATTGCTTTTTGATTATCTTTGTTGCACTTGAAGGTAAAGTCAATGTAACAGATAAATGACTCAGTATTCTATTGCTTTTGTGTCTGGGTGACGGGATTTTTTCGTTTTTACAAACAATTATTAGACTTAAGTCTAATGAGTCTTCGGCTGACAGCGGAGATACGAGGTGCGAGATTAGGGAAGGTAAGAGGCGAGAAGTGAGAGGAGAGAGGTCGGCAGGTGTGCGCCCGCCGACAGGAGACCTTCTTAGGATTACGCTTCGCTCCACACCTTAGTGGGTTTACGATCTTCATCCAGCGCCACAAAGGTGAAGACGCCGCGAATGGCATGCTCACGATGATCTTGGTACATATCTTCGACGAAGATGTTGACCTCAACCTTGAGGGAGGTGTTACCCACATAGATCACGTTGGCGATGATCTCTGCCAGGGTGCCGGCAGGAATCGACTTATTGAAGTCGATACGGTCTGAACTGACGGTTACAAGTGTCTTGCGGCAGAAGCGGGTCGCGGCGATAAAGGCGGTCTCATCCATCCAGGCCAAGGCCTCACCACCAAAGAGAGTGTTGTGATGGTTGGTAATAGAGGGAAAAATCGCTTTGATCACCCGGGCTTCTGACTGCGCGATGCGCGCGCGAATGGCGTCAGAATACTGAGTTTCTGTATCGGTTAGGGGCATACGGCAACCTTAAGGTTATGCATTGAAAAAAACCGGCGGATTATACTGATAATCGCGGCGTAATGACAGCGCTGTAGCCCGGTAATGTGGCGGCTTTCATGACATTAAAAAAGGCTTCACGAGGAAGCCTTTTTAAAATAATCACATTAGGTATTAGCTAAGCTTTGCCATGCGCGCCTTGGAGGCTGCAGCAAGGTCTCGCAGCAGCTTTTCTGAGTCGGCCCAGTCGAGGCAGGCATCTGTAATGCTCTTACCGTAAATCAGTGGTTCACCGGCCACCACCTTCTGGTTGCCCTCTTCGATAAAGCTCTCTGCCATGATGCCGGCAATCGCGGTCGAGCCTGAGGCGACCTGCGTCATGATATCTTTGGCGACTTCGAGTTGACGCTTATGCTGTTTCTGGCTGTTGCCGTGGCTAAAGTCCACCACCATGCGGTGAGACAGGCCCACGTCTTTAAGCTTCTGCGCCGCAGCCTGAATGTCGGCCTCATGGTAGTTCGGCTGCTTGCCGCCACGCAGTATGATGTGGCCATAAGGGTTACCGCTGGTGCGGTAAACCGCCATGGCGCCATCTTTATCTGGCGAGTAGAAGATGTGGGGTTCCTTGGCGGCGCGCACCGCGTCGATGGCGATATTGATGTTGCCGTCGGTACCGTTCTTAAAGCCGACCGGGCAGGAGAGCGCCGAGGCCATCTCACGGTGGATCTGACTCTCAGTGGTACGGGCGCCAACCGCGCCCCAGGTGATGAGATCGGCAATATACTGACCGTTGACCATATCCAAAAATTCGGTGGCGATAGGCAAGTTTAGCTCGGTGATCTCTTGCAGCAGGTGACGCGCCAGGCGAAGGCCTTTGTTGGCATTAAAGCTACCGTCGAGATCCGGATCTGAGATCAGTCCCTTCCAACCAACCGTGGTACGAGGTTTCTCGAAATAGACGCGCATCAGGATGCAGAGTGAGTCTTTGAGTTCTTTATGCAGCACGGCCAGACGCTTAGCGTAGTCGATGGCAGCCTGGGTGTCGTGGATAGAGCAGGGGCCGATGATCACCAGAAGACGTTTGTCTTCACCTGTGAGAATGGCTTCAACTTCACGTCTCTGTTGAACCAAGTAGTCGGCGGCGTCTTGAGTAAGCGGGTATTCAGATGCGAGTTTAGCAGGTGAAATGGCCTTACATAGTAATGTGGTGCGTAGTTCGTCTGTTTTAATGGTCATTCAATATACCGAGCGTTTGTCTTGGCTTTCGCCTGATTGCCTCGGATTATAACCAATAGTTGCTAGCTGCACAGGGGTAAACAGATGAAAATTTCGGGTATTTGTCTACATCTGTGCAGTTAGCTTGCCATTTGGGGCGCTTAACTTGCCTCTATATAGGCAGAGGTAAGCCTAGTTTTAGAACATATGGCGTTCCAGACCTGTGACATCCAGAATCTTGGTGGCGATCTCTTCAACCGAATGGTTGGTGGTATTGACGAAGGGAATGCGCTCGCGCTTATACATCATCTCTACCTCTTTTACCTCGATACGGCACTGTCTCAGCGAAGAGTAGCGGCTGTTCTCCATGCGGCTCTGACGGATCTCATGCAGGCGCACAGGGTCGATCGTCAAACCAAACAGCTTATGTTTGTTCTTCTTTAACACCTCGGGCAGCTTGAGGTTGTCCATGTCATCTTCGATGAAGGGATAGTTAGCCGCCTTGATGCCAAACTGCATCGACAGATACAGGCTGCTGGGGGTCTTGCCGCAACGGGATACACCCAGAAGCACTATGTCGGCCTTGTCGATATGTTTAAGGGTCTGGCCGTCATCGTTTTCCATGGCGTAATTGATGGCGTCGATACGCGCTTCATAACTGTGATTGGCCTTGCCGTGAGTCCTGTGGGTCACGGGAACCGCCTTGACGCCTAACTGATCTTCAAGCGGGGCAACGAAGGTGTTCAAGAAGTCATAGTCGATACACTCACTGCTGTAGATGATGTCTCGGATCTCGGCTTTGACGATAGAATGGAACACAAGTGGTCGTTCGCCTGTTGTAATAAAACAATCATTAATTTGTGCTTTTACCGCCTCGGCTTTCTGAGTCGTCTCGACAAATGGAATAGTAAGTGCTTCAAACTCAACTGGAAATTGAGACAGTACCGCATGGCCAAAAACCTCGGCCGTGATCGCCGTCCCATCTGAGATATAAAAGACTTTACGTGACATTTTGACCTCTTGTAGTAATAAAATTACAAATAAAATTATAGATTTACGCGTCTTGCTGTGGAGTGTAAAATGCCGCTGCCCTCGTGTGAAGGGGCCACACTGAAATAAACTTGCGGAGATAGAACTGTGCAGCAATATGTACTCTGGTATCAAGAATTAGGCATGGGTGACGTCAACAAGGTAGGCGGTAAAAATGCCTCTCTTGGGGAGATGATCAGCAATCTAGCTAATGCAGGTGTTCAAGTGCCTGGTGGCTTTGCGACCACTTCCTTTGCGTTCAATGAATTTCTTGAACAAAGCGGACTTAACCAGAAGATATACGAGACGCTAGAAGCTCTAGACGTCGACGACGTGAATGCACTCGCCACCGCAGGTGCACAGATCCGACAGTGGGTTATCGATACCCCATTCCATAGCGAATTTGAGCAGGTTGTACGTGAGTCGTACGACAAGCTTTCCTCAGAAACTAAGGATGCATCGTTCGCAGTACGCTCTTCAGCGACTGCTGAAGATATGCCAGATGCTTCATTTGCCGGCCAACAGGAAACCTTCCTGAACGTTAAAGGCTTCGACGCAGTACTGGTTGCTATCAAGCACGTATTCGCCTCTCTCTTTAACGACCGAGCTATCTCATACCGTGTACACCAAGGTTATGACCACAAAGGCGTTGCGCTTTCAGCTGGCGTACAGCGTATGGTTCGTTCAGACACCGCCGCTTCAGGTGTAATGTTCACCATGGATACTGAGTCAGGTAACAACGATGTGGTCTTCGTGACCTCTTCATTCGGCCTAGGTGAGATGGTAGTACAAGGCGCGGTGAACCCAGATGAGTTCTATGTTCACAAGCCAAGCCTGACCGCAGGTCACAAGGCCGTTGTTCGCCGCAACATCGGTAGCAAGTTGATTCAGATGGTTTACTCTGACGACCTGAGCCACGGTAAGCAGGTGAAGATTGAAGATGTACCTGCCGACATGCGTCGTCAGTTCTCTATCAGCGATGAAGAGGTGATGGAGCTGGCTAAGCAAGCCATGATCATCGAGAAGCACTACGGTCGTCCAATGGACATCGAGTGGGCTAAAGATGGTAACGACGGCAAACTGTATATCGTACAGGCGCGTCCAGAAACCGTACGTTCACGTGAAGATGTACAGCTGATCGAACGTTTCCACCTGAAGACCAAGAGCGAAGTGATTGGCGAAGGTCGTGCCATCGGTCATAAGATCGGTAACGGTACCGCTAAGGTACTGGCTTCTATCGAAGATATGGACCAGATCCAAGAAGGTGACGTACTGGTTACCGACATGACTGACCCAGATTGGGAGCCAATCATGAAGCGCGCCAGCGCTATCGTCACCAACCGTGGTGGCCGTACTTGTCACGCGGCGATCATCGCCCGTGAACTCGGCGTGCCGGCGGTAGTAGGTTGTGGCGACATCACAGACAAGATCAAGCATGGTCAACAGGTGACTGTTTCTTGTGCCGAAGGTGACACAGGTTACATCTACGAAGGTATCCAAGAGTTTGACGTTATGTCTTCTCGCGTCGATTCTATGCCTGAACTACCGATGAAGATCATGATGAACGTGGGTAACCCAGACAGAGCGTTCGACTTCGCTCGTCTGCCTAACGAAGGTGTGGGTCTGGCCCGTCTCGAGTTCATCATCAACCGTATGATCGGTATTCACCCTAAGGCGCTGCTTGAGTTCAACGACCAAAGCGCCGAGCTGCAGCAAGAGATCCACGAGATGATCGCCGGCTACGAGTCACCAGTAGAATACTACGTGGCACGTCTGGTTGAAGGTATCGCGACTATCGCATCGGCCTTCCATCCGAAGAAAGTTATCGTACGTATGTCAGACTTCAAGTCTAACGAGTACGCTAATCTGGTTGGTGGTGACCGTTACGAGCCGGAAGAAGAGAACCCAATGCTGGGCTTCCGCGGTGCAAGCCGTTACATCTCTGAGTCGTTCCGCGACTGTTTCGCCCTTGAGTGCGAAGCCATCAAGCGTGTACGCAACGAGATGGGTCTGACGAATGTAGAGATCATGATCCCATTCGTACGTACGCTTGAAGAAGGCCGTCAGGTTATCGAACTGCTGAAAGAGCAAGGCTTGGAGCGTGGTAAAGATGGTCTGCGCGTCATCATGATGTGTGAGCTGCCTTCTAACGCCCTGCTAGCCGACCAGTTCCTCGAGATCTTCGATGGTTTCTCAATCGGTTCGAACGACTTGACCCAGCTAACCCTAGGTCTGGACCGTGACTCAGGCATCATCAGTCACCTGTTCGACGAGCGTAACGAAGCCGTTAAAGCCCTGCTGGCAATGGCTATCAAGGCCGCTAAGGCGAAAGGCGCTTACGTGGGTATCTGTGGTCAAGGTCCTTCTGACCACGCCGACTTTGCGGCTTGGTTGGTAGAGCAAGGCATCGACACTGTATCGCTTAACCCAGATACAGTGATCGATACCTGGTTATACCTGGGTGAAGCTCACGCTTAATTATTCTTTAGATAGAATAAGCTAATTGACGAAAGCCGCTTTTTAGCGGCTTTTTTTTGTTTATAATGGCAACATTATTTTAATAAACACCAATTGAAAAGAAGTCATCATGCTCCCTAAGTTATCCCATCAACAGACCCTAGAGCCTGTCTATTTGGCGTTTCTCGACGCCCTTGCCCAGAGCAATTATTGTGGCGATATCGATAAGCGTTACAGTGCGCGTCTCGCCCAGGCAACGGATAACTCTGTCTACCAGTTTCTGCCTCAGGCGGTCTTGTACCCCAAGACTCAGGCCGATGTTAAGCTGATCATGACCCTGGCGACTAAGCCAGAGTTTAAACAGGTAGTCTTTAGTGCGCGCGGGGGCGGCACAGGCACCAACGGTCAGTCGCTGACCCATGGCCTCATTCTGGATCTGTCGCGTTATTTCAATCAGGTGATTGAGATCAACGAGAAGGAGCGCTGGGTGAGGGTGCAGGCCGGGGTGGTCAAAGATGCGCTCAACGATGCGCTGCGCCCCCATGGTTTCTTCTTTAGTCCAGATCTCTCAACCTCTAACCGCGCCACCATGGGCGGCATGATCAACACAGACGCCTCGGGCGCAGGCTCGCTGGTTTATGGCAAGACGTCGGATCATGTGCTCGAGCTGATCAGCGTGCTATATGACGGCAGCGTGTTGGAGACCAAGCCGCTGGATCTTAAAGCGCTAGAAGCTTTAGATGCGCTGGAGTCCCCAAGCCTGGGGCAATCACTGCAGCGTGATATCGCCCGCATGACCCGTGAGCACAGAGGCGAGGTGGAGAGCCGCTTTCCAAAGCTTAATCGTTTCCTGACGGGTTATGATCTGAAAAACGTCTGGAACGAGACAGTCGATGAGTTCAACCTGTCGCGCATTCTTACCGGCTCTGAAGGCACGCTGGCGGTGATCACCGAGGCCAAGCTGGATATTACGCCACTGCCCAAGACCCGCATGATGGTCAACATCAAGTATGACTCTTTCCAGTCGGCGCTGCGTCACGCGCCGGATCTGGTTAAGGCCGAGGTGACCGTGGTGGAAACCGTGGACTCTAAGGTTCTTAATCTGGCCAAGCAGGATATCATCTGGCATTCGGTGTCATCTCTGATTGAAGATGTGCCGGGCGCCTCTATCGATGGCCTCAACATGGTGGAGTTCGCCGGTGAGCCTGACGAGGTGGAAGCGAAAGTTAAACAATTAGAGGCGATGCTCGATACCCAGCTTGCCGCTAATGAGGCTGGCCTGCTGGGTTATCAGGTCACATCGGATAAGGCGAGCATCAACACCATCTACGCTATGCGCAAGAAAGCGGTGGGGCTGCTTGGCGCCACTAAGGGAAGCCGCAAGCCTATCGCATTCGCCGAAGATACCGCTGTGCCGCCTGAGAAGCTTGCTGACTTTATCTTGGAGTTCAGGGCGCTGCTGGACAGCCATGAGCTGCAATATGGCATGTTCGGTCACGTAGATGCCGGCGTGCTGCATGTGCGTCCGGCGCTGGATATGTGCGACCCGCAGGATGAGCGACTGCTCAAGACGGTATCTGATCAGGTGGCGGCCTTGACCCTCAAGTATGGCGGCCTGATGTGGGGCGAGCATGGTAAGGGGGTACGTGGCGAGTATGGCCCATCTGTCTTCGGTGAGACCTTGTTTGGTCTGCTCGAAGAGGTCAAAGGCTATTTCGACCCCAATAACAAGCTAAATCCAGGCAAGCTGGTGGCACCTAAGGGCAGCGGACCGCTGCTCTATAATGTCGACAGCACCAAACGCGGCGCCTTCGACCGTCAGATCCCGGTTAACACCCGCGAAGCCTTCCCGGATGTGATGAACTGTAACGGCAATGGCCTCTGTTTCAACTACAGCGTCTATTCGCCGATGTGCCCCTCATTTAAGGTGACCGGAGACAGGGTACAATCGCCGAAGGGGCGCGCGGGTCTGATGCGCGAATGGCTGCGCTTATTGGAAGCAGAAGGCGTGGATGTCGAGGCTCTAGCCAAGGCCAAGCCTCTGGGCTGGCTGCAGCGCACCCAGAACACCCTGAAGAAAGAGCGCGAATATGACTACTCCCACGAGGTGATGGAGTCGTTGAAAGGTTGCCTCGCCTGTAAGGCCTGCTCGTCTCAGTGCCCTGTGAAGGTGGATGTGCCCAAGTTCAGGGCGCAGTTCTTTAACATCTATTACCAGCGCTATCTCAGACCTGTGAAAGACTATCTGGTGGCGGGGATTGAAGAGAGTCTGCCATTGATGGCCAAAGTGCCTCAGATCACCAACTTTGCCTCACAAAACAAACTGAGTCAGTGGGTGATTAAACAATCTATCGGCTATGTGGATGCGCCGGCGCTGTCAGTACCGACCCTCAAGCAGCGTCTGGAGAACCACGCCTGCCGTGGCTATGACCTCAATGCCTTGCAGCAGATCCCTGAAGCCGAACGTGACCAATATGTGCTGGTGGTGCAAGACCCGTTCAACAGCTTCTACGAGGCCGAGACGGTTTATCACTTTATTAAGCTCATCGAGAAGCTGGGCTTCAAGCCAGTGCTGTTGCCCTTTAAACCAAATGGCAAGCCGATTCATATTAAGGGATTCCTGGATAAGTTTGCCAAGACGGCTCAGTCCAGCGCCGATTTCTTGAATCAGGTGCACGCCCTTGGCATGCCTATGGTGGGGGTAGATCCTGCCATGGTGCTCTGCTATCGCGATGAATATAAAGAGATCTTGGCTGAAAATCGTGGCGACTTTAACGTGCTGCTGGCCAACGAATGGCTGCTCAAGGTGATCGACATCGTGGCGCCGACAGCTAAGTCAGCTAAGTTAAATAAGTCAGCTAATGCGACTAATGCGAATAGGCAGTTTACCTGGTTCAGTCACTGCACCGAATCGACGGCCAAGCCCAATACGGCCAAAGAGTGGCAGGCGATCTTTAGTGCATTTGGCGCCGAGTTAAGCACAGTCAGCCTAGGCTGCTGCGGCATGGCAGGCACCTATGGTCATGAGAGCGATAACCTAAAGCGCTCCAAGGCCCTGTATGAGATGTCTTGGGAGAAGGCCATTGATTCGCTGCCACATGAGCAGATATTGATCTCGGGTTATTCTTGCCGTAGCCAGGTGAAGCGTTTCGGTGGCTTCAAACCTAAACACCCGGTGCAGGCGCTGCTGAGTCTTATCGATAATGTTTAGTAAATGCATGGCTAATCTGTTCAAGGTTAATCAGTGCATGGCTAATGAGCTAACGAGAGACTATGCCTGAACTCGAGCCCGCCGCGCAGCTGCGGCAAATCACTCAAGGGGCGCAGCTATGCGATGAGGCGCCGCTGTTTCATATCGATAACCAAGGACGTTGGTTTTATCGCGGCGAGCCTCTGCCTGATAAATTTTGCCGCCTATTTGCCACCATTTTGCATCATAAATCTGAGGGATATTTACTGATGACGCCGGTGGAGACGGTGAGGGTGGAAGTTGTAGAGTTTCCCTTTATTATCAATGATTATGAAGAGGCGCAAGACGGGCAATTTACCCTCACCAGCTCCATAGGCACCCAGTTCCAGGTGGCAAGCAGAGATATGTTTGTAGTGGATGAGGCGGCAATATCCGTCTCCTTAGCCAGGGGATTATCGGCTAAACTTGGAAGAGCCTGTTATTATCGTTTTATCGAGCAATACCTGCTAAATCAAGACGGCGACGCGAACTAAGAGTTAAGCCTTTCTTAGATAAGGCAATTGGTTTTTCGTTACGAATTAGCGTTAGCCGAGCCCTAGTTTCTTTAGGACCAGATGTTAGTATTAATGCATGACCGCTGTATCTGGAGGTGCTGATTGAAACATTATGAAAGCTTGGGATACCTAGTGTCTCATCTTAATATCGAGCTTCAGAAGGCCTTGGATGAGAGGCTAAAGCGCTATGAGCTAGACATTAAGCTCTGGCCCGTCCTGTTTGCCCTGTGGCAGGAGGAGGGCGTTACTCAGACAGAGCTGTCTAAGCGCTGTGACGTGGCTAATTACACCATGACTCGCCTGTTAGATCAGCTGCAGGTACAGGGCTATATTACCCGTCATCAGGAGGCGGACAATCGTCGCGCCTTCAAAATTTTCCTAACCGACAGTGCCAAGGCGTTGGAGCAAGACCTTATCTGCGAGGCCGAGCGGGTCAACGAGCAGTTTCTCGGTAATTTGTCTGAGTTTGAATCACAACAATTTATCTATCTACTCAATAAGATCAATGGCCTATCCTAGGCAATCTGACCTATTATCAAACCTCACCTAAATCAACGGATGATCAAAATGCTGAAACCTCTGCTTACTGCGGCGCTTGTAATGAGCCTGTCTGCCTGTATGGTTAATATCGAGAAATCCCCCAAGTCTTCAACTCAAGCCTCAAACCAATCCTCAACTCACTCTTCCACATCTCAACCTGCTGCCTCCGAGCCAGAATCGGATGGTGCATCGAGTGTGAGCAGTGACAGCTATGCTAAAGCCTTTACGCTGGCAAACGGCTACAGCCTGGTGGTTGTTGAGGGGGCGTTGGAGCCAAGATCTATCGGCAGCGTGCAGGTGAGTCTGTATCGCAACCTGGATGTGGGGGATTTTGCCACTAGTCTGGCTTTCGTGCGGGACGGCACCATCCTAAAGGCCGAGCTTGTGGATAATTCTCAGAAGCAACAGAAGCTAGTGGTTACCATGGTGACGGCGGGCAGCGGTAACTATCAGAGCACTCAAGCTGTCTGTGTCGCTGGGGAAAGCCTGACGCTTTGCTAATAAGCAGAGCTTTTTTATGTATTGGCGCGGATGGTCACAGAAGCTTGAATACTTGTCTGCGCTATTGAGTCTGTCTGGTTAGATCTGTTCTTTTATTTGAATAGGCGATTAAGCTCGGGATGTCGTCACTTTGAGTTACACCACCAGCAACATGCCCAGGCTCGAGACGGCCATTACTATGATGACAGATTGCAGCAAAAGACGACTCTGCATCAGGTTTTCCTTTCCCTGTTTGATGCTTGTGATCAGGCGGTTTTGTTTGTAGATGCGGCAGATCATCTGCTCGCTGTTGGGATCGATAAAGAGTTGAAACTTACAGGGATCGCCGCTGTGCAGCTGCACCTCATGTTCGCTCTTGGGGCCGAAATTCAGCTTACGCGAGACCCGCTTGCCGTTAACAAATACCTGCTCCAAGCCTATCCAGTTACTGGCCTGTAACTCCACTAAATCCTGATTAAAGTGGTACTTGAAACTTATCATAATGCAATCCTAGCGAAGATGATGAGCCTCTAAGTCAAGCAGAGGAATATGACATTTTCCAGTACGCCTTTGTGAAAAATCTGTGTCTGAAAATTATCTCTTTGGCGGTAAAAGAAAAATTGAATCAGAAAATTTTTGAGCTGTTTTTTATCGGTTGAGTAGGCTATGGCTTGGTGCAAAACTTGGGTTGCAGGCAATAAAAAACCACCGAACCTGTCGGTGGTTTTTCAATCCGGCTAGTACCAGGAATTAGCGCCAGAAATTATTTTTCGCCGTTGATGATGGCGCGTGCCAGTTCGTCGGCAACATCCGCTGTGGTGCGGTTTTGCGCATCAGACTGTTCGAAGATCTTCAGCAGGGTGTTGTAGATCTCTTCTACCTTGGCGGTAGATTTTTGTGCGTCGTAATCTTTTTCGAACGAGACGTTGATGATACCGCCGGCGTTGATCACATAGTCTGGCGCGTACAGGATGCCCAGTTCTTTGAGCTTCTCGCCATGGCGCAGTTCGGCAAGCTGGTTGTTGGCACAACCTGCCACAATCTTAGCCTTCAGCAGTGGAATCGTGGTGTCGTTGATGGTGGCACCCAGGGCACATGGTGCATAGATATCGACATCTTGATGGTAGATATCTTGAGGCGCAACCACAGTAGCACCAAACTCGGTAGCGACCTTATCCAGTGATGACTGGTGAATGTCGGTGACGATCAGCTCGGCGCCTTCTTCGTGCAGGTGACGACACAGGTAGTAACCTACGTGGCCAACGCCCTGAACGGCAATCTTAAGGCCCTTGAGGCTGTCCAGGCCACGCTGATGCTTAACGGCAGCCTTGATACCCAAGTAGGTGCCAAGCGCAGTAAATGGTGATGGGTCACCGCTCTGACCTTCAAGACCCGCCATGTATGGGGTTTCTTGGTGAGCAATCATGATGTCGCTGGTAGACACGCCCACATCTTCTGCAGAGTAGTACTTACCACCCAGAGTATGAATACAACGACCGAAGGCGCGGAACAGGGCTTCACGGTTTTCTACTTTAGGATCGGCGATGATCACCGACTTACCGCCACCCATTGCCAGACCGGCTAGGGCGTTCTTGTAGGTCATGCCACGAGACAGACGTAATACGTCGGTCAGTGCTTCGTCATCAGACTCATAGTTCCACATTCTGCAACCGCCGACCGCTGGGCCCAGGTTGGTGTTGTGAATGGCTATGATTGCACGTAAGCCACTTTCTTTATCATGACAAAATACGACCTGTTCGTGGTCATCAAATGAGATATGATTAAATACTGCCACTTTATGAGTTCTCCGCTTGGGAATTAAAACGCCGAATGCCAAAGAGGCGCCTTCGACGGCTTGTTATATTTATTGCAGAACGATAGCATTTAGCGATACTCTCAACAAAGCAAAGATTGGGATTAATTGTGATCGGCGTGGCAATTTTGCTTTCCACTTTACGTTAACGTAAAGTTGTGTGTGAATTTTCACGCAATATGCAGTTTGTCAGCTCCATTTCGCCCTTCACAGCATAACTATAACAATAGGAAGCAGTATGACGGAACAAGCAGTCGAGAACACTAAAGCACTCACTCCAGAAGAACAAGAAGCCCTGACACAACAATGGGTTAAAGAGCATTTTCAGAAGGCAAACCGCTTTCTGGCGGAAAAAGGGGTGATCCCAAGTAAAGTGATTGCCGAAGAGAGCCGTTACCTTGCGCCTTTCCTCGCGGTATGGAAGATGGAGTCTAAGCAGCCAAAGCCACAGACCTTCTGGGTGATGTCTGGCGATCTGCCTTCAGACTATGTGGATGTTAAGGTTGCCGCCACCGCGCGCGACGCGATTCGCCATTTCTCTATGATGTGGCAGCTTAAGGCGGAAAACCTGGTTAAATCTGGCGCCGTAAAAGACAAGACCCAGGCTCAGTTTGCGCAGCTGTTGGTGTCACGTGCCGAGAGCCTGTATCAGATCCACAATGACGAAAAATTGTGGAAAGAAGGCTAAGTGTTTTAAACAGCCACCGCTGTTAAGCGTGTCTTTAAAAAGCGCTTGAGCCTAATAAAACAGCCGCCCATCTGAGGCGGCTTTTTTGTGTTCTCAGCTTCGACGCTTTCTTGAAACCAGATACAGAATATCAGCTACTTGGCATTAGCTACAGGGCATCAGTGACTGGAGACTCGCATTTGGCAGCTTATGCCAGGTAGGCGTAGCCAGAGTTAAGCAGCCAGATAAAGTATTGGCCTATGGCCTCACGCTGACACAGGTCCAGTGCCTGCTTGCCCTCGAAGCTAAATGCATTGGCCAGCAGCATGAGTTTGTCATCTAGCTCATCTGCATCGTCATCATCAACAGCATCAAAGTCGTAGATCTCACCATTGATAAAGAGCCTAAGGTGTTTATCGCCTTCGAGACGAATCACCTTAAGCCCGCCGATGCGTTGGAGGCAGGCACCATCTTCCAGGGCTTCCATCAGCTCTTCCTGGCTGTAACTTTCCCCTTGCTCTGCCAGATCAAGTTCGAAGCGGTTCTGACTCAGGGTCTGACCCAACACGGTTTGATAATGGTCTGGCTGGGATAAGATCTCTGAGACCAGGGCCAACATGCCTGCTTGCTGCTCGACGCTCAGTAGGCCAGGGCTAGCGGGTTCTTGGTTCGAGGTAAAGCGCTTATTGCCGCCGTTGGTGTCGATGAGATGATCGGCAATGCTGCTAAATAGCTCCTGTTGGCTGGGGGCGCGAAACCCTATGGAGTAACTCAGTGCCGTCTCCAATGTCTCACCACGGTGGGGGAAGCCTGGCGGGATATAGAGCATGTCGCCGGCCTCGAGTACCACATCCAGGATGGGCTCAAAATCATCGATCAGCGCCGTGTGGGTATCGCCGCCGCGGGGCGAATATTGCCCCTTGGCGCCGACTTTCCAGCGGCGCCTGCCTTCGCCCTGCAGCAAGAAGACATCATAGTTGTCTATGTGAGGGCCGACGCCACCACCGGGCGTGGCGTAGGAGACCATGAGATCGTCGAAGCGCCAGTCGGGGATGAAACGAAAGGCGTTAACCAGGGGCTCTACATCCGGGTACCAGTGGTTGACGGCCTGGACCAGTAGCTGCCAGTTGGCATCGCCAAAGGGGGAGTAATCTTCGATGGGGCCCTGGAAGATCTCCCAGTTATCTTTCTTGGTCAGGACGATGCGTGAGGCGATCTCCTCTTCGCAGGCGAGTCCCGCCAGTTCATCGGGGGCGATAGGATCTTGAAAGTGCGCGAAGGCGCCTTTGATCACCAGAGGCTGCTTCTGCCAGTGATGGGCTAAAAACTCTTGGGTATCGAAGTTGGGAGTATACATGGCGTCGGTCATCAGGCCTGAATAATAGGGGCAGTATATGCCGAAAATCACATAGTCCGGAAATCATATAATCCGGAAATCATATAGTCAGGAAATCGCATCTTCCTGAAACTAGGTATTGCGGAAACTAGATATTCCAGAAATAAAAAGGCGGTAAGCTGCTGCCTACCGCCTTTCATAAGGTGTTAGGGATGATTACTTGAGATCATCCACAAAAGCTTCGGCGCGGCCAATGTAGTTGGCAGGCGTCATCTTTTTAAGCTCAAGCTTCACATCACTTGGTAGCTCGAGAGTGTCGATGAACTGTGCCAGTTGCTCGCCATCGATACGCTTACCACGAGTCAGCTCTTTAAGCTTCTCGTATGGCTTCTCGATGCCGTAGCGGCGCATAACGGTTTGTACTGGCTCGGCCAATACTTCCCAGTTTTGGTCCAGCTCTTCACGCAGGTGAGCCTCGTTCACTTCGAGCTTGCAGATGCCTTTCAGGGTTGCCTGATAAGCGATCAGCGAGTGCGCCATGCCGACCCCCAGGTTACGCAGTACCGTCGAGTCGGTCAGGTCGCGCTGCCAGCGAGACACAGGCAGTTTAGCCGCCAAGTGCTGCATCAGGGCGTTAGCGATACCCAGGTTACCCTCAGAGTTTTCGAAATCGATAGGGTTAACCTTGTGCGGCATGGTCGATGAACCGATTTCGCCGGCAATCGTCTTCTGCTTGAAGTGACCCAGGGCGATATAACCCCAGATGTCACGGTCAAAATCGATCAGTACGGTATTGAAACGGGCGACGGCATCGAACAGCTCTGCGATATAATCGTGTGGTTCGATCTGAGTGGTGTATGGGTTCCAGTTAAGGCCCAGGCTAGTCACGAAACGCTCTGACAGTGTGTGCCAGTCAACTTCAGGGTAGGCTGACAGGTGAGCGTTGTAGTTGCCCACGGCGCCATTGATCTTACCCATGATCTCAACCGCTTGGATCTGCTTAAGCTGACGTTCGAGGCGTACGGCAACGTTGGCCATCTCTTTACCTAGGGTAGAAGGCGAGGCTGGCTGACCATGGGTACGTGACATCAGTGGTACAGAGCGATATTCGCTGGCCAGTTTCTTCACGCCATCGACGATCTGTTGGCAGTATGGCACCAACACCTGCTCGCGGGCTTCGCTAAGCATCAGGCCGTGAGACAGGTTGTTGATATCTTCCGAGGTACAGGCGAAGTGAACAAACTCACCGATGGAGGTAAGTTCGCTGTTGTCTGCGATCTTCTCTTTGATAAAGTACTCAACTGCCTTCACATCGTGGTTAGTGGTGGCCTCGATGGTCTTGACGCGCAGCGCGTCTTCTTCGCTGAAGTTGTCTTTGATCTGGTCGAGCAAGGCCAGTGCGACTTCGCTAAAAGGAGGAACTTCTTCAATTTCTGGGCAGCTAGACAGCAGCTTTAGCCAGTTGATTTCGACTTGAACACGGTATTTGGTCAGGCCGTACTCGCTGAAAATCCCTCGCAATGAGGCGGTTTTACTACCATAACGACCGTCTACCGGAGAGATAGCAGTTAGTGCGGAAAGTTCCATTAGAAGCTCCTTTAATGAACTTAACTTATTATTTATAGGGTGAGGCTTTTCTTAGCTGTATCAACTATTGTTTTTCGCGAGAAGACAAGGTGCCTGCGCTTGCCTCCAAGTTGGCGCCACAGGACTGCGCTGCGCATGGCAGCCAGCAGCAGGGCGCGTATCTTATGTTGCACCATAGGTTGTTTCAGGTACTCGGGATTGCCCGAGATCTGTATCTTGGGGCCTAAGGTGCTGATTATATCGCTGTAGATGCCGGCGAAGTTGGCAACCACCTGCTCGTCGGTAATGGCAAAGTGGTGCAGCTGGCGATGTACTTGATTGATGCGCTCGGCCAGCATGCCCATGGCGTTTGAGCTGCGTGACAGTTTACGCTCCAGGGCCAAAATACCGATAAGGTAGCGGGTTACCTCGACATCTTTCTGCTTGTCATCGCCCAGCTGGTTCAACACCAGTTGGTAGCCGCGATTCAGCGCGACCTTGTCTTGATATACATCGGCAGTGCTGTCTGGATTGGTCACCATGATGGTACCCAGACAGGCGCCAAGCATCTCATCGTCTGCCTGGCCGTGTCTGGCAACCTTTTGTACCTGACCTATCGCCTGCAATATACCGGCAAAGGCCATGGTTCTGTCGAAAATCGGCTCGCTCACGGCTTACTCTCTAATCAGACTGTCTATGATACCGCCGCCCAGACAGACTTCGCCGTCATAAAACACGGCCGACTGACCAGGGGTTACGGCGGCAACTGGCTCGTCGAAGATCACCTTGATGCGATCGTCCCCTTCATAGGTGAGGGTACAGGCCACATCCTGCTGACGGTAGCGTGTCTTGACCGTGATCTTGGCGCCATCATTAGGCCCTGTTCTATCGACCCAGTGTAGCTGATCGGCGTAGAAACCCACCGACATGAGGCGAGGGTGCTTACCACCTTGACCGACAACCAACACGTTACGTTCGAGATCTTTATCGACCACATACCAAGGATCGTCGTTGCTGTTCTTCATGCCGCCGATCCCAAGCCCCTTGCGCTGACCCAGGGTGTGGTACATCAAGCCTTGGTGCTCACCTATGACTTCGCCTTCGGCTGTCTCTATCTTGCCAGGCTGCGCGGGCAGGAAGGTGCGCAGAAAATCGGTGAACTTACGCTCGCCGATAAAGCAGATGCCTGTGCTGTCCTTCTTGTCATGGGTAACCAGCCCCATCTCTTTGGCAATTTCACGCACTTCGCTCTTCTCCAGTTCACCCACAGGGAACAGGGAGCGGGCGATCTGCTCATGGCTCAAGGTGTAGAGGAAGTAGCTCTGATCTTTGTTGCCATCGACGCCACGTAGCATCTGGCTTTGACCCGAGGCATCGCTGCGGCGCACATAGTGGCCCATGGCGATGTAGTCGGCGTCCAGGATGTCGTCGGCAAACTCGAGAAACGCCTTAAACTTGATCTCTTTGTTGCACATGATGTCTGGGTTAGGGGTACGGCCCGCCTTGTATTCGGCGAGGAAGTACTCGAACACGTTGTCCCAGTATTCGGCGGCAAAGTTAACCGTGTGCAGCTTGATCCCCAGTTTGTCGCAAACGGCTTGGGCATCTTTAAGATCTTCGGCGGCAGCACAATACTCGTCGGTATCGTCCTCTTCCCAGTTTTTCATGAACAGGCCTTCGACCTGATAGCCCTGTTGCATGAGGAGATACGCCGAAACAGATGAGTCGACACCGCCGGACATGCCGACGATCACTTTTTTACCGTTTGGATTGGGTTCGATTGCTGCCATAAATCCTAAAAACCATTAAATTCGTGTAGCTATGGTGATGTTTTCTGCGGTTGAGCAAGCCGGTTTGCCTGCTTAGCCCTGTGTCTAATTGCGCGTTGATCACGCATCACTTGCCGGGAAAATCATCACCATAATATGCGGGGGCATATTCTATCATGCATTGTGACTTTGGGCTAACTAGAGAAAGCGGCTATTGACCACCTCAGTCGAAAAGAGTTTTCCCTGAAGAAAGTCGTGAATACATTGTAGTACCAGGGGGCTTCTGAGCTGGCTCTTGAGCTGGGTTATCTCATCTAGTGTCATCCACAGGGCGCGGCGAATAGCGCTGTCTTGGGGCTTGGGTGTGAGCGGCTCATCTAAGGTGCAGGCATAGGTGAAGCGCAGGAAGGCCAGATCGTCTCTAGCCTGAAATTGATAGATGTTGATCAGCGACTGCGCCTTGATGGCAAGGCCTGTCTCTTCCCATACCTCGCGCTCGCAAGCCTGGTTAAGGCTTTCAAAGGCTTCTAGATGACCTGCGGGCTGGTTGTAGGTGAGCTTGCCATCGATGAGCTCCTCGACCATCAGGTATTTGTCGTCACAATTGATGACGCAGGCGACGGTGACATTGGGTTTATAACGTTCCATCTATTACCTCGTTAGGATTGGGGCAACACCTTATATTCGCCATTTGCGACGCCATTCAGGCTCCATTGACCTATTTTATAACGAATCAGTCTTAGCGTTGGGTAGCCCACATGGGCGGTCATGCGCCTGACCTGACGGTTGCGTCCCTCGCAGATGGTGATCGCCAGCCAACTGGTGGGGATCTGTTTGCGCTCTCGCACCGGTGGGTTGCGGGGCCAGACATCCGGCTCGGCGATACGCTCCACCTTGGCGGGCAGGGTCGGACCATCTTTGAGAGTGACGCCGTCTCTTAGCGCCTGAATCGCCTCGTCGCTGGGAATGCCTTCGACCTGCACCCAGTAGGTCTTATCGGTTTTTTTCTTGGGCTCTGTGATGCGCGACTGTAGCTGACCATCGTTGGTCAGTAGCAGTAAGCCTTCGCTGTCTCTGTCGAGCCTGCCGGCGGCGTAGACATCTTGAATCGGGATGAAATCCTTCAAGGTCTGACGGCCCTGCTCATCGGTGAATTGACACAAGACATCGAAGGGCTTGTTAAACAGCACTATGATGGGGTTCTGCGGCCTTGGCTTTGGCTTAGGTTTGGACCTAGGCTTAGCTTTAAGCTTAGGTTTGTGTTTGACACCCTCTGCCGCGGTGGCGCCCCCTCCTCGTTTGGGCTGATAAGAATTGCCTTTGGATTTAGTGGCTGGGGCGTTGGTTTTCGCTCCCTGACGACGAGAAGCTAGCTTATTGGCGCTGGGTGTTTTTGGACTCACGAGGCAAACTTTTGGCTGAGTGTATGCTAATGCTGACATTGTACTGTGCATTCGCCATTAGTGGAATTTGAATATTGGCGTGAATGATTTATGATGTCGGCCAACTAAATGTGATCGATAGCAAAACGTGAACAGATTTTGAGATGTTAACCGCGCTTTGTTTTGCATTAAATCGGTTTAAGTGTCAGGGGAGAGCCCCAGGGCGTTCACCCTTACGATTTATCCTTTTCATGCCTCGCATTCGCCATCGTAAAATTATAATAATGACATCATAGTGGTTTGATTAATAAACGATTTATTTTACAAAAACGTAGGAAGTAATAATGAACGACAATCCAACGATCATCTATACGGAGACAGATGAAGCTCCGGCTCTCGCGACCCTATCTCTGTTGCCTATTATCAAGCATTTCACCGCAGCCGCCGGAGTTGGCGTTGAGACACGCGACATCTCTTTATCTGGCCGTGTTATTGCCAATTTCCCTGAATTTTTAAAGCCAGAACAGCAGATCTCTGACGCGCTCGCCGAGCTGGGTGAGCTGGCCACTAAGCCAGAAGCAAACATCATCAAGCTGCCTAATATCAGCGCTTCTATTCCACAGCTAAAAGCTTGTATCAAGGAGTTGCAAGATAAGGATTATGCACTGCCTAACTACCCTGATGAGCCGCAAAATGACGCAGAAGCTGATATCAAGGCACGTTACGACAAGATCAAAGGGAGTGCCGTTAACCCAGTGCTGCGTGAAGGTAACTCAGATCGCCGCGCGCCGACTTCTGTAAAAAACTACGCCAAGAAGAACCCACACTCAATGGGTGCCTGGAGCAGCGATTCTAAGTCTCATGTTGCGCACATGGAAGCCGGCGATTTCTACGGTAGCGAGCAGTCGGTGACTGTTGCCGAGCCAACCAGCATAGATATCCTGTTCGAAGGTAAAGATGGTAGCAGCAAGACACTGAAAGCTGGCCTTAAGTTACTGGCCGGTGAGGTGATTGACGCTTCTACCATGAGCAAGAAAGCCCTGGTTGCCTTCATGGAGCGCGAAATCGAAGCGGCTAAGGCCGAAGATGTATTGCTGTCTCTGCACCTTAAGGCGACCATGATGAAGGTTTCTGACCCTATCATGTTCGGTCACGCGGTTAAGGTGTTCTACAAGTCACTGTTTGAAAAGCATGGCCAGCTGTTTGAAGAGCTGGGCGTCGATGTTAACAATGGCTTTGGTGACGTCTATGCAAAGATAGCTAGCCTACCAGCCGACAAGAAAGCCGAGATCGAAGCCGATATCGCCGCTATCTACACCGAGCGTCCAGCCCTGGCTATGGTTGATTCAGACCGTGGTATCACCAACCTGCACGTGCCAAGCGATGTGATCATCGATGCCTCTATGCCTGCGGCGATTCGCTCTTCAGGTCAGATGTGGGGCCCAGATGGTAAGCTAAAAGACACCAAGGCGCTGATCCCAGATCGTTGCTACGCAGGTGTATACCAGGAAACTATCCAATTCTGTAAAGAAAATGGCGCCTTCGATCCAACCACCATGGGCAGCGTGCCAAACGTGGGCCTGATGGCGCAGAAGGCCGAAGAATATGGTAGCCATGACAAGACCTTCGAAATTGCCGCCGATGGTGTGGTCAAGGTTGTCGATGCCGCTGGAAATCTGTTGATGTCTCACGACGTCGAAGCCGGTGATATCTGGAGAATGTGTCAGGTTAAAGACGCCCCTATCCGTGACTGGGTTAAGCTTGCCGTTAACCGTGCGCGTCTGTCATCTACGCCAGCCGTGTTCTGGTTAGACGAGAACCGTGCCCACGATGCACAGCTTATTGCCAAGGTGAAGCAGTATCTGCCTGAGCATGACACCGATGGACTCGAGATCCACATCATGGCGCCTGTGGCGGCGACTCGTTTCTCACTGGAGCGCATCAAGCAAGGTCTGGATACAATCTCGGTAACCGGTAACGTGCTACGTGACTACCTCACCGATCTCTTCCCAATTCTTGAGCTGGGTACCAGCGCCAAGATGCTGTCAATCGTGCCGCTGATGAGTGGTGGTGGATTGTTCGAGACTGGTGCCGGCGGTAGTGCGCCTAAGCATGTTCAGCAGGTGGAGAAAGAGGGTCACCTACGTTGGGATTCTCTGGGTGAGTTCCTGGCACTGGGCGCGTCACTCGAGCACCTGAGCCAGAACTATGGCAACCCTAAGGCGCAGGTATTGGCCGATGCGCTGGACAATGCTATCGGTAAGTTCCTCGATGAAAACCGTTCGCCATCACGTCGTGTGGGTGAGCTGGATAACCGTGGTAGCCACTTCTACCTAGCGATGTACTGGGCACAGGCTTTGGCCGCACAGGATAGCGACGCTGAGCTAAAAGCGCAGTTCGCGCCACTTGCCGAAGCACTAACCAATAACGAAGCTAAGATAGTTGCCGAGTTAAATGGTGCGCAGGGCCCTGCGGTTGATTTAGGCGGTTACTATCGCCTGGATGCTGTTAAGGCGGAAGCGGCGATGCGTCCAAGCGCGACGCTGAACCAGCTGATAGGCTAATTTAGCCATATAATAAAAAAGGGCGCCACGGCACCCTTTTTTATGCTTTGTTGGTGTCCGTTAGCGATTAAAAATCAGCAATAAAAAAGGCAGGGATAACCCTGCCTTTTTTGTTTTTTGACCCACTATTTAGTGGGCGATATCGCTGACGCGTGCATCCCTTTAGGCCCCTGTTCCACCTCGAATTGGACTGATTGGCCTGCTTTTAGAGTTCGATAGCCTTCCATTTCAATGGTAGAATAGTGTGCGAAAACGTCTTCACCACCAGCTTCAGGGCAGATAAACCCGAATCCTTTGGCGTTGTTGAACCATTTCACAGTTCCGTTTGCCATACTTCCACTTCCTTCTGTTGTTTACTGACCAGTAAGATAGTAAAACTTATGAGGCGGGGTAAATTCACCGCTCGATGAACAGAATGAAACCAGTAAAAGCGGATGTCAAGACCAATTTAACAAAAAGGCAACATTTACGCCAAATTCGTCAGCAATTGGTTCTAATGGTCGGATGAGTAACAGGTTTATCCCGGGTGGTCAGCAACTTTTGGAAGAAGCCAAAACTAGAGGCTAATATTGAAATATGGGTAAAGTAGGTAATATTGAGCATATTGAAGAGCGCGCGGAAACTGAACTCATGCCGCCTTCGATGTACAAAGTGATCTTAAACAACGATGACTATACCCCGATGGACTTTGTCATCGAGGTGTTACAACTCTTTTTTAATAAAAATGAACAAGAAGCCACAGATATCATGTTGGCGATTCATCACCAAGGTAAGGGAATTTGCGGCGTTTTCCCTTTCGGCATTGCAGAAACCAAGGTCGCACAAGTAAATCAGTTTGCAAGACAAAACCAACATCCGTTACTGTGTTCATTAGAGAAAGCCTGAATATCGAAGTTTTGTGATTATTTTAGGGGGTGCTTATGTTAAATAAAGATTTAGAGGTCACCTTGAATCTGGCGTTCCAACAAGCCAGAGACGCGCGACACGAATACATGACCGTAGAGCATCTGCTATTGGCGTTAATCGATAATCCTGCGGCTCAAGAGGCGCTGCTCGCCTGCGGTGCAAACCTCGATAAGTTAAGAGAAGAGGTGTCGAGTTTCATCGAACAGACCACACCTATCATCAGCGATCCCAACGACGACAGAGAAACCCAGCCTACCTTAGGTTTTCAGCGCGTGCTGCAGCGCGCCGTCTTTCATGTGCAATCCTCGGGGCGTAACGAGGTGACTGGTGCCAACGTCTTAGTGGCCATCTTCAGCGAGCAGGAGTCTCAGGCGGTTTACCTGCTCCGTAACGGTGAGATCACCCGTCTGGATGTGGTCAACTACATCTCCCACGGCGTGTCACGTGATGAGCTGGATAATGCTCAGGAACCCGAGCAGATTGAAGATCACAGTGAATCGGAAGAGCGCAGCAAGCTGTCGCAATTTACCGCTAACCTCAACGAAGAGGCCCGCAAAGGAAATATCGATCCCCTGATCGGCCGCTCCGATGAGATAGAGCGCTCGATTCAGATCCTCTGCCGTCGCCGCAAGAATAATCCACTATTGGTGGGTGAGGCTGGCGTCGGTAAGACGGCGATTGCCGAGGGGCTTGCCTATCGCATCGTCAACGACGAGGTTCCTGAGGTGATGGCTGATGCCACTGTCTACTCGCTGGATCTCGGCGCCTTGCTGGCCGGTACCAAATATCGTGGTGACTTTGAGAAACGCTTTAAGAGCCTGCTCAAGGAGCTCTCGCAAGATAAGCACGCCATACTGTTTATCGACGAGATCCACACCATTATCGGCGCAGGCGCGGCATCTGGTGGCGTGATGGATGCGTCTAACTTGCTAAAGCCGCTGCTCTCTAGTGGCCATCTTCGCTGTATGGGTTCGACCACCTTCCAGGAGTATCAGAGCATCTTCGAGAAAGATCGTGCCCTGGCCAGACGTTTCCAGAAGGTGGATATCAACGAGCCTTCGGTGGCGGAAACCACTAAGATCCTACAAGGTCTCAAGAGCAAGTATGAGGAGCACCATGGCGTGCGCTATACCATGGCGGCCTTGTCGGTGGCGGCCCGTCTGGCGGATAAGCATATCAACGACAGACATCTTCCCGATAAGGCGATCGATGTGATCGACGAGGCGGGCGCCCGCATGGCGATGCAGCCAGCGAGCAAGCGCAAGAAGACCATAGGTCAGGCGGAGATCGAGTCTATCATAGCTAAGATAGCGCGGATCCCTGAGAAGACGGTATCGGCCACCGATAAGGATATGCTGAAGAACCTTGAGCGTAATCTTAAGATGGTGGTGTTTGGCCAGGATAAGGCTATTGAAGCCTTAAGCTCGGCGATTCGCCTGTCACGCTCTGGCCTCAGCGGCGCCCACAAGCCAGTGGGTAGCTTCCTGTTTGCCGGTCCGACCGGTGTGGGTAAGACGGAGGTCACCAGTCAGCTGGCGTCCTGTCTCAGCCTCAAGCTGGTGCGTTTCGATATGTCCGAGTATATGGAGAGTCATACCGTGTCTCGCCTTATCGGTGCGCCGCCGGGCTATGTTGGCTACGATCAGGGGGGCTTGTTAACCGATGCGGTGATCAAGAACCCACATTGCGTGGTGCTGCTCGATGAGATCGAAAAGGCCCATCCTGATGTCTACAACCTGCTGCTGCAGGTGATGGACCACGGTACCTTGACCGACAACAATGGTCGCAAGGCGGACTTTAGACACGTGACCCTGGTGATGACGACCAACGCGGGCGTGCAGGAGACGGTGCGTAAATCCATCGGCTTCAAGCAGCAAGATCACAGCCAGGACGCTTTGTCTGAGATCAACCGCGTCTTCTCGCCCGAGTTCAGAAACCGCTTGGATGAGATCATCTGGTTCAACCATCTGGATATGACGGTCATCGCCAAGGTGGTCGACAAGTTCCTGGTCGAGCTGCAGGCGCAACTGGATGAGAAATCTGTGGTGCTGGATGTGAGCGATGATGCCAGAACCTTACTGGCTGAGAAGGGCTATGATAAGGCGATGGGGGCACGGCCTATGGCCCGTGTGGTCACCGAGATGATCAAACGACCACTTGCCGATGAGATCCTCTTTGGCAAGCTGGAGAAGGGCGGTGTGGCCCATGTGGATGTCGACGGTGATAAGCTGACCATCAAGATCGAACAGTCGGAGCGGCTGACACAGGCGTAATACACTGACGTAATAAAAAGGCTGCAGATGCAGCCTTTTTTCATGATTTGGTTTATGTGTCAGATCCTGCCTAGTTGCTAGAACCTTCTTCAACCTTCTTCGCTGCCTGATTCGGCTTGGTCGGGACTGTGTCGGTTTCCGCCAGTCTCTGCCATTGTCGCTATCGATTAGGAACAAAAAAACCGGCACTGCCGGTTTTTATTATTCGCAAGCTAACGATTAGCGTGAACGGAAGACGATGCGCCCTTTGCTCAAATCATAAGGGGTCAGCTGAACTGTGACCTTATCACCCGTTAGAATACGGATGTAGTTTTTACGCATTTTGCCTGAGATATGGGCGATTACTACGTGACCATTCTCTAGCTCTACTCGAAACATTGTATTTGGCAAGGTTTCAAGAATAGTGCCTTGCATCTCAATGTTGTCTTCTTTCGCCATTAATCAGTTATCCTGTTAGCCTTCAAATATTAAAAACGGGCGTATCATGCCGCAAATTAGCGCTTCTGTAAAGAGGTGTTCGTTATCTGGGCAAATATCTGTTTGCTTTATTTTTTCTCATTAAGCGCGCTTATTCACTGAGTTGCCAACCATTTGCGGTCAATATCTCGTAGGGATGGTAGGCGGTCTTGTAATTCATCTTACGTGACTCATGGATCTGATAACCCAGGTAGACATGCGCCTTGTGCATCTGCCTCGCGAGATCGCACTGCAATAGAATCATCAAGGAGCCCAGAGAGCGTTTATCCAGCGCGGGGGCAAAGAAGCTGTAGATGGCCGACAGGCTGTTTGGCAACACGTCAGTGACCGCTACGCCTATCAGCTCACCTTCGAGCCGCAGTTCGAGCAGCTTTGGTGGATGCCAGCTGCACTGCACGAAATGATCATACTGTTCTCGTGAGGGGGGATACATGGGACCATCGTGGTGGCGCGCCTTGATGTACCTGTCATAGAGCGCGTAGTGCTCGTCGGTGCAGGTGTCGACCAGGCGCCAGCTAACATCCTGATTCTGTTTCAGGGTGCGTTTCTGCCGTCGTGACGGCATAAATAGGTCCACCGGAATACGTATCGGCAGGCAGGCCTGGCAGTGAGGGCAATGTGGCTTATAGATGGTCTCGCCGCTGCGGCGAAAACCCAAGGCCAAGAGCTTCTCAAACAGGGTGAGGTCGAGAGATTCCTCCTGCAGCACTAACAGCTGCTCCTGCTTGCCCTGCAGGTAGCTGCAGTCGAAGGTATGTGTCATACCCACCTGTATGGTGTCGGATCTAGAGTTCAATCTGCACCTCTTGTGGGTGCCAGGCATCGCTGGCAACCTCGATATCGCGAAAACGCTTCAATAGGTTGATGAAATCCGCTCGCTTTAATGCCTTGGCACCCAGGGATGCCAGATGAGGATTCATGACCTGGGCGTCGATCAGTCGGTATCTGTGTGATAGCAGGTGTTGGTGCAGCATGGCCATGGCTGCCTTGGAGGCATTGCTCTGCAGGTGAAACATGGACTCGCCGCAAAACACCTGGCCGATGGCCACCCCATAGAGGCCGCCAATCAGCTTATCGCCGTCCCATACCTCAATCGAGTGGGCCTTGTTGTACTTGTGTAGCGCCTTATAGGCCTGCTGTATCTCTAAGGTGATCCAGGTACCTTCCTTGCCTTGGCGGGTGAGGGCACAGTGCTCAATTACACTGTTAAAGGCGCGATTGACGCTGAAGCGCCACTGACGGCGTTTGATATCGCGCTTCAGGCTGCGACTGACCTTGAGTGAACCGGGTACAAATACGGCGCGGGGGTCGGGCGACCACCAGAGGATGGGATCGTTTTCGTTAAACCAGGGGAAGATCCCCTCATAGTAGGCGTTAAGCAGACGCTTGGGGTGTAGATCGCCGCCGATGGCCAAGAGTCCGTTTGGATCGGTTAGGGCAAACTCCGGCGAAGGGAACTTTGCCAGCTCATGATTTAAATAGGACAGTGAGTTCACAATTGAGTAAAATTAGTTATCGGCCTCTTTATAAGTTAGCGGAAAACCTCTTATGTTGAAACCTACCTCCCGCCTCTTTCGCTTTATTTGGTCAGTTTTTATCTTGCTTGCCAGCCTAGGGCTGAGTGCTGGTGTCGGTGCCGCCTACGAGCGCAATCAAGCCGTCCCCGTCGAGAAGGTAGAGTATGGTTATGTCACCTCGGTACGTAACATTACTCAGACGCAGTTAGTGGAAGATCGTAACCAGGGCTGGCGCACATTTGGCGGCGCCTTGATAGGTGGCGTCATAGGGCATCAATTTGGTGGCGGTAGCGGTCAGGATGTTGCCACAGTATTGGGGGCCCTCATTGGTGGCGGCATAGGCCATAATGCGGGCGGCGATTACTATCAGCAGTTGAAGCTGGTGGAGCTGATGATACGTTATGAAGATGGTCGGGAGGTAATGGTGATTCAAGACCTGGATCCCGGCATGATTTTCAACGTCGATGATGAGGTGCGCGTGGTCTACCTGCAGGGGGGCGTGCGAGTCGACCTGGCGATGTAGCAGTCGTACAGCGACGTAATTTAAAGCTAATTCAATGAAAGCTAGTCGTATAAAAGCATTCAACAAAAAAGGAGCCATGGGGCTCCTTTTTTTATGACGATACGTTCTTATAACGATAAGTGGCTTGTTTAGAAGCCGCGAGGAAGTTGTCCTTTACCCGCCAGCTTTGCACGCCAAAGCTCTTTCGGTGTCATGCCACCAGAGGTTGATTTGCTGGCTTTCGCATCTGCCTTAGGCTTGGCTGCTTTCGCAGGTGCGGCTTTCTTAGGCGCTGCCTTAGGTTTTTCCGCTTTTGCAGGAGCCTTAGCTGCAGGAGCTTGCTCACCTTGTTCAGCCAACATAGCTTCTAAATCACTAAAACGAAGAGACTTACCACCATCGATCTTGTACCAGCTTCCTTTCTGCTCGATGGTAACGCTCTTACCCTGCGCCTTGCTCAATGCAGCCTCGAGTGTGCTGATCACCTCTTCTTTGGTCAACTTTGACATAGTATTAACCTATTTCTTTTAATGTGTAATTGAAGGTTTGGCCTAATTTTATAGCTGAAACGCCTGAATTGTCCAATTTTCACAGAAATTCAACGTATTTCTATGAACTGAGGCCCAGATATGGCTAAACTAGGCGCTATCGCCACGGTCATTTTTCAGCCTTTGAGCGCTGGAACGGCCAAAGTTATTTGATTCATATGAGGAGCTTAGATGAATCGCACAGCATTGACTCGATACCTCACGGAATTTCTGCAGGTAGGCAGCTACAAGGATTATGCCCCCAATGGGTTACAGGTCGAGGGCAAGGAGCGAATTAAGACGATTGTCACCGGAGTGACCGCCTGTCAGGCATTGATCGACAAGGCGGTTGAGCTAAACGCCGATGCCTTGCTGGTGCATCATGGCTTCTTCTGGAAGGGTGAGCCTGAGACCATCACCGGGATGAAGTATCGTCGCATCAAGTCATTGATCAATAATGATATCAACCTCTATGGTTATCATCTGCCGCTCGACGGTCATCCTATGCTGGGGAACAACGCCGAGTTGGCTAGAGAGCTTGGGATCATAGATGCCGAGTCGGTGGAGGGGGTTGCCCAGGGGCTGGTGTGGCAGGGGCGTCTCGATGAGCCTATGGCGCCGAGTGCGTTTGCCGAACATCTTGCGAGTGTTCTTGGCCGTCAGGCCTTGCACCTGGGAGAGAGCGATAAGCCGATTCATCGCCTGGCCTGGTGTAGCGGCGGGGCGCAAGACTACATAGATATCGCCGTAGATTTGGGCGTCGATGCCTTTATCAGTGGCGAGGTGTCTGAGCGTACCTTCCATAGCGCGGTCGAGCAGGATATTCACTACTTTGCCGCGGGTCATCACGCCACGGAAAGATTCGGTATCAAGGCATTGGGCGAGCACCTGGCCAATGAGTTTGGTTTGACTCACCATTTTGTGGATATCGACAATCCGGTGTAACGAATCGATTGTTAAAGCTGACTCAAGTCGAGTTTCTAAAAGAAAAGGCCGCTAGTTAGCGGCCTTTTTTGTGTCTTCTCGGTTGAGTCCCGAACAAAGCGACTTATTTCACGCGCATGCCAGGTTGGGCACCTTCATGTGGCTCCAGGATCCACAGATCTTTTTTACCAGGACCGGCCGCAAGCACCATGCCTTCAGACATGCCGAAACGCATCTTACGCGGTGCCAGGTTAGCGACCATTACGGTCAGCTTGCCTTCCAGATCTTCTGGGGCATAGGCAGACTTGATGCCGGCAAACACCTGCTTAGTCTCGCCACCTAGGTCCAGCTGCAGCTTAAGCAGCTTGTTGGCATCAGGCACATGTTCCGCCTTGGCGATACGGGCGATACGCAGATCTAACTTGGCGAAGTCGTCGAAGCTGATCTCTTCGCTGATAGGATCGAGATCCAGCTGGCTCTTAGGCGCCTCGGCTACCTGCAGGTTCTCGGTCGAGGCTTCGATAATGGCTTCGATGTTCTTCATCTCGACACGTTGCATCAGTGCCTTGAACGGCGCGATTTCGTGACCGCTGAGATCTTTTGCCAGGTCATCCCAGGTCAGCTCAAGTTGTAGGAAGGCCTCCACATCCTGGGCCAGTTTTGGCAGCACAGGCTTGAGGTAGGTCACCAGGATGCGGAACAGGTTCAGCGCGTTGCTACATACCTGGTGGGCTTCCTCTTGCTTATCTTCCTCTTTCACCAGCTGCCATGGGGCCGCATCGGCGACAAAGGCGTTGGCGATATCGGCGAGGGCCATGATCTCACGCATCGCCTTACCAAATTCACGGGTCTCGTAAAACTCGGCGATGGCATCTGCCTTGGCGAGGAAAGTTTCAGTCAGGCTAGCGTCGGCAACCTTGGCCAGCTTGCCGTCGAAACGCTTGCTGATAAAGCCTGCGGTGCGAGAGGCGAGGTTAACCAGCTTACCCACGAGATCTGAGTTGACGCGCTGGGCGAAGTCTTCCAGGTTAAGGTCGAGATCGTCGATACGGCTGCTGAGCTTAGCCGCATAGTAGTAACGCAGGTACTCAGGATTTAAGTTATCCAGATAGGTTCTGGCCTTGATGAAGGTGCCTTTAGACTTTGACATCTTGGCGCCGTTCACCGTCACATAGCCGTGGGCGTAGACGCTGTTTGGCTTACGGAATCCCGCGCCTTCTAGCATGGCAGGCCAGAACAGGCTGTGGAAGTAGACGATATCTTTACCGATGAAGTGGTATACCTCGGCGGTTGAGTCTTTTGCCCAGAACTCGTCGAAGTTAAGGTCGCTGCGCTTGTTGCACAGGTTCTTGAACGAGCCCATGTAGCCGATAGGCGCATCTAGCCAGACGTAGAAGAATTTACCCGGTGCATCAGGGATCTCGAAGCCGAAGTAAGGCGCATCACGGGTAATGTCCCACTGCTGCAGGCCCTGTTCGAACCACTCGCCCAGCTTGTTGGCCATCTCTTGTTGTAGCGAACCTGAACGGGTCCACTCTTTCAACATATCTTCGAAGGCGGGTAGGTCGAAGAAGAAGTGCTCAGTCTCCTTCATCACAGGTGTGGCACCCGATACTGCCGATTTAGGATCGATTAGATCCGTTGGGCTGTAGGTCGCGCCGCAGCTGTCACAGTTGTCGCCATATTGATCCACAGACTTACACTTGGGGCAGGTGCCCTTAACGAAGCGATCCGGCAGGAACATAGACTTTTCAGGATCGAACAGCTGAGAGATGGTCTTTGACTTGATATAGCCGCCATCGCGAAGTTTGAGGTAGATCTCGCTCGCCAGCTCACGGTTTTCGTCGCTGTGGGTGCTGTGGAAATTATCGAACTGAATATTAAAGTCGGCAAAATCCTGCTGATGCTCTTTCTGTACCTGAGCGATCATCTCCTCTGGCGCCATGCTGAGCTGCTGCGCCTTAAGCATGATGGGCGTGCCGTGGGCATCGTCTGCACAGATATAGTGACATTCGTGGCCGCGTAGCTTTTGAAAACGCGCCCAGATATCGGTTTGAATATATTCAAGCATGTGACCTAAATGAATGGGGCCATTGGCGTACGGAAGTGCGCTGGTCACGAGAATTTTACGTTGTGAAGTTGCCATCTTGTCTCTAAATCAGTAAGTGCCCAAAAAGAATGGCATAGATACTAACCGATCATCGCTAAAGTTTCATCAAAAGCTGCTTTAAGTGAACTAAATCTATCCGAATATGAGGAGTTTTTCTGATACACTTAGCCAAATTTATTTTTGGAGGTAGTCGTTTTGTCTTCAGCGTCTCAGAATTATCATCTCAGCGATGATCTGCTCGGTCCGGTTTTGGCTATTTTAGATGCCCATCAAGACCCCTATTTAATGCAAGGTCTGGTGAGCGCAGGTTGCGTGACCAAGCTGGATATTGAAGGCAAGCGATTGCAGCTGGGGCTGTGTTATCCCTACCCCTGTCAGAGCCAGTATCGCGATACCGTCATGGCGATCACCAATAAGCTGGCGCTGCTTGATGCCATCGATGAAGTCGAGTGCGAAATCGATTTCCAGCCTGCGGTGATTTCGGCCGGTGCGGTCGAGCCGCTGCCAAACGTCAAACAGGTAATTGCCGTTGCTTCGGGTAAGGGCGGCGTGGGTAAGTCGACCACCTCGGTTAACCTGGCGCTAGCATTAGCGGCAGAAGGCGCCAAGGTGGGGATTCTCGATGCCGATATCTATGGCCCCTCGATTCCGCTCATGCTGGGCGTGCCAAACTTTAACCCTGTCTCACCGGACGGCAAGATGATGACTGCCGCCGAGGCCCATGGTATAGCCGCTCAGTCTATCGGCTTTATCGTCAGCGGTGATGAGGCCGCCGTATGGCGCGGCCCTATGGCGGCCGGTGCATTGGCGCAGCTGCTTAATGAGACGCTATGGCCCGAGCTGGATTATCTGGTGATCGATATGCCACCAGGCACAGGCGACATTCAGCTTACCCTATCGCAGAAGGTGCCGGTAAGCGGCGCCGTGGTGGTCACCACCCCGCAAGATATCGCCCTAGCCGATGCCAAGAAGGGGATCAGCATGTTCCAGAAGGTGAATATTCCTGTGCTGGGTATTGTCGAGAACATGAGTTTCCATATCTGTAGCGACTGTGGTCATAAGGAGCATCTCTTCGGTGAAGATGGCGGCCTTAAGATGGCAGCACGTTACAATGTACCGCTTTTGGGGCAGCTACCGCTGCAACTGAATATCCGCGAGGATGTGGATAAAGGCACGCCGACCGTGGTGGCGGATGGCGAGAGCCAGGTGGCCTTGTTGTATAAGGAGATCGCCAGAAAGGTGGGGGCACAACTTGCCCTGAGCCAGACACAGAGTGTCGTATCTATTTCAATTTCAGATGATGAGTAAGGTTTACAAAGCATGAATTCGCAATGTGTCATAATTGGTATCGCAGGGGCATCGGCATCGGGTAAGAGCCTAATCGCGAAGACGATTTTCGAGGAGCTATGCCGTGATCTGGGCACAGATCAGATAGGGGTTATCGCCGAGGATGCCTACTATAAGGATCAGGGCCATCTGTCGATGGACCAGCGTGTCCTAACCAATTACGATCACCCAAAGGCGCTGGATCATCAGCTGCTGTGTGAACACCTTAGCGCCCTGAAAAATGGCGAGGCGGTGGAGATCCCTCAATACAGCTATACCGAGCATACCCGTATGGCCGAGACAGTGACCATGACACCTAAGAAGGTGATCATCCTCGAGGGGATCTTGCTACTGACAGATCCTAACCTGCGCGAGCAGATGGATGCCAGCGTCTTCATGGACACGCCACTGGACATCTGTTTCATGCGCCGCCTGACCCGCGATGTGGCCGAGCGTGGCCGTACCATGGAGTCTGTGATGCAGCAGTACACTCAGACAGTGCGTCCAATGTTCCTGCAATTTATCGATCCTTCTAAGCAATATGCCGATATTATCGTGCCGCGTGGTGGTAAAAACCGCATCGCAACCGATATATTAAAGGCTAGAATTCAACACCTTTTAGCAAAATAATCGCTTGATATGGGGAGTTAGGCTGGGATGCGTTTAACGGATTTAGAGATAGCAGCATGTTTAGAGGAGGGGAGTATTGTCATCGATCCCCGTCCCGATGCTGAGGCCATCAGTGGCGTCAGTGTCGATGTGAAACTCGGTAATCAGTTCCGCGTATTTCAAGACCATACGGCCCCCTATATCGATCTAAGCGGCCCCAGCAGCGAGGTGCAGGAGGCCCTAGATCGCGTGATGAGCGATAAGATAGTGATCCCCGAAGGGGAAGCCTTTTTCCTTCATCCCGGCGAGCTCGCACTGGCTGTTACCCATGAGAGTCTGACCCTGCCCGCCGATATCGTCGGCTGGTTGGATGGCCGTTCTTCTTTGGCACGGTTAGGGCTCATGGTGCATGTCACGGCCCATCGCATCGATCCCGGTTGGCAGGGAAAGATAGTGCTTGAGTTCTTCAACAGCGGCAAGCTTCCCCTGGCCTTGAAGCCTATGATGACCATAGGCGCCCTCAACTTCGAGCGCCTAAGCTCGCCCGTGGCGCGCCCCTACAATAAGCGCAAGAGCGCTAAATACAGGGATCAGCAAGAAGCCGTTGCCAGCCGGATCAGTCAGGACAAATGATGTCGCAGACTATCTGGGTATATGGTGAACAAGCAGCAAGTGTTTCGGCGTCCGACAGGGGACTGGCCTACGGCGATGGCCTGTTTGCCACCATGCGCTGTCGAGGCGCTGAGGTACTCTTCATCGAGAGTCACCTGCTTCGTTTGGCCCAAGGGGCTCATCGCCTTGGCTTCCCGCTGCCAGATGCTGCTGTGCTGAGCGAGCAAATAGCAAAGGCCTGTGAGCAGGGGGCCAAACAGTTTTCCCAAGATTATTGCCTCAAGTTACTCGTAAGCCGCGGCACTGGCGGACGCGGTTATATGCCGCCGCAAACGCCCGCACCGACCTGTGTGTTGTCGCTACATGAGATCCCCGCGCATTACCGTCAGTGGCAAGCTGCTGGCATCAAGTTGCAACTAAGTCCGGTGACGCTCGGCCAGCAGCCGCTGCTGGCGGGCATGAAACACCTTAATCGTCTCGAGCAGGTGTTGATCCGCACACACAAGTTAGATGACGGATTCGATGATTGGCTGGTCTGCGACACGGCTGGCAACATTATCGAGGCCTCCATGGCCAACCTCTTCTTTATAAAGGGCCGCACCATAGTTACGCCGAGTCTGGATCAGGCCGGGGTGGCTGGTGTGATGCGCGAGCAGTTGTTGCTCTGGTTTGTCGAGGCCGGGTTTACTCTCGAGGTGCGCCGCGTATCATCCGAAGAGCTCAAGCATTTTGACCATGTTCTGGCCAGCAACAGCCTGTTTGGCGCTGTGCCGGTGAATGGCATCGCAAAGCACTCATTCGGCCATAGCCCTCTGCTAACCCAATTGCTACACGATCTAAAAATAATATTATGAAAAAACTGATCAAATGCGTGCTCATCGCACTCTTTAGCTTATTAACCTTGAGCGCGATTGGCCTGTATTGGGTCTATCAGAGCGTGGTGAGTTATGGCCAGATGCCGCTTAAGCTAGAAGCCCCCGTCGAGTTTGAGGTGGCGCGTGGTACCTCCTTTTCACAGATGGCGAACACCTTGGCACAAACAGGTGCCGTGGACGAGCTTTGGAAGCTTAAGCTGCTGGTTAAGCTGCGCCCCGAGCTTGCCAAGATCCGCAGCGGTCTGTATCAAATTTCTCCCAATGACACTGTGGTCGAGCTGCTCGAAAAGTTGCGTCAGGGAAAGGAGATGGTCTTCACCGTGACCCTGGTCGAAGGGCAGAGCATCAAAGAGTGGCGCGAGCAGCTCAAGCAATTACCGCGCCTGAAGTGGAAGGAGGGCGCCTTCCTGGAGGTGCTTGAGGACAATGGCGATAAGTCTAAGCTGCCCGAGGGGAAGTTCTATCCCGACACCTACCATTATGGCAATGGCGACTCGGTTAAGGTGATTCTGCAGCAGAGCTATCAGAAGATGCAGCAGGAGCTAGACAGGGCCTGGCAGGAGCGCGACCAGAGCATACCGCTAAAGAGTCCCTATGAGCTGCTGACCATGGCATCGATTATCGAAAAAGAGACGGGTAAGGCCAGCGAGCGTCCCTGGATCTCGGCGGTCTTTACCAATAGATTGCGTAAGGGGATGCGTCTACAGACAGATCCTACTGTGATCTACGGCATGGGGGAGCGTTACCAGGGCAATATTACCCGCAAAGACTTGCGCGAGCAGACGCCCTACAACACCTATCGTATTCATGGCCTGACGCCGACGCCCATAGCCGCGCCGAGCGGGGCATCCCTGATGGCGGCGGCGCGTCCGGCCGATGTCGACTACCTCTACTTCGTGTCGAAGAATGACGGCAGCCATATATTTTCTAAAACATTAACCGAGCACAACCGTGCTGTAGACAAGTATCAGAGAAATCGATGAAGCAAAACAGCGCGAAATTTATCGTTATCGAAGGATTAGAAGGGGCTGGCAAGTCGAGTGCCATCGCCCTGGTGAGAGATTTTATCGAGAAACATAACGGCGTACCGCCCGTGTGCACCCGTGAACCAGGCGGCACGCCACTGGCAGAGCGCATTAGGGATCTGGTGAAGATTGCCGACCCTAATGATCCCCTGTGTGATGAGTCAGAGTGTTTGCTCATCTATGCCGCCAGGGCGCAGCTGGTGGCCAACGTGATAAAGCCGGCTTTGGCTCAGGGTAACTGGGTGCTGGGTGACCGTCACAATCTCTCATCTCTGGCTTATCAAGGGGGGGGGCGTCAACTCATGCCGCTGGTCGAGGCGGTGAGTCAGGCCACCCTGAAAGATTTTAAACCCGATCTGACCCTATACTTGGATATCGATCCTCAGCTTGGCTTGCAACGCGCCAGAGACAGGGGCGCCCTGGATAGAATCGAGCAGCAGGCGCTGAGTTTCTTCGAGCGAGCCAGGGCAACTTATTTGCAGCTGGCGGCGCGCGACGAGTCTATCGTAGTGATCGATGCCAGCCAGACGATGGCGCAGGTGCATAAAGAGATCTTGGCCGTGTTGCAACGACAAGACTGGTCATGACAGTTGGGGAGTCTTTGATGGATCTACCTTGGTTAACCCCGGTTTGTGAGGCTTTCTGTAGCCAGCTGATATCTGGCCAGCAGGGCCACGCCTATCTGTTGGGGATCCACCAAGGCTATGGCGGCATGCAACTAGCCAATACCTTGGCTCAGGCCAGCCTGTGTATGGCGCCGAGGGCCATTGGCGCCTGCGGTGTGTGTAAGAGCTGTCAGTTGTTTATCGCCGGTAACCATCCTGATTGCTATCAGCTGGAGGCCGACGGCAATCAGATCAAGGTAGATCAAGTCAGGGAGCTGTGTCAGAAGTTGACCGCCACTGCCCAGCAAGGGGGCAGACGGGTCGCTGTGATTAAAAACTGTGAGCGACTCAACACCGCGGCGGCCAACGCCCTGTTGAAGACTTTGGAAGAGCCGGGCAGAGAGACCCTCTTGTTGCTCCAGAGTGATACCCCCAGTCGTTTGATGGCTACCATAAGCAGTCGTTGTCAGCGCCTGCATTGCCAGCTGCCGAGCCGTGAGGCGGTGCAGGAGTGGCTGGCGGCGCAGTTTAGCCTAACGAGTGATGTGACCTGGTGTCTGCCGGTTGTCGGCGGCCCTGTCGATCTGCTCACCGCCTTAAATGATGGTCGCTACGAAGCCTTGATCGGCCTCAGAAAAGCCTGGGTGCAAAGTTTGTCGTCTGGGCACCTGTGTGCTAACTTAACTAATATAGATGAAAAGCAAGTTTCTGATGCACTTAAGGTTTTGTATGTTGTCCTGCGACAAAAACTGGTGAAGCAGAAAAATGCTGATGCATTAATTAACATCAAGATAACAAAATTTGCAGCCAAGGTTATGGAGACGTATCATAGCCTGAGTATGATGCCTAATGTGAATTTTATGGCCGTTTTTCAGGCGTTTATCTTAGAGTATCAGTCGCTAACAACAAGTTAAAATAATATGGTCGATCTCGTGGTTAATTTTGATACATTACATCAGCTATATAGAGCCTACATGCCCTTCATACAGCCCGCGGGCCTGTTTGTGGCGACTACCGAAAGCCATTATTTAGGGCAGGAACTTACCATCGCCTATCAACTACCGGGCTCAACCGTGCGTCATGAGTTTCAGGGCCTGGTGGTGTGGATCAATCCTCTGGGCGCATCCGGTGGCCGACCGGCGGGGATTGGGGTGAAGATAATCACCGACGCCCAGACCCACAAACATCATATCGAAAACCTACTTTCCCGCGAACTCGCCTCAGGCGATTTGACCTGTACCATGTAGATAGCTATCCTTTGGCTCCTTTTGTAGTGACTTAGGATTTTTGCGTGCTTATCGATTCCCATTGCCATCTCGATCGCCTTAAGGCGGCGCCCGATCAAGATTCATTGAAGACCTTGCTGACTCAAGCCAAGGAGCGCGGCGTGGAGTATTTCCTGTGCGTCAATGTGCGCCAGCAAGGTTTTGCCTCTATGCAGGCGAAAATGGCAGCCTTCGACCAGGTGTTCCTGTCGGCGGGCGTACATCCGCTGGATGTGCAGGAGGGGCTGGATACGGCGCAGCTGCAAAGCTATCTGCAAGATCCTAAGGTGGTCGCCATCGGTGAGACAGGCCTGGATTATTACTATTCGGGCGAGACCAAGACGCTACAACAGCAATGTTTCGAGCAGCAGATCGCCCTGGCGGTCGAGGTAGATAAGCCGTTGATCGTCCACACCCGTGATGCCCGTGAAGATACCATCGCCATGTTGAAAGCAGGTAACGCGGACAAGGTGGGCGGTGTGCTGCACTGCTTCACCGAGAATTGGGAGATGGCCAAGGCCGCCATCGATCTGGGCTTCTATATCTCAGTCTCTGGCATAGTGACCTTTAAGAATGCCGGTGAGCTGCGCTCTGTGATCCGCAAGGTGCCAAAGGACAGACTCCTGGTGGAAACCGATGCGCCGTATCTTGCGCCCGTGCCTCATCGCGGCGAAGAGAACCAACCTGCGTTTGTTCGGGATGTGGCGGAGTTTGTAGCTGAGCTGCGCGGCGAGAAGTATGAAGAACTGGCAGAGTATTCCGGCGATAACTTCTTCAGGCTGTTCAAAGACGCGGCTAAGTTAGTGAAAGCCTAGTGACTGTTGAGTGATATAGATTCAGCGAACTTGGCATATTTAGCATATTTGGCGGCATTGAGAAGTGTTGCTGAGCACAGCGTTTAAGAAAAGCTGCGAAGAATAGGCTTATCCAACAAGCCAAGATAAGTAGATAAAAAAAGACCCAAAACTATTCCAATTGTTCTGGGTCTAGGGGAATGGCTCTTTGCAGAGCCGTGCGCTACTGTTTGAGATTGCCTCGAATTTCATCTCAGGCTTTTAGTGTAGTCAAACTCCACCTCACTGCCGGACTCGTCTAGGCAAATCTCAGATTAAAATGTAACAAAATGTTAATACGTGCCCACTGACGTTAATTCAGTGGCTTTTGCTTTAGTCTTCGCCAGTAGCTTGCTGATCTACTGCCATCGCCGAAGAAGAGCAGATTTTATCCCGCACCAGGTCTCTGGGCAGGCTGTTCTTCAGCTTATTGCCCAGATGTTTCACCAGGCCTAAGTGGGCGCCTTGGTAGCTGACCAACCGCTCGCCTTGTGGCTTCTCTTTGCTGGTTAAGGCGATATCACGCCCCATCAGGTATTGAATCGCCTGAGCCTCATCAAGGGGGATCCCTCGTAACCTGTCGGCCAGCGCCATTACGGCCTCGTGTCTAGGCTTAAAGCCTTTCTTCAGGGCGTCGGCCAGCTTGAGACCGATCCGCTGAAAACGGATCTTACCGATGAGCGGGTCGACATTAGTCGGAAACAGCCAAAACTCATCGTCTCTTTGCATCAAAATCCCCTGACCATCGAGTTTGATGCCGAAGCTGGTATCGAAGTAGTCGCAGAGGGCCTGGCGAGACTTCTTGTCGATTGGGGTAAAAGGAAAGTTCTTCTGCTTGCGTGGCTCCTCGCTGTTTCGTGGCACGGCGGCGATCTTGGTTAGCTTGGCGATGAAGAAGCCTTCGCTGTCGAAGATCTGTGGCCAGACATGGAGGAAGCCTTCACTGGTACTGGCCTTCTCGGCGCCGGGGAAGAGTCCGGCAAGGGATTCAAACTGCACCGCATCGCCATAGGTGGCCTTGAGGTGCAAACAGACGTCCTGATTTTCGCGGCGATTGAGGGTACAGGTGGAATAAACCAGGCTGCCGCCGGGCTTTAACGCCAGAAAGGCCGACTCGATCAGGTCGCGTTGTACGCTGGCAATAGCCTCTATCTCACTCTCGTCCCAATGTTTGAGGGCGTCTGGGTCTTTGCGCACCGTGCCTTCACCGCCGCAGGGGGCGTCGAGCAGTATGGCATCGAAGCTCTCGAACAGATACTTGCCAAACACTCTGGCATCGAAGTGCGTGAGGGCGAGATTACTGGCGCCCATGCGCTGCACGTTGGCGTGTAGCACCTTGACCCGGCTGGAGGAGTATTCGTTGGCGACCAACAAGCCTTGGTTGTTCATCATGGCGGCAAGCTGAGTGGTCTTAGACCCCGGCGCCGAGGCCATATCCAGCAGGGTGAGGGAGGTCGCATCTTCTATCGGCTCGGGAAACAGTGCCTTAGGCGGCAGCATGGAGCTGGCCTCCTGAATATAAAACAGCCCCTGTATATGCTCTACCGTGTTACCCAGCTGCACCGAGTCATCCACCTTGACCCAGAAGCCGTCCTCGCACCAGGGCACAGGTTCAAATTGCCAACCTTTGGCATTCATCATGGTGATAAAGTCAGCAGTCGTTATCTTGAGGGTGTTGACCCTGATGGAGGGACGTAAAGGCTTGGCGCAATAGCTGATAAATTCATCCATCGAGAGATGATCCGGCATATCTTTCGCTATGCTATTGATAAAATTTTGATTTAGTTGAACCATAGGTAACAGAATAGAGATATCGTTAGTCGCCAGTATATCACATCCATTATCGGGCCTTGAGCAAAGCTTGGGGTGAAAGGAGTCTCGGGTGTTAAATCGCGTTTGGTTTGCCTTTTTTGTCACCGCCTTAGTCGCAATCGCCATCAGTCTGTTTCAGGGGCAGTGGCAGATCCTCTCTGCCGTGGTCGATGCCCTGTTTGCCAGTGCCAAGTTGGCCGCCGAAATTGCTTTGGGGCTGATAGGCGTGCTTTCCCTATGGATGGGCTTGATGCGAGTGGGAGAGAAGGCGGGTGTGGTGGGCCTCTTTGCCCGTCTGTTTGAGCCTTTACTCAGCCGTTTGATGCCAGAGGTGCCCAGGGGACACCCCGCCTTTGGCAGCGTTACCATGAATTTGACCGCCAATGTGCTGGGGTTAGATAACGCTGCTACGCCGCTAGGGCTCAAGGCGATGCAGGATCTGCAGAGCCTGAATCCGGTGAAGAGTGTGGCTACCAATGCGCAGATCCTTTTTTTGGTGCTCAACACCTCTTCGGTCACCTTAGTGCCAGTCACCGTCTTTCTCTACCGCGCCCAGCAAGGCGCCGAGTCGCCGGCGGATATCTTTCTGCCTATCTTGCTGGCGACCACGGCCTCGACTCTGGTGGGTGTATTAGTGGTGGCCATCTATCAGCGTATCTCACTGCTCAATAGTGTTTTGCTGGGATATGCGGCCTTGATGCTGGCGGCGGTATCTGCCCTAGTATTTTATCTGGGCACTTTAACCGTTTCTGCCATAGGTGAGTTTTCGACGGCGCTTGGCAACGGCATCTTAGTGCTGCTGATCTTCAGCTTCATTCTGGTGGCAGGATTGCGTAAGGTGGCCGTTTATGATGAGTTTGTCGGCGGCGCCAAGGAGGGCTTTACGCAGGCGGTGCAGCTGATCCCTTATCTGCTTGCCATGCTACTGGCCATCGCCTTGCTACGCGCCTCGGGCGCGCTCGACTATCTGCTAGGGGTTATCGCCGCCCTGGTGAATCTGGTCGGGGGGGATACCCGGTTTGTCGATGCCTTGCCAACCGCCTTGATGAAGCCCTTCAGCGGTTCGGGCGCCCGCGCCATGATGCTGGAGACGATGCAGCATTATGGGGTCGACTCCTTTGCCGGTCGCTTAGCGGCCGTGGTGCAGGGGAGCACCGAGACCACCTTCTATGTGCTGGCGGTCTACTTCGGCGCCGTGGGAATACGTAATGGTCGTCATGCTCTGGTGTGCGGCTTAAGCGCGGACTTTGCCGGGATCTGCGCCGCGATCTGGGTCTGTTATCAGTTTTATGGTTGAGTGACGTAAACAGAATGCTGAGCTGGCGGTCGAAATTGCCAAGCGGGAATTAGTGACGCAAGTAGGCCGCTAGGGGGGATCTCCTAACGGCCTTCAATGGAAGATATTGTGAAGCTTAGAAGCGGTAGCTTACCGACAGCATAGGGCCGATAAAGCTGTAATACAGGTTATAGTCTGCCACGTTAAGCTGATCTGAGACACTGTGTTTAAAGTCAACGTCGACCTTGTAGTAGTTAAAGGCGGCTGACATGTGCCAGTTCTTGGTGATCTCAGCTTCGACACCGGCGCGGATATCGACCAGGCTGCCCTTGATATCATCGAGCTTGATGTAGAAATACTGTGCGTGAGCGTTGAACTTGAAGCCTGGGCTGAACTCATAGTCGCCATACAGGCCAACGTCCGGCAGTGGCGCCGTGACCTCTTCATCGACAAATCTTGGTGTGGCGGTCTGCGCGCATTGTTGTAGCGTCTCACCTTTGGCACAGACACCTATGTCACCGTCAAACGCTGTCTTGATAAACATGGTGTGTACGCCCAGGGACAGGCCAAGATTGAAGTTATTCCCCTGATAGAAGTTATAACCATAGCCGAGGCGGGCGATGTCGATATTGAGGGTGGTCTCCAGACGACCGCCGGATTGAATATCGTAAACCTGATCGTCTAGGGTGACTTGAAACGGTATGGTAAGTTTCTGTACTTCGGCGTTGCGGTGCAGCTGTTTCCAGTCGAAATAGATGCTGTGACGCGAATTGAAGTGGTAGCTGGCCTCGAAAAATGGCAGAAACTGCGATTCTTCCAATGCCAAGTCTTCTTCGAAATCAAGCCTGAAATTATTACCCTGAACCGGGTTGGTGACATCCATGCTGGAGTTAGAGTTGGAGTAGAAACCGCCGAGTTTTAGCATGATCTCGCTGGGTTCTACCGGTGCCGACACCGAATAGGAATTGGCAGCTCCAGCGGCGAAAACCGAAGAGCTAAAGAGACCCAAGCTAAATATGGCGACCGACTTAATCACTAACTACAACCTCTATCAACTAATAATTATTATAAGTTATTGATTTATTTAGTAAGACTTTTTTACTACGTTATCATTCTAGCAGGATATTTAAAATTGTGAATGATTTGTATCAAAAAATGTCAAGGTTGCGGCGTTTTTGTTGATATTGGGAGCTGGATTACAGAAATAAAAAGGCTCCCGATAGTGTATCGAGAGCCTGGTATTCAAGCTGGCAGCGGGTTAGAAAACCAGTGGCCAGAGGATCAGTAGCCAGGTGATACCACACAGGGCCAGGGCGATAAAGACAGCCGCTGAGGCGATATCTTTTGCCTGTCCGCTTAGGGGATGGATTTCGTGACCGATACGGTCGACCACCGCCTCGATGGCCGAGTTAAGCAACTCGACGATCAAGACTATCATCAGTGTCATGATGAGCAGGATGCGTTCAACCATATGCACATCTACCAGTAGTGCGACAGGCAGCATGAAGAGAACCAAGATCAACTCTTGGCGAAAGGCTGCCTCAGATTGCCAAGCAAGCTTAAGGCCTTGCATAGAGAAACCTGTCGCTCTGAAGATACGTTTAATGCCGTGGTTATTTTCCGGTTTCATAGGTGTCCATTTCGTTTGTTCGATTTTGTCAGTGTTGATTTTGTTTGTGTCGTTCTACTGTTTCAGCCTGCCTTTCTCTGATGCAGGCTGGCGAGTTACAAATTGGGCGCTAGTATAACACTCTAGTTACCTCCATAACATCTGCATGAGGGGCTTTGGGCTAAACTTAACGCTTAGCTATCATTCAGTTGCTCAAGGAGGAGCTATGTTGTGTTCTAGTCGCCCTATGGTTATTGGGAGTATTGCTTTACTCCTGAGTTGGCTATCGCCTGCAGCGATGGCCGCCGAGTCGCCCGAGTTAATCGAGTCGTATAAGCCAGCTGAGCCGCCCAAGGCATTAACTGTTGAGGCAAATCAGTTGATGCCAGAACAGCTAAAATCAGAACCGCTTGAGCCAGCACAACGACTCCCGGGCATACAGTTGGCCGGGAGTCTCGAGGCCGACCGACCTATATCAGAGTATCTGGTGAGCGAAAAGTTCGATGGCGTCAGAGGCCGCTGGACGGGAGAACGTATGCTAACCCGCTCGGGGCAGGTTATTAGGCTCCCAGCTTGGTTTACCAAGGGCTTTCCGACGGAGCCCTTAGATGGCGAACTGTGGATTGCTCGCCAGCAGTTTGAGGCGATCTCAGCCCTGGTGCGTGATAAAGATGCCGACCCTGAGCGTTGGCGCGCCGTTCAATTTATGGTCTTCGATTATCCCACCATTGATAGTCCCTTTGCTGAGCGCTATGCCCTCGCCGTTAAACGCTACGCAAATTTGTCGCCTTTCCTGCAGATCATCCCTCAGTGGCGAATTCAAGACAGTCAGGCGCTGAACGCCGCCTTGGATGAGTGGGTGGCTCAAGGCGCCGAAGGGCTTATGCTGCATCACCAGGCTGCACACTATCACGCAGGGCGTAACGGTGACCTGGTAAAACTCAAACGCTATCAAGATGCAGAGGCCAAGGTTATCGCTTACTTCGAGGGGAAGGGCAAGTATAGAGGAATGATGGGCGCCCTAGAGGTCGAAACAAATGAAGGCATACGTTTTAAGTTAGGCACAGGATTCAGCGATGAGCAGCGCCGGCATCCTCCGGCCATTGGCAGCACGGTTACCTACAAGTATTATGGCCTCACCCACAATGGTGTGCCCAGATTTGCCAGCTTTATGCGGGTACGGGAGCCCTTGTAAGAACGCTAATTAAGTAAGAAAGGAAGGCTATGTCTAAGGTTAACTCTGTCCTATTTGTCTGTCTCGGCAATATCTGCCGCTCACCGACGGCCGAGGCTGTGTTTAGGGGGCTGCTCAGCGAGCGCGGCTTGTCTATCGGCTGCGATTCGGCGGGCACCTCTGCCTATCACGAGGGGGAGGGCCCAGACAGACGGGCCCGCTTGGCAGGCGAGCGCCGCGGACTCGATTTCAGCGGCATTCGCGCCAGAGGCGTGACAGATGAAGATTTTGAGCGTTTCGATCTTATCCTGGCGGCCGATAAGGCAAATCTTCGCGATCTGCGTGCGCGCTGCCCGGCTCACCATCAGTATAAGTTGGCGCTGATGCTCTCTTTTCTTGAGGAGGGAGAGCAGGAGGTGCCAGACCCTTACTATGGCGGCGATGATGGCTTCGAGCAGGTATTGGACTTACTGCAACAGAGCTGTGAAGGGCTGCTGTCACAGATTGCTAAGTAATTAAAATCAGCAGGGTTAATGAGTAGAGCTAAATTAAGCAGAGTTAGCCAAGTGGGGCCTTATAAGGTAAGGCTATAGAAGGCAAAACCGCTTACAACTGACGCCTATTGGAATAGTCCGAAGTGCATCTCCTTGCAAGCGGTGTAATGTCAGTATTTCAATCAGACAGCTTAGTCGTTATGACGAACGCCGGAACGTTTCAGGCGCTCGGCCTCTATTTTGGCCTGTTTCTCGGCCTCTTTCTCGGCCAGGATGCGAGCCACTTCCGCTTTCTCTGCCTCGGCCATCTCTGGAGTCTCCAGTGACAACTGGCCTATCTTACCCGAGCGGAACTCATGCAACAGGAGTTCAGAAGCTTTGTGCAGATCGATTCTGCCACCCGGTCTCAGCGCGCCGCGCTTACGGCCGATCGCTTCGAGCAGGCCGATATCGTCATTGGGTAATTCTTTAAGCTTATAACGCTCAAGCATGGCATCGGGATAGGCCTTGAGGAAGTATTCGGCGGCGAACATGGCCACATCTTCATATTCCATAGCCGTATCTTTGATGGCGCCGGTCACCGCCAGGCGATAGCCGCTGGCCTCGTTGTCTACTTTAGGCCAGAGAATGCCCGGGGTGTCTGACAGCACTATGCCATTTTTCAGATTGATACGCTGCTGGGTCTTGGTCACCGCAGGCTCATTACCCGTTTTGGCGATGACTCTTCCTGCCAAGGTATTGATAATGGTTGATTTACCTACGTTAGGGATCCCCATGATCATGGTGCGGATATCTTTCTCTATCTTGTCGCGACTAGGCACCAGCTTACGGCAGAGTTCGGGGACCTTACGCACCTGGGCAGCCTGCAAGGTGGTGATGGCCATCGCCTTTACCCCTTGCTCTTGCTCCAGATAGTCAATCCAGCGTTGGGTGATCTCGGGATCGGCCAGATCTGACTTGTTGAGCAGTTTGATACAGGGTCTGTTACCGCGCAAACTGGTGACCATAGGGTTTTCGCTGCTGTAAGGGATACGGGCGTCGAGTACCTCGATCACTAGATCGACCTGAGGCATCACCTCTGCTATCTCTTTGCGCGCCTTGTGCATATGGCCTGGAAACCACTGAATTGCCATCTCTGTACTCTGTCTCTGTGCAAATTTGGGGAGGGATTTTACCTTGATATGGCTTAAAAATCATAAATAAAAAGCGCCCTGAGGCGCTTTTTATCTTAGTCGAGGAGGTTAGATAACGCCTAATTCTCTCAGACGCTCCATCAGATAGCTGTCGGCGGTGTAACGCTCTGACAGGACCACCTCTGGCTTAGGATGTAGGAAGAGGGGCAGGGAGATGCGCGAGCGTGTTTTGTCGGCGCCTTCTGGGTTGACCACCCTGTGGGTCGTCGATGGGAAGTAGCCGCCCGATGCTTCTTGGAGCATGTCACCTATGTTGATGATCAGGTTACCGAAATCGCTCGGTACGTCTAACCATTCGCCCGATTTGGCTTTTACCTGCAGGCCGGGCTCGTTAGCGGCCGGCAACACGGTAAGCAGGTTGATATCTTCGTGAGCCGCGGCGCGAATGGCGCCTAGCTCTTCGTCACCCGACATCGGTGGATAGTGAAGGATACGCAGCAGCGTCTTGTGGCTGTTCTCGATCATCTTAGGCAGGGCGATAGAGTAATTGACCGCCACTTCTGCCGGTGTATGAGCTTCCACCCAACCTAACAGCTCTTCTGCCAATGCATTAGCTTCCTGGTAATAGCGCAGAATGTTTTCCCTGAGGGAATCGGGGATACGGCCCCATGGGTAAACATGGTAATACTCTTTAATGTCTTTAACCGTATGACCCTTAGCGGTTTCAGAAACATCGGCCGGGAAGAAACCGTCGTGGGTTTCTGGCTTAAATAGGTAGTCATGTTTCTCATCGCTATTGAAGAAGGCTTGCCACTCTTCATAGATGGTATCTACTAAGGCCTTGTCGATTGGGTGATTTGAGAGTACGCCAAATCCAGTTTCACGCAAGGACTCAACGAAGCGCTGGGCGCTGTCCTGAGCACGGTAATCTATTGTTTCTAATTTCATATTTTGTTTTCTTGTTATTGAACCCCGCAGGCAGTGTACCCCTGGGATCGCCTTTGAGCAATTGGGTGTGATAAAAATCACGTTTTCATTGTTTGGCCATAAGAAGAGGCTAGATCACCACTAATATTTTCATCATTAAAATCATAGGCTAGCTAATAAACAGCCGATAATTGATATAATCATGTAATAACCTACCTATTTACTAGGTCTTTTATCTGCTATTGTGAGTAGTGTGATCTTATTGACCCTAAGGGTCGTATTAGCGGTACAGGAGTGCAAGAGTCTTTAACTATGCGTGAACTAACGGAATTTGAGCGGTATGTGATTGAGAGCAAGGGGACCGAGCGCCCCTTTAGTGGCGAGTATAACCAGCATGATGCGCCTGGTGTCTATCACTGTAAGCGCTGTGATGCGCCTCTCTATCTGTCCGAGCATAAGTTTAACGCCCATTGTGGCTGGCCTGCGTTCGATGATGAGATCCCGGGGGCGATCAAACGCTTGCCTGATGCCGATGGGCATAGGGTGGAGATAGTGTGCGCTCAGTGCGGCGCGCATTTAGGCCATGTGTTTGAGGGAGAATACCTGACAGACAAAAATTTACGCCACTGCGTAAACTCTGTCTCCATGGTATTCAAAGGTGAAGCGACGCAGCAGAGCGATGACAGTCATATTCGCTGGGCGACCATTGGCGGTGGCTGTTTCTGGTGTCTCGAGGCGGTATTTAGTCAGCTCAGAGGCGTGATAGCGGTGAAGTCTGGCTATGCGGGGGGGGATGCTTCCAGCGCTAACTACCGCGCCGTCTGCGCCGGGGATACGGGCCATGCCGAGGTGGTACAGATAGAGTTCGACAGTCATATCATCAGCTTTGAAGAGCTGCTGGAGGTCTTCTGGCAGAGCCATGATCCCACTACGCTTAATCGGCAGGGTAATGATGTCGGTACTCAGTATCGCTCGGTGATCTTTGCCCATGACGATGAGCAGATTAGGGCCGCAAGTCAGATGATATCCAGGCTGACCGAGGCGAACATCTTCGATAAGCCCATAGTTACAGAGCTGGTGGCGCTGGATAACTTCTATCCCGCCGAGCCTTATCACGATGCCTACTTCGAGCATAACCGGCAGCAGCCCTACTGTCAGATGGTGGTCAAGCCCAAGGTGGATAAGATAAAAGCCCTGTTTAAGGAGCGGCTCAAGTCGGGCGGCGGATAATAAAAAAGGCGCATCATGCGCCTTTTTTGTTGCCAAGGTTTAGCCAGCTTATTTGGAGCTGGATGCCTTAAGAATCGAGTTTGTCGTCGGCCACCTTATAGTGGGGATCTTCTATCAGGTTGACCTCTACCAAGTCGCCCGCCTTATGCAACAGCTTTTTACAGTCATGGCTGAGGTGACGTAGATGCAGTCGTTTACCCGCACTCACATAGCGCTCGGCCAGGGTGTCTATGGCTTCGAGGGCTGAGTGATCGCACACGCGAGAGTTTTGGAAATCGACAATCACATCTTGTGGATCTGTCTTGGCGTGGAACAGCTCTAAGAACTCGGCGACCGAACCAAAAAACAGCGGGCCGTTGAGCTTATAAACTTTCCAGCCGTTGGCATCTTCGCTCACATCGACGTTGATATGTTTGGCGTGCTCCCAGGCAAAGACCAGCGCTGAGACAATAACGCCGACAAATACCGCAAAGGCGAGATCGGTAAACACTGTCACCACAGTCACCAGCACTATAACGAAGGCATCATGCTTAGGCACCTTACGCATCACCTTGAAGCTTGCCCACTCGAATGTGCCCAGTACCACCATGAACATCACACCCACAAGCGCGGCTAGCGGGATCATCTCGATCAGCGCCGAGCCGAACAGGATAAAGGTGAGCAGGGCGATGGCCGCCGTGATCCCCGAGAGTCTGCCGCGTCCACCCGAGTTGATGTTGATCATCGACTGTCCAATCATGGCACAGCCACCCATGGCGCCGAAGAAGCCACTGGTGATGTTGCCTATGCCTTGGCCGACACATTCCTTGTTGCCTTTGCCTCGGGTGCTGGTCATCTCATCGATCACCGTCAGGGTCAGCAGTGATTCGATAAGACCAACGGCCGCCAAGATAAAGGAGTAGGGCAGGATGATCGACAGCGTCTCCAGGTTAAAGGGCACTGAGGGAATGGCGAAGCTCGGCAGGTTACCGGCTATAGTTGCATGCTCGTCACCAGACATGGACTTCAAGAAATCCAGTACGTTGCGGGTATCGAGTTCGAAGTAGACCACGATGGCGGTCACAGTCAGTATCGCCGCCAGCGACGATGGAAACGCCGTGGTGAGCTTAGGCAGGAAGTGGATGATCGCCATGGTGAGGGCCACTAGACCCAGCATGAGGATCAATTGATCCTGTGGCAGCCAGGTTAACACACCGTTAGCGTCGGGGACCTTAAACTGGCCAAGTTGGGCCAGAAAAATCACTATGGCCAGACCGTTCACGAAGCCTATCATTACCGGATAGGGCACGATACGGATAAATTTTCCCAGCTTAAACAGGCCACAAGTCACCTGTATCAGGCCAGCCAGCACGACCGCCGCAAAGAGGTATTGCACCCCATGTTCGCTTACCAGTGCCACCATGACAACCGCCATGGCACCCGTGGCGCCAGAGATCATGCCGGGACGACCGCCGATAAGGGCGGTGACCAGTCCCATGATGAAGGCGGCGTATAGGCCGACCATAGGCTCGACACCGGCGACGAAAGCAAAAGCAACGGCTTCGGGGACCAATGCCAAGGCAACCGTGAGTCCCGACAACAGGTCTGCTCTGTGGCTGCTGGTTTTGTGACGAATAAGATCGAACATTTAGCCTCTGTTATTAATATGTTAGTTGAGTGATTTTCGGTCGCGCATACTAGCAAAATAGTGGCGCCAATAAAATAAAAAGCCATGCATTATTGCATGGCTTTTTTGACTTAAGGCTTAGTATACCTTAGGGACGTGCCATTTCCGAGTTTGCGCTGTTACCGCGTTTCACTGGCTCGGCCGACGCTTCTTTTGCCGTGGCTTCATATTGACGTCCCGATGGGGTGTCGACGAGCGCCCTGGCTTCTACCTCAGGTTTGGTCATGGTAGAACTCACCATGGAACCGAAGCGGCTGGTGGCCTTAGGCGCAGGCTTCTCAGCCTCGTCGCTAGCCGTCTCTTCTGGCTTATCCTCTGCTGGCGTTGCCTCAACTTTAGCTGCAGGTTTCACCTTAGCGGTTGGGGCTGGTACGGCTGCAGGCTTTGCCATAGGGGCTGATGCGGCGCTGCTCTCTTTGGCAGCAGGCGCTTCAGTCTTAGCTTCAGTTTCGACTTCAGGCGTCTCGACTGGCGCAGTTTCTACTGCTGCTGGCTCTTCGGCCTGCGCAGCGACGTCTTCTGCTTGAGGGGCCGCTTCTTGGCTGGCCTTAACCTCTTCAGGTGTGCTGGTTAGATCCAGCTCCGCCTGAACTTCCTCTTTCAGACTGGCTTTCGCCTCGCCTGCCAGTGGTAGGCTCTGCTGAGCTTCTTCTACAGAGGTTTCCTCTTCAGAAGCGACTTTGGCCTTAGGTGCACGACGTCTTGGCTTAGGCTTGCTCTCTTCTTGAGAAGCTTCTTCGGCGGCCGCTTTAGCAGGTGCTTCCTCAGCGACTGTGGTTTCGGTGACAGTCGTTTCGGTGACAGTCGTTTCAGCGACTGTAGTTACTTCGTCAGCCTCTTGTTTTACCGCTTCTTGCTCGGTCGCAGTTGCCTGTACTTCGCTAACGGCTTCAACAACGCTGCCTTCTTGCTCTAGCTGCTCACCCAGCAGAGGCGCAGTTTCCACCTCATTTGGAATGAAGGCGGGCTCGCCATTGTTAACTTCACCATTGCCTTCTTCATCGCGGCGACGACGTTGACCGGCGGCGCGCAGATGACGTGGGCTACGACGACTACGACGTTGGCCTTCTCTTGGCTCGCGTTTGCCTTCTGACTCGCCCTCTTGTGGTTGAGCACTAGCCTCTTCAGCTTGAGCTTCGTCTGCATGCGCTTCGACTTGTGTTGTCACTTCGGTATCTTTAGGCTCGTTTGCGGCTTGAGTCTCGACAGCTGGCTGCTCGCTGGCAGTGTCTTCATCGGCGACTTGCTCGGCTTGAGTCTCTTCCTCTAGCTTGTCGGCTTTATCCTGCTTAGGCTTGCTCTTACGTGGCTGACGCTTCTGACGCTGTGGCTTATCGTCTGCAGTGGCTTCTGCAGCTGGCACTTGTACCTGCTCGTCGTTGGCCTTCTCGGCAACTTCGATGGCGAGTGCGGCCTCATCGGCGAGCTGCTGCTCTGACTGCACGCGGACCTTACGGCGCATGTTGCGGCGTTGACGACGCTCGCGAGCGGCTTCTTGTTTTGGTTGCTGCGCTTGGCTTTCAGTGTCTTTGCTCTGACTCTGTGGCTTGTCGTCACGGTCACGCTTTTGGCGTTTCTCGTTACGGCTCTTCGCACTGCGGCTATCCGCGTCATCAGGCTTGGCACTGCGGCTGCGTTTGTTGTCTGTCTCTTTGCCTTCGTCGCGGCTCTTACGTGTATCGTTGCGACGGTTGTTGCGACGACTGTTACGGTTCTGCGCGTTGCGACGAGGCTGCTCTTTCTTGACCTCTTCCTTTGGCTGCTCTGGCTCACCACCAAACAGCTTGCCGATGGCGGCAAATAGCTTGGCGATCAAACCTGGCTCTTGAGCCTTTTCAGCTGGCTTGGCTGGTGCGGGAGCCGCCTGGGTTGGCGCATCCTTAACCGGCGTCGAGAAGCCTTTCAGTGCTGGCTCAGGTGATGCGGCGCGCTCTAGTTTGCGCGGCTCGTAGAGCTTAGACTCAGGCTGCTCGAGCAGCTTGTAGCTTGACTCGCTGATCTGATCGTCTTTGCGGTGACGGGTCACACGGTAGTCAGGTGTCGTCATGTTTGGATCTGGGATCACGTAGACTTCGACATCATGACGCTGCTCTGTGATACGAATGGCTTTACGCTTTTCGTTGAGCAGGAAGGCGGCGACATCGACAGGGACGATCGCTTCAATCTGAGAGGTGTTCTCTTTGATCGCTTCCTCTTCCATCAGACGCAGGATAGAGAGCGCCAGTGATTCGGTACCACGAATGGTGCCTTGGCCATGACAGCGTGGACACAGGTGCGCGGCAGACTCTTCCAGTGACGGACGCAGACGCTGACGCGACATTTCCATCAGACCGAAGCGAGAGATGCGTCCTAGTTGGACACGGGCTCTGTCGTGATGCACGGCGTCGCGCATTCTGTTTTCGACTTCGCGTTGGTGTCTGACCGGTGTCATGTCGATGAAATCGATAACCACCAGGCCGCCCAAGTCTCGCAGACGCAGCTGACGAGCAATCTCGTCGGCCGCTTCAAGGTTGGTATTGAGCGCAGTTTCTTCGATATCGCCGCCCTTAGTCGCACGGGCCGAGTTGATATCGATTGAGGTCAATGCTTCGGTTGGATCGATAACGATAGAACCACCAGAAGGAAGACGCACTTCACGCTGGAAGGCCGATTCGATCTGAGTTTCAATCTGGAAATGGGTAAACAGCGGTACTTCCGCCTCGTAGCGCTTGATACGATCGACAAAGTCTGGACGCACCAAAGCCACGTGTTGCTTAGCCTGTTCATAGATACGCTGATGGTCGATCAGGACTTCGCCCACGTCGCGGCGCAGGTAGTCGCGGATGGCACGTACGATAACGTTACTTTCCTGATGGATCAGGAAAGGTGCGGGGCGGTTTTGCGCCGCTTCTTCGATGGCAGCCCAGTGGTGCTGGAGAACCTTAAGGTCCCATTTCAGCTCGGCTGCGTCTTTACCTACACCGGCGGTGCGCACGATAAGCCCCATGCCTTGCGGCACTTCCAGCTCTGACATGGCCGCTTTTAGCTCGGTACGCTCATCACCTTCGATTCGGCGAGAGATACCGCCGGCGCGAGGGTTGTTTGGCATCAGCACCAGGTAAGAGCCTGCTAGACTGATGAAGGTGGTCAGGGCCGCGCCCTTGTTGCCACGCTCTTCTTTATCAATCTGTACTATAACTTCCTGACCCTCTTTAACCACCTCTTTGATGTTAGGACGGCCTTGGAAAGAGTAACCTTTAGGGAAGTATTCGCGTGCAATTTCTTTGAGGGGAAGGAAACCATGACGCTCGGCGCCATAGTCGACGAAAGCCGCTTCGAGAGAGGGTTCTACGCGGGTGATTTTACCCTTGTAGATGTTGGCTTTCTTCTGCTCGTGACCAGGACTCTCAATGTCGAGATCGTACAGTTGTTGCCCATCAACGAGGGCAACGCGCAACTCTTCAGACTGAGTCGCATTAATTAACATCCGTTTCATGATGACGTATTTCTTCTTAAAATAAGGTCATCAAACGTAGCTGTTGTCGATGCATTACGGGCCCAGAATGGTAAGTGGAGCCTCACGGCTTGGGTCTGGGCTAGGGTGCGCAATCTCTGTAAGACGCAATCGCTGCGTGTCGCACCCTATTTATGGCTTATTTTTTAAAATCGCTAAAAACAAGGAATTCGTTGTTAAACGTCAACCAACCCCATAAATTCTAATGTACTTTCCGGTAATGCCAAAATCGATAAGTGCTCGTCTGACGACAAGTTAATAGTAAACTTCGAAATTTGGGGGCGCTATTCTTAGAGAAACCACGTTGAAATGTGGCATTGATACTGTGTTTAGTCGTTTAAACTCGTTTTCTCGGTTTATTTTTATCCAACGACTTGTAAGTCAATCACTTACTACTCAGTAAAAATGGCTTTTAGTCTCCGCTCTTCGCGCCTGCATTGGGGGATTTGTGAACACTTTATTCACCATTTATCCCCATTGGCGTGGCAAATATAGCAACAATCCTGAAAATCAGCAAATGGAAAGGCACAAAACTTGTTATCTGATGTACAATGTGCAGCTTGAAAGAGACAAGGCGTAGCATGAACAATCAACAAGCGTTAAATAAAGTCGAACTGGTAACGATCGACGAGGATAACCTCGGCCAGCGAATCGATAATTTTCTGGTCACTAAACTGAAAGGCGTCCCTAAGAGCATGATCTACCGTATCGTGCGTAAGGGCGAGGTGCGCGTCAATAAGAAGCGGATCAAGCCCGAATATAAGCTGCAAGACGGTGATATAGTGCGAATCCCGCCTGTTCGCGTCTCCGCAAGCGAGGACAAGCCAGGCCCAAGTGCCAAGTTGACTAAGGTGTCGCAGCTCGAGGGGCGTATCCTGTTTGAAGACAAGGCCATCATAGTGCTTAACAAGCCCGCGGGCATTGCGGTTCATGGGGGCAGTGGCGTGGATTTCGGTGTGATTGAGGCGATGCGCTCGCTCAGACCGCAGCAGAAGTTTCTCGAACTGGTTCACCGCTTGGATAAGGAAACCTCGGGCGTCTTGTTGATCGCCAAGAAGCGCCGCGCGCTTAAACACCTGCACGATCAGCTGCGTTACAAGAAGATGCAGAAGGACTACATGGCCTTGGTTCGTGGAGAGTGGCAAAACCATGACAAGGTGATCAATGCGCCGCTGTTGAAACTCACCCTTAAATCGGGCGAGCGTATCGTGCGGGTCAACCAGGAGGGTAAACCCTCGGAAACCCGTTTTAAGATAATGCAGCGTTATCAAGGTGCCACCCTGGTGCAGGCCAGTCCGGTTACCGGACGTACCCATCAGATCCGTGTGCATTGCCAGTATGCCGGTCACCCCATCGCCTGTGACGAGAAATACAGCGAGCAGAAGTTCGATGATGCCATGCGCGAGTTGGGCCTCAATCGTCTCTTTCTCCATGCCGCCCAGCTGAAATTTACCCATCCGGTATCGGAAGAGGTGATGCAGGTGAAGGCGCCACTGGATAAGGCACTACAAGACTTGTTGAATAAATTGGATAAGGCATGAAACGTTACGATTTAGTGATATTCGACTGGGATGGCACCCTGATGGACTCGGTCAGCAAAATAGTGGCCTGCATGCAGCAGACCGCCAGGGAGCTGAGCATGATGGTGCCGAGCGAGCAAGCAATTCGCGACATCATAGGTCTGTCGATGAATGAAGCGCTAAATGTGCTTCACCCCAGCGCCTGCGAGCAGACCCGTCAGAATATGGTTAGCGTGTATCGCCAGCAGTATCTGCAGCTTAATCAAACGCCGAGCCCAGTATTTGACGGCGCCGAGCAGCTGCTCCTGTCTCTCAAGGCGTCTGGGCATCAACTGGCAGTGGCCACCGGCAAGGCCCGCGCCGGGTTAGACAGGGTGCTCAATGAGACAGGTTTTCATCAGCACTTTGTGGCCAGTCGCTGCGCCGATGAAGCCAAGAGTAAGCCTCACCCGCAGATGCTGCACGAACTGCTCTCACTGCTCGATGTTGTTCCCGAGAAGGCGGTGATGATTGGCGACTCGGTGCACGATCTCAACATGGCCAGCAATGCGGGAATCGATGGTATAGGAGTGAGTTATGGCGCCCATTCTGCGTTGAAGTTGCAAGAGGCCAACCCTGTCGCCATCGCCGAGCATCCGCTGGCGCTGCTACCACTCATCACTGGCGAGCCTCATTAAGCCGCTTACGGCGCTTGTTGCGGTACATTGATTTGTCCGCCAGACAGATAAGCGCCGAGACATCTCTCTGATCCGGCTCGACCCAGTGACAGCCGATACTGGCTGCGAGCCTAAGATGATCTCCCTCATGCCTAATGCCGTCGTCGAGCATCTGATTCAAGCTTAGGCAGAGTGTGGAGAGCGCGCGGCTTTTGTCGCTCTCATTTTGAGCGTCGAAGCTATGCAAAATGATAAACTCATCGCCGCCGATCCGCGCCACCATCTCAGCCTCGGGGCAGACCTTCCTTAAGATCTCGGCAACTTTCTGCAGTACCTTGTCACCAACCAGGTGGTTGTAGTTGTCGTTAATTAGCTTGAAATCATCCAGATCCAGATAGAGCACGGCGAGTTCTGCTTGGCTTTGGGGTTGGCTAGAGAGCATCTCGGCGAAGTGATTAAACAACGCCAGACGATTAGGCAGCTGGGTCAGCGAGTCATGAAAGGCCAGATATTCGCTTTGCTCTTTTGCCTTATGCAGCTCGGTAATGTTATGAGCCGAGACTATGACCCCGCTTATCTGACCATTTTCATCCTGGTGCGGATTGTGGTGGACGTTGAGGTATTGCGGCTCAGACACAGAAGGGGGATGGATGCGGGTCTGGGTGTTTATCGACTCTCCCGCGAAGGATCTGTCTAGCAGTGGCTTAAGGTGGGTCTCGAATATCGCCTTGCCGTGGATCTCGCTGGCATGCTTGCCGATGATCTCACTCGCATCACAGTTAAGCAGGTGCTCATAGCCTTTAGACACCACATGGTAGCGATAGTCGAGGCCGACGAAGGACATCATGTGGTGGGTCGATGCGATCATCTCCTTGTGCACCGACAATTCCCTCGACATCAGCAGGCGCTTGTACTCGATACCGATCCGCTGGGCGAGTAGCCGGAAAAACTCCCTCGACTTAGTGTTTTCCCGCTGGGGGAGGGTATCCATGACCAAGATATGCCCAATCGGGCCGCCTTCGTCGTCCAGGATCAATTCGGCCTGGTAGCTGACCGCGCCGAGATCTTTGATGAGCTGAAAGTCGGGAAAGCGCTGCTGCAGATCATTTGCATACAAGAGATGGGTATTGGGGTAGCGCATCTGATAGATGGCTTCACAGGGGGAGCCCATAAGATCAAATTCAAACCCGGGAATGGTTTGTTTCACGTCGCAAAAGGCGACCACCTCTATTTTCCCGCGATGAATCGAGGGGCGGGCGAAGGCCGCCCAGCGACACTGAGTCACCAGCGCGAGTGCTTTTAGGGCTCGCTGAAAAAATCGCTCGTCGATACAGGGGGCGGCGAGCAAGGCAAGCGCTTCTTCGAGATCGGTCATAATAACTAACCACCCAAATGCAATTGACTTCCTTGTCGCTAAGTTATTGGCGTATGAAAATCTTAAACTTCAAAGTAGCTAGTTTTTATCCGTTTGTGAAGCCTGGATTCAGTGAATAAAACTAAACATGCTTAATTGTGTGGAGCGAATGCCTGGTTGCGGGCTGCGGTATGGCCTTGCGAAGGCCTTTATCCTGGATTCGAATCTGCCAACCGTGGTGAAACCGGTTGGCACATACGTTCTGATGAATAAGTACTGGTGAATATCTACTTGTGAACAAGTAGGTGAATAGTGCTAGTGATTAAGGTCTGACGATTCACTATCAGCTATTAGCGGATAACCTTTATTTCTGCGCCGGCGCCAAGATGTCCACCCCTTGCTTAAGCAACATCTGGGTGAGGGCGATAAGAGGCAAGCCAACCAGGGTGTTGGGGTCCCGTCCCTCGAGGCGCTCAAATAGAGCGATGCCCAGGCCTTCAGATTTGAAGCTGCCCGCGCAGTAGAGCGGCTGCTCGGTGTCGACATAATACTGGATCTGTTCAGTCGTTAGCGCCCTGAAGTGTACGATGAAGGGCTCGCAGATCACCTCGTACGTCTCATCGGCCACGTTAAACAGGGCTAGGCCGGTATAGAAGGTGATGGATTTACCTGAGACGCGCTCGAGTTGTGCAATGGCGTTGGCACGAGTCAGCGGCTTACCTATGATGTCGCCATCGACCACGGCGACTTGATCTGAGCCTATAACGAGACCGCTCTGACGGCCCTGTGCACCCGCCTTGGCCTTGGCTAATGCCAGGCGGGTTACCAGTTGCTGAGCCGATTCGCCCGCAATCGGGGTCTCATCGACCTCAGGGGCGCAGGTGTCAAACTCGATAGCGAGTTTTTGAAGCAAAGACTGACGAAATACCGAGGTGGAGGCGAGTATGATAGCCGGGGTCATGGTTTAACCTTGTTATCTGTTATCTGTTATCTGTTATCTGTTATCTGTTATCTATTGCGGAGCAAAGCTTTATGTAAGTGGCGGCTATAATAAGCCATCTTGGGTAAAAATGCAGAATAGAGTCGTGTAGAAGACGAGATGGGCGAGTATAGTTTTCACGCAGTAGGCACAAAAATGAATGCATGCTTAGACCGACAAGCAAGGTGCGGACTATATTTAGGCAAGGGTAATAAAAAGAGGCGACTAAGGCCGCGCGAATGCTTCTATTTTAAGCGTGCGGGGCTTGAGTATCCATTGGCCCTTGGGTAAAATTTTCACTCCAACAATTTTTGAATTATTGATGGGTTTTATCGCTTTCGTTAACGGGATCGATAAAGGAGATAAATTTTCCTTTGACTCAAGGTAATTCAAACTATAATATGCGCGCCTTATGCAAACAGTAAAGATACCGGTTTCAATTGATCCTATACGCGCAGCGGCCAGCAAGCTTTCTTATGAAGGCATTGTACCCGGTGTGCAGCTAAAGCGATTAAATGAGTTATGTGCCGGCGACTGTTCCGATGTGGCAGTGTCGCTTGAATGTGGTGTAGATATACAGGGGATAGTCTACCTGAAAGGGAAGGCTGTGACGGAGCTCACTCTGATATGTCAACGTTGCATGACGCTTTTTACCACTGAGGTTACGGTCGACTTTTGTTTTAGCCCTTGCGGGTCTGAGGCAGAAATCGATGAGCTCCCGGATGCGTATGACCCTATTGAGTGCAATGAGATAGGTGAGATTCGTCTGCATCAATTGATTGAAGATGAATTGATAGTAGCTATGCCTTTGATCCCGATGCATGCAGAAGAAAGCTGCAGCAAAGGCGATCAAGATGTAGTAGTAGGCGAGATTGAACCCGCTCAAGAGGAGCGTCCAAATCCGTTTGCAGTGTTAGAAAAACTGAAGAGCAAGTAATCTAGGAGACAGGTCAAATGGCTGTACAACAGAATAAAAAATCTCGTTCAAAGCGCGGTATGCGCCGTTCACACGACGCGTTGAGCACTGCTCAACTGTCAGTTGATGCAACGAGTGGTGAACTGCACCGTCGTCACAACGTGACTGCAGACGGTTACTACCGTGGTCAAAAGGTTATCAACAAGTAATCTGTTGATTGCCGATGACTAATCTGACGCTTGCGTTAGATGCGATGGGGGGCGACTTTGGCCCCCGCATCACAGTGCCTGCAACCCTGCAGGCACTTCGCTTATATCCCTTCTTACACGTCATCATGGTGGGTGACAGGTCGCAAATCGAACCTCTGCTAAGCCACCTTGAATCTGATTTACTCTCGCGTATTGAACTCGTGCACACCACAGAAGTGGTGAAGATGTGCGATCGCCCCGTGCATGCGCTGCGCAACTGCAAGCAAAGTTCTATGCGTCTGGCGATCGAGCTGGTACGAGACAAGAAGGCTCAGGCCTGTTTAAGCGCGGGTAATACCGGGGCCCTGATGGCCATCTCCAAGGTGTTGCTCAAGACGCTTCCCGGCATAGATAGACCCGCCCTAGTTAGCTGCTTACCCGCGGTCAATCATAAACCCGTGTATCTGCTGGATCTCGGTGCCAACGTCTCCTGCTGCTCGGAAACCCTGTTTCAGTTTGCGGTGATGGGCTCGGTTCTGTGCGAGGCCGTGGATAAGAATCCTGCCCCTAAGGTGGCCCTGCTTAACGTGGGCATCGAAGAGATCAAGGGTAACGATCAGGTACAGCAGGCGGGACAATTACTGCAACAGAGCCCGCAGCTCAATTACGCCGGATTTATCGAAGGCGATGATATCTATTCGGGTAATGTCGACGTCATCGTCTGTGACGGTTTTGTTGGCAACATTACCCTGAAAACCTCAGAGGGGATAGCAAGGCTCCTCGTCCATCAGTTGAAGAAAGGCTTAACTCAAGGCTTTTTCGTACGATTACTGGCCAAGTTAATCGCCCCGCGCATTAATAGTGTTTTAAATCAGATGAACCCCGACCACTATAACGGAGCAAGTCTGATAGGATTGCGCGGAATTGTAGTAAAAAGTCATGGAAGTGCGGATGAATCTGCCTATTTACAAGCAATTAGTTTGGCAGTGACCGAAGCACAACGTCGACTCCCCAAGATGATCGAAGAGCGTCTTGAGTCGATCCTTTTAGACATAAATAACTGATATCTCCTTATGCATACAAAAATTCTCGGAACTGGTAGTTATTTGCCAGCGCAAGTCCGTAGCAATCAAGATCTGGAAAAGATGGTGGATACCAGTGACCAGTGGATTGTTGAACGTACCGGTATTTCAGAGCGCAGAATAGCCGCCGAAGACGAATCAGTATCAACCATGGGTTACGCCGCCGCTGTGCGCGCCCTGGAAATGGCTGGGGTAGACCCTAGCGAGCTGGATATGATCGTATGCGGCACCACGAGCGCCAATAACGCCTTTCCTGCCGCGGCCTGTGAAATTCAAGCGATGCTGGGCGTGCATACCATTCCGGCCTTCGATGTCGCCGCCGCCTGCTCAGGCTTTGTCTACGCGTTGTCGGTTGCCGATCAGTTTGTGAAGACGGGCGCGGCCAAGAAAGTCTTGGTGATTGGCGCCGATGTTCTGTCACGTCTGTGTGAGCCTGAAGATCGCACCACCATCATTTTGTTCGGTGATGGCGCCGGGGCCGCCGTTGTGGGCGCGTCAGAAGAGCCGGGCATCATCTCGACCCATATCTACGCCGATGGCCGTCAAGGCGATCTGCTCAAATGTTCCTTCCCGCCAAGAGCCAGTGAGTCTTCAGAGGCCGTCGGCTATATGACGATGAAGGGTAACGACGTCTTCAAAGTCGCCGTGACTCAACTTTCTCATGTGGTCACAGAGACGCTACGTATCAACCAGATTGATAAATCTGAGATCGACTGGCTGGTGCCTCACCAGGCGAACTTCCGCATCATCAAGGCGACCGCCAAGAAGCTCGATATGAGCTTGGACAAGGTGGTATTGACCCTGGCCAAACATGGTAATACCTCGGCTGCCTCTGTGCCTATCGCCCTGGATGAGGCTGTGCGCGACGGACGTATTCAACGTGGTCAGCTTCTGCTTCTCGAGGCCTTCGGTGCCGGATTTGCCTGGGGCAGTGCGCTCGTTCGTTTTTAGTCGATTTTAGTACTAGAATACATTGATTTAGTAAAGGTATATAAAAATGGAAAAGATTGCTTATGTCTTCCCTGGGCAAGGTTCTCAGGCCGTAGGCATGTTGGCCGACCTGGCGGCGGAACATGACGTCGTCGGTCAAACCTTCGCCGAAGCGAGCGAAGTGTTAGGCTATGATTTATGGCAACTGGTACAAGAGGGACCAGCTGAGTCTCTGAATCAGACCGATAAGACCCAGCCTGCATTGCTTACCGCAAGCGTCGCCATCTGGCGCGCGATCCAAGCCACCTCTGCATCTAAGCCAGCCCTGCTTGCCGGCCACAGCCTGGGTGAGTACTCGGCGCTGGTATGTGCCGGTGTTATCGATTTTAAAGACGCTGTTAAGTTGGTTGAGCTACGTGGTCAGCTGATGCAACAGGCGGTGCCTGCTGGCACTGGCGCCATGTTTGCGATTATCGGTCTGGATAACGACGGCATCGCTAAAGCCTGTGAAGAGGCGGCCCAGGGTGAGGTGGTTGCACCGGTTAACTTTAACAGCCCTGGTCAAGTGGTTATCGCCGGTGAGAAGGCGGCGGTTGAGCGTGCGGCGGATGCCTGTAAGGCGGCCGGTGCCAAGATGGCCGTTGCCTTGCCTGTGAGCGTGCCGTCTCACTGTCAATTGATGAAGCCTGCGGCGGATGAACTGGCCAAGGCGCTGGACGCGCTAAGCTTTAGTGCGCCTAGCATTCCTGTTGTCAACAACGTCGATGTCGCTACGCCTGAGTCAGTCGAAGCCATTAAAGATGCCCTAGTGCGTCAGCTTTACTGCCCGGTCAGATGGTCTGAGACCGTTGAGAAGATGGCGGCAGACGGCGTTAGTCAGCTGGTCGAAGTGGGCCCAGGTAAGGTGCTTACCGGACTGGCGAAAAGAATTAATAAATCGCTGAGCGCGAAAGTGGCAAATGATACTGCCTCTGTTGCCGCGCTGAGTGAATAAGGAGTAATAGATGAGTTTCAATCTAGATTTAACCGGCAAGGTTGCCCTGGTAACTGGTGCTAGCCGTGGTATTGGCCGTGCGGTCGCCGAAACATTGGTTGAGGCCGGTGCGCTGGTTATCGGCACCGCGACCAGCGAGCGCGGCGCAGCTGCTATCCAGGAATATCTGGGTGATAAAGGTCATGGATTAGTATTAAATGTCACCGATAGTGAGTCAATTGACCATTTATTTGCCTCGATCAAAGAAAAAGTCGGTGAAGTTGATATTCTGGTAAACAATGCGGGTATCACGCGCGACAATCTCTTGATGCGTATGAAGGAAGATGAGTGGACGGACATCATAGATACCAACCTGACCTCTCTCTATCGCACCTCAAAGCAGGTGTTACGTGCAATGATGAAGAAGCGCAGTGGCCGTATTATTAACATTGGCTCTGTTGTAGGCACAATGGGCAATGCAGGTCAGACAAACTATTGCGCAGCTAAGGCTGGTTTGATTGGATTTACAAAATCTCTTGCAAGAGAGGTTGCATCTCGTCAAATAACAGTGAATGCTATTGCTCCTGGGTTTATCCAGACCGATATGACGGATGAGCTGACGGAAGAGCAGCAAAAAGGTATTATGTCACAAGTTCCTATGGAAAGACTGGGACAGCCGCAAGAGATTGCAAATGCTGTACTGTTTTTAGCATCGGATTCAGCGGCTTACATCACAGGGGAAACTCTGCATGTAAACGGCGGCATGTACATGGTTTAAACGTCGGTTATAACAACTGACTGATTTTGATTGATTTTTGGCGTAGACTTACGTAGGTTTTGTGGTTAGACCACAAAAGTTAAGCTTGCATTGTGTGCCAAATTGAATAAACTACTCGCAATCTTACGCAAGTGCGTAATTTGAATAGGAAAGAAAACTAATGAGCAACATCGAAGAACGTGTAAAGAAAATCATTATCGAGCAACTGGGCGTTAAAGAAGAAGACGTAAAACCAGCAGCATCTTTCGTTGACGACCTAGGTGCAGATTCTCTGGACACCGTTGAGTTGGTAATGGCTCTAGAAGAAGAGTTTGACACTGAGATCCCTGATGAAGAAGCTGAAAAGATCACTACTGTTCAAGCAGCGATCGATTACGTTTCTAAGAATCAGTAATACTGAATTCTCTAAAACAGGCGGCAATTATGCCGCCTGTTTTTGTTTGAGGGCTAGCAGCAGGAGAGGGCGGATGCCCGCCTGGGTTTCCTGTGCTATAACCTAATAAGCCTTGTTTTTCCGGTCTCTTTTGAGGCCTCCCATCTTATTCTAGTGAAAGGTGAAAACGTGTCTAAACGTCGTGTAGTCGTCACAGGTATTGGTCTCGTGACCCCTGTGGGCAATACCGTAGAGGCGTCCTGGAAAGCCCTGCTTGCGGGACAGAGCGGTATCGCACCGATAACCAAATTTGATGCCAGCGAGTTCTCTACTCGTTTTAGCGGCTCGGTCAAAGATTTTGACGTAGAGCAGTACCTGCCAAAGAAAGAAGCCCGCAAGATGGATCTCTTCATCCAATACGGCATGGCGGCAGGTATCCAGGCGATCCAAGATGCCGGTTTGAATATGGAAGTGGAAGATCCCACCCGTGTTGGTACAGCCATCGGCGCCGGTATGGGCGGTATGCCGCTGATCGAGGCGGCCCACTCAGCCTTGCTAAAGGGCGGTCCACGCAAGATCTCGCCATTTTTCGTGCCGAGCACCATCATCAACATGATCGCTGGTCACCTGTCGATCAAGTACGGCATGACAGGCCCTAATTTCGCGGTTACCACCGCCTGTACCACGGGCGTACATAATATCGGCTTTGCCGCACGTACTATTGCTTACGGCGATGCCGACGTCATGATTGCCGGTGGCGCAGAAGATGTGACCTGTCCGTTGGCCGTCGGCGGCTTCGGTTCGGCCAAGGCACTGTCGACTCGTAACGAAGATCCTGTCGCCGCAAGTCGTCCTTGGGACAAAGACAGAGATGGTTTTGTCATAGGTGATGGCGCTGGCATCATGGTGATGGAAGAGTATGAGCACGCTAAGGCGCGCGGTGCGACCATCTATGGTGAGCTGGTTGGTTTTGGTATGAGCGGCGACGCCTTCCATATGACCTCGCCACCGGCCGATGGAGCTGGCGCTGCCCTGGCGATGGAAAATGCCATCAAAGATGCGGCTATCGACAAGCAGCTCGTGGGTTACATTAATGCCCATGGTACTTCTACGCCAGCAGGTGATAAGGCCGAGGCCTCTGCGGTGAAGAGTGTGTTTGGCGACCATGCCTACAACCTGCTGGTCAGCTCGACCAAGTCGATGACAGGCCACCTTCTCGGCGCGGCTGGTGCAGTCGAGGCGATCATCACCTTGCTTGCACTGCGCGATCAGATGATCCCGCCGACCATCAACCTGGATAATCCAGACGAAGGTTGCGATCTTGATTTCGTGCCCCATACGGCACGTAGTCACGCGTTCGATTACGCCCTGTGTAACTCGTTCGGCTTTGGTGGCACTAACGGTTCACTGCTGTTTAAACGTGGCGAGTAAGCCTCGGTTTTTAAGTAAAAAAGCACCTTAATGGTGCTTTTTTTATGTTTGAATGAAGGCGAAATGGCGCCGGGATGAAGCTTAATTCATCTCTCTTGGCAGCGACGAAATCAGGGCGGATAATCTGGCTCTGTTAACTTCACTCTGATGGTGTCAAAGTGTTAAATCCTGTCGTTGTTCCGTTAATGCCCTTGGTTGGTCTACTCACCGCTAACCTCAATGGACTCATTCGTGGTGAGCATTCCTTAAGCCTACCGGTAGGCCTCAAGACCTTCATCCTTGCCTCTGCCGCCTTTGCCACTGTGTGGTTTGCGCTGCTGGTCACCGCCATCTATAGCGGCGGAGAGACCAACCTGGCAGCTGGCGTCGAGGTACTTGTGCTGTTCCTGCTGGGGATCGGCCTGTATCGTTTCGTCAAGGTTTCAAGCATTTTTGGCGAGCAAGCCCTGCTTTGGCTGTTTCGCCTGAGTCTACCGCTGATCCTTGCGGCCTGTCTTGCGGTGATCAATTGGGGATAATTGCGCTAATCGCATGATTCTTAGTTACTATCGCCAAGGTATTTGCAGTACACTTTAGTTTTAATCAATGAGATAAGGTGGCTGTGATGGCGGGACAAGATAGAGAGATCACCCTGCGATTTTTGGCCGAGCCGGCCGATGTAAACTTTGGTGGCAAGGTCCATGGTGGCGCGGTCATGAAATGGATCGATTTAGCCGCCTATGCCTGCGCGGCGGGGTGGAGCGGTAAGTACTGCATCACCGCCTATGCAGGGGGGATACGTTTCGTCAAACCCATTCATGTGGGTAATATCGTCGAGGTGGGGGCCAAGGTGATCTATACAGGTCGCACCTCGATGCACCTGGGGATAGACGTGAAGGCGGGCGATCCCAAACATCCAGAGCGACATCTTACCACCCACTGTATCGTGATCATGGTGGCGGTGGACGATTCTGGTCAACCCTCCCCTGTGCCTGAATGGATCCCCGTTACCGAGTCGGACAAGGTGATGCGCGACTCTGCCATCCGCCTGATGGAGATGCGCAAGAAGATCGGCGCCGAGATGGAGGCCCACCTCAAGCCTTAGGCTTTGGTCTTTTATTATTGTCTATGACCTTAACTTCAACTCCCGCTTCTTCTGCTAGCACGGGCGAGAATCCCTATTTTCTCGCCCTGGACTATGGCACCCAGAGCGTTAGGGCCTTAGTGTTCGACCGCCAGGGGCAGCTAGTGGCTAAACGGCAGCATGCCGTGCAGCCTTATCGTGACGGCGCACCTGGTGAGAGTGAGCAATCGGCCGACTATTGTTATCGCCAACTGGTGGATGTGATCCGCGGCCTGTTTGAGCACACTCAGGTGTTGCCAAGTCAGATCAAGGGGATGGCGTTGACCACCCAAAGGGCCTGCACTGTGCTGCTCGATGACGCGGGGCAGGCGATATCGCCTGTCTACATGTGGTCCGACAGACGCCTGGCGAGCGATAATCTGCCGCCCATGGCCTGGTACTATCGTCTGGGGTTTTTCTGTATCGGTCTCAGTCGGCGTATCGCCTATCTGCGCCGCGCGGCGAAGGTGAACTATCTTCTAGAGCATCAAAAAGACAGGCTAGCTGCTGCCGATAAGGTGGGGCTGCTTAGCGGCTACCTCATCGGACAGATCACCGGCAGGCTAGTTGATAGTAAGGCCTCACAGGTCGCCTATCTTCCCTTCGATTATCGCCGCAAAGCCTGGGCGCATCCGCGCAGCTGGCGTTGGCAGGCGCTTGCTTGCCGTCCATCGCAGATGGTGCCCTTGACCGCCCCGACCGATCAGTTGGGCCTGGTGAGTGAGCATTTTGCCAAGGATTCTGGTTTAACGCCGGGCCTTGCCGTCTATGGCGCCGGTGCCGACAAGGCCTGTGAGGTGTACGCGGCTGGCTGCGGCGAGCAGGAGATTGCCTGCATTAGCCTTGGCAGCGCGGCCATACTCGCCTGGGGCGGTGAGCGCTATCGCGAGGCCTATCGTTATCTTCCTGCTTTTCCCTCGATCGAAGCAAATGACTATATTACCGAGATCCAGCTAGAGCGAGGCTTCTGGCTGCTGAGCTGGCTCATCGAGCAGTTTGGCGCCCAGGATGTGATCGAGGCTAGCAGGCTTGGCATCAGCCCTGAGCAGTATATCACCCAGGCTATTGCCAAGGTGCCTGTGGGCGCAGATGGTCTTTTGCTGAGCCCGCTCTGGGCCCAGGGCGTTATCTATCCAGGCCCCGAGGCGAGAGGCAGCATAGTCGGCTTTACCCCAGAGCATGGCAGGCTGCACCTGTACCGCGCCGCCATCGAAGGGATCCTGATGACCCTCAAACAGGGGCTGCTTTGCCTGGAAAGACTCAAGGGCTCACCCTTTAAGGTGGTTCGCATCACGGGCGGCGGCGCCCAGAGCGACCTGGTAATGCAGATGTGCGCCGATATTTTTAACCGCCCCGTGGAGCGTTTATCGCTGCATGAAGCCTCAGGCCTTGGCGCCGCCATGTGCTGCGCCGTGGGCGCTGGGATCTATCCAGATCTCGCCAGTGCCAGAGGTCAGATGTGCCGCCTTGGCGAAAAATTCGAACCCGAGGCTGCTCATGTGGCACAATATGCCCGCGTATTTACAGCCTTCGAGGCCTTGTACCCCCAAATAAAACCTTTCTTCAAGAAGGTGAACAGGCAGTATTAAACAACAAAGAGATAGGACAGAAGATGGCAAAGGTAGCATTTTTAGGATTAGGCGTGATGGGATTCCCTATGGCGGGGCATCTGGTGAAGCATGGTCATGAGGTAACTGTCTACAACCGTACTCAAGCCAAGGCACAGGCCTGGTGTGATACCTATGGCGGTAACTGGTGTGCCACCCCAAATGAGGCCGCCAAGGGACAAGACTTTGTGTTTGTCTGTGTCGGTAACGATGACGATCTGCGCTCTGTGGTGCTGGGTGATACCGGCGCGCTAGCGGCCATGGCGCCGGGTAGCATACTGGTCGACCACACCACGGCATCGGCAGATGTGGCGCGCGAACTTGGCGCCGCGGCTAAGGCCAAAGGGGTTGGTTTTATCGATGCGCCAGTTTCTGGCGGACAGGCCGGCGCCGAGAACGGCGTGCTGACCGTCATGGTGGGCGGCGAAGCGGCGAACTTCGAGGCTGCCAAGCCGGTGATGCAGGCCTACGCTCGCTGCGCCGAGCTGCTGGGTGAAGTGGGTAGCGGTCAGCTGACTAAGATGGTGAACCAGATCTGTATCGCCGGTGTAGTACAGGGGCTGGCCGAAGGCTTGCATTTTGCTCGCAGTGCCGGCCTAGATGGCGAGAAGGTGGTTGAGGTGATCAGCAAAGGTGCCGCACAATCATGGCAGATGGAGAATCGCTATCAAACCATGTGGCAGGGTCAATATGACTTTGGTTTCGCCGTCGACTGGATGCGCAAAGACTTAGGCATCGCCCTGGGTGAGGCGCGCCGTAACGGCTCACACCTGCCGTTAACCGCATTGGTGGACCAATTCTACAGTGAGGTTCAGGCTCAGGGCGGACAGCGCTGGGATACCTCAAGCCTGTTAGCGCGCCTGGAGAAGAGTCGCGGCTAATGCCAGCATCCAGGTATCTATAACCTGCTTGTTAGATAATAAAAAGGACTGCCAAGCAGTCCTTTTTTGATCCTTAAGGTGTGGAATCAGACCTTAAACCGGATCGACCATGATGTGTTCAAGTTCTACGGCGGCAACCGCGTGCAGGGCATCCATGGTGGCGCCTACCAGGGAGATCTTGCCCTGGCTGGATTCGATCAACACGGCGCGATTGATCTCGCTGAAATCACGGTTATGTCTGGCCATGGCCGACAACGCCATCTGCATCGGCAGCATGGAAGGGTTGAAGGCGGCGTTTTCCGCATAGCGGCCGCAGAAGGTCGCGCCATCTCGGGTCTCTAACACCACGGCGGCATAGCTTTCACTATAGGGCGCGTAGCTCAGGCTCAGGTGATCCAGCGCCTCGATGATCATGGGATCGGCGCTTTCCAGGGTAAACTCATGTTGCTGTTTGGAGAGCAGTGGCGTCTTGATATTCAGATCGGCCGGACCGAAGGCGTAGGGCAGATAGTGAGACAAGGGCTGAGTGGCCTGCTCAGGCAGGTGGATGCGGATGGCTTGGCCCTCGACCAATTCGTTCATAAACTGGCGACAGTGACCACAGGGAGAGGCGTTGACTATGATATCTTCGATGCCAGTCTCACCGCTTAACCAGGCGTGGCTGATGGCGCTCTGCTCGGCATGGACGCTATGAAACAGGGCTTCGCCGTCCAGTTCTAGGTTGGCCCCCATGTAGATGTCACCGCTGGCGCCCTTGGCGATGGCGCCCACATAAAACTCGCTAATGGGAGGCTTGGCAAGTGCGGCGGCGATGGGCAGCAGGGCTAACAGCAACTCATCCTGGCTCATCTGCGTGGCCGCGGCTAAGTCAGCTACCTGCTGGGCGTCCATATGCCCCACAAAGTCCTGGTTCAATAAAGGGACTAATTGATCTGCCAAAGGTTGAGGCAGTTGAGCTATGCAGTGAACAAATCTATCTTGCATGAGCTTGATCCTTAATTGTTAAGCTATTGGAAAATCATTTTAGTAACTAAGTTACCATGAAAACGGGATCTGACGCCCATTTTGATCGCCATTTCCCCCAAATCACCGCAATTTCGGCTACAGGTTGCTAAGATAATGACACAAAGCCGTCAATAACTTCTGTTTTTCTTCGTCAGCCTCTGTGTCGTTGACCAAGGTTTCCAGCTTGATCATATAGTCAGGATCATTCAGGCGTGACTGACAGAAGGTGCGCCAACGTTGCTGCTCGGTATCATCCAGGGTTTCCGGATAGTTGCGAGCGCGGTAGCGAAACAGCATTTCCGGCAGACGCTCGTCGTCAAAGTCGAGCTCCAGCGCGGCTAAGTGTTGCGGCGCCGTATGACGTATGATCTCCATCTTGCTCTTGTCGGCGTGACTGAAGAAGCCACCGCTGTAGAGTTGCAGATCCGGATCGCTTATCTCATTGCCATGCTCGGTATCGAAGACGGCCACCAGTTTCTCTCTGATCTCTGGGTGCTGACGCAGGCGCTTGTATTGGGCGCGGGCAAATTCCTTGTCTATCTCTAAACGCTGGGCGTTGCCGTCTGTGAGTGTCTTGGCGGTTGCAATAAAGGGACACTTGTTGATGTGTAGCTGTTTTAGGCCGATTGGCAGCTCGTCGCTGGCGAGATCGACCCTTGGGGTATACATGCGCTCGCGGATCTCATCGGCGCTCAGTTCAATCAGCGGCGTGACATCCATGGCCAGATTGACGCAGATGATGGCATTCTTATTGGTGCTATGGTGAGCCACCGGCGCGATCAGCGTGGTACAGCCGTGAAGGGCGCTGATCTTGGAGCTGACATGTATCAGAGGCTGCATGTTCAGCACGTCGATCTGCTTGCTCACTTCATTCTTCTTACGCAGATTGAAGTAGTAATCGAATAGCTTTGGCTGACGCTCTTTGATCAACTTGGCCATGGCGATTGTAGCGTACACATCTGACATGGCGTCGTGGGCTTTGTCATGGCTTAGGTTGTTGGCCTGGGTGAGGTGCTCAAGCTTAAAACTCGGGCTGCCATCCTCTTTCTCGGGCCAGTTGATGCCTTCGGGCCTTAGCGCATAACAGGCGCGCACCAGATCTATGATGTCCCAGCGGCTGTTGCCGTTCTGCCACTCCCGCGCATAGGGATCAAAAAAGTTACGGTAGAAACCGTAGCGGGTCACCTCATCGTCGAATCGCAGCGAGTTATAGCCGGCCACACAGGTGTTGGGCTGGGAAAACTCGCTATTGATCCTGGCCATAAACTCCGCTTCCGGCATCCCCTTGAGATTGGCGAGCTGGGGCGTGATCCCGGTGATAAGGATCGCCTCAGGCGAGGGCAGGTAGTCGCTGGCCTGCTTACAGTAGAAGGTTACCGGCTCAGAGATGATGTTGAGATCCATATCGGTTCGAATACCGGCAAACTGAGACGGCCTGTCTTTGGCCGGGTTTGCGCCGAAGGTCTCGTAGTCGTGCCAGAAGATGCTGGGAAGGTTATTTGCAGGCATAGCGTAAGGTAGCGTGTGAATAGTGGCACTTATCATAGCACCCTAGTTTGCGCCTGCACTAATTTAACGGTTTATTTTCCCTATTTGATTGAAATCGCGTCATTTTGAAGTTGGCAGCGGCTCAGTTGGCCAGTTACAATGGTCGGCTAACGAGGAATAACCCGATGTTTGAACCCTTACTGACTCAGCCACAATTTATCGAACTGACCCAGAGGCGTCAGTTGCATCTGCGTTTGCGTGAGTCGGTGAGCGATTTTAGCCTGCTGCAGACCATGGGGGGACACCTGCTCGAATGTGTGGTGACCCAAGCGTGTAGCGACAAGGGCTTGATCTTAAGATCCCATCCTTACCTCATCTGCGAGCTAGTTTCCGGGGAGGGGCCTGCGCTTGATGCAGCAATGCCTCAAGAGGAGAGCTTACACCGCTCCCACGGCCAGGGCTGGCGTCTGTTTAGTGCACTTGGGATCTCGCCCGTGATGTGCGCCGAAAGGTTACGTAAAGGCTTGGTGATAGCGGTTGAGACCCTGGGCGATAGCGTGTGCTTTCGGCCACAGTTTGATCAGAAATGGTTGCTGGTGACCCTGGAGCGCGACCTGAGACTCTTCGGCGGTCCCCTGGAGCTGCGAAGAGCCAAGGCGGTACTTGCCCGGGCGGAAGATCTCAGCCAAAACGCCGAGGCGCTGCTGCTGGAGATAGGTGAGATAGAGCTGGTTCGTCAGGAGCTGGCCCATTTTGCCAATCATGGCGATGTGAAGCAGCACGGGGTGATCTTAAGCGAGGTGACCAAGGTGGATGAGCAGTTGCTACGCAAGAAGCAGTTATTGTCCCATCATTATTACCAGAAGGTACAGCGTCCTAACTGGCAGCATGCCGCCAATCAGCATGAAGATCTCGAGGCGCTGCAGCGCAAGCTGGAGTCCTATCAGCTGCTGGCACCACCCGAACTTAACCTAATGGTTGAGCAGATGTTTTTAGACGACTAGTCGGTTTATGACCCGACTAGTATTGGAATATTGTAATGAATTACCTTTGTCCTATCTGTCAGCGCACGCTGTCACTCATAGATCGCACCTGGTGCTGTGAGGCAAATCATAGGTTCGACTGTGCCAAAGAGGGTTATGTCAACCTGCTGCCGGTGCAGAAGAAGCGCTCTAAAGATCCCGGCGACAACAAAGAGATGATGTTCGCCCGGCGGGAATTTCTCAACAAGGGCTACTATGAGGCGATGAGCGATAGGGTAAATGCCCTAGCGCAGGAATATGCCGGTGAGGCTCGTCATGGGCTGGATATAGGTTGCGGCGAGGGTTACTACAGCCACAGACTGCTGCAAGCCATGGGCAGCGCCGAGTCGTTTAGCCTCAGTGGCTTGGATATCTCTAAGTCGGCCCTTAAATATGCGGCCAAGCGCTATCCGGATATTCAGTTTTGTGTGGCCAGCAGTTTCGAGATGCCCTTTGCCGATCAGAGTTTCGACTTCATGTTGCGCATCTACGCCCCGTCGCAAGATGACGAGCTTAGACGCGTCGCTAAGCCGGGTGCCATTCTGATCACCGTCTCGGCGGGCCCGCAGCATCACTTTGCCCTTAAGCAGGTGATCTATGACCAGCCAAGACCAAATCCCGAGGTGGACAGCCAGATAGTGGGGTTCGAGCGTCTGCATAGCGAGCGACTGACGCAATCTATGACCATCAGCGACAGTGCGGATATCGGCCATTTTCTAGCGATGACCCCCTACAATTGGAAATTTACCGATGCGCAGCGCGCCTTGCTGACATCCAAGCCCTTGACCTGTGAACTGGATTTTAAGCTTGAGGTCTTTCGGGCCTGCTAGCTGGTTAATCCTTGTTTAATTTGTGTTTTTTATCCGCTTAAAAAAACTTAGTGTTTTTACACGAAGTTTTAGAAGGTTTTTTTGTAACAACTGACAGATATGTAAGTAAAAAATAGGATTTGCGCCTTTTAATGTTTGTTGACATACGGTCAGAATGATTTATAGTGAACTCAGCTTGAAGGTTGGGCTTAACTTTATGTGTTCAATACGACCAGTTCGTCCTGTTAACATAAGTAATACCGGCATTTTCCAGCTCTACTGCCGTTTAAGGCTTTATTTTATTTAGTTACAGGATTTATATCATGTCTCAAGTTACTGGCGTTGTTAAGTGGTTCAACTCTGACAAAGGTTTTGGTTTTATCGAGCAAGAGTCTGGCCCAGACGTTTTCGTACACTTCCGTGCGATCAACTCTGACGGTTTCAAAACTCTAGACGAAGGTCAGAAAGTGCAGTTCACTGTGACTCAAGGTCAAAAAGGTCCACAAGCTGAGAACGTAACTGTTATCTAAGCTGACCTTTGGGTAACCCAAGGTTACCTAAAAACAGAATTCCAAGAGCTGTGATGAGTATCACAGCTCTTTTTTTGTCTGCAATTTCCCGCAAAGCCCATTCTTGAAGCCTAATCCACGGCTTATCTTTCATGCTTGATTTTCGCTTCCGCGAATTTACGATACGAGTCGAGGATTCGTTACCAGTTTTCGTTGCCAGCCTCAAGTTTCAGTCTCAGGTTTCAGCCTCAGGTGCCAGCTTCCAGTTTCGGCCCCCGGCTCCAGCATTGGGAGGCTAGGGCAAAAGAGTGAGTGAGAGATGAAGAGAATAAAGAGTTAGAGAGTTGAGAGTTAAAGAGTTGAGGCGGTCAGCCTAAGCGCAGAAGTTAATGAGCGGGCACGGCATAGGCGCCGTGCCCTAAGTGACACTCTGCATAAGTGTCACTTTATATGGGTGACACTCCGTATTAGTGCCACTTTATCTCAGTGACATTCTGGCTTAAGCCTGTGAGAACAGCTTGTCTTCCAGGGTGCGGCCTCGTTGAATGGCCCGGTAGCGCCAGTCTTGGCGATTGAAGAGGGCGAACAGCTCGGTTTCCAACGCGAAGCTTGCCGTGACCTGATAGTGGATCACAAACTCCTTGCTCTGACTGGATTTCACCGATATGACCTGAGGCAGCGCCTCTAGCGCCGCCATCAGCGCTTCGTCGTCGCAGCTCTGCATGGTGAGGGTCAGGTATTCGTCGGCCAGCTCGTCCTGAATCGAGATAGATTGATTCAGCACGCCTTTATCCAGATAGAGCACCTTGTCACACAGCTTTTCCAGCTCCGCCAGGTTGTGTGAACTGATGACGAAGGTGGTCTTGCCTATCTGAGCGCGTACCAACTCGCGTATCGCCTTGGCGTTGGCGGGATCCAGCCCCGCGGTCGGCTCATCGAGCAGTACCAACTCGGGAGAACCTATGAGTGCCTGAGCAATCGACACCCGCTTGCTCATGCCATGGCTAAGAGAGGAGGGCTTTTGCGCAGCGACCTCTGCCAGATCAACCAAGGCCAACACCCGCTGGCACTCCCGGCGCGCCGATGCGGCATTAAAGCCTTGTAACTGGGCAAATAGCTCCAGCTGCGCTGCTATGGTGAGGTTAGGATCGAGCCGCGCATCCTGGGGCAGGGCGGCAACCTTCCCCAGGAGCGCCGTGCTGCCGGGGGCGTGTCCTAAGATCTCCACAGCTCCTTCTGTTGGGCGAATATAGCCACACAGCAGCGAAAACAGGGTGGTCTTGCCCGCACCGTTGGGGCCGACCAGGGCGATAGGTTGTCCAGCGCTGAGTTCCAGGTTGATGTCGTTGAGTGCGCGTTTGCTGCCGAACTGCTTGCTCAGCGCCTTACAGGTGATTAGCTTCATAGTGCGATCCTCGCCATATAACTTCTTCCTAATAGCAGGAGTACACCGGCCTGAAGCAGGGGAATGGCTGCTATGGCAAGGCTGCTAAGGCCTTTGGTATTAATCATCATATCCAGCTGGGCACCGGGCACCAGCCATTGCAGTATGTTACTGAGTCCAGGTAGATAATAGGAGATGATGCCGTTGGCTATTGTGCTACCCGCTAAGAACAACACAGCATAGATGCTCGCCTGTCTCGCCGAGTTGGCGTGCAGTGACAAGATTGCCATCATGGCGGTAAAGGGGGCCAGGACGATCATGATATTGATAAACACCAAAACCCCCGAGCCCATTGCGGCCCACACCAAAGCCGTGTCGCGATAGGCCACCAGTAATAGTGTCGCCACCAGAGTGAGTATCAGCAGTATCGCCTGGATCAGCAGATAGCCAGTGACCCGACCGAAGAACAGGGTGTCGCGGCTGACTCTCAGAGTGAGGAAGCGAAAGCTGCCCCTGGCCTTGTCAGAGGCAAACTGATCGGCGCCCACAAACAGACTGAAGATGGGGAAGAGGTAGAGCGCGGCGACCCAGAGAATGGCCATCTCGGCCACGTCCCACGAGAGCAGTTCTCCCACATTGGCGGCGCCAAATACGCCTTCGAGTAGCTGCTTAAAGTCAGGCGAAAACAGGTAGAAAGAAGCCTGTCTTATGGGGTACCAGAGGATGAGGCACCAGGTTAGCGCAAAGGTGGCCAGGCCTATCATGCCTCTTGTGCTAAAGAGGATTTTTTTCAGTTCGAACCTGGCCAACACCAAGGCTGCGTTCCATGAACTGCGCGGAGTAAGATTATCCAAAGATGATTCCTTTATCATGTTAATGAAGGCTCAGCCTAACATTCATCTGTTTGTCTAAATGTTTCAGATTGTTGTTAAATTTTGCCTAAGAGCTCGGCAACTTGCAGTTTCAGTTCGGCCACTTGCTGTTCGAGCAGCGCGACGCGCTCCACAAGCTCATCATTTGCCAGGCTACTCGCTTGCGCTGGCTGAGTTGCCAGTTGAGTATCGAGCTGCGTCTCGGCCTCGCTGATGAGTTCGATAAAACGCGATTCACGCTTACCCGGCTCTCTAGGTAGCTGACGAACCAACGCCGGCTCCATCTGCGCTAGGCTGTTGAGGGCTTGCTCGACCTGGGCGACATCGTTAAAGCCATATAGGCGATTACTGCGGGTTCTTAGCTCTCCAGCGGTCTGTGGCCCTCTTAACAGCAAGAGACAGATGATGGCGACTTTGTCTTCGCTCAGCTGGAGATCGCTAAATTCTGTGTTGCAGAATCTGTGCTTGTATTTGACGACGCGCGAGCCGAAACCACTCTGTTCGGCTACCAGGCGTTTCTTCGCCAGAGAGTCCAGCGCGGCCTGGGTATCAGCTTCCGACAGGTTCATCACAGGCTCGCGGCTCGATTTTTGGTTACAGGCCAAAGTGAGGCCGTTGAGGGAGAGGGGATATTGCTCTGGCGTCGTCTTCTCTTTTTCCAGTAGACAACCTATCACACGCGCTTCATGGGAGGTGAGTTTCATGATTTTGGTACCCAGATAAAAAAAGCATAGCCCTGTTATAACAGAGCCATGCTTTTATGCAAAGACAATCAGAGGCTTGGCGCTTTCGCTGCCTAACTTCTATTCAGTCAGGCGGATACCGTCTGCCTCGATGGCGATCTTCTGCTGCTTGTATAGGCCGCCGATGCTCTTCTTGAAGGCCTTCTTACTCATGGCAAGCTCGGCGTAGATCACTTCGGCATCTGTCTTGTCGGTGAGGGGCAGGAAGCCGCCGGCCTGGTTGAGTTTCATCAAGATGGCGGTGGCATGTTTGTCCAGCTCCTCTTTGGCGCCGCGCTGCAAGATCAGGTCAATCTTATCGTCACTCCTGACACGCTTGATGAAGCCTTTGATGCGCTGACCAAACTTGAGGGGTTGATACACCTCATTCTTATACAGCACACCCCAGTGGCCATTGTCGATGATGGCCTTGTAGCCAAGGTCTGTGGTACCGGCGATGATCAGGCTCACCTCTTGGCCGTTGCGATAGGGCGGTGGCGTGCGGTCGAGGAACTTGTCTATCTTCGATGAGGCCACGATGCGATCGTCGGCGCTGTTAACATAGACATAGACCAGATAAGAGCGTCCCACCTCGATCTCCCTGTGCTGCTCACCGAAGGGCAACATGAGATCTTTATCCAGGCCCCAATCCAAGAAGGCGCCGTAAGGTCCGGTCGCGACTGCCTTAAGGTAGGCAAATTGGCCCACCTGCGCCTTGGGGCGCTTGGTGGTGGCGATCACCATATCTTCTGAGTCCAGATAGAGGAAGACCTCGACGCTATCGCCTACTTCGCAGCCTTGGGGGGCAACTTTATTTGGCAGCAATACCTGGCCGAATTCATGGGCATTTAAGTACACCCCAAAATCGACGCGTTTGACGATCTCTAAGGTGCAGCGCTTTCCTATCTCTATCATGTGGTTCTCTATGGATTATGGCTTAGATGTTAAATGTGGCGATTATAGTGGAAATCTTGCCAAGATGCTTTAGCCTAAGCAGTTTATTCTGAAGTGAATGACATTAATTTCGGCTCAGGGGCGAGTGAGTCAGATAGACTCCAACGGCTGACAGTGTGGGAACCCGGTAAACGATAGGGCCGACTGTCTGTTTAATGCCCGGCTGTTGAGCGAATTTACTGTAAAAAACGCTGAACACCCGTAAGGGATAAAAGGCAGTCTGGGCGCGTGCTTGAGTGCAAAAAACCTTGTAATAAATTAATGTGATAATGATACTTGCATTTAGTTAAATTCAGGGGTTTAATTGCGCGCCTTTTTTTACTTTAGACAAGTATAAATTGAGTTAACTAATATGGCGGGGACTCGAAGGATAACTTCGATATCTGACACCCAAAAACGGTGTTGATGTTGCGGCTTATTTACCTGATAGGTGCGATAGTAAGTAACATTAATGTGTTGGCAGACAAAGCAGCTGCCGAATATGAATGTAAATAGACAGGTTGAGAGAATATGAGTAATTGGTCTATTAAAGATGCTTATGTTGGTTATAACGTTAATTACTGGAGCTCTGGGCTCTACGGCATAAGCGAGGCCGGTGAGGTGACGGTGTCCCCCGATCCTAATCATCCTGAGCACACTATAGGGTTAAATGAACTCGCTAAGGATATGGTGAAATCCGGCGTGGCCTTGCCTGTGTTGGTGCGCTTCCCGCAGATCTTGCATCACAGAGTCAACAGCTTGTGTAACGCCTTCAATCAGGCGATCACCCGTTATGACTATCAGTCAGACTATCTGCTTGTCTACCCCATCAAGGTGAACCAACAGCAAACTGTGGTCGAAGAGATCCTAGCAAGTCAGGTGTCTAAAGAGGTACCACAGCTGGGTCTTGAGGCCGGCAGTAAGCCTGAGCTGATGGCGGTACTCGCCATGGCGCAGAAGGCCAGCTCGGTGATCATCTGTAACGGCTACAAAGATGTGGAATATATCCGCCTGGCGCTGATCGGCGAGAAGCTCGGCCATCAGGTCTATATCGTGCTCGAGAAGCTGTCTGAGCTGAAAGTCGTCCTCGAAGAAGCCAAGAAACTGGGGGTGACCCCGCGTCTGGGTCTGCGCGTGCGTCTAGCCTTTCAGGGTAAGGGCAAGTGGCAAGCCAGCGGCGGCGAGAAGTCTAAGTTTGGTCTGTCTGCGGCTCAGGTGCTGAACGTGATCAACTCACTGAAAGACGAAGACATGCTCGACAGCCTACAGCTGCTGCACTTCCACCTGGGATCGCAAATCGCCAACATCCGCGATATCCGCAGCGGTGTGAGCGAGGCGGGCCGTTTCTACTGTGAACTGCAGAAGATGGGCGCCAACGTTAAATGTTTCGACGTGGGTGGTGGCCTGGCGGTGGACTATGACGGTACCCGTAGCCAGAGCAGCAACTCGATGAACTATGGCCTGACGGAATACGCCAACAACATCGTCAGCGTGCTGAACGACATGTGTCGCGAACACGATCAGCCAATGCCGCGTCTGATCTCTGAGTCTGGTCGTTACCTGACGGCTCACCACGCAGTGTTGATCACCGACGTGATTGGCACAGAGGCCTATAAGCCTGAAGATCTGCAAGCGCCGGATGAAGAAGCGCCGCAGCAGCTCAAAAACATGTGGGATTCATGGGGTGAGGTGAGTGGCCGCGCTGATCAACGCGCCCTTATCGAGATCTACCACGATGTGCAAAGCGACCTGGCCGAGGTGCACTCGCTGTTTGCCCTAGGGCAGATGAGCCTGTCCGACAGAGCCTGGGCAGAGCAGATGAACCTGCGTGTCTGTTACGAGCTGAAGGGTGTGATGAGCGGTAAGTATCGTTTCCACCGCCCGGTGATCGATGAGCTTAACGAGAAGCTGGCGGACAAGTTCTTCGTGAACTTCTCGCTGTTCCAATCGCTGCCAGATGCCTGGGGTATCGATCAGGTGTTCCCTGTGATGCCGCTAAGTGGTCTGGATAAGAAACCTGAGCGCCGCGCCGTGATGCTGGACATTACCTGTGACTCTGACGGCACTGTGGATCAGTACGTAGATGGTCAGGGTATCGAAACCACACTGCCGGTACCTGCGTGGAGCGCTGAGAGCCCATATCTTATCGGTTTCTTCCTGGTGGGTGCCTACCAGGAGATCCTCGGGGATATGCATAACCTGTTCGGCGATACTAACTCTGCCGTGGTGCGACTGGACGACGATGGCCTGGTGAATATCGAGTCGGTTCTGGCCGGTGATACGGTTGCCGATGTGCTGCGTTACGTTAACCTGGACGCCGTCTCTTTCATGCGTACCTATGAGGAGCTGGTGAACCTGCACATTCAGGAAGATGAGCGCGCCAATATTCTCGAAGAGTTGCAGATTGGACTGAAGGGCTACACCTATCTGGAAGATTTCTCCTGATTGGCAGGCTAGCCTGTTTCGCCTGGGATCTCGGCTAAGGCTGCCGGGATCCTGTTATACCAATCACGGCAAGTAAGTGATCAGAAATAGCACAGGAAAAACGGCCGAGAACAAGGCGAGATTTTTCGATAAGTAGTTATTCTACAATCAAAAATAGTAACGCCGTTATCGGACGTTTTAACAAGCTAGCATGACCAGTTATTTACCATGACCAGCTATTTATTAGGATTGGTATTAGACGATGAGGAGCGGGTCGATGTATTTTGAAGGGGCGGAGAAGCGCTTATCGCTGACGCTGGCGGCGGGTTGTCCGTCGCTTAGGGCGTTGGGCGATGCGTATTGGCGCCGCGCCCTGGCCAAGAGTGATACAGAGATCCTCTCAAAGCTGAGCAGTGAGCAGTGCGATGCTTACCTGCTCAGCGAATCTAGCCTGTTTGTCTGGCACGATAGTCTGGTGCTGATCACCTGTGGCAACACACGGCTAATCGAGACCGTACTTTCCCTGGTGGAGTCACTGGGTCGCGATCAGATTGCCAGCCTGAGTTATCAGCGTAAGAGCGAGATCTTACCCGCCTTACAGACTAGCCGCTTCGAAGAGGATATCGCCCGGCTTGGCACCATGCTAAGCGGCGCCGCCTACCGCATAGGCCATTTAGATGGTCATCACCATCATATTTTCTTCTCTGGCAGTAAGGTAAGGCTTAAACCCGCCCAGACGGTGCAGATGTACCATATTCGCGGTGAGCTGGCCGATTATCTGCTCAGCGATGGGCAAACGATTGCGGGGATAGCCAGCCGGCTTAATTTATCTCAGCTACTGAGCGGTTTTGATATTGATGCGCACCTGTTCTCGCCACTGGGTTATTCCCTCAACGCCATCAGGGGAGAAGATTATTTTACCTTGCACATCACCCCGCAAGAGACGAGCTCCTATGTGAGCCTGGAAACGAATTTGTCGCTCGGCGCAGGGCTTAACGGTATAGTAGGTAAGTTGTTAAACCGCTTAAATCCGGTAAGCTGGGACTTGGCAGGATATGAAGCCGAGACGTTAGCATACTGCGCCAAACAGTATAGCCTAGAGGCCCGGGGCGAACTTGCCTTGGCGGATGGCCAAGGCCTGTATGTAAAACACTATAAACAGCGCGATTGTGAGCAATTGCTGCCCGTTGCGTTGTGATCTTTACTTCTATAGATTTGGAGCAAATATGACCACTATTGCAGATAAGCCTGATTACTCGCTTTACTCAAATGCATTTGGTTATTTAAGACAGCCACTGGATTTTAAACCGCTCGAGAGCGATGCCGATGTGGTGGTAATAGGTTTGCCGTTTGATATGGCCACTACGGGTCGTTCTGGCGGCCGTATGGGTCCTGGCGCTATCCGTCAGGCGTCGGTCAATCTGGCCTGGGAAGAGTGCCGCTGGCCATGGGACTTTAAGTTGTCCGATCACCTGAAAATGGTCGATGCGGGCGATCTGGTGTTCGATTGCGGTGATGCAGCCGATTTCACCCAACGTGTCGAAGACTTCGCGACGGCCGTGCTCGACTCTGGCAAGGCGCTAATGAGCTTTGGTGGCGATCACTTCGTGACCCTGCCGCTGCTGCGTGCTCACTACAAGAAGCATGGCAAGATGGCACTGCTGCATTTCGATGCGCACACAGACACCTATAGCCAGGGCAGCAAGTATGACCACGGCACCATGTTCTTCCACGCGCCAAATGAGGGCATCATCGATGCTTCTCACTCAGTGCAGGTGGGGATCCGTACCGAATATGACAAGCCAAGCCATCTGTTCAAGGTGATCGATGCGGCCGCCGCTAACGAGATGACTGCCGATGAGATAGTGGCTCAGATTAAAGATCGTGTCGGTGATATGCCATTGTATGTCACCTTCGACATCGACTGTCTGGATCCAGCCTTCGCACCGGGCACAGGCACGCCTGTATGTGGCGGTCTCACCAGCGACAAGGCGATGAAGATCATTCGCGGCCTGCGCGGCATGAATGTTGTCGGTATGGATGTGGTCGAAGTGGCGCCAGCCTACGACAGCGCCGAGATCACCGCACTGGCCGGGGCCACCTTAGGCCTTGAGATGCTACACGTTTGGGCCTGCGCCCATAAGAAGTAAGCAATACGGGACAGGGTAAGGAAGCAGATGTCGAACTTAAGTGATATTAGACGAGAATACACCCTGGGCGGGCTGCACCGAGAGGAGCTGCCCGACAACCCCATGGTGCTGTTTGAGAAATGGATAGAGCAGATTAGGGATTCGGAGATCCTGCCGGATCCCACGGCCATGTCGGTGGCAACCGTCGATGCCGAGGGGCAGCCGTTTCAGCGTATCGTGCTCTTAAAACGTTTCGATGACAACGGCTTTGTGTTTTTCACTAACCTGGCCAGTCGCAAGGCGGAGCAGATAGCCCACAACAACAAGGTGAGTCTGCTGTTTCCCTGGCACGCCCTGGAGCGTCAGGTGGCGGTGACGGGTGTGGCGGAGCAGCTTTCGACCACTGAGGTGCTTAAGTACTTCGTGACGCGGCCCAAAGAGAGTCAGATCGCCGCCTGGGTGTCGAAGCAATCGAGCAAGATCTCGGCGCGCCAAGCGCTGGAGAGCAAGTTTGCCGAGATGAAGGCCAAGTTCAGCCAGGGTGAGGTGCCGCTGCCTAAGTTTTGGGGTGGTTACCGGGTGCGTCCTAGCAGCATAGAGTTCTGGCAGGGCGGTGAATATCGCCTGCACGATCGCTTCCTCTACAGCCGTAAAGATTCAAGTCTTAAAGAAGGCGGCTGGGATATCGACCGCCTGGCGCCTTAAGCTTTCCGATAATCGCGATAAAAAAAACCACCGCAATGCGGTGGTTTTTTTGTCTTAGGCTGCCGTTACCATTTCTTCTTTGGCTGGAACAGCACGTCGATATCATCTTCGTCGCTCTTCTGCTGCGGCGCGTTAGGCTGCGCCATCTTCTGGGCGCCCATGATCTCATCGAGTAGCAACTTGGCTTCATCCACCTTCTTGGCGATAAAGGGATCGTTAGGGGTCAGACCCTTGATGGTGTGCAGGGTCGCCAATGCCTTAGTGACCATCTGCTTGGCGGAGCCGTATTGCTTCATGAAGCAGGCACTACGGGCGCGTGACAGCATAGAATCCACATTGATTCTGAGTTGCAGGCTGTCCACGCGAGCCTCTTCCTGGGCAAAGATATTGGGGTCGACCTTGCCCTTGTTGTGCTCGGCGCGCAGGATAGCCTTGAGTTTTTTCAGTACCTTAACCAGATCCAGGATCTGCTTGTCGGTATCGGGCAGGCGAAAGCTTTCGATGGCAGGGGTCTGTTTCTGGGCGTTTTGCAGGTTTTCGACCTGGCCGGTAAGGTCGGTGAGACGACGCTGATAATCCGCAGTCTGTGGTCCACCAAGGCTTACAGACTGGCTTAAGGCTTCTTGCACTCTTCTGTAGAGGATCAATACCAGATTGGTCGAGCAGGGAAACATTCCGGTGCAGGAGAGCACGTTCTCGGTTTCGTCGATGATGGCTCTTTGTCTGGCTAATTCTGTTCTTCGCTCGGCCTCGGCACGTTCTTTTTGTTGTTGGATTACATTGATGCCAATAACCAATAGCAGCAATGCACCGATGAGGATCAGAACCAAAGTAAATATCATAGATCTACCAATTTTTATGCAATTCCATTAATGCTACTATAAATCAACACGCTAGCATAGTTATCTTAGACTAGCTTTCTCTTTATGTCGTGTGATTCATCTCACCTCTATGCTATATTCCCCTTTGATTTAATTTTTCGCCTGTACTATAACTAATTCTTATACTAACTCTTATGTTAGGGTACCGATTTCAGGCCGTGGCTCTCTTTGAGACACTGACCTTTGCAAAGGAAAGACGATGAAGCTGCAACAACTCAGATACATTGCCGAAGTGGTGAATCACAACCTTAATGTGTCGGCGACCGCTGAGAATCTTTACACCTCTCAGCCTGGGATCAGTAAACAGGTGCGTATGCTCGAAGATGAGCTGGGCATTCAGATCTTTGGCCGTAGCGGTAAGCATCTGACTCATGTGACGCCAGCCGGTCAGCAGGTGATCAATATCGCCAACGACATTTTGGGCAAGGTCGAGAGCATCAAGAAGGTTGCCGAGGAGTATACCAAGCCGGATCAGGGTGAGCTGAATATTGCCACCACAGATACCCAGGCGCGATATGCCTTGCCTGGGATCATCCGTGCCTTTATCGACCGTTACCCTAAGGTGAATCTACACATGCATCAAGGCACGCCTTCGCAGATCAGCGAGTTGGCGGCGAGGGGCGATGCGGACTTTGCCATCGCCACCGAGGGGATGCACCTCTATACGGACCTCATCATGCTGCCTTGCTACCACTGGAATCGCTCCATCGTGGTGACCAAAGATCATCCACTGGCTTCGCGCACTCAGATCAGCATCGAAGACTTAGGCCGTTTCCCGCTGGTAACCTATGTGTTTGGTTTCGATAGAGAATCTGAAATTGAGAAGGCCTTCAATCGCGCCGGTATCGACCCGAGAGTGGTGTTTACCGCGACCAGCGCCGATGTGCTTAAGACCTATGTCAGATTGGGCCTAGGGGTTGGGGTGATCGCCTCCATGGCGGTGGACCCTGTGATAGATAAAGACTTGGTGGCCATAGATGCCAGCCATCTGTTTGCCCACAGCACCACTAAGATAGGTTTTAGGAAGGGCAATTTCCTGCGTAATTATATGTATGAGTTTATTGAGCATTTTGCGCCGCACCTGACCAAAGATATTGTTGAGAAGGCGGTGGCCCTTAGAGACCCTCAGCTGATTGAAAACCTGTTTGCGGATGTGGAGCTGCCGATCCGTTAAGGCGAGCGTTTGAGCTTAGCTAAGATAAGCTGATGTGTAGCCATAAAAAAACTCGCCCTAGGGCGAGTTTTTTATGTTTCATTCATTGCCGATTAACACTCGACTATGTTAACCGCCAGGCCGCCCTTGGCGGTTTCCTTGTACTTGCTGCGCATATCCTTGCCGGTATCCATCATGGTCTTGATCACCTTATCCAGAGAGACCTTATGGTTGCCGTCGCCGCGCATCGCCAGGCGTGAGGCGTTGATTGCCTTCACCGCGCCCATGGCGTTACGCTCGATGCAAGGCACCTGCACCAAGCCTCCGACTGGGTCGCAGGTCAGCCCCAGGTTGTGCTCCATGCCGATCTCGGCGGCGTTCTCCACATGTTCAACCGTGCCGCCCATGATCTCTGTGAGCGCGGCGGCGGCCATAGAGCAGGCCACGCCGACTTCACCCTGACAGCCCACTTCGGCGCCTGAGATAGAGGCGTTCTTCTTGTAGAGAATGCCGATGGCGGCTGCGGTCAACAGGTACTGACAGCAGATATCCAGATCCACCTCTTGAACGAAGGTGTCGTAGTAGCAGAGTACGGCAGGGATGATGCCGGCGGCGCCGTTGGTCGGCGCAGTCACCACGCGATCGCCTGCGGCATTTTGCTCGTTCACGGCCAGGGCAAACAGATCGACCCAGTCCATGGCGGTGAGCGGATCGACCACTGTCTTGCTCTCGGCCTTGAGGCGGCGGTAGAGCGCCGGGGCGCGGCGTCTGAGTTTCAGCCCGCCCGGGAGTATGCCTTCCTTCTGATAACCGCGCTCGACGCAGCTTTTCATGGTCTGCCATATGGTCCACAGACGCTCCTTCACCTCTTTCTCGCTGGCAATAGAGAGTTCGTTCTCCATCATCAGCGCAGAGATGCTCAGGCCGTTCTCGACACACATATCCAGCAGCTCGGCGGCGCTGTTAAAGTCATAGGGCGCGGCTTCGATAGGGGAGGCTGGCGAGGCATCCTGGGCCAGAATTTCATCTTCATCTAAGATGAAGCCGCCACCGACAGAGTAATAGGTACGCTGATAGATGCAGTTGCCCTTGGCATAGGCGTAGAGGGTCATGGCATTGGCGTGGGCCGGCAGACTCTTGCGTCTGTGGTAGGTGATGCCATCTTCACGGCTGAAGCGCACTACCTTGTTGTTTGGCATGGTTAAGCTTTGTGTGTCATGAACCTGTGCCAGGGTGGCATCGATCTTGTCGGTATCAACGGTTTCAGGGGCTTCGCCCATCAGGCCTAAGATCACGGCCTTACCCGTGCCGTGGCCCTTACCAGTTTGGCCGAGTGAGCCAAACAGCTCAGATCTCAGCTCATCTGTTTCTGCTAGATGACCATGTTTTTCTAAATCTTGAATGAAGATATTACCCGCTTTCATCGGGCCTACGGTATGGGAGCTTGAGGGCCCGATACCAATTTTAAACATGTCAAAAACGCTAATCATTATAAAACCCTGTTGTAATCATTATTTTCGTTATTCAATCTCAGTGATTTTAGGCCAATTTAATTATTCATGCCTGAAGGGGCGTTAATGTCGCCCCGTTGTGCTAACCTTGCGAGCACATTAAGATTGTCAATTATTAAGTATCCCATACTTTAGTCGCAGCTTTCGCATTAGTTTTTTTCAAGAGTGAGTTTCGCATTAGGCATACTATTGCTAATCGCAGAGGGCTGAGGAAAGCTGCCCGAAGGTTTGTGGTTTTATCAATTGTATACAAAAACTTAGACGATTTTGCCTTGCTAAGTATTTGTTAATCATCGGCGTCGATAAAACTGATTTAACAGTTTTTCTAGGGGGAGTTGTGAGTTATTTAATGATGGATTTGTTATCCACCGAGATGAATGCGCAGGAGCAAGCGCAGTTGATGCATCCCATGGTCGGCGGGCTGATATTGTTTTCCCGCAACTATCAAGATCGCGATCAGCTCTGCGCCTTGGTGGCCTCGGTGCGTGCCCTTAGACCCGATCTGCTTATCGCCGTGGATCATGAAGGCGGGCGGGTACAAAGATTTATCGACGGCTTTAGTAAGATCCCCGCCATGGGCGACATATTGCCAGCGGCAAAGCAAGACCTTCAATTAGCCAAGGGCTGGGCGAGGGAGCTTGGTTTTCTCATGGCCGTTGAATTGCTGGCCTGTGATATCGATTTAAGTTTTGCCCCTGTGCTGGATCTGAACGGCATCAGTCAGGTGATTGGCACCCGCGCCTTTAGCGATAAGCCCGATGAGGTGATAGCCCTGGCCGAAGCCTTTATTCAAGGGATGCAGGATGCTGGCATGGCCGCCGTGGGTAAACATTTCCCCGGTCATGGCAGCGTGGCGGCTGACTCCCATATTGCCAAGCCGGTGGATGAGCGTAGCGAAGCCGAGATCCGCGCCCTGGACATGGTGCCCTTTGCGCATCTTATGGGGGCGAAGCGATTACAAGGGGTGATGCCGGCCCACGTGATCTATCCTAAGGTCGACCCCAATCCCGCGGGTTTCTCCTCCTATTGGCTTAAGCAGGTGCTGCGTGAAGAGCTTAAGTTCGATGGGGTGATCTTCTCCGACGATCTCGGCATGAAGGGGGCTGGCGTGGTGGGTGGCTACCCAGAGCGGGCCAGCGCCGCTATTAAGGCGGGCTGTGACATGATCTTGCTGTGTAATGACAGTCAGGGCGTCAGCGAGCTGTTAACCTCGTTTGAGTGGCCTGAGCAAGGTCCACAGGTGCCGGCGCGTAAACTGCTGGCCAACAGACCTCAGGTTGCCAAGGCGCTGGAGGATGAATCTCGTTATCTGGCGGCAAGAAGGATAGCAGAGCAGATCTGTATGGGCTAAATTTGATGTAGCGCAACAACAGCCTATGATGAGTTAGCTAAAGTTAATATTCACATACAGTTAGCAGGTAACAGGATGATCCTCTATTTCCACGGTTTTGACGCCACCAGTCCAGGTAACCATGAAAAAATGCGCCAGCTGCAGTTTGTCGACCCCGACGTACGGCTGATCAGCTACAGCACGCTTCACCCTAAGTACGATATGCAGTATCTGCTCAACGAGGTGAGTCGTCAGCTAACCCAGAGTGACGATCCCGCGCCCCTGGCGATAGGTGTCGGCCTCGGCGGCTATTGGGCCGAGCGGATAGGTTTTCTCAATGGCCTTAAAACCGTGATGATCAATCCTAATCTGCATCCGGAAGACAATATGCTCGGCAAGATAGACAGACCGGAAGAGTATGCCGATATTGCCAGCAAGTGTGTCAGCCAGTTTAGGGAGAAACATAAGGGGCGGGGCATGTGTATCCTATCTCGCCAGGACGAGGTGCATGACAATCAGGCGGTGGCCAGCATCTTAGCGCCTTTCTATCCCATCGTCTGGGACGAGGAGCAGCGCCATAAGTTTCCCTCGCTGGCCGCACATCTCGCCGAGATAAAGGCCTTTAAAGAGCAGCAGTAACGTGATTCGTACCTAACAAGGAGCCAGCTGGCTCCTTTTTTTATGTGCAGATACTAGATGTGCAGATACTAGTGACGGCAATGTGGCCCGATACTGTGGTCTGATAAAGCCGCTTGATTCCTATTTTTGTACTAAAAATGAGCGGCTTTGCCTCGGAAATGACGTGAACGAAAAGCCTTTGCAGGTTTGGATTGAATCCTCGCTGGTCGAGAGGAGGCGCTTAGGGCGTTTTCTGCAGCGTATTGATCGCCATTTTTCAGGGGCTTATGGTGACTAAGCGATAAAAAGTGGTCGAATATCCTGATTTTAGCTCGAAGCTGAGCGTAAGTGGTTAACAATTTTTGTTATTCAAATCTAGCATAGCTTATCCCTTTTATGATACAAAGTGATACATATTGCTACATGATGGTCTTACAGACCTTTTCCCAGTTTGCGTATGTCGCCCGATGCAGCTAACCACTTTATTAGTTAGCTGTTTTTTTTGTCTATTTTTTGCCCATCCCGCAAGTTTAGGTTATCTTCAAAGGGTTAGATCGATAAGAAGAACGAGGCGCAGATGAAGCGGGTATTATTGACAATATCGGGAAAGGTTCAGGGCGTGTGTTTCAGGCGATATAGTCAGCTGAAAGCCAATGAATTGGGGCTGACGGGGTATGCCAAAAACCTGGAAGACGGCAGGGTGCTGATTTTATTGCAGGGAGGCGGCTTAGCTGTCGATCGTTTCATCGCCTGGAGTGAGCAGGGTTCGCCTCAGTCTGTGGTCGATAACGTGCTGGTGGAGGAAGACGAGGCAGATGAGATCTACCTCGATTTTTCTGTCTATTAGCTATCTGTTTTCTAACTAGCAATTAGCTAGCTATTTAGCTTAGTTCTGCGGGACCACGTTTGGCTGGCTCACCTCGAGGGTGCGCTCGCCGGGCTGTTCCATCTTTCTGATCTGTAAGATCATTCCCATGTTAGGGTGATCGAAATAATGGATTTCGTCACTCTTCACACGCTTATTCTGCGTCATATAGATGTTGTACAGATAAGGCACCTGGCTCATTACCGTCTCATCCTCAAGCTGTGGCTGCGCTTTACTGCCAGCCCTGTGCAGGGTTAACGCCGTTTCCACATAGAGGTAATGGTTCAGATAGATGTTGAGCGTGCCATCCAGTGCCCAAATAGGGGGCGCCTGCTTCTCCTCGAAATTCAGATCGAAGTTAAATTGTGGAATGCCGCTGGTATCACTTTGGGGCGCCGCATTTACCGCGTAGCCATCCTCATTGAAGCGATCTGAGAAATCTTCACCGCCGTAGAGACGCACGGGTTTCGCCAGATGACGGGGCAGCATAGATTGTTGCCAGGTCATATGCAGCAGGCTCTTGTGTCCGGCTTCGCGCTTTAAGGTGGTAATCATCTCGCCAAACTGCGACTGGGAGTCGGCCAATAAGACAGTGCCGGCCCCTAAGGTGGCATATTGGGGGGTTGGCGCGCCTATGGTGCTTGGGATCTGGCTAGGTTGAGTCACCTGCGCCTGTTGCAGCTGCTTGTCGCAATCTTCAGGCGTTTCCAGCCACTGCTGGGCGCTGCAGCCCTCGAGGCCCAGGCTGGCACCGGTAATATCCGTGGCAAACAGCGGCGAGATCATGTCTATCGGTTGACGCGTGTGGCGATTGCCTGGGCTTGCCAAGGTTTCTTCCAATTGACTTCCCTGACGCTCAAACAGGTAAACTTCCACCTCAAACCAACGCTCGTTATCTGCCCAGGCGGCGCCGGATAGTGAGGCAAGGGTGGTCACCAATAAAAGACTCTTTTTAAACACGCGGTTCTCCAAGGCGATGTTGCATGAGTTGAGAGATGATCAGGGATAACAGGGCTAACCTATCCTTGTCTGTCTCTGTCGGCATCAAGAATTTTAACTTACTTGGGCCGTCCATACGATAATTTTGTGGCTGACTCTGTAATAGTCCGATGATAAAGCCAGGATCTACACAGTGATCGTTATTAAATTCCAGGCTACCGCCCTTGGCGTGCATCTCTATCTTGGCGATGCCGAGCGCCGTTGCCTGGTGCTTGAACAGCGAGACCTCCATCAGGTTCTTGGTTGCCTGAGGCAAGAGGCCGAAGCGATCGATCAGCTCGACCTTTAATTCGTCCAGTGCCTGGGCGGTGGCGCAGTTGGCGATACGCTTATAGAGCGACAGGCGGATGTTAACGTCGCCCACATAATCTTCCGGCAGCAGGGCTGGGATCCGCAGGTCAATCTCACACTGTCCCCTGAGCATCTGATCCAGGGAAGGCTCCTTGCCCTCCTTGAGGGATTTCACCGCATCTTCCAGCATCTCCATGTAGAGGGTAAAGCCTATTTTGGAGATATGACCGCTCTGCTCATCGCCCAGGAGTTCACCCGCGCCGCGGATCTCGAGATCTTGAGTCGCCAGCATGAAGCCTGCGCCGAGATCTTCCAGCGCGCCAATGGCCTCCAGACGCTTGATGGCATCCTTGGTCATGCGTTTTGGATGGGGCATCATCAGATAGGCGTAGGCCTGATGATGTGAGCGCCCCACACGGCCCCTGAGCTGATGCAGCTGCGCCAGGCCGAAGTTATCGGCCCGCTCTATGATGATGGTGTTGGCGCTGGGTACGTCGATGCCCGTCTCTATGATGGTGGTACACACCAGCACATTGTATTTCTGGTGATAGAAGTCAGACATCACCTTTTCAAGGTCGCGTTCTCTCATTTGACCATGGGCGGTGACAACTCGCGCCTCGGGCAGTAGCGCCTCAATCTCCCGGGCGCGCTTCTCTATGGTCTCGACACTATTGTGGAGAAAATAGACCTGGCCGCCCCTTAAGATCTCACGCAGCAGCGCCTCGCGCACCGTGGCATCATCATATTCGCGCACGAAGGTCTTAACCGCCAGGCGCTTGGCTGGCGGCGTGGCGATGATGGAGAGATCGCGCATGCCAGACATCGCCATGTTGAGGGTACGCGGAATAGGGGTTGCCGTCAGGGTCAAAATATCAATATTGGCGCGCAGGGCCTTGATCTTCTCCTTCTGACGCACGCCGAACCTGTGCTCCTCGTCGATGATAAGCAGGCCTAAGTTTTCAAACTTGGCCTCAGACTGCAGCAGCTTATGGGTACCGATAACGATATCAACCTGGCCAAGCTCCAGCTGCTTGAGCACCGCCTGTTGCTCCTTGGCAGTCTTAAAGCGTGACATCACCTCTATCTTGATCGGCCAGTCGGCAAACCTGTCTTTAAAGTTTTCATAGTGCTGCTGAGCCAGTAGCGTGGTAGGTACCAAGATAGCCACCTGCTTGCCGTCGTTGACCGCTACGAAGGCGGCGCGCATCGCCACCTCAGTCTTACCGAAGCCTACGTCGCCACACACCAGGCGGTCCATCGAGATGGGGCTGCACATGTCGGTGAGCACGGCGTCGATGGCAGTTTCCTGATCCACGGTTTCTTCGAAGGGGAAGCTGCCGGCAAACTGAGCGTACTCTTCGCGATCCAATCGGCAGGCCTCGCCGGGGCGGGCCTGACGGCGGGCGTAGACATCTAACAGTTCGGCGGCCACGTCGCGGATCTTCTCGATCGCCTTGCGTTTGGCCTTGGTCCAACTCTCATTGCCCAGCTTGTTGAGCTGCGGTGCATCATCGGCCCCGACACTGTACTGGCTGATGAGGTTGAGGGAGGCGACAGGCACATAGAGCTTGTCGCCACCGGCGTATTCCAGTTTCAGGTACTCGGCGACCAGGCCGCCCGTGTCCAGGGTTTCCAGTCCCTGGTAGAGGGCGACGCCGTGATCCAGATGCACTATGGGTTGACCGACTTTGAGCTCGGCCAGATCCTTGATAAGCGCATCCTGGCTTACCTGACGCTGTTTATCTCGTCTGCGTTGCTGGGCGATGCGCTGACCAAACAGCTCGGTTTCACACACCAGTGCCCAGCTAGGACCCTTCTTGGGGTGATAGATGGCGCCTTGAGACAGCGGCGCAACAATTAAGCCAAAGGGCTGAGGCTTATGGCTGAAGCTGTCCAGATGGTCCAGCAGCGCAGGTTTAATCTCTATCTTGGCCAGCAGTTCCAGCAGCGCCTCGCGGCGGCCTTCCGATTCGACGCAGAATAAAATTGGTGTGCCGCCATTGGCAAATTCTTTAAGGCTGATAAGTGGCTGTTTCAGCTTATGGTTGGCGGCGATGTTAGGCAGTGCCTCGAGTTGGGCCTCAACACAGGTGCCAGTGGCTTCATTACCCTTGATTAGGAAGCGCGGCAGCTGTTTGAAGGCCTCGAAGACCTGTTCGGTCAGCAGGTAGAGATCCTTTGGCGGCAGTAGTGGCCTCAGGGGATCGACCCGGCGGTTCTCATAGCGCTGGTTAATTTCCTGCAGGTGGTGTTTGGCAGCATTCTCTAGATCGCCCACCTGCACCAATTGGCACTCGCCGGGCAGATAGTCAAACAGGCTCGCCGTCTCATCGAAGAACAGGGGCAGGTAGCTCTCGATCCCGGCGGGCATCACCTTGCGGCTCACCATCTGATAGATGGACTCCGGCTCCTTGACCACTACCTCAAACTGGCGGCGGTAACGCTGGCGAAACCCTTCGATGGCGGCGTCATTGGTCGGGAACTCCTTGGCCGGCAGCAGGCGAATCGATTCAATCTCGCCGCTGGAGCGTTGGGTTTCCGGGTCAAATTCGCGGATCGATTCGACCTCATCATCGAACAGCTCGATGCGATAGGGGCTCTGGGCGCCCATGGGGAAGAGATCTATGATAGAGCCGCGCACGGCAAACTCGCCATGCTCATACACCTGCTCCACGTGATGATAGCCGGTATTGACCAGCTGGCTGCGCACCGCTTCCAGGGGATAGTTGTCACCCTTGCTGAGCAGCAAGACGTTGCCGGTTAAGAATGATTGCGGCGGCAACTTCACCATCAGGGTGCTCATGGGCACGATCACCAGGCTATGGCCGGCGCTTGGGATCCGCGATAGGGTCTCAAGCCGTTGAGATACCAGATCCTGGTGGGGCGAGAAGCTGTCGTAAGGCAAGGTCTCCCGGTCGGGGAACAGCATCACGGGGATCGATTTTGGCGCTAACAGGTAGCCTAGCTCTGCCTCTAGCCTGAGCGCGCTGGGCGTGTCTGGCGTCACCACTAAGGTCATGCTGCTATACTGCTCGCACAGCTTAGCCAGGCTTATCGCCCGGGCGGCACCGGTTAACTGGCTCAGGGTTTGGGGCGACTTAACCCCTTTGACTTTAGGTGGTGTGAGGATGGAAAAAGCATTCATGAAAACAGACTAAGGCCAACAATCGACAATGATGCGGCCATTGTAGAGACTTAGCCCCGTCAGTGCCAGTGAAAACTAACTCGGGTCTTGTTGCTGTTTTTTGCGTTGTTGTAATTGTTTTTGTTGAATATTCAGGCTGGCTTTGACCAGTTGCTCGACATCCTCATCGAGAATTTGAATAAAGCTGAGTTCGCAGTCGAAACCACCTTCAGAGGCCTCATCGTCACAGCGGGTGCACTCACCGATGCAGAGGATGGCGATAAGCGCCTCCCTGATATGCAGTGTGATGCGGTAGCGCTCTCCGGGTATCAATTTTGTGGGGCTTAGAAGATGTAAGCCGCTACCGCCAAAATGCAGGCCACTGCAGTGCTCGCCCTCGTGCGGCTGCTGCTCGAGCACATGTTGCAGTACCAGGTCTATCTTGCGCGACTGTAGCTTGAGGTAATCCACCACGGTGCGCGCCTCATCATCCAGGTGCCTGAGCTGGAGTAGACAGTCGGCTTCCATCGCCTTGACTTGGCTGATGAGCTGCATGCCGAGCGGCAGCATACCTCTTAGCTCATAGTCGTTGGGCAGCGGCTGCTCCTTAGGCCAGGGCGATAGGTAAGCGGCGAACCCATGCGCGACGCTAAAATAGGAGTTTGATTGGCTGTTCAACGGATTGCCTCTTGTTTTTAAGGTGCTATTCCCCCTATTATCGTGCCCATCTTAATGATTTATCAAGACTCTGACGCAAAGAGACCCTGCCAAACATGAATTTAGCGTTATCTTGGACCATAGGTTATCGGTACTGGCGAGCACGTAAGGCCAATCCATTTGCCTCATTTATTACCCTGTTTGCCGTGTCGGGGATCTTGCTCGGGGTTGCGGCCCTGATCATAGTTAGTTCTGTGATGAATGGTCTCGAGGGACAGCTCAAGCAGCGCATTCTCGGCGCAGTGCCGCAGCTGACGGTGCACTGTGAGCAGCACCTTGGCCACTGGCAAGATGTCGCCAATACCTTAATCGATGGTAAGCAGATCCTGGCGATGAGCCCGAGCGTGGCCACCCAGGCCATGTTACAGTCGCCGAGCAACATCAGTGCGGTGCAGGTTTATGGTATCTATCCCGAGCTTGAAAAAGACAATCTGTCCCGTCTGAACCGTCACTTCAATGGCTCCCTCGATAGTCTCGAGGCGGGCAAATACCGCATCATCATTGGCGCCGAGTTGGCGCGTCGTCTGGATGTGAAACCCGGCGATAAGATACGTGTACTCAGTGGCGATGGGGTAGTCTATTCGCCGCTGGGGCCTGTGCCGAGTCAGCGTAAGTTTATCGTAGCCGGCGTGTTTGAGATGGGATCTCAGGTAGATGCGAGCCTGGCTTACGTGCATCACGAGGATGCACTGCGTCTGATGCGCAAGTCCCCCAATGAGATCAAGTCGCTGCGCCTCTATCTGGCCGATCCCTTCAAGGCGAGCAAGTTGGCTTCTAAGGTTAAAGCCGCGTTTGAGGCGGCCGGTGACAGTGTGACCACCAGTGATTGGCGCGAAAACTATGGTCATCTCTTCTCTGCGGTAAAGATGGAGAAGAACATGATGTCGTTGATGCTCAGCCTGATCATCGCCGTGGCGGCCTTTAACATCGTCTCGGCGCTGGTGATGATGGTGGTGGATAAGACCACAGACGTTGCCGTGCTCAAGACCCAAGGCCTGACCACGGGTAGCATCATGGGGATCTTCATGATCCAGGGCTCGCTCAACGCCGTCTTAGGCCTGGTGGGCGGCCTGGCTATCGGCGTGCTGGCCACATTAAATATCAATACACTCTTCTCAATGCTCGGCATTCATGTGCTCGGGGCGGGGCAACGTCTGCCGGTGCAGCTCGAGTGGGGCCAGTTGTCCCTGATCGTCGTTGGCACCCTGGCCATCACATTTTTAGCGACCGTTTATCCCGCACTACGGGCAGCAAGCGTGCAACCTGCCACAGCTTTAAGGTATGAATAATCTATGACCCAACAGGACAACTCTTTGTTACTTCAAGTCAGTAACGTCAGCAAACGCTACCACGAGGGGAGTATAGATACTCAGGTGCTGAGCGGCGTTAATCTCAGTATCGCCAAGGGCGAGCAGGTGGCTATCATCGGCAGTTCTGGCTCGGGTAAGAGTACCTTGCTGCACATCATGGGCACGCTGGACAAACCCAGCAGCGGTCAGGTGATGTTCGACGGAGAAGATCTTTACCAGCTTTCCCCCTCGCGTCAGGCGGCGATCCGCAACCAGGAGCTGGGATTTATCTATCAGTTCCATCATCTGTTGCCCGAGTTTACCGCCCTTGAGAATGTGGCTATGCCTGGGCTCATTCAAAAGCGCCCGCGTCAGGAAGTCGAGCAGGAGGCCAAAGAGCTGCTCAGCCGCGTGGGCCTTGGCCACCGACTACATCATACCCCGGCGGAGATGTCAGGTGGCGAGCGCCAACGCACCGCGATAGCCAGGGCGCTGATCAATCGTCCTAAGTTGGTGTTGGCCGATGAGCCAACGGGCAACCTGGACGCGGCCAGCGGCGATAGTGTCTATGAGCTTATTCGAGAGCTGGGTAGCCAGCTGGGTACGGCCTTTGTGGTGGTCACCCATGATCCTAAGCTTGCGGCGCGCATGGACAGACAGCTGAAGATGCAAGATGGTCAGTTAAGCGCCTGGGAGATGGCATGAGAGAGAGACTCGCCTTCTGGGTAGGCTGGCGCTTCTACATGGCGCGTCAGTCCAATCGTTTCATCAGCTTCATCTCCTTTGCCTCTACCGCGGGCATCGCCCTGGGGGTCGCCGTGTTGATCACTGTGCTGTCGGCCATGAACGGCTTCGAGAAGGAGCTTGAGCAGCGCCTGCTGGGCGTAGTGCCCCATGGTGAGCTGACCGGGGTGAATGAGCCGCTGCATGACTGGCCTAAAATTGCCGAGGATGCCAAGAAGATCCCCGGTATTAATGCCAGCGCACCATTTGTGCGTATTCAGGGCCTGATCCAGAAACCCGGTGGCTTTCAGGGGCTAACGGTTATCGGTATCACGCCGGAATTAGAAGCAAAAGTTTCCAACATCCGTGATTTCATGCCGGATGCGGCCTGGCAGGCACTGGCCAGCAAAGAAAACAATATCGTCCTGGGTAAGGGGCTGGCCGATGCGCTGGGGCTGTCGCTGGGTAACACCCTGAGCCTCTACACGCCAAACCTTGCCAGTCAGTCAACGGGACGCGGCCTTGGCTCGGCCAAGAGTCATCAGTTTAAGGTGGCGGGAATTTTTGCGCTTGGCGGTGAGCTAGATCTGACCACTGCCTACATCTCGCTGGATTATGGCGCCGAGCTGTTGGGGCTGGGGGATGGCGTGAGCGGGATCCGCATCAAGGTTGACGATGTCTTTGCCGCGCCGCAGCTGATCCGCACCTTGGGCTATAGCCAGTCGCAATATATGTACCTTTCCGATTGGACCCGTACCCAAGGCCATCTCTATCAGGATATTCAGCTGGTGCGCGCCGTGATGTATCTGGTGCTGGCGCTGGTGATCGCCGTGGCCTGTTTCAATATCGTCTCGACCCTAGTGATGGCGGTACGTGACAAGCAGTCGGAGATCGCCATCTTGCTGACCATGGGGATGGCCAAGGCCACCATCATGGGGATCTTTGTGGTGCAGGGCGCGCTAAATGGGCTGTTGGGTTGCTTGATTGGTGCGGGGCTGGGGATCACCCTTGCGCTGAACCTCAGTGCTATCGCCAGCGGTATCGAGCAGCTGTTTGGCGTGCAGCTCTTATCGGCCGATGTCTATTTCATCGACTTCTTACCTTCACAGCTACATCTTCTGGATGTGGCGCTGGTGGTGTCTCTGGCCTTGCTGATGAGCCTATTGGCCACCCTCTATCCCGCCTGGAAGGCGAGTCGTATTCATCCCGCCGAGGCATTGGCTGGGCGATAAGACTAGGTCGTAAATTAAGATGGGTCTTTAGCGACTTTCCCGGTAGGCGCGTTTTTGTTGATACATCCGCTTGTCGGCATCTGAGAGCAACTCTTTGATGTCGGCATTCTGACCATCATAGATTGCATAGCCTATGCTGAGTGAGGGCGTCAGTTGTTGTGACTGCCAGCTAAAGGGCTGGGATTCTATCGCCTGGGTGATATGCGCCATGATCTCCTCGATTTCCTGCATGTCGGTGAGCTCATAGAGCAAGATCAGAAACTCATCGCCGCCAAATCGGGCGACCGAGCCCTTAATACCAACCTCTGTCACAAGACGATTGGCGATATATTTTAGCAGCTCATCGCCCGCTTCATGCCCCAGCTCGTCGTTAACCCCTTTAAAGTCGTTGAGATCTATGTTGAGCAGGGTAAAAGGGGGCTGATTTGGTTTGTTCATCAGACGGTCGAGTTCGTTGATGATGAAGCGCCGATTAGGTAGGTGGGTCAATTCATCGTGCAGCGCCGCCCTGTGGGTGTGCTGATAGTTGCGAAACAGGAGTAGCATCAGCATATACAAGGTAAAGGCCGCGATCGTACCTATACCGCCTATGCCAAGGCGCAGCTGGCCGATGCGTTCGAGATTCTCAATATGAAACCTTGCTGCCATATTCCAGGTGGCGCTGGGTAACTTGATGGGGTAGATCACATCGGCATTGTCGAAGATGCTGGCATCACCGTAGAAAACCTGTTCGGGTTCGTTGGCGGTGATCTGTTTCTTGATGGCGATATCGCCCCCTTGAAACTGGGTGATCCCTGTGTCATGGAGTAATTGGTTATAGTTCATCACTACGCTCACCCCGCCCCAGTATTGGGTGTTTTTGGGGTAGTCGGCGAAGATAGGGTAGCGTGCGATGAGTCCCAATCCGCCTTGCACTAGATTTACCGGGCCGGCGATATACACCGACTGCTGCTCCTTGGCCAGTAATACAGTCTTTAGCTGGTTTGGCTGGGTGCGAAAGTCGAATCCAACTGCCGCTTCGTTGCCTTTGAGGGGATAGACTAAGGAGATAACATTGTTTGGCGCGATGGCGACGTTGCGCACGTATTGCGCCTTGTCGAGCAATTTAGCGGCTATCACATGCCAGTTTTTCATGGCAAATTCGGGATCTATAGTCACCACAGTGGCCAGGCTATCGGCCAGATAGGTGTCTTTGTAGATGGTGGCCTCGAAGTTAAAGCGGATCAGCGCCAGGTTCTTGCGCAGGTTTTCCTCTTCTTGCTGGATCTCATTGTCGACAAAGTATTTTGTTAGCGCACTGATGGTGATCACTGAGGCGAGCAGAAACAAGCAGGAGAGCAGTGCGAAGATCGCAACATGTTTTCTATTTGAATTTAAGTGCATGGCCTTCCTGCATTTTTTGTGATTATTCTAACGAGCGACTTCATCCAAGGCATGTCATTCAGATAGATACAAAGCGTCAACTTTGTGATCAATTTGTTTATTCTATCTTAAGTTTCTCTTAGATGCGAAGTGGCAATTGCAGCAGCTCATGCTGCAGCTAGCCAAATGTGCAGTGTTATCGGCGAAAATAGCGCGATGATTTGGTTAACAAAAGCTTATTGGAACCACAGTCCGGTGAAGTTTCATTGCCAGGCATAGCTTAATGCTTGATAGCAAGATCCTGTGAGGGCTTGTGATCAGAGCAAAGGCGCCAGGCGGTGGGCAGGTGTTCGCTACTTGGTGCGATTCTTCCACTTGAACAGGATAGAGTACTTCCACAGGTTGTGGACGACAAAGTAACCCACGGCGGAAAATATGATCCCAAACACCAGACAGCCGAGCAAGAAAGGCGGGCCTATGGTGAAGAGTGAGGCCTCGATCCATTGCCAGCTGGCTTCGAAGGCAAATTCTTGGGGAGGGTGGTTGAGCAGTTTGGCGCCAAAGAGGTAGGCGGCGTAGAACATAAAGGGCATGGTGACTGGGTTGGTGACCCACACCAAGGCGACGGCGACAGGTAAGTTACAGTTGAACAGGATCGCTAGCGCCGCGGCTAACACCATTTGAAATGGCATGGGGATCCAGGCGACAAACAGGCCGACCGCAAAGGCGAGGGGAGCGGAGCGTCGATTCAGGGCCCAGAGGTTAGGCTTGTGAAGCAGCTTACCGAACATCTGCAGGTGCTTATGATTCTGCAGTGTCTCAGGCTTGGGCATATATCGTTGAATGAATTTTTTTGGCATAGCTTAGTGTTGCAGTCTTAAATTATTCATTATGAATCGATTCATGTTTGGCTATTGTGCCACGCTCATCTCCGCGCTGCTCTGGCCTACTTTGCCAACCTTTCCCCTTGCATGTGCCGTCTTGGTAATTGCCGTCATCATGCTGAAATGGTCGAAATTATTGGCCGGTAGCCTTCTGGCTATAGCTTGGATGAGTCTATTTTGCCACCAACTTTTGGTTTTTACGTCCGATAAATCGAGCGAGCCGCCATCAGTAAGGGGCGAAATCATATCACTAGTTTATCGAAACGGCGACTGGATTAATGCCGATATTCGTATTTTAGCGGACCATCCCTTTCATTTTCCTGACAAATATTTACGCTTACGTTGGCAAAGCGAACAAAAAGTCGCCATAGGTGAGGTGTGGCAATTCACCCTTGCCCCAAAGCCCATCACCAGTGTGCTCAACCAAGGGGAATTTAATCAGCAGGCCTACCTGCTCTCGAAGCACATCATAGGCAAGGGCAGGGTCATTGCGGCCAAGCGCCTGTTACCACCACAGGGCATGCGGGCCAAACTACTGACAAAGTTGCGCCAGGATCTGGCCTCACTGGCCAATGGCGATTTGATGCTGGCGCTCATGCTGGGCGATAAACAGCAGATAAGCGATGCACATTGGCAGGGCCTGAGGCAAAGCGGAACAGGGCATCTGGTGACCATCTCTGGGCTGCATCTGTCTGTGCTGGCAATCTGGGTGATGGGGCTGGGGGGCTATCTGTTAGGGCGACTCACTCCTCGTCTGGGACTCGGTAATCGTCAGGCCATCGCCCTGGTGGCGCTGATTTGCTGTGGTCTCTATGCCTTTCTCGCCGGACTTGGGCTGCCGACCCAGCGGGCGCTCATCATGCTGGTGATGGTGATCCTGCTTGGTCTAATCCGCCGTTACGCATCGCCCTTCGAGCGGCTGTTATGGGCACTTTTCATTGTACTGCTGTTGGACCCTTTAAGTATTCTCGGCGCCGGGCTTTGGCTCTCTTTTGGTGCGCTCGCCATCATTCTCTGGTTTACGCAATCATGGCCTGCGCCTGATGAGCGTCTATCAAGCTGGCAACGGCTGAAATGGCGTCTTAAGCAGATGTGGCAGATCCAGTGGCGCCTGAGTCTATCGCTTGGCTTGCTGCAAGGGCTATTGTTTGGCGGCTTTGCGCCCTACGCGTTGATATTTAACCTTATCTTCGTGCCTTGGTTTAGTCTGGTGGTGATCCCCCTAAGTTTCATGGCGCTGATAACCTGGATAATCGGCATTTATCTTGGCGTGTCCGTTAGCCTGCCGCTTTATCTGTTGGATCTTGCCATTTCACCCATGACTCTTGCGTTCGATTGGCTAGGGGAGCTGCCGCTTCACTGGCTGCCAGCCTCGATGCAGCTGGTCTCAGCTTTGGTGTTTGGCCTGCTTGGGCTTATCCTTTGGCGACTCGCCTCCGGCGCCTGGCGTTGGATGATCCCTGTGTTGTTCATGCCCCTGTGTCTCTGGTTTTTACCACAGAGATTGACGGACCCTAAAAGCTGGCAGGTGCACCTGCTTGATGTCGGGCAGGGGCTCAGCCTGGTGGTTGAGAAACAGGGGCGGGCACTGATCTATGATACAGGCGCGGCGTTTGGTGAGCACTTTAGTTATGCAGATAGGGTCATAGTGCCCTTCTTGCATTACCGTGGCATAGGTGAGCTGGACTATCTGGTGCTCAGCCATAGTGACAATGACCATGCCGGCGGCGCCGATTATCTGTTAGGTCGCTACCCTAAAGTGAAATTGGTGACAGATCTCAGCTATCCCGGCGCCATCGACTGTCGTCCTAAAAGCCTCAACTGGCAGGGGTTAAGACTTGAGATTTTGGGGCCGCGCGAGCCGCAGCCCGGCAATAATGGCTCCTGTGTCGTGCGGATAAGCGACGGCAGGCGAAGTGTGCTCATCCCTGGGGATATCGAGAGTGAGGGTGAGCAGTCACTCCTGACCCAGAGCGCCGAGGTTGGCAGCACTGTCCTAATCGCGGCCCATCACGGCAGTAACACCTCATCGAGCGGGGCCTTTATTCGGGCAAGCGCGCCCGGTATCGTGCTCTACGCCGCCGGTTTCAACAATCGCTATGGTTTTCCCAAGGCTGAGGTGGTGAGGCGTTTTCGCGACCAAAAGGCGCTTCAGTACAGCACGGGCGATAACGGTCAGCTGAGTTTAAAACTGGACGAGCAGGGCATTACCGTACTGGGTTATCGCCGGGATCTGGCGCCATTTTGGTACAATCAACGCTTTGAATTTGGTGAGTTTGGCAATCCAGAGTAGAATACGCTTTTTGCACCTACGATAGAATCCTGAATGACAAATTCTTCGAAAAGTGAAGTTGGCAGCGTTTTTCTCAGACTGCTCACTTATCTTGTCCCGCTCAAAGGGGTGTTATTTTTGTCTGTGTTTGGCCTAGTGCTTTACGGCTTGGTGGACGCAACCTTTATTTATTCAATTAAACCTTTTATTGATCAAGGTTTTGCCAGCAATGTGCCGACCACGCCTGGCTTGGTTGAAGGAGTCGACCTTGGCATGGGCGGCGGCTTTAACTCCGACAGCGACGTGCTCAAAACTGCACCTTTCGTGGTGATTGGCCTGTTTACCCTGAGGGGCCTGGCTAACTTTCTCTCCACCTATGGGATCTCTTACATCAGTGCGCGCATGATCATGGATATGCGTCAGCAGGTGTTTGAGCATTACCTGAGATTGCCAGTGAGCTATATCGACGCCGAAAGCAGCGGTAACTTGATCTCCCGGGTGACCTTCGATACCGAACAGATCGCCAGGGCATCGGGCAGTGCGCTGATCACCATAGTGCGTGACGGCATCACAGTGATCGGCATGCTGGGGGTGATGTTCTACAACTCCTGGAAACTCTCGCTCTGTATCCTGATTGTCGGGCCCCTTATCGGCTTGGTGATTGCCGTGGTCAGCCGAAAGTTTCGCAAGGTCTCTAAACAGATCCAGACCGCCATGGGCGGTGTGACCTCAGTTACCGAGCAGATGATCAAGGGCCACAAGAATGTGTTGGTCTTCGGTGGTCAACAGGCTGAGTCGCAACGTTTTGCCAAGGTGAACGACGATAACCGCTCGCGCACCATGAAACTGGCTCTGGCCCAGGCAATCAGTCAGCCCTTGGTGATGGTCATCGGTTCTCTGGCGCTAGCCTTCGTGTTATACGCCTCGAGCCTTGAGAGCATGCGCGCCGACCTTACCGCGGGTACCTTCGCCACTATCTTGGCGGCCATGCTCGCCATGTTGCAGCCAATCAAGAGCCTAACCCGCGTCAACGCCGAGTTTCAGCGTGGTATCGCCGCCTGTAGTACCATCTTTGCCGTGTTAGATACCCCGGCCGAGGTGGATAACGGCACCTTCGAGACGAAAAGAGTCGAGGGTCGCTTGAGCTTCGATAAGGTCAACTTCCGCTACAACAATCAGGAAGGCTTGGCGTTAAAAGAAGTGGATTTTCAGGTTAATCCGGGTGAAACCCTGGCCCTGGTGGGACGCAGTGGCTCGGGTAAGTCGACCATTGCCAGCCTGATCACCCGCTTCTATTCGGATCTCGACAGCGGTGATATTCGCTTGGATGATGTCAGCCTGAGAGATTACAAGCTGGCGGCGCTGCGCCGTCAGGTGGCATTGGTGTCACAGCAGGTGACGCTGATCAACGATACCATAGCGGCGAACATCGCCTATGCCTATCCGGGCGAGGTCACCGAGGAGCAGATCATCGATGCGGCTAAGCTCGCCAATGCCTGGGAGTTTATCTGCAACATGCCTGAGGGGATCTATACCCAGGTTGGCGAAAACGGCGTCATGCTCTCGGGTGGTCAGCGCCAGCGTATCGCCATTGCCAGGGCGATACTGCGCGATGCGCCGATCTTGATCCTCGATGAGGCAACCTCGGCGCTGGATACCGAGTCGGAGAAGGCTATTCAGACGGGTCTGGATAACCTCAGACAGAATCGCACTTCGATCGTGATCGCTCACCGTCTGTCGACCGTCGAAAATGCCAACCAGATCTTGGTGGTGGATCAGGGCAAGGTGGTCGAGCGCGGCACCCATAGCGAGCTACTGGCCAAGCAGGGGATCTATTACAACCTGTACCAGATGCAGTTTGGTAGCTAAGCAGTATGCAGGCGTTGGTTAATCGTCTCTGGTATGACAGGCAGGCCGGTGTTCACTGGCTGCTTGTACTGTTGCTTCTGCCTCTAAGTGGCTTGTTTTATCTGCTGACGAGTCTCAGGCGACAGCTGTTTCGTTTGGGGCTTAAGGCAAGCGCGCGGCTCGATGTGCCTGTGATTGTGGTGGGCAACATCACGGTCGGTGGCAGCGGCAAGACCCCCACGGTTATCTATCTCATCGAACTGCTTCGCCGTAATGGCTATCGCCCTGGGGTGATCAGCCGCGGCTACGGCGTCGAGTTTTCCGGCTGTAAGCGGGTTATTGCTGGCATGCCAGCCAATGAAGTAGGTGATGAACCGGCCATGATAGTGGCGCGCACCCAGGTGCCTATGGTGATAGGTAGCGATCGCGTGGCGGCGGGTAAGGCCCTGATGGATTGGCAGGCGGTGGATGTGATCATCAGCGACGATGGCTTGCAGCACTATCGCCTTAAACGGGATATCGAGATCTTAGTACTTGATGGCAAACGCCGCTTCGGCAATGGTCTGCTGTTGCCTGCCGGACCATTGAGAGAAGGGCGCTGGCGTCAAGGCCGCGTCGACTTTACCTTGGTCAACGGCGAGGGTAGTGGACCCGAAGAGTTTGAGATGGCGCTGGCGCCTGGCAATTGGCGCAGCGTGGCAGATGGCCAGGTAGTTACAGCTAATGTGGACAAGAGTCATGAGAGTGTGGCTATCGCCGGCATAGGCAATCCACAGCGATTCTTCGATACCCTTAGTGAGATTGGGGTTCAACCAAGTGGTCAACATGCCTTTGACGATCATCAGGCTTACAGTCTCGAGGCTATAGAGACGGTTGCGGCGGGTCGGGGCGTGCTAATGACAGAGAAAGATGCGGTTAAATGTCGCGAATTTGCAAAGTCTAACTGGTGGTATTTGCCTGTAGATGCCAAGATAGCACCAGAATTTGAACAGCAATTGTTAACGCTGCTAAAGCGGCGCGAAAACGTACAACAAGGAAATTAACATGGCGTTTGATAAGAAACTTTTAGAGATAGTTGCCTGCCCTGTATGTAAGGGTAAGCTTGAATATGACAAAGCTAATCAGCAGCTTATCTGTAAGGCCGATCGTTTGGCCTATGCCATTAACGAAGGGATCCCTGTACTGCTTGAAAACAAGGCAACCCCTTGGAACGAAGAAGCGTAACTCGTTTTTTTTCTATTAAATGTCGCGCTTTGCTTTAAGTAGTAGCTTATCGCGCGGCAAGCTAGAGACGTGCCGATTGGCACGTCTTCTGTTTCATCTTCACTTTTTTATCTTCATTTTTTTATCTTCAAGCCAAGTTGCTGTCGCTCATAGTTTCCCCGCTCAGGTCCTCGAAGATTGCATTTGTCTTAGCTTGCACACATAATCCCTTTTCACTTTTACCGGAGTACCTTGTGTGACTGTTTCTAGCCTTCAACATGTGATTGATAAACTACTTGTCGAAAATCAGGGCGAACGAATAGTCAGTTTCGAGCATCAAGGCCGCAAGTATTGGCTTAAACAGTCAGAACGCCTTACCGGCGCCATGCGTTGGCTAAAGTCCCAGCCCCAAGCGGCGTTGCAGCTCGAGATTTCAACCCTCACTCAACTCGCCAAGCGAGGTGCCCCTGTGCCCGAACTGGTTGCCAGTGGCGAAGGTTTTCTGGTGGTTGCCGATGTGGGCATGCCCGTCAATGGTTGGTTAAATGCCGACATCTCAGAGGCCGAGAAGCTAAAGATATTGCAAGATAGTGCGACTGGGTTAGCGCATCTGCATCTTAAAGGCTTGGCTCATGGCAGACCTGCGCTTAGGGATATCTGCTGGGAAGAGGGAGATGTTGCCTTTATCGATTTTGAGGCGAATCAGCAAGACAGTGACATGCATAGGCAGCAGATCAGGGATCTCCTCGTCTATATCCACAGCCTGTACCGTTACATAGGGCCCCATCCTGAGATCGCCGAGCCTGTCATTGCAGCCTATCGCGCCGCGGGCGGAGAGTCACTCTGGCAGGCGTCCAAGCAAGAGATGGCTAAATGGCAATGGCTAAACTATCTAATCGCACCACTTAGATCTATCGGCGGTAAAGATCTGCGCCCCGTCTATTGGTTACTGCGCCACTTTAAACAGACCCATTAATCCTCCATTCATCTCCTATTTGCCATATCTCATACAGTCATTTCTGTGCTATTTCGACGCTATCGCTTTCACTTGATGGCTGCATATGTTGTATTGCGGCATTTTTACCTATTAGTTACTCGGATGGCAGTTGATTTGACTATTTTGCGGATCTGATGTCGAGTTTTGCGCCAGTAACCGCTGTTTTGGTAAATTTTATCCACTCATTGTGTATTGATTTCCATAGAGTTTTAAAAATTGGTTAAAAAATGATCGATTTTTTGGTTGAGCTTCGCTTGAATTAATTGCTAGAATGCCCGTGTTCTCTGGGCTGTAGCAGCTTAGAGGTTTAGTTCGAAAGCACTCTCGAAACGGCAAGCATTAAGTAATTAATGTACGCAAAGCCACAGGCCCTAATTGCATAGCAAAAGGGTGGCTGGGTTACCGAATGAGCGTTGATAGAGCCTAGTACTTGTACTTGGAGCTTTCGAAGTGATGTTGACTTTGAGAGGTCCAAGCTATGAGTTCAGTTCATTGCGCAGCTGCGCGTACCGATTCTACTTTCCTGAAAACCTTTGGTTTGGGCCTATTGGGCGCAGGCCTGTTGTCGGCGTCGGCTATCATGCCTGCAGATGCGGGCACTCATGGTGAACAAACCTCTGCGGCGGCCCAGGCTAAACGTGATGCCAAGCAACAGGCGCGTCTGACTCATAAGGCGGAACTTGAAACTCAGACGCTGCAACTTTCTGCAGTTGCAGCGCAATACCTGGATGCCACTAAGTCTAATGGTGCATCTCATGCCTCTGACGCCGCGCTTTACCAGCAACTTGAAGCGCTGGTGGCGGCTAGACAAGTAGAACAGCAATCACTCATCGCACTCGATCCTTTCAGTGTCGTTTCTTCTGTACTGCCAACGGCTAAGCGTCGTGGCATACCCGCCGAGATCCAAGCCAAACTAGCCCAGAAAAAGGCAATCAGCGGTGAGCTGGAAATGGTCTATGAAGATTTTGATGACGCAGGTGAAAATCGTCTGCAGTACATGGTGCGCACCGAAACTGGTCTGGTTAAATTTTTCTTGGCTTCAGGTAGTTCAAAAGCTCAGGCTAATCAATTACAACCCGGAGCAAAGGTTCGTGCAGAAGGTTGGCTATTTGGCGGCGATGAGGCTGGCGATGCCTTAATTGGCGATCTCGAAGTGCTTGCCCTAACCGATGGCAACACAGTTTCCTCTTCGGGCACCGGCGCTGCGCTTTCTCTTACCGATACCACTGGTGAACAGCGCACCTTAGTACTGCTGGTTAATTTCCAAGACAATCCTCAACAGCCTTGGACTCTGGCCGAAGTACAACAGATGGTATTTGGCAAAGTCAATGATTTCTATCGCGAGGCCTCATACGGTCAAACTTGGTTAACTGGTGATGTTAAAGGTTATGTAACCCTGCCAATCAACAGTACTTGTGACTATTTCGGCATGGACAGCTACGCGCAGCAGGCGGCCCGCGATAGCGGTATCGACGTCAGCCAGTATCAGCGCTTAGTCTATATGATGCCTCAAAACAGCAGCTGTGGCTGGCGTGGTCAGGGTACAGTGGGTGGTTCACCTTCGCGTGCTTGGATTAATGGTGAGCTAAATCTGATGACTATCGGTCACGAACTGGGTCATAACCTGGGACTCAAGCACGCTAAAGAACTTAACTGCGGTAGCGGTTATCTCAGCGATGCTTGTGTCGAGATCACTTATGGCGACACCCTGGATATCATGGGTAAGTCTGAGGGGCACTTTAACCTCTTCAATAAGGCGCGTTTAGGTTGGCTGAGTGAGTCTCGTGGTGAAATCGCAACAGCCGATGCCGATGGTACTTATCGTCTTGAGCCGTTAGTGGGTGATTCACAAGGTGGTGCTAAGGGATTAAAGGTACGTCGTGGTACCGATAGCCTGACTGGTGAGCCATTATGGTATTACCTAGAGTATCGTCAAGCACAAGGTTTTGACAGCTTTATGGCTGGTAAAGCGGTTACTGAAGGCGTATTGGTACACCTAAATAGCAGTGCACAAGATATCGAAAGCAGCCAGCTACTGGATATGACACCAAAGAGTTCACTCTATGACCTGGATGATGCGGCGCTTCAGGCAGGTTATAGCTATAGCGATGACACTGCTGGTGTAACTATTACCACAGAGTCGGTAGATAACGCTGGTGTTGACGTTACCGTGGCCTATTCAGGTGGCACATGTGTACAGGCTAATCCTACACTTGCGCTTTCTCAAAACAGTGATTGGGTTGCACCAGGTACAGCTGTTACTTATAGCGCAACTGTAACCAACAACGATAGCTTAGAGTGCGGTGATTCTCAGTTTAGTGTTAACGTTCAGGTACCCGCTAATTGGAGTGCCAGCAGTGCAAGCCTAAGCTTGGCACCCGGCGCCACAGCTAATGTGAGCTTTAGTGTCGTTTCGAGCGGCGATGCCAACGACGGTTTCTATGACCTAGATGTCACCGCGTACAATGCACAAGATAGCAATCTAGTGGCTACCGGACTGGTTAGCTATGTTGTTCAGGCTCCAGTTGCACAGTGTGTGTTAGCAGCGCCTCAGTTCGTACTGACCAACAACAGCAGCGGTGAGGTTGCACCCGGTACAGGCGTGGTTTACCAAGGCACAGTGACTAATCTAGACAGTGATAGCTGCGATGCGAGCGACTTCAATTTGGCAGCCAATGTGCCAGCGGGTTGGTCGGCAACTGCGACTAAGGTGAATCTTGCTCCTGGCCAAAGCCAGAACGTCAGCCTAACGGTGACTTCTAGCCTAAGCGCAGCCGATGGACAATTTGATTTCAACCTGATTGCTAGCAATGGTCAAAATGCGGGACTACAAAGCAGTGCGAATGCCAGCTATACGGTTCTTGATCCTGCAAAGCAATGCACTCTGGCTCAACCAAGTGTCAGCGTGAGCGGTGGAGCTGGCGAGTATGATGCGGGTAGCCTGGTACCCTATACAGTGACAGTGACAAACCAGAATGCTGACAGCTGTGCCGATGCCGTGTTTGTGATCAGCGCAACCGTACCTCAGGGCTGGAACGCCAACGGGGCGACCGTTAGCCTAGCAAGTGGTCAAAGTACGAGTGTCGTGGTGAGTGTTAGCTCTGCGCAGTCTGCGACAGCAGGTGCCTATGGTCTGGGCTTTAGCGCGGCAGATAAGAGCGACAATCAATATCAAGCAAGCGCACAGGCACAGTACAAGGTGGCTCAGCAAGCGAATACAGCACCGGTTGCGGTAAACGACAGTGCATCGGTATCTAGCGGTTCATCAGTCATCATCGCGGTGCTGAGCAATGACAGTGACCCTGAAGGTGATACCTTAACTGTGGTTAGCGTGACTCAAGGTAGCAAAGGTAGCGTAACCTTGCTGGCCGATGGTAGCGTGAAATATACACCGGGTAAGCGTTTCAAGGGTAGCGATAGCTTTAGTTATACCATTAGCGACGGTGAGCTAACTGCGACGGCGACAGTGACCATAGGTCAGAGCAGCGACAGCACTGGTGGCAATACCGGTGGCGGTACTGGCGGCAAAGGTAACGGTAAGAAGTAAGCTATATCAATAATAAAAAGCCAAGGGCATCGCCCTTGGCTTTTTTTGTGCGGAGGTATTACCGTTAAGTATTTCTCACGCTATTACTCAATTGCACCTACCTGGATGCTGACATCGGCGGTAGACTTGTCATTCTGGCTATTTGTCAGTTCAACCACTACGTCTTCTAAGAAGGCGATAGGATCTGTATTTTCAAGTCCTGGTTTGAGTTCTATTGTAAAGGCACATTCATAGTCCTCAGTGCCTGAACCTGTGTAGCCGAAGAGGTGATTAAAGCCACAAGCACCGTATGAGGTACCATTGTACATACCTCCTCCGTTGATAATCTTGAAGCCTGCTGTATCTGGTTCGGCGAAGACATCTAATATGCCTATAGTAAGCTTAGTCAGATTGGCGTTGTTCACGTCAGCATTATGCATGCCTAGGACGACTAACATGGTTGCAGCAAAGTCCATATCCACAGCAGGAGCGGCCGGTGTAAAGGTCACTGTGGCATCATCGGAATCAGACACAGCTTGGCCATCTTCGTCGGTACCATCTATGGTGGCCACGTTGGTGTGGACATCGGTGCGGTAACCTTGAATTTGCAGCGTGATAGTACAGCTGGCGTTTTCACCAGGTAGAAGCACGAAGCCAGCTAATGGTGTATCTGCAATTGGGGCTCCATTCTTCATATCGACCATACAGTCACCTGTCAGAACACCAAATATGTCATCTGTCAGTGTGGCAAAGGTTACTGAGTCAACGGTATTTTGACCGCCTACTTGATCGTCAACGCTGAACCAGAAGGTAAAGTCGACGTCGCGGTAGATATCTGGATTATCACCGGTTTCCAGCACAGAGGTTGGATTAGCAGTTTTCTCCAGAGTGATCATAGATGGAATATCATTGATGATCACGGTGGCCGAATCGGCATTCATGGCTTCAGTATTTTCATCGTCGACCGCTTTGGCGGTTGCGGTGTTGGTATGAGAACCTGCGCCTGTGCCACTGATGAATTTATCGAAACTACATTCATAGTAGCCACCGAAGGCAATGGTTCCACCGGTCGCACAAGTACCTTGACCATTAAGATCGCCAAACTTGTCATCGTTCAGATAGGTCAGGGTTAGCGGTGAGTCATAGTCTGCAGCAGTATTGTCGACTCTAACTGTGTAGGTCACCCAAGCGCCTGATTCAGGAACTTGATCAGGAACTGCAGATTTATCGACTGTGATGCTAGGTGGTAGGTTCGTCACGTTCACCTGAAGCACGTTAGAACAGTGATCGCCATCGACGCCGCCTATGGCTGCGCAGCTGCCACCATCCACAACGGGATCGTTGTTCTTATCTATCAACGCTAGCTTGATGATGTCGTTATACAGTTCAGGACTCTGGTCGTCAGGCAGATCTCTGTCGACGATAGTGACAGTGAACTGACAGCTGTAGGAGCCGCTAGGTACTATCTCACCCCCGTTGGCAGGTTGACTACAGTTACTGGCGGTGAGGTATACACCATCAGCTGCACCTGCTGCACCGACACCATTCCAAAGATCCAGCATGGTTTCATAACTACCATCGGCGCCTTCGTCGACTTTATCGTATAGATCGGTAATAAAGAGTGAAGTATAGGCGTTAGGGTTATCGAAGCTGAGTTTAAAGGTATAGGTGCCACCCGGTTCGGTGTGGGTGTCGGTTCCTATAAGCTCTTTAGTAATGGTTGGTGCATTAGGTTTAATAAATACATCTATGTCGAATGAGTCACAACGACACTTAGATGGGGTACCGGGCGCTGCAGGATCATCTTCGCTACAGTCTTCGCCAGTCTTGTTATGCCAGGCCATACAGTAGTTAAACTCTGCCTTGCCGGAATTATCATCGTCACGACAGAAGAGAGTGATCTCTTCATCGGCATATACGTGGGTTGGGTTGTAACCTGCTGCCTTACTGATATCGGCACAGGCATCTAGGCCTTCCTCCAGATCCACCCCTGGACCATCTGTTCGGCCGAGTAAGATTGAACATTCATTGTTAGGGTTAGCATCTTGAGCACTCCAGTTACCTTCGGGCAGGTAGACAGAGTAATCGTAACGTTCGTTTGCCGTGGTGGTAATGGTCACATCGGCGATGAAGGTGACTTCGTCACCCAGATTACATTCGACCTTGGCATTAGGATCGTTTGGATCTCGAATGTTGTCCACTTTACTGACGCGAACGTCATTAGCGGTACAGTTTAGGTTAAAGCCCGCTTGCTCAGCCATACAGGCCTGATCCATCTTTTGTGGGAAGAAGGAGGCGTTTGCGGTCGTGATGGTAGCGCCATAGAGGCTGGCGCCGCTTATGAGGACGATGCCCAACGCCCTGACAAGCCGGTTGCATTTAAATCGTTTCATAATATTGACCTTTATTAACCAGTTAATATGGATAAAACGTCTTGTTAGTTCATCACTTTATGTCGGTGAAATTGGGCTCAATTTCGACAAAGTGCCTATTCGTTGTTGCTAGGTTATTACTACTATTTCGGCGTATGCCGCTTTTAGTGGCTGCATTGATGGCGAATAAAACAGTGCCTCATGGTGCAGCGTCCAAATCGATGGCCTAATAAGAGCAAGCATTGGGCCAGAAAGATAAGCTTTTGATAAATAGTGGATTACTTTGATTTTGGGGCGATTGGATTAGCTGGGGTGTTACATATGTGTAACACTGTGCGTTGTCCAAATGAAACCTGGACATGACGCTTGCTAAAGATGAGATTTTAATGATTGGCCAAGCTTATGGTGCTTTTGAAAAAATGGTACTGGGTGAGGAAAGTAAAGCGCCGCCAAGTGATACTAGATAAATGCCTTTATAAAGGGCGTTGCGGCGCCAGATTTGAGATAGTTAAGTTAATTAAGAGTTAAGTTAATTAAGAGTTAAGTTAGTTGAGTTAGTCGAGTAAGTTCAGTTAATTCGTCTGGGTCGGTTTTTCTAAGGCGTCGATCACCGCTTTGAAAGTGTCATAGCTTTGTGCACCAACCACTAGCTTGGGCTCTATGAGTCGATTGTTTTCCAGTTTACCTATGAGGAAGCTTGGCGTACCACGAACGCCTATCGATGAGCCATAGCCGATATCCTGCTCTATCTTGCTCATGATGGCTTGATCTTCCAGGCAGGCAGCGAATTTTGTCATGTCTAGCGAGAGCTGGGTGGCGGTATCTTGGTAGAGTTTGTCCCCTAGTTGCCTCATGTTTTTAAACAGGGCGTCACGCATGGGCCAATAAGCGTCCTGTTGCAGGCTACAGTTGGCGGCTATGGCAGCGCCTTTAGCCTTAGGGTGAAAACCTAAGGGGAAGTCTCTGGCGATATATTTCACCTTGCCGGTGTCGATATAGTCGCTTTTGATCTTGGTGAAGGTGTTGTCCATGTATCGTTTGCAGTAGGGACATTGATAATCGGAAAACTCTATGATGGCGACCTGCGCCGTCGCCTCGCCTAAGGCCGGGAGCTTACCATCTTCGCCCGGATTTATTTGCGTTGGTAGGCTTCTATGCTGCGGTTCCTGACTCTTCATGGCAATGGTGTGTATCTCTTTCACCTGGCTGCCCATAATGGCCACTTGCTGTTTTAATTGGCCCATCTCCTGTTTCAGGTAGGCGAGCTCCTTCTCTAACTTGTCGTCATTTTTTTGCTGACAGGCAGCAGTAAAAAACAGCAAAGATAGGCAGACTATCACTGTCGAATGAGTAGATGGCATAAGTCGATCCTCGTTTGGTGCCACTGACCTTGTCTATAGCGTTATCTTGCACTTCTTGATGAGGCGATAGAAAGTCGTTCGTGAGATGTTGAGTTCACGGGCCGCCGCCGAGATGTTGTGGTTATTGCGCTTAATGGCGGCCAATAGAAGTTCGGTATCAATTTCGGTTCTGTGCTGCGCCAGATCGACCACATCGGGATCATCGTTTGCCGAACAAGCGAATTTAATGCCGAGGTCGGCTTCTGTAATGATGTCGCTTTCGGTCATGATGATGGCGCGTTGAATGCGGTTTTTAAGTTCGCGCACATTGCCTGGCCACTGGTAGTTGGTCATGGCATGTAACGCGTCCTGGTGAAACTGAAATTGACGATTGGGTGGAGCGAGTTTGGTTAAGTAATCTTGAGCCAAGAGAGGGATATCTTGCTTATGTTCTCTTAAGCTGGGTAGCTCTATTTGTATGATATTGATTCGATAGAATAGATCTTCCCTGAATTTCCCCTCTTCGACGGCGTTTTCCAAATTGACATGGGTGGCGAAGATGATGCGACAATCCACCTCGGTGGACTTCTGGCCGCCGATACGTTCGATATAGTGCTCTTCAAGAAACTGCAGCAGATTGATCTGTAACTCGAGTGACAGATCGCCTATTTCATCTAAAAACAGGGTGCCCTTGTTAGCTCGCTCTATTCGACCTATGTATTGCCTGTCGGCGCCGGTGAAGGCGCCTTTCTCATGGCCGAACAACTCTGAATGAATGAGGGTTGGGGGCAGGGCGCCGCAATTCACCGTGATAAAGGGGCCATTTTTGCGAGACGATAGAGAATGAATCAAGTTGGCGCACAGACCCTTACCCGTGCCGGTTTCGCCGCCTATCAGTACGGTTTCATCTGACTTAGCGATCTTATAGAGATTATCGCGCAGGGTCTGCATCACGCTTGATTCACCAAAGAAGAAGGACCTTGGTTGATGCGTGGTTTTCTCCTTACTCCATTGCTCATTTAATTGGGCCATGCCACAGAGGTGCCCTAAGGTGTGATCGAGGCGCTGCCAATCAATGGGAAGGTGATGAAAATCCAGGAAATAGTCGGTAAAGCAGAAGCAAAGGTTCCCCAGGTTTTTAGGGCTGTCTAAGGAGATAGCCAGCCAGAGTAAGCGGGGTTGACGCGCGGACAGTAGTTCTATGGCGCGCAGTACCACCTGCTGGTGAGGGAGATCTATGATGGCGATGGCGATCTGACAGGGAGCGCTCTCTAAGGCTTTATATGCCGCACTAAGAGTACCTGCATGATTGAAATGCCATTGTGTAGTATCGGTATGTTCATCTGTAAGACACGCTTCATCCGTGAGGTTTAATACCAATATGTTACGTTCCTTGTGAGTTAAGTTCCTCTTACGGTTACTCACACTTGATCCTTAGCCGGGGCCCCAAGACAGCCAATGCATTTGCTAGACAGGATGCTTAAATTTTAGGAAAGCTTGCTATTAACGCAAGTTGATAGTGTATCTAATTGTGATTCTTTTTATGTGTGGTCATTAGCACTGCAATCGCCCGTTGTGCCTGGGTTTTACCTATATTGCTAAGCTGTGTTTTGGCCTGTTTAGTCATAGATCTTCTGTGTGCCTGTTTTAAGGTGCTTTTTTGGCAAAAACGTGTTTCCGCTTGGTTTGAGTTTGTCTCTGTTTTGATGGGGGATTTTGCTGAGCACTCGCCTTAGCGATAAGTGAAAGTAAGATTGAAAATGGTCAGTAGGTGAAGACGGCTTAGGAAGGAAAAGGCGCAGTACTTAAACCGCGCCTTATTCTTCTATAGGTCAATATATTTTTAGATAGCCTTATCGCTGCTACTCGTTCTCTGTTAATCGCATCTATATTTGGGATGATTATCGACTCTTAAGGCCGTTATAGAGGGTTTCTATCCAGGTTTCCTGAGAGATAAATTTCCATCCCCAGCCCTGTAAGTCGTCCGGTAAGCCTTGCTGCTTGATGGCATCGAGCGACTTGCCCGATTTGAGCTGGGTGTTCATCCAGTCGATAGAGGTGTCTAACATCTGCTTGAACTTGACCAGATCTTGCTTGTTGGCAAGTTCGCCGTGTCCCGGAATGATTTTGGTGTTGTCATCGACCCTGGCCAAGATGGTGGCGACGCTGTCGCGATAGCCAAGCACCGAGCCACCTCCTTTAAGATCGATATAGGGAAATCTGTCTTTAAAGAAGAGATCCCCCATATGCACCACAGGAGCATCACGCCAGAAGATCACGCTATCACCATCTGTATGGCCTGCGCCCAGGTGCACGAGTGAGAGCGTGTCGCCATTGAAGTGGATATTGATCCCCTGATCATAGGTGATGCTGGGTAAGGCCTGTTTAGTGAAGTCTTGGTTACTGGCCAAGCGTTTGAGCACATTGTCATGGGCGAAGATGGTGCCGGTTTGGCCAAAGAAACCGTTGCCGCCGGTATGATCGCCATGGTAGTGGGTGTTGACGATATATTTAGGTTTGCCCGCCTGGATGTCGGCCAGCGCCGCGCTAATCTTGTCCGCCAGTGGGGCAAACTGATCGTCGATGATCAGCAGACCATCTTCTCCCGCAGATACGCCTATGTTGCCGCCGGCGCCGGTCAGCATATAGACATGTTCTGAAAGTTTGGTGGCCGCTATTTCGACCTTGGCAAACTTATCTTCGTCGGCCAAGCTATTGATGCTGATGCCATAACTGCCGATGAGCAGGCTTGTCAGCGCAAAGCGTAAGATGTTGTTCATTGGAAGACCTTTTTCTCTCTTATCGAATCAATTTATATAGTTGCATAATAAAAAGGCTGCAAGAAGCAGCCTTTTTTAGTTTGTCTGATTTGTGCGCCTTTCCTATCGGCCTTAGTGAGCCCAGGGCATGATACGGCGGGTGAACCTGTCGGCGTTACCCAGCTTGATAGCGGCCTGATGGCGCATGCGATACAGGGCTTGATAGCAGAGCGGTACCAGATAGAGGCTGGTCAGCGTCGAGAAGCTCAAGCCGCCGATGATGGCGATAGCCATCGGTGAATAGGGCGGTCCGCCGCCACCAATCTGGGTGTCGCCCATGGCCAGTGGTATCAGGCCTAGTACCGTGGTGCCCACAGTCATGAGTACCGGGCGCAGACGGGTGATACACACAGCCTTGATGGTGGCAGAGAGACGGTCGAGCTCCGGCGTTTTCTGGTTGATCTGATCAACCAAGACTATGCCGTTATTCACCACAATCCCCATCAAGATCAATATCCCTATCATGGCCATGATGGACATGCTGGTGCCGGTCAGCAGCAGCGCCCAGAACACCCCTGTGATGGAGAAGAGGATCGAGGTGATGATAGCCGTTGGCAGCAGTAGCGATTCGAACAGAGCGGCCATGACGATATAGATCATGGCGATGGCCAAGATCATATTGGTCGCCATGATGGCCTGATCTTCATCCTGACGTTGGAAACCGCCTCGCAGCGAATAGCCATAGCCCGCAGGAAATTGCACCGCATCCATCACCTGTTTGATGGCCTTCTGGGCCTCTTCCGTGGTCATTTCATCCAGGTTGGCACCGATTGAGAGCGCGGTTTGACGATCATAGTGGCGGATAGTATCGAATCGCGGACGAATCGAGATCTCGGCCAGGCTCTGTAAGGTGTAGACGCGGTTACCCTGACGCACGATAGGCAGCTCTTTTAGCCTTTCGAGCGACTCGCGCCACTGTTTGTCGTAAGCCAGCTCGATACGCAGCTCACCGCTTGGGTCGTGTCTGAATGAGCGCAGCGGCGAACCCCTAAGGGCCATGGATACGCTGCGGGCAAGCTCGCTCAGGCTTAGATCCAATCTCGCGGCCATGGTGCGGTCCAGCTCAATGATCACTTCTTGCTGTGTGCTGTTAAGCTCTGAGCGCACATCGATGAGCCCGTCTATCTTGGCCAGCATAGGCACCACCTGTTCACTGATGGTGATCAGTTCGCTGGTGGAGCGTCCCGTGAGGGTGACGCGAATGCCGTTGTTGTCGTTACCCCAGCCAAATTGCGGCTTGGCGATGGAGAACTTAGGGAAGCCTTCACGTATCTTGCGCTTCAGTGCCTTGATATCTATGTCGGCATCTTCCTGTAGCAGCAGGGTCGACTGACCTCTGTCGGCCGAGAAGTAGCTGTAGACAGAGTCGATATAGAAGGCTTCTTTATTAGCGTAGAGGTAATCTTCCATGCGGTTGATCATCGCTTCGGTGACATCCAGGCTGTGACGCCCCTCTACCTGGTAGTTGATGTAGAGGCGGTTATTGCCTTCACCGTCGTTTTGATCCTGCTGCACCATGCTCAGGGGCAGCGCCGTTGAAGCAAGGATCACCACGGCAATCAGCCCTGAACGCTTAGGTCTGTGTAAGATCCACGCCAGGCTACGCTCGTAGAAAGACTCGAGCTTGCTCTGCTTGGGATTGGTCTCAATCTCGAAATGCAGCTTAGTTAACATCAATGGGATCAAAGTCTTAGCGACCAAGAGCGAGGCCGCCAGCGAGATACAGATGGCGATGGCCACATGCTCCAGGAAGATGGTCAGCTCTACCTTGACGCCGAAGATGTTTGGCAAGAAAACAATGGCTGTGGTCAGGGTGCCGGCCAGCACCGCCAGGGCAACCTTGTTGACCCCAGTGAGCACCGCCTGGGAGGTGGTTGCCGTGCCCTGGTGCTGCTTCTCCTGCAACACGCTTTCACTGACCACCACGGCGTTGTCGATCAGCATGCCGACTGCCAGTAATAGTCCCATCATAGAGAGAATATTCAGGCTGTAACCCAAGAAATACATGCCTGCCAGCGTCATACACAGAGAGATGGGCACAGAAGAGACCACCACCAGTGTCATCTTCAGGTTGCGCAGGAAGAGATAGAGCACGGCGAACGAAAGTAGGGCGCCTATCAGGCCGGCGGCAAGTAGATCAGACAGGGAAGATTTCACCCCGTAGGCCTGATCTTCCATGATAAATAGCTTGATACCGTTGAACTGCTGGTCCTGTTTAGCCGCCTCAATCACCTTGAGTACGCGCTCAGACACGTCCACCAGGTTGGCGCCGGATTCTTTGAACACGTCGAGACCGACCGCATATTTCTGATCCAGATGACGACCATCGAGGCGCTCGGGCAGGGCGTAGCGAATGGTCGCCACATCGCCCAAGGTGACGCCCGGGATCAATACCAGGGCGGCGATATCGTCGAGATCGCGAAACTCTCCCTTTGGCGATACCTGATACACTCGGGTGTTGGCTCTGAGTGTCCCCGCGCTGACGATAAAGTTCTCCTGCCCCAGTCGTTGTTGCAGCATGGCACTGCTTATTCCTGTGGCACTGAGCTTATCGGCATCGATTCTGATCTCTATCTGCTTCTGCTCGACGCCATACAGGGTCACCTGAGAGACTCCTTCGACTCGCTCTAACGGCTTCTTCAGCTGTTTATCCAGCAGATCGAAGGCGCCAGAGAGCTCTCGTTCACTTGAGATACGTATGGTCAGCACCGGCATGTCGGCGGTCGAGAACTGACGGATAAAGACGCGTTCGACATCTTTAGGCAGCAGGTGGCGCACCGCATCCACCTTTTCCCTGGCCTCCAGGCTCTTGGTGGAGACATTCTCGCCCCACTTCATTCTTAGCTCGATCTCGGCGCCGTTTTGCGACGAGCGGGATCTCAACTCCTCGATCCCCCCCATGGTGGCGAGGGACTCTTCTAGGACGTTGGTGATCTCACGTTCGACTTCCGCAGGGGTAGAGCCCTTGTAGGGGACTTCAATCAACACCTGGGGCATCTCGATGCCGGGAAACATCTCCAGCGGCAACAGGCGACTCGAGGCCAGACCAAAGAGCAGTATGGCCACGAAGAACATGCTGGTGGTCACGGGTCTGGCAAGGGCTAATCGGGTGATATTCATGCTGATTCTCCCTCTTGAGCCACTTTGGCCGGCGCGTCAAAGGCCTTGCGATCGAACAGGGCATATAGCGCCGGGATCACCACGAGTGTCAGTAGGGTGGCCAGTGACAGACCGAAGATAACGGTGATCGCCATGGGCGCACGTACCTCGCTGCCATCGCCTAAGCCCAGTGCCATTGGCGCCAGACCCAGAGCCGTCGTCATAGTGGTCATGACGATGGGACGCAGACGTGACTTGGCGGCCTCTTCGATGGCGCTGAGTTTTTCGATGCCTTGCTGACGCAGCTGATTGATGCGATCGACTAGGACGATGGCGTTGTTAACGACGATACCCGCCAGCATGATAAGCCCGATGAAGACTACCACACTCAGGTGGGTCTGAGTAATGAACAGGCCAAAGATGCTGCCGCCTACCGCCATAGGTACGGCGATAAGAATAAGCAGCGGATGCACCAGGGACTCGAACTGACTCGCCATAACCAGGTACACCAGGAAGACGGCCAAGATCAGGGCGATCTGCAGCGACTGGAACGAGTGCTCCATCTCTTCATTCTGGCCGCCGAAGCGCACCTGAATCGAGCTAGGCAGATTCTGCTGGTCTATGATGCTTCTCGCCTCCAGCACGGCGTCGTTAAGATCGCCATAGGCGAGGTTAGCTGACACGATAGCCACGCGTTGCTGGCTGATACGGTTGATGGCAGAGGGGCCCAGATTCAAGGAGACATCGGCAACGGCGCTCAGTGGAATAGGCTGATTGCTGTTGGGGTTGATGATCATCGAATCGATATCGCTTATCTGGTCGCGCTCCTCGAGTTCGCTGCGCACCAGGATGTCGATCTTTCTGTCGCGTACCGTGTATTGGCTGGCCACAGTGCCACCGATGCGCTGGGCGATGCGGTTAGCGACGGTTGGCGCGTCCATACCCAAAGCGGCGAGACGAGCATGATCGAAGCGGATGCTCAGCTCTGGCTGACCATCACGCAGACTGGTGTTGAGGTCGGCAAAGCGATCTGAGTCAGACAGCGCGCTGATGAGGTTATCGGCGGTCTGCTTGAGCTGAGTTAAGTCATAGCCTATCACTTCTATCTCAAGCGGGGTCTTGAAGCTAAACAGCTCTGGATGTTGGATCTTGGCCTCTAGCTCAGGGATACGCATGGCTGTGGTGCGCAGCACATGGGTGACTGCATCGAAGGCCTGATGATCGGCCAGCACCACCTGCAGACGGCCCCAGTTTTCGCCGCCGCGCGAGGTGTCTGAGGTCATCAGACCGCCGCTACCGGCTTGGCTGTAGGCATGTTTTACATCTTCCCTGTCTTTGATAGACAAGGCCAGCTTTTGTAACACTCTGTCTGTCTCACTGACTTCTGTGCCCGGCGGCAGCAGGACTTCTACATAGAACTCGCCCTGATTCATCGGCGGGATCAGCTCCATGCCGAGTCTTGGTATAAGGCTCATGGTGCCTAAGGTGAGGGTAAGGGCGATAGCCAGTGTCACCCAGGTAAACTTAAGCGCCTGACGCAGCAGCTTGTGATAGACACCTTCGAGCAGGTGATAGAACCAGTTAAATGCCAGACTGATGGGGCGCATGATAAGGCCCGCAAGCCATGAAAACGCACGGCTCAGCATCAAGGCTAGGGTCAGTAGCAGTGACGGCAGATAGCTAAACAGTAGCACGAAGGGGAAGGAGCAGACGGTGGCACCGTAATGCTTCACCTTGGCCAGTTTAGTGTCGAGCACAGGCTTCTCACGTTTCTGCACCAGGTGCGGCAGGGCCTTGAAGCCTTCGCGCGATGCCAGCATAGGGATGGTGGTCAGCGCGACCAACAGCGAGGCCAACAGGGCGAAGGTGACTGTCAGCGCCTGATCCGAGAACAGGGCACCGGCGACGCCATCGACAAACACCAGCGGCACGAATACCGCCAGGGTGGTCATGGTAGAGGCGAAGATAGCGCCGGCCACCTCTTTGGTGCCAGTCACGGCGGCGTCGAGCTTATTCATCCCCAGCTTGCGACAGCGGTCGATGTTTTCCAATACCACGATGGCATTGTCCACCAGGAGCCCCACCGCCAGGGCGATACCGCCAAGCGACATGATGTTGAGGCTGATGTCGGCAAAATACATCATGTTAAAGGTGGCGATCACCGAAAACGGAATCGAGATGGAGATGATCAGGGTAGGCACTATGTCCCTGAGGAACAGGTAGATCACCAGCATGGAGAGTAAGCTACCGATCAGCGCCGCCGAGGTGACCTCGCTGACTGCGCTCTCGATAAACTCGGATTGATCGTAGATAACCTTAAGCTCAGCCTTCTCGTTTAGCTTCTTGAGGTCGTTAAGTTTAGCGGTGACTTTACGGGCCACGGCAACCGTGTTGGCATCGCCTTCCTTATAAATGGCCAGCTCGATAGACTCGGCCGAGCCGATGCGGGTGATGTCGTTGCGTTCCTTATGGCTGTCGATGATGTCGGCCACCTCGAACAGACGCACCAGGGTCTGGTTGTCGCGATAGACGATGATCTGACCCAGCTCATCCAAGGAGTTGAACTGATTGAGGGTTCGCACCAGATATTCTTTCTCGCCCTGTACCACCTTACCGGCAGAGAGGTTGATGTTTTCGGCGGCGATACGCTCGCGGATCTTATCGGCGTTCAGATTTAACTGAGTCAGCTTCTCCTGATTGAGCTGAATATGCACCTCTTGCTCGAGGCCGCCGGAGAGTCTGACGGCCGCGACGCCGCTGAGGGATTCCAGCTGACGCTTGAGCTCCTCCTCGGCAAAGGTGCGCATCTGCTTAAGCGATTGCGCATCGGCGTCGGGCAGTGAGAGGGCCAGACGCACGATAGGATCTAGATTGGGGTTAAAGCGCAGCAACAGCGGTTTCTTCACATCCAGGGGCAGCTCTATGGTGTCTAGCTTTTCCCTCACCTCCAGGCTCGCCATATCCATATCTGTGCCCCATTCGAATTCGAGCACCACATCTGACATGCCAGAGCGGGAGATGGAGCTTATCTTACGCAGCCCCTTAACGATACCGGCGGCCTCTTCGATAGGCTTAGAGACAAGCTGCTCCACCTCGACCGGCGCGGCGCCTTCATATTGGGTGCGTATGGTGATGGTCGGGTAGCTGAGATCCGGCAGGAGTTTCACCGCCAGGCGAGAGAAACCCACCATGCCAAAGAGGATCACCGCCAGCATAAACATCCACACGGATACCGGCCGTTTAACGGAAGTATTTATTATCGACATAAGCTAAGTTCCCGTTATTGTTGTGCGCGAGCAACGTCTAGTTGGCTGATCACTTCAACTAAGGATTGATCTTTCAGGTTTTGTTGTCCGCGGATCACTATTTGCTCACCGGGTTCTAGCCCTGAGACCACCTCTACGGTATCGGCCTCGCGATAACCCAGGGCAACTTCGCGGCGCAGGGCATTGTCACCTTGAACGACATACAGGGCGTATTGATTGTCCTGATTGACCACGGCGTTATAGGGAACGGTTATTACATTGCTGTGGGTGTCGTATCTCAGCTCAACTCGGGTAAACATCCCCGCCTTAAGCTGGGCATTTTGGTTAGGCACCGAAAGGGTGACCTTAAAGGTACCGCTTTGGGGATCGACGATGGGGCTTATACGCAGCACCTTGGCATGAATGGTATCCTTGGTGTGCTTGTTGGCGTACAGCTCGGCCTCCTGGCCTAGACGCAGGCTCTGTAGCTGAGCCTCTGGCAAGTGCACTATGCCGTACAGCTCGTCTTGATTAACCACATAGAAAAGCTGCTCAAACTCTTTGGCCATGTTACCAGCTTTCACATAACGCTTGGCCACCACGCCATCGATAGGGGAGCGAACCATGCTTTCTTGTACCTGTAGGGCGGCTAAATCGCGCTTGGCGATGGCGGCCTGTAGGTTGTATTCGAGTTTGGCCATGGAATCGGCGCTGATGAACTCTTTATTGCTCATCTTCTTCAAACGGTTGAGCTCCTGCTCGATGATTTCCACTTCGGCCTGTGAGCGGGCCAGATCGTAGCGCTGGCGCTTAGCATCGATTACTGCTAGCAATTGCCCCTTGGAGACGCGATCCCCTTCTTCGACTTTAATGGATTCGATAAGACCAGCGATGCGGCTAACAACGTCGGCTTCCTGAGGGGCTTCCAGGGTTGCGGTAGTGCTATAAAAAGAGGAGACATCACCTTGTATGACAGTCGTCGTTTCAACGGGAACGGCGTACTTTTCTTCTTCTTTCTTTGTTTCCTCATTACCACATGCACTGAGTACGGCAACAAATAGTAGGGGAAGTGCCAACTTAAACTTTGAAAAAGATTCCATGTGAAGATACCTATGTTATTTATCCAATTAGCCTTAGTAAGCACAAGGTGTGCCAAAATGTTAAACGATTATTTATCAGTTGCTTACGCTAAAATCAGTTGGGGCACGGTGAGTTTGTTAACTGGTTTGTAGCGAAAATGTTTAACATGTGATGCTTTTGACTAATTAACAGTTAAGACCCATTGCCAAGGTCAGTGCAAATTGGATTTGATACAAAATGTATCTCTGCTGCATGGGGGAGCTTAAGCTGGCTAGATGTCAGGTTGATTACTTAATGGCAAAGGGCTCAGATGTGAAGGGCTAAGAGAAAAAGGACTGAGCGGGAAGGGCAAAAAGGAAAGGGCAGAAAGAAAAGGGCAGAAAGAAAAGGGCAGAAAGAAAAGGGCTTAAAGAGGAAAAGTGTACAAGGTAAAGGGAGTCAATCGCTTTAAATCTTAAACCCATTGCGGTGAAGCCTCAGATATAAACATCCAGATATAAAAGTTCGTCTATAACTACTCATGTAAAAGGTGCATATAAAAGGCGCATGTAAAAGGCTCATATAAAAGCTCAGGCATAAAGCCTTGCCTAAGACTGAGGCGTTAAAAGAGTGCGACCATAAGAGCTATTAAAGAAGAGCTATTAGAAAAGAGCGATTAAAGAAGAGCGATTAAAGAAGAGAGATAAAAAAGAGTGATTAAAGCAAAGCTATTAGAAGAGAGGCATAAAAAAAGCACCCCATAGGGTGCTTTTTAAGACTAGGCTGCGATTAACGCTTGTCCAGTTTGACGAAGTCGCGTTCTGGTGAGCCTGTGTAGAGCTGGCGTGGACGGCTGATCTTGTGACCAGGCTGGTCCAACATCTCTTTCCAGTGTGCAATCCAACCCACGGTACGCGCCAGGGCGAACAGTACGGTGAACATGCTTGTTGGAATGCCGATAGCCTTCATGATGATGCCTGAGTAGAAATCGACGTTTGGATAGAGTTTCTTCGATACGAAGTACTCATCTTCCAATGCGATACGCTCAAGTTCCATCGCCACGTCGAGCAGCGGATCATCGACCTTAAGCTCAGCAAGGACTTCGTGACAGGTTTCGCGCATAACCTTGGCGCGAGGGTCGAAGTTCTTGTAAACGCGGTGACCGAAGCCCATCAGACGGAATGGATCTTCTTTGTCCTTCGCACGAGCGATGAACTCAGGAATGCGATCGACTGTGCCGATCTCTTCTAGCATGTTCAGACACGCTTCGTTCGCGCCGCCATGTGCAGGGCCCCATAGTGAGGCGATACCCGCTGCAATACACGCAAATGGGTTAGCACCCGATGAACCGGCTAGACGCACGGTAGAGGTAGAGGCGTTTTGCTCATGGTCTGCGTGCAGGATAAAGATACGGTCCATAGCGCGTTCGATGATTGGGTTAACCTTGTACTCTTCACAAGGAACGGCAAACATCATGCTTAGGAAGTTGCCCGCATAGCTTAGGTCGTTACGTGGGTAAACAAATGGCTGACCAATTGAATACTTGTAACACATAGCGGCGATAGTCGGCATCTTAGAGACTAAACGGAACGCCGCAATTTCGCGGTGGTGTTCGTCGTTGACATCGAGAGAGTCTTGGTAGAATGCAGACAATGCACCGGTTACGCCACATAGCATGGCCATCGGGTGTGCGTCACGGCGGAAACCACGGAAGAACGAAGCCAGTTGCTCGTTAACCATAGTGTGGGTCTTAACCGTGTAAACGAATTTGTCGTATTGAGCCTTGTTAGGTAACTCACCGTAAAGCAGTAGATAACAAAGATCTAAATAGTCTGAGTCGACGGCAAGTTCGTCGATCGCGTAACCACGGTGTAAAAGTATACCTTGGGCGCCATCAATGTAAGTGATAGCTGATTCGCAGGATGCTGTCGCTAGGAATCCTGGGTCAAATGTAAAATGACCTTTGCTACCGAGTTTGCTGATGTCGATAACATCAAATCCCGCCGTTCCTTTCTTAATAGGCAGGTCAATCGAATCGTTCCCTGGTAGTTCCAATTTGGCTATATTATCAGCCATACCCCGTTCTCCTTACTTCATTCTTATGTGAGTGCGGCTTTGTCAAACGCCAATACTTTACAGTGAATCTAGATCACATTTCAATTTAAATAAGTGTTTAAATTCGTTAGACCATGGTCTTAATTTGACGTAAGTGCCCGTCAATACAGCAACTTGGCAGATTTTTTTACCAAAAAAACAAAATTTGCATAATGTGATGTTTGTATTTGACATTTGTGGGGCGTATACTTGCTTCGGCTCGAAAGAGCTACAAACAAACCAATTCGTAGACCATTATTTACATACTTATTTAGTGATTTTTGAATTAGTTAACTGTTTGTTTCAACTTTCCTTTTGAGGCGAGAGGAGGTGGTAAGTTTGCTTGCTGGTCAAATTTCGTTCGAAAGAGGTTCAATAACAAAAATAATGCTCAATGGAGCAGAGTGAGCAGAACGTGAAAAAGCAAAGACCTGTCCATCTAGATCTGCAGACCATTCGCTTTCCTGCAACAGCGATTGCGTCAATCCTACACCGTGTCTCCGGTGTCATCATGCTGTTTGCCGTCGGCATTCTTATCTGGTTGTTGAGTGAGTCACTCGCATCTGCTGAGAGTTTCGCAGGCATTCAATCTCTATTTGATACCTTTATCGTTAAGTTTGTTGTCTGGGGAATTCTGACCGCGCTTGGTTATCACCTGATTGTTGGCCTACGCCACCTGATCATGGATACCGGTCGTTGGGAAGAGTTGGAATCGGGTAACGCTTCAGCGAAAGCCGCCTTCGTTATTGCAGCGGCATGGTCAATCATTGCGGGGATTTGGGTATGGTAACAAATGCAGCGAGTCTTGGACGCAGTGGCGTTCATGATTTTATTCTTCTTCGTGCTAGTGCCGTGATCCTTACTTGTTACACCATTTTCTTAGTAGGATTCATCGCCGCTAGTGCGCCTCTCACTTATGACGTATGGCACGGTTTGTTCAGTGCTTTGCCGATGAAAGTGTTTACGCTTCTTGCCCTGGTCGCCATCCTGGTTCACGCCTGGATCGGTATCTGGCAGGTGCTCACCGACTATGTTAAGCCGGTAGCCGTCCGTGGCGTACTCCAATTCGTCTTCGTCGTAGCAGCGCTTTCTTACCTGGCTGCTGGCATTGTTATTGTGTGGGGTGTTTAAGTGAGTATTCCAGTACGTGAGTTTGATGCAGTCGTAATTGGCGCCGGTGGCGCGGGTATGCGAGCTGCACTACAGATTTCTAAAGAAGGTAAGAGCTGCGCGCTGTTATCTAAAGTATTCCCAACGCGTTCTCATACCGTTTCTGCCCAGGGTGGTATTACCGTTGCCCTAGGTAACGCCCATGAAGACCATTGGGAACAGCACATGTACGATACCGTTAAGGGTTCCGACTTCATCGGTGATCAAGACGCGATCGAATTTATGTGTCAAACCGGTCCAGAAGCCATTATCGAACTTGAGCACATGGGTTTGCCATTCTCTCGTTTCGATAACGGTAAGATCTATCAGCGTCCTTTCGGCGGCCAATCGAAGAACTTCGGTGGCGAGCAGGCGGCACGTACCGCTGCGGCGGCAGACCGTACCGGTCACGCCCTGTTGCACTGTCTATACCAACAGAACGTTAAGCATAAGACTGAAGTCTTCTCTGAGTGGTATGCACTGGATCTGGTGAAGAACGAAGACGGTGCCATCGTAGGTTGTACTGCAATCGAAATCGAAACCGGCGAAATCGTTTACTTCAAGTCTAAGGCCACCATTCTGGCTACCGGTGGTGCGGGTCGTATCTACGCCTCTACTACTAACGCTCACATCAACACCGGTGACGGTGTCGGCATGGCAATGCGCGCTGGCGTGCAGATGCAAGACATGGAGATGTGGCAGTTCCACCCAACCGGTATCGCCGGCGCGGGTGTACTGGTAACCGAAGGTTGTCGTGGTGAAGGCGGATACCTGCTGAACAAAGACGGCGAGCGCTTCATGGAGCGTTATGCGCCAAACGCGAAAGACCTGGCCTCTCGTGACGTGGTAGCACGTTCTATGATGACTGAGATCCGTGAAGGTCGTGGCCTCGACGGTCCACTAGGTCCTCACTGTCTACTGAAACTCGATCACTTAGGTAAAGAGACGCTTGAAGCACGCCTACCAGGCGTTTGTGAACTGTCTCGTACCTTCGCGCATATCGATCCAGCCGATGGCCCAATCCCTGTACTGCCAACCTGTCACTACATGATGGGTGGTCTGCCTGCTAAGGTGAGCGGTCAGGTGATCCGTAAGAATGAAGATGGCAGCGAAAGCGATGTCGTTGGTCTGTTTGCCGTGGGTGAGATTGCCTGTGTATCGGTACACGGTGCGAACCGCCTGGGTGGTAACTCACTACTCGACCTCGTGGTCTTTGGCCGCGCAGCGGGTCAGCACCTGGGTAAGGCGCTGGATGAGACTGCCGATCCTAAAGAAGCGAGCGCCGATGAGATTGCTAAGTCGCTTGAGCGTCTAAATCGTTGGGAAAGCAACAAAGACGGTGAAGATCCTGCGCAGATCCGTAAAGATCTTCAGCTTTGTATGCAGCTTAACTTCTCGGTATTCCGTACCGGCGAGGCAATGGCAGAAGGTCTTGAAGAGCTTAAGGCGATTCGTGAGCGTCTGGCTAATGCCAAGCTGTCTGACAACTCAAGAGAGTTCAACACTCAGCGTATCGAGTGTCTAGAGCTAGATAACCTGATGGCGACAGCAATTGCGACTGCTTATGCGGCGAACTTCCGTCAAGAGAGTCGTGGTGCGCATTCACGTGAAGACTTCCTCGAGCGTGATGATGAGAACTGGTTGTGTCACAGCTTGTTCGATCCTCAGACCGAACAGATGACCAAGCGTGCGGTAAACATGGAGCCTAAGCTTCGTGAAGCCTTCCCGCCGATTAAGCGTACCTACTAAGGAAGATAAGATGAATTTGAAGATTGCTATTTATCGCTATAATCCTGAAGTAGACACTAAGCCTTACATGAAGGATTACACGCTAGAAGTGGCTGACGGTACCGATATGATGGTGCTGGATGTCCTGATGCAGCTGAAGGTACAAGACCCAACGCTGGCGTTCCGTCGCTCATGCCGTGAAGGTGTTTGTGGTAGTGATGGGGTAAACATGAACGGTAAGAACGGTCTGGCCTGTATCACACCAATTTCTACCTTCAAGGGTAAGAAGCTGGAGATACGTCCACTACCGGGTATGCCTGTGGTTCGTGACCTGATTGTTGACCTGACTCAGTTCTACAAGCAGTACGAGAAGATCAAGCCTTACCTGATCAACGACGACAAGACACCGGCCCGTGAACATCTGCAATCGCCAGAAGAGCGTGCGCACCTGGACGGTCTGTATGAGTGTATCATGTGTGCGTGTTGTTCAACGGCTTGTCCATCATTCTGGTGGAACCCAGACAAGTTCATCGGTCCAAGCGGCCTGTTGCATGCCTATCGTTTCCTTATCGATAGCCGCGATACCGCCACCGAAGAGCGTCTGTCTGAGCTCGACGATGCTTACAGCGTATTCCGTTGCCATGGCATCATGAACTGTGTTGACGTTTGTCCTAAAGGACTCAACCCGACTAAAGCAATTGGACACATCAAGTCTATGCTGCTTAAGCGAGCTGTCTAAATGCAACACACTGAGCTGATTTTAATAATTATATAGCTCTTATGAGAGTCACTTCTTCTATGTGAGAAGTGGCTCTTTTATGTAATGGAACTACACATGCCGTGAAATCTGGACTCTAGGGGCGGCAGATATTTTGCAATTGCAGTACATTTGACTGGATTGCATTTTCAATACTTTGGCTAAAAACACGTGTATAAAGTTTGAAAGGAATAGAAATGCACCAAGGCATCATGAAAGCCTGGCTCGAATCGTCTCATTTAAACGGGGCTAATTCGACCTATGTAGAAGAGATGTATGAAGCCTATCAAGAGGACCCTCAGTCAGTATCAGAAGACTGGCGAGCGGTGTTTGATAACCTCCCATATGCCAACGGTGCAACAGCAGATGTGCCCGAAGCTGCCCACTCTAAAGTACGTGAATATTTCCGTAGTTTGGCGCTAGACGGTCGTCACAAGAGCGCTGCTCGTGTGACAGATCCAGAAGTCGATGCCAAACAGGTTAAAGTTCTTCAGTTGATCAACGCCTACCGTTTCCGCGGCCACCAGAATGCGAATCTGGATCCCCTCGGGCTATGGAAGCGCGATACCGTCTCTGAATTGGACCCGGCCTTCCACGGCTTAACCGGCGAAGATATGGAGCGTGAATTCAACACTGGTTCATTTGCTCACGGTGGCGACACCATGAAGCTGGGTGATCTGGTTAAAGCACTGAAAGCAACCTATTGTGCTGCTATCGGCGCGGAATACATGCACATCACAGATACCGATGAGAAGCGTTGGATCCAACAACGCTTGGAGCCGTCATTAGGTAGAGCGAATTACGATAAAAACACCAAGACACGTATCCTCGAGGGCCTGAACGCCGCCGAAGGTATGGAGAAATATCTCGGCGCCAAGTTCCCCGGCGCAAAACGTTTCTCACTGGAAGGTGGTGACGCGCTCGTCCCTATGATGCGTGAAATCATCTACCGTGGCGGTGAAGCGGGTACTAAAGAGATCGTCGTGGGCATGGCTCACCGTGGTCGTCTAAACCTGCTGGTTAACATCTTAGGTAAGAAGCCATCAGAACTCTTCGACGAGTTCGCCGGTAAGCACAGCGATGAGCTCAACGGTTCGGGTGACGTTAAGTATCACCAAGGTTTCTCATCAGATTTCGAAACACCGGGCGGCAACGTGCACCTGGCACTGGCGTTTAACCCGTCGCACCTTGAGATCGTTAACCCTGTGGTCATGGGCTCGGTAAGAGCACGTCTGGACCGCCGCGGTTGTAAGACGGGTCTTCAGGTGATGCCTATTACTGTTCATGGTGACAGCGCCATCGCAGGTCAGGGCATAGTACAAGAGACATTCAACATGTCTCAGACCCGAGCCTTCAAGGTGGGCGGCAGTATCCGTATTGTGGTCAACAACCAGGTGGGCTTTACTACCAACCTGACTGAAGATACCCGTTCAACCGAGTACTGTACCGATATCGCCAAGATGGTACAGGCGCCTATCTTCCACGTGAACGCAGACGACCCAGAATCGGTTGCCTTCGTTGCTCAGCTGGCGGTTGATTATCGTAACGAGTTTAAGCGTGACGTAGTGATCGATCTGGTCTGTTACCGTCGTCACGGCCACAATGAGGCCGACGAGCCGAGTGCAACTCAGCCGCTGATGTATGCCAAGATCAAGAAACATCCAACGCCACGTAAGATCTATGCCGACCGTCTGATCGAAGAGCAGACCCTAGGTGCAGATGATGTGACCGCGATGATCAACGACTACCGCGACGCGCTAGATAAAGGCGATTGCGTAGTTAAAGAGTGGCGTCCAATGACGCTGCACACGGTTGACTGGACACCTTATCTTAACCGCGAGTGGGACGAGGCTTATCCTGCCGAGTTGCCGCTAGATCGCGTTAAGGCGTTGGCTGATAAGATCAGCTACGTGCCAGAGAGCCACAAGCTACAGTCGCGTGTTGCTAAGATCTACAAAGACCGTGTGGCCATGGCCGCCGGTGACAAGCTGCTGGACTGGGGCTTTGCCGAGACACTAGCCTACGCCTCGATTTTGGATGACAACAAGCGCGTGCGTATCACAGGTCAAGACTCTGGCCGTGGTACCTTCTTCCACCGTCACGCCGTGCTGCACAACCAAAATGATGCGACAGCTTATCTGCCGCTGCGTCACCTGTCTGACATGCAAGGCCCTATCGATATCTCTGACTCGGTATTGTCTGAAGCCTCAGTATTGGCGTTCGAATATGGTTATGCCACGGCTGAGCCGGGCGGCCTGACCATTTGGGAAGCCCAGTTCGGTGACTTCGCTAACTGTGCCCAGGTAGTGATCGATCAGTTCCTCTCTTCTGGCGAGCAGAAGTGGGGCCGTCTGTGTGGTTTGACCATGCTGTTGCCACATGGCTACGAAGGTCAGGGCCCAGAGCACTCGAGTGCACGTCTGGAGCGTTTCCTGCAGCTGTGTGCTAACCACAACATGCAGGTGTGTGTCCCATCGACACCGGCACAGGTTTACCACATGCTACGCCGTCAGGTAGTGCGTCCTATGCGTCGTCCTCTGGTGGTGATGTCACCTAAGTCACTGCTGCGTCATCCGCTGGCGGTGTCTAGCCTGGAAGAGCTGGCCGAAGGCACCTTCCAGAATGTGATAGCCGAGATTGACGAGCTCGATAGCAGCAAGGTCGATCGCGTGGTCTTCTGTAGCGGTAAGGTTTACTTCGAACTGCTCGAGAAGCGTCGTAAAGAGAACCTGGACAACGTTGCTCTGATCCGTGTAGAACAACTGTACCCGTTCCCACACGAAGATATGGCACAGATCCTCGCCCAGTATCAGCACGTTAAAGATTTCGTTTGGTGTCAGGAAGAACCTCAGAACCAGGGCGCTTGGTATTGCAGCCAGCACCACTTCTGGGCCGCCATTCCTGCCGGAGCTCAATTAACCTATGCGGGTCGTGAAGCCTCGGCCGCGCCAGCATGTGGTTATCCGGCCCTGCACACCCAGCAGCAAGAATCTTTAATCAATAGCGCATTAAAACTGTAGTAATAGACAATTTATAAAAAGGATAGCTTTCCATGAGTATCGAAATTAAGGTACCCGTACTGCCAGAATCAGTTGCTGATGCAACCATCGCCACATGGCATGTTAAAGCTGGCGAGCAAGTGTCTCGTGATCAAAACCTGGTCGATATCGAAACCGACAAGGTGGTTCTAGAAGTGGTTGCGCCGGAAGATGGTTCAATCGTTGAGTTCCTGGCGGAAGAGGGCGACACAGTGTTGGCCGAAGCCGTCATCGCTAAGTTTGTTGCTGGTGCGGTTGCCGGTCAGGAAGTCTCTAAAGAGCAAGCCGAAGCGGCAGCACCGCAAGCGGAAGCTACTAGCGAAGAGTCTAACGATGCCCTGAGCCCATCTGTACGTCGTCTGATTGCCGAGCACAACCTGGATGCCGCTAAGATCAAGGGCACTGGCGTTGGCGGTCGTATCACTAAAGAAGATGTGGAAGCCTTCATCAAGTCAGCGCCTGCTGCTAAAGCAGCGGCGCCAGCCGTTGTTGCGCCGCTAGGTGAGCGTAGCCAGAAGCGCGTACCTATGACGCGTCTACGTAAGACTATCGCTAACCGTCTGCTGGAAGCAAAGAACTCAACCGCTATGCTGACCACTTTCAACGAAGTGAACATGAAGCCTATCATGAACATTCGTAAGCAGTATCAAGAGCTGTTCGAGAAGAAGCACGGCATCCGTCTTGGTTTCATGTCTTTCTACGTGAAAGCCGTGACCGAAGCCCTGAAGCGTTTCCCAGAAGTGAACGCCTCTATCGACGGTGATGATATCGTTTACCACAACTACTTCGACGTGAGCATCGCGGTTTCTACGCCTCGTGGCCTGGTAACACCAGTACTGCGTGACACAGACACCATGAGCCTGGCCGACATCGAGCGTAACGTTCGTGACCTGGCTATTAAGGGCCGCGACGGTAAGCTGACTGTTGACGACATGACCGGCGGTAACTTCACCGTGACTAACGGCGGCGTATTTGGCTCGCTAATGTCTACCCCAATCCTTAACCTGCCACAAAGCGCTATCTTGGGCATGCATGCCATCAAAGATCGTCCAATGGCGGTTAATGGTCAGGTAGAAATTCTACCTATGATGTACCTAGCACTCTCTTATGACCACCGTATCATCGATGGTCGTGAGTCTGTTGGCTTCCTGGTTGCCATTAAGGACTTCCTGGAAGACCCAACTCGTCTACTATTAGACCTGTAAGACGATGTTGTTTCGATGCCTGTCGGCAACGGTAGGCATCACCCCTCGCTACCGGCTCTATTGAGCCGGTTGGATTAGATTAGAAGTATACGGATAGATCATCATGAATTTGCATGAGTATCAGGCAAAAGCCCTATTTGCCGAATATGGTTTACCAGTGTCAGAAGGTTATGCTTGTGATACCCCTCAAGAGGCGGTAGAAGCGGCTGGCCATATTGGCGGAGATATGTGGGTTGTTAAGTGTCAAGTACACGCAGGCGGCCGTGGTAAAGCAGGTGGCGTTAAAGTTACCGGCGATAAAGAAGAGATCAGAGCATTTGCTGAGCATTGGTTAGGTAAGAACCTAGTAACTTATCAGACTGACGAAAAAGGTCAGCCAGTTGCTAAGATCCTAGTCGAAAGCTGCACTGATATCGCAAACGAGCTGTACCTAGGTGCCGTTGTTGACCGTGCGACCCGTCGCGTTGTCTTCATGGCGTCTACCGAAGGTGGCGTTGAGATTGAAACAGTTGCCGAAGAGACACCTGAGCTGATCCACAAGGCGATTATCGATCCTTTGACAGGTCCTCAGCCTTACCAGGCACGCGATCTTGGCTTCAAGTTGGGTCTGAACCCAACTCAGATGAAGCAGTTCACTAAAGTCTTCATGGGTCTGGCGACTATGTTCACCGATCACGACTTCGCACTGCTTGAGATCAACCCTCTGGTTATCACCACCGAAGGCAACATCCACTGTCTAGACGGTAAGATTGGTATCGATGGCAACGCACTGTTCCGTCAACCAAAGATCCGTGACATGCACGATCCATCACAGGATGACGCTCGTGAAGCTCACGCGGCGAAATTCGAGCTGAACTATGTTGCCCTAGACGGTAACGTAGGCTGCATGGTAAACGGTGCCGGCCTAGCAATGGGTACTATGGACATCGTTAACCTGCACGGTGGCAAGCCAGCTAACTTCCTGGACGTTGGTGGCGGCGCGACTAAAGAGCGTGTTGCTGAAGCATTCAAGATCATCTTGTCTGACGCTAACGTGAAAGCGGTTCTGGTTAACATCTTCGGTGGTATCGTACGTTGTGACATGATCGCAGAAGGTATCATTGGTGCCGTTAAAGAAGTGGGTGTTGAAGTGCCAGTGGTTGTTCGTCTAGAAGGTACTAACGCAGATCTAGGTCGCGAAGTATTGGCTAACTCTGGTCTTGACATTATTGCAGCCGAGTCGCTAACCGACGCTGCTGTTAAAGTTGTTGCTGCTGCGGAGGGCAAATAATGTCTGTATTAATTAACAAAGATACCAAGGTTATCTGTCAGGGTTTCACTGGCGGTCAAGGTACTTTCCACTCTGAGCAAGCGATCGCTTACGGTACGCAAATGGTTGGCGGTGTTTCGCCAGGCAAGGGCGGTCAGGTTCACTTGGGTCTGCCAGTATTCAACACAGTAAAAGATGCTGTGGCTGAAACCGGTGCGACTGCTACCGTTATCTATGTACCAGCGCCTTTCTGTAAAGACGCTATCCTGGAAGCTATCGACGGCGGCATCGAGCTAATCGTTTGTATTACTGAAGGTATTCCTACTCTGGATATGCTGGAAGTTAAGGTTAAGCTGGAAGAGACTGGCGTTCGCATGATCGGTCCAAACTGCCCAGGTGTTATCACTCCGGGCGAATGTAAGATCGGTATCATGCCAGGTCACATCCACAAGCCAGGTAAAGTGGGCATCGTGTCTCGCTCTGGTACCCTGACCTATGAAGCGGTTAAGCAAACGACTGACGAAGGTTTCGGCCAATCAACTTGTGTTGGTATCGGTGGTGACCCAATCCCAGGTACTAACTTCATCGACGTATTGGAAATGTTCCAAAACGATCCACAGACCGAAGCTATCGTTATGATCGGCGAGATCGGTGGTACTGCTGAAGAAGAAGCTGCTGCTTACATCAAGGCTAACGTGACTAAGCCTGTTGTCTCTTACATTGCCGGTGTTACTGCACCTGCTGGTAAGCGTATGGGCCACGCTGGCGCGATCATCGCTGGCGGTAAAGGTACGGCTGAAGACAAGTTTGCTGCACTAGAAGCGGCAGGCGTGACTACCGTACGTTCACTTGCCGACATCGGCAGTGCACTGCGTGCTAAGACTGGCTGGTAATATCCACCTAAGTCTGTAGCATGAAACAAAAAAGGCGCCTTGGGCGCCTTTTTTATTACCTATCAAATTTGTTAGCTTCTACAGCTTAAGCATTTTTCCTGTGGCCATTTTCCCTATGACGGGAGAGACCAAACTCGGCGGGGGTCAGGATATAGGTATCTTCGCAGTAGAAGTCTTCGGCGGTGCATTGCTGCCACCAGGATGCCCAGGCGGTGCCTTGCAGCTTCTCTTCTATGATGGCGTTGTGGGTGAGAGGGGCCACCAGGCTGCCGGTGGAGATCAGCAGGCCATAGGGGGAGCGGCGCTTGATCATTCGCGGCTTTAACTTGTTGGGGTTATCCAGTCCCATGCTGCCCACCAGTTCATAGAAGGCTTTTAGGGTGTTGTGATGGAAGTTCTTCACCCGTTCGCTCTTCACCTGTACATCCAGCGCCTTGGAGCGGGCGGGGTCTTGGGTGGCGATGCCTGTGGGACACATGTTGGTGTTACAGCTTCTGGACTGAATGCAGCCTAGTGACAGCATCATGGTGCGGGCGGCGTTGACTAAGTCGGCGCCCATGGCGATTTTGGTCAGCAGGTCGAAGCTGGAGGCCGTCTTGCCCGAGGCGATCAGGGTGATCTTGTGCCTCAGGCCCACGCCAACCAGGGCGTTGTTGGCAAAGTAAACCCCTTCGAGACACATCATCCCCAGACGGTTACTGAACTCGACCGGCGCCGCCCCCGTGCCGCCTTCGGCGCCATCTATGGTGATAAAGTCGGGTGTGATGCCTGTCTTGAGCATCGCCTTGCAGATGGCAAGAAACTCCGCCGGATTACCTATACAGAGCTTAAAGCCCACCGGTTTGCCACCACTCAACTCCCGCAAGCGTTTGACGAAGTTGAGCAGGGCGATAGGCGTGGTGCACTCAGGGTTGACCGCGGGAGAGACACAATCTTTATCCATAGGGATATGGCGGATGAGGGCGATCTCTGGGGTGATCTTGGCCTTGGGCAGCACGCCGCCGTGCCCCGGCTTAGCTCCCTGGCTGAGTTTTATCTCTATCATCTTGATCTGCGGGCGTTTGGCCATCTTCTCGAAGCTGTCGGGGTTAAAGTTACCCTCATCGTCGCGGCAGCCAAACAGGCCGGAGCCTATCTGCCATACCAGATCGCCGCCATGCTTGAGGTGATAGGGACTGGCGCCGCCTTCCCCCGTGTTGTGATAGCAACCCGCCTTCTTGGCGCCCAGATTGAGTGCCTCGATGGCATTGGCGCTGAGGGAGCCGAAACTCATGGCCGAGATATTAAAGTAGGATGCATCATAGGGCTGAGTGCAATCTGGTCCGCCGATGCGCACCCGCTTGGCCTGCTCGTCGATATGTTTCGGCGACAGCGAGTGCCACAGGCTCAGATAGTTCTCCTCCAACAGATCGCGCTGGGTGCCGAAGGCTATGGTATCGCGCACGTTCTTGGCCCTTTGATAGACCAAGGAGCGCTGCTCGCGGTTAAAGGGGGCTTCCTCTGTGTCGCTGGCGATAAAGTACTGCTGTATCTCTACCCGGTAAGACTCGAGGAAGTAGCGCAGGTAGGCGACCACAGGGTAGAGGCGGTTAAGAGTGTGGGAGCTAAAGAGCAGATCGTAGGCGCCGACCAAGGTGTAGAGCAGTGTAAAGCCGAGGACCAAGGCGGCGCCAGTGCCGCCAAAGGTGAGATATAAATAGAGTCCGGCCCCGTTACCTAGGGTGGCGATAAGCCAAAAGACCTTTTGCATGATTGTCATAACGCATTCCTGTATTGCAGACACTTATCATAATTTGTCTATTGAACGTCATTGCGGCGGCTTTGGCAATCGGCCATCTCTGTGGCGAGCGATGAATTTTGCTTATTTTAAGCGGGGTTAGTGTAAAGCTGAGTCGACAAATCCCTAGATTAATACTTTCTAATCTACTCTGTAGTGGGTATATTGATGGGCTGGATGGGGGAAAAGAAAGGAGTGACAGATGTTCATCGCAGAAACAGAGAGGCTGATTTTACGTCGATTCGAGGCCAAGGATGTGGAGAGCCTATTTCTGCTCAATAGCATTCCCGAGGTGCTGACCTATATTCCCGGCGCGCCCATGACCTGTCGCTCGCAGGCAGAGGATATTTTGGAAAATGTGCTGCTGAAAAACTATCGCGAGCGTGGCTTTGGCCGCTGGGCGGTAGAGCATAAGGCTGACAATAAGGTGATAGGCTTCTGCGGCCCGACTTACATCAAGGAGTTTGATGAGGTGGAGCTGGGCTATCGTTATCTGCCCGAATATTGGGGCAAGGGGATTGGCAGCGAGGCAGGTCATGCGGCGCTGTCACGCTTTAAAGATCACGGCATAGATGAGGCGATAGCGCTCATACTGCTGGGCAACAAGGGCTCCGAAGGGGTGGCGCGTAAGCTGGGCATGGCTGAGCGTGAACGCAGCAAGTTTATGGGCCACAAGGTGAACGTATTTCACAAGGTGTTGTGATGAAGGCATTAACTCTCTTGAGGAATAAACCTTAGATAAAGAAAAACCAGCATGATGCTGGTTTTTCTTTATCGGCTGTTTGCCTGCGAATTATTCGTCGCCGTGGTCGCACTCGTCGTTGGTGCAGACACCGTAGAGATATAGGCTGTGGTTGGTCAGCTTGATGTTGTGCTTCATGGCGATCTCGTCCTGGCGTCTCTCGATCACTTCGTCGGAGAACTCGATCACCTTGCCACACGAGAGACACACCAGATGATCATGATGGTGGGTCGAGGCCAGCTCAAATACCGCTTTGCCGCTTTCGAAATGATGACGGGTGACGATACCCGCGTCATCGAACTGGTTCAGTACACGGTATACCGTGGCCAGTCCAATCTCTTCGCCAATATCGAGCAATTTCTTATATAGTTCTTCTGCACTGATATGCTGGTTGTCGGGCTCCTGCATCAGCTCGAGGATCTTGACTCGTGGTAAGGTGACCTTTAATCCCGCTTTCTTTAGCGCTTGATTTCCATCTGTCATTATTAATCTCTGGATTGAAGAACCATTAGCAATGCCAATAGTGGTTCAGTAGTTGATGTTGAGAACCATTATAGGGGTTGAATTTGAAAACTTAAACCTTTGATCTTGCATATTGTTCGCATCGGCAGAAATTTGTTCTAAATTGGCCCTACCTGTGTGATTTAGGCTGAATTTAACGCGTACTTTTTGTAATGTTATTGAGACTAATGCCTAATAGCCTAACGGCGGCAATTCTGACAGGATGAAATCTGGTCAACCTGTATCCTGTGGGCGATAGCGACCCGCAAAAGCATAAAAATAAGGAAGAGGGATGTATCGGCAGATCGTAGTGTTAACTGGGGCGGGGATCTCAGCGGAATCTGGCTTGAGAACCTTTAGGGATCAAGATGGGCTTTGGGAAGAGCATAAAATCGAGGACGTGGCGACGCCCGAAGGTTATGCCCGCGACCCGGAAATGGTGGAGCGCTTCTACAACGAGCGTTGGCAGCAGCTTCACAATGGCAAGATAGAACCCAATGCCGCCCACAAGGCGCTGGCGAGGCTCGAGCAGGAGTTCGATGGCCAGCTATTGGTGGTAACGCAAAATATTGACGATCTGCATGAGCGTGCAGGTTCTCGTCGCCTGCTGCATATGCATGGTGAGTTGACCAAGGGACGTTGCCCGCGCTCTCATCAGACCTTTCTGCTGACCGATCACTTTGGAGTCAACCATACCTGTACCTGCTGTATTCCCGCCCAGCGCCTGCGCCCCCATGTGGTCTGGTTCGGCGAGATGCCCATAGGCTTAGATCGCATACAGCATGCGCTGGATACCTGCGATCTCTTTATCGCCATCGGCACCTCGGGCACCGTCTATCCGGCGGCGGGTTTCGTCGACACCGCCAATCATCATGGCGCCCAGACGGTAGAGGTCAACCTGGTGCCGGCGGATCGCCACAGCCAGTTCCAGTATCACCTGCAAGGCAAGGCCAGCGAGATAGTGCCGCAACTGGTGGAGCAGATCCTCGCAGGCGAGGTGATTGGCGAGAAGCCCTTATCTGGCGCCGCTAATGTGTGATTTAAGGTATGAGTCAAGGCATGAGTTAAGGCATGAGTTAAGGTTTGAGGTCAAGGCGTGAGCCATTTTGAGTGTGACCTCGGTGACCTCGGGGCAGAAGTGCTGACACAAGACGCTGCAACTGCGGCGGACAGTCTCAACAGCCAGCTAGCGATCATCATGCGCGGCCTGCCAGGCAGTGGTAAGAGTCACTGGGTCGATAGCTTCATTGCCGCTCGCCCCGACGGTGAGGCGATTCGCCGCCGCGGCTACTTCTCTACCGACGATCGTTTCATCATTGCAGGTGAGTACCGCTTCGATGCCAGTAAGCTGTCTGAATATCATCAGCTTAACCTTACCGGTTTCATTCAGGCCTTGTCGCGCCGGGAGCCCGTAGTGATCTGCGATAACACCAACATGGCCCACTGGGAGTTTATGGCCTACGAGGCCGCCGCCAAGGCGATGGGCTATCAGGTGCGCATTTTGCTGATTGGCGATCCCGAGGATGAGGCGCATCAGGCGCTGTGCGCCGAGCGTAATCAGCACGGCCTGGGGCTCAGGCAGATCCAGGCGATGGCGCGTCAATTCCAGCAGCTGTGAAGACCATAATCTTTCCGATTTAGTCTCTTGAGGAGGCAAGATGTTTGCCGTGATTTTTCGGGCCAAGGTGGCCACTTTAGATGCCAGATATGCCGAGATGGCCGCTAAGATGCGGCAGTTGGCGATGGATAAGTATCACTGCCAGGACTTCGTTGCCGTCACCGAAGGCGATCAGGAGATCGCCATCTCCTATTGGCGCAGCGAGGCCGATATTCTGGCCTGGAAACAAGACAGCGAACATAGAATCGCCCAGCAACTTGGCCGCGAGGCCTGGTATGAGCGTTATAAGGTCGAGGTGGTGGAGATCAAGCGCCAGTATCAAGGCTAAGACTATTACTTAACTAGGCCTTTATTGAGAATTAAGCAGAACATTTGCCTCGGAAAGAAAGCCTCGGAAGGAAATCCACACAAGGAGACGAAACAGTGACTATGGTGCTGATCAGCGATCTTAACAACGCTGCAAGTCAGGCGGCGATAACCTCTGTGCTTAGTCCCTCTGTTCTCAACCAAGGTGCTAATAAGAGCACTAGCCTGGGTTATCTGGCCTCGGGCCATGAGCCGGAGCAAAACTACTACCTAGGGACTCAGCAGCAGTATGCCCGCTTAGGCATGGCGCTTAGCCATTATCTGGATCTCGAGCAGGGCTATACCCAAGCAGGGCTGGATAGATTACTCAATTGCCAGGCGATTCACCTTGCCGGCGGCGATACCTTTCAATTTCTGGCTCAGGTGCAGAAACGCGGCCTGATGGCGGAGTTTGCCGATTATCTCAATCGCGGCGGGATCTTAATTGGGCTCAGTGCCGGCGCCATGCTGATGACGCCAAGCATCGCCTGTGCGCCCCTGTGCGGCGATGAGAATCATCTGGGGCTGAGCGATTTGAATGGTATGGGGCTGCTTCCCTATCAGTTTCTGCCCCATAGCGATCTGAGCGATGGCGGCGTAGCACTCAGCGTCAGGGCCGCTTGCCTGCTTGAGGCCGCTTCTCTGGCAGAGTATCCGCTGATCCTCTGTGGTGATGAGGATGCCGTTGTCGCCACCAAGGCAGGGCTGCGCGGTTTCGGTCAGCCACTGCTGTTCGATGGTGTGAGCCTTATGTCCTTAGTTTAAAGGCAACGCCACTATTGCAGCTCCCATAGTTCCCAGGTGTTGAGGCGATACTGCGTAGCCAGTGCCAAGGCTTTTTGTTGGTGTCGCTGCGCGTTTGCTTCATCGCCTTGAGATTGATAGTAGAGACTCATCTCCCTGTGCCAGTAGGGTGAGGCTTCGCCCTCTTTAGCAACGCTGTCCAGCAGGGCCTTGGCCCGCGCACCGTCGCCCTTAACGTTAAAGCCCTTGGCCACCTGCACTGTCACTATGGTGAGCGAGTCGGGAAACTCCTGCTTTACCGCCGCTAAGATCCCATCGAGTTTATCGAGTTGCTTTGACCAGAACAGATACTTGCCAAACTGATAGGCCTGCAGCCACTCGATGTGAAAGCCGGCCCAGTTTGCCTTGCGCTTGGCAAAATAATCCAGCACGGCGCGGTAGTCGCCAAGGGCCAGCATATCGCTGCCATCGAGGCCGTAATCGGGTGATAAAAACAGCAGACCGTCATTGAGTGCGGGCAGGGCGGTGGTGAAGTGATTTTCGCTTGGGTACTGCTTAAACTGCCAGTGGATCTTTTGTGCGTCATAGCCTTTGAGTGCAGTTACCAGTTCATCCACGCCCATCTCCTGCTCATTAGCCAGGGTCAAGAATAGCGGCGCCTCGATGGGCGATTTCTGCAAACGCTGCTTGAGTAATTCGATATAGTGCATCTTGTCATACCAAACGCTGGGGCTCATGGCCAGATAGGCATCGAAGGGGCTGTTTGCTTGCGTCATGGCATAGAGGGTGAAGAGGCCGCCCAGCGAGTAGCCGGCCAGCGCCTTGTGGGGATTGGTGCGGAACTGCTTGTCAATAGTGGGTATTAGCTCCTTGGCCAGATAGCGATAGAAGGTGTCTGCGCCGCCAAAGGCCTCGCCCTCGTCGCTCTTCCAGGTGGTGGTGTAGAGATAATCGCTCTGGCCTTGATTAGCGATGCCCACCACTATCATGGGTGCTATCTTACCCATGCGCGCAAGATGCAGTGCCAGGGCCGATACATGTTGAAATTGAAAGTCGGCGTCCACCACATAGAGCACGGGGTAGTGTCGCGTATTGCCATGGTAGCCTTCGGGCAGGGAGACCATGTAGCGCCTTGGCGTCTTAAACTCGCTCGAGTCATGGCTGAACTCATGTCCCGCGATGATGGCATTGTCACTTGCTGTGACGTCTGCGTTAGCTGGCGTCTCGGCCCATGCCTGGGTGAGGGGCAACAGCAGGCAAAGGCAGAGGGAAAGGCATTTTCCCAGGGCTGTAGGGATATTTGTTCTTATTGGTTCTGGTGTTGTAGGTACTGATGTCTTAGGTACTGATGTCTTAGGTATTGGAGTCATAAGTCGTCCCGTCCATGTGAAACGAGTAGGCCGATAGCCTTATATTTTTAACCTTATTTTTACCAGTAAATAGTCACTTATGTCTTGCTAAAAAGTGCTTCATCTTGCCTTTTTCATCCATTACTTATTGTTTTTAATCGCTTTACTCATGTTTTACAGCAGCAGGCTAGCCTATTCCCCTTGTTGCGCACACCACCAAAAACAGCATCTTGTCGCCAAGCTGTAAATTCAGCCTGACAAGACATTAGACTAAAGTTAGTGAAATTCGACCAGTTAATGCTTGCTTTACGTTCGCGTAAACGTCACAGTGATATTATTTGAACATGATCACGCTTCCTAAGGGGAAACGTGTGATGTAAGCGCATAAGTACCTTGAATGGAGCGGAAGATGAGTACAGAGCAAACTAACCAAGAAATCGTGATTGTCGCGGCTAAACGCACCCCAATGGGCGGATTCCAGGGATCCCTTTCCAGCGTGCCGTCACCGACACTCGCCGCCACGGCGATCAAGGGACTCATGGACGCTGCCGGCGTTCAGGGCGGCGATGTCAACGAAGTCTTGATGGGCTGCGTATTACCGGCGGGCCTGGGTCAGGCGCCGGCGCGTCAGGCAACCTTAGGTGCGGATCTTCCCCTGTCTGTGGGCGCGACTACAGTCAACAAGGTGTGTGGTTCGGGCATGAAGACAGTCATGCTGGCTCACGACCTGATCAAGGCTGGTAGCGCCGATGTCGTGATCGCCGGTGGCATGGAGAGCATGAGCCAGGCGCCTTACCTGCTGGATAAGGCTCGTGGCGGCATGCGCATGGGTCATGGCAAGGTGCTGGATCACATGTTCCTCGATGGTCTGGAAGATGCTTACACAGGCGGCGCCATGGGCACCTTTGCCCAGAAGACGGCCGATGATTTTGGTATTACCCGTGAGGCGATGGATAACTTCGCCCTGAGCTCGCTGCAAAAAGCTAACGCTGCGATCGAATCTGGTGCCTTCAAGGCAGAGATAGTGCCGGTTACCGTGGCGAGCCGTAAAGGCGATCTTGTTGTCGATACCGACGAGCAGCCAGGTAACGCAAGACCCGAGAAGATCCCAACTCTGCGTCCCGCTTTTGCCAAAGATGGCACCATCACAGCTGCCAACTCAAGCTCTATCTCAGATGGCGCTGCCGTGTTGATGATGATGAGTGCCGATGAGGCGAGCAAGCGCGGTCTAGAAGTTCTGGCCACTATCAAGGGCCATACTACTCATTCACAAGAGCCTTCTATGTTCACCACGGCGCCAGTGGGTGCCATGAACAAGCTGCTGGATAAGGTGAACTGGTCGAAAGACGAGGTGGATCTGTTTGAGATCAACGAAGCCTTCGCCATGGTCACCATGCTTGCCATCTCTGAACTTGGCCTGGATGAGGCTAAGGTTAACGTCAATGGCGGCGCCTGTGCACTTGGCCATCCTATCGGCTGCTCGGGTGCCCGCGTGCTGGTCACCCTGATCCACGCTCTGAAGGCCAGAGGCCTTAAGCGTGGCGTGGCATCACTTTGTATCGGTGGTGGTGAAGCCACGGCCATGGCTATCGAAGTGTAATTCCCTTATTTAGGCTCGCGAAAGCGAGCCTATGCATTTACCCATGATTATGTGAGTTTTTTGCTGTCACTTACATAGCAGATCATCAGGCAGCGGCATTCGCCCAGGCCTGTTAGACGTATTTAGGAAAGCGATATGACAACTCAAGTAAAACATTACATCGACGGTCAGTTTATTTTAGGTAGCGGCCAGCAACAGATCTCTGTCACCAACCCGGCAAACAACGAGGTGATTGCCACCATCAACGCCGCTACGGTAGAAGAAGTTGAAACCGCCATCGCCAGCGCCAAGCAAGCCTTTGCTACCTGGAAAGAGGTGCCTGTGTCTGAGCGTGCGCGCGTCATGTTCCGTTACCAGCACCTGCTAAAGCTGCATCACGATGAGATCGCCACCATCCTGGCCCAGGAAACCGGTAAGACCTTCGAAGATGCCAAGGGCGATGTATGGCGCGGTATAGAGGTGGCAGAGCATGCCTGTAATATCGCCAGCCTGATCATGGGCGAAACCGTTGAAAACGTGGCCCGCAGCATAGACACCTATAGCTACACTCAGCCCCTGGGGGTGTGCGCCGGTATTACGCCGTTTAACTTCCCGGCGATGATCCCACTGTGGATGTTCCCTCTGGCGATCGCCTGTGGTAACACCTTCGTACTGAAGCCATCAGAGCAAGATCCGCTGACGCCACAGCGTCTGGTTGAGCTGTTCGAAGAAGCCGGCGCGCCTAAAGGCGTACTGCAGCTGGTACATGGCGACAAGACGGCGGTAGACGTGCTGCTCAGCCATCAGGATATCAAGGCGATCTCTTTCGTCGGCTCTGTGGGCGTGGGTCAGTACATCTATAAGACAGGTACCGATAACCTCAAGCGCGTTCAGGCCTTTGCCGGTGCCAAGAACCACTGTGTCATCATGCCAGATGCCAACAAGCAGCAGGTGATCAACAACCTGGTGGGCGCCTCTGTGGGCGCGGCCGGTCAGCGCTGTATGGCCCTGTCGGTAGCGGTGTTTGTCGGCGAAGCCAAAAAGTGGATCCCTGAGCTGCGTGACGCCATCGCCAAGGTTAGACCCGGCGTATGGGACGATAAAGATGCGGCCTATGGCCCAGTTATCAGCCCGGCCGCCAAGGCGCGTGTGCTTAAGTTGATTGCCCAGGGTAAGGAAGAGGGCGCCGAGTGTCTGCTGGACGGTAGCGATTTCACCGTAGAAGGCTATGAAAATGGCAACTGGGTTGGCCCAACCATGTTTACCAATGTGACCACAGACATGAGCATCTACAAGGAAGAGATCTTCGGCCCTGTACTTTGCTGCATGGAAGTAGAGTCGCTGGAAGAGGCGATCGAGCTGGTGAACAACAGCCCATATGGTAACGGCACCTCTATCTTCACCGCTTGCGGCGCCGCAGCTCGTAAGTATCAGCACAATATCGAAGTGGGTCAGGTCGGGATCAACGTGCCAATTCCTGTGCCACTGCCATTCTTCTCGTTTACCGGTTGGAAGGGCAGCTTCTACGGCGATCAACACGCCTATGGTAAGCAGGCGGTGCGTTTCTACACAGAGACCAAGACTATTACCGCTCGCTGGTTCGAGACAGATATTGTCGAGGCGGAGCACCATGCGCCTAACATGACCATTGCCCTGAAATAAGGGATAGCAAGAGACCTTGCAAGGTAAAAGCGATAAGGCCGGGGCCGAATCGCTTTTATCATTACTAGCCTTCAATAAGTTAAGCGCCGCCATAAATAAGCCGGAGACTGGAGCCAAATAAAAGGCCCAAGGCAAATACAAAGGCGCGAAAGGAGAGATCAGATGGATTTTAATCTGAATGAAGACCAACGTCAGTTTGCCGAACTGGCTACCCAATTCGCCCAGGAAGAGCTGGCACCCTTTGCCGCCAAGTGGGACGAAGAACATCATTTTCCTAAAGACGTAATTCAAAAAGCCGGTGAGCTGGGCTTCTGCTCACTCTACTCGCCCGAGTCGGAAGGCGGTATGGGCCTGTCGCGTCTGGATTCATCCATTATTTTCGAGCAGCTCGCCATGGGCTGTACCGCCACCACCGCCATGCTGACCATTCACAACATGGCCACCTGGATGGTGACCAGCTTTGGCTCTCAGACCCTGCGCGACGAATGGTCTGAGGCGCTGACCACAGGTAACAAGCTGGCCTCATACTGTCTGACCGAGGCGGGGGCGGGTAGTGACGCGGCGTCACTCAAGACCAAGGCGGTGCGTGAAGGCGACGAGTATGTGATCTCAGGTGCCAAGATGTTTATCTCGGGCGCGGGTTCTACCGAGCTGTTAGTGGTGATGTGCCGCACCGGCGACGCAGGTCCTAAGGGGATCTCGGCCATCGCCATCCCGGCCGATGCCGCAGGGATCAGCTACGGTAAGGCGGAAGATAAGATGGGCTGGAACGCCCAGCCGACTCGCGAGATCACCTTTGACAAGGTGCGTGTGCCTGTGACCAACCTACTGGGTGAAGAGGGCCAGGGCTTTACCTTCGCCATGAAGGGCCTAGACGGCGGTCGTATCAACATCGCCACCTGCTCAGTGGGTACCGCCCAGGCGGCGCTGGAGCGCGCCCAGCAATATATGAACGAGCGTCAGCAGTTTGGTAAGCCGATTGCCGCCTTCCAGGCGCTGCAATTCAAGCTGGCCGACATGGCCACCGAGCTGGTGGCTGCCCGTCAGATGGTGCGTCTGGCTGCCTTTAAACTTGACTCTGGCGATCCAGAGGCGACCGCCTACTGCGCCATGGCGAAACGCTTTGCCACCGATGTGGGCTTTAACGTGTGTGACAGCGCGCTGCAGCTACATGGCGGCTATGGTTATATCCGTGAATATCCGCTGGAGCGTCATTTCCGCGACGTACGCGTGCACCAGATCCTAGAGGGCACTAACGAGATCATGCGTCTCATCATTGCCCGTCGTTTACTCGACGAAAATGCCAGCCAAATCTTATAGTCAGGGAGAAGAGAGATGACAGCGATAGTTGAACAGATCATCGGCCATACCGCCGTACTGACCATGAACAACCCACCGGCCAATACCTGGACGGCCGATAGCCTGGCACTGCTGAAGCAGAAGGTGACAGAGCTGAACGCGAACAAGGAGATCTACGCCCTGGTACTGACCGGCGAAGGTGAGAAATTTTTCAGCGCCGGCGCCGACCTCAAGCTATTTGCCGACGGTGATAAGGGTAATGCCGCCACCATGGCAAAGCACTTTGGCGAGGCCTTCGAGGCCCTGAGCGGTTTCCGAGGCGTCTCTATCGCCGCCATTAACGGCTACGCTATGGGCGGTGGCCTAGAGGTTGCACTGGCTTGTGATATCCGTATCGCCGAGGCCCAGGCCGTGATGGCACTGCCAGAAGCCACAGTCGGCCTGCTGCCATGTGCCGGCGGTACCCAGAACCTCACCGCCATGGTGGGCGAAGGCTGGGCCAAGCGTATGATCCTCTGCGGTGAGCGTGTAGGCGCCGACAAGGCGCTGAGTATTGGTCTTATCGAAGAGGTGGTCGACAAGGGAGCAGCCCTTGATACCGCCATGGCGCTGGCCGAGAAGGTGGCGAACCAGAGCCCAAGCAGCGTGACCGTGTGTAAGCAGCTGATCCAATCGGGCCGCGCCATGCCGCGCACTCAGGCGCTGCCACTAGAGCGTGAGCTGTTTGTGGGCCTGTTCGATACCGAAGATCAGGCCGAAGGGGTTAATGCCTTCCTGGAGAAGCGCAAAGCAAACTGGAAGAACCGCTAATGACTGAGCAGACTAATTGTGTGGTCTTTCAGACCCTAGGCACCCTATCGGGTAAGCTGGTGGGCGTTGCCACCCTCAACATGGAGAAGGCACTAAACGCCCTTAACATGGAGATGGTGCGCGCGCTGACTACTCAGCTCACGGCCTGGGCCGACGATGACGCCATCGCCATGGTGGTACTGGACGGCGCTGGCGAGAAGGCCTTCTGCGCCGGCGGCGATGTGCGCGCCCTCTATCAGGCGGCCCGTGAGCTGCCGGGCGAGATCCCAGAGGTGACTCAGGACTTCTTTACCCGAGAATATTTCCTCGACCATCTGCTGCATACCTTCGACAAGCCTGTCTTGGTGTGGGGTGATGGCATCGTCATGGGCGGCGGTCTCGGCCTGATGGCCGGTGCCAGTCACCGCGTGGTGACCGAGCGTTCACGTATCGCCATGCCAGAGGTGACCATCGGCCTCTATCCCGATGTGGGCGGCAGCTACTTCCTCAACCGCATGCCGGGCCATATGGGCCGTTTCCTGGGGATGACCGCCTATAACATGGATGGCGCCGACGCCTTCTATGTTGGCCTGGGTAATCACTACCTGAATTCAAGTGACAAGCAGCCGCTGTTCGATGCGCTTTCAAGCATCGACTGGGAGAACGATGTCTGTGCTAACCACGGCAAGCTTAATGCGCTGCTTGAGGCGATGTCGAGCCGCTGCGCCCAGCCAATGGGCGAGAGCATCCTCGAGCAGCATCAGGCGCAGATCGATGCCCTGATGGACGGTGAACTCAATGAGATAATGACCAGAGTGAAGGCGGTTGAAGACGCCGAGCCTTGGCTTTCGCGCGCTCTAAGCACCATGCTGGCCGGCAGTCCGCTGAGCCTGCATCTGGTCTATCAGCAGTCGCTGCTAGGCACTGAGCTGAGCCTGAGTCAGGTCTTCCAGCTGGAGTTGGGACTGAGCTGTAACTGCTGCTCAATCGGTGATTTTGCCGAAGGGGTGAGGGCACTGCTTATCGATAAGGACCGTCAGCCCCAGTGGCTGTATGAGACCGTCGAAGCCGTTCCACAAGAGATGGTCAAGTCACTGATGACCTCGCCATGGGATCCGCAAAACGATCCACTGCGCACCTTAGGCCAATAATTTTTCAGGCAAAGCCTGAGGAAAAGGAGCAAAACATGAATACAGTTGCATTTATCGGATTAGGTAACATGGGTGGCCCGATGGCGGTCAACCTGGTGAAGGCTGGCTACACGGTTAAGGCCTTCGATCTCTCTCAGACGGCCCTGAGCCATGTGGTCGAGGAGGGTGCCATGCAGGCACCGAGTGCCTGTGCGGCAGCGGCGGCGGCCGATGTGGTGATCACAATGTTGCCTGCGGGCAAGCATGTGCGCAGTCTCTATCTGGGAGACGAGCAGAACAAAGGCATCATAGATGTGGTGGCCGACGGCACCCTGCTCATCGACTGTTCTACCATAGACGCCGAGAGCGCACGTTTCGTCGCCGAGCAGGCCAAGACCAAGGGGCTGGAGTTTATCGACGCGCCGGTATCGGGCGGCACGGCCGGTGCAGCGGCCGGAACCCTGACCTTCATCTGTGGCGGCAGCGATACCGCTTTCGAGCAGGCCCAGGGCGTGCTGAATGTTATGGGTGCCAATATCTTCCACGCCGGCGGCCCGGGTGCCGGTCAGGTGGCCAAGATCTGTAACAACATGCTGCTGTCTGTTTTGATGGTTGGCACCAGCGAGTCGATTCAGATGGGGATCGACCACGGACTGGATCCTAAGGTGCTCTCAGAGATCATGAAGGTCAGTAGTGGTGGTAATTGGACGCTAGATAAATATAATCCTTGTCCAGATGTGATGGAAAACGTGCCATCATCAAATGGTTACCAGGGTGGATTCATGGTTGATCTCATGGTGAAAGACTTAGGTCTGTCCCAGGAGGCGGCCTTGCTCTCTAACTCGAGCACCCCAATGGGCGCCTTGGCCCGTAGCCTGTACGTGAATCATGCCCGTCAGGGCAATGGTAAGCGTGATTTCTCCAGTATTTTTGAGCAGTTTAATAAAAAAGGGTAAGTTGATGGATTTAAAAGATAAGGTTGTTGTCATCACAGGTGGTGCCGGTGGTTTAGGTTTTGCGATGGCCCAAGAACTTGCCGCTGCGGGTGCCAAGTTGGCACTTATCGATGTGGATCAGGAGAAGCTAGAGCGCGCCTGTGCCGATATCGGCGATACCACTGAGGTGCAAGGTTACGCCTTCGACATTACCGATGAAGAAGATGTGGTGGCTGGTTTCGGTTATATCCTCGAAGATTTCGGCCAGGTCAACGTGCTGGTTAACAACGCGGGTATTTTGCTCGATGGCATGCTGGTGAAGGCCAAAGAGGGTGAGGTGACTGATCGCATGTCGCTGGCGCAGTTCCAGGCGGTGATCAATGTAAACCTGACAGGATCATTCCTCTGCGGACGCGAAGCGGCGGCGGCGATGATCACCTCTAAGCAGCAGGGTGTTATCGTTAACATCTCTAGCCTGGCGAAGGCGGGCAACATTGGCCAGACCAACTACGCGGCCTCTAAGGCGGGCGTTGCGGCCATGTCTGTGGGCTGGGCGAAAGAGCTGGCACGCTACAATATCCGTAGCGCCGCTGTGGCGCCGGGTGTTATCGAGACTGAGATGACGGCGGCCATGAAGCCTGAGGCGCTGGAGCGTCTGGAGAAGATGGTGCCGGTTGGACGCTTAGGCCAGGCAAGCGAAATCGCCTCTACCGTTAAGTTCATCATCGAAAACGACTATGTAAACGGTCGCGTGTTCGAAATAGACGGCGGTATCCGTATCTAAGTCCTTCATTATAGTTGTGCGAAACGGGCCCTGTGCCCGTTTTTTTATGGCGACGCCTATTCTTGGTAAAGGCGCTATGTGCTAAGGCGTGCCACTTGATGTAATCTAACCTTATGAGTAAGAAAAGAAAGATGATATGGTTTGAACAAGCAACCAAGACGCTGATGCTAATCGTGGGTGTCATTGGGGTGGTGGTGATCTATGCTGGTTTCTTCTTTCTGCTGATAACCCAGTCTACGGCCAGCTTCTTGCCCTGGTATATTCTGATCTCCCCCTGGCTCTGCATCTACTTCGGCCTTAGCGGTGAGAAGCAGAGGCTCACTCTCCTGTGGTTGCGACGTAAGTTATTCTTTTGGCGTAAATTCAAGTGAAGTAAGACTATGGCGCGACGGTTCAAAAACCTGACTCTGGTGCTGATCATGGTGGCCGTGGCCGCCGTACTCTCGATGCGCCTTTTTCAGGTCGAGCCTCCCGAACAGCCCCGCGACAAGCGTAGTGGTCGTCTGATCGCCGACTACGGCAGCTGGCACTCGGTGCTCTCCGCCAAGCAGGTCTACGCCCCCTCGGACAGCTTCGGCGTCCTCAGGCCCATGGAGGGCGGACTCTATTTCACCCAGGCCGACGCAGAACGCGGCGGCAAGGTGGGGGTCAATAAGCTCACACCAAAGGGTGAGGTGGCGAGCATCATAGCTCCCGAATTCGATGTGAAGAGCCGGGTACACGAGTATGGCGGCGCCCCCGTGCTGGCCATAGGTAACAGCCTGTTTGCGGTGAAAAGTGACGATCAGCGCCTCTACCGTATCGCCCCCAATCAGGCGCCCGTGGCCCTAACGCCAGCAGATACGCGCCACGCCGACTGTGTCTCTTACCCTAAAGGTTCGCGCATCATCTGTGTGCGCGAAGATCACCGCCAGGCAGGGGATCCCACCGCCAGCATAGTGGCGTTAAACCTTAATTTTGAAAATGAAGGCGAGCCCCTGGTCAGCGGTAGTGATTTTTACGCCGCGCCCCGTGTCTCACCGGATAATCGCCAGCTGGCCTGGATAAGCTGGCAGCAACCTAATATGCCCTGGGACAACACTGAGCTTTGGGTGGCCGATCTTGACCCCAAGGGCGGCATCAACAATCCAAGACGCCTGTTTGCCAATCTTAAAGGCGCCATCACTCAACCCCTCTACAGCCCCGGCGGTGAGCTCTATGTGGTGGCCGATTTCAACAATTGGTGGAACCTCTATCGCATCACGCCAGAGGGCGATGCTCAGCCTGTGCTCGAATTGGCGGGGGAGTTTGCCCGGCCCGACTGGTTGCTGGGCAACCACAGCTATGCCTTCGAGTCTGAGGAGCAACTGATCGCCAGCGTGCAGACTGAGGGCAGGACATACCTGCTTAGGCTGCATACCCAGCTTGGGATCAGTGAGTCGATTGCCGCCGAGTTTGCGGAGGTTACACAGGTGGTTAAGGGGCCGGACGGCGTCTATTTCATCGGCAGTAAGGTAACGCCGGAGAAGGGGATCTACCGCATTCGGGGTCGGGGCGTCGAGTGGGTATATGGGCCTAGGGTGACGCCCCTCGACCCTCGCTACATCTCACGTGCCGAGTACATCCAGTTTATCTCGGACATCAGTGGGCTGCCCGTCTATGGCTACTTCTACGGCCCCATGAACCCAGATTATATCGCGCCGGACGACCAACGCCCGCCGCTTATCGTCATGTTGCATGGCGGGCCCACCTGGCGGGCCAGCCTGAGTTTTCGCCGGGATATCCAGTTCTGGACCAGTCGCGGCTTTGCCGTGCTGGATGTCAATTACCGTGGTAGCTCAGGCTTTGGCCGTGACTATCGTCAGAGTCTCTATGGTTTGTGGGGTAGGGCCGAGGTGGAAGATGCCATCGAGGCGGCCGATTATGTGATGGACAAGGGCTGGGTCGACGCCGACAAGGTGGCCATTCGCGGCATGAGCGCCGGCGGCTTCAGCGTGCTCTCGGCGATGGCCTTCTATCACACCTTCAAGGCCGGTGTGGTCTACTCGGGGATCAGCGATCTCGAGGCCCTTGATCGGGAGACCCATAGATTCGAACAGGGCTATCTGCATCATCTGGTGGGGGAGCTTAAACCTAACTCGCCCCTCTATCGTCAGCGCTCGCCTCTATATCACTTAGACGATCTCAAGGCGCCGCTGCTGCTGGTGCAGGGGGCCAAGGATCCTATCGTGCCCGCTAGGCAGTCAGAGGCCATCTACGCCGCGCTGAAACGCCGGGGCGTACCCGTGGCCTACCTGCAATTTGACGATGAGGGCCACGGGGTGAAGAAGCCGTTGAATCGTATCGCCGCACTCAACGCCGAATTATCCTTTTATGGTCAGGTGTTTGGCTTTACGCCAGCCGATAAGCTGAGTCCACTTGCCATAGATAACGCGCTCGCCCTAGGCCACTAAGGACGGCTGAGCAACTAAGCGGAAAAGCGGCGGAAAATCGCCCGCTTAAGTTGCTAAAATCCCCCAAAGTGGCTATAGTAGCGCGCTTTAAAATATCCCTTTAGCGCAGTTTTTCATCAGCTTGTCATCGGCAGCCGATAGGGTGTTTGTTGAGTAAGCTACTAGACTCAAACAGGCGTCACTTCGCTTAACTACTATTTTCGGAATTTCACATTGATCACGACAGCTAACATCACCATGCAGTTTGGCTCTAAGCCGCTGTTTGAAAACATCTCAGTAAAATTCGGCGGCGGTAACCGTTACGGCCTTATCGGTGCCAACGGTTGTGGTAAATCAACCTTCATGAAGATCCTTGGCGGCGAACTCGAGCCAACATCGGGCAACGTCTCTCTGGATGTGAACGAGCGTCTGGGTAAGCTGAGCCAGAACCAGTTTGGTTACGAAGAGTTTAACGTGGTCGATACCGTGATCATGGGCCACACCGAGCTGTGGAAGGTGAAACAAGAGCGTGACCGCATCTATTCGCTACCTGAGATGAGCGAAGAAGATGGCATCAAGGTGGCCGAGCTGGAGATGGAATTTGCCGAGATGGACGGTTACACCGCAGAAAGCCGCGCCGGCGAACTGCTGCTGGGTGTGGGCATTCCACTGGAGCAACACTTCGGCCTGATGAGCGAAATCGCTCCAGGTTTCAAGCTGCGTGTGCTGCTGGCCCAGGCGCTATTTAGCGATCCCGATGTACTGCTGCTCGACGAACCCACCAACAACTTGGATATCGACACCATCCGCTGGCTGCAAGAGATGCTTAACCAGCGTAACAGCACAATGATCATCATCTCGCACGACAGATACTTCCTCAACTCTGTCTGTACCCATATGGCGGATCTCGACTATGGTGAGCTGCGTGTTTATCCGGGTAACTATGATGAATACATGACGGCAGCGAGCCAGGCGCGCGAGCGTTTACTGTCTGATAACGCTAAGAAGAAGGCGCAGATCGCCGAGCTACAAGGCTTCGTGGCGCGCTTCTCGGCCAACGCCTCTAAGGCGAAGCAGGCGACCTCTCGTGCCAAGCAGATCGAGAAGATCAAGCTGGAAGAGGTTAAGGCCTCAAGCCGCGTCAACCCCTTCATCCGTTTCGAGCAGGAGAAGAAGCTGTTCCGTAACGCCTTGGTGGTTGAGGAGCTGTCTAAGGGTTATGACGACGGTCCACTGTTCAAAGACTTTAACCTGATTGCCGAAGTGGGCGAGCGCATCGCGGTACTGGGTGAGAACGGTGTGGGTAAGACCACCATGCTGCGTACCCTGATCCACGATATCCCGCAAGATACAGGTACTATCCAGTGGTCTGAAAACTCGGCTATCGGTTACTACGCGCAGGATCATGAATCAGATTTCGAAAACGACATGACACTGTTTGATTGGATGAGTCAGTGGCGTAAACCTGAAGATGACGATCAGAGCGTACGTGGCTACCTCGGTCGTATGCTGTTTAGCTCAGACGATATTAAGAAGTCGGTACGCGTACTCTCAGGTGGTGAGAAGGGCCGTATGCTGTTTGGTAAGCTGATCATGCAAAAGCCAAACATTTTGGTGATGGATGAGCCGACCAACCACTTGGATATGGAATCCATTGAGTCGCTCAACAATGCGCTGGAGATGTATGAAGGCACCTTGATCTTCGTCAGTCACGACCGCGCCTTCGTATCGTCGCTGGCCACCCGCATCATAGAGATCACCCCACAGGGCGTGAATGACTTCAAGGGTACTTATGATGAATTCCTGCGCAGCAAAGGCGTAGAAGAATAAGCGATTAGGTATCTTGCCTAATAAAAAGCCCAAGTGATTAAACACTTGGGCTTTTTTTTATCGTCTAACTTTTTTATCGTCTAACTTTTTTATCGTCTAACTTTTTTATCGTCCGACTTTTTTAACGTCTAACTCTCGTTTAACGAAACCGTCGTTACTTGGCGAAGCGATTAGCCAGATAGTCGAACACGGCGCGAATGCCGAAGGCTTCGCCGCCGATAGGGCGACCCGGTAGCTTACGGGTATTCCAGGCCATGACGTCGAAGTGGGTCCAGCTGATCTCCTCATCGACGAAGGCTTCCAGATAGAGGGCCGCCGTGATGGCGCCGCCGAAGGGCACCTTGCCACAGTTGGCTAAGTCGGCGATATCACTGCCGGTCAGGTCAAAGTAAGGCTTGTGCAGTGGCATGCGCCACACGGGATCTTCAACCGTCAGGCCAGAGGCGGTGATGCCGGCCGCAACTTCGTCGTCGTTGCTGAAGAAGCCAGGCAGCTCAGTGCCCAGGGCGATGCGCATGGCGCCAGTCAGGGTAGCGAAATCGATCAGCAGCTCAGGCTTGTCGCTGTTGGCTTCGGCCAGGGCGTCACACAGCACCAGACGGCCTTCGGCGTCCGTGTTGTCAATCTCAACCGTGAGGCCCTTGCGGGTGGTGATCACATCACCCGGGCGGAAGGCATTGGCCGAAACGGCGTTTTCCACCGCTGGCACCAATACGCGCAGGCGTACCGGCAGCTCGGCGGCCATGATCTGATGGGCCAGGCCGATAACATGAGCGGCGCCGCCCATATCTTTCTTCATCAGGCGCATGCCAGCGCCAGGCTTAAGATCCAGTCCGCCCGAGTCGAAACAGACCCCTTTACCCACCAGGGTGACCTTAGGCGCGTCTTCATCGCCCCAGGTGAGATCGATCAGGCGCGGCGCATTATGGCTGGCGCGGCCAACCATGTGGATAGTAGGGTAGTTGTGGGTCAGCAGGTCGTCACCGACGATCTGAGTGACCTTGGCGCCAAACTCGCTTGCCAGTGACTCCATGGTCTCGCCCAGGTGCTGAGGCATCATGTCGGCGGCAGGGGTGTTCACCAGATCGCGCACGATAGAGACAGAGCGCGCCATCTTGAGAGTCTGCTCAACCAGCTCGGCATCGCGGAGCACCAGCTGTGGGTAGACCTTGTCATTGGCCTTATAACGGTCAAACTTGTAGGCACCTAAGGCCCAGCTAAAGGCCGCCAGCTTACAGGTCTGGGTATCGGCCTCCAGCAGGTATTGGCCGGCGGGTAGTTCGTTAACCAGATCGCCACACACCCAGTGGGAGTCTTTGTCGTCGCTCACATAGAGCACCTGGCTGAGGCTGCCGTCAGTGCCTGGGATCAGGCTGAGGCCCTTGCCCTTGTATTGGGTGCTGCCTAGCCAGTTTTGAACCGGTTTATCCTGGCCGTTTAGCCAATCGTTATAGTCATTTGCCGCGAGTAGCGTTAGTGGGATCCCTTCGGAACCAGAGAGGAGTAGTTGAGTCATTGGGCATCATCTTGTTGAGGTCAAAATTCAACTTAGATTAGCATGTCAGCCCCTCGGGGTGAAAGCGGCGCATCATTCATTGCTGGCTTTTTCGACAGCGTCCAGGGCGCGCTTATTGGCACGGGCTTCACGGCTCAGCTGGGCCTTGCGTTCGGAGAGATTATTGAAGGAGCTGGGCAGCACCTCGACGCCGACCAACTTACCCAGTTTCACTACCACAGGAATGGTGATGGGGGCAAAGGGCAGCACGGCAAACACCCCAAGGCCCAGGCCTTTGATCAGATCCGCCAGCTGCTGGTTGGCCAGCCGTAGCTCTTCCTTGCTGGCCTGCTTGCGGGTGTAACGACCATAGGCGACCAGCATATCCTTGGTCTCCTGTTTCTCCTGGGCCAGGGCATCTTTGAGCACCAACATGTCACGTTTTAAACGTAGACCGAAGCGGCGTCGACTGATGCGCAGCACCCTGAAGGGGGCCTTATGTAATTTACGATAAATTTTCATGGCGCGATTGTCTCATAAGCCCAGCGCAAGACCTATCTTTTCCTGACACTCTTTTTTGCCTTAGATGAGGCTGGGTGCAAGATGTTGCAGCAGGCTCTGGCTGCGAAGGGCGGCGCCTTTATCCTGGCTCACCATGGCCGAAACGATGGCACCTTCTTTCATCAGGCAGATAAGGTCTACCAGGGCTTCATTTGGCTGATGGAGGTGCTTGCCAATCAAGTCTCGAACCGCCTGTTTATGGAACTTGGCGAAGCGCGATACCTGACAGCGGCAGTCGCCACATTCGATGGCGGAGTTGATAAACAGGCAGCCGTGAAACTGACTCAGCTCGGGTACCCGGTCGTTAAACCAGTCATCCAGCGCGCTAAACAGTGCATCGATCACGCCGAGATCGTCCTGAGCTGGCGTAAGGCGCTCCTCCAGCCAGTGGATGAAGATCTGGTGACGGGTTTCGAGCACCGCCACTATCAGGGCTTCCTTACTGCTGAAGTGATGATACAGGGTCTTCTTGGCGACTCCGGAGACCTTAAGCACCTCGTTGATCCCCACAAGATTGATGCCCCGCTCGGTAAAGAGGGAGAGGGCGGTATCGATTAGTAACTGTCTCTTATCTGTCATCTTAGCCTCGCTTTTTTTATATCTTGACATCGGTAGACCAAGTTGTCTACTCTTGCGGGTAGACAGACTTGTCTACATAAGGCTCGTCTATATAAAGCCTGTCTATATAAGGGAGTTAAGAGATCAAGATGAATAAACTGGCATTTGCGTTAATCTCCGGCCTGGGCGCCGCCTTGGCCATCGGCCTGTTGTCCTTTGCAGAAACCCTGCAGTCGGACATAGTGCTGCTCATGGTGCCTTTCGGCGCTACGGCGGTATTGGTGTTTGGGGTGCCGGACAGCCCCCTGGCCCAGCCGAAGAACGTGATCTTCGGTCATCTGCTGACCTGCGCGATCGGCCTCTATTTCGTTCACTATGTCGGGGTGAGCCCGTTGACCCTGGCGATTGCGACCGGGCTCGCGGTCAGCGGCATGCTGCTGACCAAGACGACCCATCCACCGGCGGGCGCCACGCCACTGTTGGTGATGTTAACCGGGCAGGATTGGAGTTTTCTGGTTTCCCCCGTGTTGTCCGGCGCCTTGATCATAGTGCTTGTGGGTAAACTGATCGCCTTGATGCACAAACGCCTGGAGCGGCAGCAGCGCGCGGCGCTGGATTAGAACATCCTTTAAAAGCCTGTACTTATGGCTAGGGCAAGATACAACTTTTGTGCGTAATTTCAGTAGGCTAGATTGGTATAGACTATACTTCTCATTTGGTCATGGGTGGGCGATTTGGCTTAGATGTCTATAGCGGGATGTAAACTGGACTTGGTTAGAGTCGCCCCTTACCCATGAGCTCGTCAGCGCAGGCCGCTCGGCAAAAGGATGAAGAGTGAATGCACCACCCATTTAAGCCGTTCAAAATCTATAGTCTGGCCATCTTATATGTCGTCTTTCTGGTGGGCGCCTTCTCTATCCTGATGGCCAGCATAGATCAGTCTCAGCGCGACTGGAAACGCCACACCTATGAGGCGCTGGAGAAGACCGCCTATTTCAACGACGCCATGGTAGCCCTGGGTTACGGCGGCTTTATCCACGACTTTAAGAATGCGGTGATCCGCCAGGACTTGAGCTATCTGAGGCGGGCGGAAACCGAGATAGAGCTGGGGTTAGACTCGCTGCAGAAATACCTGCAACGGGCGCCCGAGCATACCGCCGAGGTGCGGGCGATTCAGTCTGTGGTCAGCCAATATCGCCATAACCTGCCTAAGCTCAGGCAGATGCTGGAGGAGAAGCAGTCGGTGGCGGATATTGACCGGGTGGTTCGCGTCGACGATACTCCGGCCATCGAGGCGATAGAGGCCATACTCTCAAGCCACGCCCAGAGCCCTAACAGCCTATTCGAGCAGGCAGGCAGCGCCCATCAGCGGGTGAATCATATGCTGCTGGTGATCCTCTGCGCCCTGGTGCTGGTCAGCATCTTAGTGTTTAGCTTTATCCGTTATGTGAATAAACGCCTGGCGATCAAGCTTAAGGATCTCGAGGTGATCTTCCGTTGCGCCCCCAACGCCATCTTCTCGGTGAACGAACATGGCACCATCATCTCTGCCAATCGCGAGACCATGCGCCTGTTTGGCTTCTCCGAGCGGGCGCTCAACAAGATCAATGTCGACGACCTGGTGCCCAGCGCCACCAAGGAGAAGCACAAGAAGCTGCGCCTCGAGTTTCAAAAATCAGACCGGGTGCAGCCCATGTCCCAGCGCAACACCATCTTCTACGGCAAGAAGCTTAACGGCGACGTGTTTCCCGCCAGCATCTCTATCGCCACCTATGGGGTGGGGGATGAGAAGCACAGCATCGTGGTGATCAAAGATCTCAGCGATGAGATGCAGTACAAGTCCCAGGCCAATACCGATCCCCTGACAAAGGTCGCCAACCGCCGCGCCATCAACCGTCAGCTGGCGGCAGCCATCAGCCGCAGCAATCGTCAGCAGACCCCGCTTGCGGTGTGTATCTTCGATATTGATCACTTCAAGGCGGTCAACGATAAACATGGCCATCTGGTGGGCGATGATGTGTTGCAGCGGGTGGCCAAGATCTTCAGCGACGCCATACGTAAGACAGACTTTGTCGGTCGCTGGGGAGGCGAGGAGTTTGTGATCATCCTGGAAGATACAGACAAAGAGGGTGCCAAGCATTTTGCCGACAAGCTCAGGCAGGAGGTGAAGCGCCGCAGCCAGGGGATAGATTTCCCCGTGGCCATTACCTTAAGCGCCGGCGTATCAGTCTATTGTCAGGACGACAAGCAAGATTGCCTGTTCAACCACGCCGATCAGGCCCTCTACCGCGCCAAGGAGAGCGGCCGCGACTGCGTGGTAGTGATTTAACGCGGCTAATCTAACTCTCTGTAAAAAAGTGACGGTAGAAGCTTATCCCGCCCGCATCGCCAACAGGGCTGGAACATCCAACGGCTGCTGATAGCGGCTAAAGCGGGTTTCCTTGCTCTCTATGGTGTAGATAGACATGCGATCGGCCAGCTCGTTGCCCTCAATCCCTACGTGGGCCGCCACATGGCTGAGCTTGAGCTTATCCTTCAGGCTATCGTACAGCTCATGGGCCTCTTGGATCACGCTTAAGTTCGCTATCTCACCCGTCTTACGGCGCCAGCCATTAGCCTTCCAGCCATAGGCCCACAGGGAGATACACTTGATGGCATATTGGGAGTCGCTATGAATATGCACCCTAAGCCCCTGCTCAAGGTATTGCCTGGCCATCAAGAGCGCCTGATGCAGGGCGTTTAACTCGGCGGTGTTGTTGGTGCCCTTGGGGTTGTAGAGTCCATACCAGAGTTCGGCTAACTCGCCTTTTTTATACAGCGCCAGGCCAGAACCCGCCTCACCCGGATTGGGCTCGCAGCCGCCATCGGTATAGATATCGATATCGCTGTCTGGCTGCTCACTAACGGCGGGCTTGCTTGGCTTGGATGCCGCCGGTTTAGCCTTGCTGCTAGTCCCCTTGCTGCCTGCGGCGGATTGGCCTTTACCAGCACCAAAGGCGGCCTCGGCTTCTGCCTGGGTCTTAAACGACTTATAACGCGCGCCGGCAAAGCCGTCGACCAGTGCCTTGGTCTGGGGCCAACTGGTAAAGATGCCGGTTTCGCGTCCTGCCCATACCACATAATATTTGCTTGCCATCTGTCTCTCCCTCTTGTTTTTGCGCTTAGGTCAGTCGTCTTGCTTACAGCTTTGCAGCAGCTTGACGAAGAAGGCTTCGCCCTTACGCTCAGCAAAGGCGATGTTGCGCTCGGGGATCGACTCGGGATCCTCATAGTCGGCTAGGGCGCGCTCCATGCTGGCCTCGCGTATGATGTGCAAGGTGGGATAGGGTGCGCGGTTGGTGTAGTTGGCGGCGCTGTCTTGTGGCTCGCCCTCGAAGCAGTAGTCGGGGTGGAAGGTGGCCAGTTGAAACACCCCCTCGAAGCCCTGATCGATCAGCAGCGCGTTGGCGATATCCACCAGATCCAGATAGTGATAAAAGCCTTCGAAGCCTCGCGGCAGGATAAACAGTGTGGTCTCGGTTTGCGGATGCTCCTCGAGGTAGTGGCATTCGTCGATCAGCGCGTTTAATACGGCTTCCAACTGATGTTGCTCCACCACCTTGTAGCGTATGCTGTTGCGCTCCACTTCCCGGCGGGCGAAGGGGCAGATGTTGTACTTCATGATCACCTTCTCGACCCAATTCTGGGTGGCTAAGGCGACGCCTTTTTCTTCGGCGTTGTGATTGCGCTCAGTCGCTGCCACGGCTGCTCCCTATGATGCGGTTTTGTGTGGGTTATTGAGGAGCGATCATAGGGATGATAGAGGCCACAAGCAAGAGCGCCATGGCGATGTTAAAGGCTTTTTGCTGCCCTTGATGCTTAAGTAGCCGCTTGAGCGCCACGCCGAAGCCGAGCCACACCAGGGCGCAGGGCAGGGCGACGCTGAAGAAGACGCTGGCGATGGTGAGCACCTGAGGCGTCAGCGGCTTGTCCATCACGGTAAAGGTGGCAATGGCGCCGACGGCCATGATCCAGCCCTTAGGGTTGACCCACTGAAAGGCCGCGGCCTGCACGAAGGAGAGAGGCTTTGCCGTCTGTTTGCCCTCCATGCGGCTGCTGCTGTTGGCGATCAACCAGGCCAGGTAGAGCAGGTAAGCGATGCCGACATACTTGATGATAAGGTGCAGCAGGGGATAGGCCTGAAACACGGCGCTCAGCCCAAGACCTATCGCCAGTACCATGCAGGGAAAGCCGATACAGATCCCCGCCAGATGGGGCAGGCTCAGGCGGATGCCAAAGTTTACCCCAGAGGTCATCAACATGATGTTGTTGGGCCCGGGGGTGATCCCCGAGGAAAAGGCAAATAGGGCGATGGCGAAAACCAGTTCCATTAACGGCGTGTCTCTAAGGTGTTTAGTCGAGGCGCTATGATCTCAAGGCTTTTCTTTGCTGACCAGCAAATTTTTTCATTTCCGAAATTTCGCTATAACTTACTGTAAAAATTAATTTTGTCAGCTTATCTCTGTGGTAATTTGTACATTCCTAATGTAAATCTCCTGCCGGGCACTTGCAATAATATATTGTATAAAATATAACGGTGTTGCCATAAATTGTTAACTCTGGGTTAACAAGGATGTGCTAATCGCTCGATATAACGCCTCAGAGAAGGCGAACCGGGCTAATTCAACCTGAGTAATGAGAGGCCTTTAATGGTCGTTCGGTCTGGAGACCACCCAATATGACAACCAATATGACAAATAAAACATTAGGCGGCGCTCGCCGCTTCACCCCAACCGCGCTGGCCTTGGCCTGCTCGCTACTGGCCACCCCGCTGGTGCTGCACGCTCAAGATGTTCAGCCACAAGGCATGCCGGCAAAGGATGTAAAGGGCCCGCTTTCGATAAAAGCCGCACCGTCGACAAAAGCCGCGCCGCCGACGAAAGCCGCACCTGCCCAGAAGGTGAAGCCGTCTGCCGACAAGGCCGCTGCGAGTTCTCGATTCGACACGTCTGCGCGCAAGCCCATAGGGGCACGTGATGCGGAGCAGGGCGAAGGCGTGAGGCCTGAGAAGCGTGATAGCAAATTGGAGAAGGGGAGTAAGGGGCAATCGGCGCTGCCAGGCATGAAGGGCAATCAAGGCGCGACCGGGCCTGCGGCCGAGGCGGATGCCTGTAATGGTTACAGCCAGTTCGACAGCTTGAGTGGTCAGGCGCTGTACGATTTTGTTCGCCAGGCGGAGTTTTCCTGTATCTCCGAGCTCTATTCTCACAACGATGCCACCGCGGTCAAGGTGTATCAGGCCGACAATGTGGTGGCCGTGGCGAATCTGGCCAAGGCAACGGCTGCAAGTTACGATAGCAGCACCGGCGGCGAGCTGTTTAACCTGTTCTACTTCCTGCGAGGCGCCTTCTACATAGAGTATTACAACGATGATCTCAGCTATGGTGACAGCCGCGCCAGCGATGCCATGCGTGAGCTGCTACTGGAATATGCCAAGAACCCGGCCTTTAACAGCCTGAGCGACATGCAGGGCAACACACTGCAGGAATATTTCATCGCCTGGGACAGCTCCTACAACTACTATGATTCGGTGGCCGTGATCACCGATTATCTGAATCAGTTTAGCGAGCAGCATCTGGCCTCCTGGTACCACAGAAGCGCGCTGACCAAGGCGCTCACCACCCTGTATCGCGGCAACTGGGATGAAAAATATACCAAGGCGTCGATGGAGTATGATGCCCTGCGCGCCGCCTTGCTCAAGGTGGCGACCTCGGACTACATCATCAACTCAGAGTATGCTTTCGAGTCCACGGATGCCTTTCACGAGTTTGGACGTTTCTACGAGTATCAGGCCTACTGGAAACTACCGGATAGCCTGAAAACGGCCCTCAACGGCGGCGTGCAGCAATATATGGCCAAGTTTAACCGTCTGTCTAAGCAGTGGGTGGATGCGGCCGGTTATCTGGATTACTACAACCCTGGCCAGTGCGACAGCTTCGGCATCTGCGGCTGGGAGGATGAGGTGGAAGCCAGTGTGCTTGCTATTCACTACAGCTGCTCGGACACCATCAAGATCCGCGCTCAGCAGCTGACGGATCAGGAGCTGCAGGCCTCTTGCGAGCTCATGGGTGAGGAAGAGGGGCTGTTCCATCAGATCCTGGCGACCGGCGGCGAGCCAGTGGCGGACGACTACAACGAAGATCTGCAGGTCAATATCTTCGATAGCTATGACGACTATGATGTCTACGCCGGCATCATCTTCGGCATCAACACTGACAACGGCGGCATGTACCTGGAAGGCACGCCGTCGGATCCCGACAACCAGGCACGTTTTATCGCCCACGAGGCCACTTGGACCGACGACATCTTGGTGTGGAACCTGAGACACGAATATGTGCACTACCTGGATGGTCGCTTCAATCTTTACGGCGCCTTTAACTACTTCGATGTCGACACGGGTAAGTCTGTGTGGTGGGCCGAGGGCCTCGCCGAATACATCTCCCATCAGAATCGCTACGATGAGGCGATCGATATCGGCCGCAGCCAAGAATTTAGCCTGAGCGAGATCTTGTCTAACACCTATGACAGCGGTACCGACAGGGTCTATCGCTGGGGCTATCTGGCGGTGCGCTTCTTGTTCGAGCAGCACAGAAGCGATGTGGACGCTTTGTTAGTTCACGCCCGCGCCGGTGATACCTCGGCCTGGCTCAGCTATATCGACAACACTATCGGCACGAACTATGACGCAGAGTGGAACAGCTGGCTGCTGACGGTGACTAGTAACGATACGCTGCTCGACGGTGGCATAGTGACCCCGGTCGACAGCGATGGTGACGGGGTGATCGACAGCGAAGATGCCTTCCCCAACGATCCGACCGAGTGGGCGGATGAGAATGGTAACGGTATCGGCGATAACGCCGATGCGGCCAATGGTGGTGGGCAGACGGGGAACTGCGGCGCCGCAACCATCAGCGACGGCAATATTACCCAGGAGCAGGCCGAGTGTGTGGCAGGCACAGGGGTGAACTACTACTATACCTATGTCGAGCAGGATAATACTCAGCTCTATATCAGCACCACGGGCGGTGAGGGCGATCTGGATATCTACTTTAACCAGCAGACCTGGGCGAGCCCGAGCGACTATGAGGTGAAGTCGCAAAACAGCGGCAACGAGGAGCTGATCAGCGTGGTCGCCAATCGTGGTTGGGTCTATCTCTCGACGGTAGCCGTGACGCCATTTGAGGGCGTTAGCCTCAAGATCAGCCAGAGCGCCGACACTACGCCGGATAACGGTTCGCCTCAGGTGGCGGATGCCTGCCTAAGCCAAAGCCCTTATAGTTATGGCGGGGTAGAGTTTGGTCAGGCGGTGTGTGTGGACGACGGCCATTCCAGCTATTACTTCTATGTGCCGGCCAATACGGCGGCTATCGAGATCAACACGGCCCATGGTAGCGGCGATCTGAACCTCTACGCCAACGCAACGACCTGGGCGAGCCCGACGGCTTATCAGTTCAAGTCGGAAAACGTCGGCAACAGCGAGCAGATCCGCGTCGTTTCACCTGCCGAAGGCTGGTTCTATGTCAGCGCCGATGGAGCGCCCTCAAGCAGTGGCGCCAGTTTGCTGGTTACCCTGGCTAGCAACTAAGCACTTAGTGTTTTACTAATTTGCTTTCAGTTTCTTTAAGTTAAAAACGTCGGCATCTTGCCGGCGTTTTTTTATCTGCCTCGCTCAGGTTCTTATTCGCTCATCTTCTCTCATCATCTCTCATCTTTTCTTATGGCTGCGGGCTTTGGTCATTGGTTTTGGCCGTCGTCGTATCACCTAGCAAGATGATTGTTAAGGTTTTGTCAGGCTAGGTTCATGATCTTTCGCTTATACTTTGTCCAATCCGATACTTGGTCCAATCCGACTATCTCTGTGAAGGACGATTCCTAATAAGGACGAGGAGCCGTAATGAAATCTAGCTTGCTAAAACTGAGCCAGAACTTGGGTCTTAATTTGGGCCTTAATTTGGGCCTCAACTTGGGGCTAAAAATGGGCTTGAGCCTGTTGCTGTTAACCAGCGTGACCGCCTGCAGCGTGACTCAGGAGGAGCCTCTGCAACTGTCGATGGCGCCCGAGGATCGTCTGACCCTGGTGGCCAGTGGTGATTTGAGCTTCATCCAGGGGCAAGCTAGCCAAGACGGACAGGCGTTTGCCCTGCACCCAGATTTCGAGCTACTCAATGTGGGGCAAGAGGTGAAGCCGGAACAGCTAAAATCGCGAATGCGCGGCGCCATCACCGCCGTGATGCAGGCCAAGGGCTATCGACAGGTGCTGGCATCGGATTCGCCAGATCTCTTGATCGGCTATGGCGTGGCCCTCGGCGATACCATGAGCGATGGTGAGATCCTGCAGAAAGTCGGGCTAGTGCCGGGGGTCTCGGCCCAAGGGGTGGACATGCGCCGCTTCGAGAAAGGCTCTGTGTTGCTTCTGGTGTTCGACCCTAGGTTGATGGAGCCTAGCTGGCGGGTGTTAGCCCAGGGATTTACCCCGTTAAATCAAGACAGCACCCTGGCGGCGCAGCAGGCCGACGAGAGGCTTACTCGGGTGATCAATAAGATGCTCAGCGAGTTGCCGCAAACCCCTTAATCAGTCTTAGTCAGAAGCTTGTTAGCCAGAAGCTTATTAGGCAGTGTTAGCGCACACGCAGGTTGTGTGATTGGCCGAAGCCGAGAGGACTTACTAAGGTTTGTTAGGGTTAATGGGGCTTAGTAGGAAGGATTAAGCTTTACTAGAAGACTAAGCTTTACTAGAAGACTAAGCTTTACTAGAAGATTAAGCTTTACTAGAAGTTAGTTGGATTATTATCGGCCCGCGTGTTCACTCAATTGAGTGCAGTCAATGTGAGCGCACCAAGCAGCGGTGAAGTTGGTCCCAGGCCTTATAGCAGGTCATTTATCAGATAAGGAGTATCGCCATGTTGTCATCTTTTAAACATCATCTCTCACGGGTTATCGGCAGTAAGCCTTTGCCCTTGCTCGGCTCGTTCTTGATGGGCCTGGTGCTGCTAACGCCGCTGACGGCCAACCGGGTGCTGGCGTCCGAGTGGCGTGAGCTAGCCCAGAAGACGGTCGATTATAAGGCCGAGGTGGATAAGGTGAAGCTGGGGCGCAAGGAGCAGAACCTAGCCAGTATTAAACTCAGGTGCGATCAGGGCACGGTGAACCTAAAACAGATCGAGCTCTTCATGAGCGATGGCGAGTCGAAGAAGGTGGATAATCTCGGTGTCTTGACCAAGGGGCTGTCGAGCCGCGCCATCACAGTGCCTAAGAGCGAGGGGCATCTTGAGCGTATCGAGCTGGCCTACGACAGTGTTGGCAGTCAGGCGCTAGGGTTAGCCGGGGTTGCCAAGAAGGGCAAGATCACTGTGCTAGGCAAGGAAAAAGCGAGCGATAAAGAGCAAGCGAGCGACAAGGACTAGTGTTGTGAGAAAGCTACGCTGTTAGCGCATAAGTAACAACAGGCATTAGCGTAGGCTCTCATATGTTCACTAATGCATTCTTGCTAACACTCGCTTGCTAACACACGCTTGCTAGATCTCTCAAGCACGAGTCGGAAAAAAGCGCCGCCGGGTAACTGGGCGGCGCTCTTTTATCGGTTAGAAACGTGTCTTCACGCCAAGGTTGATGGTGGTGCCAAGGCCCTTGGTGTTGTAGCCCGCATAGGTAAAGGCCTGCGAACGCGCCGAGTAGTAATCTTCATTCAACAGGTTCTCGACCCCTAGGCTGAACTGCCAGTTATCCAATTGATAGCTGCTGCTGAGATTCACTAGGTTGTAGTGATTCACCGGCCCCTGGGCGCCCACATACTGACCATCGACCGTCTCGAAGCGCTTACGATCGCCCACATACAGGTAGTTGATGGCGATGTTCGCATCGTCGATCGGCTGCCAGTTGATAGAGGCGGTAAACTTAGGCGCCGAGATCACCTGGCCATCCAGGTAGATATCTTTCTCCGTGTCCTTACCCTCGACCCAGCTGTAGCTGATGTCTGTGGCCAGATTATCCAGCCATTGGTAGGCCAGCTGCGCCTCATAGCCCCAGATCTTCTGCGGTGCGCGCACCGGCATGTAAACCCCGGTCGCGGCGTCATAGGCGTTGCTGGTGCCTAGCTCTGAGGTGCTGCGATACGCCGCCAGCTCATAGCTTAGCTTGTCGTAATGGCCCGAGAAGCCTACCTCATAGTTGTCGACGATCGACGCCTCTGTCTGGATCAGCGAGATATCATTCACCGTGGCAGTACGCAGCAGGCGGCCAAGATCTGAGATGTCCGCCCCCTGTGAGAAGCTGGCAAACGGGCTGAAGGCGTCGGCTAGCTGATAGCGCAGGCCCAGGTTATAGGTGGTGGAGGTGAAGTTAAGCTCGCCGCCCTTAACGTCGAAGGGCACAGAGCAGGTGTCGGCGCTGCGGCACACCTTGAGGGTCTTGTAATCGTCTATGGCGATATCGACTCTGTCGTGGCGCACGCCTGCTTTGACAATCCAGTCATCATGAATGGTCAACTTGGTTTGTAGATAACCCGCCAGGTTGCTCATGTCCATCTCGGGCACCCAGATGCGGCCATCGTTTAGCGGCTGTGAGCTGACATCGTTCAGGGCATCGATACCATAGATGAAGCTGGCCGACACATTGTCCCAGTCGGCGTAGCTGTTGAGGTTGACTCGCAGGCCGCGCTTCTCTGAGCGGATCAGCGATTGGCCGCCATCATAGCCTTCGCTGGGGTTGGCTAGCGCAGCAGAGTAAAAGAACATGTTTTCGATCTTCTGGTAGTAGGCGTCCAAGGTGAGCTGGGTCTGGTTGAAGATCTCCTGATCTGTGTATTTCAGCATCAGGTTGTGGTTGCCTCGCGGCCCCTGTGGTACGCCCGGCTTAGGCTCGCTGCTCTTGATGGCGTAGGTTTTCTCGCCGCTGTTGACGCTGCCGGTAACATCCATGAGATCGGCGTTTTGCTGCGCCTCATAGTAGTTGTAGGTCAGCTGCACCTGCTTCTCGCTGTCAAACTCATAGGCAAGCTTAGTGAATAGGTTTTGCGACTTGGTTTCCGACAGGCCGTAGATCAAGCCAATGATATCGCCCTCGGCGTCATATTCGAGCCCTGTCTCCTCCTCGGCGGCGCTGACCACATAGCTGAACTTATCTAGGGTGCCATCCACGCTGGCGTGGTAGCGGTAACCTGCGCTGTCTTCAAATTTGACCGCACTGAATTTACTCGAGGCGCCCAGCTCAACGCTGGCCTTGGCATCGCTGCTTGGGGTCTTGGTGATGTAGTTGATGATCCCGCCCGAGGCGCCGTTGCCATAGATGGAGGTTGCACCCTTGATCACCTCGATACGCTCAATCGCGCTGGGATCGATAGAGCGAATGCCCAGGCTGCCGTTTCTCAGTGGGGTAGACTGAGGTACGCCGTCGATCATCACCAGCGCCTTACGCCCACGCAGTGTTTGACCGGCATTACTCGAGGTGCCTGTACTGGGGGCCATGCCCGGCACGCGAAACGCCAGCATGTTCTGCAGTTCAGAGGTGATCAACATATCCTGCGCCAGGGTCTTGTTGTCGATCAGGGTCACCGAGGAGGGCACCTCCTCGATGCTCTCGGCGCTGCGGCTACCCGTGACAATAATGCGTTCTATGCTGGCATCGGCGGCAACGGCCGTTTGACTCATCAGCCCAAGACAGAAGAGGCTGGTGTAGAGGGCCAAAGGTGATCTCTTTAAAGGAAGGTGAGCGGGCATCAAGTTATCCTAAGGTTAAGTACGAAAAAAGGTTGAACAATAATTTGATGCGAATGATATAGATTATCATATAAGTTTGCTCGGGATTTACATATGTTACATTTTTGTGTCGGCTAGGCTCGCGTTTGGAATCGGCTGTTGCTTCAGCTGATGTGTTAGCTGTGGGGAAGGGGGCGGCAGTGCTGTAAGTGACATTGCTTCAAGCGGAGTGTGGCGTTTTAACCCCCTGAATTTGGATAAAGAAACTGCACCAGAGCTTATCGAAAAATTTACATTAGATTGGCGATGAAAATGCCTGCATAACTTAGATATGCAGGCGCGGGCATCTGAGTCACGAAATCTCAGGTCACTCGGCCTCGAAGCTGACCTCGTAGGCGGTAAATTTACGCAGGTTGATCACCCCAGTGTCGAAGATCAGGTATTGCCCCTTGATCCCGAGTAGGGTACCGCTCACTACCGGATCCTTGTCGAAGTTGTGGGAGGCTATCTTGGTGGGGAACTCGCTCACCGGATAGTCGATGGCCACTATCTCTTCATTCAACCGCTCGATGGCGTATTCGCCATGGGCCATCGCCAGGCTGTGAATGTGCTGCTCAATCTGCGGTAGCAGCTCTTCGGCATGTTGTTTCAGCGGTAAAGGGTCGGCATTGCCTTTTAGCATGGCGCGCCAGTTGGTCTTGTCGGCGATCATCTTGGCCAGCTCCACCTCGATAAGGCCAGACAGCTGACGACTGGAGACTTTAAGGATAGGCAGGCCTTGGGTCGCACCCTGATCTATCCAGCGGGTCGGCAGCTGGGTATGGCGGGTGATCCCCACCTTGAGCCCCGAGGTGTTGGAGAGGTAGACATAATGGGGCACGAAACAGTTGGCCTCGCCCCACTCGGGTTCGCGGCAGGTCCCCTCGGCAAAGTGGCAGGTCTCGGGTTTCATGATGCACATATCGCAGCTCGCCAGCTTCTTCATGCAGACGAAGCAGTGGCCCTGGGAGTAGCTCTTCTTGGTCTTCTTACCGCAGTTGCAGCAGAAGATGTTGCCCGTATGAACCAGTTTGATACTGCTACCGATAAAGGGGTTCAGTTCGACTTCATTGTCGCCCACTAGCAGCTGATAATTGGCCAGGCCCTGCTCATCGAGCCTGGTGCGCATTTTTCTCAAGGTTCCTTGCATGACACTCTCAATTGCGTTGGAGTCATACGCCGCGGCGCTGACTCTTCGTGAATTTGTGATGAGTGTAACAGTTAACGGGGGGAAGATGAAAATGGTGTTGGCAGCATCTAGATGCTGCCATGGGGGATATGGGCATTTTCCAAAGGCTGGTGGGGGAAGGTTTGGGATGTTGGAGTTTGGGTGTATAACGTCTAGCGGCGTGTTGACCTGTTGAGTACGCTTGAAAGTCGTACTTTCATGGCAACCAAACGCCTGCCCAGCGGGGGGGGCTTTGTTTGCACTTTTGCTGTTGTAGCGTCTGGCGCTGTCGTCATTGGTATATGAGTTGAAGGTCGTACCGTCATGGCAACCTATCACCTGCGGTGGGCTTATGTGCAGATACGCCTGTGACACGCTGTGCGCCATCTGACCTCCATGGATGGAGGAAATGCCGAAAAATGTCGGGAACATTTTCGGCCCTGTTTCGGAAGGTCATCGGCGTATCTAAACTCGGTATCTAACGTCTCTTCGATTTGGCGGTATTGGTGTATTTAAGACGTGAAAGCTAACTGATTTTTGCCCCAAAGTGAGTTGTTGGTCAGCCAGTAAATCGCAAACTTACTACTCAACAATTTCTTATCTAAGTCCTGTTTGTGCGATTCACCACATGAAGTAGAAACTGGACAGATACACAGTCATATTTAAATTATGTGACTTTTGGGTGATTTTAAGCCTAAATCCGTGCGCGTTTTGCCGTTATTGATAATATAACTCCCTTTAAAATCAACTGATTGCAATCTTTGTCAAGTAGATAATAGGTTTGGAAAACGCGCATGCGCGTTTTTCCAGGTGGTATATTAAGTAAAATACTGATAAGTTCATTATATACAGATAGTTAACTGTGCGCGTTTTCACTGGTCCAACGAGGTAAACGCGCATGCGCACTAATAAAATGTTATAAATCAAAGAGAGGCTTATAGCATGGCCAGACCACGGGGAGCCGTGAATGTTGTTCCGTTTGTAGACCGGGATGAAATCTCAACGACGGAAGCGCAAGGCATAAGACATCTATCTCGCCAAGTAGAGCTTTGTGCGCAAGACCAATTTAATGCGCAATTGCGGCACCAGAAAAGCTATCTCAACTGGATTGACTCACGACACCAACAATTGCTAGATGCCAAGCGACAGCTAGACCCAGAAGGCCGAGGGCCTAAAGATGCTGTTTATAGAAAGTATCGTTGGTACGCATCCCAGCAATGCCTCCTAGAGGCGATAAACGCATTTGAGGTTTTCTTCAAAAGCTCGTTTGTTGGGCTGGCAAAATCGATTAGAAGATATGTTCCACCAGAAAAAATCAAAGGCAATGTTGATGCCAAAGTGCTTTGGGCTTCAAGAGGTTCGGCATCATTCACGGCACTTATATTTGAGCAGCAGCTATTCCATAATTTAGAGAACATTGACAATGTCACCAGCATGCTGATTGGCGCAAAGCGCTACAAGCCAAATGATCTAAATAGCCCGCTACGGAAACGAGTTGTGGCAATTCAGACTATTTTTCAAATTCGGCATACTTTATCTCATAATCAAGGAAACGTTACCCAAAGTGATAGAGCCAAGTTTGCTTCTTTCGGGTACGAAGCCGAACATTCAGAAGTGATCGATCCTAGCAAGGATCATTTTGGTGATGTTGTACTAGATTTATTGAAGCAGGAGAGTAAGGAATTTACCGAATGGCTTCTAAAAAGCACAGCAAAATACCTGCTGGATCGCCATCGAAATGGCGGCATAACTTTGAAGCTCAGGATAAAAAGCCGTATTGAGAAAAATATCGGATCACATCCAGACATAGATGCGTTGCCATGGAGTTGATTTATAACAAGCGCAGGCAATCCGACGGCTTTTCCGTTCCGCCTACGGCTACACTGCAATGCAGCGGTTGCTGCGAGCGTTATAAACCATGAATAAACTTAAGCATATCATCTCTAGTTTTCTTCTTTTTAGCGTAAGCACAAATGCTTGCCAAATTTTATCTTTCGAAGAGGAAATGGAGGACTATAAAGAAACAAAAGCTCTTGCAATAGAGCATGCTCAAAAGGCCGCTAGAGAGGCCGATACCATTTTGAAAGCACGGGTTGTAAATGTTACGGAAAGAGTAAATGACGAAAATCGCACAACTAAGTACTTTGATGTTGAACTTGATAACGTCGATGTACTTAAGGGAGCTTTTTTAGAAGGACAGCGCCTGTTTTGGAAAGAAAACCTAGAAACAATAACTATTGGATGCAGCCAGTCAATTTTTATCGATGCCATTGATTTAATGCCTAGCTATCCTTATCTCCTGTACATCAAAGATGGAGAAATAATCAGACAAAATGATATTGGCCCTTACTTTCCAACTTTAACCGGTGAAGAAGAAATAGAATTAATCGGAGTAAATGGCTTATAACAAGCTGCTCAAAGTGGACAACATTACGTTGGCTCGGTTTCGCTCCGTTTCACATTTTAGCCAACATAATTTTGCCTATTAGCAGGGCGTTAGAAGGTGACAGGAGATCACATTGGAATTTTGGAATGAATTTAAAAATAGTGTTGCCGTCGCATTACTTTTTTTGTTACTAGGCTTCATCGGTGGTGTTGGAGCTTACAAATATCTGTCTGATTTCTTTAACGCAGATGTGGTTCTAAAAGGCTCTTATGTTTATAAAACAGATATAGAAAAACAGTTCATTAGTGCTGAACTATACGAAAAAGCTCTTAAACGAATTGAGGGTCTAGAAACTAAAAACGCTGATTTAAAGTCCAACAATGATAGTCTTAGAGCTAGTGTATCTGAGTTTTCGAGATCGATTTGCCAAAGATATGCATCAGAGGCCAATTCTATTATCGATGAACAAAGAGAAGTAGAAGATAGCATACAAAATGCATTGTCTTTATTCATTTCATACAGTAAAAAAGATGAGGAGCGGCTTGCAGCTGATAAAGAAAAAGCGATTGAGTTAAGAAAATATTCGGCACAACTTAATGAGCAGCTTATTCAGGTCAGAGAAAAAATTTCTAAATGTGTAAAGTAGCTTCTAACAAAGCTGCGCCTATGCTAGCGGCGTTATAAATCAAAGCAAGACTGGGGGAACATGCAGACACAAACTGAAAGACTAGGAGTATCCAAGCTAGATCACTACTTTTCTTCTCATGGATGGCTTTTCAGAGAGCAAATGGTACATGATTATGGAATAGATGCTCATGTCGAGACTACAAACGAGAATTACCCTACGGGCCAGCTAATTGCGATACAGATAAAGTCTGGAATGAGCTTTTTCTCAGAAGAAAATGAAAACTCATATATTTTTAGAACAGAAGATAAACATATCGAATATTGGTCTAATCACACGCTCCCAGTAATTTTAGTTTTATACAACACTGATGATGACATTTTGTATTGGCAAGATGTAAATGAAGATACTGTTATATCCACTGGCAAAGGGTGGAAAATTGAAGTTCCTAAAACTCATGTTCTGGATGATCGAAGCCTAATAGCCTTTAGTAAACTTACTCAGCCCGAACCATATATACAGAAACTTAATAAGTTAAAACTAGATCGCTATTGGATGGAGAAGATAACCAAAGGCTATGAAGTTTTTGTAGAGTTTGATGACTGGATAAATAAGTCGCTGAGCAGGTACCAAATCAGACTTAGCTGTGAGGATGAAAGCCAGCATTGGCCAATGACCTATTGTCCAGGCATGTCGATTGAAGAGGCTCTCGAATTTTTCCTACCTTGGGCAGATTTTCGAATGGATATCGAGGCCCATCGTGAAGGCAGTATTGGGCAATGGGATGCCGAGTGCTATATGACTTACGACAAGGAAGAAGGAAGAGCAATACATGGTATGTCATTTGACGAATGGTACAACGAACCTGAGGGTATAGTTCCATATCAGGAAGACGGTGAAATAGCCTCTTACCGAATACAGTTAGAGCTAAACGAACTTGGTAGGTCATTCATGGAAATCGACGGCTTTCTATCCGAAAAAAGCAAATTCCAAGGGAAAACATTCACTACAGATGATTTGCAGTGGTAAAAATTTATAACAAAGCCAGCCAGAGGGACCCAAAAACCACCGCTTCGCTCTGGTTTTTCGGCCCCTGCTAGCGGCGTTAGCTGTACTGAAGGGGGAACGGGTTGCGATTTATATTCTGTATATTAGTAGTTTTAATCGTTCTCGCTGGGTGTACGAATCGACCTTATCAACAATTGCCAAGCGAATTGGTTGAAGATGAAAATGCTGACGGAATGCATATAGGGTACAAAGAAACTCTACTTAGTGACGAAAAGTGGTTGATTGAGTACCATGGTCTGGAATCTTGGAAGAATGAAGAACTTAGACATTACTTGATTAGAAGGGCTGGAGAACTGTGCTCGGGGGATTTTGCTCTTTCCAAATATAACGAGCTCTTTTCGGTAGTTGCTCACCGAAAACCGATACTCGTCAAGTACACTCAAGCAGAAGTTAAATGCAACTAGATGCGTATACAGCTAACAAACGCATTAACACTCGCTGCGCTCGCTGGGGACAAAAACACGTAGGCTCCCTCGCTTAGCTCGTTATTATAGTCTACGTATTTTTGCCCGTTATGCGGGCGTTAGGTTACTTGTGAGGCACTCTGCCAACCAAGAAGAGTTATGGACATAAAAAGCTATCGACTAAAAATTTCAGAAGCTAACTTTTTCTTGGAGTTGATAACTGCCCTTGAAAAGCGAGGAAACTCACTTACTCATCACGATAACCCTGATGAGGAGGCTTCTTTTTTGCTCAGTGCGGTACTCAACACCCTCTACTCTGCAACGGAAATGCTGGGTGGAAAACAAGAGCCTATGGTGAAAAAATTTCGAGAATCACATCCTCTATTTTACGCAGGCTCTGGTAAAGGAGGTTTGAGAAATACAACTGTTCATGTTACTCACGTGGAAGCTGCAAGTCTTGGTAGATTGCCACAAAAATCTCCTGGTTCAGTTCGATTAAATTTTGAGAGAACCCCAAAGTTGATTCAGGAGAAAGCAACGTCACAAGGTCGGCTTACCCTAAACTTCACCCCTATTTTCGTTGTTGAAATCGATGGTCAAGTTGAGAGAATTGTAGACCTTGTTTCGACGCAGATTTTCGAGCTTGGAAAACTTGTGCTGGACGTAACCTAACAAACGCATCAAGTCGCTCGCAAGCTCGCTGGGACATCAAAACTAATCGCCGCTACATTTTGCTCACCCCTTAACAGAGCGTTATACACCAAATGAATAATTTCGTTCCCGTCATCAGAAGTTTTGACTGTTCAGACTTTGATCCTATTGATAAATGGATATTTGAAGATCCAGCGGAAGTAGATTTCTGGTTAAATATTTCTGTTGGAGCAGAAGGAATGAAGGGAACCTATGACTTTCAGGTCCATGTGATAACACAAAAATCTCTGTCTCAATCGACCGATAAAGGCCATCTCCTTGTATTGCCTTATTATTCTTGGGATGAGACTTTAAAGGAATTAAATAAAGTTCTTTCCAATTGCGCTGACGTTAGTTGGGAAGGAATGTTTAGGCAAATTTCCAAACACTATGGTTGGGAATACGAATGGACGCATCGGTAAATGGTGTATAACAAGTTGCGTAAGTTTGCCCAAACAGCGGGCGGGACAAATACTCGCGGGGCTCGCATTTGCCCCTTCGTAAAGCGTTATCCCATAGAAATTTTTATCCGAAACTGACAGGTTAGAGTTAAGGCTTTAACTCGAAAATGTCCAAAAACAACTTAGGTTTAGGTGGGGAGTCACTAAGTTTTCATTCGATTCGGGTAAGCTGACGAGGTGTTTAACGCTGAACTATCTCATGTCATGTCGATTTTGATACGTTAGCGTCAGTCATCTGCCTAGTTTGGTGTGAGAATTGATTACTGTCGATGCAGATAAAAAAAAGCCGCGGCGGGCGCCGCGGCAATGACCTCATCCAGGGGCTTTTGCCCGGGACTTTCTTCCTTACCTCAATCGATATCTTAGAAGCTGTAACGTGCGCCAATGGAGTAACGGGCGGCGTTTTGCTGTGCTAGCAGCATCTGCTCCTCGTAACAGTTTGCAGACCTAGGCACTTATTAATCGTGTTCTTTTGGTGAGCGCCTCTTTTGGCCCACTTTCCTTTTTAGCGTCTTGACTGTTCTGTTTTTTATGTTGAACGAAGCGTTGTAAATGTTTAAACCGCTGGGCAGAATAACGGATTGCCTTTGGCGTAATGGAATGGGGGATGTGTGGCAAATTTGATGTTATTGGTGGCGGCAGCCATTTGGGGGCTTGGCTTTGTGGCGCAGCGCCTGGGGATGGATCATCTCGAGCCATTTGCCTTCAACGGCCTGCGCTTCGTAATAGGTGCGTTGAGTCTGCTGCCACTCATCTGGGTGATGCAACGTAAGGGCAGGTTAAAAGGCGTCTCCGATAAAGATATTTTACGCCGGGTCCTGATTGGCTCCCTCGCTTGTGGTGGCATCTTGTTTATCGCCGCTTCCTTTCAGCAGGTGGGCTTGCTGCACACCACGGCGGCCAACGCGGGTTTTATTACCGGGCTCTATATCGTGCTGGTGCCTGTGCTCGGCCTGCTGCTGAAACACAGCACGGGCACCAATACCTGGGTTGGCTGCGCCGTGGCGGCGGTAGGACTCTATTTCCTGAGTGTGGGCGATGATTTCAGCATCTCTTATGGCGATGGCTTACAGCTGATTGGCGCCATCTTTTGGGCCATGCATATCCTGGCGGTGGACCATTTCACCAATAGAGTGGCCCCAGTAGTGCTGGCCTGTGGTCAGTTCCTGGTATGTGCCCTGGCAAGCTTTGGGGTGTCGCTGGTGCTGGAAACCACCACTGTGGCGGGCGTTCAAGCGGCCTGGGCGGCGCTGGCCTACTCTGGGCTGGTCTCGGTCGGCGTAGCCTATACTCTGCAGGTGCTGGCGCAAAAGCACGCCCATCCGGCCCATGCTGCCATCATCTTGAGTCTGGAGACGGTGTTTGCTGCCATAGGTGGCATGATGTTTCTGGGGGAGAGTCTCTCGGGCCGGGCACTATTTGGCTGTGGCCTGATGCTGCTGGGCATGCTAATCAGCCAGTTGCCGCTGCGCTATCTGGTGAAATCCAGGCACGAAAAAGCGGCATGACTGCCGCTTTTTTCTTGAACTATTCTTACACTAACAACAATTACACTCTGACTAATCGACGATATCCAGTACCACGTCGTCACCTATGGTGTAGAGGGCCTGGGTGAGGCGCTGCTCGGCGGCCTCATCTTTCACACTCAGGCTGAAGTTGGCACGAAACAGGGCAACGCCCGTGTGGCTGGCGGTCTCATAATGGGTGGACAGTCGCTCGATGTTGGCGCCCAGCTCATTGATCTTGTTCGAGATGTCATGTACCAGGCCGGGTCTGTCGTAGGCCACCAGAGAGTAGCGACGTATAGTCTGCGGCGCCTGAGTCTTACGGGTTTTGGCGTAGGTGAGAGTGAGGCCTTCGATGCATTCCAGATTTTCCAGCAGTGTGTCCCAGTTGGCGGCGGGGACTTCCAGTAGCAAGATGGCGGCGAAGATGCCGTCGATGTGGCGCAGCTCAGAGTCGAGCCAGTTACCGCCGTGGCGGCTGACGCTGTGGGCTATCTGTTCGACCAATCCTGGTTTATCGGCGACTTGCAGGGTGACTAAATATCGTAACATTTCGCATAGGCTCCATCAGTTGGTTGAGTGCGGTATCGCCACGCACCCCGGACAGGGCGCGGTTGAATCAATTTCCGGCATTAACAATATGAAAAGCGGCTGAAAAAGTTTAACAAGCTCCTATAATGATGACATTTTCTGGCTGTAACATTAGTGTCATCTTTGCGTCATATAATCCCGACTGTCAGAAAAGGGCTTGCCTCGATTCACTATAGTTAACATAGCAGAAACGACAATCCCAGCGAAAACTCTACTGAACAAAAATTAACGAGGTTCTTAATGGAAACTCAGGTCATTCAACCTGGTTCTACTGCAACAGATTTGTTGATGGGCAAGGGCTCCAGCAAGCGAGCATTTAAGGATAAGCTCACCCAGATAGGGGTGACGATGGGCGGCACCATGGTCTTCGTGGCGCTCTTGCTGATCTTTTTCTACCTACTCTATGTTGTAAAGCCGATTTTCGATGGGGCAGATGTCACACCAGTGATAAATGTCGAACTGCAAGATGCCAAATCGCCAGCACTTATGGTGGGCAGCGACGAGCAAAACGAGATCCTCTACCGCGTGTCGCAGGATGGCGGGGTCAGCTTCTATAGCGCCCTAAGTGCCAGCCTGGTCAAGCAGGAGCAGATAAATGTACCGCAGGACGCCGAAATCGTCAGCAGCGTCGCCGGTGTACCGAGCGAGCAGCGCTTTGCCTTCGGCCTCTCTAACGGTCAGGTGATCATAGGCGGTGTTAACTTCGCCGTGACCTATCCCAATAATAAGCGTCTGATCACCCCAAGCCTGCGTTATCCGCTGGGCGCATCGCCGCTACAGGTATCTGAGTCGGGCACGCCACTTTATCAGCTGGCCTTCGCCTCGGCCTCTGACAAACTCAGCTTCGCCTATCATGATGCCAATGGTCGCTGGTTCCTGACCCGCCACAACGGTGAAGAGAACATGATGACCGAAGAGGTGGAGTGGGAAGCGACTACCAGTCAGATCCAGGAAGCGCCTGCTCAGGTCGATCAGCAGTTGATGACCCCAGATCAGCGCCAGCTGCTGCTGCGCTCTGGAAATCGCCTGTACGTCTACGATATCCGCTATGTGGATGAGATAGCCCTAAGTCAGGTGATTGAGCTTGAACGTGCCAAGACCAAGGTGACAGACGTTGCCCTGCTGGCCGGCGCCAGCTCGCTGCTGGTGAGCTATGACAATGGCCAAATCTTCCAGTATTTCCAGGTTAATGGCGACAAGGGTCGTCAGTACCAGGAGATCCGCGACTTTAAGAACAAGGCGGGCGTGAAGCGCATCGCTGGTGAGTTCTACCGTAAGAGCTTCGCCACAGTCAGCGAGTCTGGCGAGCTGGACCTGCTCTATACCACGAGTCAGCGCAAACTCTTCACCGAGACTTTCGATCTGGCCCACGCCACCCAGATGGGCTTTAGCCCACGTGCCAACGCCCTGGTGGTCGAGGCGGGTAACAAGCTGCATCTGTTTGCGGTGGAAAACAGCCACCCAGAGGTGTCTTGGAGCGCCATGTGGAGCAAGGTGTGGTACGAAGGTTACCCCGAGCCGCAATATGTGTGGCAGTCGACCTCAGGGTCGGATGACTTCGAAGCCAAGCTCAGTCTGATGCCGCTGGCCTTCGGCACCATGAAGGCTGCGCTGTACGCCATGTTATTCGCGACGCCTTTGGCCATTGCCGGCGCCGTCTATACCGCCTATTTCATGTCGCCAAAAGTGCGCGCCGTGGTGAAGCCGACCATCGAGATCATGGAAGCCTTGCCGACGGTTATTCTGGGCTTCCTGGCCGGTCTCTGGCTGGCACCGCTTATTGAGGATCACCTGCCGGGGATCATCATGTTGCTGGTGCTCCTGCCTATCAGTATTTTGTTGACGGCGCTGGGCTGGTACAAGTTGCCGGGTCGCTGGAAGCAGCGTCTGCCTGAGACATACCAAGAGCTGATGCTGATACCTGTTATCTGTTTCGTGGGCTGGTTTGCCTTCTATATCAGTCCGAGTATCGAAGTGGCCTTCTTCGGCGGCGATACCCGTTTGTTTATCACCAATGAGCTGGGGATCACCTTCGACCAACGTAACGCGCTGGTAGTGGGTATCGCCATGGGCTTTGCAGTTATCCCAACCATCTTCTCTATCGCCGAAGACGCCGTGTTCTCTGTACCGCGTCACCTGTCTAACGGCAGCCTGGCGCTGGGCGCAACTAACTGGCAGACCCTGACCCGCGTGGTACTACTTACCGCGAGCCCGGGGATCTTCTCTGCCGTCATGATGGGCCTTGGCCGCGCCGTGGGTGAGACCATGATCGTGCTTATGGCTACCGGTAACACTGCCATCATGGAGTGGAGCGTGTTCGAGGGGATGCGTACCCTGGCGGCTAACATCGCCGTGGAGATGCCTGAATCGGCTATCGGCAGCTCGCACTACCGCGTGCTGTTCCTGGCGGCCTTCGTACTGTTTATCTTCACCTTCCTGTTTAACACCATCGCCGAGGTGGTGAGACAGCGTCTGCGTGAACGCTACAGTTCACTCTAAGGGAGGCTGGCATGTTATCGATTTTTAATTTTTCGCCTGTGACGTTAAGAGGCCAATGTAATGGGTAAGTGGTTTAAGTCGGGCTCCCCCTGGATCTGGATGACAGGTGGCGCCGTGAGTATCAGTTTGATCGCCGTGTTGGGCTTGTTGCTGTTGATTGCCTGGCGAGGATTGAGCTACTTCTGGCCAGCAGATATCTACCAGTGGGAAGTGGTGGATCAGCATGGCAAGCGCTCAACCATTATTGGTGAGATCTACGATAAGGAAGAGGTGCCAACCGAGCGCCTGATCTCTGCCGGACACAAGTTTAGTGAAGACCCAGGTGAGCTGGTGACTCGCTACCTTATTAAGACGGGTAACCGTGAGTTCGTCGGCCTGGATTTTCGCTGGGTGCTGGAGACAGACATTCTGTCACGCACCATGCCAACCGATCTGGCAAAGCTTGAGCGTAGCAAGAACGGTGACTTCTTCGGCTATCCAATCGCCATCATAGAAGATGGTAAGCGCCTGGCGCTGGACGATGTGGAAGCCTCGTTTGAAGAGCATATCGAGCGCGCGGTAGCCCTGAGCGACAAGGCCACCACGCTGCAAAAGCGTGAGATTGGTGCCGTGAACTATGCGCTGGAAAACCTGCGTCTGAAAGAGCGTCGCTATGAGCTGGACAACGCCCTGACCGACAGCCGCAAGGCAGAGCTGGCGGCCGAGCGTGACAAGCTGCAAGCCGATTACAAGGTACTCGAAAAATCCTTCTTCGATCTGCGTGAAGAGGCGGGCCGTGATGCGGTGATCGTCCGTGACATGCGCGGCGAAGAGGTGACCCTTAAACTCGATAGTATCTTAGGTGTTACTTACTCTAACCGCCTTGGCATCATGGGTAAGATTGGCCACTGGTTTAGCGGCGTGGGTAACTTCGTTAGCGCCGATCCCCGCGAGGCCAACACTGAGGGTGGTGTCTTCCCGGCAATCTTCGGTACCGTCTTCATGGTGCTGCTGATGGCGGTGATTGTGACCCCATTTGGCGTGGTCGCGGCTATCTATCTGCATGAATATGCGAAGAAAGGCCCAATTACTAAGATGATCCGCATCGCGGTGATCAACCTTGCGGGTGTACCGTCAATCGTGTACGGCGTATTTGGTCTTGGCTTCTTCGTCTACATGCTGGGTGGCTCAATCGACCAACTCTTCTTCCCAGAAGCATTGCCGGCACCGACCTTTGGTTCGCCCGGGGTGATCTGGTCGGCGCTGACTCTGGCTATTTTGACCCTGCCTGTGGTGATCGTTTCGACCGAAGAGGGTCTGAGCCGTATTCCTAGCTCTGTCCGTCAAGGCAGCCTGGCACTGGGCGCGACTAAGGCAGAGACCCTGTGGCGCATCATCATCCCTATGGCGAGCCCGGCAATCATGACAGGTCTTATCCTGGCGGTTGCCCGCGCGGCCGGTGAGGTAGCGCCGCTGATGCTGGTGGGTGTGGTGAAGCTGGCACCGACCCTGCCGATCGATATGAACTTCCCCTTTGTGCACCTTGAGCGCAAGTTCATGCACCTAGGTTTCCATATTTATGATGTGGGCTTCCAGAGCCCCAACGTTGAGGCGGCGCGTCCCTTGGTTTACGCGACCTCCTTCCTGTTAGTGTCTGTGATCGTGAGTCTTAACCTGACCGCCATCGCCGTGCGTAACCACCTGCGTGAGAAGTATCGCTCGCTGGAACACTAACCTAAAACCCGAATTAATCGCGCCTGGGCTAGGCTAGGGCGCGAATAACCTTTATCCTGAAGTGATTAGGAACAGATATGATTTCGATAGATCAGTCGGTAATGAAAACAGAGACTTTAGACTTAAATAATTTAAGCAGCGAGCAGACCGCACTTGAGATCCGTAACTTAGATCTAAAATATGGCGACAAGCAGGCCCTGTTTGACGTGTCGATGAAGATCCCTAAGAAGAAGGTGACCGCCTTCATCGGCCCCAGTGGTTGTGGTAAGTCAACCTTGTTGCGCTGCATCAACCGCATGAACGACCTGGTGGATAACTGTAATATCGACGGTGAGATCTTGCTGCACGGCCAAAACATCTACGACAAGAAGGTAGATGTCGCCTCATTGCGCCGCAACGTCGGCATGGTGTTCCAGCGTCCAAACCCTTTCCCTAAGTCTATCTATGAGAACGTGGTTTACGGCCTGCGCCTGCAAGGCATTAACAACCGTCGTCAACTGGATGAAGCCGCCGAGCGCTCACTGCGCGGCGCCGCGATTTGGGATGAGGTGAAAGATCGTCTGCATGACAACGCCTTCGGCCTGTCTGGTGGTCAGCAACAGCGTCTGGTGATTGCCCGCGCCATAGCCATCGAACCCGAAGTCTTGCTGCTCGATGAGCCGACCTCAGCACTGGATCCTATCTCGACCCTGACCATCGAAGAGCTGATCACTGAGCTGAAGGCTAAGTATACCGTGGTGATCGTGACCCACAACATGCAACAAGCGGCGCGTGTGTCGGATCAGACCGCCTTCATGTACATGGGTGAGCTGGTGGAATATGCCGACACTAACACCATCTTCACTACGCCGAAGAAGAAAAAGACCGAAGATTATATCACGGGTCGTTACGGTTAATTGGGCCGCTGCCAACTGAATTGCAAGAATTGATAAGGTTGAATGTCAATGGAAAACATGAACTTAAATAAACATATCTCGGGTCAGTTCAATGCCGAGCTCGACGATATTCGTAACCGCGTATTGGCGATGGGTGGCCTGGTTGAGCGTCAACTGGAGCAGGCCCTGGACGCCCTGGGTAACCTGGATGCCGATCTGGCGCAGAAGGTGATTGACGGTGACCACAGCGTCAATGGTATGGAGGTCTCTATCGATGAGGAGTGTACCCGTATCATCGCCAAGCGTCAGCCTGCCGCCAGCGACTTACGTCTGATCATCGCCATCTCTAAGACGATTGCCGACCTTGAACGTATCGGCGATGCCTGCGTGAAGATCGCCGCCGCGGCGCTGGATAAGCGTCTCAAGAACCAGCAGCCTCTGTTGGTGAGCATAGAGCATATGGGCCGTCACGCGACCCGCACTCTGCACTCGACCCTGGATGCGCTGGCGCGTATGGACGCCGACGTGGCCATCGAGCTGCATAAAGAAGATAGCAAGCTAGATAGCGAATACGAGGGTATTATCCGCCAGCTGATGACCTACATGATGGAAGATCCTCGCTCTATCCCAGAAGTGCTCGACGTACTCTGGGCAGCGCGAGCGGTCGAGCGCGTGGGCGACAGATGCCAGAACATCTGCGAATACATCATCTACTATGTTAAGGGTAAGGACGTACGTCACACCTCTTATGAAGAGATGAAGCAGATCTAAGCTCAGCACTGAGTCTTCATTAAAGAAAAGCAGCCTAAGGGCTGCTTTTTTGTGTCCGTTATACTCTCAGAAATGTTCTCCATTGCCTGCTTAAGAAAAGCAAGTTGGACAAATTTGTGCTTTCAGAATGGGAAAGTTCTCTTAGATGATAATGGTGAATTTGGAATATTTATTACTGATATTGTGATGTAGATGGTGAATCGATTGTCGAATATTCTGTAATCTTCATTTTTGTCAGAGTTATTCCCATTTTTGATAGAGTGCTGTTTTAGAAATTGCTATTAAAGTTTGATGATTTATTACAAAATCTAGAATAATGAATTTAGATAACGTTTTATCTAACCAAATTTTTATATAGCTAAGTTAGCTATACGTTAGGGAATTTGTGAGAGTCATGGAAGTTTCTGAGTTATCCCCATTGATAGAATCTATAAACAGTTTGTCATATCGTTTTACCTTCATAGCCGGATTATTAACGGTTTTCTATCTAACATGGTGTGTTCGCCTTTTTATGAGTTGGTTTAGAGACGATGCTAGTGATCGCCCTCCAGAATTAATTGGGGCTGATCTACTGATCGAGCAAGCGAGATATGAACAGCTTTTTAAGAAGTGCCATCGATTGTTAAAGCGCCGCCCAAACAATGTTGAGGCTCACTGGTATATCGCTTTGTGCTATTACCACAAGTCTCGTTACGATAAGGCAAGGGAATATTTCCTTAAAACTAAAAAGGCAAATCCTCATTGGGCCGAAGGGGTAGATGTTTATTTGGGTTACATGGATAAGCTTGAAGAGGCCGATGTCGCTGTACAGCATTGATGCTTCCAGATTTGATTTTTTTAAAAATTATGAGTCTTGATTATGATTGCTAAATCACTTTTGATCGGTTTAATGTCTTTGGTACTCGCTTCATGTGGCGCAACTCCTAAGCAGGAGAGTGCACCAGTTCAGGTAAATGGTTCCTCAAATATCAACAGGCCAACCTTATTCTTAGCAACACCTGAATTTGCCGGAAACCTGGACGTCGACAAGGTGGCAAACGAATGTTTTATGCTTCAGACATTATCTGATTCAATACGGGCATCGGCAGAAACCTACCAGGCTAATATCCTTGTAGATAGATCGAGAAATAGTGAAATGCCCGATGAGTACATGCTCCGTGTTACCTATATCGATGTGACGCCACATCGCTGGGTATTATTTTCCCTAAGGCCAAGTTCTACCGCGACGCTAAAAGTCGACATTGTCAGGAATGGCGAGGTGGTCAGGTCGACTCAAAAGGCGATTGGCTCAGGGGTCGCATTAGGTGCATGTGATCGGCTAGAGAAAATAGCGGAAGCAGGTGGTCGATTTGTCGCTAAGTGGTCGACGCAACAAGACTACAATTAACGGTAATTGTCATTATTCAGCTTAAAGGATAGCAATGTCATTTGTGCTTTATCAGACGCGGTGAAGCAGATCTAAGCCCTGCATGTCATTATTCAGCTTAAAGGATAGCAATGTCATTTGTGCTTTATCAGACGCGGTGAAGCAGATCTAAGCCCTGCACTGAGTTTCAAGTTAAGAAAAGCAGCCTAAGGGCTGCTTTTTTGTGTCCGTTTTTGGATCAATTGTCTTACTTGGTTGCTAACTGCTTGATGCGTTTTACTATTTGCGCTAGTGTCCTTAGCCAGAACGGGTATCGAACGAGAGAATGGCGCCGATGAATAGAGCGAAAGGCGTTTAGGCGGTTATGGCATGGACCTGTCCTCAATGCGGCTGGAAAGATAAACCCAGTCAGCACAAATATTATGCGTCGAAAGGCTTGGCTCGGCCCTGCTGTGAAGTGTGCAATCCCTCATTTAAGCAGAGACTTCCGGGCCTAAGGCGAGACCTTATTATTGGCTCATTTTCAAATACCTATATGGGCTATGGCCCCTTGGCCTCCTTGCCCTATATTCCCCTGGTGATGCTGTTGCCGGTCACTGTTCTCTTTTGGGTTCACGGGACTGTGGCCATAGTGTTAAGCCTGCTGCTATTTATCACAGGATGGCTTAGCAATGCTTATATCGCCACTAAGGTTGGGGAACTGGTTCGCCATCGCCTGCAGCGAGGTAGGTCGATTTATGGCCTTGTGCTTGGCTATTACGCGCCACTGTTTCTGATGCTGGTGCTGGTGCTGGTAGCGGCGCTGATATTGGCGCCATTTTTTATTTAACAGGGAGATGTTATGGATATATACGATATTTTTCAAAACTTCAGAATCAACGATTTAGCAAGGGAAGCGGGGCAGGCTAAGTCTCACGCCAGAGCCAATGAGGTAAGCTTGCAGGGCCTTCAAGATCAGATAGATCACCTCTCCATGGTGTGCCTTGCCATGTCTGAGTTACTGGAAGAGATAGGCTTTAACAAGGAGATGCTGGTTGCCAAGATCCAGGAGATCGATCTGCGCGATGGCAAGCTCGATGGAAAATTTACGCCGGCCATTCATTGCTCAGGTTGTGGTAGAAAACTGGCGCCGCGTCATGTTACCTGTCTCTATTGCGGCGCCAAGGTGAAGAGTGACTCGGTGGTGCAATCACAACATGGTCGCTAATTTTTTATTGAGAACAAACGTCTTGGAAAGCTTAGACGATGCGCTAGCAACTTAAGCGCTATCAAATTAGGCGTTAGCGAGGAGAGAACACGATGAAACGAGTCGGTAACACCGAGATTTTACCTGTGCACAAGGCGAGCTGTCATTGCGGCGCGGTGGAGTTGGCCTTGAGTCTACCCAATGGCATACAGAAACCCAGGCGCTGTGATTGCTCTATCTGCCGCCGCAAGGGGGCTATCGTAGTCTCGGTGACGCTAGACGGATTAAGCGTCGTTAAGGGGCAAGAGCAGCTTAAGCTGTACCAGTTTAATACCCATACCGCGAAGCATTATTTCTGCGGGATTTGCGGCATCTATACCCATCATCAGCGCCGCTCTAACCCGAATGAGTATGGTGTTAATTTGGGATGTCTCGAAGGCGTGAATCCTTATGATATCGGCGAGGTGGTTACTAGTGACGGGGTTAACCATCCTGCCGATAACTAGCCGACTCTGGAAGCTAGCCGGCGCTGTCAAGGTCTCCTTATCCTGCAGTGGCCTCGCCTCGATTATCTAGGCCGTTCCCAGAGCAGGTATCTCATTGGGGCCTAGTTTGTTGATGAGTTCCATTATTTTTCAGTTAGTTAGCTTTCAATCTTTCTAGGTGAGATCTACACTAGGGCGTCTCTAATTTGGCAGGCAATATTTAGCGGGTTATGTCTAGCTGGCAATGTCTGGCTGGCTCAGTTATGACTGTGGATACTTTGCGCCTGCGACCGAATATCGATTTATGAGAGGGATTTTGAGTGCTTGGGATATTAAAAAAGGGCGAAGGCAATAAGATGAGGGCGGGCCTTGGCCTATTGATTTTGTTGCTCTTGGGGTTAACCCTTGCCAAGGGGGGGTATCTGTATCTCAAGGATATTGCCCTGACCAAACCGTTTTTTACTTTTACCAACCCCGCGTGGGGGCTCTGGCTGATCTTGGTATTGGGTGTCCGCCCCAGTGTGAATCTGCTGGTGAGTGTGATAATGCTCTTTTCCCTGCCACTCTATGCGGCGTGTTTGCTCTTTGTTGGTTATTGGCCGGTTGTCACCTATCTCATAGGTGGTCAGGTGCCCAGCCTGTTAGAGCTGAGTAATTGGTTGTTAAGCATAGCTTATGGCCCATTCGCGGCGCAGATGGACTTTTTTACCATTGCCAATCGCTTGGCTCAGTTTTCCGATCTGCGTTATTTCATCATGCTGGTTACTCTCTCTGGTGGTCTGGCGATGGCGGTTATCTTACCTATGGCGCATCTACCTATTGCCGGGGGAGTCGCTAATCGGCGGGGGCTAGATCTCGATGCTGGAGCTGAAACACCCATTTGGCTTAGCCTACTCGGGCGACTCCTATTGGGGATTCTTTTTTACAATGTCGCCTATCCCTTGTTGGCCTTTGCCAGCATCTTGCCCCTTGGGCTTAACTATCTTGCGGTATGGACGGTGCTGTTGATGCCTATTTTAGGTTTTGGGCTGGCGTTGATTAATTGGCATCGGCCACATGATGAGAAGTTGGGCGCCGGGTTAATTCGTTACTTTTCCCTCGCGCTGTTGGCGTTGCTGGCAGGTTATATCTGGCATAATTTCGACGATCTATTTGGGGCGCTTCTTAAGGTTACACAAGGTGATCTGATCCAGGCGCTGGTATTTCTATTTCTGTTATCCGGCTTATTTGTTCTATTTATGCTGGCGAGCCTGGTAAGAGCATGCGAGGGTAGCAAGCGTTAGTGGAGGGCTAACCTTGCAAGGTTAGCGCGAGACTATCTTGTGACGCGTTAGTTGATTTGTCTCTCTTGCATTTGTTTATTAGCCCATCAGCCCAATTAAAGAGGAGAGAAGAGATGGCGCGCAGCATAGTGGTGATCGACCATCAGATGAGTTGGCACCAGGCGTTTAAGGTTGAGAAGGCGCAGCTGCTAACGGCGCTGGGGAAGTGTGTCGTCAGCCTAGAGCATATCGGTAGTACCTCTGTGCCTGGGCTGGCGGCCAAGCCGATAATCGATATGTTGCTAGAGGTCGACAGCTTGGCGGCGCTGGATGCACAGGGCGAGCATCTAAGGGCCTTAAGCTATATCGCCCGTGGTGAAAATGGCATTATCGGGCGGCGCTACTTTTGCAAAAGCGAAGAAAGTAAAAGCGAAGAAGATAAGAGTGAAGAAGGGAAAAGGGATGAATACAAAGTTGGCCCGCAACGCACCCATCATCTGCATGCTTTTCAAAGCGGCAGCCAGCAACTGATCGCCCACCGCGCCTTTCGTGACTATTTGATAGCACATCCTGATAAGGCGGATGAATATGCCGAGTTAAAGCGTATCACGGCGAAACCCTGCCACCATGACAGCGAGGCTTATATGGCGGCAAAGGAGGAGTTTATACAAGAGACGCTGGCCTTGGCACTTTGCTGGTATGGCAAGGTCTAATCTCTATGCAAGCTATCGAAATGCAACACATCTTAGTACGATTTGCGCCTTAGATTCCCTTTTGCGGCGACTATGGGTATATTGCCAGTAAATCGAGTCGCCCCATGGGGGCAAGAACAGAGACGAGCTTATGTCTACCCATCAAGGTCAAAGTAAATTAGATAAAGTATTGGCAGAGGCCCGCGAATATAAAGCCAAGCGTGAGTCTGGCTATCGCGAAAAGGCGCTTAAACTTTATCCCTGGATCTGCGGACGTTGTACCCGCGAATTTACCCACTCCAATCTCAGGGAACTGACGGTCCATCACAGGGATCATAATCATGACAATAACCCCAGCGACGGTTCCAACTGGGAGCTACTCTGCCTCTATTGCCATGACAACGAACATGCCAAGTATGAAGAGTTGATCCAGTACGGACCGACGAGTGAGACTCAGGTAGAAGCGGCGACCTACAATCCCTTCGCCGATCTTAAGAATATGATGAACAAGAAGTAAGTCTTAGGATCTACTCATTATCGGCGTCTTGCGCTGCGAGACGCTGCTCCGCCTCTAGCCACTTCTGACGGCTGATGATCTGCTGGTTTTCACCGCTTTTTCCTTGCTGTTTACGCCTGTTCACATTGTCCCAAATCTCTGCCTGACGAGCCTCGTCTGCCTGGCCCCAACCGACAATCTCGTCAATGTGGCGAAAGCAACCCATACAGATATCTTCTTCGTTCAAGCCGCAGCGGGCTACGCAGGGTGATTGCATCTTTACTGTTTATACTCAAGTTGTGATCTTGGCGGCATTCTAAAGTAGCTAAGGTGAGGGTTCAACCTGGGGGCATGCTGGTGCGCCTTGGCTAATGGTGCTAGCATCTGGTTATTAGTCATTTAAATTCAAATGGTTGTGAATTTTAACGGGGTATTGTTATGGGGCTGAAATACAGATCTGTCCTCTTGGTGATCGGCATGTTGAGTTTGTCTGCCTGTTCGTTACTGGAAATTAAACTCGAGAGCGGCATAGAGCCGCTGCCGCAGGCACAACTTAACATGCGTGTCTTTAGTCGCGATTTTAGCCACACCTTCTATGCCAAGGTGGAGCAGGGGGCGGATCAGATTGCACTAAACCAAGGCGATGATCTGGCGATCAAATCCAACGTCTTGATGTGGAAGATCAACAGCGAACAGGCGCTGCAGCGGGCGATCTTTCAGGCATCTCCGGTTGCGGCCATGGTGGATACCTGGACGCTGACGGCGCAGATGAGCGCGTTTTTCGAGAGCGGCGCCGGTCAGACGCTGTTTGGTGAACAGCAAAGAATCGCCATCGAGGTCAGCAAGGTGTTGCAGGCAGATTTTGAGCGTTCCATAAAAGGCTTCGTAAAGCCAAACGAGTTCGAGCAATATCAGGCCTTTATCTTAGATTATGTGGCGAAGAACCCCATTACCGATCTCAGTTTTGCCCGTCACTCGGCCTTTAACGACTGGCTGACCTATCGCAATATCAGCGAATTTGAGGCGGTTACTACCTTTGGCACCGTCCCCGAGGTGATGAGCGATGTGTCAGACCGCATGGCGATGATCGCCGAGCAGACGCCTAAGATCCTGGGTTGGAAGGCGGAGCTGTATGCCCTGCATGCCAACATCAACCCTGAGACTGTGCAGCAGACACTGCAGAGCATCAGCGATACCTCGGCTAAGTTTCAGCAGTTGATGGCCCAGAGCCCAGAGATGATGCAGACCCTGGCGGTGGATCTACGCCGCGAGCTGACCCCGCTGCTTGCGCAGCTGAGCGAGTCCACCGACGACAAGCTGGCCAAGCTCTCCGTCGAGCGCGAGGCGCTGGAACAGATGGTGAAGCAGGAGCGCCTGGCCCTGGAGGAGATGGTAAACCGGCAGCGCGTAGCGGCCGCGGCGGAACTCGATACCATTAGCCAGCATGCGGTCGAGCGTGCCTTTAGCGAGCTGACCAAGACCCTCAAGAGCCTGATCCTCTATCTGGTGCTCTTCTTCGTGGTCTGCTTCTTCGCCCCCCTAGGACTCGGGGTCTGGCTGGGTAAACGCATGGCGCTTAAAAAGTTGCAGGCTTAAGATGCATGTCGCTATCGCTGTAGCCTAAATTGCAGACTAAGTCGCAGCCTAAGTTGGTTGACAATTAACGCCCGGCGGTCGATCATCGCCGGCGTTTGTTTTTAGCCTTATATTTTGTTGAAGAGTGCCGCAGAAAGTGTCGAGGAGCCAGATGTCCTATGCCAAGCAGTTTACTGCCTTAGATGACCTGCTAAGTAGCAGCCACGCGCTGTGGCAGGTTAAGGCCTTCGAGGCGGAGGCCTTGCCCTGGCAGGATGAGTTTCCAAGACTCGCCGACCTGCTCTGGCAGCTCGATGACGAAGAACTCGATAGTCTGGATAGCGACAGCATAGCGCTGCACGGGCGTCTTGCGCCCGCACTCGAGGCGGATCTTGCCGCCAAGGGCACAATCTGGCCCTTATCTTTACTGAAAACCCTTGCCGCAGGGCTCGCGCATTCTGAGCTAGCACATGCAGACTTCGCAGAGCAGAGCGTGGATGAGGCCTGTGCGGGGCTGTCTGAGAGTGAGCTTGGGCATTTTAGCGCCCACATCAAGGGGCGCAAGTGGCAGCAGATCCTCGCCTTTGCCGCGAGGGTCACACCAGGTGATGATGAGATCTTGGAGTGGTGCGCCGGTAAGGGGCACCTGGGGCGCCTATTGGCCAAGGGGCAGTCGCGCACAGTCGTGAGCCTCGAGTGGCAGCAGGGATTGTGTGAGGCAGGTTCGCAGTTTGCCCACCAGTGGCAATTACCCCAGCGTTTCGTCTGCGGCGATGCCCTGTCAGAATCTGCCCAGCAGCTGCTTAAACGCGAGCAGCAGGCGGTAGCCCTCCATGCCTGCGGCGAGCTGCATCTCAGTTTGCTGCGCGGCGCGGCCAAGGCGAGAACTCGCGCCTTAGCGGTGGCGCCCTGTTGTTATCATCTGATAAGTGACAGTCACTACCAGCCGCTGTCAGTTCTCGCTCAGGCGAGTGAGCTCTCGCTCAGCAAACACGATCTTCAGCTTCCCTTGCAGCGATCTGTGATTGCTAACGCCAAGGCAAGGGCGCTTCGCCTTAAAGAGGTGGCCTGGCGCCTGGGGTTCGATAGCCTGCAACGGGATGTGACCGGCAGCTCACACTACCTGCCGATACCGGCGGTGAAGCAGAGCCAACTGAGCGGTAGCTTCAGGGAGTTTTGTGCCTGGGCAGCAGAGCAGAAACAGGTCAAACTGCCCAAGCAGTGGGACGATCAAGGCTATTTGGCAAAAGGGTTCGAGCGCCAACGCCTGACCCGGCGCATCGATCTGGCTGCGCACCTGTTTCGTGAGGCCTTAGAGCTCTGGCTGCTGCTCGACAGAGTCTGTTTCCTGCAGGAGCAGAGCTATGAGGTGAGCCTAGGCGCCTTTTGCGATCTCGAGGTGACGCCGAGAAACGGCTTGATCCTGGCTCGCCTGCCAAGCTGTTCATTGCCAGAATAGAGTTTGCCTGATTAGCAACTGTCAGACTCACACCCGCAAGATTGGTGCTTGTCTGATTAGTTCTGCCAGAGTCGCTTTTTTAGCCACTTAACGGGCCAATAATCGGCTGACGAGCTTTTCAAGCAATTAGCTTCTAGAGAAGAAACCAGCGGGCGCTGTCATAAATTTGCCGATCGATGTCGAAAAAAGCCGCCCTATGGCGGTTTTTTATTGAATCATTCGCCGTTTCTTGCTCAAATGGCGGGTTAACACTGAAAGATAAAAATTGGCCGAATAAGTGCCGATATAATGAGCGAAACAGAACGGTTTCATGAAATATTCTCGCGTTTTTATAAATAGTCTGGCCTATGAGCTGGCACCTGAAGTGGTTTCGACTTCAGAGTTAGAGTCTCGATTAGCTCCCTTGTATCAGAAATTCAGGATCCCTATGGGGCAGCTCGCCGCATTGACAGGGATCCACGAGCGTCGCTGGTGGCCGAAAGGGCATAGATTGTCCGATGGCGCCCTGGCGGCGGCGCACAAGTCTATCGAGGAGACGGGGATAGATGTGGCCGATCTCGGCGCCGTGATCTATACCGGCGTCTGCCGCGATCAGCACGAGCCGGCGACCGCCTGTCGTATCGCCGCCGAGCTTGGGGTGTCTAAGGACACCGCCATCTATGACATCAGCAACGCCTGCTTGGGTGTGTTGTCCGGCATTCTGGATATCGCCAACCGCATCGAGCTGGGTCAGATCAAGGCCGGCCTGGTGGTTTCCTGCGAGTCGGCGCGTCATATCGTGGATATCACCATAGATAACATGCTGGCCGAGCCCACCATGCAGAATTATGCCCAGTCGCTGGCGACCCTGACCGGTGGCTCTGGCGCTGTGGCCGTGCTGCTTACCGATGGCAGCCTGCCGCTTAAGAGTGAGCGTCAGCATCAGCTGCTTGGGGCGAGTCACCTTTCGGCGCCCGAACATCATAATCTGTGTCAATGGGGATTACAGGAAGCGGGCACTCAGCTATACCGCGAGTTTATGCGCACCGACGGTGTGGCCTTGCTTAAAGAAGGGGTAGAGCTGGCTCGCCATACCTGGGCGCACTTCCTCGAGCAGCGTAACTGGCTGGTGGAGCAGGTCGATAAGGTGATCTGTCATCAGGTGGGGGCCTCGAACCGTAAGCAGGTGCTGAGCGCGCTCAATATTCCTCAGGAGAAAGAGTTCCCCACCTATCAGCTACTCGGCAACATGGGCACAGTCTCGCTGCCTGTGACGGCGGCCATGGCACACGACCAGGGTTTTCTGCGCAAGGGCGATCAGGTCAGTTTCCTCGGCATAGGCAGTGGTCTCAACTGCATGATGCTCGGACTCAAGTGGTAGAGCGCCCTTCATCTTCTTACTGAAAGCACAGCATAGGGGCGACGCCGAGGGGCGGCGCCCACTTAACGCATAATCATAACAGGTACCCCCATGCTCGATTCGTTATTTCCTATTAAACGCAATTACTTAGATCGTAATGGTCACAAGTTGCAATATGTGAATGAAGGCCAGGGTGAGCCCGTGGTCATGGTGCATGGCAACCCGAGCTGGTCTTTCTATTATCGCAATCTGGTGACGGCGTTGAGCCCTAATCATCAGTGCATAGTGCCGGATCATATCGGCTGCGGTCTGTCGGACAAGCCAGACGATGCCGGTTACGACTATACCCTGAAGAATCGTATCGACGATCTGGAAGCCTTGCTGGATCACCTCGAGGTGAAAGAGAAGATCACCCTGATCGTTCACGACTGGGGCGGCATGATAGGCATGGGTTATGCGGCCCGTCATCCCGAGCGGATCAAGAAAATCGTGGTGCTCAACACTGGCGCCTTTCATCTGCCAGAGGCCAAGCCGTTTCCTTGGGCGCTGTGGATCTGTCGTAACACCTTACTGGGCACAGTATTAGTGCGCGGCTTTAACGCTTTCTCCTCTATCGCCTCTTATGTAGGGGTGAAGCGCGCGCCTATGCCAAAGGCGATACGCGAGGCCTATGTGGCGCCCTTTAACTCTTGGGCGAATCGTATCTCGACCCTGCGCTTCGTGCAGGATATTCCGCTCAAGCCTGGCGATCGCAACTATGAACTGGTGAGTGAGATCAGTGAAAAGCTGAACCAGTTTAACCAACTGCCTATGATGATCTGCTGGGGACTCAAAGACTTTGTATTCGACAAACACTTCCTCGATGAGTGGAAGCGTCGATTCCCCGAGGCCGAGGTGCATGAGTTTGCCGACTGTGGTCACTATATCCTGGAAGATGCCAGCGATGAGGTGGTGGCCCAGGTGCAGCAATTTATGGCGCGTTAACTCACGTATTAACGTAAAAACGGTCACGCATTAACGTAAAAAAGGTAAGGCGGATGTCAGAGACGATTCAAGTCGGCGCCAATTTGTGTCGTCATCTCAACCGGGCGGCCAAAGAGGCCCCTAATGAGCTGGCGGTGGCGGTACAAAAGGCCTGTGGCGTCTTGAATAAACAGCTTGAGTACCAAGAGCTGAATTTTGCAAAGCTCGATGCCATGAGCGACATCCTGGCCCACGGCCTGTATGCCTATGGCATCAAACGCGGCGCCAAGGCGGTGTTGATGGTGACGCCGAGCCTGGAGTTTTTTGCCTTAACCTTCGCCCTGTTCAAGGCAGGGATAGTCCCTATCTTAGTGGATCCAGGCATGGGGGTGAAAAACCTCAAGCAGTGTTTTCAAGAGGCCGAGCCCGATGCCTTTATCGGGATCCCCAAGGCCCACCTGGCCAGACGCCTGTTCGGTTGGGGCAAGTCAAGCCTGACTCACTTGGTGACCGTAGGCGGCAGTAAGCTGTGGGGCGGTGCGAGCCTGGAGCAGCTTAAGCAACTGGGGCAAGGCAAGGGACCTTTCTCTATGGCTCAGCTCGATTGTGACGAGATGTGCGCCATCTTGTTTACCAGTGGCAGCACGGGCACCCCTAAGGGCGTTGTCTATTCCCATCGCATGTTCGAGGCGCAGATCAGCGCCCTCAAGCACGACTATCAGATAGCGCCTGGTGAGCGGGATCTCGCCACCTTCCCGCTGTTTTCCCTGTTTGGCCCGGCGCTGGGCATGGCCTCGATCGTGCCTGATATGGATGCCAGCAAGCCGATCACCGCCAATCCCGATTACATCTTTGCGGCCATCGAGCGTTATGCCTGCACTAACATGTTCGTCAATCCGGCGCTTATCGAGCGCTTGGGGCAGGCGGGCACTTCACGGGATCAAAAGGTAAAACTTGGCAGCTTGAAACGGGTGATTTCGGCGGGCGCCCCGGCGACCATAGCGTCGATCAAGCGTTTCAGTGAGATGCTAACGAGTGATGCGCCCGTGCTTAACTCCTACGGGGCCACCGAGTCCCTGCCGCTCAGCATGATAACCAGTCACGAGCTGTTTGATACTACCGAAGTTACAGACAATGGCGGCGGCATCTGTGTCGGCAAGCCGATAGACGGCGTCAGCATGCATATCATCGACATAGATGAGGCCGAGATCCCAACTTGGTCGGCGGATCTCTGCCTGCCAAGGGAGCAGATAGGCGAGATAGTGGTACAGGGCCCCATGGTGAGTGCCAGCTATTATCGGCGCGATAAGGCTACAGCCCAGGCGAAGATCTTCGATGACCAGGGTCAGCATTATCACCGCATGGGGGATCTGGGTTATCTCGATAATCAGGGACGCCTGTGGATGTGCGGTCGCAAGGCCCACAGGGTGGATTGCCGGGTCGATGGTCAGCCGCGGCGTTATTTCTCTATCCCCTGCGAGCGTATTTACAACACTCACAGCGACATCAAGCGTTCCGCCTTGGTGGGCATAAAGGTAAAAGGGGAGATGCAGCCCTTAATTTGTCTCGAGCTGGAGCAGGGGCTGAGCTGTAGCAACGCCGCCGCGCTTTATACCGAGCTTAGGCTGCTGGGCGAGGCCCATAGCCAGACGCAGGGGATCACCCGCTTTCTGATCCATCCGGGCTTTCCCGTCGATATTCGCCATAACGCTAAGATCTTCAGAGAGAAGCTGGCGGTGTGGGCGCAGTCCACCTACAAGGAGTGATCGTCCGTGAGCATCACCAAGCATTCCAATCACACAGACAACGTAAATCTGCTTCCTGAAGAGCTTGAGGCGTTAACTCAGCTGGCGGGTCTTAGCCGCCATGCCTTGGTAACCGGCGCCGGCGGCTTTCTGGGTAAGGCGATTTGTCAGCGACTCATAGCGGCGGGCATTGCCGTGACAGGCTTTGCCCGGGGGCATTATCCCGAGCTCGAAGCCATGGGCGTTAACATGGTGAGCGGCGATATCTGCGATCTCGAGTCCGTAACCAATGCCATGGCCGGCTGCGACCTGGTGTTTCATGTGGCCTCTAAGGCCGGAGTATGGGGCAGCAAGGAGAGCTATTTTGCCCCCAATGTGCAGGGCTGCGACAACCTGCTTAAGGCAGCTGCCGCCCATGATATAGACAGTTTCGTCTATACCAGTACCCCGAGCGTGACCTTTGCCGGTGAAGATGAATCTGGCATAGACGAGCGCGCGCCCTATGCCAGTCGTTTCCTTAACTATTATGGCGAGTCCAAGGCGATCGCCGAGCAGAGAGTGACGGCCGCAAACAGCACCTCATTGTCGAGTGCCAATTCTCCCTCTGAAGGCAAGCTAAATACCGTATCCCTTAGGCCCCATCTCATCTGGGGGCCGGAAGATCCTCATCTGGTGCCCAGGGTGATTGCCCGCGCCCGAGCCGGTAAGCTCAAGTTAGTGGGTAAGGTCGATAAGCTGGTGGATACCATCTATGTCGGCAACGCGGCCTACGCCCATATTCTGGCGGCCCTGACCCTCAAGCAAAACCCGCAGCAGTGCGCCGGAAAGTGTTACTTTTTGAGTAACGATGAGCCGATCACCATGAAGGTTATACTCAACAAGATCTTGGCCTGTGCCGAGCTGCCCAAGGTCGAGAAGCGGGTACCCGCCAGCGTCGCCTATCTGGCCGGCGCCCTGTTAGAAGGGGTCTATGGCCTGCTGGGCAAATGCGATGAGCCCATCATGACACGCTTCGTGGCCAGACAGCTCTCTACCTGTCACTATTTCGATATCTCCGCGGCCAAGCGCGACCTCAACTATCGCCCCTTGGTATCGATCGATGAGGGGATGGTGCAGTTAAGCAACTGGCTGAAGCAGGAAAAAGTATAAGATTAAGATAGGCGAGATACGGCTGCCTGATCAGGATGCCGCCTCCTGCATGGCGGCAATCATCACCTTGGCAATCTCATCGTAATAGCATGACCAGGCCTGCTCGATAGCCGGGCTGGATGCGTCTCGCAGGCAATCCTGAATCGACAGCAACAAGGCCGCGCGCACCACCTCAAATTGGCTAATATTGACGCCGTAATCCAGATGCTTTCGTCCCAGCTCCTCTAGCTTAGGCTTGACCTCGTTAAATTGATGCACCTTGGCAACGGCCGTGGTGATGAGCTCGTTGAAATGATACTCGAATACCGGCCGCTCGCTCTGGAACATGGGACGGATCAAGGGTGCCATGGCGAACAGGCAATCGTAGAAGTGCGAAGCAAAGTTGCTGTTTTGCCGATTGATCTCGGCAAAGGACTTTTGAATAAGCTGTTTTTGCTCGTCGGTGAGAGGCATAGCTTTCCCGGTTTTCTGAATTGAGCCTGTTGAGTGTGACTTGCTGGAGCGCTAGTTAGCGTGATGAGACTTAATCGAATCGGCACGCCTTGGCTAACTATAGCTCAGCGGGAGTGGAAGGGCGCAATCTTGCGCCCGTAAAATTAAACAGAGGAAAGCTGGGTTACCCGTGGCTGATAAAGCTCGCCTCATCGCCTCTCGATGCTTTCGCCTCAGCCCCCGCGATGGCGGCGACCTCCAGCATCGCCTGGGTTAGGCGGCTAAGCTGCTGTGCGCTAATAGTGTAAGGCGGCATGATATAGATATAGCTCGAAAATGGGCGCACCCAGACGCCGCGATCCACAAAGGCCTGTTGCAATGCTGCGGTATTGACGCTGCGGGTCATCTCAATCACGCCAACGGCGCCCAAACAACGCACCGCTTTTACTCCCTCGATTGCGCTGGCCGTCGCTAACTCCTGCTTCATCTGCTGCTCGATGGCGGCTACCTGCTCGGGCCACTGGTGTTGATTGATCAGATCCAGACTGGCACTGGCGGCGGCGCAGGCCAGCGGGTTACCCATAAAGGTGGGGCCATGCATAAAGACGCCAGAGGGGGAGTCGCTGATCCCTAAGGCCACCTCGTCGCTACACAGGGTGGCAGCCAGCGAGATATAACCGCCGGTGAGCGCCTTACCCAAGCAGAGAATATCCGCCTCAATACCTGCATGCTGGTAGGCAAACAGCTTACCGGTGCGGCCAAAGCCTGTGGCTATCTCATCTAAGATCAACAACACCTTGTAGCGATCGCACAGCGCACGTAGCCCTTTCAGATAGTCGGCGCTGTAGAAATGCATGGCACCTGCGCCCTGCATGATGGGCTCTATGATAACCGCCGCTATGGTCTGGTGATGGGCGTTCAGCAGCGCCTCCATCGCCTCGAGATCGTCTGCGATCAGGGTTTCGCCGAAGGGGGTCTTGGGGGCAGGGGCAAACAGCTGCTGAGTCACCGCCTCGCCAAACATGGTATGCATGCCGCCTTCTGGGTCACACACGCTCATCGCCGCAAACGTGTCGCCATGATAGCCATGCTTCACCGTGAGTATCCGCTGCTTGCTTGGCGCGCCGCGTCCCTGCCAATATTGCAGTGCCATCTTCATCGCCACCTCGACGGCAATCGAGCCCGAATCGGCCAGAAACACCTTGGTAAGATTATCGCTGGTCATGGCAAGTAGCTTCTTGCTCACCGCGATGGCGCTAGGGTGGGTGATGCCGCCAAACATCACATGGCTGAGGGTCGAGAGCTGTTTTTGCATCGCCTCCAGGATATAGGGGTGGCCGTATCCGTGCACACAGGCCCACCAGGAGCTGGTGCCATCGATTAGGCGTCTGCCATCATCCAGGATCAACTCGCACCCCTCTGCCGACACCACTCCATAGACAGGAAGAGCCTGGGTCATGGAGGTGTAGGGGTGCCAGATATGTTGTCGGTCGAATTGGTGGTCGATCTGGGTCGTCGCAGACATAAAAAATCCTGATTATTTTTTAACCGCTAGTAAACCGGTTTAACTGGTTAGCGTTGACAGATTAAGGCCTAAGGGTATGCTAAGCAAGATAAATGTCGCCGGAAATCAAGCATTCCGGCTCAAAATAGCAACTTGAAGGTTGGTAATCAATGTCCGAATTAGCCTTACGTCACGATTGGCAACGTGATGAAATTGAAGCACTTTTTGCGCTCCCTATGAATGACCTGCTGTTTAAGGCCCATAGCATTCATCGCCAGCATTTCGACCCCAACGAGGTGCAGATCTCACGCCTTCTGTCGATCAAGACCGGCGCCTGCCCAGAGGATTGCAAGTACTGTCCTCAGAGTGCCCGCTACGATACCGGCCTTGAGAAAGAGCGACTGATCGAGATTGAGAAGGTGCTGACCGAGGCCCGCGCCGCCAAGGCTGCCGGCGCGTCACGCTTCTGCATGGGCGCCGCCTGGCGTAATCCTCATGAGCGCGACATGCCGTATCTGAAGGATATGGTCAGCGAAGTGAAAGCCATGGGCATGGAGACCTGCATGACCCTGGGGATGCTTAGCGAGTCCCAGGCGAAAGATCTGGCCGACGCAGGACTCGATTACTACAACCACAACCTGGATACCTCGCCAGAATACTATGGCGATATCATCACCACACGTACCTATCAGGACAGGCTCAACACCCTGGATAACGTGCGCGCCGCCGGCATGAAGGTGTGCTCGGGCGGTATCGTCGGCATGGGCGAGCAGGCGAGCGATCGCGCCGGGCTGTTGCAGCAACTGGCCAACATGGCCAAGCATCCCGAGTCTGTGCCCATCAATATGTTAGTGAAGGTTGCCGGTACCCCATTTGAAAACTTAGACGATCTGGATCCGCTAGAGTTTGTGCGCACCATCGCCGTGGCGCGTATCGTGATGCCACTGTCACGGGTCCGCCTGTCGGCTGGACGTGAGAAGATGACAGATGAGCTACAGGCCATGTGTTTCTTTGCCGGCGCGAACTCTATCTTCTACGGCTGTAAGTTGTTGACCACGAGTAACCCGGAAGAGAATGAAGACATGACGCTGTTTAAGCGCCTGGGGCTTCATCCCGAGCAGGGCAAGGCGGGCACGGTCGAAGAGGATAAAGCGGTATTTGCCAAGGCACAGGCCGTTAAAGACAAGGCCTCGCAGCCTTTCTACGATGCGGCGGCGCTCTAACTCGTCCAGCGAGTAACTTCATATGAGCCGGCTTCAGCAGAAAATCGATGACAAGATGCAGCGCGCGGAACAAAGCGGGCTGCTTAGGCGTCGTCAGCTACTGACTCAATCGGTTGGCAGTGCTAACCGTTTAGTGCATCAGGGAAGCATCAAGCATAACTTTGCCAGCAATGATTATCTGGGCCTGAGTCAATCACCTGAGCTTATCGAGGCGCTGGGTGAGGGCGCGAGATTATACGGCGTCGGCAGCGGCGCCTCGCCCTTGGTCACAGGTTATAGCGATGCCCATGCGGCGCTCGAGCAGGCACTGTGCGAGGCTACCGGCCATGAGGCGGCCTTGCTCTTTAGCAGCGGCTTTAGCGCTAATTCAGCCTTGATGAAGACCTTGCTGGACAAGGAGAGTGTGGTGGTGGCCGATAAGCTGATCCACGCCTCCCTGATCGACGGCCTGTTGGAAAGCGGCGCCCAGTTAAAACGCTTCGCCCATAACGATTTGGGTGCGGCCAAGCGACTGGTGGATAAGCATCAGCCGCTGACGGTGGTGACAGAGAGCGTCTTCAGCATGGATGGTGATCTGGCGCCCATAGATGAGCTCTACGAGCTGACACAGGCAAATGATGCCTGGTTGATCGTCGATGATGCCCACGGCTTCGGCGTCCTGCCACTGGGCGGGCACAACAAGGTTGATGCCAGCTGCTGTGATATTCAAATCGTTACCTTCGGTAAGGCCCTTGGCTGCCAAGGCGCGGCGATTTTAGGCTCAAATACTTGTATCGATTTTCTGGTGGCCCATGCCAGGGACTATATCTATTCCACCGCCTTGTCGCCGGCCAGTGCCCATGTGGCCCTCAAGGCGGTGAATTTGATTAAAAACGGTGAGTGCAGAGACAGATTGGCTCAGGTGATTGAGGCCTTTAAGCTGGCCGCGAAGGCGAGGGGGCTTAGGCTGCTTGGCAGTCATACCCCGATACAGCCGCTGGTGGTGGGGGATATCGATAAGCTTGCCAAGGTCAACCGTGAGTTAAAGACCGCGGGTTTCTGGGTGGGAGCGATTCGGCCACCGACCGTGCCTCAGGGGAGCGCCAGGCTCAGGATCACCTTAAATGTGAATCATACCCAGGCAGAACTCGAGGCCCTGGCCGATCAGTTGCAGCGAGCCTTGCAAGATTAAGTGGTACAGGCTTAGAAAGTGATTTATTTTTCCAGAGGAAGTCTGATTCTGTGTGTAGTGAATTAGCCAAAGATGTGCCCACTAATATGTCGATCAAGATGCCAAGCCTAACGCCCAGTTCATTGTCAAGCCTAATACCCAGTTCAGTGCCAAGTGAAGTGCAGAATGTGCAGGGTAAAGACTGTATGAAAGAGGCGATTGGTGCAGATAAGATAGCGCGGCAGTTCTCCCAGGCGGCTAAGCACTATCAGGAGCATGACAAGGTGCAGCGTCTCAGCGCGCAGAGGCTGAGGACCAAGATGACGCCCATCGGACGTTTGTTAGATATCGGTTGTGGTCCAGGTACAGATTTTTCCGCGGCGCCAGGTCTTAATGAGGTGCTGGGGCTGGATATCGCCCCCGGCATGCTATCGCAGATGCTCGAAAGTTTTCCTAGCTACAAGGCGCTGTGCGGCGATGCCCAGGCGTTGCCCCTATCAGATGCCAGCATAGACACCCTCTACTCAAACCTAGCGCTGCAGTGGTGCAGCGATATCAAGACGGCCATAGGTGAGCTTGCCAGGGTGCTTAAGCCCGGCAGTCAATGCCATCTCGCCATCGTCGTCGATGGTAGCCTTTCTGAGCTCGACGCGCTCGGGCTAAGGGTTAATGCCTTCGAGCAAGCCCAGACGCTGCTTGATGGGTTCAGTGATAGCCATTGGCAAATTGAACACCATTCGGTGGAGCCGCTGCGGGTGCATTTCGACGATCTTAAGACGCTGCTCTATTCCATCAAGGGGGTTGGCGCCTCTGCCGCTATGGGAAGCGATGTCTCTCAAGGCTCAGATGTCACTCAGGACTCAGATGCCTCCCACGGCCCAGATGATACCCAGGGCTCAGTGAGTAAGCCGCCACCTAGGCTTCGTGGGCGTCAGGATTGGTTGGCCCTCTGTGAGCGCGCCGAAAAAATGCGTCAGCCAGAGGGACTTCCCTTGACCTATCAAATCTTATTTATTCATGCGAGCCGCAGAGGCTAGTTAAGGAAAGGGTTCATGCGTTATTTCATCGCCGGCACAGATACCGACAGTGGCAAGACCTTGGTGGCTTCCTCACTCCTCTATCTGGCGAGCAAACAAGGCAGCACCTTAGGGGTCAAGCCCATCGCCTCGGGTTGTGAGCCGACGTCTGAAGGGCTGAGAAACAGCGACGCCCTGGCATTGATGGCTCAGTCCAATGTGAAACTTGCCTATGAAAGAGTGAACCCCTTTGCTTTTAAGCCTGCCATCGCGCCGCATATCGCCGCCAAGCAGGTAGGCGTGACTCTTAATGCTGATCTGGTCACGGCTCACCTTAAGACGCTGCCATTCGATGAGGTGGATTTTGCCTTGGTTGAGGGGGCGGGTGGCTGGCGGCTGCCGCTTAACCATGCGCTTCGCGTTCAGGGTAAGCTTAATCCACAGGCCTTTCTTTCCACTGTGGCAATCGATCTGCAGCTGCCGGTGATCTTGGTGGTCGGGGTTAAGCTGGGTTGCCTCAACCACGCACTGCTGACTCAAGAGGCGATTCAGGCCGATGGGGTAAAGATAGCTGGCTGGGTAGCAAACTGCGTCGATCCCGATATGCAGGTGACTGACGAGAACCTCTTGGCGCTTACTGCTTTGATGGACGCTCCATGTCTCGGGGTCATCCCACATCTTACTGAATGTTCTAGCCAAAACGCGGCGCAATACTTAGATCTTACCAAGCTGGCACTAGGTCAAGGTTAGCCAACTCTCGCATCAATAGCGCCTGTTGAATGAGAGCCTTTGATTAACAAAACGCCACTCTCTGATTGCTGGAGTAATTATTAATAAAGATTAACGGTTTATCCCGCCAAAGCCGATAAATTTAAGATTGGCTTAATATAGGGCTTCTAGACTCCACGCCAAGGTCTACACTTTTTGGCGTGGCTGCGCACTCAATCGTACCCACCAAAAAAATTTTTACGTTCAACCCTTGAACTCTGACTTATCGGACATATTATGTCGTTAAGAGAGGCTGATGACACATAGGGTGTCTCATACAGGGCTTATAGGAGCTTACATGAAGCGTATTTTCTTATTGATCGCGACAAACATGGCAATCTTGCTGGTCGCTTCAATTGTGATGTCTATTTTAGGGGTTAACACCTCGACCATGGGCGGACTATTGGTCTTTGCCGCCATCTTCGGTTTCGGCGGCGCCTTTATCAGCTTAGCGATCTCTAAGTGGATGGCGAAGAAGACCATGGGCTGTGAAGTGATCACCACACCGCGCGACAACATGGAGCGCTGGTTGGTCGATACCGTTGCGCGTCAGGCTGAGCAGGCGGGCATCAAGATGCCTGAGGTGGCCATCTACCAGTCACCCGAGCTGAACGCCTTTGCCACAGGCCCTAGCAAGGACAACTCGCTGGTCGCCGTCAGTAGCGGACTGCTTTACGGCATGACGCAAGATGAGATCGAAGGCGTATTGGCCCACGAAGTGAGCCATGTGGCCAACGGCGACATGGTGACTCTGACGCTTATTCAAGGCGTGGTGAACACCTTCGTGATCTTTGCGGCCCGCGTGGTGGCGAGCATTATCGATAACTTCGTTGCCAGCAACGACGAAGAGGGCGAAGGCCTGGGCATGTTTGCCTACATGGCAGTGGTCTTCGTGTTGGATATGCTGTTTGGTATCCTGGCCTCGATGATAGTGGCTTACTTCTCACGTGTTCGTGAGTTCAAGGCCGATGCCGGCGGCGCTCAGTTGGCAGGCAAGCATAAGATGATTGCGGCGCTGGACAGATTGCGTCAAGGCCCAGAAACCGGTGCCATGCCAGCACAGATGGCGGCTTTCGGTATCAATGGTAAGAAGTCGATGGCCGAACTGATGATGAGCCATCCACCACTTGAAAAGCGTATCGAAGCACTGCGCGCACAATAATCGATTGTCGATTGATAAAACGGGAGCCTAGGCTCCCGTTTTTTGTATCTTTTCTTTGCAATTACGATTTTTGTTTTTCTGAGTGGCAATGAGAAATGCTCATTTGCATAGCAGTAGTGTGACGCAGATCATGTTTATCTGTGAGTATGAGGCTTGCGGCATAGATATTTGATTAAGTGCACATTTTTAAGCAGTTGCTATTGTTAGTATGCCCGCAAGAGAAATTTGCCTATTTGCAAAACCTTAGCTATTTTAAGCTAAGTTGTGCAATCAGGAACAAGGCACGATGGGATATAACAACTACACCCACATCGCCAAACATAAGAGAGGAAATTATCGTGAGCAATAAAATTCTAAGTGCGTTATTTGGTGCTGGTTTGGCGGCGCTAGCCTTGTCTCCAGCGGCAATGGCTGAGCCTCAAGAACTTGCAGAGATGCATGCTGAGATGGAAGGCTGTGAAGCGTGTCACGCCAATGGTGAACCATCTGCCGATGGTGCTCACGAATTTGAGCAGTGCCAAAGCTGTCACGGTACGCTAGCCGAGATGGACGCAGTGCATAAGCCACACGACGGTAATCTGATGTGCGCCGACTGTCACGCACCGCACGATTCAAACGTGGGCGATCGCCCAGCCTGTGATAGCTGCCACGACGATGGCCGCACCGCAGACTCTGTATTGAAGAAATAAGATTTTCATTACAGGATAATCGACAAACACCGGCAACTTGCCGGTGTTTTTGTATCTGCCATCGGCAACTCTATCTCTGTTCTATTACTCGTGACTGGAATATTAGCCGGATATTCGAGTTCAACTCACCATTTATCATTAATCGATTCCATTAGCCCATGCCAACGGTGCTCAGTTTCTGCCAAAAGGCGGGTATATGGCTGATAAGCCTTTATTAGCCTGCGGGCTTTATCGCCGCCCTCATCTCTAGATCCAATCTTTTGAGATTTTCCATTAGTAGAAAAGTATTAGGTCTACTGCCGGAATAGATACTTTGTCTAGCGGGACTTAATACTCTTTGTGGACGTAAGTCCTTCGTCTTAGATAGATAATCTTGGCCATAAAAACAGATAGGTGCGCCACGGATGGAAACAAATTTGATGCAAGCAGTCTTTAAGGCCGGGCATTTTGCCTGGCGTCAGGCAATCAGCCGATTGTTCTTGTTAGCGATGCTTTTTGCTGGCTTGCCTGTGTGGGCCGATGACCTCAGTAGTCTTGATGAGTTGGCCCAGGGGGATAATGCTAGCATCATGCAGCTTGGGGATGCGCTGCAGGCCGACATCACCCAAAGCGGCGAGGCGAATCGCGCCTTGTTTACGCAATTTGGGGTGGCCAACAGCGCTGAGTTGCAGCAGCAGGGGATCGGCAATCAGGCGTATCTGCTGCAGCAAGGGGAGGCGATAGAGGCCAGCCTGCTGCAGGTTGGGGTCAACAACAGTCTGATCGCCAGTCAACTTGGAGCGAACCTGTCTCTGGTAGCTGAGCAGCGGGGCAGTGATAACCAGGCCTATGTGCAACAGAGCGGTTATGACAATGAGGTCAGCATCTATCAAAACGGTTCGGGTCATGGGGTGATTGTGACTCAATGGGGGAATGCACAGCGAGCAAGCGTGACTCAGGGTTATCGTCAGCAGTAAGGCGATGAAAGATAAGGTGAAGGGAGCTCGCCTCAAACAGATATTCTGGTAGGGCTTGATAAAATTGGCGCAATTAAGATGTTATTTTTAATTCTATAGTTGTTATTATATGTGTCGGTTTAATGGAATACGCTTATAACTAGCGACATGGAGTGAGCAGGATGTTCAAAGTGATAAATTGGGTAGTGGTATCGCGATCGCAACTGTTGATTGATCTGTTGGAGACGCGTTGGCCCCAGGAGTTTCTGGTTAAACTGGCTAAGGTCACCCCAGAGAGTGTTGAAGTGACTATGAGTGAAGGGAATTACTCTTTGGTTGTTATCGATCTCGCCACCATAGATGTGCAGCGTGCCTACCAGGTACAAAAGCAGATCGAGAAGCGCCACAGCGCCCGCGTGGTATTCTTGCACTATCCGAAACAGATAGATGCAAGATTCTTAATTTCCCCCATTACCGCCGCCGTCTTTTATGGCGATGCTTCCCTTGAGCATATAGGCAAGGTCTTAGCCAATGTGCTACGCGGCCAGACGGTGATCCCACATGCTTTGTTGTCGGCTTCTGCGGATCAGGAGCAACTCGACGGCGCCGACAACCTGACGATTCGTGAGCGAGAGGTGCTGCAGGCATTACTCTCGGGTAGCACTAACGTGGATATCGCCAATCAGTTGTTTGTCAGCGAGAGCACCATCAAGACGCATCTCTATCGTGTGTTTAGAAAGATTGGTGTCTCAAGTCGTGGACAGGCTATTGCCTGGGCACAGACTCATCTGCATGAGGTTCAGCAGTGAAATATCTGGGCCGCTTGCTCCTGTTAGCGGCCTTCTCGGCTCCTGTTTATTGTCAGGTGCCCGATGTCCACGAAGGCAGCAAGCTGGCGGCGCAGAGCACGAGTGACGCACCGCCCAGGCTGGAGTCTGATCTCATCGATGGACTGATCCTCAACCGCGCGATGACCCGCGTCGGACACAGATTTTATCGTGAATTTGTTGCCGCCTATCGAGATATCGGCGGTATGACGGAGCACGGTGGACTGAGTATTGTCGAGCTAGCTACTGCGCGAAGTGGTAGCAAGATCAGCGTGTTACACAATCGCAAACCTATCTTTGTGACTGTGGTGTCACCGGCGAGCCGGCAGTTGGATAAGCTGGCAGAGCAGGTGGCCAGGCGCGTCGACAGTATATTGAAGCAAAACAAGAAACAGGCTAGCTGGGCTCAGTGGTTGGATCCCGATTTAGCGCCTGATGAATTCTAATAGGGACATTTTCAATGAATCAAGCTAAGTCTTTTCGACCGATAGCCCTGCTATTGGCGGCTACGTTCAGCCTGAGCTCTCAGGCGACACAGCTTATCTATACCCCAGTGAACCCCAATTTTGGTGGCAGTTATCTTAATGGCTCCTACCTGCTGGCGAACGCCTCGGCGCAGAACGATCATAAGGGCGGCTCAGGTTATACGCCCCCCAGTGCCCTCGAGCGCATGGCAAGTTCCCTTGAGTCTCGTCTGATGAGCCAACTCTTTAACGATGCGGCCAATGGCGGTGAGGGCTATCTCAAGACCACGGACTTCGAGATCCAAGTGGTCAACGAAGATGGCATGCTATTGGTGCATATCACCGATCTATTGACCGGCGAAACGACGGTGATCGAAGTTGGTGGGTTGAGCGACAGTTCGAGTGTGGGTGGTTAACGATGAAACCTTTGTTGATGGCCGCTGGCCTGTTATTTCTCTCGGCCTGTTCTAGCACCAATGAACTTGAACAGGTGCAAGCCTCTTCGAGTCTGATGCCCAAGGGCGAGAGCTACTATGATCTCATTAATCTGCCTGCGCCCCAGGGGGTGATGCTGGCCGCCGTGTATGATTTTCGCGATCAGACAGGTCAATATAAGCCAATTCCGTCGAGTAACTTTTCTACCGCCGTGCCCCAGAGTGGCACCGCTTTTCTCGCTCAGGCATTGAATGATTCCAGTTGGTTTATTCCCGTCGAGCGCGAGGGGCTGCAGAATCTACTTACCGAACGTAAGATTGTCAGGGCCGGGCTTAACGGTGATGCCAACAAGCTGCCTCAGCTGAACTCGGCGCAGATCCTGATGGAAGGAGGCATAGTTGCCTATGACACCAATGTCAGAACCGGTGGCGCGGGGGCCCGCTACCTGGGCATAGGCGCGGCAACTCAGTTTCGTGTCGATACTGTGACAGTCAACCTGAGGGCGGTTGATATTCGCACCGGCCGATTATTGAGTAGCGTGACCACCACTAAGTCTATCTTGTCCAAAGAGATCACCGCCGGGGTGTTTAAGTTTATCGATGCCCAGGAGCTGCTTGAGTCTGAGCTTGGCTATACCTCAAACGAGCCTGTGAGTCTGTGTGTGGCATCGGCCATCGAAAGTGCGGTGGTGCATATGATTGCCGATGGGATCTGGAAAGGTGCTTGGAATTTAGCCGATCAGCCCAGTGGTCTGCGCAGTCCAGTGTTACAAAAATATTGGTTAGAAGCGCATTCCGAGGCCAGGGTGCGAGCAAAAATCAATCAAAGCTGAGGCTGTTTTTGCTTTGTGTCATACTTTGCTATGCATGTATGCATAGCGCCTAGTACTTTTGTGTGATGCCGGTGGGTTCAAATTTAACATCTATATTACTTAAGGTTAACTTTGGTTAACCTTTTATTTTTTATAGGTTTTTAATTGAGTTTGGTTTCGTGTCGCAGCCCAATAGGGTAGAATTCGTCAAGTTTTTGACTTGCTGAATAGGTACGATGAAGAAGTTAGCATTGTTAGTAGTGTTAGCGCCGCTTTATGCACATGGAATGGCGCCTTTTGGGCTTGATTGGGGTGAGGATGTCAGCCAGTATGGCGAGGTCAAACGCCAGGGAGATGAGCTTAGGGTTGAAACCCATTCACTGCCTAAGTCTTTGTCTCTAGCCAAGGATTATGTGCTTTTTGCCGATAGGCAACATGGGCTGTTAAAAGTCATCATGACAAGCAGAAATTATGGTTTGTATGATGATGACTATAAAGAAGATTTTAATTTTATTAAGCAATCGCTAGTCGATACCGGCTATCAAACCACAGAGTTCATTGGCAGTGAGATGAGCTCTTATAAATGTGTGTTGCAGGGTAGCTGCTACGGCAAGCGCTGGTATGGCTTTACCGACGATGGCACCAATGTGGCGCTAGAGCAAGTGGCCAAGACCCGCCAAGATGCTTATCTCAAGCTGACTTTCAAGGCGCCCAAATTACTGCAGATCGAAGCGGAGCGCGAGGATCTCAAGCAGCTCAAGCAGCAAGATCAATTGAACAGCGATAGATTAGCATTCGATTAAATAGTCGCTAACATCGATGGGGTGACCGGCCGTGTTTAGCGCCGTGCTGCTAATTACGCTGCCGCCTAATTTCACAGCCCCCACTTTTCATAGCCCCCGCTTTTCATAGGGTCCACTTGGTTATCCAGGTGGGCTCTTTCATTCTCCGAGCTAAAAAATCATCACTCGTTGATTGAGTTAACTCCTTTATTTATATGATGGATCACAAACAGCTTATTTGTGAGTATACTGACAGGATTAACGTCATATCGAGGATAGTGCAATGGCCGAAGAGACCATTTTCAGTAAAATTATTAGACGCGAAATTCCCGCCGACATCCTGTATCAAGATGAACTGGTCACCGCCTTTCGTGACATTCAACCCAAGGCGCCAACCCATATTCTGATCATCCCAAACCATCTGATCCCGACTGTTAATGATGTCAAGGCATCGGACGAGAAGGCCCTGGGGCGCATGATGACGGTAGCGGCTAAGTTGGCTGATGAAGCCGGCATCGCAGAGGATGGGTATCGTCTCATCATGAACTGCAACAAGCATGGCGGTCAGGAAGTCTTCCATATCCATATGCACCTGTTAGGCGGCGATTTCCTGGGGCCGCTAGTGTCGCGTTAATCCCAGACGATTCTTGGACTGTGTAGAGTAATGAAGACAAACCCTGATTTTTTCCCGCTGACAGACTTGGCGACCCGCTTCGTCGGTCAGCTAGTGCAGTGTCGCCGTCTTGGGCTCAGTGTACTGGAAGCCAGCGAGCAGCATGTGCTGATCGAGCTGCCCTACAGCAGTGAGCTTATCGGTTACCCAGACACAGGCGTGATACATGGCGGGGTGATCACCACCCTGATGGATACCGCCTGCGGCACAGCCGTGGTCTGCAACATCTTCGATAAGTACAAGTCGCTGGAGTTGTCGCCGACTTTGGATCTGCGGGTCGACTACATGAAACCCGCCGAACCTAACAAGAGCGTCTATGGCTTTGCCGAGTGTTACAAGCTCTCTTCGAGCGTGGCCTTTACCCGCGCCATCGCCTATCAGGACTCTATCGACGATCCTATCGCCCATGCGGTGGGCTCTTTCATGCGTATCAGCCCTGAGATGGTGGGGGACGCCTTCAGACAGGCTCTGATGGGAGAGGGAAAATGACCATGGTCACGCCAGAAGCCAATCAGGCATTAAACGTTAAAGATATCGTTAAGAAGGCCACGGAGCTGAACGATTTTGGTCACCTGCTGGCGCATGTTCCTTATGCTAAGTTTATCGGCATGCAGGTGGCGCGCTTCGGCGACGAGCTGGTGTTTCAGCTACCGAAGAAAGATGAAAATATCGGTAACCCAACCCTGCCGGCCATTCATGGCGGTGTGATCGCGGGATTTATGGAGATGTCGGCGATCGTTCAGCTGATGGTGTTCATGCAGACCACTAAGGTGCCCAAAATCGTCGATTTCTCAATCGATTACCTGAGGGCTGGCCACCACAGAGATAGCTTCGCCGAGTGTAAGATCACCCGTCAGGGACGCCGCGTGGCGAACGTAAACATCAACTGCTGGCAAACCAACCGTAAGGCCTTGATTGCCACCGCCCGTGCCCATTTTCTGATCGAATAGATATTAAGGTGTAGCGTAAGGAGAATAGTGATGAACAAAGGATTAGTGTTAGCTTGTTTGTTGCTGGGACTGAGCGCCTGTGCGCCCCATACCGGCGGCATCATGATCAGCTCCACCGGTGAGGTGCGGGTCGATAACGGCTCCTTCCACTCAGACGTGGATGTCAGCGCGGTGACCACCCAAGCCGAGGCGGGTTTCCTGCGGGCGCGCGGCACCATCATCAGCAAGTCACCAAAGGATCAGCGCCTGCAATATAAGTTCACCTGGTACGATATCAATGGCGCGACGGTAGAGGATGAGGGGGTGAGTTGGAAGTCCCTTAAGCTTCACGGCAAACAGCAGATGCAGGTGACTGCGCTGTCCCCTAATGCCACAGCGGTACGTTGTGAACTCTATGTGCGAGAGGCCATTTCCAATTAAAAATCGCTTTCAGGAATGAGTCGGGCGAATGATTTGATGAAAACGTCAGCAATGCTGGCGTTTTTTTATGGATCACGCGCAAATATTGCGTTAAATATGTCAACTCTTTGTATGAGTCATGTATAATCGGCCTCGCCAAGGGGTGTTAACGCCAAGCCATAGCTTAGCGATTGACTGAGATGTCCGCGGGACGAACCCTTAGAACCTGATCCGGCTAATACCGGCGTAGGAATGGGCCACATCACTAGATTTAACACAATCTGTCTGTGCATTCTTTCTCGCTTTCTTAAGTGCCGGATCTCAATATTGATTTGAGGTCCTATGTTTACATTAAAATCTTATTCACCCATCGCCCTTGCCGTCGCGGCGGCGTTAACTCATACCAGCCTGATGGCGAGCGATACGCCGCCAGCCAACGACGAGATGGAAGTGATAGTCGTCACCTCCGATTTTCGCCAGTCTAGCCTGGACAAGATGCCCTCTAGCATCAGCGTAATAGATCAACAGCAAATTGAGGACGAGGGCGCCCAGCACTTTGAAGACGTACTCAACGGCATTGCCAATTTTAACTGGTCTGGGGGTAGCTCACGGGCGAAATATTTCCAGATCCGCGGTGTGGGCGAGCAGGAGGAGTATCAGGGTGCACCTAACTCTTCGGTTGGCTACATCATAGACGACATCGACATGTCGGGCCTTGGGATGATCTCCAGCATGTATGATCTGCAGCAGGTCGAGGTGCTTCGCGGGCCACAGGGTACACGCTATGGCGCCAACGCCTTAGCCGGTCTCATCTATCTTAAGAGTAACGATCCTACCTCGGTATTCGAGCATGGCGCCGAGCTGCAACTGGGTGACGATAACCTGCGCACCTATAGCGGCTTCAGCTCTGGCCCATTGACTGACTCGGGTAAGCTCTTGTACCGCGTATCGCTGCAGCAACATGAGCAGAACGGCTATCGCGACAACCTTTATCTGGGCCGTGACGACACTAACGGCAGAGATGAATTTACAGGCCGCATTAAGCTGCGCTGGTATGCCACTGACGATCTGGTGGCCGATCTCAGCCTGATGCACGCCGACTTTAACAACGGCTACGATGCCTGGACATTGGACAACAACGGTTTCGATACCCTCACAGATGAGCCGGGTGTCGACAAGCAGCGCACCACGGGTGGCTCGCTTAAGTTGACCTACTCGGGCGCCGACAGCTTCGAGCTGGTCTCACTAAGCTCAATGGCTCAGAGTGATACGCATCACGGCTACGACGGTGACTGGGCCAACCCAGAGTTTTGGGCGGCCCGCAGCTGCGAGGGTGAACCTTGTCAATACGACTACACCTGGAACAAGCTGGGTGACAGAACCACGCTGTCTCAGGAGTTTCGTCTAAGCTCCACCGAGGCGGGACGTATCTTCGATGGCAGCACCGACTGGTTGGTGGGCGTCTATGGTCTGAGACTCACAGAAGACAACGACACTCTTGAGATTTATAACGGCTGGGAAGACAGACTGCTTGCCGAATATGAAGCGACTAACTTGGCAGTTTTTGCGCAGTTAGACAGCGACTTAGGCAATGGCTACGCGTTGTCAGTGGGTGCCCGTCTGGAGCGCCGCGAGAGCGACTACAGCGACTCGGACAAAGATGCCTTCGATCCCTCTGAGAACATGTGGGGCGGTCATATTGCCCTGAGCAAGACCCTGAGTCCTGGCCAACAGGCCTATGCCCGTATCGCCCGTGGCTATAAGGCGGGTGGCTTTAACATGTCACTGCCGGTTTCCCTTAGCGATAAAAAGGAGTTCCAGGCAGAGACTCTGTACAACTATGAGCTGGGCCTCAAGTCAGAGTGGCTAGATGGCGACGCGACCACCCACTTCTCGCTGTTTTACATGGACAGACGCGATCAGCAGGTCTCCGCCTCACAGCAAAACCCTGACGAGCCACAGAAGTTCATCCTCTACGTCGAAAATGCCGGTAGCTCTCACAACTATGGCGCCGAGCTGGAAGCCAACTGGTATGCCACTGATAATCTTAAGTTATACGGCACGCTAGGCTGGCTAGAGACCGCCTACGGCGATTACGCCTACCAGGACAAGTACGGTGGATTGGTGGATCTCACTGGCCGCGAGCTGGCTCACTCACCTAATCTTACCTATAGCGCGGGCGCGACCTATCGTAGCGATCTGGGCTGGTTTGCCAACCTGACCACCAGTGGTAAGAGCGAGTTCTACTACTCAGACAGCAACGACTCTAAGTCAGAGCCCTATACTATCTTCAATGCCCGTGTCGGCTACGAGACAGAGACCTGGTCGGCTTACCTTTGGGGACGCAATCTGTTTGATGAGAAGTATGGCGTGCGCGGCTTCTATTTCGGTAACGAGCCGGATAACGGCTGGGCCGATAAGCAATATATCCGTTATGGCGACCCTCGTCAGCTAGGGGTCACGCTTAACGTCAAGTTTATGTAATTGGCGCTTTGCCATTGCTAATCGTTGTAGGGGCGGGTAGGACTCGCCCCCTTAAGGAGTTAAGATGAAATTAACCGCTGAAATCAGCATGTATCCCCTCAAGGATAACTATATCGATCCCATCAAGTGGTTCATCGGCCGGGTTGACACTTACGCCAATATCGAGCGCCGCACCAATGCCATGGCCACTCAGGTGTGCGGCGAATATGGCGAGGTGATGCAGATGTTGGCCACCGAGATGGAAGCCGCTCATGAGAAGTGGGGCAAGGCAGTCTTCGTGGTCAAGTTTATCGGTGGCGAGCTGAACCTGTCCCATCAGGAATAGGGCCTTAGGGCGCGATTAGTATACGGGGAGCAACACACATCCTATGATAGATTTCTGGTCCGCATTGGTTAGCACCTTGACCCAGGCCTTCGAGCAGGCCAATGCCATGACGGCGTGGGAGGCGGTAGCCGTGGTCTTGGCTTTGGCCTATCTGGCACTGGCGATGCGCGGCAACATCTGGTGCTGGGCGGCAGCCTTTGTCAGCACCGCCATCTACACCTTGCTGTTTTGGGAGGTCTCCCTGCTGATGGAGTCGCTGCTCAACGTCTACTACATGGCGATGGCTGGCTACGGCTTCTGGCTGTGGCGCTATGGCGGCGGTGAAGATCAAGGGGTCGAGGTGGTCAGCTGGTCGCTTGGGCGGCATCTATATCTGATCGTCGCGACAACTGTGGTTTCCCTGGTGGTCGGCCATTTGATGGCGACCCACACTCAGGCATCGTACCCCTATCTGGATGCCGCAACCAGCTGCTTTGCGGTGATGACCACCTATCTGGTGGCGCGCAAGGTGCTGGAGAACTGGCTCTACTGGGTGGTTATCGATTTTGTGTCCATCTACCTCTATCTCAACAAGGGACTGATGCTCACCTCTATGCTGTTCATCTTGTATGTAGGCATGGCGATAGGGGGTTATTTCCTATGGCGTACCAGCATGCAGCAGCCAAGTCAGGGTGACTACTCCTATGACTAAGGCGAGTCTTGCCGTACTGTTCGTCGAGGCTGTGATCTGATGTCGGCTGACGGTAGTGCTGGCGCGAATAGCACCTTGCTAGCGCGCCTGATAGGCAGCCTTCCCGAGGCGGTTAAGTTGCGGCTCTCAGATCTTGGCTGTCCATTGGATGAGAGCACACAGATACAGGTGCTCTCGCGGGGACTGAGTAACCAAAACTATCATCTAAGCCGCGATAACCAGCACCTGGTGCTGCGGGTCAACAGTCAGGCCAGCAGCCAGATCAGCGCCCGCGACCATGAGGTGGCCAACTGGCGCCTGGCAGAAGTGCATGGCCTCGCGCCAGCGCTCTTGTATGTGGCGCCGGGCAATAGTTGCTATCTCAGCCGTTTCATCGACACAGGCGAAGATTGGAGCCGCTTGATGACGGCCAATCCCGCCCATCCGCTGCAGGAAGAGTGCGTCAGCCGGCCGGATGCCGAGGTGTTGCTGCTGGACCTACTCAAGGGGCTAGCTCAATTGCCGTTGCCCAAGAATCCCATTTCGGTGACTGAGCAGTGGCGGCGCTATTTTGGTCAGTTAGAGATGATTGCCGAAAGCCTAGATGCGGCTAGCACAGATAAAGCCAGTCTTGATGCGGTAGGGAGCACGGATCTGCCCATATCCTATCTCGAGCCTTGGAAGACGCGATGGCAAGCGCTTAAGGCGCACCTGGTGCGGGTCGATGACGTGCTCGAGCAGCTAAATGCCTGTGCGTTGGCGCCCCAGTATAGCCATAGGGATCTCAACCCCCACAATCTCTTGATAAGCCAGGGGAAGCTCTGGTGTATCGATTATGAATACGCCTGTAGCTCCCACCCCTTGGTGGATCTTGCCAGCGTGCTGGCAACCCACAGACTCTCTAGTGAGCAGCGCCACCGCCTGATCCTCGGCTATCTGAATGATCATCCCAAGCTCAACGATAAGGCGCTCGCGGCCATTCCCAGTGCCTTGGCGCTCTACTGGTATTTCGCTGCCTGCTGGGCACTGTTGATGGCGAGCCAGGGTGAGGGCATATTGAAGCAGACTGTGCAGAAGACAGTGCTACAGTCAGTGGAGAAGACAGTGCCGCAGACGCAGGGCGAGTCAGATGCCAGCCTGCCACATAGCGTGAGTGACTACCTCCAATGCTTCGATGACTTCATGGTGCTGGTGGGTTAACGCGTCTTTGGTCGTCCGACTCTTTTTCCGACTTGGTAAATCCGATTCTGTTACTCTGACTCAGTTGATCCGTCAGGGCTAACGCAAGGTTTCTGATTGCGCTCTATTTCCTCGTTTATTTCAAGTTACCTGTCTCGTTTCGCTTGTCTCATCTCGCCTATCTCATCTCGTTCAGGACATAGGTTTTTTACCTTTGTTGATCCTTGCTGAAATTTAAATGATTAGCTAAGGGTCTATTAGGTAATGACAAAATAATGAGAGAGTGAGGTTATGCAGAAACTGTACGCTAAATTTACCCAGGGGATCGCCCAGCTCGACGGTGTCGCCGCCTTGGCACTTAGGCTCTATCTGGCGCCAGTGCTGATGCAGGCAGGATACAACAAGCTGTCCCACTTTAGCGACACGGCGGCCTGGTTTGGTAACGCCGAGTGGGGCCTGGGTCTGCCCATGCCCGAGGTGATGGTGGCCCTGGCGGCCGGCAGCGAGTTTGTCGGTGGCTTCTTGCTGATCCTTGGCTTGGCCACCCGTTTGATCTCCATCCCCTTGATGGTCACCATGGCGGTGGCAGCCTTTAGCGTGCACTGGAAAAACGGCTGGTTGGCGATCGCCGATCCCAGCTCCTGGCTGGCCAATGAGCAGGTGATGGCCTCGGCGGAGAAGCTCGCGGCGGCCAAGTCTCTTTTGCAGGAACATGGTCACTATGAGTGGCTGACCTCCTCGGGTAACTTTGTGATCCTTAACAACGGCATCGAGTTTGCCGTTACCTATCTGTTTATGCTGTTTGCCTTGTTGATCATCGGCGGCGGCCGCTATACCAGCTTGGATTATTGGATTGCCCGCAAGTATCAGCCCAAGGCTTAACCCGGCGTCATCAAGTGTAAATCCCACTGTTTTAGTGGGATTTTTTTTGCCAATTTGCTACCCTCGAGTTCGGTATTAATGACAGGATAATCTTTGTGGATGCGATCGAACTTCTGTTGACACGGCAGTCTTGCCCCAGACTAGTCGCCCCGGCGCCCGATGCGGCGCAGCTTACACAGATCTTAAACGCCGCGGTGCGAGTGCCGGACCATGCAGGCCTCACCCCGTGGGAATTTATCGTCGCCGAGGGCGATGGCCTAACGCGCCTTGCTGACCATTTTGTGGAGGCGATGGAAAAGGAGGGTGGCGATGAGGCTGCCGTCGCTAAGGCCGCCAACATGCCGATGCGCGCCCCCATGGTGGTCACTGTAGTGGCCAAGGTAACCGAGCATCCTAAGGTGCCGGTACTCGAGCAGCATATCGCCGCGGGCTGCGCCTGTATGGCGATGCAGCAGGCCGCCTTCGCTCTTGGACTGGGCGGCATCTGGCGCACCGGCCCCTTGGCCTTTAATCGTCATCTGCATCGGGCCTTGGGCCTGGGCGAGCAAGATCAGATAGTGGGCTTCCTCTACCTGGGCACGCCCGCGGTGAAGGCGCCGTTAAAGCCGCAGAAATCGGCCGACTCGGCGGTGCGTTACCTCTGATAAGGGTGATAGCAAACGAAATTGTGAAGCCAGGTACCATAGCTTCGACTTTGGTCGGGTTTACAGGGCAGTAAAAACTGGCAAAGTGAAGGGGAGCCTGCATCCTACCTATGCAAGGTTTTCACCCTAAGTGATTGTGTTGCCCGCTTGCTGCGGGCATTTTTTTGTCTGTCAAAAGAGGGAAGCTAGACGCTGATGCTAGCCCCTATCTGAACGCCTTTTCTATACTCTTATCTTACTCTTACCTCTATTCCTATCTATACCCCAACACCCACATTCAGATTCTCGAACCAGTCGAGGAACTGCTTTACCTGAGGGCCGCGGAAGATCCTGCCGTGCTGAGGGCAGAGGTATTGAATATCCAGCTTACGCACCCGCTTTATCCAGTCATTCTTGGCACGGTTTGATGGCATCCACCTCTGATGAAAGTAGGCCATCTTGGCGCAGTGTTGCTCGAAATCGTCCACATAAATATCGGCCTGGGGATCTTCCAGCGCCGCGCCGATATCGCCGCTCATTAAGACCTTAGTCACTGGGTCGTAAACATGAAAGTTACCCGAGGCATGCAGGTAGTGAGCGGGAATAAACTGCAGCTCAACTTGATCTAGGCTCACGCTGCCACCGTTGTCGGCGATGGGCTCGTAGCTGATGTTATTCATGCCGAAGTGGCGGATGAACCCCTCCCATAGCCAGGGTGAGTAGAGCTTGGCCTTGGGCAGGGTCTGATCCCACAAGCCGAGGGAGGAGATGATGTCCGGATCCTGATGAGAGGCAAACAGATGGGTCAGCTGGCTGAGAGGGATATGCTTGACTATGTTGGCCAGCATGGCCGCAAACAGCTCAATGCCACCGGGATCCATCAACAGGGCGTGATGGCTACTCACCACCATGTATTGGTTGGTGTCGATGATCTTATCGGGTTTTTCGGGGTCGCGACCGAAGTAGAGCCATTTGTGGGTAGGGGTTTCGATGATCAGCTCACTCTTCATGGTGCGACTCCTTGTCGTTAGCTTTTCGGTAAAAGGGGGATCAGGGGGCAGTGTTGCCAAACAGGGTAATGGCATGGTCAACCCGGCGGCGGATCAACTGGGCCACATCATCCACCCGGTTGGCCACGTCGTTAAATATGGTCTGGTTGGCGGTATCGACCCGGCAGGCCTCGATGCGGCAGATGGAGGCCAGTATGTTGGCGGTGCGCAGGTTGCGTTTTAGCTCAAACAGCTGGTTTTCCATCTTGTCGATGAGGCGATCAAACTCCTGTTGTAACTTGCTGTGGTGGGCCTGGGTGGCGGCAACGGCTGGGTTGATGGTATCGCCATATGGCGCGCCATTGGCCTTGAGTTTCGCCTGCTGAAAATGATTGAGTGCGACTGCCGCACGGGCTGTTTCGGTGGCGAGACGACTGGCCTGGTGGGCCAGTTGGTTGATGTCGGTGGCCGCTTTCATAGTGTAGGAGGCCAGATCGTCGATAAAGCCGGTTAACGCCTTGAAACCGAGCGCCGCATTGCCCACCCGCGCCGAGGCTGCCTGGGCATTGCTGGCGGTGAGATTTATCTGTTTGCAGTAGCTAAGTGTCTGATTGAGCTCGGCGGCGACCACTGCCGCAATGACATGATATTGACTGATTTTCGGCGCGTGTTGTGTCATTAGAACCACTTCCTATGTAGAACCAATCACAGTATAGTCGAGATCACCCAATGCGAAAGTAACCTAGGAGAATGAATTGCTTACCCTAGAAACAGAGCGTCTCGTCTTACGTGAAATGACAGTAAAAGACGCCCCCTTTATGCTGACCCTGCTCAACAGTCAGGGCTTTGTCGATAACATAGGCGATCGCGGCGTGCGCACCCTAGCGCAGGCTGAAAATCATCTCATCGAGGGGCCGATTAACAGCTATCAGGAACATGGCTATGGCATGTACTGCATCGAACTCAGGCAAAGTGGCGAGCCAGTGGGCGTGGCCGGTCTGGTCAATCGCGAGCAGCTGCCCGGTATCGACCTTGGCTATGCACTGTTGCCGGAATTTTTAGGTAAAGGCTATGCGGTTGAGGCCAGCCGCGCCGTGCTTGCCCATGCTAAGGCGCTCAGGCTCAGCAGCCTGCTGGCCATAGTGAAAGAACGCAATGGCCCCTCGCGGGCACTGCTTGAGAAGCTCGGCTTCGAGTGTCAGGAGCTTATCGCCTGGGGCGAGGGCGACGAAGTATTACTTTACAAGATAACACTTTAATTAAATTGGCTATTTTGTTAGCGTGTGTATTAGCAATCTCGTGATCTAGCTTGTAAGCAAACTTAGAAACTATCTGGTCACAGTCTTGTAAAAAGTAGTCTTGTAAAAAGTAGTCTTGTAAAAAGTAGTCTTGTAAAAAGCAGTCTTGTAAAAAGGTCATCGCGAGTAAACAGGGCCGCAGGCTAGACAGGCAATTTCATCTATCGGTCATATGGCTTTGCTATAACAAACCCATTGGAGCATCAACATGAGTCAGGACGCATTGAGAGGCTGTTTAAGTGGTGAGCGTGTGGTGTTAGAGCCGCTGCAGGAGGAGCATATTCCCGCCTTGTCCATCGCGGTCAGCGACGGCGAGCTGTGGAACCTCTGGTACACCTCGGCGCCCCATCCCGATGAGATGAAGACCTATGTCGAGCAGGCTCTGGCCAGCGAGCAACGCGGTGAGGCCTTGGCCTTTGCCGTCAGAGACAGACATTCAGGTGAGATTGTCGGCTGTACCCGCCTGATGTCATGGGATCAGACCCACAGACGCATAGAGATAGGCCATACCTGGTATGCCAAGAGCGCCCAGCGCACCGGGGTCAACAGCGAGTGTAAACTCCTGCTGCTCACCTACGCCTTCGAGACCTTAGATGTGATTGCGGTGGAATTTCGCACCCACTGGCACAATCAGCGCTCGCGCGAGGCGATCACCCGCCTGGGAGCCAAGCAAGATGGCGTGCTGCGCAATCATCGCATTCTGAAAGACGGCACCATCAGAGACACTGTGGTCTACTCAATCATCGCCTCAGAGTGGCCAAGCGTGAAGCAAAACCTTAAGTTTCGAATGCGTCAGTATCTAGAAAACCAATAAGTTAACCATAATATCAGGGAGGATAAATGTCGGGAGAATTACGCAGGGCAAGCTTGGAAGATGCGGCCGTTGTCGCGGGCCTGTTTAACGAATATCGTCAGTTCTATGGTCAGGCGAGCGATATTGACCTGGCCAACAAGTTTATCAATGCCCGCCTGGCGCGCAAGGATGCGGTGATCTTCTTGATGTTAGATGCCCAGGGCAATGGCCTGGGCTTTTGCCAGCTCTATCCTAGTTTCAGCTCTATCCATGCCCGCGCCAACCTTATCCTGAGCGACCTCTATGTCACCCAGCATGCCCGCTGCGTCGGGGTAGGGCGGCGATTGATGACGACCGCCATCGATTATGCCAAGGCCAAGGGGATTGCCTCGATCTTTCTCGAAACCCATAAAGATAACCATCAGGCCCAGGCCCTGTATGAGTCGCTCGGCTTCCAGCTGGAGCAAGAATTTTTAGGCTATAACCTTGATATTCAGTGACATCTAAAGTAGAAATGGTTCAAACTCATTGCTCAAGGACAGTATTGATGCGCAAGACTCTCACACTTTCGCTATTCGCCCTCATGGCCAATAGCGCCGTTGCCGCCCCCTCAGAAGCCGAATTGGCATTTAACAAGGAGGTGCTGGAGTGCGCCGCCTATTACCAAATCGCCTCAGAGACCATTTCAGGCATGAATGCGCCGCAGATGAAACCAGTGGGCGAAAGGCTTAAGCAGTCTGGCGAAGATGCCGTGACGCTGGCGAAGAAGTATCAGGACGCCGACAAGGTAGAGCAGCAGCTAGCGGCAACCGTTGCCGAGCAGAAGGCCAGCCTGCCGAGCAACCACAACCTGGGTAGCCTGATGAACCGTTACAAGGGCCCTTGTCAGAAACTGATGGCTAACCCGCAGGAGCGTCTGGACTACTGGATCATGGCGACCATGTAAGCGCCTCTGTCACAGACAAAATTTCAAGAAAAGAGTGCGCCAGCGCACTCTTTTTCGATCATGCATGAAACAGGGAATCGACTAGACTGGTCTAGGTAGGAGTGATCTTTACTCGCCCGTTTTCATGGAGACTCGATGAACATCTATTTTCTCATCGCCGGCATCATCGCCATCTTGACCTGCGTCGGCCATTTTACCCTGGGGAAAAAACGTTTCTTAACCCCTATGCTTGAGGCGGATTTCGACCCCATTGCCAAATCTGTCATGCACTGCGTATTTCACTACATCTCGGTATTTCTGGTGCTCTCGGCGCTGGTGCTGTTGGCCTGTTCCTTCTCCATGGTGTCAAACATGCAAAGCTATGGGCTGCTGCTGTTTATCGCGCTGAACTTCGTGCTGTTTGCGGTCTGGCAGATCTACATAGGATACTTTGCCGAGATGAAGGGCGCATTTCGCTCCCTGTTTCAGTGGATCTTCTTCGCCCTGGTGAGCGCCTTTACCCTGGCGGGGATTTTTCTGGGCTAATTCTGAGAGTGCATCTGGGAGAGAGCTAAGGTTTAAAACTAGAGTTTAGAGCTAAGGTTTAGAGCTAAGGTTTAAAACTTAGATTTAGAACTAGGGTTTAGAACTGGGGTTTAGAACTGGGGTTTAGAACTGAGTTTGGCGCTAACTATGAACTGGCCTATGAATCTGGCTTTTAATCCAACAGCAGACATCTTGGGGTGACTCTGGCATGCGCCGCGGGGTGAAAGTGTCGTCCCAAGATGTAATGGCAAGGTGCAAACTTAGCGCATGTTAGGCTGAGGTTGTTCACCCTAGGTTTGTCGCTTTAAATTCTTAACTTGAGTTTATTCGCCCAGTGGCTCACTTGGCTCATAGCAAGAGTTGCTTGCCTGGCAATCAGTGGCCTGGCTGCTGAGATAGTTAGCGTTCAGCGGCGGCTCATCATTTTTAAAGCTGGTCCACTCGCTCTTGATGGTCGACAGCCAGCCACCTTCTTCCTCCGCACCCAAATAGTTGGATACGTCGACAAAGGTCAGCCAGAAGGCATAGGCCACGATGGAATAAATTGTAAAGCGGAACATGATTTTCACCCTGGTGTCACTAAATTAGAAACGCACTATACGCCGCTTTTTTTAGGAAATAAACTGTCAATGTTTTGCCGCTTTTTAGTGTATTGCTCTGCTGTGTAACCATTTGTATTTAATGGTTTAAAATTTATTAAGTGCTTGCTTATGTATGTAAAAATGACGCTGTCATTTTATTAGCAAAGGATCTATTTTTTGACTCTGTTTGAATGGGAAGTGGGGGAGTTGGCATTGTTTTTGATTAGAGGTTTGAAGGTTGAGGTGGGGTTTGTTGGTGGTGAATTAGTGAGCGACTTCTGCGCTCATTTCGTTAATTGTTAGTTCAGCGTATGCCGGTATTCGTGTCTACACAGTGGATTTGAAGGTTGTACCTTCAGCGGAACTAACGCCTGCCCGGCCGGTGTCGTACATGGAAGCAGCAATGTCCTGAACAGAGGGATGTGAACATAGGAATGCGAAAGAGCAGAAGTGTACATATGTTGCAATTTTGTTTTCATTGGCGGTGAATTCGTGGTATTCAGTTTGCCTGTGTTCCAAGGTTATGCGGTTGTCCTTGATGAAATCCAAGGATAACTCTGTATTTCGCACATTTATTATCAATCAAATTATTGACTTACACTGGGGCTTTTTAGTTAGTCGCACAAAAGGAACTTGGATTGACTCATTTTTTGGCAAAAAAAGGCCATTTGTGGAAATGGTCAAATTAATCCTTCCTTGCCGATGCTGAATCGTTACAACGCCCAGGAAAAAGGAAGATCAAGGGGAAACCGAATGTCTTTATCACCAGCTTTTCTAAGCCGGATCCATCGTCTGTACACAGGGGTGACGAATTTCGCCCATTCATCGAAACCGGCATTCATAGTGCTGGCCTGCTCCATGGGCGCACTGCAGGGCTGTGACGGTAGTGAAAACGCTCCGACTGCGCGACTGACGGCAATGGAATCGTCTAACGTGCCCGGCCGAATGGAACTCGATGGTAGTTTTTCTGTTGCAGGCGGTGAGAGAAAGCTGGTTGCTCATACTTACACGGTAAAAAACCTGGATACGGGCGAAACCGTCTATGGGCCGGTTACCATTGAGGGTGGGCCTAACCGGGGGCCGCTGAAAGTCCACCCCTACGCCGATACCGCCTCAACCAATGGTGTCAAAGACGTTTCGGGGAACTACCAGGCGACGCTCACCGTCATGGACGATGTGGGCCAGATGCACACCGCAGTGACAAATTTCGAACTGGGTGGAGCGGTTTCGTACGCTATCGAGGACTGCGATGCAACCTGTTCTCTTGCCCCCGGCAATTCAAACCAGGTGGTTTGCAGCCTAAATACCAGCTGTAATCAAGCGGTTTTCTGGACCAACATTGCAACCCAGGCAAGTCTCCTCAACAGCGCCATAGACGAGAATACAACCTTATGGATACAGGCAATCGGCGCCGGAGGAGGTAACGGCACTAACAATTCAGTAGGCGGCGGGTCGGGAGAAGGTGGCAAAGGAGGCTTTGCCCAGATGGTAACCACAGGCACCGAGTATGGAAATATTTTCGGAAATGCGATTTTCTACTACTACTTGGGGCAAGCGGGAAGTCATGATAGCAGCGGAGGGGCCGGAGGCGCTGCCACGATCGTGACAAGCTTTGAGCCGGACGGCTCCCTGCCGCACAACGAGATAGTTCTGATCGCCGGCGGCGGTGGTGGCGGCGGCGAGGGCAGCGCCTTCTACAGCGGTTCTATGCAAGGCGGCGGCGGTGGCAACGGCGGCTTCGCGTATTCAAGCCAGGTTGGCAAATCGGCAACCGGCGTAGGCGCAAACGCGTTTTACGATGGCCTGCCTTCTTTAGATGGGTCTTGGTTCACCAATACCAACGGCATGGGCGGGGGCGGAACCGATTGTACGGAAGGCGTGGCCTGCGGGGGCGATGGCCATAACGGCGGCTATCAGGGATTCGGCGGTGCGTCGGGAGGTTCGGGTTCCGAAGGTTCAAAGGGCTGGATAAACGGTGGCCCCAATCTGGCGGTCAATGCCGGCAAAGGTGGTGAGGGCGGCAACCCGGCCACCTGCGGCGGGGGCGGCGGTGGCGGCTATGGTGGCGGCGGCAGCGGTACCGTATATGGCACGGACGCTTCTGGCGGGGACGATTACCGATGCTATGGTGGTGGCGGTGGCGGTAGTTACGCGATGCCTTCAACCAGGACGGACAGCAAGGCCCCGACTTCCTATGCAGGAAACTCCGGAAACGGTGAAGTGCTTTTCATCTTCAACACCGATCCCTCATAGAAGGTGCCTGATACGTGCTGGCTTGAAAAACATCAAGACCAGCAAGTCGACTAAAGTCGTTTGAGTCATTTGTCAAAAAGCAACTAACAAATATGAATAAGTGTCGCGTAGCCGACACTTTATTTGCCTGCTTAACAAGCCCGTCGCTTTAATAGGTAAATTGCTCGGATGCGCACAGGAAGGAGGATCGCCCGCCACTGTTCGACAGGCGAACGCCGCCATGAAGCCTATGAGCCAATGCTCTCGAATAACAAAGTCGTCTGCTTGCTTTTCCCCAATTTTAAGTTACCGAAGCAGACTGTTTCCATAGCAATCCCTAACTCGATACTGTTTAAATGCTTTAGAGCGACTACTTTAAACCGATAATGCCCCGTTACGAGTTAGCGTCAGCATATTGCTCAATGCAGCGGTCATCTCTTTGTAATACATTTTCTAATTTCGTTTTGTTGATTGCCCCCACGTTACAGAGCAGTGTTTTTCATGGTAGCTGTCACTTTTCGCTCAAATAATAAGCTGCATTTATTACGTCATCTGCGGATGCCTTATCAGGGTTTAACATTGCTGGGCCAACAGCTTAACAATGTCTAACGTATTTGGACCAACGCTTGGGCTTTCTTGCCTTGGCCGGTTCGAGAATGTTCTTTCGATTGGCTAAGATATCGCTATCTTGCAGGGCATGACGTTGTGCTGATGAGAAAAGTTATGCCTGCTATGTTTATGCTCATAGCTATAGCACTTCATATACCTCTCAACTCATTTCCTTACAGCAGCTAAACTGCTAAGACCTGACTTTGGCCACTGCGGACGGTATTTTAAGGTCTTAAATAATGACTCTGAATAGGGATTGCCGTTACTCACTCTAGGCCATCATCGTTAATCTGCATTTCACCGAGTTGTTCCACTCATTGAGCAGGTTCTGAGCGAACAATTGCAAGGCCTTGCTAAGGGGGAGGCTATAGACGTTGTCTTTTAGCCTAGGGAAGATTATTCCTGCATGGGTTGGACTCTGTAATTAAATAAATTTCGCTGCCAATAAGCTAAACTAAACATTTGGCCACAACACCTGCTGTGACCGATTTATGACTTTGACAAAAGTTAATGAGCTTGCTAGCTTGTAAGGTGTGGACAATATTTGATCAGTAATATACAAGGATGTATTTATGTTTAAAATAATTGTGCTGTTCGCTGTGTTGCTCTTTTCCGCATATATAGAATCTGCTGAATATCCTTCGCATGTCGGCAAATCGCCATTTAGTTTCGATACTATTAACACCCCTTCAAATACGTTTGTTGTTTCGGATAAAGGTCAAGACAATGACGTATATATCTTGCGCGATGATGCAAAAACCTTTGACTTACAATTCAGTCTGAAAATCGATCGTTATGTCGGTGATGTCGCCAAACTCAAAGAAAACAAGTTGATATCTGATAAGTTCATAATATCTATGCCGGTATTCGATGTCGACAACGAATCCGTATTACAAGACTGCGATTATGATGGTGAGTTAGACCATTTGGCCGCAGAAATAGATGAAGTGTATTTCAATGGCGAGCCAATTGGTTTCTTGTCAGGTTCAAATGAATTATGGTCAGAGAATACATTCGAAATGGATATTTCGAAATTAAATCTGCCTACATCTCCTGGCGAGGTTAGTGAAAACTTAGTGCAGATAAGAATCGATATCGGAAATGAGAATGTGGAACTAAGTTCTGGCGCAATTGGTTGTCAAAAATGGGCGGTTGAAGTTGATTACGTGACTCTGGAATATCAAGTAGCCGATCCTGTTTTGTTTTTACCAGGTATGGGGGGGAGTGATTCTGCTTTTAAGAATAGTGGTTACATACAAGTCGTAGAAGATTTGGGTTTGCCATATCTAATCGTTGAGCATGATCATTACCCAGAAAAAAATGCTTGTATCAATAATGATGCTGGCTCAATAAAAGAGTTTGGTGGTGAAATTTTAAATGCAGCTAAAGAATTTTCAGAAATGTATAAAAATAATAACTTTAATCTGATTGCGCATTCAAAAGGAGGATTGGATGCAAGGTATTTTGTATACCTGACCAATAATAGCAATGTCTTAGTTGAGAATGGAGTGATGGATGGAAGTGTTATCTTAAAACCTATGAATGTCAATTCGCTAGTGAGTCATGGTTCACCATTCTACGGTACCATACTCGCTGATGCTATCAAATTTGACCAGATTAAATATTCTATTGCACCTAAAATATTGTTTGCAGATATATGTGATATAACTATTGATATGGCAACAAAATTTTCTGAAGATTATAGTTTTCCATCTGAACAGAAGTTTTTGTCTATTAGTGGCAATATTGATGCTGATGATAATGGAACACTCTCTTCTGATGAGGTAAGCGGTAATCAGGTTAATCAGCATTTCTCTCAGAGAATGTTCGATTTAATAAAGGGGGTAAGTCATTATGAAGTAAATTACGAGAAAGCGTACTTTCAAAGTTTTGAATATGATAAGCCAATTTATGTGCCAATACCGAATTCTTCACCAAAACAGAATGATTCAATGGTAAGTGTTGATAGTGCATCTCCAATGGACTCAAATAAAAACGTTTCAATTTATGCGAATCATGGCACTGTGATTCAAGACAAGGCTCAAGAGGTTTTTTTAAACGAGGCGCTTGGTGGAATGTTGGGTTGGAGTAATTTGAAATGAACAAGCTGATTTTAAGTATATTATTAGGTATCTTAGTTGCACTCTATACTTTTAGTGCTAGTTCAATACCACAAAGCATACAGATTCATAAGTCAGGCGAGATTATAAATGGTGAGTTTTCAACATCATTTTTGTCACCTGCTCTTGACAAGTTTGTCATTTCGATTCCTATGATTTATGATACAAATGTTAGCGATATTCAGTTAATTACGCCGAGTGGAGTTGTCATTAACTCCAAGAATGCTTCAAGTTACAATTGTAACTTTTTATTCTTTACCCCATTGACTCCGGAAGAACACTTAATTTCGTTAGAAAATAGCCTTATCATAGAGCTCAATAATGTTGCCTCAGGTAAATATGTCATTACAGGAAAGGCGAGTGACCCTCAAAATCTAATTCCAATCAGAATAAAATTCCCTACATCAAAAATAAATTTTGCATTAACAGTTGGTGAAGTTGGTCCAAATAAAAAACCAATTAGCGTAGGAAATATGTTTCCTGTCTATGTGCAACTGTATGATGATAGCGTTCCACTGGTTACAGCCGAAGCTTCTTTTGAATTTTTGAAAGATGGTGTTGTAGTCAGCAAGATTATAGCTGTAGATGATGGCTCTGGAATGGACTTCAAAGCTAGAGATGGGAGTTATCATGCATTTTTCACCCCTGAGGCTGAGGGGGAGTACACTGTGCTTGTCAGAATTAATGGCACTAATTTAAACGGTGAGAAGTTTGAAGTCAGTGTTGACCAAAGCTTTAACTCTATACTCCCACAAGTATATGTTACCGGCAGTGTTAATGAGATATTGGTCGACTTGGACAAAGACGGTTACATTGATGAACTCAGATTGGAGTTTGAGACTGCTGGCCCATTTCAATCGACAGGATTTTATTATAACAGGGTTACGTTAGAGACCGAAGATGGTACTGAAATTTTTGCTGGGCGCAAAATGGATGCTACAGAAAATAAAATTTCTGTAACGTTTAAAGGTGAGGAAATCAGGAGGTTAGGATATTCAGGTAAATTTACAGTTTCAGATTTCTGGCTTGATTATGGTTATGTGAGGATTCAAGATAAAGATAATTTTTACACTACTTCATATTTTGAAAATGATTCCTGGGAGCGTGACGATTTACTTTATTTAGGTAATGTGACATTCGAGTCTATTGACAGTGAGGATGGACGTTTCATCGAAATGATAGACGTCTCTTTTGAGGTCGATACGCTTCCCGCAGCAGCAAAGTTTGGCTACTCGGCCACAATAACCACCGTCGGTGACGAACATGTTGGAGTATATGGCAATCCTGACATCGAACTGATGAAAGGAATTAACAGAATTACATTCTCCATTCCTGCATTTGATTTTGCAAAACTACAATCAAACAAGGCGTTGAAAATAAAGCAATTAACCATGTATCCCTTGATAAAAGGAGGCAATGTTATATCTAAAAGGAATGTGGCAACCAGTGCATTATATTCCTGTTGGGATTTTCAAGCTTGTTCGACGGCCGAGAATGCCATTCCCGTTGCGGTAGACGATGAGGTCACTTCTACTGGAAAAGCCATGTATATACATGTGGCCCAAAATGATTTTGATGATGACGGTGACTTGCTAAAGGTAAACTCAGTCACACCCGCTCAGCATGGGATAGCAGAAATAGTCGGTAATTCTATTCAATATACGCCAAATTCAGGCTTTGAAGGTGATGACGTTTTTCAATACGAAATAGTTGATATTCATCCAAGAAATAATATTTTGAAGGGTGGTTCTGCAATTGGCACTGTGCGCGTATCGGTAAAACCCAACCATGCACCTATTGCCAATGCAGATTCTTATCATGTCCCCGAAAACATGACCTCGTATTTCCAGGTGCTAGTTAATGATACTGATCCGGACGGCGACGGACTCTACATTTCTTCGTTTACGCAACCCAGTCACGGCACTCTTGTCAATTATGGCAATCAACTTGGATACACTCCAAACCCTGGTTACCTCGGCAATGATAGTTTCAGTTACACCATTATTGACTATGATATTGCCTCCAACATCGCCAAGGGTGGAACAGCGACATCTCAGGTGACAGTGCAGATAGGCAACGTGGTAAATCGTCCTCCAGTTGCAGTGAATGACGCCTATTCACTGTCTCCTGGATCCCAATCAGTTTTGAATGTGTTGGCAAACGACAGAGATCCTGATCAGGATGACTTGCGAATTTCAGGTTATTCTTTGCCAGGCAAAGGCAGTCTAGTGGTAACAGATAAGCTCATCACTTACACTGCCAATCTCAATGCCAGTGGTACAGATACTTTTGCCTATTCGATTTCAGATGGCAAAGGCGGGTCTTCGAATGCAATAGTTAATATTGACTTTGTGTTTGCAAACAATCCGGCAGTGGCCGTTGATGATGTGTTCGAAACGACTCAAAATACCCCTCTAGTGATAGATGTGCTGCGCAATGATTATGATCTAGAAGGGGATTCTTTCGATGTTATCCGCTTTACTCAGCCTGATAATGGAACGGTGATAAGAGGTATAGCAAGCGAGCTGGTTTACTCCCCTGACGTTGACTTTGTGGGTGACGAAATCTTCTCATACACAATTCAAGATGCTCAGGGGAATCTTTCTACCGCGCTGGTGCACGTGTCAGTGAAAAGTAACGACCCCAAGGTTGTTGCTCTCGATGATACGGTTTCCGTTGCGGCCAATACCTCAATCGAGATTGATGTCTTAAGCAACGACTCGGCGTCATCATCTCAAGCATTGACTATTTCTGATTATACTCAGCCAGCACATGGGGCGGTCAGTCTTGCACACAACAAGTTAACCTATACCCCACATGTTGGCTTCTTTGGAGATGATGTGTTCACTTACAGGGTAATAGATACACTTGGCAATACAGCTTCTGCTTCTGTGTATGTTACCGTGAATAAAGGCAACACAGCTCCAGTTGCCATGGATGATGTTGCCTTTACCCAGGTCAATGTTGCCGTTAGTATCGATGTGCTTTCTAATGATACTGACGCAGATAACGATCCCATTCAATTAATCGACTTCAGCCAGGGCGCTCATGGTGGCACTCTTTTGTCTGGCAGCAACATAATCTACCAACCAGAGTCTGGTTATGTCGGCCAGGATTCTTTCACTTACCTGATAGCCGATCCATCAGGTGACAGATCTCAGGCGACAGTCCTAGTGAGCATTGTTGATGGAAATAGTGCCCCTTCAGCCGAAGACGATGCCATTAGGGTATATCAGGGCGCAAGTATCAAATATGACGTTCTGTCCAACGATTCAGATCCCGATGGAGACCTGCTGACTATTGAGTCTGTCACTCAAGCAACTAACGGCTTCACGGAAATAGAAGACAATAAGATTAAGTACACGGCTCCGACAAATTTTGTCGGTACGACCCAATTTACTTATGAGATCACAGATGGTCAGTTAAGGGCTACTGCTAGCGTCTTCGTCACTGTTGAGCCAAACCCAAACACTGCACCTTTTATCGAAATTCATGCTCCAATCGATGGTCAACAATTTGGTTTTGGATCGTCAATCCAGCTAAATGCTAGCGCATGGGATATTGAAGACGGTGAGCTAGGTAACTTTGTAACCTGGAGCTCCAATATCGATGGTGAATTAGGGGAGGGGAAATTGCAGGAAGTCATCTTGTCCCCTGGCCAACATACTATAGAGGCAACCATTGTCGATTCCAGACAAGAAGTGTCTTCAGATTCTGTGACAATTCTCATTGTGCAAGCTGCTGGCCAGGTATTCACCAACGTTTCTCAGTTCGAGATACCTGATAATAAAGGTTATGGTGTGTCTTCAAGCATCACCGTGCCCTCGGATATCTATCCATCGGGCATCACAGTATCAGCCAAGATATTGCACCCCAACCTGGCCGACATTGCGATTCAATTAGTATCACCTTCTGGTCGACATTATAACTTGTCCAACCCTGGCAGCTATGTTTTGAATGAATCATGGACTATTGACTCGAATATGATTGAAACGGTGAAGGGTGTTTGGACGCTCAAGGTTAGCGATCAAAAGAAAGATAATCTTGGCACATTAACACAGTGGAGCATTCAGTTTGATTAAGTTAAGAATGTTAGAGGCTATGTGTTCGCTATTATTCGGCGCTGCACTGTTTTACAGTGCAGCGCCCGGAGATACAGGTGTCTCTTTTTTCCCTATGTTGCTGGATTTAGAGCCGCTCTACATATGCTTTGCTATCTGGTTGATTTTATCCGGACTTGTTGCTTGGTATTTCGGGCCTGTTAAATGGCCGAATATGTTGGTTTTTGGAACCATAGGCATGTTGTCTGTTGTCTTGTTATATCCTGTTGAAAAAAGAGTCGATCAGCCCCCAAGCAAGGTAGTTGCCGCGGCGAAACAGTATTTGGATGACAACAATGTCTTATATAGCGATGTTAGTGTAGTTGCACGGACTAGAAGCTTGTTTGATCCATTTAGACCTCATTATTGGACTATTAGTGTTTACGCCAATAATAAATTTCCCAGTGAAGTAGAAACTGATGTTTCTTGGGATTCAGAAAAGCATGGGCGGTTTGCGGTGTATGTTAGAGAATCATTTTTGGGGAACTCTGGATATTAAAAGTGGAACATGGTCATCCGATCCCTCATTTTTTTGGGCATAAGAAATAAGTCGCATAAATTATGGATACCATCCAACAACACTTCAGCATCATTCAAGCCCGTCGCTAGAGCGCAAAAGAAATTAATCGGGCTAGCCATTATGATATGTGGAGTCAGTGATATGTGGGGTAAGAGTAGACTTTATTTGATTACCATATTTTTCCTTACCCCCAGCTTTAGAGTCCATGCTCTATCGCATTTCTGTCCAAAATGAGTTGAGCCGTGGCAAGGTTTTAAGGTTTTCGGATGAAGCGCTAAAAAAGTGTCTGTTCGAGTCGTTTAAGGCGTATTTAAGTTAATTGATGGGAGAGGGCGCAAGCTGTTGGCTCGCTGTAGAGTGAGAAGAGAGTAGTTTGTCAAAGCCTGCCTGCTAGCTCTATGTGAGCTGACTTAAAGTCTGTTTTGGCTAGACGGATCGAGACCGCGCTAGACTCTGGGGAGTCTAACGCTGTCTTTACGCTTAGGGTAACGCTTGGATTATGAGCGTTTCTTCCACAGCATCACGCCGGCGACGATGATCACTAGCGCTATGATAGGTAGTAGGTCGTTGAGGTGGTGGAACAGACCTATGCCGTTGTGCCCTGGGTGTGCCCAGGCCGCCGCAGGAAGAAGGCTAGCGAGTAGCAGTAAGGCTTTTTTCATTGTAATACTCCATTTATGTTTGGTTTTATTCATCGGTTTCCAGCTCTAGTTGCATCAGCAGCAATTCTTCCCCTTCGATGATGCGGGTCTCATAGCTGTGACAACTAGGACAAATGACACTTCGTTCCTTGATGGTATGAGTGCTTTGGCAAGCCTGGCACTCGAGCACCAATTCCTGATGTAGAATCTCAAGTTCCGCCTCTCTGGCGCGCCCCTCCAGCTTGAAGGTTTCAAACGCGGTCGCCAGTAGGGCGGGTTCGACGCCGCTTAGGACGCCGATTTTTATCACCACCTTAGTGATTTTGCTCGCCTGATTGGCGATGGCGTGCTGTTCACACTGTTCCAGTAGGGCGGTGACAATCGAATACTCGTGCATTAACAGATCCTTGGCAGCAATTCACCCTGGGGCAGGTCGAGGTAGCGGCTGCTGCCCCATGGGGTCTTGAGGACCACTTTGCCCGGATGAGTCTCTTCCACATGGCCTATGATGGCCGCCTGCTGGCAGTGGCCGTAGCGCTGGATGATCTCCAGTGCGCCGTCGGCGATTTCACCCGGTACCGCCAGGATGAAGGTGCCTTCGTTAGCCAGGTCGTGGGGCTCAAAGCCATAGAGCTCACATAAGCCTTTTACCTCGTCACACACGGGGATTTTGCTCTCCTCGACATTGATGCCGACATTGGAGGCGCCCGCCCATTCATTAAGCACAGCAGCCAGGCCACCACGGGTGGCGTCGCGCATGGCATGCACCTCTATGTTGCAGGCGATCAGCTGCTCGACCACGGGCCAGAGGTTGGCGCAGTCGCTGACCAGCTCAGATTCCAGGGTGAGTCCCTCGCGGGCCATCAAAATGGCGGCGCCGTGACGACCGATATCGCCCGAGACCAGGATGGCATCGCCGGGACGCAGGTTTTTCACCGAGATCTGTGGTTTTAATACGCGGCCGACCCCGGAGGTGTTGATAAACAGGCCATCGGCGCAGCCCTTAGGCACGACTTTGGTGTCGCCACAGACGATACGGGTGCCGCTCTTGTGCAGCTCCTCGGCCATGCTACCGACGATGGCTTTCAGATCCTTGATGGCAAAGCCCTCTTCGATGATGAAGCTGCAGCTCAGGTATTGGGGTTCGGCGCCCATCATGGCCAGATCGTTGACCGTGCCCGCGATGGCGAGCTTGCCTATGTTGCCACCGGCGAAAAACAGCGGCGACACGGTGAAGGAGTCTGTGGTAAAGGCGGCCTGACCCTCGAAGTGGAGCAGGGCGGCGTCTTCTTCACTCGCCAAAATCGGGTTGTTGAAGGCCTTGAAGAAGATCGACTTGATCAGTCGGTTCATCTCCTTGCCGCCACCGCCGTGACTGAGTTGTACGGTTTTTTCGTTGTCGGCCATGATTAGACTCCGTTATAGCGGTAATAGGCGTTGCAGGCGCCTTCCGAGCTGACCATGCAGCTGCCGAGGGGGGTCTCTGGGGTGCAGCCACGGCCAAAGACCTTACAGTCTTTCGGCTTGGCGATGCCTCTTAAGATGTCGCCGCACTGGCAGGCCTTGTGATCGTCGATATCGGCCACGTCCAGCTTGTCGCGATAGATCACCTCGGCGTCGCGGTGGGCAAATTCGGGTCTTAGCATCAACGCCGACTCATTCAGCGGCCCCAGGCCGCGCCAGCGAAAATGTGGCCTGACGGTGAGGTACTGATTGACCTTCTGCTGGGCGTGCACATTGCCTTCCTCGCTCACGGCGCGGCTGTACTGTACGTCGAGTTCGGCGACGCCTTCGACCTTCTGCTTGACGATGCGCAGGATAGATTCCATCACATCCACAGGCTCGAAGCCTGAGACCACCACAGGGGTGCCGTATTGGGTCACGGCGGGGCGGTAGAGCTTGGCGCCGGCGATCACGCTCACGTGAGCCGGGCCGATAAAGGCATTCACCTTGGCCTGGGGATCGGCCATCACGGCGTCTATGGCCGGTGGCACCAGCACATGGTTAATATGAAACAGTAGGTTATCAATTCCCTGTTTCTCGGCCTGTTCGATCAGCACGGCGGTCATGGGGGTTGAGGTTTCAAATCCTATGGCGAAGAAGATAACCTGCTTATCCGGGTTCTCCTTGGCAATGGTCAGGGCGTCCATGGGATCGTAGAGCGGGCGGATATCGCAGCCCTTGGCCCTGAATTCGGCCAGGCTGCCTTTTGAGCCGGGCACGCGGATCATATCCCCCAGAGTCACCAGGATCACATCGGGCTGAGAGGCCAGGATAGCGGCGTGATCGATGCGCTCCTTGGGCATGACACACACGGGGCAGCCCGGACCGTGGACAAATTCTATGTTGTCTGGCAGCAGCTGGTTGAGGCCATATTTCATGATGGTGTGGGTATGACCGCCGCACACCTCCATAATGTAGATGTTGCCCTCATGCTTGGCGGCGTGCAGGGCGATCTCCTTAGCCAGGTTGTGTATGGTTTCAGGATCTCTAAAGCCCTGATACAGCTGTTTTAGCTCTATCATGCCTGGGTCTCCTGCTCATTCATCTTGGCGACGATCTCCTGATACAGGGCCAGGCTCTGCTCGGCGTCGGCCTTGTCTATCTTGTTCATCACGAAGCCGATATGGATCAGCACATAGTCGTCAAGCGCCAGTGGCTCCTCCATCAGATGGCTGCTGACCTTGCGCTTCACCCCCAGGGTCTCGACCGTCACGGCCTGCTCCTCGGGGTGGAGTGCTACAATTCTTGAGGGGATGGATAGGCACATATTTATTGGCTCCTGTGGGCGTTTAGCCAGTCGACCACGGCGCGCATGCTGTCGCCATCCTTAATGGAGGTGGTGATCACTTCGGCATCCGGGTTGAGGCGTTTCACCTGGGCCTTGGCTTCCTCGACGCTGAAATCGAAGTGGGGCAGCAGGTCGGCCTTGGTGATCAACACCAGATCTGCCTTGCGGAACATCACAGGGTATTTCTCTATCTTGTCATCGCCTTCGGGTACAGACACCAGCACTATGTTGAAGTGGGTGCCCACGTCGTAGGAGGCGGGGCAGACCAGATTGCCGACGTTCTCCACGAAGCAGATATCCAGGGCCGCCAGATCAACATGATGCAGGGCATCGTGCACCATGAAGGCGTCCAGGTGACAGGCGGAGCCGGTCTGGATCTGGAAGGCGGGAATGCCCTTGGCGGTAAGGCGGTCGGCGTCGCGGGAGGTCTCAAGATCGCCTTCGACCACGCCATAGTTGAGGTCTGTGTACTCCTTGAGGTGCTCGAGCAGTGTGGTCTTGCCGCTGCCTGGGCTGCTCATCAGGTTGAAGGCGGTGATATTGTGGGCCTCGAAGTGGGCACGGTTGTGGGCCGCTTCGTGATCGTTCTTGTCGAGGATCTTATGGATGACAGACAGTGTCTTCTTGTCGTTGAGCTGGGGATTGCTACGCAGGGTGCCGTGGTCGTGATGATGCCCGTGGCTGTGCTCATGACCGTGCGCGTGGCTATGCTCATGGCTGTGTTCGTGATGATTATCATGCTCATGGCTGTGGTGATGGTCGTGATCATGGTGGTGGTGATCCCGAGTGATAGAGCAGCCGCAGTCTTTACACATAATGAACTCCAAAAAATCTAAGGCGTTAATGCCATTTTGCGCTAGGGGCCCGATGACTTCATTGACCCGGGTCAGTTTTAGGCAAAATCCTGTTAATCAAATTGGCTCAAGCGCTTATCGCAGGGCGATTTAGGGCGCGGCTCGAGCCGAGTTAATGCTTGTGTATGGCGTACCAGAGTTGCCCCAGGGCAATGCCGCCATCGTTAACCGGTACCTGGTGCGAATCGAGCACCTTAATCTTAGCCATCTCTAGGCGTTTACGTGTCTCGCTGAGTAGATAGCGGTTTTGAAACACGCCGCCGCAGAGCGCCACGTCGAAGCCACTATGCTTGATGGCGCAGTCGGTAACCGCCTGGGCCAGCGCGTTCATAAAGCCGCGGGCGATAAGGCTTATGCCTTCGGGCTTGTCCTGCCATTTGAGTAGGGCATCGACCATCTGCTCCCACAGGGATGCGAGCTGCCATACGCCGTCGATCTCACACAGGCTGAAGGCTAGATCCGCCGCTGCTAGCTCGCTTTCTAACTGCGCCTCGCTGACCTCATTGGCCTTGGCCTCGATCAACATGCCGGCCTGACCCTCAAACTGGGTGGTCTGCATCAGTCCCAGTAGGCAGGCGGTGGCGTCAAACAGACGGCCGATGGAGCTGGTCATCTGAATCGCGACACCTTTGTGCCACAGGGTATGCAGGTTGCCGATGAGGCTGGCTGGCAGTTCCTCAAGCGATGCCAGTGGCAGCGCCTTAATTTCATCTGGCGAGTAACGCGCGAACAGCAGTGCCAGCATGATGCGGCGCGGGTCTTTAATTGCCTGCTCGCCGCCGATCAGCGCCATTGGGCTTAGGTGGGCGACGCGCTTGAAACCTGAGATATCGGCTAGCATGGCTTCGCCGCCCCAGAGCTGGCGCTCATCGCCTAGGCCCGTGCCATCGAAGCTAAATCCCAATACCTTGTCGACTCTCTGATTGACGGCCATGACGCTGAGGATATGGGCGTAGTGGTGCTGCACCTGAGTGTAGGCGATGCCTTGCGCATCCTTTTGTTGCTGCGCCCAGATGGTCGAGGCGTAGTCGGGATGCTTGTCGCTCACCAGGTGTTTGGGGCTGAACTGATACAGGCGCTTAAAGGTCGCCAGGGTGTCGATAAAATATTGCTCCGCCTCCAGGCTGAAGAGATCGCCTATGTGTGGGCTGAGCACCAGGTTGTGATCGAAGCCGAAGGCGATGCTGTTCTTCTGCTGGGCGCCAACGGCCAAGGTTTCTTGGGGGACTTCCTCTGGTAGCGCCAGGGTCAGCGGCGCATAGCCCCGCGCCAGACGGATCACCTGCAACTTGTCATCCACCATCTGCACCACACTGTCGTCACAGCCGTTAAGGATCTCGCGGTTATGATCCAGCACGGCATCGACCACCTCGCCCAGGCGCTCGAAGATCTGCTCTGCATGTGTGATGATGGGCTCGCCGCTACGGTTGGCACTGGTGGCCACGAGCGGGCGGTTTAGCCTGCTGAGCAGCAACTGATGCAGCGGCGTGTAGGGCAGAAACAGCCCGAGTCTGTCGATGCCGGGGGCCACGGCCGGGCTCAGCACGTAGCTGCTCAGCGCATCGCTACTGGATTCATCTTTGTTGAGCGCCCTTTGCAGCAGGGTGATGGGCCGCTCGGCGCTTTGCAGCAGTTGCCATTCGGCGTCGCTGCCGCAGGCCAGCGTCTTGGCCATCGGCAGCGAGGCGCACATCACGGCAAAGGGCTTGGCCGGTCTCTGCTTACGGGATCTCAGCTGCATTACCGCCTCATGGTTGGTGGCATCGCACACCAGATGAAATCCGCCGAGCCCCTTGATGGCCAAGGTCTTGCCCTGGGCTAGCAGCTCGACGGCCAGATCCAGCGCGGCGTTCTTCTCTGCCAGTGGTATTTGCTGCGCGTCTAATAGACTGAGCTGTGGGCCGCAATCTGGGCAGCTCACCGGCTGGGCGTGGTAGCGCCTGTCCAGTGGATTCTGATAGGCCGCCGCGCAGGCATCACACATGGCGAATTCTGCCATGGCGGTGTTGGGCCTGTCATAGGGTAGGGCGCGGATCAGGGTATATCTGGGGCCGCAGTTGGTGCAGTTGGTAAAAGGGTACTGATAGTGACGGTTGCCGGGATCCATGATCTCATCGAGACACTCCTGGCAACTGCTCTTGTCGCTGGAGACGGCCACCACGGCCTTGGCATCCGCCTGGCTGTGTACTATCTCGAAGCTGTTGCACTCTTCAAGCGGCAGTTCTGTCTGGCTCAGGCTGTCGATGCGGGCAAGTGGCGGCGGTGTCTGGGTCAGGGCCTCGACGAAGGCGTGAATCGCCGCATCGCTGCCTTGCAGCTCCACTGTCACCCCCTTGCTATGGTTGAAGGTCAGGCCCAGCAGACCAAGCTCAGTCGCCCAGCGGTAGACGAAGGGGCGAAAGCCGACCCCCTGGACGATACCTGTTACCGCCAGTCGTACGCGCTTGGTCGATGCCATGGACCTTTGTAACCCGCTCGACATGCTATAGCCTACGTTTTTTGAGCAGCAGGGCACCGATAGCATGGTTGTTGCCATCGATCTCCAGCAGCTGGTTGTGCTTGAGGGGGAAGTTCTTGCCGACCCTCAGGGCGACCCGCTGACACAGCAAGGGGTTAACCCACTCGCTACCGGCCAGAGCCACCGATTTGACCCCAAGGTTGAGATCCAGATGCTCAATCCAGTTTGCCAGATAGTCGGCGAAGGAGTCGTGCATGCCAAAGGCCAGTTTCTGGCTGTCTCTGTCGTCGGCCAGACGGAAGCTGATCAGGCTGCCCAGTGTCTTGCACCAGTTGAGGCTGCGGTAGGCTTCGCCACGGGTGAGCGGATAGTCGATGCGCGGCGAGTTGCTGCCGCGATGGGCCATGGCAGCGGCCATCAGGGCGTCGTTGAGATCGCCAACGCTCAAGGAGCGGCTCTCGAGACCGAGTATCACCGCGCCCACCGCCCACAGGGTGCTTAAACTATGGCGCTCATTAGGCAGTTTTAGGTCCAGCAGCCTGAGGTAATCTTCGGGATAGCGCTGCTTAAACTTCTCCAGCACCTTGCGCTGGGGGCTCTGCTCCAGCTGATGATAGATCTCATAGCCGTTTTCAGGCAGCTCGGGCAGGGCGAAGAAACGCTCGGCCTCGCACTTGCCATCTAAGGTGTAGATCTGCCCGCCATGGTCACGGCTCAGGTAGATGATGGCGCTGTTCTTATCAAGGCCATGCTCGAGATTCACGCTGTGCAGGGCGCACAGGGCAAGGTCATCATCGCCCAAGATAGCCGGCGTCATGGCGCCGTGGCGACTCTTGACGTCACTGCCTTGTTCCAGCAGGTAGTGACCGCCCTGTTTATCGCTGTGGCTGGCGTAGTAATAGGTGTCCTTGCCCGCCAGCAGCACGGCATCATGTAGCGCCTGCTTGGGGGAGTCGATGCGCAGGCTGTTTGGCGCATTCGTGTGGATCTCGGCCCATTGACCATCGATATAGGCAAGCGCTTCGCCCTGGGCGGGATCCGCGAGATAGACCCAATCTGTGCCGTGCTGTCGCAGATGCTCGGCCAGGATCACCAAGAGGCGGCTGTAGGCGAAGCAGAGATCGTAAAGCGGTTGGGCGAGCTTTGGATGATCTTTGATGGGCCGCGCGCAGATAAGTGGCTTCTCTATGCTCGACAGCGCCAACACCTGAGGATCGCTGAGGTGGAACTGGGCATTTAAAGTGTTGGGATTACAGATAAGCAGGCGAGGGCGCTGACTGTATTTATTGGAACTGTTTTCATCGGGACTGTTGTCAACCGGGCTCAGGCTCAGGTGAATGCCGCCCGCCAGGTCGAGTTCGCCCTGGGTCATCAGCTGCTGATATATGGCCTGAATGTCGCCTGAGGTCAAGCCGCGATAATCCTGATGGATGCGGCGCTCGCCGTGGCAACAGTCGCAGGCAAGATCCAGCTGGCCAAACTCTGGCGCCTGATTATCACCAAAGTGGGGCGCGCACTGCTGACAAAACTCCTGCACCAGTGGCTGGGTTGCCAAGGGAGTCTTGTTGCCGGTCGGCGCGTCGATCAGGGCGATGCGGGAATCGGTGAGCCATACGGAGATCAGAAAATCCTGGGCGATATCATCGGCCAGAGCTTCCAGCTCGCTCTGTTTGCCCTCGGCCTCGATAAAATAGGCGCCGCCCTGGTAACCGACATGGATATTTAGTTCACCATAATTTAGGTATCGGTTACATAAATGCGCGTAAAGCGGCACCTGCCGTGAGCAGGTAAATTCAAATTTGATTGTCTTCATCTAGGGTTACACCGCGCTTATAAGAATCTGGAATGAGCGTTTCAATAGCCAAGTCGTTGATCCGTTCGATCTCGAATCCGAGGGACTTGAAATGGGTGAGTATTGTCGTTTCCATCAGGGGAACGGCGGCGGCGACACGCGGGGTGAGCCCCAGTGTCATAGGTTCGAGTACGGTTGGCGTGCAGCCAAGTACGAAAGTTTTTGGTCTGTCTCCGACCATCTCCATCATGGTCAATGTCTGTAACATCTCCACCTCGTGTGCGCTTCCTTGCCAATCGATCTCGCAGGGAGCCTTGTCGAAATCGAAAAAATAGACCTCTCCTGGTCCGACGCCGTGGGCGTTGACTGTATCTACCACCACAAGATAGTCGTATTTACAGATAATGGGAATTAGCCCTTGGGCTAAGGTGCCACCATCCATCACATCGAGTTGATGCGACGGATGGCTAAAGCGATAGTTTTCTTGCAGGTAATTGACAAAATGTACGCCGATCCCTTCATCGGCGTACAGCACATTACCAATACCGAGTAACAGTATTTTCATGGCGCCCTTATTTAGTGCTTCTTAGGATGGTAGTCATAGCCAGAGACGATGGAATCTACCGAATTATGTTTAAATCTGATGCCGGTCCAAACCGCCATATAGACGTGGATCACCACAAAGATAATAAACACCCAAGTAAAGTAATGGTGCCAGATCCTCAGCTGGGCCAGGCCGCCCATTGCGCCGGTCAACCAGGCCGCAAAGTCGCCTAACATGCCGCCAAGGCCGAGATGATAGACGTTAGCGTACAGTGCCAGGCCTGTGATGCAGATAAGCGCTGCGATCACTGACACGGCAAAGTAGGTGACAAACTGCAAGGGACCATACACACCTTTCTTGTCCAGGTGTCCCATCCAAAGATAGGACTTAAGCTGCACTATCCAGCTGTTGACACTGGCGACATCCTTAAAGGAGCGCCGCTCTATGTCGCTCTTGCTGAAGAAGAACAGATAGGCCCTGGCAAGCGTGATGGCACACAGCACGAAGCCGAAGATCAGGTGGGCAAATCTTATCCACCCTTGTACCAACACATCAGTGCTGCTCGGCGCCACCAAAAACGGCCAGGCAATATAGAAGCCTGTTATGACAAGAACCAGTATGGAGAGCGCTCGCAACCAGTGAAAAATCCTGATCGCGGCGCTGAAGATAAAGGCTCTCTCATAGGGTACATTGGTTGTAGCCATGAGTTGCTCCTTAGTTATTGCCGTTTGGGTCGATACGGAACTCACCCAGATCTTGGCCCTTATAGTCCATCACGTGTACCGAACAGGCCATACATGGGTCGAATGAGTGGATGATACGTATCACTTCCAGTGGCTTGGTTGGGTCTTCCAGCTTGAGGCCCAATAGGGATGCCTCATAGGGACCTACCTTACCGGCGGCGTCCACAGGGCCTGCGTTCCAGGTGGTGGGCACCACAGCCTGATAGTTCTCCACCAGACCGTTCTTGATGCGGATCCAGTGGCTGAGCATGCCGCGCGGCGCCTCGATCATGGCGTGACCCACATACTCTTTGCTTGGGTCGATCTCTGGCTTCACATAGGTGGCCTCATCCACAAGCAGGTTGTTGATCAGGGCATCGAAGGTCTTAAGACCCTGCTCGGCCACGATAACGGTTTGCAGCATGCGCGCCGCGGTGCGGCCAAGTGTAGTAAACAGGGCTTCAACCGGTAGGCCAGTGGCCTCCAGCAGGCCGTTTACCGCTTCGACCACCACCTTGTTGCCGCGGGCATAGCTGACCAGCAGGCTAGAGAGTGGACCTACCTCGACCGGCTCACCCTGATAGCGTGGTGATTTCACCCAGCTGTACTTGCCGTCGCCATCCAGTGTCGGCAGCTTGCCGTAGACTGTGTCGCGCTCCACGAACCCTGTGTAGTTAGGGATTGTGGTGCCTTCATAAGGATGTTGTGGTTCGCTTGCGTCATACCAGGCGTGGCTCACATCTTCCTTGATCAGATCTGGGTTGATGTCGGTGACATTGGCCAGATCGCCATTCATGATCACACCCTGGTCGAACATGTACTGACCGTCGGCGAGGACGAAGTCGTTGGTCGCCAGGAAGTTCTTCACGTTGACGCCGCCGAGCACGCTAGGCTCGCCGCCGAAGGCTTCGGCCGCCATGACGATATCCGCCTTGTAGGCGCGGTTGATAAAGTCGGCCACGATGGCGTGTTTCTGTTTCCACTCCTGCAGACGGGCAGGGCTTAACATGTCACGCACCGAGGTAACACCACCGACCACCAGTGACTGAGGATGCGGCTGCTTACCACCGAAGATGGCCAGCATCTCGGCCGCAACGCGCTGTACTTCCAGTGCCTTGAGGTAGTGAGACAGGGCGATCAGGTTCTGCTCAGGGGTAAACTTATAGGTGCCGTTGCCCCAGTAAGCGTTGGCGAAGGGGCCAAGTTTACCGGTTTCGACGAAGCCCTTGACGCGCTCTTGTACCGCGCGCAGCTCACCCTCGCCGGCGGCGATTGGGTTGTGGGTATATTTCAGCGCCACCTGTGCGGCGGCTGCCGGATCGGCACTCAGCGCAGAGACCACATCCACCCAGTCCAGGCCGTGGAGGTGATAGAAGTGCACTATGTGGTCATGCATATAAAGCGAGGTTTGCATGAGCGAGCGCAGATACTTGGCGTTAAGCGGGATCTTCACCCCTAAGGCGTTCTCAACCGCTTCGGTACCACAGCGATAGTGTGAATAGGTACAGACACCACAGATACGTTGAACGATAAGGCCCACATCCATCGGGGTACGTCCCTTGAGTATCACCTCGATGCCACGCCAAAGGGTGGAGGAGGACCAGGCTTTTTGAACAACATTATTTTCGTCGACTTCGACCTCGATGCGCAGATGGCCTTCGATTCGAGTGATAGGGTCGATAACTACACGTTTGCTCATTGAATTAGTCCTCCTTCGAATTGGCAAATACGCTGGCAACAGCATGAGCGCCGATACCTACAGCTGTGGCACCCAAGATCACTGCGCCGACGGTATCGGCCGTTGCGTCCAGCCCGTGAAGGAGCTGTCTGCCAAGGGGTTTTTCAAAGTCGGCCATGTCGTCCCAGAAGTTAGGCTCGGAGCAGCCCATACATCCGTGACCCGCAAGTACAGGCCAACTGGTGTGGTGATTGAATCTTTCTGTGGGGCAGTTGTTATAGGTATAAGGCCCTTTACATCCCACCTTATAGAGGCAGTAACCCTCTTTCGCACCTTCATCGCCAAACTGCTCGACAAATTCGCCCGCATCGAAGCGGCCGCGACGTTCACAGTTGTCGTGTACCCGTGCGCCGTAGGCCCACTTAGGACGGTTGAACATATCCAGCGCAGGCAGTTTGCCGAACATGATGAAATACATCAGAGTGCCGACAATGTTCTTCTCACTCGGTGGGCAGCCACCTAAGTTAACCACTGTCTTGTTCACTACCTTATCGACGCCTTTGGCACCGGTTGGATTAGGGGCGGCGGCCTGTACACCACCGAAGGAGGCGCAGGTACCGACAGAGATGATCGCCGCAGCGCCTTCGGCCGCATGCTTGATGATCTCAAGGCCGGTGTGACCCTTACAGCCAACGGTGAGGAAGGCACCATTGTTGGCGGTAGGGATAGCCCCTTCGACGGCCAGCAGGTAGTTACCCTTGTAGGTTTCCAGTGCGTGTTCCAGGTTCTCTTCGGCTTGCCAACCGGCGGCGGCCATCAGAGTTTCATGGTATTCCAATGAAACATGGTCGAAGATCAGCGAGTCGAGGTTAGGGGTGTCTGCACGTACCAGAGATTCGGAGCAGCCGGTACATTCGGCCATGTGCAACCAGATCAGTGGTACGCGATCCGCCAACTCGGCGGCTTCAGCAACCAGTGTGCTAAAGGGGAGCGGCAATGCCAGCATAGCGGTGACGGCGGCGCTCCATTTCATAAAGTCTCGGCGGGTGATTCCATGCTCTTCCATCTTGTCTTGCAATGTCTGAGCATGACGAGGCGCCAAGCGACGTAACTCTTCGAGGCGTGCTTGGCCTTGTTGATATAAGGCGGCATGTGTGTCCATGGTTAACCCTTTGTTTTCATTTTGATGCGAAAATGTAGTGGCACGATTCAGTAACTTAGTTTAGGCCTCAAATTCCGTGCGAATGTTGATGTATGTCAACATTTATAAACCTTGTGATCCGCAAGGGCATTCCACCTTCTATAGCTATGAGCTGGATCAAGTTTATTTAAAAACATGGGTCAAAATGTCCCACTTTTTGGCGGCATTTGATCCGCTTCAAACTTTATGTCTGTTGCATAAATGTTTGTTTTGTATGCTTATAAATAAAGTTGGTTAAAACTTCGGCTTTTTAGACCAACCTTAATTACACTTAAGGTGCGGACACGATTAAGGAGTCAGAATATGGAATCGATGAAAGTCGTTGATTATATGGATCGCCAGCCGGTGTTATTACAGGCAGACATGACACTGGCGGCCGCGGTCGAGAAGCTGCTCTCACAAAAAAAACTAGGCGCAGCAGTGGTCGATGCACAGGGTCATTTGGTGGGGTTTTTGTCGCAACAAGATTGTTTAGCCGTGATGCTTAAGAGTACTTATCACTGCGATCTCACCGCCAACGTGAGTGACTGCATGCGCACCGATGTACTTACCGTCAGCAAGGATGAGCCCATCATCAGTTTGGCGGAGCAGATGCTGCTGCCCAAGCCTAAGATCTATCCGGTGATCGACCAGGGCAGGGTGGTCGGCATCATAGACAGAAATGCCGTATTGAGGGCGATCAACACCTCCATGCAGGAGTGTTATCTTAAACCTGCCTAAGTCAATGCTTATGTTCACCTTTTTATCGACAAGCACCACACGGCAAAACCGATAATCAGGTGAACAAATTCGCCCGCTAGAGGCGATTTTCCATATCAAAATGGCGCGTTCCTTGGTAGGATCCCTGCTTTGTGTTTTGTTATATGGGTTTTTCCTTTGAATTCGCCACGTCACCCCCTGTCTCATGCCTTTCTCAACCAGTGTTTTCAGGCCGATGCCTCTCGCATCAAGCGCCGCCTCCATAGACTGAAAAAACAAGCCGACGGCGAGCAGAAAGATGAGGCGCTGGCCCAGTTAGAAGAGCAGGCCATTGCCGCCGCAGCTAAGGTGGAGAGCCGTAGGCAGAATCGCCCCGAGATCAGTTATCCCGATGCCTTGCCCGTGTCGCAAAAGCGCGGCGAGATAGCCGAGGCGATCGCCAATAACCAGGTGGTGATTGTGGCCGGTGAGACAGGCTCGGGTAAGACGACCCAGCTGCCGAAGATCTGTCTCGAGCTTGGCCTGGGCACCCGCGGCCTGATTGGCCACACCCAGCCAAGACGACTGGCCGCCCGCAGCGTGGCGACCCGTGTGGCCGAAGAACTCAATAGCCCACTGGGCGAAGTGGTAGGCTTTAAGGTGCGTTTCGCCGATGCCATCAAGCCGACCTCTTACATCAAGCTGATGACTGACGGTATCTTGCTGGCGGAGCTGAGTTCAGACAAATACCTGGATCAGTACGACACCATCATTATCGATGAGGCCCACGAGCGAAGCCTGAATATCGACTTCATCCTGGGTTACCTCAAGAGCGTGCTCAAGCGCCGTCCGGATCTCAAGGTGATCATCACCTCGGCCACCATAGACGTGGAGAGATTCTCTAAGCATTTCAATAATGCGCCTGTTATCGAGGTGTCGGGCCGTACCTATCCGGTGGAGACCCGCTACCGTCCGCTAGTCGGCGAGCAGGATGAAGACTTAGATCTCACCGACGGCATCTTCGCCGCGGTGGAGGAGCTGATGGCCGAGGGGCCGGGGGATATCCTGATCTTCCTCAACGGCGAACGTGAGATCCGCGACCTGGCCGACCAGCTCAACAAACAGCAGTATCGCGATACCGAGGTGTTACCCCTGTATGCGCGTCTCTCCTATGGTGAGCAGTCCAAGGTATTTAAGAGTCATCGCGGACGCCGTATCGTGCTGGCCACCAACGTGGCGGAAACTTCGTTGACGGTTCCCGGCATCAAGTATGTGATCGACCCGGGCACGGCGCGCATCAGCCGTTACAGCTATCGCACTAAGGTGCAGCGCCTGCCGATCGAACCTATCTCCCAGGCGAGCGCCAACCAGCGTCAGGGCCGTTGTGGCCGCGTGGCGCCGGGGATCTGTATTCGTCTCTATGATGAGGCGGACTTTAACAACCGCCCCGAGTTTACCGATCCCGAGATCCTAAGGACCAACCTGGCTTCTGTCATTTTGCAGATGCTCTCCATCGGCCTTGGCGACATCGAAGGTTTCCCCTTCATTCAGCCGCCCGATGCCAGATATATCCGTGATGGTTTCCTGCTGCTGGAAGAGCTGCAGTCGGTGCGTAAACACAAGGGCCAGCTGCAACTCACCCCGCTGGGCCGTCAATTGGCGAGTATCCCTGTGGATCCGCGCCTGGCGCGCATGGTGGTGCAGGCCAAGGAATATGGCTGCCTGCATGAGACACTGGTGATCACCGCGGGTCTTTCGATTCAAGATCCCCGCGAGCGCCCAATGGATAAGAAGCAGGCCGCCGATGAGGCCCACAGACGCTTCAACGACAAGGACTCTGACTTCATCGCCTGGGTCAAGCTGTGGGATCACATCAAGGAGCAGCAGAAAGCCCTGTCTGCCAGTCAGTTCCGTAAGCTGTGTAAGCAGGAGTTTCTCGCCTATCTGCGGGTGCGTGAATGGCAGGATCTCTATACCCAGCTGCGACAGGCGGTGCACGACCTCAAGTGGAAGCTCAACAGCGAGCCCGCCGACTATGAGCTGCTGCATAAATCTTTGCTGACCGGCCTGCTGAGCCATATCGGTTTCAAGGATAAGGACAACGAGTATCTGGGGGCGCGTAACCGCAAGTTCTTCGTCTTCCCCGGCTCGCCGCTGGCCAAGAAGGGACCTAAGTGGATCATGGCCGCCGAGATGACCGAGACCTCGCGACTGTTTGCCCGCTGCTGCGCCAAGATCCAGCCTGAATGGGTCGAGCCCCTGGCCGGCCATCTGGTGAAGAAAAGCTATGTGGAGCCCCATTTCGAGGCCAAGCAGGGCAGTGTGGTGGCGCTGGAGAATCAGCAGCTCTACGGCCTGACCATAGTCAATCGCCGCCGGGTGCAATATGGCCCTGTGGAGCCGGTGGAGGCCCGCGAGATCTTTATTCGCAGCGCCTTGGCCGAAGGGGAGCTGCGCACCAAGGAGGCATTTTTTGTCAACAACCGTGCGCTTATCGACGATATCGAGGCGCTGGAGCACAAGTCCCGCCGCCGCGACATCTTGGTGGACGAGCAGGCGCTGGTGGATTTCTATGAGGCGCGCATTCCCGAGGGGATCTACAACGCGCCTAAGCTGCTGACCTGGTGGAAGCAGGAGAAGAAGCGTCAGCCGCATCTGCTGGACTTTGAACGTGAGCAGCTGATGAAGCGCAGCGACGAGCATATCTCGGCGCTGGACTTCCCCGACAGCTGGCATCAGGGCAACTTTAACCTGCCCCTGAGTTATCACTTCGAGCCGGCGGACGTAGATGACGGCGTATCGGTGCATCTTCCCGTCGCGCTGCTTAACCAGATAGAGGCCCAGGGCTTCGACTGGTTGGTGCCGGGGCTGAGGGAAGAGAAGATCACCGCGCTGATCAAGTCCCTGCCTAAGACACTGAGACGTAACTTCGTTCCGGCGCCGGATTATGCCAGGGCCTGCTTACAGGCGATGGCTAATACTAATAGCAGCAGTGAGACGAGCCTGCTGGAGGCCATGTGTAAGCAGCTGCTGCGCATGAGCGGCGTGCGTATCTCCGTCGATGATTTCGATCTCACCCAGCTCGCGCCGCATCTTCTGATCAACTTCAAGGTGGAAGATGACAAGGGTAAGTTGATCGCACAGGGCAGGGAGCTTGAGCAGCTAAAAGATAAGCTACAGGGCAGGGTAACCCAGGCGATTCGCAATGTTGCCGAGAGCGGCATAGAGCAAAGCGAGCTGACCCAGTGGAGCTTTGGCGACTTGCCCAAACAGTATGAGAAGAAGCGGGGGAACTTCCAGGTGAAGGCCTTCCCCGCGCTGGTGGACAACAAAGACAGCGTGGCCATCAAGCTGTTTGATGATGAGCATGAGGCCGGCCGCTGCCATAAGGCGGGTCTGCAGCGCCTCTTGCTGCTCAACATGCCATCGCCGGTGAAGCACCTGCAGAACACCCTGCCCAACAAGGCCAAGTTGGCCATGTACTTCAACCCCTTTGGCCAGGTGCAGTATCTCATCGACGATATCCTGTCGGCGGCGGTGCAGCAGTTGCTGGATGAGAAGGGCTTAGATGTGCGCAGCGCCGAGCAGTTCGAGCAGGCTAAAGATGTGGTGCGTCAGGATCTTAACCCCACGGCGGCCAAGATCGCGCTGCAGGTGGAGGAGATCTTGACCCTGTATCAGAAGGTGAAGAAGCGCCTCAAGGGCAAGATCAGCCTGGATATCGCCTTTGCAATGAGCGACATTCAGACCCAGTTGGATAACCTGGTATTCAAGGGCTTTGTCGAGCAGTGCGGTTGGCAGCGGCTTTCTGATTTAATCAGGTATATCAAGGCGATAGATAATCGTTTAGATAAGCTTCCCGTGGATCCTAACCGTGACCGCCTGCATCTGCATAGCATCAACAATGTGCAACAGACCCTGGCAGCCCAGCTGGCCAAGGTGCCCCGCAGCGCGCCTGTGCCCGAGGCGCTGCAGGAGGCTCGCTGGATGATAGAGGAGTATCGCGTCTCCTGTTTCGCCCAGGTGTTAGGTACCGCCTATCCCATCTCGGAGAAGCGGATCCTCAACCGCATCGCCGAAGCCTGATTGTTGTCATAAAGACTGAAGAAGCACCCGCAACGGGTGCTTTTTTTTACCCCACTAAATCCCCCTCTACCCCCATCGATATATTTTTACGATTTAGATCACATTTTGACTTACGAAATCGCCATTTTGTGACTATGTTTTAGTTGTTTATGAATAGCTAATTTATTCATTTTGTTGCTTTCTCAATCGAAATACGTGTCTAGGAGAGGTGATCTGGGTTTTATCTGCGACAAAAGGATGATCCAGATCAAACCTGCATAGAATTTACCGATTTAGGGGTATACAGAATGTTAAGAAGTTATTGATACCATAAATAACAGGAAGAAAAGTATGGTTTTATCGTTTGATTGGTCCACACCAACCACTGGCTAGCCTGCTTTATCTGCTATGAAAACCGGCATGACCCGTTGGAGGATGCATGAGTTCCACACCTAATGAAGAGAAAAGTTTAGAGCTAAAAATATTTGTGTTTCTAACCGTTTTTCTTGCTCCCCTGCTGTCAGTGTTACTCGTTTCTGGTTTGGGCTTCGCTATCTGGTTTAGCCAGATATTTACCGGCCCGCCAGGTGCAGGTTAACCCACTGTATTCGAACAATTATTAAGAGTGTAAATGTCAATGAGCAATGAACTTCACGTCACCAGTTTAGTGGTTCAGGTTAAGCCTGAATTTATGTCGAGTGTCAGACAGACAATCATGAAGATGGAAAATGCTGAGTTGTCTGTAAACGATGAGGTCAAGCTGGTCGTTGTGCTGGAAGGCATGACCCAGAAGGGCCTGATGGCTGACATCGAGGCGATCAACAAGATTGAGGGCGTGCTGTCCGCAGCCATGGTGTATCACCAGAGTGAAGTGCTTGAAGAGGTTGAAAAATGAAGATGAATCGACGCGAATTTATGAAGGCAAATGCGGCCATGGCCGCTGCCTCAGTGGCTGGTTTGGCCTTGCCTGCAACGGCAAGCAACCTAATTACCAGTTCAGAGCAGACTAAACTTGAGTGGAACAAGGCGCCATGTCGTTTCTGCGGTACAGGTTGTTCGGTCATTGTCGCGACACGCGACGGCAAGGTGGTTGCGACTCACGGCGACGCCGAGAGTGAGGTAAACCGTGGCCTGAACTGTATCAAGGGTTACTTCCTGTCTAAGATCATGTACGGCAAGGACAGACTGCAGAGCCCTATGCTGCGTATGACCAACGGCAAATACGACAAGCATGGCGAGTTTACCCCAGTGAGCTGGGACACAGCCTTCGATACCATGGCGGACAAGTGGAAAGCCACCATCAAGAAGAAGGGCCCTACCGCCATAGGTATGTTCGGCTCAGGCCAGTGGACAGTATGGGAAGGCTACGCCGCCTCTAAATTGATGAAGGCCGGTTTTGGCTCAAACAACATCGACCCTAACGCCCGTCACTGTATGGCGTCTGCGGTAGGTGGCTTCATGCGTACCTTCGGTATCGATGAGCCTATGGGTTGTTACGATGACATGGAAAACGCCGATGCCTTCGTGCTCTGGGGTTCTAACATGGCCGAGATGCACCCTATCCTCTGGAGCCGTGTTACCGACCGTCGTCTTAGCGCGCCACACGTTAAGGTGTCTGTGCTATCGACCTTTACCCACAGATCATTCGACCTGGCCGATCTCGGTATCGTCTTCACGCCGCAGACAGACCTGGCTATTCTGAACTTTATCGGCAACTACATCATTCAAAACGATGCGGTAAACTGGGATTTCGTCAACAAGCACGTTAACTTCCGTAAGGGTGAAACCGACATCGGCTACGGCCTGCGTCCAACCCATCCACTGCAGCAGAAAGCCAAGAACGTTAAGACCGCCGGTAAGTCTACGCCGATCGAATTTGATGCCTTCAAGGCCTTCGTTGCCGACTATGACGTGGCCTCTGTCAGCAAGCTTTCTGGCGTGCCGGAAGATAAGCTGATTGAACTGGCGAAACTCTACGCCGATCCAAATACCAAGGTGACCTCATTCTGGACCATGGGCTTCAACCAACATACCCGTGGTGTATGGTGTAACAACCTGATTTATAACATTCACCTGCTAACAGGTAAGATCTCGACGCCGGGTAACAGCCCATTCTCGCTGACCGGTCAACCCTCTGCCTGTGGTACCGCCCGTGAAGTGGGTACCTTCTCACATCGTCTGCCTGCAGACCTAGTGGTGAATAACCCAGAACACAGAAAGATTGCCGAGAAGATCTGGAAGATCCCAGATGGCATCATTCCACCTAAGCCTGGCTACCACGCGGTAGAGCAGAATCGTCGTCTGAAAGATGGTGATATCAATGCCTACTGGGTACAGGTAAACAACAACATGCAGGCCGGTCCTAACATCAACGAGGAAGGTCTACCTGGCTATCGTAACCCTGAAAACTTCATCGTGGTGTCTGACGCCTACCCAACGGTAACTACACAGGCCGCCGACCTTATTCTGCCAACCGCCATGTGGGTGGAGAAAGAGGGCGCCTATGGTAACGCCGAGCGTCGTACCCAGTTCTGGCATCAGATGGTGAAGGCACCGGGCGAGTCTCGCTCAGATCTTTGGCAGTTGATGGAGTTCTCTAAGCGTTTCACCACAGACGAAGTCTGGCCAAAAGAGGTGCTGGCGGCGAACCCTGAGTACAAGGGCAAGACGCTGTTCCAGGTACTCTACCAGAACGGTAACGTAGATAAGTTCCCACTGGAGCAGGCCGATCCTAAGTATATGAACGATGAAGCCAAGCACTTTGGTTACTATGTTCAGAAGGGTCTGTTTGAAGAGTACGCTACTTTCGGTCGCGGTCATGGCCATGACTTGGCTGACTTCGATACCTACCATGAGGTGCACGGTCTGCGCTGGCCTGTGGTTAACGGTAAAGAGACCAAGTGGCGCTTCCGCGAAGGCAGCGATCCTTATGTGAAACCAGGTACAGGCTTCCAGTTCTACGGTAAGCCAGATGGTAAGGCGGTTATCTACGCTCTGCCATACGAGCCTGCCGCCGAGTCGCCAGATGAAGAGTTTAACCTTTGGTTATCGACCGGTCGTGTGCTGGAGCACTGGCACTCAGGTTCTATGACCCAGCGTGTGCCCGAGCTGTACCGCGCCTTCCCGGATGCCGTGTGCTTCATGCATCCAGAAGACGCTAAGAAACGCGGCCTGCGTCGCGGTGATGAGGTGAAGGTGGTTTCTCGCCGTGGTGAGATCAAGACACGTGTCGAGACCCGTGGCCGTAACAAGCCGCCTGTCGGTCTGGTCTTTGTGCCTTGGTTCGACGCCAGCCAGCTGATTAACAAGGTGACGCTAGATGCGACGGATCCTTTGTCTAAACAGACTGACTTTAAGAAGTGCGCAGTTAAAGTAGTTAAGGCATAAGGAGAATCACCATGAAATCATTGAAACTTGTAACCTTGGCGACTCTGGTGACTCTCTCTGTCGGCGCGACCTTTAGCAGCGTGGCTGCCAGCGTGCCTGATGAGAAGGTTGCCACCCTCAGGCAGGCGCCGCTCGACACTAACCCGACGCCGCCTGTGATGCAGAAGGTGCGTAACACAGACGTTAAGCAGGTGCGTAACTATCCGATGCAGCCGCCGGTGATCCCCCATAAGATCGACGGCTATCAGATAGACCTGAAGGTGAATAAGTGTATGTCGTGCCATGCCCGTAAGCGTGTTGGCGACTCACAGGCACCTATGGTGAGTGTGACCCACTACATGGACAGGGAAAATAACTTCTTAGCGGATCTTTCTCCACGTCGCTATTTCTGTACTCAGTGCCATGTGCCCCAGCTGGATGCAAAAACCTTGGTAGGTAATGACTTTATCGATATCGACCACTTGATTAAAGCTGAAGCAGCTAAGCACTAGGAGCGGCCGTATGTTAGATAAGTTGAAAAAAATCTGGCAGGTGTTAAGAAAACCCAGCGTGCATTTTAGCTTAGGTTTTCTTACCTTAGGCGGCTTCGTCGCGGGGGTGATCTTCTGGGGGGGATTCAACACCGCCCTGGAAGCCACCAACCAGGAAGCCTTCTGTATAGGCTGTCACGAGATGGAAAATAACGTGTATCAGGAGCTAAAGTCGACGATACACTTTACCAACCGCAGTGGTGTGCGTGCGACCTGTCCGGATTGTCACGTGCCTCACAACTGGACAGATAAGATAGCCCGTAAGATGCAGGCCTCGAAAGAGGTGTGGGGCAAGGTATTCGGCACCATCAACACGCGTGACAAGTTTGAGGCCAAGCGCCGCGAACTGGCAGAGCATGAATGGGCACGACTCAAGGCCAACGATTCGCTTGAATGTCGTAACTGCCACAATTTCGACTACATGGACTTTACTCGTCAATCGACACGTGCGGCCAATATGCACTCCACATCATTGGCCAGCGGCGAGAAGACCTGTATCGATTGTCATAAGGGTATTGCTCACCACTTACCTGATATGAAAGGGGTCGAAGGCTTCTAGTTAAGCCTGCTCGTTGGGCATTAGCGCTTTAGACACCATCTCCAAGTAAAAACGCCAGCATTCATCTCGCTGGCGTTTTTTTATCTTTTTTTCTCGAAGCTTAGGACTGCACCGAGTCGATGATCAGCTCCCTGAGCCAGCGGTGGCTGGGGTCGAGATCGAAATGTTTATGCCAGAGCAGCAGATAGGTGCCGGGCACCATCTGTGTGGGGATCGGCAGTGATACCAGCTTAAACTGCCCCATCATCACCTTGGCGTATTTGGCGGGCGAGCAGAGGATGAGATCGCTCTGCTCGCATAGCTGCATGGCGCTGTTAAAATCGGTGAGGTTGACCGCAATGTCCCGTTTGAGGTGCTTCATCTGCAACACATCGTCCAGCAGCCAGTGGGATATACCGCCGAAGGTGACCTGCAGATGGCGATACTTCAAAAAGGTACTCAGGTTCCACTCCTCTTGCAGCAGGGGATGACCCTCGCGCACCAGACAGAGGGAGTGATCCCGGGTCAGCTCGACGAAGCGCAGGGCGCTGGGCAGGTTGTTAACATGCTGCAGCGAGCGCTCGTCCCATTCCCGGCAGGCGATGCCAAGATCGGTATCGCAGCGTAGCAGCCGCTCCATGCTCTCGCTATGCCAGGTGTGGCTGTCTAAGGTGATCTTAGGTGCCTGCTTGAGCAGCTTGGGCATGAAGCGCGGGTAGGTTAGCGAGTAGGCGGTCTCTACCAATTCGAGCCGAAAGCGTCTATGGCTCTTGGAGGGATCGAAATCGCTGGGTCGGGTGAGGGAAGAGACCTGACTCAAGATCTGACGGATCTCCGGCCCCAGCTGCTTGGCCTTGGGTGTTGGACGCAGGCCGTGGGCGGTGCGCTCGAACAGCTGATCGTCGAAGGAGTCTCTGAGCTTATTGAGCTGTTTACTCACCGCTGATTGGCTCAGATGCAGTCGCTCGGCGGCGGCCGTGACGCTCTGCTCCTCCAGCAACACCTCCAGCAGGGGAAGCAGGTTAAAGTCGAATGCTTTCAATGGGAATTCCGTTAGGGGATGGCGTTAACTGCTGCCATGATAGCCAGCTGGCAGGTTTTTAGGTAGCCCTATCTCAAAGTTTGCCTTTGGCTATTTACCTTTAGCCATGGAGTTGGTTATGCTCGGCGAATCCCACGGCGTATGCCTTTGGCTGTTTATGCCAAACTTGGCGTTAATCTAGCGCGCCGGGAAACAAGTTGGACGCTGACAGGACTGTCGGTCTGGTAATGTTAATGGAAGTGCTAGTGTGAACTAGTGCGCGGCGTGAGGGTTAACTCATGCCAAATCAACGGAATTTGTAATGATGAAAAAGATACTGCTTGTAGGTTTGACCTCTCTGACCCTATGTTCTCCGCTGGCCTTTGCCAGAGATGATGTCGGCAACTATAACATCGCCTCGGTGCTTAATTCAGAGGCGGCCAAGGCCAAGCTGGGCAGTGATGTCAGCTTCTATTTTGGCGAGCAGGCCTATGGTGAGCCTGTGCAGAAACTGGGTGAGCTGAAGACCAACAAGAAGACCAATGCGTTTAATAAGTCGGATCAGGAAGCCTGCGAATGGGTCTTCCTGTCGGCGATGATTGCCCTTAAAAATAGCGCATTGAAACAAGGCGGTAACGCCATAGTGAATATCAAGTCTAACTATAAGAACAACCTGACCTCGAGCGAAGAGACCTTCCAGTGCGGCGCCGGCGCCCTGATGGCGGGTGTTGCGCTGACCGGTGAGGTGGTTAAGCTGGCCGAGGGTGCTAGTTCTGAAACGGCTAATCCCGAGAATGTTAGTCCCGAAAGCGTTAAATAAATCGTTTGATATCCAAGGGCCATTTTGAGTTAGGGCTTTTATTTAAGGCCCTTGGGTTGAGACTCTTGGTTTAAAGCGCTTGTGTTGAGGCTTTTCGTTCAAAATAGTAAAAACGCCAGCAAATGCTGGCGTTTTTTGTGCTTATTGATTAGTCGCTAACGATTGGGTATGCGCTAGGCACGCATCGCCTTCTCGCCGCGGCACAGACCGACCACACCTGAGCGGGAGACCTCAATCACCTTAGTCACCTCGCCGATGGCGGCGATGAAGGCATCGAGTTTATCCGAGGTGCCGGCCATCTGAATGGTGTAAAGCTCAGAGGTGACATCCACTATCTGGCCGCGGAAGATATCGGCGGTGCGCTTCACTTCCTCACGACCCGCGCCCTTGGCTTTCACCTTGATCAACGCCAGCTCACGCTCGATATGGCTGGACTCGGTAATGTTGGACACCTTGAGAATGTCGATAAGCTTATGCAGCTGCTTCTCAATCTGTTCCAGCACTGCCTCATCGGCCACCAGGGTAATGTTGAGCCTGGAGAGGGTGACATCATCCGTCGGCGCCACCGTCAGGCTCTCGATGTTGTAGCCGCGCTGGGAGAAAAGGCCTACCACGCGAGATAGGGCGCCGGGTTGGTTTTCGAGTAATACAGAAATAATTCGACGCATTAGCTTTTCTCCGTCTTGCTTAGCCACATTTCATTCATCCCGCCACCGCGGATCTGCATTGGGTAGACGTGCTCCGTCTCATCGACGCTGATGTCGACAAAGACCAGCTTGTCCTTCATGGCAAGGGCCTTCTCGAGCCCGGCTTCCAGCTCGGCCGGGTCGCTGATGGTCATGCCCACGTGGCCGTAGGCCTCGGCTATCTTGGCAAAGTTAGGCACTGAGTCCATGTAGGAGTGGGAGTGACGACCCGAGTAGATCATATCCTGCCACTGCTTCACCATACCGAGGAAACGGTTGTTTAAGTTGATAATTTTAACCGGCGTATCGTATTGCAGCGCGGTAGACAGCTCCTGGATATTCATCTGGATCGAGCCGTCGCCGGTGACGCAGATAACCGTCTCGTCCGGCTTGGCCATCTTCACCCCCATGGCGGCTGGCAAGCCAAAGCCCATGGTGCCCAGGCCGCCCGAGTTGATCCAGCGTCTTGGCTTGTTGAAGGGGTAGTAGAGGGCGGCAAACATCTGATGCTGACCCACGTCCGAGGCCACGTAGGCATCGCCATTGGTCAGCTTGTGCAGGGTCTCTATCACCTGCTGGGGCTTGATCCGCTCGCTGCTCTTGTCATAGGCCAGACTGTTGCGACTGCGCCACTGATTGATCTCGCTCCACCAATAGTCGATGGCGCCTTCATCGTTTTTCATCGACGGCTCATCGTCAAGTAGGGCCAGCATGTCATCGAGCACGCTATCGGCCGAGCCCACGATGGGGATATCCACCCTGACCGTCTTAGAGATGGATGACGGGTCGATATCGATATGCAATATGGTGGCGTTGGGGCAATATTTTTCCACGTTGTTGGTGGTGCGATCGTCAAATCTTACCCCTATGCCGAAGATAAGGTCGGCGTTGTGCATCGCCATGTTGGCCTCATAGCAGCCATGCATACCGAGCATGCCGACGCTGTTGGCGTGAGTGCCGGGAAAGGCGCCCAGCCCCATTAGGGTGCTGACCACCGGCAGGCCGAGTCTGTCAGACAGTTTAAGGATCTGCTGGTCTGCGCCCGAGATCACCGCGCCGCCGCCCACATAGAGTACCGGCTTCTTGGCCTTTAACAGGGCCTGCAGGCCGCGGCGGATCTGTCCCTTATGGCCCGTCGTCGTCGGGTTATAGGAGCGCATGTTTATCTCATCCGGATATTGGTATTCGTGCAATATCTGTGGGTTGAGACAATCCTTGGGAATGTCTACCACCACAGGGCCGGGACGCCCGGTAGAGGCGATATAAAACGCCTTCTTGATGATGGCAGGAATATCTTTGGCGTCTGTCACCAGGAAGCTGTGCTTCACCACGGGGCGGGAGATACCTATCATGTCGCATTCCTGGAAGGCATCGTTACCTATCAGGTTGCTGGGGACCTGCCCAGAGAGCACGACCAGCGGAATTGAGTCCATGTAGGCGGTGGCGATCCCCGTGATGGCGTTGGTGGCGCCTGGGCCCGAGGTGACCAGTACCACACCCACCTTGCCGGTGGCGCGGGCATAGCCGTCGGCCATGTGTACGGCCGCCTGTTCGTGTCGCACGAGAATATGTTCTATGCCGGATTTTTGGTGCAGGGCATCGTAAATATCGAGTACCGAGCCACCTGGATAGCCGAAAATGTGTTTAACGCCTTCATCGATTAATGATCGGACGATCATGCTGGCGCCGGAAAGTTTTTCCATTGGTGATCCCTCTTAAGTTACCGCGACGGTATGCAGTATCTTGATACAGCGACGGTAATCGCTCTAAACATAGAGTCTGGAAGGTAATCCAGACTCGCGCTTCACCCGAAAGCGGTCGGCTTGGGGTGACTGTTGCCAATGAACAGAATTTCATCATATTCAATAGATGAATGAATTCAAGCCTTTTATCAGCAAAGTTTGCCAAGTTGAGCAAAACTCACGTTCGAGGTGAGATAGCCGTTGGCCTAAGTGGCGGTTTGGTGGGGGTTGAGGGTCGTCTTCAATTTTTAATTGGGCGATGTAGACTTTAGTCTCAGAAGGTTATTTTATGGCATCGCCGCCCAATTGAGTCATCGGGCAGCGGTTATCTTAGAGTTCAAGCTAATGGCTAGCTTGATGGTGAATCTAACGTAATCGTGGCGAGTTAATACGGTAATTGACGTATCAGCACCGTTAGCCCTGCCTTTGCTGTGAATGCGCAAGGAACTGGCATAGGCCAACCAGCAGTACGGCGCCTAACATAAGCGCCGAGAAGGGCACCGCCGTCCCTGTGTAGAAGAGCGCCAACAGAGGGCCGGCCAGGGCGCCAAAGCCAAATCTCAGGGTGCCGATCACCGCCGTCGCGGTGCCGGTTTCTTGCTGAAACTTCATCAGCACTATGGCGTCGGCATTAACCGACATTACGCCCAGGAAACCCATGAAGGGGATGAGCGCCGCCACGGTAAAGTGATAGCTAAGGCCAAATAGGTTAACGCTTAATAAGCCGATACCGGCGACGGCCGCCAGCAGGGTTGCCACTTTTAGCATGCGGCGAGAGCCATACTTGACTACGATGCGGCTGTTGATCACGTTGGCCAGCATCAGGGCGCCGACATTGGTACTAAAGAGGATGGCAAACAAGCTCTTATCCAGACCAAACACCTCCATGTAGACGAACGGCGAGGCGGTGAGGTAGCAGAAGAAGGCAAACGAGGTCATCACGCCGCTGGCGATATGCAGCTTAACGCCAGGCTTGGTAAACACCACAGCGTAGGCGCCGAAGAAGGAGCGCTGACTGCGGCCGCTTGTTTGCGCGTCGCTTGGCATTCTTAGCTTGGTAAGAACCAAAACGAGCAGCAAACTGGCGTAACAGGCCAAGATGAAGAAGATAAGGTGCCACTCGCCCAGCTCGAGGATCAGACTGCCCATAGTGGGGGCGATGAGCGGCGCCAGCATCATGATCAGGCTGACATAGGACATCCCCTTGGCGGTGTTCTTGCCATAGACCTCCTTGATGTAGCCGGGCACCACCACTGTGGCGGCGGCGCCGATGAAGGCCTGCAGAAATCTCAGCCCCAGAAATACCTCCACGCTAGTGACGAAGGCCAGTGCCAGGCTGATCAAACCAAAGCCGGTTAAACCAAGCAGCACTAGCGGGCGGCGGCCGATGCGGTCGGCGATGGGGCCGAAGGTGAGCATGCCAAGGGCATAGCCCGCCAGATAGAGACTGAGGGACTGCTGCACAGTGGTGACGCTGGAGTTGAAGCTGCTGGCCAGGGTCGACATGGCCGGCAGGTACATGTCGATCGCCAGCGGCGTGATGGCGACGATGGCCGATAACATGGGGATCAATAGGGCCAGATTGGGGATGCCCTGGGGTTGGCTAAGCTCAGATGACGGGATCGACGCTTTGTTCACTCATACCTCTTGTGACCGAATTTAAAAGACAATTTGTGGGGGTGATAACAGGTGATGGGGATGTTATCTGGGAGAAGAACGATTGTACGGGATCTCGCCTCGCCTTGGCCAATGCTTTATTGCGCTTAGGCTAATGCAAGGCGAGCCGATTTGTAACAAAACCTTGCTAGGCAGGCTAGGCAGGCTAGGCCCGCTAGCGAGTCATCTAATTTGGGTTAAAGCTCGGACTGAAATGGCAGGTCCAGCTTGCGCTGACTCACCCGCTCGTTGCCTATGGCGCTCACCATGTGGTTGCGCTCCACCTTGGTCCAGTGCTCGCTCTGATCCGTTGGCGGCTCCGAGCAGATGATGATGCAGGCCTGCTCACCGTCCTGAACGGCTTCCGTGTGGGGGATAAATTCGATCCCCTCCTGGCATTCGTTAACCTTGCCGCGACCGAAGAAGAGGGAGGCGGGTTTGACGCCCTCAAGCGTGGCGAAACGTGTGACTACTGTGTGTTTACCATCAGTGACCGCAAAGTTGATGAAGGCGTTAGTGTCGGCGCCTGCGGCGCTTCTTAGGCGCATGATGCAGGCGATGGTCGCCTCCATCGCGTTTTCCAGCTGACTCAGACTGGCCTGCTCGGCAAATTCCAGCTTGTCCATGAAGAGGGCGAAGGCATATTCAGAGTCCGTGTTGCCCTTGATCAAGGCAAAGGCGCGATCCGAGAGCTGATTGAGCAGCTGACGACGAAACTTATCGAATTGATCCAGGCGGCCGTTGTGCATCCACAGGTAATGCATGCAGGAGAAGGGGTGGCAGTTGGCCTGACTGACCGGCATCCCCTTGGAGGCATCGCGCACGTGGGCAAAATAATGCTGGGTCTCTACCTTCTCGGCGATCATCTTGAGGTTACGGTTACTCCAGGCGGGATCCACGTTGACGAAGGTCGCCGGGATAGGGTCATCCTGGGTGGGATACCAGCCCAGGCCAAAGCCGTCGGCGTTGGTGGGCACCTTACGTTTCTGGGCGTATTTGCTCTGCATCACCAGCGAGTTGGAGGCCTTAAAGATCAGGGGGGACATCAGCGCCTTGGGGCCGCTATAGGTTAAAAATCTGCACATGGACTCATCTATCCGAAATCATACCGACTCAAAATTTAGCGCGAATCGTGCGGGCGACAAAGGGAAATTTACGCCCTAAGGCAATTTTCCCCTTGCCTGTCGTTAAACTGTCACCTTCACGTCATGAATTCGTCTTATCTCCGCCTTAGCTTAGCGCAATTTATAGACTATTTATCCGCCTTTTGGCGGTTCTTACTTAGGCGTACTCAGGGCAAGCAAAAGGATTAAGCAATGAATAACAAGATGAAAAAAACGGCGATAGCTGTGGTCATGACAACTTTGGGTCTGACGGCCTGCAGCGGCGATGAAGGCAAAGATGGTGCAAATGGTAGCAATGGCACAAACGGTGCGAGTAGCCTGGTTGCATTTACCCAGCTGCCTGCGGGCGACCTTGAGTGTCCACTCGGTGGACAGATGATACAGACAGGCCTGGATCTCAATGGCAATGGCGTGCTGGACAGCGATGAAGTTAACGCCGAGCAGACCCAATACCTTTGCCGTGAGACGGTGTCTGGGCTAAGTGCCGAGCTGGTGGGGCGTTATGAGTCTGGCGTCTATGGACAGAGCGCCGCCGAGATCGTCGGTTTTCATGTGGCGAGCAAACGTATCTTCGTGGTGAACGCCCAGAGCGGCAAGGTGGATATCGTCGATGCGGCCAACTTAGCCGCCAGCCCGGCAGCAGGCAGTGATGCCCTGGTGCTCAACAACCTGCCTAAGCTGGCAGTGCTGGATGTGGCGCAAGATCTCGCTCTGCAGCGTCTTGGCGGCGTCAACAGCCTGGCCATAAATGGCGATCTGCTGGCGGTGGCCATAGAGCGCGGCGATGAGGCGGGTAACAGCAAGCAGGGGATGGGCTATGTTGCCTTCTATCGCATCGATAGCGCCGGTGAAGCCAGCCTTATCCATGGTGTCGAGGTCGGTGCATTGCCAGACAATGTCGTATTCAGCCATGATGGCAAGCAAGTATTGGTGGCCGGTGAAGGTGAGCCGAGCGATGACTACAGCGTCGATCCGCTGGGCACGGTGGCCATCATAGCCGTGACCGATGGTATACCAGCCACTAGCGCGACCTTACTGGATTTCAGCGACTTTAATCTGGGCGGCGCGCGTGAAGCCGAGCTGTCGAGCGACATCAAGATCAACGGCCCGGGTGCCAGCCGCGCACAAGACTTGGAGCCTGAATATATCAGCGTATCGCCAGACAATAAGCTCGCCTATGTCAGCCTGCAGGAAAACAACGCCATCGCGGTGATCGATATTCCAAGCAAAGCGGTCAAGGCCATCTGGCCCCTGGGCTTTAAGGATTTTGGTTTAGGGAAGAACGCGATCGATGCCAGCGACAAGGATGATAGGGTCAATATTCAAGCCTATCCGGGCGTGGTTGGCTTGTATCAGCCCGATACGATTGCCAGCTACCAGTGGCATGGCAGCGACTTTGTGGTAACGGCCAACGAGGGGGACTCTCGCGACTATGGCGGCTTCTCCGAAGAGGCTCGCGCCGGTGACCTCACACTCGATGCTAACCATCCGCAGTTTGCCGCGGCCCAGGACAAGACTCAGCTGGCGCGCCTTAAGGTGACGACCTCAATGGGAGATGAAGATGGTGACGGCGACTTTGACAAGATAGTGGCCTACGGCGGTCGCTCATTCTCTATCTGGGATCAAAACGGTCAGCAGGTGTTTGACAGCGGCAGCGATTTCTCCCGCATCACGGCAGCACTGCTGGGGATGAACTTCAACAACAATAACGAAGAGAATAAGGGCGACAGCCGCAGCGACGATAAGGGCGCCGAGCCCGAGGCGCTGGCGATTGGCGAGATTGAGGGTAAGCGCTACGCCTTCATCGGCCTGGAGCGCACCTCTGGTTTCATGATCTATGAGATCACCAACCCGTTTGCGGTGAAGTTTGTCGACTATGTGGTCAATCGTGACTTCGAGGTTGGCTTCGAGATCGATGGTAGCGACATCACAGGTTCGCCTGAGGTGGCGGGGGATCTCGGCCCAGAAGGGATGAGCTTTGTGGCAGCGGCCGACAGCCCCAACGGTAAGCCGCTGCTGATCATAGGCAACGAGGTGAGTGGCAGCACCAGCGTGTATCAGTTGTCGCTGCAGTGAAATTCAGCATAGACAGATAGGGAAGGAAAAAGGCGCCTGAGGGCGCCTTTTTTGTATGCTCCCGGTTAGTTTTCTAGCAGGGAAAAGCTCTCACCACTGTCGAGCCAGGTTGGGTATTTCTTCATGATGGCGGTAAAGACTGGGCTATCGATATGATTGGTGAGCCAGGCGCGCACCTTAGGGTAGGGGGCGTGTTGCCACCAGGTACTATCCACGTGAGCAAACTGGCGTACGAAGGGGAAGATGGCATAGTCGGCGAGGGTTGTAACGTCTGCCATCAGCTGGGCATGTTCGTTCAGCCTGGCTTCCAGCCTGGCGATAAAGTGCTCGCCCTGGGCGCGATAGTCTTCTTGTGTCTGCTCTGGGTGGCGATCGGCGTACTTATACTTATCCAGCCAGGGCTTAAATTCATTGTCGTTTTCAGCGATCAGCGCCATGGCGGCATGTTGCAGGTCAGGCTCATGGCTGAGGAGCAGCGCTTCTGTCTTCTCATCTCCCTTCTGATCTCCCTCTTTGGCCTTCTTACCGAGCGCCCACAGCATGATCGACAGGCTCTCATCGATGACGTTGCCATCTTCTAAGATCAATACTGGCACAGTGCCCTTGGGGCTGGCCGCTAACATGGGCTCGGGCTTATGTTTGAGAATTATTTCTCTGAGTTCCACCTCCTGGCCAGCGAGAAAGAGGCCCAGACGGGCGCGCATGGCATAGGGGCAGCGACGAAACGAATATAATGTGGGGTAGGCCATGGGGTCTCCTTGATTGCTGGCGCTATTCTTCATGGCTTTGCGCCAAATCGCAACCCCGAATGGCGTTTAGTCTTATTGAGCAGGCGACCGCGCAAAGGGTAATAAAATACCCTTACTTTTTCTGCCTGTTTGTTTAACTGTGATTTAGGTAGAATTCGCCTCCATTTTGCGCGCCATGTCACTTATGGCATCCTTAAGTTGATACTTGGGTTTAGTCTCAGCTTCATGCTTGGGTTTATTCTTAGTTTGTGAGCGCGTCTATCCATGCACTGGGGATTAAGCCTCAGCGAGCAGTTTAAGAGGTTGATATGTCTCAGTTTGTAGTATGTGCGTTATATAAGTTTGTCTCCCTGCCGGCCTTCGAAGCCCTGCAGCAGCCGTTGCTGAAGGAGATGGAATCTTTAGAGATCAAGGGCACTTTGCTGCTGGCCAGCGAAGGGATCAACGGTACGGTCGCCGGCAGTCAGGCGGGGATCGATAGTCTGCTGGCCTGGTTAGACGCCCAGCCAGGGCTGGATAATATCGTCTACAAGCTGTCTTTTGACGATGAGATGCCATTCTATCGTACTAAGGTCAAGCTGAAGAAAGAGATAGTCACCATGGGGGTCGAAGGCATAGATCCCCGTAAGGTGGTGGGCACCTATGTGAAGCCTAAGGACTGGAACAAGCTGATCTCAGATCCCGAGGTGCTGCTGATTGACACCCGTAACGACTATGAGGTCAACATAGGCACCTTCAAGAATGCGGTCGACCCTAAGACCCAGACCTTCAGAGAGTTTCCCGACTATGTGAAGCAGAATCTGGATCCTAAGCAACACAAGAAGGTTGCCATGTTCTGCACCGGCGGCATTCGCTGCGAGAAATCCACCGCCTACCTCAAAGAGCAGGGGTTCGATGAGGTGTATCACTTAGAAGGCGGCGTGCTTAAGTATCTGGAAGAGGTTAAGCCCGAGGAGAGTCTCTGGGAAGGCGAGTGTTTCGTGTTCGACAATCGCGTGTCGGTCAACCATCAGCTGGAAAAGGGACAGTACGACCAGTGTAATGCCTGTCGTCTGCCTATTACCGAAGAAGACAAACAAAGCGAGCATTATGTGCAGGGCGTAAGCTGCCCACACTGCATAGACAAGTTGTCTGACAAGCAGCGCAAGCGTTTCGTCGAGCGTGAGCGTCAGGTGCAACTGGCCAAGTCACGCGGCGAGAGCCATATCGGCAGCGATGTGAAGCAAGTGATTGAGGCGCGCCGTCAGGACAAGGTCGAGCGCAAACAGCGCCAGCATCAGGAAGGTTAACTGGTCGGCTCTGATATCTGCACCATTTGCTGGGCGATAAGCCAGAACAGCTTCTATACTTAAAGGGCTGCTAGAGATGAGTTGCATCGGGCGACCTGTCTGCTTGATGAGCAGTATTGGCGAGGATGTAGATAGCCTTTCAGTTTTTAGAGTCTGAGCCAATGTATTCAGAGTAAGAAGCAAAGGCGAGTGTTGTGTTATGCAATGCTCGCTTTTTTATTGGCTGCATGCTGATTGCCCATTTCCTGATTGACTGCATCCTTTATTGGTTGCGTTTGGTCGACCTATTTCTGGTGAGCAGAAGAGAAGTCAGTTGCTGCATTTGATCTAATTGCCCTGAACCTCCTACTTATGAGGGGCATATTGTGCGGGGCAAAGTGTGTTGTGCGGGGTAAAGTGTGGAGACGTGTTAGGTGCAGACGGCTAACAGCAAACTGGTCCTTTTCCGTTAACCCAGAGTCTGTATCTTCTTCTAGAAAAAAATCCCATGAAATCCGCTATAATTTATAAATTTTAATTATTTATATTAAGTTCCTACCTTTTATCCTCGGTTTCTCAACCTCTCATTTTCTGTTTGTACGCATAACCCAAAACTCACCTAAGTCATTATTTTCAAATTTCTTAGTGGTAAAGGTCGCCATGCGATACAGATCCTGGATGTAATTTATTTTCATTTCGCTATTTACTTAGCCTGCTAAATAAATATAATGCTTAGCATGCTAAGTAATTTGACGGGTGTCGCTACCCAGCAAAGAGGATCAAGATGACAGCAGAAAATCGAGATTGGGCCGAATCGTCCAATGCTGAGCGAGTCGCCAGGCTCGCAAGACTATGGCGCATGGTCGCCGATGCCGAGCTTGCCCCATTGGGCTTGACCCATAGCCGCTGGAGTGTGCTTTGGAAGCTCTATCGCATGGGCCAGCAGACCAGTCAGAAAGATCTGGCCGAGGCCCTCGAGATCGAGTTGGCGTCCTTGATGCGCACCCTGAGTCAGCTGGAGCAGCAGGCCCTTATTGAGCGACACTGCTGCGAGCATGACAAGCGCGTGCGGCGCGTCTCCCTGACCCAGGCCGGCCTGGATCTGCTGGCCTTTATCCGTCAGCGCATTATCGATCTGCGCGCGGAGCTTTATCAGGGCGTCAGCCCAGAGCAGCTCGAGGCGTTCGAATTTGTGCTCAACCGTATCAGCGAAAACGCCGTAAAGAAATTACACCCCGACGCCACAGATAAAGAGGAAAAGTAGAAAGCATGACACCGGATCAGCAATTTGCCCGTTTAGTTAAGTTTGCCAGCATCGGCTTCATTCTGCTGTTTGGTTATTTCCTGGTGGCCGACCTTAAAATGCCGCTAACCACCCAGGCGATGGCGACGCGCACCATTACCCAGGTAGCGCCTCAGGTGAGTGGCCGAGTCGTCTCGGTACAGGTCGCCAATAACCAGAAGGTGCAGCAGGGGGATCTGCTGTTTAGCCTGGATGCCACCCCTTTCTTGCTGGCCCAGGAGCAGGCCGAGTTGGCCCTGGAGCAGGCGAGACAAGATAACGCCGAGTTAGATGCGGCCATTGCCGCCGCGACCGCCGAGGTGAACGCCAAAGAGATCGCCTACGCGCTCAAGCAGCGTGAGGCCAAACGTATTCAATCACTCTATGCTAATCAGAGCGTGTCGCAGCAGATGATCGATCAGGCCCAAACTGAGGTGAAAGCCAGTCGCTCACAGTTGCTGGCCGCCAAGGCGCAGCTGGCTAAGGTACAGACCCTGAGGGGCTTGCCGGGTGAGGATAACCTCAAGCTGCGTCAGGCCAAGAATCGTCTGTCTCAGGCAACATTGGCCCTGAGTTATACCCAGATCCGCGCCGAACACGATGGTGTGGTCACCAACGTGCAGCTGGCCTCGGGCAACATGGTGAATCAGTCGACGCCCGTCATGGCGCTGCTGCTGGATAATGTGGATGTGATCGCCGATTTTCGTGAGAAGAACCTGCGCCACATCGCCCCTGGTGCGACCGCGCTGGTGGCCTTCGATGGTCGCCCGGGTGAGCTGTTTCAGGCGAGCGTCAGTAGTGTCGATGCCGGTGTGAGTCAGGCCCAGTTCGATGCCAATGGACGTCTGGCGACTCCAACCGAGTCAAATCGTTGGGTGCGAGATGCCCAGCGTTTCCGTCTTCATCTGGAGCTTGCACCCGATGTGGCCATAACCCTGCCGGCCGGCGCCAAGGCAACCGTGCAGCTTCAGCCAAGCAATGTGATCTATGAGCTGTTTGCCAAGGTGCAGATCAAGTTCATCAGCCTGCTGCATTACATCTACTAGGGGCGAAGGGTGTTAATTCGTCATCATCCCTTAAGTGCTAACGATCTGCGCCAGTGTCTGCGTATCGCGACTGGTGCCACCTTGGGCTTTCTCAGCTGCAAGGTGCTGGAATTTAACTACGGGGTCTTCTTTACCGTTCTGCCCATGTTGATGCTGGGGATCTTGCCTAAGATGTCGCTGCATGTGGTGCGGCAAGTGATGGCCTCATCCGCCATCGCCATCATAGAGGTGGCGCTGCTGGCCGAGTATTTGGGCTCGCACCCGATAGTGATGTCTATCGTCGCTTTTTTGCTGTTTCTCTATCGCTTTGCCTGCATGTCCCGTGGCAGCCTGTTTCTGTTTGGCGCCACAGGGGTGATTAGCCTGAGCATAATGCTGCACTTTGCCAGTTACCCGGATACAGATGTGACAGAGCTGGCGATCAATAACTTTATGGGTTGTGGCTTTTCCGTGCTTATCGCCTATCTGATGATGTACCTGTTTCCCGACGTCGATGCACGGGCGCCTATGGCAGCCATGCCTAAGGCGCCCCATCGCATGCGTCACGAGGCGCTGATGGGGGCGACTATCGCCACCATCTCCTTCGCCGTGTTTCAGGTGTTTGATCTGCGTGATTCCTTGGCGGCCCAGGCGACGACATTGTTGTTACTCTTTCCCATGCACTGGAACGGTGCCCTGGGTTATGCCAGACGCCGCGCCGTAGGTACCATACTCGGGGTGACCTGCGGCCTCTTGATGCAACTGCTGCTCTATACCTGGGCCCATGAGCTGGTGCTCCTGCTGCCGCTGTTCTGGCTGGTGACCCTGCTGTTCAGTCAGGCTCATGTGACAGAGGCGATGGGCTCTGGCGTGGGGTTCGGCGCCATGACCACCATGGGTGCCCTCTATGGACAAAACCTGACGCCCGCAAACGATCTCATCTACAGCAGCCTCTATCGCGGCGCGAGCATCTTAGGCGCCATAGTGCTGACCCTGATGGCCTGTTACCTGGTGCATCTGCTGCTTAACCGCTTCGAGGCCACCCGTTTCGGCCATTAGTCCTCGGTTTTCTTTGCCGGGGTCTCCTCCTGGTCGCTAACCCGGTTTAGCACCCCCTTGAGGAGGTCCATCGGCAGAGGGAAGAGGATAGTCGAGTTCTTCTCGCCGGCGATCTCTGTCAGGGTCTGCAGGTAACGCAGTAAGATGGCGTTGGGCGATTTTTTCAGGTTCTGCGCCGCTTCTACCAGCTTGGCCGAGGCCTCCATCTCGCCCGAGGCGTGGATCACCTTGGCGCGACGGATCCGCTCCGCCTCTGCCTGTCTGGCGATGGCGCGCACCATGGTCTCGTTGAGATCCACATGCTTTATCTCCACGTTAGAGACCTTGATCCCCCAGCCGTCGGTGCGGCTGTCGAGGATAGACTGAATGTCGGTGTTGAGCATATCGCGATTGGCCAGCATCTCGTCCAGCTCATGTTGCCCGAGTACCGAGCGCAGCGTGGTCTGCGCCAGCTGGGAGGTGGCCTGCAGAAAATCCTCCACATTGATGATCGCCTTCTGGGCGTCTATCACCCGAAAGTAGATCACGGCATTGACCTGTACCGAGACGTTGTCGCGGCTGATCACATCCTGAGTCGGCACATCCATCACCACGGTGCGCAGATCCACCCGCACCATCTGTTGCACCAGGGGGATCACTATGATGAGGCCTGGGCCCTTGACCCGGTAGAAGCGCCCGAGCATGAAGATCACCCCGCGTTCATATTCCCGCAGGATCTTGAAGGTGCTGATAAGCAGTGACACCAGCAGGAAGATGAGGGCGACGAAGAACAGCTGGGTATTGTAGGCTAAGGCTTGCATATCAACCTCCTAAGGATTGTCTGAATCGGGCAGCGTCGCCGCTGGGGTGACGATCAGGGTAAGTTTGTCGCGCCCAAGTACGATAACCGTCTCACCCGTCTGGGTCTGGGAATCGGATCTGGCCTGCCAACACTCGCCGCCCAGGGTGACCAGGCCGTACTTCTCGAAGCCTTTTACCACCCGAGCGCTGGCGCCGATGAGCAGATCGTCGCCGCTGACGTTGGCAGCCTTGCGCGCCTTCCACAGGCTGGAGAGCACCCAGAGAGAGAAGCCCGACGCGGTAACCGTCACCGCGGCGATGAGTGGCAGTGAGATGGAGAGATCGCCGCCCTCGGCATCGATAAGAAACAGCGAGCCCAGGGCGAAGGCCGCGATACCACCCAGGCCCAGAATGCCGAAGCTGGGCACCATGGACTCGGCGACGATGAGGGCGATGCCCAGCAGGATAAGTCCGAGCCCGGCGTAGTTGACCGGCAGCAGCTGAAAGGCGTAGAGGGCTACCAGGAGGGCGATGCCGCCGGTGACACCGGCAACGCCTATGCCAGGGCTGTAAAACTCCAGCAGCAGACCATAGATACCGATCAACATCAGGATATAGGCGATGTTGGGATCGGTTATGGTGGCGATGACGCGATTGCGCCAACTCTGCTGACGGGGAGCCAGATTCGCCCCAGCAAGGGACAGGCGCTTAGCCTTGCCATCCACCACCACGCTAAAGCCTTCGAGTTTGGCCACCAACTCTTGTGGATCGGCCGCTATCAGGTCAATCACATTCTGGGCCAGTGCCTCATCTGAGGTGAGAGTGGCGGCATCGATAACCGCGCGCTCGGCAAACTCGACGTTACGCCCCCTCAGGTTAGCCAGGGAGCGAATGTAGGCCACCGCATCGTTGAGCACCTTGTGGGCCATGGCATCTTTGTTGTCCTTTGGCGTTGACTCGGGAGTAGACTGACCCGCGCCATCTTTTTGTGCTGCCTTATCTTGTGAGCCAGATTCTTTGGGATCAGAACCAGAGCCTGAACCGGAACCAGAGTCCTGGGGGGAGGAGGGCATGCCCAGCTGCACAGGCGTCGCCGCGCCTAGTGTGGTGGCGGGCGCCATGGCGGCTATATGGCAGGCATAGAGCATATAGGTGCCGGCGCTCATGGCTCTGGCGCCCGGCGGGGCTACCAGACAGGCGATGGGGATCTTGGATGCAAGGATCGCCTGATTGATGCTTCTGAGACTGGTGACCAGGCCCCCGGGGGTATCTAGCACTATCATGATAAGCTCGGGTCGTAGCTCAGCCGGCAGGCGATTGGCGTGGTCTATCTCTTCGCTTAGGTATTCGCCTATGGCTGGGCCTATGGCGCCGCTAAATTGCAGCAGGGGAATGGGTTGGGGCGTGGTTTGCTGCGCGGACTCACTGTTTTCCTCTGCGGCCGACACGCTCTTATCCAGGCTCAGCGCTATTAGTAAGAGCAGCAAGAGCAAGGGGATAACACTCAATGAACGTCGGTTTAAGCAGTGCATAACGACTCCCAATATCCCTTTAAGTTTAGTCGATTTCCCATGGGCAATATTTGCGTCGGCATTGGCGGGCGCTTTTGCAGGCGCTTGGGTAGTAGGTATTTGAGTCGGCCGCTTGTCTTTTATGCTGAGTGTGTTATTTTTCTCGGCTTTTTTCATGGGCGGGAGCGCTTAGCATGTTTGTTGGATTCGATTATGGCAGCGCCAATTGCGCCGTCGGCATTATGGAAGGCGAAAGGGTGCAGCTGCTGCCCCTGGCGGGGGATTCTCACTACCTGGTATCGACCCTGTATGCCTTCGACCGTGAGTTGATTGCCGAGGCCGTCTATCAGCAGCTAGCTGGTGAATTGAAGGCCGATTATGCCAAGCTGCGCTCGGCGCAGCTGAGCCGCGCCCGCCATGCCCGTCAGGCGCTGGATCTCGACGGTGATGAGCAGGCGGTGTTTGTCGGTGAGCAGGCAGTGGCCCATTATCTTGAGATGCCCGAAGAGGGCTTCTATGTGCGCTCGCCCAAGTCTTTCCTGGGGGCAACCGGTCTGCGAGCGGATCAGATAGCCCTGTTTGAAGATATCGTCACCCTGATGATGATGCATATTAAGAGCTTAGCGGATAAGCAGTTGGGGGCTAAGGGAAGTGCTACTCATGCGGTGATCGGTCGTCCGGTCAACTTTCAGGGCATAGGCGGCGAGGAGAGCAATCGTCAGGCCGAAGCCATCCTGGCACTGGCGGCTAAACGCGCCGGTTTCATCGAGGTGAGTTTCCTGTTCGAGCCCTTGGCGGCGGGGATGGATTTCGAAGCTAGCCTGACCCAGGATAAGACAGTGCTGGTGGTGGATGTGGGCGGCGGCACCACAGACTGCTCTGTGGTGAAGATGGGGCCCTCTCATATTGCTAAGGCCGATCGCAGCGAGGATTTTCTCGGCCATAGCGGCCAGCGCATCGGCGGTAACGATCTGGATATCGCCCTGGCGATGAAGGCCTTCATGCCCCACCTTGGGCTGGGGTCTCAGATGGTCAATGGCCTGCCAGTGCCCAGCCAACCCTTCTGGAATGCGGTGGCGGTCAACGACATCAGCGCGCAGCGTGACTTTGCCAGCCTGACCAGTCGCAAGATGATAGAGGAGCTGATCAAGGATGCCGAGCGCTCGGATCTGCTGTCGCGCCTGCTCAAGGTGCAACGGGATCAGCTAGGCTATCGGTTGGTTCGCAGCGCCGAGGGGGCGAAAATTGCCCTGTCAGATAATGCGGCTACTCAATCGAGTCTGGATTATGTCGATGCTGCGCTGGTTGCCGAAGTCGATCAGCAAGGCTTCGTCGATGCGATCGCTCAGCCTGTGGGCTTGATCCAGTCCTTAATGGCTGAGGCAATGGCCAAAGCAACAGATAAGGCGACGGACAAGGCGCAGGCCGATATTATCTATGTCACTGGCGGTACGGCCAAGAGCCCGGCAATTTACCAGAAGATTGCCCAGATGTATCCTGAGACTGAGATAGTGGTCGGTGACCACTTTGGCAGTGTGACCGCCGGACTAACCCGCTGGGCGCAGAAGGTATTTGGCTAACGCAATAAGGTGTTAGGCCGTCAAGGCAATAAGACCATAAAGCAACGAGATAACAAGGTAACAAGGAATGAAGATGAAAGCTTGGATTGGAATCATGTTTGCCGCAGCAACAAGCCTGCTGGCGGGCTGCGGCGATGATGTGGGCAAAGTGAGCCTGGGGGTCTTTACCACCAAGGATGTGATTATCGAGGCCAGGCAAGATCCTAAGATCCCCGGCGTGACCTGTCATATCAGTCGTATCGAGGCGAATCTAGACTTTGCCGATCCGTCGGATATGGGGATCGCCTGTCGTCAGACAGGGCCGATTTTGCCTGCGGATCTCGCCAATATCGACAAGAGCCACGGCGGCGAGGTGGTGTTTAAGGCTTCACTGAGTATCTTGTTCAAATCCCTCAAGGTGAGACGCATCTATGACGTCGACAGCCAGACGCTGATCTATCTCTCATACTCCACCAAGGAGACAGATGGCAGCCATAAGCACAGCCTGTCGACCGTGCCCCTGTACGGCACCCAGGCCTGGCAAGCGCCTGCGGCGCAAAACGGAGAGCCAGCGGCTAAGAACTGAGCGCCAGCGGCTAAGAGCTGAGAGTCAGCGGCAAAAAATTGATTGCAAGCAGCGCCAAACGGAGCGCCAGCGGCTCATTAACGTGAATCGGAAAAACCTGCAGCTAATCAAAACAAAGAAAACGCCGTCATCTGACGGTGTTTTTTTATGGGAATCCTCTGCCTTATTCAGGTGAGGCGCTAGTCGCTCTGGCCATCCAATACCGCGTTGTAGCGGGCGAAGCCGGCCTCGAGATCTTTGATGAGATCTTCAGGATTTTCCAGGCCCACATGCAGGCGGATCAGCGGCTTGCTGCTGTCCCACTGGGTGGCGGTGCGCAGTTTGTCGATACCGAAGACCCCCAGGATCAGGCTCTCGTAGCCACCCCAGGAGAAGCCCATCTTGAAGTGGTCCATGCCTTCGACGAAGGCGGTGATCGCCTTGATGTTGCCGCGTTTGAGCACGAAGGAGAAGAGGCCGTTGGAGGCGCTGAAATCCCGTTTGAAGAACTCATGTCCGGGGCAGGAGGCAAAGGCGGGGTGGCGCAGATGATCCACCTCTGGGCGTGTGGCCAGCAAGTTGGCGACCTCTAGGCCATTCTTCTCATGCTGCGCCATACGCACGCCCAGGGTGCGTAGGCCGCGACTGGCGAGATAGATATCGTCCGCCGAGGTGCATTGGCCCATGAGGTAGCTATTTTCCCTGAGCTGGTCCCAATGAGCCTGGTTGGCGGTGGCGGTTCCCAGCATCACATCCGAGTGACCGACGATATATTTGGTCGCCGCCTGGATCGAAATATCCACGCCAAGCTCGAAGGGGCGGCAGTTGATGGGTGAGGCCCAAGTGTTATCCAGCATGACCACCAGATTGTGGCGATGGGCGATGGCGCTCAGGGTCGGCACGTCCTGCACTTCTAGCGTGATGGAGCCGGGAGATTCGAGAAACAGTACCTTGGTATTGGGGCGGATAAGCGCCTCTATGCCATCACCTATGAGGGGATCATAGTAAGTGGTCTCTATGCCGAAGCCCTTGAGTAGCTTGTCGCACAGATCCCGAGTAGGTTCATAGGCGGTATCGACCATCAGCAGATGATCGCCCGCCTTGAGGAAGGAGAGCAGGGCGCCTGAGATGGCCGCCGAACCTGAAGGGTAGAGGGCGGTGCCTACGCCGCCTTCGAGTTCGGCGATGGCCGCCTGGAAGGCAAAGTGGGTTGGGGTGCCGCGGCGACCATAGAACATCGCGCCATTGGCGCGGTTCTTGGTGGCATGACGCATATCCTCTATGGTGTCGAACACCACTGTGGAGGCGCGAAATACCGGCGGGTTGATCACCCCCTTGCTCCATTTCTTGTCGCGGCCGACGCTGACTATCTTGGTCTCTTTTTTCATCCCATACTCTCGTGTTGGCAACTCAATGCAGCCATCTTAACATCTATACGGCTAAATGAAAGTGAGATTTATTGGAGTGGTTTTCCTTTTAGCGTGGAGGTTACTACGCCTCCAGCGGTAGACGGATATGGATAACCACGCCGGTGGCCTGGCCATCCTGCATCAGGTTCTCTGCGCGTATGCTGCCCTTGTGAAAATCGGTGATCAAGCGGGCGATATAGAGGCCGAGACCCAGGTGAGGCTTGTCCTGCGCCTTCTGGGCGCGCACAGACACCATGGACTCGAAGATCTGCTCGCCCATGTTGGCGGGCAGCGAAGGCCCCAGGTTACTGACACTCAGCAATGCCTGACGCCCCTTGGCCTTGAGTGACACCTTAATCGGCGTATCGCTCTGGCTGAACTCGATGGCGTTGGCGATCAGCTTGTCCATCAGCTGGGCGATATACTCAGGCACGCCTCGCATGGTCATGGGCTCCTTGTCTATCTCTAGCTCAAATACCTGATTGGCATAGGTCATTTGATAGCCCTGCATACACCCTGAGATCACCTTGGAGAGGGGGAAGTTGTCCACCTCGGCGTCGGTTAGCGCCTCTTCGAGACGGGTGGCCTCGCTCATGTTGTTGAGGATCATGTTGAGGCGGCTCACCCCTTCGTGGGCGCGGTCTACATACTTCTGATGTTGCGGCGGCAGATCCTGGCTGTTGAGGTGCTCGAGTGACGAGCGCACCACGGCAACCGGCGTGCGCAGCTCATGTCCAAGGCGCGACGACATGTTCTCCAGATAGTGGGTATATTGGCTCAGTCGGCCGACTATGCTGGCGAAACTGCGGCTGAGATCGCCTATTTCGTCGCGCACCTTAGAGCCGACAATCGCCTTTCTGATCCGCCCCTGGCTGTCGATCGCCTGCTCGGCATCGTCCCTCAGCTTACGGATACGGCTGGAGATGCTGGAGGCGAAGAAGAAGAGCGCTAGTGTGCCCATGCTCATCACGGTCAGGATCACGTTAAACAGTTTCTCCAGCGCCTTGTTGCGCAGGGTGCGAATGCCGTGGGTGGTCTCCTCGGCGATCACCACGCCCATCACGGTATCGTCGATCCAGATGGGGCTGGCGGCGGCCAGGATCACCGCCTTGCCATCTGGGCTGAGGCGCCAGGTGGAGCCAAACTGACCGGCCAGGGCCTTGCGGATATGGCTGCCCTCCAGCACGGTAGAGTCTTTCAACGAGTCGACAAAGTGCTTCGGTGGCGTAGTCAAAATGCGATAGTAGAGCGGGTGCAGGAACTGCTGCTTGAAGCGGCCCCAGAAGGTGTCTGGTGTCTGCTCGGTTGCCGTCTGCGCCCATACATTGGTGCTGCTGTAGATATCGCCGGATTTTGCCAGTACCCGGCCGTGGCGATCCACCACCCAGATCCGTGAGCTGTTGTGGCTCATCCCCTTGATGATGCTCTCAATCTCCGGCGAAGGCACCAGTACAGTCCCCAGCTTGGTAACATCATCCGTAGCCGAGGTGCCGACGATCGCCTCGACGTTACGCGCCTTTCTGTCGTTAACATCGACGATGGCAAAGCCCAGCTTGCTACCCACCATCTCCAGCGGCATCCTCAGTTCGATATTGTAGCCTTTCTCTGTCTTCAGCCATTTGCCTTGGATGCGCACCTCAGGGGTGACAGGCTGGGACTTACGGGGATCGGCAGGTAGCTCGAAGGCGCTGATCCAGCCGTCGCGTATGGTGGCGACGATATAACGGCGAAACTGGCCGTCGGGCGCTAGGGTAGCGATGGCCAGGTGATCGTTGTTGTCGATGCGCAGGCTGTTGGTGCCGCGGTAGATCACCTTAGGATCTGTCACCTCGAAATAGCCATAGAGGTAGCCGGCATACTTGCCCACCATATGGGTGAAACTGATATTGAGTGGCTTGCCGTCATCGGCCTTAAACAGCTGGTGATCGGCGCCATAGGTCACCGCGCGGTGACGGTTTGAGGCCCATTCGCCCAGCTTGCCATCCAGATGGATAGGGCCGGTCAAGGGATAGGCGTAGAGATCCCGCCCCTTTTTTACCTGTGACAAGAAGCTCGCCTGCTTGTCGAACAGCTTGGGTCGTTCATGCAGGGCGGTGGCCAAGGCCTGGGTGGTGCCTTCCAGTGTCTTTTCCTGGCCGTGGCGCAGGTATTTCTCCATCTCCCACACATATTGATAGCCAAGCCAAGGCAGGCAGAGCAGGAACAGGGAGAGTACGGCGACCTTAGTGCGCAGGCCGATGGGCAGATTAAACATGCTTAGTCTTGGGTATCCCAGCGATAGCCCATGCCGTAGACGGTATCGATACAATCGAATTCTGGGTCTTGGCTGATAAATTTCTTACGGATCCGCTTCACGTGGGAGGTGATGGTGCTGTCATCCACATAGATCTTGGCGTCCTGCATCAGCGCCTGACGGCTACGCACATGGCCTGGGCGTTTGGCCAGGGCGTGTACCATCCAAAATTCGGTGACCGTCAGCTCAATAGGCTGCTGTTTCCAGTAGACCTGGATACGATTGACATCTATGGTCAGGTTGCCGTGCTCTATCATGCCATCTTGAGGATTGGCGCCATTTTGGATGTCCGAGCGTCGAAATAGCGCGGCGAGGCGAGCGATCAGATGGGGGAAGCTGACATCTTTGCTCAGATAGTCGTCGGCGCCCAGTCTCAAGCCGCAGACGGTGTCGAAGTCACTGTCTCTGGCGGTCAGAAAGATGATAGGCAGGGTGTTCGACATGGCTCTGAGTGACTGGCACAGGGTAAAGCCGCCATCTATCTCATCTTCTAGGCCGATGTCGATGATCGCTAAGTCAGGCAGACGCGTGTTGAAGGCCTCCATGGCGCTGGGGCGGTTGGCGTACGCCTGCACAAAGTAGCCTTGCTGCTGCAGCACCTCTTTGTAGTTTTCGCGGATAGCCGCCTCATCTTCCACTATTGCAATACGCTTCATGATCCATCCATTACAGCTTAGGGTTTCTGGAGTGTGACTATACAGCAAAATACCCGGGAGAAAAGTGGCCCGGGGTAAAAGCCATTTTCTTGCCACATTTGGTCTGCGCATCGTCATTTTTGCACCCCGGACTTGCCATTTCACTCAGGTTTAATGACCTCATCGACAGGAACCACAGGGTTCTTATTCACCAATCCATGTCAACTTGAGGATTTTCCCATGAAGAAGCAGATCATTGCCGCATTTATCAGTGTTTCGTTATTTGGCAGCTCAATGGCTTTCGCTGCCCCCGCAACTCAAGCGACTCAAAGTACAAACAACAGCTCGGCCGATGAAGAGGCGCTTATCGGTGTGGGCTCTGGAATAGTGCTGGGCGCCGTGGTTGCGGGTCCTGTGGGGGCCATTATCGGCGCCTTCACCGGCGGCATGATAGGCCAGACGGTGGCCAACGACAGCGAGATCAAACAGCAGCAGGCCACGTTAGCTGAGCAGGAGAGCCGCATGATGGCGCTCAAGCAGCAAAATGAGGCGCTGCTGACGGTGCAGCAGGAGTATCAAGAGGCCAAGGTGGAACTGGCACAGCTTAGACAGCATCAGGGCACCCGTTTGGAAGAGCTGGCCCTGGGGCTCAACGTCCAGTTTAAGACGGGCTCATCTACCGTCGAGCCGCACTTTCAGAGCCAGCTCAACGAGGTGGCCGATGCCATGGCGATCTCGCCGCAGCTGAAATTAGATCTCACCGGTTACGCCGATCGCCGCGGTGACAGCAGTTACAACCAGGCCCTGTCAGAGCAGCGCGTGGCCGAGGTGAGAAGTTACCTGGTATCTAAAGGCGTGGATGAGGCCAGGCTCGATGCCAAGGCCTATGGTGCCAGCGCGCCGGTGAAGGATGAGCAGAGCTTCGAAAATGACTTCTTTGATCGCCGCGTCACCATCAAGTTGCTGCCTGGCGATACCGCCCTGGCATCTAACTAGATCCCGCACCATAAAGCAACGCGTAAAAGGAGAAGTAAGATGTTGCCACGCCCGCGTCTCAGGATGAACCAGACCGACCTTTGCCCCCCGAGGGGGGCGCTTTTTTCTCGCCAGCGTCTGGTGATCGCCGCCTTGGTGTTCAGCGTCAGCGCAATTGGCTCGACGACGCCGGCCTTCGGGCGCATGGGTCAACCGGCCGGCGTCAATGTGACGGCTGCCAAATATGGTGAGCAGCTGCACCATTTCGATCTGCCCGCCGCCGATGAGCCCACCTTAGGCCAGGGTGTGCTCGAGTATCGCTTAGATGGCGTTCAGCTAACTAGCGAGTTGCCTGCTACGGCGCTTGCCGTGGATACCCAGGTGCAGATGAACATCTCTGGTTGGATCAACCGGGTGTCGGTAAAGCAGGTGTTTGTGAACGACAGCGAGCATTGGCTCAATGGCCGCTATCAATTTCCGCTGCCTCATGATGCGGCGGTAGACAGCCTCAAGCTGCATATCGGCCAGCGGGTGATAATCGGTGAGATCCAACCTAAGGCTGTGGCGAGGCAAACCTTCGAACAGGCCAAGGCCAGCGGCAAGAAGGCCAGCCTGGTGAGTCAGCAAAGACCCAACATCTTCACCTCAGAGGTGGCGAACCTGGGCCCGGGCGAGGCACTGGTGGTGGAGATCGCCTATCAGCAGCAGGTGCGTTATCAAGATGGCGAGTTCAGCCTGCGCTTTCCAACGGCTATCACCCCGAGATATTTTCCCAAGGGGCAGGTTCCAGACTTAGAACAAGCATCAGTTAACGATATACAAGGACTTAACGTCCTGAATGAGAGCACGCAGAGTGACGAGCAGAAGCTCTATCTGGATGTGGTACTGGATGCTGGCATGGCCATCAGCCGACTGGAGACCCCCTATCATCAGATGCGCCAGACCCAGCTTGGCGGCACTAAGATAGGGCTCAATCTCACAGCCAACCTGCGACCCGATCGCGACTTTCTGCTTAAATGGCGCCCGCTGCTTGCCGAGCAGCCAAGCGCCGTGATGTTTGCTCAGCTAGGCAAGACACATGAGTTCAAGACTCATGAATTCAAGAATGAAGAATCTCTTGCATCTTCACAGGCTCACAATGATCAGGTGGTGAGCGAAGCGAATCACCCAGCCGAGGCGCAAGCGAGTGATAAAGAGGCGAAGGACAGCTACGCCCTGGTGATGCTGATGCCTCCCCAGGACAAGGCGAGGGTGCGCCTGCCAAGAGAGCTTACACTGGTGATAGACACCTCGGGCTCAATGACGGGAGATTCGATCGCCCAGGCCAAGTCGGCCATCTTAAACGCCTTAGCCGGTCTTGGCAGCCAGGATACCTTCAATGTGATCGCCTTTGACAGCAGCGTGCGCAGCCTGTCACCGGTGGCCTTGTCAGCCACTGCGGCCAATTTGGGCAAGGCCAATCTGTTCGTGCAGAGCCTGGAGGCCGATGGCGGCACAGAGATGGCCCCGGCGCTGCTGCGGGCCTTGAGTCAGCCAGAATCTGGCGTGTCGTCCATCTCATCGGCCGTAAAACCTGAGCGTTTGAAGCAGGTGGTATTTATCACAGACGGCGCCGTGGGCAACGAGGCCTCACTGTTTGCGCTGATCGCCGCCAATATCGGCCGCCAGCGGCTGTTTACCGTGGGCATAGGTGCTGCGCCTAACGGCTACTTTATGGAGCGCGCGGCCAGGGCGGGACGGGGCACTTACACCTATGTGGGCAAGATAAGCGAGGTGGATGCCAAGATAGGTGAGCTGTTGGAGAAGATTGAATCGCCGCAGATCAGCGATGTAACCCTGACCTTAGATGATGGCTCGATTCCCGATTACTGGCCGGTGCAGATAGGCGATCTCTATGCCCATGAGCCGATCATGGTGGCACTGAGACTCACGCCCGCACAGAGATCGCGCAGCGATGCCCTGATCATTTCGGGCGATCTCGATGGCAAGAACTGGCAACGTCGCCTGGCCTTGACGGGGGGCGATAAGCCCAGGGGGATAGATCTTATTTGGGCGCGAAATCAGATAGCGAGCCTGCAGCTAAGTAAAAACGCCAAGAATCAGGCGGCGATAAAAGAGAGCGTGACCCGATTGGCGATGGATTATCACCTGGTCAGCCCCTATACCAGCCTGGTGGCTGTGGATAGAACGCCATCACGCCCCGAGGCTATGGATGCCATGGAACTGTTTAAACCGGCACCTATGCCGATGCAAAATCAGTGGCCGCAGACCGCCACCGAGAGTCGTCTCTACTTGGCACTGGGCGCCATGATGCTGCTGCTGATCGGCGCCTATTGGGTGAGTTATCTGCCTTGTCTGCGCGGGCTTTGGCGCAGACGCTTGGAGGCCTGATGATGAATCGTCGCAGACGCCTGGGACTCAGGCATGTTTTGTTTCTGACCGCCTTGATGGCGGCAATGACACTGATCTTTAAAGGAGGCTATATGCAAGCCAAGGCACATTTTGCCCAGTTCCTGATCGAGCGGGCATGGGACAGAACCTTAGCGGATCGTAAAGCCCATAAGCCCTGGAGCTGGGCCGATACCTATCCGATCGCCAAGCTGCACTTTGCAGACGAGCAGGGGAGGCGCCGCGGCGCGCCGCTGTATGTGCTGGCGGGCGCCTCCGGGCGCAATCTGGCCTTCGGACCCGCCGCCATCCTGGCGGATAATCAGATCAATCATTGGGGCAACACGGTTATCGCCGGTCACAGGGACACTCATTTCGCTAGGCTCGAGGGGATCTATCCGGGTCAGGTGATCACTTTGCAGGATGCCTCGGCCGAGACCATAAGTTATCGGGTGCTGGGCACTAAGGTGGTGGATGAGCAAGACACGGCGCTGCTGGCCCAAGAAGATGCGCTGCGTCTGACCTTAGTCACCTGTTATCCCTTCGACAGCCTGGGCGGCCAGAGTCGTCAGCGCTTCGTGGTGATCGCCGAGCCCATGCTTAGTGAGGGAGAGCATGGGGGTGAGGAGGCAGTAGCGACGCGTCTGCCCACATCGCCCGATACGCCGACTATCTCTGAGGAAACTGAGCTATCTAATGTACCTCAGTCGCCACAGGGATATCAGTCGCCCCAGGGATATCAGTCGCCTCAGGGATATCAGTCTCCTCAGTTACGTCAGCAATCGGGGCGACTTCAATCTTAGCGACTAACGTACATAGATTAGCCTTTAGCGCTCACAGATTCGCGATTTGCGCTCATAGATTAGGGATCAGTGCTCATCGAATAGGGATCAGAGCGGCATCACCCGATTTCGGCCCAGGCGTTTGGCATCGTAGAGAAAGCCGTCTGTGCGCTCGATGAGTGACTCGAAGGTGTCTTTCGCCTGCCACTCGCTCACCCCAAACGAGGCGCTGATCTTATCGATCGTCTGATTCTTGCGTCTGTCCTTGAGGGAGATCTTTTCAAGTGTGCGGCGCATGGCGTCGGCCAGATGGCGCGCCTTGCGTTGGTGGCTGTTTGGCACGATTAAGGCAAACTCTTCGCCGCCATAGCGGTAGAGCTTGACCCCGTCGCGGCAAGATTCGTTGAGGCGTTTGGCTACTGCCTTTAACACATTGTCGCCGAGATGGTGGCCATAGGTGTCGTTAAAACTCTTGAAATGATCCACATCGGCCAAGATTAGGCAGGTACCTTCGGGAGATTGAGCCAGCAGCCCCTTGAGATCTTGGTCGAAGGCGCGTCGGTTGAGGGCACCTGTGAGGGCGTCATGATAGACGTCTTGCTCTGAGCGTTTCAGCGCCTCTCTCAGCGCGGCTATCTCTTCCTGGGCCTTGTCGAGACGGCCAGTAAAATATTCGGTACTCTGACGAATATCGTCTGACTCCTTCACCAGATCCCGCACCAGCCCCAATACCTTCTCCAGGCTCAGCCCCTCCTCCTCGATGCGATTGAGGCGATTGAAGTTACTGTCCACCCGCTGTTGAAAGACGGTGGCGTCCTGATTGGTATCCTTGATCGATTGCGACAGCTCTATGGTCATGGCCTCGAGATTCTGGCGCATGTTAAGCACATTGACCTCGCTGGGATCGGCAATATGTTCGCGGTAGAGCAGCTCGGCGGTGACCGGCGGACAGGTGTTGTACTCATTGACTATTCTGTCCATCTTGGTGATGAGTTCTGGATTTTGCTGACCTACGTAGGCGTACCAGAGGGCATAGTTGGTGGGGGTCGTCGGGATCTGATGCTTTAACATCAAGGGGACGGCTCTCTTGAGATTGATTGCGGCTTCGCGCAGCAAATCTTTGCTCATATCGACTCCAGAAAAACGTGGTCTCGTTGGCGCCAAGTAGATCAAGGGGCGCTAAGTGGTGCAATGTCTTGTCGTTGGCAGATGACGCCCCTTAAGCGGTCGCTAATTAAAGCATAGCCACCAAAGTGACGCCCTGCCTTTCTATACTAGAGAGCCTTAATTAAGACTTTGTTGATTTGGCGCCCATTTTAGCCAATTAGGATCCAGTTTGCTCTGCAGACTAAAGACCTGATCCTGGCCGATACGGTTATTGGCTGTGGTGGGGGATTGAGTCGCCACGCCAATACCACCGGCGATAATGGTCTCAAGGGAGCCGGTTTCTATCTGCGCGCCGGAGAAGAGGCCGACATCGACCTTGATGCCGGAGAGATCCCAGAACTGACTGCTCTGGTTGACCAGGTGGCTATAGCCCTTGGCAATCTGCGCCGTTATCTCTACCTGAGTGCCCGTGGTCGAGAGTTGCACCTGTTTGACTTCGCCAATCTTAATGCCGCGGAAGATGATAGGCGTGCCTATCTTGACCGAGCCCAGGTTGTCATCCACCAGGGTGAAGGTGAGGGCATCTTGATTCAGCAGGGTGGGCGATTCGACGCTGCCCATAAAGTCATGCACCTGATTGCCACTCTGGCCCGGTAGCACAGACACATAGGGGCCGGTTATCAGGGTTTCGGCGGCGGTGACGCCGGAAAGCGAGATGTTGGCATCGACGATAAAATATTGGGCGTCGTCGGCCAGGAATGGCACGGCATAGTCGCCATAGAGGTAGGCATCCACGTTGACGCTGCGTAAGTCCTGCGACAGCTTGACCCGCTCCACTTCGCCAATTTGGTGCCCCTGATAGCGGATAGGTGCGTGACTGCTCAGGCGGGTGCTGGCATCGAACTCTATGCTAATGGGAGTTGCCTTGGCGCGGGCCAAGGTCTCTGAGCCATAAAGGTGGCTCTGATTGCCGATATCATCTTGTTCCAGCAGTCCAAGGGAGACGCTGCCCTTTAATGCGCCTTCCAGTGGCGCCACGTCTACCTTGACGCCATTGAGGCTGGCATCGACGCTCAGCGCGCCGTTACGCCAGAAGATGGTGCTTGGCTTAACCAGAGAGGCGAACTGCTTGTCGATACCCAGCTCGATAGCAAAGTCTTCGCTGCTGGCGCGCCAGTTGACTCCCTGCACCTCGCCAATCTGCATCTTCTTATAGTAGATGGGGGAGTGGGCGGCGAGACCGGCACCATCTGGGCTGCTAAGCACTATCTTGAGACGATTCTGCTTGGCGAGATCGCCTTCGGCCTGCTTGGTGTTGGCAAACAGCGGCAGCGATTGGCTAGGATTAGCGGTCCTCTTGCTGCGACCCTGCACCAGACTGATGGCGCCCTTGGTGAGTGTGGTCAGATCCCTGGTGTTTACGCTCACGCCGTCAAGCGACGCATCGATGGCCAGGGCTGATTCGGCAACGAAGTAGCTCCCCTGATGGATAAGCTTGGCAAACTCTGGCCAGATCTGGATGCGGTAGGCAAGACCCGAATAGTCAGGCTTAAACTCGACGCTATCTACCTGACCTATGGGCAGCTGCTTAAAGCGCACCTCGGCGCCGGCGCTGATCCCCGGATTCTCTTCGGCGCTTAGGCTGAGCATGAGCGGCGTTTGTGAGTGTTGTGGCGCCTTAGCCAGCAGCGGATAGCTGGTCTGGTGCTCGCCGCTGCCGGGTAGGAAGGCGACGACATTGCCGGTTACCAATCGGCTGGCATGCTTGATGCCACTGAGGGAAAGATCCGCGCCTTCGAGCCAGAATTGGCTGTCTTTGCCTAACAGCTCGGCATATTGGGTGGCGATGCTGGCATCGAAGCTAACGCCCGCTTCAGTCAGGTGAGTCTGGGTGATCTGGCCGATACTGATGCCGCGATAGACGATGTCGGCACCCGTGCTCAGGCTATCGGCATCGTTGGCCGTTAGGCTAAAGGTGATGCCACCGAGGGCATGTTCCTTATCTTCGAAGATGGTGAAGGTCTGATTGACGCTGGCTTGTTCGCTGCTGCCCTGGGATGAGAAGCTAACACCGCCGGCGAGGATGGCCGACAGGCTCTCAGTCTTGACCTTGATGCCTGAGAGCGAGGCGTCCAGCGCCAGGCCCGAGACGTTCCAGAAGCGCGAGTCTTGTTTCACCAGATGGGAATATTTCTTCTCTATGTAGGCATTGAAGAGGATGCTGTCGTCGTTCACCAGGCGGTAGCTGACGATTTTGCCGACCGGGATCTGACGGTAAAACACCTGAGAGCCCACATCTAATGAGCCGAGGGATGCGCTGGTGAGCTCTATCATCAAGCCGTCTGAGCCCGGCGCCACGGGCGGGGCCTGATCTTCGGCGGTAAATTCGTTCTTGTAGTCCCCTTCGCCTGGCTGAATGGCAATATAGTTGCCCGAGAAGAGGGCGTCCAGTCCCTCGACGCCGGTGATCGAAGCCTTAGGTGTCACCAGCCAAAACTTGGTCTCATCGCGTAGGAAGGGCGTCGAGCGGTAGTCCATCAGCAGATCTACGTATACGCCCTGAAGCTGGTCGTCGATACTGATATCAACCACCTTACCCACGGTGAGGCCCTGGTATCTGACCAGCGTCTTACCCACGTCGATCCCCGTGGCGCTGGGGAAATGAATGCGCACCTCGACGCCGGATTCGCGAATACTCTTGATGCCCAGCCAGGCACCGAGTGCCAGGGCGATCAGGGGAAGTAGCCAGATGGGAGAGAAGAGTTTTTTCTTAACGACTTTTGGTGTTTCAATTTGTGTCATCTTTCGATTCCAATCGGTCCCAGAGTAAACGCGTGTCTAATACTTTTGCCGCCAGCTGTGTCAGCAGGATCACCAAGGCGAAGGCGGTGGCCGCCGGTGCAGGTTTGGCATCCCAAATCTGTCCCATGTTTATGAGCGCCGCGGTAATGGAGATCACAAACAGATCTAGCATTGACCAGCGGCCTATCCATTCGATGATATGAAAGCCAGCCATGAGTGTCTTTTTCGAGATCGGCAGGCGATAGCTGATCGCCGTCAGATAGAGCGCCAGCCCAAAAATCTTCAACATAGGCACTAAGATACTGGCGGTAAACAGAATAATGGCAATAGGTAATAGGTCTAGGTGCACCAGATGGTTGATGCCGCTGAAGATGGTGTCCTGGCGAACCTGCCCTTGACTGGTCATGATAGTGATGGGGTAGAGGTTTGCCGGAAACAGCAAGATGGCGGCGGTGATCAGTAGCGCCCAGCTCTTCTGTACGCTGGTGCGATCCCGGCTCTGCACCGCTTGTCCGCAGCGCGGGCAGTTACCCTGCTCGAGATGGCACAGAAACTTGCAGGTAGGGCAGTTGGTCAGCCCCAATGATTCGCCTTGAGGAGGCTTGCTGAGCTTACTCATCCAGTACGCCCCACATATGTTCTATGTCATATTCACGCTGCATGAAGATCACCATGATAAACAGCATGGTGAAACAGAAGGTGCCGATGCCAAAGTAGAGGTCGGTGTAATCGGAGAGCTGAAATACCGAGACGAAGATGCTGATCATATAGATCTCCAGCATGGAGAGCTGGGCCAATAAGCTGTGCTGTTTCAGTAGCTTCTTATAGATGTTGCGAAAGAAGGGCACCTTGAGTCGGTACTTGACGATCAGCACCTGAGTCAGAATCGACAGAATAAGCAAGCCGGGAGCGATCACCGCCGCCACTAATACGGCGATGCCCACCACCCAATAACCCTGTGAGGCAACGGCCATGGCGCCGCCGGCTATGGTGGTGGTACGAATACTGCCCAGAAAGTGCATCTCAAGCACAGGGAAAAAGTTAGCAGGGAAATAGAGCACCAGCGCCGTGATACACAGGGCCAACATGCCATTGAGCGAGCAGTAAGGGGTATCATAGAGGTTGGTGTGGCAGCGAGGGCAGAGGGCCCGCACACCCGTTGGCAAAGCGCGTTTTCTCACGACCAGATCGCAAGCACGGCAGAGAACGATACTCTTATCTAACACCTCTGTTTTCATATCTGTTCTGGGGCGCTTCCTGTCATCTAAGGTCATAGCAAGAGTGCAAATTTCTTGATATAGACCAGTAATCTATTGCCTATAAGATATTACTATAGTCAATCTATTGAAATACCTAATAAGGTGGCTCCCAATTCCGGAGCTTATAGTTGCGCAGATTCTAACAGATAAAGTTTGAGACTTGCATAAGAAGTTGTATTTATGAGATTCTACAACTGTATATAAAAACAGTGTGAGGGCGGATATGGCAGTTATAACGAAATTTGTCGTAGTCAGAGAAGGGGTGGAGAAGATGACATTCACATCTAAGAAGGAGGCGGATGCCTACGATAAGATGCTCGATATCGCGGATAATCTTCTTCCTTTTATCGAGCAAGTTGATTTAGGCTTAGATGAAAATGCATTGGAACAACTCTGTTTCTACATGGCAGAACATAAAGATCAGCTCATGGGACTCTTAAAAGGTGGCGCAGTGACTAAGGCAGCACCGGCTAAGAAACCTGCCAAAAAAGCAGAATCAAAAGCTGAAACGAAAACATAAATTGTTAGGAAATTTGTATGAGTACACCTTGTTATACGACGCTTACCCGTCAAGTTGAAGCCCTGTTTAGCGGCGAAGATAATCTCGTTACTGCGATGGCGAACTTCTCGGCGCTGCTTAACGAGCATCTGGATGATATTAACTGGGTTGGCTTCTATATGCTGCAAGGTGAACAACTGGTTCTGGGCCCCTTCCAAGGGAAAGTGGCCTGTACCCGTATCCCTATGGGTAAAGGGGTTTGCGGCACCGCGGCCCAGAGCAACACCACTCAGCGCATTGCCGATGTCCATGCCTTCGACGGCCATATCGCCTGCGATGCCGCCAGTAACTCGGAAATTGTGATCCCGCTGCGGCGCGACGGTCAGGTGATCGGCGTGCTCGATATCGATAGTCCCTCATTCTCTCGTTTCGACGAGGCGGATCAATTGGGGCTAGAGTCCTGCGTAAAAAGTCTGGAAAAGGCTTTATTTGCTTAAACTACAACCAATTTTGCACAATTGATGGTCGCTTTCGTCTGGCGCGCCCTTATAATAGGCCGCTTGATGAATTCAAAAACACGCCGTGACATTTTTCATTAGTTGAAATGAATACATGGCGTTTATTGACTGTAATTGATAAGGTATGTTGGATTGTGTGGTCGCCGCCTTGGGGCAAATAAGCGACCCGATGTCTAACCAATATGAACGACACGCCAGTGCCGACGTTAACCCGGCGAGGTGATAGTCCCTTTTAAACTGTGGAAGTAATGATGGAATCAACAGAAAAGTTGACCGACACCAACGCAATTCTTGCGTATTTATATGAAACATTTCCTTTATGCTTTATCGCTGAAGGTGAAACTAAGCCTCTAAAAATAGGATTGTTTCAAGACTTGGCTGAAAGGTTAGCTGATGATTCTAAAGTCAGTAAAACGCAATTAAGAATCGCCTTACGCCGTTACACCAGTAGCTGGCGTTACCTGAAAGGGGTTAAGGCTGGGGCACAGCGTGTCGATCTCGACGGCAACGAGTGTGGCGAACTGGAACAAGAGCATATCGACCATGCACAGGCTACACTGAAGGAGAGCCAAGAGAAGGCTAAGGCAAAGCGTGCGGCGAAAGCGGCAGCAGAGAAGACAGACAAGTCTGGTCCTAAGCCTGAGAAGAAAGCCTTCAAGAAGCCACTGCCTAAGCGTAGTAGCAAACCAGCGTCTAAAGCGGCTAAGCCACAGGTTGAGGCAAAGGATTTAAGCCCGGCAACACTGACTGAGTTGAAACCAAATCAACGCGTGAGTGTCAAACTAGGTAAATCGCCTGTTGCAGGTGTTGTCCTGGACATCAAGAAAGAAGATGTTCAAGTGCAGTTAGATTCAGGATTAACGGTAAAAGTACCTGTAGAGCATATCCTGTTATAACTGTTCATCGTTTAAAAGGAGTAACTTGTTGATGCGAAAACTCACTCTGGCAGCATCCATTGCCAGCATCTTTGTAGGATTCTCGGCATGGGCGCTGACGCCCAGTATTCCATCTAGCGAGTTGCCCTCTCTAACGCAAGAGCCGCAACATAAAGTAGCGAGTAAGCGAGTGACGGGTCTGTTCACTCGCGCCCATTATCATAGATTCGATCTGGACGACGCCTTCTCAGAGCAGGTGTTCGACCGCTATCTTAAGCAGCTCGATTATCGCCGCAATGTCTTGCTTCAGAGTGATATCGACAGTTTCAAGCCCTATGCGACCCAATTCGACGACATGTTGAAGAGTGGCGATCTCACTGCCGCCTACAAGATGTTCGATCTGGTGCAGCAGCGCCGCTATGACCGTTTTGCCTACGCCTTATCCCTGCTCGACAAGGAGATGGACTTCAATGTCCCCGGCGACAGCTATCAATACGATAGAGACGATGCGGCCTGGCCAAAAGATGAAGCCGAGCTCAACGAGCTGTGGCGTCAACGGGTCAAGTACGATGCGTTAAACCTCAAGCTGACCGGTAAGAACTGGGATGAAATTGTTAAGGTGCTCGATAAGCGTTACAACAATGCCATCAAGCGTTTGAGCCAGACCAAGAGTGAAGATGTCTTCCAGGGTGTGATGAACGCCTTCTCTCGCAGCGTCGAGCCACACACCAGCTACCTGTCGCCGCGCAACGCGGAGCGTTTCCAGATGGAGATGAACCTGAGCCTTGAGGGGATAGGCGCCGTGTTGCAGATGGATGATGACTACACAGTGATCAAGAGCCTGGTTGCTGGCGGCCCTGCGGCCAACAGCGAAAAGCTGGCACCGGAAGATCGCATCGTGGGTGTCGGCCAGGAAGGTAAAGAGATTGTCGATGTGATCGGCTGGCGACTAGATGACGTGGTCGAGCTGATCAAGGGGCCTAAGGGCAGTAAGGTTGTGCTGCAGATCCTGCCTAAGAAGGGCGGCTCTTCTGCCAAACCGATCGACGTGACCATAGTGCGTGACAAGATCCGCCTAGAAGATCGCGCCGCGACCTCTGAGGTGATCGAGCCGGAAACCGGTGATTATGCCGGCCGCAAGGTTGGGGTGATTAAGATCCCTGGTTTCTATATGAACCTGTCTCAGGATGTCACCAAAGAGTTGGTGAAGCTCAAAGACGCCAAGGTTGAAGGTGTGGTTATCGACCTTAGAGGTAATGGTGGCGGCGCATTAACCGAAGCGACACTGCTTACCGGACTGTTTATCGAGCAGGGCCCTGTGGTGCAGATCCGCGATGCTAACGGTAAGGTGTCGCAAAACCGCGACAACGACGGCCGTGTGACCTATTCTGGACCGCTCACCGTGATGGTGGATCGTTACAGTGCCTCGGCATCTGAGATCTTCGCCGCCGCACTGCAAGACTATGATCGCGCACTTATCGTGGGTGAGTCGACCTTTGGTAAGGGCACAGTGCAGCAGCATAAGAGCCTGGGCCGTATCTATGATATGTACGACAAGCCTATCGGCCATGTGCAATACACCATCGCCAAGTTCTACCGCATCAATGGCGGTAGCACCCAGCTTAAGGGCGTGACGCCGGACATTCCATTCCCAAGTGCCCTAGAGCCGGGTGAATACGGCGAAGCCGAGGAAGCCAACGCACTGCCTTGGGATAAAGTGCCAGTGGCTCAGTACGGTACGCTTGGGGATATCACTCCAGAGCTAGTGACTAATCTCGATTCGCGTCACCAGCAACGTATCAAGAAAGACGTTGAATTTGGCTATATCGATCAAGATATTGCCGAGTTCAAGAAGAGTCACAAAGAAACCAGCGTCTCTTTGGTCGAAAAAGAGCGTGTGGCCGAGCGTGAAGCCAACGATGAGAAGCAACTTGCGCGTCTCAACGAACGCCGTGCAGTGGATGGACTCGAAGCACTTAAGTCTCTGGATGACGCCGAAGAAGATGTGAAGGCGCCGGATGCATTTCTCGACGAGACAGTCTATATCACACTGGATCTAGTGGATATGGAAAGAGTGGCTAAAAACCAGGCGAAATAATATTGAGCCAAATTTATTAAAAACGCGCTATTGGCGCGTTTTTTTATAATCTTTTCAGATGAGGGAATCTTAATGGCACAGGTTAAGGCCAAATATTTAAAAGACTATCGCGCACCGGATTTCACTATTACTCAGGTGGACCTCTCCTTTGTGCTCGATGGTGCCAATACTCAGGTGACCGCGGTCAGCCAGGTAAAGCGTCTAAACGATGCTGCACACACCCTTGAACTGGACGGTGAAGGCTTAAGCGTTAGCCAGCTGCTGGTCGATGGTAAGCTTCATGATTATCGCGTCACCGAGGGGCAGCTGAGTATCGAAACCGACTTAGCCGACTTTGAACTCACCATAGTGACTAAGCTGGATCCCGAGGCTAACCTGGCGCTGGAAGGCCTATACATGTCAGATGGCGCCTACTGCACTCAGTGTGAGGCAGAAGGGTTTAGACGCATCACCTATTTCCTCGATCGCCCCGATGTGCTGGCGATTTACAAGGTGCGCATCGAAGCCGACAAGGCGGCGTTTCCTTACCTTCTGAGCAATGGTAACCGTGTCGATACAGGCGAACTTGACGGCGGACGTCACTTCGTCTGCTGGGAAGACCCTTTCCCGAAACCTGCGTACCTGTTTGCCTTAGTCGCGGGTGATTTCGATCTGCTGGACGATAGCTTTACCACTAAAAGCGGCCGCGAGGTCGCGTTGCAGGTCTTCGTCGACAAGGGCAACCTGCACAAGGCACACCACGCCATGGCATCGCTGAAGAAGTCGATGGCCTGGGATGAGAGCCGCTTCGACCTTGAGTATGATCTCGATATCTACATGATAGTCGCGGTGGATTTCTTCAACATGGGCGCCATGGAGAACAAGGGTCTAAACGTGTTCAACACTAAATATGTGTTGGCAGATAAAGACTCGGCGACCGATGAAGATTATCACGGCATCGAGTCTGTAGTGGGCCACGAGTATTTCCATAACTGGACTGGCAACCGCGTCACCTGCCGCGACTGGTTCCAGCTGAGTCTGAAAGAGGGCCTGACGGTGTTTCGCGATCAGGAATTCAGCTCAGATGTGGGCTCCCGGGCGGTCAACCGAATCCATGCCATCAAGGTGATCAAGAATCAGCAGTTCGCCGAAGACAGCGGCCCAATGGCCCATGCCATTCGTCCCGAATCTGTGATCGAGATGAATAATTTCTATACCGTGACCGTCTACAACAAGGGCGCTGAGGTGATCCGCATGATGCACACCCTGCTCGGTGAACAGGGTTTCCAGGCGGGGATGAAGTGTTATTTTGAGCGCCACGATGGTCAGGCCGTGACCTGCGATGATTTCGTCGCGGCGATGGAAGATGCCAGCGGTGTGGATCTGACTCAGTTCAGACGTTGGTATAGCCAGTCGGGTACCCCTGAGCTCTCGGTAGCCGAGTGCTATGACGCCGAAAAACAAGAATATCGTCTGAGCCTGCGCCAGCATACGCCGCCGACGCCGGAGCAGAGTGAGAAGTTACCGCTGCACATTCCGCTCGATCTCGAGCTGCTTGGCAGCGACGGACGCTCGCTGCTCTGCCAGGTCTTTAGCATCACTGAAGCCGAGCAAGAGTTAGTGTTTAACGGTATGAGCGAGCAGCCTGTGCCGTCACTGCTGCAAAATTTCTCCGCGCCGGTGAGACTCAACTTCGACTATAACGTAGAGCAACTTATCCACCTGATGCGCTATGCCAGCAGTGAGGTGGCCAAGTGGGAGGCCTCGGCCGCACTCTTTAGCCAGGCGGTTTGGCAAAATGTGGCCCACCTCAAGGCGCAGAAGGCTATGTATGTCGACCCTCGTCTGGTCGATGGGGTGAAAGGCTTACTGCTCGATGAGCAGTTAGATCAGGCATTGCTGGCAGAGGTACTTAGGTTCCCAAGCCTGAATACCCTGGTAGAGCAGGTGACTTGTGTCGATCTCGACGCCCTGGCTGCGGCCCGCGAGTTTATGCTCGAGGAGATCGCCGCTGGCTGTGAAGATGAGCTGCTTGCGCGTTATCGTGAGCTGAGTCTGTTAGACGATGCCGGGGCGAGAGCCCTGAAGAATGCCTGCCTCGGATTATTGCTGCAAACGTCGGATGCCCATCAAGGCCTGGCCCTGCGCCAATATGAACAGGCTGGCAACATGACAGATAGCCTGGGCGCTTTGGCCGCGCTCAACCTTGAGCAGTCTGAGCTGCGCGCCAGTCTGCTGCAAGACTTCCAACAGAAGTGGGCAGATACGCCTTTGGTGATGGATAAATGGCTGACGCTGGAGGCATGCTGTCCGGGTGAAGATCGCTGTGACGCACTGCGTGAGCTTACCCAGCACAGCGCCTTTAGCTTCGCCAACCCCAACAGGGTACGCTCCTTGATCGGCGCCTTCGCGGCGGCAAACCCAGAGGTGTTCCACCGCATTGACGGCAGTGGTTATCGCTTCCTGACTGAAGCTATCATTAAACTTAATACCTTAAACCCTCAGGTAGCTGCACGTATCATTACGCCGCTGATCCAATTTAAGAAGTTTGATGAAAAGCGCCAGCAGTTGATGCGTAGTGCCCTGCAGGAGATATTGGCCTTGCCGGATCTGTCTAAAGACCTTTATGAGAAGGTCTCTAAGGCGCTGGCATAGTTACTGGCTTAGTTTCTGATTCAGTTACTGGCCTAGTTTCGCACTAAGTTACAGGCTCAGTTTCTGCATTAGTTATTGGCTTAGCCGTTAGCGAATCGTTAGGCTGACTTAACGTAAACAGATAGTCTAAGAGAGTAGGGCGAGGTGCTTGGCATCTCGCCCCATTTTAGAAAGCAAATTATGATGATATTTACCTTTCCCATGCAGGTGAGTTACCAAGAGTTTCTTAATTATTATCAAGGCAGTATCGATAAGATTGAGGTGAAAGACAGCTCAGGTAAGACCCTCTGGATCCACGCCCGTCACTTCAGACCCTTTCTGACCACCTCAGGCATCAGGGGTTACTTTCGTCTGCAACTCGATGATGAAGGTAAACTGGTTTCTCTGACCCAAGTTTAAGATTTTTAGAGTATATACTTCAAACGGGCGATTTTGATTCATCAAAGGTTTAGCTTTCGATGACACAAGTTTAATTGCCTGTTTATGCTTGCTTTTTCAACGGGCGTTTTTCATCTGGTACGACTTGTTAGAATAGATTTAAATCGTGTGTTTGAATTTATGTAAGCCCTTTAGCTTAAGTGCACAAATCTCAAGGTAATTTTCTGTTTTTTCGCCTTGCTCATCACCCCTAAATGCTGTAACAATGGTGTTACCTGTACGCTAACAAGATGTTGGCCACCATTCCTATAACAAAGAATCCAGCAGGTTACGGAGAAGAGCTAAAATGAAAAACGTTAAAAATGGCTTTAACAAGTCAGCGCTAGCTTTGGGGATCGTCGCAGCGTTGAGTATTGGAGCGACTACGGGCGTGCAAGCCGTGTCGTTCGATTGGGGAGAAGTTCAAGGTTCGTTCGATTCAACATTCAGTGCCGGTGCAAGTTGGCGTGTTGAGGAGCGAGACTGGGATAATCAGATCGGTAAGGTGAATCACCCGCGCTTTGACTGGTCAAACTATACCGCATTCGGTAACACCAAATATACTTCGGCCGAGATTTGGGCTCAGCCAGGTTCCTACTCGAGTAATGGTGATTTGAGTAACATGCTCTACTCTCAGGGTGACGTAACCTCTATGGTGTTCAAGGGATTGCATGAACTGTCACTCAAATATAAGAATTTCGGTCTGTTTGCCCGTGGCATGTATTTCTACGACCAGAAGGCCAACAACGGTAGCTATGGTTATAGCGATCCGATAACCGGCAAAGAGTATGATCCTTGTGCCGACTCCGAAGCCTCTAAAGTACAGTGTAAAGATGTGCGCCTGTTAGATGCCTTCATCTATGGCGATTTCGATCTTAACGATGGTGCCAACCCACTTAGCGTCCGAATCGGTAACCAGGTGGTGTCTTGGGGTGAAAGCACCCTGATCCCGCACGGTATTGGTGTGATCAACCCAGTCGATCTTAACATTCTCAATGCGCCGGGCGCCGAGCTTAAAGAAGCCTTCAGACCTCAGGGGATGATCTGGGCGTCACTGGGGATAACCGAATCGCTCTCGGTTGAAGCCTTCTATCAATATGATTGGGAACCGGTTTGGGTGCCGACTCCGGGCTCTTACTTCTCAACTAACGATTTCGCCGGCTACGGCGGCTATTCGCAAAATGCGCAGCTGGGCTTCAACGCCAACCCTGATATTAATCTCGACTTCTTGATCGGCGAGTATCAGAAGCTGGCGGCCATGGTGGCATCGGGTCAATATGATGCGGCGACACTGGGTTCATTGGCACTGGCTTATCCGACTAAGGTGACCCTGATGCAAGATCAGGCGAGCGCCAGCGACTCGGGCCAGTACGGTATCAAGCTAGGTTACTATGCGCCAGAGCTGGGGGAAACCGAGTTTGGTTTCTACTACATGAACTATCATAGTCGTCGTCCGCTGATCAGCGGCACCGCGGCTAACTTTACCCAGGAAGCGATTGGTAAAGACTTAGCGACTCTGGCAGCCCTTGGGGCAACTGGTGGTACGGTCGATCGTCAGACACTGCTGGGTCTAGAGACCTTCTCTAAGGCACAGATCGAATACCCAGAAGATATCAAGCTCTATGGCTTTAGCTTCAACACCCTGATTGGCGATACTTCTGTGGCCGGTGAGATCGCTCACCGTCAAGATGAGCCGCTACAGATCGATGACGTGGAACTCCTGTTTGCCGCCATGCCACAGCAGCTGGCCAATGCGGGATTGCGTCCAGAGTTTGATGGCATTTCTCAGGTGAAAGGCATTGGTTCTGGTGAAGCGGCCGAGGGTTATATCCGCCGTGATACGACTCAGGCACAGGTGACCTTTACCCATCTATTTGGTCCAACTCTGGGTACCGATAACCTGGTGATGCTGGCCGAGGTTGGTGGTGTGTGGATCCACGATATGCCAAGTTTCGATGAGCTGCGTCTCAATGGCCCAGGTACTGCGCGCTCTGGCGGCAACCCAAATATGCCTGGCATCATAGAGGCAGTTCACAATGGTCCTGAGACTAACCCTTTCCCAACAGATTTTGCCTGGGGTTATCGTCTGGTGGCCAAGGCCGAATACAACAACCTGTTTGCCGGGGTCAACATGGCGCCGCGCATCATCTTCTCACATGATGTTGACGGGATCACACCCGATCCTATGTTCCTGTTCACCGAAGGTAAGAAGTCCGTCGCTATCGGCGTGAACTTCGATTATCAGAGTCGTTGGGGTGCAGATTTCTCCTACAACTCCTTCTTCGGTGGTGTCGGCACCACGAATCTGATGTCAGATCGCGATTACGTGTCGTTTAACATCAAGTATTCAATCTAATTCACAAGGACAATAAGAATGAAAAAACTAACACTATTGTCGGCAGCTGTGATCGTCGCATTGACCGCGCCAACAGCCTTTGCAAAAGTATCAGAGGCCGAGGCGGCCAAGCTTGGCACCGAACTCACGCCGCTCGGCGGTGAAAAGGCCGGTAACGCAGATGGCTCTATCCCTGCCTGGGATGGCGGCATCACCAAACCTGTTGCGGGTTACGAGAAGGGGATGCATCATCCAGATCCTTTCCCTGGCGATAAGATTGAATTTACCATCACTAATGCCAACAAGGCGCAGTACAAGGATAACCTGACCGAAGGCCAACTCAAGCTGTTCGATCTCTATCCTGATACCTTCAAGATGAATGTTTATCAGACACGCCGCACCGCCTCTGTGCCGCAGTTTGTCTATGATGCGACTAAGGCCAACGCTTCGCGCGCAGAATTGGTGGCCGATGGTAACGGTATCTCTGGCGCCTCAATCGGCGTGCCTTTCCCCATCCCACAAAATGGTCTCGAGGCTATCTGGAACCACGTGCTGCGTTTTCGAGGCGTAGATGTGGAAACCGCCCGTAGCCAGGCGGCGCCTACAGCATCTGGTAGCTACACCTTGGTGGAAACCGCCGAAGAGATCCGCTTCGAGTACTCTCGTCCCGAGATGACTCTGGATAAACTAAAAGAGTCGAACACCCTGTTCTACTTTAAGCAGGTGGTGACACAGCCGGCACGTCTGGCGGGTACCGCACTGTTGGTGAAGGAGACCATGGATCAAGAGGCGCTACCGCGTCAGGCCTGGACCTATAACACAGGGCAGCGCCGCGTGCGCAAGGCGCCAAACGTCGCCTTCGATACTCCGGGTACTGTGTCTGATGGTCTGCGCACCACAGACGATTTCGATATGTTCAACGGCTCGCCAGTGCGTTACAACTGGGAACTGCTAGGCAAGAAAGAGATCTACATTCCTTACAACGACTACAAGCTGCACTCAGATAAGCTCAAGTATGAGCAGATCCTGAAACCAGGCCACATCAACCCAGATTATGTGCGCTGGGAGAAACATCGCGTGTGGGTGGTCAAGGCTCAGCTGAAGGAAGGGATGCGTCATATCTACAAGACCCGCGTCTTCTATCTGGATGAGGATTCTTGGCAAGTGTCTATGGCGGACATGTACGACAACCGCGATGAGCTTTATCGCGTCGCCGTGGCGCACGCCATCAACTATTACGAAGTGCCGACTCACTGGACCACACTCGAAGTGATCCACGATCTACAATCTCGCCGTTACCTGGCTATGGGTCTGGACAACGAGGGTCGTATGTATAACTTCGATGCCAAGTTGAGCGAAGCGAACTTTACCCCAGCGGCATTGAGACGCGCTGGTATTCGTTAAGCGCTTATACCTAGGCTTATATTTAAGTATTTAAGTATTTAAGTATTTAAGTATTTAAGCCTAGGTACTTGTGTATTAAGGACTCATTCTTTAAAGAGTTAGCGTAGAGGGGCCTGTTGGCCCCTCATTTCACGAAAGGAAGTTTGTATGTGGTTTAGCATGCTTCGGCTTGTCGCTTTATCTTCACTCTGTTTTGTCACTCTCGGCGGGGCCCAAGCGGCAACCGAGGTGACAGGCTCCGATATTCAGCCGCTGGCGACGCACTCCCTGGTATTGGATATCGCCAAGCAGGGCGAGACCATGATTGCCGTAGGCGATCGCGGTCATCTATTCCGTTTTACCGATAGCTGGCAGCAGGTGGGTTCACCCAGCCGTGCCTTGCTGACCAAGGCGACCCTGTTAACGCCAGAGCTTGGCTGGGCAGTGGGCCATGATGCCACCATATTGCATACCCAAGACGGCGGTAACAGCTGGGTAGAGCAGATGCGCTCTCCCGAAATTGAAAAGCCGTTTTTGGATGTGCTCTTCTTCGATGCCGAGCATGGTATCGCCATTGGCGCCTATGGTCTCTTCTATCGCACCCAGGATGGCGGTAAGCAGTGGCAGCAAGAGTTTCACACCGAACTTTTGTATGAAGAAGATCAGGCGTATCTGGATGAGTTAAAGGCTGAAGATGAAAGCCTTTACTTGAAAGAGCGCAGCACCTTACTGCCTCACTTTAATCGCGTGGTGCGCCTGGCCGATGACCGCCTCTTGATGGTGGGCGAACTCGGTTTAGCGGCCCAGTCACAAGATAATGGCCTCACCTGGCAGCGCATCGAGTTCCCCTACGAGGGCTCGCTGTTTAACATCTTAGTGGCTAAACAGGGGATCTATGTGCTCGGGCTTCGCGGTCACCTGTTTAAGAGCGAAGGGGATCTCGAGCAGTGGCAAGAGATTGAGCTGACCACAAAATCGACCCTCAACGGCGGAGTGGTGCTGAGTGACGACAAGGTCAGGTTGGTCGGTAACGGCGGCGTGGTGATCGACGTGGCCAGCGATGATAGCGTGACTATGGTAACGCAGCGTCAGGGGGAAAACCTGGTGGCTATCGGTCAGGATAGGACGGGTACACTGTGGATTGCCGGTACCAAAGGCTTAGTTGCATTACAACAAAAATAATAAGGCCCAGGCATGTTAGATAAATTAGTTAATGGATTAGAATCCTTCCTGTTTCGGCAACGGGCCTATGTGATATTCGCCTTCTTGCTGGCAACATTGTTTCTCGGTTTCCAGGCCAGCCATCTGAAGATGGATGCCGCGTTCGTTAAGAACATTCCGCTCAATCATAGCTATATGCAGACCTATCTGAAGCATCAGAAGCAGTTTGGTGGCGCCAACAGCATCATGGTGGCGGTGGAAGACAGCAGTGGCAACATCTTCAACCCAAACTTTTTCGATACCCTAAAACAGGTACACGATCAGCTGTTCTTCATCCCAGGCGTCGATCGCGCCCAGGTGAAGTCGCTCTATTCACCCTCGACCCGCTTTACCGAGGTGGTGGAAGATGGTTTTGCCGGCGGCCCGGTGATCCCGGCGGATTTCTCGACTACCCCTGCCGGGCTTGAGGTGGTGCGTAGCAACATAGAGAAGGCAGGCATAGTCGGGCGTCTGATCGCCGAGGATTACTCGGCGGCCATGGTGACCGCTCAGCTGATGGACTTCGATCCTCAGACCGGCGAGCCACTCGATACCCTGGCCTTTGCCAGTCAGCTCGAGAAGGAGCTGCGCGGCCAGTATGAAAACGACAAGATAAAGATCCATATCATTGGCTTTGCCAAGATGGCCGGCGATGTGGCCGAGGGGGCCAAGGGCGTGGTGCTCTTCTTCGCCATCGCCATCTTGGTAACGGCCGTGATGGTGTATCTCTTCTCCCACTCGGTCAAGCTAACCCTGCTGCCTTTGGTGTGTAGCCTAGTAGCTGTGGTTTGGCAGCTGGGTCTGCTCACCGTGGTTGGCTTTGGCCTGGACCCTATGTCGATTCTCATTCCCTTCCTGGTATTTGCCATCGGGGTGAGTCACGGTGTGCAGATGATCAACGCCGTCAGGCGCCGTGTGGGTGAGGGGGAAACCACTAAGGCCGCCGCCGCGCTGGCATTTCGTAGCCTGCTGATCCCAGGCGGGGTGGCGCTGCTTTCCGATACCGTGGGCTTCATGACACTGCTGGCCATCGATATCGGTATCATTCGCGAGCTGGCTATCTCGGCCTCACTGGGTGTGGCGGTGATCATCCTGACCAACCTGGTGCTGCTGCCGCTGCTAATCTCCTTTACCGAGGTCAAGGCGCTGCCGACCAAGTCTAACGGTAAGGTGGATGCGCTCTGGCGTAAGCTCTCTAATTTCGCCACGCCCAAGTATGCGGTTATCGTGTTGCTGGCTACCGTCGCCCTCTATGGCGTCGGCCTGCAGCAGGCGAGTAAGATGAAGATCGGCGATCTCCAAGGCGGCGCGCCGGCGCTGCATTTTGACAGCCGCTACAATCAGGACACCTTCTATATTACCGATCACTTTTCTATTACCACAGATGTGATGACTGTAATTGTCGAGGCGTTTCCCGAGGCTTGTACCTATCATGATGTGCTGACCCAGATAGATGAGTTTGAGTGGTTGGTGGCTAATACTCCGGGGGTTGAGTCGACCGCGAGTCTTGCCTCTATTGCTAAGCGGGTCAACGCTGGTTTCAACGAGGGTAACCCTAAGTGGCAGGTGCTGCCTCGCACCACGGCGAGTCTGGTCCAGGCGGTAGGGCAGATCCCGACCACCTCGGGTCTGCTAGACGGTAACTGCTCTGTGATGCCTGTGTATCTGTTCCTGAAAGATCATAAGGCGGAGACCATTGAGCAGGTGATCGACAAGGTTAAGACACTGTCGGCCAAGATGGACAGCGACAAGCTCAAGTTTAAGCTGGCCTCAGGCCCGGTTGGTGTGATGGCGGCGACCAACGAGGCGGTGGCCGAGGCGCAACTGCCTATGATGCTCTATGTCTATGGCGCCGTGTTTGTGCTCTGTTTAATCAGCTTCAGATCGATTCGCGCGACGGTGGCGGTGATCCTGCCGCTCTATGTGGTATCGACCCTGGCGCAGGCGCTGATGACTCAGCTCGATATCGGTCTGGCGGTGAGCACTCTGCCGGTGATCGCCCTAGGTGTGGGGATAGGTGTGGATTATGGTATCTACATCTTGTCGACCATGGCGGTCAAACTCAGAGACGGCATGCCGGTGCAAACCGCCTATCATCAGGCGCTTATTGAGCGGGGCAGCGCGGTGATCTTCACCGGTCTGACACTGGCGATTGGCGTGAGCACCTGGTTCTTCTCTGCACTTAAGTTCCAAATGGACATGGGGATCCTGTTAACTTTCATGTTTTTAGTGAATATGTTGGGTGCAATAATTATTTTGCCTGCGATAGGCGCGGTTTTCTGGCGTAAGCCGCGATAGTGAACTGAAAGAGAGAGCATTAGCTCTCTCTTTTTTTGCATAGTTACGCTCACTTTACGATTGTTTTTTCATCATGCACATCAATAGGGCCGCAAAACCCCGAGGGATGAGGATCTACCACTAAAATAGTTCTCGAAAATTGGCACATTTAGTAATAAACTTCGCGCTATGACTTAGGTCACATAATTAGATTTGGCCTGTCATATGCTCAAGCATCCATAAAATTACAAAAACGCTGCCATAGACCCTAAAGGAAACAGCAACATGGCCTTGAAAGATGCAATGCCTTCAGTACTACTCGAGAACGTAGTCAGCCTAATTCATTCGAAAGTTCCCAATACACAAGCCAAACAAGTTGAACAGTTCGCAACTTGTATTTATGCCCACATGTCGAAAGATGACTTGCAACACCGCAATGACAGTGATCTTTACGGCGCCGTCCTCAGCCTTTGGAATGCCGCGAACAAGACGCCAGTTGGCGAGACCCATATTCGCGTGTTTAACCCGAGTCAATCTAAGCATGGTTGGAAATCATCCCACTCAATTATCGAGGTGATTCAACCGGATATGCCTTTCCTTGTTGACTCTGTAGGCATGGCGCTTAACCGCATGGGCATCACCACTCACATGATGCTGCACACGCCGTTAACCGTGAAGCGTGACCAAGGCGTGATCACAGGTGTTAGCTACAACGACGATAAGGACGAGAGCAACGACAAGGTTGCCGTGTTCCTGATCGAGGTGGACAGACTAAGCAGCGACGCCGATATCAAGAGCCTGGAAAAAGAGATTCAATCTGTATTGGGTGACGTGGCTGCATCGGTCAACGACTGGCAGGCGATGTCGAACAAGCTGAGCGAGACCATCGCCGAGCTGCCTAGCCGTCCATTCCCGGGTGAGAAGCGTGAGCTGGATGAGGCCATCAACTTCCTGACCTATCTGAACAATCACCATTTCACCTTGTTGGGTTATCGCCGTTACGACCTGCACAAGGTCGAGGGCGATCTCGAGCTGCTGCCGGCTAACGAGACCAGCCTGGGTCTGATGAATGTACCGGGTAAGCCTAAGAGTTCTAAGGGACTCATGCTTTCCAGCCTGTCAGATACCGCACGTAAAGAAGCACTCGACAGCAGTCTGCTTATCCTGACCAAGAGCACTGAGAAGAGCCGCGTTCACCGCCCAGCCTATGTCGACTATATCGGCATCAAACGTTTCGACGAGCAGGGTAATGTTATTGGTGAAGACAGATTCATCGGCCTGTACGCCTCAAACCTGTACAACCGTAGCCCACGTGAGATCCCGCTGCTGGCAGAGAAGATCCAGCGCGTACTGGACGATTCTGGCCTGACGCCGCATTCTCACGACTACAAGGCTTTGATGCATATTCTGGAAACCTTACCGCGTGACGAGATCGTCCAGGCACGGGAATCTGAACTGGCCAGCATGGCTCATGGCGTACTCGAGATGCAAGATCGCGACAAACTCAAGCTGTTTGTGCGCAAGGATGGCTTCGGTCGTTTCCTCTCTTGCCTGGTATACGTCTCTAAAGACAGATACAACACTAAGCTGCGTGAAGATACTCAACGTATTCTGGCGCAACACTTCAACACTAAAGAAGATGTTGAATTTACAACTTATTTCTCTGAGTCTACGCTCGCGCGTACTCACTATATAGTCAAAGTCGATAATAATATTACGGATGTAGATGTGGCTGCCATCGAAAACAATCTAATTGAAGCTGCGCGTTCATGGGAAGACAAGTTAAACACAGCGCTGATCACTGCCCAAGGCGAAGAGTCTGGCAACCGTTTGGTCAAACGTTATGTGAATGCGTTCCCACGCAGCTACAAAGAAGATGTGTTGCCTAGCTCTGCCGTGGTGGATATCGAGCACTTAGAAGCGCTGGATGATGATCACAAGCTTGGCATGCTCTTCTATCAGCCACAGGAAACTGCGCTTAAAGACAACAAGGTGCGCCTGAAACTCTTCCATAAAGATGAGCCAATCCATCTGTCTGATGTATTGCCTATGCTGGAAAACTTCGGCCTGCGCGTGATCAACGAGCGCCCATATGAAGTGATGACCGCCGATGGTTCTACCTTCTGGATCCTTGACTTCTTGATGACGGTACAAGGCGCTGCGGTTGATAACCTGGCCGACAGCCAAGATAGATTCCAGACAGCCCTGTCACAGGTGTGGCGTAAAGAGCTGGAAGATGACGGCTTTAACCGTCTGGTATTGGCGACCGGTCTGTCTGGCCGCGAAGTGTCAGTGCTACGTGCCTATGCTAAATATATGCGTCAGATCGATGCAACCTTCAGTCAGGCCTACATCGAAGAGACCTTTAGCAGCTACCCACAGATAGCCGATCTGCTGGTGAAGATGTTTATCCGTAAGTTCAACCCTAAGCTAAAGACTCGTACTCTGGCTAAGTTTGTTGAACAGATCGATATGCGTCTGGAAGATGTGTCTAGCCTGGATGACGACCGTATCATTCGTCGTTACCTGGATCTGATCAACGCCACGCTGCGTACCAACTTCTATCAGGTGCTGCCAGACGGTAGCAACAAGCCATACGTGTCATTCAAGTTCTCGCCAGAAGAGATCCCAGAGATGCCACGTCCGCTACCTAAGTTTGAGATCTTCGTTTACTCTCCAAGGGTAGAGGGTGTTCACCTGCGTGGTGGCAAGGTTGCCCGCGGTGGTCTGCGCTGGTCTGACCGTCGTGAAGACTTCCGTACCGAGGTACTGGGTCTGGTGAAAGCCCAGCAGGTGAAGAACACAGTTATTGTACCTGTGGGCGCCAAGGGTGGCTTCGTCTGTAAGCAACTGCCTACCGAAGGTGGCCGCGATGCCTTCTTCACTGAAGGCCAAGAGTGTTACCGCCTGTTTATCCGCGGTCTGCTGGATATCTCTGACAATATCGTCGAAGGCGAAATCGTTCCTCCGGCAAACGTGGTTCGTCACGATGAAGACGATCCATATCTGGTTGTGGCGGCCGACAAAGGTACCGCGACTTTCTCAGATATCGCTAACGCTATCTCTGAAGAGTATGGTTTCTGGCTAGGCGACGCCTTCGCATCGGGTGGTAGTAACGGTTACGACCATAAGAAGATGGGTATCACGGCGCGCGGCGCGTGGGAATCGGTTAAGCGTCACTTCCGTGAGATCGGCGTTGACTGTCAGACCACAGATTTCACCTGTTTGGCGATCGGTGATATGGCCGGTGACGTATTCGGTAACGGTATGCTGCTTTCTGAGCACACACGTCTGGTGACGGCATTTAACCATATGCATATCTTCATCGACCCGAATCCGGATGCGGCTAGCAGCTATAAAGAGCGTGCGCGTCTGTTCGAGATGCCGCGTTCAAGCTGGGAAGATTACAATAAAGATTTGATCTCTAAGGGCGGTGGAATATTCCTTCGCTCGGCCAAGTCAATCACCCTGACACCTGAAATGAAGAAGATGCTGGATACCAAGAAAGCATCTATGACACCAAACGAGCTGCTTAAAGAGCTGCTGAAGATGAAGGTGGATCTGATCTGGAACGGTGGTATTGGTACCTACATCAAGGCGACCAGCGAGACGCACGCCGAGGTGGGTGACCGCGCCAACGACGCACTGCGCGTCAACGGCAACGAAGTTCAGGCCCGCATCATAGGCGAGGGTGGCAACTTAGGTTGTACTCAACTGGGTCGTATTGAATACGCCGCCAACGGTGGCCGCATGAACACCGACTTCGTGGATAACGTGGGTGGTGTGGACTGTTCGGACAACGAAGTTAACATCAAGATCTTGCTGAACGCCATGGTGGCCGAAGGTGAGATGACGGTGAAACAGCGTAACCGTCTGCTGGTTGAGATGACTGACGAAGTCAGCCGCATCGTACTGCAAGACTGTAAGGATCAGACCCGTACCATCTCTGTGACTCAGGTGCGCGGCGCCGAGCAGTTGAAAGAGCAGATCCGCTTCATCCATTATCTGGAGAAGGAAGACAAGCTAGACAGAGCACTCGAGTTCCTGCCGACCGATGATGAACTGGCAGAGCGTTTAGCGAACGGTAAGTCACTGACTCGCCCTGAGCTTTCTGTACTGGTGGCCTACGCCAAGATGGTATTGAAAGAGCAACTGCTCACGCCGGAAATTACCGACGATTCATTCTTGAGCCAGCTGCTTATCGAATACTTCCCTCGTCAGCTACAGGAGAAGTACAGCGAGCGTATGGTGACGCACCCGCTGCGCGCCGAAATCATTGCTACCTCTTTGGCCAACGAGTTGGTTAACGACATGGGCTTGAATTTTGTTCAGCGTATGCAAGATGAGACAGGTGCCTCAGTCGCCGAAGCCGCTATCTGCTACACTATGGCTCGTGAAGTATTTGGTTTAGCTGAATTAACTAAATCGATCACGGCGCTAAACGGTGTGGTACCTGCTGTGGTTCAGGGTGAGATGCTGCATCAGTTGCGTCGTAATCTACGTCGCGCGTGTCGTTGGTTCTTACGTCATCGTAACCGTAACCAAAGCATTGAGCAGGTTGTGGCCTTCTTTAGCCCAGTGTTCCAGGAACTTCGTCAGAACGTTCATCAGTATCTGGTGGAAGATGAAGTTAACGGCATCCGCGCCGAGATTGCAGCGCTGGTGAAAGAAGGAGTACCAGAGCAGGTGGCGACCGATGTCGTCAACATGAGCACATTGTTCTCTGCACTGGATATCTCACAAATTGCCGAGCTGGAAGACAAGCCAGTGGCCTTGGTTGCCGAGACCTACTACAAGCTAGGTGCTCGTATTGACCTGCACTGGTTCCTCGAGCAGATCAGTGCCCAGCCTGTGGCTAACCACTGGCAGGCGCTGGCGAGAGCGGCATTTAGGGAAGAACTCGATTGGCAACAACGTTCACTGAGTTCAGTGGTATTACGTACCTGCCCATCGGTTTGTGAAGCTGACGCCATTATCGATCAGTGGGTCGAATCCAATCAGGGCTTATTGGAGAGATGGTTCCACATGCTTGCAGACTTTAAGACCTCGCAGACCCATGAGTTTGCGAAGTTCTCAGTCGCCCTACGTGAGCTGAATCTGTTGATCCTTCATTGCGAAGGTCAATCGTAAAAAATAAAAATTAGTCATGAGCCCTGGCAATCGCCGGGGCTTTTTTCGGTCTAGGAGAATGCATGTTTTACAAAATCGCACAGAAAGTGATGTTTCAGATGGATCCTGAGAAGGCCCATAACCTTGCTATAGGCAGTCTGAAGTCAACTGCGAATTCGCCATTAAACTGCTTTTATGCACAGAAGCTGCAAGCAGCACCTGTCGAGTTTATGGGATTGACCTTTCCAAATCCTGTCGGCTTAGCTGCCGGTATGGACAAAGATGGTGAATGTATCGATGCGTTCCACGCCATGGGATTTGGCCATGTGGAAGTGGGTACGGTAACGCCACGTCCACAGCCTGGTAATGATCAGCCGCGCCTGTTTCGTTTAAAGCCGGCCAAGGCGATTATCAATCGCATGGGTTTTAACAATAAGGGTGTCGATAATCTGGTCGCTAACCTGAAGGCAGCCAAGTCTGGCGCCATGGTTGGGGTGAATATCGGTAAGAACAAGGATACGCCGGTAGAGCAGGGCAAAGAGGATTACCTCATCTGTATGGAGAAGGTTTACCCTTATGCAGCCTATATTGCGGTCAATATCTCATCGCCAAACACACCAGGCCTGCGCAGTTTGCAGTATGGCGATCTGCTTGATGATCTCTTGGGATCACTAAAAGCTAAGCAGAAAGATCTTGCCGAGCGTCATGGAAAGTATGTGCCGATCGCACTGAAAATTGCGCCGGATCTTGAGCCAGACGAGATTGAGAAAATTGCCGAGTCGCTCATTCGTAACGAGTTCGACGGTGCTATCGCCACCAACACCACGCTGACCCGCGACGGCGTCAGCGGTTTGGTGAATTCTAACGAAGCCGGTGGCTTAAGCGGTAAGCCTTTGAATTCATTGTCAACAAAAGTAATTAAGCAATTGGCAGATTGTCTGAAAGGTCAGGTGCCCATCATAGGGGTTGGTGGTATTAACAGTGCTGCCGATGCGCTCGATAAACTCGATGCGGGTGCAACCATGGTACAAATTTATTCTGGTTTTATTTATCGCGGACCAGAATTAATTAAAGAGATCGTCGATGCTTATCGCGTAAAAAGTAAATAAGATCTTATTTTAGATCTTAAAACGATCGCGCGATCTTATTTAGATCGCGTTTGATCGCGATAACGTGTTGTAATCTATATCATATTTATAATATTTTTTTTGATATTGGATGAAATATCATCTATTATCGAGCTGTATTAAAGTATATAGGTACACGTTATGTTATTAATGCCACAAAGGGATTGGCAATGGATATATAACGATTCGTATGGGGTTTTAAGCGTTTCGTTAGGTTCGGATATGGAATTTCTGACTCCCTATAAAACGAAAGCACTTATTCCTGATGCCCTGGCCACCACGGAATTTAATGTCGAGCACGCCAAATTCTATATAGAGTTTATTGAGCGTATCGGTAAGTCATTAAATATAGCCGACGCGGTAAGGGTACAGCTGGCGCTTAACGCCACGGCGGCCCATTTTCTATTAAAACCTCAGATGCCTAAGTCGTGGTTTTTTGAAACATCTGCCGTCTGTGTATACAGTGAACTGGGCAAGGTGTTCCAGTTGAAATGCCAAGGTGAGGTGGTGCAGGTACTGGTGGTCGAGTCTAACATTCAGGCATCCCTGGTTATGTTGTTATCGCCTGAATTGCATTTGAGCGACAGTAAGGCGATGCGCCAATTCGATTGCATTAAGGTGATGAACGATAGATTGCATCCGCTAAAGGCCAATCGTCAGATAGCCGCGGCTTAATAACGCTAAAAGCGAGAATAGATTAATTGGATGGGGAGCGACTGCTCCCCATTTTTATGCCCGCTGTTTGATCTATTTATTTTATTGCGATGATCGAATCTAAATCATTTTTTCGATCCATAGTGTTTTCTCATCTCTTTTTCTTTATTTTTCTTCTTTATTTTCTCCGTCTTTGATTAAGCGGCTAAGTGCTCACAAAATAGGCACTCTTGATTTTATTCATATGCACAAAACAAGGAGAAAATGAATACTCGCTAAGCAATAATGCTTTGCTGGCTATTTTGTGATCACGTTTTTAGATTGGCGCATTGGGTAGAGGTCCAAAGGAGAGTCATGTTAAAGCTTGTGAATATGAGGGGGCAATTACAACTGCAGCGACTTTATTGACTTGGATTTTGATAAAGGTTTCTTTAAAGCGTGGTGAAGTCGGTCAGAGGTCTTTGCGGATTACTGAATGCTGATCCGTGATTACTGTGATTACTGATTGTATAGAGAGTTCAATCTGACGAGTAGCCAAACTGCTTTTTTACATTGATTAAGATAGGAAAGAGGGGAATTGTTTGCGTAAGAAATTGGTTGCGAGAGCTAGATTTGAACTGGGCTGCATACCGCTGACGACCTTCGAAGCTCATATCGCCAGTTGAACCAGGCGAGCTACGATTGAGTATATATAAAGGGGGTTAAATCTGAAATTGGTTGCGGGAGCCGGATTTGAACTGGGCGGCATACCGTCGACGACCTTCGAAGCTTATATCGCGAGTTGAGCCAGGCGAGCTATGCTTGAGTATGTATAAAGGGGGTTTAAATCTGAAATTGGTTGCGGGAGCCGGATTTGAACCGACGACCTTCGGGTTATGAGCCCGACGAGCTACCAAACTGCTCCATCCCGCGTCCGTAAGAAACGCTGTAGTTGTTTTGATTCTTGCTACAAAGAAATTGGTTGCGGGAGCCGGATTTGAACCGACGACCTTCGGGTTATGAGCCCGACGAGCTACCAAACTGCTCCATCCCGCGTCCGTAAGAAACGCTGTAGTTGTTTTGATTCTTGCTACGAAAGAAATTGGTTGCGGGAGCCGGATTTGAACCGACGACCTTCGGGTTATGAGCCCGACGAGCTACCAAACTGCTCCATCCCGCGTCCGTAAGAAACGCTGTAGTTGTTTTGATTCTTGCTACAAAAGAAATTGGTTGCGGGAGCCGGATTTGAACCGACGACCTTCGGGTTATGAGCCCGACGAGCTACCAAGCTGCTCCATCCCGCGTCCGGATGTTTACTTTAACCTCTGTAGCGCCAACAGCCTTATTGCTGTTAAGTACTCAGTGCGTCAAAGCGGGGCGAACTATATCGACATGGCGGAGCCAATGCAAGTAACGATTACGAAATTCGGGTCAAGCGTTTATTAATCCGTCAATGTGCTGGCTTATCGATCAAGCCGGGAAATTTTAAACCTTCATTTGGCAGAACTTTTTATCATTTAATCTGAGGACAAGGTATAATGACGGATTGATTTTTGAAGTGTGTCTATCTATCCATGTTGAATTTTTTTGCCGCAGCCCCAAGAGGCTATGAGTACGCCCTGTCGTTGGAACTGGCAGAGTTTGGCGCCGCCGAGATAAAGGAAAGCGTTGCCGGTGTCTATTTCTCTGCGCCCCTTAATCTGGCTTACCGTATAACCCTATGGTCGCGACTCGCCAGCCGTATCATTCTGGTGATCTACAAGGGGCCCTGTGAGAATCCCGAGCAGCTCTATAATGCGGCCTACTGCATCGACTGGCAGACCCATTTCTCCAATAAGAGCAGCTTCAGCATAGATTTTCATGGTGTGGGTGGCTTTATAAAGAACTCACAGTTTGGCGCGCTTAAAATAAAAGATGCGGTCGTCGACCGTTTTCGTGACGATGGCTGTCCACGTCCCGATGTGGCCCGTGTCGATGCTGACTTTAAGATAGATGCTCATTATCGCCGCGGCCAAATTACCCTGGGGATTAACTTCTCTGGGCCTGCTCTGCATCAGCGCGGTTATCGCTCCACCACGGGGGAGGCACCACTAAAGGAAAACCTGGCGGCCAACATGTTGGTACGTAGCGGCTGGCAACAGTCGCCGAAAGATCTACTCGACCCTTTCTGCGGAAGTGGCACCATTTTAATTGAGGCGGCTATGATGGCCTGCGATATCGCACCTGCGTTGCAGCGTCGCCGTTTCGGTTTCGAGCACTGGCTACGCCATCAAGAGGCCGACTGGCAGGAGCTGCTTGCTGAGGCCAAGGCCCGCGCTTCTATCGGTACCAAGCGCTGTGAGATCAAGTTTTATGGCTCGGATATCGATTCGCGTCTGGTGGCGCTGGCAAAGCGTAACGCGCAAAACGCTGGCGTTGCGGAGCTTATCGAGTTGTCGGTCTCCAACGCCCTCAATGTTACGCCGCCGGTGGAGCAGGGCTATCTGATCACCAACCCGCCTTATGGTGAGCGTCTGGGCAATGTCACTTCGCTGTTGCAGCTCTACTATCAATTGGGTGACAAGCTCAAGGCCGAATTTGGCGGCTGGCAGGTGGCTGTGCTCAACAGCGACATCGAACTCCTCTCGGCCCTTAAGCTGAAAGCCGACAAGCAGATGAAGATGTATAACGGCGCGCTCGAGTGTGCCTTTAACCTCTATACGCTGCATGCCAACAGCACCCGTCGTCTTGACCCTAGCCAGGTGTTGAGCCAGGGCGGTGAGGTGAGCGAGGTCGCCACGGCCTTTAGTAACCGTATCAAGAAAAATCATAAGCAGCTGAGCAAATGGGCTCAGCGCGAGGGGATAGATAGCTATCGCCTCTACGACGCTGATATTCCCGAGTACAATGTGGCGGTAGATATCTATCTGGATCATGTGGTGATCCAGGAGTATTCGGCGCCTAAGTCGATTCCCGAGGCGGTGACTAAGCGTCGCCTGACAGATGTCTTGCTGGTGTTGCCTCAGGCCATCGGCGTCGACCCCGATAAGATTATTCTCAAGACTCGTGAGCGTCAGAAGGGTACTAACCAATACCAGAAGCTAGATGCCACTAAGCTCGAGCTGGTCACCACAGAGTACGGCGCCAAGTTTAAGCTTAACTTGAAGGACTACCTGGATACAGGTCTCTTCTTAGATCACAGACTGACCCGCAAGCTAGTGGGTGAGAAGTCGAAAGGCAGAGACGTGCTTAACCTGTTTGCCTATACCGGCAGCGCCTCGGTGCACGCGGCTCTGGGGGGGGCCAAGTCGGTGACTACGGTCGATATGTCTAACACCTATCTCAACTGGGCGCAGGACAACTTCGAGTTGAATGGCCTTAAAGGCAAGCAGTATCAGTTTATTCAGGGCGATTGCTTGCAGTGGATAGATGACTGCGACCAGCAGTATGACCTGATCTTCATCGATCCACCGACCTTCTCTAACTCCAAGCGCATGGAAGATTCTTTCGATGTGCAGCGCGACCACGTGAAGCTGTTGAGCGCGCTGGTGAAGCTGCTGCGTCCGGGCGGGGAGATACTGTTCTCCAACAACAAGCGTAAATTTAAGATGGATAGCGAGGCGCTCAGTGCCCTTGGCTTGTCGATCACTAACCTGGATAAGCAGACGCTGCCGCTGGATTACAAGCGTAATCCGCATATTCATAACACCTGGTTGATTCAGCATGCCTAAGACCAGCGGCTATATTCTTTTTCATACCGATGCCTGCCACCTGTGTGAGCAGGCCCAGGCGCTTATCACGGCGCTGAATATCGATTTTGTCTTGCAGGATATCTGCGATGACGAGCAACTGGCGCAGCGCTATGGCGTGCGTATTCCAGTGCTGCTGCGTGAGGCCGATGACGCCGAGTTAGGCTGGCCTTTCGACAGCGAGCAGTTGCAACAATTTACAGGAGCATAAATTGAGTCTGGTTCGTATTAATAACGGCTCATTGGCCTATGGCTACACCCCCTTATTGCAAAACGCCGACTTTACCATAGAGCCGGGCGAGCGCGTCTGTATCGTGGGCCGTAACGGCGCCGGTAAATCGAGCCTGATGAAGGTGATTGGCGGTGAGGTGTTACTTGACGATGGCGAGTTTAACATTGCGAACGACGTTAAGGTTAGCAGACTGCAACAGGACCCACCTAAGGCTGAGCAGGGCACGGTTTACGCCTATATCTCGGCGGGTTTGCAGGAGGTGGGCGAGAAGCTCGAGCGTTATCATCAGCTGTCTCACGATGTTGCCCACGTTGACGCCCAGGAGATGGAGCGCCTGCTCAAGCAGATGGAACGTCTTCAATCGGATCTCGACCATCTCAACGGCTGGCAGCTCGATACCCGCATCAATCAGACCTGTGAGTTGCTGGGATTGGACGCAGATGCGAGCCTGGCTAGTCTGTCTGGCGGCTGGCAGCGTAAGGTGGCCCTGGCGCGCGCCCTGGTGAGCGAGCCGGATCTGCTGCTGCTCGACGAGCCTACCAACCATCTGGATATCGACACTATCGAATGGCTGGAAGAGTTTCTGCTTAATTATCGCGGCGCCATCGTCTTTATCAGTCACGACCGTGGCTTCATTCAGCGCATGGCGACCCGTATCGTGGATCTCGACCGAGGTGTGGTGACCTCCTGGCCCGGTGATTACCAGACCTACCTAGATGGCAAGGCCGAATGGCTTAGGGTAGAAGAGGAGAAGAACGCTCAGTTCGATAAGAAGCTTGCAGAAGAGGAAGCCTGGATCCGCCAAGGGATCAAGGCGCGCCGTACCCGTAACGAAGGCCGCGTGCGCGCGCTTAAAGCGCTGCGTATGGAGCGTATGGAACGTATCAATCGTCAGGGCGGCGCTAAGATGGCTGTGGCCGATACCGAGCGCTCGGGTAAGCTGGTATTTGATATCAAAGATCTCAACTACAACCTGCCAGATAAGAACCTGGTGAAGAATTTCACCACCTCTGTGATGCGCGGCGATCGTATCGCCCTCATCGGCCCTAACGGCTGTGGCAAGTCGACTCTGATCAAGCTGTTGATTGGTCAGCTTGCGCCTCAATCCGGCGAGGTGAAGGTGGGCACTAAGTTAGAAGTGGCCTATTTTGACCAATACCGTGAGGCGCTTGATCCGGAAAAAACCGTTGAAGACAATGTAGGTGAAGGCAAGAAGACGGTGACTATCAATGGTCAGGATAGGCATATCTTAAGCTACCTGCAGGACTTTCTGTTTTCACCCATGCGCGCCCGTACGCCGGTGAAGGCTCTTTCCGGTGGTGAGAAGAATAGATTGTTGCTGGCGCGTCTGCTGCTAAGGCCAGCAAACCTGATCATTCTCGATGAACCGACAAACGATCTTGATATCGAGACCTTAGAGTTGCTAGAGTCGCTGTTGACCGATTATCAAGGCACCTTGCTATTGGTGAGTCACGATCGTGCCTTTATCGATAACACGGTTACCAGCTCCTGGTGGTTTACCGGTAACGGCGGCTGGAGTGAATATGTCGGCGGTTATCAAGATGCCGTATCCCAGGGGGCAAAATTTTATTCTGAGGAACCAGTTGCCAAGGACGCTGTCCAACCCAAGGTTGCCGAACCGGTTAAGCGCGAAACCAAGGCGGCCGCTAAAGCAGAGAAGAAACTTTCTTATAAATTACAGAGAGAACTCGATGCCTTGCCTGCCAAGATGGAACAACTCGAAGCCGAGATTGAAAGCTTGCAGGCAGTTATCAATGAGCCCGATTTTTATACTCAAGCACAAGATCTGGTCAGTAGCCGATTAAATGAATTGGCAGAGCTGGAACAGGAATTAGAAGTGTGTTTCGAACGTTGGGAAGAGCTAGAAGCCCTCAAATAGACGATAGAATAATAGGAAAAGTACATGAAGTTGAAGTTTGATAGAGCCATCTCTTTAGTCGCAGTCGGAGTGATCACCGCGCTGCAGACGGCTCACGCTGCACCTGTCTATGAGATCCAGAACATTCAAGACTATGATCTTAATGGTACCTTAGAGTCGACCATCAACGGCTACGGCATGTTTGTTAATCAGCAAGATAAGATGGTGGGGATCTCTAAGGGTAAGAAGAAGCTCGAGGTCGACGACGAGACTGGTGGCGCCATCGATATCGAAGATGGTATTCCGCCTGAGCAACTAGTGTCTTACTCCATTAACGCGCCCATTATTGCTAATAACTTTACCTTTTCCGCCGATGGCAATGGTGCCAGCGGTAGCTGGATCCCAACTTTCGATTCGGTTTTCGGCACTACCCATCCGAAAGATACCGATGAAGACCAGCCGGAGACCATTAACTCGATCAATGCCTATTACTATGGCATTAACAATAATGGGATCAAGGTAGGTACCTATACCGCGCCTGAGCAGAAAACCGAGTTTACTGGCGAGCGCAACGACAGTAACCAAGATCAGGAATATTGGTACTACCGTGAATTTGAGGAGCGTGGCTTCCTCAAGACTGCAGAAGGGACAGATATCGCCTTGGTACCACCCTATACCGTTTATAGCAAAGACGATACGGATGTAGTTGTGGGCGGAGTTTCTGTGGCGGCGGCCATCAACGACAATAACCTGATCACAGGCTATGCGACCACAGAACTGGCCAAGACGAGTCAAACCCGTGTCGATAACTGTATCAGCGGTGAGACCTATCCAATCGATGTCTGTGTGCAGAGGGATCAATATCCAGATAGCAACAATGCGCGCCGTATTCTTTATCAGACACGCGCCTTTGTGTGGCAGTTCGATGGTACGGACGTGACGCCGACCGAGTTACCGCTGGGACTTGAGTCGACTTCAGACAGTGTGTTCACCGCTCAGGGGATTGGTTTGAACAGTGAGGGTGTGATTGCTGGTCGCTCTCATGTATATCGTAACGATAACAAGGATAAGCTGGCGTTCGATGCCGCCTATTGGAAGAAAGATGCTCAAGGTGATTACCAATATCACTGGGTGAAGATGACCAACGATCAGCTGTCATCTGTTGCCTATGACATCAACGACAATGGCATTCTGGTGGGCAGCTACCGCCGCTACATCGAAGGCTACCTGCGTGACAAGTTCTTCTATCTGGACACCAACGCCGAAGATCCAACCTTCGTGACGCCGAATGATTTTTATGAGGTGATGTCTGATCGCAGCTCGCGTCCACGTGATATCAACAACAAAGATCAGGTCGTAGGTTTCGTCGAGGTTACCAGCGAGAAAGAGAAGCCACGTATGAAGGGTGCCTTCCTGTATGACAAGGCGAGTGACGAGTTTAACGTTATCGACGATCTCCTTGTGTGTGAGTCTAAGGGTTATGTTAAAGACGATGCCGGCAAGTGGACCCGTAACCAGGTCGAGGTGGTCGATGGTGATGGCAAGACCCTTTACTATGATAGCGAGATCCGCATCGTAGAAGCCAACAGCATTAACGATGATGGCACCATAGTGGGCACAGCCTTCATTCGTAAGCCTTCTTATCAGTATGATGAGAAGGGTAATCTAATAATTGGTGAGAACGGTAAGCCATTATTCTCACTCAATGCCAATGGTCAGCCGGTAACCGCTTATCTGCCACGTATGGTGGTGCTAAAGCCGACCACATCGGGTACGGCCTGTGAAGTTGAAGAGACAGATAACTCGGGTAATGGTAAATATGAGCGTAAAGGCGCCGCCAGTTTTGCCTGGTTGTTGCTGCTGCCATTGGTTTGGTTGAGACGTCGTGTTCAGGCCTAAGGGTTGTTAGAACTTATCGAACTAAAAATCGGGGCGAATGCCCCGATTTTTTATTAATAAGGAACTCATGCGTTTAAAAAATAACCCTATCGAAAGGCGAATTTTTGATTGATCTCGTGATGAAAAAGTTCTATTTCTATGGATGAGGCTTCGGCCTTTAGGATTTGAGAACAGAGGATGCTTGCATGAAAAGACAAAAAAGAGATCGTCTCGATAGAGCTTTTTCAAAGGGATTCCAGGCCGGGATAGGTGGCCGCTCGAAGGATAACTGTCCTTATTCTACTTTAGACTCTAAATCACACTGGCTCGGAGGGTGGCGCGAAGGCGTCGATGGCCGTCTCAGCGGCCTGTTCAACAAGTGATTTAGCTGTTTGCCCTCTGTTTAGAGGGCATTTTCGTCAATGAGCTATCGCAAATCGCTTAGAAGCTTGAGGTATCGGTAAAGATACCGACTTTTAAATCCGTCGCCGAATAGATCTCACGTCCATCGACTTCCATTACCGCATCGGCAATACCCATCACCAGCTTTCTGTAGACCTTACGCTTAATGGTCAGCTTGTAGGTAACCTTCTTCGCATCGGGTAGCACCTGGCCGGTAAATTTCACTTCACCAACGCCTAGCGCGCGACCCTTACCTTCGGCGCCTTCCCAGCCGAGGAAGAAACCGACCAGCTGCCACATGGCGTCTAGGCCCAGACAACCAGGCATCACAGGATCTGTCTCGAAGTGACAGCCGAAGAACCAGAGTGATGGATCGATATCCAGCTCAGCAACAATTTCACCCTTACCAAACTCACCGCCGTCATCGTTGATCTTAGTGATGCGGTCTATCATCAACATGTTGTCGATAGGTAGGCGAGGCGAGTTGGCGCCAAATAGGTTACCGTGCCCGCAGGTGACTAATTCTTCTTTACTGAAACTGTTTGCTTTATTCATTGTTAACTTCACTCTAGCAATTTGAGTCGCCAAGGTTAGCTAACACGTGTACGCCAAACAACTCCGATCAGCTAGAAAGTTTCAGTTTATGGAGCAAGTTGGCAAAAAAAGATCGCTCTTCATCGGGATAACCGGCGAGTCCTTCTAATCGCGCCTGTACCATGCCATATAGGCTTTCCTCGGGGAACTGGCCATTATCATCTCGGCTGCCTGCGGGTTTGTTCATCAAGATGGCTACTGCTTGATCTGTATGCTCGACCTGGTACAGGTGAAACTCTTTTGCCTTGACGGCGGCTATCACGGCTGGAGCCAGGTTGAGTTGCTGCACGTTAGAGGCTGGGATGATCACCCCCTGGGTGCCCGTGAGTCCTCTACGTTGACAGAGGTCGAAGAAGCCTTCGATCTTCTCGTTAACACCGCCAATGGCCTGTACCTGACCAAACTGATCTATGGCGCCAGTGGCGGCGATACCTTGCTCTATTGGCTGCTCGGCAATGGCCGACATCAGAGCGCAGTACTCTGCCAGTGACGCGCTGTCGCCATCGATCTCTTGGTATGACTGTTCGAATACTATGTTGGCATTAAGATGCAGCGGCGCATCCTTACCGAAGATACGGTAGAGGCAAGAGGTGAGGATCATCAGGCCCTTGGCGTGTATGTTGCCGCCAAGTTCCGATTTACGTTCGATATCGGCCACTTCGCCGTCGCCATAGTGCACGGCGGCAGTGATCCTCGCCGGCTCACCATAGGTGTATTCGGCGGCATCCAATACGGTCAGGCCGTTGATCTGGCCTATCATGGCACCTTGGGTTGGCAGGTTGATGAAGTTGTCATCGAAGCTCTGGGCTGACAGGCTCTGAGAAGCGTTGTGGCGCGTCTTATGGCGGGCGAGGGCGATGGCGATGTTCTCGCCGTTAAGTTGCTTGCTCTTGCCGTAGAGGGCGGCCTGTACCATGAGCTGACTGATCCCCAGCGTCTCAAGGCTCAGGTGGCGCTGATGCTCTGCCAAGCGGGAACTGTAATTAAACAAAGGTGCCAGCGCCGACTGTTCCAGCGTGAGCTGGTTGGCTTCTGCCAGTTCGACTAGATAGTTGCCATAGTCGAGTTCGCTAAATTCATTGAGATCTATTTCATCCACTAACTCACCGAGCAGGGAGAACGCCGCGGGAAAGTTACGCTCTTCCAGATAGCTGACGCTATATAAGGTGCTGCTGCCTACCAGGATGATCTTGCTGTGCAGGGGAATTGCTGGCCAACCAGAGTGCAGCTGGTATTCACCGAGATGGGCGGCTTCCATTACTAGTTCCCACAGGGCTTCGCGTTTCCACAGCGACTCGGCGCAGATAAACAGGTAATCGCAGTCGGCCATGGCGCCTGGATGATAGACATTAGGATTGTGGGCATCGAGATGACCTATGAGATCCCTGCGTCTAATGGCGCCGCTCAGATAGCGATAGGGTTTACTCGCGCTGCATAGGCACTCATCACCCGCCTCGGTCTGCCATGCCAGGCTGGCGTCTGGTGCCAAACGGTTAAGATAGTGGGTCGCTCTGTGTCCCTGATAGTCGACCAGGGCTGAAATGAGGGCGAGTCTATCGATACCACTCTGATCGGCCAGATACATATGCTGGCCGCAGGCCTTAGCTAATAGGTTGAAGGCATCAAGTGTGCGTTCCTGGCCAAGGAGTCGACTGTGTAAGTTAGGCTTAAGTTGGTCGACCTTAGGTAAGTTAAATTGGGGCGATAAAGCGGCGGCGTCGATGGAATGTGCGATCATTTCTGGGGTGAATTATTGAAACATGGGCTGATGTTAGCACAGATTAGCCAAGGCTCGATCTTTGTTTCGAGTAGAGAATCTTAAGGATTCACTTGGTTGTGGTGATTTGTCGACAATCTCAGAGGGTTTACTTGGAGGCTGTCGTTAGTCAATACCCATTCTCAAGCGCCCGTGCGAGTCGATGTGGCGGGGCGATTAGCTTGCACGGTTTAAATCTAGATGACGGTTTAATGACCTGGTGTCGGGTCGTTTTCTGTCCTGATTTGTATCGAATTCGTTACGACTTTAGTCGAAAAACAAGCCTTTTTGTCGACAATTTTCGGTGTTTAGCTTGAGAAAGGTGAATTTGGCGGCTATATTGTCGACAACTAATTGTTTGACGGCGATCACATTCATCATGACTCGATATAGCCAAACCCCCGTGACAACGGCAGATAAAACCTTTTATCAACTCAGGCAAGACATTGTCGAAGGGGTAATTGCTGCGGGTGCTAAGTTAAGTGAGACAGAATTGTCGACAACTTATGGTGTCAGCCGCGCCGTGATCCGCGAGGCGATCAATCGTCTCGAGTCTTGTCATATCGTCGAGCGTCGTGCCAACGTGGGCGCTAGAGTGGTGGCGCTCAGTGAAGAGGGGCTGCTGGCCCTGTATGAGATCCGCGAGTCTCTCGAAGGTATGGCCGCGCGACTGGCGGCGAAGAACATGAGCGATGAAGAGGTAGCGGAGCTCGAAGCCCTGCTGGTCAGCCATTTTCAAGACGTCAAACAGGGTGAATCCTATTACCAAGAGGCCGGCGATGTGGACTTTCATTATCGCATCATATTGGGCAGCAAGAATAAGCACCTTATCTCTATGTTGTTCGACGGCATCTATCATCTGGTGCGTATGTACCGCGTTCAGCTTGGCATGGCGGGGCCTAGAGTCACCACGGCCTATGACGAACACAGGCATATAGTGCAGGCCATCGCCAATCGCGATCAGGAGCTGGCCGAGATGCTAATGCGCAGACATATCACCTATTCAAGAAACAACATCAGAAACAAACTCTCATCAATTCAGTCATAAGAGGAAGCGAGCATGAGCGCAGGAAAGAAATTCCGTCAGGCCTTGGCCGACAACAAGCCATTGCAGATCGTCGGTACCATTAACGCCTACACGGCCATGATGGCCAAGCAGATCGGTCACAAGGCGATCTATCTCTCTGGTGGCGGGGTAGCCAACGCCTCTTATGGTCTGCCGGATCTGGGGATGACCTCACTAAACGATGTGATCGTCGACGTGCAGCGCATCACCTCTGCCTGTGATCTGCCGCTGCTGGTGGATATAGATACAGGTTGGGGCGGGGCATTTAACATCGCCAAGACCATCAAAGATATGGAAAAGGCGGGTGCCGCGGCCGTGCACATGGAAGACCAGGTCGCTCAGAAGCGTTGTGGTCACCGTCCTAACAAGGAGATCGTCTCGGTTGAGGAGATGGTGGATCGTATCAAGGCGGCGGTCGATGCGCGCACGGATCCTGACTTCTTCATCATGGCCCGTACCGATGCCTTCGCTCAGGAAGGACTGGAAGCTGCCATCGAACGTGCCAAGGCCTATGTGGCTGCTGGCGCCGATGGCATCTTCGCCGAGGCGGTGAAGACAGAAGAGCATTATCGTGCATTCGCCGAAGCCCTAGATGTGCCTATTCTGGCCAACATCACAGAGTTTGGTCAGACAGAGCTGTGGAATCGCGAGCAGCTGGGTCAGTGGGGCGCAGCCATGGTGCTCTATCCATTGAGTGCCTTCAGAGCCATGAATAAGGCGGCAGAGAATGTATATCAAACCATTCTGCGCGATGGCGACCAGAAGGCGGTACTCGATACTATGCAGACCCGCATGGAGCTCTATGACTATCTCGGTTATCACGCCTACGAGCAGAAGCTCGACAGCCTGTTTGCCGAAGGTAAGAACAAGTAACACAGCCTGGCCCGCCAAGGGCGGGCCAGATTGACAGCATACCCCCTACAACCTAGATGATGCAGTACTAGGGATAGACAAAAATATAATAGGAATACGTTATGGTAGATAAAAAATTAGGCGGCGCCGGACTACGTGGACAGAGTGCTGGCGAAACGGCGTTATGTACAGTGGGCAAATCAGGCTCAGGTTTAACCTATTGTGGCTATGATGTGTCGGATCTTGCGGATAATGCCACCTTCGAAGAGGTTGCTTACCTGCTATTTAATGGCGAGTTGCCCAATGCGGCGCAGCTGGATGCCTACAAGAGCGAGCTGATGTCGATGCGCGACCTGCCGCAGACTCTCAAAGAGGTGCTGCAGCGCATTCCTGCCGATGCCCATCCTATGGATGTGATGCGTACCGGTTGCTCTTTCCTGGGTAACCTAGAGCCAGAGACAGATTTCAGCCAGCAAAACAAGGCGGCTAACCGTCTGCTAGCGGCGTTTCCTGCCATCATGTGTTACTGGTACCGTTTCAGCCATGACGGCGTCGAGATTGATTGTGTGACCGACGAAGACTCGCTAGGCGGTCACTTCCTTAAGCTGCTCAACGGCAAGACGCCATCGGATCAACATCGCCGCGTGATGGATGTGTCGTTGATCCTCTATGCAGAGCACGAATTCAACGCCTCGACTTTCACTGCGCGCGTCTGTGCCTCGACCCTGTCTGACATGTTCTCTTGTATCACAGGTGCTATCGGTTCGCTGCGCGGCCCGCTGCACGGCGGCGCCAACGAGGCGGCGATGGAGATGATCCAAAAGTTTAGCTCGCCAGAAGATGCCAAGGTGCAGATGGCTGGCATGCTGGAGCGTAAAGAGAAGATCATGGGCTTTGGTCACGCCATCTATCGTGAGTCGGATCCGCGCAACGTGATCATCAAGGCCTGGTCTGAGAAGCTGGCGAAAGAGTTTGGCGATACCTCACTCTACGATATCTCTGTGGCTTGTGAAGAGTATATGTGGGACACCAAGAAGCTGTTCTGTAACGCCGACTTCTTCCATGCGTCAGCCTATCACTTCATGGGTATCCCAACTAAGTTGTTTACCCCTATCTTCGTCTGCTCGCGCCTGACCGGCTGGGCGGCTCATGTGATGGAGCAGCGCGCCAACAACCGCATCATCAGACCGAGTGCGGACTATATCGGCTCTGCGCCGCGTAAAGTGGTGCCAATCAGCGAAAGATAAGCCTAGATACCAGCCCCTCTGCCTTTCAAGGCTCAGGGGCTGTTTTGGTTTGCTTGCTTCAACTCTTAAATCGTTTGGATGATTTTATGAACTCTTTACATCGTAAACCGCTTCCCGGCAGCGCGCTCGATTACTTTGATACCCGCGCCGCCGTCGAGGCCTTAAGCGCAGGCGCCTATGACAAACTGCCCTATACCGCTAAGGTGCTGGCAGAAAACCTGGTAAGACGCTGCGAGCCCGAACTGCTTAACGACGCCCTGAGTCAGCTCATCGATCGTAAGCGCGATCTCGACTTCCCCTGGTATCCGGCGCGTGTCGTGTGCCACGATATTCTCGGCCAGACGGCACTGGTTGATTTGGCTGGTCTGCGTGATGCCATCGCCGAGAAGGGCGGGGATCCTTCAAAGGTTAACCCTGTGGTGCCGACTCAGCTGATCGTGGATCACTCGCTGGCGGTTGAACATGCGGGCTTTGAAAAAGATGCCTTCGAGAAGAACCGCGCGATTGAAGATCGCCGCAACGAAGACAGATTCCATTTCATCAACTGGACCAAGACGGCCTTTAAGAATGTCGATGTGATCCAGCCCGGCAACGGCATTATGCACCAGATCAACCTGGAGAAGATGTCGCCGGTGATCCAGGCCCGTGATGGTGTGGCCTTCCCCGATACGCTTGTGGGTACCGACAGCCATACGCCTCACGTGGATGCGTTGGGCGTTATCGCCATAGGCGTGGGCGGTCTCGAAGCCGAGAACGTCATGCTGGGTCGCCCATCCTACATGCGTCTGCCGGACATCGTCGGTGTTGAGCTGACGGGTAAGCGTCAGAGCGGCATCACGGCCACGGACATCGTGCTGGCTCTGACCGAGTTTTTACGTCAAGAGAAAGTGGTTTCAGCTTATCTTGAGTTCTTCGGTGAAGGCGCCGCGGATCTCACCCTTGGGGATCGCGCCACCATCTCCAACATGACCCCTGAATTTGGCGCCTCGGCGGGTATGTTCTATATCGACCAGCAAACCATCGACTATCTCACCATCACGGGTCGTGATAGCGAGCAGGTCAAGCTGGTGGAAAACTATGCCAAGACCACGGGTCTGTGGGCCGACAGCCTGAAAGATGCTGAGTATGAAAGGGTACTGACCTTCGATCTTTCGAGCGTAGTGCGTAATATCGCCGGTCCTTCGAATCCACACCGCCGAGTGGCGACCAGCGAGCTGGCCAGTCAAGGCATTGCCGGCGTGGTTGAGCAGGATGACAAGCTGATGCCTGATGGCGCGGTGATCATCGCCGCCATCACTAGCTGTACCAACACCAGCAACCCAAGAAACGTAATAGCAGCGGGCTTGCTCGCCAAGAAGGCCAACGAGCTTGGCTTAGTGCGTAAACCCTGGGTGAAAACCTCTTTCGCCCCAGGCTCTAAGGTAGCCGAGCTTTACCTAAAAGATGCGGGGCTTCTGCCTGAGCTTGAGCAACTGGGCTTTGGCATAGTAGGTTTTGCCTGCACCACCTGTAACGGCATGAGCGGGGCACTTGACCCTGTGATCCAGCAAGAGGTGATCGACAGAGACTTGTACGCTACCGCCGTATTGTCGGGCAACCGTAATTTCGACGGTCGTATCCACCCCTATGCCAAGCAGGCGTTTCTGGCATCGCCGCCATTGGTGGTGGCCTATGCCATCGCGGGTACCATCAGATTCGATATCGAGAAAGATATCTTAGGTCATGATGACAAGGGCGAGCCGATTCGCCTCAAGGATATCTGGCCGAGCGATGAAGAGATCGATGCCATCGTCAAGGCGAGCGTGAAGCCGCAGCAGTTTAGGGATATCTATACCCCTATGTTCGACCTCGCGGTTGACTATGGTGAGGATGTCAATCCGCTGTATGACTGGCGTCCACAGAGTACCTATATTCGTCGTCCTCCCTACTGGGAAGGCGCGCTTGCCGGTGAGCGTACCCTGAAGGGCATGCGCCCGCTGGCGGTACTTGGGGATAACATCACCACAGATCACCTATCGCCTTCTAACGCCATCTTGGCCAGCAGCGCCGCCGGCGAATACCTGGCGAAGATGGGCCTGCCCGAGGTGGACTTTAACTCTTACGCGACTCATAGGGGCGACCACCTGACGGCCCAGCGTGCGACCTTTGCCAACCCTAAGCTGATCAACGAGATGGCGCTGGTGGATGGTGAAGTCAAGCAAGGCTCACTGACTCGCCTCGAGCCAGAAGGTGAGGTGATGCGTATGTGGGAGGCGATCGAGACCTATATGGATCGCAAGCAGCCACTGATCATCATCGCCGGTGCCGACTATGGTCAGGGTTCGTCCCGAGACTGGGCGGCCAAAGGGGTGCGACTGGCAGGGGTTGAGGCGATTGTCGCCGAAGGCTTCGAGCGTATTCACCGTACCAACCTGGTCGGTATGGGTGTACTACCGCTGGAGTTCAAGGCCGGTGAAAACCGCCACACCTATGGTATCGATGGCAGCGAGACCTTCGATGTGATCGGTGAGCCCACGCCGAGAGCGGATCTGACTGTAGTGATCACCCGTCAAAATGGCGAGCGTGTCGAGGTGCCGGTGATCTGTCGTCTGGATACCGCCGATGAGGTACTTGTCTATCAGGCAGGCGGTGTGTTGCAGCGCTTCGCGCAGGACTTCCTCGAAGCGAACGCCTAAGGGCAGTCAATAGCGGGTAGGGCGATTATACCTTGCCCGCTTCTTAAAGGATAAGCCAATGAAACAGATGAAAATTCCGGCAACCTATATGCGCGGTGGCACCAGCAAGGGTGTCTTTTTTGCGTTAAAGGATCTGCCTTTAAATGCCCAGCAGCCGGGCCCGGCCCGAGATGCCTTATTGCTTCGGGTGATCGGCAGTCCAGATCCCTACGGCAAGCAGACAGACGGCATGGGCGGGGCTACATCCAGCACCAGTAAGACGGTGATTCTGGACAAGAGTCAACGCGATGATCATGACGTGGATTACCTCTTCGGTCAGGTGGCCATAGATAAGCCCTTCGTCGATTGGAGTGGTAACTGCGGTAACCTGACCGCGGCGGTGGGGGCCTTTGCCATCACCCAGGGCTTGGTGGATAGCGCTAAGATCCCTGACAACGGCATAGCCGTGGTGAAGATCTGGCAGGCCAATATCAACAAGACCATCATCGCCCATGTGCCTATGGTGGATGGTGAAGTGCAGGAGCTTGGGGATTTTGAGCTCGACGGCGTGACCTTCCCGGCGGCAGAGGTGCTGGTGGAGTTTGTTGACCCGGCCGATGGCGAGGGCGACATGTTCCCTACGGGTAATCTGGTCGATAAGCTGGAGGTGCCGGGCGAGCCTGTCTTCGATGCTACCTTTATCAATGCAGGGATCCCTACTATCTTCCTCAAGGCGGAGCAGCTGGGCTACGAGGGGACTGAACTGCAAGAGGCGATCAACGGCGATGCCGCGGCGCTTGAGCGCTTTGAAACCATACGCGCCCACGGCGCCCTGCAGATGGGGCTGATTCAGTCTCTCGATGAGGCTGCAGGTCGTCAACACACGCCCAAGATTGCGTTTGTCGCTCCGGCTAAGGCCTATACCTCTTCTAGCGGTAAGCAGATCGCAGCCGAGGAGATAGACCTGCATGTGCGTGCGCTGTCTATGGGCAAGCTGCATCACGCCATGATGGGAACGGCGGCGGTGGCCATAGGTACGGCGGCATCGATCCCTGGCACCTTAGTTAATCAGGCGGCCGGCGGGCAGGCCCGTGAGAGCGTGCGTTTTGGTCATCCCTCTGGCACCCTCAAGGTGGGCGCCAAGGCGAGCGAGCAAGAGGGTCGCTGGCAGGTCGAAAAAGTCAGCATGAGCCGCAGTGCTCGCGTGCTGATGCAAGGCTGGGTCTGTGTGCCCGAATCCTTGGGTTAAGGCGATACACTCTCGATAAAAAGGATGCCTCGGCATCCTTTTTCGTTTTGAGATGATAGTGCTTTAGTATGAAGGGCAGCTAGGACTTAAGGTTGAGTGCTATAATTGCGCCATAAGCTTGCCGGCGGATAAAAATAGTTCACTTATAATTCATATGCTTAGTTGCACTTAATTTCCGCTTTCTTCTTTATCCCATTTGGGATAAATTACAATCTGTTGCCGACATGCCGTCTATGTGGGCCGAGTATGAGCTGAAGGGTAGATTGAAGTTGATTTCTGTATTTTTAGTTGATGACCATGAGTTAGTAAGAACAGGAATCCGCCGCATCCTAGAGGATGAGCGCGGTATCAAGGTTGTCGGCGAAGCAGGGGATGGCGAATCTGCCGTGCAGTGGTGCCGTAATAACGAGGCTGACGTGATCCTGATGGACATGAATATGCCTGGCATTGGCGGACTCGAGGCGACCCGTAAGATCCTGCGTTATCAGTCCCATGCCAAGATCATCGTCTTGACCATACATACCGAAGATCCTTTCCCGACTAAGGTGATGCAGGCAGGCGCCTCAGGTTATCTGACCAAGGGCGCGACTCCACCTGAGGTGATACAGGCTATCCGTCAGGTGGCGCATGGCCAGCGTTATCTGTCGCCGGAGATTGCCCAGCAGATGGCCCTGAGTCAGTTCAACCAGTCGGAAGACAATCCGTTTAAGTCCTTGTCTGAGCGCGAATTGCAGATCATGATGATGATCACCAATGGCGAACGTGTCAGTGACATCTCTGAGCAGCTCAACCTGAGCCCCAAGACGGTCAACAGCTATCGTTATCGCTTGTTTGCCAAGCTTGGGATCAGCGGCGATGTCGAGCTGACCCGATTGGCGATCCGCTACAAGATGTTGGATACCGGCCAGTTCTAGTGTTAACCCGCGTGACTTTTATGGCCTCGATGTGACAGATAGCTTTAATGCGACCCAGTTTTTAAAAACCGTTTCCTCCTCTGCCGGCGTTTATCGCATGTACGATGCACAGGGGGTCGTTATCTATGTGGGCAAGGCCAAAGATCTCAAGAAGCGCCTCAGCTCCTATTTCAGACGTAATCTGCCCAACGTCAAGACTCAGGCCTTGGTGTCTCACATCGCCAATATCGATGTGACTCTGACCCCCAGCGAGACCGACGCGCTGATTCTGGAAAATGATTACATCAAGCAGTACATGCCCAGATACAATGTGCTGCTTCGAGACGATAAGTCTTATCCCTATATTTTCCTGAGCGGCCATCGTCATCCAAGGCTCGCCTATCACCGCGGGCCTCAGCGGGAGAAGGGGCACTATTTCGGTCCCTATCCCAATGGCGGCGCGGTGCGCGAAAGCCTGCATCTGATGCAGAAGCTGTTTCCTATCAGACAATGTGACGATCTTTACTATAAGGCGCGCTCCCGCCCCTGTTTGCAGTATCAGATCGCTCGCTGCAGCGCCCCCTGTGTGGGTAAGATAAGCGATGAAGATTATGCCGAGCAGGTTAAGCTTGCCAGCCTGTTCCTGCGGGGCAAGGATCAACAGGTGATCGCCACCTTGGTGGGCAAGATGGAGCAGGCGGCTATGGACCTCAATTATGAAGATGCTGCCCGTTATCGTGACCAGATCAGTGCGCTTCGCCGCGTCGCCGAGCAACAGGAGGTGTCCAGCGACTCTGGCGACATGGATGTGATTGGCGCCTACTATGCCTCGGGCATCGCCTGTTTCCATCTGCTGTTTATTCGGAACGGCAAGATCTTCGGCAGTCGCAGCTATTATCCTAGTGTGCCGGACGAGACTGAGGTCAGCGAGGTGCTGCGCGCCTTCATGTTGCAGTTTTATCTGAATGTCGACAGTCAGCGCACGCTGCCGAGAGAGATAGTGGTCAGCCACGAGTTTGAAGATATCCATGAGTTGGAAGAGGCAATTGCCCAGGCCTCCAATAGACGCCTGCTGATCAAGACCAAGGTGCGTAGCGAACGCGCCAGTTTCCTGCGTATCGCCGATGCTAACGCCAAGAATGCGGTAGAGACACGTTTGTCCCACCAAAATACCGTCGAGGAGCGTTTCCTGTTGCTAGAGGAGGCGCTGGAGCAGAGTCAGGCGATCAATCGCATGGAATGTTTCGATATCAGCCATACCATGGGGGAGAGCACTGTTGCCTCCTGTGTGGTGTTTAATCGCGAAGGACCGAGCAAGGGTGAATATCGCCGCTATAATATCTCTGGGATCACCCCGGGGGACGATTATGCGGCGATGAAACAGGCGATCGGTCGCCGCTTCGATAAGATAGAGGCCGACGGCAAGATCCCCGACATCCTCTTTATCGACGGCGGCATGGGACAGCTGAGGATTGCCCAGAAGGTGGTGAACGAGAAGTTTGCTCACCTGGATGTGGCACCGACGCTCATAGGTGTGGCAAAGGGGGAGGGGCGTAAACCCGGACTCGAGACTCTCATCTATGGCGAGAACGAGGTGGCCTTTAGCTTACCGGCAGATTCCGGCGCGCTGCATCTGATCCAACATATTCGCGACGAGTCACACCGTTTCGCGATAACTGGCCACCGCAACAAACGTCAGAAGACCCGCAATACCTCGACGCTCGAGTCTATCCCTGGGGTGGGGCCTAAGCGTCGTAAGGCGTTGCTGCAATACTTAGGTGGTTTACAGCAGGTTAAGGGGGCCAGCGTAGCGCAATTGTCTAAAGTGCCGGGCATTAGCCTAGAAATGGCACAAACAATACATGATGCGTTGCGAGGGTGAGAAAATTAAGGCAAGATTGGCGCTGCTTTTAGATAATTGGTTTTCACATGCCGTTTAATGTACCGATAGCTCTCACATTTTTTAGATTAATATTACTACCTGTTTTTGTAGTGCTTTTTTATGTGCCTTACACTTGGTCACCCTTTGCGGCTGCCTTCGTATTTTGGCTGGCGGCGGTAACTGACGCATTAGATGGCTACGCGGCGCGAAAATTACAGCAATCGACCCGTTTCGGTGCATTCTTAGATCCTGTCGCCGACAAGATCATGGTGACCACGGCGTTGGTGCTCTTGGTGGCCGAATATAAGAGTATCTGGCTGACCCTGCCGGCGCTGTTTATGATTGGCCGCGAGATAGTGATCTCAGCACTGCGTGAATGGATGGCCGAGATCGGTAAGCGCGGCGCGGTTGCCGTGTCCTGGATAGGCAAGTATAAGACGGCGGCGCAGATGGTGGCCATCATAGGCCTTATCTGGAAGCCTAACGAGTTTCTAACTTACACGGCGATGGCACTGTTTTACGTGGCGGCAATCCTTACGTTTTGGTCCATGGTGAGCTACATTATGGCGGCCTGGGCGGATCTCACAGACGAATCGAACAATTAAAATGCAATGCGATCACTTAGTGTCCAAACAGTGCATTAAGGTGAAATAGGGCGTTGACACTTGAGGGTAAATCGGTAGAATGCCAATCCGCAGTCAGGGGAAAGCTTGTTAAGACTCTGACGCGGAATAAGATGAAGTAAGCGACATTAGCTCAGTTGGTAGAGCGATACCTTGCCAAGGTATAGGTCATCGGTTCGAACCCGATATGTCGCTCCAATCTTAACCTAAGGCGCGATGGCAGAATGGCTATGCTGCGGATTGCAAATCCGTCGATCTCGGTTCGACTCCGGGTCGCGCCTCCACTTTATGTTTTAATGCAAATATGCGGTAAAACACACTTTGCCCGAGTGGTGGAATTGGTAGACACAAGGGATTTAAAATCCCTCGCTGGTAACAGCGTGCCGGTTCAAGTCCGGCCTCGGGTACCATCAATTGATGACAAAAAGGCCTCAACGCAAGTTGGGGCCTTTTTGTTTGTTCACTAAAAATCTCTATTTAATTATTAAAAATCATGTGCCTATCGCATTTTGCACTTTTGCCTGCTGGGGTTTTGCTAAAGGCGTAATACAATTAATAGAAGAGTCGTTTTACTGTATTGTTTTAATGTATTGCTTATTAAGGTCTTGAATTCAGATGCGTAAAGTAAGCGGATTTACCCTGATTGAGTTAGTGGTGGTGATTGTCGTGTTGGCGATACTGGCCGTGGTTGCCTTGCCAAGGTTTATCTCTGTGGGCCAGGATGCCCACGACAGCGCGGCGAAGGGAGCGTTTGCCGCCTTTACCTCGGGTGTGTCCCTCTATCACAGCTGCTGGGCGGCTTCAGGGGCGAGTGGTCATGTGGTGGATCTCGCCTGTTTTGGTGACGGTACTATCGATTCGACCACCACAGGCTACCCGCTGGGGCAGACAACCCAGACAAGTGGAAACAATGGTACCCTGCTGCAAGGGGAGTTTTGTCGTCAACTTTGGGAAGGCTTGTTAGATAATAACGACTACCAGCTGGCGCCACATGATAATGCGGCGTTTGGTGGCAGTAACGATATCATCTACTGGTACTCTGGTGGGGAGATCAGTAATAGTAACACCTATTGTTACTTTAACTATATTCGCGATAATCGCGCAAAAGGCAGTGAAAACTGGCAATTAAGGTACTATCCGGGTACGGGCAAAACCTTAATCACACGTTCGACCCTCAGCTAACTCGGCTCCTAGCCTTCTTTCTTAACATGCCTGGTTTGTTTGGACCGGGCATTAGCTTATAAAAAATCCGTCTTTAGTCGCCTAGGTTGGCCTGTCAACTATGAGCCATAATTATCCAAGGAGGTTTTTATGGCTTTGAGACGCATTTTCATATTGCTTCTGCTGTGTTGGTCATGCTTAGGTGTTGCCGATGAGCGTCTCGCTGCGGCAAATCAGGCGTTGCTCGATCAGGTGGAAGTGATCCACCTTGCCAGTGCCTCCAGCGAGTTTGAGCGCTATCGTGAGCAGCTCAGTGTGGAAAGAGCGCTCTCTCCAGCAAGGCTCTATACCATAGCCCTGGCCGCCGCTCAGTTTTGGCAGCGCCAAGGCATAGCGACCGGCGAGTTTCCTTCAGCGCCTGACGATCCCTATACCAGTGTGATCGCCAGCGAGCCCCAGGTAGCCGATTATCTGATGCTGAGTAATCGCGTGCGCTATCTTCTTTGGTTGGCGCGCCATGAGTCCTGGTTGCCACTCGAGCCCCAAGGCTGGCTAAAGCCCGGCGACAGTCATAGAATCATTCCCGAAATAAGAGTGCGCCTGCAGGCCTTGGGAGATTATCCCCAAGGGGATACCAGTGGCCTCTATTTCGATGAGACGTTAAAAGCGGCCATGATCAAATTCCAGACCCGCCATGGCCTCAAGCCTGATGCCATCATAGGTCCCGCTACCCTTAGTTGGCTTAATCGCACTCCCAGAGAGCGTGCTCAGCTCTTGGCGGTCAACTTTATCCGCCGGGCCGAGTATCTGGCTGACATAGGGGAGCGCTATCTGCTTATTAATATCCCCGCCTATGAGATGTGGCTGGTGGATGATAATCAGGTGGCGCTCAGGTCTAAGGTGATCGTTGGTAAGCCTTATCGCCAGACGCCTATCATCAGCGGCGAGATAAAGAATCTGGTGCTCAATCCCAGTTGGCGGGTGCCGCGCCGCTTGTTGACCCATGATCTCCTGCCCAAGGTGAGAGAGGATGGCAGCTATATCAGCAGCCGCAACTTCGAGGTGTTTGACTATCAGGGAGAGCGGGTTATCAAGAGTGACGATGAATGGCGCGACATCGCCAAGGGTAAGTTTCCCTATCGCCTGGTGCAAAAGCCTGGGGTTGGAAATACCCTGGGGCGCTACAAGTTCTTCTTTCCTAACGAGTACAGTGTCTATCTACACGATACCTCAGACAAGGCGCTGTTCCAGCGTAGTGACAGGGCGCTCTCATCGGGTTGTATTCGGATTGAGAAGGTTGAGCAGTTAGCCAACTGGATGGCTTCCCATCTGGTGCGTGACAAGCAGACCTGGGTACGTATGCAAATCGAGCGAGATAAGACCCAGTGGTTTGCCTTCGATGCGGGCCTACCTATACATCTAGTGTATTGGACCTCCTGGCTGGATGACGACAATGTTGCCCAGTTTAGAGACGACATATACAAAAAGAATCAAAATATTAGTCTGAGTCTCCACGCCGCAAAATAGCCGCTAGCCCAGTGTTTATCTGGCCTCTGGCAGAAAGTAACACTTGATCTCCCCCTAAATTAAGGTTAACTTGTCCGCTGTTTTGGTCAAAAAGTAAACGGTGGTGTTGATGTGACGATAGTTTGTCCTGCACGTAGGCAGTTGTTATTAGGCCTAGGTGGTGTAGCAATGTTTTCTATGGTGCCGTCTAAAGCGCGAGCGAGTCGCTCGACACAAGGAGTAAGATCCCTAGGGTTTTACAATAGGCATACAGGAGAACGGGGGCAGGGAAGCTATTGGATCGACGGTGATTATCAAACAAATACCTTGAATGATTTTAATCACCTGTTGCGGGATCATCGTCAAAACGAGACCGCGCCCATGGATAAGCGCCTATTCGATCTGCTTTTTTCGCTGAAGCAGACCCTACAGGTCGACGAAGATTTTCATGTGATCTCAGGATATCGCTCGCCAAAGACTAATCAGATGCTGGCCAATCGCAGCTCTGCGGTGGCGAAGAAGAGTTATCATATGAAGGGCATGGCGATGGATATCGCACTGCCTGACGTCAATCTTAAAGATCTGCGTGATGCGGCGATCTCTCTAAAACTCGGCGGTGTTGGTTATTACCCAAGCTCAGGCTTTGTGCACGTCGATACCGGCCCCATCCGTACCTGGTAAGCTAAATGCCGGCTTTGACTCACTTAAGGTTTGTTAAAGCCGGATCACTGTGCTAGTATTCGCTCGCTTTAAATGAGGTCATCGTTGGTCGAAAGCGATGACCACCTATATTACTATTGATTTAAGTGAGTAAATTATGTCTTACACAATTACCGCACAAACCCGCACTGAAATTGGGAAAGGTTCGAGCCGCCGCCTACGTCATGCTGGTAAAGTTCCTGCAGTTATCTATGGTGCGGGCAAAGAAGCCGTTTCTATCGAATTCGAACACCGTTCAATCATCAACATCCAAACTAACGATGATTTCTACAACAGCGACATCACTATCGTTCTAGACGGTAAAGAAGTTAAAGTTCGTGTTCAAGCTATGCAACGTCACGCGTTCAAGCCTATGATCGAGCACGTGGATTTCAAATTCGCTTAATAGCGGATCTGAAATAAAAAAAGCGCCTTCGTGGCGCTTTTTTTATGCCTTTATTTCCCGTATCCCTATTTACCCATTCCCTTCTTTTCCTATCCCTCTATGCCGCAGGATCAGATTCCGAGAGCTTTTCCGGACAACTGGCAATCACGATAGGCTCGCCCTGATCGTTAATCTCTTCCAAGGTAACATTAAAGCCCCAGAGCCTGTGTAGGTGTTTGACCACTTGCTGGCAGCTCTTATCCAATGGAATGCGATTGATGGGGATGTAGCGCAGCGTCAACGAGCGATCGCCAGAGATGGCAACGCTCTGCACCTGAATGTTGGGCTCAAGGTTAGACAGATTGTACTGCTGGGACAGTGTTTGGCGGATCTCCTGGTAACCCAGATCGTCATGGATCTCCGAAATACTGAGATAGTTTTTCTTGTCATCGTCCAGAATACTGAAAAACTTGAACTGGCGAATGATGTTAGGCGACATATATTGGCTGATAAAGCTCTCGTCTTTAAAGTTTTCCATGGCGAAGTGCAGGGTATCGAGCCAGTTTCTGCCGGCGATATCGGGAAACCAACGTTTATCCTCTTCGGTGGGCGACTCGCAGATGCGGCGAATGTCGACAAACATGTTAAAGCCCAGCGCATAGGGGTTGATGCCTGAGTAGTAGGGGCTGTTATAGCTTGGCTGGGCGATCACATTGGTGTGGTTTTTCAAAAACTCTATCATGAAGCGGTCGGAGACCAGCCCCTCGTCGTAGAGGTGGTTGAGGATCGTGTAGTGCCAAAAGGTGGCCCATCCTTCGTTCATCACCTGGGTCTGTCTCTGAGGATAGAAATATTGCCCCATCTTACGCACGATCCGCACTATTTCTCTCTGCCAGGGCTCGAGTAGGGGGGCATTCTTCTCGATGAAGTAGAGGATATTCTCCTGGGGCTCGGCGGGAAAATTGGGGGCGCTCTGCTGCTTTTGGGTGTCCGGCGTCAGGGGGATGGTGCGCCAAAGATCGTTCACCTGGCTCTGCAGGTAGGCCTCACGCTCTTTCTGGCGTACCTTTTCCTCTTTGAGTGAGATCTCGCTAGGGCGCTTGTAGCGATCGACGCCGTAGTTCATCAGGGCGTGGCAAGAGTCCAGTACTAACTCTACCTGCTCCTCACCATAGCGCTCCTCACACTCCCTGACATAGTTTTTGGCAAACACCAGATAGTCGATGATAGAGCTGGCGTCGGTCCAGGTCTTAAACAGATAGTTGCTCTTAAAAAAGCTGTTGTGGCCGAAACAGGCGTGCGCCATCACTAGCGCCTGCATGGTAATAGTATTCTCCTCCATCAAGTAGGCGATACAAGGATCAGAGTTGATCACTATCTCGTAGGCCAGCCCCATCTGGCCACGCTTATAGCCTTGCTCTGTTTCGATAAACTTCTTACCAAAGGACCAATGGGTATAGCCTATGGGCATGCCGATCCCCGCATAGGCATCCATCATCTGCTCGGCGGTGATCACCTCAATCTGGTTCTTATAAGTATCCAGACGGTAGTGATCCGCCACCCGCTCTATCTCGGTAAGATAAGATTCCAACAGCTCGAAGGTCCAGTCCGGGCCGTCATTTAATACAGTGCGCTTCTTTTTTGAACTCATAAGGCCCCCTAAACAGCTTGTTTCTTAAACAGTTCTCTAAATACAGGGTAAATGTCCTCGGCCTGTTTAATGTGCTGAACTGCAATATTATCGTGAGTCTTCTGTAGTCCTTCGTATTCTCGCCACAGGGTTTGATGGGCGCGGTTGGTGATCTCGATATAGCTAAAGTAACGCACCACGGGCAGCAACTTACGCTCGAGGATCTGGCGGCAGGTAGGGGAGTCATCGGCCCAGTTGTCGCCATCCGATGCCTGGGCCGCATAGATGTTCCACTCGCTCTCTGGATAGCGCTCACGCTGGATCTCATGCATCAGCTTGAGCGCACTGGATACTATGGTGCCGCCGGTTTCCTGGGAGTAGAAAAACTCGTGCTCATCCACCTCTTTGGCCTGGGTGTGGTGCCGTATGTAGACCACCTCCAGATTCTTATAGGTGCGGGTGAGAAACAGATAGAGCAGGATATAGAAGCGTTTGGCCATATCTTTGGTGGCCTGATCCATAGAGCCAGACACATCCATGAGACAGAACATCACTGCCTGGCTCGAGGGCACCTCGCGCTTGGCGAAATTGTTGTACCTGAGATCGAAGGTGTCGATAAAGGGTACCTTGGCAATCTTGGCCTCAAGCTCCGCTATCTGCTCCTTCAGGGCGATGATCTTCTCCGCCTCCGAACCGGGAGTCTGCTCTAGGGCCTCTAGCTCTGCCTTAAGCTCTTTCAGCAGCGCCTTCTTCGAGGAGGACATGGCGATCCGACGTGCCAGGGATGAGCGCAGCGAGCGAATGATGTTGATGTTGGCGGGCACGCCATCATTGGTAAAACCGGCGCGATAGGTTTGATACTCCACCAGTTTATTGAGGCGATTGCGCTGCAGGTTGGGGAGTTCGAGATCTTCAAACAACAGTTCCAAATATTCATCTTTGGAGATCTGAAATACGAAATCGTCCTGGCCCTCGCCTGAGTTAGACGCGTCCCCCTGACCGCTGCCCTGGCCGCCGCCCTGGTGCGGACGCTCAACCTTATCGCCGCGGGAGAATTGATCGTTGCCCGGATGCACCCGCTCGCGCATGCCCCCTTGCCCCTGATGAAAGGTGGGCTCGCTAATATCCCGTGTCGGGATGCTGATCTTCTCGCCTTTATCTATGTCGGTCACGCTGCGCCGGGTCACGGCGTCACTGACGGCCTTCTTGATCTGTTGCTTATAGCGGTTGATAAAACGTTGACGATTGACTGTACTCTTTCCCTTAGTATTCAATCTTCTATCGATAAAATTAGCCATGCGCACCTCCCAAGACTAGCGGGGAGCAAACTCCCCGTGTACGGGTATCAAGATGATTTACGAACCCGTAAATACCACTCAGACAAGAGTCTGACCTGTTTCTTGGTGTAGCCTTTCTCCATCATGCGATTGACGAAATCGTCGTGCTTACGCTGATCGTCTGTCGAGGTCTTGGTATTGAATGAGATAACCGGCAGCAGATCTTCCGTGTTGGAGAACATCTTTTTCTCGATGACGGTACGCAGCTTCTCATAGCTGGTCCACAGAGGGTTAGAGCCTTCGTTGTTGGCCCTGGCGCGCAGTACGAAGTTGACGATCTCATTGCGGAAATCTTTCGGGTTACTGATCCCCGCAGGCTTCTCTATCTTCTCAAGCTCGGCGTTGAGGGCGGCACGATCGAACAGCTGGCCTGTCTCAGGATCCCGGTACTCCTGATCCTGGATCCAGAAGTCGGCGTAGGTGACATAGCGATCGAAGATGTTCTGGCCATATTCCGAATAGGATTCCAGGTAGGCGGTCTGGATCTCTTTACCGATGAACTCGATATATTTAGGGGTGAGGTAGCCTTTTAGGAACTCCATATAGCGCTCGGCCGTCTCGGCGGGGAACTGTTCCTGCTCGATTTGGCGCTCCAGCACATAGAAGAGGTGCACAGGGTTGGCGGCGATCTCGCTGTGATCGAAGTTAAACACCTTAGAGAGGATCTTAAAGGCGAAGCGGGTAGAGAGCCCCTGCATCCCTTCATCCACACCGGCATAGTCGCGATACTCCTGATAAGACTTGGCCTTAGGATCGGTATCTTTCAGGCTCTCGCCATCATAGACCCGCATCTTAGAGTAGATGGAAGAGTTTTCCGGCGCCTTGATGCGCGACAGTACGCTAAACTGGGCCAGCGTCTCTAGGGTATAAGGCGCGCATGGCGCCTGAGCCAACTCAGAGTTGGTGAGCAGTTTCTCGTAGATCTGGATCTCTTCTGACACCCTGAGGCAATAAGGCACCTTGACTATGTAGACCCTATCTAAGAAGGCCTCGTTGGTCTTGTTGTTTCTAAAGCTGGTCCATTCCGACTCGTTGGAGTGCGCCAGAATGATGCCGTTGAAGGGCAGGGCCGATAGGCCTTCTGTGCCGTTGTAGTTACCCTCCTGGGTGGCGGTCAGCAAGGGGTGCAGCACCTTGATTGGCGCCTTAAACATCTCGACGAACTCCATGAGGCCTTGGTTGGCACGGCACAAGGCGCCCGAGTAGGAGTAGGCATCGGCATCATGCTGGGCGTAGTGCTCCAGCTGACGAATATCCACCTTACCGACGAGCGATGAGATATCCTGATTGTTCTCATCGCCTGGCTCTGTCTTAGCTATCCCAATCTGATCTAGGATGGCGGGGAAGACCTTGACCACCTTGAACTGGGAGATATCGCCGCCAAACTCATGCAGGCGCTTCACCGCCCAGGGTGACATTATGGTCTTTAGGTAGCGCTCGGGTATGTTGTATTCGTTCTTAAGCAGCTCCCCATCTTCCTCCGGATTGAACAGACAGAAGGGATGGTCGTTGACTGGGCTGCGTTGGCCATTGGCGCTCAGCACATAGATGGGCACTCTCTGCATCAATGATTTGAGCTTCTCGGCCAAGGAGGACTTACCGCCCCCCACAGGGCCTAGCAGATAGAGGATCTGTTTCGATTCTTCTAGCCCTTGGGCCGAATGTTTGAGGTAGGCGACGATCTGCTCGATAGAGTCTTCCATGCCGTAAAAATCTTTAAAGGCGGGATAGCGAGAGATAAGCCTGTTGGAGAAGATGCGGCTAAGGATCGGATCCTTAGAGGTGTCTATGACCTCCGGCTTACCGATAGCCGTAAGCAGTCGCTCGGCCGCCGATGCGTAGGCGATCCTGTCCTCTTTACAGATAGCCAGAAACTCTTGCAGTGAATACTCTTCGTCTAATTTTTTTTCATAGCGCTGTTGATAATGCTCGAAAATGCCCATGTTCCACCCCCTGAAAAGCCAACGATATGTCTTAAGGGACAACTGAAAATCAGTGACCTACTACTAATAATAGTCTCTAAACGAGATCTGGGTATCAAAAAAGACAATAAAAACAATGACAAACAGTTGCAATTGCAATTGTTGCAACTGTAGTGGCTTGTCTAGGCTAGTTTGCTTCGGGCGCCTTGGGGTTGCTTAGCTATCGAGGAAAGGAGGGTAAGCAAGGGCATGAGACATCGAATTTGAGAGATCATTTTCAACAGAAGTTGAGTGTGTATTTGAGTGCATTCTTGAGTGGGTAATGTGCGGGCGATATCGGTTACTTAGCAATGAACTTAACTCATTTAAGTTGCTTGAAACGCGTTGCTAGCCTGGGTTAGCGTAAGGGGCTAAGGTTTTTGCCGGGCAATAAAAAAGGAGCCGGGAGGCTCCTTTTCAAATCCGGTTGAATTTGATTAAGCAGCGAAGTTGCTGTTAACGAATTCCCAGTTAACCAGGTTCCAGAACGCCGCCATGTAGTCAGGACGTACGTTACGGTAATCGATGTAGTAAGCGTGCTCCCAAACGTCAACAGTCAGAAGTGGTGTAACACCTTCGTCAGTCAGTGGGGTAGCAGCGTTGCTAGTGTTAACGATGGCCAGGCTACCGTCAGCTTTCTTCACTAACCAAGTCCAAGCGCTACCGAAGTTGTTAACGGCTGCATCGGTGAACTGTGCCTTGAATGCATCGAAAGAACCGAAGGCTGCGTCGATAGCTGCGGCGATGTCGCCAGTGGCTGCGCCGCCAGCGTTAGGTGCTAGACAGTTCCAGTAGAAAGTGTGGTTCCAGATTTGAGCTGCGTTGTTGAAGATGCCGCCAGTAGAAGTCTTAACGATCTCTTCTAGGCTCTTTTCGGCAAGTTCAGTACCTTCAACAAGACCATTTAGTTTCACTACATAGGTGTTGTGATGCTTACCATAGTGATACTCGATGGTTTCCTGGGAAATATGGGGCTCGAGTGCGTTCTTCGCATAAGGCAGTGCTGGTAATTCAAAAGCCATGTTTTTTCTCCATTGACATTCAATTGTCTTTTTAGGTTTGCTCACAGAGGCACATTCTACCTGATAAAGTTGTGATGTGAATCATTGTTTGTTTGATTTTTTAGATTAATTCAATCGATAACCTAACTCAGTGAATAACCCTGAAAAAAGTAGGTTTTCGTTATCTGTGAACCTAGCGTACAATAGGCTAAATTTGTTGACGTAGCTTTGCTGCAAAATTTAGGAAAGAAGATGGACACAAACGAAACTGTAGAAAAAATCAAACAGCAAATCGCTGAAAATCCTATCATCGTTTACATGAAAGGGTCTCCTAAGCTACCTAGCTGTGGATTTTCTTCGCAAGTGGCGCAGATCATGATTAACTGCGGTGCTCAATTTGCCTATGTTGATATTTTGCAGCATCCCGATATCCGTGCCGAGCTGCCTAAATATGCAAACTGGCCAACCTTCCCACAGCTTTGGGTTGAAGGCGAGCTAATTGGTGGTTGCGACATCCTGACCGAGATGTATCAGAAGGGTGAGCTACAGACTCTGATCGCCGATACGGCTGCTAAATATGCAGATCAAGAGGGTGAGGCTTAATCTTAATTGAGCCAAGCGGAAGGTGAATCCTTCCTACCCGATAAGAAAAAGCCCTTCAAATGAAGGGCTTTTTTGTGTCTAAAATCCATGCATCAAGCATGCTGACTGTCCAGAGATCCTTAGGCGACTTCCTGCTCCTGACGGGCGTGGGTCTCGGGCAACAGGAGGTTCATGGTGATGGCCACAATACCGCAAAGGCTGATCCCCGTGAGGCTGAAAGAGCCGATACCAAATGCCATGCCGCCGATACCAAAGACCAGGGTGACACCGACGATGCAGAGGTTTCTTGGCTCGCTAAGATCCACATGATTCTTGATCAGTGAGTTCAGACCGACGGCGGCGATTGAGCCGAACAGCAAACACATTATGCCGCCCATCACAGGTACGGGGATGGTCTGCATAAGCGCGCCGAGCTTGCCGATAAAGGCCAGCAGAATGGCGGTGATGGCGGTCCAGGTCATGATAGCTGGGTTGAAGGCCTTGGTCAGCGTCACCGCGCCAGTTACCTCAGAGTAAGTGGTGTTTGGTGGGCCGCCGAGCGCCGATGCTGCTATGGTCGCGATACCGTCACCGCTCAGGGTGCGGTGCAGGCCAGGCTTCTTCATATAGTCTTTACCTGTGACGTTTGAGATCGCTAGTATGTCGCCGATATGCTCGACAGCCGGGGCGATGGCCACGGGGATCATGAAGGCGATGGCGTGCCAGTTAAATTCAGGCGCCACAAAGTTAGGCATGGCCAACCAGCTTGCCTGGGCGACTGGGGCAAAGTCGACTACGCCGAAGAAGAGGCTGAGACCATAACCCACTATGATGCCCGCCAAGATTGGCATTAGCTTAACGATTCCCTTGGCAAAGATCGCCACCGCTATGGTGGTCAGCAGCGAGGCGAGGGAGATGATTAAGGCATGCTCCGGGTCGACCAGAACCAGTCCGCCATCGCCGCTCTTACCGAGCGCCATGTTAACGGCAACCGGCGCCAGACCCAGACCGATCACGATAATCACAGGGCCGACAACTACCGGTGGCAGCAGTCTCTTGATGAAAGCATCACCTCTGAATTTTACCAGGGTGGCCAGCACCAGGTAGACGCATCCTGCTGCCATCAGGCCGCCCATGGTCGCGGGGATCCCCCAGGTTTGTACACCGTAGAGGATGGGAGCGATGAAGGCGAAGGAGGAGGCGAGGAAGATGGGGACTTGGCGTTTGGTCACGAGCTGAAAGAGCAAGGTGCCAATGCCGGCGGTAAAGAGGGCGACGTTGGTATCGAGCCCGGTTAACAGCGGCATCAATACTAAGGCGCCAAAGGCGACAAACAGCATTTGCGCGCCCTGTAGGGGGATTGCTAAACGTTTCATTGTTATTCTCTTTTTATGGCTAAACCGCACAATGTTAACGTCTTGCTAGCATATTTGCACTTAACTTGATCACATTCTCCGGCTTGCCTCATTAAAGCCATTGAAAAAAGCGAATTTGACGACGTTTGCAGACAGGCATGGCCAAGGCTTATGTGTTACACTGCCGCCATTGTATTCGTGAATAGATATAGATACGGATGTTTAAGAGTCTTTTTTCTGTGGTGCTTGCCGGTACGTTTTGCGCCGCGAGTCTGAATGTTGCCGCCGTCGAGGTGACCGAGCTGGACAGGAGTGCGATTAAGATCGCCGATCGCAGCCAGCAGGTAAAGAATCAGGCGCTAAGCCAGGCGATGCAAGAGGTGGTATTGAAAAATACCGGCGATCGCGCCGCTCTCAGCGCGCCTTTGGTGGCCCAGGCCATTGCCGAACCAACCGCTTATATTCGTCAGTTTGGCTACCAGGAGCTGGGCGGTGAGCAGTTCCTGCAGGCTTCATTCGATCACAGCAAGATCATCAGCCTACTGCGTCAGGCTCAGCTACCGGTTTGGGGCAAGCAGCGTCCACTGACGCTGTTGTGGCTAGCTCAGGAGAATGAAGGCAAGCGTGAGCTACTCAACGACTCCTCAGTGCTGGAGAGCCGTAGCCTGATCGCCAAAATGTCGCAGACGCGCGGCGTGCCCATGCTACTGCCTATGATGGATCTCGATGATTCCATGGCCATCAGCGTCACTGACGTGCGCGGCATGTTTGCCGATACCGTGGCTAAGGCCAGTCAACGCTATGGCAGTGACTACTTTGCCATGGTGTCGCTGGATAATCAGCCAGATGGCCAGGTGAGCTATCAGTTGTCCCTCTTCCCAGCGGCTAGCGAGCAGCCGCTGTTTAACCCCTTGACCACACAATCGGCTCAGGTTGCCGATATGGACGCGGCGGTAACGGCGATCTTCGAGGCGATCAGTCAATATTATGTGGAGCGCTACGCCATTGCCGATAGCGGCGAGGCGAACAGCACTCAGCTGACATTCGTCGAGATCACCAACCGTCAGCAGCTGCTGGAGATTGAGAAATACCTGTATCAGCTCAGTGCGGTTAAGTCTGTGTCGCTGACTAAGCTGCAGGGGATAACCGCCGAGTTTTCCTTACAGCTCTTTGGCAGCGAAGAAGATCTGTATCGTTTGATAAGCCTGGAGCCTAAGATCCGCAGCCTGGAGCAGTCAAATAGCACGGATCAGCTCAACCTGCAGTCGCAAATGGGCGTCGATGAGAGGGTGGATCCGTTATCATCGTCACAGACTCCACGCCACGAGTATATTTGGCAAGGACGTTAAGGTAAGCTGGGCGCCTAATGGTAATTTGCTGAGTGCTAAATTAGGCCGCCCAGGCAATACAGTCACAAGATAAGATCGAGATCCCTATACGTGTCACCCCATTCACCGGTACAACTTTCTTTACCCGTCTATCTGCCCGATGATGAGACCTTTAACAGTTATTATCCCGCGGCCGGTAACGACGAGCTGATCCTGAGCCTGCAGGCATCTGCCGAAGGGCGGGCCAACAAGGCCGTGTACCTATGGGGCCCGGTCAAGGCAGGGCGTACCCATCTGATGCACGCTACCTGTGCCAGAGCCAATGAGCTCAATCGCAGCAGCTTCTATCTACCGCTTGGCATACACGCCAGCATCTCCACCGAACTGCTAGAGGGTCTGGAACAGTTAGATCTCGTCTGCATCGATGATGTAGATGCCATTGCGGGGCATCCTCTATGGGAGGAGGCGCTGTTCGATCTTTATAACCGGGTGGCGGAACATAAGCGCTGCGCCCTGGTGGTGAGCGCCAGCGCAACGGCAAGCGATGCAGGATTTGCCCTGCCGGATCTGGTGTCTCGTATGCAGTGGGGGCTGACCTATCAGCTACAGCCTATGGCCGATGAGGAGAAACTGGCGGCGCTGCAACGCAGGGCCGCGATGCGCGGATTACAGCTGCCGGAAGATGTGGGGCGCTTCCTGCTCAATCGTCTGGCGCGGGATCTGCGTACCCTGTTCGATGTGCTCGATCGCCTGGACAAGGCATCACTTGTCCATCAGCGTAAGCTCACCATTCCCTTCGTGAAAGAGATGCTGCGCCTGTAGCGTCTGTCTTAATTGCTAGCGCTTTAACGGTCAGCATTTTAGCTATCAGGATATCAAGTCGTTAACGACTTACCACAAAAAAGGCACCTTATTGGTGCCTTTTGCGTTAGATGCCTGTTTATCTAGCCATCTATTTCTTGCGCTTCTTCAGTCCCAGGCCCAATTCGCGACCGCGAATGCGCGCGTAGAAGGGCAAAGTGATCATCAAGAGGCTCAGCAGCGCCACCTCGCAGATGGCGAAGACCAGCGCCGTCTCGGTGACATAGAGCAGGGTCAGGCCGTGCAACATATAGAGGCAGATGATGAAACTTGCCCAGGCATAGGTGTAGGGCTGACCGGTTAAGATCCCCTTAAGCGGCGCCAGCAGGGGCAAGATCCACAGCAGGCTGAAGATCAGCGAATATTGTCCGGTCAATCCCTGATTGCCAAACCAGGCGGTCATCAACAGCAGCAGCGCCACATAGGCGGCGCGGCTAATTTGAAACAGTGTCTTTGAGCTCATTTCGACTCTCAGCCTTACAGAATGGCCAGTACGTTTTCTGGAGGGCGACCAATTGCCGCCTTACCGTTAGCCAGCACGATAGGACGCTCGATCAGCTTAGGGGTGTCTACCATGGCCTGGATAAGCGCCTCGTCGTCGGTGACGTCGGCCAGGTTCAACGCCTTGTATTCCTCTTCCTTGGTGCGCATCAGCTCACGCGGCGCTAGGCCAAGCTTATCTAAGATGCTGCGGATCTCCACCTTGGTCAGTGGCGTCTTGAGGTATTCGATCACTTGGATATCGCAGGCTTTCTCTTCCAGCAGCGCCAGGGTTTGGCGGCTTTTAGAGCAACGAGGGTTATGAATTATGCTTACTTGCGTCATGGCAGTTCTATCCATATCTAGAAATTTGCCGCCATTCTACTGCAAAAGGTGAGCCGAGTCACAGGGCCTTGGCTCACCTTTATTGGTTTAAAGCAGTTCGAGTTGTTTCTTCGACTGTTTGAACTGACGGATCCTGGCCTCGATCTTAGCCAGTTGCAGCGGATTTTTCTCCGACAGCCGGTAAGCAAAGTTGAGTTGATCTATGGCGCCATCATAGTCTGCCGCCAGCGCCATGGTTTCCGCCTTGGCAAAATGCTCCATGGCGCGGTTACCTGTCTGCTTGTAGGCATCGCTCAGCAACTGTAGCGGCAATTGATTCTGCTTATCGAGGAAGATCATATCTTCCAGCAGGGGAATGGCCTGTTTGGCCTTACCATTTTCGATAAGCGCGTTGGCCAGGTTGATGTTGATCACTTGAGAGGTGGGCTTGAGTTTGCGCTCACGGGTCAGCAGATCGATCGCCTGTTGATGCTCATGGCGCTCCAGCAGAAGATCTGTCTTAGTGTCGATATAAAAGAGGTTATTGGGATCTTTAGCGAGCAATTTGTCTATGATGATCTCTGATTCCTTGGCCTTCTCGGCGCGCAGCAGAGCAAGCGCCTTACCGTACAGGGCCGCCTCTTCAAATTGGTAGCTGTTCTTTCTTATCTGGTCGTTAAATAGCGCCAGCGCCGCCTCTTCGCTATAGCTAGAGAAGCGCACCTGAATACGCGCCTTGGCTAGCTGAAAATCCAGATTATCGGCCACATACCTGTGGGGATATTGCGCCGCCCGGTTTCTTGCCTCGGCAATTCGCGATTCGGGCAAGGGGTGCGTCAGCAACATCTGCGGCGGCTTAGTGGTAAAACGATAGCGTGTGGCCAGCTTAGAGAAGAAGTCCGCCGCGCCGTTCGGATCGAAGCCAGCGTCGACCAAGATCTGCATGCCGATACGGTCCGCTTCTTTCTCGTGCAGGCGGGTGTAGTTGATCTGCGCCTGAGTCGCTAAGGCCTGAGTCGTCGCCATGGCAGCCATGCCCACCTGAGGCACGGCAATAGTGAGCAAGATAGCGCCTAGTAGACCCGCTATTGTCGCCGGAGAGCTCTTCTGCTGCGCCTCGAGAGAACGCGCCAGGTGCCGTTGGGTCACGTGGGTGATCTCGTGGCCTAATACCGAGGCCAGCTGGCTCTCGTTATCGGCGTTGAGAAACAAGCCGGTATGAACCCCCACATGGCCGCCGAAGAAGGCGAAGGCGTTGATCTCATCGTTTCTAAGCAGGAAGAAATAGAAGGGGGTCTTTACACCAGTTGCGTGGGCTACCAGGCGGTTACCCAGCTCGGTCAGGTATTGATTGAGTACGGGATCGTTAAGCATGGGCGCCGATGAGCGGATCACCCGCATATAGGCGTCGCCATAGCTGTTTTCTTTTTCCAGGCTGAAGGTGTTCACCGCCGCGGTGCCAAGATCTGGCAGATCGTTGTTGGCAAAGCCTAAGGGGGCGATAGAGAACAGGGCCATCGACAAGGCGCCGGCAACCAGGGATTTTGCTTTGTTAACTTTACTCAAACTTATCCTTAGCGTTTATAGATAACTGGGTCTGCTTTGTTGGAACCAAATCGGGCCAATTAGTTCAGTTTCTCTGGCCCATGAGGCGAGCGTTTCGCCATCATTGTTCGCTTGTGGTTTCACTGGAGACTTAGGATAATAGCCCGAGTTTGCCTTTAGCAAGATCATTATGACTTTTATTGACTTAACCCACTACCGATGTCCCCTGGCCTTAGTTAAGCTAAAGATGGCGCTCAAGCAGTTGCCCAGTGGCGACGTGCTGCGGGTACAGCTTAAAGACAGTGGTTCACGCCAGGATGTGCCCAGGTTTCTTGAGAAGGCCAACTGGCAATATGTTGAAATACAAAACGATGCTGAGATCTTGGTGTTGTCGATAACCCGAGGCGACTAACATTTTGCCCAGGGGGAGCTTTAGATATCGACCTTAACGCGTCTTTAGATAGAAATGAGTCTTTAGCTTCAGAGGCGCCGATTAATTATTTTTCATGATGCTCGATGTTGCAGACCTAAACGCTTAATTTACAAAGCGGCGGTTCTTGGTTTCTAAATAGGAAGAGTAGATGTTTTCAATCATTACCAATTGGTATAAAGAGAGATTTAGTGATCCCCAGGCGGTGACCCTGATGCTGATATTGCTCGGGATCGCCCTGATCATCTATTTTGCCGGCGGGCTCCTGGCGCCCTTACTGGTCGCCCTGGTGCTGGCATTTTTGCTTGAATGGCCGGTAGCGCAGATGGTCAAGATAGGCATCAACCGCACCACGGGGGCCTCGCTGGTACTTGTGCTGTTTGTTGGCGTGATGCTGCTGATCACCTTCGGTCTGGTGCCCAGTATCTGGCGTCAGGGGGTGGCTCTGGTGACGGATCTCCCTACCATGTTGGATAAAGGTTTTATCACCCTCAAGGGCTTCGTCGAGCAGTATCCGCAGTTTTTAAGTGTCGAACAGCTCGACGCCTCGGTGGGCGAGCTCAAGAAGCTGCTGGATACCCAACATATACTGGATCTAGGTAAACAGTTGATCGGCTACTCGGCATCACTTCTGGTGCTCATGGTCTACGCCATCTTAGTGCCACTGCTGGTGTTCTTCTTCCTCAAGGATAAAGATGAGCTGGTTCGCGGCAGCAAGCGTTTCATCCCCGCCAATCGTGACTTGGCCCGTAAGGTGTGGCTGGAGATGAATCAGCAGATCTTTAACTACATTCGGGGCAAGGTGATCGAGATAGTCATCATAGGCGCCGCAAGTTATATCTTCTTCGCCATCATGGATCTGCGATACGCCGCGCTGCTCGGGGTGTTGACCGGCTTCTCCGTGTTGATCCCTTATGTGGGCGCGACCCTGGTGACTCTACCGATCGCCCTGGTGGCCTTCTTTCAGTGGGGCATAAGCCCGGAATTCGGCTATCTGATGCTGGGCTACGGCATCATTCAGGCGCTCGATGGTAACCTGCTGGTGCCGATACTGTTCTCAGATGCGGTGGACCTTCACCCTGTGTTTATTATCGCGGCCGTGCTGGTCTTCGGTGGACTCTGGGGCGTCTGGGGCGTCTTCTTCGCCATTCCGCTCGCCTCCCTGGTGAAGGCGGTGGTGAATGCCTGGCCTAAAGCCGATAAGCCTGAGCTGGAAAAGTCTAAGACTGAAGCCGAGCAGGGCGCCGTCTGATCTGTGTTTAAACGTTAAAGGAGCCTCTAGGCTCCTTTTTTGTGGAAGTATACATAGAAAGTGTTTGTGGCTTATCTCAACGCCTGCTTGGCCGTCGCCGCCAGGGCGCGGTAGACAAGTGTGGTCTGTTTGGCCTTGATGTTCCAGTGTTGCCAATAGAGGGGCACCTTCATGGTGCAATCTGGGGCGATTAGTTTTAACGCGCCGCTTTGCAGCAATGGCTCGGCCTGAAGATGGCCCACAAGGCCGTAACCCATGCCCAGCAAGATCGCCTCCAGAAAGCTCTCGGAGGAGGGGATCTGATGCTCCCGCCATTGCTCAGGCTCAATGCCAAAATGCTCGCCTAAAAACTTCTCATGTAGCTTATCTTTGGTGGAGAACACCACGGCCGGCGCCTGACGCAACCGGCTAGGCGTTACACCATCGGCAAAATACTCCTGAATAAAGTCCTGGGTGGCGACGCAAAGGTACTCCATCTGGCCAAGGTATTCGCTGGAGCAGCCTGCAAGCGGCGCCTCTGTGGTGGTCACGCAGCCTACAGCCTCGCCGCTTTTCAGCAGATGGTGAGTGTAAGACTCATCGTCGACAACTAGCTCCAGTAGCCAGCGGTGGCGCTTAAACAGCTCGGCGAGGGCAGGCAGAAACCAGGTGGCCAGGCTGTCGGCATTCACGGCTATCTTCACCACTGTGGGCAGCGAAGGATCGTCGGCGTCGATCTCGGCGCTGAGTTCGCTCTCCAGCAGGCTTACCTGGGCGTAGTGCCTGAGCAGACGCTTGCCCATGGGGGTCGCCTGTACAGGATTACTGCGAATAACCAGGGTCTGGCCGACTCTCTCCTCTAACGTCTTGATGCGCTGGGACACGGCTGATTGGGTGATAAAGAGTGCCTTGGCAGCGCGCTCGAAGCCGCCTTCGGCGATCACCACGCTCAAGGCTTTCAGGTGGGCGTAATCCAGCATCCTATTCTCCCAGCTCCTACTTTTAATGGTTATAAGCTTGGCTAATGATACATTAAATTTATTAGTTGGGTTTATTTTTAGAAGCTCGCTATGCTTGCGACCTCTTTCTAGTCGTGGTTATTTTGGAGTTTCTCGTGCAAGCATTCATTCAGGGGATAGGTGTTGGTGGCAGCCTGATCATCGCCGTTGGGGCGCAAAACGCCTTCGTATTAAAGCAAGGCTTAAAGCGCGCCCATTCCTTACCTATCGCTGCCCTGTGTTCTTTTATCGATGCCGTGATGATCACCGCAGGCGTGGCGGGCCTCGGCCATCTGATCCTGGCTTTTCCCTTAATCAAGGATATCGCCAGCCTCGGGGGTGCAGCCTTCTTGCTCGTCTATGGTGCTCAGGCTCTGCGCGCGTCCTTTAATGCTCAGGGACTGGATACCGACTCGACCCAGGGGGCGGACACTCTGCGAGCGGCGCTGCTCACCACTCTGGGGATTAGCCTGCTTAACCCCCATCTGTATCTCGACACCGTTGTCTTGCTGGGTAGCATCAGCACTCAGTTTGAGCAGCAAGACAGGCATATGTTTGGCGCCGGCGCCGTGCTCGCCTCTTTCGTGTGGTTCTTCGCCTTGAGCCTGGGTGCCAGGTACTTAAGTCCGCTGTTTAAAAAACCAAAGGCCTGGTGCTACTTAGACAGATTCATTTTTGTGACTATGTGGAGTATCGCGGCGGCGCTGCTTTGGCCCTATGTTAAGGCCATGATGGGCTAATTGATTGATGGGCTAGTTGGTTGTTGAACTAGTAGCTGACGAATCTTTAGATAATAAAAAAGCCGGCATTGCCGGCTTTTTTTGTCGAGGACTAACTAGCATTAGCTATTTTCTTGAATATATTTCAAGACAACTTCATGGTGATCTTTGGTTTTGAACTTATTGAAGATATGTTCGATGTTGCCGCTTTCATCAATGAGGAAAGAGGTGCGCACCACGCCCATGTTTTCACGGCCCATGAATTTCTTGAGTTGCCAAACACCATAAGCTTCGCATACGGCATGCTCTTCGTCCGCGAGTAAGGTGAAGTTCAACTCCTGCTTGTTTGTGAAGTTTGTAAGCTTCTTCGGTGTATCAGGGCTAATGCCAATAATCACAACGTTTAGTTCATCAAGCTCTGATTTAGTGTCCCTTAGCCCACAAGCTTGAACAGTACAACCTGGTGTAGAGGCTCTTGGATAAAAGTAAACGAGAACTTTCTTGCCTTTAAAATCGGCCAGGGAAACTGATTCATCATTTTGGTTTTGTAGGGTAAAGTCGGGGGCCTTATCGCCCTGGGTTAAGGTTTTCATAGATCATCCTTAGGTTGTGTTTCGATACCCTGCATACGTTCGATATGGCAGCTTAGGTTCATCTCTTCGGCGAGTGCGGCGATATTTTGTTCGAGTTTTTCGATATCGACCTTCTCGGGCACGTTGATGGTAAGGAAGACATTCTGCACCGGCTCACCGTCTGGAGTCTCCTCGGCGTGGGAGCGTACGGCGGCGAGATCCAGTGAACGATCGGCCAGGAACTGGGTGATACGCTTCATGGTGCCGCGCTGGTCTTTACCGTTGAAGGTCACTTCGAGGCGAGACACATAGTTTGGCGGCGTGTGCTGAGAGCAGCGTTTCATTACCGTTAGCAGGCCAAGCTCGACACTCAGAGCTGGGAGGCTGGCTTCCATCTTAGTGATCGATGCCCAGGCACCTGAAATCATCATGATCAAGGTAAACTCACCACCAAAGAGGGCCATACGGCTATCGACGATATCGCAATCACATTCGCTTGCGAGTCTGGCAAATTTACTGACGATACCAGGACGATCAGAACCCAGTGCGGTAACGACCAGATGATTGGACATGAAATTCCCCCATTGATTGGTAACTCGTTGTACAAATAAGCGTCGATTGAATAATGTCGGCCTTTTTTAGGTGGCTTATGCTATCACAAGTTATCAGTTTTGAGATCCCTGTCGTGATAAAGAGTCAAACATTTGACCTAGGGGGAGCGGTGTTATCATTCTCTGTGATCTAGGGATACTTATGCTTGTTTTTACCTGTGAGCATCAGTACCATAGCCAGTCCTGAATCCTTGGGGAAATCACATGATAAACGGAAGCATCGTAGCCTTAATCACACCCATGAATCGTGATGGCTCAGTCGATTATGCAAGTCTCGAGAAGTTGGTTGAGTACCATATTGAACAGGGTACTGACGCCATCGTTGCCGTCGGCACGACTGGCGAGTCAGCCACTTTACCTCTTTCAGAACATATTGAAGTGGTTGCCCACACGGTAAAATTTGCCGCCGGACGCGTCCCAGTGATAGGTGGTAATGGTGCAAACGCCACCGCCGAAGCGATCGAGCTGACCAAGGCGCAGGCCAACCTAGGTGTGGCCGCCATGCTAGGTGTAACGCCTTACTACAACAAACCGACACCTAAAGGCTTGGTTGCCCATTACAGCGCCGTTGCGGCCGCAACCGATATCCCACAAATTCTCTACAACGTGCCCGGCCGTACTTCGGTGGACATGTTGCCCGAAACTGTTGCCCAGTTGGTCGACGTGCCAAACATCATAGGTGTGAAGGAAGCGACCGGCGATCTAAGCCGCGTGGCTAGGCTGCGCGAGCTGTGTGGCGATGACTTCATGCTCTACAGCGGTGATGACGCCACCGCCCGTGAGTTCCTTACCCTGGGCGGTAATGGCGTGATCTCTGTGGCCAACAACATAGTGCCTAAGCAGTTCAAGCTGATGTGCGATGCGGCCCTTAAGGGCGATCTCGAGGGTGCCCTGAAGGCCGAGGCGCCAATGAAAGATCTGTTCAGCGCGCTATTTTGCGAGGCCAATCCGATTCCTGTGAAATGGGCGGCGCATCGTATGGGGCTGATCAGCCAAGGACATATTCGCTTGCCATTAACGGAACTTTCCGAGCAATATCATGGTCTGTTGCTAGAAGCGATGAAGAATGCCGGAATAGAGGTTCAATAATTAGATGCTAAAGCAAGTCACCCCAATCCTACTGGTTGCCGCCGTTACGGCCTGCAGCACGCCTATTGACAGACGCCAGGCTAATGGCGATGACGAATACGCCAATGTGACGTCTCAGCCCAAACTGGTGATCCCAGCTGGATTGAATCAGCCGAAATATAATACCGAATTCGATATTCCTGAGGTCGGTAGCAAGGTCGATAAGACCTTGGTTGGCAAGAAACTCGACATTCGTCCACCGCTACAGGTACTGCCGATGGCAGAAGGTACCCATGTGGAGGAGTCAAGCGACAGCATCAAGATCGTGGTCGAGTCTATCGATAACGATATCGATCTGCGCAGCGAGCTGTTCAGCATCTTGGATGAATATTTTAGTCAGCACGAGATCAAGATCCTCAAAGAGGATAGAGATACAGGTGTGATCGAAACTGATTGGATTGAAAATCAGGAAGTTATCGATTCATCTCTGTGGGGTTCCGATGAAGTATATTCGGTGCGTCAACGCTATCGTTTCAGCGTCAACGTGCGTCCTCACGGCCGTAGCGGTAACCTTGCTATCGAATTGATTGATCACGAAGAGAGCTTCGATGGTAAGGCCCAGGATATCCTGCTTACCGGTGAAGATAAGCGCCGTTATACGGTAGATATGCTTAACAACACCATCGCTTATATGAGTGTCAAGCGTGCCAAGGCGATTAAAGCCAAGCGCCTGCGTGAGAGCCTGGGTATCGATGTGGCACTGGTTAAGGCGCCTGCCGTTGCCGAGAACGAGACGCCAGAGCAAAGCTTCTGGTTGGCCGATGCCAGCTACAGCCGCACCTGGGACCGTCTGCGTATCGTACTGCCTGAGCTGGGCTTTGAGATCGTCGATATGGATAGCAACAAGGGGCTTTACTATATCAATGTGAGCGACGATTCTGGCTTCTGGAGTTCATTATGGAGCGATAAGAAGCTGCCGATGGAAGAGGGCTCGTATCGCCTGCAGATTGAGCAAGACAAGGGCGACACTTCTAAGACTCGCATCTACCTCAAAGATAAGGAAGATAGTCCTGTGAGCAATGAAGTGGTCGAGGCCGTCTACGATGGCATGGCCGAGCTGATGAGCGAAGACCGTAAGGTTAGATAAGTTCAACTCAGTCAGAGAAATGCTTAGATAAAGAAAGAGGCCAAAAGGCCTCTTTTTTTGTGCGCGCGTTTTTAGCGCTATCACGTCAGAATAAGGAATCCTTTCGGGCCCGATTTTTCCTTTTTATCTTCGCTTTCATGACTCATCTACTGGGCAGGCGCCAACCTCTGATTTGCCTTGTTTAGTGTGGCTACTTTTGTATGGCAGTAAAATGGCGAGCAAGCCTTCTATGCCATATAGTTAGTGAGATTGTCGGTCATAAGTTTGATGGAGTATATCTGCCGAGGTTGAGATGCCAGCTAAGGTGCCACTGCAGGATGTAGACGCAAAATATCTAAAGATCATCAGTGAGTTTGCCATCGACATGCTCTCTCTGAGCGGCGTGGATGAGATCCTCTGGCATCTGGCGCAGAATGTGGTCTCCCAGCTGGGGTTCGATGATGTGGTGGTCTATCTGCTGGATCCCGCCCGGGGCGTCTTGATGCAGAAGGCCAGCTTCGGCGACAAGAATCCCAGCGGCCATGAGATCCTCGCGCCCATAGAGCTCAAGCTGGGGGAAGGGGTGGTTGGTACCGTGGCCAAGACCAAGCAGCCCCTGAACGTTACCGACACCCGGCTGTTCCCCAACTATATCGTCGATGATGCCCCAAGGCTCTCCGAGCTCGCCGTGCCCATGTTGATGGAGGGGGAGGTGATCGGAGTGATTGATACCGAACATCCAAAGAAGAATTTCTACACGCCCCACCATGAGCGAATTTTATTTGCGCTGGCCTCTATCGCGGCGCTGAAGATCCACAGAGCCAATAATCTGGTGACGCTGCAAAAGCGGGTGGCCGAGTTGGAATATGCCAGCAAGATCCAAGATACCCTGTTTGCCATAGCCGAGATCATCTTCGAGACCGATTCCATCAAGGCCTTCTACCAGAAACTGCACACCTGTATCGCCCGCCTGCTCAAGGCTGACAACTTCTATGTGGCGCTGCTCAGCGATGATGGCCAAACCTTGCACTTTCCCTACCATGTAGATCAGTACGATCATCTTGCAGAAGACGCCGAGCAGCCCCTGTTACCGACCCGTCTTGGGATCACTGGCTATGCACTGCTTAAGAATCGGCCGCTGTTGGCCCATGAAGGGCAGATTCAGGCGTTGGTGGATCAGGGGGAGATAGTGATCAATGGCGCCATGCCAACGGCCTGGCTCGGGGTGCCCTTTGGCGACGAGGCGTTTCGTGGCATCGTCGTGGTGCAGAGTTATCATGGTGATTATCGTTATAGCGAAGCCGATCAGCAGCTGCTGGTGTTTACTGCCAAGCATATACGTAACGCCATCAGCCGCATGAAGCTCAAGGCCAATCTTACTGAGATGGCCCTCTATGATGGCTTAACTGGGCTGCCCAATCGCACCCTGTTCATCGACCGCCTCAATCAGGCCATCGCCAAACTGAATGACGCTTGTAACGACGCTGCATCTGCTGCTGGGGTTGGGCTGGTGCTGCTGGATATCGACCATTTTAAGGCGGTTAACGATACCTATGGTCACCATCTTGGGGATGAGCTGCTTAAGGTGTTTGCCGAGCGCATCCATGCCGCGATAGCGAGCCAGGATACCTTCTGCCGACTCGGGGGGGATCAATTTGGTCTGCTGTTGGTGGATATCAATTCAGAGGAGCAGTGCCTGGAGCGGGTCGAAGCCCTGCGAGAGCAGATGCAAGCCGTGCTGGATCTCGGCGGGATCTCGCTTACCTTGTCCGTCAGCATGGGGCTGGTGACCTGTTTCTCACCCGGGATGCAGGTGACGGATCTGCTGCGCATGGGGGATCAGTCGCTGCTAAGGGCCAAGCTGATGGGACGGCACAGGCTTTGTGTGTTCACAAGTGGCGAGCAGGCGGAGCTTCAGGAGGCGCAGATATGTCAGGCGTTTCAGCAGGCCGCAGATCAAGGTGAGCTCTATTTCAGTTTTCAACCTCAATACCGGCTCAAGGATGGCAAACTCCTAGGGGCAGAGGCGCTGCTACGTTGGCAGCATCCAAGATTAGGTACCATCTCACCACGGCGATTGCTTGCGCCGCTGCGCCGACAAGGCGCCCTCGAGCTGGTGGATGCTGTGGTCGCTAAGCTTATCCTGGCTCATCTTAAGCGTTATCACGGCGACTATCCCGAGGGATTTCGCCTCAGCGTGAACATAGCCTGTGACGGCTGCGCCTTGTTTGATGCGCTAGGGAGAATGGCCGGGGAGGGCATCGAGCTGGCATCTTATCTGGGCATAGAGATCCCTGAGTCCAGCCTCGGCGCCTCGTTCGAGGCGGTAGTTAGCTGTATCGCACGGGCAAAGTCTCTCGGCGTGCTGGTGAGCCTGGATGATGTAGGTGCCAGCCACGCTACTTTTAAATATCTGCAGGAGTTCAGGTTCAATCGCCTCAAGATAGCCCAAGGGCTCATCAGTCCAATGGAGATGGCCTATGACAACCAGGTTATTTTGGAGACCATCATCAATCTCGCCAGCACGTTGAATATCGATACCCTGGCGCAGGGGATTGAAACCCGCGAGCAGTACCAGACGATGCAGGCTCTGGGGTGCGACTATGGTCAGGGGGAGTTTATGAATCCCTCCGTCAGCGAGGAAAAGCTACTGCTTATGCTGACAGAGTCCCATCTATATAGATGATCTCGCGTATCATTTAGTGATTGATACCATACTCTTTTGTCGCTCACGCCGGGCGTAAATGTAAATGGTGTGTTAAGTTTGTAAGCAAAGGTAAAACGCCTTGAAGCACTTATATTCCTAGGTAAACTACCGATAACATAACGCGCATTCTTTCGGAAGATTGATGAAAAAAACGATAATAATCTCAATGCTTTTAGCGGCGGGCGCCGCCACCTACTATTTCACTCAGCAAACCGAAACGCCTAAGGGGCCACGCGGGCGGCCTACGCCTAACGTGGTAGTGGCAAAGGCCGAAATGCAGCCGATTCGTGACGAGGTAGAGGCCCTGGGAACCGGTAAGGCCAACGAATCGATCACTGTGACCCCTAAGGTCACCGACATGGTGACCGAAATCAATTTCAACGACGGTCAGATGGTCGATAAGGGCCAGCTTCTGGTGCGTTTGCAAGACAGAGAGCAGATCGCCCGCGTGACTGTGGCCCGGGTGAAGATGAAAGATCATGAGCGCGAACTGGCGCGTATCAGCTCACTGGTCACCAGTCAGACGGTGGCGGCACTGGAGCGCGACAGGCTGCAGACCCTTATCGATACCGCCAAGGCCGAGCTGGATCAGGCAGAATCTTCCCTCAAGGACAGACGCATACTGGCACCATTCTCTGGCCGCCTGGGCCTGCGTCAGGTGAGTCAGGGCAGCCTGGTAACGCCAGGTACAGTGATCACCACCTTAGATGATATATCCACGATCAAACTGGATTTCTCCGTGCCTGAGCGCTTCCTGCAGTCTCTGGCGATAGGTAAGTCGGTCGAGGCCAGCGCCGTGGCCTTCGAAGGCGAGCTCTTCACCGGTAAGGTGGTCTCTGTTGATAGCCGCATCAATCCGACCACACGCGCGGTGACGGTGCGGGCCGAGATCCCCAACAAGGGAATGCGTCTGCTACCCGGCATGTTGATGAAGGTGAAGCTTATCAAGCAGAGCCGCGAAGCACTCATCATCCCAGAGGCGGCGATTATCCCGATTCAGAAAGATCACTTCGTCTACCTGGTGAATGATGAGAACGTGGTCGAGCGTCGTCAGGTGCAACTAGGCCTGCGTAAACGCGGCTGGGTGGAGATTGTCGGCGGTGTAGATGTCGGCGAGCAGGTGATGGTACGCGGCATTCTCAAGGTGCGCCCAGGCGATACCGTCAAGGTGCAATACAGCGAACATTTCAGTTTCAACCAACAAGCTAAGGTGGAGCCGCTAGCATGATCTTGACGGATTTGTCGGTAAAACGACCGGTTTTTGCGTCCGTCATCAGCATGTTATTAATCGCCTTTGGTTTGGTTTCCTTCGATAAACTCCCCCTGAGGGAGTACCCTAATATCGATCCGCCGATCGTCTCGGTACAAACCAACTATCGCGGCGCCAGTGCCGCCGTGGTGGAGAGTCGCATCACCCAGCTGGTGGAAGACAGGATCAGCGGCGTCGAAGGGATCCGCAATATTAATTCTTCCAGCAGCGATGGTCGCTCCTCCGTGACCCTGGAATTCGACGTCGGCCGTGATATCGAGGCGGCGGCCAACGATGTGCGCGACCGTATCTCGGGCCTGCTCAACAACCTGCCGGAAGAGGCCGATCCCCCAGAGGTGCAAAAGGCCAATGGTGGAGATGAGGTGATCATGTGGCTCAACCTGGTCTCGGATCAGATGAACACTCTGCAGCTCACCGACTATGCCCGTCGTTACCTGGTAGATCGTTTCTCTGTGATCGACGGTGTGGCAAATATTCGTATCGGTGGCGGTAAGGTGTACGCCATGCGGGTGTGGATAGACAGGCAGGCCCTGGCGGCCCGTAACCTGACGGTATCGGATATCGAATCTGTGCTGCGCTCAGAAAACGTCGAGTTGCCGGCCGGCTCGGTGGAATCTCAGGACAGACACTTCACCGTGCGCCTGGAGCGCACCTTCAAGACGGCGGAAGATTTTAACAATCTGGTGCTGGCCGAAGGGGAAGATGGTTACCTCATCAAGCTGGGTGACGTGGCCAGGGTAGAGATTGGCTCGGAAGAGGAGCGTATTACCTTCCGCGGTAACCGTGAGGCCATGATTGGCCTTGGGATCTCCAAGCAGTCGACCTCCAATACCCTGGAAGTGGCCCGCGCCGCCAATGCCCTGGTGGATAAGATCAATCCGACACTGCCTGCTGGCATGGAGATTAAACGCTCCTATGACAGCTCAGTGTTTATTGAAGCCTCCATCAAGGAGGTGTATCAGACCCTGTTTATCGCCATGTTTCTGGTGATTGTGGTGATCTATCTCTTCCTGGGCAGCGTGCGCGCCATGTTGATCCCGGCGTTGACGGTACCTGTCTCCTTGATGGCGACCTTTATCGTGCTCTACGCCTTGGGTTACACCATTAACCTGCTGACCCTGCTGGCGATGATTCTGGCTATTGGCATGGTGGTGGATGATGCCATCGTGGTGCTGGAAAACATCCACAGACGCATCGAGGAGGGCGACTCGCCCCTCAAGGCGGCCTACTTAGGTTCTCGTGAGGTGGCCTTTGCCGTGGTGGCGACCACCCTGGTATTGGTAGCTGTGTTTATGCCAATCACCTTCTTAGAGGGAGATCTGGGTAAACTCTTTAAGGAGTTTGCGGTGGCCATGAGCGCCGCGGTGATCTTCTCGAGTCTGGTGGCCCTGACCCTAAGCCCCATGATGTGCTCTAAGCTGCTTAAGCCTGCGGGGCAAGATCCTTGGCTGGTGCGCAAGATAGATGCAGGGATGAACTGGCTGTCGGCCGGTTACCGTGCGACGCTTAAGCGCGCCATGATCCATCCCTTTATCGTCAGCTCGCTGGTGGTTATCGCCTTAGGGCTTAGCGGTTATCTGATGACTAAGGTGCCGCAGGAGTTTGCGCCTCAGGAGGATAGGGGCTCGATGTTTCTGATCGTCAACGGTCCTCAGGGGGCAAGCTTCGAGTATATCAGCCCCTACATGGATGAAATTGAAAATCGCCTGATGCCCCTGGTGGACAGCGGTGACATCAAGCGTCTGCTTATTCGAGCGCCACGCGGCTTTGGTCGCAGTGCCAACTTCTCTAACGGCATGGCGATCATAGTACTGGAAGACTGGGCGGACCGTCGCAGTGCCTTTGAGATCATAGGTGACATTCGTGCCCGTCTGTCGGATCTCGCCGGTGTGCGCGCCTTCCCCGTAATGCGTCAGGCCTTCGGCCGCGGCGTGGGTAAGCCGGTGCAGTTTGTGCTTGGAGGCCCAAGCTATGAAGAGCTCGCCAAGTGGCGCGACATCTTGTTGGAGAAGGCCAAGGAAAATCCTAACCTGGTTGGCTTGGATCACGACTATCAGGAGACCAAGCCTCAGCTGAGGGTGGTGATCGACAAAGACAGGGCGGCGGACCTTGGGGTCTCTATCTCGCACATAGGCCGCACGCTCGAGTCTATGCTGGGCTCGCGTCTGGTGACCACCTTCATGCGCGACGGCGAAGAGTATGACGTGATCATCGAGGGTAACCGGGATAATCAGAATACCGCCAGCGATCTGAGCAACATCTATGTGCGCTCGGACCGCAGCCGTGAGCTGATCCCGCTTGCTAATCTGGTCTCGGTAGAGGAGTTTGCCGATGCCAGCCAGTTAAACCGCTACAACCGTATGCGCGCCATTACCATAGAGGCCAACCTGGCCGATGGTTATAGCTTGGGTGAGGCGCTAGATTACCTTAACAATCTGGCCTACACCTATCTGCCGGCCGAGGCGGTGATCAGCTATAAGGGGCAGTCTCTGGACTATCAGGAGTCTGGCAGCTCGATGTATTTCGTCTTCCTGCTGGCGCTGGGTATCGTCTTTTTGGTACTCGCGGCCCAGTTCGAGAGCTATATTCACCCTATGGTGATCATGCTGACCGTACCTCTGGCCACCTTGGGCGCCCTAATCGGCCTCTGGGTGACAGGCCAGAGCCTGAACATCTATAGCCAGATAGGCATCATCATGCTAGTGGGGCTGGCGGCCAAGAATGGTATCTTGATCGTCGAATTTGCTAACCAGCTGCGGGATAAAGGGATCGAATTCGACACTGCGATCATCCAGGCGGCAAGCCAGCGCCTTCGTCCTATCCTGATGACAGGGATCACCACGGCGGCGGGGGCTATTCCGCTGGTGTTGGCCCAGGGCGCAGGCGCCGAGACACGCTTCGTGATTGGTGTGGTGGTCTTGTCGGGTATCATACTGGCGACCTTCTTTACGCTGCTGGTGATCCCGGTGGCCTATGGCCTGATCGCCAGAAATACCGGTTCGCCGGAGGAGATCAGTCAGCGATTGGACGCCGAACTAGCACAAGATCAACATCACGAGTCAGGCTTAAGAAATGCCGACTAGATAAATGAGAAGGCCAATCACAAGATTGGCCTTTTTTGTATCCATAAGACGGCTATCTGCGTTTTGATTCAGCGGCTGCAATGGTTTTTGGAACTGTATGGTCAGCTTGACAGCTTCTTAAAAACTAAAGCAAAAAACTTCATTCAAAATCGCTAAATAATGGAATTTGACCACTAACGTCTCATTAACAAGTGATGGCGAATATAGTAGAGTGAAAACAGAACTTGGTTGCAACAGGGAGAATGCAGATGACATTATCAATCGAGACTAAGCAGCATCAACCCAAGTCGGCGCCTGCAACACTGCAGAAAAACGCCATTCGAGTCGATGGACGCCTCAGCATGAGTCGAGAAGCGCTCGACTTCAAATCGTTTAGCTCAAATTGCCTCTATGGCCCGTACCACCTACCACTCAAAGAGATAGTCAAGGTCGAGACCTGTTGGGGTAAGGGCGCCGGGATCTTACCGATCACGCCAGATGGGATCCAGGTGAGCCTCAGCAATGGTGATCGCTATCAGTTTATCGTGGCCGATCCCGAGGCCTGGGTGAAGAGTCTCTCTTCATAATCAGGTGCACAAGGTATTAGCTGGTCGCCAGCTCGTTTAAAGGTCTGACTTTATTTATGGTAAGTGCAACAGGCGATAGCGACTAATACGTGACGCTAATATCTGGACCTTGTGCATTTCATTAGCACTAACTAAAAGGCGAGTCCTGTCTGGGCTGGCCTTTTTTGTTTTACCACTTCCTTTATGTTTTCACCGTATCTCTAGCCGTTTCTTTGCTTTGCGAGTTCTTTAATTCCAGGCTTAGTTACATTTCAGATCGGCAAGCCCAGAGCAATTACCAACATGGCACTAGACATAGCTATAGCCAAGCATGCACAGCGCATTCACTCCTTTTCAGTCTATTACCCAGGTTGACGTTTCTTGACGCAAAAAGTTTGTCATAGGTAAGGCCTTTGTAATTAATCTGTTAAGGAAATTTATGTTAATTAAACAACGCAATTGGAAATTGGCTCTGCTGGCTGGAGTGGCTGTGATGACGGCCGCCTGTGACTCGGATGAGACCAGCAGTGACGCTGCGGCCTACATTCAGTTCTATAACGCCTCGCCCAACAGTGTAGCGACCCACTTGGTGCTGGATGAGCATGCCTATACCGCGGTGGAGTTTAGTGATGCCTTGCCTCGCTATCAGTATGCGCTAGGAGAGGCCGAGGCCAGTATTCGCGGCTATGATGCAGGTGGTGATACGGTCGAGTTGCATGAATTCTCGTTGGATCTCAAAGATGGCGACAATCACCTGTTTGTGCTTATCGGCGACTATGAGAGTAGCGAATACTTAGACATACGTTATGAGCGCAGCGAGATGGATGAGATCAACGATGACGCCAACAGCGACGAGAGCAAGATGCAGATCTTGGCGGTGCACGGGGCCATGGATGAGGGGGCCTATGATCTGTACCTGGCCAAGGCCGGTTCGAGCTTCAGTGAGGCTGAGTTACTGGGCAGCCTCAGCTACAAAGAGAACACAGAGGCTGTGATGCTGGATACCGGGGAGTATGTGCTCTATCTGACTGAGCCGGGTGAGAGTCAGCCGGTATTTCACACCAGTACCATGGTGTTAACCAGCGAGACGGTCAATAAGCTGGTGCTGCATAACAGCTTTGGTCCGGGTGAGCCTAAGTTAGTTGTGGATAATGTCGACTCGACCGGCACGCCTGTGGGGTATGTCAATCAAGATGCCGACGCCGAGTTCAGGGTCTACAACGCCATGAACCAGGCGCGATCGCTCGATCTACAGCTGAGCAGCGATGCCCAGAATATTAACCTGGAGGCGCTTTCGCCCCATACCCTGAGTGATTTCAGCGCGATAGATTACAACGACTATGGCGTTAGCGTGTTCAATGCAGGTTCTGCTGATCTGCTGGCCAATAACCTGCTGGTGACCTTCAACCAGGATGAGAGTAAGACCTTAGTTATCTATGATAATAAGGCGGGGGAAACCCTGGGCATGACCATCGCCCACGATCACAGGCCGAACGCCTTCGAGCATACCTTGACGGTAGCCAATCTTATCGACACTTACGACAGCCTGGATCTCTACTTAGTGCGCGATGGGGAGACCATAGATACGGCGGCCTATAAGCTGACTTACTTGAACTTCACCGAGCTGGCGCAGATCAACCTGCCGACAGGCGATTATGATATCAGCCTGGTACACAAGGAGGATAACGGCACCCTGACCTTAGTGTATCAGTCGGATGCGCAGGCTATTGATCAGACGGGCAATTACACCTTAGTGCTGAGCCGGGACGAAACCCAGCCATTGGGGCACAGGGCTATGCTGTTCCAATAGGAAAGTGAAATGTTTGAGCTGACGAAATAAGGCTCAGAAATTAAGGGCAATAAAAAAGGCTTACCTGGGTAAGCCTTTTCTGTAGCGATGCGAAATCGTTGAGTCTAGTGACTATTTTCATCTGCGCTGGTTTTATCTGCGCTAGCTTTATCTGCGATAGCTTTGTCTGGGCTGGCTTTATCTGAGTCAGCTTTGTTTAGGCTATCTTTGCCATGTTTGTCATTAGCGCCTTGGTTTTTTACCTCAGGCTTATGATGGGGCTTGCCAAATTGCGTCATCTTAAACTTGTTGCTGTATTTGAGCACCGCCAGGTTACTTGCGATCACCCCAAGCACTAAGATGATGATGAGCCAGACTTCGAGACTCGACATGGCTATTTCCCTCTCCTGATTCAGTAACGGCTAGTCTACCGCAAGGCGTGCTTCGCAGATGCGAATATCTTCTGGGGTATCGACCTCGGGCGAGTCGAAGGCGCTGATGGCAACCTTGATCGTGTGGCCATGTTCCAGTGCGCGCAGCTGCTCAAGCTTTTCGAGATCTTCTAAACGGCCAAGTGGCAGCTTATTGAAGGTTCTGACAAACTCGCGGGTGTAGGCATACACGCCCAGGTGTTTGTAGACCGGGTAGTCATCTGTATCACGGCCGAAGGGGATGCGGGCACGAGAGAAATAGAGGGCGTTAAATTGGTTGTCGAACACCATCTTGACGTGCTTGGGATCGTTAAGCTCATGCTCTTCGGTGATCTCATAGCCTAGGGTTGCCATGCCGAACTCCCCTGGATGACGCTCAAACAGTGTGATGATCTGCTCGATGGAGATAGGATCGATCAGCGGCTGATCGCCCTGGAGGTTGATCACCAGGTCATCGTCCGCCAAGCCAAGCTGGGTGATTGCATCCTCGATTCTGTCGGTGCCGGAGGCAGCATTGGCATCTGTCATGACTACCTTACCGCCAAAGGCTTCAACGGCCTCCTTGATGCGCAGATCGTCGGTGGCCACATAGATGGCAGTTAAGCCTTTTGCCAGCGCCGCACGCTCGTAAACGTGCTGGATCATCGGCTTACCGTTAATCGGCGCCAATGGCTTACCCGGAAAACGGCTTGAGCCATAGCGAGCAGGGATTAACAGAGTCACATTCATTTGGATATACCTATCAGTTACAGTGTGCCGCAGTGCATAAGAGAAGGGGCTCACTAGGAGCCCCTTACACCTTGAGCTTACAGGTTAGATTCGACGGAACAGTTTAGTCAACATTTCGTCTGTGACTTTCTCTTCCCAACCTTCGCCATAGACGTTGGCCCATAGTGGCCCCATGCTCTTGGTGACGGCAACCATCTTAGCGATGGTTTCATCTGGCAGATCTTTACAGATGTTCTTAGGCAGGGTGATGTTGTGCTTATCCATCATCTGACGGAACTCGGCCACACCCTCAGGGTAGAACTCTTCCAGTACGTCGAACGCCAGGCAGTTACCGATACCATGGTGGTAACCCAGTACATAGCCAAGGCCGTATGAAACGGCGTGACAGGCACCAACCTGGCTGTAAGCGATGCTCATGCCGCCCATGTAAGAGGCCATCATCAGCTTGTCATCCTTCTCTGGGTGATCGTCCAGGAAGACTTCACGGCAAAGATCCATCGACTTCTCGGCGAAGGCCTTGGCAAATTCGTTCAAGAAGGTGCCTTGTAGCGACTCGACACAGTGGATGTAGCAATCCATACCCGTGTAGAACCACTGATCTGTCGGCACGCCGTCGATCAGCTCAGAGTCCATGATGATCTGGTCAAATACCGTGTAGTCTGAGTTCAGACCTAGCTTACGAACAGGGCCACACAGTACCGCGGTGCGAGAAGCTTCTGCGCCGGTACCAGAAACCGTTGGGATACCGATATGGTGCACCGCTGGGTTCTTGATCAGGTCCCAACCCTGATACATGGCGCTGCCACCTGGGTTAGTCAGCATGAGTGATACTGCCTTGGCCAGATCCATGGTGGAACCGCCGCCCAGACCGATAACGCTGACAGGTAGCTTGCTGTTGAAGGCTTGTACCTGCTCGGTGAGGTTGTCTACCTGCTCTGTGGTTGGCTCGTCGTCTACGTTAACGTAGATCACAAGATCCTGAGGCTTAGCGGGTACGCGCTGGGCGAGGGGCTTGTCCTGATGCACATCATCGATCAGGAAGACCACGAAATCGTCGCCTTGCTTACGCTCTTCTTCGAGCACTGTATCCAGTTGCGCGAAAGAACCACGACCAAAGATCATTTTCGGTACGCATTTGAAATTTTTAAAACTCATTACAGCATTCTCCATTGAGACATCTAGTGTAAAAAGTAACGTCGCAGGACCGAGTTGGCCACTGCGACAGGGAATTTGAGAGACGCTAATTAAGCGGCGAAGGCACGCTTGATGTTCTCGATGCGCTGGGCGATCTCTTCTTCAGTCCAAGAGAGCTTGATCAACATCGAAATGGTGCGGCTCATGATGGCATCAGACTTAGGCACAGACACCTGAGTATAGTCAGGTTTGTCGGCAATTAATGTGATCGGCAGAGCGGCTGGTGATTTAAGCTCTTGAATGTGTTTCCAGTTTGACAGGTAGTGCCAGTTGTTCACATACCAGTAGAAGCAGCCGTCAACGCCGTTTTCGGCCAGTTTTTTGCTGATCTCTTGGGTGCGGGCCTCGGTAGGCAGCATGAAGCTTAGGAAGCCTGCTGAGTCACCTTCTGGATCCGGGATCTCGCGGAAGCTCACCTCTGGCAGCTCGGCCATGGCATCTTTAAGCAGCTTCTTGTTCTTGCGCTGGATGTCGATGATGGTATCTAGCTTACGCAGCTGCGCAAGGCCAAGCGCCGAGTTCATCTCAGAGATGCGGAAGTTCAGACCCATGATAGGGTGACTCTCTGCGCCGCGATCGTTACCGACATGGTCGTGGCCATGGTCAGAGAACATATGGGCGTGGTTATAGATGGTCTCATCATTGGTGATCACCGCGCCGCCTTCACCACAGGTGATGGTCTTAACAGAATCGAAAGAGTAGCAGCCTACGTCACCGATAGTGCCCAGTGCCTGACCCTTGTAGCTACCGCCGATGGCCTGACAGGCATCTTCCAGCAGCACCAGGTTGTGCTTCTCACAGATAGCCTTGATCTCATCCATCTTGGCCATAGAGCCACACATGTGTACCAGGTTTACTGCCTTGGTACGAGGGGTAATAGCGGCTTCAATGCCTTCTGGTGACAGACACAGGGTCTCGTCGATCTCGGCAAATACGGGAACGGCGCCGGCCATGAATACGGCTTCGACAGAGGCCACGAAGGTAAAGGGAGGAACGATCACTTCATCGCCTGCGCCTATACCTGCGGCGGCCAGTGCCGTCTGCAGGGCAGCGGTACCGCTCGAGAGCAGGTGGGCGTGTTTGACATTCATCTTCTCGCAGAGCAGTTGCTCCATCTCACGCGTCTTCCAGCGGTCGTTACGCATGTGATCAAAGTTGTAACGGAAGGTAAAACCGTTTTCCATTACGTCAGCAACTTCCTGCTTCTCTTCAGGACCAAATAATTCAAAACCAGGCATGGAATAGTTCCTTAGCATTCGCTGCGCCCGCGGCGCGAAAAATAAATCAAAGCGAATTATAAACGCGATGGGTGTAAAACTGCGATGTTTATTAAGGAATATTTACTGAAATAAGCGGCTTTTTTTGGCTTTTAGGCGAGGGGACTTAGCGATAGCGCATGATTTGACCATCATGCGCTGAGATTGCCGCTTCTGAATGGGATGCAGGCCTGTACGAAAGAGCAAGATGGCCCGTATCTGATGGAGAATTTAGCCTAACGGCGGGCAAAGGTTTCGTTGTCTACCGTGACGTCGAGATCCGACAGCAGGCCGTTTTCGACGCTGTAGATCCAGCCGTGTACCGCCACCTTCTGACCGCGCTCCCAGGCGTCTTGCACTATGGTGGTGCTGGCGACATTGCCGACCTGCTCGATGACGTTGAGCTCACACAGGCGATCGAAGCGGGTCTTCTCATCAAGCTCCGCCAGCTCCTTGGCGTGCAGGCGATGGATATCGCGGATATGGCCCAGCCAGTTGTCAATGAGTCCGAGGCGATCATTGCCCATGGAGGCCTTGATGCCGCCGCAGCCGTAGTGGCCGACCACCATGATATGTTTAACCTGGAGCACCTCCACCGCATATTGCAGCACCGAGAGGCAGTTGAGATCCGTGTGGATCACCATGTTGGCGATGTTTCTATGAACGAACACCTCGCCCGGCATGAGGTCGATGATCTGGTTCGACGGTACCCGACTGTCCGAGCAGCCAATCCACAGATACTCGGGATTTTGCTGTTGGGCCAGTTGTTCAAAGAACTTAGGATTCTCTTCCAGGATGCGGTTGGCCCAGCGGCGGTTGTTGTCGAACAAAGGTTTAAGTAGTTTCATTTAGTTAAAATCATGTCTATGAAGAAGATTTTGCAGGGCAGCATTCTAACATTAAATAGTTACCCTGCTGGTCTACTCAGTCTAGATGCTATCCTTTAACTAGGGCTAATCCGAATAGCTGTCGACCTGAATGTTCGCCTTATCCTAAGTGTTTTCCAAAGAAGTCACTCAGATGCTGATTGATCCACTCACTCTGTTCCAGTGTCGAGATATGTCCCGCCTCGGGGATATGCAAAAACTCGCTGCCGTCGATGGCATCGTGCATCAGATAGGCCTCCAGCACGGGGCTGGGCTTATCCTGGGTGCCCGTCATGATAAGGGTCGGCAGGGTCAGCTGCTCGATATCTTCCATGATGTCGCGGCGACCGAAGATGATGCGGCCAAGGCGTGATATGCTCTCCAGCCGTTCTGGCGCAATGCTCGCGAGCGACGCCTTAAAGGAGGCGATAAGCTCAGGCTGTTTCTGCTCGACATTGTCACTAAAGAATAGCGGCGCTATCTGCTCAATCAGCGGCTCAGGTAACCGACCTGCGGCAGTCATGGCATCGAGCATGGCGTAATACTTGGCGCGGCTGACTTCGGGTTCGAAGCCGAGGAAACAGCCCATCATCACCAAGGTCTTTACCCGGCGCGGCGCCATCAGGGTCAACTCGGTGCCCCACATGCCGCCAACTGACAGGCCAAGAATGGAAAACTCATCGATCTCCAGGCTGTCCATCAGCGCCAGATAGTGCTCGGCCAGATGTTTGAGCGAGCGGCAACCGCTTGGTAGAACATCTGAATGACCATGCGCCCAGAGATCGGGCACGATACAGCGGTAGTGCTGGCTCAGGTGGGCAAGCTGCGGCGCCCACATGGCGCTGTCCCAAAGGTAGCTGTGGCCCAGCAGGAGTACAGGTCCCTGGCCGATATCCAGATAGCTCATCTGCTGGCCGTTTAGATTGAAACTATGACGAAAACTGTCGAGGTTCATGGGAAATCACTTCTTGATAATGGGGTTAACCGGCCCGTTTGGTGAGGGCGCGACAAAATAGACGTAGCGCGAAACCAGCGCCTCCAGACGGGTGAGAATAGGGGCCTTAAGCTCAATATTCGCCTGCTCGAGCCGCGCCTTAAGCTTATCTGTATCGAAGGTGGCCAGATACGTATCGGCGAGGGGATAATAGCTCAGGTGCCAGGGCTCTGGGCTGACGCCACTTAGACCCAATTGATAGGGAAAATAGAAGCCGAAATCGGCGGCATTTGCCATTAACCACAGATGCAGCTGATGACAGGGGCCGCCCGGGTGATATTCGCTGTCGATGAGTTGTAACGATTCACGGCTGATGTTTTTGGCATCAAACAGGTCGAGATCTGTGCCCCAGTGATGGCGCGACATGCCCGGCATTGCCGACCAGAGCAGGATGGCATCTAGCAGCTGATTATCGTCTAAGCGCTGGATATCTATGGGGCGAGAGGCCTTGTCTAGAACAGGCCGTTTGCCACTCGCCTTGGCATTCCAGATCCCGAGCTGGCGGTCAAAATCGCGGTAGCTAGAGCAGATGGCTATCTCTATGCCATCAATGGCGGCGGCTGTCTGCATCTTAATGAACTGGGCGGCGCACTCGGGGGCTAATCTGTGCCCCTGACATTCCATCAGGGGCAAGTTGCCTTCGCCGTAAAGATCCATTTGCTCGCTAGTGCTAGCTAGGGCTTCGGCGGCCTTACGGCTATTGGCGTCAGGGGTTAGCAAAGCAGTTTTTCCAGGATACGTTCATACACCTTGGCCAGCTGCTCGATATCCTCGACCTTGACGCACTCGTTCACCTTGTGAATGGTAGCGTTAACCGGGCCAAGCTCGATCACCTGGGCGCCCGTGGGGGCGATGAAGCGCCCATCCGAGGTGCCGCCCGATGTCTGGGGATCGGTCTCTGTGCCCGTGATCTCGTAGATGGCTTCGCGGGTGGCGTCCAGCAACGGCCCCGCGTCGGTGAGAAACGGCAGGCCGTTGAAGATCCAGCTGATATCATAGTCCAGTCCATGGGCATCTAAGATGTTGAGAACCCGCTGGATCAAGATCTCCGCGGTAACTTCGGTGGAGTAGCGGAAGTTAAACATCACCTCCAGGCTACCCGGGATCACGTTTGAGGCGCCAGTGCCGCCATTGATATTGGCGATTTGAAAACTGGTAGGCGGGAAAAACTCGTTGCCGTTGTCCCATTTCATGCGCGCCAGTTCATCCAGGGCGGGGGCCGCCTTGTGGATAGGATTGTCGGCCAGATGGGGATAGGCGACATGGCCCTGAACGCCCTTGACGGTGAGGTTACCCGTGAGGCTGCCGCGACGGCCATTCTTGACGATATCCCCCAGCTTATGGGTAGATGATGGCTCGCCAACCAGAGACCAGGTGATCTTCTCGTTGCGGGCCTCCAGGGTGTCGATCACCCGCGTGGTACCGTTGATGAAGGGGCCTTCCTCGTCGCTGGTGATCAGAAAGGCGATGGAGCCTTTGTGATCCGGGTGCTTGTCGACGAAACGCTCGGTGGCGACCACCATGGCGGCCAGTGAGCCTTTCATGTCGGCGGCGCCGCGTCCGTGAAGGTAGCCGTCGATCACCACGGGCTCGAAGGGCGGTGTGTGCCAGCGATTAAGATCGCCCACTGGCACCACATCCGTATGGCCGGCAAAGCAAAACAGCGGGCCTTGATCGCCGCGTCGCGCCCACATATTGGTGGTGTCTTCAAACACCATAGGCTCGATATTAAATCCCTTGGCCGCGAGGCGTTTGGCCATCAGTGGCTGACAACCTTCGTCTAGCGGGGTGACCGAGGCTCTGGCAATCAGATCCTGGGCCAGCGTGAGGACATCCTGGCTCATCGGTTGAAGATCTCCTCATATTGTGCCGGCTTGAAACCGACGCTGAGCTCTCCCTGATGTTCCAGCACCGGGCGCTTGATCAGGGTGGGATAGGTGAGCATGAGGGCAACGGCTTTGGCTTGGTCTATGTCGGCCTTCTCGGCGTCGCTCAGGTTACGGAAACTGGTGCTGCGTTTGTTAAACAGGCTCTCCCAGCCAATCTGTTCGACCCAGGTGTTAAGCTGCGCTTCGGTGAGACCGTCGACGCGAAAGTCGTGAAAGGTGACGGCTTGTTGGTTGGCATCGAGCCATTTGAGGGCTTTCTTAACTGTGTCGCAATTCTTAATACCGTATAGGGTCAAAATCTGATTCTCCGTATGGGGTAACGTCCGACCAGAAACGTTGTGATGTCTTATTCGTGTCAGTTACTTTGGCCAGCTTTGCTGGCAAGTGCAGTGACTTGCAGGTCTTTTTTTGGTTATTGTGGCACCGAGTCGCCTCTGCCTCAAGGGCTAAGCAGGACGCAAGTGTCTGTTTGAAAAAAAATCACCCAGGTTTAGGTGAGAAGCCGCTGCCCGGCGCTAACGCACCGGGGAAAACGAGAGTTATATCAATCAGAAAGAGATTAGCTAATTACCGGGATAGGGATTAAAGCTGAACCGAGAAGATCACATCTTTACCGGCTTCGATACTGCCGTGACGCTTGTCGAGTCCCTGAATATCTTCCATGTTCGCCAGCACCACAGGCGTGAGCAGGCTCTCGACATGGGCCTTGAGGTAGTCGAGATCGAATTCGAGTATGGGATCGCCAGCCTTAACCTGTTGACCCTCTTCGGCCAGACGGGTAAAGCCGTTGCCCCTGAGTTCTACCGTGCCGACGCCGAAATGCACAAACAGCTCGAGCCCTTGGGGTGACTCGATACTGAAGGCGTGGTTGGTTTCGAAAATCTTACCTATGGTGCCATCTACCGGCGCCACTATCTGTTTGCCCTTGGGCGCGATGGCAATACCGTCACCGACTATCTTCTCGGCAAAGACCACATCCGGCACTTTCTCGATAGCCACTATCTCGCCCGACACTGGCGCGTACACGTCGATGCCGCCCGTGATAGGTGGCTGACCAGAAATTAAACGTCTTATGCGGCTCAAAAATCCCATTAAATTGCCCCTGTGTTAGCACGCTGTAGTGTCGTGATAAATTATGCCTAGCATACTCAAAAATTATCAAGAGTGACAGTGTGTTAATAATTGATTTAACGCATCGATGCGCGAAATTTGCAAGGCCTTGTGCGCAAGTTCGACACAATCTGGGTAAGACCAACGACTGAGGGCCTGTTTAACCTCGAGTAGTGAGGCCAGGTTGACGCTAAACTCCTCGAGCCCAAGGCCTATTAGGAGCGCTGTGGCGCTGGGGTTACTGGCCAGCTCGCCACACATGGAGACTCGCACCTTGGCAGCCTTGGCTTGTTCGATAATCTGGGCGATCAGGCGGATGATCACAGGCGAGAGCACCGGATATTGGTCGATCAGCAGTGGATTGGCGCGGTCGGCGGCCATAGTATATTGGGTGAGATCGTTGGTGCCTATGCTGACAAAATCCAGCAGGGGGAGCATGGAGGCGAGATTAAACACCGCCGCCGGGGTTTCCACCACTATGCCAAGCTCGAGTTCACCAAAGCCTTTTTCCGCCTCCACAAGCTCCTGTTTGCACAGCTCCAGCAGCGCAAGAACCGCTTCGAGTTCCTCCACCTGATTGACCATGGGAAACATGAGGCGGATAGGACCATGGTTGGCGGCCCTGAGGATCGCCTTGAGCTGGGCACTAAACAGCTTAGGATGGGCGAGTGTGTACCTGACGCCTCTGAGGCCCAGTGCAGGATTCTCCTCGCTGTCCATGGCGAGGGTTGGCACCTCCTTGTCGGCGCCCAGATCCATGCTGCGAATGGTGAGCGGCTTGCCGTCGAGCAGCTGCAAAGCGTCACAGTAGAGCTGATACTGGCGGTTCTCGTCCGGCAGCTCGTGGTTGTTCATAAACAGAAATTCGGTGCGAAACAGGCCAACCCCCTCGGCGCCCACATCGGCCAGGTGATTGATTTCGCTGATACAGCCGACATTTGCCAGCAGGGGAATGGAGCGGCCATCCTTAGTCTGGGTGACTGTGCCTTTTAAGGCCAGTAGCGCCGACTTGCGCTCGTCCGCCTGCTGTTTCTGGGCGTTAAGATCATCTATCTGCGTCTCGTCGGGCTCAAGATAGAGCTCGCCATTGATGGCATCTACCGCCAACACCATGCCATCCGTCACCTCTAGTGTCTGCCAGGGGCAGCTCATCAGAGTGGGAATGCCCGCGCTGCGGGCCAGGATCGCGGTATGGCTGGTGACGCCGCCGGTCTGCAGTACCAAGGCGCTGACGCGCTCAAGTGGCAGGGTGGCGAACTCGGCCGGGGTAATATCTTTAGCTAGGACGATAGCATTTTCCGGCAGGCGGCTGAGGTTGTCGCAGTGTCCGGTAAGCAGGGTGCGGATCAGGCGCTGACCCAGACTCAGCACATCTTCGGCGCGCCTTGCGAGATAGGGGGAGTCTGCCTCTTGCATCGCCTGGGCCTGTTTGGCGAAGCTGTGCTCCACCGCCAGGGCCGCTGAAAACTGGCGCTTGCCTATGGTGTCGCTGAGCTCGGCCAGTAACTCTTCATCCTCTAACAGCAGGAGATCGGCTTCGATCAGCTGGTAGTTGTCCGATTCGGGATCTAGCTTGGCGGCGCAGGCCTGGCTTTGTTTGATGAGGGTCTTGAGGGCGCGATTGAGTCTTTGCTGCTCGCGGGCGAGCTGGGAGGGAGGCAAGAGGTGATAGTCGAGTTTGCTTTCATAGGTGCGAAGCACCTTGGCCTGCCCGAAGGCGATGCCCGCCGATACCGCTATGCCTCTCATCGTCATCCTGACTCCTGTTAACTTAAGGTGATGAGCAGCTCGGCAACGGTATCAACCGCTGGCTTTGCCTGCTCGCCATCGGCGCTGACCTTGACCTCCACGCCCTTGTAAAGGCCCAGGGTCTGCAGCTTAAACAGGCTTTTGGCGCTGGCCTGCTTGCCCTGGCATTCCACTATGATGTCACAATCATAGGCCTTAGCTGCCTTAACGAGCAGGGCGGCTGGCCGGGTATGAATGCCGTGCTCGGCCATGATGGTGACTGTTTTTTGGTACATAAACTCGCTCTTTGGAAATGACGCTCGGCGCTTAGGCCTGGTAATGAATGATCTGATAGTTGGTCTTCTTCAGCGCCTGTATCGCCTGTTGCAGCTTGTCCTTCTTCACCAGAATATAATCGGTATCGAAGGTAGAGATGGCAAAGATGCTGATCTTGGCTTCTGCCAAGGTGCCTGAGACGCTGGCGAGGATCCCCGTCATGGAGAAACCCAGCGGACCGACCACCTCGAGGCAGCGCCAGTCGCTCTCCTCTTCGAGGCTGTCGAGTTGCAGCTCGGCGGGAACCACCACAGAGAGTTCATCTTTGGTCTTGCCGATGAAAAACATGGGCTGACGAAACACCTCGGGCACTAACTCACTGTCTGGGCTGAAGCTGTGAATACTGTATAGCTGAGGATGTACCGCTAACGTCATTCGAGCCATGGTTATGTGATCCCATCGATGCTGAAAAATGTGATGTCGTTAAGCTTATCACAGATTTAACGCCCGCTGTCGAGCTTTGAGCCGGGATTTTTAGTGCCTGAGTTTTAGTCGGGATAATTAACTGCCCTTCGCCTTTGCAGCAAAATAAAAGGGAGCCATCTGGCTCCCTTCTTTATCTCTAGTCTGGCTCACGCTGTCCAATTAAGAGATTAGTTTTAAACCTTGAACTGACCCAAGATCTTGGCGCTGGTCTGACTGATTTGACGCAGAGACTCGGCGGCCATGCGATTGCTCTCGTTGGCCTTGACCGATACCTCAGACAGCTCAGTGATGCTGCAGATGTTGCGGTTGATCTCTTCGGTCACCAGGGACTGCTCCTCGGTGGCGCTGGCTAGCTGGGTGTTCATGTCGCTGATATGGGCGATCAGCTCTAGGATGGTGTTGAGGGATTCACCCACGGCCTGGGCTTGCTGCTGCAGCTCCACCGATTGGGTCTGCGTATCGCTGTTGCTGTGCATCACGTTGGCGACGCCATTTTGAATATCAGTGATGATCTTCTGGATCTCGTTGGTGGAGTCTTGGGTGCGATTGGCCAGGGCGCGCACCTCGTCGGCCACCACGGCGAAGCCTCGGCCATGGGCGCCGGCGCGGGCGGCCTCGATGGCGGCGTTTAACGCCAGCAGGTTGGTCTGATCGGCGATGCCGCGGATCACATCCAATATGCTGCCGATCTGCTCGGAAGACACCCCAAGGTGCTGGGTGATGCCTTCGGCATTCTTCAGCTCCTGAACCAACTTATGGGTATTCTCTACCGTGCCGTCCATCTGCTGCTTACTGTCCTGAGCCTGCTGCTTGACGCTGTTAGCGGCATCGGCTGCCTGCTGGGTGCTGCTGGCCATCTCATGAGTGGTGGAGAGCATCTGATTGATGGCGGTGGCGACGCTACTGGTCTCCTGATGCAGGTGATCGACACTGGCGTTAGATTCGGCAACGGCATTAAATAAACGGTCGGCGTCCTGGTTGAGATCGTGTCCAACCGGTTGGAGATCGGCAACCATCTTGTTGATCTTACCTACGAAGTTGTTGAAGGCGATGGCGAGGGCCACCACTTCATCTTTGCCTTGGGTGGGCAGGCGCTTGGTCAGATCGCCTTCACCCTCGGCAATATCTTTCATCGCATCGATAGCCTGATTCAGCGGCGAGCTGATGGAGTGATTGAGGATCAGGAAGAAGGCAAAGATAGGCACAGAGATCAGCAACATGATCCCCAGATAGTTGTACATCACGCTGATGGTGGTGTCGTTGACATCGCTCATGTAAGAGGTAGTCACCAGTGTCCACTGCCAGGCAGGGAAGGTGCGGGCTTCCATCAGGGCTTCTTCCTGCTCGCCTGTGATAGGGTTTCTCATCTCCATGCTGGCCTTGGCGATGCCCGAGGCCATGGCCTTGTCCAGTAACTTATCTAAAGCGTTGCCGCCCATCTGGCTGGTGAGCTTTGATGCCTTGATGCCGAGCTGGTCAGGCGATGCACCATTGGCCAGCAGGGTATGATCTGCATCGAACAGCAGGAAATAGCCGCTCTCGCCATATTGGATCTGATTGACCAGATTCGCCGCCTCTCGCTGGGCGTCTTCTGGCGTCAGGATATTTTGCTGGCTCTGGCGGTAGTGAGTGTCGATCACACTCAGGAGCGTGGATAGCTGCGCGTCGTTTTGCAGCCATTTCTGCTTAATCAGGTTGTTGCGCTGCTCGTTGATCGAAAAGCTGGCGAAGACAAAGGTGCCTATGGCGGCAAGCACCAGCATTAAGATGAGGCGCTGTAGAATGGTGAACCTTCTGAGGATCGCAAGCATGTTATGTCCTATCAATAGCCCGGTTAAATGTTGCTAATATACAGGCTAACGAAAGGGTTGAGAATGCGGTGGCAACGAATAGTCAATCGATTGACTGTTTATTGTTAATTAATTGAACTGGCTCACGTTGACTCCGGATCTTTTTGGCATTTTTACGCAACCGAACAATGTGTGTTGCCTCCTTTGTGAGGCAGTTAACGGCGTTTTTTAAAGGCCTTTGATAGGGAACGGATGACGGAGAACCGTACAAGATGTCACGATTTTACGAACCGCAGATCTGGTTGTTATTTCGCCGCTGAATGAGAATTAACTAATCCCCTGTTTTGATTTTGATTTTTATCGTAATAGCGCGCAGAATGGAGTATGACTCTTTTTTGACATGTGATGAGACTATGACCTCGCAAGTGATCAGTTCCGACGATATTTTGCTAAAACTCTGCCATTCGGTGTGCCGGGTGCTGACCAGTACCACGGGCAGCCAGGTGAGCCATGCCGCCATGGTGCAGAGCATCACTAAGACCTGCCTCAAACCAGATCTTGGCTGCTTCTCCATCTTCGACGGTGGATTCTCAGGCCTTGTGGTGATCAACTTTTCGGCCCCGGCGGCGGTGGAGATCTACCAAGCCTATATGAAGCAGATGGGGATGCCCGAGTCTGAGCTGGCCTTCTCCCATACCTCGGATGAGGTGGGGGATGTGATGGGCGAGTTGATGAACCAGATCCTGGGCGACTTTATCGTCAAGGTAAACAAGGAGCTGCAGACCTCGATCAATCAGAGTCAGCCTAAGATGCTGACCATTAACAAAGAACTGACCATCTCCATCGACACCAACCTGGATGAGGCGGTGGCGCGCCGCGTCGCCTTCAAGACCGCCAGAAACCATATCTTCTATCTGGAATACGCCATGGATAAGACTGAATTTATCAAGCTGGCAGATTTCGAGCATGAGGAAGACGATCCCGATGCCTTGCTGGCCCAGCACGGTCAAGGAAGCCAGGCGGCAGACCCTTCTTGGTCGGCGGCAGTTAATAGTGCCGTTGTGGTCGACGATTCTGATGATCTGATGAAGGAGCTTGGGATATAATCGAGCTTCTTAAGGGGCGGGCGTTGGCTCGCCCTGTTTGTGTATAACAAGGTCGCCCATAATTATGACAACGAAAGCTACCTCTATCGATATCGCTTACCGCGCCGGGGTGTCACAATCCACGGTATCGCGGGCATTGCGAAACAGTCCGCTCGTCAATGAAGAGACGCGCTTGAGAGTACAGGCCATTGCCAAGGAACTTAATTACAAGGTCGACAAGAACGCCAGCAACCTGCGCACTCAAAGCAGTCTGACCCTGGCGCTGTTATTGTGTGAAGATCCCACCAACGACGATTCGCTGATCAATCCATTCTTCCTCTCCATGTTGGGTTCTATCACCCGGGCAACGGCGCAGCAGGGCTATGATCTCCTGGTCTCCTTTCAGCAGCTTAGCAGCGATTGGCACGCCGATTATGAAGACAGCAATAAGGCCGATGGCATTATTCTGCTCGGTTACGGCGACTACATGGATTACGAGGAGAAGCTCAATAAGCTGGCGGCGCAGAATACTCACCTAGTGATTTGGGGTCCGGCGCAGCATAAGTCCTCCGTGCTCTCCATTGGTTGTGATAACCGTCAGGGGGGCGTGTTGGCCACCGAGCATCTGCTGGCCAAGGGGCGGCGTAATATCGCCTTCATCGGCGATGCCTCAAGCCATAGCCCAGAATTTCAGGCGCGCTACTTGGGTCATCAACAGGCGCTCAAGGCGGCAGGTGTGCCGCTACAGAAAAACCTGCAGGTGGATGCCATCAGCACGGAAAGCTCGGGCTTCGAGGCGGCCAATCAACTGCTGGCGCAGAAACGTTCCTTCGACGCCATCTTCGCCGCCAGCGATCTCATCGCCATCGGCGCCATGCGGGCGCTGAAAGAGCAGGGGCTGAGGGTGCCTGAGGATGTGTCTGTCGTGGGTTATGACGACATTCCTGTGGCGAGCTTCGCCAATCCGCCGCTGACCACCATCAAGCAGAACACTAAACTCGCCGGTGAGATCTTGGTTGAGAGCCTGCTGAAGCAGATCAAGGGGCAGGAGGTGAGCAATCAGTTGATCCCCACCAGCCTGATCGAGCGCGAGTCCTGCGGCGAAAAGCGTTAGCCTAAATAGGCTCGCATAAACTTTTCTAGCTGATGCTTAGGTTGACGTTGTAGCTTAAGCATCAATTCAAAACTGGGTGCAGGGCAGGCCCATCTCTGTGATACCGCATCGCTCAGCGCCAGCCATAAGGCACCGGTAACCTCGGCGTCGTTCAGCGCGCGGTGAAACACGCCATCGTTGGCGATACCTAAATAATTCACTAAGGTGCCTAGCTGATGGTTAGGCACCGCTTGAAACAGGCGTCTTGCCAGCAGCAGCGAACAGGCAAAGGGCTGGGATTGCTCCAGGTCGATGCGCGCAAATTCCGCCGTTAAAAATTTCTGATCGAAACTGGCGTTGTGAGCCACCAGATGACATCCCTGGATGAAGTCGGCAAAGTCAGCCATCACGGTCTCGCAACTTGGCGCATCACTGAGCATCGCATTGGTGATCCCTGTGTAATCAGCGATGAAACTGCTGACGGCAAAGCCGGGATTCATCAGCTGCTGAAACCTATCGACCACTACACCTTGCTGTAATTTAACCGCCCCTATCTCGATGGCACGATCGCCCTGTAAGGGGGAGAGGCCTGTGGTTTCAAAATCCAATACCACTATGGCATCTTGGGACATAAGGGCTCCTGTATGGGGAAAGACACAAAAGAAAAAACCCTAACAACATACATTGTTAGGGTTTTTAGTAAAGAAACTTCAGTTAAGGAGTAAGATTACTTCTTAGCTTCTCTTTCTTTAACTTCAGCGATAACTTTTTCAGATACGCTGTTAGGACATGGTGAGTAGTGTGAGAACTCCATAGAGAACTGACCACGACCAGAGGTCATTGTACGTAGAGAACCGATGTAACCGAACATTTCTGAAAGCGGTACGTCAGCCTTGATACGAACACCAGTCACACCTGCTTGCTGATCTTTGATCATGCCGCGACGACGGTTAAGGTCACCAATTACGTCACCTACGTTGTCTTCTGGGCTGAATACGTCAACTTTCATGATAGGCTCAAGTAGTTGCGCGCCAGCTTTTGGCATAGATTGACGGAATGCGCCTTTAGCAGCGATTTCGAACGCGATAGCTGATGAGTCAACTGCGTGGAAAGCACCGTCAGTCAGTTCTAGTTCAACGTCTAGTACTGGGAAGCCAGCAACGGTACCAGTCTGCATCATGCTCTCGAAACCTTTCTCAACAGCAGGCCAGTATTCTTTAGGTACGTTACCACCAACAACAGAAGACTTGAATGTGAAGCCAGTGTTTGCTTCGCCTGGACGGATAACGTAGTCGATCTTACCGAACTGACCAGAACCACCAGATTGCTTCTTGTGAGTGTAGCTATCAGCAACTTCTTGAGTGATAGTTTCACGGTATGCCACTTGTGGCTCACCTACAATCAGCTCAACGCCGTAAGTACGCTTCAGGATGTCTACCTTAATGTCTAGGTGAAGTTCACCCATACCCTTAAGGATGGTTTCGCCTGAATCTTCGTCAGTTTCAACGCGGAATGATGGATCTTCTGCGATCATCTTACCGATAGCGATACCCATCTTCTCGCTGCCGCCCTTGTCTTTAGGGGCTACTGCGATAGAGATTACTGGCTCTGGGAACACCATGGCTTCCAGAGTACATGGGTGCTTAACATCACACAGAGTGTGACCAGTCTGAACGTTCTTCATACCCACGATAGCGATGATGTCACCAGCTTGTGCGGTTTCAAGTTCGTTACGCTCGTCAGCCTGCATTTCACACATACGACCGATACGCTCAGTCTTACCTGTTGCAGAGTTCAGGATGGTGTCACCCTTGTTGATACGACCTGAGTAGATACGTACGAAGGTCAGGGCACCGAAACGGTCATCCATGATCTTGAACGCAAGAGCTTTCAGAGGTGCATCAGCGTCAACGATAGCGTGTTCGCCAGTCTCGTTACCTTCTTCGTCAGTCAGAGGCTGTGGATCAACTTCTTGTGGCGCAGGTAGGTAATCAACTACCGCGTCTAGTAGAAGCTGCATACCTTTGTTCTTGAAAGCAGAACCACAGTATGTTGGGAAGAAGTGCATGGTACGAGTACCTTCACGGATACAACGCTTGATGTCTTCCATAGCTGGCTCTTCGCCTTCCATGTAAGCTTCCATCAGATCGTCGTCCATCTCAACGGCAGACTCGATCAGTTGCTCACGGTATTCTTCAACCATGTCAACCATGTCAGCAGGTACATCTTCGATGCTGTAGTTTTCAGCTTGTCCAGATTCGTCCCAAACCCATGCTTTACGGGTTAGTAGATCGACAACACCCTTGAACTCATCTTCGATACCGATAGGCAGTACCATTACGAGTGGGTTAGCCGCAAGAACGTCTTTAGTTTGCTTAACAACGCGCAAGAAGTCGGCACCCATACGGTCCAACTTGTTTACGAAGATGATACGCGCAACTTCAGATTCGTTTGCATAACGCCAGTTGGTTTCTGATTGTGGCTCAACACCACCAGAACCACAGAATACACCGATACCACCGTCTAGTACTTTTAGAGAACGATAAACTTCAACTGTGAAGTCAACGTGGCCAGGGGTGTCGATGACGTTGAAACGGTGATCGTTCCAGAAGCAACTTACAGCAGCAGACTGAATGGTAATACCACGCTCAGCTTCCTGTTCCATGAAGTCGGTTGTAGATTCACCATCATGAACTTCACCGATCTTATGAATCTTACCGGTTAGCTTTAGGATACGCTCTGTTGTGGTGGTCTTACCCGCATCAACGTGAGCGAAGATACCAATGTTTCTGTACTTTGATAAATCAGTCATTTTTCTACTCTATTGGAGTTACGTTCTAAAATTCGGGGGGAAGTATATCAATACTTTTCAAATTTTTTTATTCATTTTTATCAATTTTGCTGAAATATCATCTTTATCGGGAGAAATTACCCACTCTAGCATCCTCCACATAAGGGGCAAACCCATAGCCGGTGCGGATTTCGCTCATAAAAAGAACATGATGTTATAACCCGAAATTTCGTTATATCTTTTTATATGGGGATGTGGTGGGGGATCACAGCCAGGTTACAGCCTTTATGGAAGAGGGGGATTTTAGGGGGAACTGGGGCGAAATAGATTAACGTTGAAAAGCGCCTTTGTAAGCGGCCTCTTTGGACTTGGATTGGCCTGGTTAAATATGCTGGGTTAGGGTTGGCAAGCGTGTAAAAGTGCACCTTGGGCTGAGGCTCATCGTGATGCATCTAAGGCTGTCACGACAGGGCAAAGAAAAAGCCAGTCGCTTGGACTGGCTTTGGGGACTGGCTTTTGCGACTGGCTTTGTTCTATCTATGTTGGCAGAGGCTTTTTGCCTGTCTAGTTGTTAAGTGCCTTGGCCACATCCTCGTAGTGGTCCCACACCTTAGCCTCTGTGATAGAGCGCACCATCTTCACATATTCGGCGTGGGTCCAGGCAAGCGGGGTGGCCGAGTTAGTGCCTTGGCCAAGCTGATAGTTAAAGCGGGTCTTGTCGCCCACACCATCCCAAACCTGCTCGGGTAGCATCAGTCCCTCATTGGCAAAAGCCTCCATCCCCTTGACATAGGTCTGTACTAGCTGCGCCTTGCTTGCATCATTGAGCGTGCCATCGGCGATCGCCTTGGCCAGTTCGAAGTGGGCGCGCTCGCCGGTGAAGAACGGCCAGACTCTGCCGCGTTGCCCAGGAGTGTTGCTGCCACTCTCGGCATAGTTGGCGCCTGTGGCGGTGTCTTCGCCATAGCCGTCGTTGCCGTAGCGTCTAAAGCCTGGGAACGTGCTGCCATCTTTGGCGGTAAATTCATACCTGACTCTGAGATTATCCTCGAGCGCCGTGTTATCGATAAGCTTGAGGGTGTCGTTGATGGTCTTGTCGTTGGCGCTCTTCACGCCGTAACGCACCAGCTCTAGGAAGCCGCCGTCTAACACCTCACGCTGATCTAAGCCTGCGCGGCCATTGTTGTCGGCAAGCTTATCTGCACTGTCCGGCGTACCATTGGGCGCAAGGCGCAGATAGTAAGGCGCCTTTGTGCCATCCTCTGCACTTAGCAGGCCTTGCTGGGTCACTACCAAGGAGTCGAGCTTTTCGGCCATTGATTTGGCACTGGCGAGATATTTCTCGCTTGAGTTTAAATCGCCTGCCTGCTTGGCGATATCGCTGGCAGTGATCAGCCCTGCTATCACCGCCGCTGCGGTAGAAGGTGAGTAGCCTTGCTGCTCTTCCCAACGTTCTTGCTGTGTCTTAAGGGGTGTGATCTGAGTGTAGTTCCAGTCGAGGTTGACCTCGCCGCCGCTTATCAGAAAATCGGCCGCCGGCTTCAACATGGTCTGATACCAGCTGGCGATCTCATTGTCGCTCAGCACGCCAGCCTGCCAGAGCTTCCAACCGAGCATGATAGGCATGGCGGTCTGATCCAGCTGCACGCCGACCCATTCTATCTGACCATCCACATGAGTCTTCTGTAGGAACCAGCCGGGCACGCCGCTATAGCCGGGTGTCGCTGCCGTAACCTGAACCTTCTTTAGATACTCGAAGGCCACCTTAGGGGTTTGGGTATCGCCCATGGCCAGAAACGCCATGGCGCATTGATAGAAGTCCCTCGGCCAGACGGCCTTGTAGCCGGTCGAGCCGGTGACGGCCGAGACGCTGTCGCCCCAGGGATTAGAGAGCGAGGCGATAAGGGCGCCGGCGTGGGTCTTATCTTCCTGGGCCTTGAGCACCATGGCGCTGGTATAGAGTAGCTTGCCCTCATCGGCGGTATTGGCGGTCATGGCATTAAGACTTGAGAGCGAGTGCAGATAGTCCTGCCAGCCGATGGCATCGCCTTCACCGTTATAGGCGGCGAGGACCTTGTTATAACCATCTTTAAGGGTGTCTTTGGCATTTTGCTCGCTGCTGGCCTTATCTGCGCCGAAGCCAAACACTAAGGTAGTGCGAAGACTTGGGCGGTTAGCATCGCCCACCTCCAGAGTAGGCAGCGCCGCCGTCATGGCGACATTACCTAGGCTTTGCTTATCAGCGCTGGTGCTGGCGTAACGCCAGTTCAGCTCGCCGTTGGCCTTAAGATCGGTGAGACCATCTGACTCGCCGACAAAGCCCACGCTACTTGCCGTAAAGGGAATGTCACCGCGCACGGTCAGCACGCTGGAATCTTTATCGCCCGTGTAGGCGAAGAGGCTGTTGCCATCTTGGCTCACGCTGGCGATATCGTTGGCGCCGCTGTTGTCGATATGGGGATTGACGTAGAGATAAGGGGTGATCCCCGGCTCGAAGGCGGTAAAGAACACCTGCATCACCAGGCTGTCGCGATCGGGATCGGTAAAAAAGTGCTTCTCTATCTGATATTTGCCCTCGATATCTTTGTTTATCACCTTGTAGGCGAGGGACAATGGTCGCCCTGCTTCATCCTTATGCAGGTAATCTATGCTGGTGACCGTGTTGTGTTTCTCGGTATCGACGAAGCCATTGCCGCTGATGATGAACTGCGCCTCTTTGAGCTGGGCGTTATGGATAAGCCCATACATGGTCTCGGTGAGGATCCCCTGCGCCAGTGAGAACCATACCCGACTAACGGGATTGGCCTGGCTGCTCAGGTACTGATCGGCACCCTGCGCATTGGTCACATAGGGCTCGAACGAGGTGCCAATCCCTGTTTTGCCGGAAAAGGCCCAGGTAGGGGAAGCGCCGGGCGCGCCCGGTGCAACTGAAATTGTCTCAGATACGCTGGCACTTGGTGCAGGTGCGGCGTCGATATCACTCTTGGCGCCGCCACAGGCGCTAAGCAGGGCGCCCAAGGAGAGGGCGATCAGAGTGCGCGTAAAAGGTACTGGCTTAGACGTCATATTCAGGGTCTCGTTTATTATGTTTATATTTTGGTTAAGTCAGTTAAGTCGTTTAAGTCTGTGTGTTTGTTAAGCCTCAAGCCTTACGCATTAGCGCTCGGCTTTGCTCGCTTCGCTGCTGACAAATAGCACGCTAATTCCAGCCAGGATCATGAAGCTGCCACCCAGGATGAGGGCGAAGATCGGCTTGCCATCGAAGAAGGCATTGAGCAGCACGCCTAGCACGCTGGCGGCCAGCAGCTGAGGGATCACGATGAAGAAGTTAAAGATCCCCATGTAGACCCCCATCTTGGCGGCGGGCAGTGCGTTGGACAGCAGGGCATAGGGGATAGAGAGGATAGACGCCCAGGCGATACCTACACCTATCATGGGCAGCCATAACAGGTTCGGGTCTTGTATAAAGTAGAAGCTAATCAAGCCAATGCCGCCACAGCAGAGGTTGATCAGATGAGTGACCTTGAGGCCAACCGCCATGGCGAGCAGTGGGATGAAGATGGCGGCCACCGCGGCAAAACCGTTGTAAGAGGCGAACAGCATGCCCACCCAGTCGGCGCCATCGTTATAGGCCTTAGACAGCACATCCTGGGTGCCATAGTGATGATCCGTTACTGCCGCCGTGGTGTAGATCCACATAGAGAAGAGGGCGAACCAGGAGAAGAACTGCACCACAGCCAGCTGGCGCATCGCCTTTGGCATATGAAACAGGGCATCGACTACGCTAAACACCATGCCTTGCTGGTGGCGCTCTTCGCCTTTGATATGCTTCAGTGTGTTAGCGCAGAACCATTGCAGTGGGCCGAAGGCGAAGATCCCAAGGGCCAGCAGATAGAGCTGCTTATCAAGAGACTGCAAGAAGATGACGGCGGTTAAGATGGCGCCCACCAGGCTCCAGAGCATGGCGCCTTTCTGATAGGCCAGCCAGCTGCGATCGTGGTGCAGCGTGACCTGCTCGCCGTTTTCCTGTTCGAAACGGGCCAACTCCTCGGGCGAGTACTCTTTGGTGGTAAACACTGTCCAGCTGACGGCTAACAGCAGCACGGCGCCGCCGAAATAGAAGGCGTAGCGTACCGAATCGGCGATCTCGCCCTCGGGCGCCGTGTTAGCCACATCGAAGTAGTTAGTCAGCAGGTAAGGGAGGGCAGAGGCGACCACTGCGCCAACGCCGATGAAGAAACTCTGCATGGCATAGCCTAGAGGGCGTTGTTTGGTGGGCAGGTTGTCGCCCACGAAGGCGCGAAACGGCTCCATGGCGATGTTGATGGAGGCGTCCATGATCCACAGCATGCCAGCAGCGACCCAGAGCACGGGCGAGTGGGGCATGATGAAGATGGCGAGTGTGGTGAAGATGGCGCCAATCAGAAAGTAGGGGCGGCGACGACCCAGGCGGCCCCAGGTGTTGTCACTCATATAGCCGATGATCGGCTGCACCAGCAGGCCGGTGAGCGGCGCGGCGATCCAGAGGATAGGGATGTCATCAATTGCTGCGCCGAGTGTCTGAAAGATACGGCTGACGTTGGCATTTTGCAGCGCGAAGCCAAACTGGATCCCCAGGAAGCCGAAACACATGTTGAAGATCTGCCAGAAGCTGAGTGCAGGTTTAACGGTGGTCGTGCCTTGGGCGGGTAGGGTGTTTTGTGACATCCGATGCTTCTCTTTATTATTCATTATTGATCTGCACAGCGCCTAAGGGCGTGCAATCTGTATTTTATGGAAGTCGGTCGAGTGAAAAAAGAGGCGAATACACGCTTCCCTCAAACGGGTATTCGCCAAAAGCTAGGGTTCTACTTCTCTAGGCTTATTCACTAGGCTTAAGCCTTGATGAGTAGATAGAGACTCTAGCGCTCACCTCTCATGCCTTCAGTGCCTGATGAGGTGAGCGTCGACCTGGCCAATTTCATAGGAAGTTACACATGAAATTAAACACCAAGGCATGTTAACCCTGAGCCGAAACAGGCGACAACCGATTACATACGTATTCATCATCAGGCATTAACCTTTATGCAGCCTGTTGTTAACCTGGTAATGCCTGGGGCTTGCTAAGGATACCCACTTAAAAACAGTTGGTTAAAGTGAAAGTGGCAATCCAGCCGCTTTACATCCGTTGGGGTTTGTAACAATGGGCAACAAGGGCTAACTCGTATCGATAATGACGCAAAAAGCAGTAGAAAACGGCATTGTGAAAGGCTAGTTAGGCTAGGTGTTCTAACCAAAACTTGATGCTCATTATGGTGAAACTCAATTTTGCGGTGAAAATTTTTGCTTTAGGTCTAAGTATAGGTCTAGGTATAGGCATAGGTTTTGTAGAGTTGACTTAACTGATGGGCGCCAAAAGAGTTACCTATATTGCCTCATTAAGTTTGAGTCTGTTTAACTGAGGTCAATTTGTATGGGATAAAAAAAACAGGCCGCGATAGCGACCTGTTTTTAGCTTAGTTTAAATTAGGTTCAAAATTTTAGATGCATTATTTCGAGACTTTTTCGAATTCAGCTTAAGAATTCATTAGTGCGATTTCGCCGCGTTTGAATCTGCATCGCTTGGTGGGCGGAAGAAGGCGCCTGCCGCGCCGGGGAACACCACAGGGCTGGTGTTACCGTTAAAGCCCACGGCGGCAACGCCGTACAGGTAGTTGTCGATCACCATATTGCTCAGGGTGAAGCTGTTTACCTTGCCCACATAACGGCTATGACTCCACTCTGCCTCTGTGGTCTTGCGCCAATAGATACGGTAACCGGCGACTTCGGCGGTGGCATCCGCCTGCCAGCTGAGCTGGGTATCGGCCGAGACCTGTCCCGAGATGCTCACCTGTGTTGGCGGCGATGGTGCCCAGGCCATAGACGCCAGGCTGATGGCGTTGAGGGCGGTAAGCTTGGCGGCGAAGGCTTCATCTACCCCCTCAATCACGTCGCCATAGGCAATACCGTTCTCCGTGCGAATGTCCTGATGCTGGCGGTTGTAGTTCTCGTTGGTTTCCATCACGCGCACCGCGGGGAATCCCGCCTTATTGAAGGGCAGGTGATGGCCGCCGCGACCGAAGCGATCGAGTCGATAGATGAGCTGCACATCCAGGTTAGTCATGTACTGATCGGCCAGCTGCTTGATATGCCGGGCAAGGTTACGCGAGGCGGAGTCGTTCTCGCCGCCGCTGAAGTAACGCTCCTTGGCTTCTGCCTCGGTTTCTGCAATACGCACGCCCTCGGAGAACACCCGCACCGTGTGGTTGCTCACCACGCCGTTAATCCCCTCGATGTTGCCTATCATGTCGTTGTTGAGTACCGCCTCGACCTGCCAGCCTTGCTTCTTGGCAAAGTCGGCCAGTCCGGCGCCGCCATAAAGGCCTTGCTCTTCGCCCGATAGCGCCGCGTAGACTATGGTGCCACCAAACTGATACTGGCTGAGGACGCGAGCGGCCTCCATGGCACCTGCGACCCCCGAGGCGTTATCGTTGGCGCCAGGGGAGAAGGAGCTGGCGTCCATCACGTCGCTGACCCGAGAGTCGATATCGCCGCTCATCATCACCACGCGGTTGGGGTCTAAGGTGCCACGTTGAATGGCGATGATATTCACCACACGTGTTGGCTCGGGAATGCGCTTGCCTGATACTGTGTCGCCAACTTCTATCACCTCAAGGCAGTGATCGCAGGCGGCGGAGATACGTTCAAACTCGGCCTTGATCCAGTTTCTGGCCGCGCCTATGCCGCGATCTTTATCCGTCTGACTCGATAGGGTATGGCGGGTGCCAAAATTCACTAAGGTTTGTATATCTTGCAGTATGCGTGCAGGCTGCGGCGCACCGGCAATCTCATACAGGCGAAGATCTTCTTGGGAGGGTGCCGCATAAGGACTCTGGCCCAGTGCACTCTGGTTAAGCTCGCTCTGGTTAAGCGCGCTTTGGCTTAGTGCGTTTTGGCTTAATAGTGTATGGCTGCTTCCTGCATGATGCAGTGGTGTGGCCGGAGGGGCCGCATGGGCGGTGCCAGCACAGATGGCCGTAAATACTAGGGTCTTCCCGATAGATGCCTTGATTGTCATGTTCTGCTCTTCATTCTTGTTATTTTTCGATGCTTTATATGCACTCAACTTGTTTTGCGTTGAACTGGCTATGCGCTCAGCTAGGCTAGTCGGAAAGCGACCAACGTTGGCTCGCTCTTCGTGGGCTAGGAGTGCACAAACCACCTTAGCAGAATAACGCTAGCGCTTGGATGAGGGATCGCGGCTTTAGTCGTAGAAATGTGGGGGGAATCGCCGGAAAAAGGTAAACAAATGTTGCAGATGATAGGCCTTGGCCCGATATGGCAGATAAACGCAGGAGAGGGCGAAGGGCATTGCCAGAATAAGAAGAGGATGCAAGCCTGCCTGCACAGACTTGCTTCCTCTAATGTGGTTTAAGCGCTAGATCGCTAGTGCTACAACTGAGGCCTAGAGCGCCTTGAAGCGAATCGCGACGCCGCCACTGCTGGCAAGTTTTAACGTCAGCTGCTGCTTGCTATTCACCTTTTGGGTCTCAATCACATAGTCATAGGGATTGGTGCGCCAATCGGCCTTGTCGCCGTCTCGGTAGATCTGCACCTCATAACTCAGGGCGGGGTCGAGGAAATCGAGCTTGATGTTGATCTCACGTGCGTCATCGTCGGTGATCGCGCCCAAGTACCAGTCCTTGCCCTGACTCTTGCCACCACGCTCCTGACGGGCAAAGGCCACATATTCACCTACCTCACCGGCCAGGGCGATACTCTGGGCCCAGTCGGTGGGCACATCCCGAATAAACTTAAAGGCATCGGGATGCTGCTTGTAGTTGCGGGGCAGATCGGCGGCCATCTGGATCGGGCTGTAGAGCACCACATAGAGGGCCAGCTGTTTGGTCAGTGTGGTCTGCACCCGGTTAACCGCATCCAGGCCTTTGGGGGCCAGGTCGAAGATCCCCGGGGTGAAGTCCATAGGGCCAGCCAACATGCGGGTGTAGGCCAGGGTGGTGGTGTGCGACGGATTATTAGGTGGCGTGCCCCAAGCGTTAAACTCCTGACCACGGGCGCCTTCGCGGGCGATCCAGTTTGGATAGGTGCGGCGCAGGCCGGTATCTTTAATCGGCTCATGGGTATTGATGCTGATGTGGCGCTTGGCCGCTTCGGTGACGCTATGCAGATATTCGTTGACCATAAACTGGCCATCATGCCATTCGTGGCGCACTATGCCTTGTTCATCCACGCGCTTGATATCACCGCCATCGGCCACATAGCCGGTCTTCACCTGAGTGACGCCATATTGCTGATAGAGATCATAGGCATCGCTCATCTGCTTGCGATAGTTGGTGACCGAGCCAGAGGTCTCGTGATGACCGATCAGGCGAACGCCCTTGCTGGCGCCATAGGCAGAGATCTCAGGGAGATCGAAGTCTGGGTAGGCCTGGGTGAAGCTGAATACGTCGCCGTTGTGGAACCAGCTGCCGTCCCAACCTATGTTCCAGCCTTCTACCAATACGCCGGCGAAGCCGTTCTCGGCGGCAAAATCCATGTAGCGTTTGGTCTCTGAGGTGGTGGCACCGTGTTTGTCGCCTGAGCCCCAAGTGTTCTCGTTGAGGTGCATGCCCCACCAAATCCCCACATATTTGCCGGGCTCGACCCAATCCACATCCCCAAGCTTATTAGGCTCGTTGAGATTGAGGATAAGATCTGAGTTCAGCAGGCCGGTGGCCTTGTCGGCGATCTGTATGGTGCGCCAAGGCGTACTAAAGCCCGCCTGGGTCTTGACGCGCATGCCATCTGACCAAGGGGTGAGATCGGCGCGCAGGGTGCCGTCTCTGCGCTGATCCAGCGTCATGGCAGCGTAGTCCACCAGCGCCGCTTCGTGGATGCTCATGTGCACCCCATCGCTCAGGGTGAAGGTGAAGGGGGTATGAACCCTATCGACCTGTTTGAGCGGCGTCTTCTGATACAGGTACTCGTAGCGGTTCCAGCCACGCGCCGGGATCCACCAGGCGGTGACGTTCTCGGGTTGCGGCAGGGTGAATTCGGTGAGCTCCGAAGTGATGTTGAGTTTGTCTAAATCGCCTTGCTTCGGCATCTGGTAGCGAAAGCCTAGGCCATCATCGAACACCTTGAACTCGACCACAAAGCGATATTGACCATTACTCAGGGTGGCTGTCAGGCCATTGTGTTTATCGACAACCCATTCACGTTCGCCCCAAGGCTGTTGCCAGCGCTCATCGGCCTGGCTGCGCTTGACCTCTTGAATGCTAAAGTCAGTGCCAAACTCCCCAAGAGACTCAAACACAATTCCAAGCTTGGAGGGTTCGATCACCTTCTTACCATGAAAGCTGACGCTGTAGCGCGGCGTTTGATCATCATCGCTCAGGCTGACCACGATCTGCTTGTCAGGCGAGGTCAGAGAGATTGTCTTGGCCAGGCCAGTGCTTGGCAGCATCATGCCGGTCGCCGCTATGGCAAGGGTGAGTGCCGATAGGGTGGTCGGAAACGGCGATCTGGGCTGGGATCTGGAGTGGGGGCTCGCTTGGTGGCTTGTTAAGTGAGTCGAGGTGCAAGACATTCCGTGTACCTTTTTATTGTCGTTTTTAGGGTTAGGGTTATTGCTAGTCATGGCAGCAGGCAAGATTTCTTGCTATCAGTGATAGCCATGAGTGATAGCCATGAGTGTTAGTCATGTTAGAAGGGAAGGCGCGAGGGGAGCAATGCGCTGCATACGTATTCACCTGCCAGGCTGTTAGTTCGCGGCAATCTCCGCGATAAGCCAGCAAGTGACAGCGGGGATGATCCCTCAATGAAGGCGGCCTCAGTCACTTATTATTCAGTGCTCGGTTTACAGGGCATAAGTGTGTGAAAAGGTTGGGCAGTCAGTAGTTGCAAAAACAATAGCAAAAGATCAATTCAACGCTCTGCCACATTTAGTTACGGAATTTAGGGGGTTAGTGCAGAGATTTATGCTGATCTGACGTCGCAAGTTGTGGCAGCATATGGCCTGATTACAATTGTGCAGTCGATTTATTGCAGCAGCTTTTTCATCGTCTTTTATTGCAGCTATTTTTCGTTGTCACTTACAGCCGGATCAGGAAAGCCATGTATCAAGGAAGTTGTCTATGCGGTGGCATTAAAGTCGCCATCAGCGGACCCATAAGTCATATCATTCATTGCCACTGTTCCCTGTGTCGTAAATCGAGCGGCACGGCATTCGCCACCAATGGTTTTGTCGAACTGGTGGACTTCAATCTATCGGATAAGGCCGATTTCCTCACAAGTTTTGAGTTTTCTCCTGGAAAGCGACGCTATTTCTGCCGTCACTGTGCGTCGCCTATCTACAGTGCCAACGACCAGGATAGTAAGCGCATTCGCCTCCGACTAGGCATATTGGACTCGCCGATCAACGAGCGCCCCATGTCTCATAACTTTGTCACCTCCAAGGCGAACTGGGAGGAGATGGATGCTAAGTTACCCTGGTATGAGGGCCACGAGCCCGGCAGGTAGTTTCTCGGGCGCCAGTTATTCGCTACTAGGTATTAGCTACTAGTTGATAGCTGTCAGCATAGCAATACGATCATGCAGAACATGAAGCTCGAATCGATTCACTAAGGATGGGTCATGAATAGCAAAAACTTCAAGGCATTACTGGGTACAGAGCTGCCTATTATTCAGGCGCCGATGGCTGGGGTGCAAGACAGCAAACTCGCCATCGCGGTGGCTAACGCCGGTGGGCTTGGGTCAATCCCTTGCGGCATGTTGAGCTCGGCGCAGATAGTCGATGAAATTAAACGTTTTCGGGCGGCGACCAGCGCGCCACTAAACCTTAATTTCTTCTGCCATGAGTTGCCGCCGTTCGACAAGCAAGCTCAGGCGCGCTGGCATGAGTTATTAGCGCCATATTTTGATGAACTTGAGATAGCGGCCGATCTCGGCCAAGGCGGCGCGAGTCGTATGCCTTTTAATCATGAGATCGCTGATGCCATAGAAGCCTTTAAGCCAGAGGTGATTAGCTTTCATTTCGGCCTGCCGCAAGAGAATCTGCTTGAGCGGGTGAGATCTTGGGGCGCAAAGGTGATCTCAAGTGCCACCACAGTAGCCGAGGCAGAGTATCTGGCGGCGCGAGGCGTGGATGGCATTATCGTTCAGGGCGTCGAGGCGGGTGGTCATCGCGGTATGTTTCTTAGTGATGATGTGAGCACTCAGGTGGAATTGGAACCCCTGCTGACTAAGATCGCCTCGCGAGTCGATGCGCCGCTGATCGCCGCCGGCGGCATAGGTGATAGTCACGGGGTAAAAGCCGCCTTAGCAATGGGGGCCAGCGCCGTGCAGATAGGCAGCGCCTATCTCTTGTGTGATGAGGCCAATACCTCAAGTTTGCATAGAGCGGCCATCGAGAATGCGGCTAATACAGAAGGGAGTACGGTTAGGGCTGAAGGCTGTACTGCGCTCACTAATCTCTTCTCGGGTAGACCGGCAAGGGGCCTGGTTAACCGCGCCATGTCAGAGCTTGGGGCAATAAACGACTCGGCCCCGGCCTTTCCCTATGCGACTAACCTTATGGCGCAGCTACGCAAGGCGAGTGAGGCCCGCGGCATGAGTGATTTCTCGCCCCTCTGGTGTGGGCAAAATGTCGGCAGCTGCAAGAAGATCGCCGCAGGCGAGATGACCCTGGCGCTAATGCAGCAAGTCACGCAACTAGAGTAATTGCGGCAAAGTATTAAAAATAATCACGAATAGAGCAGATGAAAGGAGATCCCGTGATTGAGAAACCAGAGATAGAGAAACTAGATGATGTAGTTAAACCACAGACAGAAAAACCAGAGACTGAAAAACAGGCGCTTGAATCTAAGCTAGGTATCACAGTCAGCCAACTTGAGGGTGAAAATAGCGAACTGGTCGATACCTTGGTCGATGGTGTGCGTCAGTATAACTTCGACAAGATGGGCAAGGAGACGTCTGCGCCCTTGACTGTATTGGCTCACGACAAAACCGGTAAGCTGATTGGCGGCGTCTATGGTCGCACCATCTATAAAAACTTTCTCATCCATGTGGTCTGGGTGGATGAATCGGCCCGCGGCACAGGGCTCGGACGCGACTTGATGCTAGAGGCGGAGCGCGTGGCAATTAGCCGCGGTTGCCAGCAGGCTCAGGTGGATACCTTAGATTTTCAGGCGCCGGATTTTTACCAAAAACTTGGCTTTAGCGTCGCAGGCATTATCCCTGCGTTTGATGGCAGTCCAGCCCGCTATTTTCTGTTTAAGCGCTATTGTGATAGTGTGACTCGCTAAGCGATTCGCTGAGACGAATCTTTAATTAATCCATTGTTCAAGGAAGATAAATGTCTAAAAATTTGTTTGCTGGTGTCCTGCTGACACTCGCATTAACTGCCTGCAGTTCCACCCAAAACACTCCCGGTAACTCGGAATCGGTCAATAACACCTTATTGGCCGGCAATCTGCTTGAGGTGAGCGGGGAAAACCTAAGTGATTATTGGAAGCCCAAGTCGACAAAACCTGTGATGCTGAAGTCCCGCCCTAAGTGGATTCCCAAAGGGATGGGCCAGTTTAGTTATCATGTGGTCATAGATAGTGAGGGCAATGAGGTGAGTAAGACTCTGGTAAGTTCCAGCCCCGAAGGTTGGATGACCCAAGCAAGACTAAATAAGATGCCTAAGGTCCGTTATCTTGCCAGTGACGATAACCCTGAGCATCTGCCCGTAAAGGCGTTGTTGACGTCAAAGGTGATGCCTCGTCACCTCATAGAGAGCCAACAGCAATAAGTCTAATTTCAATTGTTTAGTCTAAAGCTCTCTGTCACAAAGACTCTGTCTCCAATGCTCGGTCTAAAGTACTTGCTCCGAGTGTTCAGTCTCGGATGACCTGAAATGTCCATTGAGGCTTTTACCGAGTAAGCATTCAACCTAGCAATTTCAGGATAGCAAGTTAAGGATAGCTAGTAAGGAAATCAGGCTATGAATAGATTCTGCCGTGGGCTATTACTCGTCATCTTGTCGTTCGCCGTTAGTTTGCCACTCCTGGCCGATGACGGCTTGCTGGGCCAGGTGTTTGAGCAGAAGCAGAGCGGCGTTCAGATCCAGGGGGAAGGCGAGGTGATTCGCCTGCTCAGTGATGATACCAAGGGCAGTCGTCATCAGCGCTTCATCTTGCGCCTAGCCAGTGGTCAGACGCTGCTGGTGGCCCACAATATCGATCTGGCGCCGCGCATTGCCGATCTTAAGGTCGGTGACAGTGTTGGCTTCTTTGGCGAATATGAGTGGAATGCTCGCGGCGGTGTGATCCACTGGACACACCATGATCCAAGGGGGCGTCACCCGGCGGGTTGGTTAAGCCATGGCGGCCGCAAATATCAGTAGGCTACTGGCTCGTTTCTAGCTCCGATTCGCTCGCGACGGCGACCTGGCCTCTGAGTGGCTGCTTGGATGGCCGCTCGAACAGAGATGCCTTCGACAGCAGTTCGAACCTGTGATTGATGGCGATAAAGCTCTCAACCAGCTTAGGGTCAAAATGGGTGCCTTTATCCTGATGGATTAATTCCAGCGCTTCTTGATGACTAAAGGGGCGTTTGTAGCAGCGCGGCGAGGTCAGGGCGTCATACACATCTACTAGGGCGACGATACGGGCCGAGAGGGGAATCGCTTCCCCCTGGAGCCCGGCCGGATAGCCGCTGCCATCCCACCACTCATGATGCCCACCGGCGATATCACGCCCCATCTTTATGTAAGGACACTCTGGCGCGTAACTAAGCAGACTCGCTAATACCTGAGCGCCAATAACCGGGTGCGCCTTGATCTGCTCAAACTCCTCTTCTGTCAGTCGTCCGGGCTTGAGCAAGATGGCATCGGCGATCCCCACCTTGCCGATATCATGCAAAATCGAAGAGAGGGTGATCTCCTGAATAAAATCGTCGGTTAACTCTGCTGGGGCATCAATGTCGGTTTGTCGCTGAGTGGCAAGCATCTTGGCGTAGTGCTGCATGCGGATCAGGTGCGCGCCGGTCTCGTTGTCCCGGTATTCGGCCAGTTTTGCCAGCCCCATCACGGTTGCGCGCCGCGATGCTATGGTCGATCGCAGCGACTGGGTCAGTTTACCCAGCAGGAAGGCGGCGGATTGAGTGACTATGGCATTGGTGACAATGAAGTTTATCGCCACTACAAACCAGATGAAGCTGCTATAGCCCTGGGTCTCCGGCCATTGAAAGCCTTGCGTATGGTAGACCAGCCCTATGACCAGCAGAGCCGCAGCGTTAAGCAGTTGGGCGCAGAGGCTGGCCCGCTTGCCAATCAATATGCTGGTGAGCGGGGGGAAGATAAACAGCCAGAAGAACCCGGCGCCCGTTGGGCCTATGGTGATAAGGAAGGCCACGCCGATGGCGAAGAACATCAAACAGCCTATGCAGTAGCGTAAGGTCTGCCTCAATCCTCTCGCCAGTAAGATGTAGAGCAGCAACAGGTAGGCCAGGGTATCAAAGGCGGCCATGCCGACCAGACCCATCTGGATGCAGAGGTAGACACTGGTGATGTAGACGGGCACACATAAGATGGCGAGGAGGCCAAACAGGCGCTTGAAGATCAGTTCGCGCCAGATGGGCAAGGTATCGTGAAGTTCGTGTGCGGCCGTTTGGGAAAAATTAGGGGCATCCATAGTCAATCCTTTGCACTGCCAGAGGGATTTCAATACCGGCGCAGCCTCTCTGGCGAGATCCTAACTGCTGCGCACCTAGCTATATAAGCTCTATAAACTAGCAATGTGAACCGCACTCGGCACTTAATGACGCGCAACAGGCAGAATCTTACTGTGTCGATTCCTTACTGCTTTGAGTCTTTACTGCGTTGATTCTTAATTGCGTGGAGTCTTCGTTGCCGAGCCTTGGTTCACCCCTTCATTATTACCCATAACGCGGCTCGCGGGCTAATTTACCTTTCTCTAAACTGTTTCTTTTGTATGAAAATGTGACCAAGACGGTATGGAAAGGCCTTGGCTTGTCCTAAGCCTGAGCTCGTAAGTCAGCACTGCGTTTTAATAAAGCTCAGCCGGGACATCGTCTGGCGGCGTCAGTTCGTCGATGATCTCTCTGTCGATTTCGCGTTCTATGATGCGATCTTCTATGTCTCGGCGGATCAGTTCATCTTCCAGGCGCTGACAGTGAAAATCACAAAAGCCGCCTGTGTTGTGTATGGTGTGGGTCGAGCCAGGATCGCTGCTTGCACAGGCGCTTAACAGTAAGATCGCGGCAAGGGTGTATAGTGTTTTCATAATCGCTCCTTTTATCGCTCATGTTTATCGCGTCACTAGCCGGTTTTAACCTCATCCTTAGCCGGGCCATCTGTGAGTGCTAGTAGTGCTTCATCTGTGGCTGCTTAGCCGGCGAACACATCGTTAGGACCATAGTGACTCGATAAGCGCGGTAGATTAAGTTAGGTTTTATAGTAAAAACGGATAGGTGACTAGATTCATGCAAAAAGCTGGCTCTGGTAGCTGCTAGAGATAGCTAACAGTGATTGGCTGAGAGGCGCAAAGGTGAATTAAGCCAGGTAATTAAAGCTAAGTAATTAAAGCTAAGTAATTAAAGCCAGATCACTAAAGCTTCCTATATTATTGGTTTACTTTGGGTAAACTGGGCTAGTCTTAGCAAACGGCTCTGTTATACTAGCGCGCCTCAAATACCAGCCGCTCGATTGGCTGACGATTTTTGCCCTTGCGACCCTAAGAGAGTATCCATGACCTTTGCAAACCTTGGCCTGCCAAACGCTGTGCTCACTAACCTTGAGCAACTTGGCTACAGCCAGCCAACGCCAATCCAGCAAGAAGCCATTCCCCTGGCGCTCAAGGGTAAGAACCTGATCGCGGCGGCGCAAACCGGCAGCGGTAAGACGGCGACTTTCGTGCTGCCTATGCTCACGACCCTGATGCAGGGGCAGACACAGCGCAAGAAGCGGGCGCGGGCAATCATATTAGCGCCGACACGCGAGTTGGTGCTACAGGTAAATGATCGCATTGGCGAATATGGTAAAGGCTTAGGGCTGGTATCCATGGCCGTTTATGGCGGCGTCGATGTGCAGGCCCAAAAGCAGCAGTTGATCGAGGGCGTCGATATCGTGGTGGCCACCCCGGGTCGTCTGCGGGATCTCTACACCCAGAGAGCGATCCGCTTCGACGAGGTGGAGCTACTGGTGCTCGATGAAGCCGATCGCATGTTGGATATGGGCTTTATCGAGGATATCACCAAGATCTTAGATACCCTGCCAGAAGAGAGGCAGAACCTGCTGTTCTCCGCCACCCTGTCTCGCCCGGTGCGCGAGTTGGCGAAACAGGCGGTGCCTAAGGCGATCCACCTGTCGGTCACTAAGAATCAAGATAGCCAGCCAGATATCGAGCAGTGGATCACCACGGTCGATAAGGATAAGAAGTCGGCGCTGCTCAGTCAGCTGATTAAAGACAATGCCTGGCCCCAGGCGCTTATTTTTATCGAGACCAAACATGGTGCCGCCAAGTTGGTGAGCCAGCTGGAGAAGCGGGGCATTCAGGCCGAGTGTATTCACAGCGGTCGTACTCAGGCGGTGCGTGAACAGATCCTGGCGGACTTTAAGGCGGGTAAGATTGCCTACCTTATCTCCACCGGCATCTCGGCGCGCGGGATAGATATCGATAACCTGCCGCTGGTGATCAACTATGACCTGCCGTTTCCCGCTGACGAATATGTGCATCGCATCGGGCGTACCGGCCGAGCCGGCGCCAAGGGCGAGGCGATCTCCCTGGTGTCTAAAGATGACTTTAAGAACCTCTGCATGATCGAGAGCCGCCTCGATCACTTGCTGGAACGTCGAGAGATAGAAGGTTTCGCGCCGAGAAAACCTGTACCCATCTCTATCCTTAACTATGTGCCCAAGGCCAAGCGTGAGCAGGCGCAGGGTGAGAAGGGTAGCGAAGCCGCGGCTAGCCAAGGTGTGAAGGCTCCTAAGGAAGCTAAGGATAAGCGCAGAGAAGATAAGCCTAGAGGGCAATCCAAGTCTCAAGGTAAGGCAACTCCTTATAAAGGTAGCTCTACAGACAAGAAGGCTCGGCCTGCTAAAGCTAAATCAGCAGCGCCTAGTGATCGCGGTGGGAAAGATCAAAGGTTAGAGCATAAGGTTGAAGAAAAGCCAGCTTTTAATCCTTGGGCCGAAAGTCGGCCGGGTAAGAAATAAGATTTAACGAGAGCCCTCAGATTGAGGGCTTTTTTACATCTGCAGCATTCATTGCAGATGTTTTTGATTGGCCTCTTTGTAGGGTGTTCTGGAATCTTAGATTTCTAACAGTTTTGTTAGCAAGATGAGAACACTTCTGGATTGATTGCCGTAGGCGGCTTTGTTATCGGCTAAATATGTTTGAAGGTTTTAGTTTCATGGTGATCTAACGCCTGCCCGGCGAGGGTTGTGCAGATACCCTTGTGAGACGCCGCAAGTACGCTCCCTGTAGGCTCTACCGTGACATCCCTGTCACGGAAGCTCACAAATGTATCTACACTCGATATCTAACGTCTCTCCGATTTGACCACTTTTGATGACTAGTTGAAAGTTTAGAAGGTTGGTAACCTTTACTCGCTAGACTGCGGATTGATACAGGTATAATGGGATTTTGCCAAAAAGTCCCACTTTCACTTCCTTCTATTTAAACTTGCGATTCTCGCTTTGTTTTTTAAAAATTCGTAACTTACTGATTAGCAGTGGTTGAATTTTGAATAGTTCTGATTTAATAGCAAGTGGCGGCGGTCTCGCCCTTTCTTTTAAATAAGCCGAGTCTCGCTTTGTTTTGGGGTCGCTCACTTTCTCCTTGTTATGCAATGTCATTATTGGTATAAATTTCATATGGTTAAGAAATTTTGTCGCGATGTATATTAGGTGATAATGATTTGCATAGGCGGCATTCTCGCTAATAAGCGTTATGTGCAAGGGAGAAATCGCAAATAAATGAGAACAATTGATACTATTTTTTCCTCAGAAGTAAATGTCCCTCTATATCATTACACTGGGATAGGGTCCTTGTTAGGAATGGCAAATTGTAAATCAGTTTGGGCGAGCAGCATTTCTTACATGAATGATTCAAAAGAAATAGTGCATGCATGCGAAACGGTCGAAAATGTATTACGAGCACGAATAGTTTTTGGTCAAAAAGATGAAGAACATCGCTTTCTGGAACAATTAATTGAATGGACTAAATCTTGCTCGAAAGTCGCACATACAATGTTCGTCTTCTCTCTATCCGAAAAACCGAGTCTTTTAAGTCAGTGGAGGAGTTACACTCCACATGGTAAAGGTGTAAGCCTTGAATTTAGCCCAAATAAAGTAAATGAAATCGCTCGCTTCACAGGAATGAGAATTGCTAAGTGTGTTTATGATGATAGAGAGCAAGAAGAAATAATTAGCATTTTGGTTGAAAAACTATTGGTTAATTTTAGGCAGGAATTGCCAGCTATGGATATAACTGATAAGCCGCCTAGTCAGTGCTATTATGATTTCATTAATCAATATACGAGTGACATATATCAAGTTCTTGCAATTATAAAACATGGAGCATTTGAGGAAGAATGCGAATGGCGACTAATCTCTCCACACATTCCAAAGTTTGGTGATCCAAGATTGAAGTTCAGAGAAGGTGCATCAATGTTAGTGCCTTATATAGAGCTACCATTAGGTGATAAACCATTTTTTCGTAAAATAATATTAGGCCCGTCCCAGCACCAGAATTTAAACATGTCTGGTCTATCGATGTTTATGAGTAATCAAGGCATCTCAAATGAGCTATTAAACTGCCAAATTCCTTATAGGGAATGGTAAGCACATAACAAGCGGCAGCAATCGGACTTGCAAAACAGTCACTCTTTTTTCCAAAAAACCGGCAAAACAAGCGCCAATTTTGCAAGCCGTTGTGCCGGGCGTTAACATGCAAGAATAGTCATATTGGTGTATCTGACTGAATGAGTCGAAATCAAAAGCGAGTAGGCTGAGCGTGGTAATTAATGCTTAATCTACTCGCTTTGATATCTTGAAGGGACAGGGCTTATTTCTCTCCTACGACGAGTACCTTTGACTCAAGTGGAGCAAGGTTTAGTGTGACTTGACCTCCCTTCGTCGTTAGCGTCAATGGCGCTGCAGGTTTTTTATCACTCAACATCTCTTTAAGCGGGTAGGTGCCTGGTGCGAGTTGCCAGCGTTTAACTAAGGCTGGGGGCAGCTCTAGGGTGAGGTGCTTTGCCTTGTCTTTGGCGAAGTTGCTGACGATGATGAGCTTTTGCTTGTCGTCGAAGCGGCTGAAGGCAAATAGGTCTGCATCATAGCCCTTGCCTTGATCGATATTCGCCCTGTGCAGATCGCCATATTCACCGCTTAGGGCACTCAGGCTATGGCTGAGGTTTAACAGCTTGGCGTAATAGGCTCGCAGACTCAGCTCCTCTTTTGAAGACTGACCGCCGTCGAATTTACCCAGGTTCATAAAGCGCTGGTGGGCCGGCACGCCAACATAGTCGAAGATGCTGGTGCGGCTGGGTTTGCCAAAGCCTGCGTCTTCGCTACCATCTTCGCCGACCTCCTGGCCGAAATAGAGCAGGGTGGGCGCCTGGCTTAAGGTGGTGGAGATCACCATGGCGGGCAGGGCAATTAGGGGATCTCCGGCAAACTCAGGGCTGGCGATGCGCTGCTCATCGTGATTCTCGAGAAAATGCAGCATATGCTCGGCGATATCTTCGACGCTGTTGCGATCGCGTTCGATCGCCTGGGTGCCAGCCTTGCCTTGGATAATAGCCTTGAGGCTGTCGTAAAGCCCCACCTTGTCATAGAGGTAGTCCATCTTGCCAAGGTGAATATAGTCACGGTAGCGACTCGGGGTATAGACCTCGGCGAGCAGCAGGGCATCGGGATTGGTGTGCTTGATATGGCTGTTCAGATAGCTCCAGAAGGCAACTGGCACCATCTCGGCCATGTCATAGCGAAACCCGTCTACGCCCTTGGCGAGCCAATACTGGGCGATCTCGTTGAACTTAATCCAGGAGCTGGGGATGCTTTCTTTTGGCACCTGTTGCCAGAAGTCGTAATGTTCGGCGGCCGACTTTTTGCCGTAGCCCTCTGGCAGTTGAGGAAAATCTAGGCTTCCATCTGGCGTGACGCCATAGTTTATCTTAACGGTTTCATACCAGTCGTTTTGATCTGGCTTAGCCGCGCGCGCGCCATTGCCGGTCCACTTGGCGGGAAACTCGTCAAACTTGCCATCGACTAGCGGATGTGGCTCGCCGCCGAGGGGCTTTAAATCTGGGCTTAGGCTTGGCACCTCGAAAGGCGTGCCCACTACATAGTAGAAGTTGTTGTTTCTGGCGTAACTGACCTGGGTGTTGTCACTTGCGCCGAAGTCTGTGACGCCTGTCGGGGCCGACAGCGAATGATAGCCACGCGCTACATGGTTGGGCACTATGTCGATGATCACTTGCATGCCAGCTTCGTGGGTGCGGGCGATCAACGCTTCGAACTCCTCAAGGCGTTTGGCGGGATCGTCTGCCAGATCCGGATTGACGTTATAGTAATCTTTCACCGCGTAGGGTGAGCCGGCGCGGCCCTTGACCACGTCTGGGTCATCAGTGCCGATGCCATACTGACTGTAGTCGCCGACCAAGGCATGATGGGGGATCCCCGTATACCAGATATGGCTGACGCCTAAGGATTTGATGCTCTCTAGCGCCTTAGGCGTAAAGTCGCTGAACTTGCCTACGCCGTTCTGCGCCTTGGTGCCCCATGGGATGTTGGCGGTCTGGGTATTGCCAAAGAGGCGGGTGAACACCTGATAGATGACAGGCTTGGTCACCCGCTCGCTGCTTGTAGACTGCACGTCAGCTGATTGGACGCTAACAGTTTTTGCATTGGTTGCTGCCTCCATCTGGGGCAGGGCGAAGGTCTGGGTGGAGAGCATTAGCGCGGCGCTGCACAGGGCAGCACTTAACTTATTGAATGGAAGTTTTAAATTAATATTAAATGGCTTGTTCAAGAGCCTATTCAAATCGTGACGCGCCTTAGTCATTATTTGGCTTCCTCGATGGCTAACAGGGTAACGCCTTGTCCCTTGATAGAGAGGGTCTTATCCAGTGTGACGGTATCGCCGCTGATCACATCTCGAGCCGCGCGGGCACTGCCTAGCAGATCCCGATAGCGAGCGAGAGGTAACTCGACCGCCTTATCCAACTTGTTGTAGATCACCATGAGGCGCGCCTTGTCGCTGCAATCTTGTTTGGCGCAGCGCATCTGCACATATACGCCATCCTGAGGCACATAGTGGCGCAGGCCGCCGCTGTGGATGAAGTCTGCCTGTTTGCGGAAGTTAAGCAGGCTGCGGGTGAAGTTAAGCATGGACGCTTGATCGTCACTCAGCCCTTTGTTATCAAAAACTGAGATAGCATCTCCCTGCCAGCCACCGGGGAAATCTGAGCGGGTGATACCATCATTACGATCTTTGGTCGGGCTTTGCATCAAAATTTCTGAGCCATAGAAGATCTGCGGAATGCGGTTACTGGTAAGCACATAGGCCAGTGCCATCTTGGTCAGGGCTAAGTTATCACCCAGCAGGCTGTAGAGGCGGTTGGTGTCGTGGTTGCCTTCGAACAGCACAAGTTGCGTCGGGTCGGCATAGACCACGTCGTTGGCGAGAAACTCATACAGGCGCATCATGCCTTCGCTCCAGCCTTCCTCTTCGCTTAGCGCCTTGATAAGGGTTTCATAGAGGGGGAAGTCCATCAGGCTTGGCAATTCTGACTGGTAGCCATCCTTGTTGATCTTGCCCTTTTGCCAGTAGGAGACGGTTATTGGGTTGCCCGTCCACTCTTCGCCGACGATGTTGAACTTGGGATACTCAGCCATGATGGCGCGGGTCCAATCGACCAGAAAATCCTTATCGGCGTAGGAGTAGGTGTCTTCGCGTATGCCGCTCAGATGAGCGTATTCTACCCACCAGATGCTGTTTTGGATCAGGTAGTTAGCAAGCTGTGGCTGCTCTTGGTTAAGGTCCGGCATGGACTCGACAAACCAGCCGTGGCTAAAGTCGCGCTTGTCTTTGGCAACCGCGTAGGGGTCTTGCAGCGTGGTACGCCTGTGGGTGGTGAAATCGATGGCCGAGGAATCTTGAGCTAATGCGCCCTCAGGACGATTAACCCAATCCTGGCTGGGCAGATCATCCATCCACCAGTGGTTAGAGCCGATATGGTTGACTACCACATCGGCGATGATGCCTATGCCTTTCTCTTTCGCCTTGATGGCTAGTTGGCGGTAATCGTCGTTGCTGCCAAATCTTGGGTCGATGCGGTAGTGGTCGGTGACCGAGTAGCCGTGGTAGGAGTATTCGGCCTGATTGTTTTCGGTAAGCGGGTTGATCCACAGCTGAGTGACACCAAGGTCTGCCAGATAGTCCAGGCTATTGATGATCCCCTGAATGTCGCCGCCGTGGCGGCCACCCGGATTGCTGCGATCGGCTTGCTCTATCATGTCGGCCTGGTTGTCGTTAGTGGGGTCGCCGTTAGCGAAACGATCCGGCGTGATGAGATAGATAACGTCTTTGTTGCTAAAACCCTGGCGAGCCGCGCTGCCCTTATCGCGCTTGAGCAGCTCGTAGGCCACGCTAATTTGTGGCTGCCCCGCTTGTTCGAATGTCAGCTTAAAGGTCTGCGCCTTGGCGCCTTGGGTATCTAAGTTAACAAACAGATAGTTGGGGTTCTCTGTGGTCTCAACGCCTTTGAGGCTTACGCCATCGGCCTTAACGCTTACCTTGGCCTTAGCGATGTTTTCGCCGTGCACCATCAGCTGCAGCTGGCTGTGTTGCATACCCGTCCACCAGTTGAGGGGCTCGATACGCAGTTTCTGGGCGCGAGTATTTTCGCTGACAATGGAACTGCTTGCTGGTTGTACAGATGCCATCACCTGAAAGGCGGAAGGGGCGAGCATAAGTAACGAGGTGGCGATGAGGGTGAGTTTCAACTTGTTATTAGTACGTCTCATGGGCAGTCCTTTCGGCGTTCGACCTTTTAATGCTGTGCCTAGGGTGATGACACATTAAGGTGTTAGGTGTGACTGAGTTAACTTTCTGGGTGTGACAGAGTTTTTTGTTAGCTTAATATGAAAACACCTGCTTCAAGGGATCGAAGCAGGTGTTTTTCGGCTATTACCTAAGATTACATAGTGTAGCTAAATCCTAGGAAATATTGGCGACCAAAGCTCTGGATGGTACCAGTTTGGTGCGTCTGACCGAAGTAGGTCTTGTTAGCTTCATCTGTCAGGTTATTAACCTGGAACAGGAACTTAAGACCATTGTCCATCGCATAAGATGCCTGGTAGTCGAGAATGGTTTCTGCATCGAAGAAGGCCAGCTGAGATTCAACCGCAACTTGCTCAGAAACATACTCACTACGATAACGCATGCTCAAACGGGTATCGAAACCATCCAAGGTGTAGAACAGGGTGGTGTTCAATACGTGCTCAGACAGGCCTGGCAGCGGGATAGCTAAGCTTTCACCACTTAGGTCGGTTTCAAACTCTACTTCACTGTCAGAGTATGCGTAACTGCCGGTGAAACCTAGGCCGCTCAGTGCGCCCGGTAGGAAGTCGAATACCTGAGTGTAGGCAAGTTCGATACCGCGAATATAACCGCCGTTATCGTTGTTAACCGCCGTCTGGTACTGGCCTTCATTCTTAACGACAGGGAACTCTACACCGTTGTCGACAATAGTGTCTGGCACGATGAAGCCTGCTTCTTCGAAGTCAAATGGCTGGATAGTGAAGTTGTTGATGAATGACTTGATGTCTTTGTAGAACACGGCAAAGACGATCGCACCTTCAGACTCTTCAAAGTAGTGCTCATATGACAGGTCGTACTGATCGGCATAGAAAGGATCCAGTAGCGGACTGGTGTTACCCCATGCGTTGTACTTCTTGTAACCTGGTGTTGCAGAGTCGTCATACCAAGAACCCATACCAGACTTAAGCTTGTCGATTGGTGGACGAGCCATAACCGATGCTGCGGCAAAACGGATCTGATCGTTTTGTGTCAGGTGGAAGTTCAAGTTAACCGAAGGTAGGTAGTCGGTGTAAGACTTACCCACTTTGTTGTGGATATAGTCGGTGCTGACCACGCCTTTTTCATCGACGATCTCTTCACCCAGACCGAAACCTACTTGTTGTAGACCTGTACTTGACTGATCTGTGTTAACCACACGCAGGCCGATGTTACCTGTTACAGGGATGCTACCAATTTCGAAGTCCAGGTTAGCCTGAACATAACCGGCTAGCACGTCTTCATTTACCGTACCGCTTTGGATCATGGTCCAGTTGTTGGCCCAGTTAGCAGTAGGGACGAAAGGATCTTGTCCTGTTGCCGCCAGTTGTGCGTTAACCAGATCCACTGCCTTATCAAAGTCGATAGCTAGGAAGCTTGGGTAGCCTGAAAGCTCACCGCCAAAGTTAACCACACGGGTCATATCATCGGTCAGGGCTAGCACAGGTTGATTGTCTGGGTTGGTGCCAAATTCGAAACCATAACCGGCTTGAGAGCGCTGCGCGTTGAACTCACGCTCAGAGTATCTTACGCCGACGTCGATAGACGACACGAAGCTATTGTCTAACTGGTAGTTTAGGTCGAGTTTGTAGGCGATCAGATCGTTTTGTTGATCATAAGGCCACATACCCACTTCTCTCAGACCTAGGGTCGAAGTATCTGTGTAATCCTTGGCGAAACTGATGTCGGCTGGATTGAGGTTGTTTAGTTTATAAGTGATCGACTCGGCCGATCTAACATTGTTAGCCATGTCGTCATAGATAACGGCGCGGGTACCGCCGTTGACGAATTCACCGTCGGCAGAAGAGTAGCTGATGTCTGCGGCGATGGTGAGGTTTTCACCGTTGGTCCATTCGATGTTAACGGCACCAGAGGTGAGCTCTGAGTATTTTGAGTCGTTATCGTTAACCACAAAAACGGCAAAGTTATCGGTACCATCGGTAGATACTGTACCACCGATCATAGAGCCGTCTTCGACAATGGCGTCACTGATCTGACCGTTCTTTAATGATTTCACACGGAAACCGCGGGCAAAGTTCTCTGAATCGAACTTAGAGTGGAAGATGTCGCCCTTAAAGCTCCAGTTGTCATTGGGTTGCCAGTGGATGGCGCCCATGTAACCGTCACGGGTGTCGGTACCACCTTTTTGTTGCATCTCGAAGCCTTCGCTGATGGACTCAAGATTGCCATCACCGTTGACATCGCGTCTGTCGTCGTTGAAACGAAGGCCGATGAACTGGCTTGCTACATAAGGTTGATAAAGATGGGCGTAACCCACGGCAACACCAAGGGTTTCATCGAGGAACTTACCTTGGTACGAGAAGCTTAGACGGTTGCCATATTCTTCTGCGTCGGCAATTTCACCGGCGCGGTCGTTAAAGCTACCACGAGCGTTAACGGTAAAGTTGTGGTCTTTTGGTGCCTGCAGCGGGTCAGCTGTTTTAAGCTCGACTGTGCCGGCAACACCACCTTCGATGAGAGAAGCCTTTGGCGACTTATAAACTTGCGCCTGGTTGATCAGCTCAGAAGGGTATTGATCGAATTCGATCGCACGTTTACCACCAGTGGTAACCTGCTCGCGGCCGTTTAATGTTGCGGCAACGAAATCACCGTCCAGACCACGAATGTTAAGACCACTTGCTTGGCCACCGGTACGTACGGCGGTAACACCTGGCAGGCGGGTTAGGGCATCGGCAATTGATTGATCAGGCAGGGCGCCTAAGTCATCTGCAGAAATGGTTTCTGATACGGTATCGGCAAAACGCTTGTTGTTGAGCGACTTGATCACACTGGTACGGAAGCCACGTACCTCGATTACTTCAATTGACTCGTCTTGAGTCGTTGCTGCCGCTTCAGCCTTCGCTGCCTCGTTATCAGCTGCATAGACATTAATACAAACGCCGGCCGAGAGCAGGGCTAGCGTGAGTAGGTTAGGTTTAAATTGAAACATCCATCTTCCCCTTTTTTCACTCTATTCATTCTGTATTACTTCTTATGTGTGAAATAAGGGGGGACCCTTGTTCACAGCTATATAGGTGAATGAGAGTGCTTGTTATTGTACTTGTTTCTAAGTTGTTATGTAGCAGGACCGATACTACTCTCGCACTCGTCGCGGTCACAATATTATGCATACGTATTCAAAAGTGACCTCGGCCTCAAAAAGGGCGTCTAGCGGGGTGCGCAAGCTCACAAAACAGGCTGCAAAACTCAGTCTAACCATCTGTTTATATTTGTTTTTGCTCTAGATGGTCAGAAGGTGCTTTAAGCCTGTCTGTTTTGCATACGTATGCAGTGGTGTTGAACCCGATTTCCCGGATGACGTATGCTCGTTTCATTCTAATAACAATTGTTCGTCGACAACGATCGGGTAACAGGTATGCAACCCAGGGGCAGGCACCTGCCTTTAATATAGTCGTTGGTGACCTAGGGGCGATAATGAACCAACTCTCCTGGTGGCGCGGCGCCGTCATCTATCAGATCTATCCTCGCAGCTTAATGGATTCCAATGGCGACGGTGTAGGTGATCTACAAGGCATCATAAGTAAACTCGACTACATTGCGAGTCTGAACGTGGATGCCATCTGGATCTCGCCTTTCTTCAAGTCGCCGATGAAAGACTTCGGTTACGACATCAGTGACTACCGCGCTATCGATCCTTTGTTTGGCACCATGGCGGACTTCGACGAGCTGATCGACAAGGCGCACGGCCTCGGCATCAAGGTGATTATCGATCAGGTGCTCAGCCACACCTCAGATCAACACGCCTGGTTTAGCGAGAGCCGCCAGAGCCGGGATAACGCCAAGCAGGACTGGTATGTGTGGGCCGACCCTAATCCAGATGGCACCGCGCCCAACAACTGGCTGGCTATCTTCGGTGGCTGTGCCTGGGAGTGGGAGCCACGTCGTCAGCAATATTATCTGCATAACTTCCTGACCAGTCAGCCGGATTTGAACTTCCATAACCCTGACGTGCGCCAAGCTGTGCTGGATAATGTTAAGTTCTGGCTCGACAAGGGAGTCGATGGTTTCCGCCTCGATGCGATCACCTTCTGCTATCACGACGAGCAGCTCAGAGACAATCCGCCTAAGCCTGAAGACAAGCGTCAGGGCAGGGGCTTTAGCGAAGACAACCCTTACGCCTATCAGTATCACTACTATAACAACACCCGCCCGCAGACTGTTGGTTTCATCGAAGAGCTGCGCGCGCTGATCAACCAATATCCTGGCGTCGTCACCCTAGGGGAAGTCTCTTCGGAAGACTCGCTGGCGACCATGGCCGAATATACCCAGGGTGACGATCGCCTGCATATGGCCTACAGCTTCGAGCTGCTGACCGATGACTTTAGCCCGGCCTATATTCGCCACACGGTAGAGGCGCTGGAGCAGAGCATTGGCGATGGCTGGCCCTGCTGGGCGATAGGCAACCACGACGTGCAACGGGTCGCGACACGTTGGGGCAGAGACGCCTTCAATAGCGATATGGCCAAGATGCTCAACGCTATGCTCTGTTCGCTACGGGGCAGTGTCTGTAGCTACCAAGGTGAGGAGTTGGGTCTTGGCGAGGTAGAGATCGCCTATGAGCAGCTGCAAGATCCGTTCGGCATCACCTTCTGGCCTATGTTCAAGGGCCGTGACGGTTGTCGCACGCCTATGCCTTGGCGCCATGATGCCAACCATGCAGGCTTCAGTGACAACACGCCTTGGTTGCCGGTACCGGCCGATCACAAAGCCGTGGCGGTCGATGTGCAGGAGGCCAACCCTGAGTCGATTCTGAACCATTACCGTCACATGCTGGCCTGGCGTAAACTGCACCCGATACTCGTCACAGGTGATATCAAATTTATTGAATCAACCGATGCACTTTTGGTGTTTGAGCGTCGTCTAGGCGAGCAGACCCTGCTGGTTGCCTTTAACCTGAGTGGTCAGCCGCAGAGCTTTAGCCTGGCAGGTCTGGGCGACAAAGCGCTGTCGCCACTGGAAGGCCATGGTCTGCCTAAGGCCGAGCTGAAAGGCGATCTGGTTCAGTTTGACGGTTTCGGTTGTTTCTATTGTTGGAAGTAAAGGGCTTGGAAATAAAGGGCCTAGAAATAAACGACTTGGAAATAGCTTGTCAGAATAGCTGGCTCTCGTTAGCCGGCTATTTGCATGAAATGATTTAACAGCACAAACAAAATATACAATAACAAAAGAGAGCTACACCATGGCAATGATGCAACAAAGTAGCACGGCTACCGGGGTTGGCGGTGAGCAGGAGAACTATCGTTTTGCGTTAGTCTCCCTGACCTCGCTATTTTTCATGTGGGGCTTTATCACCTGTCTGAACGACATCTTGATCCCCCATCTCAAGGCGGCGTTTTCGCTCAACTATGCCGAGGCGATGCTGATCCAGTTCTGCTTCTTCGGCGCCTACTTCCTGGTCTCTATGCCGGCCGGTAAGCTGGTTAAGGCCCTTGGCTATCAGAAAGGGATAGTGACAGGTCTGCTGATCGCGGCCTTGGGCTGCGCACTCTTCTATCCTGCGGCGGCGCTGGCCACCTACGGACTCTTCCTCGGCGCCTTGTTCGTGTTGGCCTCAGGGATCACTATTTTGCAGGTGGCGGCGAACCCCTATGTGAACGCACTGGGTAGCGTAGAGACCGCCTCAAGTCGTCTTAACCTGACTCAGGCCTTCAACGCCCTGGGTACCACGGTTGCGCCATATTTTGGCGCCGTGTTGATCCTCTCTGTAGCCGTTGAAGCTAGCGAGACCCTGACTCAGGCACAGGCCGAGGCGGAAGTGGTTAAATTGCCTTATCTTATTTTGGCCACTGCATTAGGCGTCCTGGCGCTGGTATTTGCCAAACTGGATCTGCCGCAGATCAAAGAACATTGTCAGAGCGGCGAGCAGGGCGAGGTGGTGCACAATGGCAAGACCAGCGCACTGCAATCACTCCATCTGGTGCTCGGCGCCGTGGGGATCTTCGTCTACGTGGGTGCTGAAGTGTCTATCGGCAGCTTCCTGGTTAACTTCCTGGCCCAGGATGACATTGCCGGGCTAAGTGAGGCCAGCGCCGCGAGTTACATCACCTATTACTGGGGCGGGGCCATGGTAGGTCGTTTCATCGGTAGTGCCGTGATGCAGAAGGTGCCTGCCGGTACTGTGCTCGGTTTCAACGCCTTAATGGCGGCTCTACTGGTTGCATTGGCGATGACCAGCACTGGCACCGTGGCCATGTGGGCAATTCTGGCGGTTGGCCTGTTCAACTCCATCATGTTCCCGACCATCTTCAGCCTGGCGCTGCGGGATCTCGGCCCTCACACCTCACAAGGTTCGGGTGTACTCTGCTTGGCCATCGTTGGCGGCGCGATCCTACCTTTGCTGCAGGGTGTACTGGCGGATAACATAGGTATTCAGCATGCCTTCTTCCTACCGATCATCTGTTATCTGTTCATTATGTTCTATGGCGTGAAGGGGTCTAAGCTCTAAGGGCTATGCTCTAAGGCTTGGGTCTTTAAACCTATAATTCAGAGGCAAGCAGCAATGCTTGCCTTTTTTATTGCCATAATCGCCGCTATCGCTTGCCTATTAGGGGCTTAACTCCTATGATCGCCAGCGATTTTTATTATCTAGGCTCAACTATGTTAAATGCGTCGCTATCTCCAAGTTCAACCGAATTAGTTATCAATGTGCTGGCCATGGTGCTCGAAGAAGGCAAACCGCTGGACAGAGCCTATTCACATCATTTCTCTGGACTCAAGTTAGCGCCGTCAGAGCAGGCGCGTATCACCTATGTCACGGGTGATCTGCTGCGCCGCCTCAACTTCTACTGCTATCTGGCGGATATCTCAACCGATGAGATTGCTCGTATGGGATCACGCCTGCTCAATGCCTGGCACATGGCGAACGAGCTGCCGATCCCTAAGTTGCAGTACACCCTGGCGATCGAAGAAGATGATTTTTATCAGCGCCTGGAAGCGGCCAAGCAGCAAGCGGCACTGTTCGATGGTTGCCCCGAATGGCTCGATACCTTAGGCCAGGAGCAGTTAGGCGATGATTGGGCCAAGGAGCGCGCCGCGCTGGCACAGGCACCAAAGCGTTATCTGCGCGTTAACCCGCTTAAGACTAATAGCGAAGATCTCGCCAAGCGTCTTGCCAAGGAAGGGGTCGAGACCCGCGAGGTGCCAGGCGTGCCAAGCGCGCTCGAGGTGATCTCAGATGCGGCGCTGTTTCGTACCGAGTGCTTCAAGCAGGGGCTATTCGAGCAGCAAGACGCCGGTTCTCAGCATGTGGCCGCCGCCGTGGGCGCAGAGCCTGGCATGCGGGTGATCGATGCCTGCGCCGGTGCAGGTGGTAAGACGTTGGCCATTGCCGCCCAGATGCAGGGCAAGGGTCGTTTGCTGGCCATGGATGTGGAGCAGTGGAAACTGGATAACCTTAAGCAGCGTGCACGCCGCGCCGGTGCCCACAATGTCGAGACCCGTATCATCGCCAGTAGTAAGACCATTAAGCGTCTTAAGCTGAGTGCCGACCGGGTACTTTTGGACGTGCCTTGTTCTGGCCTTGGGGTTCTCAAGCGTAATCCAGACGCCAAGTGGCGCGATACGCCGGATCGCCTGCCCGTGCTGGTCGAGCTGCAAAGGGAGATCCTGCAGAGCTACAGCCGTATGGTGAAGGTCGATGGCATCTTGATCTACGCGACTTGCTCTATCATGCCTCAGGAAAACCGCCAGCAGGTCGATGCCTTCCTTGCAGCCAACCCGCACTTTAGTTTTATCGACGATGAAACCGTGAGCGTGGCCGATACCGGATTCGATGGCTTCTATCTGGCGCGTATGAAGCGTACCGCCGAGTCTGCCTAATCCTTTCTCGAGATCGAAATTTTTTGATCTCAGTCACAGGTGTCGGCTTAGGGCGTGGGTAACTGCGCAGTAAGCCGACACTTGACCTTAGTAGGCTACAACAAGCCTGACAAATAGTGATATCATCTCTCCTTTCATTTGCTGATCTTGGTCTATCTGCCTTTTTCTCGGACGATGTTATTACAAACGGCTGTACAAGAGTTTTCACATCAAGAAAGGTTTTCCGCGCTGCAAGCGTTATTGGGCGATCGGCTGCTGGAGTGTCAGCGCCAGGCCCATATCATCCGCGGCATCTTTGCCGGTGAGCCTAAAATAACCTGCCAGGTCTCACTCAACGATCAGGGTAAGATAAGCGGTCGCTGCGACTGTGGTCAGCCTCGTTGTGCCCATCAGGCAGCCTTGGTCATTGAGCAGGCGGCGCGTCGCGCCCTCGATGAGCAAGGGCGCTCCAGACGTTCAGATACGGCCATTCGCCTGTTTAGAAGCGATCTCAAGGAACGTTTCGATCCTTTCCCGACCATGGCGCGCCATCGCATCCTCTATCTGTTAGTGCCGAGCGAGACAGGTTTGCAGCTCAAGGTATTAAAAGGCTATCTGAATAAGAATGGCCGCTACCAGCTCAAGGGCCCACTTGGATTCGAACTGCTGCAGAGCCAGCCTGTGCCCAAGTATGTCAGTCAGACAGATCTCAAGTTGCTGCACACGCTCAGGGCGTTTGCCGCTGACTTTAGCAGTCAAAATATCGATGAAATCAGCAGTGCTCTTGGCAGTAGCACTGAAGACAGTAGTCGCGTTAGCAAAAGCAGCAGTAACTTCAACGCCGAAAGCGGCAGTGAAAAGACAGGCCAGGCCCATCTACCCGATTATTTAACCTCTGTGGCTTCGAGCCTGGAGGCTCAAACGGCGCAGCAAGATCTGTCACCGGCCGAAACATCGAGTGAGCAGGCGATCATTATCGATCTCGATTGCGCCTTTGCGGAAACCAATAGCGAGACAGATAACAGCAATGATAGTTCGGCGCAGCTTGGCGGCGATTTTTATCGTCTGCTGTTTGCCAGCGGTCGCTGTTTCTTTGGCAAGGTGGCCGGCGAGCCGGTGCGTTTGGCAACCCACTATGATGAAGACTACCTAGATGAAAGCTTCATGCTGCCCCTTTGCCCCGGTGTCTGGCTGGATACCTGCTCGGGTACAGGGATCATCGATAAACGCCGTGACGTGCGGGTGAATCAAACCCTGTTAGAAGGCGTGGATCTCGACGGCGACTGGTTGCCAAGGCTAGAGATCGCCCGCGAGAGCCTAGATCAAAGCTGGCTTGAACCCCTGCTGGCGCCAATCGACGTGGCCAAATTTTCCATGGTTCACCGCGGCCAGCGTTATGATTTTGAATCGCTCAGTTATCTTGGTGCGGGCCATAAGGCATTTATGGCGCAATTTGCCAAGTGCCAGCTGCTGCTTAATCCCTTGCCGCTACTCACTAGTCAATTCGAGCCAGCCGTGACTGAATCACTCGGCGAGGGCCTGCGTCTGGTACCGGGGGAGGCGAGCGAGCATGTGGTGTTGCTGCGCACGCTTTCCCTTAAGGGCTGGCAGATTGAACTGGTGGCCAAGCAACGTTTCGTTCAAGTCGCGGCCAATGCCTGGTATGGCGAGGTGAACAGCGCCGACAAGGATTGGTTCGAGCTCAGCCTTGGGGTCGAGGTGGAAGGAAAGCGGGTTAACCTCCTGCCATTGCTGGTCAACCTCATTCGTCAGGGCAAGCTTAGCCGGGATTTCAATCAGGCAACGAGCGGCGAACAATCTGGCGCAAACGGTAGTGCGGATCAGCCGCAGGAGGTGGCGCTGGAGCTGGAATCTGGCGCCATCCTAACGCTGCCGGCGGCGCGTATTCAGCGCATACTTGCGGTGCTCGACGAACTCTTTACGCAGCAGCCGCTAAACGATCAGGAAAAGCTGGTGCTGGCCCGCCATCACCTCGGGCGCATTCCGCTGCTCGATGATGCCTTAAGTCAATCTGAGCAGGCGCTGACCTGGTCGGGTGAAGCCAAGCTGAGGCAACACGCAAAGGCGCTCGGGCGTTATCTCAATGAGCAGCAGAGCAGGCGAGCAGATAGGCTGGGCACCATAGACTTTGTTACCCCAGATGGGCTCAACGCCGAGCTGCGCCCTTATCAGGTAGAGGGGGTTGCCTGGCTACAATTTATCAAGCGACACGGCTTCGGCGCCATACTGGCCGATGATATGGGGCTGGGTAAGACGCTGCAGACCCTGTGTAGTATCTTGCTGGATAAACAGGCTGGGGTGACTAAGGCGCCCGTGTTGGTGATCGCCCCAACCAGTTTGCTCAGCAACTGGCAGCGGGAGATCGCCCAGTTTACGCCTAGCCTGACTAGTTTCGTCTGGAGCGGCCGCGCCCGCCATGATAACGAGCAGGCGCTGACGGATGTCGATGTGCTGATCACCAGCTATGGGATCCTGGCCCAAGACGCCGAGCGGCTGACCAAGCTCAATTGGCATCAGGTGATCTTGGATGAGGCCCAGACCATCAAGAACAGTCGCAGCCGTATCACTAAGTTGGTGAACCGGCTGCAGACCCAGCATCGTCTCTGTCTAACGGGTACGCCGATGGAGAACCATCTTGGAGAGCTCTGGTCGCTGTTTCATTTCCTGATGCCGGGCTTTCTCGGCACGGCCACTCAGTTTCAACGTCAGTTTAAACAGCCGATAGAGAAAGATCATTGCGATGCCAGTCGTCAGCGGCTGGCTCAGCGCCTGGCCCCTTTCATGCTAAGGCGCACCAAGAGTCAGGTGGCGACCGAGCTGCCGACCAAGACGGTGATCAATACCCTGATTGAGCTCAGCCAGAGCCAGTCGGATCTCTACGAGACCATACGTCTCACCGTGGCGGAGCAGGTGCAGTTGGCCCTGAGGCAAACCGGCGCCAAGGCCAACCGCTTGATGATCAGCAATGCGCTGCTTAAGCTGCGTCAGGTGTGTTGTCATCCGGCAATGTTAAACCTAGGCCAGTTGGGGCAGGTTGGTGAGACAGAGAATTCAAAAGTGGCGATATCCCCCGAGGTTAACTTGAGTCAAAGCGTGACGGGCTTAGATGGCGCACAGGATGAGCTTAACGCCGAGTCCTCCAAGCTTGCCTGGCTGGAGAACAAGTTGCCGAGCATGATAGAAGATGGTCGCAACATACTGATCTTCTCATCATTTACTAGCATGCTGGATTTGATCGCCGAGCAGCTGGAACGCCAGCAGATAGGCTATGAGATGCTAACCGGGCGCAGTCGCCATAGGGATCGCATCATAGAGCGTTTCCGTCGCGGCGAGGTAAATGTGTTCCTCATTAGCCTCAAGGCTGGCGGCTCTGGACTAAACCTGACTGAGGCTGATGTGGTGATCCATGTGGATCCCTGGTGGAATCCTGCCGCCGAAGAGCAGGCCAGTGACAGGGCCTATCGTATCGGCCAGGATAAGCCTGTATTTGTCTATAAGCTTATCTGTCAGAACACAGTCGAGGAGCGGATTCAGCAGCTGCAGCAGAGTAAGCAGGCGCTGGCCCAAAGCATGTATCAGACCGAGAGCCTCACGGCAGCTGAGATGGACAGAGATGATTGGCTGGCTCTCTTACAGCCCATTACTGAGCAGCTAATCTAAGCGCAACCAATCTAAGCGCAGCCAATCCCCCGAACTGCCAGTTACAGATGGGAAAGGGCTACTCGCCCTGGATGGTGAGTATTAAGGTGCGGCCACTGGCGCGGTTGCGGGCCTCACACAGGTAGACCCCTTGCCAGGTACCCAGATTAAACTCGCCGTCGGTTATCGGCAGGGTAAGCTCGCAGCCCAGCAGGGATGACTTAAGATGTGCCGGCATGTCGTCATCACCCTCATAGGTATGGGTGTAGTAGGGCTCATTCTCCGGCACTAGACGGTTAAAGAAGCGCTCGAAGTCCTCCCGCACACTGGGGTCGGCATTTTCGTTGAGCGTGAGTCCCGCCGAGGTATGCTGTAACAGGAGATGGGCGAGACCTATCTTGATCTCGCTAAGCTGGGGAGCGGCGCGATAGATCTCTTCGGTGATCAGATGATAACCGCGCTGTCTCGGGGCTAGATTTATCTCGACTTGAATCCACATGATCAATTTTCCTACGCTATTTTTATCGCCAAATTGCGGCACTTTTTGTTATTTTGCTAAGAGTGCTTCAACTTCTCATGCTTGTAAATAGACTTTTAGAGGCTGTTATAAAAGGAGTCATCAATAAGAGTACAATCGCTGCTTAGGGGATGATGAATTGACCAAGACGAGCGTTCAAGACAGAGCGACCAAGACAACGCGATCAAATAGAGAGACCTGAACCTCAATGACGCAGCGAGAGAACGAAAAACCAGTACAGGTTAAAAAACCGGTAAGGATAAGTGGAGAAGCGTCAAGCACGGCTAAGGTGCTTCCGACCTATTACTACCTCAGCAATTTTCTGCTAATGCTTGAGGGCGTCGCCCGCCGCTATGGCGATCTCCTCGATGAGGTCGAGCTCGGCTTCGTCGATACCTTCTCAGCCTTGACCCCTGATGCCCAGTGCCTGCTTGTCAGGCTGATCTCACGCCAGGGCCCCTGGTTCTGTGAGGCTCAGCTAAATTACAGTGAGATCGAAGGGATCCCAGAGGCTATCTCCGAGCTTTTTAAGCACAGTCTTATCTGCTATGAGCAGCCCGATACGGCCTGGCTGCTGCAAAAGAGCACTAAGACGGAGCTAAGCCAGGCCTTGGTTGAGACAAGCCAAGCCTTGGTTAAGGATATCAAGCGGTTAAAGAAGAGTGAGCTTATCCAGTATGCCCAAGAGACAGGCTTGTTACCAAATCTGCTGAGGCGTTTGGCACCAGCACAGCATTGGTTCTGCCTTAGCCCTCAGGTCGTCTATCGCCGCTTCGAATTACTCTATTTCGAGCGCATGAGTCAGTCCTTGAGTCAGTTTATCTTGGCCGATCTTGGTATTCATAATTTTGAAGCGTACTCGACCAGCATCGCCAGTCGCAGCTTCAATACGCGAGCCGAGATAGAAGGCTTGTATACGTTGTCTAGCCTATACCAAGAGTTTGAAGAGGGTGGTCTGAGCGGCAAGCCCAGTGATATTGGTATCGAAAATTTTGATTCATTTTGTCAAAGGCTCACCGAACTGCCCGATTTCACCAAAGAGGCTGGCAATGAAAAGCTGAACCGCATGACCCAAGGGCTCTGGCTAATGGCGGCGCGCCAATTAGAGCGTTTGGGTCACTTTGAGCGCGCCTTAGCCCTGTATGGAAACACAAAGAAACCGCCTAGCCGGGAGCGCCAGGCTCGCTGCCTGAATAAGCTTGGCCGTGATGATGAGGCGTTAGAATTTGTAGAGCTGATGTTAGCGTCTCCTATGGAGGAGAGTGAGCGTCTGGTCGCCAGGCGTTTGCAGAAAAGCCTTCATCGCAGCCTGGGACGGGCGGCGCCCAAGCCTTGGCAAGGGGAGTTTGATACCTTCAAACTAGAATGTCAGCGCACAGCAAATGATGAGAACTTAGAAGGCAGAGAGTCAAACGCCGAGGGTGCTGGACGCGTTGAGCAATGCGCCGCCAGACACTTGAGCACTATGCAGGGTGAGCAGTTGCGGCTTTGTGTCGAGGTGGAGAACCGTCTCTTCTGTAGCCTGTTTGGCCTGGCCTTCTGGGACATTATCTTCACCGATGTTGGCGGCGCCTTCGCTAATTCCTATCAGAGCAGGCCGAGCGACATGTACCAGAGTGAGTTCTACCCAAGGCGCAAACAAGCGATAGATAAGAGACTCGCGGCATTGGCCTCGGGTGACACCCAGATGATCATGGAACATTTTCATCAAAAATGCGGCATCACCAACGACTGGGTGCATTGGCCATTGTTTGAGGAGTTAAGCTTTGATGCCTTAGGGTTGGAATCAGCCCAAAGCCGAGACAAGGATCAGACCCCCCTGTTACTGCAGCTGGCGCTGACAGCATTCAGCGGGGCCTTTTTAGCGAATCTGTTTCGTCAGATGCTGTTCGATCTGCGTTATTACCGCGCGGGCTTTCCCGATCTTATCTGTTTTCATCTAACTGCCGAATATCTTGCAATCGAACGTCACGCAACCGATGACGGGGCGCCAAACTTAATTGATAGCAGAGTCACAGCCGAGCTTATCGAGGTGAAGGGCCCGGGAGATGCCCTAAGAGATAATCAGACAGTCTGGCTGGATTGGTTTAATCGAAACGGCGTTAAGGCCAGCGTCTGCTATCTCTCTTGGCTCGACTAACATTGAGTAACCTTGACTAAAAAAGGGTGTTCGCTCAGGCGTTTTCATAACGCATACTCTTTATTACGAAGTGGTATAACTATATCTTTCGCTGTCCTAATGCCATGATTTTTTGCTAACCTCGTTAATAAGATACGAGACTTTTGTTAGTAAAGTCCGCCCCGCGCAAGCTATAAAGAAAGTGTTTAGCCAGCAGTGAAGGAACAATGATGTCAAGAGAACAGAAGATGCAAGGCGTTCAGCCGTCTGTAGAGGGGAGAATGAGATCCCCCATGATGGCCAAGCTTCTTTGGCTATCGATGGCAATGCTCGTTAGCTTGTCTATGGTGCAGCCGAGTCACGCTGCGCCGCGCTTGGATTTGAGCGCCAAGACACAAAGCGGCGAGCTGGTGTCACTTGAGTCCTATAAGGGCAAGGTGGTCTATGTGGATTTCTGGGCCTCCTGGTGCGCACCTTGTCGTGACTCCTTTCCCTGGATGGAGCTGATGCATCAACGCTATGGCGACAAAGGGCTTGCGATCGTGGCGATCAATCTCGATGAAGAGAGTGAGATGGCTGGGCCCTTTCTGGCCGATTTCAAAACTAGCTTCGATATCCTCTACGATCCCAAGGGGGAGATGGCCGGCCACTTTAATCTGCAGGGGATGCCCAGCAGTTATCTGTTTGATGCTGAGGGAAATCTGGTCAGCGAGCATCTGGGCTTCTTCAAGTCCAAGCAAGCTGCCGTAGAGCAGGAGATCCAATCTTTGTTGAAGAAGAGGTCAGCCGATGCGAACTGATTTAACGCTGCTGCTCATCTTGGTAGCTCTGCTGTCTGGCTGCGCCAATCTCGGCGTAAAGCCCTGGGAGCGAGGGCAGTTTGCTAGGGAGGATATGCAGCTAGAGGCCGATGAGATGGATATGGCGATAGAAGATCATATCTATTTCAGTAAGGAGGCCTCCAGTGGCGGCCGTACCCTTGCCGGCGGTGGCTGCGGTTGTAACTAGGTTGTTTTAAGAGATAACAGGGAATAAGGATGATCGCTTGAGCGACATGAAGGACAAGCCGACACCAAATCAACTCGGGACAGTAGAAAGCGCTTTGCTAAAAAGTGAATCGCTAAAAAGCGCCTCGCTAGAAAGCGAGTCTGTGATGGCATCTTTGCTGATGGCCAGCAGTCTGTTTCTCGGTGTCGGCGTGGCGGTAACCAGTGACAATGCGCTTGCAGGCGAACAAGCCGCCGAGACGCGCGATAATACCGCTGAGCAAGAGGAACAAGCGAGCGATCCGCTCTCCGGCGCGACCATAGATGCGGCCCTGGTCTACTATCAGGAGCAGGACAGGGTCACGGCGGCAGAAGGGATCATCAACTATCGTCAGGCGCTGGACGACGCCAATATTATCCGCGGTAAGATAGCACTGGACGCCCTGACTGGCGCCTCGGCCAATGGCGCCGTGATCCAGGCAAGCCCCCAAAGTTTTACCCGTCCGTCGGGAACCGGCGTCTATCAGGCGAGAGCCGGAGAACTGCCGCTGGATGACACCTTCAAGGATACCCGCTTGCAGCTCAGCGCCAACTGGCAGCATCTCTTCTCTGCCAAATGGCAGGTAAGCCTCGGTGGGTATCTCTCTCGCGAATATGATTACACCTCTCTCGGTGTCAATGCAGGGCTCGAGCACTCCTTCAATCAGAGCAATACCCAGGTGTTTGCCGGCGCGGCCTACTATTTTGACATAGTCAATCCAGTGGGCGGGCGGCCCGTCGGGATGAGTGAGATGGTGTTTCGTAATGACTTTGCCAACGAGGCCGAGTTTAGGCAGGCATTCGATGCCACGCGTTTCTATGACAGCGCCCTTAAACGCACGCTCGATCTGAATGTCGGGGTGACCCAGACGCTGAATCGTCGCTGGCAGGCTCAGCTAAGTTATGGCCTCTCCAGTGTGAATGGCTACCTTAATGACGCCTACAAGGTGGTTAGCCGGGTCGATAGTAGAGGGCAGGCCCTTGGCTATCACTATGAGCAGCGCCCCGACGAGCGGCTCAAACACAACCTTTATCTCATGACCAAGGGTGCCTTGGATAGCGGCGCGCTGACCTTTTCCTATCGCTACAGTAATGATGACTGGTCGCTGCAGGCCCATACCTTTGATGCCCGTTATCGCTACAACCTCACCGGCGCCGCCTATTGGCAATGGCAGTTTAGGGTTTATCTGCAGGACGCGGCCGAGTTTTATCACCTCTATCTCACTGAGGGTGAGCCCTTGCCCGAGTTCGCCTCGGCGGATCATCGTCTGGGTAAGATGCAGACCTATACAATAGGCGTCAAATATGGCCAGAAGTTAGAGCAGGGGATGCTGGCCAGTGTGCGGCTTGCCTACTATCAGCAGCGCCCGCAAAACCACGGTGTCGAGTTGCCCGGTGAGCTCGCCAGTTTCGATCAGTTCCCACGCCTCGATGCCATAGTGCTTCAATTTGGAATGCGATTTTGATCTCAACTAGTGAAGGTCTTAAATTGTCGCCGCTTGCTGATCTAGACGATCAACAGGCGGTTATCTCGGATGAAAGCGAATATCCGTTCGTCGATAGCCAATATGGACGCAAAAACCTTAAGGGACTGAGGGGCGAGTTCATGGCCATGGCCAGTCGCTGTGAGTTGCTGGCGCGCCCTAAGCAAGCAGGTAGCAAGGCTCAAGATGACAAGATTGACCAAGAGCGAATAACTCAGGCCTTCAGTCGCGCCATGGCCGAGGTTAAGTGCATCGAGGCTAAGTACAGCCGCTTTAGCGAGAACAGCGTATTAACTCAAATCAATCGCGGCGCCGGAGACTGGCAAGCGATCGACGATGAAACCCTTGGTCTACTCAAGTTTGCCGAGCATTGTTACCGACTTAGCCAAGGCCGTTTTGATGTGACCGCAGAGCCCGTATTGGCCCTCTGGCCATTCGGCGCTGGAGAGAGTGCAGCCCCGCCGAGTGATAGCAAGATAGAGGCAGCGCTTGCTCAGGTAGGCTTCGAGCGGCTGATTATCGAAGATAACCACTTTTTTCTACCTTATGGCATGGGGATCGATCTTGGTGGGATCGCCAAAGAGTACGCCGCCGACAGGGCTGTAGAGGTTCTGCGTCGTGAGCTGCCCGAATATGATCTCTTAGTGAATCTTGGCGGCGATATGATTGCCTCTCCAGGCTGCGAGAGGCCCTGGCAGATAGGGATAGAAGATCCCCACAAGCTAGATACCCCCGCACGTGTGGTGACGCTGAAATCTGGCGCGCTGGCCACCAGCGGACACTCCCGGCGTTATCTGCTGCACCAAGGAAAGCGCTATGGCCACATCATCGACCCCAGCACTGGGTACCCCATCAAAGGCGCGCCAATATCGGTCAGTGTGTTTGCGCCTTCTTGTGTCGTCGCCGGCATGCTGGCGACTCTGGCCATGTTACAGGGGGAGGGAGCCGAAGACTTTCTATCTCGTCAGGGCGTCGTTCATCACATCATCCGTGGCTAGCTTTCAGGTATTTAAGGTGAGGCACCGAGTCAATATTCATGCGCACTTCGCCCATTCTGGTGCTCGTTTATCCTGCATGACTCTGCTAGAGTGGTTATAAATCAATGACTTTAGTTTAGTAAGTCATCAATAATAGGTTTATCAGATGCGCATGCGCGTTTTGCCAAATAGATGCGCATGCGCACTAATAAAATGTTAGGCGGAAATGAAGAAACAACGACCAACTATTCCAGTAGGTACTTGGAAACTAGCTACGAACCTTGAGGCTACAAGACAGATTCAAGGCCAAGCAGGCGTTCCTGCTTACAAATGTGATTGTGAGTGGTGTACTAAATGGAGGCACTGCTTCTCTGAAGTGCTTCCCAATGATCTGCTAGATCAGTTAAGTCGCATTGGAATTGAGCTAGAGGCTCCGACAGACTTATATCGATATGATAGCGACGAAAATGGCTTCAGCATTAGAGTTGTATATCACGCTGTAGGAAAAATATTAGAAGGTCCAACCCAATGGACTAGCAATGATATGGGTGAAATGTTGATGTACTCAACACTTAGAGAAGACCCACATTTATCTTTGGTTGTTTTTCCTCAAAGCCAGTCACATGATGCTGGTCCTTCATTTAAAACTAAAAAAGAAGGCGATCTAATCCGCATTGATATGCGCCTTAAAGTTCCAAGCTAAGGTATTGCTGCAATGTACAAGTATCGCCTAACCAGGCCAAGCAATAGGACCCGCGCAAGCGCGGGCCTCTATTGGCGGCGTTATTGGTATTGGGAATTTATGCGTTTAGATTTAAAGTCATATATCATTAAACTAATTGATAGTAATGGTATTTTTGGTGTTATGAATAACACTAAGTGGAACAATTTGCTTGTAGCATTGAGCGATATCGATGAGCTACTAAGCTACCGAGTTACCTACATTGATGGGTCAACATGGCCGGAAAGTGACTCTAGCTATCAATATGCCAGTGAACTGGCACAAATATGGGGAAACTTTCGAGCAATACATTTTATTGATATTGACGCTCGTATCTCTCATTCAAGAGGCGTTTTGCTGGAGCCAGAAGTTCTAGATCATAGGGATAAGGTCATTGCTATATGTAAAGAGCAAAATACTAAAATATCTCTCACAGAGTGTGGTGTTAGAATTTGGGGCTATTTTCAGCACGGTAAAGATATAGAAATTTATAAATACACATAGCAAATCGTTCAAGAGCGACTCACAACGCGTGGCATTTTTGATATGCGTTGGGTTTAGTAATTACGGTGCATTGCAGAGGCTTTTGTATTGAGTTGCTCGCACCTTAACGCGGCGTTAGGTAGCTAATGAGATTCATAGTAATTTTTCTAGCTTTGTTAAGTTTTGAACTATTTGGAAAAACCATAGTTATTGGGCCGCCAGATGGTTACACGTTCTTTTGGGCGTTTAAGCCTAAAACAAAGCTCGATGAAAACGCCTTTGAGGCTGTTAAACAGCATCTCGCTAAAAACAACGGTGATGTATCAAATTACTACTTATCTAAAAATAAGTTAAACGTAGCAAAAGCAGTTTACGAATTTAGGGTAAAACACCATTCTGAATTTCGTAAAAGTAAAAATGTTATGTATATGCCTTTCTTAAGTGGTACTTTTACATACGATGTAAAAAGTAAAGTAGTAACGTTCATTCGAGAATAGCTACCTAACAAGGCAATCATGGATGGGACCTCTAAAGCTTGGCTAGCGCTCATTCTTCGCCATTATAGCTAAGCTTAATACGCCCCATATTGTGGCGTTAGTCCATTGAAATTGCTATCTGAAACCTGCGCCCATAAAAAAACGCCCCGTAGGGCGTTTTTTTGCAGAACTTGCTTTAGAAGTTCGCTGACTTAGGTGCGCGTGGGAATGGGATCACGTCGCGGATGTTCGATACGCCGGTCACGTAAGAGACCAGACGCTCGAAGCCCAGACCGAAGCCTGAGTGTGGCACTGTGCCGTAGCGGCGCAGGTCACGATACCACCAGTAATCTTCCTTGCTCAGACCCATCTCGTCCAGACGGGTATCTAGTACGTCCAGACGCTCTTCACGCTGGGCACCACCGATGATCTCACCGATGCCAGGAGCCAGTACGTCCATGGCCGCAACCGTCTTGCCATCTTCGTTGAGACGCATATAGAAGGCCTTGATATCTTTTGGATAGTTCTTCACGACCACTGGTGCCTTGAAGTGTTCTTCCGCCAGGTAGCGCTCGTGCTCAGATTGCAGGTCGATACCCCACTCGACATCGAACTCGAACTTCTTGCCGCATGACTTGAGGATCTCGATGGCGTCTGTGTAGTCTACCTGAGCGAAATCGCTGTTAACGAAGCTTTCTAGACGCTCGATAACTGTCTTGTCGACGCGTTGGGCGAAGAATTCTAGATCGTCACGACGCTCGTTAAGCACGGCGCGGAAACAGTACTTCAGCATGCGCTCGGCCAGACCGGCAACATCGTTCAGATCGGCGAAGGCCACTTCCGGCTCAACCATCCAGAACTCCGCCAGGTGACGGCTGGTGTTTGAGTTTTCGGCGCGGAAGGTCGGGCCGAAGGTGTAGATCTTCGACAGTGCACAGGCGTAGGTCTCGCCGTTTAGCTGACCCGATACCGTCAGGAAAGATTCCTTACCGAAGAAGTCTTCGCTGAAGTCGACCTTGCCATCGTCGGTGCGTGGCAGGTTTTCCAGATCCAGTGTCGAGACGCGGAACATCTCGCCAGCACCCTCACAATCAGAAGCGGTGATCAGCGGGGTAGAGACCCAGATGAAGCCTTCTTCGTTGTAGAAGTTGTGGATGGCGTGAGACAGACAGTTACGTACGCGAGCGACCGCGCCAATGATGTTGGTGCGTGGACGCAGGTGAGCCAGTTCGCGCAGATGCTCGATAGAGTGACGCTTGGCCGCCATAGGATAGGTATCAGGATCTTCAACCCAACCTGTGACCTCAACCTTAGTCACCTGCATCTCAAATGCTTGACCCTTACCTGGGCTCTCAACCAGTTCACCCGTCATCACGACTGAGCAACCGGCCGTGAGGCGTAAGATTTCGTCGTTATAATTGTCTAAGCTATTTGGCACAACGCCCTGAATGGGATCAAAACAGGAACCATCATATACGGCAAGAAAAGAGATGCCGGCCTTGGAATCTCGGCGAGTTCTTACCCAACCGCGTACGGTAACTTGCGAACCAACCGCAAAATCACCCTTAAATACAGAAGCGACAGATGCAATGCTCATTGTTGCTTAGTTCTCCAACGAAACGTTTTATTAAAAATTTTGGAGGTTTATATTACCTTGCTGGTGGCTTTTCTCAAGGGAAAAACAGCAGATAGATTGGCCTTAAGGCAAATAAAATGGGCATTTCAGCTAAGGCAGGCGAAAGCGTCATGAAAAAGCGGCCTTAATCTGCTGTTTATCCGTGAATGGTGTTAGGCTGGAAAGCTTGTTATGCTTAAAATATGGCCAGTTAATTCAGTGGGCTAAATGAAAAAAGTCAAAATTTTCCAGATTTTTTTAGGCACCTTGTCGATCTTAGGTTGGTCCTTGGCCGTGTACGCATTACTGCTCTTTGGTGAGGCCAGACCGGATCGCGCCGTGGGTTACTTTCTCAGTAAAGGGGCCAGCGTGCGCCTTACCTGGGATCCCACCATCACCCTGAGGCTGGAGTATGTGATCTGGAGCTGCGCCGCCATCAGTTTGATCAACTTGGCCTTTAACTTCTATGTGGCCCATCACAGCCGTATGGGCTACTGGTTCAATATCCCGCTGCTCTTGCTAACCTCCACCGCGGCAGGTCTTTATCTTAAGTTTTTTGTCTAGGGCGTCAGTCCGCAATCGATCACAGTATTCGCAGTTTGAAAAAATGCATAGACGAAGTGCTGGCTTGTGTAGCGTTGTTAGCTTTTCATTAGAGCGAACTTAGCTCGTTCGTCAATTGCCTATCTGGCGACAGAGCCTGTCTATCATGGCGGCGGTGGCGCCCCAGATAAAATAATCGCCATAGGGAATGAAGTAGACGGGGTAGTTCACGCCGCGGCGGGAAAACTGCTTCTGAATGCGATTGGCAGGATTTAACAGGAAACTCAGGGGCACGCTGAACAGCTCATCTACCTCGCCGGGATCGAGCACAGGCTCAAAAGCTTCTCTTACCACACCTATGATGGGCGCGATGGCAAAGCCGGTGAAGGTGTTAAACATGGGGTATTGGCCCAGCACCTCGACATTGTCCCGCGGTAGTGCGATCTCCTCAAACGCCTCACGTAGGGCGGTGTCGGCGTAACTGGCATCACTCTCTTCGACCTTGCCGCCTGGAAAGCTTATCTGCCCCGGATGGGCCCTTAGGTGGGTGGGCCGGCGAGTCAGCAGCAGCTCCAGCTCGCCACTGGCTTCCATCAGGGGAACGAGCACGGCGGCCTGTCGCAATGTGCGATGGATCTGCGGCCCTGTGTCTGTGGGCAGTTGGTGCAGAGCGTAGCGCCGTTTAAACTCGTCCAGTGTCATATTTGCCTAATTACTTGTCAGTTACTCAGCACGGGGAGGATCTTACTCACCTTATCATAACTCTCCTGATATTCGGCATCGACCTGAGAGTCCGCCACAATGCCACCGCCCGCCCAGCAGTAGAGACGAGGTGGCTCGGCCACCAAGGTACGTATGGTGATGCTGGTATCCATCTGCCTGTCCTGGCTGATATAGCCGATGGAGCCACAGTAGAGGCTGCGGCGCGATGGCTCCAGCTCTTCGATGATCTCCATGGCGCGGATCTTAGGTGCGCCCGTGATAGAGCCACCGGGAAATGCTGCCCTTAATAGATCGCAGGGGCTGTTGGGCGCAGCGAGATTGGCGGTGACAGTGCTCACCAGATGGTGCACCGCCGGGAAGCTTTCGATGGCAAACAGATGGGGCACCCGCACGCTGCCAGGGCTTGCCACCTTGCCGATATCGTTTCGAAGCAGATCCACGATCATCAGGTTTTCGGCGCGATCTTTCTCCGATGCCGCCAGGGCTTCGGCGGCGGCCTTATCGGCCGTGGCGTCGCTGGATCGCGCCATGGTGCCCTTGATCGGCTTGGTCTCTATGGCATCGCCCTTAAGCTTGATGAAACGCTCGGGCGAGATGGAGAGGATGGCGTGCATATCCAGGCGGATAAAGGCAGAGAAGGGCGCCTTGTTGCTGGCCCTGAGTTTAAGGTAGGCCTGCCACTCGTCACCGCGATACTCGGCCTCGAAACGCTGGGTAAGGTTGATCTGATAGCAATCGCCGCTGTGTAGATAATCCTGCACCCGATCAAACTTGTCTCTGTATTCGCCTTTAGTGATCTGTGGCTGCCAGTCACGGCTCAGGGCAAACTTCTCACCATTGGCTTTTTCGTTCGACGGCGAGCTTAACCTTGCCTCTAAATCGGCTAGACGTTCTTTAAGCGCCGTTTCACCTCGGTAGTGCACCAGAGACCAGGTCTGGCTCTGGTAGCAAAACAGCAGCGCCCAGTCATAGAGGCCGATATTCATCTCGGGAAGTTCGATATCTTGGGCTGCAATGGTGGGTAGCTTCTCGATGCGTCTGCCCAGATCATAGCTAAAGGTGCCCAGGGCGCCGCCGCTGAAGGGCAGCTCACAGGCATGTTGAGTCGGAAAGTAGTCGGCTATCGCCGCTTGCAATATCGATAAGGGATCGTCCTGGCTAATTTCAACACCGTCTTTAGATTGATTTTCTTCTGTAGCACTAGCCGCAGTGGGACGCAGATGTCTGGTATGGGTGACACCATCCTGGCTGGTGATGGTGGCCAGAGGATCGAAGCTGATGATGTCGTACCGGGCGTCTATATGATCGGCGCCGGCGGAGTCCAGCAGTATGGCCCAGGGCAGGTGAGCGAAGCAGTCAAATACCTCAATGGTGCTGAGTTGCCAGTCTAACTTTTGCAGTGCAACGCCTTGAGTCGACGAAAAATCCATCGATAACCCTTATCTAAAATGTGATGTTCCCCTAAAAGTCGCGAAAGAGTATCATATTGTGAACGGATTCAAAAAAAATACGCGACCCTGCAAAAGGGCGGTGAATAACCAAAACGTGAGTAAGGAAATGTCTGTGACTATAGAACAGCCCATCATCAAGCAAGCGGACCTCATCGAGAGTGTCGCCGACGCACTACAATATATCTCCTATTACCACCCTAAAGATTTCGTTGATGCCATGGCCGAGGCCTATGAGCGTGAAGAGAGTGCGGCGGCAAAAGATGCTATCGCGCAGATCTTGATAAACTCTCGTATGTCCGCCGAAGGCAAGCGCCCGCTGTGTCAAGACACAGGTATCGTGACCTGTTTCGTTAAGATCGGTATGGGCGTCAAGTGGGACAAGACAGACATGACAGTGCAGCAGATGGTGGATGAAGGGGTAAGACGCGCCTACACCAACCCAGATAACCCGCTGCGCGCCTCTATCGTTGCCGATCCTGCCGGTGGCCGTAAGAACACTAAAGACAACACTCCATCTGTGGTACACGTCGAGATGGTGCCGGGTAACCATGTTGAAGTCGCCATCGCCGCTAAGGGCGGTGGATCGGAAAACAAGTCTAAGATGGTGATGCTTAACCCATCAGACGATATCGCCGAGTGGGTCGAGAAGACACTTCCAACTATGGGCGCCGGCTGGTGTCCTCCAGGCATGCTGGGCATAGGCATCGGCGGCACCGCCGAGAAGGCGGCCGTGATGGCCAAAGAAGCCCTGATGGACCCAGTCGACATCCATGAGCTGCAGGCTAAAGGCGCCGAAACCGCAGAAGAGAAGCTGCGTCTGGATATCTTCGAGCGCGCTAACAAGCTAGGCATAGGTGCCCAGGGCCTTGGTGGCCTGACTACCGTGCTGGATATCAAGATCAAATCGGCGCCAACCCACGCGGCCTCTAAGCCTGTGGTGATGATCCCTAACTGCGCGGCAACCCGCCACGTACACTTCCACCTAGATGGTTCAGGCCCAGCCGAGCTGGAGACGCCTAAGCTGGAAGATTGGCCAGAGATCACCCGCGAAGCGGGCGAGGGCGTACGCCGCGTGGATCTTAATACCGTTACTCAAGCTGACATCGAGCAGTGGAAGAGCGGTGACGTGCTGCTGCTAAACGGTAAGATGCTTACCGGTCGTGACGCGGCGCACAAGCGCATTCAAACCCTTATCGAGAGCGGTGAAGGCCTGCCAGAAGGCGTCGATTTCACCGGTAAGTTTATCTACTACGTTGGCCCGGTCGATCCTGTGGGTGACGAAGTGGTTGGCCCAGCGGGTCCAACGACGGCGACCCGCATGGATAAGTTCACCGATCTGATGCTGGATAAGACGGGTCTGATGGGCATGATCGGCAAGGCAGAGCGTGGCCCGGCTACCGTCGAGTCTATCAAGAAGCACAAGGCGGTTTACCTGATGGCAGTAGGCGGCGCTGCTTATCTAGTGTCTAAGGCGATCAAGAAGTCACGAGTTGTGGCCTTCGAAGACCTAGGTATGGAAGCCATCTATGAGTTCGACGTGACCGATATGCCGGTAACCGTTGCCGTAGACAGCGAAGGGGTCAATGCTCACGAAACCGGCCCTGCCACCTGGCGAGTCAAACTTGCCTAACGCTGAGTAAAGCATGAAGAAGTGGGTGGGTTTTAGGTGAGTCAGGCGACTTGCTTAACCCCCCATTTTTGTTTAGTGTCTGTTGCGTATTTTGGCGACACTTTTGGCTTTAGGCGCCTTTTCTTAGCATTAAGCATTGTCGCCTTGCCGTTCAACCATAAAGATGACTATAACAATGAAAAAAACTGCAATCATACTTGCCTTGGCGACAGCCGGTCTGGTGTCTGGCGCTCACGCCGCAGCACCAGAGCCTTTCAAGGTACAACATCTCGTTAAAATGAATAAGCTGCATTCCAGTGCACTGTCTAATGACGGCACTAAAATCGTGTATGCAGTTAAAAAATTTGATGATAAGGGTGAGGCACAATCTGACCTTTATCTTCAGTCGCTGATCGATGGCAAGGTAAAACGCCTGACCTCGGCCAAAGGTACTGAGCATAGCGTTGCCTTTAGCGCAGACGATAAGAAGATCTACTTCCTAGCGGCGCGCGATGGCAGCTCACAGCTGTATGAGCTGGCACTCGATGGCGGCGAAGCGGTTAAGATCTCTAATCTGCCGCTGGACGTTGAAGGCTTTAAGCTGTCTCAAGATGGCGCTCAGGTCGTGATGAACATGCGTGTCTACCCTGAGTGTGACACCTTGCAGTGCACCGCCGACAAGCGAGAGCAAGAAGCCGAGCGTAAATCTACCGGCCGCGAATACAAGCAGCTGATGGTGCGCCACTGGGATACCTGGGGTGACCACAGCCGCAGCCACCTGTTTGTGGCAAAACTTGACGGCAAGATGATCGACACTGCCGTGGATGTGACTAAAGGCCTGGATACAGAAACTCCGCCACTGCCATTTTCTGGCATGGAAGAGGTGACCTTTACCCCAGACGGTAAGTATGTGGTCTACAGCGCCAAGGCGCCGAGCAAGTCACAGGCTTGGGAAACTAACTATGACCTGTGGCAGGTCTCAGTGCTTGGCGGTGAGGCGAAAAACCTGACCGAGAGCAACAAGGCGTGGGATGCCCAGCCAACCTTCTCGGCGGACGGTCGTTACCTGGCGTATCTCGCCATGAGCAAGCCAGGCTTTGAGGCGGATCGTTACCGCGTCATGCTGCGTGATACTGTGACCGGCCAAGAGAAAGAAGTGGCGCCGCTGTGGGATCGCAGCCCAAGCTCGCTGACTTTCGGCGCAGATAACCGCACACTTTATGTGACGGCGCAGGACCTGGGCCAGGTGAGCATCTTCGAGGTCAACACTCAATTTGGTGACGTGAAGACGCTGCACAACGATGGCAGCAACAGCATCCTGGGTGTGACCGGCGACAAGATCGTCTTCAACCACAAGAGTCTGGTTGAGCCAGGCGATCTCTATACCATGTCTCTCGACGGTCAGAATGTAAATCGCCTGACCGAGGTGAACAAAGACAACCTGGCCAAGATCAAGTTTGGCGAGTTTGAACAGTTCAGCTTCAAGGGCTGGAACAACGAAGAGGTCTATGGTTACTGGATCAAGCCTGCTAACTACAAGCAAGGCAAGAAGTATCCTGTTGCCTTCTTGGTACACGGTGGCCCACAAGGCTCATTCGGCAACTCATTCAGCAGCCGCTGGAACGCTCAACTTTGGGCGGGTGCCGGTTACGGTGTGGTGATGATCGATTTCCACGGTTCTACCGGTTATGGTCAGGCCTTCACCGACTCTATCTCTAAGGATTGGGGCGGCAAGCCGCTGGAAGATCTACAGAAAGGTCTAGCTGCGGTTACCGCTCAGCAGAAGTGGCTAGATGGCGATCGCGCCTGCGCCCTGGGTGGTTCATACGGCGGCTACATGATGAACTGGATCCAAGGTAACTGGAACGACGGCTTCAAGTGTCTGGTTAACCACGCGGGACTGTTCGACATGCGCTCTATGTACTATGTGACCGAAGAGCTGTGGTTCCCTGAGTATGAATTCGGTGGCACCTACCAGGACAACAAGGAATTGTTCGAGAAGTTTAACCCGGTTAACTATGTCGATAATTGGCAGACGCCTATGCTGGTGATCCATGGTGAGAAGGACTTCCGTGTGCCTTATGGTCAGGGTCTGGCGGCGTTTAGCTTCATGCAGCGTAAAGGGATCCCATCTGAATTGCTTATCTACCCAGATGAGAACCACTGGATCCTTAACCCAGACAACCTGGAGCAATGGTACGCCAACGTCCTAGGCTGGATGGATCGCTGGACCAAGAAGTAAGCCGAGATGACGACTCGCAAGATGCGGGTGATAATTTAGTCACCCGATCATAGAAAATAAAAAGCCAGAACTCAGTTCTGGCTTTTTTGTGTGTTTTTGTATGCGGTTAGCGCTTGCCCTAGTCTAGTTCACATGCGCTTCCAATGATAAACGGGCAGGGTGAGCAATCGTTTGCCTATATCGCGCCCTCATTCGACAAATTTGCACATGCCTAGTCCGAGAGATTCCCCGGTTCTGGGGTTGTAGCCAAATCGAGAGTAAAACGCTTCCTTACCGCAGGCGGCCAACAGCCCAATGGTGGCGCCGGGCATGGCGGTATCTGCAAGAAAGCTCTCTATCTCTTGCATAATAGATCTGCCTACACCTTGGTTTTGATACTCGGGTGAGATCACTATGTCTTGCAGATAAAAATACATAGCGCCGTCGCCCACAATACGGCCGTAACCCACAAGCTTCGAATCGATATGGGCGCAAACGTGAAAAAGCGAGTTATTCAGGCTTTGTTGAACCAGTCCAGGCTTGGGGTTTGTCCAGCCAACTGCAGTTCGCAAAGTCATGAACTCTTCGAGATCAGGTGCCCGGTTGCTTATTCTCACTTCCATCTTTCTCCTTGTGGTGTTTCCTCATCTTGCTAAAGATTTATCTGGTTGATTCATTTTATGATATTTTTTCTAACGCATTTGTAATGGGTCTTTAATAGACTTAGCCTCATGGCAACTAATAGCCAGTGAACATCCAATTTTCAAAGTCAGTCGCGTACGATGCAGATATATACATCCTCTGGGAGGCGAATAGCTTTTGCGCGTTCCATCCGAACAATCAAAACTGTGAGTCTGCAGATTTCTTTAATTAGCACACCTAGTGCGGGGAGAGTGAGTTAAGATGAAAGGTAAATGTCTGTGTGGAGATGTCGAATTTTACATAAGCGGATCTCTTCCTCATTTCTATCAGTGTCATTGTTCTTTATGTCGAAAATTGTCTGCGTCCTCGTCAGATACCGCCACATTTCTTAATAAAGCGCAATTTACATGGATTAAGGGGGAGTCCCTTGTTAATTCATACATCACTGAAACCGGTTATCGTTCTGATTTCTGTAGCAAGTGTGGCAGTACAGTCCCTCACCTGATGAGTAATAAAAAGCAGTATTGGATCCCAGCCGGATTACTCGATGATGCTAAAGATAGCCGTGTCGTGGCGCATCTGTTTGTTGAGTCTAAAGCCCATTGGGACATTATTGGCGACAGCGGTGCACAATTTGAAGAGATGCCTGATATGGAAACCCTTAATAACGCATTGCAAAGATCTAATTGACGATCACTTTAGGCTCATCATTTCTCAGTAAGACCCTATCAAATTAAGCGTGTTATCTCCGTCAGCGGAAACTGTGATGAGGCCTGAAAAATCTATGTCGCTTTCCAAAGTGGTCGGTCGAGATATGCGGCCAACTGTTTAGCGCTGGCTTCGATTTCTAACTCGCTGCCGTGATCCATCACATTGGCTCGCTCACCATTGCGAAAGACCAGATTAAGCTCATAGCTGCGATAGGAGCGATTGTTAGAGCGTATAGACTCACTGATGATTTGTAATGCGTAGATGTCGCTGAGTCGTCCCTGACGACTGGCATCACCTCTTTGAGAGCCATCGTAGCTTTTGCCGCAAAAATAGGTACCTAAGGCTTTATCGAAGGTCATGTGTTTCTTGCTGGACAGCATCAAGAGACTAACCCCGGTGAATAGGGCGCCAAGTATCGCCATGGCGATGCCACCACCAGATTCACCCTCGAGGAACAGGGTGGGACTGACGATGAAAAATATCCCTAAACCAGGAAGCAAAAACATCGAATATAGAATAATAGCCGTGACTGAGTGCTTAATAACAATCCGGCCTTGGGTCTCGACCATATCTTGTGTTTTAAAGTTTGCACCGCCAGATTTCAGCGGATCCCAGCTGGTCTTTTCGGCGACAGGGTCATCCGTGTCAGCTAATTTCAATTCGAACTTGTTGATTCGTATGTCCTTAATGGCGCTCATGGGCGTTTCCTTCTATGGCATTACTCCTTAATGGAAAGAGTGTAATGCTATGGGAGTATTGAGTTTGAATCTCAGTGTCGGCGTCAGTTATGACTTGTCATCTTCTATGCGGTTATCGGCTTCTCAAGCGAAAATCATTTCAGGCAACAGTCATCTCAAGCAACAGGCACTTTTAGCGACAGGCATTACTCTCAGAGTGAGTAAACAAAAAGTCCTTTTTATGTGGCATCTCCTATCATCTATCACCTCTTAAGAACTGCGCATCTAGCCAGTTTTGTTACCAAACTCTAGAAGTGATAATGCAATTTTACAATAACTTAGCATCGTCTTTGGCTGGTTGCCAATAGGTTGAATTAGGGAGAGCGTGGGAGAATTGCTAAGCAAGAGTGCTAGTCGGTCGCTTGCTGTGTGATTCACCGCGAGCTCAGGTATCGCTGAGCTCGCAAATGCATCTGGATTATAGCTTAGGGGAATTCTGGGGACTTGCTTTCGATGCTGCGACGCTTAGTGCCCTGGCATGCCGTCGTTGATGCGATACCAAGAGGTGAGGCTGTATCTGTCGTGGTGCGACAGGGAGACCTCGTGGGGAAAGAGTTCGCTTAAGAAGATCACCATGGTACCGAACCTTGGCTCGACAACCTGGAATGGGGTTGTTTCGTCGCCTTCGTACATCAGTAGCTCACCGCCGTGGCTGGTTTGCCAGTCGGGGTTGAGATAGAGGATGCTGGTGAGCTTGCGGTTAGTCTGGCCCCTAAAGGCGTCGAGATGACGTTTATAGAAGGCACCGGGAGCGTAATAGGCCAGCATGGCTTCCTGATCGAACAGGCCCAGATAGAGATAGCGGTTGACGGCGAGGCGAAGCTCTTCAGACCAATCGAAGTAGTCTTGTGCGAACTCTACCGACTCGTTTAACCAGCAGATCTTGTCCCGGCGAATCGACTCGACGACCTGTTGGTCTTGCTGACGACCTATGGCGGCGGCCTTAAAGTCTTCCTCGGCAAGTCCCGTGATGCCATCCAGCAGTTGTTGCAACATAGACTGAGCCAAGACGTTGTGCAGCACGACATAGCCGTGGGTAGCGAGCCGATCGCAGATATCGGCAAACAGGAGATCTTTGAGTTCTGAATCTGATGTTAAATCAGACGTTAAGTCTAAATGTGCTGTCAATGGCTTAGGATCCTAACAAGGGGTGGAGCCTTATAGCCTTAAGCTGACAGTCTTGCTAACTAATAATTTTTGTGGTCAAGGTAAAAAGCTTTTTCACTATTTAATTCTATTTTAAAACAGAAGGATAGTACTACTCTGAGGGATGCGTGTTGCTGAGTGAGAGGCATAAAAAAGGTGCTCTATGAGCACCTTTAGCTAATGATTAAGACTGGTCGCAACGCTAGCGCTCGCGTGAGTCCCTCAAGCGATTAGACGGCGTCTTGATACTTCTTACCGTAGAAGCTGGCGGTGAGGATCGCCTTGAGCTCGGCAATCAATGGGTATCTTGGGTTTGCCCCGGTACATTGATCGTCGAAGGCATCTTCGGCAAGTTCGTCGAGTTTAGCGAAGAAGTCGGCTTCGTTGACGCCTGCTTCTTGGATCGAAGCCGGAATGCCAATCGTCTTCTTGAGTTCATCGATTTTTTCGAGCAACGCTTCCACTTTTTCTTCATCGCTAATGCCTTCGCCTGTTGCGCCTTTTAATTTGAGATGTTCGGCTATCTTTGCGTAACGACAAAGGGCCTTGGGTCGGTCGTACTGGCTGAAAGCGGCTTGCTTAGTCGGTAGATCGGTTGCATTAAAGCGGATCACGTTGCTGATCAGCAGGGCGTTTGCCAAACCGTGTGCCAGGTGGAACTCGGCGCCCAGCTTGTGTGCCATAGAGTGACAGATCCCCAGGAAGGCGTTGGCGAAGGCGATGCCGGCGATGGTGGCGCCGTTATGTACCTTCTCACGGGCAACTGGAGCCTGAGCACCCAGTGCGTATGAGTCTGGTAGATACTTAACTAACAGATCCAGCGCCTGCAGTGCCTGACCGTCGCTGTATTCGTTGGCCATCACGCTGACATAGGCTTCCAGCGCATGGGTGATGGCATCGATACCACCGAAGGCGGTAAGCGACTTTGGCATGTCCATGACCAGGTTAGGGTCGACGATCGCCATGTTAGGTGTCAGCTCATAGTCGGCAATCGGATACTTCATGCCGGTCTGCTCGTCGGTGACTACGGCGAATGGTGTCACCTCTGAACCTGTACCCGAGGTGGTAGGAATCGCCACCATCTTGGCCTTCTTGCCCAATTTCGGGAACTTGTAGATGCGCTTACGAATATCCATGAAGCGCAGCGCCAGATCGGCAAAGTCGACTTCAGGATGTTCATACATGACCCAGATGATCTTGGCTGCATCCATCGGCGAGCCACCGCCTAGGGCGATGATCACATCGGGCTGGAAGCTCTTAGCCACACTGGCACCTTGGTTAACGATCGCCAGGGTTGGGTCGGCCTCTACTTCGTAGAAGACTTCGGTTTCCAGGCCCTGAGACTTCAATATCTTGATGGTCTCGTCACAGTAGCCGTTATTAAACAGATACTTGTCGGTAACGATCAGCGCGCGTTTCTTATCGCTTAGCTCTTCGAGGGCGATAGGCAAGCTGCCGCGGCGGAAATAGATAGAAGAGGGGAGTTTATGCCACAACATATTTTCGGCTCGCTTAGCGACAGTTTTCTTATTGATCAGGTGGCTAGGACCTACGTTTTCTGAGATGGAATTACCGCCCCATGAGCCACAGCCCAGGGTGAGTGATGGCGCTAACTTGAAGTTGTAAAGATCGCCGATGCCGCCTTGTGAGGCCGGGGTGTTGATCAGAATACGCGCGGTTTTCATTCTAAAACCGAAAGTTCTTACCCGCTCTGTCTGAGTATCCTGGTCGGTATAGAGACCCGATGTGTGGCCTATGCCGCCCAGTGTCACTAAGGCTTCGGCCTTGTTGAGCGCGTCGTCGAAATCGCTGGCGCGGTACATGGCCAGTAGCGGAGAGAGCTTCTCGTGGGCGAAGGCCTCGCTTTCGCTGATCTCGGTTGCCTGACCAATCAGCACCTTAGTGCTGGCGGGCACCTTGATGTTGGCCATGGCCGCTATGGTCGCGGCGCTTTGGCCTACGATGTCGGCGTTGAGCGCACCATTTTTAAGGATCACCTTCTGCATCGCCTTGGCTTCTTTGCTTGAGAGCATGTAGCCGCCATGGCTGGCGAAACGCTCTTTGACAGCGTCATAGACGGCGTCGACCACCACCACGGCCTGCTCTGACGCACACACCACGCCGTTATCGAAGGTCTTTGACATCAGGATAGAACTAACCGCGCGTTTGATGTCGGCGGTCTCGTCGATAACGATAGGCGTGTTACCCGCGCCGACACCGATTGCTGGCTTGCCTGAAGAGTAGGCGGCCTTCACCATCCCTGGGCCCCCTGTGGCCAGGATCAGGTTGATCTTGTCATGGGTCATCAGTTGGTTAGACAGTGCCACGCTGGGCTCATCGATCCAGCCGATAATATCTTTCGGCGCGCCGGCTTCGACCGCCGCCTCGAGCACCAGGCGGGCGGCGGTAGTGGTTGAAACCTTGGCTCTTGGGTGCGGCGAGAAGATGATGCCGTTACGGGTCTTGAGGCTGATCAGCGCCTTGAAGATAGCGGTAGACGTTGGGTTAGTGGTTGGCACTATGCCGCAGATGAGGCCAACGGGCTCGGCGATGGTGATGGTGCCGAAGGTTGGGTCTTCCTCTAGGATGCCACAGGTCTTGTCATCCTTATACTTGTTGTAGATGTATTCGGAGGCGAAGTGGTTCTTGATCACCTTATCTTCCAGTACACCCATACCGGTCTCGTTGGCCGCCATCTTAGCCAGGGATATACGGGCATCGGCCGCCGCCAGGGCGGCGGCGCGGAAGATTTTATCGACCTGCTCCTGACTAAAGTTGGCAAATTGTGCCTGGGCCTTGGCGACCCGTTCGACCAGTTGGTCGAGTTCCTGTTGGTTGCTAACAGTCATAATAAGATCCTTGGAAAAAAATTTAGCGAAAATTGGTTTTGGCTAAATTCTCTTTATGAAGGAAAATTACACTTTTGGCGGGGCGCTAACCGTGATCGGCGCCGCAAAACCGCCTGTTAATGTAATAAAATAACATTGTGAGCACAATGTGACGGCTTTCACTGGGTTAATTTTAGTCGGGTAAAAATAGAATATTTAAGTCAAAGTTGTGAATTGTGATAGAAAATCTCGTTTTTCCACGGAGGAGCAATACTGTACAGTAGGCGTTTTTCAACCATACTGCTTTTTAACCGACTATAGCGTCACTTGAGGAGATGACATTGGATTTAACACTTTATGTTAAATTTTTTCTTGGCTTGGTAGCGATAATCAACCCCATAGGTTTGCTGCCCGTGTTTGTGAGTCTGACCAGTCACCAGACAGAAGCGGAGCGTAACCATACGGGTAAGGTTGCCAACTTTGCCGTGGTGGTGATCCTGCTTGTGACCATCATCGCCGGCCAGCATATCCTCAACATGTTTAGTATCTCGCTGTCGGCGTTCAGAATTGCCGGCGGAACCCTGATCGCCATCATCGCCATGTCCATGCTGCAAGGTAAGCTGGGCGAGGTGAAGCGTAACCAGGAAGAAGACAGGGAGGCGTCGGGCATGGAGTCGGTTGCCGTAGTGCCTCTGGCTTTGCCGCTGATGGCCGGCCCTGGCGCCATCAGCTCGGTGATCGTTTCGGCGGCGCAGCACAACACCTTTAGCGACCTTATTGGCATGTCGATCACTGTGGTGATCTTCGGCCTCACCAGCTTCACCCTGTTTCGTATGGCGCCGGTGATCTTCAAGTTGCTGGGTAAGACGGGCATTAACGTGATCACCCGTCTCATGGGTCTGCTGATGCTCTCTATCGGTATCGAGGTGATGGCGGCCGGTTTCAAGGGCCTGTTCCCTAGCCTGATCGGCAGTTAGCCAGTTTTTGAAAAGGCTCTGGTAAAGAAAAAGTCTCAGGATAAGAAAAACGCGCACGGTGCGCGTTTTTTTATGCCTATTTCCTTAGTGTCTCTTGGCGTAGGGCTTACTGCAGATCGATCAGGGATCCCGCCTTGGCACTAAACAGATGTTGGTGCAGGCGGGCGGCAAACTCATCTGTCATTCCCGAGATGTAGTCGGCGATCACCCGGTTGCAGTTGCCTTCTTGCTGGGCCATCTGTTGCCAGCGCTCCTGGGTATTGAGCGGTAACAGACGCTCGGGATCCGAGGCGAAGGCCTCGAACAGCTCCATCACTATCTGCTGGCCCTTATATTCCAGCATCTGGATCTCGGGTTTGCGGATCACCCGCTTATAGACAAACTGCTTAAGTACATGGAGCGCCTCGGCGAAGGGGGGCTCCAGGCGGGCGTTATATCTGAGTAGCGGCTCGATAAAATTGGGGTTTTCATCGATCAAGATGGCGGTGACGAAACCGTTGACCAGGGTACCTATGGCGTCTTTGCGCAGGTGATTTTCCAGCGCAAACAGCTTATCGCCAATGGTGGCAAACTCCTTGGCAATCCATTCATCGTCGCTGCCCGCTAGCAGGCTGGACACATCTTGCTGCCACATGGCCTGGGTGACGATGCCCATGACGATGGCATCTTCGAGATCGTGAATGGCATAGGCGGTATCGTCTGCGAGCTCCATGATGGAGCAATCGAGCGACTTATACCGGGTGCGTCTGTGTTGATCTCTTTCCCCTGGCTCTGCCGAGACGAATCGCTCTCTGTCTTGGGTCGATAGCGGCTCGAGTACCCAGTCGAGCACAGGCTTGTCCTCAAAGAAGATCCCTTTAACCGGACGCCACTGGCTTGGCTTAAGTTGACGATAGCTGTCGACCTCTGGCCTTGGCTGGGACTGATACAGTTCATTGTGGCTGGCGGGATATTTAAGGATCCCCAGCAAGGTACGCCGGGTGAGGTTCATGCCAAAGTGCTGGGTATAAGGCTCGAGCGCGGTGAGGATCCTGAATGTCTGTCCGTTGCCCTCGAAGCCGCCATCGCTGCGCATCATATAGTTGAGCGCGACCTCACCGCCGTGACCAAAGGGAGGATGGCCTATGTCGTGGGCCAGACAGAGGGATTCTATCAGGCTCATGGAGTCGAGCAGATGATGCAGATCTGGGTATTTCTGTTTGAGCTGGGCGCAGATCCCTGTGCCTATCTGCGATACCTCCAGCGAGTGGGTGAGGCGGGTGCGATAGAAGTCGTTCATGCCGACACCCAGCACCTGAGTCTTGGCCTGCAAACGTCTGAAGGCGGCCGAGTGTAGAATGCGGGCGCGATCGCGCTGATAGGGGCTGCGGTGGTCGTTGCGCCTGAGTTTCTCTTCGCCCAAGCGTCTCTCATGCCAGATGGCTGATGTCATATGCTCTCCTCGTTGCCAGACTTTGCTGCTAAAGCAGGCGATTGATCTCGTCGAGATTTAGCTCGAAGCTGGGAATAAAGGTATCGATAAAATATTTTACCGCCGGATCTGGATTCTTGCTTAGGGATTCGGTGAGGCGGCGCTTGGCGGTATTGAACTCGTGGTTGCCGGCCGTCTGCTCCTCCAGGCATTTGAGGTAGGCGCACAGGGTATCGGCAGATTTCACCAGTTGCTTGTACTCCTCGTCGGCCTGATCGCTCAGTAAAAGGTCCCGGTAATCTTCTTGAAACTCTTCGGGCACCATCTCCAGCAGCCTGCGCTCGGCAATCGCCTCTATCTTCTTGTACTCGGCCTCGATCTCCTTGTTGAAATATTTGACCGGGGTGGGCAGATCGCCGGTGAGGATCTCGCTGGCATCGTGAAATATCGCCAGGGTGGCGGCGCGCTCCGGGCTGAGCTGCTTGTTGAATTTCTTGTTGGCTATGATGGCTAAGGCGTGGGCCACCATGGCGACCTGTAGTGAATGTTCCTGTACGTTTTCCGGGCGGACGTTGTACATGAGTGGCCAGCGTTGGATCAACTTCATCCTGGCCAGGTGGGCAAACAAATGACTCATACTGCTATCCCTGTTGCTAAGTTGCTTTAACAGTAACACAGGGCAAGTAAATAGAAACAGAGCCTTATACCAATCGTAATAAAAACTTGATCATTCTAGTTTGTTAAAACGCTTGAGAACGGCGTTAGCATTTTTAATCCTGGAATTACTAACTCTTGAATAACTACTTATCTAAAAATCCTGGCTTGTTCACAGGTGTTTTTCTGCGCTATATCTGCTCACTGATTTATTGTGATTGGTATTAAAAATAAAAAAAGCGATCCTGAGATCGCCTTTTCTTTGTTTAGTTACAGCCAGAAAGCTTATTGGCTGTAGCTGGTGAGGAAGTCACCGAACTCCACCAGTGCCTTGTGCAGATCTTCCTTGTGGGGCAGGAAGACCACCCTGAGATGATCCGGCTCTGGCCAGTTAAAGGCGGTGCCTTGGACCAGTAAGATCTTCTTCTCTTTGAGGAGATCCAGCACCAATCGCTCATCATCCCTCAGGTTAAACTTCTTGGCGTCGAGCTTAGGGAAAGCGTACAGCGCGCCCTTAGGTTTCTTACAGCTGACCCCTGGGATCTGATTGAGTAGCTCATAGCAAGTATTGCGCTGCAGCGTGAGTCTTCCCTCGGGAGCCACCAGCTCGTTGATGCTCTGATAGCCACCCAGCGCGGTCTGTATCGCGTGCTGATTGGGCACGTTGGAGCACAGTCGCATGGAGGCCAGCATGTCCAAGCCTTCGATATAGCTCTTGGCGGCCTTGAGGTTACCCGAGAGCATCATCCAGCCGACGCGAAAGCCCGCGGCGCGGTAGGACTTGGAGAGACCATTGAAGGTCACGGTCAGAATATCGTCCGACAGTGTCGCTGCCGGAATGTGTACGGCACCATCGTAGAGGATCTTGTCGTAGATCTCGTCTGCAAACAAGATGATGTCGTGCTGACGGCACAGCTCGATGATCTCCAGCAGTAACTCGCGGGAGTATACGGCGCCGGTAGGGTTGTTAGGATTGATCAGCACTATGCCGCGGGTGCGACTGCTAATTTTGGATTTGATGTCGTCGAGATCGGGAAACCAATCGGATTCTTCATCGCAGCGATAGTGCTGCGCCTTGCCGCCGGAGAGGTGTACCGCCGCCGTCCACAGAGGATAGTCGGGTGAGGGCACCAGCACCTCATCGTCGCTGTTAAGCAGGCCCTGCATCGCCATTACGATGAGTTCCGACACGCCGTTGCCTATGTAGATATCCTCGATATCGACGCCAAACAGCCCCAGGCTCTGGTAGTGCTGTACGATCGCCTTGCGCGCGGAAAACAGCCCCTTGGACTCGCTGTAGCCCTGGGCGCTGGGCAGATTGAGGATCACGTCGCGCACTATCTCTTCCGGGGCCTCGAAACCGAAGGGGGCCGGGTTACCTATGTTGAGCTTAAGGATGCGATGGCCTTCATCTTCCAGGCGCCTGGCTTCCTTATGGACAGGCCCGCGGATGTCGTAACAGACGGTGTCGAGTTTATTGGATTTAATGATAGGGCGCATCGAAACCTCGTGATAGCCGGTAAAGAAAAAAGCTGATTGTGTCAAAGCTCGTAAGTTATCGAACAATAACGAAAAAAAGTATTGTTTAAAAGGGGCTTCGCCGCAATTTAGGAAATATTTTTAGAGGAAAATGCTGAATAGCTTGTTTGTTAAAAAATAAAACAGAGTATTATTCTGGCGTGTTTGCTGTTGGAAGTTATTGTCACTGCTTTTGTCAGCTTAAGGCACAAAAAAGCCAGCGAATTACGCTGGCTTTTATTATCGAGTTAACGGCTTGTTTAAGCGCGCTTCTTGAACTCGTGTGTGCGAGTGTCGATCTCGATCAGGTCGCCAGTCTTAACGAAGTCTGCAACGCTCAGGGTTGCACCACCAGCGATAGTGGCAGGCTTCATAACTTTACCTGAGGTGTCGCCACGAGCTGAAGGCTCAGTGTAGGTCACTTCACGTACAACTGTGGTTGGCAGTTCAACAGAGATAGCCTTACCTTCGTAGAAAGTTACCTGGCACTGTTCTTCCATACCGTCAACGATGTAAGCAGCTGCATCACCTAGGTTGTCGGCTTCAACGTCGTACTGGTTGTATTCAGCATCCATGAAGACATACATAGGATCGGCGAAGTAAGAATAAGTACAATCAAGACGGTCTAGAATGATATCTTCCATCTTGTCTTCACCCTTAAAGGTGGTTTCGGTAGATGATTCTTGAAGTAGGTTCTTCAGTTTCATCTTAACGATAGCCGCGTTACGGCCTGAACGAGTTGTTTCAGTCTTTTGAACAACCCATGGGCTGCCATCTAACATGATCACGTTACCTGGACGGATTTCATGAGCAGTTTTCATTTCTCTATTTCCTATATTTTAGGGTGTTTCTATTTCAACGCAGTATCTTAGCTATTTTTAACGAATTGAACTAGTCGTGTTGCAAGATCTGCATCATTTAATGCTTCATTCGGCCAATCTTGTGCATGTTGCGTGAGGGCCAAATGCGCGTTATCCACTTGTTGCCACAGGGAAAGCAGACTTTCCTGCTCGCCTTGATTAAAGCCGATATTGAGCTTTTTCCAGGCGTCGGCGATTTCTGGGGCCAGATTATGACAATAAAGTGCCATAAAGGCTTCTAATTTTATCAGGTGATAGTCTTCTTCCTGGGGATAGATATGCCAGATAAAGGGTTTTGCCGCCCATTGGGCACGCAGGAAGGAGTCTTCACCGCGCACTATATTGAAGTCACAACTCCATAGCAGGCGATCGTAACCCTGCTGATCTGTCATCGGTAGCAGATGTATGGTCAGCTTGCCATGGTGAAAACGGCTTCCAGGTGTCAAAGCCTGCTGCTGGTCGATGAAGGCTCCCAAGCTATTGAGACTGCGGCCGATAGGCACTAACAAATGCACTTGTCTCTCACCATCTTGCCAATGGCGGCATAGGGCCTCGAGACTTTCGGTTTCATAGCTGAACAGGCTGATGACGGTATCATGCTCATCGATGCCGCTTAGGCCCAGTGCTTCAAAGTATGTCAGTCGCTCCTTGTTATTCTGCCACGCTTGACGACGCTCCAGCAGATCCGCTTCGCAGATGAGGCCGCCAGTCTTTTCAGTGAAACCTGGAAAATAAAACTGCTTCTTCAGGCCACTGCGTTGCAATGAGGGGAGGCCATGGCAGCCCTCGACCCAATCTTCGGCGCTCAGATACTCAAGGTTTAGCCAGACGGGCACCTTGTCGCCTAATTGATGTAGCTTGGCTATCTTGCCGAGCACCTCGGGGGGCAGTTCACAGGCAAACGCCTCGATAAGCACCTCGCCCGGCAGATACTCTTGGCTCAGTGGCGCATCCCACAGTTTGATGCATACGCCCTCGAAGCTCTGGCTGCCACATAAAGGGTCCAGCTTTGGCAAGATATGACCAAAGCTGGCTAAGTCGTCCACCCATAGGGTGACGGCCAATCCATATTCTTTTGCTAACTGTTTGGCCAGACGCCAGGTGACGCCGATATCGCCATAGTTATCGACGACGGCGCAGAAGATATCCCAGTGGTTGGCGTGTGTTTGACTCTGCATGGGGTTAGCTAATTTGGGTTCTCTATTACTCGGGGGAGTGTTTAACGCGACTTATTTCTTCGCTACTATCCCTTTGCCATTATCCCTTCGCCATTATTGCTTCGCAAAGGCGAGGGTTAAGTATTGCATTCGGGCTTATATATCAGGGCCAATGTATCAGGGCTAAAAAAAGCGGCTATTCGCCGCTTTTTATACTGATGTGGCCGAAAGATTAGTCTTCCAGCTCTGCCAGGCACATCTCTTCGTAGATCTGCTTAACCCAGGCATCGACACGCTCTTCGGTCAGCTCAGGTTGACGATCTTCGTCGATACCCAGACCCACGAAGTGCTTATCGTCGGCCATGCCTTTAGAGGCTTCGAAGTCGTAGCCGTCGGTTGGCCAGTGACCGATAACCACGGCGCCGCGCGCCTCAACGATCTCGTTAACCATGCCCATGGCATCGAGGAAATACTCGGCGTAGTCTTCCTGGTCGCCACAACCAAAGATAGCGACTAGCTTACCGTCGAAATCGATCTGTTCTAATTCAGGGAAGAAATCGTCCCAATCGCATTGGGCTTCACCGTAATACCAGGTCGGGATACCGAATAGCAGCAGATCATATTCTGCAATCTGTTCTTTGGTACTCTTAGCGATATCCTTAACGTCGACCATCTTCTTACCCAGTTTCTTCTGGATCATCTTGGCGACGGCTTCGGTATTACCTGTATCACTGCCGAAAAAAAGACCTACAGTTGCCATTGTCTTTCCTTTATCTAGTTCACTGACGTTTGTTTCAATACCACTTAAGATCAGCTTCTGACCTGCTTAAGCAGTATCGATTCGATTAATTGGCTGCGGCTGATGTTACTGGCCAAAGCCTTTTCATTCAAGGCGTCGTATAAATCTTGTGACACCTTTAACTCTATTCGTTTTAATCCTGCGGCTCTGTCGCGCTGGATCTGATTTCGCTTATTGACCTTTAGTTGTTGCTCCCGGGGAAGGGGATTGCTGCGAGGGCGTCCTCGGCGTTTCTCCGTTGCAAACAGGTCTATCGTTGTTCTGTCTGAAGATTCTTTTGCCATCGAATGTTCATTTAACCTATGCCAGAGCTCTCCCAGGAGAGTTGGATCAAGCCCTTAGCTATAAACCCGGCACAGCCGAGAAATAATACTAACCAAACAATATAGCGGCCAAATTTAGGGACATTTCCCTGTTTGAGCACGTCATGTATTGCCATACCAATAAAGAAAAATATCGCCGCAAAGAACAGGTTTAAGCCAACTGCCTCTATCTGTTCCATATACTGAGATAACATGCTGCGTTCCCTCAGGCTAAAAAAAGAGGCGCGAATATACCATAGTTAAGCGATATCTGCTACACGCTTTACAGACAAGATTCAGTCATTTTCCGCGATAAACTCGGCGACGATGCGATTGAAAATAGCCGGTTTTTGTGCGTGTAACCAATGACCTGTGCCAGCCAGTGACTTGGCCTGGATCTTAGGGAACTGAGACAAGAAAGCCTGGCGGTGCGCCGCGGTGACATAGTCAGAATCGGCGCCGCGAATGCACAGGCTAGGGCCTGTATAGGTTTTATCTGCCAGTGGCCAACCGATCAGGTGCTCATAGCTGGATTTCAGTCCGGCCAGGTTCATCTTCCAGGCAAAGCCTTGCTCATCCTTGGTGAGGTTTTTCAGCAGAAACAGCGCCGTACCTTCATCAATACCGGCACCGAGCAGCTGCTTTTGCGCATCAGCGCGGTTAGCCAGCGCGCTAAGATCTAGGTTGCTTAGGCCGGCAAACACGGTTTGATGCCTGGGTTGATAGGCGACGGGCGCAATGTCTGCCGCTACCAGACTCTTGACGCGATCGCCATAGAGCAGGGCCGTGGCCATGGCGATCTTGCCGCCCATAGAGTGGCCGACCAGGTGCGCCGACTCCAGCTCGAGCTCATCCATCAAACCAATTACGGCCTCGGCCAACATGGGATAATCCATGTTGGGCCAGTGTGGGCTGAGGCCATGGTTTGGCACGTCGATGCGGATCACCTGATGATCTTCGAGTGCATTGCCTAGAGTTTTTAGGTTATCCAGGTTGCCAAACAGGCCGTGGATAAGGATAACCGGACTACCTTGTCCCGATTGGGTGTAATTTAAGCTGGTCATGGAAAGGCTGGTCTTGGAAAGTTAAGCGTGAAAATAATTGCCCAAATTGTGCCTGTTAATCGCTGCAAAAGACAGCATTAAGCGCGATCGCGCCATTCTCTGACGGGTTTTTGCGCACTTGAGGCGTAATTTATTGATCTTGTAACCAAGTTGTGGATTTTTAATGCGATCGCTCTTTATTCCTGTGGGAAAGATAGCATACACTTGAACGGATCTGGCATCAGTTGCTGCGGATCGCGTTCGCGATAACAATAACCTAATTACCTTTACCGTCTAAGGAAGATTCTAGTCATGAAATATATTGAGATTGATGAAGAGCTATATCGCCATATTGCCAGCAAGACAGAGCGCATAGGAGAGAGTGCTTCAGAGATCCTGCGACGATTACTCGGCCTAGACGTAGAGACGGTTGCCATGGAGCAGCCTAAGCAGATCAGCCAGCCAGGCCTGGATAAAGAGGTGGCGCAAACGCATCAGGCGGCGAGTATCGACCCCGAGACCTTGATCGACAAGGGGGCACTGGCCCAGCAAAAAGGCGCCGTTGGCCGTTTCCTGTTTACCTTAGAGGCTATCTATAAAGCGACGCCTAATCAGTTTGACCAGGTGCTGCAGATCCAGGGGCGCGATCGTCTCTACTTTGCGACCTCTAAAGAATCGCTACTCAAGGCCAGTAAGTCGGCCAACCCGAAAGAGATTGGCAACAGTGGCTTCTGGGTCACCACCAATAACAACACGGCGAAGAAGCGCACCATCCTAAGCGAAGTATTAGGTCAGTTCGGCGTGCAAGAAAAACAGATTGAATCCATTATCGGTCATATTTAAGTGAGATACTGAGGCTCAATCTACCCGACACTTAGGAGTACATTTTGGCGCTACACGAGCGAGCCGGTAAACCGGCACAACAAAGGGACTTGGTTAATATTCCTAAACTGATGAGCCACTACTATCGGCTCTCACCGGATGTGACCAATGATGCGCAGAAGGTCACGTTCGGCACCTCGGGCCACAGAGGCTGTGCCTTTAATAAGAGTTTCAACGAAAAACATATCCTGGCGATTGTTCAGGCTGTGGTGGATCACCGCATCGAGGCGGGTATCAAGGGGCCGATGATCGTCGGTATCGACACCCATGCACTGTCTCAGGCGGCTTATGTCACCGCTCTCGAGGTACTGACCGCCAATGGCGTGCAGGTGATTGTCGCCAAGAACGATGAGTATACCCCGACCCCTGTGGTGTCCCATGCCATCATAGCGGCCAACAGAGTGCAGGGGGCTGGGCTTACCTATGGGCTTAACTATGGGCTTACCGATGGCCTTATCATCACGCCATCTCACAATCCGCCTCAAGATGGTGGCATCAAATATAATCCCCCCCATGGTGGTCCGGCCGAAGGCGGCATCACGGCCTGGGTCGAGCAGCGCGCCAACGAGTATCTGGCCAAGCAGCTAGAAGGGGTGAAGCGCCTGACCTATTCAGTAGCGGTCACCACCAGTCTTATTCAAGAGCGCGACCTGATGGCGGCTTATGTCGAAGATCTCGAGCAGGTGATCGACATGCAGGCCATCAAGCAGGCTGGCATTCGTATCGGTGTCGATCCCCTCGGCGGCTCAGGAATTCACTATTGGGCCAAGATTGCAGAGCGCTATGGGCTGGATATTACCCTGGTGAACGATCGCATCGATCCCGCCTTTGGTTTTATGCCCCTGGATAAGGATGGCAAGATCCGTATGGACTGCTCATCGCCCTATGCCATGGCGGGTCTGCTGGTCCACCAGGATGCCTTCGATATCTGTTTCGGTAACGATCCCGATTACGATAGGCACGGTATTGTGTGCCCGGGCAGCGGTCTGATGAATCCTAACCATTATCTGGCGGTGGCTATCGAGTACCTCTTGTCCCATCGCCCGCAGTGGTCGGCCGATCTTAAGATAGGTAAGACCCTGGTCTCCAGCGCAATGATAGACAAGGTGTGCCGTGAGCAGTCGCGCAGCCTCTGTGAGGTGCCGGTTGGCTTTAAATGGTTCGTCGAGGGCCTGGCCGATGCCAGCTTCGCCTTCGGAGGTGAAGAGAGTGCCGGCGCCGCCTTCTTACGTCGTGACGGCGGCAGTTGGTGTACCGATAAAGATGGTTTCATCCTTGCGCTGCTGGCGGCAGAGATTCTGGCGGTAACGGGTAAGACGCCTGCTAAGCTTTACGCCGAGATGGTCGAGCGTCACGGAGAGAGCTTCTACAAGCGTATCGACTCGCCGGTTAACCCTAAGCGTAAGGCTAAGTTTAATCAGTTGGTGAGCGAGCCCCTGAATGTCAGCGATCTTGGCTGTGAAGCCATGGCTGGAGATGCCATCCTCGAGGTGCTGACTCATGCCCCGGGCAATGGCGCGGCTATCGGTGGCATCAAGGTAGTGACCGAAAAAGCCTGGTTCGCCGCGCGCCCATCAGGCACAGAGGCGTTGTTTAAGCTCTATGGCGAAAGTTTTGTCAGCGAGGCGCATCTCGAGCAGGTGCTGGAGCAGGCCCAGCAGATGATAGAGCGGCTCTTGGCCTAATCGAAGTAGGCCTAGTTCGTTAGCCTAACAGGCTCTTAGATAAACCTTAGTCGCTTACTCCATAGCAGCTTAATACTTAGACAAAATAATAAAGCCAGTGATTCACTGGCTTTTTTTGTGGGCGTAACTTGCATCGAGCTGCTTGGAATAACCAAGCGCTAGTAGGTGAGGTGACAGCTAGGCAAGTTGTTCTTTTCTAGATAGTTCTGATGATACTCCTCCGCCTTATGGAAGGTGAGCACTGGGACTATCTCAGTCACTATAGGTCTAAGCCCCCATTTACCGCTGCGGGCGAGGGCCAACTTTGAAGCTTCGGCCTGTTCCTTCTGGGTCTTGTCGTGGAAGAAGATGGCGCTGCGATACTGGCTGCCGATATCGCCGCCCTGCATATTGAGCATGGTGGGATTATGGTTACTCCAGAACACGGCAAGCAGATCGTCGAAGCTCACCTTGGTCTCGTCAAACTCGACCTGTACCACCTCGGCGTGCCCGGTTGTGCCAGTCTTAACCTCTTTATAGGTGGTCGCCTTGTCATCACCGCCCATATAGCCACAGGTGGCAGAGGTAACGCCGTCTATCTGCTTGAAAAAATACTCTACGCCCCAGAAACAGCCTGCGCCAAATGTTGCTAATGCCATGGTTGACCTCTTCTCGATTAACGCTTATCTATCTTTTGTTCATCTAGATAACCAATTATCTAGTGTCTAAATTATCTAACGAATCGTCTAGTCCAGTTAATTTTATACGTTTAGATGGCTAGACGGCTTTATTCTGTATTATCTGATTAACGAATGCAACAGGGAAAATATGCGGCGATCGACTGGCCCGCGTGGTCGTCGACTCGCTTAAGTGTTACTATGCTGGCCAACTGATAATAATGCTAATAAATCCAAGGAGTCGCTATCTTTCAGGCCTACAAGGTGGGCGCTGTGGTAGTGATGCAGTAAGGAGTTTGCAGTGCGAGACACCCTGATGTTGTCGAAAGACTTTTTGCAATTGACACTAGACAATCCTGTCGGCCTCGAGGCGTTTGAATTTACCCTAGGGCAACACACACAGGTGTCGGTATGGGATACCGGCGTCATCCAATTTGAGCCGCTCGTTACGTATGAAGCTAATCAAGAGAGCGAGCAAGATGGAAAGGAAGAAGCCCTTAAGAGCATAGTGCTCTCGTCGGCGGTTCATGGTAACGAGACGGCGCCAATCGAGCTGTGTGATCAGCTTATTACTGCGCTGCTGTCTGAGACGCTGATTGCCCGTCATCGCCTGCTGTTTCTGATCGGTAACCCTCCAGCTATCCTAAACGGTACCCGTTTCGTTGAAGAGAACCTCAATCGTCTCTTCAGCGGCGCCCACGCCAAAGGCGAGAGCAATGCCGAGCGGGTACGCGCTAAGAAGCTAGAGCAGTATGTGGATCGCTTCTTCAACGCGGCGCCAAAAGACGGCAGTCGTTATCACTACGACCTGCACACGGCAATACGCGCCTCTAAGCATGAGAAGTTTGCCATCTATCCTTATCCACACGGCGCACCTTACAGCGGCGAGCAGATCATGTTCCTGGCCGCCTGCGGCATCAACACAGTGCTGTTTCACCACGAACCTACCACCACCTTTAGTTACTTCTCTGCCCATGGCTATCAGGCCCATGCCTTTACCATAGAGCTTGGCAAGGTAATGCCCATGGGGCAGAACGATATGACGCGCTTTATCGCGGTGAAAGAGATGTTGACCCGTCTGGTAAGCGGCCGGGACCTCGAGCTCGGTGAGTTTGACCCGAGCCAGGTGAATCTGTATCAGGTTCATCGCTCAATCAATAAGCAGTTTGACGACTTTAGCTTTACCTTTGCCGACGACGTAGAGAATTTTACGGCGTTTCCAAGAGGTTATATATTGGCTAAGGATGGCGGGACTGAGATTAAGGTCGAGGCCGAATCTGAGTCCATCGTGTTTCCCAACGCCAATGTGCCGGTTGGCCAGCGCACTGTGCTGTGTTTAGTGCCTGCCAAAGATTATCGCGTGGTTTAGGCTCCGGCTTGTAAAGCTAGCGATACATGGGTGAGGGTAGCTAGTTGTTAGCCGCGCCCTGTGATAGCTTGCTAGGTAGTTTACGTTAACGTAACTTTAAGGCCGCGTCATAATAGAGAATAGTGAACAACTTAGGCTGTTCGCAGTCAGATAACAAGAATACTCAGCTGATAAGAGAATAGTATGAGCAACGCAACGAGCAATACAGAGACTGTCCATCGTGTCAGTTTTCTCGATAAGGATTCATTATCGATCCCGATCCTGAAGATCCTTCAAGCCGACGGTACCACCTTTGAAAATGCTGTGTTACCCGTGATCGATCAGGATTTGGCTGCCAAAATTTATGATACTTGTGTGTTCACACGAGTACTCGATGAGCGCATGTTAGCCGCTCAGCGTCAGGGACGGATCAGCTTCTACATGACCTGTACCGGTGAAGAAGCCGCCGTGGTCGGCAGTGTTGCCGCCCTGGATCAAGACGATGTTATTTTAGCCCAGTACCGTGAACACGCGGCGATTCGCTATCGTGGCTTCACCACTGAGCAGTTTATGAACCAGATGTTCAGTAACGAGAAAGATCTGGGTAAGGGCCGTCAGATGCCGATCCACTACGGCTGTGAGGCGCTCAATTACCAGACCATCTCATCGCCGTTGGCTACTCAGATCCCACAGGCGACGGGTGTTGGCTATAGCCTCAAGATGCAGGGCAAACGTAACGTTGCCATCTGCTACTTCGGTGAAGGCGCCGCCTCAGAGGGTGATTTCCACGCCGGTCTAAACATGGCTGCAGTGCTGAACTCTCCAGTTATCTTCTTCTGTCGTAACAATGGTTACGCCATCTCGACCCCGACCAACGAGCAATTTGCCGGTAACGGTATCGCCAGTCGTGGTGTGGGCTATGGCATGCATACCATTCGCGTGGACGGTAACGACATGCTGGCAGTAATGGCCGCGACCCAGCAGGCAAGAGCCTATGCGTTGGAGCACAACAAGCCTGTGCTGATCGAAGCCATGACCTATCGTCTTGGCGCTCACTCCTCTTCGGACGACCCATCTGGTTACCGTTCTAAGGATGAAGAGGCCAAGTGGCAGCAGCATGATCCGGTTAAGCGCTTCAAACTGTGGTTGATCAACAAAGGCTGGCTCGCCGAGAGCGACGATGCGGCCCTGTATGAGAAGTACCGTGAAGAGGTGCTGGCCGCAGTGAAGGTTGCCGAGAAGCTACCCGCACCTAAGATTGACGAGATCATCGAAGATGTCCTCGACGAGCCGACGCCCAGACTCAAGCAGCAGCTGACCGAGCTTAAGCAGCACATCAAGAAATATCCTGATTCCTATCCACGCAGCGCAGGGAGAGATTAAATCGTGGCAAAGATTAATATGTTACAAGCCATCAACGATGCCTTGACCATTGCGATGGAAACCGACGACAAGGCGGTGATCTTCGGTGAAGACGTTGGCCATTTTGGCGGCGTGTTCCGCGCCACCTCTGGCCTGCAGGATAAGTTTGGTCGCGATCGTTGTTTTAACACCCCGCTGACAGAGCAGGGTATCGCTGGTTTTGCCAACGGTCTGGCATCTAATGGCATGACGGCCATTGCCGAGATCCAGTTTGCCGACTATATCTTCCCGGCGTTCGATCAGATAGTAAACGAGTCTGCCAAGTTCAGATACCGTAGCGGTAACGAGTTTAATGTGGGTGGTATCACCTACCGTACCCCTTATGGTGGCGGCATCGCCGGTGGTCACTACCACTCGCAATCGCCAGAAGCGTATTTCACTCAGACACCGGGCTTAAAGGTGGTCGTGCCCCGTAACGCCTATCAGGCTAAGGGCCTGCTGCTTGCCTCGATTCGTGACAAGAACCCTGTGGTCTTCTTCGAGCCTAAGCGTCTCTACCGCGCCAGCGTGGGCGAGGTGCCGGATGAAGCCTATGAGATTGAACTAGGCAAGGCCGAAGTGGTTCAGGAAGGTACAGACATTACCGTGTTGGCCTGGGGCGCTCAGATGGAGATCGTCGAAGAGGCGGCTAAGATGGCGGCCAAGAAGGGGATCTCTTGTGAGGTTATCGACCTGCGCACACTCGCGCCTTGGGATGTCGATACCGTTGCGGCCTCGGTGAAGAAGACCGGACGCTTGGTGATCAACCATGAAGCGCCGCTGACCGGTGGCTTTGCCGGCGAGATCGCCGCGACTATCCAGCAGGAGTGTTTCCTCTATCTGGAATCGCCAATTAGCCGCGTATGTGGTCTGGATACCCCATATCCGCTGATCCATGAGAAAGAATATATGCCTGATGCGCTCAAGACCTTTGAAGCGATCAAAGCATCGATGAAATACTAGGAGCCCCAGGCATGATTAAAGATTTTATTTTGCCCGATATTGGCGAGGGCGTGGTGGAGTGTGAGCTGGTCGAGTGGTTGGTTGCCGAAGGCGATATCGTCACCGAAGATCAGCCCATTGCCGACGTGATGACAGATAAGGCGCTGGTGCAGATCCCGGCGGTTCATGGTGGTGTCATCAAAAAACTTCACTATAAGAAAGGTGACATAGCTATCGTTCACGAGCCGCTCTATTCAGTGGAAATCGATGGTGAGTTAGACGGCGATGCGACCACAGAATCAGCAGCTGAAGAAGCTGTCGTTCAATCTGATTCACAGCCAGTTGTTGGCGGCAAACGTGTCGAAGAGTTCCTGTTACCGGATATCGGTGAAGGGATTGTCGAGTGCGAGTTGGTGGAGTGGTTGGTGGCCGAAGGTGACATGGTGGTGGAAGACCAACCTATCGCCGATGTGATGACCGACAAGGCACTGGTGCAGATCCCGGCCATCAAGAGCGGTAAGGTGGTTAAACTCCATTACCGTAAGGGTCAGCTGGCACAGGTGCACACCCCGCTTTTCTCTATCGAGGTAGAGAGCGAAGAGGGGATCGTTGCCGCGCCGGTAGCAGATACTGCCCCAGCTGCGGTTGACCATGAAGAGGTTGAACTGCACGCCCCAGCCGGTAATGGTAAGGCGCTGGCAAGCCCGGCCGTGCGTCGTCTGGCGCGCAGCTATGATATCGATCTCAGCCTGGTGCCGGGTTCTGGTAAACATGGCCGAGTCTATAAGGAAGATGTCGAGCGCTTCCGTAGCGGCGAAGCCGTGAAGGCTAAGGCGGCGAAAGCACAGGCCCAAAGCGAGCCAACAGCTGCGCCTATAGCGGTTTCAGCAGGCGATCGCGTCGAGCCGATCCGCGGCGTCAAGGCGGTCATGGCCAAAATGATGACAGAGTCTGTCTCTACCATCCCGCACTTCACCTATTGTGAAGAGCTGGATCTGACCGAGCTGGTTGCGCTTCGCGAATCGATGAAGGCGCGCTACTCGAGCGACGATCTCAAGCTGACCATGATGCCTTTCTTCATGAAGGCGATGTCGCTTGCCCTGACTCAGTTCCCTGGCATCAACAGCCGTGTGAACGACGATTGCACCGAGCAGACCTTCCTGGCGTCACACAACATAGGCATGGCGGTAGACTCTAAGGTGGGTCTATTGGTGCCAAACGTGAAGGATGTGCAGCAAAAGTCGATTCTTGAGGTCGCGGCCGAAATTACCCGCCTGACCAAGGATGCCCGCAGCGGTCGTGTCAGCCCGGCAGACCTTAAGGGCGGCAGCATCTCCATCTCAAATATCGGCGCCTTGGGGGGGACTGTGGCAACGCCTATTATCAACAAGCCTGAGGTGGCCATCGTTGCCCTGGGTAAGTTGCAGACACTGCCACGCTTCAACGATAAGGGTGAGGTCGAGGCCCGTAAGATCATGCAGATCAGCTGGTCTGGCGATCACCGTGTGATAGACGGCGGCACCATAGCGCGCTTCTGCAACCTGTGGAAGCAGTATCTTGAGTCACCACAGGAGATGTTACTGGCGATGCACTAATCGCATGTAGCAGTTCACTAATAAGAGCGCAATTTGGCGCTCTTTTTTTTCTCCAGAGTTAATCTTTGGCGTTAGATTAAGTATAATGCCGCTAATTAGTCCCACTCTTTGGTTTGAGCATGAGTCAAGTAGCACCAAGCATCGAAAATATTCAGTATCCGTTTCCAGCAAAGCCCATTCCCCTAAGCGATAGCGAGAAGCATGCCTACAAGGCGCGCATCAAGCAGCTGTTGAAGGAGAAAGAGGCTGTCTTGGTAGCCCACTACTATACCGACCCTGAGATCCAGGCGCTGGCGGAAGAGACCGGCGGCTGTGTGTCGGACTCTCTAGAGATGGCCCGCTTCGGTCGTGACCATCCAGCCAAGACGCTGATCGTGGCCGGGGTTAAGTTTATGGGCGAGACTTCTAAGATCTTAAGCCCGGAAAAGACTGTGCTTATGCCAACCTTGGATGCCACCTGCTCACTGGACGTAGGCTGTCCTATCGACACCTTTAGCGCCTTCTGTGATGCCCATCCAGACCATACCGTCGTGGTATATGCCAACACCTCGGCCGCCGTTAAGGCGCGGGCCGACTGGGTAGTGACCTCGAGTATCGCCCTTGAGATCGTCGAGCATCTCGATAGCCAAGGTAAGAAGATCATCTGGGGACCTGACCGTCACCTGGGAAGCTATATCGCCAAGCAGACTGGCGCCGACATGCTGATGTGGCAGGGCGAGTGTATCGTGCACGATGAGTTCAAGGCCAAGGCGCTGCGTCAGTTAAAAGAGCAGTATCCTAATGCGGCTGTGTTGGTGCACCCCGAATCACCGGCGAGCGTGGTTGAGATGGCCGATGCCGTTGGCTCCACCAGTCAGCTGATCAAGGCGGCGCAGAGCCTGGAGAACGACATCTTTATTGTGGCTACCGATAAGGGGATCTTCTACAAGATGCAACAGGCGGCGCCGAACAAGACCCTGATCGAGGCGCCCACCGGCGGTAACGGCGCGACCTGTCGTAGCTGTGCCCACTGTCCTTGGATGGCGATGAACGGCCTTAAGGCAATCGAGGCGGCATTGATTAACGATGGTTCGGAGCAACACGAGATCTTCGTCGATGAGTCGCTTAGAGAGCGTGCACTGTTGCCGCTCGATCGTATGCTAGATTTTGCCAAGACGCTGAACATGCAGGTTAAAGGTAACGCCTAGGCGTTAAACAGCTTCTGCCAGCACACTTTGCTAACGTTAAAAGCGCCTTTAGGGCGCTTTTTTGTTGCCTATCGACCGACGGTGCCGCGGCTATACTAGACTTTATGGGCATTGTGAGGCTGCTTAAGGCATGTTAAAAAGTGAATAGTGTCATTTTATTGATGCCTTTAGTGCATGTTTTTAGGCGAGTTTTACTTTAACGTCAGATTTTTATGCTAGTGTTAATACGGTAATGGGCAAGGCTTAAGTGCGCCTTGTCTATGAAGTGACGAAACGCCACTCTATCAACCCGCGATGGTTAGGGATAACGCAAGATGAATATGCAATGGATCAGTGATCTCAATATAAAAAATAAGCTTTTGCTGGTGATAGTGCCGCCCATTCTGGGGGCAACTTTCTTCGGTCTGTTCGTGGTCTATGGCCAATATCAGCTGCATCAGGGACTGAGCCAGGTAGAGACGCTTTCCGAGCTGGCTGTGGTGAACAGTGATTTTGTGCATGAGCTGCAAAAAGAGCGAGGCATGAGCGCCGGCTTTCTCGGCTCAAAAGGCAAGAGTTTTGGCGATAAACTGCCAACGCAACGTCAGTTGAGTGACGAGCAGCTTAATAACTTCAAGGCCTTTACGGCAAGTCATGAGCTGCCCAAGGCGTTTGCCCAGCAGATGAGTCAGGTCAATCAGATGATTAATCAGCTCGGCGATATCCGCAGCAGGGTCGACAGCTTAAGCATCTCTGTGCCGGAAGAGGTGGCCTATTACACCAAGCTTAATGGCCTGCTGCTGGAGATTGTAGATCAGACCAGTCAGCAGGGGGCTAGCCGTCAGATCGCGGTGGAGTCGGCCAGTTTTGCCGCCTATCTGCAGATGAAGGAGCGCGCCGGTATCGAGCGCGCCGTGCTGAGCTCCACCTTTGGTAACAGCGCCTTTAAACCCGGCATGTTCCTCAAGTTTGTCAATTTGGTCTCAGAGCAGAACACCTATCAGGAGCGCTTCTTAGCCTTGGCGACCGATAAGGTAAACGCCGATTATCAGCAGGTCGTATCATCGCCCACCTTTATGGCGGTAAACGCCCTGCGTGACAAGGCGATGAGCCAGGATGCTGGCGCCCTGAGCGGTCAGAGCTCTACCGACTGGTTTGCCAAATCCACCGCCCGAATTGACGCCCTGCGTCAGTTCGAGCGTCAACTGTCACATCATCTGTTAACCGATACTCGCAGCGCGCTTGCCAATGCCAAGTCGCTGATGGTGAGTGTCATCGTCTTGATGTTGGTGTCAGGGCTTGTGGTGATCTTACTATCTCTGTTTATCGGACGTTACCTGCATGCCTCTCTCAGGCACCTCTATCACAAGGTGACAGAGTCGCAGAAACATTACGATCTCAGCGTGCGGGTCGACCTTAAGGGTAAGGATGAGATAGGGCAACTTGGCTCTGCATTCAACCACATGATGGCCGATTTCGAGAAGGTGATCGGCATGGTGAGGACCAATACCCAGGGTCTGCTCACCGCGTCTCAAGAGATGGAAGGTTGTGCCCGCATCATGCGTGAAGATGTGGCCTTGGGTCACAGCGAGGTGGATCAGGTTGCCTCTGCGATGACAGAGATGAGCGCCACGGTACAAGAGATCGCCCAAAATGCGGTGCAGGCCTCTGAAGCCTCGGCCCAGGCCAACAAGGAGGCGAAGGAGGGGAGCCTGGAGGTGGAACGAACCGCGGATTCCATAAATGAGTTGGCTCAGGAGATCGCCGATGCGGCGCAGGCCATCAATAACCTGGATGAAGACATTAAAGGCATAGTTGATGTGCTTGGGGTGATCAGCGGGATCGCAGAGCAAACCAACCTGTTGGCGCTTAATGCAGCCATCGAAGCAGCCCGCGCCGGCGAGATGGGCCGTGGCTTCGCCGTGGTCGCCGATGAGGTGCGCAGTTTGGCGCAACGGGCACAGACCTCCACCGAAGATATTCGCAGCATGACAGAACGACTGGAACGTGGCGCCAAGATCGCCGTGAAGGCGATGGAAAGCGGTCGCAACAAGGCGGAGATCAGCGTGGTAGAGTCCAAGCGCGCCGGTGAGGAGCTTATTCGCATCGTTAGCGAGGTGAGCGTTATCGACAGCATGAACGAGCAGATCGCGGCGGCAACCCATGAGCAATCGGCGGTGTCCGAAGAGGTGAACCAAAACGCGATGAAGATCAGCGACATCTATCGTAATACCCATGAGGTGTCCGATCGTCTCAGCCAGCTCAACGAGTCACTGCTTAACGATGTGAGTGCCATGTCTGAACTGGTGAGTAAGTTCAAATAGGGCGGATATGCAGCGAATTGGCGATCTATTACGCAAATGCCTGAGTGGAAAGTTTTTTAACTTGACCCTGTTTAGCGATTTGCGTAAAGTACCGCTCCGTTGATGCGATTCCTATTGGACATTGCACAACGCTTCGGTGAGTTGTCCGAGTGGCTGAAGGAGCACGCCTGGAAAGTGTGTATACGGCAACGTATCGAGAGTTCGAATCTCTCACTCACCGCCACATTCAATAAGAAAGACGCCTAAGGGCGTCTTTTTTTATGCCTGTCATTCGGCGCCTGTCATATTTATTCCTGTCCTATTTATGACTAGCTTAGGGCGCCAGTTGTCACTCTCCAGAACATATTTCTGATAAAAACTGTCTATCCTCCACACCGCTATAGCCAACGTGAAAATTGGCGTGGCATCCGACGAGACCCTTAGCCAACTAGCTAACATGGTACACAAGGCTAACTTCATAGCTTGGTTACTCTTTCTCAACGCTTAGGGAGGCTATAGGCAGGCGGCTTCTTAATGATTATAATCAAATGATAATATTTTTAGTGCGAGGAGTTGGCAATGGAAAATAAGACGGCACGCTTTACCGTGTTACTCGACCCCAGTAAGAAACAGGCATTCGAACAGTTGTGCGCCTCTCAGGATTTGACGCCCTCACAGGTCGTCAGACAGCTGATCCGCGGTTACTTAGAACAACATGGGGTGAGCTATGGGCAGGCCGAGCCGACCAAGAATCCTAAGGTTAAAGTTTAAGGTCAAATCTTAAGGCTAAATCTAAAGGTCATAGTGTAGCCAAGTGCGGCGTCTAGAATCTTAGCTGGCTTGAGTATGATAATTTTATTATAATACTATTATCATTGTGAGCGGTTTTAGAAGAAAGCCACAAAGTCATTCTAAATGACAGGCCGGATACTTAGATCGATCCTTACCTTTTTAATGAAAGAGAAAGAGTTATGAGCGATACAATTCCACCATGCCCAAAATGTGAGTCACCTTATGCCTATGAAGATGGCTCATTGTTGATCTGTCCAGAATGTGCTCATGAATGGAACCCTAACGAAGTGGCGGTCGATCCCGATGCCATCATCCTGAAAGATGCGGTAGGCAACCTGTTAGAAGAGGGTGACAAGGTTACCCTGATTAAAGATCTTAAGGTGAAGGGCACTTCACTGACCCTGAAAGTGGGCACCAAGGCGGTGATCAACCGTTTCGTCGACGCCGACCACGATATCGACTGTAAGGTTGATGGTCACGGCCAGATGATGCTGAAATCTAAGTTCGTGAAGAAGCAGAGCTAAGATCTCTGATTAGGCTTAGGCTAAGTTCTAGTTTTGGACTAAGCCCAAAGAATCAATAAAAAGACCTGCCAGCTGGCGGGTCTTTTTGTATCTAAGCTAAGTTTGAGCTTTGTAAATGTTAGCTATGAATGCCAATCAAGGTTTTCATGCTGTAGCCGTGAGCCAATTAAAGTAAAGGACTGAAGAGATAGAAGAGGTGTTCAATCACCCGCTGATATAGTGGTCTACTCTGCCAACGCTTGTACTCAAGCTGCTCGGCATTGTCGATATAGCCCTGCTGTAGCACTCTTAACTCCTCGGCAAATACCTTGTCATCTACTGCAAGGGTTAGTTCGAAGTTGAGCCAAAGGCTGCGCATATCCATGTTAACCGTGCCAATGAGGCTGTGCTCATCATCGATTAACACAGACTTGGTATGCAGCAGGCCGCCCCTGAATCTATGGATCTTCACCCCGGCCTTGAGCAGCTCGGCAAAGAAGGAGCGGCTGGCCCATTTGACCATAGTCGAGTCATTCTTCTGGGGAATGATGATGTTGACATCGACGCCTCGCGCCGCCGCAGTCACTAGGGCATCCAGTAGGTTCTCGCTGGGCACAAAGTAGGGGGTGGTGATCACTATCTTACGGCAAGCCTGGTAGAGACTCTGTAGCAACACCTGGTGGATCACCTCTTCGGGCATACCCGGCCCAGAGGGGATCACCTGTACCAGGGAATCCGCCTCACGCCTCACTTCACCTGATGGCTCACATGATAGCTCATATGATATCTCGTGTGATAGTTCATATGGTTTTTCGGGATTGCCCGGTGGCTCGGGCAAATAACGCTCGCTGGTTTCCACCTCCCAATCCCAGGCTGCGACCGTATTGACTAGCGGTACGGCCGGCCCCACCATGCGCACCATGACGTCGATCCACTGGCCTACGCCTTCTCCCTGCTTAAAGTACTTAGGATCTACAAGGTTCATCGAGCCTGTGTAGGCGATATGATTATCGATAACCACTATCTTACGGTGCAGGCGAAGATCTAGGCGCCTGAAGAACATCCTCAAGGGACTAACGCTGAGGGCCTGAGATATCTCGATGCCTGCCTTGCGTAGCTGTGTTGGCCAAGGGGAATTAAAGAAGGTGCGGCTCCCGGCGGCGTCCAGCAAGAGTTTTACTATGACACCACGTTTTGAAGCTTTTATCACGGCCCTGGCGACATCATCGGCCAACCCGCCAGGATGCCAGATGTAGAACTCCATCACTATGCTCTCCTTGGCCGCGTCGATATCCTGGATGATGGAATTGAGTATGCTTGATGGCGTATGCTGCAAGCAGAGCTGGTTGCCGCTGAGCGAGGGGATACCGAGCTGAGTATCACACAGCTGACTGATGGCTCTGGCGTGGTCACTCTGGCGCTCTGGCGTGTGCAGCGGATGCTGATACAGGGCCGCAAACCACTGGCCGTAGGGTTTGAACATCGCCTTGGAGCGACTCGCTCGGGTTTGCCCCAAGTGCGACTCGCCAAAGAGAATGTAGGCGATGATACCGACGAGGGGGAGGAAATAGATCACCAGTATCCAGGAGAAGGAGACCCCTATGGTGCGGCGTTTAATCACCAAGCGCAGCGCGATGGCGCCAAGAAACAACCAATAGATGAATACGCCGGCAATGGCGAGGATTTGATGTACATTTTCCATAATGTCTGCTTGAGCCTGAATTGCACTCGCTCGAGTATGATTCGATAATGGCGTTGAATCTAAATATAGCCTGATCGCTATCATATAGGCTAAGCTGCTGGTGCTAAAGCACTATTTTTATCATCTAGATTTAACGACAGCCACTTCGACAGTAGAGTAACTCTGTGAGCCAAAACCGATCCAATTCGCCGCGTTTACTGCGCTGGGGGATAAAATCATTACTATTATTACTCCTAAGTGCGGCTGCTTATGTGGCAGTGGTGACCTATCTTAACGGCGAGCCAGAGGTGATGATGAGTGAGGTTGAACCGGTTTTTGTCTCCCAATGTGTTGCCGCGCACACTAGTCAGGCGCTGGATAATGATGGGCTACTCAGAGTCGGTGTGTGGAACATCTATAAGCAGCAAAAGCGTGGCTGGCAGCAGGCTCTCAGTAAGATCGCCGAACGTAGCGAGATCATGTTGTTGCAGGAAGCTAAGTTAAACGCAGGCTTTAATCAGTATCTTAATGGCTCTAGCCTGCATCTGGTGATGGCTAAGGCGTTCTCGCTGCTGAAATCTCCCGTAGGGGTAATGAACCTCGCCACAGAGCAGGCGCGCGATGCCTGTGCCTATCATGCGGTCGAGCCCTGGATCCGTTTTGCCAAATCGACCCTCATCTCGCGTTACTCCCTGTCCAATGGGCAGACCCTACTGGTGGTCAATCTGCACGGCATCAACTTCGACTGGCAGCTTAAGAGCTATCGCGCCCAGTGGCAGCAGATAGTACAGAAGATTAATCTGCATCAGGGGCCAGTGATCTTAGGCGGCGATTTTAATACCTGGCGGGGTCAGCGTATGGCCTATATCGAGCAGCTCGCCCACCAGCTCAGGCTGAAGGAGGCGGTATACGAAGAAGACAAGCGTCAGCGAGTGTTCGGCTTGCCGCTGGATCATCTCTATTATCGTGGCCTGAATCTAGTTGCGGCCGAGTCTTTTACCAGCCAGGCATCGGATCACAATCCCATCTGGGCTGAGTTCAGGTTAAAGCCAGTAGCACATTAGCACCTCGATACCTCACCACCAGTCGAAGTTCATTGATAGTCGAAACTCATTGGTAGTCGAAACGACACTCCTCCGTATGACGGTTGAACCTGGCGAGAAAGCCAGGATGCTTCTCCAAGAAGGTTTTACCAAAGTAGACCCCAAGATCGATACGCATGTTTGGGCGTTTGACGAAGGCGTCCATTGAGAGGTGCGACTGACGTACCTGCTCCTCGAACAGCAGCGCATTCTCCATCACACCGTCAATGCGCCTGGCATCCAGCAATTTGACCAGCTCGTTAATGGTGGGAAAGATCTTCACCTTTTTGAACTTATTCTTGGCTAACCAGTGGGCGCTATTGGAATGGATGCGCGCGCCAAACAGGGTATTGGATTTCAGGCTAGCCACACTGGTCGGGATCCGGTACTCGTTGTGGTAATAGAAGTTCCACTCCTGCTGAATGAAGGTATTACTCTGCACGGCAAATTGATCGCGCCATTCGTTGCGCGAGGCTGAGAAGAAGCCATCATATTTTCCCTGTTTGACGCTGTTTTGTGCCCGGCCCCAGGGAAGGAAGATCACCCTGTAGGCTTGATCGATTTTTGTCATTACACAATCGAGCGCGGTTAGTCCAAAACCGCCTTGATGGGCGACGCCCTGTGCGTCTCTCTCCTGGCTATGATAGGGCGCCCATTCCTGCGTTGCTATTGTGACTAGCTTAGGAGTTACAAGCTTAGGCTCTTCTTTTTGTGATGAACTATTTTGATCCTCTGTTGCTGTAACATTAGCGGCCATGAAGAGTGGAGAACCTAAAATTAATAGACTAGCGCAAAATATTTTCATGGCTAAATTATGCGAAGAAAGTTGCCTAGAAGGGTCACTTTTCCTGCTTTTTAATTGGGCGCTATTCTTAGCGTTTGTGCGCGCGCTAAATTGGGCTTTGGACTTGATGATATTAAGCATGACTACCTCTTGAGGCTCTAAATTCAGTGTAGTGCCCGTCAACTCTGTGTCAAAAGCAGCTTACCTTATACCTTGTGTTGATGAGCTAAGCGTTTAACTCTGGTGCAAGGTCAGCTTTTAACGTTCGGCCGATAGAGGGTTAAGCCTGGCAAATACCTTTGTAACAAAGCTTGTCTAAGATGGTGTGATAGCTGCAATTTTCCTGGCAACGTGATTTACTATGGGCCAACTGGGCTAAGCTCATGTATTGGCTTATCTATCGGTTCGAGTATCTCTGCTGCAAAAAACGTCGAGTAAGGCCGTTAAAGGCATGTTTTAAGCTGCAAGCTAAGAAGTCGTTATTAGAAAGCCGTTAAGAGAAAGTCGTTAAGAGAAAGCCGTTAATAATAAGAATGAAGGGAAGAAGAATCATGAAGAAAAGCGTCATTGCTGCCGCCATCGTCCTGGGGCTAGGTAGTCTTACCGGCTGTCAGACACACACTAGCGAAACTGCAAGTACTCAGAAGGCGAGCATTGCCGAGGTACAGGCACTGAGTTTTGCCGAGTTTTCCAATCAATTTATCGATGCTTTGTGGCAGCAGTCGCCGACCTGGGCGCTCTATAGTGGTTATCACAAATATGACGGTGTGCTTAAGGTGCCTAATGCCCAAAGCCGTATCGAAAGCTTAGCCTTCGTCGACGCCCAGCTTAAGCTGTTAAATGGCTTTGATGTGAATAAGCTAACCCCGAGTGAGCTTATCGACTACAAGCTTATCGAGAACCTGTTGAAGCAAGACCGCTGGGAGATAGACACCTTCAAGTCCTGGCAATGGAACCCTGCGAACTACAACGTAGCCGGTGGATTCGCTCAGCTGGTTAACGAAGACTTTGCACCGCTGGACGAGCGTCTGCGCTCATTCCTGGCTCGCATGGAGAATGTTCCTGCCTACTACGCCGCGGCGAAAGAAAATATCGACAAGCCGACCCTAGAGCATACCCAATTAGCCATAATGCAAAACCGCGGCGCCTTCAGCGTCTTCTCAGACGACTTATTGAAGCAGGTTGCCGCCTCGGGTCTCAGCGATGACGAGAAAACCCTGTTCAATACCCGTTTCAAGCTCGCGGTCGATGCCATTAATCAACATATCGACTGGTTGACTGGCCTGGAAGCCAAGCTGACTAAAGAGGGCGCCCGTAGCTTTAGAATTGGTGAAGAGCTCTATGAGCAGAAGTTTGCCTTCGATATTCAATCGGGCATGTCGGCCAAGCAGCTCTATGAGAAGGCCTTAGCGGATAAGGCAAGAGTCCAGGGCGAGATGGCTAAGATCACCACGCAGCTTTGGAGCAAGTATTTCAAGACAGAGATGCCCAGCGACACTAAGGTGGCGACTCGACAGTTGATCGACAAGCTGTCGGCCCGCCATGTGAAACGCGAAGACTTTGTTACCGAGGTGCGTGCCCAGATCCCTGAGTTGGTCAAGTTCGTCAACGAGAAGCAGTTGGTGACGTTAGATCCTAACAAGCCGCTAGTGGTGCGTGAAACCCCAGAATATATGCGTGGTTTCGCCGGCGCTTCGATTAGCGCACCTGGCCCCTATGAGAAGACGGGTAATACCTACTACAACGTCACACCGCTGGATGGCATGAGCGACGCTTCTGCAGAGAGTTACCTGAGAGAATACAACCATTGGATCTTGCAGGTACTTAACATTCACGAGGCGATCCCGGGTCACTACACCCAACTGGTATACTCTAATGAGTCGCCAAGCCTGGTGAAGAGCCTATTTGGTAACGGTGCCATGGTTGAAGGTTGGGCGGTTTACGCTGAGCGTATGATGCTGGAAGAGGGTTATGGTAACTTTGAGCCAGAGATGTGGCTCATGTATTACAAGTGGAACCTAAGGGTCATTGCCAACACCATTCTGGACTACAGCATTCAGGTGAAGGGGATGACAGAGGAGGAGGCAATTGCGCTGATGACTCAGGAAGCCTTCCAGCAACAGGCTGAGGCCGAAGGCAAATGGCGCCGCGCGACTCTGAGCCAGGTGCAACTCACCAGTTACTACGCGGGTTATCGTGAGATCTATGATTTCCGTGAGGAACTTAAGGCTAAGCAGGGAGAAGACTTTAACCTTAAAGGCTTCCACGAACAGTTCTTAAGCTATGGTAGCGCGCCGGTGAAATACATTCGCCAGTTGATGCTCAAATAGAGACAACTTGTCTTTAAGGGCCCCAAAAGGGGCCTTTTTTATGTCGCGAGTATCAATGGGGTGGGATGCTGGTCAAAGTTTTATCCTTTAGAGGTATAAAGGACTGGATTGGCCCGACGAGTTAATGTAACCTTAATGATAACTATTATCATTAAGGTTCTTAAATGGAAAGAGTGTTACTCGTTGATGATGATCCCTTTGCGCGCGAAGTCCTCTATCTTGGCCTAGTCGCCAGCGGGTATCAGGTGCATTGTGCCAGTAATGGCCAGGAAGCACTGCTTATTTTAGGCAAAATGGCGATCGATCTCATTATCTTGGATATCGAGATGCCCCTTGTGGATGGTTTTGCGTTTCTAGAGGCGCGTAGCGACAACTTGCCGGTGATCCTGATCTCGGCTACCGATGAAGAGGAGCGGCGGGTAAAAGGGTTTCGTCTCGGCGCCGACGATTTTCTCTCAAAACCTGTAAGTGTGCGAGAGCTGGTGGCGCGTATCGATGCCCTGCGTCGCCGCGCAGCTATCACCAAGGCGCAGCTGACCGAGGTTCTGCCGCCGCCAATCAAGGCGATCTATTTTAACCAAAATGATTTCAGCATAGAGGTGGCTGAGCGGCGCGTCGCCCTGACCCAGACCGAGTTTAAGCTACTTAAATACCTGTTTGATCGCAAAGGAGAGGTGATCACCAAACAGGAGCTGCAGAAAAGTGTGTTGAAGAAAGATCTGGGACAGTTTGATCGAAACCTGGATATGCACATCAGTAATACCCGGCGTAAGCTTGCCAAGATCTGCCTGCCGAAAACCATCATCAACACTGTCCGTGGCCAGGGATACAGCTTTCTGTGTTAGTCAAAATGACAGCAAAAAAACTGGCTTTTATTTGGCGCTAGCGGTGCGAAAACGGGGCGAATTAGTTTATCCTTAGGGGATCAGCAGACCCAAGATGTCTGCCTTAACTCAATGAAGGAATGGATATGCTAATCAGTGCCAATTTTGACGGCGGTAATATTGAGGTCATCAACCAAGATGATATCAATAATGTGCAACTGGCCATTAGACCCGATGAAGGGGGCGAGTTTTTCCAGTGGTTCAATTTTCGTCTGCAAGGTGAAGTAGGCCAGCGCTATACCCTAAATATCATCAACGCGGGCCAAGCCTCTTACACTAAGGGCTGGGAAGACTATCAGGCCGCGGCCACCTACGACAGGCAGCAATGGTTCCGCCTGCCGACCCAGTATCAAGATGGCAAACTTACCATAGAGGTCGAGCTGGATTGCGAGATGATCCAAATCGCCTATTTCGCACCCTATAGCTACGAGCGTCATCAGGATCTGCTTAGCGCCGTTCAGGTGCATCCACTCGTCTCACTCGAGCATCTGGGTAAAACCTTAGACGATCGCGACATGACCCTGGTTAAGGTGGGTGATGAAGATGAAGAGAAAGCTAAGATCTGGATCACCGCACGTCAACATCCGGGTGAAACCATGGCCGAGTGGCTGGTGGAAGGCCTGCTAAATAATCTTCTCGATGGCGATTGTCCGACGGCCAAGGCGCTGCTGGATAAGGCCAACTTCTATATCGTACCTAACATGAACCCGGATGGCGGCGTACGTGGCCACCTGAGAACCAATGCTAAAGGCGTTAACCTAAACCGCGAATGGCAGAGTCCGTCGCTGGAGAAGAGCCCAGAGGTGTATCATGTGGTCAATCGCATGAAAGAGACTGGCGTCGATCTCTACTACGATGTGCATGGCGATGAAGGCCTGCCATATGTGTTCCTCGCAGGCTGTGAAGGCGTGCCGGGTTACAATCAAAAGATGGCGGATCTGCAGGGCGATTTCGTTAAGGCATTGCTGATGGCCAGTGCCGATTTCCAAGATGAGTTCGGTTATGATAAAGACGAGCCAGGCCAGGCCAACCTGACCGTTGCGTCAAACTGGGTGGCGCAGACCTTCGGCTGTCTCTCTAACACCCTGGAGATGCCATTTAAAGATAATGCCAACATGCCAGATCCTATGTCTGGTTGGTCGCCTGAGCGTTGCATCTACCTGGGTGAGGCGTCACTGCTCGCCATGCTGGCCGTGGTCGATAAGCTAAGATAGGAGTCCGCAATGGCCTTAGTAGAATGCCCAAGTTGTCAAAAGCGCATATCGAGTTTGGCTAAGAGCTGCCCGCACTGTTCGTCGGGCTTGTCGGGGGATAACGAGTCACTTAATCGGATCAGCCATATCAAGCGTACCAATCAGCTGATGAACCAGAGCTTTCTGGCGATGACGCTGTTTATTGCCGGTGTTGTGATCTGGTTTTGGGGCGGCGAGCCGGCGGAAGGGCTCAGAGCCAATATCGCCGGCATCTGTTTCGTCTTTGGCTTCGTCGGCTATCTGATAGCCAGAGTCCGCATAGTGTTACATAAACGGAAGAGTATATGAGTGATATCAATAAGGTGATCGACGATATGCCTCAAGAGGTATACGAGCGATTACTCAGCGCCGCCGAACTCGGCAAGTGGGAAGATGGCACAGTGCTGTCTGATGAGCAGAAAGACTCGACACTGCAGCTGGTAATGCTGTACCAGGCTCGCAGGTTGAACCAGACAGATCATTTCACCATTAATAACCAAGGTGAATTGAATGAACTGTCAAAGGCCGAGCTGAAACGTCAGTTCAAGGGCGAGAGTATCGCTGCCTTCAAAGAGCAAGACCTCTAAGAGTGAAAAGCCCCTGATGACAGGGGCTTTTTTATTTCGCATTGTTAGTCTTAAACCAATTAGTCTTCGGTGAGCTCGCCGCAGAGATCTTGCTGCATCTGCACGCGAATATCACTTGGTGAAAGCTCGGTAGACAGCAGGTAGTGCAGTTTGGTCAGCGCCGCTTCCGTGGTCATGTCAAAACCGCTGATCACCCCGGCCTTGGCAAGTGCGTTGCCCGTGGCATAGCCGCCCATGTTGACCTTACCCTGCAGACATTGGGTTAGATTCACAAGTATGATGCCGCGCTCGTTGGCTTTACGCAGACACTCCAGTAACTCAGGGTTTTGTGGCGCATTGCCGACACCGTAGGTAAGTAAAATTAGCGCCTTTACCGGCTGCTGTAAGATGTTGTCGATGATCTCTGTGGTGATCCCAGGGTAGAGGGTGACCACGCCTATGGGCTGCGGGCTTATCTTGTTGACCGTCAGGGTATTGGCCTTGCTCTCGCTGATGCGGCCCGCCTTGAGGCGGATCTTAATGCCTGCCTCTAACAGAATAGGGAAGTTAGGCGAGGCGAAGGCATCGAAGCCATCTGCATGGGCCTTAGTGGTGCGATTGCCACGAAACAGCTTGTTGTTAAAGAAGAGGCATACCTCGGCCACCGGATAGTTGGCGGCGATATAGAGGGCGTTAAGCAGATTGGTCTGGCCGTCTGAGCGCAGCTGGGCCAGCGGGATCTGCGAGCCGGTAACGATAACGGGTTTGGTGAGCCCCTGCAGCATGAAGGAGAGCGCCGAGGCGGTAAAGGCCATGGTATCTGTGCCATGGAGGATCACGAAGCCATCATACTTGTCGTAGTTTGCCTTGATATCGTCGGCGATCATCTGCCAATCCGTCGGCGCCATGTTTGAAGAGTCAATCAGCGGACAATATTCACTGATGACAAAGTCTGGCATCTCCTGATGAAAAAACTCGGGCATGGCCTTGACGCAGTCGGTGAGAAATCCCGGTACCGGCGCGAAACCATTATCTGTCTTTTGCATGCCTATGGTGCCGCCTGTGTAGGCGACATAGATGGAGGGTTTTTTCATTATAGTGATAGCTTTATTGATGCAGGATTGGCGGGATTATACTTAGGATGGCGCCAATAAAAAAGCCCGCATTGGCGGGCTTTTCTGTGATAGCGTCTTTGCTACGAGTACAGCAGAGCGATTAGTAGTTACAGCTGTCGCAGTAGAGGTAGATTCCGTTTGGATCGTCAAAGGCGTTAAACTCTTCGACTACGCTGCTCACCTCACCAAGCAGTTGTTCGATTAGGCTGCTCTGAGACAGACTCTGTGGCATATAGCTAACAGCCTGGGCAAACATCTGCTGGATGAACTGCTCCTGTGGCGACAGCTCCTGTTCGATCAACTTAGTATCGAACTTCTCAAGCTTAGCCAGCTCGGCTGCCTTAGTTACCGCCTGTTCAAGATCGCCAAGTTCATCGACCAGGCCAAGCTCAAGTGCGCGTTTGCCAGACCAGACACGACCCTGGGCAATCTTATCCACCTCTTCGGGTTTCATGCCGCGCTCCTCTGAAACGAGCGAGATGAAGTCCTGGTAGCCGCGCTCGATATGACGCTGGATGATCTCCTTGAGCTCATCGCTGATCCCCTGAGTGCTTGAGAATGCGGTCCAGCCTGATGTGGAGACGCCATCTGTGTGGATCCCAAGTTCTGCCAGGGAGTCTTCGAAGGTGGTCATCATGCCGAAGATACCGATAGAGCCGGTCAGCGTCGTTGGTGTGGCGTAGATATAGTCGGCGCTTGCCGAGATCCAGTAGCCACCCGAGGCGGCGTAGGTGCCCATACTAACGACCACAGGCTTGTTGGCTGCCTTGAGGGCCAACACTTCCTGACGGATCTGCTCGGAGGCAAATGCGCTGCCGCCAGGGCTGTCGACTCTGAGGACCACAGCCTTCACCTTGTCATCGAATCTCGCCTTGCGCAGCAGGGCAGAGGTGCTCTCGCCGCCGATCTGGCCCGCTGCCTGGTGACCATTGAGTATGTTGCCCTTGGCGACTATGATGCCGACGGCGTCGTGCATCAACACTGGTGGGAACTGCTGGATCACGCTCTGATAGTCATAGAAGCTTATCTGTTTAAAGCTGTGACCTTCTTTTGCTTCTCCTACGCGTTCGACCATGTCCAGACGGAACTGCTCGGCAGAGGCGAGCTTATCGACCCAGCCAAGGTTGATGGCCATCTCGGATGAGCGTCCATTGGCCTTGTTCAGCTCGGTAAGATAACGCTCGGCGCTCAGCATCAGGTCGTCTTGCTTGATGCCGCGGTTTTCACTGACCGTGGCTTCGAAGCTGTCCCAAATATCTTGCAGCAACTCGCGGTTGGCCGATTTCGCCGCCTCAGACATGTCGTCGCGCATAAAGGGCTCGACCGCCGACTTGAAGGTGCCCACCCTGAAGACGTGCGCCTTGATCTTAAGTTTGTCCAGTGCCGACTTGAAATATTGGCGATAGCGGCTCAGGCCTTCTATCTCTACCGAACCTTGAGGGTTGAGGTAGATGGTATCGGCGAAACTGGCGAGGAAGTACTGGTTTTGACCATACCAGTTACCCATGGCGATAATCGGCTTGCCTGAGGCCTTAAAGCGGGTCAATGCGTCGCCTATGCTCTGCAGCTTGCTGATCCCTGTCCATCTTAGGTGACCTATGTCGAGCACTAAGGCGGAGATGCGTTTGTCGCTGGCCGCATTGTCGATAGCGTTTAGCAGATCGGCAAGTAGGATCTCGCCATCGCTCTGTCCCCCTTTACCACTCTTCATAGCAGCCTCTATGGGGTCCACCTGGCGTTTCTGTTCTACCACGTTACCCGATAGATCCAGCACTAATGCCGAACCCTCTTCGACTGTTGGGCTCTCCTCACCGGCGAGGATCACGAACAAGAGGGCAATAAAACCGAAGAAGAATAGATTTAAGATCACCTTGCGTGTGGTGTTGACCACCTTCCACAAGGTGGAAAAGATCCGTTTAAATATTGAGGGCTTAGCGGACATTATCCACTCCTTTATGACTCTGATCCCTCTATGCTAACTGAAAATGGCCATAGGGGCGAAACACAATTGTAAATGAATCTTAAGGCTTGGCACGCATTGAGTATTGAGCTAAATCCAAACAGCGGGTATGCTGATTTAAATCACTTGTTTAAAAAGGATGTTTAAATGTCGTTTCCGCATTTATTAGAACCCTTAGATCTCGGCTTCACACAATTGAAGAATCGTGTGCTCATGGGCTCCATGCACACCGGGCTCGAAGAAGAAAAGGGCGGTTTTGAGAAACTGGCAAAATTCTACCAAGAACGTGCTGCCGGTGGTGTTGGTCTGATTGTGACCGGTGGGATCTCGCCTAACCTCAGAGGTCGGTTGGCACCTAATGCTTGTCAGCTAAGCTTTCCCTGGCAGGTCGCCAAGCATAAGGTCGTCACCAGTGCGGTGCATGAGGCGGGCGGTAAGATCTGTATGCAGATCCTGCACGCCGGACGTTACGGCTATCATCCTTTTTCACAGGCGCCCAGCAAAATTAAGTCGCCTATTACGCCGTTTACCCCCTCGGCCATGTCGGCCCGTCAGGTAAGAAGCACCATCAAAGATTACGCCACCACGGCGGCGCTGGCCAAGAAGGCGGGCTACGATGGCGTGGAGGTAATGGGATCTGAAGGCTACCTAATCAATCAGTTTATTTGCGCCAGAACCAATAAGCGCAACGACGAGTGGGGCGGTGAGTTCAGCCAAAGAGCCAAGTTCCCGGTGGAGATCGTCAAGGCGATTCGTGAAAGGGTCGGCAGCGATTTCATCATAGTGTTTCGCCTCTCTATGCTTGATCTGGTGGATAACGGCTCCTCCTGGGAGGAGGTGGTGCAGCTGGCCAAGTGGCTGGAGAGCGCCGGCGTGACCATCATCAACACAGGCATAGGCTGGCATGAGGCCAGGGTACCTACCATTGCGACTAGTGTACCCCGCGGCGCCTTTGCCTGGGTGACTGAGCGCCTCAAGCAAGAGGTGAGCGTCCCCCTTATCGCCACTAACCGTATCAATACCCCTGAAATCGGCGAGCAGATCATTTCCTCGGGTCAGGCGGATATGGTCTCTATGGCCCGTCCTTTCCTGGCCGATGCCGAGTTCGTCAACAAAGCGGCAGCGGGTGAGAGTCAGCTGATCAACACTTGCATCGGTTGTAATCAGGCCTGTCTGGATCATACCTTCGCGCTGAAACGCGCCACCTGTCTGGTCAACCCCAGAGCCTGTTACGAGACAGAGCTGAATTTTGTGCCGGCGACTAGTAAGAAACGCATCGCCGTCATGGGAGCCGGCCCAGCAGGAATGGCATTTTCCATCTATGCCGCCAGCCGAGGCCATCAGGTGGTGCTGTTTGAGGCCAAGGATGAGGTCGGTGGTCAGTTTAACCTGGCCCGAAAGATCCCCGGTAAAGAGGAATTTGATGAGACCATCCGCTATTTCACCGAGCAGATGAAGCTCAACAAGGTCGAGTTAAGGCTCAACACCCGACTGGACGCCTCAGTGGTTAGAGACGAGCCCTTCGATGAGGTGGTGATCGCCGCCGGTGTCGTGCCAAGAGCAATAGACCTGCCCGGTTTCGATAGCCCCAAGGTGGTGAATTACCAGCAGGTGCTGAACGGCGAGGTCGAGGTAGGCGAGCGGGTTGCCCTGATCGGCGCCGGTGGTATCGGCTTCGATATGGCTCACTATCTAGGAGAGCAGGAGTCGACCACACTCAAGCCTGATACCTGGCTCAAGCAGTGGGGCATAGACAAGGCCTATGGTGAGCGCGGCGGATTAACCACGCCTCAGCCAGAACACACAAGCCGAAAAATTTATCTATTGCAGCGTAAAACCAGCAAGATGGGCAAGGGACTTGGCAAAACAACAGGTTGGATCCACCGCGCTGTGGCTAAGCACCATGATGTCGAGATGCTAAACGGTGTCAGCTACCAGAAATTCGATGAGCTAGGTCTACATATCAAAGTCGGTGAGGAGGCTCAGGTGCTTGAGGTAGACAATGTGGTGTTATGTGCCGGACAAGAGTCTAATCGCAGCTTGGTCGATGAGATGAAAAACACAGGTCTGCCAGTGCATCTGATTGGCGGTGTGGATGTTGCCGCCGAACTCGATGCCAAACGGGCGATTCGCCAAGGCGCCGAGCTGGCCGCAAGCATCTAAGAAAATAAAAAGTTGGCTACCGCTAGCTTGAGGTTGTTAAAGGTGAAAAGCTAATCCTTTGGGTTAGCTTTTTTTATGGTCTTGACATAACTTAAGCTAATGCATACTAAGGTGGATTAGATAATGAACGAAACTAGAACGAAAGCGAATACTAGAACGAGTACCAAAAACCATCGCTTGCTCGTTACTTTGATGGGGGCTATAGCGACTCTGGTGGTGAGTTTGCCTCTTAGAGCCGAAAGCTATGATGCCGAGCTTGCGGCAAGAGTCGGAGCCGATGACTATGGCATGAAGCGCTACGTGATGGCCATGCTCAAGAGCGGCCCTAATCGCAGCCAATCCGAAGAAGAGGCAGAGAAACTGCAACGCGCACACCTGGATAATATCGGCCGACTGGCCGAGGAGGGTAAACTGGTGCTCGCGGGGCCCTTCTTGGAAGAGGGCGCCTTAAGAGGCATCTATATCTTTAACGTCACCAGTGTCGAGGAGGCCAAGGCATTAACAGAGTCTGATCCCGCCATTAAGGCCGGACGCCTGGTGATGGAACTTCATCCCTGGTATGGCAGCGCCGCCCTAATGGAGGTGAACCGGCTACACCATAAGCTAGCGAAGAAGGCGATCTAACAGATTATCTCGCGAATTTGTCTTTTGCATCTGTCCTGTGGCACAGTCAGCTTATCTGTTTAGTGCTGCTGTTTGAGACAAGTTTTTGGATAATCTGCAAAGGAATGCCAGAATTTAATCAGAGTTTTGCCATGGATTTTGCTTGGGATTAGCTTGGAGATTGACTGTTTTCGCCAAGGGCAAGTTTAGGCCATGTTTGAGGCGAGATTTGGTTTAAACCTAGTTAGGCCTAGTTTCAGGTCAGGCTTAGTTTCAGGTCAGGCTTAGTTTCAGTAGCGCACTATTCGGCGGTGCAGGCAACAGGCTCAGATGTATGAGTCGATACCACCTCGGCACCTTGGGCAGAAAGTGCCAGGTCGAGATCGCCGTCGGGATGACAGCAGCAGGGCAGACACTCATCGGCTTCCAGTTCGACCAGTGGCTCCGTGTGGTAGACGACGCTACCGCGATTAATCTTGGTCTTGCAGGCACCACAAAAGCCGTTACGACACTCAGAGAAGATACGAACCTTCTTCTGCTCGAGTGCCGCTAACAGGCTCTGGTGGTTATTGGTATAGAGGAGTACAGGCTGTCCATGAAGGCTCACGATCGGAGCCTTCTTAAAAACAGCCTGACTAAAGACCGTCTTGTTAGAGATCAAAGTCGGCAAACTCACTCTCATCGACAGACGCGTCAATTTGACCAACCAGGTAAGAAGACACCTCAACTTCCTGCGGCGCAACCTGTACCGAATCACTCTCCAGCCAGTTCTTCATCCACGGCAGCGGGTTACTCTGGTCGGCATAAGGGCTTACCAGGTTAACCGACTTCATACGCTCGTTGGTGATGTACTCGACATACTGGCAGAGGATCTGCTCGTTCAGGCCGATCATAGAGCCGTCTTTGAACAGGTACTTGGCCCACTCTTTCTCTTGCTCTGCCGCCTTAACGAAGATGTCGATCGCCGTCTGTTCGCACTCTTTGGCGATCTCGGCCATCTCTGGGTCGTCCTTGCCACCTTGCATCAGCTTAAGGATATGCTGTGTGCTATTAAGGTGCAGGGCTTCATCACGGGCGATGAGGCGGATGATCTTAGCATTACCTTCCATCAGCTTGCGCTCGGCGAAGGCAAATGAGCAGGCGAAGCTGACGTAGAAACGGATCGCTTCGAGCACGTTAACCGACATCATACACAGGTAGAGGGCTTTCTTGATCGCACGGGTGGTGACCTCTACAGTCTTGCCGTTGATCTCGTGGGTGCCTTCACCCATCAGGTGATAGATCTGGCTCAGCTCGATCAGGTTATCGTAGTAATCGGCGATATCGCTGGCGCGCTTGAGGATCTCTTCGTTCTGCACGATGTCGTCAAACACCACTGAAGGATCGTTAACGATATTACGAATGATGTGGGTGTAAGAGCGTGAGTGAATCGTCTCAGAGAAAGACCAGGTCTCGATCCAGGTCTCAAGTTCCGGCAGCGACACCAGCGGCAGGAAGGCAACGTTTGGCGAGCGCCCCTGAATCGAGTCCAGCAGGGTCTGGTACTTGAGGTTAGAGATGAAGATATGCTTCTCGTGATCTGGCAGCGCAGCGTAATCGATCTTGTCTTTGCTGACGTCAACTTCTTCTGGACGCCAGAAGAAAGAGAGTTGTTTCTCGATCAGTTTCTCGAACACTTCATATTTTTGAATATCGTAACGGGCAACGTTAACCGATTGGCCGAGGAACATAGGTTCCAGCAGGGCATTGTTAGGTGTTTGACAAAATGTTGAATAGGCCATTTTTCTATCTTCCGATAAAGGGGGCAAAGCCCCCTGATAAAAGGTTAAAACACGTAGAGTTAGATCTTACATGCGCCGCCTGCGCAGCTATCGTCTTCTTTCTCAATGGAGGTGATATCGTCATATTTGTCTGACGCACCGTCACGCGTGTTGTGATAGTAAAGTGTCTTCACACCGTATTTATATGCGGTCAACAGGTCTTTCAGCAGCACCTGCATAGGCACCTTGGCACCTGGGAAGCGGCTTGGGTCATAGTTGGTGTTGGCCGAGATAGATTGGTCAACAAACTTCTGCATCAAGCCGACCAGCTGCAGGTAACCTTCGTTGCCTGGCATCTGCCACAGCAGCTCATAGCTGTACTGGTACTTCTCAAAATCAGGGACCACCTGCTTGAGCTGACCATCCTTACTCGCCTTAACGCTGATCAGGCCTCGTGGCGGCTCGATACCGTTTGTCGCGTTAGAGATCTGTGATGAGGTCTCAGATGGCATCAGGGCAGATAGGGTCGAGTTACGCAGGCCGTGAGTCTTGATCTCCCCGCGCAGGGTTTCCCAATCCATGTGTAGTGGCTCGTCACAGATCTTATCGAGATCGCGCTTGTAGGTATCGATAGGCAGGATACCCTTAGCGTAATTGGTTTCGTGGAAGGCAGGGCAGGCGCCTTGCTCTTTCGCCAGATTCATCGAGGCCTTCAGCAGATAGTACTGGATCGCTTCGAAGGTCTTATGAGTGATGCCGTTGGCGCTGCCGTCTGAGTAACGCACACCTTCTTTAGCCAGGTAGTTGGCAAAGTTGATCACGCCTATACCCAAGGTACGACGGTTCATCGAGCCCTTATGTGCCGAGACGATCGGGTAGTCCTGATAGTCGAGTAGACTATCGAGCGCGCGCACGGCCAAATCTGCCAGGCTTTCCAGCTCATCAAGTTTCTTGATGGCACCCAGGTTCAACGCAGATAGGGTACACAGGGCGATCTCACCATCGGGGTCGTCGATGTTGTTCAGCGGCTTGGTTGGCAATGCAATCTCAAGACACAGGTTCGACTGACGTACCGGGGCAACCTTAGCATCGAATGGGCTATGGGTATTACAGTGATCGACGTTCTGGATATAGATACGACCGGTAGAGGCACGCTCCTGCATCATCAGGGAGAAGAGTTCTACCGCCTTGATCTGCTTCTTACGTATGCTCTCATCCTGCTCATACTTCACATACAGACGCTCGAACTCTGCCTGGTCTTCGAAGAAGGCATCGTACAGGCCTGGTACATCTGATGGACTGAATAGAGTGATCATGCCGCCCTGAATAAGACGTTGGTACATCAGCTTGTTCAGCTGCACGCCGTAGTCCAGGTGACGAATACGGTTATCTTCGACGCCGCGGTTGTTCTTAAGTACCAGCAGAGACTCAACTTCCAGGTGCCACATAGGGTAGAAGAGGGTTGCCGCGCCGCCGCGAACGCCGCCTTGAGAGCAAGACTTCACCGCGGTCTGGAAATACTTATAGAAAGGCAGACAACCTGTATGGAATGCCTCGCCGCCGCGAATTGGGCTACCCAGCGCTCGGATACGACCGGCGTTGACCCCTATGCCCGCTCGTTGCGACACATACTTCACAATAGAAGAGGCGGTCGCATTGATTGAGTCTAAGCTGTCGCCACACTCGATCAGCACGCAAGAGCTGAACTGACGTGTAGGTGTACGCACACCTGACATGATAGGTGTCGGTAGCGAGATCTTAAAGGTCGAGGTCGCGTCATAGAAATCTTTAACGTACTGAAGACGCGTCTCTCTCGGGTAGTTGGCGAACAGACAAGCCGCAACCAGAATATAGAGGAACTGCGCACTCTCGTAGACTTCGTGAGTCACACGGTTTTGAACCAGGTACTTACCTTCCAACTGCTTAACCGCGGCATAAGAGAAGTTCATGTCGCGCCAGTGGTCGATATAGCTGTCGAGCGTATCTAATTCTTCGCGGCTATAGTCGTTCAGAATATGCGTGTCATATTTACCCAGCTCAACCAACTTCACCACATGGTCGTATAGCGAAGGCGGCTCAAACTGGCCGAAGGCTTTCTTACGCAGGTGGAAGATAGCCAGACGTGCAGAAAGGAACTGATAGTCTGGAGACTCTGGCGAGATAAGGTCGGCAGCGGCCTTAATAATGGTTTCGTGGATCGCTTCAGTTGGGATTCCATCATAGAACTGAAGGTGTGAACGTAATTCGACTTCCGATACTGAGACGTTATTCAGTCCTTTGGCCGCCCAAGTGATCACTCGGTGGATCTTATCGAGATCGATGGTTTCACGTTCGCCACTGCGCTTCGTGACTTGCATATTGCTGTTCATTGAAGATAAGCCTTGAATTAAATATCGCTGGGAGGGAAAACTCCGCCCTACGTTTCCATGTAAAAACAATCGAAGATGTTAAAAAAAGTACCTGAGCACTACTGCAGTTCTAGTGGCTTCGACCGCCGCCCATACACAAGATATGGTGTTTTTTCTTTTATAGGATACAAGATAGTGAGGTTGGTGGGATATTGCAAGCGGGTTTTTAGGGGACAAGTTGTGGATATCTTGGGGGTAAACCAAAGGGTTAGTAACGGCTTACCTTTAACCCTTGTTTTCAATTACGATAGCACCGGCGGGTCAAGTTTTAGGCGACTGATTCGCCCTATCATGAAAGCTAAAATATTGGCCAGATCCCCGGGATCTTTTTGCGTCGAAAAAGGATCGCGATCTCAGCTTCGACGACTTTTTACTGACGTGTCACACGCTCTAGCACCAGAGCGCGTGATGCATCTCATTTAATTGTGACTTAACCGCCACTTAGCCCTGTCTTAGGAGTTCAAGCACGGCGACTGGGGTGTCGAAGCCAAAGTCGTGCGGCCAGAGGTGCGCCTCATCATTGTTTCCAATATAACCCCAATGGGCGATGCCCCCCAGCATGTCGCTATTGCGGGCCGCTTCTAAGTCTCGTTTGGCATCACCTAGGTAGAGAATTCCCTGGCAACTGACGCCAATTTGCGACGCTGCCAAACGCATAGGCGCCGGATGGGGTTTACTCTGAGTGGTGGAGTCGCCGCTGATGATGGCCGGCATCTTGTTGGCTAACGCAAGCCTATGCAGCAAAGGCCGTGCAAAGCGCGCTGCCTTATTGGTGACGACGCCGAAGGGGATCTGTTGGCCGCTAAGGTGCTCGAGCAGGGCGCTCATGCCATCAAACAGCTTGGCCTCTTGGCCGTTAACATTATGGTAGTGCTCTAACAGCGCCTGCTGGATGGCCGCTTTTTCCTCATCATTAAGATGAGGCTGGGCGGCGTTAACTAACGCCAGGCTGCCATGGGAAGCGGCAAAGCGAATATCTTCCAGATGTTGGCTCGGCAGCCCAAAGTCTTTTAGCGCCAAGTTAAGCGCCAGCACAAGATCCGGCGCCGTATCCACTAAGGTGCCGTCGAGATCAAACAGCACTCCTTTTATTTGCATAGTAGCAGTGCGCTTACCATCGATTGTCTTAGTATTAGCACTTGGCAGGATTTGATCAGTCATCCTGCTTAACCGTGGCGATCATATAGTTGACATCTAGCGACTTGGTGTAGCGGAAGATCTCCGTCAGCGGATTGTAGGTGATGCCGGTCGCATCGACACACTCGAGATCTACCGCATCCGCCATGCCAATAAGTTCGGCAGGTTTGATGTACTTCTTATGATCATGAGTACCTACCGGTAGCATCTTAAGCAGGTACTCGGCGCCAATCACAGTCTCTACATAGGCTCTGATGTTGCGGTTGATGGTCGAGAAGAACACATAGCCGCCCGGCTTAACCATATCGCTACAGGCCTTGATAACAGAGGCCGGGTCGGGCACATGCTCGAGCATCTCCATGCAGGTGACCACATCATACTGGCCCTGATGACTATCTCTATGATGCTCCGCCGTGTCCTGGATATAGTTGATCTCAACGCCCATCTCTAAGGCGTGAAGCTTTGCTACATCGAGGGGCTCGGCGCCCATGTCCAAACCATCTACCCTGGCGCCAAGACGTGCCATGCTCTCAGAAAGAATACCGCCGCCGCAGCCAACATCCAGCACACGCTTACCAAACAGACCGCCAACGGCTTGATCGATATAGTTGAGTCTCAGGGGATTGAGCTTATGAATGGGCTTAAATTCTCCTTCGGGATCCCACCAAGTGGCAGCCATCTTCTCAAACTTAGCGATTTCTTGTGGATCGACATTGGCATTACTAGTCTCAGAAAAATTTGTCTCAGAAAGGTTAGACACGGAGAGTCCTCTGAAGGGAATAAATGATGTAGCTATTATACCCATCGCCTTAGATAAACAAAGGAGAACCCGGCGAAAATGTCTGCTTTGTCATCAGATTGCTGTTAAAGCGCTCATCTTGGTCAAAACGAGCCGGGGTTTTGGGTGGTAAACAGATATTTGGCGTGAAATTTCAATAGGGTCTAGCGCCTTTAAATATCTGTGTTAGAATGCCAAATCACGTTTTCAGGCTTGGTAAAATATTGCCTGGTTTTTAAGCAGTATTTTGTCGGCTAAATTTCAAGGGATCGAGCAGTTTATGACTGATCTGGCTTCATCTATAACACCAATTAATATTGAAGACGAATTAAAGAATTCATATTTGGATTACGCCATGAGCGTGATCGTCGGCCGTGCGTTACCCGATGTACGTGACGGTCTAAAGCCGGTTCATCGCCGCGTATTATTCGCGATGAACGAGTTGAAGAACGATTGGAACAAACCTTATAAGAAGTCGGCGCGTGTCGTCGGTGACGTTATCGGTAAATATCACCCGCACGGTGACTCTGCGGTTTACGACACCATCGTTCGTATGGCGCAGCCTTTCTCTATGCGCTACACCCTTGTCGATGGTCAGGGTAACTTTGGTTCGGTCGATGGCGACGCCGCGGCGGCCATGCGTTATACCGAAATTCGTATGGACAAGCTGGCGCATCAACTGCTGGCTGATCTAGAGAAAGAAACCGTCGATTATGTACCAAACTATGATGGTACTGAGCAGATCCCAGCGGTATTGCCAACCCGTATTCCGGCCCTGCTGGTAAACGGCTCATCGGGCATCGCCGTAGGTATGGCGACCAACATTCCTCCTCACAACCTGTCAGAAGTGATCTCCGGCTGTTTGGCGCTGATCGATGAGCCAAGTCTCTCTATCGAGCAGTTGATGGAACATATTCCAGGGCCAGACTTCCCAACGGCGGCGATCGTCAACGGCCGTAAAGGTATCGAAGATGCCTATAAGACGGGTCGTGGAAAGGCGGTCATGCGTGCCCGCGCAACCGTTGAGACTGAAGACAACGGTCGTGAGCGCATTATCGTTACCGAGATCCCGTATCAGGTAAACAAGGCGCGTCTGATCGAAAAGATCGCCGAGCTGGTAAAAGATAAGAAGATCGAAGGCATCAGCGGCCTACGCGACGAGTCAGACAAAGACGGTATGCGTATCGTTATCGAAGTGAAGCGTGGCGAAGTGGGTGAGGTGATCCTCAACAACCTCTACGCCCAGACGCAGCTGCAGACCTCTTTCGGTATCAACATGGTGGCCCTGACCAATGGTCAGCCTAAGTTGTTTAACCTTAAAGAGATGCTCGAGTGCTTCATCCTTCACCGTCGTGAAGTGGTGACCCGTCGTACCGTATTCGAACTGCGTAAGGCTCGCGAACGTGCTCATATCCTTGAAGCACTGGCGATTGCACTGGCAAACATCGATCCTATCATTGCGCTTATCAAGGCGTCACCAACCCCTGCCGAAGCCAAGACTAAGCTGGTTTCTCAAGGCTGGGCCCTTGGCAATGTACAAGGCATGCTGGAGAAGGCAGGTGATGATGCGGCGCGTCCAGAGTGGCTGTCGGCAGAATTCGGTATTCGTGATGGTCTCTACTATCTGACTGAGCAACAGGCTCAGGCGATTCTGGATCTGCGTCTGCACAAGCTGACCGGTCTGGAACATGAGAAGATCCTAAGCGAATATGAAGAGCTCCTAGAGCTGATCGCAGCCCTGCTATATATCCTCCGCAGCCCTGAGCGTCTGATGGAAGTGATTAAAGAAGAGCTTCAGGAAGTGCTGGAAGTGTTTGGCGATGAACGCCGCACCGAGCTTAACGCCTCTGCGGTCGACATTAGCCTTGAAGATCTGATCAACGAAGAAGATGTAGTCGTGACCCTGTCGCATCTGGGTTACGCCAAGTATCAGCCTTTGAGCGATTACCAGGCCCAGCGCCGTGGTGGTAAAGGTAAGGCCGCGACTAAGGTGAAAGATGAAGATTTCGTCGAGAAACTGCTAGTTGCCAACACCCACGACACCATCTTGTGTTTCTCTGACTTCGGTAAGATGTACTGGCTCAAGGTGTACCAACTGCCGCTGGCAAGCCGTCAGGCCCGTGGTCGTCCTATCATCAACCTGCTGCCGCTGGCGGAAGGTGAGCGCATTACCGCTATCTTGCCGGTGCGTGAATATGACGCCGACAAGTATGTGATCATGGCGACCTCTCACGGCACCGTGAAGAAGACCTCGCTGGATCAATACTCTCGTCCAAGAGCCAACGGTATCATCGCCGTTAACCTGAAAGATGGCGATCAGCTGATCGGCGTCGACATCACCAACGGTGACAACGAGGTGATGCTCTTCTCCAACGAAGGTAAGGTCGTTCGCTTTAGCGAAGATCAGGTTCGTGGCATGGGTCGTACCGCGACAGGTGTTCGCGGTATCAAGCTCGAAGATGGCCAGAGCGTGGTCTCGCTCATCGTACCTAAGAACGACGGTGCAATCCTGACCGTTACCGAGAACGGTTATGGTAAGCGTACCGAGTTGGATGAATACCCAGCCAAGAGCCGCGCGACCAAGGGTGTAGTCTCGATCAAGGTGAGCGAGCGTAACGGCGCCGTCGTCGGAGCGGTACAAGTACTCGAAAACGACGAGATCATGTTGATCAGCGACAAGGGTACCCTGGTTCGTACACCGGCATCTGGTGTATCGACTATTGGTCGTAACACTCAGGGTGTGACCATTATCCGTACGGCAACCGACGAGACGGTAGTGGGACTGCAGCGTATCGATGAGATCCAGGATGAACAGGAGTTTGACGAAGAGGGCAACCCTATCATCACGGATACTGTCGAAGAGCAACAAGTCGAAGGCGAAGCGCCCGAGGCTGAGCCAGACGTTGAGCCAAATGAATAACGTTTAGCGAAATTAACGGGCGTCCTTATGGACGCTCGTTTTGTTTCGGCAAGTGAAACCCGATAATAAAATACGCCAATGGCATTTAATCTGACGCAACACAGTTGAAAGAAGAGCAAAGGAGAAAGCAGTGAGCGCGACATATAATTTCTGTGCAGGGCCGGCCATGTTACCTCAGCCCGTGATGCAAAAAGCACAAGAGGAGTTATTGGATTGGAACGGGCAGGGTGTCTCCGTGATGGAGATCAGCCATCGTAGTAAAGAGTTTATCGCGCTTACCGAGCAGGCCGAGGCCGACATCAGAGACTTGATGAATATTCCCAGCAACTACCATGTGCTCTTTATGCATGGTGGTGGTCGCGGACAGTTCGCCGCTGTCGTGAATAATTTATTGGGTGAACAGGGTAAGGCCCTCTATCTGGTCGATGGCAGCTGGTCATCTGCGGCGGTTGAAGAAGCCAAAAAACTGGCCGGCGACGCCCAAATAGATACATTAAACATTGTCGAAAAAACTAATGGTATCAGCCGTATCGTGGTGCCAGATCTTAACGAAATCAAACAGGATTATCGTTACCTGCACTACTGCCCAAATGAGACGGTAGATGGTATCGAAATTTTTGAAGAGATAAATTCGCCTTGGCCGATTGTTGCCGACATGTCCTCAAACATCATGTCTCGCGAGATTGATGTCAGCCGCTATGGACTCATCTATGCTGGTGCGCAGAAGAATATCGGGCCATCGGGCTTAAGCATTGTCATCGTTCGCGACGACTTACTTGCGTATCCGCAGCTCACCCAGGCGTCTATCATGGACTATCGCCTGGCCGTAAAACATGACTCCATGTTCAACACGCCGCCGACTTTTGCCTGGTATCTGGCTGCCGAAGTTTTCAAATGGCTCAAGGCTCAGGGTGGGGTGGCGGAGGTTGCCAAGGTCAATGATCGTAAGGCCGAGACGCTCTATGCCTATATCGACAGCGGCGATTTCTATGAAAACCGCGTCGCGGTTGCTAACCGCTCGAAAATGAACGTGACCTTCTATCTGAAAGATGAGTCGTTGAACGAGCCGTTTTTGGCAGAAGCTAAGGCCGCAGGCTTAGTAGCGCTAAAGGGTCATCGCAGTGTCGGCGGTATGCGCGCCAGCCTCTACAACGCCATGCCATTAGTGGGTGTCGAGGCCTTGGTGAGCTTCATGAAAGCCTTCGCCGAAAAACACGTTGCCTAGTTTTAACGTGCTTTTACGGTAAAAAGAGTCGTAAAAAAGCTCTGTTAATCAATGAATCAAAAACAAAAAGGGGACCAAATGGTCCCCTTTTTTTATGAGTTTTCAGGCTGTATTACAACACCTTAGCGATAGACTCCGCCAGATAGTCCACATTGCCTTCACCAATACCAGCGATGCTGATCCGGCTCGAATCGACCATATAGATGCTGTGATCCGCCTGAAGCTTAGCGACTTGTTCTGGGGTAACGCCCAGGAAGGAGAACATGCCTTTTTGCTTGGCAATAAAGCTAAAGTCTCGGGTGACGCCTTTTTCGATCAGCTTATTGACCAGCATGGCACGGTTGCCGTTAATGCGATCGCGCATGACCTTCAACTCATCGAGCCATTGCTGTTTAAGTTCGCTGGAGCCCAGAATCGTCTCGACGATGGCGGCGCCATGAGCCGGGGGCATAGAGTAGATGCAGCGCACCACATAGAGCAGTACCGAATAGGCCACATTGGCCGAATGACTGTCTTTGCCGACGATAGAACAGGCGCCGATTCGCTCACGATAGAGGCCGAAGTTTTTCGAGCAAGAGCTACACAGGATCATGTCATCGACGTTTGCGGCCATCTGGCGCACGCCGTAGGCATCTTCATCGACACCATCGCCAAAGCCTTGGTAGGCCATGTCGATAAGCGGCGTGAACCCCTGTTGCTTGGTCAGCGCGATCACCTGATCCCACTGCTCGTTAGTGAGGTCCATGCCGCTTGGGTTGTGACAGCAGGCGTGGAACAAGACCACATCGTCGGCGCCAATCTGGGAAAGGGCTGCCAGCATCTCGTCAAATTTCAGAGTCTTGTTTTGATAGTCATAGTAAGGGTAGGTCTTAACCTTAATACCGGCCGCCTCAAACAGACCCGTGTGGTTGGCCCAAGTCGGGTCACTCACCCAGATCACGCTATTTGGGTTAACACGCTTGATGAAATCGGCCGCGACGCGCAGGGCGCCCGTGCCGCCCGGAGTCGATACAGTGCGAATGCGATCGGCTAGCAGCGCAGGGTTGTCCTGGCCAAACGCCAATTCGCCCATTAGCTGGTTAAAGGCAGGAGAACCTGTTGGGCCAATGTAAACTTTGGTTGCCTCTGTGTCGATACGGTGCTGCTCGGCGCGTTTGACACAGGCTAAAATCGGGGTGTTTCCCGCTTCATCCTTGTATACACCTACACCCAGATCCACCTTGTTTGCATGGGGATCTTCACGGAATTTAGTCATTAGCCCTAGGATAGGATCGGCGGGCATAGGGGAAAGATTCTCGAACATGGCTCCAACTACCTTATGTCTTGTTACAGGCCCTAAATGGCCTTCGCTGTGCGTAGCCTTAGGATAAACTAATTTTGCGCGGAATTTACAGCGCAATGCGAGATTTTATCGAAACTTAAACTTGGCAAATTTTCATGCCAGTGGGGGGAGACTGGTCTGCTTTTGGCGAATTTTTGTGAGCATGCAAAGTGCTAAGAAAGAAAATTACTCATTAAAGGCCATAAATCGTAAAAAAGGGTTGAATAGTCCGCCTCAATCAGTAATTTTATAACCACGAGGCTCAGGTCTATTGAGCAGATGGCCATTTTGTCGTGATGGCAAGTTTTTAGTATCTAACAGTATCAATAATCCGCGGTCGATTCTGGCTGCAACCAATTAAGAAGTGATTAATGAAACAACTACGACTCAATCCCATATCTAAGGTTCATGGTACCGTGAATATTCCCGGTTCTAAGAGTATCTCTAACCGCGCTCTGTTATTGGCGACCTTAGCTGAAGGGAAAACCCGACTGACCAATCTGCTCGATTCTGACGACATTCGTCACATGCTTACTGCCCTCAAGCAGCTCGGGGTTAATTATCAATTATCTGACAATAACCGGGTTTGCGAAGTCGAGGGGCTGAGCGGCGTGATTAATAGCGACACAGCCCAGACACTGTTTCTGGGTAATGCCGGTACGGCGATGCGCCCCTTATGTGCTGCGCTGACCTTAGGCAGCGGCGAATTTACCTTAACGGGCGAGCCGCGAATGGAGGAGCGTCCCATAGGTGATCTGGTCGATGCCCTTAACGCACTTGGCGCCGATATACGCTACCTGAAACAGCCTGGCTTTCCGCCACTGACCATTAATGCCACCGGACTCAATGGCGGCGATGTTGAGATCGCAGGCGACCTTTCCAGCCAGTTTTTAACCGCGCTGCTGATGGTAACGCCGCTTGCCAAGGCCCAGGTGAATATCAAGATTAAAGGCGAGCTGGTCTCCAAACCTTATATCGACATCACTATCGCGTTGATGGCGCAGTTTGGCGTGACCGTTATCAATCACGACTATCAGCGCTTTGAGATCCCTGCAGGCCAGAAATATGTCTCCCCCGGCACTGTGCTGGTTGAAGGCGACGCCTCATCGGCCTCATACTTCCTGGCGGCGGGAGCCATTCAGGGCGGTGAGGTTAAGGTCACCGGCGTTGGACTGAAAAGTATTCAAGGGGATGTTAAGTTTGCCGAGGTGCTCGAAGCCATGGGCGCACAGATAGAGTGGGGCGACGATTTTATCATCGCCAGAAGTGCGCCGCTGCATGGGGTGGATCTCGACATGAACCACATCCCGGATGCTGCCATGACCATAGCGACAGCGGCGCTGTTTGCCACAGGCACCACGACGCTGCGTAATATCTATAACTGGCGCATCAAGGAGACGGACCGTCTCGCTGCCATGGCCACCGAACTGCGTAAAGTCGGCGCCGAGGTAGAAGAGGGCCATGATTATATTCGCGTCACGGCGCCGGCTCAGTTAAATACGGCCGATATCGATACTTATAACGATCATCGCATGGCCATGTGTTTCTCGCTGATGGCCTTTGCCGATTGTGGCATTACCATCAACGATCCTGATTGTACTTCCAAAACCTTCCCCGACTACTTCGCCCAGTTTGCGGCGCTTGCCCAGTAGCCTCAGTCTCTCACCGCGGGTCAGTGTTTTTGACCCGCGATAATAAGTGATCCAATTATGTTAATTCGTAACTTTTTGCCGCTTTATGATTGCTTTTAGTTTATAATGCGCGCGCAGTTTTTTCGTGGACGACATTCAGGATCTTTAGGGAAGATAGATTTAATTTGGAGAATCATATGTCACAACGGGCTCCCATCGTCACTATTGACGGCCCAAGCGGTGCAGGTAAAGGCACTATTAGTCAGATACTTGCTTCGCGTTTAGGATGGAAGCTGCTTGATAGCGGTGCCATATATCGTGTCTTGGCCCTCGCGGCAATTCACCACAACGTCGAGTTAGATAACGAAGCCTCGCTGGCCCTGTTAGCCGCGCATTTAGATGTGCAATTCATTACGGCTAATGGCAATGGCATTAAAGTGGTCCTGGAAGGCGAGGATGTATCCCACGCCATCCGTAGCCAGGAGTGCTCGAATGCAGCCTCAAAAGTCGCGGCTTTCCCCCGCGTTCGTGAGGCGCTTCTTCGTCGTCAGCGCGCCTTTGCCGAGGCTCCAGGTTTGATCGCTGATGGTCGCGACATGGGCACGGTCGTTTTTCCCACAAGCCCAGCTAAACTTTATTTAACCGCGTCAGCTGAGGAAAGGGCCCAAAGGCGCTATAATCAGTTGCAGGACAAGGGCTTCGATGTTAATATCGACCGTCTTTTGGCCGAGGTCGTTGAACGCGATGAGCGTGATATGAATCGCCCGGTCGCTCCTCTGGTTCCTGCCGAGGATGCGCTGGTGATCGATACGACTGGCATAGGCATTGATGAAGTAGTTGAGCTTGCGCTCTCTCACATCAAAGAAAAATTACCTGATCTTGTTCTCTAGGGAGCTGGGTCGTTACGATTTGTCACATGGATGCGACAAATGATTAATCTGACTCCACGTCTAGGATGGGCCGTGGTTTATTACTTAAAGTAAATTAACATGACTGAATCTTTTGCTGATCTATTTGAACAATCCCTTCAACAACTTGAGTTCCGTCCAGGTTCTATCGTTCGTGGTACTGTAGTATCAATCCAGAACGGTATGGTACTGGTTGACGCTGGCCTTAAGTCTGAAAGCCCAATCCCAGCTGACCAATTCAAAAACGCACAAGGCGTTCTAGAAATCGCTGTTGGTGATGAAGTTGACGTAGCCCTTGACTCTGTTGAAGATGGTTTCGGTGAAACTCAACTTTCTCGTGAGAAAGCTAAGCGCCACGAAGCTTGGATCGTTCTAGAAAAAGCTTACGAAGATGCTGAAACTGTAATCGGTGTCATCAATGGTAAGGTTAAAGGCGGTTTCACCGTTGAACTAAACGGTATCCGTGCATTCCTACCAGGTTCTCTAGTTGACGTTCGCCCAGTTCGCGACACTGCTCACCTAGAAAACAAAGAACTAGAATTCAAGGTTATCAAGCTAGACCAGAAGCGTAACAACGTTGTTGTTTCTCGTCGTGCTGTTATCGAATCTGAAAGCAGTGCAGAGCGTGATGCGCTACTTGAAAACCTACAAGAAGGTCAAGCAGTTAAGGGTATCGTTAAGAACCTGACTGACTACGGTGCATTCGTTGACCTAGGTGGCGTTGACGGTCTTCTACATATCACAGATATGGCTTGGAAGCGCGTTAAGCACCCATCTGAAATCGTAAACGTTGGTGACGAAATCAACGTTAAAGTACTTAAGTACGATCGTGAGCGCACTCGTGTTTCACTAGGTCTTAAGCAACTTGGCGAAGACCCATGGTTAGAAATCAGCAAGCGCTACCCAGAAAACACTAAGTTGACTGGTCGCGTAACTAACCTAACTGACTACGGCTGCTTCGTTGAAATCGAAGAAGGCGTTGAAGGTCTGGTACACGTTTCTGAAATGGATTGGACTAACAAGAACATCCACCCATCTAAGGTTGTTAACCTAGGTGATGAAGTTGAAGTTCTAGTTCTGGACATCGATGAAGAGCGTCGTCGTATTTCTCTAGGTCTGAAGCAATGTAAGACTAACCCATGGGATGATTTCGCAGAGCGTTACGCGAAAGGCGACAAGGTTACTGGTAAGATCAAGTCTATCACTGACTTCGGTATCTTCATCGGTCTAGACGGCGGCATCGACGGTCTGGTTCACCTGTCTGACATCTCTTGGAACGGTACTGGCGAAGAAGCTGTATCTGACTACAAGAAAGGCGACGAAATCAGCGCAGTTGTACTGTCAGTTGACCCAGAGCGTGAGCGTATCAGCCTAGGTGTTAAGCAGACTGAAGACGATCCATTCAACGCTTATCTTGCAGATAAGAAGAAAGGTGCTATCGTAACTGGTACTGTTACTGCAGTAGACGCGAAAGGCGTTACTATCGAGTTGGCTGAAACTGTAGAAGGTTACCTACGTGTTTCTGACATCTCTCGTGAGCGCATCGAAGATGCATCTACTGTATACTCAGTAGGTGACACTGTTGAATCTAAGTTCATGGGTGTTGATCGCAAGAACCGTTCTATCAGCCTGTCTATCCGCGCGAAAGACGAAGCTGATGAGAAGGAAGCGATGGCTAACTTGAACAAGCAAGATGACGTTGCTATGAGCAATGCCATGGCTGAAGCGTTCAAAGCGGCTCGCAAATAATTCGCCTGAAGTTCGGGGATGGTAACATCCCCGCTAGGTGACTGTGTTTGGCTTGATTATAGAGGGTACAGGATGACTAAATCCGAACTGATCGAAAAACTTGCCACTAGGCAGTCGCAGCTGTCGGCAAAAGAAGTAGAAAGCGCTATTAAAGAGATGTTGGAGCAGATGGCAACGACATTGGAAGGCGGTGACCGTATCGAGATCCGTGGCTTTGGTAGTTTTTCCCTTCATTATCGTGCACCACGTACAGGCCGTAATCCTAAGACCGGCACTTCAGTTGAACTGGAAGGCAAGTATGTACCGCACTTTAAGCCTGGCAAAGAACTGCGTGAGCGCGTTGATGCTATCAACTCGTAAATGACATTGTTTTAAAAGCCTCCGAAAGGAGGTTTTTTTATGCCTAAATTCTAGGTATGGCTAGCTAGTTCGCTAAATTTCTTGGATAATCAACCCACCACCACGGGTTTATGGAGAGTAACGTGAAGTCATTTATCGCGACCGTGCTTGTCGCCCTGTTTTTCGTCTTGGCTTTATTGTTTGGTGCACGCAATGAACAGCTGGTGACCATCAGTTATTTTGTCGCTCAGGGTGAATATCGACTGCCTGTCGTGCTCGGCGTGGTGTTTCTAGCAGGCTTCCTGGTTAGCTGGCTGTTTGCCATCTACCATATTACTAAGGTAAGGCTGCAACTGCGCAAGGCCAACAAGAAGTTAGAGCAGTTAGAAGCCAAGTTACCGGTTGAGATACTCCCACCATCTACCCAAATCGAACATCAAGCGAAGGAAGTAAACGCTTAGTATGTTAGAGATTCTGTTTCTGTTGTTACCCATTGCCGCCGGTTACGGTTGGTACATGGGTCGCCGTAGTATCAGGCATAAGCAGAATAGTAAACGTAAGCAGTTAAGCCGCGATTACTTTACCGGCCTTAATTTCCTTCTGTCTAATGAATCGGATAAGGCAGTCGATCTCTTTATCTCCATGCTGGACGTGGATGACGACACCATTGATACCCATCTCTCCCTCGGCTCCTTGTTTCGCAAGCGAGGCGAGGTAGACCGCTCGATTCGTATTCACCAAAACCTGATTGCCCGCCCAACTCTGACAACCGAACAGCGTGACATCGCCATGATGGAGCTGGGCAAAGACTATCTGGCCGCCGGCTTCTACGACAGAGCCGAGGAGATCTTCCTTAATCTGGTTCGCCAGGAAGATCACAGCGAAGAGGCCGAAGATCAGCTGATCGCCATCTACCAGGTGACCAAAGACTGGCAAAAAGCAATAGATATCATCAAGAGCCTCAAGCGTAAGCGTCAGCAATCGCTCAAACACCTGCAGGCCCATCTCTATTGTGAGCTTGCCGATGAGGCCAGCGACAGCGAGCTCAAGCTTAAACACCTGGCACAGGCGATAAAGCAAGATCCCCAATGTGGCCGCGCCATGTTAACCAGCGCCAAGCTGTTCCTCGCTCAGCAGGAATTTGGCCGCGCCAAGGAGATGCTCTGCCGGTTGAAAGATGCCGATATCGAACTCTTTCCCGAGGCGCTCGCCATCGCCAAAGAAGTTTATCAATCGACCGAGGATCTCGGCGCCTATCGTGAACTGCTACGCGAAGCGTTAGAGCAGGGGGCTGGCGCGAGTGTGGCCATCACTCTGGCGCAGCAGATGATCATTCAGGGAGAAACCCAAGACGCCGAGAAGTTGATTCTCGATGGCCTCTATCGCCATCCGACCATGAAGAGTTTCCAGCATCTGATGAAGATGCAGATCCAACACGCCGAAGATGGTCAGGCAAAACAGAGTTTGAACATGCTCGCCGAACTAGTCGAGCAGCAGATAAAATTCCGTCCCAGTTACCGCTGTATTGAGTGTGGTTTCCCGTCCCACACCCTCTACTGGCATTGCCCTTCCTGTAAGAGTTGGGGCACCATCAAGCGGATCCGCGGACTCGACGGGGAGTAAATAGACAATAAAATGCAAAGCAACAGGAGAACAGCATGAGCAACAAACCTATTATAGTGGCGCTAGATTACGATAATAAATCCGAAGCTTTGCAGCTCATCGATCAGCTAGACCCCAATATGTGCCGCCTCAAAATAGGCAAAGAGATGTTCACCCTCTTTGGCCCTGAATTGGTTAAAGAGATCCACAGTCGCGACTTTGACCTTTTCCTGGATCTAAAATTCCACGACATTCCGAACACAGTCGCCAAGGCCGTCGCTGCTGCGGCAGAGCTAGGGGTGTGGATGACTAACGTGCATGCCAGCGGTGGACTGGCCATGATGCAGGCAGCTCGCGAGGCGCTGCTTCCATATGGCGACAAGGCCCCGCTGCTGATCGCCGTGACGGTACTAACCTCAATGAGCGATGAAGAGCTCGAGCTGCTTGGCATCAATGTGCCGGCGGCCGAGCATGTTAAGCGTCTGGCAAGCCTCACCAAACAGGCAGGACTGAACGGTATCGTCTGTTCGGCCCAGGAAGCCAGCATGCTAAAGGCCGAATTTGGCGCCGACTTTAAGTTGGTTACGCCGGGTATTCGCCCAGCCGGCAGCGACAAGGGGGATCAGCACCGCGTGATGACGCCGACGCAGGCGCTGGCAGCGGGTTCCGATTACCTGGTGATTGGCCGTCCTATCACCAAGGCGGCTAATCCACTCGCGGCATTGACCGAGATCCATGCATCGCTTAAATAGCTTGACCTGACACTTCGAGCCTCCTAATTTAACTCTTAAGGTTTTATTAGACAGGGAAAGAAGATGTTCGATTATCAAGGGAAAAACGTCTTTGTAGTGGGCGGTACCAGTGGCATTAACCTGGGTATCGCCAAGGCTTTTGCCAAGGCGGGTGCTAACGTTGCCGTGGCCAGCCGACGTCAGGAAAAGGTTGATGCGGCCGTAGAGGCGCTGCGCGAGATTAATGGTCAAGGTAAGATGCTTGGCGTCGCCTTCGATGTTCGGGATCTAGAGGCGCTTAAGACTGGTTTTAAGCAGATAGCCGATGCTTATGGCCAATTGGATGTGCTGGTCAGTGGCGCGGCCGGAAATTTCCCGGCGACAGCGGCGGAGCTTTCCGAAAACGGTTTCAAGTCGGTGATGGATATCGATCTGCTCGGCAGTTTTCAGGTGCTCAAGCAGGCCTATCCCTTGATGCGTCGCCCCGGCGGCGCCATAGTACAGATCTCGGCGCCTCAGGCCTATATCGCCATGCCGATGCAGTCCCATGTAAGCGCGGCCAAGGCCGGGGTCGACATGTTGACCAAGAGTCTGGCACTCGAGTGGGGCATTGAGGGGATCAGGGTTAACTCTATAGTGCCCGGTCCCATCAGCGGCACAGAAGGTTTCAGCCGCCTGGCCCCCAGCGATGCACTGCAGCAGGCCGTTGCCCAAAGCGTGCCTCTTAAGCGAAACGGCAGCACGGATGATATTGCCAACGCGGTGATGTTTATTGCATCAGAAATGGCCAGTTACATTACCGGCACCGTGTTGCCAGTAGACGGCGGTTGGTCCCTCGGTGGTGCCAGCATGGCCATGAGTCAATTAGGCAAAATGGCCCAACAACCGAAAGAGAATTAGGTAGCGCAGATAGTGTTGCCCTATGAGTGAGAAGAAAGATGGCAAACCCATTTCAAGAGCAGTTGCTCAAAGCTGGCCTGGTCAGCAAACAGAAGGTTCGCGATGCCAAGACCCAGAAGCGTCGCGATCGTAAAGCTAAAGTCGATGATGGCTCAGAGGCCTTGAAACAAGAGATCGCAGCAAAGAAACAGGCGCAGATCGATAAGGATAAGGCGCTAAACGAGCAACGCTTCGCCGAGGCGATGGAGAAGGGCCAGGTGCGCGGGCTAATCACCGAATTTAAGCGCTGCGCCATCGAGCCGCCAAAGGATGCCGAAGTTAAGTTTAACTATACGCTAGGCACTAAGATCTTTAGCCTGTACGTGAGCGAAAAACTGCAGAGCCAACTTCTTAATGGCCAGTTAGGGATAGTTCGCCACGAAGAGGTGAGCTACCTGGTGCCCCATAAGCTTGCCGAGCGGGTTAACCTGCTGGTGCCCGACTGGTGCGGTTACCTGTGGCAGGCAGAAGATGCTACCCAAGTGGTGGAAGAAGACGACCCATACGCAGATTATGTGATCCCTGACGACCTGATGTGGTAAGTCCCTCATTTGGTAACTAGCTGTAACTTAAGAAGCCTCGCAAATTACGCGGGGCTTTTTTATTTGCGATGGCGGACAATATTTGACTAAAGGGCTTTATTCTCAGCCGTAACTGAGATAGATTAAAACGACTGTTTTAATCTTACGTTTGAGAGAGGCGAGATGAATCCATACCAGGCGCCATTGGCCGACATGAAATTTCTGTTGGAGCGCGTGTTCGATGCTCCACAAACTTGGGGTGAACTAGCGGCCTTGGCCGAGACCGTCGATATGGATACGGCAACGGCGATCCTCGATGAAGCAGAGAAGATCTCACGGGATCTTATCCATCCTATTAACCGTCCCGGTGATGAGCAAGGCGTAAGCTTTGAAGATGCTAAGGTGATCACACCCGATGGCTATCGTGAGGTTTATGACCAATATGCCGAAGGCGGTTGGGTAGGGCTATGCGGCGATCCTGAGTTTGGCGGCATGGGCATGCCTAAGATGCTTGGCGTGCTAGTCGATGAGATGGCCTATAGCGCCTGTAACGCCTTTACCTTGTATGGTTCACTCACCGCGGGTGCAGCCCTCTGTATCAATGCCCACGGCAGTGACGAGCTAAAAGAGAAGTACCTGCCTAACCTCTATTCGGGTCAATGGGCCGGCGCCATGGACATGACAGAGCCACAGGCGGGATCGGATCTGCGTAACATCCGCACCAAGGCGATACCGCAGGATGATGGCAGCTATCTTATCTCTGGCAGTAAGATTTTCATTACTGGCGGCGACCATGACCTCACCGAAAACGTTATTCACCTGGTACTGGCAAAACTGCCGGACTCGAACGGTATCTCACTCTTCTTAGTGCCTAAGATCAAGGTAGATGATAACGGTGAGCTGGGCGAAACCAACGGCGTTACCGTAGGCTCAATCGAGCACAAGATGGGGCTTAAGGGCTCGGCGACCTGTGTGATGAACTTCGACGATGCTCAGGGTTATCTCATCGGTAAGGCGAACCGCGGCTTAGTGTGCATGTTCACCATGATGAACTATGAGCGTCTGGCAATTGGTATTCAGGGCCTAGGCACTTCTCAGGCGGCCTACCAGATGGCTAGCGACTATGCCAAGGAGCGTCTGCAGGGCCAGGCCGCAGGTGGCAGCGACAATGCCAGCGACCCTATCTTGGTACACGGTGACGTGCGCCGCATGCTAATGACCATACGCTGTTATACCGAAGCGGGACGCGCGCTGTCGGTGTTTACCGGTCAGCAACTGGATCTCGCTAAACACGCTGAGGGAGAGGTGCAGGAGAAGGCAGCGCGTTATGTCGGCCTGCTGACTCCGGTTGCCAAGGCGTTCTTGAGTGACAGAGGCCTGGATGCCGCCGTAATGGCGCAGCAGGTGTTTGGTGGTCACGGCTATATTCGCGAGACAGGTATCGAGCAACTGGTTCGTGACACCCGCATCGCGCAGATCTATGAGGGTACAAACGGCATTCAAGCCGTCGATTTCCTGGGTAGAAAGACCACAGGAGACGATCTGCGTACATTGACTGAATTTGTTGGTGAGTGCCAGAGTCGGCTGGCAGCCATGACCCATGTTACGGATGCGCAAAAGGCGCTTATCACATCGCGTTTCGACGCCTTACTCGCAAGCGGTGAATATATCAACGCCAATAAGCTAAGCAATCCGGCCTTGATCAACGCCTGCGCCGTCGATTTCCTCGATGCCTTTGGTCATCTGATCTATGGCTATTTCTGGTTACTGATGGCCGATAGGGCTGCCGATCACCAAGATGCAAGCTTTAGCACGGCGAAACAACAGCTGGCCGATTTCTATCTGGCCAAGCTACTGCCTAAGGTCGACTACCATCTGGCGCAGGTCAACGCGGGTGATGCCAGCGTGATGGCGATGGCAGAAGAGCTGTTTTAGCAGCTAGATTTAATAAAACGAAAACGCCCGGTTCCATAGGCCCGGGCGTTTTTATTTCACCTATTTTACTAAGCGCATGTTACTAAGCATATTTTACTAAGTGCATGTTATTGCGCACTGAGCGTTTTTGGGTTGTTCTTCTTATCCACGTCCTCATTGCCTTGGCTTTTGACTATCTGCCCTTGATTATCCAGCAGGCTTTGCAGGAAGAGGGCGCTAAAGGGCGCAGGGCTTTGTTTCTTACTCTTCTGGCTCTGGCCATTTTCCATGACCACGAAGAGTATTTGGTGACTTGCGTCGAGTGAAAGGTAACCTGCCAAGTTATCGACGCCCTGCATCGATCCCGTCTTGGCCGAGACCTTATTCATCAAGGGAGCTTGATGAAAGCCGCGCTTATAGTTGAGGGTACCGCTAACCCCGGCGACCGGCAGCAGCTCAATGAGGGGGCGTAATTTTTCATCCTTCGCCATCAGGCCCAGGACCTCGGCCAGTTGCCGGGCCGAGATAAGGTTATAGCGAGAAAGGCCCGAGCCATCGATGATCTGCGAGTGGCTGAGATCTATCCCGTCCGCCTCGAGTATCGCCTTAACGGCCCTGGCACCTGCATGAAAGTTTTCTGCCACCTTGTAATAGTGAGCGCCTACGGCTTTAAACAGGCTATCGGCAATCAAGTTATCTGAATCGAGCAGCATGGTACGAAGGAGCGCCTCGAGTCCTTCCGATTTGTGGGTCACTAAGGGCTTAAGGCCAATCGGCGTTCTGTGTGCAATAGCCACTTGTCCGCTCATTTTGATGTGGGCGCTCTTTAACATGCGCGTTAGCATCTCTTTGGCGTAGAGCGCTGGGTCATCCACGGCGATAGCTAGATTAAGCGGCTTATCACCCGGATAACAGCCACTGATGTGGTAATGATTATCCGGCAGCCTAGCTAAGTTGAGTTCACAGAAGGGCTCTTGCTGCGTCTTATCAAATACCGCGGTTGTCGACACCTTGATGGGCAGATATCGCGGAAAGTTGAGTTGGCTGGCGCTGCTTGCAAGCTTTGGCTTTAACTGGCCCTTGACGCAATTTTGATTGACGATAAAGCTGGAAACCGGCGCGGCGTAGCAAATCCCAAGATCGTCCCACACCCAGCCAGGGGCGCGCGTCTGCTCCTTGGCTTGCCCCACGAGCAAGAGGTTCCCTTTAACGGTATGAATGCCAGCATCTTTCAAGCTCTTTAACATAGCTCGTAGATCGTCTGTGGTTAAGGTGGGGTCGCCACTAAAGGAAAGATAGAGATCGCCCGTCAACACACCGTGAGACAAGCGCCCTTTGGTTGAGAATTGGGTCGCAAAGCTGAACTCTTCACCCAATACCCGCATAGCGGCGACGGCCGTGAGTAATTTTTGCGTACTGGCAGGCAGCACTAGGGTATCGGCGTTGTGCTGATACAGTATCTCATTATTGGAGAGATCCTGGGCAAAAATAGACAGTTGCGAGTGAGGCGGCGCGATCACCGACAAGAGGTTGTCATAATAGCTTTGATTATCATAACCCTTGCTATCAAGCTGCTTGGTATTGGAATTGGAATTGGTATTGGTATTAGCGTCGGCTCTGGCATTGCTTGCTGCAGGTATTAAGGAAGCCGCAATAGCTAGAGACAAGGCGAAAGGCTTGGCAGCCGGAATCGCCTTAGTCAGCAAGCTTGGGAAATTAAGGGGAAGGGCGGTAAGCCCTCTAGTCAATCTTGTATACATAAGCGTCGAAACAGGTCCTTGTTTTCGGTTTGGGCTAATCGTCCGTTGAAGGCTCATCTTTTTCCATCAACCGGTATAACCGCAGGGTGACAAATAGCACTAATACAATAAAGAGCGGCAACACCAGAAAACCGAGCTGCGTCTTAAAATGAAAGATGCCCCATGCGGCTAACAGGGTTAATGCCAAGGTAAGAAGAATGGTTTTGTTCATGCTGGAACCTAAACGTAGACAGATAAACCTATTGTAAGGTGTTTTACGCCCAATGTCGGAGCGTTAAACGAGAATTAAGACTAAGGATGCAAAACTTAGCACTTTAGCCGCTGATTCTGCTTAATTTTAACCCGTTTTGTCTCAAGTGCGACTGACAACAACAGAAAACCCTTGCCCCAAACCCGGTAAATGGGTAATTTCTACCCCTTAAGATTTGGGATGGAACCAGTATGCCACACATTCGTATGCGCGGTTTACCGCAAGAGGCGGTATGTCGAATCAGTGAGACCTTACTCGATGAGCTTGCAAACCTTTGTCAAATCAAGGCTGAGAGCTTCACCTTAGATTGGGAGCCAAGCGTCAGCTATCGAGCCGGCAAGGTCGATACGACATTCGTGCAAGTCGAGGTGCTCTGGTTTCCTAAAGATCCCGAAATTCGTCACGCAGTAGAGCAGATCATTCGTCAGGCCGTATTAGCGCACTATTCGCCTGCAAAACATATCTCAATCATGTTTATGGCGCTCACGCCACAATGCTACTACCGTGATGGGCAGCATTTTTAAAGGAGGATACCTTGCTGGATAAGCTAGGTGGAATTGCGTTACCCGCCGACGCCATACGTTGGTTGCTAACGCCTGCGGCGCTTAAAGCCGAACTACTCAAACAGATCGCGAACGCTAAACGAGCGATCACCCTTGCCGCACTCTATCTTGAAGATGATGAGGCGGGCAGGGAAGTGTTGGCTGCCCTGATGGCGGCCAAGGCAGCCAGACCCGAATTGGATATTACCGTTCTGGTTGATTTTCATCGTGCCAGACGTGGGCTTATCGGCCATAAGGGTGACAGCGGCAACTACCTCATGTATCAAGAGGTGGTTAACGCCGCAGAGCATCCGATCAATATTCTTGGCGTACCGGTAAAGTCCCGCGAATTTATGGGCGTACTCCACCTTAAAGGTTTCATCATAGATGACACTGTCATCTACAGCGGTGCCAGCCTGAATAACATCTATCTGCACCAGGGCGAGAAATACCGTTTCGACCGTTACCATGTGATCGAATCTAAACCATTGGCTGAATCCATGCGTAACATGGTGATGGAGTATATCGCCAGTGACAGAGCCGTTACTTCGCTCACCCAAGATAGGGCGACCGAAAAGCTGCCGGAAAAGAATGATGTTCGCAGCCTGAAACAGCGTCTGGCTAAGGCCAAATATCGTTTTGCGAGTACCAAGACGGGCAATCGCATCACTCCTGTGGTTGGTTTAGGGCGCAAGAAGAATAAGCTAAACAAGCTAGTGATCGATCTGGTATCCCAGTCTCAGCGCTCACTGTTTATCTGCACGCCCTATTTTAATCCGCCTTATATTCTCTCCAGAGCGCTTGCTAAGCATCTGCGAAAAGGCAAACGAATCGACATCGTAGTTGGCGACAAGACGGCTAATGACTTTTACATTCCGCCGGAGGAGAAGTTTTCGACTATCGGCGCCTTGCCCTACATGTACGAGCAGTCGCTGCGTAAATTTGCCAAGCGTCAGCAATGGGCCATTGATGCCGGGCTGCTCAACATTCATCTGTGGAAGCATGATCGCAACAGCTATCACCTTAAAGGAATTAGCGCCGATGATCGCCTGCATCTGATCACTGGCTCTAACCTGAATCCAAGGGCCTGGGCGCTGGATTTAGAAAACGGTTTATTGCTGCAAGATGAAACCCAAGCCTGGACGGAAGAGTTCAAACAGGAACAGGCGCACATCCTCGAGCATACCGAGCGTCTCTATCATTACAGCCAGATAGATACCCTGAATAACTATCCTAAGCCGGTACGCAAGATCATGAATCGTATCAGACGTCTGCGCGCCGATTTCCTGCTACGCCGTATCTTGTAAAACATGAAGGCGAATCGTTGTCGTCGCGCACAGATAATGAGTTAGCATAAAAACAGGCGAACATCATGGTTCGCCTTTTTTATGAATGAGATTTAAATGGTGTTGACCGGGTTATACTTAATCAGGCAAGCCATGAAGAGTAAGCCCCAAGTTTTTAATAGGTTATCCAATGACACTTCCTCCCCATGCTGTACATCAGCGCTACCAATATCGAAAGGCGATCTCTACCCGGCCCTATAATGCCCGGGGGAAAAACCTTGAGCGCTGTGAGGCCTGCCTGCTGGCTCAGCGCTACTGCACCTGCGATACCCGCGCGCAGTTGCAATCCGAGGTTAGTTTTTTGCTGGTGATGTATGACGATGAGGTGTTAAAACCCAGTAATTCCGGGCGCTTAATTGCCGATCTTATCCCCGATACCCATGCCTATATCTGGGATCGTACCCGAACTAATCGCAAGCTCATGGCACTACTCGAATCTTCCGAATATCAACCTTATCTGGTTTTCCCCAGCGAATATGCCATGCCATCTCAAGCAGTGGTGCCCGATGTAGCGCTGAAAACGCGCTTAGCCTCGGAAACCAAACGCCCGCTGTTTGTGCTGCTCGATGGCAGCTGGCGTGAGGCGATCAAGATGTTTAACAAGAGTGAATATCTGCACCATCTGCCCATGCTGTCGTTTGCACCGGACGCCGCGGCGCGATATGGCCTACGTAAGGGAAGTCGTGATTTTCAGCTCGGTACCGCCGAGGTGGCGAGTTTAGTACTTAGCGCTGCCGCAGAGCCCAAGAATGCAGCCAGTCTGTCGGCCTGGTTCTCGCTGTTTATCGAATCATCCCTCTATAGCCGCAGCCGCAAGAGCCCTAAAGATCTGGCGCCACTCGACAGTTTGAAAGCCGCTTTCCTAAAGACTTTAAAGTAAACGTTAAAGTAGAGCCTTAAAGTCACAAGCTTGTCTGATTTTTGCGCCGAGGGGAATATTCTCATATAGTGAAATAAGGGGCTATGCCAGAGGTTGGCATGTTTGAGTCGAGGTTCTTCGATATTGGCTTTTGCGCAACGGGGTGTAGCATCAAACAAAATAAGGAGTAGCTATGTTAAATATACCTCTACATAGAAACTTGCGCATAAGTGGGCATAGTTTCTCTTCGGGCGGCTACTCACTCGTGCTATTTCTCTTTCTCTTAATGGGCTGTGGTACGCCAAGCCAAATTGATAACAGTTCAAATCAGTCTATTGCTCTCGATACCGTGAGCTACAACAGGTATCAGGCCATCTATTTTTGTAAACAAAATCGTTGGGCGTTTTGCCAGAGTTGGGGCGAGCTAAGTGTTACACGGCTCGCCTAAGGTTTGAGCCCTGAATGTTAGTTAGCGTAGCTCAACGGTTCGAGATAGGTGTTTTGCATCTCACAATTACTATCTCGATTGTTCTTACTGACACGCTTATTGTATCTACAGGCAGAGCCTGAGAAGCAAGGATACGCGTAGGGGCATTTGCCTATTTAACTTGTGGACTTATTCGCTATTGAGACAACTAGCTAACTGACAAATGCCCCCTACGGACTAATCTTTGTAGATCACACCATCCTTCATAACGAAGCTCACCCGTTCCATCACTGAGATATCCGCTAACGGATCGCCATCTACGGCTATGATGTCGGCATAGAAGCCAGGCTTGAGCTGTCCAAGGGTGTCTTCTTGCTGGATCAACGCCGCACTGTTAACGGTCGCGGCCTGCAGCGCCTGGGCTGGCGTCATCCCAAAGGTAACCATACGCGAGAACTGTTTGCCATTGTCGCCATGGGGATAGATGGCCGCATCCGAGCCAAACACCATCTTGGCCCCGGCTAATGTGGCGCGCCTGAAACTATCACGCTGGGCCTTAGAGACCTGTTTCTCTTTCTCTATGTTGGCCTGGGGTACGCCATTGGCTTCGCCAAAGGCCAGGGTATATTCGGTATTGTAGATATCGCAGGACAGGTAGGTTCCAGCTTTAACTGCCATCTTAATCGCATCCTCATCCATAAAGCTGCAGTGTTCAATGCTATCTATGCCAGCGCGAATAGCGGCCTTGATGCCGCTGGTGCCGTGGGCATGGGCGGCAACAACTAAACCGCAGCGATGGGCCTCGTCAGCCGCCGCGGCCAGTTCTTGCTCGATATATTGCTGCACGCCAACCTTGGTACCCTTTGAGAAAACGCCGCCGGTGGCGCAGATCTTAATGGCATTGGCGCCATATTTGATATTTTCGCGCACCTTCTGCCTGACGGCCCAGGGGCCATCAGCGACACCAGCTGCGACGCTATGCGCCTCTGGCGCGGCAAAGTTATCGTCACAATGGCCGCCAGTGATACTCAGCGCATGACCAACGGCCCAGATGCGAGGCCCGGGGATCTCACCCGCTTTGATGGCATCGCGCGTTGCGATAACCGAGTAACCAGAGGCACCTAGGTCCCGCACCGTGGTAAAACCTGCCATCAGGGTGCTGCGGGCATTCTTGACCGCCTTCACCGTCTGTCTCGGAATGGAGTAATTCATCGATTCGAGAAAGTTATCTTCGGCGTCGCTGGAGAGATGCACATGCATATCCATGACCCCAGGTAGCAGATATTTGTCCTTAAGGTCGACCACTCGATAATTGCCTTGCATAGCCACACTACCTAGCTTAGCCACACTGTCTTGATGGCCGACCGAGACTATCTGATTGCCGCGAACCACTATGGCTACATCTTCGATAGTCTTTCCCTTAGCGACGTCCACATAGCCTTTGGCAAGTAGCAAGGTGCTTGAGTTTGGGCCTGAGCCTGGGTCTCTGCTTGGATTTCGGCTTGAGCTTGAGAAAGCTTGGCAGTATTACCACCAAGGCCAGTGCAAGAGTGCTCAAAGGTTTGGTTAGGGCCAGCGGGGACAAAGATGCTCCTTGCTGAGTATCATCATAATGGCATTGCGACATCATAGGTTTTCCTTATTGTTATTAATGGGTAACGCACGAACCATGTTAAGTCATATTGGGCCGAATAGAGGAGTATGTTTTAACCTCAGTCCACCTTAGCCACTAACTTTGCTTAGTGGCGAACACCTGCTGCCAAAATTCTGCGCCGAGGGCGCTGATAACCCGTGACTCACCGTTGAGCAAGATGGCGATCCCAATATCCAGCTCTGGCGAGTAGGCCACTTCGGTCACATAACCTGCGACCCAACCGGCGTGGTAGATCAGCCGATGGCCGTTAAACTGGTAGATGCGCCAGCCCTTGCCGTAGTGAGCATCATCAAGATAGGGTTTCCAATCGCGGCGGCGCAGCTCCTTAGTGGTGCGAACCCCAGGGGTAGTGATATCTTCCAGCACCTGAGGCGAGAGCACCTTAGGTTCATGCCCCATGTTAGCCATGAGCCACTTAGCCATATCCTTGATACTGGCATTGACTCCAGCAGCCGGCGCCAGCTGATAATAGTTAGGTTTCACCTTAACCTGTTTAAATCCATGTTTCGTTTTGATATGAGGCTCGGCGCGATTGCTGGTATGAGTAAAGGCCTCATAGCCGATAGAGGCCGTTTCCATGGCAAGTGGCACGAAGATACGCTTGTCGATCAACTCTTCATAGGGCTGGCCGCTTTCCTGCTCGATCGCCTGCTCGATAAAGGAGAAGGCGACGTTTTGATAGCTGTAACAGACGCCCGGTGGGCAGATGGGGGTCAGCTCGGCAAATTTGGGAATGATCTTGTTTAACTTAACGTTGGCATTAACCAGGTTATCGTAGCTGTTTGGCATCAGGCCTGTGCTTTGGCCTATCACATGGCCCAGGGTGATCGCCTGACTATCGGCAGGCTTCGCCAGGGAAAAGTTAGGAAGGTATTGATTGATAGGTTGTTGCCAGCTGAGTTTATGTTCGTGCACCAGTTGACTCGCCAGCGCCCCGGCAAAGGTTTTTGAGACGGATGCCAGGCGAAACACAGTATCGGCATTGATCTTCTTGCTACCGCCTTGATGGCGTTTGCCATAGGTATCCAGAGTAACTATGTTGTCGCCCTGGACTATCACAAAGGCGCCGCCGGGTACTTTGTTAGCCTTGAGCTGCTTCTTAAAATTTTGCTGAAAACTTTCGCCTAGGTGTTGATAAGACTGGGCTATTGTCGAGGCATTGAAAAGGAGTGCGCAGCAGCACACGGCGAATGACAACAGGGCCGTATTGAAAGACATGAATAAGCTACCCGAATAAGCTAATTGTTTATAGTAGTTGTTATTGCGACGTCAATGTCGTGTCAAATTATGGATAAATGTCATGACTTTGACGCCCATGCCATACTAACTAAAGCGGGAAAAAGATGTAAGCCAGGTTCGCCCATTTCCCATTACAACGGCTAAGGATTAACCGCCTCATAAATGATAGGGCGTTTTTCATACACTCGCTGGCTACAGATTTATACAAAAGACGAAAACAATCTTAGGGTTTAGTTATCGCCATCAAATAAGCGAGCTCGGCGACATTATTCACCTGCATCTTCTGCATAACTTTTTGGCGGTGGAGCTCAATGGTTCGCTGGGCTATGTTGAGTTCAGCGGCAATGACCTTGTTTAACTTACCGGCGAGCACGGCGTGCATGACTTGTTGTTCTCTCGGCGTCAGCGAAGCGATTCGTTGTGCCACACTCGATGCCTTTTCTTTATGCTGGTAGGCGTCAAGGCTCATCAATGAAGCCTTTTTCATCAAGGCTTGGAGTTTGTCGCCATCGGCGGGTTTTTCTAAGAAGTCGATGGCGCCATGTTGTAAGGCTTGTACGGCCATCGAGATAGTGCCGTGGCCGGTGAGCATGATGACACTCAGCGGGCTGTCTTGCTGCTTGATCTGCTGCAGTAACTCTATGCCATCGACACCCGGCATCTGAATATCCAAAATAGCGACCCCGGGCAGATGCAGATCTACCTGAGTTAGGAAGCAGCTTGCATTGGTGAAGGTTTGGGGGGCGTAGCCCATGCCTTCAAGCATCCACTTTAAAGAATCTAAGACGTCTTGGTCGTCATCGACTAGATAGAGATTACACATGTACGTTTTCCTTAAGAGGCAGAGTGATCACTAAGGTGAGCCCTGTGGCGAATCTGGGAAACTCATCGCCAAGTTCCTTAGGTAAGTGTTGAGTTCTCGAGGCCTCGTGGTTGTTGAAGGCGCGGATCTTGCCGCCATGCTCTTCGACTATCCGTTTGCAAACCACCATACCAAGCCCCAAACCATTGGCCTTAGAGGTCTCGAAGGGGAAAAATAATCGCTCTAATGCCTGTTCACTCAGGCCGATGCCGCTGTCGGACACGACTATCACGGCATTCTCGCTATCGTTAGTTATGGCTATCGCCAGTTGCGGATCGTCAGTCTCATCCATCGCATCTAACGCGTTGCGGATCAGGTTAACAAACACCTGCTGCATTAAGCTGATATCCAGGGTCACGGTTAAAGGCCAGAGAAACAGCTTAGGGTTAAAGTCGATGCGCTTAAAATCAGGTTGCATCAGATTAAGCGTATCTTGAATGAGCTCCTTTAGATCACAGTCTTGATAGACGCTGGGTTGCTGGCAAAATTGGCGAAAGCGTTTAATGGTGTTTTGGGCACGGTCGACCTGTTGCAATATCTTACTGAGAGCGTGTTGCAGCTCAGTTTGCTGCGCTAAGAGCCGGTAGATACTGCCTTGGGCCAGATATCGGATACCCGCCAGCGGCTGATTCAATTCATGGGCGATGCCAGATGCCATCTCACCGGTTAGCAGCACTCTTTGCGCCCTATAGAACTGTTGTTGCTGCTCGAATAGCCTCTTTTGAGTGTTTTTATGTTGTGTCATCTCATCACTTAGCGCCTGGGTACGTTTCTTCACCAGCCGTTTAACCCTAAGGTGGTGGAGGTAGCCAAGTGCCAGGATGATGGCTATCACTAAGGCCCAGGGGATCGCATCCTCGGCCAATCGTTGCCAGTTGGTGACGAAGGGCCAACGGTCTAGTTGCTGGAGCAGGGTAAATACCTGGCTATCGTCAACCGGCACAGACCAAGTGTGATAACGCCCGAGTATTGCCTGCTGATCTTGGGACTCAATGTCGAGTAAGGCCCGCACAATTTGCCGCGCGACGTCATGATCTGTCTTGCCTAATTTAGAGAAGGCATAGCCAGGATAAAGGCTGCTAGAGGCTTGGCAGCTAAAGCCCGGATGAAACTGCGGCAGAAGCACATGCAACTCACCGCGGGTCAACTTGCCTTGGGCGATGGCGGATTCAAGCACGCAGCTGGGGAGTATGGCCACATCGGCGCGATCTTCTCGCAGAAAGTCGAGTAATTTCTCCTGTGGAAAGCCGACAAACTCAAGTTGTCTCAGATCGTTAAGTGGATCGATGCCCGCCGTGATCATTTCTCCGGCTATGATTTGAAAACCACCAAAAGCGTTTGGGTCTGAGGAAACGACTCTCAAGCCTTCAAGATCGCTTAAGGTATTAATTTCCAGTGAGCTTCTCGAAATCAGAGCTGTGCCAACGGCCTGCTCTGGATTAGCATGATTTAGCGGTACCAGAGTCAACAGGTGGCTGACGCCATAGTCCTTCTTAAAGGCCACGGTGATGAGTGCATTGCCTATGATAAAATCTAGGCTGCTATTGGAGACACGTTCAACCAGCTCATCAGGTCTGAGGGGGACAAGTTCCAGCTCAATGCCGGTCTCCTTTGTGACCCTCGCCAGGGTAGGTGCCCAGCGCTGATACACTATCTCGGGTGCCGCAAAGGCAAGCGCGCCCACTGTGTATGAGCGAGACGTTAAGGTTGCAGCTTGATTCGAATCACTGTTAGCCAATGCACTTGGTACCGGGCTTGCTACCAGAGCTACAAATAGACCTATAAACAGGCCTCTACACAAGGGGGGGAGCAGCTGTATCGATACTTTCCATAAGTGCCTTATGTGCCTTAACCTTAAGAGCTGGGCGCGCTTTAAGTACTTAAGCGCCGATAGCTTAGCTGCACCTTCGTTTGGGTGCTGATACCAATATCGGCTATCGCTTTTTCTAGCGATAGCTCTCTGTCTGTCGCAAATAGATGTCATAGGGGCATCAATTGATTATCTCTAGACTAATTATGACCTATGATGACGAAATACCTTAATGTTTTAGTGCTTCTCAGTGATCCGTTTCACATCTGAGCATATATTGCGGAAAACCGCTATATCAATATTGATAACTCTTGCGAATAATTAATGGCCGCCAATGTATTACATGGTGTATTTTATATTAGCCTTGTTATTTGTATCGTTATTTTTCTCACTATTTTCTTCTACTGTTTTCCTGGCTATTTTATTCCAATTTTTCTGTATATTGATTAAAGCCGGTAGATTTTATTTTTTCTCCTTTAGCATTGATATACCATATCGCCTCGATCCATGGGTGACTATTAACATACTCAAGCCCCTCGTCGACAGGCATTAAGAACAACATGGTTGATATCACGTCGGCATATATTTGATTGTCGCTTAAAATAACGGTCACAGATATGCCTTCGGTCTCTGGGTAGAGGGTTTTAGGGTCTATGATATGATGGTACTTCTTTCCATCGACCATAAAGTACTTTAAGTAGTTACCACTGCTGACGACTGTTAAGTCGCTGCCAGCGATGACCTCGTGATAACGGCCTTGTTCAGACTGGCATTTGGATGAGCGATAGTGATTCTGCCTACAGATGGGATCTTCGATAGCGATATTAAAATAGCGCCCGCTTGGGTGTAGGCCATAGTGGCGTATGTTACCGCCAGCATTGATAACGAACCGGCTCATGCCATCGCGTATGAGCTGATCATAGAGCTTCTCTACCATCCAGCCCTTGGCGATGCCGCCGAGATCTATGCTCATCCCTTCGGCCAACCGGATCTTGTTGGCCCGCCTGTCCAGGTGGATCTTATCGACATCGATATGCTCTGCGGCTTGTTTTAGTGCCCTTTCATCGGGAATTGAGCAGTTATCCTTTTGTTTCTCGCACGCAAACCTTTGCGCTCGCCACAAGGCGATCACCGGCGACAGCGCGATGTTAAACCGCCCTCGACTCTGTTCATGCCAATCGATGGCCGATGCGATTAACGCCGTCAATTGAGGGTCGATATCATGACTCTGTCCTGGTGCCTCATTGACGCTTTTAACGTTGGTGACATGGGGATAGGTAGAATAATCCGATGCGAGATAGTGATACTCCTGGATCACCGAAAGCGCTCGACATAGGCTCGCCCGAGTCTGCTCAGTTGGTGCTTGATAAAGGCTGATGGTGATAGAGGTGCCAAAATACTTTAATGTCGTCAGGCTTGCGGTCTGGTTATCTAAGGTGATCACCGCATTATCTTCACAGCTGTAGTAACTATCTAATATTTCTGACGAGTATTTGTCTTTCGCCAGTTTGAATACATCCTCGTCACTTGCGGCAAAAATGGATGTAGCCGTCAAACAGGCTATTATAAAAATATTGGCGAGCAGCGCTGGCTTTATCATTCACATTAAACTCTTTAAATAATTCAGATGATCAATATAAACCATGTCTTACTGTGAAATATAAACAGGATGTTTGTTTTTGTTAAGCAGATCAAAATAACAAACAATAAGATTTAAACCTGCGGTTTTCCGTAGTTGTTGCCAAATTTAGATTACTTATGCTTGCAAGTAATTTCTCGCAGTAAAGGTAATTAACAATGGCAATGTCCAATAAATTAAAAAAAACAATCATAGTATCGAGTATTGGGTTGGCAACATTATCTGCCCTTGGCTGTGCCTCTTCACTTACTCAAGGCAAATACGTTGACGGCACTCATCTGGTTCAGGCCAAAGGAAAGAAAAGCCAAATCGTATTAGAGGTTAAGGTCGATCAGGGCAAGATAGTCGATATCAAGACCAAGTCTCACAAGGAGACAGAGTCACTCTATCTAAATGCGGAGCGTCTACTGCCGAGGATTGTTGCCAACAATGGCCATGAAGGCATAGATGCGGTATCAGGCGCCACTTACTCCTCCAACGGCATTCTAAAAGCGGTCAATGATCTGCCCCGCGCTAGCAGTGTGCAACCCGAATATGTGGCCGTTGGAGCGAAAGAGGAGCAAGGCGACGATTTCAAGCTCAAGTGGTCTATTCAGCCTAAGCTAGGTCTGCTAGTAGGAGATTATTACTACGAGGAGGCGAGATTCCGTCAGGGTCACATGGGTAGCATGACCATAGTGACCAACAGCCAGGATAGAAACGACGTTATTTTGGCTGAGTTCAACGAGAGCGGCCGACCAAACTATTACACGCGCCTGTATCAAGACGTCCCTAAACGCATGTCTGAATATAACTTTTCGATGGGAAAGAAGAAGGGCACTGCCTGGGTACAGTCTGCCTTGACCATGGAAAAGCTCATGGTTGAACAAGATAAATTAACCTTCGAACCCAATCCTAATCATGATCCTAAGTTAGCCAACAAGTTAAAAGAACCTAATCGACTCAAATATTTAGGAATCGACGTCGTTGCCGGTGCCTCTAACAGCATTCAACAGTCGATGATCCCACTGACGGCAAAGATCCATCACAAGATTCATGGCGAAGGCACTAGGCTGAAATTTTATCAACTTGCTGAAAAACTCGTTAACGAAAAAGGCCGCTGGACTGGTATCACGGCGATGTTGCGCCTAGTGGTAGACCCAGCCTCAAAGCAGATCATTAAGGCCCATTTTGACGAGATCTTCGCAGATGAGAAGGCACAGATTCAGGATGCTTCACTGAAGAAATTCTATCGCCAGTCGAAGTACGACTCTATCAACTATTCAGAGCCTGCACGCATAGGTTTTAACGTGATGATCGATGCGTTAAATGCGCACCTACAAGCCGGAGGTTCGCTATTTGACATCAATGACCTGCCGGCGACTGGAGATAGCGGAAACTATGCGGCGACGGGATTCACCAAACGCTCTAGCTCTTGGGATATCTACCTTAACCAGGCCGAGCAACTCTATAAAAAGATGCGTCTAGATGGTGTGATCGCTGAGCACAAGCATCCAGCAGCTAAATAACAACACTAACCCTAAAAGAGATGATGATTATGAAAACTTTCCCACTTACATTATTGGCGACGAGCCTGTTTGTCGGCCCTCAAGTCATGGCCGAAGAACTTGTCGATTTTTATGGCCGACTCGATTATTCGGTAACACATTCCGACAGCGGTAGCGCGACCCATAGCGGCAAAAGCGGGACTATTCTCGAAAACAACTTCAGCCGTATCGGGGTAAAAGGGCAGACCGCGCTAACCACAGACTGGTCACTATTTTACAAAATTGAGGTTGGGGTGAACGGTGCGCAGCAAGATAAAGCGAGTAAGCCATTTTCTGCCCGTCCAACCTTTATCGGCTTTAAACATTCAAGCATGGGGCAACTAGCGGTTGGGCGCATCGATCCCGTATTTAAAATGAGTAAGGGGTTTGCCGATGCCTTTGATAACTATAGCCTAAAGCATGATCGGCTAATGCCTGGCGATAAGCGCCATGGTGACTCATTGGAATACAAGAGCCCTAAGTGGAACAAGCTACAATTGGGTGTGAGTTACCTGATGGAAGACAACTACTTTAACGACTCTGATCTGCGTAAAGATAACGGTAACTATCAAATCGCTGTGACCTATGCAGATAAGTTCTTTAAAACGAGTAACTTTTATCTTGGCGTTGCCTATTCCGATGGCATCGAAGACATTAAAGCCACTCGTTTAGTCGGCCATGTGAAATTCGATAACGTAAAGCTAGGCACCATAATTCAGCAAACTGAACTCGTTAACCCGACTAAAACACATTATCAAGAGCGTGATGGTGTCGGTTACATCGTAAGTGCAACGTATCAGATTGAACAACTATTGTTGAAGGCTCAATACGGTAGCGATGATTCGAGTACGGGAAAAATTGCGGCTCGCGTATATGATGTACTCGGCGAGTCAGTTGCTGCTGTACCTGAGGTGTCTCAGTGGGCAGTTGGCGCAGAGTACCGTTTATCTAAATCTGCTCGTATCCACACTGAAATCGGTCAATTTGATGTGAAGCAGTATGAAGACTTTGATGACACCGTCGTGAGCTTAGGTTTCCGTTACGACTTCTAGTCTACAGCCGATTAAAATGCCCCCCGGCGCATGGATGCGCCATTATCGACCCACCTCGTTTATTTTCCCTTCATTGCGCAGCGACCTTGCTGGCGCTATTCAAAAGTGGCTATCATAGTTAGCTGACTAAGATGAAAAGCAATAATAACAAGGAGTCCCATGCAAATCGAAAATAGTGAGCGTTTACGCTATGAGCCGGTCACCGAAGAAGATGCGCAGCTATTATTTGACCTCAACCAAGATCCAGAGGTGATGCGCTACATCAATGGCGGCAAGCCATCGACCATGGCAGAAATTGAGGACTATTTTATCCCTCGTATCAAAGGCTTTTCCAATAGCGACACCGGATGGGGCCTCTGGAAAGTTAATACGTTAGCCAGCGAATCGGACCTTGGCGATACCTTTATCGGCTGGATCCTGGTACGGCCGATGGATTTCTATACCGATGAGCCAAAGCATTCGGATCTCGAGGTAGGTTGGCGCTTCACCCAGGCCAGTTGGGGCAAGGGCTATGCCACAGAAGCTGCCAAAGCCGTCTGCAAGGCGCTAGTTGTACATGCAAGTGTCATCGAAAAGCCCATTACCCATTTCAGCGCCATCGCCGATCCGGCCAACAAAGGCTCGATAAACATCATGACCAAACTCGGCATGGAGTATATTAAAAACACTAGCGTCGACACCCCGGAAGGCGAGGTTGAGGTGGTGTTATACAGCATGGCGGTTTAACGCAAGCTAGCTTATGGGCACCAAGGTCTAGCACCTTATCTAGCCGATAAACCTAAGATAAAAGGCATTTTCCGCTAGGCTATCCATATTAGCGTTTATTTAGCCCCTATTGGGGCGTACCATTTATCTTGAACCCCAGCATTAGACTAGCGTCTAACCAATTAAAGGCAGGGGAGTAATGTAAATTGATTTTCCTTTTGGTAAAATGCCGCAAAATTTACTGTGAGAGTTAATTATGCCAATGTACGTTGTGGGTCATAAGATCCCAGATTCAGATTCAATTTGTGGTGCGATTGCACTGGCTTACCTGAAGAACCAAATCGGCGAAGAGGCCATTGCCGCTCGCCTGGGTGAGCCATCACCAGAAACCGCCTTTATCCTGGAACGCTTTGGTTTTGAAGCCCCGCTGTATAAAGAGCACTACGCCGGTGAGCAGGTTTATATCGTCGATCACTCCGAGCTGACTCAGGCGCCTGATGATATCGCCGAGGCGACCATTGTCGGTATCGTCGATCACCATAAGCTAGGTGACCTGACGACTTCTACACCGCTTGAGTGTTGGATCCGCCCTGTGGGTTGCAGTAACACAGTGATCAAGATGATGTACGACTTCTACAACGTCGAGATCCCAAAAAACATCGCCGGCATCATGATGTGTGCCATCCTGAGCGATACAGTGATCTTCAAGTCGCCAACTTGTACCACGGCCGATATCAAGTGTGTCGAGGCCCTGGCGGAAATCGCGGGTATCGAAGACTACAAGGCGCTGGGTATGGAGATGTTCAAGGTTAAGTCGGCTGTAGAAGGCACGCCGGTTCGCGATCTTGTGATGCGCGACTTTAAAGACTTCAACATGAACGGTAACCTGGTTGGTATTGGCCAACTAGAAGTGATCGACCTGTCTGTTTTTGATCAGGTTAAGGCTGAACTTGAAGCCGATATCGCGGCGCTTAAGGCCGAAGGCAATCGCCACAGCGTACTGCTGCTACTCACCGACATCATGAAAGAAGGCTCAGAGATGTTGGTCGTATCCGATGATGCCGATCTAACCGAGCGCGCCTACGGTAAGGCGACCGAGAACGGTCGTGTCTGGCTCGACGGCGTCCTAAGCCGCAAGAAGCAGGTGGTTCCGCCACTGCAAGAAGCCTTTGCCTAATAGCGGTAATCGCCCAGATAAAAAAAGCCGGTCTCGTACCGGCTTTTTTATTGGTTAATGATTTGGATTCTAATCCTTTAGTCTTTAATCCTTAAACCTTAGCCTTTTGCGTGCGTTTAACGTGGTCTCTTAGTTTCTGCAACCTTGCATCGGCCAGGGCATAGAGGCTTTCCTTCGGATAATCTTCGAATTCGAAATCGCGTTCCCCGGCTGGAATACCGGTTAAGATCTCAACTGCCTGATCCACATGCTCGATAGCCCAGATAGAGAATTCTCCTTTGTTCACGGCATCGACAATATCCGCTCTTAACATCAGGTTTTGCACATTAGTGCGCGGAATGATGACCCCTTGTCCCTTATGGCGTCCCTTGATCTTACAAACATCGAAGAAGCCTTCAATCTTCTCGTTAACCCCGCCTATGGGCTGCGCCTGACCAAATTGATTCATCGAACCTGTGATGGCGACATCCTGGCGCAGTGGCACCTTGGCAAAGGCGGAGACGATGGCGCACAGCTCTGCCATCGAGGCGCTATCACCGTCGACACCCGAATAGTTTTGTTCGAAGGTGAGGTGTGTGGTTAGCGGGATCTTATCCGTCTGGCCGAAGATAGTCGCAAGATAAGCGGTTAAAATCATCACGCCTTTTGAGTGGATCTGACCGCCGAGTTCTACCTTGCGCTCGATATCAAATACGGCGCCTTCACCGAGAGAAACGCTGGCGGTGATACGACTCGGGGCGCCAAATTGATGATCCGATGTCGCCACCACAGACAAAGCGTTGATCTGACCCACCACACTGTCTTGGGTATCGATGAGGGTTGTGCCGTTGATAAAGCTCTGCATCACATAGTCGCGCAGACGACAGACCCTGAGTTCATGGTTATGCAGCGCCTGCTCCACATGGCCGGCGCGTATCATGTTCGACTTACTGGTGCGGGCCACATAGTTAGATTCACGCAGCAAGTTGGCGATATCCGCCGAATGTAGCGACAACTTGTTTTGGGCATCGGCCTGGCGCGCGCTGAACTCTATGATACGTTTTATCGCGCCGCGGTCACAGTGCAGCATCTTGTTGCCCACGACGATACTGGAGATAAATTTCGCGTACTGCACCTCGGAGGCATCGGTACGTGGCATCTCATCTTCAAAATCGGCGGTGACTCGAAATAGCTCTTTAAATTCAGGGTCATAGTGCTGCAATAACTGGTAGGTCTGGTAATCACCAAAAAGAATAATCTTCACATCTAATGGGATGGCCTCAGGGTCCAGCGAGATGGTGCCCGACAACGTCACCTCGCGCTCGAGGGAGCTCAGGCTGAGTTTTCGTGAGCGAAGCGCGCGCTTCAGACCGTCCCACACATAGGGCTGTTCCAATACCTTGATGGCGTCGATCATCAACACTCCGCCGTTGGCCTTATGCAGGCTACCAGGGCGGATCAGGGAGAAATCGGAAAAGATGGTGCCCTTATAGGTCGCGTTTTCGATATAGCCGAAGATGTTGTGATAGTTGGGACTCTCCTCAATCACAATCGGCATGGGGATATCGCCATGGTTAACCAGTACATTGACCTGGTAGCGCCGCGGCATCTTCTTGGCCAATGAGGCGTAGGAGAGGGCGATTTGCTCTTCATTTTGCTCGAGGAAGATATCCAGATTATCTAAGATATCTTTATGCATCTCATTAAGGTGAGCCTTCACCTCGGGATATTGAGCATAACTTTCCTTCAAAGGTTCAAGCAGATGCACTAACACTTCCTGGGCTACCTGCTCGTCATGCTTCTGCTGTTTATCCGAGTAGCTCTCTTCCCAGGCGGTGAACTTACGCACCACCTCACGCAGCTTAGACTCTAATGAACCGATGTTTTTCTCGAGTCTGGCCTGTTCCTTAGCGCTAAGCTCGGCAAAGCTCGACTCGGTGTGAGGCTCCTCGCCATTCATGGCGACTAGCTCGTAGCTGCCCTGAGGGTTGATAGACAGGCTGATCTGCTTAGCGGCGGCCTCTTTGGTGATCTGACCCAGTGCCGACTCCTGCTTGTCGGCCAACTGCGCCTTTAGCTTTTCGGCCCGTGAATAGTAGAGCTCGTTGTCAAAGGCTAAGGGGAGGGCCTTGACCAGACGTTTCATCAAGTTTTCGATGTCTGCCTTGAAGGCCTGGGCCTGACCTCTAGGTAGCTTGAGCACCTTAGGGGTTCGGGCATCGTCAAAGTTGACCACATAACACCAGTCGAACAGCTGGTGATGACCGTTAGGGTCATACCTGTCCAGGTAACGCATCACCATAGTGCGCTTACCTAGACCATTTCGGCCGATGGCGTAGATGTTATAGCCCTTGTCTTTCATCGACATGGCAAACTCTACTGCCTGTTGGGCCCGTTCCTGGCCAACGATCTCATTTAGCGGCGTCAGCTGTTTTGTCGATTTAATACTGGGATCGAGTAGGGCGAGTGTAGAAGAACGATAAAGCTTGTCACTGGCAAGAGGAGAAATTGACATAGGCGAGTGCCCTCATATGACAAATATTAAGCCCAGTGTAGGCAGCTCATTTTTCAATTTACAATCATTTTTTATGTTGAAAGAGGTATTTAGGCGCGCCAATTGATTTGTTCGCTCAATATCTGTACAAATCGTTAACGCTTTCGAAGTAAAGCGGCTCAAGGTGATTATTTTGACGATTCAGGACCACAAAAACGAGTCGATAAATCCCGCAGCGCCGAGATAACTTGTTAATATAGCACTCGTAGTTAACACAACTATACTCTTGTTAGGTACAGGGAACGTCAATTTAAACAAGAAGAGACCCTAAATATGCCGTATGATGCGCCCAATCTACATCCAGATCTGCTCCAATGTCTGGCCAGTGACAGCTATCTGTTGCAACTGACATTGGATACCTTGCCTGTGCCTATCTTCTATAAAGATAAGGCAGGCGTCTATCTGGGCTGCAACAAGGCATTTGAATCCTTCATTAAACTCACCCGGGACGAATTAATTGGTAAGAGTGTCTATGAGCTTTTCGACGAGGAGCTCGCCGAAGTCTACCAACGCGCCGATCAGGCGTTATTCGACAATCCTGGCGTGCAGATCTATGAGAAACAGATAAAGACCCGTGAAGGTGACTCTGTCTTTGTGCGTTTTCATAAGACAAGTTTTAACGACAATCGTGGTGAGGTGGCAGGCCTAATTGGTGTGATATTCGATATCACTGAGTTAAAGGCGCTGGAAGCCCAGCTGACACACCATGCCATCTATGACGATCTCACGCAGTTCTATAACCGCCGCGAGGGTATCGCCATTGGCGAGCGTCTGTATCACGCCTGTAGTCAGCAGCTGGGAGAACTGGGCGTCATCCTTATCGATGTCGATTATTTCAAGTTGATCAACGACACCTACGGCCACATGGTCGGCGATGATGCGTTGCGCCATATTGCCGCGACCTTAAAGCAACAGCAGGATCCCGAAGATGTGCTGATGCGTTGGGGCGGCGAAGAGTTTGTCGTCTTGGTTAATCGCCCCTTTGGTACAGACCAAGACTTCGAGACATATCTCGAGGCCCGCGCTCAGGTCTATTGTGACGCCATAAGAGAAAATCGTTTTCAGATCGGTGATGACGCGCTGCAGATCACTTTTAGCTGTGGCCTAAGCTCGTTCGAGCCGGGTAAGAGCCTAACGCAGATGCTACACGATGCAGATGCTGCGCTTTATAGGGCAAAGGATGCTGGTCGCGATAATGTAAGTTGGTAGCTGGCCGACTTGGTTGGTTGTTATTTGGAAGTAAGAGTTGCTAACGTTGCTTCAGGTTAATACTCGTTCAGCCCCATTTAAGAGTCTCATGGCTTGTAAATCCTACGACGCTAATTTAAGAGTCTCTTGGTAATACTGATATTTTGTTAACCTATATTTTGGTAGCACTGATATTTTGGCGTTTTTAGCCTGCCCAGCCTGTCTCACTGAATTTATTACTTCATAATATTCAGTTTCTTAACCGCAATTGTTTATCTAGCGCCTATTTTATCTTTGAGCGGATATGTCATTTTAGGCAATCAATAAGTCACTTTGTGCAAACCCACCTCTGCTGTGATTCCTATACTGAATCGTAAGTCGGGAGGGCAGATACTTGAAGGTATTTTTTCTCCTGCTACCGATAACGAGTACGGAGTAAAGCAGATGAACCGAGTTACCTTTCCAAATACCAATGGCCTAGATATCACCCTAGCTGGGCTAATCAATTTCCCTGCAGATTTTGACGAAAGCAAAATCTACCCAGCGATCGTCGTTTCTCATCCTGGCGGCGGTGTAAAAGAACAGACTGCGGGCACTTACGCTAAGAAACTGGCCGAAAACGGTTTTATCGCTATCGCATATGATGCTTCTTATCAGGGAGAAAGCACTGGTGAACCCCGTCAGCTGGAAAACCCACATGTGCGCACCGAAGATGTTAGCGCTGTAATTGATTACCTTACAACGCTCAACTATGTAGACAACGATCGCATCGGAGCCATGGGCATCTGTGCGGGCGCAGGTTACACAGCCAATGCCGCTATAAACGATCGCCGCATTAAGGCGGTTGGTACAGTGAGTATGGTTAATATCGGTCAGATGTTCCGCAACGGCTGGGATAACAATGTTAAGGATAGCGATGCTCTGCCATACATAGAGGCAGGCTCTGGTGCCAGAACGTCAGATGCCAGCGGCGCAGAAATCGCCACCATTCCAATGGCACCGTTAAAAGAAGAAGACGCACCTAACGAAGAACTCCGCCAAGCCTGGGAATACTACCACACTGATCGCGCGGCCTATTGCACTGCGCCGGGCTTTGCGACAGCACGCAGTCTGACGCAAATCATTACCTACGATGCGTTCTTCAAGGCCGAGGCCTTTTTGACTCAACCCCTGCTTACCGTTGTCGGTAGTGATGCCGGCAGTAAGTGGATGAGTGATGACTTGATGGCGCGCGCGGCCAGTAGCGACAAACAAATGTATGTCGTTGACGGCGCGAATCACATGGATCTCTATGATGGTGAGTCCCCAATTGCCGAAGCTATCGGTGTGCTAGCACCATTCTTCAAGCGCACGCTGTAACCACGCACCAAAAGTATTAACCAATAGAAAGGCTTAGTGCTACTGGGCCTTTCTATCAGATAAGGCTTTCATTATGAACATCCAAAAAGTGACATTCAGAAATGCAGATATGGCCTGGGATATGGCGGCACTAATTCTGTTGCCCGAAGGCTTTGACGAGTCAAAACGCTACCCAACTATGGTCAGTGTCCATCCATTTGGTAGCTGTAAAGAGCAAACATCCAGTGCCGTGTACGGTAAAGCGCTGGCTGAGCTGGGATACGTGGTGATCGCTTTTGACGCCAGTTTTCAGGGCGAATCTGGCGGATCACCTCGCTACGTCGAAGACCCAAGCCAACGGGTCGAAGACATCAGCCGTGTGATCGACTATGCGGTTAGTTTACCTTATGTCGACGAAGACAGAATCGGTGGTCTTGGTATCTGTGGTGGCGGCGCTTATATCTTCAGCTCCGCTCTAACAGAAAAGCGTTTGAAGGCGGTTGTTGGTATCACCCCTGTAAACTTGGGGCGTTTATTCCGAGAAGGATTCAGCCAGTACAATCCAATCGGGGCTCTAGAAGCTATGGCCACCCAGCGTACTGCTGAAGCGAGGGGGGCAGAGCTACAGGTCAATGAGCTTCTGCCGCCGAGTCCTGAGTTTGCAAAACAAAATGGAATGACCGAACGCGATCTGTTCGAAGCCACGGATTACTATAAAACACCCAGAGGGCAGGCCGAGGGCGGGGCAACGCGTATGTTGTTCTCTCATGCGCAAAAAACGCTGAGTTGGGATGCTTTTGCCTTTGTGGAAACCCTGATGACGCAGCCAATGATGGCAGTTGTCGGTCAAAAATTAGGTGCATTTGGCGCGTATCGTGACGGACACGAGGTCTATGGCCGCTCTATTGTGTCAAAAGACCGCCAGTTGGTCGAATTGCAAGATTGGTCCCACTACGATCTGTATGACCATCCGCAAGCGGTGAGTCTGGCAATGGAGAAAATTGGTCCTTTCCTGAGCCAACACCTCTAACCAACACTTCTTACCAAAGAGGTGAACGTGTCCTGAACACTGCCGAGGGCACGTTCTCTTTTTACAAGGCAGCAGGTTTCGCAGTAAAGCATTTTGGCTTTAGCGACAATTAGCCAAAAGAAACAAAGGAAGCAACTATGGGTCGTTGGATATTGATTGGTTTACTGATCGCGCTGGCATTAGTAACACTAATAGCCTTGGTCGTGACGCGGATTGAAAACGCCCAGTACACGAAAAATAGATCGCATCTGTCCAGCACACCGACCGGTCGAGCGGCCAAGGTCAATACGGTTATTGTGGTGTTCTCCCGCTCTGGCAATACTGGCGTCCTGGCGGACCATATTGCGCTGCAAACCGCGGGTCATGTGTATGAGATCTCGGCCGAGAGTTACCAACTTGGGATCTCGGGCTGGATTAACGCGCTGAAAGACGCAAGAAGCAATGTCGCCGACATTACACCATCGCATATTGATCTCGAGCCTTATGACACTGTCTTTTTAGGTTCGCCTATCTGGCTCTATAGTCCGGCACCACCGATATGGCAGTTTGTCAAAGACAATGATTTTACGGGCAAAAACGTCGTGCTCTTTAATACCTTCAACAGCAAATTTAAGCAGCAATACATTGATGATTTTGCTAAATTGGTTTTTGCTAAAGGCGCCAAATCATTTAAGCACAGGTACGTAAAACGAGGACGTATGGGCGACCAAATTTCACAGCAGCAGATGCTGAAAGAATTTGACGCGCAATCAACCGAGGTCAAGCAAGTAGGGCATGTCTATGTTAATCACTAGCGGTAACAGCATGATTCAGTCTCTAGCAGATACAGCATTTGCTTACGGGAGAAGGGAAGGTGACCATGACACTAGCATCCCTGACCTGACGCTTCACATCAGAAACACCCCGACCGAGCCACTGCACTGTATCTATACCTTGAGTCTGTCGCTTATCTTGCAAGGCAGTAAACAAGTCGCTATCGACGACCGTTTGCGCATCTGTAGCGCAGGACAATCTATGCTCACAACATTTGATTTGCCAGTCATTTCACATGTGACAGAAGCGACAAGGTATCATCCGTTTATCGGCTTAGTCTTGAAGTTGGACTATGGATTAATTGCCCAGACTTGCACTGAACTTAATCTGGAAAGACCATCCAAAGATCTTAGATATCAAGCAATTTCTACCCAAGATATCGATACCGGATTGTGTGATGCGATGAGCCGTTTGCTGGGGTTACATCTCACGCCTGAATATATCGAAAGCCTGGCGCAACTGTATAAAAAGGAAATCGTTATTCGATTGCTCCATGGTTCACATGGAATGCACTTGCGACATTTGGCGTCGGTTGGCTCGCCGAGCAGGCAAATCGTACAGATAGTGGCTTGGATGAAGCAGAATTTCGCTCAGGCGATAGGCATCAACGAATTAGCCGACAAAGCCCATATGAGTGCATCAGCGTTTCGGCAACACTTTAAAGCATTGACGGGTAGCAGCCCATTGCAATATCTCAAGCATCTGCGCCTGCAGGAAGCAAGGGACCAGATGCTGTTAAATGGTTTAGATGCCAGCCAGGCAAGCGGAGTCGTTGGCTATGAAAGCCCATCTCAATTTAGCCGTGAATACAGTCGGCTATTTGGGCTTCCTCCACAAAAGGATATCCAGCGATTACGTCAGGCGTAATGAGTAAGTTGTGGTCCTAGAGTGGTGCACGGCATTGCGGCGGGTAATTTGTATCGGAAAATGCTCGTCTGCAGGCTATGACAACCTCCATGGAAATGTTCACTTAAACTCAGAATCTGAGCCAATTAATCCCAGCCAAATCATTATGCTTTTTTCACTGTGTAGCAGCAGCCTTGCTAGCGTAAATCCTCAATGTCTAACACAGCAATCGTGTGAAGCGTTGTAGCAGAGTGGTGGATTATTGAATTAGTTATGCGGTGAACGAGATTCTCAGTTTGAATAAAAATGCCCAAAAATTTTCCGGAAATTATTTAACCCACCACGTTTAATTTAACATAATATACATTGTGCGCATGGCAGTGTATCTAAGACTGTGGTGGAGAGTGAGCCAGATATCAATCTTACAAAGACTAGCCTATATGCCATTTCTACCTTCACTTTTAATTTTGCCTTATCGGCTTATAGCCTAAAAGCTATCTGTCTCGAATACGCCCAATAGAATAAACTTATTGAAAAATACTAAGTCCTTTCTCTTTCTTTTATCAGTGCTAGCTCTTTTTATGGCAACAGAGATTCAACTCATTTGGCTGAGTTACAGTTGCTACAGTATCGCTATACTTTTTCATACAAAGTGAACTTACTAAGACTGGCATCTCAACAAGTGCTCCGAGTCGATACTTTAATTCAGCTACTGGCCTTTAGGCAGTCCGTTAAAGAATCGTCTTAGCTTTTCTAAAGTCCTTAATGGTATCTATCGCATTGAGATATTCTTTCTGTGGAGCATTCTAATCAGCATCCAGGGTTTTACTTGCCATGGATTGCTCAATCATTAGGCGTCGCTACGTGAAATCTGGCGGGTAATCCCCTTGTTTAAGTAATTTCATGCACGTAGCGACGCGTGTATTTTGTTTCAGGTTTTCCCTGCGTCAGCTATTTGTTTAATAACGATAGAATTTTGCGAACTACTAAAGCTAATGCAGACATAGCCTTCAATTAGCAAGCACTTGGAAAGCTAAAGTTAGTTTAGATGCTCTTAGTGTTACGGGTGTTAGTTAGGAACCAACCAGGCTTGCCGGTTTGATCGTTTCGGTGCGTTACTCTGAATGCTTCAGTGGAATGCTTTGCCTAATTTTAAATATTTAGATGTTTAATCTGGGGGCTCTCAATAAACGTCTAATACAAAACTCAGCGCATAACTAACCTAACTGCAGCTCATAACCTGGCTAGCAATAAGCAATCGGTACGTCTTAGCAGCTTACCAAATGATTCAATCTAGCCCCTCAGTTGCAAACGTTCAAAAGTAACCTAAGTAACTTAGACCTCTTGATATTGGGAATTGTCATATTGAATGAGAGTTACTAGTTAGAGAAGTAGCTAAAAGGAACTTTTAGTCAGATGCCGATAATGATACTTATCGGCATTAAGCGATTTGAAAAATGGCTGCCATTCATATGTTAAAAGTAAGGTTATCAGTATGGCTAAAATTTACGCACCCGGTCATCATAATATTTATAGATCACTAGAAGCTATTACATAAGCATTAACTAAAGCGTCATCTGAGTGACATGGAATCGCAAAACAGCCTGTTTAGACTATTATCGTCAACTCAAATTAGAGCCCTGTCTATTAAGTCTTTTCTTGTTGAGATACTTAAGCGATGCGACCGCTTTAGGCTCCCTACCCGTGTCTGCCCGGACACGGGCTTTTTTGATTATTCTATGCCGGCTAATCTGTCCATAGGCTTATTAGCTGCACTCTGATGCCTTTCGGCCTGAGATGTGTGCAGATACTGAGACGTGGTATCAATGCTCTCATGCCCTGCGTCCGCCTGAACATGAGATAAGGGCCGACCATTGAGATTAATGTCATGGGTGATCCCGGTATGACGGATGCTATGCACTGTCAGTTTTCGCATCACCTCTGCATCTTCCAAAAGCCCATCCGTGGCAGCCTGGTCAGCGGCGTGATTAATCAGCGACTGCACCGCCTCTCTTACCTGGCGAATGCCCAGATTTGCGTCGACCAATCCCGCTTCACGTCCTCGCCCAGCGGCCCTATGGCGCACGAAAATTGGCGTCTGTTCCTGATAGCCGGGTAAAGGTGACAGCCCCAAATGTTCGCGGTACTTTTTGAGTGCCTCTATTAATGCATTAGACAATGGGATTTGTCGCTGCTTGCCCCCTTTACTCTTAGGAATATGAAAACGCCAGATCCCTGTCTGCTTGTCTTGCTTAAATTGTCCCATGATAGGGCTGTAACCACTCCGCGCACTCACATCAGAGACACGCAAATAACAACCGTAAATCAACTTGATAAGGAACAAACTGCGTTGATGGATTTGAGGTTCCGCGATGGCAAGTTGTTCGACACTTGAGATAACATAAGACCATTGCAATTCGGTAAAGGCGAGTCCACTGCCCTCCTCTTCGCTCATGGCAAACTTTCGTTTATGGGCAAACTTTGAATGGTTCATCCAGGCCTGAGCTGGATTGCGCTCACAGTAATCTTCCGCCATCAAGAAGCCATAGAATGAGGAGAGTATCGCCATCTTAGTCTTGAGGGCGTTATCGCTAAGGCGGTATTCTTCCCCTCGTTTTCCCACAAAGGGTCGCCATAACGGATTGGGCACGCGCTGCTGACTCGCCTTGTCGAGTTTAAACTGGGCAACATTAAACTGACCGATTAATTCCTTTGGTGGCGACTGACAGTAGGCCACGAATTTATCCATGTCACGCCGACTTATTTGCCCCGGCGACTGCTGCACCACATCGAAACACCAATTTAGAAAACAGGTGATTTCACTACGAAAACTCTTATAACTGTTCTCATTTTCTCGCTGGGCGAACAGTAGATCGGATGCCAGCTCATAAACCAAGCCTGCATCTTCGACGCTATTCATGGCTATCGCCGTAATGTGCTGATTGATGATGGGGTTGCCGGCTTCGATATAGTCAATCGATTCAAATAGAGGTAAGGCGTGCAAGAGTCGACTCCATTAAAAAAGCGCCATGGGATGCCCTACGCACTATAGCAACAAAAGTGGGAAAATATTTAATAAAATTGGCACGTTAGATCAGTATTTGATCGGTTAGACTAAAGAGCGCTTGCTCAGTAAACACAAGTATATGTTTTCCGCCCTTATGTTCACCGCCCTGCTATCGTCACGCGATACGCAACAAAAAGGGCTAACTGCCTCATTTAATCTGCAATTTCAATTTCTCACCTTCTAAATTCTCCAGCTAAATGCCACGTGAGTTACTACACTAATAAATAAGGTCAATTTAGTTCACCTAAGAGGGGTACGGATGCTAATTGATATGGCGAAAAAGAGTCCACTGTTCTCAGGTAAGAAGAAAGCAGCCGAAACAGAAACAGGACCGGCCTGGCGCATACTGATCGTCGACGATGAGCCCGATGTACACACAGTAACAAAACTCGCACTGTCGCGGTTTAAACTAGATAACCGCGGCATAGAGTTTATTAATGCCTATAGCGGCGAAGAAGCAAAGCGGGTGTTACAAGATGAAAAAGACGTGGCCATGGCGTTTATCGACGTGGTCATGGAGAGCGATCACGCCGGTCTTGAGCTGGTCAAATGGATCCGTGAAGAGCATAACGACCGCAGCATCAGATTAATCCTGCGTACCGGTCAGCCGGGACAAGCGCCTGAAGAAGATGTGATCGTCAATTACGACATCAACGATTACAAGGCAAAGGCTGAATTGGATTCACGTAAGCTGATCACCAGCGTCTACTCCGCGCTGAGAAGTTACCGCGATATCATGGAGATCGAAGCGGCGAAACAAACGCAAATCCGCTACCGAGAGGGGCTAGAGCGTGTCGTCAAGGCGACCTCTGGCCTGTTTGAACTCAGAACTCTGTATCATTTTGCCGACGGTCTGCTGACTCAGGTCGCCAACCTCCTTAACCTCAACAACGAGACCTTACTGCTGACCTGCAATGCCATAGATGCGATGAGCAAGGATTTAAGTACCGACAAACTCCATATCCTGGCTGGCACCGGCCAATTTGCCAGTCACCATGAACAAGCCATCCCCGAGCCCATCGAGAAGCTGCTTAAACGGGCACTACAGGAACAGACATGCCTGTATGAAGACAACCTATTCGTCGGTTACTTCCCAGCAAAGAGTGGTTGGATCAATCTTTTGTATATGGACAACATACATGCCATTGGCGATCTGGATAAGAAGCTTATCGATATCTTTGCCATCAATGTCGGCGTCGCCTTCGAGAACCTGCTGCTGAACAAAGAGCTAGAAGATACCCAGTCAGAATTGATCTTCCGCCTAGGCGATGTGGTCGAGAGCCGCTCGAAGGAAGCCGCCAACCATGTGAAGCGTATGGCCGAGTACTGTTATATCCTGGCAAAATTGGCCGGGCTCGATGATCAACAGGCCGATCTCATCAAACACGCATCACCCATGCATGACATAGGTAAGATAGCGACGCCGGATGCCGTGTTATTAAAACCTGGAAAACTAAACGATGAAGAGTGGCAGATCATGCGTCAGCATCCCGCCATCGGTCACCAGATCTTGGGCAACTCAGAGCGCCCTATTCTCAACGCTGCCGCCATCATCGCCTTACAACACCATGAGAAGTACGATGGCAGTGGTTATCCTGATGGATTAAAAGGCGATGAAATTCATATCTTTGCACGCATTGTTGCTATCGCAGATGTGTTCGATGCGCTATCCCACGAGCGCTGCTATAAACCGGCCTGGCCACTAGATGAAGTGATAGCCGAGATCGCAAAAGGTGCAGGGTCACACTTTGATCCTGACCTTACCTCACTCTTTATCGATAACATAGAACACTTCAATAAGGTGCGATTAGCCCTAACTGATAGCAATTAAAGATAGCGATTAAGCTTAAGCAATCAGCGGTCGCCGTAAGCGGGTTTTATTGAGCTAGTGAGTTAAGCCTAGTTATTTGAGACTAAATATTTGAATTTAAATTTTTGAGTACGATGGCTTAGATGAAGCTAGCTGCCTAAAAGGCTTTGTTCCATATAAGGCAGCTTGAGCTTGAGTCGATTAGCACAGCTTTTAGCCATTCTTAGCCGGATTATCGGCCAAAAAGTCGTACATAATGGTCTTAGATTGACCGCCTATCTCGAAGCTGGCGATAAGACGCCACACCATATAATTGCTGCTGCAAGAACCGTATATTAGCGTTCCTTGATAGGTGTTTTTGCTAGTTTCACTTAAAATGAGTGGGATAACCCCCATAAACATATCTCTACCCTCAACACGAACCTGGAGGTTTTCCAGTGATTCACTACTGCTCAAGGTCACCGTTAACGGCTTTTCGCTAGGGGTGTCTTCAGGTGAAATCGCCAATGAAATAAGCGTTTCACCGAGTTTTTTATCGCAGGTTTTTTGATGAAAATCGCACAGACTCGGGTCTATTTCAAAGGCGGTTTCGTTAGCCGCTTTTACATCTTGTTTAGGGGCTTTTGGCGCTTTTTCGCAGCCCGTTAACAGGGGCATTAAAAATAGGCTTGCAGTCAGCGTAATTAGGGAGATTTGTCGATTCAGTAGCACAATTATTAACCTTTTGAATCATAGTGTTTACATTCTATCCAGGTAGTTTGATCTGGATCAATATCCTAGGCCGCATAATTCCTATCTTTTTTGATATTGCTCAAGTATCATTGCGTTACTCGGCATTAATTTGCGTTAATGTTGCGTGACACATTGACACAATCTTGTTTGTTTCGTAGGGAAACAAGCCTTTGATGTCATTTTACCGGGTAAAGTGCCGCTTTACTCAAACAATAAGTATAAGTAATAAGCAGTGGAAGCAATATGATGAACCATTCCCAGCCTCAAGGCGCTGATTACAATTACACTGTTGTCCGCCAATTTGCCCTCACCACAGTTTTGTGGGGCATTATCGGTATGACAGTAGGTGTATTGATCGCGGCCCAGTTAATCTGGCCACAACTTAACTTCGAAACTCCATGGCTAACGTACAGTCGTCTAAGACCTCTGCACACCAACGCCGTGATTTTCGCGTTTGGTACTTCAGCGTTATTTGCAACATCCTATTATATCGTCCAGCGTACCTGCCAAACCCGCCTATTTGCACCTAAATTAGCTGCATTTACCTTCTGGGGATGGCAAGCCATTATTCTTTCAGCCGTTATTACTCTGCCGCTTGGTCTAACCAGCAGTAAAGAATACGCTGAACTTGAATGGCCTATCGACATCGCTATTACCATAGTGTGGGTAGCCTATGCCGTTGTGTTCTTTGGCACAATTGTGAAACGAACCACGTCACACATCTATGTGGCAAACTGGTTCTTCGGCGCCTTCATCATCACGGTTGCAGTTCTGCACATCGTGAACTCTATGGCAGTACCTGTCAGCCTGTTCAAGTCATACTCATTATACTCTGGCGCCGTCGATGCCATGGTGCAATGGTGGTATGGCCACAACGCCGTTGGCTTCCTACTGACCGCCGGTTTCCTGGGTATGATGTACTACTTCGTACCTAAGCAAGCAGGTCGTCCTGTTTATTCTTACCGTCTGTCTATCGTTCACTTCTGGGCATTAATTGCACTGTACATCTGGGCGGGTCCACACCACCTGCACTACACAGCGCTACCAGACTGGACACAGTCACTGGGTATGGTGATGTCTCTGATCCTGTTCGCACCTTCTTGGGGCGGTATGATCAACGGTATCATGACCCTGTCAGGCGCTTGGCATAAGCTAAGAACTGACCCTGTTCTACGTTTCTTGATCGTTTCTCTGTCTTTCTATGGTATGTCGACCTTCGAAGGTCCAATGATGGCCATTAAGACAGTTAACGCATTATCTCACTACACCGACTGGACCATAGGTCACGTTCACTCAGGCGCACTTGGCTGGGTGGCTATGGTATCTATCGGTTCGCTATACCACCTGATCCCTGCTATCTACGGTCACGGTCGTATGTACAGCACACAACTGATTAACGTTCACTTCTGGTTAGCGACTATCGGTACTGTACTTTACATCGTTTCAATGTGGATCTCGGGTGTTATGCAAGGTCTGATGTGGCGTGCAGTTAACTCTGACGGCACCCTAACCTACAGCTTCGTTGAAGGTTTGGAAGCATCATACCCATTCTACTTTGTTCGCTTCTTAGGTGGCCTGTTCTTCGTCACTGGTATGCTGCTAATGGCATACAACGTGGTTAAGACAGTAAAAGCGCCAAAAGAATCTTTGCCAGCGCTGGCTGAAGCATAAGGAGTAGATTTGATGAAATTTAATCATGAGATAGTCGAGAAAAACATCGGTCTGCTAGGTATCTTTACCGTAATTGCTATCAGTATTGGTGGCCTGGTACAGATCACTCCCCTGCTATTCCAAAAAGACACTACTGAGCCAGTAAACGGACTACGTCCATACTCAGCACTTGAGCTCGAAGGTCGTGACATCTACATCCGTGAAGGTTGTGTAGGTTGTCACAGCCAGATGATTCGTCCGCTACGTGCTGAAACTGAGCGTTACGGTCACTACTCTGTTGCCGGTGAATCAGTTTGGGATCACCCATTCCTGTGGGGTTCTAAGCGTACTGGTCCAGACTTGGCCCGTGTTGGCGGTCGTTACAGCGACAAGTGGCATGAAGTTCACCTACTTGATCCTCGCGCAGTAGTACCACAATCAAACATGCCTGCCTTCCCTTGGTTGGCCGAGAACGTCCTAGATGGCGAGCTAACGGCTAAGAAGATGGAAGTGTTCCGTGGTTTCGGCGTGCCTTACTCTCAAGATGATATCGACAACGCTAAGAAAGCGGTTGAAGGTAAGACTGAGATGCAGGCACTAATTGCATACCTGCAGTCGCTAGGTCACGCACTGAAATAAATTGGAGGCATAAATATGGATTACGGCACAGTACAAGGGATTATTACCATTGTTGTCATGGTGACGTTTGTCGGTATTTTTGCATGGGCTTATAGCGGTCGCCGTAAAGCGCAGTTTGACGAGGCCGCTAACCTTGTTTTCTCAGATGATGAGAAGCACAAGGACTCAGGAGAACATAAGTGATGATGAGTAGCTTCTGGAGTATTTGGATTACCGTACTCACAATTGTGGTAATCGCAGGATGTTTCATCCTACTGTTTGTTGTCTCTAAAAACACCACAGGTGTTGAAGAAGGCAAATCAATGGGTCACAGCTTTGATGGCATTGAAGAGATCAATAACCCACTGCCTAAGTGGTGGAGTTATATGTTCTACATCACCATCATCTTCGGTGTGGTCTATCTGGCAGCCTACCCAGGTCTTGGTAACTATAAAGGTTTCCTAGGCTGGTCAAGCTCGAACCAAAGCATTGGTACTGAAAAAGGTATCAAGGAAGATTCTGCCGCTGCCGTTGAACTGGCTGCAAATGAACATCGCTGGGTTCAGTATGACCAAGAGGTTGAGAAAGCCAATGCTAAGTACAGCCCGATCTTCGCGGCTTACCTAGCTACACCGCTCGAAGAGCTAGTGAAGAACGAAGAAGCCCTAAAAGTGGGTGGTCGTCTGTTCCTGCAAAACTGTGCTCAGTGCCACGGTAGTGACGCACGCGGTAGCAAGGGCTTCCCTAACCTGACTGACGGTGACTGGCTATATGGCGGCGATCTTGCCACCATCAAGACCACTATCATGAACGGTCGCAACGGCATGATGCCACCAAAAGGCGGTCTACCTATCGAAGACAGCGAGCTGAAAGGCCTGGCTGAATACGTCGTTAAACTGTCTGGTCGCGACCACGATGAAGCCTTGGCCGCACAAGGTCAGGCATCATTCATGAAAGGTTGTTTCGCCTGTCATGGTATGGACGGTACTGGTAACAAGTTCATGGGTGCACCTAACCTCACCGACAACACTTGGTTGTACGGCGGTAGTCGTGGTGTGATCCAAGAGAGCATTAAGAACGGTCGTTCTGGTGTAATGCCTGCTTGGAAAGATGTCTTGGGCGAAGAGAAAGTTCACGTCATCGCTGCCTATGTTTATAGCTTGTCAAACAAGTAATTACATATAAGTAACACCAAGGCCTCGAAACAGATCGAGGCCTTTTTTTTAAGTGCTATCACTGCCTTTTAACGGTAAGATATGGCCAACAAAAATAACAGGTAGTATCCATGAATAAACCACAAGCTTGGTATAAACAGTTTTGGCCTTGGTTTCTGATTATTTTGCCGCTGTGTGCCGTATTTGCCAGTGTGAATTTGATGTTGCTCGCAGTCGAAAATAAAGACTCCTTAGTATCGGAAGACTATTACAAAGACGGCAAGGCCATTAACATGGACCTGCGTAAGATTAAACACGCCAAGCAACTTGGCTTGCAGTTTGAGTTGCATCTAACCCAAGATGAACTCACCCTCACCCAGCATGGCGGTGAGCCCTATACGGCTGCGCTCAACGTATCCTTCTATCATCCAACGCTACAAGAGAAAGATTTCGCCGAGGTTGCCACCGCCGACGGTAATCAGGTTTACCATATCGCGCTCAACTCGCCGCTTCAGGGCAGCTGGGAAGTCAGACTGGAAGGGTTTGATGGCACATGGCGCATCCAAAAACGTCTCGAGCTAAAAGATAATCAACAATACTGGTTAAATTAATCTTGTATGGATGCGTTAAACTGCTTTCATTGCGGCGAGCCGGTAACCACCGGCCGCCAATTCGAGACCCTTATCGACAATGTCCCTCAGCCCATGTGTTGCCCCGGATGCCAGGCGGTATCTGCCGCCATCATAGAGGCGGGACTGACCAACTATTATAAGTATCGCACCGAGCCCGGCAGCAAGCAGACGGCGCTGGTGCCCGAAGCCCTTAACGCCTTTTCCGCCTTCGATCTTAAAGAGGTGCAGCAGGACTTTGTGCATCAAGACGTGCATAAAGACAAACAGAGTGCCAGCACCTCTCTAACCATAGATGGCATTACCTGCGCGGCCTGCGCCTGGTTGATCGAACATAAGCTTCAGCATCTCGACGGCATCAACAAGATAGCAGTCAACACCACCACAGAGCGGGCTCAGGTCAGCTGGAATCCGGAAAAACTCAAACTGTCAGAGATCCTGGCACAGATCAGCCGTATCGGCTATCAAGCCGCTCCCTATCAGGTGGATGACGAAGAGATACAGAGCAAGAAGAACAGTCGTAAGTTCCTGCTCAGACTCGGCCTGGCAGGCTTTGCGACCATGCAGGTGATGATGTTTGCCCTGGCGCTCTACTCTGATTACTTTACCGATCTCGACGTGGAGTTCAGGGACTATTTTCGCTGGGTCAGCATGATCTTCGCCGCGCCCGTGGTCTTCTATTCGGCGCAGCCCTTCTATTTTAGCGCCGTGCGCGCCATGTTATCCGGCCGGCTCAACATGGACGTGTCTGTGTCCATCGCCATCTGCGGCGCCTATATCGCCAGCTGTATCGCTACGGTATCTGGCCAGGGCGAAGTCTATTTCGAATCCGTCAGCATGTTTACCTTCTTCCTGCTGCTGGGACGCTATTTCGAGCAAAATGCGCGGCAGAAGGCCTCGATTAGCTCCAATAACCTGCACAAATTGATCCCGCTCACCGCCAACTTGCTCGATAAAGATGGCATCCAGACCGAAGTCCCCGCTAAGCGTCTCAAGGTTGGTGACCTCATTATGGTTAAGCCCGGTGAGGTGATCGCCGCCGATGGCGATATCATCGAGGGGATGAGCAGCGTCAATGAGGCCATGCTTACTGGCGAGCAGATGCCGGTGACCAAGAATATCACCAGCCAGGTGTATGCGGGCACCATCAACGTGGATCACCCGATAAAGGTGCAAGTCACCGCGACCGGGCAAGACCAATTGGTCGCCGAAATCATTCGCCTGCAAGAGGCGGCATCGAACAACAAGCCAAAGGTGGCGCTCTACGTCGATACTATCTCCAACTATTTCACCTGGACCATCTTAGTGGTTGCCGCCCTCACCTATCTGGTATGGAAGCACTATTGGCCGGATGATGCCTTTTGGGTCACGCTTTCCGTCTTGGTCGCTACCTGCCCCTGCGCGCTGGCATTGGCGACACCGACTGCGGTGACCTGCGCTACCGGCCTCTTTACCAGGCTTGGGGTGGTTGCTCGCCGCTCGGGTGTGTTTGAGAAACTACCCAAAGTCGATCAGGTGGTGTTTGATAAGACGGGCACTCTCACCTGCGGCAGCCTCACTCTGCGCGAGACTAAGAAATTTACTCAGCGTTTTAACCAAGATGCCTCTCTCGATGTGCTGGCCATCGCCGCCGCCATGGAGTCGCATTCGATTCATCCCATCGCTAAAGCGTTTGCGCCTTACTACCAGACTGGCTATCGCTTGGATGAGAGTCAGTATGTAGCAGGTGCGGGCGTGCAGGCTAAGGTCAATGGCACCCGCTATTTCCTCGGCAGCGCGGATTTTATTCGCCAAAACACAAGTCTTACCGCTATCGACGGCCAATGCAGCGTCTATCTTGCCGATAACGACGCGCTACTCGCCGGCTTTACCTTGAGCGATACGGTGCGAGAAGATGCTAAGGCAACTCTGGTAACCCTCAAGGAGATGGGCTTTGCTACCTGTATCGCCAGTGGTGACACCAGTGAACACGTAGAGCAAGTTGCCAAAGAAGTGGGCATAGAAAACTTGCACAAAGGTCTCAAGCCCCAAGATAAACTTAAACTTATCAATCAGCTAAAAGATGAGGGCAAGCAGGTTGTCATGTTCGGCGATGGTGTAAACGATGCGCCAGTTCTGGCAGGTGCCAATCTGTCGGTGGCCATGGGCAGCGGCGCGGACATCGCCAAAAACAGCGCCGATCTTATCCTGCTCGGCGATCAGCTATCCCGCTTTCCTCAGGCGGTTCGCATCGCCAAGATGACCGAGCAGATCATCAGACAAAACCTGATCTGGGCGCTTGGCTATAACCTGCTTATCATTCCTTTGGCGGTAACTGGACACGTGTTACCCTACATTGCTGCCATAGGTATGTCGGCCAGCTCATTAATTGTTGTCGCCAATAGCCTCAGACTACTAAAGGTTCGTTTATGAGTATTATCTATGTCTTGATCCCTATCGCCATGCTGTTCGTGCTCGTTGCCGTAGGCATCTTCTTCTGGGCGGTTAAATCTGAACAATTTGACGATCTCGACAGACAGAGCGTGTCTATCCTGTTCGATGACGACATCAAACAGAAGCCAAGTGATTCCAGCGATGAGTCGACGCCGCGTTGATCGACTTTAGCATTACCGGCGCCTTCCTCGTCGGCCTGATGGGTGCTGGCCATTGCATAGGCATGTGTGGTGGCCTGGTGGGCGCCTTCTCCCAGCAGCTCCCAAGAAAGGCCAGCGATAATATTCTGCTCGGTCAGCTGCAGTTTATCTTGAGTTATAACCTGGGCCGCATTCTCAGCTATACCCTGGCAGGCGCGCTAGTTGGCGGCTCGGCCAGCCTGCTCAGTACCCTCTTCAGTATCGATGCTTACCTGATTGGCATGCGTGTATTTGCCGGTGTGATGATGATAGTTACCGGACTCTATATCGCGCAGATCTGGTCTGGGGTGGTGCAGATTGAGCGCGTAGGGAAATTATTGTGGCGCTTCATCGGTCCTATTGCGAATAAGTGGTTACCGATAACAGATTTAAAACAAGCCTTTACGGCAGGTCTGCTATGGGGCTGGCTGCCCTGTGGCTTGGTCTATAGCACACTTACCTGGGCGGTCGCGGCAAACTCGGCGCAGCAAGGGGCGATGATCATGGCGGCCTTTGGCCTGGGCACCCTGCCGGCGCTGGTCAGTGTCGGCATCGCCGCACGCTATTTTGCCCAGCTAGTACAGGCACGAAAAGTAAGGCTTATCAGTGGCTTAATCTTAGTAAGCTTTGGCATACACACTTTGTATATTGCATTTGCGCAGCTAGGCTAGCTGTGACTATTAAATTAGTTTAACATAAGCCTAATTGTGAAATTCGAGAGAGATTATGACAGATAATATTAAAAGTCGTCGTTCGGCTGTACCCGGATGCGCCATTCATTGTCATGACTGCAGCATGGGTACTTTGTGTATCCCTTTCACGTTGAATAACAATGAGCTAGATCAGCTTGATGACATTATTGAACGTAAGAAACCGATACAAAAAGGCGAGCAAATATTTAAGTCTGGCGACTCGTTAAAATCTCTCTATGCGATTCGCTCGGGTACCATCAAGAGCTACACCATTACCGAACAGGGTGATGAGCAGATCACTGGCTTTCACCTAGCCGGTGACGTGATAGGTTTCGATGGCATTCACTCTCAGATCCACCAGAGTTTTGCCCAGGCACTAGAGACCTCTATGGTATGTGAAATTCCTTTCGATACCTTAGACGAACTCTCAGGCACCATGCCTAAGCTCAGACAGCAGATCATGCGTCTGATGAGCAACGAGATCCAAAGCGATCAAGAGATGATCTTGCTACTTAGTAAGAAGAACGCCGAGGAGCGTCTAGCGGCATTTATCAGTAATCTAGCTAGCCGGTTCGGCAGCCGCGGTTTCTCGCCCAAAGAGTTCCGTCTCACCATGACACGTGGTGATATTGGTAATTACCTTGGTTTGACCGTTGAAACCATCAGCCGTCTCCTGGGACGCTTCCAAAAAGCAGAATTGATCGAGGTAAAAGGAAAGTACATTACCATCGTCGATTTTGACTCGCTCAACAAGTTAGCCGGTAACAACAAGATAGGCCGCTAATTAGCCGATTTTCTGGGCAAATTTGATCTAAAACAAGGCAATTTGCCCTATATCGCTCATTATTTAAGTACCACCTCAGATAAAGGAAGAATCTATGAAGGACTATCATAAGATCCTTGTTGTAGTGGATCCAACAAGCGACAAGCAATCTGCCCTCGCCAGAGCCGTCGAACTAGCCTCTAAAAACCAAGCGTCAATCACCGTTTTTCTCTCTATTTTCGATTTTTCCTACGAGATGACCTCTATCCTGTCGGGTCATGAACGAGAAGCCATGCGCCAAGGCGTGATTGCCCAGCGCAGAGCCTGGCTGGACGATATCCTCGGCGGTTACAAAGATAGCGGCGTTGCCATCGACAGCGAAGTGATTTGGCACAATCGTCCCTTCGAGAGCATTATCTTACACGCCATCGAAGGTAGCTATGATCTGATCGTTAAAGGCACACACGAACACGATAAGCTTAAGTCGGTGATCTTTACCCCTACCGACTGGCACCTGATGCGTAAGGCGCCGGTGCCTGTGCTCTTGGTGAAAGAACATGACTGGCCGGTGGCCGGTAAGATCCTGTGCGCCATCAACGTGGCCTCGGAAGATGACGATCATCAAACCCTTAACGGTAAGATCATCGAGCATGCCCTGGATCTGGCCAAGAAATTCGATGCTCAGGTACATCTGGTGAATGGTTATCCTGGTACCCCAGTTAACCTGGCTATTGAGTTGCCTGACTTTGACGCGCACACCTATAGCGAAACCATTCGCATGCAGCATGAGCAGCGTGTCTGTTACCTTGCCAGCAACTATGGTATCTCCAGTGACTTTTGCCACATCAAGGAAGGTCTGCCGGAGGATGTGATCCCTGAGCTTGCCGAGCAACTGGATGCCGAGCTGGTGATCTTAGGTACCGTGGGTCGAACCGGCTTCTCGGCGGCGCTTATCGGTAACACCGCCGAGCATGTGATCGATAGCATCAACTGCGACCTGTTGGCGATTAAGCCCGACGGCTATAAGTCACCGTTAGAAGAGGAATGATCGCCTTAGGCCATCTTCTTTAGCCCCATTTTTTAAGCTATACTACGCGCCCAGAATTTTACGATACTAGGCGCGTTTTTTATTATGTCTGAAGAAACCCTCTCAAAGAAACAGATAACTCGGCTAAACAAGCTACAAAAGCGCCTTAGGCGCGAAGTCGGTAGTGCCATCGCCGATTACAACATGATTGAAGAGGGCGACACCGTCATGTGCTGTCTTTCCGGCGGCAAAGACAGTTATGCCATGCTCGATATCCTGGTCAATCTGCTGCAGAGAGCGCCGGTTAACTTTAATCTGGTAGCCGTTAACCTGGATCAGAAGCAGCCAGGTTTCCCAGAAGATATTCTGCCGGCTTACTTAGATAGCCTAAAGGTGCCTTACCATATCCTCGAGAAGGACACCTACTCTATCGTTAAAGATAAGATCCCAGAAGGCAAGACCACCTGCTCGCTCTGCAGTCGTCTGCGCCGCGGCACCTTATACGGTTTTGCCCAGAAGATTGGCGCTACTAAGATCGCCCTGGGTCATCACAGAGACGACATCATAGAAACCATGTTCCTCAACATGTTCTACGCCGGCAAGCTCAAGGCGATGCCACCTAAGCTGCTGTCTGATGATGGCGCCAACGTAGTGATCCGTCCCCTCGCTTACAGTCGAGAAAAAGATATCGCCGAATATGCAGAATTAAAGGCGTTTCCTATCATCCCTTGTAACCTATGTGGCTCACAGGAAAACCTTAAGCGTGCGGCGGTAAAAGAGATGCTCAAGAGCTGGGATAAGCAGTTCCCCGGCCGTATCGAAACTATCTTCACCGCGATGCAAAATACCAGCCCGTCACAGGGCGTCGACCGAGACCAGTTTGATTTCGTCTCTTTGAAGCAAGATCCCGATGCACCGATGAAAGGTGATGTTGCTGAGTCGGACCTGCCGGCATTCGATTTCTTAGACCTTGCCAACAGCGGTCATATCGATCTCGATGCAGCCAAGCGCAGCAGTGACCTGCTCAAAATTGATGTGGTGAGCACCTATACGCCGTAGGCGCTTATCTCAGATATAAAAACGCCCTCAGTTGAGGGCATTTTTATTATTCAGCTTCGCCATCAATGACGCGCTGACACTAGGAGCTTTTCACCCAAGGGCTGACCACCTTAGGCGTTTCACTAAAACTTATCTTAGTTAGCGCACTTATTTCATCACTTGCTAAGCGATAGATGCCGTCAACCTGCTGCGCTTTACCATCGATCGTCACCTGCGCCTTACCCGCAAACTCAAAGCTGACCCCGACAATATCCTCGGCGAAATATTTCATCGGAAAGCCCTGCATCTGCTTGAGCAACTCATCCATCTGAATTGCCAGCTCGCTAAGTGCTGCCTGGCTATAGTCTCGCGATGGTGATTTGGCGCGGATCTGCATGGCGACACCGCAACGGGTGGCATCATTTTTCATCTGCAGATTGATCAGAGCACGCTCGGACTTTAGGGTCTCATCGAATGGAATATAGAGGCGTTGGTCGTTGGATATCGTCAACGGATAATAGCGTTTCTCCGTGGTGATTGAGCCACTCTCGATAACACAGCCATTCGCCTTAGGGACAGAAAAGGCGATATCGATAAGCGAATAGTTGCCTTTGTTCATCTGCTTCATTCTTTGATAGAAGCCTTGATAGTCGAGAGAGATGGGCGTTGCCTGAACAACACTCGTTGCAAGAAGAAGGCAACTACACAGCAGGCCTTTGTTCATGATTTTCCACCAAAAATTGATTGTTATGACGTAGCATATCAAGCAGCTCTTCAACATAAGCTTCTTGACGCTCTGAGTAATTCATTAGGCCGTACACCAACTTCTCGGCGCTAACCGGCTGATTCTGCGCTCTTAGATCGGCGCGAATGGCGCGCAGCAGCGAATAAGCCGCATTTGAGTTGAGGTTACGCATATAGGAGCCCACGGAGTCTTCGACGCTCTTAAACACGGCCACTTCATGGCTTAGCCCTTCGCTTCGTGATTGCGGCACCAGACCACAGCCCTTCTTAAAGCACCATTGGCCGAAGAAGTTCATCCCTTCTCTGGCAAAACGGCTACTGCCCCAACCCGTCTCGTTAGCTGCCTGAATGAGTACTAAGTCTTCGGGAATCGTATCGACCCGCGTCAGTAGCTCATCAAGAGACTCCAGGGTAGCTGTGCGCATCGAATACTGGTATTTGCTCGCGAGCTGCAAGATACGATAGTCTTCGGCCTCGGACAGGGGCTGCTGGTTTGCTAGGTGGGTGCGAGATTGCTCCAGAAACTTGCGCTCATCGCTAATCACCGCATTGTGATGCCTGATGGCCGGGCGCAGGAAATCGAAGAAGGCCTGCTTTTTCATACCGACATCGCCGATCGCCTGAAAATCTGGGATGGCACTAAACTGACTTCGGTTTTTCAAAATCGTCCCCGGCGCTTGGTCTGGCTCGGTTTTGCGCTCAATCAAGAATAGCTTTACCGCCAATACCGCCAGCGCAACAATCCCGAGGGATAGTATCAACTTGTTGATGTGACCTGTTCTCAAATGCTTCGCTCTTATTATGAGTTCATGGGCGGCATTATATGTCATCTGCGCGATGAACAAAACCGCTATACCTAGGGGGGGAATTGGTTATAATGACCGGCAGGTAAATGGGGATTCAGGAAGGAAATACCCGAAATGCGCGATTGTGCCATCAATCAATATCAACATGTCGTCGCCATCGGCGGAGGCCACGGACTGGGCCGAGTCTTATCCTCTCTCTCATTTCTCGGCCCTAAACTGACGGGTATAGTGGCGACCACAGATAACGGTGGTTCTACCGGACGACTACGCCAGCAGCAAGACTGCATCGCCTGGGGCGATCTGCGTAACTGTCTGTCTCAACTTGCCAGCCGCCCTTCCGTCGGCTCACTGCTGTTTGAATATCGATTCGGTGGTAATAGTGAACTTGCTAATCACAATCTGGGGAACCTGGTGCTGATGGCGCTAGACGACCTCTGTGTGCGGCCGTTAGATGCGGTCAATCTGATCCGCAAGCTGCTCAACATTGAGACCAAGGTGATCCCCATGTCGGAGCAGCCTACCCATCTGGTCGCCATTCAGTCATGTGGTAATCGTATCTTCGGCGAAGTCGAGGTAGACCAGAAGTGTGAAGACCCTATCGCCCTATCGCTGGAACCTATGGTGGGCGCCACCCTTGAGGCCTGTGAGGCGGTTCGTCAAGCCGATCTCATCATCTTAGGCCCTGGAAGCTTTTTGACCAGCATAATGCCGCCACTCCTGCTGCCTAAGCTAGCTGAGGCGCTACATGCCTCTAAAGCGAAAGTAATTCTGATTGATAACCTCACCCAGGAGCCCTCGGCCGCGGCAAACTTCAGCCTGGAGAAACGCCTTGGCTGGTTTAAACAGGTGATGGGCAATAAGGCTGTCGATCATGTCCTTTGTCACGGTGACAGATATCTCACCACAGGCATAGTCACCCATTACCCGCTACGTAGTCGCCATCATCAGGCGCTCCACGACAGAGCGGCGCTGGCAGACGCTCTGTCTCTCATCGTTGAGCCGCAAGCGCTCGATGCACTGGCATAAAAAAACGCCACGTTATTGCTAGCGTGGCGTCTTTGTTAGTCGTGTTTTACCTATTATAAAGCTTACAGTACCTGTGCGATAGCGCGGCAGATGGTATCCATGTTAGCACGGGTCATGCCGGCAACACTGATGCGGCCCGAACCTACGATATAGACGCCAAACTCTTCTTTCAGGCGTGCCACCTGATCCTTATTAAGACCAGAGAAGCTAAACATGCCGTTTTGCGCCGAGATAAAACTGAAATCTTGCTCGACGCCCTGCTCAGATAATGTCTTGACGAACAGTACGCGCATCTCTGCGATACGTTCACGCATCTGTGTCAGCTCTTCTTCCCATAACTTGCGCAGTTCGGCATCACCGAGAATGGTCGCCACAATCAATGCACCATGTGCCGGTGGATTTGAATAACTGCTGCGAATGGTGCTCTTGATCTGGCTAAAGGCACGCTTGGCCGTCTCTTCATCTTCGGCGACTAAGGTCACGGCGCCAATACGCTCGTTGTAGAGACCAAAGTTTTTCGAAAATGAGTTAGCCACCAAGAGTTCAGGCACCTTGCTGGCGACCAAACGCAAACCCTGAGCGTCTTCTTCAACGCCGGCACCGAAACCTTGATAGGCAAAGTCAAACAAGGGGATCAGGCCTTTGTCGACACAAAGCTGGGCAATCACTTCCCACTGACAGATGTTAAGGTCGATACCCGTTGGGTTGTGGCAGCAGCCATGCAGCAGGAGTAGATCGCCGCTGTTGGCTTGCTCCAGGCTGGTAAGCATGGCATCGAAATCGATGTCGTGACTGGCCGCATCATAATAACCATATTGCTTAACGGTTAGACCGGCAGACTGGAAAATGTTGTTGTGGTTTGCCCAAGTTAGATTGCTTACCCAAACGGTGCGAGAAGCGGTATTACGCACCACGAACTCGGCTGCCATTCTCAGCGAACCTGTTCCGCCCGGCGCCTGCGCCGTTACCGCGCGCTTCTCACTCATCACGGCGTGATCAGTGCCAAACAACAAACCTTGTACCGCTTGGTTATAAGCGATCACACCATCGATACCCAGATAACTCTTGCTGGTTTCAGTTTCCAGCAATTTTTGCTCGGCTAACTTAACTGACTTGAGGATCGGCGTCTGGCCAGATTCATCTTTATAGATGCCAACACCTAAATTAACCTTATCTGCGCGAGGATCGGCCTTAAAAGCATCGGTAAGACCTAAAATGGGATCTGCGGGGGCCAGTACAACCTGGTTAAATATCATGGTGGTGTTCCTAAACGTCGATATAAGAAGGGGTTCGGGGCTAGTTATACCACTGTCTGAACGCCCTTCAAAGCGGATATTTTTCTATATCAATATTTTTCTTGTGCCGCCCTAGCTTTCCTGATTTTTAAAGGATTAAAGCGTAATTCTTTTAGAGATTATCCAGCGATCTTAGCAAAATTTAGCAGATCCCTTAAGATGAGATCTCGCTCACATTAGCTTTGTTCAGAGGAGTAGATTTACACACCTAAATTTGCTCAAGATAAGAACTGGGTTGCAGTGCTAACATTAAATGAAGCGTTAACTCTAAGGTTAGGTAAGAAAGAGATTGCCTAAATACAACAAAGCCCCACTTGTTAGCGAGGCTCTATTTAATCATATTCTTTTGATTATGATGGTACCCGAGGACGGACTTGAACCGTCACGCTGTTACCAGCGAGGGATTTTAAATCCCTTGTGTCTACCGATTCCACCACTCGGGCCTAGTGTGTTTTATCGTGATTTACGTTAAAACGAAAAGTGGAGGCGCGACCCGGAGTCGAACCGAGATCGACGGATTTGCAATCCGCAGCATAGCCATTCTGCCATCGCGCCTTTATCTGAAGCGGTTTACGGTGTCACCGTAAATTTGGAGCGACATATCGGGTTCGAACCGATGACCTATACCTTGGCAAGGTATCGCTCTACCAACTGAGCTAATGTCGCATCTGAAACGCTTGCCAGCCAAGTGCCCTATCGAGCTTTCCCCTGACTGCGGAAAGGAATTCTACCGATTTACCTAAAAGTGTCAACGTCTATTTATGGCTTAAACAAGGTTTGTTGCATCAACTGCTGCATTAATCACCTTTGTGACTCTTTGTTAAGCATATTCAACTTCTTATAGATAAAAAAACGCCCCGGTACTTACCGAGGCGCTTAGATTTATCTAGCGGTTAAGATTAAGCAGCAGGTAGAGACTGGTAGTTTAGACCAAGCATCTTCTGCATTACGCCAACAACCTGGCAGCTATAACCGAACTCGTTATCGTACCAAACATAAAGAATGGCGCGGTTACCCTCGGCAATGGTCGCCTGTGAGTCGACAACACCCGCGTAGCGAGAACCAACCAGATCAGAAGAGACAATCTCTGTAGACTCGGTGAAGTCAACCTGGTTTTGCAGCTCAGAACATAGCGCTACGTTACGTAGGTACTCATTCATGTCTTCTTTGCTGGTTTCACCATTCAGGTTCAGGCTAATGATCGCCATAGACACGTTTGGTGTAGGCACGCGAATCGCATTACCGGTTAGCTTACCAGCAAGCACTGGCAGTGCCTTGGCAACAGCCTTGGCCGCACCTGTTTCGGTGATCACCATGTTCAGCGGTGCGCTGCGACCACGACGATCGGCTTTGTGGTAGTTATCGATCAGGTTTTGATCGTTAGTGTATGAGTGAATCGTTTCAACGTGGCCGTTGACGATGCCATACTTGTCGTTGACCGCCTTCAGTACTGGCGTGATAGCGTTAGTCGTACAACTTGCCGCCGAGACGATAGTGTCTTCATCTAGGATATCGTTTTCGTTAACGCCGTAAACGATGTTCTTAATTGCGCCTTTGGCCGGTGCAGTCAGCAGCACCTTAGAGGCGCCGTTACATCTTAGGTGTAGTCCCAGACCGTCTTCATCTTTCCAGATACCTGTGTTATCGACCACCAGCGCATTGTTGATGCCATAACGAGTGTAATCGACTTCATCTGGAGAGTTGGCGTAGATCACCTGAATATAGGTGCCGTTGGCGATAATAGCGTTGTTCTCTTCATCGACTTCAACTGAGCCGTTGAATGGACCGTGTACCGAGTCACGACGCAGCAGGCTGGCGCGCTTCTCGAGATCGCCCTTACGACCGCCGCGCAGAACGATAGCGCGAAGACGCAGCTTGTTGCTCACACCCGTTCTTTCGATCAGTAGACGCGCAAGCAGACGACCGATACGGCCGAAACCGTATAGCACTACATCGCGTGCTTCTTGGTTGTCTTCATGATCGATTGCCGAAGCCAACTCTTGTGACATGTAGGCTTCGATCTGGCTCGCATCCTTATGTTCGCGCCAGTAGTTAACCGCTAATTTACCGATATCAACTTTACATTGCTTCACAGCTAGTTTGCTAAGTGCCTCAACAAACGGGAAACTTTCGCGTAATCTGAGTTTGTCACCCACATGACGACGCACTAAACGGTGTGACTTAATGATCTCGATAGTGGAAGCATTAAGAAGTGGCTTACCGTATAGAACGACTTCTACACCTTGGTTACGATATAACTTACCAAGTAGAGGCTGCATCGCCTCCGCCATTTCGAAACGTTCTTGCCAGCTTTGTAGGTGTTTATCAGCGGTCATTTACAGATCCTTTATCTCACTTTTACTACATTTATTGTAGAAATGATTGAGTAACAAAAAGAAAAGACCAATACTCTATTATTATCGGACGTCAATCCTGTTATTGGTCGGCGCCATTGTAATGAAAAGTGAGCCAGCGATCTAGTAAGATATTTTCTCTAACCGTGTAATTTTATTAGATAAAATCCTAAGGAGACGCGCTTTTGAGATTAAATTTTGTAATCATTACACCAATTATGTCTCTTTTGGCGCTTTTCAGCCTGTTTGGCTGTGATAATGCTGCTAATACCGCCACGATTTGTAAAAATAATCCTGAGCTTTGCGACGATTTACATCGTGATAGCTGGTGTCGATATGAGCGAGCCGACCTGATCCAGAAGCGTTACACCCTTAAAAACACCCCCTCGCCCACCGGCAAGCAGATTTATCAGCATCTGATCAATCTGGAAAACTACAGTAAATGCATCGAACTGGCCGCTGGCGTGCAGCACATCATGCACCCAGAGCGCACCAACGATAGGGTGCGAGCCTTCGGCATCAGCGCCCAGAACTTGGCGCAACTGAGAGAGACGACCAAGGACAACCCGGATCTCTATCTCTCTTACTATCACTGGATCCGCCTTAATGACCAGGCAGCCCTGTCTCGCGTAATAAAGGCACAACAGGCAGGCAGCATAAAAGATCTCGAGATCCTTGCCAGTCTCGCCTCTTATTACCAGAAGTCGGATCTCGATAAGGCCAAGGCGCTCTATCTGCAGCTGTTAGACAGTGCCGATCCGGACAGCTTTAATCCCGACTGGCTATTAGGCCTTGCCAGCATTTACCACCAGCAAAACGATCTGGAAAAAACCTATCTCTTCTCAAAAGCCAACGTATTGATGACGCGCAACACGGCATCCGATGCCAAAATGAACGCCTTAATCAATGGCAACCAGCAACTGGCGCATTTTTTAGATGAACAAGCCGATACCTTAGTGGAACATCTGAAAAACGGTGACTACGCTTCTAGTGAGATCCGCGCTCAGTTAAATACCTCGTCTTAATTGAGCCATTCTCCTTGCTGGCAAAATGTTTGCCACTAGTATTTTTTTTACAGAAATCGGCTCGGTTTTTGTAAAAAATCTGATCTTTGTAAAGAAAACAGCAAATTTGTTAAGCTAACTAGCCAATAAAACCCGATATTGCTTGACGATAGCTGTCAATTTGGTAATTTTACTACCAGATATTTTTATACATTTACCTGAGGGATATGAGATGACTATCCGCGTAGCAATTAACGGCTATGGCCGTATCGGTAGAAACGTACTTCGCGCACTTTATGAAAGCGAAAAGCAGTACCCCATCCAAATCGTTGCCATCAACGACCTGGGTGATGCTTCAATCAACGCTCACCTGACTAAGTACGACTCTGTACACGGTCGCTTCAACGCCAAAGTTGAGCACGACGACGAAGCTATCTACGTCAACGAAGACAAGATCAAAACTTTCTCTGAACGTGACCCAGCTAAACTGCCTTGGGCCGAGCTTGAAGTCGATGTTGTGTTCGAATGTACCGGTATCTTCACTTCTAAAGAAGCGGTTCAGCCACACCTAAACGCTGGCGCGAAGAAAGTGATCATCTCTGCACCGGGTAAGAACGTTGACGCGACTGTTGTTTACGGCGTAAACAACGATGTGATCACCTCTGACATGACTGTGATCTCTAACGCTTCTTGTACCACCAACTGTCTGGCGCCTTTCGCTAAGCCGCTGAACGACGAGATTGGTATCGAATCGGGTCTGATGACCACTATCCACGCTTACACTAACGACCAGCGTCTATCTGACGTTTATCACACAGACCTACGCCGCGCTCGTGCCGCCGCTATGTCTATGATCCCAACTAAGACTGGTGCTGCTGCAGCCGTTGGTCTAGTGGTACCTGAGCTGGCTGGGAAGTTCGACGGTATGGCAGTACGTGTACCTACAGTAAACGTATCTCTGGTGGATCTCTCTTTCGTTGCCGCGCGCGACACCACAGTTGAAGAGATCAACGCCATCATCGAGAAGGCTGCAAGTGTTGCACCTATGAGTGAAGTGCTGTCGGTAAACAAAGAGCCATTGGTTTCTATCGACTTCAACCACAACCCATTCTCATCTAACTTCGATGCGACACAGACCCGTGTAAATGGTCGTCTGGTTAAAGTGATGGCGTGGTACGACAACGAATGGGGCTTCAGTAACCGTATGCTAGACAACGCAGTCGCGCTGATGACTGCTAAGTAAGCAAAGTTTTATTTGAGTTACATTCATAAAAAAGGAGCCTAAATGGCTCCTTTTTTGTATCCGTCTTTCAACTTATTTTTCTGTTTTATCGTATGGCTTAGTGTGATTTTAATCGTCTTACACAGTGCGCGCCATGGCATCGTCCAGGCTCGCTATCCCCTGCGAAAGATACCCAAGGAAAATGTCTGTCTCTGCATTGCTAAGATCAGCCGACAGCACATAGCGATAGAGTTCGAGTAATCGACTCTTATAGGAAAGGAGCTGTTTAACACTGATAGCGCCGGGTAAGAAGTAATGCTCCGCCAGGCAATCTGTGACCCGCTGGCAATCGCTCTGAATAAGACGCTTGATAAAATAGGCTCGGCTATTGGCAGCGTGAAGTGCACCGGCCTTCGCCGCTGGAATATATTTAAGCTGTGCTTGGAGTCTTGGGGTGGCATTTGCTTGCATAGTGAACCTCTTAAGCCTAACACTTATTTCGTTTCACTATTATATTGGCCACAAACTGAACAGCGGCTTACCCGAAATGGATTAATCAGCTTTTAAATCAGTTCAGGCGCCAAATCTTAAACTAAATCCGCCGAACCTGGCCGTCTATCGCGCGCTATCGTCTCGAATTCCACTAAGCACTTTGCACGCACTTGGCATCAAGTTAGAAACGTTTGATACGCACCACTTTCATCACTTCGAAATCGAAGCCAGCAACGGTTTCAGTCTCGGGGTAATAGGTCATATTTACCTTGTGTCCCTGTAGGCTGCGGTACTTTTTGGTACGGCGAAACTTAAAGGGGGCGTCACAACCTTCTATGGTTACCGTATGCTGTACCCATTCATCAATCTCTCTCTGGGTATGGGATAAAATTTTCACGCCCTCTGAATGCACCAGTTTCTGATGTTTATCGAGCATCTTATCTACAACATGTTTCATAGCGGGTAACCTTTATCGATGAGTTCTAACCTGTTTAAAAAAACGACAGTAGAAAATTATAGAACATCTCATCGGCTTTGCGTGTGGTTGAGCTATGGTATCAAAAAATCGGCCCTAACTGTACCTGTCCCTGAGCCAAGCATATTGATAATAGGCACTTTGTCCTAAGCGTCGCAGTCGCGCGAAGTGAAACTTAGGCAGTGGTGATTGATAAAGCGGCAGCTCAGGCAAGCGCTCGCCGGCAATATGCTGTGCCAGGCGATAGGCGGCCTGAGCAGAAAATGCAACACCTGAGCCGCAATAGCCCAGGCTATAACCCATATTTCCCTGACTAAAGACGTGGGGCATATCATCTAAGGCGGCAGCGATCCATCCGGTCCAGTTATGATCAACTGTTACTTCGGCAAGCGCCGGGAAGCAATCTGCCATAGCACTCTTTAAACGCTCGCCATAACGGGGATCGCCGGCATCGGCGCCGCTTATTGCGCCGCGGCCACCAAACAGTAAGCGATTGTCGCTAAGCAGGCGATAGTAGTACTTGAGCCTACGGGTATCCATCACCACCTGATGCGTCTTAAGGCCTGTCGCCTCAAGCTGCGCATCAGTGAGAGGTGCCGTTACTATGATGTTGCTCAGTATGGGCAGGTAGCGATTATCAACCGCTTGATTAAAACGTTTAGGCGTATAGGCGTTACCGGCACTGACAACCTGCTTAGCGATCAGTTCTCCCTTATCGGTTATGAGTCTGTGGTGAGGTCCCTCCTTTAACCACTCTCGCACACAGCTCTCTTCATGCAGGTGTACGCCAAGGGATTGCACCACGCGCTTATAGCCCAAGCAGAGTTTTAGGGGGTTTACACCGAAACCATCGTTAAGGCGCAGCGCGCCATAGGCTTGATGGTTATCCATGTAGCTCTCTTTAAGCTCACTGGGTGTGAGAAACTGGGCGTCGTCGCCAAGATGTTCGGCGATGAAGTCGGCCGCTCCCTTTAATGTGCTATAGGCCTTGGCGTTGTGCGCTATCTTCAGATAGCCCTTGGGCTGAGCATCGCAGGCAATCTCATGCTGTTCAATCAACTGCTCGACGCGGCGCACCGCGCTCGTGAACTCACCATAGATCCCTTTGGTGGTCTCCATGCCCCACTTCTTGGCCATCTGACTATAACCCATGCGTCCAGAGCCTTTGAGTACGAAACCGGCATTGCGGCCGCTGGCGCCAAAGCCTATCTGATTTGCCTCTAACACCCTGGCCTCAATATTAAACTCGCTGGCAAGGTAATAGGCAGTCAGCAAACCAGTAAAGCCTCCACCGACGATGGCAACATCGGTTTGCATCCGGCCGCTGAGAGCTGGCAAGCGTGCAGGACGAGAGACGGTCGTCGCCCAGTATGAGTCTGGCCAGGGCTGACCATCGGGAAAGTCATTGAGTAAAGGATCGTAGGACATAATGTTTAGGACTTATAGAAAGTGATGACGTATAAGGTTATGGCTGGTTAATTCCCTAACCTAGAAAGTCAGGATCATCTCGCAGGCGACGCAATGACATTCGCTGCCACACAGCACGCAGACATAGTCTGGATGATCTGGGTTATTGTTCCAGCGCTCAGGATGTTCCTTGATGAGCTTGCCTCCAGCCTTAGTAAAGTAGCCCACGGCTGAATTATCTGGGCTCTGTTTCCAGAGATGGCTAACGCCAGCCAAGGCGCCCTGGGCCTTACAGGTTTCAATCGAGCTTTCAAGCAGGGCTTTACCTATGCCGAGTCCCCTAGCCTCTTCGGCGACCGTATTACATTTAAAATAACAGCAATGTTCGGGTGCAACAGGCCAAAGCGCTGGCGAGCACCAGCGATCCAGCGTCCAATTGCCCGGTGCGTAGGTAAGCCGAAATCCGACTAATTCGCCCTCTAAGTAGGCAACAAAGTTTGCATTGAGGCCAGATTTTAATGCCTTATGCTGCATCTCGCTAAGCATCTGCTCATCGAGATAGCCATCGCCATGCACCAGATTGCCTAAGGCGATGACTCGCTCAAAATCTTCCTGTGCTAAGGGTCTTATCTCTACTTGGCTACTCATCGCCTCACTCGTCTGTTTACCTTAAATTAACCTCAAGGTAACATAAAAACCCTTAAATGAAGTAAGGATGCGATTAAGCGCATATTTCTTGAACAATCCCAAATCATAATGGAGTCATTGGGTGAATACAGATTTCTCAAAACCTGCGCTGGAAGACAAACTCAACCGGATCACTTCGATACCACAAAGATTCAACCAGGGCCTTAAGAACCTGTGGCAACGTCTCACTCTGCCACAAAGGCTCTACCTGCTGGCTGCGCTGCTGCTGATGAGCGAGCATTTAGGCTTAGTGGCCATCATTACCACAATTGCCCTCGCCCTGGAGTTTTGGCCTCTGTTTGAGCGTGTCTGGCATTCGCTCGCCGGTAAGGCGGTATTGCTACTCTTCTATGCTATCGTGGCCAACTATGCCCTGGCAATGGCTGGTGCCATTGTTAACGAGGTAGTGGGCGTACCGGCAACGCATTTTAACTACACCCATAACTTTGCCATCTTGCTGCTTCTGCCCGCCTGGATCCTGGGCATTAGCGCCATCGGACTATTGTTTGTCCAGCTGTTGATGCCTTTCTATCTCATGATAGCCCTGATGTTAAAACCCGTTGGTATCAAGCTATTTTCCCTTACCGGCAACAGTCATTACCGTTTCACCACTTTGATGGTCAGATTCGTCCTCTCCTTGGTCTTGCTCTACCATTTGATCTTGCTAATCGGTGATGTGGAGGAGAGAGTGGAATCGGCGCTAAACGATTTAAAGACCATTGAGGAATCGGTAAAGGGAGAGTCGAACAAAGGTCAAGACAAGCAGCTAACCGCAAACACAGATGAGGTAGCCGCCAATTTAGAAATGAAGGCGCAACCCAGCGCTGAAGTGTCAGAGAAGGATGAGGCGTTATCAAACGCCGAAACTGCCCAAGAAAAGACAGATGATCAACAAACTCGCCAAGCAGAGAGCGAGGCATCGTTAGCGAAAGAATACGCCTCGCTACGTCACGCCTATCAGGGTGAGATCCGCGAGTTAATCGCCGAGTTTGCCTACCGTCTCGAGGCCGATAGCCGCTCTCGTTGTGAAAAGAGTGAGAATGCCAACGTGGTCGAGCTCAACGACTATGAAATTCTCGAGGTGGTGCCAGACAATACGGCAAAATACCGTTATCGCTTTACGGTAAGAAAATGTATTTCACCAGCCTTTCCGGCCAAATAGTTCGCTTGGGTGTTAGCCATAGGCCGTTAATAAAAGGCCGTTACCCATAGCGCCCAAGCCAGTCAACAATTGCCTTAACCGCTACCAAGGGATCTGCTGGCCATCGAAGTTTAAAAACTGTCCGGACTGAGTTGCGTCCAGGTTTTCGATACATCTAGCCATCTGATCTACAGCCTCATTTACTGTGATCAGCGCGTTGGGCCCGCCCATGTCTGTCTGTACCCAACCAGGATGAAACGCTAGGCAGTAGATCTCCTCGCTACTTAAGTCGATAGCCAGGCTCTTAAGCGCCGCGTTGAGTCCCGCCTTTGATGAGCGATAGAGATAGCTGCCGCCACTCTGGTTATCCGCCATGCTCCCCATCTTTGAAGAGATACAGATCACCTTGGCATTAGTCGCCTTTTGCAACATGGGATAGCAGATCTGGGTCACCATGATGGGGGCTATGGTATTAACCGCAAGCACCTTCTGCCACTCTGCCGCCCTAAGCTGACCGAAACCTATCCCCTTAGGGCCATAGTAGCCAGCGTTATTGATCAAGATATCGATGGCCGCGTCATTTAAATGCTGGGGTAAGGCGTGCACCGAGACATCATCGGTAACATCCAGCTGAATAATGTTAAGATTGGCATGGATCTCCGCTAGTTGGATCAAGGCACTTGCCTGAGCGGGCTGCCTGCAACAGGCACTCACTCTATCGCCTTTAGCCAGATAATGCCTGACAAAGCCTAAGCCTATCCCGCGATTTGCCCCTGTGATCACCACATGCTTTGTCATAACAACTCCTTACATCATCAATAGTTAACAACAAGAATCATAACCTAATGTTCGATGTTTTGCCTGTTTTACCCATCTTTGCACATCTATAACCGCTGGATATGCAAAGGGCTAAACCTGCAAGTCGACAAGCCGCCTTTCCTCGGTTTTTATTGTCTGCGACAATAGGGACAAATTGATGACAACCTATGTCATGTCAGCATGCCCTGTCAGTGACTAGCTAGGAATCCTCTATCTTGAATATTGAGCAACTGCTTTGCGAAACACTCTCATGCGAAAAAGTCATAAAGCTGGGTAAACTGCAGACCCTTTGGAGTGGCTATGGCGAGATAGCCCGCTTTATGGTGCATTACCTGCCTGAAGGACCGTATGACAGCTCCCGTGATGATTTAATTAACAGGCCTGCTTCGCAAACTGTCATCGTTAAGCATATCGCGCCGCCAACACAGAGCTGTCATCCCCACCAATGGGACACAGAAGTCTCTCATCAACGCAAGATGCGCTCTTATCAGGTAGAGCTCAATTGGTATCGTGACTTCGCTCGCCGTTGCCAGGAAGTGCTTAACCTCCCCCAACTTCTAGCGGCAGATCAAGATACTGAGACCCAAGAGATGTTGCTCGTCATGAGCGATCTTGACGCTCAGGGGTTCGATCAGCGCCGCATCAACCTGACCCAGGCCGAGCTTTACGCCTGCATAGAATGGCTGGCCCGTTTTCATGCAATGTTTGCCTATGAAGCTTTTCCGAAAGAAGATGCGCTGGATGATGCTTCCTACGATGGCCTTTGGCCAATCGGCACCTACTGGCACCTGGCAACCCGGCCCGATGAGCTTGAAGTTATGACAGATTCGCCTTTGAAAAATGCCACAGAGGCGATCGACGCTAGGCTTAATCAAGCCAGGTTTCAAACCTTAGTACATGGCGATGCTAAGGTCGCCAACTTCTGCTTTCACAAAGAGGTTGAAAGCTTAGGCGTTAACGGTGTGGCGGCGGTAGATTTTCAATATGTCGGTGCCGGCATTGGCGTAAAAGACTTTATCTATCTGCTGGGCAGCTGCCTGGATGAGGCTCAGTTGGTGACTATTTATGACGCTGCCTGTAGCCACTATTTTAAGTCCCTTAAACAGCAGCTTTCTGGTCGTTGGGCGGCTGAGCAAATTGAGGCTTTGGTAGCGGAGTGGAGTGACCTACTTCCCTTCGCCTGGGCCGACTTTGAGCGCTTTCTTGCTGGCTGGCAGCCTCAGCATCATAAGCGCAATGGCTTTAGCCAAGATATGACTCAGAGAGTGCTAAAGGCGCTCGGCTCAGTGCGATAGCTAAGCCCATTGTCTAAGTCCAATGCTTGAGCCCATTGCCTAAGATTGTTGTATAAGTTAATTGGTTCAAGGCGACTGATTTAAGAGGACTGATTTAAGACGACTGATTTAAGACTATTAATAGAGCCATTGAGTCGATGTTGGGCAGCTTCAGCAAGCGCCTATATCCCCCAAAATCAGGTCCTATTTACTGACTCCCCCAAAGCGTCCAAAAGGCCCGAAAACAGGGGGCAAATCACACCAAAAGGGCTACAATCATACTAAGAGAGTGCTCGATATACGCAAACGGGTGAGTACCCAAATGTGCTATCTAAGTTAGCCAATAACGCGGCATCACACTCTCTTTCTTTTGCCTGATTCTTTCGACTCTATCTTGCCTAATCTTTTACATTTCTCGCGACCTTGTTCTGGTGCATTTGCGCCTCAAGCGAAAATTGCCAATGCCCATACATCGCAAATTACATACCTGTTTACATTTAAGCGCTTTAACAAATTACCTATTTCGATAACATTTACCCTGCAAAAAATCTTTCGCCTAAGTATAAAAGCGTTTTTATTAATAAATTTATTATCTTAGCTCCAACAAGAGGAAGTGTTTGTGGCTACCGTAAAACAGTTCGTATTGCCCATCGCCGTGCTAGTGCTCGGGGGCGGCACCTTTGCCGTGCTAGCATCGATGAAAAAACCACCAGAAGAGAAACCTGTCGTTGACAATACGCCCGTCGTGGCCGTCGAGATAATTGACAAGGAGCCCATGACCTTTACCGTAAACTCCTACGGTATCGTCAACGCCAAGTATGAAACTGACCTTGTATCTCAAGTCACCGGCGAGATCGTCTACTTGAGCGATGCTTTCGTTCGCGGCGGCTTCGTGAAGAAAGGCCAGATACTGGCAAAGATAGATCCTAGCGATTACGAGGCCGCCCTTATCGATGCCAAGGCGACAGTGGCCAGTGCAAAGGCGACTCTGGTACAAGAAAAAGCCTATGGCAAGGTGGCCGCCGAAGAGTGGAAGCGAATCGAAAACGGCACCCCTACCGAGCTCAGCCTACGTAAACCCCAGCTGGCTCAAGAAGTTGCCCGCCTCAACTCATCTGAAGCGGGCCTCAAGCGCGCAACCCGTAATCTCGAGCGCACTGTAATTAAGGCGCCATATGATGCCTTGATCGAGAGCCGTCATATAGGTTTGGGCTCATACGTCTCCGCCGGTACCCAAGTGGGTAAGCTGCTTAGCACAGAAAAAGCCGAGATCCGCCTTCCCCTCCCCGATAAGGAGATACGTTATCTTGACAACAAGGGCCTGGGTGCTCAGGTGATGGTCAAGGGTAACTTCGCCGGTGAGAACACCTCCTGGAAAGGTCAAATAGTGCGCAGCGAAGGCGTTATCGACAATCGTAGCCGCATGACCTATCTGGTGGCCGAAGTGATCGATCCCTATGGGCTGAAGGACAACAAGCAGCCGCTGAGATATGGCAGCTATATTACGGCGCAGATCCACGGCTCACAGGCCCAGGATGTCACCACCATCGCCAGACACCTGGTAGTTAACGACAAGGTCGCCATCATGACGCCGGAAAACACCCTGGCATTTAAGTCGGTAGATATACTGCGTCAGCAAGGTACCCAGGTAGTGATCGGTGACGGGTTAGATGATGGCATGCGCCTCATCACCTCGGCGCTAGATTATCCCATCGAAGGGATGAAACTTGCCCTGGCCGAAGACAAGCAGACCCCGGGACAAGATGAAGCCGTCGCCGATCAACTGGCCATGGAAGACAAGGAGTAAGGGCGAATGCCAGATCCAAATAAAGGCATGATCGCCTGGTTTGCCCGCAACAGCGTGGCGGCAAACCTGCTGATGATCATCATCATTATCGGAGGTCTGCTGACCGCCAGCACGATACGCAAACAGTTTTTTCCCCAGACAGAGACCAACTGGGTCGAGTTTAGCGCCTTCTATCCTGGCGCCGCACCCCAAGAGGTAGAGGAAGGGATCACCATCAAGGTCGAGGAAGCCTTGGAGCGGGTACAGGGCCTGAAGCGGGTGATCACCTATTCTAACCGTAACTCGGCATCGGGCTATTTTCGTATCGAAGACTCCTACGACCCTCAGGTGGTCTTGGATGAGATCAAATCTGAGATCGATTCTATATCAAGCTTCCCCGATGGCATGGAACGACCGCGGGTTGAGCGCATCAAGAATCGACAGGAGGTGTTTTATATCAGCCTCTATGGCGACCTGCCGCCAAAGAAGCTCAAAGAGTTCGGCGAGAAGATCCACGATGAGTTGATGCAGTTGCCGCTGGTGAACATCACAGAGTTTTATGGCGGACTGGACTATGAGATGTCTATCGAGGTCAGCAAGGATAAGCTGCGCGAATACAACCTCTCCTTCAACGATGTCGCCAAGGCGGTTCGCGGTTATTCACGCAACATGTCGGCCGGCCAAATCAAGGCCGAGAACGGCTACATCAGCTTGAGGGTGCAAAACCAAGCCTATGTCGGCTACGAGTTTGAGAATCTGCCGCTGATCACCCTAGAAGATGGCACCAAGTTGCTGCTTGGCGATGTGGCCAATGTGGTCGACGGTTTCGAAGAGGGTATTCAATACTCCAAGTTTAACGGTAAGAACTCGGTAACTTTCTTCGTGGGCGCATCAAACGATCAGAGCATGACGGATGTCGCTAAGGTAGTGAACCAATACGTAGAAGATAAACAGGCCTCACTGCCCCAGGGCTTGAACCTGGAAACCTGGGTTGATATGACCTATTACCTGCAGGGCCGTCTGGATCTTATGCTCGACAGCATGAAAAGCGGCGCCATCTTGGTGTTTATTATGTTGGCCCTATTCCTGCGTGTTCGCCTCGCCTTCTGGGTGATGATGGGGCTGCCCGTCTGCTTCTTAGGCACGCTGCTGCTGATGCCGACCGCCATGATAGATGTCACTATCAACGTGATCAGCCTGTTTGCCTTCATCCTTGTGCTGGGGATAGTGGTCGACGATGCCATCGTCATGGGCGAGAGTGCTCATACCGAATGTGAAGAGAAAGGCCAGAGCATAGATAATGTGATCCGCGGCGTGAAGAAAGTAGCCATGCCCGCCACCTTCGGCGTGTTGACCACCATTGCCGCCTTCCTGCCCATCACCATGGACGATGGGCCTTCATCGGCCTTCGGTCAGTCGATCGGCTATGTGGTGATCTTATGCCTGCTGTTCTCGCTGGTGGAGTCTAAGCTCATCCTACCGGCGCACTTAGCCAAGATGAAACATAAAACTCAGGTTAAGCCGGGCTCTAAGAATCCCATCAACCTGCTGCGTATCGGGGTCAACTATCTACAGGCCAAGGTGGACAATGGACTACAGTTTGTGATCTATCGTCTGTACAAGCCGTCATTAACATTGTCGGTGAAATACAGATACATGATCATTGCCCTGTTCATCTCCTTAATTCTGGTCTGCGCCGGCCTCTATTCCGGCGGGATCCTGCGCTACGTGGGACAACCTAAGATCCCCCATGATTTCCCGCGCATCAGCGTCGAGATGAACCTGGACTCATCAGAGCAAGCGACCCTGTCTGCCGCATTGGCGATCGAGGCGGCGCTGCATAAGGTCGATGATCAGCTGGAACAGGAGTTTGGCCAACGAATGATCGCCGACATGCAGGTCGATCTTCAGGGCAGAACCCGTGCCCAGGTGATGACTAAGCTGGTGACCCCAGAGCTAAGGCCCATAGATACCTTTGCCCTCGCCGAGCGCTGGCGTGCGGCCATGCCGCAGATCCCAGGGGTGAAGTCCTTCAATATTCAGGATAACCTCTTCGGTGGCGGCCGCGACGATGGCGACATCAGCTTCCGTCTCGAAGGCAAAGACGAGGCACAACTCATCGCCGCGGCGAAGGCGCTCAAGGCTAAGCTTAACAGCCTGCAGGGCGTTGGCGATGTCAACGACAGCCGCCAGTCCAGCGCCAAAGAGGTGCAATTTAGCCTCAAGCCTCTGGCCAATAGCGTCGGCCTTACCCTTGCCGATGTCGCCTCTCAGGTCAGCGCCAGCTTCTACGGTCTCGAGGCCCAGCGTATTTTGCGTAACGGCGAAGAGATCAAGGTGATGCTGCGCTATCCCGAAGAGCAGCGCAACTCCATCGCCCACGTGACCGAGGTGATGATCCTCACGACACAGGGCGCAGAGATCCCCCTCTCAGAGGTCGCGGAGATCCAGGTGACGCAAGGAGTCAGCGGGATCAGACGTGAAAATGGCAACCGCACCATCAACGTCTGGGCCTCGGTGGACGCCTCTCAGGCCGAGCCATTTAAGCTAGCCCAGGACATTCGTGATAACTTTATCCCTGAGCTGCTGCGTCAGTATCCTAGGGTGAAAAGTGAGGTGGCGGGTAACATTCAGGAGCAGATCGACAGCGCCAATACCCAGATGCGTAACTTCATCATCTCGCTGCTGGTGATCTACAGCCTGTTGGCCGTTCCACTTAAGTCCTATGTGCAGCCAATGATGATCATGTCAGTGATCCCCTTTGGCATCATAGGCTCGGTGCTTGGCCACATGTTGCTTGGGATAGACCTAAGCGCCCTCTCCCTCTTCGGCATCATTGCCGCCGCGGGCGTGGTGGTGAATGACTCTTTGGTGATGGTGGATTACATCAACCGCGCCCGATTGGCCGGTATCAGCATGAAGGTTGCCGTGATTGAGGCAGGTTGTCGTCGTTTCAGGGCGATCCTGCTCACCTCGCTGACCACCTTTATCGGCCTGGTACCCATCATGAGCGAGACCAGCATGCAGGCGCAGATGGTGATCCCTATGGCGGTGTCGCTCGCCTTCGGCGTACTGTTCGCCACCATAGTGACTCTGGTACTTATTCCATGTCTCTATGTGGCGATCGAAGATACCAAGTCTGCGTTTAGTTGGATATACAACCGAATTGCCGGCGTTAAGGTGAACCAGCCTGTGGTTTCAGAGCAGTAGTCGAATACCACTCGCTGAAACAAAAGAGCCCGCTTTTTAGCGGGCTTTTTTGTAGCGCAGAGATAGCAAGAATTAAATGATAAAACCCGGGGATTAATGCCTATAGCCGATCATAGGCAAATTTACATAGCAGCCATAACGAAAAAAGGCTTCCATTTCTGGAAGCCCTTTTTCTTAATGTGGCGGAGAGATAGGGATTTGAACCCTAGACGGGCTATAAACCCGTGCCGGTTTTCAAGACCGGTGCATTCGACCACTCTGCCATCTCTCCGAACGCCGCGAATAATATAGCGCCCTATTTCACTTGTAAAGGGAAAATATGACTAAAAAGCGCATTTGGCGAACTTACGCTCACTTTGTCGAATCTTCCTCCTGATGCAGCGCAATTTTCGCCGGATCCGGGGGAGATATGGCGCCGAACACGGCTCGCCACTTGTCGTAACCTCTCACCTGAAAACCGATTAGCACGCCTATGGCGCTGACGACTATCCCGACACCAATTGCCTTCTCGCCGCTACTTGCCCATAACGCCACAAGTGAAGATGCGCCAAAGGCGATACTGATCTGCAGGAAGTTTTGTAATCCCGCCGCCTTGGCCGATGCCTGCTTGAACACCTGCAGCGCAGAGTTAACCACTATGGGATAACAAGCGCCATTGGCCGCCGCCATCACAGAGAAGATACTCAACAAAGGCCAGATAGTGCTAGATGGGTAACACAGGGTGACCAGGGCGATACCGGCAACACAAGCACCGAATAGCAACAAGACCCAGGTAAGCGTCACCTCGGCGCCTAAGCGTCGAATAAACAACTTGCTCAGATAGCCCCCGAGAATAAACATCACGGTCTGCGGAATAAAACTCAAGCCGATCGCCTTAGCCTCATACCCATGTTGCTCCATCACTATCGGCCAGAGGGTTAGGTAAGAGAAGAAAGCCGCGGAGCAGGCCCCAAATATCAGCACGTTGCCCAGATATCTGGGGCTGGCCAGCATGGCCAAATAGCTCACGCGCACACTCTTTTGAACTTGTGTGTCTGTACTGCCTTGCTGGCTAATTGCCTCGTCGGCCTTACTATTAAGGCTTTCCTTGCTTTCGACCCAGGCTAGGGTCGCCAGGATAAGCAGCAAACTTAAGCCGCCCAGGATGAAGAAGATGCTGTGCCACTGCTGCCACTCCAGCAGATAGGCACCCAGGATAGGCGCTAAGGCCGGCGACAGGGCCACGAGCGGCATGATGTTACTAAATACCTGCTGCGCCTCGCTGGCCTTATAACGATCTATCACTATCGCCTGCCAGATCACCGAAGCGCTACAGGCACCTAATGCTTGGAAGAAACGCGCCACATTAAACATGGCAATTGAGTCGCTATTGGCAATCACCAGACTGGCTGCGCCGAACAGAACGAGACCCAATACCAGACTCAGACGTTTACCTATGGCCTGTACCAAGGGGCCATACAAGAGCTGACCCAAGGCCAGACCGGCGAGGAAGAAAGTCAGCGAGCTTGCGACCTGAGTAGCACTGGCATCTAAACTTGTTTCAATTGCTTTGAAAGCAGGTAAATACATGTCAGTCGCAATAAAGCCCAACATGCTAAGTAGCGCTAGATAGATAAGAAAAGAAAATTTAGCGATTTTATTCATAAAATTAGAAGATTCACTTTAACTAACCAAAGAAGTCGGTGAGTCTATTGACTTGCCAATTGCTTGTGAAACGTTTATTTTTGCTTACAGCCTTCAAATATTCTCACGGCAAATTTAGGAGCAAATTCGAGATGCTTTCAGAACAGTCGATGCAATTAATTGATATGGTGGCCCGAGTCGGAAGTTTTACCGCGGCGGCCAACAAGTTACACAAGGTGCCCTCTGCCGTGAGTTATGCCGTGAAGCAGGTTGAGGAAGATTTGGGGGTCGTGTTGTTTGAGCGCCACCACAGAAGCGTGAGCCTCACCCCGGCAGGCGAACATTTCGTCAAGCAGGTGCGCTCCATGCTTACCCACTTGGCATCGCTAAAAGAAGACACCAAACGCGTGGCCAACGGCTGGCAACCCACACTCTCAATAGCGCTAGATAACATCGTGCGCGCCGATAAGATCAGTAACCTAATCGCCGATTTCTACCGCCATTTCGACAATGTCGAGCTGATCATACGTATCGAAGTCTTTAACGGCGTCTGGGAGGCGATCGCCACCGGTCGCAGCGACATCGCCATCGGTGCCACTACCGCGATTCCTGTGGGCGGTGATTATCGCTTTAAGGATATGGGCGACATCGAATGGACCTTCCTGGTGAGTAAGCATCACCCCCTGGCCGCAATAGATAGACCCCTGCTTGATGATGAGCTGCGCAGCTACCCCTCTATCTGTCTGGAAGACACCTCTCGCGAAATCCCAAAACGCATGACTTGGCTATTAGACAATCAGCGCCGCTTAGTCGTACCAGACTGGATCCGCGCCATCAACTGTTTCCGCGAAGGCCTGGGCATAGGTTACATGCCTAAGCACTTCGCCACCCCCTTTGTGCAAGCCGGCGCGCTGATAGAGAAAGAGCTGGAACGCCCTAAGGCACCAAGCCCCTGTTGCCTGGCCTGGAACGACGCCAACATGTCACCCGCCATGGCATGGGTGCTGGACTATCTAGGCGATAGCGAAAAACTACAGCGAGACTGGTTTAACTAATCGCATTTAACTGATCAGATTAAATCAGTCGCGTTTATTTAGTCTCGTTTAATTTACCTGGCTTAATTAACGGCTTATCGAGCAGATGGGCTTTCGCCCCTCCCTTGGCTCGGTTATGATAATAGCCTTGCAAAACAAGTTAAATCCGGTTCATGAAATGGAACTCTTGCAACCGATTTGACTCAAATAAACCATCAAGTTAGTGATAGTCACTGGAGATAAAGATGACGCAAGAAACACTATATGCAAGCCATGCTTCGACACAAGAAGTGAATAAGCTGCTTAAAAATACCTATCTGCTGCTCTCGATGACACTGGGCTTCTCAGCGCTGTGTGCGGGGCTGGCAATGGTGTTGCAAATCAGTCCTCTCATGTCTATCGGTCTGTCGATCGGTGGTTTCATTTTGTTGTTTGTCACCCTGAGAAAGGCCGAGTCGGCCGCGGGGCTGTTTTGGGTGTTTGCCTTTACGGGTATGGAAGGTGCCTCGCTTGGCTACATGCTTAATCATTATGCTGGCATGGCCAACGGTCCTCAGCTCATCATGCAGGCCTTAGGCTTGACTGCCGTAGTGTTCGTTACCCTGAGCGGCTATGCCATCACCACCAAGAAAGACTTCTCTTTCATGCGTGGCTTCCTGCTCGCCGGTTTGGTCATTGCCATCGTTGCCGGTATCGCCAACATCTTCATCGGTAGCGGCGCGGTGTTCATGGCCCTCAACGCGGGTATCGCCCTGTTAATGACAGGCTTTATCCTGTTCGATACCAGCCGCATCGTCAACGGCGGTGAAACCAACTACATACGCGCGACTGTGTCGCTGTACTTGGACTTCCTCAACCTGTTTATCTCTATTTTGCACCTACTGGGTGCAGGTAGCGACGATTAAGCAAGCTACGCTTAGAAAGCCCGCCCACATAGGCGGGCTTTTTTATGCCCTTTTCTGTGACTAATTAGCCTTCTAATTAGGCAAAGCTGTCAGCGTATTCACCTGGCATTTGGGATCAATTTAAAAAACAGATAGAATAGCAGTTTAAAGCCGAGCTCCTACGGCGCCATATTAAGTTAGGGTTAATGAGTAAGCTCATCATTCAAGTCAATCAGGCTGGTTACGGCCAGGGTAGCAGCTATCAGGCGCTGCAATTTACTAAGGCGGCTATCGATGCCGGCCATGAAGTGGTCAAAGTCTTCTTCTATCAAGACGGTGTATTATCGACCAATCATCTACAATCGCCCGCCTCCGACGAGTTTGCCCTTTACCAGGCCTGGCGTGAGCTGGGACAGACACATCAAGTGCCCTTGGTAAACTGCGTATCGGCGGCGCTGCGCCGCGGCGTTTTATCTGCGGCCGAATCGGCTGAAAACCAGTTACAGCATTGGAACCTCGAGCCCCCCTTTCAGATGGGCGGCCTTGGCGAACTCGTGACCGGTATAGAGCAAGCCGATCGCGTGATCTGTTTTTAAACGCCAGATGTTAAGCATTCGCTTTTTGGAAAAATGATGAAAAAGATCACCATTATCTTCAGACACGCGCCCCATGGCAGTGCCAAGGGTCGGGAAGGACTGGATTTTGCGCTGCTCAGCGCTAGTTTCGAACAAGAGGTCAGCCTCATCTTCGTTGATGAAGGCGTTCTTAATCTGTTGCCGCAACAGACGCCGGAAGCCATAGGGGCCAAAGATTTCCTAGCAGCTTTCAAGGCATTGCCCCTTTACGATATTGAGTGTGTCTTTGCCTGTCAGCAGAGTCTGGCTGACTATCAACTAGATGAATCGGCTCTAGCCATCCCGCTGGAAGTCAAATCCCCGGCCGAGATAGGTGAGCTATTAACCCAAGTCGATGAGGTCTTTGTCTACTGATGATACTGCATATCGTTCAATACTCGGCGGCTCAGGATAGCGCCCTAGGCACCTGCCTTCGCTACATTCAGCCTCAAGACACCCTCTTACTGCTCGGTGATGGCGTAAACTCTCTGCTGCTACAAAAATGGCAACAAGCCTTGGCTGACATACAGATCTCCTTGCTCGAACAAGACGTGATCGCCAGAGGCTTACAAACTCGCTTGAGCCAATATAAGCAGCTTAGTCAGGCAGAATTTGTCCAATATACATTAACTCACGCTAAGGTGATCACTTGGTAAATTTTATTATGTACGGCGATAGTCAGATCCCCACGGATCCCCAGGGCTATTTGAAAAATGTCAGCGACTGGAGTGAAGAGCTAGCAGTACTTATCGCCACCGAAGAAGAGATAACCCTTACAGCCGCCCATTGGGAAGTAGTACATTTCGTGCGTGATTTCTATATGGAATTTAAGACAAGCCCGGCCATTCGTGTGCTGGTCAAGGCAATAGGCCAAAAACTCGGTGCCGAAAAGGGCAATTCAAAATATCTTTATACCCTCTTCCCTCTCGGCCCGGCCAAACAGGCCACTAAGATCGCAGGGCTACCTAAGCCAGCCAAGTGTATCTAATCTTTAAGCCGTTAATGACCGTCTAATTAATTGTATTTAGATAATAAAAAACCTTCGCGATTGCGAAGGTTTTTTTGTGGTTAGAGATTTTTCATCACTAACATAATCGCTTTCCCAAATGTTGCTAACATTACTGCGAAAAAGATACAGATAATGACGACATAGGTCAGCCACTGAAAATAGCGCCCACCGTTATCCATGTTTCACACTATCTCTTTATCGCATTAGCCTATTTGAGTCAGCCCGCCCATATATGGACGCAGCGCCTCTGGAACTGTGATTGAACCATCGGCATTTTGATAGTTTTCCAACACGGCGACCAAAGTACGACCGACCGCTAAACCTGAACCATTCAATGTGTGCAGCAGTGCAGGCTTCTTGGCTGACTTTGCTTTATAGCGAGCTTGCATGCGACGAGCCTGAAAATCTTGCATGTTGCTGCAAGATGAGATCTCGCGGTAAGTATTCTGTGCAGGCAGCCAGACTTCAATATCAAAGGTCTTAGCCGCGCCAAAGCCCATATCGCCAGTACAAAGTACTACAGTGCGATATGGCAGACCCAGGCGTTGCAGCACGGTTTCAGCGTGTTGAGTCAGACTCTCGAGCGCGGCCATAGAGTCTTCTGGTTTCACCAGCTGAACCAACTCTACCTTGTCGAACTGGTGCTGACGAATAAGACCACGAGTATCACGGCCGTATGAGCCCGCTTCGCTGCGGAAACAAGCCGTATGAGCCGTCATCTTAATCGGCAGCTCATCTTCATCGATAATGGTATCGCGAGCCAGGTTAGTCAGCGGCACCTCGGCGGTTGGGATCAGGCTTAGGCCCTGACCTTCTTCGGTAGCAGGCTTGGTGTGGAACAGATCTTCACCAAACTTAGGCAGCTGACCGGTACCAAGCAGGCTGTCTTCGTTAACCAGCAGCGGCACATAGGTTTCAGTGTAACCATGCTCTGTGGTGTGCAGATCCAGCATGAACTGAGTTAGCGCACGGTGCATGCGGGCGATCTGCCCCTTCATCACGATGAAACGAGAACCGGTGATCTTAACGGCACTCTTGAAATCAAGACCAGCGTGTTGCTCACCCAGATCCACATGATCTTTCACATCGAAATCAAACTGCTTAGGCTCACCCCAGCGGCGGATCTCGACGTTGTCGTTTTCGTCCGCACCAATAGGCGCCGACTCGTCCGGCAGGTTAGGCACGCTCATGGCGATAGCATTCAGCTCTTCCAGCAGCTGCTTTAACTCGGCTTCTTTACTGCTAAGCTCGGCGCCAAGATCGCCGACTTTGGCCATGATAGGTGCAACATCTTCGCCCTTTGCCTTAGCCTGACCGATAGACTTGGAGATCGCATTACGGGACGCTTGCAGCTCTTCTGTCGCCACCTGTAGTGACTTACGCTTTTCCTCTAACTTGCTGAGACGATCCACATCCAGGATAAAACCACGGGTGGCGAGACGCTCGGCGGTCGCTTCTAATTCAGTACGTAAAAATTTGGGATCTAACATGTTTTTAGTTTCTTAATAGTTAAATGCGAGAAAAAACCAACTGCTGTCCTAAGTAAACCATGAATAAACATAGACATAGGTTCAGAGCGATATTTGTAAATGCTTTCAACCAGGCGCCCTGCTGCATCAATAACAGGGTTTCGTTCGAAAAAGTTGAAAACGTCGTAAGTGCTCCTAATAACCCAACACCTACTAATGCTTTGATTTCAGGACTGACCTGACTCGCTTCACCTAGGGCATAGATCACGCCCATCAGGAAGGAGCCGATCACATTGACCATGAGTGTACCAAAAGGAAAAGAAGAGCCAAACACCTGAATCATGAATATTGAAATAAGATAACGAAATACCGCGCCGATAGAACCACCCAGGGCCACAAAAATGAGATTATTCATAGCGTTTCACCTCACTTGCCCTGTCCATTTCGGCCAAGGTGGCTAGCTTGGTCTTGATGCGCTTCTCGAAACCATGCTCGCTAGGATAGTAGAACTGTGTGCCTGCTAGCTGCTCAGGGAAATAACACTCACCGCTGGCATAATGATTGGGCTCATCATGGGCGTAGCGATACCCCTCACCCAGGCCGATATCGGCCATCAACTGAGTTGGGGCATTGCGCAGATGATTAGGCACGGGCTGACTGCCGGTCTCCCGCGCCAGCTGGCGCGCCGCCTTGAAGGCGGTATAGACGGCGTTACTCTTGGGCGCGCAGGCGAGGTAGACAACTGCCTGGGCAATTGCCCGCTCCCCTTCGGCCGGTCCCACGCGATGAAAGCACTCCCAGGCATTGACCGCCACCGACATGGCCACAGGATCGGCATTACCTATATCTTCCGAGGCGATGGCCAGCAGGCGACGGGCGACATATAAGGGATCGCAGCCCCCTTCGAGCATGCGGCAATACCAGTAAAGCGCCGCATCCGGCGCCGAGCCCCGAATCGACTTATGCACCGCAGAGATAAGGTCGTAATATTGATCGCCATTCTTATCGAATCCGGCGAGCTGTTGCCCGGCCACCTCGATGAGCATCTGAGCATTAAACTCGCCGCCATCCGGCAGCATGTCGCTCATCAATTCGATAAGATTAAGAGCCTTACGGGCATCACCATCACAGAGGCTAGCGAGTTTGCCCGCCACTTCATTAGGCATCTTAAGCTGACGCTTACCCAGACCACGCTCCCCATCTTCCAGCGCCTGACGGACTATCTTGATGATCTCCTCATCTTGCAACCGCTTGATCAGGTAGACCCTGGCGCGGGATAACAATGCGTTATTGATCTCAAACGAGGGGTTTTCCGTGGTGGCACCGATAAAAATCACAGTGCCATCTTCGATAAAGGGCAAGAAGGCATCTTGCTGGCTCTTGTTGAACCTGTGCACCTCATCGACAAACAGCAAGGTGCGCTGCCCGCGTGACTGGGCCACACTCTTGGCGTGCTCGATGGCGGCGCGGATCTCTTTCACCCCTGAGGTGACCGCAGAGATGCGCTCGACATGAGCATTGGCATAATGGGCAACCAACTCGGCGAGTGTGGTCTTGCCGGTACCCGGCGGTCCCCAGAACATCATGGAGTGAGCCCTGCCGGCCTCGAGGGCCTGACGCAGCGGCTTACCCTCACCTAACAGATGATCTTGCCCTATATATTGCGACAGGGTTTCCGGCCGCATTCTTGCGGCAAGCGGGCGGAAGTCTGGCGCGAAATCGAAACTTAAGCTAGACACAAATGGCCTTATCTAATGACTTATTCAAATGGCTTATTCTAATTGCTAATTCAAAGGCTCAATCCAATGCCTTTAGGCGCTGATCGTCAATATCGACGCCTTCGGGAACGGTAAACTGGAACAGGCTAGCATCGGCGTCTTTCAAAGGCGCCTGGGCTGACAGATTGAAGACACTGAGGTTACCCTGCTGGTCAGTCAGCTTCATCACCTCGAGTTGCTCATCCTTAAAGCAGACCTCAACGCCGGTCACGCTGGCATCGACGGCCTTAGGGGTTATCTGATAACAATCGTCCTGACGCTTTACCTGATAGGCCTGCCAGGTCGCGTCGTCGCGATGTACCAAGAGCGCGATCGGCGAGGCATTGATAGCCTGATTGAAATCCAACACAGACACCTCTTCGGCAAAGGGATTGTAGATCCACACGTCGCGGCCATCGGCGACAATCAGGGATTCATCCGGCTGGGTCAGATGCCAATAAAACTGGTTAGGTACCGCCAAGGCGAAGGTACCCGTGCCCTGCTGGATCACCTTATTATTAACGTCGGTTACCTGCTGGCTAAAATTGGCCTTAAGGTTATCCAGCTTGGCAAGCTTATCCTTTAGGGCTGCCGAATCATCGGCGTAACTCGATGCCGCCACGACTAGAGGCAAGGCACAGACTAATTGAGATAAGGGTTTTAGCATTTCAAATCCTTTCATGTAAAAACGCTCGCTATTCACTCGGGTTACTGTCCCCATAAACTCAGGACTTTTTATTCGAACTTATCACTCTTGATGTTTACCTCTCGACTTATCATCAAGAGTGTCACAAGAGTTTGTCACGAGAAATATTAACGAGAGCTTAATAATCTTTCGGCGGCGGAGGCGCCAGCACCTCACGGTTACCGTTATGGCCTTGAGAGCTGACGACGCCCTGCATCTCCATCTGTTCTATGATGCGAGCGGCGCGGTTATAGCCAATCTTAAACTTACGCTGCACGCTGGAGATAGAACCACGACGGGTCTCGGTAACAAAGGCCACCGCCTCATCGTAGAGAGAGTCCATCTCTTCATCATTCTCCGCGGCTTCACCCGGCAGCAGCACCTGCTCCCCTTCGGCCGAGCCCTGCAAGATCTCATCGATATATTGCGGCTTGCCGCGACTATGCCAGTCGGCCACCACAGCATGGACTTCATGGTCATCGATAAAGGCGCCGTGAACACGGATAGGCACACTGGTCCCGGGTGGTAGATAGAGCATGTCACCCATACCCAGCAGAGTTTCAGCACCTTGCTGATCTAAGATGGTGCGCGAATCGATACGGGACGACACCTGAAACGCCATACGGGTTGGGATGTTGGCTTTAATCAGGCCCGTGATCACATCAACCGATGGACGCTGGGTCGCCAGAATAAGGTGGATACCGGCGGCCCTGGCCTTCTGGGCGATACGGGCGATCAGCTCTTCCACCTTCTTACCGACTATCATCATCATGTCGGCAAATTCATCGACGATCACCACTATAGACGGCAGTTTATCTAGCTCAGGCGCATGCTCTTCCATGCTGTCTTGTGAGCGCCACAGCGGATCTGTGATCTCCTCACCGCGCTCCTTAGCTTCCTTGATCTTGGCGTTGTAACCCTTGAGATTACGCACCCCTAAGGCAGACATCAGCTTATAGCGACGCTCCATCTCGCCCACACACCAGCGTAGGGAGTTGGCCGCCTCCTTCATGTCGGTCACTACCTCGCAGAGGAGATGTGGAATGCCTTCATACACAGAAAGTTCCAGCATCTTAGGATCGATCATGATGAAGCGTACATCATCCGGCCCTGACTTATAGAGCAAGCTGGTGATCATCACGTTGACCCCTACAGACTTACCCGAACCAGTAGTACCGGCCACCAGAAGGTGTGGCATCTTACCAAGATCCACCACCACAGGTTCACCCGAGATATCCTGACCCAGCACCATGCTAAGATGAGACTTGCTATGCTCAAAGGCTTCGCTGCCGAGCACGTCACGCATAAACACGGTTTCGCGGAACTTGTTCGGGATCTCCAGACCCACATAGGCCTTACCCGGGATCACCTCGACCACACGAACACTCTCGGCTAGCAGCGAGCGCGCGAGATCTTTCGACAGGTTAGTGATCTTAGACGCTTTGACGCCTGGCGCGAGCTCAAGCTCGAAACGGGTCACCACAGGGCCAGGGAAGACGCCGACCACCTTGGCCACAATGTTAAAGTCGGCAAGCTTGACCTCGACCAGACGCGCCACCTGATCCAGCTCTTCCTGACTGATCGGGTTTGTCTTACGATTTGGCACATCGAGCAGTGAAATATCCGGTAGCGGCGTAACAGGCTTCTTCGGCTGAGCCTCTTCTCCGCCCGGCAGGACGACTATGCCATCGACAATTTTTGCCTGCTCGACCTTCTGGTTTTTGGGCAGTTTCTTGGGCAGCACGGCGCCAGTTGAATGCTTGGCATCGAAATCTATGGAGACTTCATCATCCTGAGCACTAAAGCTCAGAGAAGGCTCTTGCGCTTCTACCTCAGCAGCGGTTTTTGCCGTTGGCAGGCTAAAGCTTGACTCCTTAACCCGGCCGCGAGAAGAAGTTTCTTGAGCCTCATCTTCATCATATTCATCATCGTAATCATCCTGATCGTCTTCATAGACCTCTTCTTCGGCCTTAGCCAAAGCCTTTTGACGACGAGACTCCTTGAATCGGTCAAATACCGACATGAACCCCTTGGTATCATCGGTTTCGGGCGCACTCGAGAATTTCTCGGGAACATGTTTAAGCTGCTTCAAACACCAGATGGTGGCAAAACCAACCACCTCGACCACGGTTAGCCAGCTGATGCCGGTCAGCAAAGTAAAGCCGGCGCCGACGAAACAGAGCAGCAGCAAGGTGGTGCCCAGCTGATTAAAATAAGGCAACATGGCATCGGCGATCACATCACCGGAGACGCCGCCAGCCGAGAACTCGTAGATGTCATTGGCATTCATGCTGGCAAGGGACGCAAGGCTGAAGGTGATCAACAAGAAACCAATCAGCCTTAGCCCTACCGAAAAATAATCTATCTCCAACAGTCGGTGAATACGCTTGAACAACAGCCAACCGGTCACCGCCACTATGATAGGAATAAGGTAGGCGGTGTAACCAAAGAAATAGAAAAGCACATCGGCAAGCCATGCTCCCACGGCGCCGGTAACGTTTTTAATCTCACCTTCGAAATTAGACTGACTCCATCCAGGATCAGACGAATGAAAGCTGCTCAGTGCAAGCAGAATATAGGTGGCGACCATGCAGCAGAGGATGAGTCCGCCTTCAAGCAGACGCTGCAGACCGCTGAGTGTTTTGACACTATTTCCCTTAGACAAAAGACAACCCACAAAGCAAAAACGAAAAGGTGAGCCTAAGATATCAAAATAATTCGTGCTATGCAGCGTTTTACCTGCCTATACAGCACAATAGCAAGGCAAAAGGCCTTCATTGGTGAAAAACTATTCGAGGTGAAAAAAAAGGAGCCTTTATGGCTCCTTTTTTACGACATAAATCGTTTTTAAGACTCAAGCGTTACATTTATTGCAACTCTATTGGTCTGCTTGACTTCTTCCATCACAACGTAGGTACGAGTATCAGAAACAGCGGGCAACTTAAGTAGAGTTTCACCTAACAAGCGACGATAGGCAGACATGTCAGAAACACGGGTCTTCAATAAATAGTCGAAGTCGCCAGAAACCAGATGACATTCTTGAATATCATCGAGCAGCTGTACGGCACGATTAAACTTATCAAATACTTCTGCAGTATCGCGATTTAGCGTGATTTCTACGAACACAAGTAATGAAGCCCCAAGATAATGGGGATTTACTAGCGCAGTATATCCATTGATGTAACCTTGCTTTTCGAGTCTTTTAACTCTCTCTAAACAGGGAGTGGGGCTCAGCCCTACACGCTTTGACAACTCCACATTGGAAATGCGGCCGTCGATTTGCAACTCGTTAAGGATGTTACGATCGATCCGATCTAAGTCTTTTATAGGACTCTTTTTATTATTAACCATATTTTTAACCTTGCTTTATCACTAAAACAACATTTACTGCTACGTATGTCAAAAGTTCAGCAGCATTAACTGCCGAAGTGATACTATACTAGATTTCCCTGAAACAATCACGTTCAGGACCTATAAAATAACAATTCAACCCAGAATAAATGGGTTTTTATTCAATTTGAGGCTCGAAGATGATAATTGGTGTACCTAAAGAAATCAAAAACCACGAATATCGTGTTGGTATGGTGCCGTCAAGTGTCCGCGAATTGACCCTAAAAGGTCATGAAGTATTTGTAGAGAAGAATGCAGGTGTTGGGATCGGTTTTAGCGACCAAGACTATGTCGATGTAGGCGCATCAATCTTAGACACTGCAGCTGAAGTTTTTGCGAAAGCAGAAATGATCGTTAAGGTAAAAGAACCTCAAGCGGTCGAGCGTGCCATGTTGCGTGAAGATCAGTTGCTGTTCACTTATCTTCATCTTGCTCCCGATCTGCCACAAACTGAAGATCTTATTAAGAGCGGTGCCGTCTGTATCGCTTATGAAACAGTAACCGATGCCCGTGGCGGCCTTCCGCTACTGGCGCCAATGTCTGAAGTTGCCGGTCGTATGTCTATCCAGGCTGGTGCCATGGCACTGGAAAAATCAATGGGTGGCCGCGGCATGCTACTTGGCGGCGTACCTGGTGTTGAGCCCGCTAAAGTCGTTATCATCGGCGGCGGCATGGTTGGTACCAACGCAGCACAGATGGCCGTTGGCCTGGGCGCGGACGTGGTTATCCTAGATCGCAGCATCGATGCGCTGCGTCGTCTGAACGCTCAGTTCGATAACCGTGTTAAGGCAATCTACTCGACTGCCGACGCTATCGAAAAGCACGTACTGGAAGCCGACCTAGTGATTGGTGGCGTACTGGTTCCTGGTGCAGCAGCACCTAAACTAGTGACCAAAGATCACATCAAGCGAATGAAGCCAGGCAGCGCTATCGTTGACGTCGCTATCGACCAAGGCGGTTGTGTTGAGACTTCTCATGCTACGACTCACCAAGACCCAACTTATATCGTTGATGAAGTAGTACATTACTGTGTGGCTAACATGCCAGGTGCTGTGGCTCGTACCTCGACCTTCGCGCTGAACAACGCGACCCTGCCTTACATCATCAAGTTGGCCGACATGGGTTACCGCGAAGCACTGCGTCAAGACAAGCACCTGCTAAACGGCTTGAACGTAATGCATGGTAAGGTAACCTGTAAAGAAGTTGCTGAAGCCCTGAACTTCGAGTTTGTTGATCCAAGCGTACTACTCGCCTAATCAAGTAAAGAGTGTAAGTAACCGATGCCCGTGGCGGCCTTCCGCTACTGGCGCCAATGTCTGAAGTTGCCGGTCGTATGTCTATCCAGGCTGGTGCCATGGCACTGGAAAAATCAATGGGTGGCCGCGGCATGCTACTTGGCGGCGTACCTGGTGTTGAGCCCGCTAAAGTCGTTATCATCGGCGGCGGCATGGTTGGTACCAACGCAGCACAGATGGCCGTTGGCCTGGGCGCGGACGTGGTTATCCTAGATCGCAGCATCGATGCGCTGCGTCGTCTGAACGCTCAGTTCGATAACCGTGTTAAGGCAATCTACTCGACTGCCGACGCTATCGAAAAGCACGTACTGGAAGCCGACCTAGTGATTGGTGGCGTACTGGTTCCTGGTGCAGCAGCACCTAAACTAGTGACCAAAGATCACATCAAGCGAATGAAGCCAGGCAGCGCTATCGTTGACGTCGCTATCGACCAAGGCGGTTGTGTTGAGACTTCTCATGCTACGACTCACCAAGACCCAACTTATATCGTTGATGAAGTAGTACATTACTGTGTGGCTAACATGCCAGGTGCTGTGGCTCGTACCTCGACCTTCGCGCTGAACAACGCGACCCTGCCTTACATCATCAAGTTGGCCGACATGGGTTACCGCGAAGCACTGCGTCAAGACAAGCACCTGCTAAACGGCTTGAACGTAATGCATGGTAAGGTAACCTGTAAAGAAGTTGCTGAAGCCCTGAACTTCGAGTTTGTTGATCCAAGCGTACTACTCGCCTAATCAAGTAAAGAGTGTAAACAAAGGGAGCCAATGGCTCCCTTTTTCGATTAGAACAATCTAAAAGATTGCCTTTACCCCTTAGGGGAAATTCCCTACAATCGCTGCAATTCGCTAAAGGCACGGAGAAAAAGATGAGCCAAGCTAGACACTGTAACTTATTAATTTTGGGTTCGGGCCCTGCTGGGTACACCGCCGCTGTTTATGCTGCCAGAGCAAACCTAAAGCCCGTATTGATCACAGGTATGCAGCAAGGTGGTCAGCTGACGACCACGACTGAAGTTGAAAACTGGCCAGGCGACGCCGACGATCTAACCGGTCCGGCTTTGATGGAGCGTATGCAGAAGCATGCCGAGAAATTTGAGACTGAGATCATCTTCGACCACATCAACGAAGTTAACCTGCAAGAGCGCCCTTTCCAACTGAAAGGCGACAGCGGTGAGTACACTTGTGATGCCTTGATCATCTCAACCGGCGCCTCGGCCATGTACCTTGGCCTTGAATCGGAAGAAGCCTTCAAGGGTAAAGGTGTTTCGGCCTGTGCCACCTGTGATGGTTTCTTTTACCGTAACCAGAAGGTTGCCGTGATCGGTGGTGGTAACACAGCCGTTGAAGAAGCGCTTTACCTGAGCAACATCGCATCAGAAGTTCACCTGATCCATCGCCGTGACAGCTTCCGCTCTGAGAAGATCCTTACTAAGCGCCTGATGGACAAGGTTGCGAACGGCAACATAGTTCTGCATCTCGACAGCACCCTAGACGAAGTCGTTGGCGACAACATGGGTGTGACCGGCGTGAAGATCAAGAGCACCAAAGATGAAAGCATTACCGAATTTGATGTCATGGGCGTGTTCGTCGCCATCGGCCACAAGCCAAACACTCAGATGTTTGAAGGTCAGCTAGAGATGAACAACGGCTACATTAAGGTGCAGAGCGGTCTTGGCGGCAATGCCACCCAAACCAGCATTCCTGGTGTATTCGCAGCTGGTGACGTGATGGATCAACATTACCGTCAGGCGATCACCTCTGCTGGGACCGGCTGTATGGCAGCCCTAGATGCAGAGCGTTTCTTAGACGCACAGTAAGCGTTACACTTAATAAGAAAGCAGGCCGAGTGCCTGCTTTTTTTGTCTTTAGTACCAATTAAGGTAATAAGTACTCAGAAATAGCACGGGAAAAACGTTCGAGAACAAGGCAGAGTTTTTGATAAGTAGTTATTCTACAATCAAAAATGATAACACCGTTATCGGACGTTTTAACAAGCTAGAATGACCAGTTATTTACTACGATTGGTATAAGTTCTGCCAAATAAATTTGCGGTGATCGGGCACAAAAAAAGGGACCCTGGGGTCCCTTTCAAAGCAAAGCTCACTAATTACTTAGCTAGAGCTTCTTTTGCCTTTTCAACTAGAGTGGCGAAAACCACTTTGTCGAATACAGCGATGTCTGCCAAAATCTTACGATCGATTTCGATAGACGCCTTTTTCAGACCGTTGATGAAACGGCTGTAAGACAGACCATTTTGACGAGAAGCCGCATTGATACGTGCAATCCACAGTTGACGGAATTGACGTTTCTTCTGACGACGGTCACGGTAAGCATATTGGCCAGCTTTGGTTACTGCTTGCTTAGCAACACGGTAAGTACGTGAGCGAGCTCCGTAATAACCTTTAGCTAGTTTTAATACTTTCTTGTGACGAGCACGAGCGGTTACACCACGCTTAACTCTAGGCATTGTTCTTTACTCCTCTAATTAAGCGTATGGTAGTTGACGTGCAATTGCTGGCACATCAGACTTCGCAACTAAACATTTAGCACGTAAGTGACGTTTACGCTTAGTGCTCTTCTTGGTCAAAATATGACGTAAATGGGCTTGCTTGCGCTTAAAACCGTTAGCGGTTTTCTTAAAACGCTTTTGTACACCCTTGTCTGTTTTCATTTTAGGCATTGCTAAAACTCCGCATTGGGAAATTAATAAAACGCAAGGCGAGCAGAGGCCCTCAGAGAGGTCTCTGCTACTTTTAAATTTGCCTTACTATTTCTTTTTCGGCGCGAGCACCATCACAGCCTGGCGACCTTCCATTTTTGGAAAAGCCTCCACAACTGCTATCTCAGCCAAGTCGTCTTTAATACGATTCAAAAGATTCATACCAAGACTCTGGTGAGCCATCTCGCGACCACGGAAACGCAGCGTAACTTTCGCCTTGTCGCCGTCTTCTAGAAAACGCTTCAGGTTGCGTAGTTTTACCTGATAGTCGTTTTCGTCAGTACCGGGACGGAATTTTATTTCCTTCACCTGTATCTGTTTCTGCTTCTTCTTTTGCTCTTTTTGGGCCTTAGCCTTGTCAAAAAGATACTTTCCGTAGTCCATTATGCGACATACAGGCGGCTCAGCGTTTGGGCTGATCTCTACGAGATCTACGCCCGCTTCATCTGCAAGTTCTTGCGCTTCACGAAGACTTACAATGCCGATAGTTTCACCGTCTAATCCATTGAGGCGTACTTCTGATACGCCAACAATGAGTTCGTTAATTCTATTCGCCGCTGCTTTACGCACGTCTGTTTTCTTGATCTTTATGACCTATTCCTCCAACAAATTTAGACTACGGAGCGAAATCTGTTCTTTAACCATGGCAGCAAATTGATCGATTTTGATCTTACCTAGGTCAACACCATCTCTGGTTCGCACCGCGACTTCCCTATTTTCCATCTCTTGATCGCCCACGACCAATAGATAGGGAACACGCCTTAGGGTGTGTTCGCGTATTTTAAAGCCAATCTTTTCATTCCTCAAGTCTTTCGAGGCACGAATTCCCTGATCTTTAAATAATTTGACCACTTCGTCAACATATTCAGACTGTTTGTCAGTAATATTCATCACAACGGCTTGAACCGGTGCCAACCAGGTTGGGAACTTACCTGCGTATTCCTCGATCAGGATCCCTAGGAAACGCTCCAGAGAGCCTAGAATCGCACGGTGGATCATCACAGGCGTTTGACGGCTGTTATCTTCGGCAACATAAGTCGCGCCTAGACGTCCAGGCAAGGCGTAATCAAGCTGCACTGTACCGCACTGCCATGCCCTGTCTAAGCAGTCATGGAGCGTAAATTCGATCTTAGGACCATAGAAGGCACCTTCGCCCGGTAGGATCTCATACTCGATGTCATTGGCTTTCAGCGCATCCATCAGCGCCTGCTCTGCTCTGTCCCACATGGCATCGTCACCGATACGCTTCTCTGGACGGGTAGAGAGTTTCACCACGATATCGTGGAAACCAAAGGTTGCATAGGTGTCGTAGACCATCTTGATACAGCCACTCACCTCTTGTTGCACCTGCTCTTCGGTACAGAAGATATGGGCATCATCTTGGGTAAAACCACGAACGCGCATCAAGCCGTGTAGAGAACCCGATGGCTCGTTACGGTGACAACAACCAAACTCAGCCATACGCAGTGGCAGATCGCGATAAGACTTGAGACCTTGGTTAAATATCTGCACGTGACCTGGGCAGTTCATCGGCTTCACCGCGTACTCACGGTTTTCAGAGTGAGTAGTGAACATGGCTTCGGAATACTTATCCCAGTGACCACTGCGCTCCCACAATACGCGGTCCATCATCAAGGGGCCTTTCACCTCCTGATAGGTGTACTGACCCAGTTTCTGACGAATGAATCTTTCAAGCTCGAGGAACAGACTCCAACCATCGTTGTGCCAGAACACCATGCCTGGTGCTTCTTCCTGCATATGGTACAGATCAAGCTGCTTACCTATCTTACGATGGTCGCGCTTAGCCGCTTCTTCAAGGCGAGTCAGATGCGCCTTAAGGGCCTTCTTGTCTGCCCAGGCCGTACCATAGATACGCTGCAGCATCTTGTTGTCTGAGTTACCACGCCAGTAGGCACCAGCAACACTCATCAGTTTGAAGTGATGACAGAACTTCATGTTAGGCACATGGGGGCCACGACACATGTCGGTATATTCTTCGTGATGATAGAGCGCAGGCTGGTCATCTTTGCTGATGTTCTCATCCAAGATAGCCATCTTGTAGCTTTCGCCGCGTGATTCGAAAGTGTCACGGGCTTCTTGCCAGCTGACGACGCGCTTAACCACATCATAGTTTGTCTTAGCCAGTGCCAGCATACGCTTTTCTAGCTCGGCTACATCTTCCTCGGTCAGCTTATGGTCGAGATCCACGTCATAGTAGAAACCGTTATCGATCACCGGGCCGATGGCCATCTTGGTTTCAGGCCACATCTGCTTAATGGCGTGACCCAATAGGTGAGCACAAGAGTGACGTAAGATCTCTACCCCTTCATCGTCTTTTACGGTGATGATAGCGAGATCGACATCTGTCTCAATCAAGTCGCAAGCATCTTTCAGCTCGCCATTGACGCGACCTGCGATACAGGCTTTTGCGAGACCAGGACCTATGTCCGCGGCGACATCTAGGGTAGAAACGGCGTTAGCAAACTCGCGCTTGCTGCCATCAGGAAGTGTAATTACAGGCATGTATAATCCTTATCCAGTGGTGACCCCTACGTAGGGCCACTTGGTCATATTGAGAAAATTTTAAGCAACTGAAGCGCAAAACATTACCGGAGTTTTGATCTACTTCAGCGCAGGCCTGACATTCTAGGGCCGCATCAGGTAAATCGCAAGGTTTAAGGCCGCCGCTTCGCCTTAAAATAGCCGCTAGTCTGACTAGTCGGCTACAACTCGTTAAATCTGTCACCAATTGTCCATCTGGATGTCATCGAAAAGTCATGGACGGCCCCTACTCTAGCCGCCATATCGTTATGGCTAATTCGCTTAAGGAGCCCGACCATGATGAAGCTTATATTATTGACCGCACTCTTCTATCAGCCTTTGTACCCTAATGACGGCACTCGCGGCGCGTCTATGCTGGAAACTGCTACGCAGCAAACTCAAGTGCAGGCTTTCGAAGCCAAAGGTATCGAACTGCAAACATCGACTATAGGCCTGGATGTAAGCCAACTGGAAAGTGAGATAGCTATTGAGCTCGACCAGCAGCTCAAGGCGCTACATGCCGAGCTGCCACTGCAAGGCGGCGATCAGGAGCTGCTCGCCAGCCAAAACTGATAACGATTGAAGCCGATGACGTCAGTTGTCTTGGGCTTCAACTGCACTATAGGCCTGCTATTGCCCGAGCACTTGCTATGCTATCGCAACCTATTGCTATACAGAGGAAAGTCATCCAAGATTGGGCTCAAAAGATAATGAGCAACTTAGATGACAATGAACAAATGGGCACTGGTAACCGGCGGCGCCAAACGTATTGGTGAAGCGATCGTATTAGCCTTGCACGGTAAAGGCTTCAATATACTGCTGCACTATAAGGGATCAGAAAGTGAAGCAATGGCGCTCGCAGGCAAGCTTAACCTCAGCCGGGTAAACTCGTGCCAGACTGTGCAGGCCGACCTCGCCACCGAACAAGGGCCCCTTAGCCTTATCCAACACATTAATGACCATCAACTCCCGCTTGGGGCTCTTATCAATAACGCCTCGCTGTTTGTACCAGACAGCAGTATTGAAAACTGGCAATCTAGTCAGCAGCTGTTAAACCTTAATCTGCTCGCGCCCTATCTGTTAGCCACAAAGCTCAGTGAAAACCTCGCCAGCAATGATGGCTGCGTCATTAACCTGGTGGATATTCACGGCGACCGCCCCTTAAAACGCCATGGGCTATACTCAATATCTAAAGCAGGATTAAACATGGCGACGCGGTCCCTGGCCCAAGAGTTAGCGCCTAAGGTTAGGGTCAACGGTATATCGCCAGGCGCGATACTCTGGCCATCCCAGAGCGAACAAGCGGCTATCTCCAGCGTCACTCAGGCCATACCTCTGGCGAGAGCTGGCAGCCCCGAGGATATCGCCGATACCGTGTGTTTTATTCTGGAAAGCCCCTACCTTAATGGTCAGGTGATCGCTATCGATGGCGGTCGCAGCGCAACCGGATATACAGGAGCCGACGGATGAAAATTTTTGATAAAGTGATCTGTTGTCCCCACTGCGGGCACCATCAACATATCAACTTAGATATCAGCTGTGGCGATCAGGACTACTACGACGATTGTCGCGTCTGCTGCAACCCAATCCATTTTCGAACCCACATAGACGATTCCAGACAGAAAATAGAGGTCTATGTGGACTCGGACGATGAGCAGTACTATTAAGCCAAGGCGGCTTAAACTTATAGACGGTTTAAACTTATAGGCAACTGAATCTTATCGCCCGCTTAATCTTATAGGTTGCTAGGGACTTGCCACAAAAAGCCTTGGCTTATTGTCTACGTTGCTAAATTTAGCCAGATAAAGGTCACCCACACCTGGTTACGCCTTAATCTACGCCTCAACGCCAAGCCTTATCCGTTAACCAAGCCGTCTAACCCAAACGCTTGGCCAATACCCGCTCAACCGTGTCCACGATAGCCTGAGTCTGACTGTCTATCTCGATATTAAGCATGGTGCCGACAGCGACCTCGTCTAAGTTGGTGATCTCCAAAGTTTCCGGGATCAAATGCAGCATAAAGCCAGATTCACTCACTTCCCCTACGGTCAGGCTACAACCATTCACACCAACGAAACCTTTGTAGAGAATGTAGTTCATCCATTTAGGGTCAACTTCGAGACGAATATCAAAATGAGCAGGCGTATGACTCACCTCAACCACGGTGGCCTGAGTGTGGACATGACCCGATAACACATGGCCACCTATCTCGCTGCCATAGGTCAATGAGCGCTCGATATTAACCTGGCTACCCACAGACAGACCGGCCAAATTGGTAAGCCTCAATGTCTCTTCCATTACATCGAAAAACACCCTATCATCTGCCATCTCGGTAACGGTCAGACAGACGCCGTTATTGGCGACACTTGCACCTCGCTGCAAGTTTTCCTTCAGGTGTGACGGCATCGCAATTTCGATTGTATTAAGACCATCTTTTTTATGAATAGCCACCACTTCACATGTGGCTTGAACAATACCTGTAAACATTTTTTACTCTCTGCATTAAGGCGTTTTCATGAATCAATTCGGCTTTCAAGCCAAAAAGCTCGTCCATCTCGCGTTGCCTGTGCTGATCGCCCAGGTCACCCAAACCATGATGGGTTTTATCGATACCGTCATGGCCGGACGTGTCAGCGCATTAGATATGGCCGCGGTGGCCATCGGCGGCAGTCTGTGGCTGCCGGCGCTACTGTTTGTACAGGGTTTGCTGGTCGCCTTTACCCCTGTGTTTGCCAGCCACCATGGCGCCGATAATCAAAATGCTATCAGGCCGATGGCTTTTCAGGCTGCCTATATTGCCATAATCGGCGCGGCCGTAGTGATAAGCATTCTGCTTTTTGCGCCGCAGATCTTCAAATTAATGGATTTGTCCCCCGAGCTGGCCGAGCTGAGTGTCAGCTATCTCCATGGATTTGCCTGGGGCGTCCCCGCCTTCGTGCTCTATCAGGTCTTGCGAGGATGTAGCGAGGGGATCTCCTACACACTACCGACTATGGTGATAGGGTTTGTCGGCTTGGCGGTAAACATCCCGGCCAACTATATCTTCATCTATGGCCACTTAGGTGCGCCCGCGCTGGGCGGTGCGGGCTGTGGTATCGCAACGGCCCTGGTGTTCTGGGCCATGTTTATCGCCATGACCATTTACATGCAGTGGCATAAGCGATTCGCCGTTATCAAGCCTTTAGGTGCCTTCCACCTGCCGGATCTTAAGACCATGAAGAGAATGACCAAACACGGAATGCCCATCGCCATGGCCTTGTTTTTCGAAGTGAGCCTGTTTGCCATCATAGCGCTGCTGCTCGCCCCGCTCGGCGCAGACGTTGTAGCCGGCCATCAGATCGCGCTTAACTTTTCGTCCATAGTGTTTATGCTGCCACTCTCTATCGGTATCGCCGTGTCGATACGGGTTGGATACTACCTCGGACAATATAAGGCGGACGTGGCTAAGCTAGTGACTAAGGTCGGTCTGGCTATCGCCTTTAGCCTGGCGGCCTGCACGGCCGTCATCACTGTGGTGTTTCGCACTCAGATCGCGCTGCTCTATAACCAAAACCCCGAGGTGGTCGCCCTAGCGAGCAGCCTGATGTTTCTGGCCGCTCTATATCAGCTGTCTGACTCGGTGCAGGTAGTTACTGCAGGTGCCCTGCGCGGCTATCACGACACCCGCAGCGCCTTCTACATTACCCTTGTCTCCTATTGGGCCATCGGCATGGTGCTCGGCTATCTACTGGCAGAAACCGACATACTGGTTCCTGCCATGGGCGCCCACGGTTTCTGGATTGGCTTGATCGCCGGTCTCACCAGCGCCGCACTGCTGTTTGCCTTAAGGCTTCAGTATATTCAAAAGCATCCAAAGCAATTGGCCTTGGTTGATCAGCCGATTAATCACGCCGACCTATAGCCAAGATCGACACAGGCAAGCTGATGTTTAGCTAAATAATCATCATCTTGCCTGAATCTTTATGTAAACACTTTGCCGAATATAACGACGCTTTGGCGTTAAAAAGATCAAGTTGCGCAGCAAATCACCGCTTGATTGAAAAATTACGATTTTTTACTTGCAACTCACATCACATCCCTCGTAATATAGCGCTCGTTCGCTGGCCGAGAGGTCGTGAACGGTAAAGCAGTACAACCGTAGCTCAGTTGGTTAGAGCACCACCTTGACATGGTGGGGGTCGGTGGTTCGAATCCACTCGGTTGTACCAATTTTACAAGAGATAACAGTACAACCGTAGCTCAGTTGGTTAGAGCACCACCTTGACATGGTGGGGGTCGGTGGTTCGAATCCACTCGGTTGTACCATCTTGTAAAAATATCAGCCAGCGTAAGCTGGTTTTTTTATGCCTGTTACTCGCTATTCAGCCTACTTCGCACTCACCATCACCACAATCGGTTCACCACCGCCGGATCTATTGCTGGCAAGATCGGTAATGCTCACCTTGGTCTTCACGCGATTGGCGATCGATGAGTGACGCTCAAGAAACTGAAAGCTTTGTGATGCCTGATACTGGTAGGCAAACTGCGCCAGACTCACGCCATTGCAGGAGATGCTGTTGACCCCGAAGCGCATGTTATGGTCATAGTTAACCAGTTTACGCTTTAACGCCGAACTGTTATCGCTACCCGCCGCAATACAGATCTTGGTCTCGGCGCTACTGTCCTGCGCCACAAATCTATAATTGGCATTGGTGTTAGTGCTGATATTAGCGGCGGCTGCCGCCTCTTCACCCACTGCCAGCTGAGAACTCAAGCCTAAACCTAGAGCCGTAACAGCTACACCGATAGAAACAAACGCCCCTGTTTTCATCTTCAACTCCTTAAGCCGTATTGATAACGGCGCCGCAATACCTGTTTATTGCCGATCCGCAAAGGCACTTAGGTCTGCATCTCATTGCATTGCCAGTCGCCTCGGTGCATCAGATCCCCTCAAGTAAAACCCAAAAACCGCGTCAAGGTTGTTAACCCTTGATGTCAAAGTGTTGCAAGCTGTGTAGCCCAAATGAAGGGCATGGTGAATGGTGCTTATCCTACTAAAATCCTAGAGAAAAAAAGTACAACTGAGGTACACTGTTTGCTGGCGAGTGACAACAGGAGCCGCGAATGAGCCAGCGTACATTACACACCCTATTTAAACCTAAGTCGGTGGCCATCATTGGAGCCTCTAACGGTGCCAAGCGCGCCGGCAATGTCGTAATGCGCAACCTGCTCTCCAGCGGGTTTTCCGGACCTATCATGCCGGTCACGCCAAAATACGATGCCGTGATGGGCGTGCTAGCCTACCCCAATATCGAAGCCCTGCCGCTTAAGCCCGATCTGGCCATCATCTGCACCGCAGCCAGCCGCGTCCCCGCCATCGTCGAGCGTCTCGCCCAATTTGGCTGCAAGGTGGCAATTATCAATGCTTCAGGCATGGCCAATCAGCTCGATGAAGAGGGGCTGAATCTACTGACGCTGACCCGCGCCCACGCCAAACGCTACGGCATGCGTATCCTCGGTCCCAACAGCCTGGGAATGATGTTGCCCAATCTCGGCCTCAACGCCAGCCTGGCACACACCAGCGCCCTACCGGGTAAAATCGCCTTTGTCTCCCAGTCTGCCGCCATCTGCACCACGGTCCTGGACTGGGCCAACAACAAGGGGATCGGCTTCTCCTCCTTTATCTCACTTGGCGATGCGACAGATATCGATTTCGACGAGTTGCTGGACTTTCTCGGGCGAGACTCGCGCACCACGGCGATCATGATCTACATAGACTCGGTCAACGAGAAGCGCCATTTTCTCTCTGCAGCCCGCGCCGCCGCCCGTAACAAGCCGATATTAGTGATCAAATCGGGTCGCAGCCTTGAGGGCACCACGGCCGCTAAGCTACACACAGGTGGGGAAGTGGGTAACGACGCCGTCTACGAGGCCGCCTTCAGACGCGCGGGTATGCTGAGGGTAAACGATCTGGTAGAGCTGTTTGCCGCAGTAGAAACCCTGGCCCACTCTGCTCCATTGCAGGGCGAGCGTTTGGCGATTCTCAGTAATGGCGGCGGCCCAGCCGTACTAGGCCTAGATCAGCTAATTCTCGGCGGCGGAAAAGCCGCCACCTTAGACGATGATACCTTCGACAAACTCAATGCCTTGCTGCCCGATACCTGGTCCGGGCAAAATCCGGTGGATATCGGAGGCGACGCCGATGCCAAGCGATACACCCAGAGCCTGGATATTCTGATGAACGCCGATGTGGCCGATGCCATCTTGGTGTTGCACTCCCCGTCCGCCCTTGGAGACAGCATAGAGATCGCCGACAGCATCATAGAGCTCGTCTCAAAACATCCAAGGCGTCACAAGGTCAATGTGCTCACCAACTGGAGCGGCGAAGACTCGGCCTATCAGGCCCGTAAACACTTTAACCGCGCCGGGGTGCCCACCTATCGCACACCAGAGGGAGCCGTCGGCGCCTTCATGCACATGGTGGAATACAGACGCAACCAAAAGTTGCTGCAGGAAGTGCCACAATCTATCCCAGATAATATTCCCACCGATGCCCAACTTGCGCGCTCCTTGCTGCAGCGGGCGATTGCCGATAACAAGCAGGTGATCGAGACCCATGAGGCAAGCGCCATCCTCAAGGCCTATGGGCTTAACACCATAGAAACCCACTTTGCCGCCAGTGCGGAGCGCGCCGCCGAAATCGCCGAACAGATAGGCTATCCCGTCGCCCTTAAGGTGCAATCGCCGGATATTCACCATAAATCCGATGTCCACGGCGTCATGCTTAATCTCACCTCCCATCAGGAGGTGTTACAGGCCGCCGATGCCATGGTTGGCCGGGTACATTCGATCAACCAGGACGCCGACATCCAGGGGCTCATAGTGCAGAAGATGGCGCTCACCGCTGGCACCCAGGAGATCCGCGTCGCGGTGACCCATGATCCCGTGTTTGGCCCGGCGATTCTGCTTGGCGAAGGCGGCTCCGAGTGGCAGCCCAGCACAGATGCGGCGGTTGCCCTGCCACCACTGAATATGACTCTGGCCCGCTACATGGTGATCCAGGCGCTGAAGACCCACAAGCTCAAAGACAGGCATTTGCCGCTGGGCTTAGACATGAACGCTCTGTGCGTCATGCTCACCCAGATCTCCCATCTCATAATAGATTGCCCCGAGATATCAGGCTTAGATCTTAACCCTGTGCTGTGCGCCGGTGAGCAGATCACCCTGTTAGATGTGAATATTCAGCTCAATGCCAATGCCCAGGACAATACCAACCGCCTTGCCATATGCCCCTACCCTAAGGAGCTTGAAGAGCATGCGGTATTGAAAAACGGCCTCGAGATCATGCTAAGGCCAATTTTGCCTGAGGATGAGCCTAAACACCTGGCCTTTGACAACTCCCTCTCGGACGAAGACAGATATAAACGCTATTTTGGCGTGCGCTCTAAGATGACCCATGAAGAGATGGCTGTGCTTACCCAGATTGACTATGCCAGGGAGATGGCCTTTATCGCCACCACCAAGGGTGCCGATGGCGATGATATTACCCTGGGCGCAGTGAGGGCCTCCATCGACCCCGACAATACCGAGGCCGAGTTCGCCATGGCGGTGCGCAGCGATCATCAGGGAATAGGCATAGGTAAGTTATTACTGGAAAAATTGATCGCCTATTACAAGGCCAATGACACCGAGCTGCTCACCGGCTTCACCATGTTTGAAAACCGCAACATGGCAAGCCTGGCGAAGAAGTTGGGCTTCAGTGTTACTTTTGACATGGAGGAGCATCTGATCAAGATGGACATGCCCCTCAAGCCGAAACAAGACTAGCTGGTGCGCCCAGCTTGTAAGCCGTGCTTATTTAGCACCTTTGCTAAAGCATTAACCATTTTACGCTTAGCTGTTAAATCTGCTTTCACACCCACTTACAGAAAGGCTAGCTCACAACAGAGCTAGCCTTTGAAACAGTTACTTAATGAGCCTATTAGCCCTTCACACAGTTGCGGCCTGCCGACTTGGCTCTGTATAGGGCCTCATCGGCGCGCACCAGATAAGACTCTCTGTCATCATCAAGGCGCAGTGTCGCCACCCCTATGGAGACTGTGATCGCCCCAAGTGAGAGCTTCTTATCTTTGCCTATGCTTAGATGGCGCTCGGCGATGCGCGCCCTAAGTTGCTCGGCCACCACCATGGCGCCTGAATGCTCGGTATCCGGCAGCAGGATCACGAACTCTTCGCCGCCGTAACGCGCGACAAAGTCATCCCCCTTCACCCCTTGCTTTAACGCCAGTGCGATATATGCGAGTACCTTATCGCCCACCAGGTGACCGTGGGTGTCATTAAACTGCTTAAAGTTATCGATATCGACCAGCAGCAAGCTGCTAAGGCGCTGCTCTCTTCTGAACCTTTGAATATGACCCAGCACCTCCTCATCGAAGGCGCGGCGATTACGCAGCGAGGTAAGCTGATCTGTCATCACGGCGATATTGAGATCTTCCATCTCTGCCTTCAGCGCGGCGACCTCCTGATTCATCGTCTTCAGATTCGCTTCCATCTGGCGATTGCTGATCACCACCTGAGACACCTCTTCGGCTAGGGTATCGACCAGGCGCTCGAGGGTCTTAGGGTCTGGGTCCTGGCTGATATTCTGCTGAAAGGTGGTCAGGCTGAGGTTAAATTGCGCCGTACCTGCGGTGACCTCGGATAAACGGGTCATAAAATTATTGATCAAGATCTGCGTCTCTATCTGCACATTCTCGATCACCTCGGGTGACTGCTCGCGAATGAAGCTGTTATAGAGGCCGGCATTGACCTCGGCGGTAAACTGGGCGCGGCTGGCCACCAGGGTGTCGATGGCGCGCTTAAGATCCAGATTGACCCCACGGAAATACTCATACCAAACGGCATAATTATCTGGGGTTACTGGGATATTGAGTTCTGACATGCGCGGAACGGCATGTCGGAGAATTTTAGCGGAAAGTTCGGTCTCGGTAAGTTGTTTAGCCAAATTCATAGAGATTTTCGCCATTTTATTATTAGAGAAACACTAGCGCACACTAGGCGCCTTCATCCCCGTAATTTAATGAATGAAGGCGCAATCTCTACAATAACGAAAATTTTAAGCCTTACCAGCTATTTTTGTTGTTTTTATGTTACAAACCACTATTTTACCCGACAAGTCGCAAACAGATCCTTCTCCTTGCGATACACCTCGGTCGATACGTTCATTAGACCAAGCAGGCTGGAAAAGAGGTTATCGTGTGAGAAACCACCTTTGGTGGCATGGTCACGCAGGCACTGCTTGTCTAAACCATTGTCGGAGGCGAAGTCCGCTGAGAGCCAGGCCAGCATAGGGATCTTGATCTGCTCATCCGGCGCTATCGCATAAGGCGCGCCGTGAAGGTACATGCCACTCTCCCCCAGCGACTCGCCGTGGTCGGACACATAGAGCAAGGCGGTATCGGCCTTGTTCTGCTGCGCCTCAAGGCGTGAGATCACCTGAGCGATAATATAGTCGGAATACAAGATGGTGTTGTCATAGGTATTCATCAGCTCTTCATCGCTGCAGTTTTGGATGTCGCTACGCTGACAATCGGGCACAAACTTGCGGTGGGCTTCTGGATAGCGCAAATAGTATGTCGGGCCGTGTGAACCTATGATGTGCAGCACGATAAGGGTATCCTTGGTGACACCTTCGGCAAGGCGCTTATCGAGTTCATTCAGCAGCACCTGATCGTAGCAGTAGTGACCGTCGCAGAGCTCTGGGTCGCTATTGAGATCTATGTTGATGTGTTTAACGCGGTCACACACGCCCTTGCAGCCACTGTCATTATCCAGCCAGTCCAGCGAGATACCGGCGTGATCCAGCACGTCCATGGCGGTGTCCTGGGCCTGTGCCTTGCGCGCGTCATAATCTTCTCTATCCATACTCGAGAACATACAAGGCAGGGACACGGCCGTTGCCGTGCCGCATGACTCGGTATCTTTAAAGGCGATCATGTCATAAGCCTTGGTATGGGCGTTGGTTGGCTTGTCATAGCCATAGTACTCATAGTTATGGGCCCTGGCGGTCTCGCCGACCACAACCACGACCAAGTTAGGCTTGTCGTTATGATCTAGGGTCAGATTCTTGGCATCTTTGCCCTGCACCTTATAGACCAGCGGTTCCTGGAAGTAGTTAACCTTGACATACTTGATCATAGATCCGATGGCATAGGTAGGGACTATGTAGCGCTTCATCTGATCGTTGTTACGGCCAAAGGCGACATAGTTTTGATAATAGAAGAAGCCGATCACCGCGATACCGGCAAGCATAGCGAACATGAAGGCAAGCTTATGCAGTAGCTCTTTGACGAAAGGCTTGTAGACGATATCGGCCTTAAAGATCAGCAGGGCCGGCAGCAATCCGGTCAGGGTAAAGTTTAAGATTGAAGACCAATTAAGATAGGTTAAGGCCTCGGCGCTGTTGGTCTGCACTGTGTTTTCGATCATGCCATAATCGAACACGACGCCATATTGCAGCGCGGCGAAAAACACGCTGGAAGAGATCAGGGTAACGATGATGAAAAACGGCTTAAGCAGATACTTAACCGAAAAAAGCGAGAAGATGAAGCTTAACGCGAAGATAAGAAATAGCGGAATGGTGGCAATGAAGAGGTAGTTAACCTCACCCTGCTTCTCTATACCCTGCTGAACGATCTGAAACAGCGGAATATTAAATACGCCTACATAAAATAACGCGGTGATCAGTGTAAACTGATTCACCGAAAGGGTTTTAACGCGTGACAGCACTGAGTGTTCTCTCTGTAAATAAACCTAAAATGACGTTAAATAACTCGCCAAGCCGCCGGTTATAACGACCTGCCAATCAACTAACGCCAAGACTTCTTTTTCATTTCCTGCATTATCTTTCACATCAGGGCCAAACCTAGCCCGAACCAGAAGCAATTCATGCTCTAAGCACTTAACTTTTAACACTTAGCTAAAAGTACTTAGCGAATAGCAATTCTCGAATAGCACTTAGCTAATAGCACTTCTCACATAGCACTTAGCTATCAAAATTTTGCCTTTAGTCAAAATTCGGATAGCCTTGGCGCAGAAATGTTGCGGCAATATTACCAATCAACACAGCGCGCCACAATTGTAATCGCTATCCGCCAACCAACACAGACACAGAACACCTTTGTTAACAGCTATGATTTAAGGGCGATAGCTGAAAGGCCATTTGTTAACTGCTATTTGCTTATAGCGTAAGCCTATTAACCAGCATCTTTGAAAGTTTTGAATTAACACTCGGGAGTTTACACACCCGAGGTGAAAAAAAAGTGTTTTTACAGACGCAGTGCATGAGTTGCGGGTTAAAACTCGCTGTTCATGCGCTGAAAAAAACTCAGCAAGAGCTCACGTTCGCTGTCGGAGAACTTAGCGGTAAGTTGATCGGACAAGCCATGGTGCAGTTGGTCATGCTCCCGGTAGACAGCCTGCCCCTGCTCGGTTAATCCAACCAGAATCGAGCGTCTGTCTTGCTGGTGGGCCTTGCGTGCCACCAGACCCGCCAGCTCCATCTTATCGATCTGCACCGTCAGAGTACCTGTGGTGATCCCCATTTTCTCCGCCAACTCTTTCATCCGCATGTCACCATTGCCGCCCAAAATCTCTACGGCATGGATCTGAGGCAAGGAGTGGCCAGCATCCTTGACTACGGCCATCTCCCAAGACGAGAGCTTTTCATAAAATTCGACTATGGTGTGGCTCAATAGGTCATTATTCATCTTTAACGCACAATTCCTTTTTAAAGAGTTCGAAACTTAAGCTTATTCTGCCACTTGGCAAGCGGTTTGACGGCAAGTGATGAGTTCGACCGTCAGATGGTCAATACGTTCAAATTTAGCCAACTTCTGCTTGAAATAGTCCAGCTCCTTCGGCGCATGGCTGACGATAGAGACCATGGCGGCATAATGATCGGCGCTAACACGCCAGACGTGAATATCGCTCACCTGATGATCCTGCTCGGCCTCAATCAACTCAACCATCTGATTAACGTATTGTTTCTCTATGCTGGCATCGAGCAGAATCGGCCCAGTTTGCTTCATCAAGCCCCACGCCCAGCTGGTGATGATCACAGCGCCAACCACGCCCATTACGGGATCTAACCAGGTCAGTCCCAGATACTTACCGAACAGTAAGGCGCCAATGGCGAGCAGAGAGGTCAAGGCGTCGGCCATTACATGGAAATACGCAGCGCGCAGGTTGTGATCATGATGACCCTTGTCACCGTGTGCATGCGCTTTTTCATGTTTATGCTCATGAACATGGTGATGAGCGTCATGCTCGTGGCTATGATCGTGCTCATGGCTGTGATCGTGATGATGCCCGTGACTGTGGTCATGACTGTGATCATGATGGTGATTATGATGATGCCCGTGGTGGTGGTGATGTCCATGGTGGTCTTTTAGCAAAAAGACAGAAATTACATTGACCGTCAGGCCGATCACCGCCACAAAGATCGCTTCGTTAAAGTGGATCTGCTCTGGGTTAAACAGGCGGCTCACCGACTCAACCACCATAAGCAGCGCTACCAGTCCGAGCGCGACGGCACTTGTAAAGCCCCCTAAGACGCTTACCTTACCTGTACCAAAGGCAAAATCAGGGCTGTTGGCATGTTTCTTCGCATAGTGATAGGCAAACAGGGTAATGAGAAACGCCGCGGCATGGGTCCCCATATGCCAACCGTCGGCCAATAAGGCCATCGAACCGTATACGGTACCAGCAACAATCTCGGCGATCATGGTAAATAGGGTTAGCAGCAACACATAACGGGTGTTGCGCTCGCCATCACTGTTTAAATTGGCGAACTGATGACTGTGCTGCCAGGGGGCTAGATGATCCTTAACGTTAGACATGAATGTTTCTCTATTTGTTTTTATTGGTTAACTTTGGCTAGTTAACTGTTGGTTGTTTAACTTGGGTTGATTAACTTTTAACGGTTAACTTCTACTGGTTCGTATAAAGGTTCGTACATCGGCTCGTATATTGATTCGAAGCTAGCAGTTTGTGTTTATCCGTACCCGAGACGCTCAGCCCAAATACTTTGAAAGCCAAACAGTCAGAATATTAACTAGTTTGATTTTCAAAGTAAACAAATATGAGATGCTCGAATAGAAAACTGCCATTCTCGTCACAAGCCATCTTAAAAATTAACTAAAAACAATTAAATAAAAATTATTTCTTTGCTTTTAACCCTTTTCCTCTATGCTAGCGTTTATACCTGTATAACCGTTCAATTTAACGCTAGGAGCTTTCATGAAATTACCATTGAACAAATATACATCTGCCCTATTATTCGGCCTGGGTCTCTCCCTTAGCACCTTCTGTGCCCAGGCGACCAGTCCTGCTAAGCCACAACAGTTAACCATGCCCGTCGCAATAAGCTACTCTGCAAGCGATTATCAAGCCGAGGATGCGACTAAGATGTTTCCCGCACCAACTGACGGCCTGGTGCAACACATTCTTACCCTGCCAAAGCTTGCCAATGAGGGCGACTATCGCCTGGAGATAGCCATCGGCCGTAGCGAAGAGGTAGATTGCAACAAGCATGGGCTGTCGGGGGAGATAACTCAGCATACGGTAAAAGGCTGGGGCTATAACTACTATCAGGTTGATGCCATACATCAAGGTCCTAGCACCATGATGGCCTGTTTCGATAAGGCAAAGAAGACAGCATTTCTCACCCTGCCTGAGAAACTTACCTTAGCCTACGACAGTCGCTTACCTAAGGTGTTTTACTTGCCAGCAGGTGCTCAGCTTAGATACCGCATCTGGCAGGCCAGCAGCGACTACCAGTACAGCGAAGCCAAGTAGTTGTGTTCAGCCTTACGGCCTGTAGCTCATATTAATCAGATACAAAAAAACCTCTGCCTAGGCAGAGGTTTTTATATTGCTATCTGTATTTAGAAGCAGTTATTACAGGCCGTTGATAGCGTCTTTACACAACTGAGTGATACGCGCCCAGTCGCCCTGCTCCATGGCATCGGTTGGGGCAATCCAGCTGCCACCGATACAATCGACATTCTTAAGCGCCAAATAATCTTTGTAGCTGCTCGGGGTAATGCCGCCGGTTGGGCAGAAACGTATGTCGGCTAGCGGACCCGAGAAGGCCTTCAGCGCATTCACGCCACCAGATGCCTCCGCCGGGAAGAACTTAAAGTTGGTGTAACCCAAGGCCATACCCGCCATCACCTCAGAGATGCTAGCAACGCCAGGGATTAACGGCACACTGCCTTTCATCGCCGCCTTTAGCAGGTCAGGCGTGGCACCCGGGGTGATCACAAACTGAGCGCCGGCATCGATTGCCTGCTGCAGCTGCGCTTCGTTGAGCACAGTACCCGCACCGACTAAGGCTTCGGGCACCTCTTTGGCGATCTTGGTGATCGCTTCCAGCGCACAAGGGGTACGCAGCGTCACTTCCAATACGCTGATGCCACCCTCAACCAGGGCTCTGGCGAGTGGAACCGCATCCTCAATCTTATTAATCACCATGACGGGAACGATCGGGCTACGTTTAAAAATATCTTGGGGTTGAATTGACCAGTTATTCTCAGCCATTGCTAAAAGCTTCCTCAATGATTAATAATTTTCGTCTATGGTCGTGGTGCAGCGTGCACCCGTCTCTGGACTACTTAAATTGGAACGCAGCGCCGCAAACAGTTCGCGGCCCATGCCGAAACTGGTACTGCGTAGATCGACTTTTTCCACTTCACGACTCGCCAGTACAGCCTCATCGACCAGCAGGCTCACCTCACCAGTATTGGCATCGACACGAATCAGGTCACCATTTTCAACTTTAGCGATCAGACCACCGTCTAATGCCTCTGGCGTCAAATGGATCGCCGCAGGCACCTTACCGGATGCACCAGACATACGGCCATCGGTCAGCAGCGCGACCTTAAAGCCTTTATCCTGTAGCGAGCCCAGAATAGGCGTCAATTTATGCAGCTCAGGCATACCGTTCGCCTTAGGTCCCTGACCTTTAACCACGACCACGCAGTCTCTGTCGAGCTCTCCGGCCTTAAACAAGCCTTCGAGTTTGTTCTGATCGTCGATCACCACGGCAGGCGCCTCGACGAATCGGTGCGACTCTGCAACCGCTGAAACCTTGATCACCGCGCGGCCCAGGTTACCCTTAAGCAGTTTTAATCCGCCGTTGGCCTGGAATGGCGATGCCACGGCCGTCAGTACCTCTTTATCCAAAGATTCGTTTGGGCCTTCGACCCAAACCAATTCATTGTCGATAAGGCGTGGCTCCTGAGTGTAACGACGCAGACCAGGACCGGCCACCGTCAACACATCTTCATGCAGCAGTCCGGCATCGAGCAGTTCCTTGATCAGGAAGGCCATACCGCCAGCTGCGTGGAAGTGGTTGATGTCGGCGTGACCGTTAGGATAGACGCGAGCAAGTAACGGCACGGCGTCTGACAGCTCAGAGAAATCATCCCAGTTGACGATAATGCCGGCAGCACGGGCAGCGGCAACGATATGCATGGTCAGGTTGGTTGAGCCACCCGTTGCCAGCAAGGCAACTATGCCATTGACCACAGATTTTTCGTTAACCACTTCACCGATAGGCGTGTATTGGGTACCCATCTCGGTGAGACGGCACACCTGCTTAGCCGCCATCTTATTGAGGGCTTCACGCAGCGGATCATCAGGATTCACGAAAGAGGAACCTGGCAGTTGCAGACCCATTACCTCCAGCATCAGCTGGTTGCTGTTTGCCGTACCATAGAAGGTACAGGTGCCTGCACTGTGATAAGACTTAGATTCAGCTTCCAATAGCGCAGCGCGATCCACCTGCCCCTGGGCAAACTTTTGACGTACCCGCGCCTTCTCCTTGTTAGGAATACCGGATTTCATCGGGCCGGCTGGCACAAACAACATAGGCAGATGACCGAAGCTCAGAGCGCCGATCAACAGACCAGGAACTATCTTGTCACAGATCCCCAGTAGCAAGGCGCCGTCAAACATGTTGTGAGACAGACCCACAGCCGTTGACATGGCGATTACCTCACGGCTAAGCAGGCTGAGCTCCATGCCGGGTTGCCCTTGGGTCACACCGTCACACATGGCTGGAACACCGGCTGCTACCTGGGCAACACTGCCAACTTCGTGACAGGCGTCTTTCAGCAGCTGAGGGTAGTGCTCGTATGGCTGATGGGCCGATAACATATCGTTGAAGGCGGTGACAATACCTATGTTGGCTTTGTTAAATGCCTTGATGGCATTCTTATCCGCCGGGCTACAGGCGGCAAAACCGTGGGCTAAGTTGCCACAGCTTAGGCTGCTGCGATGAACGCCATTGGCTTTTGCTTCGCCCAGCGCCGCAAGATACTTTGCACGAGTCGCTTGGCTTCTGGCAATGATCCTGTCGGTCACTGACTGTACTACTGAATGCATAATCGCTCCTTAAGCGCTCCAATAAACATCGACGGGTGTCTTATGCTGGGCAAGTACCGCACGTATCGGCATCGCCTTGGCATCGTCATTCTCAAGCGCTTGTCGGTAAACGGCGAGCTTCTGTTCACCGACTATGTGTAAATAGATTTGGCGTGACGCTAAAATCCCCTGCTTAGAGATGGTCATGCGACCATGGGGCGCCTCGCCCGGATTCACCGCCAGACACAGCGCCTGAGTAGTCAGCGCCTGTTCAATCTCCTTAGCGCACGGGAACCAGGAGCAGGTATGGCCGTCATTGCCCATGCCAAGTACCACCACATCGAAGGGCCTCGGGAAGTTGGCTAGTTGCTCTATGGCCATGTCGACACCAGCCTCTGGCGTGGCAAACATATTCTTCAGGCCGCGAAACTTGGCGCCCGCGGCGCGGTTTTGCAGCAGGTGCTGTCTCACCAAGCGCTCGTTGGAATCGCTGTGCTCGCTATCGACCCAGCGCTCATCGGCCAGGGTGATATAGACATCGTTCCACTCAATCGCCTTCTGACTCAGCAGCTTAAACAGTGCCAGCGGTGTCGAGCCGCCAGACACTACCAGGCTAGCCTTACCGCGGGCGTCGATAGCCGCCTGAAGCTGCTCGGCGATGCGATCGGCAAGCTGCGCCTCCAGGCTGGTTTTGCTATCAAAAGATTTGAATACGGATTCTTTAATCATCTTAAAATCCCCTTATTCGTCCCAAGAGCGGCCGTCTTTAGCGATCAAAGCAACTGAGGCCACAGGGCCCCAGCTACCGGCTGGGTATGGCTTAGGCTTCTCATTGCTCTCTTCCCACGCCTGAATGATGCCGTCGACCCAGGTCCATGCCTGCTCAACTTCATCGCGGCGTACGAATAGCGCCTGATTACCCAGCATGGCTTCGAGCAGCAGACGCTCATAGGCATCGGCGATACGATCGTTCTTGAAAGTATCGGAGAAACTCAAGTCCAGCTTAGTGGTTTGCAGTCTTTGTTTCTGCTCAAGACCCGGCACCTTGTTCATCATCTGGATCTCAACGCCTTCGTGAGGTTGCAGACGAATCGTCAGCTTGTTTGGCGGCAGGTTACGGTAGCTTGAGCGATACAGGTTGTGTGGTGGGTTCTTGAAATAGACAACGATTTCAGAACTCTTGGTCGGCATACGCTTGCCGCTACGCAGATAGAAAGGCACACCGGCCCAACGCCAGTTGTCGATATCGACGCGCAGGGCGACGAAGGTTTCGGCGTGAGACTGAGTATTTGCGCCCTCTTCCTCCAAGTAGCCAGGCACTGGCGCCCCTTTGAGGAAACCGGCCGAGTACTGTCCGCGCACCGTGTTTTCATAGATGTTATCGGCATCTATCTTACGCAGTGACTTAAGCACTTTTACCTTCTCATCGCGAATGCTGTCAGCATCTAGGTTTACCGGCGGATCCATGGCGACCAAGGTAAGTACCTGTAGCAAATGGTTTTGGATCATGTCGCGCATCTGACCGGCTTTATCGAAATAGCCCCAACGCCCTTCGATGCCCACCTCTTCGGCAACGGTGATCTGCACATGATCAATCGTACGGTTATCCCACTTAGAGGCAAACAAGGAGTTGGCGAATCGCAGCGCGATCAGGTTCTGTACCGTCTCTTTACCTAGGTAGTGGTCGATACGATAGACCTGGTTTTCATTAAAGTAGGCGCTGACTTGATCGTTGATGACTTTAGAAGAAGCGAGATCTGAGCCGATGGGCTTTTCGAGGACGACACGGGTATCAGGATAGATAAGGTTTTGTTCATGCAGGCAGCGACAGATATCGCCGAAGATGGCCGGCGGCGTCGCGAAGTAGTTCACCATGACGCGCTTCTTGGGCTCGAGGATCTCATGGAAGGCACTGTAACCTTCAGCCTCGGTGAAGTTAGTCCCAATATAAACACAGCGCTTTAGGAATCGCTCGAGGGTTTCATCACACAGGGCTTCTTTAACGAAGCTCTTTAATGCCGTGACAACCAGCTCCTGATACTCATCATGGCTAAAGGCGTCTTTGGCTACTCCGACTATCTTAGTCTCCTCATTGAGTAGACCTGCCTTATCCAGCTGATAAAGAGAAGGGAGTAACTTACGTCTGGCGAGATCGCCTTTGGTGCCGAACAATACAAAATCACAAGCTTTGGCTTCTGGTGATGTCATGCCCATAGCTTAAAAATCTCCTATGTACTGTGTCCCATCGTTTCGATGAGAAGCTCACATGTTTGTTGTAATATAACAACAGAATTTGTTAATTGCATCTAAATTTTGCAAAAAATGACCTATTAGTAAACTAGCAACGAGACACCAAAATCTGATATGCTTTTTGTGATTAAATTACTATATATAGTAGAAAGTTTGCTCTGTAGTTAGATCATAATTCGTCATATAAACCAAACTGTAGCACTTTTTGTTTGGTTCTATCATGACATAAAAGAATAAATATAATTACATTACAATCCAGTGGATGTACGCATATGAATACCCTAGAAAAGGTTCAGAAAAACCTAACACATTTCAGTAAGTCGGAACGTAAAGTGGCTGAGGTGATCCTGGCGTCACCACAAACCGCGATTCACTCCAGCATCGCCACCCTGGCTAAGATGGCCGACGTGAGTGAGCCTACTGTGAACCGCTTCTGCCGCCGTCTCGACACTAAAGGCTTCCCCGATTTTAAGCTGCACTTAGCTCAGAGCCTGGCCAACGGTACGCCTTATGTCAGTCGCCACGTCGAAGAAGACGACAGCCCAGACTCCTACACCACTAAGATCTTCGAGTCTTCAATGGCGGCACTGGATACCGCCAGACAGAGCATGGACACGGCAGCCATCAATAAGGCGGTCGACATTCTTACTCAGGCAAAGAAGATCTCCTTCTTTGGCCTTGGCGCCTCGGCCTCTGTTGCCCATGACGCACAGAACAAATTTTTCCGCTTCAACGTGCCTGTGATCTGCTTCGACGATGTCTTGATGCAACGCATGAGTTGTATCAACAGCAGCGAAGGCGACGTCGTGGTGTTGATCAGCCACACAGGCCGTACCAAGTCACTGATTGATATCGCCCGCCTAGCCCGTGAGAACGGCGCCGCAGTGATCGCCATCACCTCTCGTAACTCACCGCTGAGCGCCGAATGTACCCTGCCAGTGACCATGGAAGTCCCCGAAGATACCGACATGTATCTGCCCATGGCTTCACGCCTGGCTCAACTGGTCATTGTCGACGTATTGGCAACCGGTTTTACCCTGCGCCGCGGCCCACGTTTCAGAGAGAGTTTGAAGCGGGTAAAAGAGGTGTTGAAAGAGTCTCGCATCGACAAAGAAGCGACACTATAGTCCAGTTTTGTAAGGATATTAGGCGGCCCTTGTATAAGGGGCCGCCTTTTTTTTCACTTTTAATCGCAGCAGTTCACAAAATTAATAATTTGAGATAGATCATTTTGTTTGTAATTTTCCTACAAAACTCCATTTTGTCTGTTAATATAGAGTAAGATTATTTAAAACTTAACGGAGTATCTCATGTTCCGCAGAACCAAAATTGTAACGACTCTGGGTCCAGCAACCGATCGTGACGACAATCTACGTCGTATCATCAAAGCTGGTGCAAACGTTGTTCGCCTCAACTTCTCTCATGGTTCACCTGAAGATCACCTGAAACGTGCCACCGACGTGCGAAATATCGCCAAAGAGCTCGGTGTTCACGTTGCCGTACTGGGTGATCTACAAGGCCCTAAGATCCGTGTATCAACCTTCAAAGACAACAAGAAGGTGCAACTGGATATCGGTCAGGCATTTATCTTAGATGCCGATCTCGAAAAAGGCCAAGGTGATGAACACCAAGTGGGTATCGACTATAAAGAGCTACCGCAAGATGTCACCATCGGCGATATCCTGATGCTCGACGATGGTCGTGTTCAGCTTAAAGTAGAAAAAGTTGAAGGTAATAAGGTTCACACCACAGTGACGGTTGCCGGTCCCCTGTCTAACAACAAGGGCATCAACAAGAAAGGTGGTGGTTTGTCTGCCGCGGCGTTGACCGAGAAAGACAAGCAAGACATCATCACAGCAGCGGCCATCAAGGTCGACTACCTAGCGGTCTCTTTCCCACGCAGCGGCGCCGATCTGAACTACGCCCGTGAACTGGCCCAGAAGGCTGGTAGCAATGCCCTGATCGTCTCTAAAGTTGAGCGCGCCGAAGCCGTTGCCTCTGATGAAGCGATGGACGATGTGATCCTAGCCTCTGACGCCGTGATGGTTGCCCGTGGTGACCTTGGTGTTGAAATTGGTGACGCTGCTCTGGTGGCTGTACAGAAGAAACTGATCAGCCGTTCTCGCCAGCTGAACAAGAGCGTGATCACCGCGACTCAGATGATGGAGTCTATGATCACCAGCCCAATGCCAACCCGCGCCGAAGTAATGGACGTGGCTAACGCCGTGCTTGATGGCACTGACGCCGTGATGCTTTCGGCCGAAACCGCTGCCGGTGACTTCCCTGAAGAAACCGTTAAGGCGATGGCCAACGTTTGTCTTGGCGCCGAGGCTCACCCAAGTGTTCAGGTGTCTAAGCACCGTATGGACGAGCGTTTCACCTCGGTTGAAGAAACCATCGCCCTGTCGACCATGTATGCGGCCAACCACCTGGAAGGCGTTAAGGCTATCGTTGCCCTGACAGAATCTGGTGCGACACCTCAGCTTATGTCTCGTATCAGCTCTGCTCTGCCTATCCTGGCCCTATCACGTCACGATGTGACTCTAGCTAAGATGGCACTGTACCGCGGCGTACAGCCTGTCTACTTCGACTCAACAGCCTACGGCGCAGACGAGCTAGCGAAGAAGGCACTTGAAGCCCTGACCGAAGCGGGTTACCTCACATCCGGTGACATGGTACTGATGACCAAGGGTGACGCGATGGAAACTATCGGTGGCACTAACACCTGTAAGGTACTGATCGTCGCCTAAGACTTTCAGCAACAATCAAGCGGTTCGCTTAGTTAGATGAACCGCCTTAAAAGAAAAAGGTACGCAATGCGTACCTTTTTTATGCCAGACCTAGATGTCAGCCCCGTAAATTAAAACCGAAATCTTTACGCAATCCGCCGTTAGAGGCTTTCAAACTCATCCACAGCAATCGCTATCTTACGTAGCCTATCGGCCTCGAGTAGCGTGTCGTGCTCTGCCTCAGTAATGATCTTAAGCTCATAGGCTTGGGCATACAGGGCATCGTTAGCCTGTTTACGCTCAAGCTTGCCTTCCTTCTGGGCATTGCGCAGCGTCTTAAACAGATGCTTTGCCTTGTACTGAGCGATAAACGCATCTTCCACCTCGGCGATCCCGCCATTATCCCCTTCGAAATCTGGGCACAGATGGGTCAACCTATCGCGAGCCGGACCGGGTCTGAGCATGCTCTGACACACGGCAATGGTGAGCTTGTCGTCCGGACCATTGAAATGGTTACCCAGAGGGAACACCAAGGCACGCATCGCATAGGCCAGTGGGCGATTGGGGAAGTTACGCAGCGCGCCATAAAGCGCCTTAGCCGCCCTTTGCAACCTAAGCTGCATCACATAGTGTACGGTCGGCAGGTCGTCCTGCTGACGGCCATTGTCTTCGAACAGCTTGAGGGTGGCCGAGCCCAGGTAGAGTTCGCTGAGCACATCACCAAGGCGCGCCGACAACATCTCCTTGCGCTTGAGATCGCCGCCCATCACCAACATGGAGAGATCGGTGACGAAGGCGAGCGCTGCCGACAGACGAGTCATATCCTTGTAGTACTGTTTGGTTTCGCCGGATACGGGCGCCGAATTGAATCGGCTGCCGGTTAAGGCGCCCCATAGTGAACTCAGGGCATTACGTGCCGCATAGCCCATGTGACCCAGCAGCAGATTATCGAAGCGCTCTAACGCCTCGCCGGTATCTTCCATGGCCGCGGCTTCCATCTCGGCCAGTACGTAAGGATGACAACGTGTCGCCCCCTGACCGAAGATCATCAGGCTGCGGGTAAGAATGTTCGCCCCTTCTACCGTGATCGATATCGGCGTGGCCATATAGCCATGACCTAGATAGTTCTTAGGCCCAAGCTGGATCCCCTTGCCCGATTGAATATCCATGGCATCGTTGAGCACATCCCGGCCCATCTCTGTCATGTGATACTTGGCGATGGCGGTAACCACAGAAGGCTTGACCTTAAGATCGATCCCCGTGGTAGTCAGACGGCGCGCCGCCTCTAGCTGATAGGTGTTGGCGATAATACGCGCCAGGGCCTCTTGCACCCCTTCAAACTGGCCGAGCGACAAGCCAAATTGATGGCGTACATAACTGTAAGCAGTCGTGGTCTTAGTGGTGACATGACCGGAAGCCGTCGCCAAGGCGGGCAGCGAGATGCCGCGACCGGCCGAGAGACACTCGACTAGCATGCGCCAGCCCCGTCCCGCGTATTGCGGCCCACCAATGATCCAATCCAGCGGAATGAAGACATCCTCGCCGCGAGTCGTACCATTCATGAAGCCCATGTTAAGCGGGTTGTGACGATTACCTATCTCAACGCCGGGATGATCCGTTGGGATCAGAGCACAGGTGATCCCTATCTCTTCTTTGTCTCCAAGCAGGCCTTCAGGGTCACGCATCTGGAAAGCCAGCCCCAATACCGTCGATACCGGAGCCAGGGTGATATAACGCTTGTCCCAGTTAAGCTTGAGGCCTAACACCTCTTCGCCCTGGAACTCACCGCGGCAGACTATGCCGGTATCGGGAATGGCGCCCGCATCTGAACCCGCCTCGGGGCCTGTCAGGGCAAAACAAGGCACGGCTTCACCACTGGCCAGTTTCGGCAGCCAGTGATCGCGTTGCTCCTTGGTGCCATAGTGGGTCAGCAGTTCGCCAGGGCCTAAGGAGTTTGGCACCATCACACTTACCGCCGCGCTCACGCTACGACTGGCAAGCTTGCTGACGATGGTTGAATTGGCATAGGCAGAGAAGGCCTTACCGCCATACTCTTTGGGGATGATCAGGGCGAAGAAGCCCTCTTTCTTGAAGTAGTCCCACAGCTCGGGCGGCAGATCTTTACGCTCCTGCACTATGTTGAAGTCATCAATCATAGTCAGGGCCGTCATGACCTGCTCATCGATAAAGGCTTTCTCCTCTTCGGTCAGCCTTGGACGGCCGTAGCTGTGCAGCGTATCCCAGTTGGGCTTGCCACGAAATAGCTCGGCTTCCCACCAAACATCGCCGGCTTCCATCGCCTCTTTCTCGGTATCGGAGAGCGGAGGCAACACCTTCTTAAAGAAGGCGAATACGGGCCGCGTGATGCACTGCATACGGATATTTTTCACGCCAAAAAGCACTATGATGACCAATAGTGCCAGGATAAAGAGTGTCATGTTGCCCCCTACTGCGTTGTCACAGGCACTGCCACACCGGCAGCCAGATATGGAATGACCTTGCGGATCACGGCTTCGATATCATTGTGCTCATTGAAATCTGCCTCGGCAATTTCGGTCAAGGCATCAGCTGATGCCATGGTGAAGACCACAGTGCCTAAGGTAAAGTGTAATCGCCAAAACATCTCTGCGGGGGGAATATGTGGCGCGCTTTCGGCAACCGCCTTCACAAACTCGCTCAGATGCTCACCATAATGCGTGGTGATGAACCATCTCAGGTGCCCCTGACTCTCGATGTAGCCACGGCCCAACAGTTGCAAAAAGGTGCGGGTGCCATCGGCCTTAAACTTGTTAAGCTCGAGGAGCGGTTTAACCAATGACGAGAAGATCTCATTCAGGCTAGGTTCGCTAGCCTGTTTTAATTGCACCACGGCATCTGAGGCTTCTGGCATGAAACGGTCCAGATAGCGCGCGAGTACGGCGCGGATCAGCTCTTTCTTAGAGCCAAAATGATAGTTTACCGAGGCGAGGTTAACCTCTGCCTTGCTGGTGATCAGCCGCAAGGAGGTTTCTGAAAAGCCGCGCTCGGCGAATAGCTTTTCTGCCGCATCCAGTATTCTTGTTTTCGTGTCGGATCGATTTGCCATTCCGTGACCTACAACTCTGATTTAAACGTGTGTTTAAATTAAACACTGGTTCACCTATTGTCAAATGGAAATCGACAAGCTTTGCGAAGCCTTGCAAAGACAAGGAGCCCCTTAATGGCTATGGCAGATAAGGAAAAGCGCGTTCAACTGTAAAATTTGGTGAAATTGAGTAAACTATGCCCCACAAAAAGCCACACAAAAATAACAAAGGAAGCACTCATGAAACCAATTTGTGCCAAGTTGACTCCGGTTGCCGTGGTCATCGCACTCTCTCTAGGGATCGGCGGCTGTAATGACGATAACAATGCTAATACAGAAAGCAAGGCCACTGCAGAAAGCAAAGCCCAGCAGGCAGCAGGGCAAGATGGTCTAAAACAGCAAACCTCTGAGCAAGATAAGCTGGCCGAAGCCAAACAGTTTATCAGCAATGCCGAGAGCCAACTCGCCGATCTGTCTATTGAACAAAATCGCGCCGAGTGGATCTACAGCAACTTCATCACTGAAGACACGGCCACCCTCGCCGCCTCTGTCGGCGAACGCCAAACCGCCCTATCGGTACAACTCGCCACCCAAGCCGCCAACTATAGCCAGCTGCCACTGGATGAGGTCAACACACGTAAACTCAACATCTTACGTAGCGCATTGGTGCTGCCGGCCCCTCTGGATCCTAAGAAGAATGCCGAACTTGCCAATATCAGCGCCGAGCTAAATGGCCTCTATGGTAAAGGCAAATACTGTCTGGCCGATGGACGCTGTCTCACTCAGCCAGAGCTTTCGGGCATCATGGCCAGCTCACGCGATCCTAAAGAGCTTGAGGAGATCTGGAAAGGCTGGCGTGAGATCGCCAAGCCGATGCGTCCCCTGTTTGAGCGCGAGGTGGAGTTAGCCAACGAAGGAGCTAAAGATCTGGGTTATGCCAACCTCTCTGAACTCTGGCGTAGCCAGTACGACATGCAGCCCGATGCCTTCTCTGCAGAGCTCGACAGACTCTGGGGCCAAGTAGAGCCTCTGTATGAATCGCTGCACTGTTATGTCAGGGGCGAGCTGAACGAAAAATATGGTGATGAAGTCGCACCTAACAAAGGCCCTATTCCAGCACATCTGCTTGGCAACATGTGGGCGCAGCAATGGGGTAACGTCTATGACATGGTGGCGCCACAAGATGCGGACCCTGGCTATGATGTGACCGAGCTGCTGGCGAAACAGGGCTATGATGAGCATCAGATGGTTAAACAGGCCGAGGGCTTCTTCACCTCGCTCGGTTTCGACGCACTGCCTGAGACCTTCTGGAGCCGTTCGCTCTTCCTGCAGCCCAAGGATCGCGATGTGGTCTGTCACGCCTCGGCCTGGGATCTCAATAACCTAGATGATATTCGTATCAAGATGTGTATCCAGAAGACGGCAGAAGATTTCACCGTTATTCACCATGAACTGGGCCACAACTTCTATCAACGCGCCTATAAAGAGCAGCCCTTCATCTTTAAGAACAGTGCCAACGATGGCTTCCATGAGGCGATTGGTGACACGGTCGCCCTGTCTATCACGCCTAACTACCTGAAGCAGATAGGCCTACTGCAAGAGGTGCCAGATGCCTCCAAAGATATCGGTCTCTTGCTAAGACAGGCACTTGATAAGGTGGCCTTCCTGCCCTTTGGCCTCATGATAGATCAATGGCGCTGGAAGGTATTCAGCGGCGAGATCACTCCAGCACAATACAACCAAGCCTGGTGGGAGCTGCGTGAGAAGTATCAGGGCGTTAAGGCGCCAATCGCCCGCAGCGAAGCCGACTTCGACCCGGGTGCCAAGTACCATGTACCCGGCAACGTGCCCTACACCCGCTACTTCCTGGCGCATATTCTCCAGTTCCAGTTCCATAAGGCGCTGTGTGATATCGCCGGCGATAAGGGCCCGGTTCACCGTTGCAGCATCTACGGTAACAAGGATGCGGGCGCTAAGCTAAACGCCATGTTAGAGATGGGTCAGAGTAAGCCTTGGCCAGAAGCCCTTGAAGTGGTCACTGGCTCGCAAAACATGGATGCCTCTGCGGTACTCGATTACTTTGCGCCGCTAAAAGTCTGGCTGGATAAGCAGAACAAGCAGGCTAACCGTCAGTGTGGCTGGTAACGGGTAATCTCATCAAACAGGCGTACTTAGACCAATACATAGCCTAATTTGAGACAGTAGAAACAAAAAATCACCTCCTCGGAGGTGATTTTTTTTAAACTAAACACTATTAAGGCAGCAACAAGCGCTCTCAAAAATTAAGAGCCTTGCTAGGTTAAGCCCAGCGGTGTGTGCCCTTAGCATGTTGCTCTGCGGTGTCTAACTTATCTTGCTCCGATTTCATTAGCATCACCATCATGGCACCTGGACCGCCCCAGGCAGCTGGCGCACTATGAAAGGCCTGCACCACCTCTAACTCGGCAAGCCAGGCAGCAACGTAAGATTTGAGCTTAGCGGGAATAGGCTGACTATTCACCCCTGTGCCGTGGATCACGATAAGGTTTCTTAGCCCTGACGCCTGACTGTTTATCACAAAATCGAAAAGCAGCTCTCTGGCCCTGGCTAGACTCAGGCCGGTTACATCCAGATCCGCCTGCACATCATATTTTCCCTGGCGAAACAGCTTAAACACCTGTCCCTGCACGCCCTGTTTCTTAACGCTCACCACGGCATGTGGCTCTAGCGGCGTAATATCATTTAGTTCGAGGGACAGTTTCTCAAGCGCTAAGCGCCGCTGCGCATCATGATGACGCTGCTGCCCCTCAGCGCTCAAACCACTCTGAATTGGCGTGACCGCATTACTTGCCTTTAACGGCTTAACACCATGCATAGAAGCGAGAAATAAAGCGCTTTCATCTTCACTCATGCCTATCTCCTTCACTTCTGTCTTTCACTAACACGCCGGGGCCCGCTATGGTGTTTTTGTTACGAGCGACACCGCCTAAAAGCTCACTATTTAGTATTAATAGCAAATCGGCAAGTCACTTGCGGAGTCAAACACTCAGCCAATCATGAAACCAATCCCTACATCCAATTACAGCATACAGGCACCCGGTCAGGTAAAAGTATCCGTTTAGGCTCAGCAAAACTCAAGTGCGCTATAGGGGAGGCCCATTCAAGCGACTCAAAAATCACCAATCCATGGTCAGCAACCTGGTAGGTTTTGCATTTCATGTCTTATGAGGCACAGAAGCCTTGATGCTTGTAAACATCGAGAAAAGAGGTGATTAGCGGTAAAGTTGCAGAAAAAAGCAACGCCCAGTGCTAGAGACACAATTTGTTAAGAACTAAATCTTTCGCATCAAAAGGCCATGGATTATAGTGACCCTAGTATTAGCAGCAGCGTATAGCTAAATGAAACTCTTCAAATTTGTCCTTGTCTTGGGGCTCTGTGCTCTCAATTTCCAAGCCTTTGCCCAAAAGAATGACAATGATGCCTTAAATCAATTCTATAAGCAGTTCAGCGTCGCCTTTGAACAGCTAGACGCGGCCGTGATTCAAGATATCTACGCGGAGAATGCCTGCTACATTCCCGAGCAACAGAACAAAGAGATCACCATGGGGCGCGATAACATTATCGAGCTCTACAAACGCTTCTTTGGCAAGATTAAACATAAGAATGCTCAGATAGAAGTGGATTTTCGCGTGGTCGAGCGCCAGTTAGACAAACAACAGGCGACCGATGTGGGCTACTATCTTATCCGCTTCTATCCGCCTAAAGAAACCGAAGAACCCGTGAGCGAGTTCGCCGGTAAGTTTGTCACCGTCTCCAAGAAGAAGGCAGATGGCAAATGGTACCTCACGGTAGATACCAACAATCGCTCGGAACCGTCGTTTTACTATAGTGCCAAGCCGTTACCTAACCTCTATTATGGCCGTCAGTTTTCGACCCTAAACGAGTCAAGCAGCAATCATGATTAACCCCTCCCTCCCATGCCCCTGTGGCAGGTCGGTGAAAGATAAACCCCTAAGCTACAACCAGTGTTGTGAACCTTTTCATCTCGGGGTCATTGCGCCGGATCCCGAATCCTTGATGCGCAGCCGTTATTCGGCTTTCGTGCTCAAGTTGCACAAGTATCTGATTGCGACCCATCATCCCGATTATCTGGACGGACTGAGTGTCGAGATGCTCGATGAAGAGAATCATACGAGTTGGCTGGGGCTAAGCGTTAATCGAAGCAGCAGCGCTCAAGATGCGGGAATGGTAGAGTTTCACGCCTGGTACCAAGGTAGCAACGGACTGAACGCCATTCATGAAATCTCAGACTTTGTGAAGCAAGATGGTCGCTGGTGGTACACCCAGGGCGAGCAACTTGTGCCCAAATACCCCAAACGCAACGCTCCCTGTGTCTGCCAGAGCGGCAAGAAATTTAAGCAGTGCTGTCTTAAATAGTTAGATTGGTCATTCAGCCAAACTGGCTATAACGGCTTATACACAACAAGGCTGAGCGCCCACGCAAACTTTCACGTATAAACCACTACCGCAGCGGATTAGTTAGGAATAGCTATAGTTGTGTCAGTGTAGCGGCGTCTCGGCATTGGCTCGCAGGAACTGGCTGAATTCGGCCTCTCTAAGGGCTGGGCTGTAGAGGAAACCTTGGGCCTGATGACAGCTCAATGCCGATAGGAAAGATTCCTGCTCTGCGGTCTCGACCCCTTCGGCCGTCAACGACAGATTAAGCGCCTTAGCCATGGCGATGATGGCGCTGACGATCTCGCGGCTCTCACGGCTGACACTCAGATCTGAGATGAAGGATCTGTCTATCTTAAGCTTAGAGATGGGGAACTGCTTGAGATAACGCATCGAGCTGTAACCCGTGCCGAAATCGTCGATCGCCAGCCCCACCCCTAGCTCGGCCAGCTCCTTGCAAAGATGCGTCGCATAGACCACATCTTCCATCAGCTCGGTCTCGGTGATCTCTAAGATCAGGGTATTAGGGCGAATACGGTAACGGGTAACCAGCTGCCACACCTGATCGTAGAGCTGAGTACTGAAAAACTGCCGCGCCGATACATTCACATGCATAGAGATGTTGATGTTATGATGCTGCCACAGGTTGAGCTGACGGCAGGCGGCCTCTAACACCCATTCGCCTATGGCGGCGATCATGCCGGTTTGTTCGGCGATATCGATAAAGGCGCCTGGATAGAGCACCCCCTTCTTGGGGTGGTGCCAACGGATCAAGGCCTCAGCGCCGATATAGGCCTGTCGGCCGAGATCTTTAAGCGGCTGATAATATAGCTCAAACTCACGATTCTTCAGCGCCGCCTGCAGATCCCGCTCGATCTGTGCATCCTCTTTGAAGGTGTTTAACAGGGCATGGTTGAAGATCTGTATCGCGCTGCCCTGCTTCTTCTTGGCATATTGCACTGCGATATCGGCGCAGGTAAGCGCAGAGAACCCTGCCTCCAGGGCATCGATTTCGACCACAGAGAGTGCAGGTTTAGCCTCAAATGATTCGGCGCCCACCTGCACAGGCAGGCTCAGCTGATGATAGAGGCGCTTGATGGCATAATCCAGGCTCTGCTCATCCTCTACTCCTTGTAGCACCAGGGCAAACTCATCGCTGCCCACACGGGCCATCAGCTCCGCCTTCTTGACGCTGGCGAAATGTTTGATACGACGCGCCACCTCGATCAACAGGCTATCGCCCTTCTCGTGACCATAGGTATCGTTGAAGCGCTTAAAGCCTCTGAGATCGATCAACATCAGGTGGCCGCTACGGAGTTTTTCCAAGGCGCGATTGAAATAGCTGCGATTATAGAGGCCCGTCAGCGAACAGCGCCAGGCTAGACGCTCGAGTTCATTCTGCTGCACCAGCTCTTCCGAGCAATCTTCGGCGGTCACCAAGGCGTAATGGTTGCCCCTTGGCGTGGTGAAGGGACGCACCCGATAGCGCAGCCAGTAGCTCTCGCCGTCGCGACGGGTCAACTGGGTGTTTCCCTTGGTGATCTTGCCTTGCTTAACTTGGGCCAGTACCGCATCGGCCTGCACCGGCGATTGCTTAAAGAAATCCAGACAAGCTAGCGATTTGCCTAAGATCTGCTGCTTAGGCACCCCAGAGATAGCGTGATGGGCGCCGTTGACGTATTCAATCTTATCCGTGGCCAGATTGACTACCATACTGATCTGTTCAGACTGCTCTATCGCCTTCAAGAACAGACTCAGGCGTTCGTCTGTGTCGTAGGCTCTCTGGGTGGCCAGGGTCAACGCCAGCTGATCGGCGACTTGAGAGACGATATGGATTTCGCTTTCCGGCCATTCATGGGGATGCAAAGATTCGAGATAGAGCACACCTTCAAGATGGCCATTGATCCGAATCGCCACATCGAGATGGGACACCACAGCGTTGGCCGTCAGATGCTCACGAATCTCGGCGACGCGGCAGTCCTGCTCCACGTCGATCACATCTATGATACGACCGCGTTTGAGTTGTTCGAAATAGTTAGGACAGAGACCCTGTGCGGGACGCGAAGCATGATTCAGAGAAGACTGATTAAATGAAGCTTGGCTTTGAGAACCCGAAAGAGCTATGAGCTCACTGGTCTCGCAACCGGAAAACAGGCAAACACCTATGTTGTCGACCTTCAGGGATTGACTGAGCAGATCACAGGCAAGCTCGGCCGTCTCTTTAAACTGGCCTTCTTGTTTTTGCGTCGAATTGACTATCGTTTCAAGCAGATGTTGAAATTGTCGCTTGGTCATAAAATCCTACTGCCGATAACCTTTGCCAATAAAAAGGTTATCAAGGTAAAAACCGCCAAAGACGGTACAACATAGATGTTATTGTTATTATTTAACGTTCAATTTGTGCACATTACACGAATAACTAGCTAATTAGCAAGCAAATATAGCAAGCCCCTATTAGAGGCCATGCTCGAGTTGAAAAATCATCTTCTCGGCGCTGTAACCAAAGGTCAGACGTAGCTCCAGGGCGCCTTCTACCGCCTTAATGTCACTCTCCACACCCTCGAAACGCTGTTTGGCCGCTTCAGCCAAGGCTTGCAACTCACTCTGGGCCTTGTCACCCTCGCGAACCAGAGTCAGTACTGTGTCAAATTCATCGATCACAGCGCCTATGTCGGCATAGCTGCCACAATCGTTACAGGTATCGTTGACTAACTCGGATTGACCTTCTTGAATCTTCTTCATTTTGACGCTTAACCTTTTAACTGAAAATGCTCTTAGCTATATATAGCAAAACCCGAGCGTTCGCACTTAAAACTAAGCCAAAATGTCTCCTAACGCACGTTGCCTGACGATCTGCTCGGTAAAATGGGGCAGCTCCATCACAGGTGCATCGGCGTCGAGTTCATTATGAAAACGTGCCAGGGTAACGGGATCGCAGTTAGCCAACACCTCTTGCATCGCCAGTGGATCTCGCCCTCTATGCACCAAAGGCTCGGGGTTTAAATATTGCTGTAGATGAAAACCACAGAGACCCGCTTGATGAAACTGCTCACTATTATCTCTGTCTTCACCCAGATGCAGTGCGCTGGTCAGGGGCTGAGCGTCCGGTAACTCAAACTGACGCTTGAGTTTCGCTTCAAGATCACTGGGGGTTTGCTCCAGGTTAAACTGCGCCATATCGCGGGCGTCGTTAGACAACATGGCCAGCAGCAGACCAAATTCGCCCCGGCGATGATCGACTATCGCCTGGTTGAGTCGGGTCCCCAATTGATTTTCGTTGATGATCAACTGACTAGTTCGCATAAAAAAACATCAATAAAACAGCTCGTTGCTATTTAATCGACCGCTTGCGCCATAACTTTAGTAATTATTTTAAATTGGGGCTTTACAGCGCCAACGATTCTGACTACTATTGCCGCCGCAATTGAGGAGGGGTTCCCGAGTGGCCAAAGGGATCAGACTGTAAATCTGACGGCTCAGCCTTCGAAGGTTCGAATCCTTCTCCCTCCACCATTTGCCTACAATGTATTAAAGAGATACTCGTGGAGGGGTTCCCGAGTGGCCAAAGGGATCAGACTGTAAATCTGACGGCTCAGCCTTCGAAGGTTCGAATCCTTCTCCCTCCACCATCTTTATCTTGTTATTACCTTGTACTGCTGTAAAAAATATGGAGGGGTTCCCGAGTGGCCAAAGGGATCAGACTGTAAATCTGACGGCTCAGCCTTCGAAGGTTCGAATCCTTCTCCCTCCACCATTTTTTCTCCCGCGTTATCTTAGCTTTATCCTAAACCTCAGTTTTATCTTAAAACTTAGCTTCCCCGTTTGTTTTACCTATTGCCATAAAACGCATCTGTTTTTAAGGAAAACTAATTCATCCCGTTTGCTACCCACTGCAACATACTGCTTAAGCCATTTTCCAGTCGATCCTTCAATCATCACAACAAGCGCCCTCGACGCTCGGTCGCATTTCTTTTCGATTTTCCTTTTCGTTATAATTTATTTCGTTAAGCTATAAGGTCTATCCGCTCAATAACCTCAGGAGCCACAATGGATCAATCTTGGGTCAACCAGGCCATCGCAAAGATCGAGGCTGATTATCAACGCAGTGCAGACACTCATCTGATCAAGCTGGAACTGCCCATGCTGCCCTGCATCGATATCTACCTAAAAGATGAAAGCACCCATCCCACAGGCAGCCTCAAGCATCGCCTGGCGCGCTCTCTGTTTCTCTACGCCCTGTGTAACGGCTGGATCACCCAAGATACGCCCATTATCGAATCCTCCTCCGGTAGCACCGCAGTGTCCGAGGCCTACTTCGCACGCCTGCTGGGGCTGCCCTTCATCGCCGTGATGCCCGCCTCGACCGCCAAGAAGAAGATCCAACAGATCGAGTTTTATGGTGGACGCTGCCATTTCGTCGAGCATTCGAGTCAGATCTACGCCGAGTCACAACGCCTGGCCGAAGAGCTATCGGGCCACTATATGGATCAGTTTACCTACGCAGAGCGAGCCACCGACTGGCGCGGTAACAACAATATCGCCAACTCTATCTTCGAGCAGATGCAAAGAGAGCCGCATCCCGTCCCCAGCTGGATCGTGATGAGCCCAGGCACGGGCGGCACCTCGGCCACCATAGGCCGCTATATTCGTTACCAGTGTGCCAAGACCAAGCTTTGTGTGGTGGACCCAGAAAATTCGGTGTTCTACGACTATTACCATAGTGGCGATGCCAGTATCAGCTGCGCCGGCGCCAGCCGTATCGAAGGCATAGGCCGTCCGCGGGCAGAGCCCTCTTTTATCCCAGGGGTTGTCGACCATATGGTCAAGATTGATGACAGCGCATCGATCGCCACCATCTATTGGTTAGAGACGCTGATCGGCCGCAAGGCAGGCCCTTCGACCGGCACCAACCTCTATGGCGCCCTGCAACTGGCGAGCGAAATGCATGCCAACGGCCAAACCGGCTCTATCGTTACCCTGCTATGCGACTCGGGAGATCGTTATCTCGATACCTACTACGACAAGCAATGGGTAGATGAGCATATCGGCGACATTACTGAGTATCAGGCCAAGCTAGCGGCCTTTAATGAGTCGGGTCATTTGGAATAGCCAGCCTGTCTGACCAATTCTCAAGCAGGAACTTTAGAGAAGATAAGTAGGCTCTAGGAGTCACAAACGAAAAACGGCGCCTTTAACTGTTTACTCCCGGTTGGCGCCGTTTTTTTATGTGAATATAAGTGTCTCTGATACTTAATCGATATTCAGATATTTATGGGTCTGAATAGAGAGGCGCCAGTTACGCTCGATGCAGACCTTCATCGCCAGCTCGGTGGCGCGGGGCTTCTGGCTAATCGGCTGCAGGCAGATGGTCTTGCCTAGGGTATCAATGCCTTTAAGCAGCTCGTCGAGCTCCTCGATATGGGAGGCCTTGGCTACCGGGTGTTTGATCTCATCGGCGCGTTCCAGCGCCTGCTCTAACACCTTATAACCGCCCTTCATGTTGATCTTAGGCGACACCGTCACCCAGGCACGGGGATCGACTAACACGTCGAAGGTCCCGCTTGTCTCAATTTGACACTGCATGCCGGCATCGGCAAAGGCCTGAGTCAAGGCGATAAGATCATAGATACAAGGCTCGCCGCCGGTGATCACCACATGTTTGGCGCTAAAGCCCTGCACCTTGAAGTGCATCAACAGCTCACGGGCATCCAGCTCGGCCCAGCGGCCGATGGCGCCATCCACCTGGATCACTTGCTCAGAGGAGACGCGGTTCTCGGCTAAGGTTTCCCAGGTATGTTTGGTATCGCACCAGGAACATCCCACAGGGCAGCCCTGCAGACGGACGAAGATCGCCGGCACGCCCGTGTATACCCCTTCACCTTGGATGGTTTCAAAAACTTCATTAACCGGATACTTCATCTTAAACCTCGTCACTTGCGGGCGGCTTTTATAGAAGATTTTGCCCCTACAAGCAAGTATAACCCCATTAATTCCCCAAGGTTTCACCAATTTGTCCATGGCTTAGGCGGATCGCCACAAGAAAATTTGCAAGGCCTTCATGGTCAGTTAAACTATCGACAAATTTTCTATCCGGACAGAGCAGATGTCTAAAGCTGTTGTTGTGTTTAGTGGCGGACAAGACTCCACCACCTGTTTAATTCAAGCCCTGAATCAATATGATGAAGTGCATGCGGTTACCTTCGATTATGGCCAGCGCCACAGCGAAGAGATTGCCACCGCCGCCAAGCTGGCCAAGGACCTCAAAGTCGACAGCCACAAGATATTAGATGTAACCGTGCTGAACGAGCTGGCTATCTCTGCCCTGACCCGTGATGCCATTCCCGTATCCAACGAGCTGATGGATAACGGCCTGCCCAACACCTTCGTGCCTGGGCGTAACATACTGTTTCTCACCTTGGCCGGGATCTACGCCTATCAGCTGGGCGCCGAAAGTGTGATCACCGGCGTGTGTGAAACCGACTTCTCCGGCTATCCAGATTGTCGCGATTCATTTATCAAGGCGATGCAATCGGCGCTCGAGCAGGGAATGGATCGTGAACTTAAGCTCGTCACTCCCTTAATGTGGCTTAACAAGGCCCAGACCTGGGCACTGGCAGACAAGTACCACAGCCTGGAGCTGGTTAGAGACCAGACCCTCACCTGCTATAACGGTATCGTCGGCAGCGGCTGCGGCACCTGCCCCGCCTGCCTGCTGAGAGCCAAGGGACTGAATGACTATCTGGATGACAAAGCAGGTGTCATGGCCGAACTGGACGCAAAATGTTAGGTCGGCTGACGTCGCGCGCTACGCCCTATGGCGTGGTGCTGGGGATCAGCATACTCTGCAGCCTGCTCTACTTTCTCCACCTTGACGGCACGCTCGCCTTTCGCCGCAGTGCCATCGCGCACGGAGAGTGGTGGCGCCTGGTTAGCGGCAATCTGCTGCACACCAATCATTGGCACCTGCTGATGAATCTGGCGGGTCTGTGGGTGATCAGTTTTCTGCACGAGAACCACTACCGCGCCGGTAATTTCACCCTGCTGTTTGCCTTGCTCTGTCTGCTACAGGGACTGGGGCTCTACTGGTTTTTCCCCATCTTAGGCGGTTATGTAGGCCTCAGCGGCATGTTGCATGGTTTATTTGCCTACGGCGCCCTCAAAGATATTCAGATGAAGATCCGCTCCGGCTACCTGCTGTTTGCCGGCGTCTGCTTTAAGGTGGCTTATGAGCAATATTACGGCGCCACGGATCAGATCACTAAGCTGATCGATGCCAGGGTCGCCACCGAGGCGCATCTAGTAGGCGTGATCAGCGGCGTGCTGGTCTTTTTGCTCTATCGTCTCATCAGGCGACTGGCGCGCTAATGACCAGGCACTAATGACAAAGCGCTAATAACCTAGTTAAGGCATTGCTTATAACATTGGCTCTGAAAAGATAAAAAGGCTCACCTAGGTGAGCCTTTTCTTTGTTGCATCGCTTATGCGTGTGTACTAAGCCTTAATCAGCGCCTCGCGCAGGGCCAGCACTTCATCACGTAACGCTGCCGCCTGTTCGAACTCCAGATCCCTGGCATGCTGATGCATACGCTTCTCCAGCTCATCGATCTGATGGCTGAGGCTGGACGCGTCTTGCTTGGCATAGGTAGTTCTGGACTCCGCCACCTTCTGGTATTTCGGCAACACCTTGGCGGTATGCTCGTTATAGTCACCCAGATCCATCACGTCGGCGATCTTCTTCGACACCCCTTTTGGTGTGATGCCGTTGGCCAGGTTAAACTCACGCTGTTTCTCCCTGCGACGCTCAGTCTCACCGATCGCCTTGGCCATCGACTTAGTCATATTATCGGCGTAGAGGATCACCTTGCCGTTCACGTTTCGGGCGGCGCGACCTATGGTCTGAATGAGGGAGCGCTCTGAGCGCAGGAAGCCTTCCTTATCGGCATCTAAGATGCACACCAGGGAGACCTCGGGCATATCCAGGCCCTCCCTGAGCAAGTTGATGCCGACCAGCACATCAAATACACCCAGGCGTAGGTCGCGGATGATCTCCACCCGCTCTACCGTATCTATGTCTGAGTGCAGATAACGAACCTTGACACCATGCTCATCGAGATACTCGGTGAGATCTTCCGCCATACGTTTGGTTAACGTGGTCACCAACACCCGCTCGTTCACCGCGACGCGCTTGTTGGCTTCAGACAGAAGATCGTCCACCTGAATTGCCACCGGGCGCACCTCTATCTCGGGATCCAGCAGGCCTGTCGGCCGCACCACCTGCTCGGCGATCTCCCCGTCACTCTTATCCAGCTCATACTGCGCCGGGGTTGCCGACACGAAGATGGTCTGTGGCATCAGGGATTCGAACTCTTCGAACTTGAGCGGACGGTTATCCAGCGCCGAGGGCAGACGGAAACCATACTCCACCAGATTCATCTTGCGCGAACGGTCACCCTTATACATGGCGCCGATCTGCGGCACTGTTACGTGGGACTCGTCGAGGATCAACAGGCCGTCGGCTGGCAAATAGTCCAGCAGGGTCGGCGGCCCCTCGCCCGGGCGTCTGCCAGAGAGATAGCGGGAATAGTTTTCGATGCCGGAGCAGTACCCCAGCTCTGTCATCATCTCAATATCGTATTGCACCCGCTCAGAAATCCGCTGCGCCTCGATAAGCTTATTATTGTCCAGCAGATACTGCTTGCGCTCTCTGAGCTCCTGCTTGATATCCTCTGTAGCCGCCAGGATCTTCTCTCTGGGCGTCACATAGTGGGTCTTAGGATAGACAGTGGTGCGCGCGATGCGCTGCAGAATATGGCCGGTCAAGGGATCAAACAGGCTGAGACGGTCAATTTCATCGTCGAACAGTTCGACACGGATCGCCTGCTTGTCAGATTCGGCCGGGAAGATATCGATCACCTCACCGCGCACCCTGAAGGTACCGCGATCCAGCTCGATATCGTTACGGGTATATTGCAGCTCGCTCAGGCGCTGCAGGATCTCCCTCTGGCCCATAAAATCGCCCTGACGCAGATGCAGCAACATCTTCATGTAGGATTCAGGGTCGCCCAAACCATAAATGGCCGATACAGAGGCGATCAGCACCACATCGCGCCGCTCAAGCAACGCCTTGGTGGCAGAGAGTCGCATCTGTTCGATATGAGCGTTGACCGAGGCATCCTTCTCGATAAAGGTATTGGTCGACGGCACATAGGCCTCGGGCTGATAATAGTCGTAGTAGGAGACAAAATACTCGACGGCATTATTAGGAAAGAACTCCTTCATCTCGCCATAGAGCTGGGCCGCCAGGGTCTTGTTGGGCGCCATGATGATAGTTGGGCGCTGCATCTGCTTGATAACATTGGCGATGGTAAAGGTTTTGCCGGATCCCGTTACCCCAAGCAATGTCTGGTTTGCCAGCCCGGCATCCAGGCCGTCGACAAGTTGCTTGATTGCCCCAGGCTGATCGCCAGCCGGGGCGTATTGCGAAACGAGATCAAATGCTGATTCACTCAATGGTGCACTCCTTTATAGCTGTGCACCTATCTTAAAGTACCCACAGCTATTAGCCAATGAGACGGTTCATTTTCTTATTAGGCAGAATTCACCAAAACACCCCATAAATGTCATCGGTTTGTCATGTAAGTTTTGTACAAGGAGGAAATTCACGCTTCATGGTCAAAAAACAGGCTAAAACTCACGCCTGTAGCCAATTTAATACACAAGTGAAGGGCCAAAACTCATTACATATCTGTAACGTCTTGCAGATAATTGCATTAAGGGGCTTGATTTTCATAAGTTGTTGATAATTGGTGCCAATATTAAGATGCGCTAATTCTTGTCATTTTAAGTACAACCCGCAGAGCCACTGCGTTTGCCCGGCGATTTAGTGCCTAACCCACAGGCTTATCCACAGATTTAGTGGATAACTCCCGCAACCTCAGGATAATCGCGGCTTTAGCCCCTTTTACACATAGCCGCCCTTTTCTCTATAGGGATGTAATTTTACTACATTTGAAAACCCAACCTATCAGAGGAGTGTCGTCGGCAGTCATATAGCGTCAGCATAAAATGCCAATAGCCGATAAATTTCAGCCAGATATGGCCGTTAAAGCAACAAAATGCGCACTTAGCGATCACTGTGCGCATTAGATGAGCACTTAACAGCATAATTACACTTTTTTTGCCAAGTCGAGTTGACTCATGTGTAAGAGCGATTTAATATGCGCTCCGTCTTCAACGACGAGTCGCTTACACGATTCCCCAGTAGTTCAGTCGGTAGAACGGCGGACTGTTAATCCGTATGTCACTGGTTCAAGTCCAGTCTGGGGAGCCAAAGCGTCAAATCGAAGAAGATGAGTTAGCTATAATAAGATGTTCCCCTGTAGTTCAGTCGGTAGAACGGCGGACTGTTAATCCGTATGTCACTGGTTCGAGTCCAGTCAGGGGAGCCAATATAGTTAACCATATAAGTATCAATTCCCCAGTAGTTCAGTCGGTAGAACGGCGGACTGTTAATCCGTATGTCACTGGTTCAAGTCCAGTCTGGGGAGCCACTTATAGCATAGAGAAGTATCTACTCCCCTGTAGTTCAGTCGGTAGAACGGCGGACTGTTAATCCGTATGTCACTGGTTCAAGTCCAGTCTGGGGAGCCACCTTCTTAAGTTTTATCCTCAGCGTTAACCTAAAAAACTCATCGGCCATAAAGCGTTAGACTATCTGTTTCAAATTTAGCTAGAATGAGCAGTCGATCAATTTAGGTTACTTTCTTATGGGCGTTGGAAAATCTATACATCTATTGCTGATAACGGCTTGTCTTGCCTTGACGGCGCTGGCCTATCTCAACCAGCGACAAGAGATCGCCGCAATAGCCGACTTCCAACTCAAGGAATATCAGGCCGATCCCATCTGGCAACAGCCCCTACCCGAGCAAGGCCAAGCACTCTTTACGTTGCTGACTAAGCAATACGAGTTTCAGTTCTTCCAATATGTGCACCAATTAGACGGCAACCTCAACTACACCCAGGGCGAACTTATCGCCTCAGGTACGGATCTGGCCACAGTGCTCTTTAATCAGCCAAGGGAAAACACCCAAGCACTGCCCCAAGGCCGCCTGCAGGTGAAACTCTCCAGCCGCACCATAGCCAAAGATGCACTGACTCATTTTACCCAAACTCTTATCTGGATAGTCGGTGGCTATCTGGCCCTGGCGGTACTCTTTACCCTCTTGATGGCCAGACAGAAGCGGACCATAGGCTATGCGGTCAATGCCCTGGACGGTTTCGCCGAGCTTAAATTTGATGCCATCGCCCATTCACGTTTTCACGGCGAACTCAAACCCTTAGGCAAGGCACTGGAGCATTGCCGCGTCGCCCTGCATGACAAGTTCGATCAGCTGCAGCAACAGACAGAGCAGCTTAATCGTGAGGCCTATCAAGATCCTGTCACCCTATTTGGCACCCGCCCCAAGTTTACCGAGAAGCTCGACGCCCTCGCCAAGCCCGGCAAGTCGCGCATCGGATTGATGGCGATGATCAAGGCCACCGAACTGGGCCATGTTAACCAGAGCCAGGGCCGCGCGGCGGGCGATGACTACCTGGCAGGCGTCGCCACCTGCATCCGCAAGGCGCTGCAGGGAATGCCCAATATCGAGGCGTTTAGGATCAGTAGCGCCGATTTTGCCGTCTTCATACCGGATCTGGTACTAAAGGATGCCCAGCAGCCGCTGGAGAAATTAAAAGCCCAGTTCGATGAGTACCAGCAAGGCAGCGATCTCGAATCGGTAGCCTATATCGGCATGGTGCCCTATGAGCAAGGCGGCGACGCCCTGTCTCTGGTCTATATTGCCGATGCCGCCGTCAGCATCGCCCAGACACTCGGCCCCAACAGCTATCATGTGCAGGAGAAGCTCAGCGACGAGGAACTGGTTGGCGATTCCCATTGGAAACTGGCCATCGAAGATATTATCAAGCGCCGAGCCATCAAGTTTCACGCCCAGGATATTCAACCCTGTCGCGGCGCCGACAACGTCTATCGCGAGCTGCTGTCGCGCTTCTATAGCAGCGAGGGCAAGTTTCTGCCCACTGGCACAGTGATCGCCATGGCCGAGCGTCATGGGCTCAGCGTAGAGCTGGATAAGATCATCATACTCAGCACCCTGCGCCTGTTGCTCGACACCCCAACCTTCACCGGCGCCTTAGGGATCAACATCAGTACCGCCTCGGTCAACCAGCCCGCCTTTACCGCCTGGCTGAAAGATATCTTCGTGCGTCAGCGCCAGATCGCCTCGCGCCTGGTGTTGGAGGTGAATGAGGCGGGAATGCAGGCCAATATCCGCCAGGCCCATAAGTTTGTGCGCGACATGCACAGTGTCGGCGCACGGGTGGCGGTCGAGCACTTTGGCATGGGGTTCACCTCCTTCAAGTTCTTTAAAGAGGTCAGGCCCGACTTTATTAAGCTAGATGGCAGTTACTCACAGGGAATAGACACTGATAGCAACAATCGCTTCTTCGTGAAGATGATAGTCGATGTGGCCCGTAAGCAATCGGTGAAGGTGATCGCCTCCAGTATCGAGCGTCAGGAAGAGAAGTTTGCCCTGGAGCAGCTTTTAGTGGACGGCCTGCAAGGCTTTTACATCGCTAAGCCTAAACCATTCACCGTAAAGGATGAACAATCTGCGCGCAGTCAGACGGCGGGATAAATAATCCCTTCATTCTTTGTGTTGTTTATCCCGGCCGAAAGGCCGATAATAGCCCGTAAATTAGATATAGATAACCCATTGAGATGAGCGAATATCTCCTCCTATTGGTCGGCACAGTGCTGGTCAACAACTTTGTATTAGTTAAATTTCTCGGCCTCTGCCCCTTCATGGGGGTCTCGAGTAAGTTGGAATCGGCTATCGGCATGTCGATGGCGACCACCTTCGTGCTCACCCTTGCCTCTATCTTAAGCTACCTGGTCGACACCTATCTGTTGACCCCTTTCGATCTTAGCTATCTGCGCACCATGGCCTTTATCTTGGTTATCGCCGTCGTGGTGCAATTTACCGAGATGCTGGTGCAGAAGACCAGTGCCGCCCTGCACAGGGCTCTGGGTATCTATCTGCCGCTGATCACCACCAACTGCGCCGTATTGGGTGTAGCCCTGCTCAACGTCAACGAGAAACACGACTTTATCGAGTCGGCCATTTATGGTTTTGGCGCGGCGGTCGGTTTCTCCATCGTCTTGATCCTCTTCTCTGCCATGCGTGAGCGCCTCGCCGCCGCCGATGTTCCGGCGCCTTTCAAGGGCGGCGCCATCGCCATGATCACCGCAGGCCTGATGTCTCTGGCCTTCATGGGCTTCACAGGTTTGGTTAATTAAGCATGAGCCAAGTTATTATTGCCATCATCCTATTAGGATTACTCGCCCTCGCCTTCGGGGCGCTGCTGGGTTACGCCGCCGAAAAATTTAAGGTCGAAGGCGATCCCATTATCGACCAGGCCGAGGCACTGCTGCCGCAAACCCAATGTGGCCAATGCGGCTACCCAGGCTGTCGCCCCTACGCCGAGGCGATCGCCAACGGCGAGAAGATCAACAAGTGTCCGCCGGGCGGCACCGCCACCATGGAGAAACTTGCCGAGTTGATGGGCGTCGACCCAGAACCGCTCACCGCCAACGCCGAGACCCAGGTGAAGAAGGTCGCCTTTATCCGCGAGGCTGAATGTATCGGCTGCACTAAATGTATTCAGGCCTGTCCGGTCGATGCCATCTTAGGCACAGGCAAGCAGATGCACACGGTTATCACAGACTACTGCACAGGTTGCGATCTGTGTGTCGAGCCCTGCCCTGTAGACTGTATCGACATGATCCCAGTCGCCGAGACACTGCAAAACTGGAGCTGGCAGCTCAATGCCATACCCGTGGTCAATATTAGCGAGGAATCTAAGTGTTAACCTTGTTAGAACAGATAGATAAAGGCACACTCTGGCGTATCCCCGGCGGTATTCACCCACCCGAACATAAAACGCTTTCCAACCAGAGCAAGATAAGCCGTTTGCCCCTTGCGGACCACTACCTCATTCCAGTCCCGGGCGTCGGCGAAAACTGCACATTAGCCGTGAAAGTCGGCGATACTGTCACCAAGGGACAGCCCCTGACCCTGGGGGAAGGCTTTCGCCATCTGCCGGTCCATGCCCCTGTCTCAGGCAGAGTCGTCGCCATCGAGGAGCGCGCCAGCAACCACGCCTCTGCACTACCCGTGCTCACCTGCGTGATTGAAAACGATCATCAGGAAAAGTGGATCGAAAGCGTTCATACGCCACTGAGTCTTGAACAAGTGGCCGAGATGGACAACGACGACATCATCAGGCGGATTCAGTCGGCTGGCATAGCGGGCCTTGGCGGAGCCGCCTTCCCAACCCATATCAAGCTCAAACCGGTCAGCGAAATTGAGCTGCTGATCATCAACGGCGTCGAGTGTGAACCCTATATCACCTCTGACGACAAACTGATGCAGGAAAGCTGCGATGAGATAGTCCGCGGTATAGAGATAGTCCATCAGTTACTCAGCCCGAAACGCATTATTGTCGCCATCGAAGATAATAAACCCGAGGCCGTCGAGCAGATGGGCCATGCGCTCAACCGCAGCCAGCTGCCGAGTCACTGCGCGCGAGTGAGCAAGATCCCCACGCTCTATCCGTCGGGCGGCGAGAAGCAACTTATTCAGATCCTCACAGGACAAGAGGTGCCATCGGGCGCCATTCCGGCCAACCTGGGCATTCTGGTGCAAAACGTCGGCACCGCCTACAGCATAGCCCAGGCAGTCTATCGCAACATGCCGCTGATCGAGCGCGTAGTCACCCTGACGGGCCAAAATATCGCTAAACCCGGCAACTACTGGGTCCCTATCGGCACGCCAGTCGAGCACCTGCTAGAGGTGGGTCAGTTTAGAGGCGATGCCAATGCCCCGGTGATCATCGGCGGCCCCATGATGGGCTACATGCTGCCGAATGTAGCGGCGCCTATCACCAAGGGCACCAACTGTGTTCTGATGCCGAGTGAGCAAGAAGTAGCCCCGCCGAGTCCGGAGCAGCCCTGCATCCGCTGCGGCGAGTGTGCCCAGGCCTGTCCGGCGCAGTTGCTGCCCCAGCAGCTGTTCTGGCATGCCAAGGCCCAGGAATATGACAAGGCTGCCAGCTACAATCTGCGTGACTGTATCGAGTGTGGCTGCTGCAGCTATGTCTGCCCTAGCGACATTCCACTAGTGGAATATTATCGCGTCGCCAAATCTGCCCTGCGCCAAGAGGCGGAAGAGAAGAAACAGGCGGAGCTTGCCAAGCAGAGATTCGATTCCCGCACCCTGCGCCTCGAGCAGGAGAAACAGGCGCGTGAAGAGAAGGCCAAACAGGCGGCCGAGCGTCGCAAGGCGCAGATGACAGGCTCTGATAAAGATGCCGTCGCCGCCGCCATGGCAAGAATCCAGGCCAAGAAGGCCGCAGAAGCCCAAGCCTCGGCAGGCGCTACGACAGAGAAGCCACAAGACAAGGTCGCAGCAGCTATCGCGAGGGCCAAGGCTAAGAAGGCCGCGCAGAAAACTTCCAGCGAAACAGAAACTGAGACGAGCGAGCAGCCAGCATCACAAGTCAAGGGTGCCGACAATAGAGAATCGGCCGCTGTGAGTCAGAAAGAGAAAGTCGCCGCCGCCATCGCCAGGGCCAAGGCGAAGAAAGCCGCACAAGACACGGCCGATACCACTGAAGCAAGCCAAGCGCCCGCTCAGCAAGGTGCTGAGACTGCGCCATTGAGCCAGAAAGATAAGGTCGCGGCGGCAATCGCCCGCGCCAAGGCCAAGAAAGCCGCTCAGGCAGGCGCTAATGATCAGCAAGCCGCGACTGTTGAGCACAGGGACGAGCCAATTGAGCGCACTGGCGAGACTGCTAAGCCAAGCGAAAGCCAGAGTGCTAGCACAGACGATACCGAAGGCACCGAGAAGGCAGATGCTGCGGCTGCTAAGAAGGCAAAAATTGCCGCCGCCATTGCTAAGGCTAAAGCCAAGAAGGCACAGCTGGACGCTGGGGCTTCCGATGAGCCAGACGTCATGACCCCAGCTGAGGATATTGAAGCCAACAGTCCTGAAGCCATCAAGAAGGCAAAGATAGCCGCGGCAGTCGCCAAGGCCAAGGCGAAGAAGGCACAGCAAGCCGGAGCAGGCGATGAGCCAAAAGCGGAAATCACAACTGATGCAGAGCCAGCTAAAGCTGAGGCGAACGATGATGCCGAGGCCGGTAGCCCTGAAGCGATCAAGAAGGCCAAGATAGCCGCCGCAGTCGCCAAGGCCAAGGCGAAAAAAGCCGCTCAGGCAAGCGCAGGTGATGAACAACTCGCGCCCAGTGAAAGCCAGACCGATATCGAAGACTTTGCCGATGCAGAAGACGTTGCCGATACCAGCAGCCCAGAGGCGATCAAAAAGGCCAAGATAGCTGCCGCTGTCGCCAAGGCCAAGGCGAAGAAGCTGGCTAAGGCCGAGGCAGAGACCCCAAACAATGAGCACAAGGATTAATCATGGCATTTAAGTTGGCCTCATCGCCACACCTATCCACCAAGGCACAAACCCGTGGCCTGATGTTTAAGGTCATGCTGTGCGCCCTGCCCGGCGCGCTGGCCCAGTGCTACTTTTTCGGTTGGGGAACCCTGATCCAGATAGCCTTGGCTATTGCCATCGCAGTGGCCACAGAGGCGGCGGTATTAAAGTTACGTGCGCGTCCCGTGGGTAAGACCATCCGTGATAACAGCGCGGCCCTTACTGGCCTGCTCATCGGTGTGGCGATTCCTGCCTTGGCACCTTGGTGGATTGCGGCCATAGGCGTAATATTTGCCATCTTAGTGGTCAAACAGCTCTACGGCGGCCTTGGCAACAACATCTTCAACCCGGCCATGGCCGCCTATGTGATGCTGCTGATCTCCTTCCCGATGCAGATGACCACCTGGGTCGCCCCAAGTGGCGCCGCCCTGCATGATCTGGGGCTGATGCAAAGCCTGAGTGTCATCTTTCAGGGCGCCGACGCCGAGCAGGTCCTCGCCTATCGCGCCGGTATAGACGGCGTGACCATGGCCACCCCTCTGGATGCGGTTAAGACAGGCCTCTCCACCGGCCTGACCCTGGATGAGATTTTAACTAAGGCCAGCTTTAGCGACGGCTTTGGCATCGGCTGGGCGCTAATAAACCTGGCCTACCTGGCTGGCGGTCTGGTGATGCTCAAGCTTAAGCTGATCCGCTGGCAGATAAGCACCGCCATCCTGGCCAGTTTGTTTGTCTGTGCCAGCATAGGTTATCTGCTGAGCCCTGATACCCACATGGGGCCCTTGCTGCATCTGTTTTCCGGCGCCACCATGTTAGCGGCCTTCTTTATCGCTACCGATCCTGTGACCGCAGCGACCAGCACCCGCGGCCGACTGATCTTCGGCTCCCTGATCGGTCTCCTGGTCTATCTGATCCGCAGCTTCTGCGGCTATCCCGATGCCTTTGCCTTTGCCGTGCTGCTGGCAAACCTGTGCGCGCCCTTTATCGATTATTATGTCAAACCCCGAGCCTACGGCCACAGAGCAAGCCGCTAAGCCCACGGCAGGAGTATGAAGTGAAACGTTCAATCGTCAAAAATGCTAGCTTATTGGGGTTATTCGCCCTCCTGTGTACCGCCTTGGTGGCCCTGGTTAACCAGTTTACCTTCGAGCGGATCAAGCAGCAGCAAGATCTCGAGCTGATGCGCACCTTGCATCAGATCATCCCTGATGAGATGCATGACAACGCGCTTATTGAGCACTGCATCCTGATCCAGGACGCCGATGTGCTGGGCATAGATGAGCCCCTGCCCGCCTACATCGCCAGCCAAGGCGGTGAGCCGGTAGCCATCGCCATGGAAACCGTCGCGCCAGACGGCTACAACGGTCAGATTAAGCTGATCGTCGCCATCGATGCCAAGGGCGAGGTTCTTGGCGTGCGAACGCTCAACCATAACGAGACGCCGGGCCTTGGGGATAAGATCGATCTGCGTAAGTCTTCCTGGGTACTCGGCTTTAAGGGCCAGAGTATTCAGGGCGAGCAAGATAAGCGCTGGGCGGTGAAGAAAGATGGCGGTCAGTTTGATCAGTTTACCGGCGCCACCATCACGCCAAGGGCCTATGTCGGCGCCGTCAAGCGCACCCTGGCCTATTTCAATGCCAACCAGCAGACCCTGTTAAACCGCCCTGCCAACTGTGAGGTCCAGTATGAGTAACTATCGTGATATCGCCTGGCAAGGACTGTGGAAGAATAATCCGGGCCTAGTACAGCTCCTGGGCCTGTGTCCACTGCTGGCGGTCACCGCTACACTAACCAACGCCATAGGCCTTGGGTTAGCCACGCTTGTTGTGCTGGTCGGCTCCAACGTGCTGGTCTCTCTGGTGCGAGAGTTTGTGCCCAAAGAGATCCGCATCCCCGTATTTGTGATGATCATCGCCGCGCTGGTGACCTGTGTGCAGCTGCTGATCAACGCCTATGCCTATGGCCTCTATCTGTCACTGGGGATCTTCCTGCCGCTTATCGTCACCAACTGTGTCATCATTGGCCGCGCCGAGGCCTTCGCCTCACGCAACAGCGTGGTTAAGGCGGCGTTCGATGGCCTGATGATGGGACTGGGCTTCACCCTGGTGCTCATGCTGTTAGGCGCTTGCCGCGAGATCTTGGGCCAGGGCACACTGTTTGACGGTGCCGATCTGCTGCTTGGCGACTGGGCTAAAGGGCTAACGATTCATCTCTGGCAGGTGGATACCAACTTCCTGCTGGCCATGCTGCCGCCCGGCGCCTTTATCGCCATGGGCTTTCTTATCGCCATCAAGAACATGATCGACAAGCAGCTCGAGGCGCGTAAACCCGCCTTAGAGGCCGCACCAGCCGTCACCCGCGCACGCATTACCAAGGTGAGTTAAGTTATGAATACCGAGAAGCGCCGCAAGATCCTGGAGATCTTTCGCGACAACAACCCTAAGCCAGAAACCGAGCTTAACTTCTCCTCTCCCTTCGAGCTGCTGGTTGCCGTCACCCTGTCGGCCCAGGCCACGGACGTGAGCGTCAACAAGGCCACCGACAAGTTATTTCCCGTCGCAAATACCGCCCAAGCCATCTATGACCTAGGCGTCGAGGGGCTCAAAGACTATATCAAGACCATAGGCCTGTATAACAACAAGGCAATCAACGTCATCAAGGCGTGCGAGATCTTGCTGGAGAAGCACGGCGGCGAGGTGCCCGAAGACAGAGAGGCGCTCGAAGCCCTGCCTGGCGTGGGTCGTAAGACGGCCAACGTAGTATTAAACACCGCCTTCGGCTGGCCGACCATTGCCGTCGATACCCATATCTTTCGCGTCGCCAACCGCACCAAGTTTGCCATGGGCAAGAATGTGGATCAGGTGGAGCAGAAGATGTTAAAGGTAGTACCAGCCGAATTTAAGGTAGATGTGCACCACTGGTTTATTCTTCACGGCCGTTATACCTGTGTCGCCCGTAAGCCGAGATGCGGTAGCTGTTTAATAGAAGAGCACTGCGAGTTTAAAGAGAAGGTCTATCCAGACGAATAGGCGTTCAGGCTTGAGCTAATACTTGAGCAATCTCTTTAGCAAATACTTAAGCAAACTCTTGAATAAAAATAAGCTCTCAAAGGAAAAAAGCCGCAGATGCGGCTTTTTTCAGGCTCAGTAGCGAGGGGTCGCTGCTGAGCTATACCTATCACGGTAAGTAAGTGATCAGAAATAGCACGGGAAAAACGTTCGAGAACAAGGCAGCATTTTTTGATAAGTAGTTATTCTACAATCACAAATGATAACACCGTTATCGGACGTTTTAACACGCTAGAGTGATCAGTTATTTACTACGATTGGTATCAAAACATACAGACAAAAAACACGGATAGAAACAGTGCTATGGTGGCCGTTAATCCCAGGGCCATTTTCAATTCGTTTGGCATCGACAACTCCTCTAGTAACCAAGCTCAATTATCTCAGCCATCCGGGTTAACACCAGTGACATCACCCCATTCTGTGACAGGGATCATGGCGATTTACACCTGTTATTCCCAGGCTGTCATGGGATAAGCAAACCGATAGCACAGATTTAAATGGCGGATAAATAAGGTATACTTGAGCCTAGCATTCCCCTAAAAAGAGGTCCTTATGGCACAACTTTTACACACCATGCTGAGGGTCGGCAATCTCGATCGTAGCATACATTTTTACACCGAGATCCTGGGCATGAAGCTGCTGCGCAAGTCCGAGAATCCAGAATACCGCTATACCCTGGCCTTCGTTGGCTTCGACGAAGAGGCGACTGGCGCCGCTGTGGTCGAGCTCACCTACAACTGGGACACGGACAAGTATGATCTCGGCACCGGCTTTGGTCATCTGGCCATTGGCGAAGAGGATATCTACAGTCGCTGCGCCGCCATCGAAGCCGCCGGTGGTAAGGTGACCCGTCAGCCTGGCCCGGTTGCCGGTGGCACCACTGAGATAGCCTTCGTGGAAGACCCTGATGGCTACAAGATTGAGTTCATTCAAATGAAATCTGCCCAGCACGGCTTAGGCTAATCTTGATACTCACATAAAAAAAAGCGCCCTAGGGCGCTTTTTTATTTCCAACTGCTCGTTAGAACTTAACGGTTACACCGCCGTAGATCTGACGACCGATAGTGTCGTAAACCTCAGGCACTGTGCCTGCTTCGTTACCACTTGCCACCATCACTGGCTTCTCGTCGGTGAAGTTCTTCACGCCTAGACTTGCCGTAATGCTGTCGTTGATGTGGTACATACCCGAGATGTTGTGGTACAGCACTGAATCAACTGTGTCACCATAGTTGATGTCATCCATCTCACCGATAAAGCGGTTAGAGTACATCAGACTCCAGTCACCCTGGCCGGCCTTCACGCTGAAGTTGTTCTTCACCTTAGCGTAACCACCGAACATGCCGCCGATGGTGCCGGTGTAGTCGATGCCATCCTGTTCAAACTCGAGCAGGTAGGTCAGATCGTTGCTGATGCTCCAATCCAGACCCAGGCCTTCGAAACGGTAAGCTAGGTTAAAGTCGATACCACTTGTGTCTTGATAACCCACGTTGGTTAGCGGGTTAGTCAGGTTCTCCAGGTTACCGTCAGGGGTAATACCAAAGGTTTCACAAGCTGTAGTATCACCAGCGTGACAAGCATTCAGACCCGCTTGAACGTCCAGACGCGAGATGGCGTCTTTGATCTTGAAGCGCCAGTAGTCCAGCGTCAGTGACATGCCGTCGATATAGCTTGGCGAGTACACCAGACCAGCTGTGTAAGACTCTGAAGACTCAGCCTTCAGATCGGGATCTGAGGTGTAGTTCACCAAGATCTGTGGGTCTTGCTCGTTGCCCCAAGGATCGTCTAGGTAGTCGTATGACCCCACGTTACCACCGAACAGCTCGCTCACGTTTGGCGCGCGGAAACCGGTTGCCGCTACGGCGCGAAGCATAAGGTCATCGGTTGCCTCATAGGTCAAACCTATCTTCCAGGTCGATGCGTTACCAAAAGTTGAGTAGTCATCGAAACGCAGCGCAAATTCACCGGTCAGCTTGTCGGTGAAAGGTACACTCACCTCTTGATAGACAGACACCACGCTGTAGCTACCATCGGTAGGATCTTGCTGGGCTGCTGTGCCTTCACCGGCAACGATCACTGGATCTGGATTGTAGTAACCGCTGTCATGGCGATACTCGGCGCCAATCGCATAGGCCACTGGGCCCGCTTCCAGGTCAAAGGCTTCGCCGCTGATCACGCCTGATACTATGTGCTGCTCGTTACCGCCGGTAGTGCTTTCCAGGTAGCTGATGTCGTCGACGATAGCTTGAGACAGTGGGTCACCGCTGAACCAGGCATCCTGGTTGTCATAGACAGACTGCGCCATGTTCTTAGCGTTGATTGAGTTATGCACCCAGGTCTCTGCCTTGTTCTTACCATAGGTGTAAGAAAGATCCCAGGCGATGCCAGTGTGAACATCGAATTCACCGGCCAGACCCGCTGAGACGCGCAGAGTGTCAGTGTCTTGCTCATAGATACGGTTACCCGCATCTGTGGTTCTTCTGCGATATTCGACGCGACCTTGGTCGTCAGGCGTGATGCCACCGGCAACCATCTCGTCAGTTAGCGTGATGCAGTTACCAGTAGAAGTTGGCGTGCACACATCTAACATCACAGAGGCTGGCTGAGCCGCCATCATCTGCTCAGATTGACGTTTGGTGTAAAGCAGGTCGCCGGTAAAGACGATTTCGTTCGCAAACTCCTGGGTCGCGTTGGCGAAGAAGCTGTAACGCTCGTTAGGCGTCTGTAGCCAGCTGTCCTGGGTAAAGTCATAACCTTCGGTGCGATCGACCCAGTTGCCGTTCTCGTCTTGTACCTTGCCGCCTAATGAGCCGGTTGGGATGAAGCTACTGGCGCCCTTCTCGACCCAGTCGCGATCTTTTTGCATCACGCCACCACGGTCTGAATAAGCCACACCAAAGGTATAGTTACCACCGTCGGTATTGAATCCGTAAAGCGCACTGATCTCAACGTTTTCGCCGTCGCCCTTGTCGGTCGCGCCGCCATTTATGTCCAGCTGGAAGCCTTCAAAATCTTTCTTGGTGATGATGTTCACCACACCGGCAATGGCGTCAGAACCATAAACCGCTGAGGCACCGTCTTTCAGGATCTCCACACGGGCGATCATCGCCACTGGGATAGTGTTCAGATCCACTGCACTGTCGGCGCCCGAACCTGAGTTCACCATGCGGCGGCCATTTAACAGCACTAGCGTACGGCTTGCGCCCATACCTCGTAGATCCACCTGGGCGACACCGTCGGCACCATTGTTAGTGGTGGAGCCTACTGCCATACCCGCCATGGCAGGTTGCGCCTGCAGGATCTCATCAACCGAGTTGTAACCCTCGGCGCGAATGGCACTGGCGTCGATTACGGTAACAGGTGAAGCCGTTTCCATGTCTTGACGTTGAATGCGTGAACCCGTTACCGCGATACGTTCAAAAGAGGCACTTTCTTCGGCAGCAACGGCATTGTTGGCAACAAAATATCCGCTGGTCGACACTGTCGCAATTAAACTTAATTTAACTGCCGCAGCTAATCTGCTTGTTTTAATCATGTAGGTCTACTCCCTAATTCAATTTTTATTCGGCGCCGTTCTTTTATTTATTCAACGCTCGATTCGATACTCTCCTTTCACCCCAAATGCGTCAATCCACCAATTTATTAACCAATGAAAAATAAAAGTTAATACAAAGTATTATTTAAGTAACAACGCAAGTTTAATATTTCACCCCGGAGAGTGAATAAGCATTCGCCTGGTTTAATTAACTAGAAAATTTGATCCGAGCCAGTGTTTTACTCGGCAATAGTTGCAACACAATCACAACGCACACAAAAGACAAAAGTGTGACCATTATCACAAAATAACGGTCTAAACACTTGTTTCAATCTGGCGTTTTTACGCCGCAGGCACATAAACACGCCACCATTAACAAATCCGCCGACCTGAGCCTTAAATGAATAAGGATGCTGAGCGATGATTAGACTTGCTTGTTACAATATTTTACAAACGCGCAGAAAAGCAGCGTTAGTTAACTTATCTCTCTACCTAGCTTCCACCCCGTTCAATTAAATCAATCACTGACTTAACGCATTTAATTTTAAGGAGTAACTAAGTGCGGAGTTAATAAATCGGATATAAATCAAACTTCAATTTAAATGCACTCAATCTTTGTGGTAAATTAACAAAATCACCAACAAGTAGGCTTATTAAATTATATAAGTGTAATACTTTGTATCTTTTATTCCCTTAACGGGAACTCTTTTAGCTTAAATTTCAAACGAAATAATACTGAAAAAGGATTCAGGAGTAGCTAGACAGCAACCGACTCGAATCACCGACCTGATTGCATAGAAATTCGAGTGCGTCCCATGCAACGACAGAGTGACAGCAGCAAGATCATGACGCTCACGGCACACTCATGAAGACGTTATATTAGCGCCTTAGATTAAAGGCTTTGATTGAAGGTGTTGATTGAATGCTTTGATTGAAAGCTTTGATTAAAGGCTTTGATTAAATGTTCAGACAGGGAGCTACTGAGTAGACAGCAAAACAGTCGCATGTAGAGCCAATAGGTGACAACAAAAAAGCGCAGTCTTTCGACCACGCTTTTTAACGCTCAACTCACTAATGTGAAAAATAATAACCGTTCGCCTAGCGATTATTCCGGCTGGATCAGGTTGAAGTGCTGATAGGCTCTCGCCGTCGCGATACGCCCTCTTGGGGTGCGCTGGATGAAGCCTTGCTGGATCAGAAAGGGTTCGAGCACATCTTCGATAGTCTCACGCTCTTCGCCGATGGCCGCGGCCAGGTTATCCAGGCCCACAGGGCCGCCCATAAACTTATCTATGATGGCCAGCAGCAGCTTACGGTCCATATAATCGAAGCCTTCGACATCCACATCCAGCATATCCAAAGCGCTCTCGGCGACCACCTTGTTGACCTCGCCATCGTGCTTCACCTCGGCGTAGTCTCGCACCCGTCTAAGCAAACGGTTAGCGATACGCGGCGTGCCGCGAGAACGTCTGGCGACCTCTACCGCGCCTTCTTGA